>OZ244952.1:0-987500 GCA_965222085.1 Balneola sp.
GAATTTAATCCGGATATCTTAATTCCGGATATTGAAGTATTAGACCAATTAATAAGAACTCAACCAGGGAACTAGGGGGGTAAAAAGTTTCTATGACATGTAAAATGAATACGTTGGTTAAAAAAAATTTGAGGAAGTATTTAAAGCTGAGATATCTGTTCTCTCTTTTAATACTCTTATGCATTTCAGATTTATCAGTAAGAGCTCAATCTTCCGGTGTCATATCCCAATCCGGACAGCTACAAATTGCTTCTCTTGAACAGGCTTACGATTCACAGATTATTCTAATACTTTCTAATCACTTTGATAGAAAGAAATTTTTTGTAGACGTTAATATTGACGCTGAATTTATAGAAGAAACTTTACAAACACCCGGTACTCAAACTATAACAAGAAATTCACAAAGCTTTTTGCCCGGTCTCCCTTTTCTTCCGGACGAAAACCTCCAAAATTCCCAAACTGCACAAACAACTCCTCAAAATACTACAAACCAAACTACTTATAAGACTTTACAACTGAACAGCCTTGCTATTAATATATATGCAGATACCTCCCTGTCTGATACCGATTTAGATTTTATGAGAAGAGTAACTGGTTTTGCTGCTAAAGTTGATTTCACCAGAGGCGATGTAATAAATATTACTCAACTTGCTATCCCTAACCCTGATTTTGAACCCGCTGTTGTAATAACTAATACCGAAGAGACGGAACCTAAACCACTCTTAAGTTCTTTCAAAGACTATTTGGTTGAAATAATTCTACTTGCAGTATTTTTACTTGGATTATTTGGATACGGAATGTTTAGAAACTCCAGAGATAAATCCAATTTCCAATCGCAAAGAGAAAACCTTAAAAGCGACATTACATTGGAAGGAAGCTTAAACCCCGATAGCAATCTTTCTTTCTTCGGAAGTTCTAAAGAACATTCGCGTGATATTGTTTCTGAGTTTGAATTAGTTTCAGAAAACTTCTTTAAATATCCCCAGGAAGTTTCTTTAGTTTTCGAATTCTGGATCGATAGTGACGAAAAAAATGGTCCTTCGAATGTTGCCGAAGTTGTTTCAGCTATAGACTCCAGCTCTCTTAAATTACTCCAAAATCATATAGACGAAGAAAAACTAGAGACTATTAAGGTAGCTATAAGAAATCTGCCCCCGATGTCTATCGATGAGAAATATAGAGCTGCCAAGTACTTTAACTCTGTTATTAAGGACGAAAACACAGATGAAAAATCACACAAAAAACACGCTAAACTTGGGCTGTTCAAGTTCCTGACTCACTTATCTGATGATCTGTTAACTGAGCTTATAAAAACTGAAAACAATGTAAGTGCAGCCCTCATAATTGATTACTTACCCGAAGATAAAGCTGCATCTATCTTAAATACGTTTGAAAGATCCAGAGCCGCTGAAATTATGCTTAAAATGTCTACTCTCCATACGCTCTCTTATAAAGAACAGAGTAAAATTTCCAGCGGACTGTTCGAAAAAGCAATTTTAGTGAGAGACAATGTACATGAACAGGATTTTGGTGTTGAAAATATTTTACCAATTCTAGAGAATCTTCCTGTAGACGAACAGCGAAGATATATCGAGCAGTTGAAATCAACAGGTTCACAGGTAGGTATAATACTGGAAAAAGAATTTTTTACTATAGACCAGATCCCTGAATTAGAAGACGAAGTAGTTAAAAATGGTGTTGAAGAATTAGACACTTCCACCTTGCTGGAAGCATTGATTGGGCTTGAAGCTGCATCTATAGACAAAATTTTAAATGGAAGACCAAAACGCGAGCAACAACTAATTCGTCTCGAGCTTGAATCTATAAACGGTGAACATCAAATTAATGCAGAGGCCAAAAAGAAGTTGGTCAGTTCTCTTAGGAAATCGTTAAAACTAAGTAAAGCAGATCAGGAATAATCAATACATATCGAATGCAACCATTATCTGCATTTCTTTGATGTGGATATCGTTTCTGTTTTCTTGCAGAAGTACTAAAAGTACATCGGTTAATCGACCTGTCGAATCAGATCAAAATGAAAGAACTTTAACACAAACTGAGAGCTCTGATACAAACAGTCCTGAGGAAGTAGATCTTGAAAAGGTACGAAGAGATTCATTGACGCAGGTATATAAACAAGAACTTCATAAAGACTATCAAACGAAAGCCAACAGGATTACCACACTTTATATTCTCTCTCAGCAGAAATTTTATAGTGGTGAGTATCAGGACGCTCTGTTTTTAATAAACCGTGCTTTACAGGTAAAAGAAACTGCTGATTTGTTAGCTTTGAAAGGAAGCATCTATTTAGGATTAGGTTCTACTGAGAACTTCGTGGCTTTTTGGAGGAGAGCTCTCGAAATGGATGAGAACTTACCCATCCCTCCCTCTCCTGCTATCGTTAATGAGCTAAAGAGACAAGGCTTAATAGAATGAAAACAAGAAAGAATTATTTTAAACCATAACTAAGACATGCGCACATCATTTTTAAATATTTTTTGTTTCTTAGTTTCCTTAGCAATTTTGGTATGGGGAGCTCTACTTGTGGTTGGGTTTGCTCAATACAATATGATTCCATCAAAATATGAGTTTCTTAACCTTCCCAGTCTTGCAATAGTATTTGGAGGTATATCAGCAAGTGTATTTATTAGCTATCCATTTAAGAAAGTCATAATAGCGCTACGGGAAAGTACAAGGCTTTTTTCTCAAAGTAATATAGATGATCAGCTACTTGAAGCAGACATTGAAAAAATTTTAGAGTGGCAAAAAAGAATTCGGATCGATAAAATTCGAGCTGTATCCGAACTTAGTGAAGAATACGGAAATCGTTTTGAGGGGTATCTATTTTCAATTTTAGATACTAATTATTCAACTGAAGATCTTCGTGAGTTAGCCGAAATAAATATTCAGGAAACATTTACCCGTCAGCAACAAATCAATCAAATAATTGCGAGTATGGGGAAAACCGCCCCTGTCTTCGGTATGCTTGGAACACTATTTGGACTAATTGTTATTCTGTCTGGTTTTAATGAAATGGATTCTTTGTTAACAGGACTTGCTGCCGCACTAATGACCACTCTTTACGGTATCATAATTGGGAATTTCATCTTTATTCCAATGGCAAAAAAGATGAATAATATTGCTTCTCTTCAATTTTTCAGAGAAAAACTGATTTTGGAAGGCATTCTGTTGATTCAACAACAAAAATCTTCGCTTCAGATCTACGACAAACTCAAAGCTCATATGCACAGAACAAGTCAACAATTTTAGGGTAGCGGAAATTGAGTTTAGATCAAACAAATAATACAAAAAATTCACTGTATCCTAAGCAGGAAATTGAAAGTGAAGACGATGATAGTTGGCAGGTAAGTTATCTTGACATTATTACTATTCTTCTTGGTTTTTTGGTCATTTTACTTTCTTTCTCAGACTTAAATGATGGTGAACCTTTTTCTGTTTCTGATCTATTCAAATCTTCTTTGAATGAAACCGAGTTTATCACTACACCAATTGAAAACATTAAAGAAGAACTTGAAGGATTGCTGGCACCCGAAATTGAACAAGGTAAACTTGAGATATTCAGAGAACTAAATGATGTGCGTATCCGATTTAAAAGTGATGATCTATACAGTTCAGGAAGCGCAACTTTAGAAAACGAAGCATCAGAAATCCTTAACCGTGTTTTGGCAGCTTTCAGGATCATATCCTATAACGATTTTGAAATAGATGTTGAAGGTCACACAGATAATGTTCCTATTTCTTCCTCTAGTTTTGCTTCCAACTGGGAATTGTCTACCTCAAGAGCATCCAATATTGTAAAGTATTTCAGTGAAATGGGAATTGCTCAGGAACGCTTAAAAGCATCAGGTTATGCTGACTCCAGACCTTTAGTTGAATTCGATGAACAGGGCAATCCTTATCCAGCCAGTAAAGACAAAAACAGAAGAGTTGTTCTCAGATTATTCTATTCAAGTCCTGAACAAATGGCAAAAGCAGATTCTGTTTCTACTGATCAAGAATCCTCAGAGCCTGAATTGGGATCAAATGATGAATCGACTAAGACTAAGGCTGAAATGCCCGAAGAATCAGCTGCATTAAATAGTTCTGATGATTTATCAGCAACAGATGAACAAGATGAAGCTGGATCTAATGAAAATCCCATTGTTCAAGCATCCAATGAAACATCAGTACAAAACTCTGCACCACCTGCTACCAATACGAATCCTGTTTTAAAACCGGAAATCAGAAATGTTAGAACCGAAAATTTTGAAAACGGTTGCAGGTATTCAGTTCAGGCCGGAGGCTTTGAATCCTTTTTTAACAGTATAGATTTTTCCAAAGAAGCTGAGCAAAAAACCGGTTACGAATTTGAGATAATGTATAATAACTCCATGTTCTCAACCAGAACGGCAAGTAGCAGCTCATTTACTGAAACTATGGCTTTGCAAAATACAATTGAAGAGAAACTTGATGGAAACCAGATTACAGGAGTCGTCCAGCAATGCTACGATAATGGAAAAGACCGACCCCATGCTCTTAAATACCAAATTCAATTGGCTTTCTTTCAAAACGAACAAGGAGCTTTATCATTTAAAGAAACCCTTGCTCAGGAGTACAATATTGAAGCAGTTGTAGAAGAAAAATCTCTTCAGGCATATACAGTGCTAACTGCTTCAATAGATGATATTTCAACAGCCTTAAGAAGATTAGAGACCATACAAAATATTGAAATACTTAAAGATGCTTTTATAAAGTATGATCCGTCTACTGTCTCAGAATATTCGTTTAATTACCAGATACAATTGGGTTCTTTTTCTTCTAAACAGGAAGTAGATCAACTTTCCAAACGACTTAGAAATGAAATGAATGTACAAAGCAGTATCAGGACTCTCAGCAACGGGCGCTATTATTTGCTGACAAGGCCATATTCAGATTGGGATGAAATTAACGAACTGTATACAATTCTCGATCGTGATAGTTCAGGACTCTCACCTGTTATATTTCTAAATGAGCGGATATAAAAAAAACTCTGATTTTCATCAGAGCTTTTAGATTCAGAATTAAAATAAACGTCACTCAGAGCAACATTGATAATGGGTTTTCCAGCAAATTCTTAACTGTATTTAAGAATTGAGCTGCTTTTGCTCCATCAACAATTCTATGATCACTTGAAAGAGTGATCTTCATGCGCTTACCCGGAACTACTGCTCCGTTTTCAACAACAGGGACATCACGAATAGCACCCACTGCTAAAATACATGCATTCGGAGGATTGATAATCGCTGTAAATTCCTCGATTCCAAACATTCCCAAATTCGAGATCGTGAATGTACTCCCTTCCATTTGTTCGGGTTGAAGTTTACGATCCCTTGCCAATCCGGCTAATTCTCTGGTTTCAGATGAAATCTCTGACAACCCTTTCTTATCAGCATGTGTGATAACAGGAGTCATCAAGCCTTCATCAATAGCTACTGCAACTGCTACATGAACGTCTCCGTGCTCTTTGATCACATCGTCATGCCATGAACTGTTGATCGCCTGATGTCGTGTTAGAGCGATTGCACAGGCTTTTACAACAATATCATTGAAGCTGATCTTCACATCATTTGCTTCATTCATAGAAGAACGAGCAGCCATTGCTGCTTTCATGTCAATATCTATGGTCTCATAGAAATGAGGATTTGTAAATTTGCTTTCTGAAAGTCTTCTGGCAATCACTTTTCTCATTTGAGAAACTTTCACTTCCTTGCTTTCTAAGCTCTCGAAAGATTTAGATGCAGCTGGAGAACTTGATGGTTTAGAAAGACCACTTCCAGAACTACTTCCTTCTTTAAAGTCTTCAATGTCTTTCTTAACTATTCTTCCTTCAGGTCCAGAGCCTTTAACTGAAGAAATATCAATGCCTTTATCTTCAGCCATTTTTTTGGCTAACGGAGAAGCTTTTACTCTTCCGTTTTCAGATTCGGATGAAGTCTCTTTGGTTTCTGTTTTCTCCTCTTCTTTTTCTTCAGACTTTTTTTCTTCTTTTTTATCAGAATCTTTGGAACTAGAACCTTCAGAACTTCCGCTCCCTCCTGCTCCGTCAAGAATATCAGAAATATCTTCTCCCTCTTCACCAATCACAGCGATTACCCCCCCTAAAGGTACGGCATCTCCTTCCTGAGGAATGATCTTCAAAAGCGTTCCGTCATCAAAAGCTTCCACATCCATAGTGGCTTTATCAGTTTCAACTTCAGCGATGATATCACCGGCAGAAATTTTATCGCCTTCTTTAACATTCCATTTAGCGATCACACCTTCTTCCATAGTGTCGCTCAACTTCGGCATTTCTATCTTAATAGCCATAATTTCTTCGAATTAGAGAGTTAATTAATTTCTGTAAGTAACTTGATTCACAGCATCGACAACCTGCTTAACAGAAGGATACCAAAGATCAAAAAGGTTTTTAGCAAATGGTGCACAAACATCAGGAAGTGTTACACGCTGTACCGGTGCATCCAAATAATCAAAAGCTTCGCGCTGAATTAAAAATCCAACTTCTGCAGCCAATCCACCGAACGGATGAGCTTCATCCAGAATTACGCATCTGTTTGTTTTGTTAATTGATTCAATGATCAACGGAAGATCCAATGGTTTTACTGTTCTTGGATCAATAATTTCACACTCCACACCGTCTTTTGCCAGCTCTTTTGCAGCCTGTACTGCTAAATGATACATTTTTCCATGAGCAACTAAAGTCACATCGCTTCCTTCACGCTTTATCTTTCCTTTTCCTATCGGAATGATGTAATCTTCCTCATCAGAAACTTCTCCTTTCAAGCCGTACATTTGCTCAGATTCCATAAACAAAACCGGATTATCATCGCGAATGGCTGATTTAAGTAATCCTTTGGCATCATCAGGTTCGGAAGTATAAATAACTTTCAAACCAGGGAAGTGAGCGTACATGGAATCGTAAGCTACAGAATGCGTTGCTCCTAACTGACCTGCTGAGGCGTTAGGACCTCTGAACACGATCGGACAATCAATTTGTCCACCTGTCATGTATTTAACCTTAGATGCGTGATTTATGATCTGATCTGCTGCTAATACTGCAAAGTTGAACGTCATAAATTCTACAATTGGTCTCAAGCCGTTCATTGCAGCTCCTACTCCTATACCGGCAAAGCCAAGCTCAGAAATAGGAGTATCGATCACTCTTTTATATCCGTATTTGTCGAGAAGTCCTTCGGTGGTTTTGTAAGCGCCGTTGTATTCAGCTACTTCCTCTCCCATTATCAGGACTTTCTCGTCTTTTGCCATTTCTTCATCGATGGCAGCTTTAATTGCTTCTCTAAATTGTAATTCAGCCATTATTCTATTCTTTGAAATTCTTTTTTAGGTATGGAAATATGGATCGTCTTCAACAAACATATCCTCGTAGAGCTCTTCATCTTTCGGGAAGTCAGAATTATCTGCAAATTCAACTGCATCTAGTACTTCCTGCTCTACTTTTTCTTCGATCTTTTCAAGCGCCGCTTCTTTGGCGATGTCATTTTCAAGAATATATGTTTTCAGTCTTTCGATCGGATCGATCTTCTGATATTCTTCCAGTTCCTCTTTAGTTCTGTACTTTTGAGGATCTGACATTGAATGACCACGATATCTGTACGTTCTGATCTCAACAAACCAAGGTTCAGAGTTTTTGCGCACATCATCAGCGATCTCTTTCATTTTCTCATACACAGAAAAAACATCCATACCGTTGATCACAGCACTTTTCATTCCGTAACCATCAGCTCTGTCAACAATATCTGCAACTGTATGACGTCGGGCAGCTGTTCCCATCGAATATCCGTTATTTTCTACAACAAAAATTGCCGGAAGTTTCCATAATTGAGCGATGTTAAAAGTCTCATGCAATGCTCCCTGATCTACAGCTCCATCACCAAAGAAACAGGTAGAAATTCTGCCGTTCTGCTCATATTTATTAGCGAATGCAAGACCACCGCCAATTGGAATATGTCCACCTACGATTCCGTAACCGCCCCAAAAATGATTTTCTGCTTTGGCGAAATGCATTGAGCCGCCTTTACCTCTGGAACATCCGGTTGCTTTACCAAAAAGCTCAGCCATTCCTTCGTTTGCTGATATTCCTCTGCAAAGTCCCCAACCGTGATCACGATATGCAGTTATGATATCATCGTCATCATTCAATGCGAAAGTTGTCCCTGTAGAAATCGCTTCCTGACCAATATAAAGGTGAAGAAATCCACCAAATTTTCCTTTTTGATACTGCTGCATTGCTCTTTCTTCAAAACGACGTTGCAAATACATTTGCTCGTACATCGCTTTTAGCTTTGCAGCTGAAAGTCCCAGATCTTTATGTTTTGATTTTGTAGCAGCCGGAAGATCAACCCCTTTCTGTACTGCTCCTGATTTTTCATCTCCAATACCTCTTGGAGCAAATTCAACATTACCGCTTTTCTTTTTTGCCATAGTTCGTTTTTTATAACCTTAACCCTTCAAAAATGGGCTTGAATATATTCAATTTTTAGGAAGATTTCGTAATTCTCTGGAGTACAAGTGTTAAATGGTATTTAAAATGATTTCATTCACTTTAGATAAAGCTTCTTCAAGTTTTTCAGGTTGTCGCCCGCCTGCAGTAGCAAGACTTGGTTGTCCTCCTCCTCCTCCGCCAACTAACCGTCCAAGCTGTCCAACCAATGCTCCTGCCTTCAATCCTTTTTCTTTTATCAGGTCATCAGTAACAGATACCATCAGGTACACTTTTCCTTCTTCCTCATCTTTTGAGCCTAAAACTGTGACCGTATTCGAAGATGATTTTTCCAAAGCATCATAACCCAATTGCTTTAAAACATCCATATCAGCGCCGGAAATTTCTCCTTTTACGAGAGTGATATTTCCATCCAAAGATTCAGGATTTGAGAATAACTCAGTGAGTTTTGCTCCGGTGTTCTGAAGATTCTGAGCAGAAAGTTCTTTTTCCAAAGCTTTCTTATCATTCTGAAGTTTCTTGATGTCTGCTACCAGATCGCTACTTTGACCAATTACACTCTTAATTTCTTTTAAAATAGATTGTTCATTTCTCAATAACTGATCAGCGGTTTTACCGCACACAGCTTCGATTCTTCTCACTCCTGCTGCCACCGAAGTTTCTTGTGTAAACCTGAAATATCCTATTTCACCTGTTGCCTGAACATGTGTTCCACCGCACAGTTCTCTGGAAAATTCAGGATCAAAAGTGATTACACGAACTTCATCTCCGTATTTCTCTCCAAAGAGCATCATTGCTCCCATTTCTTTGGCTTCATCGATTGAGACATTTCTTTGTTCGTCTAAGGAGATGTTTGCCTGAATCTTCTCATTTACTCGTTGTTCAATTACTTTGAGCTCTTCATCAGTAACCGCTTCGAAATGAGAGAAATCGAATCTTAAATGATGATCATCCACTAATGATCCTTTTTGAGCTACATGATCACCCAGTTCTTCTCTTAAAATTGCATGAACTAAATGTGTAGCAGAATGGTGTTTCTGGATTTCCTTTCTTTTTTCTGCATCAATTTTAGCAATCCAAGTCCCCTCTAAGTCTTCTGGTAATTCCTTAACATAATGTGAAAAGAATCCATCTGATACTTTCTGAACATCTATAATCTTGATAGAATCATTTCCATTTTCCAAGACTCCGGTATCCGCTATTTGTCCTCCACTTTCAGCATAGAATGGTGTTTGTGAAAGATGTAGTGCATACAAATTCTTTTCTTTTCTATATCCAAGAATTAAAGTTTCGCTTTCGAATTTATCATATCCAACGAACTCAGATTTAGATCCTGTCTCCACTGAAGTCCATGCATCAGTACCACTCTGATCCACAGAAAACTTACCGGCAGCTCTGGCACGTTCTTTTTGCTGTTTCATCAACTCAGTAAATCGAGCTTCGTCAACTTCAATACCCTGTTCACGAGCCATCAATTGTGTAAGATCAATCGGAAATCCATAAGTGTCGTGAAGTTTAAAGGCATCGTCTCCTGAAATTACTTTCTTCCCTTTTGATACCTCTTTGAACAGTTCTATTCCTTGTCCAAGTGTCTTTAAAAAACTCTTCTCCTCAGATTTGATCACGTTGATGACATACTCTTTCTGAGCTTCCATTTCCGGAAACACATCTTTGAATTGATCAGCAAGAACATCAACCAGTTTGTAGAAAAAAGGCTCCTTAAAACCAAGCTTATCCCAGCCATACCTGATCGCACGTCTCAGGATTCTGCGAATTACATAACCACGACCATCATTTCCGGGAGAAGCACCATCCGCAATCGAAAATGCAACTGCACGGATATGATCAGCAATTACTCTCATTGCGATATCTTTCTCACTATCAGAGCTTGAGTATTTTGTTCCGGCTAGTTCTGAAATTTTATCCAACAATGGAGTAAAAATATCTGAATCATAATTTGATGTTTTTCCCTGAAGAACCGCGCAAACTCGCTCAAATCCCATTCCCGTATCAACATGCTGAGCTGGTAACGTTTTAAGAGAACCACCAGATTGACGGTTGAATTGAATGAAAACCAAGTTCCAGATTTCCATTACTCTGGGATCATCTGCGTTTACAAGAGTAGCTCCATCAACTTTTTTGCGTTCTTCTTCTGATCTCAGATCAATATGAATCTCCGAACATGGACCACAGGGACCGGTGTCTCCCATCTCCCAGAAATTATCTTTCTTACCGCATTTCAGAATATGAGCATGATCGATAGAAGTTTCACTTTTCCAAAGTTCTATAGCTTCTTCATCAACAGGTAAACCATCTTCTTCATCTCCGCCAAATACAGTTGCATACAATTGATCTGGATTTAAATTCCACTTATCAACTAATAATTCCCAAGCCCAGCCAATAGCTTCTTTTTTGAAATAATCTCCAAACGACCAATTACCCAACATCTCAAACAAAGTATGATGGTAGGTGTCGTATCCAACCTCTTCCAGGTCATTGTGCTTACCACTTACTCGAATACACTTTTGAGTATCTGCAGCGCGACTCCATTCCTTTCCTTCATGAGAAAGCGTCTTCTCATCACCTAGAAATATTGGTTTGAACTGGTTCATCCCTGCATTGGTGAATAATAGTGTAGGATCGTTTTTTGGAGCTACCGGTGCGCTTTCTACAATAGCGTGATCCTTTTCTTTAAAAAATTTCAGGAATTCCTGACGTATTTGGGATGAAGTCTTAGTGGACATCAATTTGAATTAAAAAATCGGTTGAAAATTAAGATAGTGAAGATAAAAAAAATCTGCTTCACACTCGATGTTAGATTTGTGTTTGCTAAATTATTTGGAATGCGGGAATCAAAAAGCTGAAATAAACATTTTGTGCTTTCATGAATTAGTGGCGACATTTATTAAGACTTTAAACTTATCAGACAGCTATGAAAACTATTCTCAATTTTTTCTTCCGTGGAATGCTAATTGTATTTCCTGTTGGCGCCACCATTTATTTAGTTTCAATAGCTATAGGTTGGGCAAATGAATCTCTTAATTATCTGTTTTACAGCTGGTTCGATTATAATATTCCCGGCTTAGGAATAATTACCGGCTTTATAGCCATCACTCTTATTGGTTTTGTATTTACAAGAGCTTTCACAAAACCTATTGTGCATTTATTTGAGAAACTTCTTACCAGAACCCCTTTGGTGAGTATTATTTACAGTTCATTGAGAGATCTCACCGAAGCGTTTGTGGGAGATAAAAAGAAATTTACAGCTCCTGTTGTCGTAGATTTCGGAGTTCCGGGCGTAAAACGATTAGGTTTTATTACACAGGAATCACTTAAAGATCTTGGACTTGAAGATGAAGTAGCAGTGTATTGCCCGCATTCGTACAATTTCTCCGGAAATCTTTATATAGTGGATAAAATTCACGTTAAACCGATCAAAAAAGATCCAGCTACATTTATGAAGTTTGTAGTTTCGGGAGGTGTATCAAATTTAAATAAGCTAGAATAGTACTCTTTATAATTTAGCTTGCCGACTCAAGTTCTTGGCTTTTTTACTTGAAAGATAATGGCTGTACTAATGAGCCAACTCAATTTAACTTTTCACTTTTCACTCAATATACTTCTTCGAATGTTCTAGACGAAGGCTTTATATTCTTTTTAAGATCTTCCCATTGCCATTCTGTGGGAGGCACTTCAGCCAGGTCACCGCGAACCTGCAAGTATTCCAAATGCCCTTGAAGTGCCAGGTTCTGATAGATACCTGTTTCCATCCCTTTCATTCCACAGATATAGATAAGAGTATTTTCCTTTTCTAGAATTGGGTTCAAAGTATCAGAATGATCATTGATCACACTTTGAACATAATACTTACTTCCGTCACTGCGTCGGTCTTCTCTGGACACACAACTCAAGTAATGAAAATTAGAGTGCTTTTCAGTCATTTCTTTTATGAAATCCGGATACAGAATATCGGTTCTGTAGGCACAACCAAAAACCAAAGCTACATCACCTTTATAGCCAGACTCAAACAACTCCATGATCATGCCTCTGAAAGGAGCAATGCCGGTTCCGGTTGCAAAAAATACATAATTGAAATCCTGCGCATTTTCCGGAAGCAAATACCTTTTTCCACTTGGTCCTGTAAGTTGAACTTTATCTCCGGGCTTGAGATCAGACAAGTAATTTGACGCAACCCCTAAATATAGTTTACCATCAATTTCATCAATAGATCTTTTTACCGTTGTGGAAACCAGATGTGATTTCCCTCCTTCTCCTTTTGTAGGTGATGAAACCGAATATAAACGCAATTTATGCGGACGTCCTTTTTCATTCTCACCGGGTGGAAGTACTCCAACAGATTGTCCAACTCTGATCCTGTCTACTAAATCAGTACCCGAAATATCAAATGTGATGTGTCGAACAATATTTGGGCTGTTTTCTGCAGTGCAAACATAATTTTCTACAATAGTTGCTTCAACAGGGTCTTTCGGTGAATAAATATTCAGTTCTACTTCCGGTAGGATAATCTCTGCCATTCCAATAATTAGATTTAAATGCATAAAAAAATCCGGTACTCTGATTGAATACCGGATCTGTAAAGTAAGGTTTTTCTGGTTTAGAAATAAAACGTTAATCCTGCGGATATAACATTACCGCTAAACTCAGTATCATCGAGATCATCTCCCTGATCGTCCAGGAATAAATATCTGTAATCAACATTTAAACCGGCACTTTCATTAAGAGGAAGATCAAGTCCAAATCCTAAATGATAACCGATATTAAACTCTGCGTCATCACCAGGAGATACAAATCCACCATCATAGTCATAAAAAGTGTAATAAGCGCCCAAACCTGCTAAACCATATGGTTGGAAATTGGAAGCTAATGGTACGTGCATCAATAATGTTGCAGTAACCGGAATTTGCTTGATGGTTAAATCACCGTTTGTAGTCGAGTAGCTTTGTTCTCCTCTGTACTCAGCTGCAAATTCAAAACCAAATACTTCTCCTCGTGTTCTGGTCTGAAATCCGATGAACATGGTTCCATCATCTGCATCAGGAGCTTTGTAATATCCAATCTTTGGTCCAATCCCTGATCTGTCCTTTGTTGGAGCAGATGTTTGTGCGTTTGTATGAGATGAAAATGTCAATAAAACTGCTAATGTTAGCGTAGATATAAAAAATTTCATAATTAGTATTAGTTGTTGTTAGATAATACTTTAATGGATATTGTGCTTGGTAAGTTCCATTAAATAATACTAATACTATTCTTTCAGCTATTGATTGCTGATCTTATACCTTACTAACTCATCGATAGTTGGTCTTTCTCCCCTTTGTTCCATTAACCTTGCAGCTAATCCGTCAGTAACATCTACACCACGCATCCTCATCAGGTTTTCTTTGGTTAATTCTTCTTTAGTGTAACCTAAATCCATCATTCTACTTGTAAAGTATGCGGTAACTCCTGCTCGCCTTGTTTCAGCTAGTTCCTCAATGGACAAGTCATACCCAAGCTCTTTCATCATTCGGGCATAATCTGCGCTCACTTCTGCATTTTGAAATTCTACAAGTTGATTTAATGTGATATCTGTATAGCCAATATCATGCAATTTTTGAGTTTCTGTAGCAGTCACCCCTTCCCTTCTGAGATCTATTAGCTCTTCTCGGCTGAGTTCACCGTAACCCATATCTGCCATCCAGGTTCCCATACCTTGTAACAGTTCTTCATTAGGCTCACTTATAGCTTGTTCAATTCTCTCAGGCAAATCATTAATCCCTGAATAATCTATTCTGGAACCAACATAGAATGTAAGGGTAGCTATAAAAGCAAAAAGAAGTATATAGTTAGAAAGCTTACCTGAGTTTGAGTTCTTATCTAAAGAACCCTGATTGAGTTGAGAGACGGTGTCGTCCTCAAGATCTTTAAGATCATTTTTTAAATTTCTGAATTTAGTACTCATAATCGCCCTTTTTATTTACCGGAACCGGTACGGAAGCTTAGTTAAAAAGATGCAATTTTTTATGATCAAGCAATAAGCTTTAGTGACTTATCAAGATCACCTATTGTAAACGGCTTAACGATAAGGTCAGCAAAATCGGTGTCTTTGGCACGTTCAAAGTTCAAGCGATCTGAATTTCCCGTTAAATAAATAACTTGTGAATCTATAGTTTCTTTGATCTTTGCCACGGTATCAATACCATCCATTTCGCCTTTCAAGCGAATATCCATAAGCAAAATGTCAGGTTTTTCTTTATTGGCAATATCAATAGCTTCTTCACCTGAAACAGCTTTTCCAACTACAGTGTGGCCAAGCTCCTTAATCATGTTTTCTACTACCAGTGAAATGATCATGTCATCTTCCACTATTAGCACTTTTTTACTATTGCTCATTTATTAGAACCTATTTTTAAACCCTTATCGAACTTTTTTTTGAAACCTTAAGCTAAGTTACAAAAATTATTAACCTCTTCTACAATAATTTAACATCTAAAACATCTCCATTAACCGTGCTGATAAAAATATTCCATCTCACCTCTTGAGTATTCTCCTGTAATACATTGAGTACCCATGCCTTATGAATCTCCAATCTTTCATCAATTTCAATAGGAACAAATTTCAATTCAGGCTCTCCGTATAAATGTTCTTGAGATATTACCTGTTCAAATATCTGATTCTTTGAATTTGCATATCTGACTCTCATACCAAGAGTTGTTTGCTTAGCTGAAACCGAACCAAAATCAACAAAGCCGGGATCTGTTACCGGAAACCAGTTACCCCAGATTCTGTTTACACCTTTTTTATCCATGTAAACCAAAATCTCGCTATCCATTACTTCTATATCATTAATTACCTGAGGTTGAAAAGTGAACTTCCATTGTAACGGAACACTATTAATATTCCCCTCACATATTGTACAACCATTTAATGAAGTAATATCTTCTAATACCAAACTTTCTGTATTATCGACACCGGTATACTCCGCATTTTCTTTAAGGACTTGCTTTGCCAGATATAAAAGGTCGTTACTGAAAGGAATTTCCTGCTTTAATTCATTCCGGCTTAAACATGGATTCAAATTATCAGGAAAAAGAACTCTGCTATAACCTGTGAATCCATATTCATTAAGAGTTGAGCAGATCAGATTGTTATTCTCTTCGTGATATTTTTGGTTTAATGCTTCAAGATCTGAAACTGTTAACTTTTCGATAATAACCGGATATTCATCAATTTTATCATTAAGAGATAAAGATTCACAACCCCAAAAACAGGCTATAAAGAATATAAACAGATAAGCAATTTCTTTTCTAATCACAGTCATTCGTCCTTAATAGAAGTTACCTAAACATCATATTTACCACAATAGTCTTATCAAAGTTCTTTACCTTCATACATTATATTTTTTTAAAGTTTAGATGAAAAAAAAAGTAGCTGTTATTGGTGCGGGAATTTCTGGGTTAACAACAGCTGTGTTGTTACAACAGAATGGATTTGAAGTATCCGTTTATACAAACGAGCACCCTTTAAAAGAAATTAAAAAACCATATTTTGGAAGTCAGTTTCCCTCCGCCTCAATTATTCCTCATTCGGTCTTCCATTCTGATATAAATGAAATTTTTAAACTGAGTCAGCTTTTTTTTTCAAAACTATATGAAGCCTCTTTCACAGGATTAACCAAACATGAACATTTTGAACTTTTTGCTTTTGAAAAATCAATAGATGATTATGCTCCATTTATAAGCGGCTATGAAACTCTATCTGATTTAAAATGGCACCCAAAGCATCCTGATATTCCAATTAAAAGCGGATGGAAGTTTAATTGTTTTTTTGCTGACTGGACAGAATATTTCCCTCAACTGGTTCGTAGTTTTTTACTAAATAACGGCACTTTTATATACGAAACAGTTGATCTTAATTCATATGCCTCAATAAATGAAGACATCATTATAAATTGTTCGGGTCTTGGATCAGCTCAATTGATAGATGAAGAAAGCAAACCTTTAATCTTAAAAGGACACTTACTAAGGATCAACAACACTGTTGATTTAAAGTCGCCAAATGGGAATACAGTTTCTTATAATTTTAGTGCCGGATCTGATATATATTCAGACTCTTTCGGCACTCCTTTAGATGTATATTGTTATCCCCGTAAACATGATTGGATTCTTGGTGGAAGTCGCTTTAAAGGAACGCTTGATGACCAAGGTAACTGGGTTTCTGAAGACGAACTTTCACAACAATTTCCTCCACAAATTGAATCTATTAACTCGAAAATTATCAAAGAAACTTTCGGTACAGACATTTCAGAGTTTATAGAGAAAGAATATCAGTACTCCTATCGATATGTTCGAAATAAAAAGAATGGCCTTCGAATCGAATCAGAAAATAAATCCGACAGATTGGTAATTCACAACTATGGTCACGGGGGAGCAGGAGTTACATTAAGCTGGGGATCTGCTTTCTCGGTTCTTCAAATGATTAGTGATAAAACGAGGATGTTAAATTCTGATATGGATTCTGAGCAGGCATCGATTAGTTTAGCTGATGAATTAACTAAGCTTTGATTGAAGATTTGGATTTATAATTCAACCAATGTCCTGTTATCAGGAGTATGCTACCAATTAAAGTGATACCGGCTTCTCCATACTCACCAAGTGTTTCATTGAAATACCAGGCTAAAAAAATTACAAACAGTCCGGAGAGCAATAGAATTGTGATTTTGGGAGATTGATGACGCTTTCTCAATGACAAATATACAGCAGGCGCTATAGCGATAAAGAAAATAAAATGTGTATACTCATGAAACTCCTCAAAAGCAGGCCATAACGGTATCAGTGCAACAATAACCGGCACCAGCAAACAATGAATTGCACAAACGCTCGATAAGCCAATTCCTACTCTATCCCAAAATCCGGGTTTTGTTTCTTTAGATTGCTTGTTCAACTTTTAGTAACTCAATTATGTTCACGGTTAGATTTACTCCTCTCAAAGATATCAATATATCTAATGATTTCTTGATAGAATTAAACTGATCGAAACTTTTGATCATTCACTTTGTTTGTTTACAAAATGTTATCTCATTTCCTTTTTTTGATGATTAACTTATTGCAATAATTTTTTTGCATATGAAAAGATTTGGAAAAATTTTAAAGTGGACATTGCTCTCCTTTGGATTATTCATTGCCGTTGCATTGATATATATATTCATAACCTCGATTTTTCGATGAGTGATGAAGATATTAATTCTGCGCTATCTGGACTTCCTTTTAAGCCTGAAACCAGTATCGCCTCCTTTGAAGACAGAGAAATTCATTATGTAGCAATTGGAGACACTTCCAAACCTACCGTTCTTTTTGTACACGGTTCACCGGGTTCCTGGGATAATTTTCTGGGTTTTATGCGTAACCCGGTTCTTCTGAATAAATTCAGACTTATTTCGGTAGACCGTCCCGGATTTGGTAAATCCGGAATTGGAAACCCTGAACGTTCGTTAGAAAAACAGGCTCAGCTTATTAATAAAGTTCTTGAAATTGAACATTCATCCTCGTCCATTCTAGTTGGACATTCTTATGGAGGCCCTGTAATAGCAAAAATGGCAATTGAATATCCCAATAAAATTGACGGGGTTATTTTTGTAGCTGCTTCCATTGATCCTGAACTTGAAAAAACGAAATGGTTTCAAATACCTGTACACTATAAGGTACTTTCCTGGATCTTACCAGATATACTTTATTCTACGAACGAAGAGATCATAGCCTTAAAAAAAGAGCTTGAAGATTTAATACCATTTTGGAGTTCTATCACTCAACCTGCATCCATCATACAAGGCAAAAAAGACAATCTAGTTCCATATGGAAATGCCTTATTTGGTAAAAAAATGCTTGTTAACACATCACCAAAAATGGTGATCAGGGATATAAATCATTTTATTCCATGGGAAAACCCGGATTTGATCACTCGAGAGATTCTGAGGGTGGATTCTTTGATAGATCACAGATAGGCCAAGGTTCTGAAATTTTGAAAGGTCACAATGTTCTCAATGTGACTTTGAACAGACTTAACGTTATTATTCCTGCTCCGTCTAAAAAGTGGCAGAAAATGCCTTCAAATAATAAACTGTAAAAAAAGAAATGTCTCAATTTAGTACGAATCCTGAGTCACAGAAATTTGAAAAAATACCAACTTCAATTTTTTCTAATGCAAAAGATGCTTCCATACATGTAGCCCATCAAATCGCAGATCTTATAAAGGAAAAGTCCGCGAAAGGTGAACAGGCTGTTCTGGGTCTTGCTACAGGTTCAACACCTACACAAGTATATGATGAATTGGTAAGGCTGCACCGTGAAGAAGGTTTGAGTTTTAAAAATGTAGTAACCTTTAACCTTGATGAATACTACCCAATGGATCCTGATTCAATCCATAGTTATGTGTATTTCATGAAGGAATACTTATTCGATCATATTGATATCAAACCTGAAAATATTCACATACCTGACGGCACCTTAAAAAGAGAAGATATCTATACTTTTTGTAAGGATTACGAAGATAAGATCAACAGCTTAGGTGGACTTGATATTCAGGTTTTGGGAATTGGTCGTACCGGCCATGTTGGTTTTAATGAACCTGGATCAGCAATTACATCTCAAACAAGATTAATTGCTTTAGACAGTCTTACCATTTTAGATGCAGCCAGCGGTTTTTTCGGTGTTGAAAATGTTCCAAAACGTGCCATTACTATGGGTGTTGGAACAATTATGAATGCAGATAAAATCTTTTTGATGGCTTGGGGAGAGTCAAAATCATCTATTATCAAGAAAACTGTTGAAGGAGAACAAACCCCTCACATTCCGGCTACATTTCTACAGCAGCATGATAATGTAGAAATAATACTTGATGAAGCTTCTTCAGCTGATTTAACAAGAGTAAAAACGCCCTGGCTGGTTGGACCGATTGATTGGGATGATGCCACACTCAGAAAAGCAGTTGTTTGGTTAAGTCTCTTTTTAGAAAAACCTATTCTTAAGCTTCGCGAAGAAGATTACAGTGAACATGGTATGAATGATGTTCTTACCACTATCGGAAGTGCATACAATGTAAATATCAGGATTTTTAATGAAGTACAGCACACTATAACCGGTTGGCCCGGCGGTAAACCAAATGAAGACGATACCTACAGACCGGAGCGTAAATCACCATTTCCAAAAAGAGTATTAATATTCAGTCCTCATCCCGATGATGACATCATTTCGATGGGAGGTACTTTTATTCGTCTTGCCGATCAGGGACATGAAGTTCATGTAGCTTATCAAACTTCAGGAAATATCGCTGTGTTTGATGACGAAGCTTTACGCTTTGCTGATTTTGTAATGGATTACCATAATAACTTTGGTTCCGGTTCGGATGAAATAAGTAAGCTTTATGAAGAAGTAAGAACCTCTATCGAAAACAAACAACCCGGACAAGTAGATTCTGAAAGTGTAAAAACGATCAAGGGAATGATAAGACGTGGAGAAGCAAAAGCAACTGCTCGTTATGTTGGTTTACCTGATGAACATATTCATTTCCTGGATCTACCTTTCTATGAAACCGGAAAAGTTCGAAAGAATCCTATCGGACCTGAGGATATAAAAATTACCAAGGATCTTATTACAAAAATAAAACCTCATCAAATTTATGCTGCAGGAGATCTTTCTGATCCTCACGGAACACACAGAGTTTGCTTAAATGCTGTATTTGATTCATTGAGAGAATTAAAAGACGAGCCCTGGATGAAAGACTGCTGGACCTGGCTTTACAGAGGTGCTTGGCAGGAATGGGGAATTGAAGAAATTGAAATGGCAGTTCCTTTAAGTCCGGAAGAAACAGATCGTAAAAGAACCGGGATATTTAAACATCAGTCACAAAAAGACAGACCTTTATTTCCCGGTACTGATAAAAGAGAATTCTGGCAACGCGCCGATGACAGAACAAAAACAACAGCAAAACTATATGACAAACTAGGGCTTGCTGAGTATGAAGCTATGGAAGCTTTTGTAAGGTGGAAAGAACTGGATTAACCCCGGTTCTTTTACCTTATAATCAATTTTGGTTCAATTAAAACTTTAGACGGCACTTTGTATTCACTTTCTTCAAATATGATTTTAAAATTGTTAAAAAGAACTTTTCCCAGTTCTTTTGAATCAATACCAATTGTATCTAAAGAAGAATCTTGTTCAAGTGTCTGTTTTACATTCCCAAAACCAAGGATCGAAATATCACGTGGAAACTCATATCCCTTTTCGATAAGGGCATTTTTGAAGCCTCTGGCTACTTCATCATTAGAAGCGAAAATGGCGTCAATCTCTGAGTTTGCGAAGTCTAAAACTATTCCAATATTGAACCCATCTTCATATGTGGATCCTTTATTTTTGAAAGAGTTCCTGATTACTACACAACGTCCACTCGCACCCTGCTCTTCAAGTTCATCTAAGAAACCTTCCAGTTTTAGATCATCGGACTTATATCCGTTTTCGTCCAAAACGATGCAGATTTTTTTCTCGGATTTCTTTAATAATTCCTGGGCAGCTAACCTACCAACTTTATAATTATCTATCGTAACAATTGGAACAGTTGAATCATAAATATCATGGCAGAAAAAAGCAGGCACTTGCTTTAAGATCTTGTTATAAAGCTTTACCCCGAATACAGATTTTCTGGAAGTACCCAAAATCAATCCATCAACTTCCTTGTTTGAAACAAGTTTAGAAATTAATTCCTCATGAGCATTAATACTGTCAGATACATGAACTTCCAATTCCTTCCCAAGTTGTTTGGTCAACTTTTCTACTTCGGTAAGGATGTCAAAAAAATTAGCATCGTTATAATTAATAAGTGCAAAAACGATCTTGTTGGCAGGTTGTCTTTGCTCCTCATTAAATTTTAAATGTTTTTTATTTATGAAAGTACCTTTTCCAACTCTACTAACCAGATATCCTTTATCATTAAGGAGTTGCATTGCCTTTTTGATCGTGGACATACTTACATCATACATCTCAGTGAGTTGTAAATAATTAGGCAATCTTCCACTTTTTCCAAAATGATCATCAAGAATTTTCTCAATAAGGTCTTCAGTAATTATCTCGTAAAGATGTTTATTCGTATCGTTTTTGTCGATCATTCTAACTTGATGAATTTTTCTAAATCTATTTATCCAATACTAACAAATAATTGGGTCAAAATGTGCTCTATTGTTAAAGAATTTGGACTAAAATCTAAAAATTTTTCAGAAACTTGTTCAATCGATCGGGAACTCTTTTTTGGTACAGGTGAAGTTTGTTTAATAAAAAGTAAAAGCAGAAAACAGTTCAGGGAGTTTTACCGATATTCAAAAAGTAATACTAATAAAATAGAAGGAATCCATTTATGAGTTTTATCGCCACTTTTAAGAAGAATCCCTGGTCCTGGATTCCGACTCTTTATTACATCCAAGGACTTCCGAATGTAATGGTTGTTGAAGTTTCAGTTGCTATGTATGCAACTCTTTCGATTTCTAATTCTGATATCGGTTTTTATACAAGTTTGTTCTATTTGCCTTGGGTAATAAAACCATTTTGGAGCCCTTTAGTCGATACTTATAAGACAAAAAGATGGTGGACAGTAGCGACACAATTTACAATGAGTTTGCTTTTTGCCGGAATTATTCTCGCTCTTATATCCGGTTCTTTCTTTCTTGCATCGGTAATTCTATTCTATTTCATTGCATTATTATCGGCTACCCATGATATAGCAGCAGATGGATTTTATATGCTCGCATTGAGTGAAGAAAAGCAGTCTTTTTTCGTTGGTATTAGATCTACTTTTTTCAGGATTGCTATTATTAGCGGGAAAGGAGGTTTAATTGTGCTTGCCGGATATATGATAGAATCCGGTATAGATACCCTTAATGCCTGGTCGATTTCTTTTGGAATAGTTGCTGTCTTATTTTTCCTATTGAGCTTTTATCATAGTATTGTTTTACCAAAGCCGGATACTGATGTCTCAACACAGTATGATAATGTAAAAGATCAGTTATCAGAATTTTTAAAAACAATAGTTACTTTTTTCAAAAAAGATGATATCTGGGTTTCTTTATTATTCATTCTTTTTTATCGATTTGGTGAAGCTCAATTAGTTAAAATGAGCTCTCCCTTCTTCTTAGCTCCTATCGAAGAAGGAGGATTGGGACTAAGCCTTCAAGCACTTGGGACAATTAGTGGTACTATAGGAGTTCTTGCTTTAGTTTTTGGAGGCATACTTGGAGGAATTTTAATTTCAAGAAATGGTCTTAAATTCTGGCTTTGGCCTATGATAATAGCTATGAATGTGCCTAATTTATCATATGTAATATTGTCTTTTACTCAGTCCGATTCTTATTTCTTGATTAGCTCATTGGTCGCCCTAGAACAATTTGGTTATGGATTTGGATTCGCTGCATTTCTAATGTTTCTAATTTATATAGCAAAAGGAGAATACAAAACATCTCACTATGCATTTGCAACAGGTTTCATGGCTCTTGGATTAATGTTACCTGGAATCGTAAGTGGCTATATACAAGAATGGTTGGGTTATAAAGAGTTCTTTATTTGGATAATGATTGCAACCATTCCAATATTTCTTATAGCCCCATTCATCAAAATTGAAGACGACTTCGGTAAGAAAAAACAAAAACCGACTACATAGCAAAAGGAACTAAAATAAACTTCGTAATTATACATTAAGAGCATACAACAAAACTATTTAACTATGAGATTCAAGAAATATACATCTATAGCATTTCTACTTTTAATAACTGCCTTTGTCAGTTTTAAAGTACAAGCTCAACCCCAAGCTGTAGGGGAACCTCAAATTCTATTAAAGCAAGAGGGAATTAATTTTCAAGCTCCGGTCTGGTCACCTGACGGCTCTAAACTAGCAGTGACAACAACTAAATATATAGGTATCTGGCTTGCAAATGCTGATGGTTCAAATTTGAATCAACTTACCGAAGCTGATGCCGGATATGGAATGAGTTGGTCTTTGGATTCTAAATCAATTCTTACCCGTTTAAATACAGTCGAAAATCGCCGTCGTAATCATTCTGTTGCCATTTTTAATAGTGATAATGGCAATCTGAATCAAGTTTCCGAAACACGCCCAACAATGGAAGCCCTTCCAAGATGGGCTCAATACGGAGAGAAAGTCGTACTTATACAAAATGATAAAATTGAAGCTTTTGATTCCGGATTAGAAATACCTGAAAAATTTAAAGCAAAACCTGCTCAGGCTTTTTATGTCTTGAAAACAAATCAGATAGCGAAAGGCATGATTCCCACAAACTCTACAGAGAATATTTCTCCTTTTGATGATGCTCAATATTTAAATCTGGAAGTGTCTCCTGATGGACAAAAACTCGCTTTTGAAGTGTATGGAGGGAACCTTTATGTAATGAATGTGGATGGTTCTAACCTTGTGGATTTGGGAAAAGCAAATCGACCTGATTGGTCACCTGACAGCAGATATGTGGTAGCATCCGTAAGTGAAGACGATGGATACAACATTACCAAAGGGAATTTGTTCGCTTTTAGCGTCGATGGTAACCAAAGTATCAATCTCACTTCACAGACTGAGATGATAGCTCAAAACCCAAACTGGTCGCCGGATGGTTCTAAAATTGCTTTCGATGTACCAAATGAAGGCGCTATCTATGTAATCAATATTCAGCAATAATTATCAAGCAGAGATAAATCAATTATGAAATTCAGATCAGTACAACAAACAATGAAAGCATTATCCCTTTTTTCCTTCTTAGTCACACTTACATTCATATTCTCTACTGAAACCAGAGCTCAATTGCCTGATATCCTTGGGCTTGATGATGTGACCATTTTTCTGGACCCAGGACATAGCCAAACTGAAAACCAAGGTTTATACGGATATTCTGAAGCTGAAAAGGTTTTGCGAATAGGATTAGCTCTCAGGGAGATGTTGCAAACTCAAACGGATATTGATACTGTATACATGGCACGTACAACAGATCAACAACAAGTTCCACTTGGACAGAGAGACGATCTGGCTAATGCTACAGCAGCAGATTTTTATTATTCTATTCATAGTAATGCAGGTGCAACATCCACAAATAATACTTTGATGCTTCACGGTGGATGGAGATCCAACGGAAGTACAGTAGAGAAAACACCAAATGGAGGAAAAGCATTTGGAGATATCTTAATTGACGAACTCACCGCAGCTATGAGAATCCCAACCATTGGGAATTATGCCGATCGTACTTTCTATCAGGGATTTCCGGATAATCATTCTAACAAATTTCCATATCTGCATGTAAACAGAACCACTAACATGGCTTCTGTGTTAAGTGAAGGAGGATTTCATACTAATCCATTTCAACAAAAAAGAAATCTTAATGCAGAATATAAGCGATTAGAAGCTCAGGCGGCTTTCTGGACAGTTATTGAATATTTTGGTGCTACTGAGCGTCCTGTAGTAGGAATTACTACCGGAGTTATATCAGACGATGATGACGGAGAACCACTTAACGGTGCAACTGTTTCTATTGACGGGCAATCCTATAAAACTGATACTTTTGCGTCTTTGTTTAATCAGTATTCTTCTGATCCTGAGGAACTTAAAAACGGTTTTTATTATCTGGAAGAGCTACCTAATGGGGATCAGCAAGTAATTGTAAGTGCTGAAGGTTTTTATTCTGATACTGCTACCGTGGATATACTTACAGATGATTTTACTTTCCATGATGTTAGTTTAGTTTCGGCTACCCCTCCTTCTATCACCGGACTTGATATAACGGACACACTTTTGGTTAATCCCGGAGAAAACCTTGTACTTCAATTCAGTAGAAAAATGGTTAAAGAATCGGTTGAAGACGCCCTTTCCTTTATGCCAGCTGACAGTATCAGACTTATATGGAGAACCGATTCAAGGCTGGAGATTGTTACTAACGAACTTGAATTTGAAAGCAACTATGTATTAAAAATTGATTCTACTGCTATCGACAGATCTTCGTATATGCATCAATTAGATGGAAACAGTGATGGTATAGGCGGTGATTCTTTTGTTTTGGATATAGAAACCGGAAATGCTGATATACAATCTCCAATCGTTTCTGATATAAGACCAACTAATACTCAACTAAATGAACTTAACCCAATAGCTTCCGCTACTTTTAACGAGTTTCTGGACACTACAAATTTAAGCTCAAGTATTGAGATTAAAAAAGGAACATATTCTGTTCCGGGAACGGTAAAATATTATGAGGTATTTGGAAAAAGTGTGATCAATTTCTTCCCTTCCCAGAGACTTGATAAGAGCACAAATTATATACTCAAAATAAATGGTTCTATTAGTGATACCGTTGGCAATGCTCTTGGATCTGATATAAACAGAACATTTCCTACTTCGGATCAGGAAATCAGTAACCAAATTGTAGTTGATGATTTTGATGGAGGATTAAGTGCCTGGTGGGAACCTAGTCAATCAGGAAGCACAACCGGCATTGAAGCAGAAGCAACAAGCAAAGAAGTAGAAACTGATATTGTAAATCTGTCGACAGAAAGTACACAATCCATGAGAGTTAATTATGGTTGGAGAAGTTCGGATTCTGAACACCTTATTAGGGTTTACAGAGGTAGTGTTACTAATCCAAAGTTCGGAAATGCAAGAATTCTGCAATCCTATGTCTTTGGTGACGGAAATGGTAATAAGTTCAGGTTTGTAGTTCGTGATGGTAACGGAGAGTTGGAAGCCAGTGAGTGGTATACCGTTGACTGGTTAGGATGGAAATTAGTTTCCTGGGATATGGCAAATGATCCTGTTTTTGCATGGGCTAATGGTAACGGAACATTAAATGGCACTCTTTATTTGGATAGTTATCAACTTACCTACACTCCTGGTCAACCGTCCTCTGGGTTCATCCTTTTTGATGATCTCCGAGCCGTTGAAATGGGGCTTGCAACTTCTAACGAAGATGAACTTCTAGCGGATATTCCATCAGATATAGAATTGAACCAGAATTACCCGAATCCGTTTAACCCAAGTACTAACATTACTTTTGGATTACCACAGCACAGCAAGGTAGATATTACGGTATATGATATGTTAGGGAGAAAAGTAGCCACTGTATTTGCGGGTACAAAACCTCAGGGGTTTCATTCTGTTCAGTTTGATGCTTCCAACCTTTCCAGTGGAATTTATATCTATCAGCTGAGAACTGATTTTGGTGTCATATCCAAACAGATGACTTTGTTGAAATAATTCAGATTAAAGAACGCCTGCTATCACAAACAAACCCAGTAGGGATAATTCGTGAATTATCCCTACTGGGTTTTACATTATCTCTACTTCTCAGGCATTTCTGAAACCGACTCAATAAAAGAGTGCTCCAAATAGAACTGCTCTAAACCGGCAACGATCTGTTCAGCGATCTTAGATTGAAAATCATAATCCGTAAGTAAGATCTCTTCTTCAGGATTTGAAATAAATGCCGTTTCAACTAACACATTTGGAAACTCTATAGGAGCATTTAAGGAAAAGTTAAAACTTCCGGTCAGACCATAATCGTCAAGACCTAAGCTTGTCATTCGGTCGTACATGATCTCAGCTAATGGCTTAAACGCTATATGTTTATAAAATGAACCTGTCCCCTTTATTTGCAGGGGGTCGCTACCATAACCAATAGAATTCGTATGAATGCTCACCAAGAGATCAGCTCTTGTTTCAATGGTCATTTCTCTTCTCTCCGACATGTAAATATAACTGTCATCTGTTCGTGTCATTATTACTTCAGCGCCGGCTTCTTCAAGTTGAGCTTTCAACAACTCCGAAATTTGCAGAGTAACGTCTTTTTCCTGATAACCTGCAGCTCCCAGTGAACCATTGTTACTTCCTCCATGGCCTGCATCAACCGCAATAACTCTCCCTGTTAAAGGCTTTACAATGCTTGTAATAGTCGGGGGTCTTTTAATTCTGATATCCATAATAGCTCCCCAGCCGTAATCAATGGAGTATCCCCAATTTTGAGTGTTACTTAGTTTAATTGTTAAGCGAAACCTATCGTTTTCAACCTGTTCCCAGTCTACACTTTCAATGCCTTCGGAAGTAAGATATTTGATTTTCCAGTTGGTATTAGAAGTAGCACCAAAAATATCTACAATAATCTTATTAGGGTCGATCTCCTGAGTAGTTATGTAGGGTAACTTTTCAGAAAGTGTAACTCTTATCAGATCATGTCTTGCATTCCCTGAAACCCTTATATTTCCCGTTAGAGAAGAAACCGGTTCAAGTTCTTCATCCGTCAGTTCAACAAAACGTCTTGGTATCCATGCATCCAAACTTTCTGAAAGCCGCACTTTATACATTCCCTGCTGCATCCCGGTAATATTTAGCTTAACGCCCTCTGGAATGGTTCCATATTTTGTACCGCCCAAACGATCTGTTCCAAGTCCCACATTCAGGTAAGCATCATCTGCAATTACAACACCGACGATAGGTTCTGGCAAGAAACTTACTTTGAATGTACTTACTCTTTTGTGGTAACCTAGTAATCCCTTTTTAATTTTGAAGGTAATAGCAGCATCTTTGACCTTATCTCCTTCCCTCACATAATAAGTTCCTCTGTAAACACCTTCTTTACCTCCAACTAATCTTGGAGAAACTTCTTTCATCTTAATATTATCAGTAAAACCGTTTATGTTGAAATAAGCATCTTCTCCGGGTTTACCCTGAAATTGAACGTTCAAAGCTTCTCCGGGTTCAAGCCAGACATCACTGCCCGGTTCAACCATTAACTCAGATATAATATTTTTACTCAGATCCGGTTCTTCCGGTTTTGGTTGAACCAACATCATGGTGTCTGAAAGGCTCTCACCATTCATTTCTACTCTGAAAATAATATCTGTTGTATCACTATCATGGTCAATCATCGCAATAAAAGCCCCGGAGGAATACACTTTCGCTCTTCTTCCATTTATGTAAGCTGTTGCACCCGGATTGGTGTTAGCAGCAACTCTATATCTGGAAAAGGAGTACACAACAGTATCCTGTTCCGGAATTACAATATTGAGATATAATGAATCAACTTTCGATTCTTCGATTTCCTGTCCTAAAGTAACTGCAGTGATTAATATGCAGCTTAAAAATAGTAGCCCGATCCTCTTCATTGAATTATTTGTATAGATGATATTGTGATGATTTTTTTCTAAACGACTCGACGTCTTTATTGAGATACTCTTCAATATCTTCAACCTTATATGATTCTATAAATTTGTTTCTAATTTCATTGGTACCCGAAACCTTATCAAACATTGACCAACGATTTTTTCCTTCCTCAAAGATGTTCATTTCAGGATACATTTGCTTATGAACTTGCATAAAGTAATACTGTAGGCTCATTAAATGTGCTTGTGTATAATCTGAAAAATGGATCTGAACACCATGCAATGTTTTACCCTGATCTCTGCCATAAAATGGTTTAAAAACGATAGGTCGAAATTCAACACCCGGGATATTTAGCGCATTCATGTTTTCTGCTAACTTTCTTTCATCAATCCATTCTGCTGCAAAAACCTGAAAAGGAAGAGTATATCCAACGCCTTCAGAAAAAACACCTAATTCGCCCATAATCCCTGTCGAAACATAAAAATAAGCTGAATTTGCGTGAGGAATATGCGGTGAAGTCGGAATCCAATGCAATCCTGTTTCTTCAAAAGTCATTGAACGATTCCAACCTTCCATTTCCACAACTGTAAGATCTACTTTTTTACCTTCGCCAAGCCATCCTTCTTCGTTGATCATAATTGCAACTTCCCCCGGCGTCATTCCATACACATAAGGAACCGGATATTGACTTACAAAAGAGAAATAACCTTCTTCAGCAATATTACCCTCAATTTTGTTTCCACCCAGTGGGTTTGGTCGATCTAAAACGACAAAATCGATATCATGTTCAGCGGCCGCTTCCATTGCTAAACCCATTGTACTGATGTAAGTATAAGAACGTACGCCAATATCCTGAATGTCATATACAAGTACTTCTACATCTTCGAGCATTTCTTTGGTTGGCTTTCTGGTTTTTCCATACAGAGAATACACCGGAACCTGAGTTACCGGATCTACATAATCATCAACCTTATCTCCTGCAGCAATCTCTCCACGCGCTCCGTGTTCAGGTCCGTACAAAGCTACAAGCTCAACGTTCTCTGCTTCAAAAAGAATATCGATGGTTGGCTTTAATGAAGAACTCAGCCCTGTAGCATTTGTAATTAACCCCACTTTTTTACCATTCAGCACATCAAAATTATTGTTTTGGAGGACTTCAATACCTGTTTTGATCGGTTCTGTTTGTTTTTGGGTTTGAGCACAAGCAACTCCGAAAAGAAACAAAGTCGTTAATAAAACCAACGGATTTTTGATATTCATATATAGCTTTTTATTACATTTTATTTTCAAATCGGGTTGAAGTTAAACCATCTGAAGTTGAACTTCTGTAACTAAATATTAAATCGATTCTACCAATATAATGAAGGTTAATCAGTCTGTAATAAAAGACTTATCTCTTAAAGAAAAAATTGCTCAATTATTCCTGATCGGATTTCACGGAAATGAATGTACGAATGACTCAGAAATTTCGAAACTGATCAAAAATGTTAAACCCGGTGGGGTCATTCTTTTTGATAAAGATATGGTATTCAATAAACCGGTTCATAATATCAAATCTCCGGAACAGCTTCAGAATTTAACTACACAACTTCAGGAGGCTTCTGAGATTCCATTATTTATTGGGATTGATCAGGAAGGTGGGCTTATTAACAGATTAAAACCTGAATACGGTTTCCCCGAGACAAGATCTCATCAAGAACTGGGAATCATAAACGACACAACTGTCACTGAGCAAGAAGGATCTTTAATTGCTGAAGTTCTGAAGCAACATGGAATCAATATCAATTTTGCTCCTTGTGTTGATCTGGCTTTAAATGCCGATAGCTCCATTATCGCAAAACGGGAACGTTGCTTTGGTGCGAGTTCATCAGAAGTGAACAAACATGCAGAAGCTTATGTTCAGGGACACAAAAAAAATAATGTATTAACCGCATGTAAACACTTTCCCGGACATGGAAGTGCAGCAGGCGATACACATGCCGGCTTTGTGGATGTAACTGATACCTGGGAAAGCGATGAACTTGAGCCATACAAATACATGATTCAAAAAGATCTTTGCCCTGTTATAATGACTTCACACATTTTCAATGGGAATTTTGATGATAAGTACCCGGCTACACTTTCCAAAAAAACCATTCAGGATCTATTGAGAGATCAGTTAGAATTTGATGGAATTGTAATTTCGGATGATATGCAGATGAAAGCAATTTCTGATCATTATGGTATGAAAGAGTCTCTAAAACTTGGATTAGAAGCAGGAATAGATGTGTTTTGCTACGGAAATAATCTTCTGAAAGAGCAAATAGATCTGGCAGATGCAATCAGCACTATTGAGGAATTAGTAGATAGTGGTTACATCACAGAACAGAGAATTGATAGCTCAGTTAACAGAATATTACGGGCAAAAGCAGGTCTCAATTATTGATAAGATCAAATAATTAGTCTATTCGCTCACTCTTTTAATTGTGCACCCCAATGATCTTGTTTGAGATTGAGCTATATCCTCACCGCTAACCATTTGTTCGATCGCATCTTTCAGATAGAAACTCTCCACAGCGTCAGCATCTCGGGCGTTGTCGTCAATAGCGCCCACATAAACCAGTTTCATATCATCATCGAATAAATAAACATGAGGAGTTCGGGTTGCTCCAAAAGCATCTGCAATTACATGATCTTTATCTAATGCATAGCTAAAATCATATTTCATTTTTTTTGCTCTCAGTATCATATCCTCCATCCCATCTCCTCTTTCCCGATAATTTTCATTTGAGTTCAGAGCTATCATACCAACTTCATTTTTAGCAGCAATCTCAGAGATAACCGGATAGCGATCCTCCCAACGATCTACCCACGGGCAAGTATTGCATGAGAATATTACAACAAGTCCATTTGCTTTAGCAGCTTTCTCAAGAGTAATATCTTCACCGGAAACCGTTTGCATACTTTGGTTCACCATAGGAGCTTCTGATCCGATCGCAAGTTGTTCCTTTTGTTGCGACAAGCCTGTACTTATTAATAACAGACTGAACAAAACACTTGAAAATAAAATATTTAGTTTTCTCATAATCTTAACCTTCCTCAATTACTTTTAATAACTCTTGTTCAAATTTTTCATACTCAGCTTTACCTTCCCATTCTGCTGAAATGCTACCATCTTTGGAGTAAATTACTGTATAGGGTAATGCTCCGGACCATTTATCAGACACAGTTTGAATAAACTCGTTATCTTTTCCTGTTTTATAATAAGTGGTAAAATTTACATTCTGTTCCTTCAAAAATTCTTTGGCTTCTTCTTTAGCTTCTTCAAAATCTCCCGATACAAAGATCAACTCAAACTCATCACTATAATTTTCTTTCAATTTCATTATGTATGGAAATTCTTCTATACAAGGAATACACCAGGTTGCCCAAAAATTTACCAGAACAGGTTTCTCCCCTTTGTACGACTCGATCTGACTTACCAACTCGGTAGCATTTGTATCCACCATTAGTTCTTGCTCTTTGGGTTGGGAGCATCCAAAAAGTAAAACTGTAAGAAAAATTGCTAAATATTTCATTTAAATTGAGTTACTTTTATAGATCTAACCAAATAATTCTTTTAGTTCTTTTATCGTTTCTGAATCTAGTTCAGCCAGATTGAGAGTTAAATAACCTAATTTCTTATATACACTCAAAAGCTCAGGATCTTTTTTCAAAATTTTAACATGCTCCCGAATGGTTTCTACATCTCCACGTGAAATAGGTCCCGTTAACGAACCGTCAAATCCATTCTCTTCAACATTTTTCAATGAAGAATTTGATAACGGAAGCAATGCTTTTAGAGCTGTTTTTTCGTCTACACCTCCTACCCTTGCTATATCAGTTGCCAACTTTAAAAGCGTAACCAAGTAATTTGCCGAAACAACTGCTGCAGCATGTAACAACGGCTTTGTGTCGGGCTTAACAATAAAACTGTGAGCATTCAGATCTTTAGCTAACTGCTCCATCACAACAAGAGTGGAAGAATCTCCTTCCATATCAAACCAAACGCCATCCAATGAACTGTCATCATAAGTTACAGCCTTCATTGGGTGGAAAGATGCGATTCCCCCTCCTTTTTCGGAAACTGATTCTAATATGGAACTATTCAGAGCTCCGGAGCAATGTACTACATGCCTTCCTTCGAAAGTCCCAAATGATTCGGAAATTCTTTTTGAAAGTATTTCTATCTCCCCATCCTGCACGGTCAAAAAAATAATTTCTCCCAATTCATCACTTGAATCAGGAAATGAACCTCTTTTAAACACCGAATGAATGTTGTACCTGGCTTTTAACAGAGCTTTGTTTAATGCACCTCCGATTCTTCCAAGCCCAAATATCGATATCGAAGGTTTTCCCATCAGACTACTGTTTGGGCTATTGGGATATGAGCAAAGCCACCGGTGTAGGTTGTTTTCTCATTTACCGGTGTAAACCAAATATCAAGATCCCAGTATTTTGAAACCAGAACTCCGGTCATAAAAGCGCGGGCTCCTTCTACTTCTTTCTCTTTACTATTCAGATAATGGTGTAAGCCGGATTCATTATTGCTTTCTATCAATCCTTTTAGTTTTTCCAGTTCTGATGGATTCGAACTTGGTAGATCGCAGCAAAAAACTAATAGTGCATTTCGGTTTCTGAATAGTTCATCCAATGCAAATGCCAATTCTTTTATAATAGCCGGATCATAATCTCCTATTTGAATGCTTACCACATCAAAGTTATCCTGGCATACCTGCAACATCATCAATTGAGTATATAAGCTCATTTCATCGCTCATCCCGCCATCATTTATATAAAAATCATCTTCTTCATCGCACAACTCATTTCTGAGTTTATCATTTACCGACACTTCACCGAACGGGGTTGTGAAAGAGTGATTGGAAGGAATGCTTAGTTTTTTTTCAAGCTCACCTTTGTAAGATTCGATTACAACAAGTGTTTCATAATCTGAAGAACAAATGTTCTTATAAATAGATGTTAACTCTTCGGGGTTATCGGGGTCAATATGAGTTGGAACAAAAAGCATCTTTATGTTCTTCAGTCCGCTGGAAACCGGAACCGTTTTGTTCAATGAAGATTCAAGTTCCTCTCTGGAAATATTTGCAAAAGCCATGTGCTGATATTTTATTTAACTCTTAGGCATAAAAAAACCTGAAGACACTAATCCCATGTGATGAGATTACGTCTCTTCAGGTCTACATACTACAGAACCGTTTTTTAAAGCTTTAATAAGCAATAGAAATTTGATGATTCAGTTCTTGGAAACTACAAATTTGAAATGTTTTTTCATCATTAATTCTTACTAAGAATTCAATTTCGCTTTTTTTCTGTATTTCCAGCTCTTTTAAGTTTGTTCTAAGCCCTGTTCCCAAACATTTTACTGCAGCTTCTTTTATCGTCCAAAGCAATATGGGGTCCTTATCAGAAAACACTTCCCATTCCGATTCTCCAAGTATTCTCTTCACAATTCTCTGATCTACTTTTCTGTCCAGCCATTCCGTATCTAAACCAATGTCAACGGATCCTGAAATCGCACAGAAAACATGTTTTTTTGAATGACTAAAGCTAACGAATAGTTTTTCATTTCCGTTTTGTGCATATGGCTTACCTAATGGATGTTTGAATATTTTATAATGAGAATTTAATCCCGAAACAGACAACATCTCTTTAAACAAATGGCGAGCTGACAAGTATTCATTTTTTCTTTGCTGATTGGTAAAGCTATTCCACTCTTTTTTTTCGCTTTCAGAAAGCATTTCATCAGATAAACCGGATCTGATCTCTGTATATCCCAAGATTACATGAGCAGGAAAGTCAGTTATTGAAGATGTATTCAGCAGTTCCAAAAGATTGAATAAAGATTAAGGTTAATGCCACAATTTTCCGCTTAATTCGGTATTTTCAGTGCTTCTGATTCGCAACACAACTTATTAATTAAACGATTACATGTCGAACCAAGAACTTACACATTCTGAACAAGAAGAAATACGCCGCGAAAAACTTACTGAACTTAACAAACTCGGAGTAAATCCTTACCCTTACTCCTTCGACGTATCACATTCCAGTAAACAGATTTTAGCTGATGGAAGTCTGATCAGAGATGAAGAATCAAATCCTGAGTCAGAAGCGGTATCCGTAGCAGGAAGAGTAATGACACGCAGAATAATGGGGAAAGCTGCTTTCTTTAATCTTCAGGATTCTGAAGGAACTATTCAGATCTATATTCGCCGTGATGATGTAGGTGTTGAAAACTACAATACGGTTTTCAAAAAAATGGTAGACATTGGTGATATTGTTGGGATCAAAGGTTTTGTTTTTAAAACACGCACCGGAGAAACTACTGTTCATGCTGAAGAATTTGAGTTTCTGACCAAAACACTCCGCCCTATTCCAATTCCAAAAGAAGTGGAAAATGAAGATGGTGAAAAAGTAGTATACGATGCTTTTGCTGATAAAGAATTACGTTACCGTCAGCGTTATGTTGATTTGATCGTGAATACTGAAGTGCGTGATACTTTCAGAAAACGTACCCAACTTGTGCAAACCATGAGAAATTTCATGAATGACCGTGGTTATTTGGAAGTTGAAACGCCAATACTTCAACCAGTGTATGGTGGTGCTTCTGCAAAGCCGTTTGTTACTCATCATAATTCTCTGGATATGGATCTGTATCTGAGAATTGCCAACGAGTTGTATTTGAAACGACTTATTGTTGGTGGTTTTGATGGCGTTTATGAATTCTCAAAAGATTTCAGAAATGAAGGTCTTTCCAGATTTCACAATCCTGAGTTCACGCAAGTTGAGTTGTATGTTGCGTACAAAGACTACAACTGGATGATGGACTTCACCGAAAAAATGATCGAACAGGTAGCTCTTGATCTTCATGGTTCTACCACGGTAACTGTGGGTGAGCACGATATTGATTTCAAAGCGCCCTGGCCACGAATTCCATTGCTTGAAGCAATTAAGAAAGAAACAGGCAAAGATCTTTCGGGTATGGAACTGGAAGAAATGAAGAAAGTAGCCAAAGAACTCCATATCGAAATTGATGAAAGCTTTGGTAAAGGTAAGATCATTGATGAAATCTTCGGCGAATATGTAGAATCAAAGTTGATCCAACCTACTTTTATCACTGATTATCCAATAGAAATGAGTCCGCTAACAAAAAAGCATCGTTCAAAAGAAGGATTGGTAGAACGCTTTGAGTGTATCTGTAATGGTAAAGAGATCGCAAATGCGTACACTGAGCTTAATGATCCTATCGATCAGCGAGAGCGTCTTGAAGAACAAGCTTCACTGCGTGCAGGGGGTGATGATGAAGCTATGACTATCGACGAAGATTTTATTCGTGCACTGGAATACGGAATGCCTCCTACTGCCGGAATTGGAATCGGAATTGATCGTTTAGCAATGATCATGACAAATTCTGCTTCTATCAGGGATGTACTTTTCTTCCCACAAATGAAACCAGAATAAACTACGTAAATGGCAATTTCCAAATCACAAATAACATGGAATCATTTGAAATTCGTTTTTTGTGGTTTGGTCATTGAAATTTGGGATTTAAACTCATGAGTTTTGAGTGGTATTTAGCGCTGCGTTACTTTAAAGGCAACCGAAAAGGTGCTCGCTTCTTATCGTTCATTAAGATCATGTCCATAACAGGAGTTGCCATTGGCTCTGCAGGATTATTGATCGCGCTATCGGTGGTTCATGGTTTTAAATCCACTATCAACAATAAAGTATTGGGGTTTGCGCCTCATTACACTGTTTCATCCCAATCTTTTATAAGAACAACGCTGGAGCGCGCCGACACACTAGTCACTTATCTCGACAAAAGACATCCTGAGATCATTGAAAAACAGGCTGTGATACAAGGTCAGGTAATGATCCAGACTAAGGATGAGATAAGCGGAACTATTCTTAAAGGGGTAAATAAAGATGGTGGTGTATCAAATTTAACCACGTATGTTAATACCGGACAATTTGACCTTTCTGAACAAGAAAACGGAATGTTTGGAATTGTAATTGGTTCAAAACTTGCTTCACAGTTAACTGCCGGTATTGGAGATATAGTAACAACATATACTGTCAATGAAGTACCCTCTTTGATCAGCTCACCGGAGATCAAGCAATTTCTTGTAACAGGTATTTATCAAACCGGAATAGATCAATTTGATGATGTTTTCGTAGTTGTTGAAAGAGAGCAAGCCCGTGAACTTTTTAATCTCTCTCCTACTGAAGCTCATGCTATAGAATTAAAACTAAAAGACGAGAATTCCATAGATTCTTTTGAAGAAAAGCTTAATAATTCACTTTCATTTCCTTTTTTCTCAGAATCCATTCTACAAAAATTTTATTCCATCTTTGCATGGGTTGAACTTCAGGAACAAATGATCCCACTTGTGATCGGTGTCATGATCATTGTGGCTGCATTTAATCTTATTGGAACAGTTTTGATGATGATTCTTGAGCGAACCCGCGATATTGGTATTCTTAAGACCATTGGCACAAAATCCTCCATTGTAAGAAAGATTTTTTTACTGGAAGGTCTGCTGGTCTCTTTTGTAGGGATGATCTTTGGTATAATAATCTCTCTGCTTTTTGCATATTTGCAGTTAGAATTTCAACTTATCCCGCTTTCTGAAGAAAATTACTATATGAGTTATGTTCCCGTAGAACCCCATCTTCTAGACTTCCTGATTGTCACAGTTGTTACTTTTGTACTATGCGGATTTGCTTCGTGGATTCCGGCCAGGATAGCAGCCAAAACAGATCCGCTTAAAGTTATTTCATACGGACGGTAAGTCTACCCGAATCATTTCCTAATTAATTCGAGCAATACAAATATTCTGCTCCCCCTTTTACTCATTCAGACTTTTTTATTTGACAATCTCCTCTTTTATTCTTTCTAATTAGTTAATTGAGAATAATAAAAGAGGGTACATGAAAAACTTATTAGATACTAAAAAAAGCATATTTGTAGGTTTAATTTTTGGGATTTTAACCATTGCTCCCACACAAAAGTTAACAGCTCAACAAGCCGGTGGAGCAACAGAACAACAGCTAAATCAATCCAATCAAGCTGAACAAACTCCAAGATTTTATAAAGGTATTTTTAGCGCCGATGAAACCACCTTTAATACTACGGTTTATACTTTTAATGACATTACTATATTTTCCTATTTCAACGACACTGATATTCTGATAACAAGTTCTTCCGGGGATACTGTTTTTACTGATACATTAGCTGCCAATGGATTTACTACTTTCAACGCCAATAGTGGTATTTTCAGAATTAGCAGTGGCAAATCGTACACAGCTTTAGTTGGTGATGCCATATCGAATCTGGTTCAGGGGTATTTTGCAATCGATCAAAGTGGAAGAGGAACTTCAACCCTTTTAAACACATACATGGTTGGGCGTTATCAGGGAGAAGAACGATTCATCGTTTTCGGTTATCAGGATAACACAAGTTTTAATATTAAGAACTTGTCGACCGGAGACATTCTTTTTGCCGGAGTTCTGAATAAGGGAGAACATTACACACTACCTGTTACCCCACACAGAACTTATTTACAAGTTTCAGCAAGTAAACCTGTTTCAGCTTTATCATACGGTGATCAGGATTATTATGTACCGGCAGCTAATGGCAGATTCTCAGGCACTACATTTTATGGATTTTCAGCGTACATCGGAGATTGGACAAATAGCATAACAGTTTCATCTTATCATGATAACAATATTGTTTATGCCTTTAATTCTGAGACCGGAGATACTTTAGTAGCTGATACACTGGGACAGGGTGAAGTGTTTACCTATCCTATTACCCAGGAAACTTACTGGGAAGTTGAAGCTCAGAAAACGGTAACAGTAGCAAACATTCCTTATTCTGGTTGGACAGGAAATTACTTTTATATGACCAGAGCTATGGATGAAACAGGAATTGGGGCCGGGAAACTATTCTATGTTCCAACCATAAATTCCAGAATGGATATCTTTTCGTTTGATGATAACAATGAAGTCATGATCACTTATCTAGGTGATAAGGAAGATTATCCATACACAGCTACAAAAGACACTGTTTACGAAGGCACTCTTAATGCCGGTGAAGGATATAACTTCTTTACATTAAGCGGAAATCATGTATATAAAGTAGAATCAACAGGAAACTCTTCAGTTCTTCAGAGTAATGGAGGAGCCGGGGCCGATTTCATGCCGCTTAGTTTTGCTCAGGAGCTTCCTGATCTGGCTATTAGTGAAGACGGTTTATCATTCACTCCTCCGGATAGTGTTTTTGGTGAAGGAGATGCAGTAACTGTTTCACTTGTTGTTAGAAATTTTGGACCTGTTGATGCAGAAAATGTAGTTGTAGCCCTTTATGATGGCGATATTTCCAGCGAAGGAACCGCCCCTGTTATTGGTTTTGAAGAAATACCTCTGGTTGCAGCTCAGGATTCGGCAATAATTAGTGTTGATTTCATAGTTCCCCGGGATCCTGAATTCAGAACATTATCTCTTCAAGTTGATCCTGAAGACCTGATTCAGGAATCAAACAGTTCAAATAACACAATCATAAGACCTCTTGTACCCAATAAAGATCTACTTCCTCCACTTCCTATTTCAGTTACTGCTCCAAGTGGATTAGAGATTGAGGGAGATAGCCTTGCAGGAAATCCTTTTAAAGTTACGGCAAACATCTTCAACCAGGGAACTGTTGATGCTGAAAATGTAGTCGTAAAAATAGCTTTATTTGACGGACTCACTTTAGTCGGGGAAGATTCAGTTATAAATGAAGCTGCACTTCCGGGACAACAATCTCTTACTATAGAATGGATGGTTACAGCGGATAAAAGCGTTTCCGGACCAAACAGATATACAGTATCCGTTGATGCTGATAACGCAGAAGCAAAGCAAGCTAACCGTTCAATAAGCATTCCGGATCTTGTGGCTCCATCTGCGCCTTCTAATTTAAGTTCAATGATCTCGCCTGAAAATGAGAATAACATTACTCTGAATTGGTCATTGAATTCAGAAACCGATCTGGCAGGTTATCTGGTATATTACGGATCAGAAAGTGGTGTATATGATGGAGTTGATGCAAACGAAGGAGAATCTCCTATTACAATATCAACTTTTGATGAATTTGAATTATCCGGTTTACCTGATGGAGGTTCTCAATACTTCTTTGTAATAAGAGCATTTGATTTATCCGGAAACTTAAGTGAAGCTTCCAATGAATCCAGCACAACCATTACCACGGATATTTTTGACGAAACTGAAACTCCTGAACAATATTTTATTGAGCAGAATTACCCAAATCCGTTTAACCCTTCTACAAGTATAACTTATAAAGTACCTGAAACTGCGAATGTTACTATCACTTTGTATGACATGCTGGGAAGAAAGCTTTCTACTTTAGTTAACGAACGTAAAACTGCCGGGTCGTACCAAATAACTCTTGATATGAGTTCTTATTCGAGCGGTATCTATTTATATCGTATGCAATCCGGTACATTTGTTAAAACCAGAAGGCTTACTCTTATTAAATAAAAAATCCTTTTTTTCTGATGAAAGCCAATCCATAATATTTGGATTGGCTTTTTTATTTCTGTGAGTTGTTTCCAACTTTCAATCTCGCTAGGTTCATTCCAAAAAAAATATGGCTTTGATAGAATTTCAACCTCTTAGAGTTGCGTCTGGCTGGACAATTGAATGGAATACATTTATGGAGACAGACCCTAATCCTGATGATATGTCTGATTTTTCCGGAAGCAGCTTACTTCACGCCAGAAATGACCATGCCAAAAGAGCTATTGATCTAAAATGGCGGCCTGAGGAAGATTATGACGGAGAATTCATTTTGCAGGTCATTGATCTTTATGAGGAATATAATCCCAAAACAAAAAAAATTGAATTTTCAGGAATTTGGGAAGAACCGTATTCTGAGTTTACATCGAAAAGCAGGTTGGAAATAGTTGAAGAAATTGAACGCTTAATGATCCAGCTCCCTCCTTATGTTGACCCACGAATAATGAAGAGCCCCGGAGTTGTTGATGAAATTGCAGAACCTCTTCGCCTGAAATTAGAAGAACACGGAATTAGTGATCAACTTTCTTCTGAAATAATGAAGTCCGGAAACAAAATCCTCCAGGATATTCTTATTGATAATAAAACGGTTCGTAAAACAGATTTGGAAAAATTAATTGAATCAGGAGCTTCTAAAGGCATTAAAAAGAAGGCTTCTCAGAAACTAAATAGCAAAGCATTTAGAACAAAAAAAATATGAGATCTCAGAGAATACAACTTGCTAAGAATTTAAGCCTATCAAGAGTCGTACATGGAGAGATGCGATTATTGGAATGGAATCTATCTAATCAGGAGCTTCTGGGGTTTATACAACGTTGTATAGAGATTGGAGTAACTACCTTTGATCATGCTGATATCTATGGAGACTATGGATGTGAAGAGAAATTCGGTGATGCTTTAAAATTAGATACAAGTATTCGAAACAATATTGAAATCATCACAAAGTGCGGTATCAAAAAAATATCTGATAAATTTCCAAGCCGGGTAATCGGTCATTACGACTATTCCTTTTCCCATATTGTGGAGTCGGCTGAGACATCACTTAAAAATCTCAACACAGATTATATAGATGTTTTCTTGCTTCACCGCCCTGCTCCCTTTTTTAATCCTGAAGAAGTAGCTAAAGCTTTCAACGAGCTCCACCAATCCGGAAAAGTTCTTCATTTTGGTGTTTCGAACTTTACTCCTATTCAGTTTCTATCTCTACAAGCCCATCTTGATCAGAAATTGGTTACCAATCAGGTTGAGATCTCACCTTACAATCTCGAACATTTTGATAACGGAAATATTGATTTCTTTTTAAAAGAAGGAATAAAACCTATGGCATGGTCTCCTCTTGCAGGTGGTTCTTTATTTAATCCACAAAATGAAAAAGCACATCGTTTGGTATCAACTCTAAAAGAAATTGCCGAAGAACTTAATCTTGAACACATAGATTCTGTAATCTATGCCTGGCTGTTAAATCATCCTGCTCAAATTCTGCCAATTGTTGGTTCAGGAAAGTTTGAGCGAATCAAAACCGCTGTTGATGCTCTTCAAATTGAAATGAGCTTAGAGCAATGGTATAAAATCTGGGTAGCTTCCAAAGGACACAGAGTTCCATAAAAAAGGCCCTGATGTTTTCATTTAATTAGTCATCTCGCGGCCTGTCTGCCGACAAAGGCAGGTGTATACCCGAGATCTGGGTCGTTTTAGAAGCTAAACGCTAGTGTCGATATGGCTTAATTTAGAGCATCCCAAAATTCAAACTAAGAGTTAAAGCTCCAAAATTTCTATAGCTGTTTATATTCACAAACCCATTAATTGATAGTCCAAAATTAATTTAAAGTTCTTTGCTTTAATGCAAGTTACAAACTTGCTTAACTGATTCTCCTTAAGTCATAGACTTCAGAGAGCTTTGTGGAGGTGATACACGGATCAGAAAATGTGAAAAGGTTATGAAAGTTTGAGTTAATACTTAATTATTTCTGTAATGCATTTCATTAATTCTAGCTTCAAAAAGTCTATTCTTTTTCGATAATCTTGATCAGTTATCTTTTTAAAAAAACCAAATTCTTTTGAACTATATTTGTTGCTATCAAATAATTTTGAAAGACCCATACGATGATTTGGTTCTGTAAATTTTACTACCCCTTTTTCTGTTTTTTTATAAATAACGCTCCAAGGTAGAGAAAAACTTTCGTCAATTATTTCTACAGTAATTTTTGAGTTTTTCCATTTAAAAGAAGATTCGAAATTAATTCGAAGAACTTCTTTTTTTAAAAAGCCATAATCTTCTTCTAGAAAATAAAATTGATTTTCAATATAGTCATAGCGATCAAAATTTTTCATTTCTAAAAACATCATTGATTAAACCTTCCCAAATCTAGTGCAAGAACCTTACTTCTGCAACCTTGAGATTGAAATACCAGTACTAAAATTCTTACTATTTATGTTCGTAGTAGAATCTCACCAATCTAGCATCTCGCATGTGCAAAATTAAACATCAAACTTAAAAACTCCTTTAAACAAAAATGGACGTGATTAATCACGTCCATTTTGATAGCAAACTATAAATAGGCTTCTGAACTTAATTCAATACAGAATCAACCGGCTCCCATTCCATTCCAAATGCTTCGGCTACATCGTCATACACAATAATACCATTTGCAATATTCAAGCCCTGGAGCAATTCTTTATCATCTTTAAGAGCTTGTTTCCAGCCTTTGTTTGCAAGTGCAACAGCATACGGAAGCGTTACATTTGTTAAACCCAAAGTAGAAGTGTAAGGAACTGCTCCCGGCATATTCGCAACACAGTAATGAACTACATCCTCTACAAAATATACAGGATCTGTATGCGTAGTTGGTTTTGATGTTTCAAAGCAACCACCCTGATCGATAGCAACATCAACAAGAACAGTACCAGGACGCATTTCTTTTAACATTTCTCTGGTGATCAAATGTGGAGCTTTTGCACCCGGCTTCAAAACAGCACCGATAATCACATCAACACTTGGCAACATTGCACGGATGTTTGCTTCAGAAGAAAAGAATGTGTGTATATTTTTTGGCATAACATCATCAAGGTAACGAAGCCTCGGCATGTTAATATCCATAATGGTTGTATCAGCGCCCATTCCGGCGGCAATTTTAGCAGCATTCACACCTACTATTCCACCACCTAAAACCAGCACTTTAGCAGGTTGTACTCCGGGAATTCCTCCCATCAACATACCACGTCCGCCTTTTGGCTTCTCCAGATAAACAGCACCTTCCTGAGCAGCCATTCTTCCTGCTACTTCACTCATAGGAATTAATAAAGGAAGGGAACCGTCTGCCTTTTCCACTGTTTCGTATGCAATAGCAATACATTTTGAATCTACTACGGCTTTGGTCAAAGCTTCATCGGCTGCGAAATGGAAATAAGTAAAAATAACCTGACCTTCTCTCATTCGCGGATATTCTTCAGCGATAGGCTCTTTTACTTTCATGATCATATCAGCACGCTTCCATACTTCTTCTACATCATCAACTATGGTTGCACCTGCTTCAATATAATCTTCATCAAAAAAACCACTTCCAATACCTGCCCCTTTTTGTATTAAAACCTCATGTCCATTGCGTTTCATTTGCAATGCGCCACCCGGTTGAAGAGCGATTCGGTTTTCGTGTGTTTTAATTTCTTTCGGTACACCAATAATCATAACGTTGGGAATTTAGTTGCTTAAAATTTTGAAAGACTTAAAGGTAGGTATTTTTCATAAAAAAACGCTTCCATTTTTTTGTTAAATGTTTAATTTGGGAATCTTCAAACTTAATAATGACTCTTATCTCCGGTTTGTACAACCTTTACGGCTTCCATAACCCTTTATAACTAATCTATGTATAGAAAAACCTTCTTTTTGCTATGTTCTGTTTTATTGATTTTGAATTGTCAGTTTCTAAAACCTACACAGAAACTTACTACTCCAACACACCCTGAAATACAAAGAGAATTCAGAGCTGCCTGGGTGGCTACCGTTGATAACATTAATTGGCCAAGTTCTCCGGGGTTGCCTGTTACTGTTCAGAAAGAAGAAGCTTTAGAGCTACTTGATCTGTTGGCTGATAATAATTTTAACGCTGTAATATTTCAGGTAAGACCTCAGGCTGATGCATTATATGAAAGTGAACTGGAGCCTTGGTCTTATTATCTTACAGGTGAACAGGGAGAATCTCCCTTTCCCTACTACGATCCCCTTGAATTCTGGATTGATGAAGCACATAAACGGGGTTTGGAGCTGCACGTTTGGCTGAACCCGTACAGAGCGCACCATCCAAAAGGAGGAATAGTTTCAGATAATTCACTCGTAAACACTAAAAGTGATCTCGTTGTAGAATTGAAAAATGGGTATTGGTGGTTTGACCCTTCTATGAAAGAAACTCAGGATCATGGTATCGATGTAGTAATGGATATTGTTAAACGATATGATATAGACGGTGTTCATTTTGATGATTACTTTTATCCTTATCCTTCATATAACAATGATGAAGATTTTCCGGACGATAAAAGCTGGAATGAATATGTGGGAAATGGTGGGAATTTGAGTCGAGGCGATTGGCGAAGAAACTCAGTAAATCAATTTATTGAAAATATTTACACTTCAATTAAAAAAGAAAAGCCGTTCGTGAAGTTTGGGTTAAGTCCGTTTGGTATCTGGCGCCCCGGACACCCTTCATCTATTCAGGGCTTTGATCAATATGACGTTTTATATGCCGATGCTAAATTGTGGTTAAACGAAGGCTGGATAGATTACTTCTCTCCTCAATTATATTGGCCTGTTAATCAGGTAGAGCAAAGTTTTCCTGTGCTCTTGGGTTGGTGGACAGAACAGAACTACAAAAACAGGCATGTTTGGCCCGGAATAAGTATCGGACGATTTCAAGGTGAAAAACAAATTGATGAAGTACTTAACAACATCATGATAACCAGGGGAATGATGCCGGAATCGCCCGGCTTGGTTCACTGGAGTATAGCTCCATTAATAGGAAACGACACACTACAAACAGAGTTAAAAACCAAACCTTACAGAGAAAAAGCAGTCGTTCCATCACTTTCGTGGCTTAACCACAATAACTCCGGTTTACCTGATGTTAACTATGAATTTTCTGAAGAAAACGTTGCCGTTTCTATTAATAATCCTGAAGCTGAGATATCCAACTGGATAGTTTACTATAAATACGATGATACCTGGTCTGAAAGAATTCTGAGCAAAAAAAGAAAGCAACTTGTTCTTCCGTATACAATCGAAATTCAATCGGAGGGTGAAGATTCACTGAAAGTAACTGAAGTTTCTCTGCTTCAGGAAATTCAAGTTACTTATATAGACAGATTCGGATTTGAAAGTAAAGCTTCAGTCAGAAATCTGGATAAATAAAACCATTTTACGAATGCAGTTTCTTTTTTTACATACTTTCGTGCAATCAAATTACTTTAACTATCTATAAATGAAATATCGCAATATTTTTTTGAGCCTGATTCTTGCTTCGGCGCTTAGTTTCGCCGGTTGTACAGGAGCCAAGAACTCAACATCTAATAAAACAACTACTCCAAGCACTTCACGCCCTTCCTCTAAAACGGGTATTAAATCTTTTGATAAAGTTATCAAAAAGGGTGCCACTAAAGATGAGGGTGTTTTCATAATTTATGAGCAGGAAGGACAATACTTCTTTGAGATCAGTAACGACCTCTTAAATAGAGAAATGTTAATGGTTAGTAGAATTGCCGGTGTGCCTCCCGGTTTTTCAGGTTTTAGTTCTGCGGGATCTAAATCTGCTGAACAGGTAGTTAGTTTCTCCAGAAATAAAGACAAGATCTTAATGAGGAAAAAATCTTATGAAGCTATTGCGGATGAAGAACTTCCGGTTTACGAATCAGTTCGAGCAAATAATTATGAGCCTGTAATCGCTGCTTTTGATATCGAAGCTTTAAGTAAGGATTCTTCCGGAGTGCTTATTGATGTAACCGATCTTTTCACTAAAGATGTGGAAGCGATAAGTGGAATTCCTTCCTATTTGAGGAGAACCTATCAGATACGAAGACTGGATGCAGACCGTAGTTTTGTGGAGTCAGTAAAAAGCTTCCCGGAAAACATAGAAATTCGTCAGGTAATGACATACGTTGCTGCAAATCCCCCAAGCGCCGGATACACTCAAACTCTTTCTGTGGAAGTAAGTCAATCTCTTGTACTCTTGCCTGAGGAACCCATGCAAAAAAGATACGCTGATTACAGAGTAGGATATTTCAGCATTCGACAAATTGATTATGGTTCTGATGAACAAAAAGCAGCTCAGAAAGAATATATCCGAAGATGGAGATTAGAACCTAAAGATCCAGAAGCTTATGCACGTGGTGAATTGGTTGAGCCTGTAAAGCCTATTGTTTACTACCTGGATCCCGCTACTCCCGAAAAATATCGATCTTATATTATCGAAGGAATGTTAGATTGGAATGAAGCTTTTGAAGAGGCAGGATTTAAAAATGCAGTTCAAGCCAAAATTCCACCTACAAAAGAAGAAGATCCGGATTGGAGCGCAGAAGATATTAGATATTCAACCGTGAGATGGGTTGCCAGCACTGTCCGAAATGCTGTTGGACCAAGTGTTTCTGACCCGAGATCAGGTGAGATCATTGAAAGCGATATTGTATGGTATCACAACCATATGAGATCTTACAGAAACCGTTTAATGATCGAGACAGGTGCAGCAAATCCGGCTGCAAGAAAACTTAAGCTGGATGACGATCTGATCGGTGAAACGATGCGTCGTGTTATTTCACACGAAATTGGACATGCCATTGGTCTACCTCATAATATGCAATCAAGTTCTGCCTACCCTACCGATTCTTTAAGATCAGGTTCATTTACACAAAAGTGGGGAATCGCAACAACCATTATGGAATATGCCCGTCAGAATTACATTGCACAACCGGGCGATGAGAATATTCGATTTATCAGGCAGATCGGTCCTTACGACAAATATTCTGTTAACTGGGGTTACAGAGTAATTCCTGACGCAGAAACTCCTGAAGACGAATTGGAAACATTAGACAGCTGGATAGAGGCCAAAGCTGATGATCCTGTATACAGATTTGCATCTTCAACAGGTTATGATCCTTCTTCACAAACTGAAGATCTGGGAGACGATCCTGTTAAATCCAGTACATATGGTTTAATGAACTTAAAAAGAGTTGTTCCAAACTTAATTGAATGGACTTCTACCGATGGCGAAGGCTATGACGATCTTGAAGAGATCTATGGTGAATTGGTCGGACAATGGTCGCGCTATGCTCGCCACGTTGCTACCAATATCGGAGGCGTTTACCAATCCAGAAAAGCTTCTGATCAGGAAGGATGGGTTTATACTCCTGTTTCCAAAGAATACCAGAAAAAAGCGATGGCATTCCTGAACGAGCATGCTTTTACTACACCGGATTGGTTACTGGATGAAGAAATTCTATACAGAATCCAGGCTCAGGGTGTAACAAACAACATCAAAAATCTTCAGTCAGGAATTTTACGCTCCACTATGAATGCCGGAGCAATGATCCGCTTATCAGAGCAAGCAGAATTTGACGAAAATTCCTATCCGCTTCATGAAGCACTTGAAGATATCAGAAGAGGAATCTGGAGCGAAGTATATAAATCAGGTACAAATAATATTGATGCTTTCAGAAGAAACCTCCAAAGAGAATATCTGAGTTCAATAGCTGCTTTATTTGAAGAAGATACACAAGGCGGTGGATTCAGAGGTCCAACTCTTGATATCAAAGATTCGGATATCAGACCGGCTCTTCGATATGAATTAACAGAATTAAGAAAGGAAGTGGCAAGTAATATTTCTTCCCGAACAAATGCTGAAACTCGTGCTCACCTAAATGATGTACTTACAAGAATTGATGCTATTTTAGAAGCCGATAATTAAAGTCAGCATGTAGAAAGTTCTTAAAAGGCTCCGATTCGGAGCCTTTTTTATTTCTGAGATCTTGCCAATCCTTTTTTTGTAAGAGAAACATGACCATATAAATATTCCCCGCCTAAGGTCTCAATCTTTAAACACTTCTTAGACTCCAGATATTCAAATAAATTCCTGGCTTCCGTTTTATCAATACCAAGTTCTTCAGAAATATCTTTAACAGAAACACGCACTCCCTCCTCTCCATCAGAGTCGATATACATCCTTTTCAGAATGCTTTTGGCTTTCAAATTAAAATCACTTCCCAGAATCAATGACACGCTTTTAGTTCAGTGAAAAAATCTATTTTTCACCTTAAACTTTTGTTAACTAAATATTATCCTTTCATTAACTCATTAATCCGGCAGGAAGCACCATAGTTTGAATTATGATATCTTTCTAATCGTATTTTTAAGTTTAAAAGCAGACCTTTGGTCAGTTAACTAAATTGTACATGTTTCAAAAACTAACTCTCAGGGATCGAATTTTTCTGATTTCATCGCTTCTGATTATGGCAGCGATTACTTTGATATGGGTTTTTATAAAACCCGAGTATCAGGATAAGATCGTTAAAGAGAGAACTACCATTGTATCTCAGCTTCAGGAATATACACTTCGACAAACAGATGGTACGATAAGAAACTGGCTCAACTCCACCAACAGGCTTGCACAGGATCTTTCTCAGGATCCCGCAAATGCTCCTGAATTGGCTAACAAAGCTATAAATTACACTCCGGGCTTAATGAGAGTAATTATTGCTGATACTGAAAGTGACGAAGAAATAGATCTTGTTCGCGCTATTTATGATTCTATTGATTTTTCTATTGAACAGATTGACTGGTACCCTTCCCGAATTGATGAAACCACCAATACAGCGTTGATAAATCACCCTGAACAAACTGTAGATTTCTTTATTACTGAAAGAGCTTTTCAGATCGGCTCAAATGTTTTCAAACTTCGGCTCTACTTTAACGCTCAGAATTTGAATAACAGCCTTACCAACATTCCTCTTGGAGGTACTTATTTCACCAGTATTTCAAATTCTTTAGGAAAAAGTATTACTCCTGATTCAGAATTCGTGTTTCCGAATGACTTAATTGGCGAGACTAGTTTTTCGGATGAAAAGATGATCACTATAGATTCAAAAAATTGGTATATCCTTTCTTCGCGCTTTGAAACAATTCCTTTTTGGCATCTGGTAGCTGTAGAAGATGCATTCATATTAGAACCGGTAAACCAACTTCTGCGTTTTTCTTACTACACTGCGGCTTTTGTACTGGTTTTTATGTTCGGATTTAGTTGGTATGTAAGTTTGCGTGTAAATAAACCTATAAAACTTCTGTTAGAAGATGTGGAGTATTTAGGGAATCTGGATTTTGATCACAGGATAAAGCAAGTCTCCCTTCCGGAATTCCAGCCAATGCATGATACCCTGGAAAATATCAGAGCTACCTTAAGCCGTTATCAAAAGCTTAATGTTGAAAAGATCATATTAGAAGAGTGGAAAAATAAATATATGGTTACTTATTCTGAAGATCTGATAGGTATAATTAGTGAAGAAGGAACGTTCAGTTTTATCAACAATCAGTTTATTTCATTTTTAGAAGAACTGGAGTTGAATCCCAAGAACACATCGCTGGAAAAGATCCTTAATCATCCTAATATCAAAGTTTCAGAATCCAGCCAGGCATTACATTATCCGGATCCTTTCACCATAAAAGTAAACCAGTCTTCATTAACTCATTCAACCAATGAGGGCACAGAATACTTCTATGACTTTCAATATCTTTCCATTCTGGATGAAAGCAATAAAGAGATCGGTGCCTATGTGATTATCCATGACAAGACCGAAGATCGCTTGTTAGACATCAAACGTAATGATATGATCAATGTGATTGTTCATGAGCTTAAAAACCCGATTACCGGTGTTGTAGGTTTATCCAGATTGATTATTGAAACCGATGATATGGAACCTGCAGAATCAAAAACTCTAATGCAGGAAGTTCTTAATTCCGGTGAACGGATGAACGAGTTAGTAAACCGCTTTCTGGAAGTTCAAAAACTTGAGGCAGGAAATACTTCTCTAAATGTGTCGGAAATTGATGTGAAAGAAGTGATTGAAGACGTTACGATGTTGTCTAAACCATTGCTTTCTTCCAAGATTCTATCTCTTTCAGTTACAGAGACAGGAAAGAAGTTTAATATAGAGGCAGACAGAGATCTGGTGTTTGATGCAATTCAAAACATTCTCAGCAACGCTGTAAAATATGGTGAATCGGAAAGAGTCATTGATATTGAGCTGAAATCAACCCGTGACTCTGTTATAGTTGCAGTAACTGATCATGGTTATGGAATAAGTATTGAAGATCAGAGTAAAGTATTCGAGAAGTTTTTCAGGGTAAAATCCAATATCAAGTCTGCTCGTGAAAAAGGAACAGGGCTCGGTTTGGCATATGTGAAACAAATTATGCAACGTCATCATGGCGATATTGCTTTAGAATCTTCTGCTAAGATCGGAAGTAGATTTATACTAACTTTCCCAAAAAAATATAAAGCAGGTTAATGAAATCACTGACAACAACTATCCTAATAAGTATTATTTCATTGGGTGTTCAGGCTCAGGATCCTGTGTCCTTTTCAAGCGATAAACTTCAGCAAATATCACAGAGATATGCAGGAAGTTCTCTGAATTGGCCGGTAGTTGTTAGCCTTGCTGAGCATAACATCACTAATAATACATTTACCCTATCCAGTGGTGATCTGCTTAAACTCAGAAGCCTCACCAATTCCACGATCATATTTGAAGATCAACAAAAAAGAACGAATAAGCTGATTAGCGAAGGAGCTACTATTTTTGCTACTAATCAACTAAATGATACCAATCGGTTGTTCAATGATTATCTTGATGAGATCAGAAATGGAAACTTAGAAAATGCATTGGCTATCAGTGAACAACTAAAACCCTCTGTTGATGCTTTGGAGAGAACCCTGAATAACAATCGATTGGTTTCCATACAGGCACAGTTGATTTCCAAAAACGGAATTGTTGATAAACGACTGGGATTACTTGCCGGTTGGAATGAAGCTTTTGTTGGCGATCTTTTTGAAGAATCGCATGGAGTAAGAACACAAAAAGAAAGCTACGCTACTTTAGCTTTTACTGATGGAAGTAATATTATAGTTAATCCCAGTACAACTGCAATTATAAGAAAGTCCAGAATAGATAAACTTGATAAAAGTGCTGATGCAGAAATCACACTAGTGGAAGGTGGCTTACTCTCAAAGCTGTCAGCAGTTGGTAAAGAACGAAGTAAATATGTTTTGAATGCCGGAAGTTCGACAACAGAATTGAATACACAAAATTTCTTAGCAGAAAACACAGGCGGAACGAATGTAAGACTCTCTAATTATGATGGTGATGCTCAGGTCTCAGCGAATAACGTTATTGTTACTATCCGAAAAGATGAAGGAACAATCATTCGCGGAAATGCGGCTCCTTTGCCTCCAGTAAAACTTTTACCTGCACCCAAATATTTAACTTCAAAACTGGACACAATAATATACCAGAATGATTTTCTTCTGAATTTTACCGGTGTTAACAACGCTGTCAGTTATAGGGTAGAATACAGCACCGCTTATAATTTTGATGAAAATGTAGTAGTAAAAGAAGTAAATAACACCAGAATATTGATGGAAGATCTTGCTCTTGGTACAACCTATGTTAGAGTACAATCCGTAGATAATCTGGGACTCAAAGGCCCTTTTACTGATAAATTTTTGGTTATAAGAAATCAGGACACAAAATCTCCTCCGATTTTTGGTGATCAGTTTAACCAAAAGGTTCATTTTGTATTATCGAACTCAGTAACCATAACGGGTGTAACCGAACCGGACGCCGTTGTATTGGTAAATGGTAAAAATACAAATGTATCAGGTTCCGGGACTTTCAACAGAGTTGTTCCACTAGAATCAAATGATCAGATCATTAATGTAACTTCAACAGATGGCTCTCAGAATACCACTCGCAAAGAACTTCGTGTAGTTCATTTAACTGAGGATTATCTTTTTAAAGTTAAACTTGATGGGTTGGATATAAAAGAAGATATTTCTGCCACAAACTCTGCAAAAACAATAACGGGACGTGCTTTTCCTGAAATGGAAGTAGAGTTAAAAAATGGCGATACTATAAAAACTGTAAAAACTGATTCGCAAGGAAGATGGGGTGTAACAATGAGCGTGCAACAAGGCAAACTTTCCATTACATTTAAGGCAAATCAAACAGGCATAGAAACATTGTCCAAATCTTATACGGTTAAGTAAATTCGATCGGGTTATTATGATAAAACGACTAACACTCGTTCTTACTTTATTATTTGTCTCGCACTCTATTTTAGCTCAGGAAGTCTACCTTTCTATATCCGGTAGAAGTACCTCTATTGTTAGTGGTGACAGTCGAAATCAGTACGATATTTGGATCAAACCTTCAGGCAATTCGCAAAACGGAAAAATTGAGATCTTTGATGCAGGTTTAGGTGGTGCTGTAGATATTGTCACTCAAAACGGAGCTAATACTTCCACTTCATTTTCACTTTTCCCATTTGATGAACTTTATAGTATTGAAAACGGGAAGCTACGATCTAAATCCAATCCATCGAATAGAGTAACGCAGTTAACAACCCAAAACGAAGAACGATTTAAAAACAGATGGGTTGCTTTATCTGATATCGATAACTCTTCTTCCAACGGTTATATAATCCGTGTCTCAACTGATAACGGAGATGATGTAAATAGTTTTAACGTCCGGGTTAGCTCGCCGACAGGACAGATTTTATCAGGCCAAAATTGGCAAATTATCGGTGTTGATCTTTCAATAGGGCTTTTTAATTCACAAAGAAGTTCTGTATTTCAACTCAAGCCTTATTTGTTGCAGGAAACTTCAGACTCACCCCGTTTAGTTGCCAGTGGACAAGAAGACTCCAGAGTTCGAAAAATAGATTCTTTTGGTGAGATCTTTGACCTGTCACGTTCCGGAATCCCTGCATCAAAATTTGGTTTAAAAAACAATTGGGGATTGAATATTACAGGATCATCTGATCGAATTAATACAATGACAGTTTATGGATTTGACGGCCCGGTTCTTTGGTTACTTGAACCCTTTGTAAGCGAGAATAACAGAAAACCCAATCTCGGCATTAATGAAGTACCTACTCAACAATGTACTGAAAAAACATTCGAATTAGCAGGGAACGACTTTAATAACGCAGAAATCAGCAACTCCAGATGGATACTTGATGATCAACAAGTGGCTTCCGGTAAAACACCAACTATTTCTTCTGATACCCCGGGTGAACTTCAGTACACCGTTCTGATTCCAAATCAAAGATCACTTTTCCCTGAATACTGGACATACACAAAATCAGTATTTATAAATTCGCCTCCAGTTGCAAGGGTATCTGTACCAAAACGTGTTATTTCCCCTACTGAAACTATATTACTGTCAGGCTCAAATTCTTATGATATTGAAGGCAAACCTTTGACTTACCAGTGGTATGTAAACGGTTCACCAAGAGGTAATTCAGAATCTTTCCGATTTTCCAGTACTATTTCCGGTACTTATAATGTAACTCTAAGAGTTTCTGATGGCGGTTCTAATCCTACTTGCGCTATTGATGAACGGCAAATTCAAATGCGTGTTAACACACAGCCATATGCTGAGTTAAATATTGCTTCGCTAATCGGAACAAATGAAAACGTTACAGCAACTGTTAGTAATCAAACCGACGCTGATAATGATTCTTTAATCTATTCGTGGAGAGGAGTTGGTATAACGGGTTCATCAAATGGTAAAACAGTAACCGTAAACCACTCAGATCCGGGTTCATATACAATTAACCTAACTTTAGATGATGGATCCGGATCCAGTAACGGTTTGTACTCCATTAACAAAAGATACGAAGTTAACGCACCACCGGTGCCATTGTTCACTCTAAGAGAAAAAGCCGCTCCAGGAGACAATATCACTTTTGATGCCGGTAGCTCTACAGATGGGAACAATAATCCATTGACTTACAAGTGGTTTGTGAATGACAATCTGATCGCTTCGGAAGCAGTAACTGAATTTCAATTTTCTGATCCCGGTGCATACCGTGTAAAACTTATAGTTGACGATGGCAGAGGTGTTTCAAATTCAGTGCAGGAACTAACTAAAACCGTTCGGATAAATACTCCTCCACAGCCTGTAATTACTGCTGCAAAAGTAACTTCCAGCTCCAGAGTAACGTTTTCTGCGGAACAAAGCAGCGATTCAGAATCCGCACTAAGTACGTACAGATGGGATTTCGGAGATGGAAATACTGCAACCGGACCAAGAGTTCAACATACTTATTCTAAGACGGGAGAGTACAGAGTTACTCTTCAGGTAAATGATGGTGAAGGTCTTTCAAACAGTAGCAGAACCACTGAGCACATCTTATTGATCAACCAATATCCGATTGCAGATTTTAATTCGCCTGTAGTTGTTGCTCCGGGACAGGAATTCACTTTAGATGGTTCCATAAGTACAGACAGCGACGGGTTGATTACAAGCTATGAGTGGTATAACGAAGGAGAATTAATTGGTACAGGTAGTACAATTACCACCAGCTTAAGTAAAACAGGAAATGCAAATATCTCGCTAAGAGTAAAAGACGATTCCGGTTATGAGCTTGCTGAAGGAATTAAAACCAAAAAAGTGCGAGTAAACACTCCTCCTACTGCTGTTTGGGTTACTGATGCAGATTATGTTGCTCCAAACAAAGAAATAAGATTCTCTGCTGCTGAGTCATACGATCTGGATGGTAGTATTGCAAGATATAGATGGGAATTTAATGACGGAGTAACACTTCGGGGTCGTGTAATTCAAAGAACTTTCAGAGAAAGCGGAGCCAAGTCTTTCACATTAACTGTAACAGACAATGACGGTTTATCTAATTCCAGCTCTTCAATAACCGGAGAACTGAAAGTAAATCATCAACCATTAATTGTCACAGAAACCGTTTTAAGATCTAACGCACTTTCAGTAAAACTGGATGCTACTGCAAGTTATGATCTGGATGAAAACCCATTAACTTTTGAATGGACGTTACCGGACGGCACAAAACGAAACGAATCTTCTTTTACGTGGCAAGCAAGTGAACCCGGCGTTCACTTTATCGGACTTACAGTAAATGACGGGCTGGGACTTGAAAACAGTATTGCGGAGGAATCAATCAGAGTTTTGATAAACAGACCGGTTAAAGCAGTGGTTGCATCTGAAATCGCTTCCTGTACAGGACAAACGGTTTTATTTAACAGCTCACAGAGCTTTGATCCTGACGGTGATCCTTTCAGTGTAAACTGGAGCTTTGGTAACGGAGCTTCCTCTGATCAGGCTAATCCATCTTATGTGTATGAAACACCGGGAATTTATGAAGCCAAACTTACTTTGAACGATGGCTTTACAGAAGAACAAACTGTAGCCACTATCCCGGTTATCATTGAAGGTTCTCCTGTTGCAAAGTTAAATTTATCTGATACTACAATTTGTGTAAACAACAGTATCAGATTTGACGGATCTTCAAGCACAGATCCATCCGGCTCCCTCCCATCCTTTAGTTGGGATACCGGTGATGGAAAATCAAAAACTGGGGCTGTGATCGATCATATTTTTACTACTCCCGGAGTGTATACTGTTTCATTGACCGTTGAAGGTTCGGGATCAGGCCGTTGCAGTAATATCAGTCAAACTACTGCAACAGTAACCGTAGTTGAAGGTCCTGAAGCAAGTTTTGAGCTTCCTGAATATACAATACCCGGAAAAGCAGTGACACTGGACGGATCCGGATCATCAGCTGACGGTGGCTTTAAATCTGCTAAATGGGTTATTGATTCTGAAAAAGGACAAGAAGTTGTTGAAGGGCTCAATACTACCTTTACTTTTGATGAACCCGGCGAATATCTTGTAAGCCTTGAACTGGAAACCAATTCAGAAACAAATTGTAATACCGTAAGCATCACAAAAAGTATAAAAGTTAATGCACCTCCTGTTATAAACTGGAATTTACCTTCGAATATACCGGCCGGAACAGATCTTAAACTGGACGCCTTGAGTTCCAGAGATCCTGATGGTTTCGTTAAGTCTTATAAATGGTATATGGATGGGCAACTGATTAGTGAAAATGCTGCTGAAATCATAAAAGCAATTCAGCCCGGAGATCATACCGTTAAACTGGAGATCACCGACAATACTACAGCAACAAATAACACTGTTTCTGCTGAAAAAACATTCTTTGCCAATAGTAAGCCTTCTCCTTCTATTATCGCTCCTGAAGCCGTGTATCTGAACGAGACTGTTAGTTTCAGAAATGCATCAACTCTGGACAGTGATGAAGATGTATTGACATCAACATGGAAATTAGATGGAAATGTGATTCCAAGTCCGACTTTTGAAGTAACAAACCGACAAGGCCATAAACTTGTTCTGATACAGAATGACAACAGAGGGCTTTCCAACTCAGTAGACAGCGCTGTAATTCGTGTAACACCAAAAATATTGCCTGTTGCAAACCCTGACCTTCCAAACTTAATTGCTGTTGGCGGTGCTTTGTCATTATCTGATATCAGAATGGAAAACCCCTGGAGATTTAAGAATCAGGGACAATTCTCCCTCACCTGGACTTCAACAACTCCGGGCAATAAAACGCTTACTCTTGCATATGTTCAAAATGGTTCTGAGTTAGTATCACAGGAATTTTCTCTTCAGGTTGTTCCACGACTTAGTTTCACTGAAAGCCCTGAAACTCAAACTATTGAATGGAATCCTGCAAATCCTTCAATAATTCTCAAAGCTCCTTCCGTTAACCGGGATGATTCTGACGTAATTTATACATGGAAACAAAGAGGAAGCACTCTTGGAACCGGGAAACAGATTGGCGTTCAGCTGGTTAAAGGTGAAAATAGATTTACAGTTCAGGTAACTGATCAACGGGTAGCCAGATCAAGCCCTGTAACAATTGATGTGGTTATTATAACTGAATAACTATTCAGGTATACCGCTTCAAAACCTTTCATTTCACTCAAAAACACAGTAGTTTAATTCGTTAACAAATTACGAAAAAAGGCTCTTTTTGAAGATCATAATAATTGGTGCCGGAGAAATCGGGTACGACCTTGCTAGTGTACTCTCCAAAGAAAAGCACGATGTGATAATTTTAGATCGCGACAAAGAATCGTTATCAAAAGCATCAGAAACTCTGGATGTACTATGTAAGGAAGGGAATGCAACATCAGCTAACGACCTCAATAAAGCAGGTGTTTCTGAAGCAGATATCGTGATCTCCGTTACCAGTGTGGATGAAGTAAATATGATCGCATCCATGATCAGTAAAAAACTGGGTGCAAAAATGGTCATCGCCAGAGTCAGAAATGATGAGTTTTCGCACAAAGATTCCCCTTTAAAAGCTACCGATCTGGGAATAGACGTAATGATCAACCCGGAACTGAGTGCCGCACAGGAAATAGCTCAGCTTCTAAAACGGTCTGCGGCAAGTGATGTTATCAATTTAGCTGATGATCTGATGCAGCTTGTTGGTATCCGATTAGACAGAAACGCTCCTTTGATTGGAAAATCGCTGATCGAATATGCATCTGAAAACGAAGATATAACATTTCGTGTGGTTGCCATTGCTCGTCGGGGGAGAACGCTGATGCCACGCGGTCCTATGAAGCTCCAGACCTTTGACCAGGTTTTTATTCTGGCAAAAACGGAAGACATTCCTGCAATAATCAAAACTACCGGAAAATCAGAAACAGATCTGAACAGAATTATGATTGCCGGAGGTACCGGTATTGGCACTACCATTGCTCGCATCTTGTGTGGAGATGAGAAAAAGGATTGGTCAGTAAAACTCATAGAGCCGAATTATGAGCGTGCAGAAGAACTCGCCATTGAATTAAAAAATGCGATGATCCTGAATGGGAATCCAACGGATCCTGATCTGTTAGCATCAGAGGGAATTACAGACATGGATGCTTTTATTGCAGTTACTGATGATGAAGAATCGAATATTATTTCCTGTTTGATGGCGAAGCATCTGGATGTAAAAAAGACCGTTGCGCTGGTTTCTAAACCGGATTTCATTCCTCTTTCTCAAACCATTGGCCTTGATGCAGTCGTAAACAAGAAAGTAGCTGCTTCAAATGAAATTCATCGCTACGTCAGAAGTGGAAATGTAATTTCTGTAACAGAACTTCGGGGAATTAAAGCAGAAGTAATTGAGCTTTTGGTATCAGAAAAATCTAAAGTGGCAGATAAACAAATTCAAAAGATCAAACTACCCGACGGTTGTATAGTTGGTGGAGTTCTTTGTGACGGATCGGTAGAAATTGCTACCGGTAAAACGGTTATACAAGCAGAAGATCGTGTAATGGTATTCTGCTTACCTGAAGCCATAGATAAAGTAACCAAGCTGTTCAGCAATGCCTAAAAGCAAAAGTGTAATAAGCGCTTTTAACCGCCCTACCATTGATTTTCTGGTTGTATTGGGAATTCTGGGCGCTTTCATCTTTTTTATGGGATTTGCACTTCTGTTACCCGCAGGTATTGACCTGATCTACGGGCAGGATACCTGGTATACTTTTGTCGTATCTGCGGGAATCGCATTCATATTAGGTGGTTTACTTTGGTTTTTCTTTAAGCCAAAAGAAGAGCTAAGAATAAGAGAAGGCTTTTTGGTTGTAAGCTTAACATGGCTTGTCCTTTCGTTGGTAGGAGCTCTCCCCTTCACTATTTCAGGTATTCTGCCAAATTATACCGATGCCGTTTTTGAAACCATGAGTGGTTTATCTACCACGGGTTCAACTATTTTGGGTGGAACAACCAGTACAGGCATCGTAAACCCTGCAATTGAAGATCTTCCTAAAAGTTTCTTGTTCTGGCGATCACTGGCACATTGGTTGGGCGGAATGGGAATCATTGTTCTTTCTCTGGCCATTCTACCTCTTTTGGGAATTGGAGGAATGCAGCTTTTTCAGGCAGAATCGCCGGGACCTACTGCCGATAAGCTAACACCGAGAGTTCAGGAAACCGCAAAATTGCTGTGGGTAGTTTATGTAGCTTTTACCGGAGCCGAGTTTTTACTTCTATGGCTCCACCCTTCCATGGATTGGTTTGAAGCCATCAATCACGCTTTTGCCACGCTTGCAACCGGAGGTTTCTCCACCAAAAACACCAGTATTGCTGCGTTTGATTCTGCTTACATCGATACCATCATTACCATATTTATGTTTTTGGCAGGGATAAACTTTGCCATGCACTTCCGATTGCTCAGAGGAGAATTTGAACCCTTCTTTGCCAATAGGGAAACCAGATTCTATACATTGATCACCATGATAGGTATTCTGGGGATTTCTTTCTCACTTTGGTTCTTTGATGGATACACTATTCTTGAGGCTATTCGGTCGGGAGCTTTTCAGGCAGTCGCGATTATAACTACAACCGGTTTTGGAACTGATGATTACGAACTTTGGTATTCCTTCGGTGCATTTCTTTTGCTACTCTTTTTCTTTACAGGCGGAAGTGCAGGTTCTACCGGTGGCGGTATAAAGATGATCCGCTGGATGATCCTAATCCGAAACACCGGTCGAGAAATTAAACAGATCATTCATCCAAAAGCCATTCTTCCCGTTCGGATCGGAGATCAGGCGATCAATCAGAATATTCAAAGAACCGTATTGAGTTTCTTTATTCTCTATATGTTCATATTCGGTTTGGGAGCATTTATCATTTCTTTATTCGGATATGATATCATGTCCTCTGCGGGAGCAAGTATTGCTGCACTTGGAAACATTGGTCCCGGTTGGGGAGAATTCGGTCCCACCGACAGTTTCGCAAAAATGCCCTATCTCGGAAAATGGGTAATGATTTTGCTAATGATGATCGGTCGACTTGAAATCTTTACGGTATTGATTATCTTCTCCCCTGCCTTTTGGAAGCAGTGATATTCTAAATGTATCGATTGCTTATCTGTCTGACGGCTTGGAGCCTTCTAACCGATGCTAATTCATTCACCCCTTGGTATTTAGTTCCCATTTATTCATATTAGCCTCATTGTTTTGAGAATAAAATGAATAAAATTAAATATAAACTGGGATAACATGAATAGAGTGCGTGTTATGCTGTTGTTGTGCGCAAATAAAGATTTGAAATATGAAAGAAGAAAAATATAAAGATGATCTCGAAGAAACGGGAATGTCTGGTGATACAAGCACAGTTAAATTCCTAGAAAAGAAGCATCGAGAGCTAATTACTAGTACAATAGACTACAATCTTGAGAGTCTTGCGCAACTAATTGGTAAAAGAACAATTGATCTTGCCCCTAAGTATCAAAGACGATTCCGTTGGGATGAGAAAAGAAAATCAAAACTAATAGAGTCTTTTTTAATGAATGTTCCGATACCACCGATCTTCTTGAATGAAGATGATTTTGGACAATATTCTGTAATTGACGGAAAACAACGGCTTTCGTCAATTAGCGAATTCCTTACCGGCAAATTAACTCTTAGTGGACTTGAAGTTTTCGAAGATCTTAATAATAAAAACTTCTATGATCTTCCAACTGAATTCCAAAATTCAATTAAGATTAGAGCAACAGTTCGAGCCATAATTATTCTGAGGCAATCGGATAAAGACATTAAATATGAAGTTTTTCAAAGATTAAATACCGGAGGAGTTAAACTTAATGCGCAAGAAATCCGAAATAGCGCATTCCCAGGAAAACTAAATGATACAATAATCGAATTATCTGAAAGTAAAGATTTTCATAAAATGCTTGGTATTAAGTCAAAAACTAAATCAAGAGTTTATCAAGAAATGCGTGATGTAGAACTGGTATTAAGGTTTTTTGCATTGAAAGATTCATGGCGAAAATATTCAGGTGGTTTAAAAAAGATTCTTGATTCTTACATGGACGAGCACAAGAACTTGGGTGAAAAAGAGGTAGCCAAACTTGCAAAACAATTCAAAGACACTACGGAAAAAGTAAATATTGTGTTCGGCCAAGAAGGTTCTTTTAGAAGGTGGCTGCCAGATAATAAAAAGTGGAAGCAGCAAGTTTCAGCCCCAATTTATGATGCTCAAATATTTGCTTGCTATAAAAAAAATACGCAGACGCTTTCCGACAATAAGGATAATATTATGGCGGATTTCAAAAAGCTCTTCACAGATGACAATGATTTTATTGAATCGATAGAATCTTCAACTGCGACTCCGAAAAGATTTCTATATAGAACTGAAAAGCTAGATGAGATAATCAAAAAATATGCAAAATAATGGGTGTAGCATTTGAACAGTTCAAAGAATCGTTAGAACTCGCGACTGCTCTCAAGAAAATTGAAAGAGACGGGTACCCAGCAAATCCCCCAACTGCAAAACAGTCAGCTGTTATGGGACTTAGAGGTGGCTCAGCTGTCCTAATGGTTGCCGCATTTGAGTATTTCTTATCTCGTTTATTTCAAGAAGAAATATCGAAAATTAACACCACTCCCATCTCAATTGATTTTGACAAGTTGCCAGATAAGTTAAGAATTCAATCTGTTTATCATAGCTTAAATAGGGCAATGGATGGCCCTCTTTTTCAGGAAAAGCCCCCTAAGGTAGACCGAATCTCCGAAATAGTGGCTGCTTGTAAATTAGTAATTAGTGATCAGATTAATCCAAAAGCATTTTCAGAAACAGGAAGCAACCCAAACGGAGATACGGTAAAGAATAAATTCAAGGAGGTAGGTCTTTCAGATATTTTTGGAAAAATCAAACCATCATTTGAGAGGAAATGGGGATGTCCTGTGGCTCATGATTTCATTAAAAGTAAACTAGACTCAATTGTAAGAACAAGACATGTTGTCGCACACACCGCTGATGCTCTAAATATTTCAAGAAGTAGCCAAAATGAAGCATTTAGATTTTTGAAGATACTAGCTGAGCTCTTAGAAAAAGAGCTAGTAAAGCATGTTAAAGGCGTGAAAAAGGCTGCAAAAAAATAATAATCAGCCCCAACAAAACCTATACGCAATGCGGGCTGAAGAGATAAACGAAAGGTCGGTGTTTTAAGCCCGCACTGCGCATAGCCAAACCGTTATGGTTCATTTAAAATGAAAACAATTTTAACCATATTAACTTTATTCGGACTGACTCTATCTTGTGCACATGAACAGACAAATAAAAATGAAAGCAGACAATACTCCGAAATTACAGATTTGAACCCAAGTGACACTTTATTTAGAATTTATAAAGGTGAATCGTACGAACTAGGAGTTCCGAGCGGATATGTGAATCAAAAAGGCGACACCATCATTCCGATTGGAAAATATCAATATTGCTTTTTTGATACGGTGACTACATATGCGATTGTTGGTTACAAATCAGGATTTTACGCTATAGACCAAAAAGAAAACCGACTATATGAAGTTTATTGGTTCGATAATGGCCCTGACTATGTGAATGACGGATTATTCCGAATAAAAAGAAATAGTAAAATCGGCTATGCAAACACAAAAGGAGAAATTATAATCGAACCGCAATTCGACTGTGCAAACACATTTGAAAATGAGAAAGCTAAAGTAACTTTTGATTGTGAACTCAAGAAGGTCGGAGAACATACGGAAATGAAAAGCGATAATTGGTTTTACATTGACAAAACAGGAAAAAGAATTGAATAAAAAAAGACAGTAATATAAAATGAACTTCTTCAAACAAATTTCTTTAAGAAAAGCAGTTACTACAGGATTATCAGTCTCAATCAAAAAGAGTTTATACCCAAAAATCTCTGAAGTCTTTAGCAGAGCGGAGACTTCAGAGTATTAGTTACGGAAGTCTGTGACTTCCATCATTAAACATAACTTCTTATCAGCTCATCACTTCTCTTAGTCAGTTTATAACCCGATGCTAATTCATTCACCTTTGGTATTTAATTCCCATTTATTCATATTAGTCTCAAAATTTTTAAGAACAGCAGGAATTGAGTACATGTTCTTTGTTGTGTCTAATTAAAATCCGTCATCGCCACATTGAGAAAAGCTCTTAAGTTTCTGATAATCATTTCACTTTTCGTTTTTCTAACAATTACGACTCAAGTTGGCGGAATAATTTTACTGATAAGTCTGCTCTTTTCTAAAAAATGGAAAGCTTATTTTAAGTTTAAGAATTCGACAGTTTTTATAACTGTATATTTGATCTCAACTTATATCATTGTTCCTATTCTGGCTCCGGTATTCGGGCGCCAAAAAATTCAAACAACTGACAATTTAAGACCTGCAACATATATAACTGTTTTGCTTAATCGAAACTATGTAAGACCAGAATTAAATACTGTATTGCAAAATATTTCAAAGAATAGACCCATTCGTTTCTTAGATGCAAATTTTCCATTTATCAACAAATTCCCTTTGTTGCCTCATCTCAGTCATGATGATGGTAACAAAATAGACCTGAGTTTTATTTATGAAAATCAAAATGGACAAATTACTGACATGACTAAATCTAATAGTGGTTACGGCGTATTTGAATCCCCTCAAGGTTCTGAATTTGACCAAATATCTGAATGTAAAAAACTAGGCTATTTTCAATACGACTATCCAAAGTATTTGACCTTCGGAAAGAAAAACTCAGACATAAAGTTTTCCGAGAAAGAAACCAGAGAATTGATCAATGAAATTGTAAATATTAATCTGGTTGAGAAAGTGTTTATCGAACCTCATTTGGTTAAAAGAATGAACTTAGATAGTAACAAGATAAGATACCATGGATGCAAAGCGGTTAGGCATGATGATCATATCCACATTCAAATAAAAAATAACTAACCCAAAAATATTTAAAGTCTTTAGCGAAACAGTTGCTTCAAACTCAAAGTAAATTATGGCTAATTACATAGACGGATTCGTACTTCCAATTCCACAAAAACACTTGAACGAATATCGAGAGGTAGCCGGAAAGGTTGCTGAAATCTGGAAAGATTATGGTGCTCTTGGCTATTTTGAATACGTTGGCGATGATTTGAAACTGGAAGGTACACGCTCTTTCTCTGAACTGGTAAATGCAAATGAAGACGAAGCGATCATATTTGGATGGGTAGTATTTCCATCCCGGGAAATTCGGGATCGTGCCAATGAGCAGGTCCCCACTGATTCCAGAATGAATGATTTAGTTGCTCCGTTAACTGATCCTTCAAGAATGATTTTTGAAGCCGGACGAATGGTTTATGGAGGATTCAAACCTCTCGTTCAAACAAATAATGAGGATGGGTAAACTTTAACCAGGCTTACGCTCCAAGTAATTCTTTAAGAATGATTACACTTTGGTGTTTTCAATCAATTTATAATTTTAATTATGTTAGTTGGGCTTTTTGATATTCTTGTTATAAGCGGAGTGATTTTCTCGAATTATAAGCTTTGGAAATGGAAGCCTCTAAAATATCAGAGTGGCTTATATTCTCATTAATTTGTCTATTCTTTTTCACTTTTATTTTACCATTTGTTTCAGTTGAGATAGAAATAGCTGTATTTAATTGGTTTTACAGAGATGAAACTACTGACGGTTTCGAAGGACTTTATATTTTTCTTCGTTGGCCAACTTATTGGTTTTTAGGCTTTTTAGAGTTCCTTTATTTATTATTAATTACTTTTGGATTCCAAAACTTAAAAAGCGCTTCAAAAGGAAGCAGTATGAATCCTTAAATTTAAACTCCAAACTCGTCGCCGAGAATTAGACCGTTTAATCAAAGTGTTAGACTTTAAGTCCAATGTCAGATGAATAAAATCAATGTAAAAAAGAAGCAAGTCCTGCAAAGAAAGGGCAATCTAAATAGTAAAGCTTATATTGTAGAATCTGGTCTGCTCCGAAGTTATACCATTGATAAAAACGGGAAAGAACACATTTTTATGTTCGGTCCGGAAGGTTGGATAGTTACTGATTACGCTTCGGGAGATGAGCCATGCGATCTGTATATAGATGCCTTAGAGGATTCAGTGGTTATCCAAATTGAAAAAAATGATGAGATAGAAATCGACCACAAAAAAATCTTAAAGCGAATTAGAGTGCTGCAAAAAAGGATTATTACGCTTATGAGCGCATCTGCAATTGATCGCTACGAGCACTTTATTTCAACCTATCCTACCATCGTGCAAAGAGTGCCGCAATATATGATCGCATCCTATTTAGGAATTACACCTGAAGCATTGAGTGCGGCTAAAAGTCAGCGCTTGAAATCCCGCAAATAGTCTTATCCATTTTCTTAATCTACATTAATGTGTAGGCATCCTTTCTCCTTTATATTTCTATTGTAATTAATTTTAATCAATAAAAATCAAAAGAATGAATATAGTACTGTGGATAATCCAAGGTTTATTAGCTCTAATATTTTTCATGGCCGGAGCAATGAAATTTTTTAAATCAAAAAATGAACTACGAGAAAAACTGGGTGACTGGGTAGACCAATACACTGGCATGAGTATTAAATTAATTGGTCTTTCAGAACTCTTAGGGGCTATAGGCATCATCATCCCAATGGCCGTTGGAATTCTTCCAATTTTAACCCCTTTAGCTGCGATAGGACTTGCCATGACTATGGTTGGAGCTATGAAAGTTCATTATCAACGAAAAGAGAAAAGTAAGATAGTAATAAATGTAGTTTTGATGTTATTCGCCATATTCACAGCAATTGGAAGACTTTACATTGTTCCGACCATATAGACAGGTCTTAGAATTACCACCTCTCTCTAATGTTCATGCTTGAGAAACAAAATGGAGCATGCCCCTCTCTAGCACAAGCTGCCTGTGCTGAACTTGATTCAGTATTCGCTTGTGCGGTAATTGCCCCTACACATTAACAGAAACAAGAATCTACCCGCTTGTGCGGAAGTATTTAGTCGAATAAATAGAATATAAATACAACAAAGTTCCTGAAACTACTTCAGGATGACCCATATTTTTAAATCCTCAGATCCCTGAAGTCTTTAGCGGAGCGGTGACTTCAGAGTATTAGTTACGGAAGTCTGCGACTTCCAGCTTTAAACAGCATATTCCACACTACTAGTATAAATAGCATATCAACTCAAAAAACTCTCAATCAGATCTTCAGGATGGCTGGTTGGGGTAACGGGAAAATCGAACCAGTGTTCGATATCTTTCTCAAGCCCTTCTCTATTCAAATAAGAATTTAAAGCTCTGTTTAATCCATGCGTGTATGTGGTATGATCTGTTCCCTCGGGATCTACATGCCACAGATCGTTTTGAGCAAATCCCTGAAACTCCGGTCCGGTTACTTTTATCCCGAATTCGTCCGGATTATTTCCAATCGGACTGTGAACCGTTGTTGTAAATAAATGCCAAAATCCCGACTGGATGCAATTTTTCTCAAATAATTGTCGTACAACCTCTAATGAGTCAATGGTTTCCTGTTGAGTTTCGGTTGGAAATCCATACATGAGATAAGCATGCACCATGATGCCATTTTCAGAGAAATTATTGGTTACCCTGGTAACTTGTGCTATATCTACTCCCTTTTTCATCTTTCCCAGCAATCTGTCTGAGGCTACTTCCAACCCTCCTGTTACAGCAATACAACCTGCTTTTGCCATTAATTCGCACAACTCAAAATTGAAGGTCTTTTCAAATCGTATGTTGGTCCACCAGGTAACCGACAGGTTTCTTTTTATCAATTCTTTTGACATAGCCTTCAGCATTTTTGGCGGAGCAGCTTCATCCACGAAATGAAACCCTGAAATTCCTGTATCAGCAATGATCTTTTCGATCTTATCAACCAGAACTTCGGCCGTGGTATTTTGGTAGTTCCCGATGTAATCCAGGCTTACATCACAAAAAGAGCATTGCCTCCAGTAACAGCCATGAGAGATCGTCAATTTATTCCATCTTTTGTCGGTCCACATCCGATGCATGGGATTTAACACATCCAGAAAAGAGACATATTTGTCATACGGTAATCCTAAATAGTTCGGAGCAGGCAGGTCTTGATGATGGTGAATAGTATTCGGCAATTTGTTCTTATAAACAACTTTCTCGTCTTCTAAAACATAAGTTCTTTCCAGCTCATCTACCTCAACCTTTCCGTCCAGATATTGGATCATTTTCAATAAAGGCCCCTCCCCATCGTCTAACGAAATAAAATCAACGATCTCGAAAATTCTTGGATCCTCTAAACTGCGTAATTCGGTATTACAATAACCTCCACCAAAAGCGACGTTAATATCCGGATAGAACTGTTTAATAAATTGAGCGCATCGCAGGGCTGCAAATAAATTCCCGGGGAAAGGAATTGTAAAGCCAATCAAATTTGGAGCATGGGTCTCGATCTGTTTCTCCAGAATATTCAACATCTCATCTTCAATAAGCGTAGGCTGATATCTCAAAAACTCATCTAATTGATCAAAACTACTGGCAGAAGTAGCAATTTGTTCCGCATACTTAGTAAATGCGAAAAACTCATCCACATTCGCCTGAATAAAATCGCCTATTTCTTCGATAAATAGTGTTGAATAATGCTTTGCTTTATCAATGATACCTTCGTCGCCGGGTTCCCATTTAATTTCGGTATTAACATCCTTCAATCTATGTCCAACAGGTAGGAAATCCGTTTCTAAGATCTCATGAGCAGTTTCGATATCGTTCTTTTGAAGAAACCCAATGACTTTATCAACCCGGGAAATGTAGAGATCTTTGATTTCCTGCATTTCAGGATAGAGATCATTTCCCAGTTCTTCGGCTTCCTGGAAAATATCGCGCAAGAAATCACCCGTAAATACAGAAGTGAACAGCTCGATGCTTAGATCACAATGCGAAACTGAGACATCGTGTTCTTCCAAAAACCCTTTCAGATAAGCCGTTGCAGGATATGCTGTATTCAACTGAGTGAAAGGGGGCGTAACTAAGAGGAGTTTGGGTTGCATAGCTTAAATATAATGCTCTTTTAGGGAAAAAGGATTCTTAGTCAGAATTAAGAATCTATATGGAGAACTTTTCTCGTACATCAATTTGCAGATCCTTCGTCCCGAAACTTCGGGATCAGGATGACTTTCTGCTTAAATTGAATGTTGGAAATTGGGTATTAAATATTGGATTTCTCCTCAAGATAAATCCAGATCTCGGGCCTACGCCGCGAGATGACCGACTTTCTATTATACTACAATCAGAGATTATTGAATGCTGTAAATTGGATATTGGATATTGAATTTTGGCTTTAGCCTTATTTATTCATCGAGATCAGAAACTCTTCATTCGTTTTCGTGCCTTTGATCTGTTTTAACAAGAATTCCATCGCTTCAAATGCGTTCATTTGAGTCATATAACGACGAAGTAGCACTACCTTTTCTCTCTCCTCTTCAGCAACCAATAATTCTTCGCGACGAGTTCCGCTTCGGAATACATCAATAGCCGGATACATTCTGCGATCAGAAATACGTCGATCGAGTACAATTTCCATGTTACCTGTTCCTTTGAACTCTTCGAAGATCACATCATCCATTCTGGAGCCTGTATCTACCAAAGCTGTTGCAAGAATTGTAAGCGATCCACCATTTTCGATATTTCGAGCAGAACTAAACAGCTGTCTTGGGATCTTCAACGCTTCTGAATCCACACCACCACTCATGGTTCGCCCTCTGTTGCTCGCTTTTACGTTGTAAGCACGTGCAAGTCGGGTAATGGAGTCGAGTAGCAAAATAACATCGTGACCGCTCTCAACCAATCTCTTGGCTTTCTGGAAGGTAATTTCTGCCAGATCGATATGGTTTTCAGGTTTTTCATCAAATGTAGAAGCAACAACTTCAGCACCTTTAACCGTACGTTCCATTTCGGTTACCTCTTCCGGTCGTTCATCGATCAGTAAGATCAGGATTTTTGCATCCGGATGATTTGTTGCCACTGCATTTGCAATACCACGAAGTAAAGTGGTTTTACCGGTTTTCGGTTGTGCAACAATTAATCCGCGCTGTCCTTTTCCAATCGGTGCAAAAAGGTCAATAAATCGTGTAGAGTAATTACTTGGATCAAATTCCATCACATAACGTTCATCCGGATGGATCGGGAGCATATCATCAAATTCCTGGCGATTATCCATATCACGAGGAATCCGTCCGTTCACCCCTTCGACTCTCAGTAAAGCAAAATAACGCTCACCAACTTTAGGTGGACGAATAATCCCGATTACACAATCACCGCTTTTAAGTCTGAATCGTTTGATCTGTGAGGGCGATACATAAATATCATCCGGACTGGCTTTGTAATTATAATTTACTGATCTCAGGAATCCGTAACCGTCCGGTAAAATTTCTAAAGTACCTTCATTAAACAGATACTGGCCTAATTCCGGCTCCAGTTCTTTAATTCGTTCTTCCAACGTTTCCGCTTCAGATTCCGGAAGCAGATCATGTTCCTGCTTCTTTTTATTGCTGTTGCGGTTGTTGTTATGACGTGGCTTTTTATTCTCTTTCGGCTCTTCTTTCTTTTTGTAAGAAACGATATGAGAATCGCCACCGTAAGTAGCTAATTCGTCGTTCTTCTGAGAAGAGTTACTGCCATTTTCTTCCTGAGTTTCATTCTTTTCTTCTTGTTCAGGCTCTTCTTTCTTCTTGCTCTTTTTTGCGGCTTTGGCTTTTTTCTCTTCCTTTGCCTTAGTAGGAATCACTTCTTTGGGAAGCGGAGGGCGTTCACTCTTAGGTCTTAACTTTACAGTTATTCCTTTGGGTTTAGAGCTGGAAACTTCACGGATATTATCAATCAATTCCTGCTTCTTAACGCCGGTCACCCTTTTAACACCAATCATTTTGGCGAGGATCTTTAACTCGGGTAATTTCTTCTTCTCTAAGGATTCCAATTCCCCAGCCGTTAGATTTACGGTCTGATTATCTGACATATAAAATTGTGGATATTATTATTGTATAAATAATGATTCTTACTGAGTTTGGGATGAACCTCACATTATCAATTTTGGATAATTCCTGCGAAGCTCTATCAGGTAAGGAAAGATTGATGGGACTAACAATTACTAACCCATCGCTTAACTGTGCTGTAAAAGTAAAAACTTCCTGTAAAAATAACTAATGAAGTCTCAAATTCCTTTAAAATACTTTTGTAAGAGTTTTCGTCTATTTTATTTGCTGAAATTTTCTGCTCAATCTCTTTAAAAGAGGCTGCCCGCTCTGCAGGTAATTCATAGTAGAATTTATCACTTCGATCTCTAATAGTTTCAATGACTTCAGGTACCAACTTGTCTTTCATCAGAGAAAAGACAATAACACCTTGTTCACCACCAAAGTCATCCATTGTCTTAAGTGTGGATGTCAGTGCCTGAACATTATGAGCTCCGCTAAAGTACCAATTTTTGTGTTCATCCAGCTTTTCAAACCGAGCCGGAACGCCTTTGAATTCTTCGAAAGCTTCCAACAGATGATTTTCCGAAACCGGGAATTTAAAATTTAAAGCTTTGACAGCTTTATAAACTGCAGCAAGATTCCATTTATTCACTTCTTCGATAAAGTTAGTCTGAATTGATAATCCCTCACCTGGAATTAAAAATCTTCCATTCTTTAACGCTGAACTCAAATCTTTAGCTTTCAACACTTGTGCATTATTGGATTTTGCGACTTCAGAAATCACCTCTTCATTTTCATCCGAAATATTTCCAAGCACCACCGGTTTGTCTGATTTTATTATCCCGGCTTTTTCTTTAGCGATCTCCATTTCAGTTGCTCCAAGAATATCCTGATGATCCAAACCTATGCTTGTGATTATAGAAAGTTCAGAATGAATGATATTTGTGGAGTCGAGCCTCCCTCCTAATCCCGTTTCAATAATTGCAATATCAACTTCTTCTTTTGCAAATATCCAAAAAGCCAGTGCTGTGCTTATTTCAAAGTAAGTCAACGGAATTTCTTCCAGTTCTTTGGAATGGGATTGGAAAAATTCCAGAATCAGCTCATCCTGAATCTCTTCTCCGTTAATTCGGAATCGTTCATTATAACTGATCAGGTGAGGAGAAGTAAATAATCCCGTTTTATAACCTGCTTTTCGATAAACCGCTTCCAGTAAATGACAAGTTGTGCCTTTTCCGTTGGTTCCGGCAACATGAATGGATGGAAATGAATTTTGGGGATTTCCGATTGACTCGCAGAATCTAGTTATATTTTCTAAGGCAAAATTCGAAGCGGACGCCCCTTTATCCTGAAATTTCGGGATCTTATCTAAGTATTCCCATACATCTTTAATGTTGTTGATTGTGTTCATTTAAAAAAGTTAAGGGGCATTCCATAAGATCCTGAAACAAGTTCAGGATGACCATATTTTAGAACATTCAACAAAGCCATTTTTCTTTATAAACTTTAAAATCATTCTTTAGCTTTTCAAACAATGAATGTTCGGTTTTATATAAATGATCATCAACACCGGATACAGACTTCATCTCCATTACTGAATTGGTACAAAATACTGCTTCAGAACTATAAATTTCCTCCAACCCGAAAGCCCCTTCGATTAACTCCAATTCCGAATCCTGATCAATTAATTCGATTAAAATCGATCTGGTTACACCCGGTAAGAGATCACAATTAACGGATGGCGTAAAAACCTGATTTCCTTTTATCCAGAAAATATTTGAAATTGTCGTCTCACTGATTTTTGAATTGACTGTTAGCATTAAAGCATCGTCTCCTTCCTTCTTCTTAGCTTCCTGAGCAGCTTTGATATAATTGATGGAGTTGCTGAGTTTAACTTTTCTCTCCAGCGCTGTAGTTGGAATTGTCCGAACCGAAACTGTTTTTAGTTTGAGCGATCCCAACCGCTGTGGAATTGATCTGGTTGAAATAATAAACCCTGAACAATCAGAAATATCAAAATACCCCGAACTTCCTTCTCTGTAACATTGAATACGAATTACAGAGTCTTCGTCTTCAAGTTCGTTCTCTTCCAACAACTTTCGGATTTCTGACATTAATTGATCAATTGTCAGATCAAGATTCATTTCCAGATACTTTAATCCGGATTGTAGTCGGGAGAAATGATCCTCAAAATGCAGGAATTTACTCTTATAGCTTACTAACGTTTCAAAACATCCATCACCATAAGAAACTGCTCTTGAAGTTGCAGGCAATGAAGCTTCTTCTTCAGGAATCAAGGCTCCATTTATGTTAACGAACCTTCTCATTCAACAAGTTTACTTCTTAACAAACTATATCCGGCATTCTCCTGATATCCCACGTGAGCATATTTCAAAACTCCTTTTTTGTCTAATAAAACATAAGACGGAATTCCTGGAACCTTTAGTTCATTATATAACGAAGCTCCATCCACATGAACAAAACCATCTAAAAACTTAGTGTTTGAGATATCATCGGTTGCATCCAGAACCAAAGCTGAGATAACTACCATTGAATCCGTTTGATCCTGAAGTGTATAGATTTCCTCAAGCAGCAGATCTGATTTTTCTGACCAACTTGCCCAAAAAACCACAACAATATCATTTCCTTTGTACTGATCAATGGAAACTGAATCACTTTCATTAATAACCAACAAAGATTTAGTAAGTAATGAGTCACTTTCCTGAATGGCTTCGATAAAACGTTCTTTTTGAGTTTCTTTGTATCTCAATGAAGAGAAAACGATGGCTAGGGCAGTGAGTACAGCTACTACTGCCATGAAAGCGGGAAAGAATTTGGTATCTAATCTCATGACCTGAAATTAAGGAAATCTGCCTTCAATGATTAAGCTATTTCAAAAAGAATATTTCTGAAATTAATTGGCTTTTATTATTACAGATGTAAGTGGATCGACAATAATTGCATCCGAATTAATCTGAATCCCTGATACTTCAGATACTGCTTCAGTTCCGGCTTCATCAGAGTCTACCAATACCAATCCTGAAGTAAAATCTACATTTAAAGAAATCGTTCTTTGTTCTGAATCTGCATTCACAATAACATAATAGATCTCGTTTGTAGTAGATTCAGCCTTGAATATCAAAACCAGATCTTCTTCTTTGATGTCTTTACTTTTGATCAATGTGACATTTTCAGAAATAAGTTCTTCAGTAGCTAACCGAAACGCATCTGTGGATCTTCTTAACTCAACCAACCCTCGAGTGTATTCCATGGTTCGTTTGTGAATTCCTTCGTTAATCACTTTATCCCAATCAAACATATTCACTGCGGATGAAGCATCATATGAATTCCTTATCAGGTACGGATATTCGAATTCATCTACTTTCATAAATTCTCTTTCAGGTGGAGTTGAAGAAAACCATTGTTTGGTTCTGCCATACTCCTGTCCTGCATGTAGAAAGGCCGCTCCCTGACTTGTCAAAATAATCGTGTTAGCCAACCTGATCCTTTTATGAATTTCTTCTTGGTGATCTTTCGTATCTTTTTTGATAGAATACGCAATCATGTCATGAAGGGTAAGTCCATCGTGCACAGCCACATACTGCAGCACATCTCCGGGATCATCTTCCGTCATGTTTTCAGGTTTGGCAATTACATTATTAAAGATGTTTTGTATCGGTCTAGCACCGCCCGTTACAAATCTAGGTTCACCTTCAATACCATGGCCGGATTTCAACTCATTTCTGATCTCATCAGAAAAACACGCAATACTATTGGTTTGATTCATCCAGTCCTGATCGGCCGGAATAACTGATTCTCTGTCATCACCGGCAAATGTTCTCCAGCACTCTCCAACCATTAGTATATCTGGGTTCATCTTTTTGGCTTCATCATACAGGATCTGAATAGTTTCGCCGTCCAGATCTCCCATCAAGTCAAACCGAAAACCATCCACTTTATATTCTTTTGTCCAGTAGAGAATGGAATCGACGATCAATTTCCTGGCCATTGCATGAGTAGAACCCGGACGTCCTCCTCCATAACTTTGTTTTGCGACACCCCTCGCATCCATAAAATGATAGTAACCGGGAACTATATCTTCCAGAAACTCAAGTCTCGCGGTATGATTATAAACTACATCCAGAGTAACTCCCATTCCTTTTTCATGGATACTTTTAATGAGTTCTTTCAATTCTTTAATTCTTAATTCGGGATCTGTTGGATCAACGGAATACATTCCTTCCGGAGAAAAATAATTATCCGGTCCGTAACCCCAGTTATAGTTGGCTCCCAATTCATAATTCAAATTTCGATCTCTGTTGATCTCATCAGAATAAGTATAGCTTAAAACAGGAAGTAATTGAATATGAGTCACTCCCAGATCTTTTATATAATCGAGTCGTTCTGAAAATGCATTGTAAGTACCATAAGGTGCTTTTGTTTTTATATCAGGATCAACGGTAAAATCCCAAACATGAGCTTCCCAGATAATAGCGTCTTCTCTTTTTTCATACCCGTCAATTTTAGCAAAATCTAAACCCGGACCGGTTGAAGATTGATCTACGATTGCACCTTTTGGAGTAAAGAAGGTTTCTCGCACTGTTTCAGCCATTGATTTAGCATAGGGATCGAGTACTTCTTTAGTTACTCCGTAGTTCGTTACAGAATAGGTGTAATATTTGCCTTTCAGGTTACCGGGAACAGAAGTATGCCAAACCCCTTTTTCTTTTCTGTTCAGTGAAATCGTTTGATTCGGCTCCTTATCAAGTCCTTTGCTATACAAATTCAGAACTACACTTGAAGCAAGCGGAGCCCACAACTTAAAATCAGTTTTGTTCCAGTTATAAAACGAACCAAGTTCTCCACTATAGGTATATAATTTATCTATGGCTTTCCAGTGAGGCTGTGCACGCCTTTCATAATCATCTACTTTAACAACATATCTTTTTGTGAAATCAAGAACTTTATCAGTTGAGATACGATATTCATTTGCCTTGACTTCCTGCACATCATTGATAGTTACAGATTCTTCTCCTGATAAAATTTTGATCTTACTTTTATCAATTTGTACAGTGAACTTTACTTCAATGGTTTTCTCAGCTGTAATAAAAGCAGAAGTGATTTCTTCATTTTCCTGACTGAACAAACTACTTGAAAAAATTAATGCTATAAAAAGGGAATAGAGTACTTTCATTTTAAATAAGGTGAAATTTGGTTTAAGCGCTTCCCTTTGGAATCACGGTAAATCATAAAGTCGGAGTCGGTGGTTATAATTACCGAGTCTTTAGTATTATCATCCATAGCAAGCAAGCCGGCATCAGCAAAAGAGCATGGGATATTTTGGTATTTATTCATCACGTCGAAAATGAATTCTTTCCGTGGTATAAATATATCTTCCACTTTCAGAAAATGCTCGTCGATCATTTTCATCAATCCTTCTTCCCCGCGACTTGATATTTTTAAAAGGAAAAAAGCTTCTGTAATTACAGAAGTATTTGTAACTAAAGGAATAGATAATGTTGCAAAAACAGAATTAATCCAAGTATGATGGTATTCTCTTTTATCTATAAAAGAAACTAAAGGGCCTGTATCAAGAAAGGCTATCCTTGCCAAAATCTTCCATATATTTAGGGTTGGTAGAAAGATCTCCGGGACCTTCCGCTATTCCAGCAATATGCTGCATTTTCTCAAGCAATGAACCCGGCTTTGCTTCAATTTCATATTCTGTAACCTGTTCATTTACAGCATTCATAACGGCTTCTTTTTTTGAAACACCTTTTTTCTTAGCCAGAAGTTCGATCTTCTGCTTTTCTTCGGGGGTTAACTTCATCCCGAACCAAACGATATCTTTTTCTTTCTTTGCCATTGATTCTCACCAATTATTAAAGTTGCAACCAATTTAATATCATGTTGCAACCAAAGCAATTCAAAGTTGTAACCTACTTAATCGCTTCTTTTTCTGTAATCAGGAAATTGCTAAACCCTGCTATTACAAGACAAATTCCCGCTAAAAGCATAGTTCCTATCGTTGCTTCACCAAAAATATTTTTATACAGGAAGTTTATTCCTCCTAAGGCAGCTATAATTTGTGGAATTACTATAAACATGTTGAAGAGCCCCATGTATAAACCCATCTTTTTGGGATCAATACTGCTTGAAAGCATTGCATACGGCATAGAAAGAATACTTCCCCATGCAATCCCAACACAAATGAAACTTAAATTCAGCATTCCGGTATTTTCCGGAGAAACGAAGTACATACTGATAAATCCAAGTCCACCGATCAAAAGCGAACCAAAATGAACCAGTTTTCTATTGATCCTGATCTTCCTGGTAACAAATGTTAGTAGCAGTGCAAAAAACATCGACGACAATCCGTATGTACCCATATAAGAACCTACAAGATTTGCTGCGTTGTTATATGCTACATTGGCGGTATCAAAATCGACTGCATCAGTCATTGGAACAGGTGCTAAGAATGCATGTTCTGTAAGTGCAGGAACGGCAAAGCTCCACATGGTAAAAAATGCAAACCAACTGAAGAACTGAACAACTCCCAATTTTCTCATTACTACAGGCATGGTGGCAATATTTGAGAAAATTTCCTTTACTCCGGTAAAAAATCCGGAACTTTCCTTTTTTTCCTTTTCAAACGCTTCCATGTCTTCCGGTGGATATTCATCTGTAGTAAATACAGTCCATAAAATACTTGAGATGAAAACAAAAGCTCCTATTCCGAATGCCACTTTTACTGACATTGGTACAACTCCCGGAGCCGCATCATTGGCAACTCCAAGCTGACTCACCATCCAAGGCAAATTACTTGCAATCCAGGTACCGATACCAATAATCAGCGTCTGCACAACGAATCCATAAGAACGTTGTGATTCCGGGAGCTTGTCAGCGACAAGAGCTCTGAATGGTTCCATACTAATGTTGATGGAAGCATCCAGAATCCACAAACAACCTGCAGCAACCCAAAGTACAGGCGAGTGAGGCACAAACAATAATGTAATTGAACTAAGAATTGCTCCAATCAGGAAATAAGGTCTGCGGCGACCAAACTTTATACTCCAGGTACGATCGCTTAAATATCCAATAATTGGCTGAACTAATAATCCGGTTAACGGAGCTGCAATCCAAAGTAAAGGAATATCATCTTTAGCAGCACCTAATGTCTGGAAAATCCGGGACATAAATCCACCCTGAAGTGCAAATCCAAATTGGATTCCGAGAAACCCAAAACTCATATTCCATATTTGCCAAAAACTCAGGCGTGGCTTAGTATCTTGTTGCTGTTCAGACATTTAAGTATCCCTTTTATTGTTTTTTAATTTGTTGAAATGATGATCCATTCATTCGCCGGTAACTCTATTGAAGAAAATTCCGACGTACCATCCAATACTCCATATACATTAAACTCGCCTTGATCCCACTCCGGGAAATTAATAGTAGAAGCTTCCCCGTTATTGTTGATCGCAACCCAAATTTCATGATTACCTTTCTTTCTTTTAAAAGCATAAGTGCCATCCGGTGATTCAACCCGAACTGTTTCTCCACCAAAATCCCCATTCCATAAAGCTTCGTTTTCTGTATTTAACGTAAGCAGCATAGTATAGAAGTCAGCGTATTTATAACTTTTCCATTCGATCTCATCCTTTTCAAAGAACTCTAATCGTTTATCCAGATCGCTTTCTTGTCCGTTATAGATCAATGGCATTCCTTTCACAGTAGCTGATAACACTGCAAAATTCTCAAAATTAGCGCCATACATTTCCGGATCGGTTCCATTCCATGAATTCTCATCGTGATTGGAAGTGAAATACATTCGGTACGCGTTGTCAGGAAAACGTTTACTGTCTCTATAAAAAAGCGAATCCAGATCTTCGAATGTTTGTTCTCCTTTAGCGATCTCACGTATCACATGAGCATATTCCCATGCGTAATTCATATCGAAAGCTTTGTGTAGCAATTCAGGTTCTCCATCTTCAGCAAGCATAAATACCGGCTTAATTTTATCAAGCTCAACTCTTGCGTTTTCCCAGAAATCTGTCGGTACCATTCCTGCAACATCACAGCGGTAACCATCTATATCAAATTCACGAACCCAAAACTCGAGAGCATCTAACATTGCCGCACGCATTTCTTCACTTTCGTAATTTAACTGAATAACATCCGACCAGTCCGTTCCTCTTGGAGGCATGAAATTGCCATCTTCTGTCAATTCATACCAATCTTTGTTTTCTGTCCACGGGTTGTCCCAAGCTGAATGATTGGCAACCCAGTCGATAATTAGCTTAAATCCTTGCTCATGAGCTGCATCAACCAAATTCCTAAAGTCTTCTTCTGTTCCAAAGTTAGGATTTACTTTTTTGTAGTCAGCAACAGAATAATAACTCCCTCTGCTTTCTTCAGTTTCCTTTCTGTTGATCTTTCCAATTGGATGAATAGGCATCAACCAAAGAATCTTAACTCCCATTTCCTTTAATCGCGGAAGATCTTCCTGAAAAGCTTTGAATGTTCCTTCTTCAGAATACTGACGGATATTCACTTCATAAATATTGGCGTTCTTGCTCCACTCCGGATGAACTACTAAACTTTGCTTTTTCTCAACCTGTTTTTCAGATGGTGTACAAGCCGCAAAAACTGAAGCGACAAAAATGGATAAAAGTAAGGTTCGCTTAAACATATTTATTTTTTAAAGCGTTAAAATTTCGAATGAGTTAGAAGGTAAAGTCACAGTCAATGTATTCCCCTCAACTGAGAACGTATTGCCAAAGTGATGTACCAATTTTGAGTAATCAAAACCCGGTCTCAGGTCAACTGAAACTTGTTGCTGTGTTTTACTTTTGTTGAAAACTACTATGGTTTGCTGAGCAAAATACGCTCTGGAATACGCCATAACATCAGCTTCAACTTTAAGGAACTGGAAGTCACCAAAAAGAATGGACATTTCTGAAGTTCTCAGCTCCGACAATTTTGAATATATACTTCTGTTCCTTAGCTCAAGCTGACTTAATTCAGAATCTTCAAACCGCATCCATCTTCTGTTGTCAGGATCGTTGGCGCCGGGCATTCCAAATTCGTCGCCCATATAAGTAACGGGAATTCCGGGAATAGTCAGATTAAAAGCCAGAAGTAAGCTCAGACGATCGTAAGCAAAAGCCTGAGGTGAACCGATCTCTCTGGTCCATCCTGCCAGTTTGGAATCTTCATCCCATTTTACTTCACCACTTGTTAATGTGATGAATCTTGGTTTGTCGTGATTTCCTGAAATGACTCCCATCATGTTGTGATAGCCAAAGTAATTGAAGCTTTCCTGAAGTTGACTTTGTAATCCCTCAAAAGAGAGATTCTGACCAAAAGCATTCAAACCTGCATCGTACATGCTAAAATCGAACTGACTTTCAAGCATTCCGGAATTAATATAACTGGCTACCAATTCACGACTCCCGTAAGTCTCTCCCACCTGAAATACTTGTCTGTTTTCGGGAACAATAATTTCTTCTTTTACCTTTCTGGTCAATGTTCTCCAGAATTCTAACTGAATGTGCTTTGTGGCGTCGTGACGAAAACCATCCAATTCATATTCTTCCACCCAAAAAAGAGCAGAATCCGTCATGGTTTCAATTACCTCAGGATTTGAAAAATCAAGTGAAGGCATGAAAGTGTCGAACCAAGTGGTAAGCCGCTGCTCATCCCATAATTCCGTATTCATTCTTCCGTCAGGCAGATACAGATCTGTTGCCCATTCAGGATTTCCTTGATAAACAGGATGATTTTTATGAACGTGATTGGCTACATAATCCAGTATTACAGCCATTCCGTTTTCATGTGCAACACTTAACAGCTCTTTAAACTCGTCAGAAGTTCCGAAGCGATCATCAATTTTTGAAGACGAGACAGGCCAGTATCCGTGATAACCTGAGAACTTTGTTTTTACACCGCCTTTATCCCATAAACCCCATGCATCTTCCGGGTTTTGAGAAATTGGTGAAAGCCAAAGTGCATTTATATTGATCTGATCGAAATAACCATCTCTGATCTTTTGTGTAATTCCTGCCAAATCACCACCATAATAATTCGCCTTTGGATGAATATCAGGGTCATCAACTTTTCTTGTGTTTGATGGATTTCCATCTTTGAACCGATCAATAAGAACAAAATACATATTCCATGCTCTTACATCATTTCGTGTAAGACTTTCTGCACCATCCAGAACTTTGCCGTTTTCAAGAGGAATAAGCACATCGTTTGAGATTCCGTTTTCATTGAAAGTCCACGCGCGAATATGTGTTCTCCCATCAAGATCAGAATTCTCGGGTAAATATACTCTGATGATATCATCCTTAAATTCAGTTTTGAGTTGATGATTTTCCCAAAGTGCTATAACATTCTCAGCTTCATCAGATTGCAGATACACTCGTTCGTCCGAAAAGTCATATGTATCTAATTTCGGTTTTTCAGCATCGATATTTCCAACTGTAAGCAGATTGTTAAATCCCCCCATCCCGTTTGAAACGGTTTCAGAATTTGACGGATCTTTCATTTCTTCTCCATCAACAACAAACAAATACTGATACAAACCTTCGTTCACCAACATGCTGAAAGTCCAGGTGTCATTTTCTTTTTTGAAATCCGAAGCATTAGGATTCCAGGCATTCATCTCTCCTTTTATCTGAACCAGATCATAGCCTTTGTCTTCTATACTGAAAGTTACTTCTTGTTTTGAGGTCTTCTTCAAAAGTATATCGTAAGAAACATCGCCATCGTGAAAAGAAATGACATCAAGTTTTCCGGAAATATCACCCTTCAAAACTAATTTTGAATTGCCATCAGTCAAATAATAAGTGATTGAAGAAGGTGTGGAAACATCATCGATTGTTGATGGATCCATGAAATAGTCTTCCATGATTACAATTGTGGAATCATACCCCAAAGTAATTGGAGATCCCAACCCAACGATCTGATCTCCGTATTCGATATTATTTTCTGAGGAGCATCCCCAAACTAAAAACAGTACAATTAACCCGGTTAATTTCCTCATACTATACTTCTTAAGTTATTTTAGTAATGTCATTTTTTGAACCTGTATCGTATTTCCTGCAGTAAATCGGGTAAAATAAACCCCACTTGAAAGTGAAGAAGCATCAAAAGTTACGGTATGCGTACCAACCGATTTCTTGCCATCAAAAAGCGTAGCAACTTTTCTTCCAAGTATGTCAAACACTTCCAGTTTAACTACTCCCGTCTTTGCAACATCAAACTTTATGTTTGTAGATGGATTGAATGGATTTGGATAGTTATTGTAAAGCTTGAATGAACTCGATCCTTCATTTGGTAATTCTTCATTTGAAGTTGCTATACCTGTCTCCGGTGCGTCAAACTGTTTTGTGGTATAAACCTTAAATTCACCCGGTTCTAATCGAATAGCTTGTTCAGAATCCGTTACTTCATATTCCATTCCTTCAAAGAAGTCGTACCAGGTTCCAAGCTCTGGAAAGTCTCCAGTCGTAGTAATCGGTGAAACATCAAAATTTCCAACAACAACTACATCAGTGTCTGAATGCTCGAGAATTATTCTCTTTATACGATTTGATAAAGTGTAGGTAGTATTTTCAGGTTCAGTGAAAGCCGGACTGCTATTTCTTAAATTGATTAGAGCTGCCCATGTTTTGTAGAGTTTAACTCTTTCTGTTCCTTTGGTATTCCAGTAATCCCAACGAATTGGTTTATTCGCTACTCTTCCGGGAGCACTTGCGGGACAATCAGCAGAATCGTTCAGGCATTGTTCACCGTTGTTACCATATCCATAACCAACTTCACCAAACTGCCATATCATTTTAGGTCCGGGAAGAGTAAAGAAGAAGGCACCGGCAAGTTTTTGTCTACCCAAAGCTGTATTCAGGTTTCTCACATTGTAATCACCTGATGAGTTTCCGAAACTGATATTTTTGAACATCAGCCATTGCTCATCATGGCTTTCCATGTAACCTATCAATCTTTCTTCCTGAAATCCTCTTGATTCAGAAAGCACTCCATACAAATTTGAATTGGTTATGTAGCCCATCGTTGCTTCATTGTATGGGTGATTCATATTTCCCCAAAGCATGATTCCTTTTCCTTCATTGATACGGTAATCGGCCCATTGCTTCTCTTCATTTGAAGTACCCAAATGCTCAAAGATCACATAAAAATCGGGATCAGCTGCCCATTGATAATCAGCGTACTTTTTTAAAAGATCAACTCGGTCTTGTTGATAAGAACTAGTACAACCATTGCCTGCCGGACTACAATTTTGAGTAAACCCTTTGGTAAGATCCCATCTGAATCCATCAATTTTATATTCATTGATCCAATGTTCGATCATTTTTTTGTTGTAGTACTGTGTACCCGAATATTGATGATTAAAATCATTGAATACATTAAACTCATGCTTAGCTTCCACATTGAAATAAGGATTACTTCCAACTTCGTACATTCTGTACAATGAATTTTGACCGGTCGCGTGATTCATCACCACATCCAGAATGATCGCTATTCCTCGTTTATGTGCTTCATCAATAAACTCTTTGAATTTATCGGGAGTACCGTAATATTTATCCAGCGCAAGATGGAAACTTGGGTTATATCCCCAGCTCTCGTTTCCGTCAAATTCATTCACCGGCATTAGCTCAATGGCATTTATTCCCAGTCGATCCAGATAATCCAGTGTATCAATTAAAGAAGCATAGCTGTGATCAGCCAGGAAATCTCTTACCAAAAGCTCATAAATAACCAGATCTTCTTTTTGGGGTCTTTCATAAGAAGTTGCTTCCCATTGGTACGGGGTTTTTCCCGGAAAGAGAACTCCAACATAGTTTGTTGTTTTCCCGTCAGGATACTCTTTTAAATTTGGAAATACGGATTCAGAAATGAAATTATCGTCATTCGGATGAAGTACTAACTCTGAATAAGGATCAGCGATTCTTAAACTTCCATCAATTTCATATTGGAAACCATATTCTTCTCCCGGAGTTAGCCCTGTAATCTCAGTCCAGAACCAAACACTATCGGATTTCAGTGAATCTTTTTTCATCTGGTAGTTGAAATCCAATTCCCAATCGGAAAAATCCCCAACTACAAACACCTCTTTCTTGCCGGGAGCAAAAAGTGACAATTTAGCTGAAGTTCCATTTTCGCCATAAGTAATTCCATCTTCAAGTCCTGCAGGTCGGGCTTCCATAACCGCTCCGTCAGTAACAATGATAGTCACAGAAGTTGAATCCTCTTCACCTGCCCCGTCATCACCTATCAGATCAAATTTAAAATTCCCTTCTGTTGTTGATGAAAATGAGTAACTGACTGTATCAGATACAGAAGTTTGCGCAACTTCATTACCATTTAGTTTCAAGCTCAAATTCAGGTTTCCTGCCGGAGAATTCCCAATCCCATCAATATCAATAATTTCATTGGTTTTAATGATTTTCGATTTTTCAGCAGGATTTAAAAATTGTACTGATACTTCATTCTCAAAAAGTTCAAGGAAAATATCTCCGCCTCCCGAAGCCCTTCCAACCTTGTCTGGTGCTCCGGCTCCGTCTAGCGTACCCCTGAATAACAATGTTATTTCTTCCGCTTTATCAGCAGCCGAAACATTATAAAACTCCCTTACTGAAGACGGGTATTTAAATTCCCATTTATCATTTCCAATAGATGTAGCTTTCAATTTTGCAGGATAGGATTCCCAACCGGATTGAACGTATTTCCAATCGGAAGGATTTGAACTTTTATCGGTAATTAACCCCGTATGCAAGTACACATCTCCCGAAAAACCAACTAATTCTCCATTTCCCTGAGTTGCATCAAAAGTAAGAGTTAATGTATCGTTCTGAGTTGCAAAAGAAGGTTCAAAGGTAACAACCTGAGATAATGCAATTATTGGTAAAAACAGAAAGGCTAAAAATACTGATCCTGATACTAAAAAATTCTTCATAAATATAGTTACTCAGTTGAGTCTCTTAAAATTAATTCCGGTGTATAAACGGTCTGTGAAACAGCTTTTTTAGGGTTTTCCAATCGCTCAATTAAATTTTGAGTAGCAAAAAATCCCATATCTCTCATAGGCTGACGAATAGTTGACAATCCCATATATTCAGCTAATTCAATATCATCATATCCGATGAGAGGAATACTTTTATTTATATCCTGCATGGCTTTCAAAGCACCAACTGCCTGAATATCAGAGGCGCAGAAACATGCTTCAGCTTCAGGTTTCATGGTTAAAATTTTAACCATTGCCTCGTATCCTCCTCTTTCAGTAAAGCCATCCCTGTATGTGGAATCTCCGGCTACGATCAATGAAGGTGAAAAAGCTTTTCCTGTTTCTGTATAAGCTCTTTTAAAACCCTTTATTCTGCTTTGGATTGGTTTAGAGGTAACTAAAGCTGAAAGCATTGCCACCCGGTCTAAACCTCTGTTTAACAGGTATTTTGTTGCTTTATAAGCGCCTTCGGTATTATCAACACTTACTGAATCAAATCCTTCATAATATTCATCAATCAAAGTAATTGGAATGTTGTAGCGCTTTAATTGATGCCATTCTTCCTGCTCTAAATGAATTGAAATGAATAAACAACCTTCTGAAGCCCTTCTCTTTAACACATGTTCTACCTGAGAAAACGTATCCTTGCTGGGACTTATATTGAAAATAGTGAGTTCGTAATCGAAGCTATTTAGTTTATCCTGAATACCTCCCAAAACTTCCATAAAGAAATAGTTAGAGATCACGGGAACAACAACAGTAATAGTATTGGTTTTTCTGCTCGCAAGACCTTGAGCATTTGCCTGTGGATGATAACCAACCCTTTCAGCTATTGCCAAAACCTTTTTACGGGTTCTCTCAGAGACATTATCTCTTTGATTGAACACTCGTGAAACAGTTGCAATACTTACTCCTGCTTCTTCTGCAATATCGTATATAGTAGATGCCAAATTTCTGTATCAGTTTAAATACGCAGATGCCGGTCAAAGCATCTGCGAAGACTTATTAGAGAAAAATTATTTGATTAAAGTCATTCTCTTCTGACTTGTGTACGACCCTGCCTGAATTCGGTAAATATAAATACCGGAAGCAAGGTTACTTGCATCAAAACTAAGTGTATGGCTACCAGAAGTATATTTTCTGTTATTTAATAATGTAGCAACACGTTGTCCAAGAACATTGTATACCGATAAGGTTACATCTGCAGCATTTGGCAGATTAAAACTAATGGTAGTACTTGGGTTGAATGGATTCGGATAGTTTTGATTTAATCTGAATGTTTCCACGTTTGCCAAGTCATCTTCTATTCCAACAGTGGTATAACTTGGTGGCTGCTCAAATGGAAGATCTGAAGCTTTCCACGTTAATTCCGGGAAAGCAAATGATGAAGCCCAAGTAACATTACCTTGTGCATCCACTTGAGGTGAAATATATTGGTAATGTCTTCGACCGGCATCAAATCCACCGCCATTTACCACAAGAGAACCATCCGCTGATGTTGGCTCACCATACGCTATTCTGAAACCGATATGGTTTAGAGTTGGTAATACCAGATCCAGAGTTAGTTCATAAACCATATCTCCATCTCCATCTGTAAACTGAAGTCTTTCTCTTTCAGAATCCGAAGTTGTAATAAAGTTCTCACCAGTATCACCGGGAACTGTAATTCCATTTGTTAATGCAAAGAATGGAGTATCCACAAAAAGGAATACTGAATCAGAAGCAGGAACAAATGGTGTTGTATGCTGTAGTGCCGGTGACATATCAATACTAAAAGTAACACTGATAGCACCTGTTTCAACATTGTTTGCAGTTAATAAAGCTTCCGGTTCCACTCCGTTATAGAATTCAGAAAGTTTATCCTGATTAGCTTTATTTTCAATTGTGAATGTTCTGTCAGCACCACCTGTTACTCCCGGTTCTTCCCATCCGGTATTAGCTGATTGAATACCTTCTAAGAAAAATTCGCTTTCAGCAGAATCTCTTCTAGCATCCCACTTAATGTAATACTTGTATTTTTCTTCAGTTCCTTCAGCTTTTGTGTAAGGTAAGTTGTTTGCTTCGTATGTACCTAGTACTTGATTAAAATTCATTCTAGCTTCACCCCAACTATTGAATGTACCTCTTACAGCTACTGTATCAATACTTGAATTGAAAAGATCTAAACCTTCCAGAATTCCAACATTAACTTCAAAACTAAGTGTCGTGTTTACAATTACTGCGTCCGTTGGAGGTGTATTATTGAAAAATACCCAATGGACAGTAGAGTCCTGAGCTGGGATGTTTATCGGCCTGTTATCTGTTGATTCCCAAGTTACTGTACCATCAGCTGCTTCAAGAACAAACTTATATTCAATTGAACCATCGATTGCTGCAGCAGAGTCTTTCTGGGCTCTTACAACACCTTCGTAGAATAAATTATCACCCGTTTGACCACCTTTTTCAAGAAAATCTCCGGTTCCCCAGTCATTGGTAAAGAAAGCGCCGTTACCACGAACACCAACTTTAAATGTTTCAGGATCGAATGATCCGTCCTGAGCTTGTGCTCCAACATTAACTCGGAAGAAAAGAGAAACACTGTCTTCTTCTGAAGTAAACGGTGCCATTCTGGTTTCATACCAATTCATAGGAGCAACTGAGTCAGAAGCCTGATCGAAATCTAAAGTAAACTGTCTGTTGTCTCCGCTTTCCCATCCACCGGCAGGAAGTTCTGTGTCTTTATCAGAGCCTAACCAATACTTGTAATTATAAGTATCACCTGCAGCCATATCAAAAGTAACTGACCAATAGTCGCCACCCTGATTTTGAGCAACTATATCAGTAGAATTATTCCAGTCAACTGTTTGACCTAAGTATGGATTTCCTGCACCGTTTGGACCTGAAATTGCACCAAATACACCTACATAATGGTTTTCCATTACGGTATCAGGCGCTGTAGCAGTATTAACCATGAAAGTAACTTTAACGATATTCTGAACATCGGTAGAATCAAATGGCATAACCTGTACATCAGAATTAAATCTGGCAAGTACACCTGTTAAATTGAATGCGTCTGTAGGAGCAGGTGCGCCATCGTAGTATGATTCATCTCTGTCAATCCTAAGTACAAATGCACTATCAGCCGTAGCAACATCAACACTAACTCCTGAAGATGTTTGTGCATCAGCCGGCCATGTTTCACCATCAGCCAACCCAACTGATTCTACTTTAACTAACATACCTTGGTATTTTGAATCTACACTAAGATCTGCTTGAGTAATTGCGGTAACAGGCACGGAAGATGATTCTCCGGTTCCTAAAATTGTAATGCTGTTAGGGGCTATTTGGATTTGGCTACCAAAAGAACCGATTGTTCCGGTTATTTGAAGCGTATCGCCTTTAGTCCATCCTAGGTATGCACTTGTATCTTGATTATTTGCACCGCCAACATCGTTATAAAAAATATTTATACCACCGGTAGAATCCTGAACAAAAAATTGTCCGTCGTTGAAACCGTAGTCGGGGGTGTTCATAATACCAACTATTGTGACTTCCTGACCATCTTGGCCACGAGCATCGCGTATTTTTGTTTGCGCCATAGTAACAGCTGATGATCCTAAGATCACAACTAAACAGGATAGCACAAATTTTGTAACATTGTTCATATTTGAACCCTTGTTTGTTATTGTTTTGATTAGTTTAAAAATAAACCTGAAGGCTTAGTTTGTTAACATCACCTAAGTATTCGTATCCGTGATAAGCGTAATTAAATCCAAGTTTTAAAGAACTGTCTACCTGATACTTAATCCCCACTCCGGCATTGAATGTCTCTTTGCTGTTATTTTGACCGATATAAGGAACTCCTCCTCTAAGAAATACCGTATCATTTAACAGCGAAATTTCTCCTCCCACACTAATGCTTTGTACATTATTTGATGGATTATTACCATCAAGAGTTAATGTTGCCTTGATATCATCGCTTATATAAGCGTCCCATGCAAAACCAACTCTCAGCATTAACGGTAAATCGTATTCTCTGGTCGCTAAATTACAATCAGTATTACCATTTCCGGAGCTACTATCATCTAAATCACATTCCGTAATCAATCCGTTTCCGGTTAACTGCATTTTTGAACCAATATTTGTAACACTTACTCCAAATCGAATGTCATCAAAAGGAGTAATAAATAAGGTGCCAACATCAAAGGCCAGACCCGAAGCTGATACATCCTCAATTTGTTCGTGCAGGAATTTTATAGTACCACCAACCGATAACTTATCAGTCAATTTTTGTGAGTAAGAACCGCCAACTGAAACTGAATATGCTCCAAAAGTTCTTCCGGTTTTGCCTTGCGCTTGCTCCGTGGTTTCTTCAAATTCTCCATAATTCAATGCTAATACATGTATTCCGGCTACTCCTTTTTTTGTCGGTAATCCTATACCCACATAACTATGGGTAAAATCCAGATAATAGTCAGTGAACTCAATCTGAATTTCCTGACTATTTAATTCTGCCAAACCTGCCGGATTTAATATCATTGCTGACGGGTCGTTCACTGTCGCTGCAAAGGCAGACATTGATGAAGCTCTGGCTCCAACCGGCATTTCTAAAAAATTACTTGCTGTTGTTCCTACTTTTGAAATTTGTGCAAAACTACTGCTACCAATTCCTGACAATAATACAACTAAACCAGTGTAGAATATTTTTCTCATAGCATTCATTATTTGATCACCGCAAATTTACCGGTTTTGTTTCCTACACCTTTGGCTTCCACATGGTATATGTAAATTCCGTAAGCGATTTCCAGATTATCCTTAGTTAACAGATCCCATATATAGGTTCCTCCGTTATCTCCCTGAACATTTCTTGATGTTACTTCAATTTCTCTTACAAGTACCCCTGATGATGTAAATATTCTCAGCGTAGAAGGCACCGGCAAACCATTAAAATGAATTTCTCTGTTTTGCTGTCTGCTTCCTCCTGCAGCTTCCTGTTCATAAATACTTGAAACCTTATACGGGTTAGGAATAACTAAAATATCATCCAGTGCACTTTTTGCTGAATCCTCATCTACTTTAGGCAAGTTTTCCGGATCCATTCTGAACTGAAATCTATCATTTCTGGAGAATGGCTTGGTAGTAAATACTTCCAGAGTATCACCTAATTGAGGATTTCTGGTTGTTAATATATTATTAGAAATCAATGTTCTTAATTCGAAACGATAAGTTAAAGTATCTTGAAACTCTCGAGCATCTTCAATTACATAAACTAAATCTGAACATTGACCAGTAATACTAGAAACTGAAGAAAATACACCTTGTGGAGGGGCTTGGTAAACTGAATCAGGTTGCTGAGGATCCTTAGGAGCATTATTTCCGGATGGATCGCATGACGTAGCTCTAATAGTAGCTCCATCTCTGTTTAAATCAAAGTATGCAAAATCAACCTCTTCATTTGTGTAGGTATTGAAGACTTTAAAGTTAGTATCTATTGAAGGAGCTGTGAGGAACGTTCCAGTACCAACTTCAACTTCCCTCTCAGTTGATCTTCCAAAACCTATATTTTCACCTATTACAATTTGGTAATCGGAAACTTTTGATGCACCTTGAGTAGCAAAGAAGTACTGGTGAGGCTTAGGGTTTCCGGTCTCATTCCATCCGGATCTAGACTCATTTACACCAAAAGTCTCTACATTTGTCATCGAAATAGTAAAACCTTCAGTGATTGGATTATTTCCTCCGTTTACATTTGGAGAACGAGAAATAAGTGTATCATTTGCTCCATCGGTCACATTTCTGAGTGTAAAATTCTGCGTTTTCAGGGTATCAGGATCTGAACCCCCATCAATTAAAGTATCCTCATATGTTACCTCATAAAGGTTGTCTGCTTTAAGCTCAAAAGGATCAATAATATCAACACTGACTGTTCCGCCCGGTGAACCTTGAACAATAGTAGCTTGTGGTTTGTCAGGAGCAATATATCCTGCCTGAGATCTTGACGGGCGCACTTGCACTACATTTACTCCAAAACTGATCGATCCATCCGGTCCCTGACTAATTTGAATGGGAGATTCAGAAGGTGAAATTCCCGCCGGTACATATCCAAAATCAAATCCTGTTACTGCATAATAGTAAGTCTTGCCATTTACAACATCAGTATCAACAAAGCTACGTTGAAGACCTGAATCATTACCCATATCAAATTTCACACCATTTACATCAACAGGATGTAATCCCTGGATACCGTTATTCTTATCAAAAATTGCGATATCACTATAATAGGTAGCATTTCCGTATGCATCGGTGACATTAAATATATCTTCAAAAGATGGATCAGTAGATCGATAAATTTTATAGCCTTCAAAATCAAACCCATTGCCGGAAATATTATTCAGATAACGATCGAAGGAAAATTCCGAATTGGTTTCCCAATACAAGGTAATTTTGCCATCTCCCGGAACAGCTGATACAATGGGAGGATCAGGTGCAACTGCAAACTGGTAATCTGCTTCGTAAGCAACTCTGGCTTGATCTAAATTATTATTTAATTGAGTTCGATCCTGTGCTGCAGTTCCTGTTGGAGAAGTGGAAGCCGCTGCTGAAATAGCAACCGCAAAACTTTGTGATTCCCCAACTCTGAGCGGGAACAGCCCTGAAGACACATAAATATCCTGATCCGTACCGGGATTACCAACAACGTCAAACTCGCCCGGAATCAGGTAATTAAACCAAATATCAGAATCCAAACTCACTTGCAATGCTCCGGCTGAAAAGATTATAGCTCTTGAAACACCTATAAGATCTGTTTCACTTACATCAGTTTTATCAATATTTGGTTCTCCTGGAAAAGTTGTACCCGCTCCTGAAGTTGCTTTTCCATCTCCCTGTCCTTCACTTGGTGTATCAGGATCTCCCTGAATTCCCACATCATCAAAGTTTTCGTTCCAGTCATTGTCGTTATCAAATGAATCACCACGACCTTCATCAATCATTGGAGCACTGGTAAAATGATTTTGAAATCTCCCGTCGTAAGTATCATTAACCAGATCTGCGAAATCCTGATCAGATGATATTCTTGCTCTTATTTCCTGATTAGAGACGATCAATCCTTGTTGTAAACTGTCTCCATCATTGAAATACAAATAATTAATAAACCGAACCGGTTTTGTAATTGAGTTTCCGTTTACGAATGTGGTCTTCTCTAAATGATTCGGCGTATTCTCGTCAATCAGGCCATCAAAATCATTGTCTAAACCGTCTATATGAACTCCGAAATTCGGGTCTGACAGTGGCAATAGTTCTTCTTGTACCGTAAACGAAGCTCCCAGATTATATGTAATTCCCTGTGATACAAAACTATTTCCGTTATACTCTTGTATTACCCGGGTACCATTTTCACTTATTAAAACTATTTTATCCCCAACATTGATGGTTCTTGAATCAAAGTCAGCAGGTTCAAATTCTCTAACTACCGTATCCTTTAGCGTAGCGTTAGCATAAAACCCTCCATTCTCTTCCAAAAGTAAGCGGAATAAATCGACATTTTCAGGATCATAAAAGTCTGCATTTTCTGGATCATAAGTGTCACTGTCTCCATCATTATCAATTCCATCCCCGGCATTTCCCGGAGTCTCCAAAAAGCTTAATCCCATTTCACCAATCGGTAATCCATCAAAAGATGATGGTGCATTATTTCTGTCCGTATCAGTCAAATAAGCAATCGCTCTAAGGTTATCAAATACCGGTTGATCAGTAGGCCCACCTCCTGCAACAAAATCCGCGATCCATAAACCAAATGACATTCTAGGGTAATCGTAGCTTCCATCATTAGTAATTTCAAATAAATTAAAATGAACAGAATTGATCAGGATTTGAGACCAGGCAAGAATTCTTGTATCCATTACTATCGCCAACCCACCTCTTGTTGGATCCGTATCATCCGGTCTGAATGTTCCTGTACTATATCGGGTATATCTGTCATCTCCTGCTTTATAGTAAAATTCCAGATCCGCATTAAATTGATCTCTTCCGAAGAAACCGTTCCAGGAGCCTGCCCAGCCATCCCCACCATCTTCAAATTTATCAGGCCAGGAATCAGGCCATGTATTTCCGAGAGGCGAAGCCGGACCCCGGTCACTTCTTGCAATTTCTTTGGAATCATCCCTTGAGTATCCTTCAATCGGGTTGAGTGACCAATTCTGACTTCCGTCTCTGTTTGTTTTAAAAGATGCTACATTTACAATTTGAACAACATCAGAACTATTTTGTGCCTGTACTTCGGTTCCGAAGTGAACGCTCATAAAGTACATATACTCACGATTCGTATTTCTTGGGAATTCAAAAATCAGTTCATCCAAACTGGTGTTATTTCTACGCCCTGCATGCCCTGTATTAAAGTAAGATGCTCTAAGTCTGTTTGCATCCATTGTGGATTTCTTTCTGTCTTCAAAAGAAGATCTTTCCTCACTTGGCTCATAGTCCTGAGCTCCTGAAAACAAAGGAAAGAGTGCAACGAAAAGAAGAATGAATAAGCCTTTAATATTGAATGTTTTTTTATTCATTGTTTAAAAAGAGATTGAAAGTCCTAATTGAATTCGTCTTGGTTCTGCATAAAAAGATGGATTTGAATAAAATCCCGGGTCTGCTGTGTCTACAGTATTAATCGGTAACGGTGCGGTTGCTTCACCTGAGTCTCCATATACATTGTTTATAACTTTACTGTCAAGCAGGTTATAAATATTCAGAAAAAGCTCCATACTGGAACCGTTTGGTAAATTGATATTTTTATATGTATTAAGATCCACAGTAAATCTTGTTGGAAGTCGGGAAGTATTTCTTAAATCTCTGGTACTTGCTCCTACCCCAATTTCCACACCGGGAATATCTGTTTGAGGGGTATAAGGCGTACCTGTACTGAATTTAGTTACCAAATTAGCACCCCAATTATTACCCGAATAAAACATGGAACCATTTACAATATGTGTTCTGTCCCAATTCAGAGGTTGGATTAACTTTGTTGTTGATGAAGTTTGATTTGTAGAATCAATTTGAGTTCCTGCGTTAACAATATCAAAATACTCTGAATTTGGATCTGAGTTACTTCCTTCAACCGAACTGAATGTATAATCTAAACCAAAATTAAAACGCTGGCTTACAAATTGATTGAATGCAAATGTAAAGCCAATTGATTTCGAAAAATCTCTGTTGAAATAGATACCATAGTTTGTAGAAGCAGCACCTGTAACCTGAGGTCTGCTTGAAACATAATCTCTGGTGTCTTTATAATAACCCGTAAGCTCAATAGCTGTGCCGTCAAAAATTTCCTGTTTCAAGCCCAACTCATATTGAGTAGATCTTTCAGGTTTCAGATCAGGATTTCCGAATAAACCTAAATTCCCGCTTCGCTCACCTACAAAAACTCTGCTGTTTGTGTACATGAAGTTATAAGAAGGAACCTGAAAGAAATAACCATATGAAAAATACAGCACTCCACGATCACTAATGGGATATGCTACACCTACTCTGGGACTAAGCTGTGTTTTAATGCTGGTATCTTTATACCAATATTGCTGACGTTCTTCTAAAGTAACATCTGGTTCACCCGGGTCTTGTTGGCCATTCCCGTTTTGATCTCTGTACTGATTCTCTTGTTTTGTGGGTGAAGTGATGTCAGGGTCTTCAAGATCAGCAACCACTCTTGAATTCGGATCAAAGTAATCAAATCTTAATCCAACATTTATAATCAGATTATCAAACTCGATCTTATCCTGAATATAAGCACTAAAATTTCTCGGAGACTCCGAATATTTTTGATAACCGGGTGTGTTCAACTCCGGATAGCCCAGCTTTACGAATGGTTTCAGTTCCTCGGGTGTACCGGGTGGTAAACTTATGGACGGGTCAGTAAAAGGAACTAAGGAAACGCTTTCAAAACTTACTTCATCAAACTGAAGATTAATACCCGCTTTTACATAATGATTTTCATTAACCTGACTTGAAATTTCAGCTTTCCCGATAAATGTATCTGTAGATCTGAAGAAACGGTTGTTGTCTGTTCCGTAAAAGCTGAACTGAGCCGCCCCGGGTATACTTTGCTCAGCTGGTGAGTAAAACTCGACTACCTTGTCAAAATTAAAATAGCGTGGATCCCAAGGATCATCATACAAATAATTTTTCTGTTCATTGTATCTGTTGGCCAGATTTACAGTAAGAAATGTTTTAGAGGAAGGGGTTATAGTAGTTTTAAAATTAAGTGCATAATTATTGCGAAAGCTATTTCCCCTCCCTAAAGGAACTAACTTATTTTGATGATCATATCCCTGCCCTTCTTCAAGACCGTATGATCCTATTAAATTGAATTTCAAAAACCTTGAAAACCTATACTCCAAATTTCCCTGGAAACTTGTGCTTTGAAAGTTATTCATATTTACTAACGAGCTGTCTCTGGTGCCGTCATCCGTTAACACCAAGCGATCAGTTCCCTGAAAATTAACTGTATCAACAGAATACCATGGCTTACTGAAATCCACCCTTTCATTATAAATAGTTCTGTACGAATCAAAATCAGTTCCTAATGCCAATGTATCTCTGAATTGCCCGTGAGGTGAAAATGCATTTCGCCCCGTTAAATATCCTTCATTTTCAAATCTTCGTGCAGTTACAAAAAAAGTAAGTTTATCTTTTACAATCGGACCTGAAACCGAAGCAGAAAGATTATACATTCTGTTTGGGTTTACAGTACGGAAACTCGTTCCAATACCATCATATAAATCGCTTTGTGAAGTAGCCATATAGCTACCTGTCCATGCATTTACAGAAGCATCAAACTGACTACCTCCAGACTTGGTAACTACATTTACAATTCCTGAGAGTGCCTGACCGTGCTCTGCATTAAAAGAGCCCGAAATTACCTGAAGTTCCTGAACTGATTCATTTTCGATTCTAACTCCGTTCGATCGATCATAATCGTCAGTTACTCTGATACCATCCACAACATAGGAAACCTCCGAAGTTCGTCCACCTCTGATATGAATCCCCCCCCCATTATCCACATTAACTCCGGCCTGAAGTCCAATTACATCAGAAACTTCCTGCACCGGCAGCTTTTTGATTTCCTCACTGCTTACTCTGGATTCTGAACTGGTTACATCCTTTAACACCGGTTGGCGAGTAGCCACCACCACAATTTCTTCACCTTCAAACGCTTCCAGTTCTAACCTGAAATCCTGCTCTGTAGTCAAGTCAGTTCTCACGATTATTTCCTGAACAGCCAAAGTTGCATATCCAATATATCTTGCTTCCAAAGTATAAGTACCCGGAGCTACATTTAACATCAGATAATTACCATCAATATCCGCAACAGCTCCTTTTGTAGATCCCTTTATTCCAACTGTTGCACCTATCAGCGCCTCTCCGGTTTCAGCATCCAGAATTTTACCCGTAATTTTTCCTGACTGGGCCTGTACCCCAACACTAACTAATAAAAATAATACCGGTAGTAGCTTTTTAATGTTCATACACTGCTTCAGATTTGAATAGTAACTTCATTTAATTTTTCGATATCAATAAGAGCATTATGCTTTTCTTTAACATCCCTAATTGTCTTATCCTTTACTGCTTCTAATTTCTTATTCATCAAAAATGCATCTACTGATTCTTTGGCTTCATCAAACCTCAAAGGGCGGCCTTCAATCTTCCCATTCATCTTATAAATAGTGTATTGCCCTGTTTGATAATTAATCACTTCTGATATCTCGCCTTCTTGCAATTCGGAAATTTTAGGGGCATAAGAACCATAATTTTTGATGTTTTCAAAACCCAACTCCCCACTTGTAAGAAGGTCTTCATTAATTATGGTGTACTTTTCCACCAATGCTTTGAAATCCGCTCCCTTCTTTAATTCTGAAATTAAAAAATTGGCTTTTTCTTCCGTGTCAACAACTATTCTGGAAAGATTAACCTCTATAGGCTTATAAAACCGTTCACTGTTGTTTTGAAAAGCGGATCTCAATTCCTGATCTGAGTTTGAAATGGAACTTCTCAGATCCTGAACCGCACTTTGAGCCAGAAAGGTATAAAAAGTTTCTTCTATCGACTCTTTTGCCATTCTCTGATTATCAATCTCTGCTTCTTTTGCATTTTTATATAAATAAGCTCTTAAAGCAGTCCCGATTACAAAATTTTCAAAGCCCTGCTTTCCTTCTATTGCATTAATTTGAGATAACGGAGTAAATCTGAATTCGACAGCAAAATCATCAAGAGTAAATTCAAACTCGTAATACGCAGCCAAAGTTTTATCTGATGCCAGATTGGATAAAAATTCGGCGTCCTTAGAAATAGCTGAGGAATAATTCTCATTCATCTTATTCCAAAGAGCGTCAAAAATATCAGGATTAAATTCTAAATTGTCTCTGAAGTTGTACAAATGCTCTCTGGTAGCAAGCTCTTTCTTTTTTTTATAAACATAAGAAGCTATTTCAGCTTTTTTGATAGCAAATTCATTTTTGGTGAGTATAGGCTTAGTGAACCGGTCGGTAAGCTTGATAATACTGTAACCCTGAGCTGTAGGAACAGGTTTTGAAATTTCGTCGATCTTTAATCCAAAAGCAGCTTCTTCAAAAGCGATATCCATTTCATCAGTAGTAAAACGACCTACGTCTCCACCATTGTTTGCAAGATAAGGCGTCTGAAATACTTCTTTTGCTAATTGCTCAAATTTTTCGCCGTTTTGTAGCCTCTTGTATAACTTATTGGCTGATTCAAGATCATGAGCAAATAAATGCGAAGCTCTTAATGTTGTATTGAACCGAACAAAGTATTCGTTCAGTTCAGCATCATTTACCTGTACATCCTTGAGAATAACCTGATTCAAAAACTCTTCGTTTAAAACTCTTCTTTCAATCTCTCCTCTTTTTTGAATGGCTTCTTCTGTTCTATCCAAACCTCTGTCTTCAGCGTAAGTAGCTAGTACATAATTATCGAATTTTGCATTTAAAACGGAAAGTTTTGTAGAAGGGTTTGCACTTATAGCTCTTCCGGTTCGGTAATAATATTCCTTGAAAGCATTCTCGAAATGAATCGTGGTAATCGAGTAGTCGTTAATTTGCGCTAATACATTGTCATCAACTTTTTGCTTACAGGAAAGCGCTCCCACAAGCAGAAATAGCAAACCGGATAATAAAATTAAATGATCGCGCATTGATTGCCAACAGTTTTTTACCAAGGTGAAAGAATGATAATGAAAGCGCTTACATTTTTCAACACATTTTTAAAAATTTCTTAAATAATCTTTAATCATTCCTTAACTAAAAGGATATTATTCTGAGAAAAGGTAAGTAACTGATTGTTTTTATGTAGCCAATCTTCCGACTACAAAAACCTAGTTCTTGTAATTTTTTACAATGTAATCGTTAAGAATAGATTTAAACTCTTTCCCTATCCCCTCTCCTTTAAGGGTTTTGAAATGCTCTCCATCTACATACACAGGAGCTTTTGGCTCTTCAAACGTTCCGGGCAGTGAAATTCCTATATTTGCCGCTCTTGATTCTCCGGGACCGTTTACCACACAACCCATTACTGCAACATCCATTTCTTCCACTCCGGGATACACTTCCCTCCAAACAGGCATCGATTCCACTATATAATTCTGAATTTCTTCCGCTAATTCCTGGAAATATGTACTTTTTGTACGTCCACATCCCGGGCAGGAAGTCACTTGCGGTATAAAACTCCTGATTCCCAACGATTGAAGCACCTGCTGAGCAACCTGAACTTCCAATGCTCTGTCAGCGCCCGGTTGGGGAGTTAATGAAACTCTTATCGTATCTCCTATTCCTCTTTGCAAGATCACAGAAAGCGCAGAAGCACTGGCCACCATGCCCTTCATTCCCATTCCGGCCTCTGTTAATCCAACATGAAGTGGATAGTCAACTACATCAGCAATTCTTGTGTATACATTTACCACATCCTGAACGCCACTCATTTTGCAACTGATGATGATCTTATCTGAAGCCAAACCAACATCTTCTGCCAATTTGGAAGAACGCTTTGCACTTTCAACCATAGTATCCAGCATCACTTCTTTTGCTGATTTAGGTTCTGCAAGATCGTTGTTCGCATCCATTTTTTGAGCCAGTAACTGCTGATCAAGCGATCCCCAGTTTACACCAATCCGAACAGGTTTATCATACTTAATAGCTTGTTCTACTATCGTGGTAAAGTTCTCGTCACGGGTTTTAGTACCTGTATTCCCCGGATTGATACGAAACTTACCCAACGATTCCGCCATATCGGGATACTTTGTCAACAACACATGACCATTATAATGAAAGTCCCCAACGATGGGTACAGGAACCCCCCTGTTCATCAATTTCTCTTTGATGTGAGGAACTGCTTTTGCTGCCGCATCATTATTTACGGTGATTCTCACGATCTCTGAACCTGCTTTGTGCAGATGATCTATTTGTTCTACCGTTTCGTCGATATCTGCTGTGTCTGTATTGGTCATTGATTGAACAACGATAGGAGCTCCACCACCTACCGGAACATCACCTACCATTACTTGTATTGACTTTCTTCTTTTTATAGAAGCCATGTATGCCCTAATTTTTCTTACTTAATTCAAATAATTTCTGTTTTTCTTCCTTCGTCAAAGCATCATATCCGTTTTTGGATATCTTTTCTAAAATTTCATCCAATTCAGATTGATCTACTTCTTCAACGATCTCAACATCCTTCACAATGTGCATATTCTTGTTTTTCGGCTTCGATGAAGGACTTGGCTTCAAACGACCAAAAAGATACTCAAAATATCGAATTACTTTACTCAGATCTGTTCCTGATTTATGGGCTGTAGTCAATAAATATCCAACAGAAGCTCCACCAATATGAGCAAAATGAGCTACATTACTTCCGCTATTAAGAAGTAATACATCGATCGCAACCAGTCCGGCAACAAGATATCTGGCTTCAATCGGAGGCAAAAATATCAACATGATGGGAGTTCTTGGAAAAAGAACAGCGAATGCTACCATAATTCCATTTACAGCTGCTGATGCTCCAATTACTAATTTATAATCAAATACAAAGCCCGAAGCAAAATGAAAAATAGCTCCTGCTACTAATGCAGAAAAATAAATAGTCAGGAATGCTCTGGGACCGATCGTATCTTCAACTGCTCTTCCCATCCACCAAAGCCACAACATATTAAACAAGAAATGGAAAAAGTCACCATGCAGAAAACCATAAGTAATAATTCTCCAAGGCTCTGAATATGCTGTTGGCAAGCTTGGTTCGAAACCAAAATGTGTTACGATCCAAACATTGAGTTGTGCACCAACTAAAAGCTGAATGACAAAAATAATGGCATTTACCGCAATAAGTGTACGAATAGCCACGGGCATTTGCATAAATCCGCGCTTAAAGGTATTTCCAAATGAATCGTATGACTGATTTCTCATCTTTACTTCTGCTTAAACTACTATGCGTACTCTGAAGGTTTTTTTAACCCCCATAACTTGATCAAAATAAACCCTACTAATAATCCACCCAAATGGGCAAAGTGTGCAACGCCACTATCAGCTCTGGTTAATCCGTTAAATAATTCAAGTGCACCATAAAATCCTACAAAATACTTTGCTTTAATTGGGATTGGTGGAAATAGAAGCATAATTCTTCGATTTGGATACATCATTCCAAAACCAAGAAGAATACCAAAAACTGCACCGGAAGCTCCAACTGTATATCCACTTGATACAAAAAGCTGGACAATTCCTGCTCCTATTCCTGTTATAAAGTAGTACATCAAAAAGCGTTTCGTCCCCCATAATTGTTCCAAAGCCTGCCCAAAGATCCATAATGCAAACAAATTGAAGAAGATGTGATAAAAATCAGCATGCATAAACATGTATGTAACTAATTGCCATGGCAAAAAACCATTATCCAGAGGAAAAAGAGGCAAATATGGAAACATTAGCTCGCCGATTGGAGTCCAAAAAATACCTCCAATATTTGTACCACCTCCAAAAATGCTTACCGTAGCCAAAAAGAATATTCCATTCCAGATCAATAAGTACTTAATTGCAGGAGGGAAAAATGAAAACTGTGTGTTAGGTGAAAATTGATTCAAGAGAAACCTTATCGCTGATTTTTAATTCTATTCTGATTTTTTTTGATACGCCAATATACGTTGATACCACTTAAAGTTACGCCGGGAATTCCTTGTCCCGGATAAGTTGTATCGCCCACAAGATATAATCCTGAGAACGGCGTTTGGTTTGGTGTCCATTTAAGCAAGCTGCGTGCCATGCTTTGGGGGATTCCTCCAACTCTGCCTTTTTTGCGGTATACCCAATTTTGCCAAGTCACCGGTGTTGCCGTATGTATTGTTTCGATATCACTTTCTTCAAAACCCGGAAGTTTTTGTTTTAGTGTTTCAACTATAAACTCTTCGGTTTGTTTCTTCGCAGATTCATAATCACCATTAAGTGAAAACCAATATTCGGATGAAGCGTGACAGGAGATATTGAGTGTTCGCTTTCCTTTAGGTGCACGATCGGTATCTCCTCGTTTAGACATTGACACGAAAACCGAATCTGAATTTGTGAAAGGTACTTTTTCGCCTTCTTGTAAATGAATCTGATGATGCAAGCTCATATCATTAGGATAGGTGTCCGTTGTGGCTATTCCTAAAGTAATTGCTCCCCAGGCTTCATCAAAGTCTCTGGCTTCATCAATAAAGTATTCTTTCATTTCTCCTGATGTGATGTCTTTCATATTCCAAATCGGGATGTTTGAAATCACAATGGGAGTTTGGTAGCTATTTCCCTTTTTGGTTTGAATGATGAAATCTTCTTCTTTTTTGCTGATATGTGTAGCCGCTTCTCTGGTGTGAAGTGCTCCTCCTTTTTTCTGAATGTAAGTACGAATAGTGTTGATCATTTCCAGCAATCCACCGGGAACATAAAAATTTGAATAGTTGGTGTAGGTCAATCCGGCTGCACCAAACAGAAATGGTGTATCTTCAGATTTTGACTGAGCGGTTATCATGAGTTGTTCATCTACAAAACGGCAGAACTTGAGAGTATCAACTCCATACTTTCTCATTACATCCTCAACCGACTGAATTGCATATGGTAACACCCAGACATCTAAGGGTGAATTTGAGATCGCAAACCTTCCCCAATCGGTAATATTCTGAGGTGGAAAAAATGGATTCTTTAGAGAGACATCCCAAACCGTATCGGAGACTTTTAGAGCTTCTTCCCAAAAGGCTTTTTGTGCTGATGGATTCCCAAAAACTCGTCCCGCTTCTGTAATCCATTCTTCCCGGTCCTTGTAGCGGATTATCTCCTCACCATCTAATCGAACAGTCATACTAGGAGTGATTTCTTCTCGGGGAATTTGAATTCCGGTTTCTTTCTCAAGTTTCCATAACGGCTGATTTTCATCAAATCCGATAAGCGTTGTTGCCCCTGACTCGAACGTAAATCCTTTTCTGTAATAGGATGAACTGCATCCACCCGGAACAGCCGCTGCTTCAAGAATCAGAACTTTGTACCCATCCTTGGCAAGCATTGCCCCTGCACTCACCCCTCCCATTCCGGAACCGATGATAATAGCGTCGTAGTCTTTGGTGATAGTCATGGGAGTAGAACAACTTTTGGATAGTAAAGTGTTCCATTTGATTGAACATCAAACTGAACTTATCTAAAAGTCTTTATCAACTTCATCATTATATTCACTGCTAACTTTATGAATTCCTATAATCCAAACTACAAACAGTATTTCAATAGGTAAATACAAGAAAATTAATGTTGACAAAATAGCGGAGATTAAACCTATAAAATTAGCCCATTTGAAAACCTCTTTGCTAATTGATTTTCTATTTACAAGACCAAAAAAAACTATTCCATATGAAAAAATTCCAAACAAAATATACTTTACTGTTGGGTAAATTATACTTTCAAAAAAACTCAAAACACCTGAAAAACCAATGAAAAGTACGATTAATGATAAGACACCAACTACATGTCCTCGCCATTTTTTATTCATATTCCTAATTCCCGTATTTACCTATTCCTAATTAATGCGCCTCTAACCAATTCTCCCCAATCCCGGCTTCTACCTTTAACGGAACATCCATTTCAAAAGCTGATTCCATCAATGATTCGATCTTTTTTGGCACTTCGTCCAGTTCGCTTTCGTGTATTTCAAAGATCAATTCATCATGAACCTGGAGCAGCATCCTGCTTTTCTTGTTGTTGTCTTTCAGCCAGTTGTGGATATTGATCATTGCCAGTTTTATGACATCAGCAGCCGTTCCCTGAATAGGCATGTTGATCGCCACTCGTTCAGCAAAACCGCGCACATTCCAGTTTCCTGAGTTAATATCCGGTACATATCTTCGTCGACCGATCAGGGTTTTTACATATCCGTTCTCTTTAGCAAACTGCTTGGTATCATTGATATAATTCAGAATATTCGGGAATCGCTCAAAGTATTCATCGATCATTTCTTTTCCTTCTGAGTTTTCGATACCTAGATTCTGAGCCAACCCGTATGCACTTAGTCCATACGGAATTCCAAAGTTCACTTCTTTTGCTTTGCGACGATGATCAGCAGTTACATCATCCAGTGAATCCAAATGAAAGATCTCTTTGGCTGTTCTGGAGTGAATATCTTCTCCATTTTTGAAGGACTCGATCATTGCCTCGTCTTTTGCAATGTGAGCAATTACCCGAAGTTCCACCTGAGAATAATCCGCCGACATTATTTTAAATCCTTCATCAGCTATAAAAGCCTTTCTGATCTCACGACCTCGTTTTGTACGGATCGGAATATTCTGAAGATTTGGATTCGATGATGATAGCCTTCCTGTCGCCGCCACACTTTGATTGAAATCGGTGTGAACTCGTCCTGTATCTTCGTTAACCAGTGAAGGCAAGGCATCCACATAAGTAGATCGGAGTTTCGCCAACTGACGATATTCCAAAATCAGATCCGGCATTTCATATTTCACAGCCAGTTTTGTCAACACAGATTCATTGGTAGAATACTGCCCGGTTTTAGTTTTCTTTCCGGCGGGTAATCCCAGCTTGTCAAATAAAATAGTACCCAGTTGCTGCGGAGAGTTGATATTGAACTCCTCGCCTGCCTTCTCGTAGATCTTCTTTTCCAATTCTTTCAAATCGGTAGCCAGATCTTCAGAAAATCCTTCCAGCATTTCCACATCCAACTTTACTCCCTGATATTCAATCTCGGCAAGTACTTCCATGAGCGGAAATTCCACCGTTTTAGCAACTTCGTCCAATTCATCTTTGGTGAGTTGCTCACTGAAAATCTCATACAATCTTAAGGTGATGTCCGCATCTTCACACGCGTACAAATACACTTCTTCGGGAGTTAAATCCGCCATCGAAATTTGGCGTTTCCCTTTTCCAATTAACGCTTCAATAGGAACAGGTTCGTAATTCAGATACTTCTTAGACAACTCGTCCATCTTTATTTTCTGAGTTGCATCAATGAGATAGGCCGCGATCATAGTATCAAATGGCTTTCCTTTGATTTGAATTCCGGCTCTGTGTAGAATCAGCCAATCGAACTTATAGTTATGGGCCACAAGGGTTTTGCTTTCATCTTCAAACAGTGGCCGAATAATCCCAACCACTTCCTGCTCATCCAAACCACTTTCCACATTTACCGGAATATAAAATCCCATTCCGGGCTTGGATGAAAAAGAAAATCCCACCAATGAAGCAGAAACAGGGTTCGGTGAATTCGTCTCTGTATCAAAACAGATCACGGGTTCTTTCTTTAGATCCTCAACAAGTTTTTTTACTCCGTCAATGTCTTTGATCAGCTCGTAGGCATTGTTTTCTTCGTCCAGTTTATCTACAGGTTCATCTTCCACAAAAGTCCCGAATAAATCACCTTGATCTCCTGCTTTATTCTCGATGGGTTCTTCACCAAGATATCTTTTGGTAAGCGTGCGAAATTCCATCCGTTTGAAAAAAGCCCCTAGATCATTTTTATTCGGACCATTCCATTCCAGCTCTTCCCACTCCGCCGTATCAGGAACATCTGTTTTGATGGTTACCATAAACTTAGCGTGCATCGCTTGTTCTGAATATTCCTGCAAATTCTCACGCTGTCTTTTTGCTGATATAGTATCCGCTTTGGCGATGGCTTCCTCGAGAGAACCAAATTCATTAATCAATTTCGGAGCTCCTTTTTTTCCGATGCCCGGAACTCCCGGAATGTTATCAGAAGTATCACCAATAATGGCGAGCACATCAATCACTTGATCAGGATACACTCCGAAATAATCGTGTACGCCTTCTCTGTCGATGATATTAAATCCGCCGTCTTTGTTGTCTGGTTTCATCATTTTCACATGATCGTGCACTAGTTGCATAAAGTCTTTATCGGGCGTAACCAGATACACATCCACATCATCTTCGTTCGCTCCTGATGCGATGGTTCCTATAATATCATCGGCTTCATAGCCATCCTGTTCTATATTTTTAATTCCCCAATTTTCAACCATTTCTTTGATCAACGGGATTCCTACTTTAAGTTCATCAGGTTGTGGCGGGCGCTGTGCTTTATAGGTTTCGTCTGCATCATGACGGAAAGTCGGAGCATGTGTATCCCAGGCAACGGCTATGTGTGTCGGTTTTTCTTCGTCCAGCATACGAACCAATGTGTTCGCAAATCCAAGCACAGGACCCGTGGCAATTCCTTCCGAATTTTTAAGTCGGGAATTAACAAATGCGAAATGAGCACGATAAGCCAGTGCCATCCCATCAAGTAAAAAAAGAAGTTTCTTTGACATGTAGTCTTTTATTTGTCGAAATTGTAGTCTTTGAAACTAAAGGTTTTGACATTAATTCCGAATTCAGATTCCAAATCATTTGAATAATTTTACTCAACAAATTCAACAGCTCCCAAAAGTAGAACTCCATGTGCATTTAGATTGCTCATTGAGCTTTGAAGTTGTTCAGAAACTTCTTCCGGGAACCAGTAAGTCTGAATATGAAGAAAAATTTGTCGCCCCGGATAATTGTGGAAGTTTGACTGAGTACATAAAATGCGCATCTGCCAGCATAGACATTATGCAAACCAGAGAGCAATTGGAATTAGTTACTCTCGACTTTGTAGAGCAGTTGAAAGCGGATAATGTAATTTATTGCGAAGTGCGGTTTGCTCCACTTCAGCATCTCAAGCTTGGATTAACTGCAGAAGAAGTGGTAGAAACAGTGAATTCGACTATTTCAAAAGCTACTGAGAATCTGGACATGGAAGTTAGGTTAATTCTCTGTTCCCTTCGACATTTCACTGAAGCTGAAAGCATGGAAACCATTTGCCTTGTTGAAAAATTTAAAGGAACCAATGTAGTTGGTTTTGATCTCGCTGCTGATGAAGCCGGGTATCCCATTGATGAACATAGATCAGCTTTTGAGTTTGCGAGGGAAAACGGAATTCCATGTACATGCCATGCAGGAGAAGCGTGCGGACCAAAGAATGTATGGGAAGCCATTGACGAACTTCATGTTCAAAGAATTGGTCACGGAGTTCGCAGTTATGAAGACTCTACTTTGATGGATTATCTAAAAGAAAAAGATATTCATCTCGAAATATGTCCAACAAGCAACATCAAAACCGGAATTTATCCGAGATTGGAAGATCATAATATCGATAAGATCTATAGGAAAGGAACTTCACTTAGTGTAAACACAGATGGTAAATCACTTTCCAATGTCACCCTCGCGGATGAATACCAAAGTTTAAATAAATATTTCAACTGGCAATTGCAGGATTACCTGAATGTAAATCTAATGGCAATAGAAGCTGCCTTTGTTGATAAGGAACTGAAGAATAAGTTGAGAAAAATAGTTCATAATCATCAACCCAAGGGTTGAAACCCTTTCTTGTTTATGGACGAGTTTAATTCTAAAACTTAAAAAAGCAGATCTTTTAGGTTCTGCAGATTCTCATTTATAATTTTTGAGTAATATTCTGACTACGAGACCGATCACTATTTTGAAGATCCTTCGTCCGATAGTTCTAGATCAAGATGACGGATTAAAAAGAATTCCTAATTCCTAATTCCTAATTCCTAAAACGAAGATTAATCAAGCCAATTCAAAACTTTTTGACTATTATTACGAACAAGGCACAAACAAATAATCAGAAGCATATACTTTGAGTTTAAAAAACGAAGCACAGTCGGGTTACGGAACCAAAAAATTCTATCAGGAATATGTTTCCGGAATGTCCAAAGACCGTATTTCCAAAGAGCTCACCGCCGACACCGATCGTTTAAAGCTTCTATACAAGGAAGCCGTTGAAGATATAGAACGACAGCAAGGACAAAATCTTCCCGGACATGTTAAGTTCCTTCGGGTTTTTTCTGATTTGACTCAGAGACTAAACCCTACTCGTCGACTAGCCTTTGGATTAGGCTCTCTTGGATTTGTAACGCATTATTTAGTGAATATTTTTGGGTTAGAAGGGATAGTTTTTTTCTCGAACCTCCTCCTACCTTTTGGATTCATCTCCATGTTTCTGCTTCTATTGGTAGAGCTTTTGGAAAAATCAGATGTACAAAAAGAAATTGATCTGGCTCGTGATATTCAATTGAGTCTTTTGCCAAGCACATCACTAAACAAGAAAAATCTGGAAGTCTATAATTTTGCTCATACCGCTAAAGAAGTTGGTGGCGACTATCTGGATGTAATTGATACCGAAAAAGGCACCTATGTTATCATTGCCGATGTTTCCGGAAAAGGTCTTTCAGCGGCTCTGTATATGGTAAGGATGCAAGCGTTGGTAAATATGCTGGTCACCAAAGAACATCCATCTCCAAAAGATCTGTTTATTCAGTTAAACGATTATGTGAAAAGTAACAGTCGTGATAAAACGTTTGTTACCGGCTGTGTGGGTTTTTTCCCAAACGACAAAGAAGAATTCGAATATGTTCGTGCCGGACATAACATCCCGATTTATTACAGCAGAGAAAGAGACACCACCTTCAATTTAAATGCTGAGGGTTTTGCTTTGGGAATGACCAACAGTGCCTTACTTGCAAAACATCTGGAAGTAAAGAAATTTCATTTCAAACCCGGCGATTCTGTTCTGTTCTATACTGATGGATTAAACGAATCCAGAAACCATCGCGGTGAGGAATATGGTGAAGAACGGATTCAATCATTGATGGAGATCTATGGTTCTCTTCATGCCAAAACGATTGTTAAAAAACTACAAAGCTCCTTAGAAGCCTTCATCGGTCAGGAAGCTCCACTTGATGATGTAACCTTTACGTGTGTGCACAGGCCGGAATAAGGATCACTGATTACGCTGATTTTTTTGATTCTCGCTGAAATTAGTATCAGCGAAAATAAGATTTAATCAAAAAATCAGTGATCTAATACCATTCTTCACTGAGTTTAGAAATCTCTGAGGATATCAACCGCATATATTTTTGAGTTAACTTACCTACAGATATTCCGTCTTCTCCAAAAGCATGTAACTCTACATTTTCTGAAATGGATAATTCTTTCCATTGCTTTTCAGTGAGAGTTATTTGAATTAGTTCAAGAATTTCATCATTTGATATTTCTTCGATTCTATACCTCCCGTTGACGATTATTCTATTACTTGCTGAAGAAAATCCGAAATAAGTTACACCTGAAACCCCTTCATCGAAATATTTTTGATCACTTCTATAAACAAACAGCAATACAAAGTCTTCATCAAAACTATTCGAGTACACTTCAGGTTCATCATTTGGATTTACAATCTTACCAACAAAAGATGGAGAAATATAACTTTGGGCTTTTGTTATAAAATTAGAATCAGGTTTAATAAAATTATCTAAGCTCAAATCATCTTTAACAAAAATCTCTACTTTTTTCTTCCTCTCATTCTTTGAAATAGTTAATTCATCTGTAGAACCTTTCTTATAACCAAACTTGAATAGTTGACTATTTGCAGGAAATAAAATTCCTGATAGAAGTAAAATAAGAGTGACTTTTTTGAGCATTGGTAATAATACTAAAATTCATTCCAACTATTCTTTAGTCACTAATCTGCGTAAATAAGCTGAATCAAAAAATCAGCGATCAAAAAAAGCCAACCCGATTTCTCGAATTGGCTTTAATTTTGTGGAGGTGCGGGGAGTCGAACCCCGGTCCGAAACAGTAAACCTACAAACATCTACATGTTTAGTTACTGATTAAATTTCGCGAGAAGCCGAGCCCAGTAACAAAGCGATTTCAAGCTATTCTGTTTAATTTTCACGCATTGCAGACAGAAAACACCAATACGCTATCCTGTCTTGTATGATGTTCAGCCCGGCACTGACAGGCACGCCACCGGGGGAACAGACCAGTCAGCTTACGCTGCTAGTCGGTATGAGTAATTATTGTCAATTACATTAATTTCCATAATGGTTATTATTACGAGATCCATTGGACAATCTCGACATGCAACCTGCGATATTACGCGTCCCGTCGAAGCCAGAACACCCCCATCTTTGTTGCTCATCTAAAATACGGATTATTTGATACAATATTATACTTAGATCGAGAAAGAATTTTGAATGAGTGAATTCTAAATTTTGAATTTGGGTTACATCACTTATACTTAGATTAGCTTGATACGTAATACAAATTCAAAATCCATAATTTAATATTAAGAATTAAAAAAGATGAAATTCGGTAGCGTAGATAACCCTGAAGAAATAGATTTCACCCTTCCGCAAGATCACCCCGACACATACTCTGTTCTGGAAGACAACAACTCAAAAGATTTATCCGTGTATGTGGGTTGTGCTAAATGGAATAAAAAAGATCTAAAAGGTTTCTATCCGCGGGGCACAAAAGATGAGTTAGAATATTATGCCAAACAGTTCAACTCTATTGAATTGAATGCAACGCATTACAGAATCTTTGGCGAAGATGTAGTTTCCGGCTGGAGAGAAAAAACGGGCGATAACTTTAAATTCTTCCCGAAAGTAGTAAACAGCATCAGTCACTTCAAGCGACTAAAAGGTGTGGAAAGTCTTGTTGAAGAATACACACTTCCTATTCGAGCATTTGAAGAAAAACTGGGAATGATCTTCCTGCAACTTCGGGATGATTTCAAGCCCAAAGATTTTGATCGTGTAGAACGATTCTTAGAAATCTGGCCAAGCGATCTTCCTCTGGGAATTGAGATGAGACACACGGATTGGTATAACGACCAAACCGTGGCAGACAGAACCTACGAGCTGTTCAAAAAACACAATGTAGCCAATATCATAACGGATACGGCCGGACGCAGAGACTTACTCCATATGCGATTAACAACTCCAACCGCCTTTGTTCGGTACGTTGGAGCAAATCACGAAACAGATTATTCACGGTTAGACGAATGGATTGAGCGAATAAAAACCTGGAAAGAACATGGTCTGGAAAACCTGTATTTCTTTGTTCATCAAAATATTGAGAAAGAATCACCGCTTCTCTCTGCATACTTTATTGATAAACTAAACAAAGAATTAGATACTGATATTAAGATTCCTGAAACTTTATCTGATCAGCCTAAGCTGGATCTATAAATCATATATTCTTAACAATAAAAAGCTCTTAATTTCGCTAACTTTTTGAGCGCTTTATCGTTAAAGACCAAAAAATTATTATCGCCCCTAATTTATGATAAAAAAACTTGCTGCATTTTTGATGCTTTTCATGCCAACAATGCTGATCGCGCAAAATGCTTCGGTAAACGGTTACATAACAGATAAAAGCTCAGGAGAGACTCTTATAAGTGCTAATGTTGCACTTCTCGAAAATAACAGAGGCACATCCACAAACACGCTTGGCTACTTTTCACTTACAAATCTGGAACCCGGTACTTATACCATTGCAGGTTCCTATATTGGATTTAAGCTTTTCAGAAAAACTATCACACTTTCGGCTGATGAAACGCTTCGATTAGATATTGCACTGGAGCCTAATGTTGTATCAACTGATGAAATTGTTGTAACCAGTGAACGTGTGAAAGAAGAGCAAAAAGATATAGGAACTGCAGAAATTAATACTGAGCTTATAAAATCACTTCCCAAGGTTTTTGAAGCAGATGTTTTTAGATCTATCCAACTTCTTCCGGGCGTTAAAGCGGCTTCTGATTTTTCGAGTGGTTTGTATATACGTGGAGGAAGTCCTGATCAAACTTTGATTTTGCTTGACAGAAATACTGTTTATAATCCGAGTCACTTTTTTGGATTTTTCTCGACCTTCAATCCGGATGCTATTAAAGATGTACGCCTTTACAAGGGTGGGTATCCTGCAGAATATGGAGGACGGTTAGGCTCAGTACTTACTATCTACAACAAAGATGGAAACAGGAATGAAACAGAAGGAACTGCAACATTGGGAATGTTAGCATCTCGTGTATCAATTGAAGGGCCTTACAAAAGAGGATCCTGGATGTTTTCAGCCAGAAGAAGCACATTAGAACCCGTTCTTGCGGCTTTAAGAAGTACAAGTGATAACATTCCATCCAGTTTCTATTTCTTAGATTTTAATGGCAAAGCAAATTTTGACGCTTCTAACAACGACAAGCTGTCTCTGGCTTTCTACTCCGGACAGGATAAAGTGAATTTCCCCTTTTCAGATGACGCTGAATTTAAACTCAACTATGGTAACAGGACATTGAGCACAAACTGGACTCATATTTTCAGTGATAAACTTTTTTCGAATTTTGTTCTTACCGGTTCTCAATATTTCAATTACCCGGAAGTTGAACTTGGCGGAACTCCCATCGAAAGAAGAAATAATATTTACGACTATTCGGTAAAGGCAGATCTGGAATATCTTCCTAACGAAAAGCATGAACTTGCCACAGGAATTTGGGCAGGAACACTTACTATTAGATTAAACGATCGTTTTGATGACGAACCAAGTTTTAGTTCCAGAAGCCATTCGAAATACGGTTCGGTGTATTTATCCGACACTTGGCGCCCATCAGATAAATGGAAAATAGTTAGCGGTATCAGAACCTCGTACTTATCAGATGGAGATTATTTTCGTTTAGAGCCTCGTGTATCCCTCGAATATAAAGCTACCGATAGAATTCGACTTCAAACTGCTTACGGGCGTTATAATCAATATCTGACATTGATAACAAATGAAGCTTTTTCCGGATTTGACGTTTGGCTGACCGCTGATGACGGAGTAAAACCTTCATTCGGAGACCAATTCATAGTAGGAGCAAAAACAATTCCCTTTTCAGGTTATGGTTTAGATATAGAATTCTATTACCGTACCATGAATGATTTGTTTGAACTGGATCCATTCTTACAAGATGTTTCAGGTTTAGATTATCCTGAACTTTTTAGAATAGGAAACGGTGATGCCTATGGCGCTGAAGTCTTTTTTGAAAAAAGGATTGGTGATCTTACAGGTTTTATAGGATATACCTTTGCTTACACCTGGAAAAAATTTGATGAATACAATAATGACATTGGCAATCCCGACGGCTCCGGCAGAAGATACCCGCCAAAATATGACCGCAGAAATGATGTGAATCTGGTTCTTTCATATCAGCTTAGTAAACGCTGGAAATCTACTTTGTCTTTTAACTATGCTACAGGTCAGGCTTACACCCAAGTACTGGGTCGATATACGGTAAGTAACACTCCTTGGTCAAATGCCGACTTTAATACTTTTACCGTAGGTAAGATCAATGCGTCCCGATTACCGCCCTATCACAGAATGGATATTTCTTTTGCAAGAACCGGTACTTTTTTTGGAATGGGTGAAGCCGAATGGCAGTTCCAGATCATCAATGTATATTCAAGAAGAAATATATGGTTCTATAATTTTGATTTTGATGAAAACCCCGTTTCAAGATCAGAAGTCCCGCTCCTCCCACTCCTCCCTACAATTTCTTATACCGTAAATTTTTAATTCATGAGACACTTTACTTTAGCCTTACTTATTTTTTCTGTACTTCTCATTTCATGTGAGCTTTATCCTCAGGATGAATATGAAGAGTTTTATGTAGTTGAAAGTTATTTAACAGCATTGGATGAACTATCAAATTTATATCTTTCAACTACTGCGCCTGCAAACATAGAATACAGTTTTGAAGACTTCGCTGTCAGAAATGCCAGCGTGCAAGTAAACTTGCTTTCTGAGGGTGTTGGGTCCTCTGTTGAAGATGTGTTTCCTTATGAAATGAATGACCCCGGAGTTTACAGCCCTCTGGTAGCTCATAAAGCTTTACCGAATAGAACTTATCAATTGTCGATATCAAATATTCCCGGAGATAATCAAGTCTCTATCGTAGCTTACACTACTGTACCAGACACTTTTAGCACTGTGAGTCAGGTACAGGACACCGTAATTTATCAATCTGAGAATCAGATTGAAATAGACATTACTCCTAGTGAAAATTCGGAACGTCAAAGTTATTTTGTTTTTACAACAATATCTCAAAACCCAAGCATTGAAAACCTCACTCCTCTTTATGCTGATTTCTTTGAGGATGAAGAAGGGGATATAAAGGAATTTGCTAAAACAAGTTCAGGCATAGTTAATGAAGCGAATTTTGAACAAACTCCGAATGGCTCCATCAGGTTGAAATATCCCTGGTTGGCTGTGGCATTCTTTGAAGACAATAAGATCGTAGCAAATATAATTGATGATAACATTTATGATTTCCTGCGATCACAATCTGTTCAACTAGGTGGTTCTACACTTTCTCCCGGAGAAATTCCAAATGCTCTTTACAGAATTGAAGGGGGAATTGGCGTATTCGGGTCGCTTGCTGCAGACACCATACAAACCTATATTAAAAGACCTGAATAGAACGATTATTTGATGAAATACTGCTTATTACTTAGTTTTCTTTTCTTTCTCGGCCAGCCTGCTGTTTCTCAAGTATCCGGAGAATTTGAAATAGCACGGGTGAAATATCGTGGTGGCGGAGATTGGTATAACGACCCTTCTGCTCTTACAAACTTAATCAGGTTTGCAAAAAATCAGATCCCGATCAGTATTGCTGAAAAATATAAAGATGTCTCTATCGGCAGCAGTGATTTACATAGCTATCCTTTTTTATTTTTAACCGGTCATGGAAACATTGCTATTAATTCCTCAGAGGCAAGTAATTTAAGAAGCTATCTTGATAATGGAGGTTTCTTATTTATTGATGATGATTATGGCATTGATGAACATGCCAGAAAAATGATGAAACAAGTGTTTCCCGACGAAGATTTTATTGAAATCCCTTTTGCCCATCCGATCTATACAAATGTGTATAAATTTGAAAACGGCCTGCCAAAGATCCACGAACATGACAATCAGTCGCCGAGAGGTTACGGGCTGTTCAGAAATGGAAGATTAGTTGTCTTTTATGCTTATGAATCTAATTTGGGAGATGGTTGGGCTGATCCTGAGATCCATAATAATCCCGCTTCTGTTCGTCAACAAGCTCTGAGGATGGGAACAAATATTTTAGTATATGCACTTACAACACTTTAACGGATAAAATTATGGATTTAATTTCTCCCTATTTAATCTTTCAGGGTAATTGCGAAGAAGCCGTCAATTTTTATCATCAATGTTTAGGAGGAAAACTGGCTATAAAACGTTTTGGAGATACCGAAATGCCTGTTGATGAAAATTATAAAGATAAAATTATGCACGCGGAAATAAGCGTCGGTGATCTAAAAATCATGTTTTCTGATGGTGCTCCTCATAAAAAGGTAACATTCGGAGATAATATTCAGATAAATCTGAACTTTGAAAACGAGGATGAGATGGAGACAGTGTTTAACAATCTGGCAAAAGGAGGTAAAGTTACAATGCCAATTGATGTTACTTTCTGGAATGCTAAATTTGGTATGCTTGAAGACAAGTTCGGTATTAAATGGATGGTAAACTATTCCTTGAAACCCTGATTCAGTAAGTTTTTAGCGCTGACAAAATAGTATTGATCACAAGATTTAGTTGTTCATCAGAAATTATCAATGGTGGCGCTAGTCTGATCAGTTGATTTGAGTGGAGAGTCCAGCCTAACAAAATTTGTTTTTCAAAGCAGTGATCAACAACGTGCTTGGTTAACTCAACACTCTCCAGTTCAAGACCAAGCATAGCTCCCATTCCACGTACTTCTCTGATCCCTTTTCCTTTTAAGCCGGACTTCATTATCGTTTCAATTTCCTTTGCTCTTGAAAAATAATTTCCGTTCAGAAGTTCTTTTAAGTTTGCATGTGCCGCTGCACAGCTAACCGGATGTCCTCCAAAAGTAGTTACATGGTTTAAAGGCGGGTCGTATTTAAAAGTTTGGAATATTTTTTTTGACGAAACAAATCCTCCAATTGGCATTCCTCCACCCATCGCTTTTGCTATGCATAAAATATCGGGTGTCACTCCATAATGCTCAAAAGCAAAAAGCTTTCCTGTTCTGCCAAATCCACTTTGTATCTCATCAAAAATTAAAAGCACATCATATTCATTACATTTCTTTCGTAATGACTCTAACCATTTTTTATCTGCCGGAATTATTCCACCTTCTCCTTGAATAGGTTCCAAAATTACAGCAGCTGTTTCATCATCGATCAATTCAAGAGCTGAATCAGAATTGAATTCTCCGAAATACACATCCGGAAGTAAGGGCAAATACGGATCTCTGTAAATATCTCTTCCGGTTACACTTAAAGATCCCTGAGTGTCACCATGATAACTATTATTAAAAGCAACAAGTTTAGACCTTCCCGTATATTTCTTAGCTAATTTTAAAGCTCCCTCATTAGCTTCTGTACCACTATTAACCAGATATATCTGTTCCATTGAGTCAGGAAGTTGATCCAGCAGTAACTGAGCAAATTCAAGTTGGGGCTTTTGAATATACTCTCCATATACCATAACATGTAAATGACGATCTATCTGTTCGTGTAGTGCTTTAATTATCTTTGGATGTCCATGCCCTAAACTACTTACAGCAATTCCGGATATAAAATCCAGATACGATTTTCCGGAACCGGTATGGATATAACATCCCTTTGCATTAGATATCTCTAATGCCATTGGGAAATCACTTGTTTGTGCAATTATGTGTTGGAATAAGAGTTTATTCAAAGTTGCTGTTATTAATCAGAATATTATAAATTAATACGGTAATAGTTACAGTAAATTACAATATTGTTTCAACTATTAATTCATCTTTTTAAATGAAAAAACATGTTCTTTTAGCTATTTGCACTCTCTTTGTAATAAGTTGTGCGAATAAAAAAAATACAACCGACACTTCCAAACCAAGCCCTCAAGCTGAGCTAACTTTGGCTCCCGGTTATATTCAGGCAGATCTAAAGATTTTGAATATAGAGGATAACGGTGAGCAAAAGATCATTTCTTCTGAAGTTTTAGATATTCTAAACTACGGAAGTTCTACAGACCCCGTACCCAAAGGAACTTATCTTAAATTTACTATTGATAAAGAGCTTTACAATAGTTCATCTTCCAAATTCAAACCGAATGGAACTCTTACCGCAATACTTTCTAACCAGGGAAGTGGTATGATGATGGGTGGTCAAGAAAAATCAAATCTTTGGAAACTAATAACTATCAACAACTAACAATGAAGAGAAAATTACAAACCATTTCAAGTGCTCTTTTATTAGCTCTTACGCTAGCTTTTTTGATCACGTTAACAACATTCAAGAATTCTGAGAATTCAAACAGTAGTTTTGTTCCTGATCAGGAAAAGTCTGTTAATGACAGAGCTGAAAATTCGCAAGCGCGAAGAGAACACTTTTTTAGATTAACAAGAAGCCCTCATACTAATACCATTCCTAAAAATATTAGATCAAGAGAGCTTTCTCATTCCAAATTCCTTGAGAATTCATTCAACTATAAAACCAATGCACTACTTCAGGAAGAAATCTCAATAATGGAGGCTGGTCCAAATGATGTTGGCGGTCGGACAAGAGGCTTGGGAGTTGATTCAAGAAATTCAGATATAATACTTGCAGGAGGTGCTTCAGGCGGTATGTGGAAATCTGTTGATGGAGGAGCGAACTGGTCTCAAACTAGTGATCTGGGAGAAAATTTAGGTGTTACTTCTCTGGTTCAGGATCCTAATAATCCAGACACTTGGTATTATTCAACCGGTGAATTTTCAGGAGCTTCCTCGAGAGCAAGAGGCGGCGGCGGTCAACTTTATGGATCAGGAATTTATGTTTCTAATGATAATGGTGATAGTTGGGCACAAATTCCTACTACTGATGATTCTGATGTCTCCTTCAATTCTAAATTCGATTATATTTCAAGAGTTGAAATAAGTCCTACTACAGGAACAACATTCTTTGCAAGTAACGCAATAGGTGTTCATAGATCAACCAATAACTTTGTGAGCAGTTCTCTCGCTTTAGGTGGAACTAATCAACATGTTTACAGTGATGTTCAAGTGGCTTCAGATGGAGTTGTAATAGCTGCTATTTCAAGACCTTTTGATGGCTTTTCTCAAGCAAACTCTTCGGGAGTTTATATTTCTACTAATGATGGAATTACATGGACAGATGTTACTCCTGCTACTTACCCATCTAATCCCGGAAGAGCTGTAATTGGAGTGTCAGAATCCGATCCCTCCTTCTTTTATGTATTTGCTGCTGACAATTCAAACCAACCTACTTTGTTTAGTTTTAATATTTCCGATCTCCAAAATATTTTGTCATTCGATCGAACTGACAATATTCCTAATTTCGGGCCTCAAGTGGGTAATTTAAATCTGCAAGGCGGGTACAATATGGTTTGTGAAGTACATCCTACTGATCGCAATACAGTTTTGATTGGTGGAACTAACTTATTCAGATCTGTTGACGGATTTACTTCTACTCCGGCAGATAATGAAGACCAAAATGGAAATGCAGGTAGTGATGGTTATGCGGATAATACTGAAAAAAATAAGTTCTGGATTGGTGGCTACGCACCTCAAAACAATATATCACAATATCCTAATCATCATCCTGATCAACATTTTGTAGTGTTTGATCCAAACAATGCGGATCGTGTTTTTAGCAGCCATGATGGAGGAATAAGTGTTACATCAAATATTAAAGCAAATACTATCAGCTGGCAAGATCTTAATAATGGATACAATATAACTCAGTTTTACACTGTTGCGATTCATCTGGATGCTGGTGACGAACGTATTTTAGGAGGTACTCAGGATAATGGATCTCCGTTTTTTGAGTTTTCACCACTTTTAGGTACCAGCGGTTCTTTTGATATATCCTCAGGTGATGGAGCGTATGCCTATTTGGGTGAAAATTACCTTACAACCTCATCACAAAGAGGTCGGTTAATTCAGTATAGATATACATTGGATGGGGATCCTACAACGTTTTCCTATATCGCTCCGATAGATGCCAATAATCAGTTATTTATCCATCCCTATTTAGTAAATCCTAATAGTGAGAATCATATTTTTTATCCAGCTGGTAATAAATTATTCAGAAATTCATCAGCAACGTTAATTCAGGTAAATCAAAATAATCCGAATGGTACTTCAGAGGGGTGGTCTGATTTAACAACCATGGCAACACCAGCCGGTACAATTATTTCTACTTTAGCAATAAGTGCCACTAATCCGAGTAATGTGCTTTATTATGCTTCATATTCAGCATCCCAAAAGCCTGAAGTTTACAGATTGGCTAATGCTAATAACTCTTCATCAACCAGCGATCTTAAGGTGCAAAGCTTTACAGCTGTTAATTCGGACTCCATTCCACCTGCAGGTGCTTACATACATGATATTGCTATAAGTGAGGATAATGGTAATGAGATTATTGCTGTGGTATCTAATTACAGTACAGAAAGTATCTATTACTCCACAAATGGAGGCAACACCTGGACAGGAATTGGAGGAAATCTTGAACCTTCTAATGGAAATGGTCCTTCTGTGAGAACCGCAGCGATCACCAAAACTGCTTCTGGTGAGAAAACATATTTTGTTGGTACCAGCACGGGATTATATGCAACAAATACTATAGCTGGAGGCAATACAGAATGGAAATTCCAAGGGGCTTCAACTATTGGAAACACTGTAATTGAGTATTTAGATTACAGGCCTTCTGATAAAACGCTAGCAATAGCAACTCATGGGAGAGGAATCTTTATCGGCAATGTATCAATGTCGGTTTCAAATGAAGTACCTGATCTCTCTGATATTCCCGGAGAATTTAGTCTAGATCAAAACTATCCAAATCCTTTTAACCCATCTACAAATATCTCATATTCGCTACCGACAAACAGTACTGTGAATATTTCAGTTTATGATATTAATGGAAGAAAGGTAGCTGACCTTCTCACAGGTGAATCTAAAACTGCAGGGAACCATACTTTAAGTTTTGATGCCAGCAATCTTGCAAGTGGAGTCTATCTCTACAGAATTGATGCTAACTCTGTTTCTCAAAATCGCTCTTTTTCTCAAATTAAAAGAATGACCTTGATTAAATAAAAATCGTAATCATAAAAAAGCCCCTTTCTTACAAAAAGGGGCTTTTTTTATTTAAACGAAATTTAAAGGAGACTATCTCTGAGATATTACTGCCTCAACTATTTTTTCCGTTGTAATCCCAAAATGTGAATACAACTCTTCATATGGTGCTGACTCACCAAATGAATCAATACCTATAGCAATTCCCGTATTACCTATCCATTGGTTCCATCCAAAGGTTGTTCCGGCTTCAACCGAAACTCTGTTTGTTACAGATCCGGGTAGTACTTTCTCTATATACTCTGCACCTTGTTTTTGAAATAACTCCCAACAAGGCATGCTAACAACTCTTACATCAATTCCTTTTTTCGATAAAATTATTTTAGCTTCCATCGCTAAATGAACTTCGGATCCTGTTCCCATAAGAATTGCATCTGGAACTTTTTTGTCTGAATCAGCCAGAATGTATGCTCCTTTTTCCGTTAATCTTGCAGCATTACTTGATGTTCTGGAGAAAGTTGGGATATTCTGTCTTGTTAAAACAATAATGCTAGGAGTATCTTTACTTTCAATTGCTATTTTCCACGCATATGAAACTTCATTAGCATCTCCGGGTCTGATTACATTTACATTCGGCATTGCCCTTAAACTAGCTAAATGCTCTATCGGTTGATGAGTAGGTCCGTCTTCTCCTAGTCCAATACTATCATGAGTCATAACATAGATAGAAGGTGTCTGCATTAAGGCAGCCAAACGAATTGAAGGTCTGCAATAATCTGTAAATACAAAAAATGTTCCCCCAAAAGGAATCATACCACCGTGTAATGCCATTCCATTCAAAGCAGCAACCATTCCATGTTCTCTAACTCCATAATGCACATTCCTGCCTACGGAATTTTCCGAGCTAAATACACCTTCATCTTTTAGATTGGTCTTAACACTACCCTCTAGATCCGCTGACCCCCCGAAAAGATTAGTTACTCCATCTTTTAAAGCATTTAGCACTGTGCCTGATGCTGATCTTGAAGCTACTCCCTTTTGGTCTTCATCAAAAGCAGGCAACAAACCCTCAATATTCTCAGAGATCTTTCCATTAATCCAGTCATCAAACAAAGAGGCAAGTTCTTTATTTTCTGATCTATATTCATTTAGCATATTATCCCATGATTCCTCCAAAGCAATTCCTTTGGATACTTCTTTTCTGAACAAATCAAGAGCTTCTTCAGGAATAAAGAATTTTTTCTCTGGATCCCAACCATAAGCTTTTTTTGTAAGCTTTATCTCATCTTCTCCTAATGGAGATCCATGTGAAGAAGCTGAATCTTGCTTGTTAGGGCTTCCAAATCCAATGTGAGTTCTGCAAATTACAATGGATGGCTTTGTAGCTTCTGACTGAGCATTTTTTATTGCAGATTCAATTTCATTATGATTATGACCATCAATTTCCTGTACATGCCATCCATATGCTTCAAATCTTTTCACAGGGTCTTCTGTAAATGCAAGATCTGTTGAACCATCAATGGAAATAGAATTAGCATCATAAAGATAGATCATTTTTCCCAGTTGTAAGTGCCCCGCCAAAGACGCTGCTTCATGAGAAATGCCTTCCATCAAATCTCCATCACTTACAATTGCATATGTGTAATGATCTACGATCTTATGTTGATCTGTATTAAACTTACCCGACAGAAATTTTTCTGCCATAGCCATTCCAACACCCGTTGCAAATCCTTGCCCTAAAGGCCCGGTAGTCATCTCTACTCCCGGTGTTAAATGCTTCTCAGGATGTCCTGCGGTCTTACTATCCATCTTGCGAAAGTTCTTAATCTCATCCAAACTCAGATCATAACCAGTTAGATGCAGGAGACTATAGATAAGCATTGAACCATGACCGGCAGATAAAATAAATCGGTCTCGGTCAAACCATTCCGGATTTTTTGGGCTGTGTTTAAGAAATTTTGTCCATAAAATATAAGACACATCAGCCATTCCCATTGGCATTCCCGGATGCCCTGAGTTGGCTTTTTGAACAGCGTCTATTGAAAGAGTTCTTATTGTATTGACACACAGCTGATCTAAAGAAGCCATAGATAAAGAGTAGTTAGTTTTTAAAATTTAAGATAACGAAGGTCTTTTCAGTCAAAAAAGATAAGCCTTTTTCCAGAAGTTATTTTAAATAAAAAAAGCCCAATGAAAAAAATCATTGGGCTTTTAAAGAGCATTAAATAATATGCTAGTTAGTTGAACTACACTTTAGTTCAAACTCCATTGAATGCTTTGCAGGGGCACTAAATGAACCAAAAGATGCATTTGTATATGCACTACAAGCATCAGCTTTATTACCTTTCATTTGGTAAGCGAATCCCATTTCAAAATAAATTTTAGCTTTATCTGTTTTCCCTCCTTTTTCATAAGTGAGAGCAGTTTTAGCATTAGATATAGCTGAATCGTATTTACTTTGCTTATTATAAGCCTCAGCTAATCTGTAATACACATCTGCAGATTCGGCATCATATTCAGTTGCTAAATTTAGAAGATCGATAGCATCACTATAGTTTTTTGCTTCAATAAGTTTTGACCCTCTGAAAAGTAGTTCGTCGTGAGCTGCATTTCTTGCTTGTCTGGCAATCTGACCTTTATTCGTCTTATCAGCTACAGCAATTGCCTGATCAAACCATCTTAAAGCATCATTGATATCATCAGATAATTTCTTAGCTACCAGACCTTTGGTGTAGTAAGGCTGAGCGTAATTAGCATTTGCTTGAATTGCACTATTTAAAGCATCATCCGCTTCTTCGTACATTTCTCTTTTAAATAACATAGTAGCTTTCTGGTAATAAAGCTGAGGCACATATCCTTGTGCTGCCTGTGTTACACGAGTATCTTCATATTCTTTACCAATCTTTACAGTTTCTTCAAAAGCAACTATTGCAAGATCGAGATCAGGAATCTGCTTAGAAGATCTGAATGCATTAAATAAATTACCTGCTTTGTTCAGTTGAACCTTAGGTATTTGTTGCTCAGAACGTGTTTTGATATCCTCTCCCTGTGGAGTTCCCAATTCTTCGCCAATCTTTGCTGCCTCCATATAGGTAGAAATAGCTTTATCGTATTCCTTTGCTGATGCTTGTTCAGCAGCACTATTATATAATTTTACTGCATCTTCATAGGTGCTTTGAGCATACACAGCACTGGATAACAGCCCCACAAATAAAACCAATAAACTTTTATTGATAAACTTCATTTTTCTAATGTCTAGTGTTAATTATTTCAAAGCTTTTAATTTAAATAAAAAAAAGCTTCATATCTAAAATTAATAACCCATTTATTCTAATGGATATTTCTCACATATTCATGTTAGTATAAATATTGTTCTTTGTTTATTTAAAATGAAAAATTCGGTTTTGGTTCCTTTTTCTCATAAAAGTCACAAATTATCTTTACAGCTTCTTCTTTGCTATCCGTAACATGAAATAAATCAGAATCTTTCTCTGAAATTGTACCGGATTCCTTCATAGTACTATTAATCCAGTCAACTAAACCTGCCCAGTAATCAGATCCAAAAAGGATGATCGGAATTTTTGAAATTTTATGTGTTTGAATCAGTGTCAAACTTTCAAAAAGTTCATCTAACGTTCCAAACCCTCCCGGGAAAACGATAAATCCCTGAGCATATTTTACGAACATTACTTTTCTGACAAAGAAATAATTAAAATCCACTGAATAATCTTTGTTTACAAACTCATTCATCCCCTGTTCAAACGGTAGCTCTATTCCTAATCCAACTGAGCGACCATTTCCAACCGAAGCTCCTTTATTACCCGCTTCCATAATACCGGGTCCACCACCGGTTATTACTCCAAATCCTTTTTCTGTAATAAGTTTACCCGTTTCAACGGCAAGTTCGTAATACTTATCACCCGGCTTTGTTCTTGCGGATCCAAATATTGAAATACAGGGACCAACTTTGTATAAAGTATCAAAGCCCTCAACAAATTCTCCCATAATTTTAAAGACACTCCAAATATCCTTATTACTTCCTTCCTCATATTGCCTTTGTATTTGTGCTTCTGATTTTTTGAATTTATTCATGCTAAAAACTTATTGAAAGTGAAATTGAAGGTACATCTCCTAGTATAGGAGATGTAATATTATCGGGCTTAAATGTTCTGTTCATTGAAAGGTCATCTGATACATCAAAAGGCCTTAAATGTGCAAACACGTATGCATCTACTGCATTCAACACATATGACAGAAATATCGTTACATAAATAAAATCCCTTCTGTTTCTGAGAAAATCTCTGTTACTTTTTAACGCCGTTTGACCTTGACCGGCTAATCGATCCGGAGTTGGTCCAAATCTCATATCTGTATTTGAATCAAAAGAATTATAGTAAGCAGCTCTGTAATCATGATATTGTTTTGTAAGATATACACTGTAATATCCAAGTCCGCCTAACAATCCATAAACAATGGGGACTTTCCAGGTTTGCCTGTTTGTTATTTGCCCCCAGCCCGGAACGATTAAAGATCTACGCACTACTAATTTAGGATCAGGATACTGAGTTTTCGTACTATCTGTATTTAAGGAATAGCTGTAAGAATATTTTTCTAAATCTGCTTTTTGTAAATACTGGGCTTTTGTATTTACGCTGCTTATAAGAACTAAGCCTATAAAAATGCTATTAAATCGAATCAAAAATCCCAAGAATGCGCTCCAGGTCATCTTCTGAATAATATTCGATTTTGATTTCTCCACCTTTGGCTTTTGGATTAACCTGCACTTTAGTACTAAAAGTTTGTCTCAGTCTTGAAGATATTTCTTCGTAAAACGGATTGTTTGGCTCTTTTTTAGGCGAGGTTTTCTTTTTCTTTCCACCTGAAGATAACGCTCTTACTGCATCTTCCATTTGTCGCACTGACCATTCATTTGTGACCGCTTTTTTCAACAATTTTTGCTGATCAGAAATATCTTCGATAGTAATAAGAGAACGGGCATGCCCCATAGCTATTTCATTCTTTTTTAATGCTGTTTGAATGAAATCCGGCAAGGTCAATAACCGCAACATATTTGTAACCGTTGTTCTGTTCTTGCCTACTCTTTCCGCAACTTGAGCCTGTGTATAATCAAATTCTTCTAAAAGCCTTTTGTACGCCAACGCAACTTCAAGAGCATTCAAATCTTCCCGCTGAATATTTTCTATCAAAGCAAATGCCATGCTTTGCTCATCATCGGCTTTACGAACGTATGCTGCTACCTCTTTAAGCCCAGCTAGTTTCGATGCTTTTAGTCTGCGTTCACCACTTATAAGTTCAAACTTTCTCTCGCCGATATATCTGACTGTAAGTGGCTGAATAATTCCATGCTCTTTAATGGAATCAGCCAGTTCGTCCAGTTTTTCTTCATCAAATTCTTTACGTGGCTGGTGTGGGTTTGCTCTGATGTCATCGACAGGAATATGAAGAACAACATTTACTAATTCGGCGGGGTCAACTTCAACTGATTTTTCCGAATCAGAGCCTTTTTGTTTTGCTATTGGCTCTCTTTTATTCTCTTCAGATTTCTCCTCATCGGATTGATATTCCGGGAAATATACACCTAAACCTCTTCCTAAAACCTTCTTTGCCATTCTATTTTTCCTTAATTAGAAAGTACAGGACTATTCTTAAATAGCTTTCTGTTTTTCTTAATGATCTCACGAGCTAAAGACAGATAGTTTTTACTTCCGGTACTGGTAGAATCATATAAAAGCGCCGGTTTCCCAAAACTTGGAGCTTCCGCAAGCCTGATATTTCTGGCGATCACCGATTTGAAAACTCTGTCATCAAAATAACGCTTTACTTCTTCAGCCACCTGATTGGATAATCTTGTTCTGGTATCATACATCGTTAATAAAACGCCTTCAATATCCAAGTCAGGATTCAAGTGTTGCCTTACAATTTTGATCGTATTCAATAATTGACCTAGTCCTTCTAACGCAAAGTACTCACACTGAACAGGTATTACAATAGAATCCGATGCTGTAAGCGCGTTGATTGTTAAAAGTCCTAGCGAAGGCGGACAGTCAATAATGATAAAGTCATATTTATCTCTTAAATCACCGATTGCCTTATCAAGAATTCTTTCGCGATCCTCTCTGTCAATCATTTCAATTTCCGCACCAACCAAATTTATATGAGCCGGGACCAAATCCAGAAAATCTAATTCTGTTGAGCGTATGGTTTCTGTAGTATCTGTGCTACCAATCATCACTTCATATACAGAATTGGTAACTGTCTTAACATCAATACCTAATCCGCTAGTTGTATTACTTTGAGGATCTATATCAATTACAAGTGTTGGGTGCTCTATAGCCGCTAAACTGGCAGCTAAGTTGATAGCAGTAGTTGTTTTACCTACTCCTCCCTTTTGATTTGCTATAGAGATAACTTTACCCATTAAATACTCGCTTTTTTTGGTTCTTTGACATTAAAATCAATATAAAGCGAGGTATCATGCGATACAAAAATACTTATTCACATCCATATAGCAAGTTATCCACAATTGGATTAGTTATTAACCGGAGAACTGGTTAATAGTACTCCCTGTCTTTGATTCGAGGGCTCATCGACTTTATTTACAGGGATAAGCTTTTCATAACTCTTTTCGTACTCAGCCCCAATTCTTTGTGCCTGAACCGCGTCTGTACGATCTGATATGTTAATTATTTCATTCCTGTCAACCCATGGCTGAACAGTACCGGCAGAAATAACAGTGGTTTGAGTGGGTGAGTTGGTTAACGTTCCAAAATCAAAGAAATACACAGAAACTGAAATAAGGAGCAAAATAGTTGCAGCTACTGCTACCGTTTTTCCAAACCAACCTATTAACTTATACGAACTGCGTATCTGCTTTCGCTGATCAGACACAGCTTGTTCTTTAACCTTATTGAGTATTTCAGCAGGTGTCTGCTTTAATGGTAACTTTTTAACCTTATTATATGTGCTCCTTAAACTTTCAACTTCTATGAGTAAATTCTCGTTACTCATCATTTCTCTTTCGAATTCGATCTCCTCAGAGGGATCCATCTCCCTCATGAGGTACCGAATACAGTCTTCATCGTTTATTTGCATGTTTAAACTCATGTTGTCTTTCTTCCTCAAAGTGCTTGCGCAAATTGATCAGCGCATAACGCATACGGCCTAGTGCCGTATTTATTGATACATTAGTCAATTCTGCGATTTCTTTAAAGGGCATTTCATAATAATGCCTCAAAAGTACAACGGTGCGTTGTTCCTCAGGTAATTTAGCTATATGAGCCATTAAACTGGACTTTGTTTCGCCTTCAACTAATTGCTCATCTGCGTCTACCCAACTCTCGTCCGTCATTCTATCAAAGTAATCTGAGCGAGAATCGTCATCGTCGTACCAAGAGTTAACGTCAATGTAACGCTTTTGTTTTCTTATATGATCAATTGTTGCATTGTGCGCAATTCTCATTACCCAGGCAATCCATTTACCTTGTTCGTTGTAGGTGTCATCCATTTTTGTGACTACCTTCGTAAACACTTCCTGAAATATATCATTAGCAGTTTCTGGGTTGTTAATCATACTATAAATGTATGAATAAATCTTTGCCTGATGTCGGTTCATTAATTCATTGAATGCAGCTTCGTCAGCTTTTTTTCTGAAATAACGTACCAGATCTCTGTCCCGAAGATCTTTATAAGATGCCTTTGTAGTTCTCTTTAATAGTTCCATTGTGTTCACCCGTGTATTTTGGGGTTAACTCTTTGCCAACGTATTGATTAAACTCTGAATACCTCATTTACATTCAATCAATAACATTTATTAACACAAAGAGCATTTTACCTCTTGTCTTACACTATTGTACGAAGAGCTAAGACAATTGGCTTGGTTCTATTTTAATTGATGATACTCAACCTTCATATCACATGATGATGTTAGCCGTTTAATCACATCACAATCTAAGACGATCTAATTGTTGAAATGTTTGTAAATTTTCTCTCCGGATTTTTTCCCAATCACTTTTTGAATCTCCTCTATTTTGGCTTGCTTTACTTTTTTGACTGAACCAAATTCCTTTAACAGTGTTTGTGATGTTTTTTCACCCACTCCTTCTATTTCAGTGAGTTCCGTAATCAATGTTCTCTTGGATCTTTTCTGCCGATGAAAAGTGATCGCAAATCGATGCGCTTCATCTCTGGCTTGTTGGATCAATTTAAGCGCAGTTGACTTTTTAGGGATCATTATTGATTCAGATTTTTCAGGCAAAAACACTTCTTCTAATCTCTTTGCCAAACCAATGATTTCACATTCACCGTAGAACCCGATTTCTTTAAGGGCTTCCACTCCAGAACTAAGTTGTCCTTTCCCACCATCTACAATAATAAGGTCCGGAATTTGTAATCCATCTTTCATCACTTTGGAATAGCGCCGTGTCAATATTTCTTTCATCGATGCGAAGTCATCAGGACCAACTACCGTTTTTATATTGAATCTCTTGTACTCACTTTTTCTGGGTTTGGCATCTACAAAACATACCATAGAAGCTACAGGATCAGAACCTTGCAAATTGGAGTTATCAAAACATTCGATTCTACGTGGAAGTCTCTGTAAACCTAAATGCTCTTTCAGTTCTTTTACGGCATGCGGAATTCGATCTCTTTCTGCTTTCTCTTTTTCTAATCTTCTTTCATTAAGATGAAGTTTTGCATTTGCCTTAGCCATTTTAATAAGCTGAGCTTTTTCTCCGATCTGAGGAACATGAACCGGTACTTTTTTACCTCTTTCCTGATATAGATACTGTACCAATGCTTCATCATCTTCCATTTCTTTGCTGATATACACCTCATCCGGTATGGCAGCAGTATATTGTCCGGTGTAATAATCTTCCACAAAAGACTGAAGCAGAACACCTTCAGCCAGTCCATCAATATTTTTTAAGAAACGATGGAATTTACCGATCAACTTACCTTCCCGCACTTTAAATAAAACACCGCAAGCTTCTCCAAGTTCTGAATCGATGATCAATGCAAATACATCACGATCTACTTTCTTATCAGCAACCATTTTCATTTTCTTGCTGTAGCGCTCAACGGCAATAAGGCTATCCCGAAGTTTAGCCGCTTCTTCAAATGCTAAAGCGGAGGACGCTATTTCCATCTCTTCTTTCAGTTCACGGATCAACACTTCCGTTTGTCCATTCAGCAATCGCTCTACTTTAGATACAACAACATTATAGCGTTCATTATCCCAATCGCCGGAGCAGTTCTCTAAATAATCATCAAAACAGGAATGCCATTTGGGTATTCCTCTTGTTCGATCAATATTCTTGATAGAAACTGCGCAGGTACAAAGATCAAATGCTTTTCTTATCGTCTCCAGCATCCTCTTCATGTTTACTACGCTGTCGTACGGACCATAATATTTACTTCCGTCTTTTACGATGGTCCGGGTTGGAAACACTCTGGGTTTATCATCTTTTGTGATGCAGATGTATGGATACGATTTATCATCCCGATACATAATATTGTAACGAGGCTGATATTGCTTAATGAAGTTATTCTCTAAGATCAGAGCTTCAGCCTCTGAGTCAGTAACCACAACTTCCAGGTCATCGATCTTAGAAACCATCGTTTTGATCCTTCCATCAACTTTGCGGGATTCCTGAAAATAAGAACGTACTCTGTTTCTTAGTTTTTTTGCTTTCCCGACATACAGCACGCTTCCACTTTTATCTCTGTAGATATACACTCCGGGCGAAAGCGGTAGATTCGCTACTTTTTCAGAAACTTCTATGTTAATCTTAGGATTGCTCACACCTCAAAGATATAAAAGAATCAGTAATCTAATTTGAAGTATCCCCCTCATCTGTTACTTTCTCAAAAATAAATTTCTATGAGTGAATCAAAAGACAGACTGGATCAGCTTCAACATAAGCTGGATAGCTTTTTGCAAAAGCAACAACAGATGCAAAAAGAAGTATTACTTCTCCGTTCTGAAATCAGATCCCTTCAACGCAGAGAACAATTTAATCTGAATAAGTCCGAAGATTCTGAGCAACCAAATGATAAGAAGAAAGAAAAAGAAGATGTTCCTAAAAAAGAACTTCCATTACCGGAAGAATTCGATTCTTATGTACTTGGAAAATATCAACAGAATAAGACAGATATCCATGAGGAAACAATTTCTAAAGAGCAATCGAAAGCAAGCTGGTTAGATTTTGAGAAATTACTCGGTGAAAATCTTATTAATAAAATTGGGATCATTATCACAGTAATTGGTGTGGCTATTGGCTCCAATTATGTAATTGAAAATGATTTGATAAGTCCTCTTACAAGAATCATATTAGGTTATTTATTTAGCATTGGATTAGTAGGGGTAGCCTATCGCCTCAAAGATAAATACCTGAGTTATAGTGCTGTTATAATGGGTGGTGCTATGGCTTCTATGTATTTGATAACTTTTGCAACCTACAATTTTTACGGTCTTATTCCACAATTGGTCACTTTTATATTCATGGCATTGATAACCGGCGTTACCGTTGTAACAGCCATTGGATATAACAAAGAATGGATATCTGTATTCGGACTTGTTGGCGGTTATGCAGTTCCATTTTTAGTAGGAGGCGACTCTAGCAACTATATTGTTTTATTCAGTTACATACTCTTTATAAATCTTGGAGTTTTGTTTATCGCCCTTCAAAGATACTGGAAAGTCCTGTATTACTCAGCTTTCCTATTTACATGGTTGATCTTTTTATCTTGGTTTAATCTGGACTTTTCCTTTGAAACTGATATTGTAACCAGTTTACTATTCTCGACTTTATTCTTTTTTATTTTTTATGCATCGTCGCTTGTGTACAAAATCAGAAACAAGAAAAAACTCTCCTCTCTTGATATTTCCTCAATTCTGACAAATACATTTTTGTTTTTTGGTATTGGATATCAAACTCTGGAATTTGAACACGAACACTTACATGGACTTTTTACCGTACTAGTAGCCTTAATACACTTTCTTGCAGGACGCGCTGTTAAGAAGTTTGATTTGCCTTCCCCCACCACCCTGAATTTTCTTAACGGCTTGGTTCTTGTTTTTTTAACACTCGCTATTCCAATTCAGTTTCAGGATAAATGGATAACCATGGCTTGGAGTTTGGAAGCATTGTTACTGGTTTGGATGGGACGAAAAAAGGGTTTAAGGATTTTTGAAGTGTTGTCATATCCCGTAATAGTTCTTGCTTTTTTAGGTTTACTCGGCTATTGGTTTAACTTCCTGGTTTTCAGCGCCTCTCCGGACACTTTACCATTTATAAATTCATTGTTTGGAACCTTCCTTGTTTTTTGGGCAGCTTTTTATGCAATCCAATACCTTATTCTCAAAAATCCAAGTGATTCAGTTCTTAAGCCGGATTCTAAACGTTTTCTATTCTTTAAGTTTGGAATCCCCTTTGTATTAGTTTTTACTCTCTACTTCAATTTGCTTTTCGAGATACAGAATATTTTTAGTTATTTGGATATTAACAGAATTCGAATTTTTGAAGAAAGTGGTTGGATTTCAGAATCCAATCCTGTAAAAGCAATCTGGGTAATAAATTATACTTTTACTTTTCTGGGAATAGGAACATTGGTTAATAAACGATGGTTTAAAATTCCTCAACTCGATAAAATAAGTCTCTATCTATATGGAGCTTTATTTTTGTTCTTTTTTGCATCATTCTTTAACGAAGTCAAGTTTCTCAGAGAATTATACCTTGGAGAATTTGACACAAAAGGCTTAAATCAAAGTGCTTGGAATATTTTAATCCGCTATGTGCTTATAGGGTTTGCCGGTTGGGGACTTTACGTTTGCCAAAAGTTGATCTCTGAACACTATAAAAAACCGGATCAGAAGATATATTTCGAATTATTCTTGGCGTTCGCCGGAATCTTTATTCTAAGTACTGAATTGATACAATGGTTGGATATTGCAGGATTTAGCAATTCTTATAAACTCGGTCTTAGTATTTTATGGGGTGCATGTTCATTATCATTCATTTTCTATGGTATAGTTGCTCAAAAAAAACATCTCCGAATCGGTGCGATCTTTGTATTTTTTGTAACATTGTTGAAGCTGTTCTTTTATGATATAAGTCATCTGTCAACAATCTCAAAAACAATAGTATTTATCTCTCTCGGAATTTTATTACTTGTTATTTCATACCTGTATAATCGATTCAAAGATAAATTATCTACTGAATTCAATGAGGAATCATCATGAACAACAAGATCCCAAACGGCTTAGTTTTTTCATCCAGATCTCCCAAGCGAAGAAAACGTGCATTTATTTTAGTTCCAATACTGATACTAATTCAAATCTGTTTGATCTGGCCGGTCTATCCATTTATGAGTTCTGCCAAGCCATTAATTCTTGGCCTACCCCTTTCCTTTTTTTGGGTTATTTTGATGGTTTGTTGCTCCTTTACAGCGCTCTTTTTCTTTTTCAGAAAAGATACTGAGGAGGAAGACTAGTTGGCTGACTGGATCATTATTCTGGGAATTTGCGGAATCTATTTGGCGATCACTTTGGTAATGGGAATCATTCCCGGAAGAAAAGTGAGTAACAGTGCCGCCGGATATGTAGCTGGTGATCGATCCATGAATGTGTTTATTCTCTATTTTGTGTTGGGTGCATCCATTTTTTCGTCTTTTGCATTTTTGGGTGGACCGGGATGGGCGTATTCCCGCGGAGCCGCTGCTTTCTACATTATTGCTTATGGAGCTTTGGGAATGGTTCCCTTTTACTTTTTTGGTCCCAAAGCCAGAAAACTTGGAGCAAAACACGGATTTGTAACTCAGGCAGAACTATTACAAGATCGTTATAACAGCAAATTACTTTCAGGACTTTTGGCTGTACTTACCGTGGTGGTTTTGATTCCTTACCTCACACTTCAAATGAAAGGTGCGGGACTTGTTCTGAACACGATTAGTGAAGGAGCCATTCCGGAGTGGTTGGGAGCCGGAATTGCATACGGAGTTGTTTTGATCTACGTATTCTTCAGCGGAGTAATGGGCGTTGGCTGGACCAACACTTTTCAGGGAATATTTATGCTGATCATTGCATGGTTTTTAGGATTATATCTTCCCGAAAAAATGTATGGTGGAATTGGTCCTATGTTTGAAGAAATCATTGCTTCTGATTTCGGAGATGCACTTTCTGCTCCGGGTTTAACCAGTAGCGGAGCCGCTTGGGATTGGTGGGGATTTAGTTCAGCAGTTTTGATCTCCGCAATCGGGTTTTCTATGTGGCCTCATTTCTTTATGAAAGCTTTTGCAGCAAAAAGTGATCGTACTATTAAACTAACTGTTGTCCTCTACCCTACTTTTCAGATCTTTTTGGTTCCGATCCTGATCATTGGTTTTGCTGCTGTTCTTGCTTTCCCAAATGTAACTCCTGCTGATTCAATCCTACCGCATGTGCTTTTGCAAATGGATCTCCCGGTAATTCTGATCGGGTTGGTTTGTGCCGGGACTTTAGCGGCTTCCATGTCTTCGGGTGATGCTATTGTTCATGCAGCGGCTTCGGTTGCCGTTAGGGACGGACTTTCGAAATCTCCATCTCTGGCAAACTGGATGAAAACAGAAGGCAATGAGCGCACATTGATACGAATTTTAGTCGTCGTGATAAGCTTGATCGCCTATTATTTCGCTGTGTTTTCAGAAACGGATATTGTTTCTCTATTACTTGGAGCGTATGGTGGTATTGCTCAAATGTTTCCGCTTGTATTTGCCATGTTCTACTGGCCACGGGCTAACGGAAAAGGTGCACTGGCAGGATTGATCGGTGGGATTGTCGTTACGCTGTTCTTCCTGTACAATCCCGAATTCAAACCACTTCCTATGCATGAAGGGATTTATGGGCTGATTGTAAATCTGGCACTTTTGATAGGAATTAGTTTAGCTACAGAACCTGAAGAAAGAGATAGGATTGAGAGGTATACAGAACTATAACTTTCCAATAAACTCAGCTTATTCTTGATATATTAAGGGTAACATGAATCAAACTTAAACATGCAATTAGGATAACATGAATAGAGTGCGTGTTATGCCGTTGTTGCCATTAATTATGAAAATCACTCGCGAACAGATTTACGAAAGAGCAAATAGCGTTGTCGGTTTAAAAGGAATGACGGGTAATGAAAGACTTTATGAAAGCGGATTATTAGACGAATTTGATAAAGCCAAAAAGAACGACAAGCATTTAGCACGGACAATTTTGCAAGCACTACAATTTGACGAATTATCAATTGGTCGGATTTTGGGAAACACCATTCAAACTTTGAAATATCCAAACCCTTGGGATTTTCCAAATAAACTATCCAACGGATTGAAAAGCGAAAATAGAGCAACTGTTGAATATTCAAATGAGAATGAAATTGGAATGGGCGGACCTTTGGCTGGAACTTGCAAAATAAGAATGAATGCAAATGATGAAATTTTAATTGATAAGTTTTGCGGAGGACAACCAATATGGAATGAAAACGGATTAAAAGTAGCAATTCCGATTTGGGAAAGGTCTTTTATGAGAACAATACAGCGTATTGGAGTATTTGATTTAGAAAAATTCACTCTAACCAAATTCAAAACAAAATTTAATGTCTTGGATTTGAGAACTTTTGAGAATGATATTATCAGCGGATTTGATAGTCCATTACATAAAACTAAAGTTGTAGATTTTGACACTAAAAATGAACGAATAAAATCGAGCATTCGGCTCAAATAACTAATGGCAACAATGTATATAAAAAATAGCGCAAGTCTTTGCTAACACTAAGGCTTGGGCATTTTTGGAAAGTCGCTAAATTTTTAAATTTGACGATTTCCAATAAAAAAGATAAATAGTAAAATTTAAAAATTCGGCTTGTGTATAATCTGAAAAGTAACAGCTTACTTTCAGCACTACTTTTCATATACGGAGCCGTTAGCACCTATTTAAAAAACGACAACAATGAAATTACTAACGACAATTATTTGCTTCATTGGAATAACTCATTCTCTGACAGCGCAGGACAAGAATGAAAAACTTTACGAAGCCGTATCCAAGAACGATAAGATCAAGGTTGAGAGCTTAATAGATAAGGGGGCGGACGTTAACTATGCTAAAGAAGCAGGGCCTTGGATGAAAGTCAGCGTATTGATTACGGCAGTGAATAACAAGAGTGTTGAGATCGCAAAACTATTATTAGACAAAGGGGCTGACGTTAACTGGAAAGACGGGTTTAAGACCTCTGCAATTTTGTATGCAGCAAATACTGGGAGTGTTGAAATGGTCAAACTACTATTAGAACATGGAGCTGACATTAACGACAATGACGGACAAGGAAATACTGTATTGACTGCGGCAAAAGAGAGTAAGAATAAGGACATGATTGCGTTTGTAGAAGAAAAAATGAAAGAAAAGAAATAAAAACAGGTGCTAACATCGGCTATAGCAAATGCGGGCTGACTGCTTAAAAATGAAGATTTTGCAACTAAATAATATTTGGTCTGGCGGACAAAGATTCGGTTTCAAAATCCCGCACTTGCCATAGCCAGAGCCGTTAAAGAAGATTTAAAAATGAACCTAAGCACCAACCCACAAACCACAAAAGTTTTCGAGAATTATCCTGATTTCGTGCGATCTCAAATGGAGAAGCTCAGAGAATTGGTGTTGAAAGCTGCTTCAGAAGTTGATGGCATGGAAAACTTGGAGGAAACACTGAAATGGGGCGAGCCGAGTTATCTTACCAAACACGGCAGTACCGTTCGTATGGACTGGAAAGAGAAAAAACCCGATCAATATGCCATGTATTTTAAATGCACCTCCAAACTTGTTCCGACTTTCAAAAAACTCTATTCCGAGGTTTTTACTTTTGAAGGTGAACGTGCTATAGTTTTCAAGCTGGATGACAAAGTTCCCGAAAATGAATTAAAGCATTGCATATCTCTTGCCCTTACCTATCACAAAGTGAAGCATTTGCCGCTTTTGGGTGTTTGACTGGTTAATGTCATTCCTGTAGATGTCATCTCACCTCCCTGTCGGCAGACTGGTTCGTTGTAAGATTTAATTCCATTTAAATAAATCATCGCTTCCAGATTTCTTTGCAGATCCTTCGGAAGTATCATCAGGATGACTCAGATTGTTTATGAGTTTGATTAATTAAAAAGTTTAAAAATTTATTTAACCAATTGGTTGAATATATCAAATTCCTTTCCTATACTAACATTCAACCAACTAGTTAAATATATGCTTGATTCAACCCTACATGCTTTAGCTGATTCTACACGTCGAAACATTTTACTTCGTCTTGGAGAAAAAGAGCAGTCCGTAAATGAAATAGCGGAACCTTATGAGATGTCATTAGCCGCAGTATCCAAACATTTAAAAGTGCTCGAAAAAGCCAATCTTATTAAAAAAGAGAAAGTGGGCAGAAGTTATTCATGCAGGATGAATTACGAACCGCTTAAGCAAGTACAAGAACTCATCAATGAATACCGAGTTTTCTGGGAAGCAAGACTGGACGAGTTGGATCATTTTATCACACAAACAAAAAAGGATTAAATATTATGTCGAACGATAAATCACTTACCGTATCAAAAACCATAAATGCTGACAAGGCGACTATCTTTAATGCGTTAACAGATGAAAAGATCATGGCTAAATGGTTTTTTGCAGGACCTGAAGGCTGGAGTGCTACCGTAAAAAGCGATAGCAAAAAAGGTGGCTCTTACAAAATTGATATGCATAATAACGAAGGCGAAACCTATTCTCATACCGGTGAATATAAAGAAGTATCCCCTACTGATAAGATCGTGTTCAGCTGGAACTCACAAGCTGTTACCGATACTTTGGTTACAATCACTCTTACCGAGGTTGATGGAGGAACTGAAGTTAAATTAATGCATGAGTTTATGCCCAATGATCAACAAGTAGAAAATCATACCGGTGGCTGGACTGCGATACTTGAACGACTTAATGGAGTTATTTCGTAAACAAACTGACTTTAATTGAATCACTTTCCAAACAAATTAAACTAAATGAATATCATGGAATCAACTAAAAATGCAGAGTTTGATGGCAATTGCGCCTTCGCAGTAAGCACCGGAAAAACTAATATTGAAGGTGGAACTCATAGTGCTACATTTGACGGAAAAACTTATCTATTCTCAAATTCGATAGCAAAACTGCTGTTCAAAATCCTCCCCAACAGAATTCAAAAAGCAAATCAACATTGGGAAAAAGTTGGAAACTGAAATTAACAGCAATAATTTTCTGAAATAAATACGGAAAAAATTAATCTGAGACTTACTCTCTTGAATACTAAAAGTTACTAACTTTCTTAATACTCATTTGACGGACAGTGTTCATCAGATTATAAGCTACCAGTCTGGGTTCTTCGCCTTTCTTAACAGGATCCAGAATGGCAATTAACATTCTTTGATTTTCCAATGACCCGATTAAGCTATATACCTTAATGGAGTCCTCATCCAATATTGGACTTGAGAGGTCTTTCAAAGATTGAGTATCATTTTCTTGGACAAGTTTAGCAATATCTTTAAATATGGATTTGCTTTTACTTCGAATGGTTGCGATCTCAATGGAATGTTGGTAGCGGAAGTCAATATCATTATTCAAAAACACTTTTGGGATACAGATTTCTCTAAATACTTCCTTTTTCTTGAACCAATTAAACATATTTCGTCTTTAGATGAACTTTTTTCTCTTTTGTGGTTTTATAATCACTACTATACAAAGAGTGAAAATAATGACTGATGTTACAATTAAAGAACTGAACGGGGCTCCTTAACTTTTATTTGCTCACCTGTACAAAATAATAATATTTTTATTTATAAGCTTTTCTCTCTTTTAATATTAAGGGTTTATAAGAAAATATTTTGAGCATTTTAATTCATTGACCGTCAATGAATTAATCAAAAGCAAATAAAAATCAGGATTTAAAAAGATGTATTTTCCTCAAGAACCTGAGAATGAATATGAAAAAACAGACTACACGTACCAATCCGGATATTCCTATTATTTATGAAGACAATCATCTATTGGTGATAGATAAACCTGCAGGTGTTTTGTCACAAGAGGATCATACAGGAGACCCTGATGTATTAACTCTATGTAAAAAGTACATTAAGAAGAAATACAATAAACCAGGTGATGTCTGGATGGGACTGGTTCACAGGCTGGATCGTCCTGTTAGCGGAGTCATGGTGTTAGCTCGAACTTCTAAAGCCGCTTCCCGGTTATCTGAGCAGATCCGCAAGAACCGAATGGATAAAACTTACTGGGCAATGGTTGAGGGAATGACTCCTCCCTCTGCCACTTTGGTTCATTACCTGGAAAAAGACAATCGTTCGAATAACGTTTCAGCATATAAAAAACCTCGGGGCAAAGCCAAAGAGTCTAAGCTCAGCTTTGAGACCATCAAACAAAATGCTAATTACAGCTTAATTGAAATAGATTTATTTACAGGGCGACCTCATCAGATAAGGGTACAAATGGCTAAAGAAGGCCATCCATTATGGGGCGATTATCGATACGGAGAAGAAGGCAACAAAGATGGAAAAGAAATGGGATTAAGAGCTGTTCGATTGACTATTGAACATCCTACAAAAAAAGAGAAAATTACTTTTAAGGCAGATGCTCCAAATCTTCAGCCGTGGAATTTCTTTGAATATTAATTCAAACTCTCTAAAAATTCCTTGAACTCTTCCTGAGTGGTTTTGCCTTTATCTCTGGCATACCACAAATGGAGTTCTTCAGCTGCTTTCTTATTATCATAATCAGCATCTCTCCTTTTCTGGACATAATCATCATGAACGGCTTTTGGACGTGGTCCCCAGCTCCCTAACACTTCAAGGGTTTCTTTATTCAGAACAACTACTTTCGGAATTGACTGACTTCCATCAGTTAAAAACTCATCCATTACTTCTGGGTGCTGATCTCTGAGTATTAGTTTCAGTTCAACTTTCTCATTTAACGCTGAAATTTTATTTATAAAGGGCAGTATCTGAGCTGCATCACCGCACCACCCTTCCGTGATTACCAGCCAAATCTGATTGTTATTTATCTTATTGACTACTTCTTTCAGGTCATCGTTCAGCTTAGCTCTCTTTTCCCACCTTGAAGCCCGCTGAATATTCAGTTTGGTATAGTCCAGCTGACTTTCTGAATTATCGTTATTGGTTGTTCTATTCTCAGAAAAAAGATCTTTTATCAGCTTAGTGTAACTATCATAGTTAAGAGCATTGGTAAGAACTTCGTTGGTAATGGCAAATGACTTCTTCATTTGTAGTCTCATTTAAATTTTACCAAACTTATAAACTATTTATATCACAATTGATTGATATATGTGATAGGATTGATAGTGATTACAAAAAAGTTAAATCCAATTCCTTATCTTTGGATATGCAAGCAGTTATACCTGACATAAATATAGACGTAGTTCTTCCGGAAGAAGAATGGAAATCCAGACAAACAGACCACGAATTCAAAGTGGATAACTTGGTCGGTCAATATTTGATAGAGCGTTCTCAACATAAAAAGAATCCGGTAATGGATTTCTTGTTTCAATATTATGCCTTTCGTCCATCAATGCTGAAGAGATGGTCGCCCGGATTTGGGACTGCTCTTGAGTTTTCTGATGTGGATACGCTCCCTGATTTTGAAGAGTTGAAGATCTCAGATAATAAAGCATGGATCGATATGGATCTTTTTCCGGAGAGAAGAATTCGGTCCACCACTTGGATCTTGGAAATGCTGAAAAATACTCAAAACAGCCGTCCGTCTTTTGGATGTTTTGGGATGCATGAATGGGCCATGGTCTACAAAGCCGAAAAGCCAAGGCATGAACAGGTTCCACTACGGATGGAGCCGGATGAACTGGCTGAATTTGTGGAATCACGTCCTCTGCTTTGCACACACTTTGATGCTTTCCGTTTCTTTACCAAACCTGCCCAACCCATGAACCGTTTTGAGCTTTCCAGAGAGACCTTTTCTGAAACTGAACAGCCGGGGTGTATTCACTCTAATATGGATCTTTATAAATGGGCGTTCAAATTATATCCGTGGGTAAGCAGTGATCTTATTCTGGAAGCTTTTGCGCTTGCTTTAGAAGCCCGTACCATTGACATGAAAGCAAGTCCGTATGATTTACGGGATCATGGCTTAGAACCGATCAAAATCGAAACCGAAGAAGGACGAAAAATTTATAAACAGGAACAGGAAGCTGTTTTTGAGAAAGGGAAGCCGGTACGAGATAAATTAATTACTGATTATGGAAGTTTACTCAAAAACTTTTCTGTTTGAATAAATTCCAATAAGTGATACTTTAGTATCACTATGAAAACAGAACTGGTAACAACCTTAAAAAGACAAGCAACCCGAGTACTTAAAGAACTAAGGGATAAAAAAGAACCTGTTCTTATTACTGAACACGGAAAACCTTCTGCTTATTTGGTTGATGTTGAACATTTTGAAAAACTGAATAAAAAACTAGCTTTGTTAGAAGGTTTGGCAAGAGGTGAAAAGGCTATTCAGGAAGGAAGAATTATTTCAAACGAAGATGCGAAAAAACGCATGAACAGATGGTTGAAATAGTTTGGACAGAACCAGCCTTACAATCACTTGATGAGATAACCGATTATATTTCTCTTGATGATCTTAAAGTAGCACAATCACTAGTAAAAAAGGTTTTTGATAAAGTTGAGTTGCTTAAAAATCAACCCGGATTAGGTAAACAAATTCCTGAGTTAGAAACTTCTATTTATAGAGAAATTTTAGTTATACCCTGCAGGATATTTTACAGATTAGAAAAGAATGTTTTATATGTTGTAGATATTCAAAGGCAAGAACAACAATTCAGAAATCCTTTTTTCTAAAAACTAACCTTCCCCAGCTCCCACTCTCCCCCAACAACACATTCGTTTGCAAGAAATGCCATCAACACCGCTTCTTTGGAATCTGCTGTTATTCCTGATTCTTTAAAATCCTTGAATTCAGCATTAGCAAGTCTCTCTTTCAGTCCATTCATTACAGTTGAGTTATGCACCCCTCCACCGGATACAAACATCTCAAAAGGATTATCACCAATAACTTCTTCAAAAGCTCGTGTAATACTTTGAACTGTTAAATGGGTGAGTGTTGCTATAAGATCTTCCGGCTTCAGGTCAATTTTGAATCCTGTCATTAATTCTTCCACGAGATCCAGATTAAAGTCTTCCTGTCCGGTTGTTTTAGGAAAAGGCTTTCTGAAAAATGGTTCCAACAATAAATATTTTAATAATCCTGAATGCACTTTTCCGTTTGACGCCACTTTTCCATTCTCATCAAAAGGTTTGCTGAAATGCTTCTTCATCGCTTCGTTGATGAGCGTATTGGCCGGACCAATATCTGAAATCAATATCTTCTCGTCACTTTCCTTATTTGGTAACCATGTAAAGTTTGAAATTCCACCCAGATTTAACAACAAACGATGTTTAGTTTCCGACCTGAATAAAGCCTCGTCCATAATTCCTGCTATCGGAGCACCTTCACCTCCTTTGGCAACATGTTTTTGTCGAAAATCTGAAATCGTAATAATGCCTGTTTTTTCTGCAATATGATCTCCATCCACAATCTGCAGCGTGCTGTTCATCTTTTTGTTAGGATGGTGATAGATCGTTTGTCCATGACTGGCAATCAAGTCCACCGTATGCGCTTCAACTCCCCATTCTTCCAGAGATTCCAAAACCAAATCAGCGTATAAATGAGCCAGTTCTGTATGCAAAACACACACTTCCTGAAGATTAACCTGCATCTGAGACTGAATTGCTCTAATTCTGTTTCTTAAATCTTGGGAATATTCTACAGTTCTGAAATTCAGTAACTGAGGCTTCTTCCACTTGAACTTACACATAGCAATATCGAGTCCATCCAGTGAAGTTCCGGACATCAATCCAATAATAGTTCTCTGAGGCTTTTGGGCGACCTCAGATAGTCGAAGAAGTTGCTTGTTCATGACTCAAACTCGGGGTATTTTTGCTTCAAATCAAATCCATCTGCATGAATAATATAGAAGAAACAGAACATCAATCCTTTGAAGAAGATCTTCAATATCTGATTAAAACGTTAAAAGACAGCTTCGAGTCCACGGATGTTCAATATTTCGTGGATGACCACAATGATACTTTGTATGTAAAACTTGAAGGCTTGGATGAATATCCCGAGGATGAAATTGAAGAGATAGCCACTCCGATCTTTGAAATTCTGGATCTGGATTTTGAAGAGATTATTTTATTACCGCTTTAGATGATAGCTGATAGCTGATAGCTGATAGCTGATAGCTGATAGCTGATAGCTGATAGCTGATAGCTGATAGCTGATAGCTGATAGCTGATAGCTGATAGCTGATAGCTGATAGCTCAAAAAAGCGGTTTTCTATCCTTCATTCCTATTTAAAAGCTTTGTATTTTGGCTAAATTTCAAAATTATTTTTCATGAAGAGTTCTAATTCCGGCTATACTGTTCGATGCATTATTTGTGATACAGTAAATGACGAGCGCGTCACCAGCACCTACTGTACTAACTGTGGCGGTGTACTGACCGTTGACTACAAAGAAGCCCGGGAAGAAATTCAATATCCACTAAAGAATATTATTCCCGATCCGCTGAAAACAGATTTCACTTCTTTAAAGAAGCTGGAAAGACTTTCTGAATTATACGAAGCTGAGCTTTACGCTAAACTTGAATTAGAAAATCCTACGGGGTGTTTTAAAGACCGAGGAAGCTACATTGAAGTACTCAAAGCTTTAGAATTAGGAGCTGAAGCCATCTGTTTAGCTTCTACAGGGAATATGGCTGCATCTGTAGCCGCGTATGCCTGTTATTTTAAAATTCCTTGCTTTGTATTTGTTCCTGAACAAACACCCGATGCTAAACTGGCTCAATCCACTATTTATGATGCCACTATCATTAGAATAAAAGGTGATTTCAGAACTTGTGAACTGCTTTGCCGTGAATTTGCCAAATCAGGAAATTATTATTTAGCGGGTGATTATGTGTTCAGGCAAGAAGGACAAAAATCCTTTTCTTATGAACTGATCGAACAAGGTGCAATGGATTACGATTATATCTTTGTGCCGATTGGAGCCGGAACTAACTTTGCTGCTATTTATAAGGGATTAGTGGAATTAAAAGCAGCCGGAAGAATAGATAAAATTCCAAGTTTTGTTGCTGTTCAACCTGAGCAAAGTTCTCCTGTAGTTGAGGGCATTTTCAAGAAAGAAAAAATCATTAAGGATCAAGTAAATACAATGGCCGATGCAGTGGCTGTGGCCGATCCTTTCGATTTCTATAAAGTTCTGGAAGGTATCAACGAAACCAACGGACATGCTTTTACAGCTACCGAAAATGAACTGCTTTCTTCAATGAAGGAAATGACCGTGGAAGAAGGAATTTTCACAGAACCGGCATGTGCAATTCCTTTGGCTTGTTTCAAAAATAATTTAGATATATTTAAAGGTAAGAAATGCTTGTTTGTTCTTACAGGTACGGGTTTGAAAGCCGCTCATATTGTTGCTAAATATTCTCTTTCTTCTCCTATTCTTTCTCCAAAATTGGAACGGATTCAGCAGTACATAGAATCCGGATTTCCGGATATGCAGAAGAACAGTTGGGGTCAATCCAGAGATCTTTTCTCAGGGAATGTCACTTTGGATGAAAATCATGAAAAGCTCTATACAGAATATGTAAACGGGATCAATAAAAAAGGAAAAACCCTTCGAGAAGCCGAGATCAAAGCGCTTAAATCTATGGTTTCTACCACAGATGCTGATCTTGAATTTCCGGTTGAGGTTGTTGACTATAAGATCACTATGCGAAAGCATGGATTAGTTGCAGCTGCTGTTAAAATGAAGATCGATGGTGGTGAAGAAGTCGTTTCTCTTGAACAAGGCGTTGGTCCTATGGACGCGGTTCTTGCTGCCATGAAAGCTGAAACTGATTCATTTCTGGCGTTGCAGATACTTAATCACGAAGTAGAAATTTTAAGTCCTGATACCGATTCGCTTGTTATTGTAACTTTAACGCTCGAAAAAGAAGGACATGAATTTACAGCAAAAGGAGCTTCACCTGATACTATAGAAGCTCTTATCCAGGCTTTTGTAAATGGATTAGCAATAGCAAATAAAGCATTGGCTGTTTAATAAAGTGTGATGGTATTACAGTGTTAAAGTTGAGGCTTAACACTGTAACTCCTTAACACTACTTTTGACAACTCATCCTCAAAATTCTTCTCTTTATTTTTTAAGCAACTCAATTGATTAAACTCTTAAAATACATAATGACAACGTTTTTTGTTTTAGCAGTTCTTCTGGTAATTGCTACTTTTTTCTATATGCGTCAGGCTAAATTCGGACAAGCTCCTACCGGGCAACATCTCGAAGAAATTTCAAGATCGGGAAATTTCAACGACGGTATGTTTCAGAACCTACAACTCACTCCTGATCTTTCTGAAGGACATTCTTATTTCAGTATTTTATACGATCAATTCTTTGTGAAGCATCCAAGAACTAAACCAAAAGATGTAATTCCATCTGTAAAGACAAATCTGTTTTCTATTTCTGAAGATGAAAACGTGCTGGTTTGGTTTGGTCACTCTTCTTACTTCATTCAACTTGATGGAAAAAAGATTTTGGTTGACCCGGTTTTTAGTGGCAATGCCTCCCCAATTCCCGGAACGGTAAAATCATTTCCCGGAACAGATATCTATACAATCGATGATATTCCTGAGGTAGATTATTTACTCATCAGCCACGACCATTACGATCATTTGGATTACAAAACCATCACGGGATTAAAAGATAAAATCAAGAATGTGGTTTGCGGACTTGGTGTTGGATCACATTTTGAAAAATGGGGATTCTCAGATCAACAAATCACAGAGCAGGATTGGTTTAGTGAATTAAAAATAGACTCGAACTTTACAATACATACAACACCAACCCGTCATTTTTCAGGACGCGGATTTAAAAGGAAAAATACCCTTTGGGCTTCTTATTTAATTGAAGCACCCTCCCAAAAAATCTATGTTGGTGGTGACAGTGGCTATGGAGATTTCTTTACGGAAATCGGACAGAAATTCGGTCCTATTGATCTGGCTATTCTTGATAACGGGCAATACAACGATGCATGGAAAGAAATTCACATGCATCCCGATCAGGTTTTGCAAGCAGCTCAGGATCTGAAAGCAAAACGCCTTTTCCCTGTTCACTCTTCAAAATATGTACTGGCTATGCATCCTTGGGATGAGCCTTTGAATAGAGTAACCCGTTTAAACCAGGAAAATGAAAATCCTATTTCTCTTTTTACTCCTATAATTGGAGAGAAAGTAAACTTAAATGATTCAACCAGAGTTTTTGAGAAATGGTGGGAAGGAGTTGATTAGCATTTTATTCGCATTAATCTTATAAATCATGTATATACGCAATAAAATAAGTTAGGCATACACGCAATGCGTGTATACATAAGTTAGGGTGCATTTAAAAAAATGAAAAATTCGATTACGTATCTCATACTATTGACATTGTTCATTTCCTGCAACCAAGAAAAACGACTGTTTGAATATTCACAAGACAAAGCGGACGAATTTGTCGAGAATTATGCCGATGAATTTTTGCAAGACACTGAACTTTTGAAATACAGCTATCACCCAAGAGCACAATTTACCTTTAGACAAGATTCCTCGAACAATTATCGGATTTTCCCAAGCGACAATGAAATTGGACTAATTTGTTTTTCAGACAGCTGCGAATTGACAGAATCATTTAACAACACGCCTTTAAAGGTATCTAAAGGAAGATATACTCTGAAACAAGACACGATATTTACAGAACTGAGTTATGATTCAACAACTTTTCAAATTCACCATTTCAAGCGAAACCCTGAAGACTATTTCAACGGACTCAAAAAGCGACTTGAGAAATATGGCGTCTTTGCATACTCTGAATCAAAGGACAAATCATTCGTTAAAGTATATCTTTCAGTTCAATACTATCTTGTCTATTCTAAAGATGTTGAAAATGACATAAATGAAGATGAAATATTAAAATCCTATAACGACAATTGGCACTTTGTGAAAATGAAACGACAAATGGATTTAGGATGAAAAAAAATAAAAAAACGCACCCTAACAACGCATATATCTTATGGCGGGTATAGGGCTGTCAGAAAGGCTTTCGCTCCGTAGCCAGCTTTGGTTTCGTGGGCAGAAAAGTGCTTAGAAACCGCCACAAGCCATATGCAAACCATTACCTCAAAGCCTCTTCCAACTCCAACGAAGCATTGCTCCCTTCATCCCGGTATTTCACAATAATAGGACAAGCCATACTCAATCCTTGTTCTTTAGCCCAGTCTGAATTTACAGGTCGCGAGCCCGGAATAACAACAGCTCCTTCAGGAATTTCTGAACCGCGTTCTCTGATTTCTTCTTTAACAGCATCATACACAGGAATAGATTTTGATAGAACAACACCCGGAGCAATTACTGCTTTTGAACGGACAAGAATTCCTTCAACAATCACAACTCCGGCACCAATAAAACAATCATCTTCAATGATCACTGGATTCATCCCAACAGGCTCCAAAACTCCACCGATTTGAACTCCGGCCGACAAGTGCACATTCTTCCCTATTTGAGCACAAGAACCAACCAAAGCATGACTGTCTACCATGGAACCTTCATCAACAAAGGCGCCTACATTCACATAAGCCGGTGGCATAATGATCACTCCCGGAGCAATGTAAGCTCCACGTCGAACTGAAGAACCCCCCGGTACTAAACGTACGCCATCTTCCGGCTCAAAGTATCTTGGTGGAAGATTATGCTTATCCACAAAACCTTCATAAATCCCTTCGTAAGAAGTATTTTCACCATTCTTGAAGGATTCTAAGATCGCTTTTTTAACTTCCACATTTGCTTTCCAGCCATTTTCAGTTTTATCAGCTGATCGAAGTTCACCTTCTTCTAATTTGTCTAAAATTTCTTCGTAGTTCATTCTATTTATCAAAGTTACAGAATTACAAAGTTGAACAGTAACAAAGTGGCTTCTCCAACTTTGTTACTAAACGCGAAGCGTTGATGTCACTTTGTAACTTTCTTAATCCATAAGTTAATTTTTCTATCTGCTTCCAGTAGCGCTTCCTCACCTTCATGGGTTAAATCCTTTAATGAAAGTGGTAATCGTACATTCGTGTGTGTTATCCAACCTTTATGCTGAAGTAAAACTTTTGTAGGGACCGGATTTGAAGCTGAAAAAAGCGCATTCGAAGAGTCTTCCCAATCCTCAAAAAGCTCATCAAATTTTCCATCCAGCATTAAGTCTACCATTTTTCTGGTTTGAGTCGGCCATACATTGGAAGCCACCGAAACAAGTCCAACTCCTCCTTCTTTCACAAAAGCTTCTGTTAAGCCATCGTCTCCGGAATAGAAATCGAGATCAGGACTATGTTTTCTGAATTCTTTGAACTCTTTCACACTTCCACTCGCTTCTTTTACCCCAACCACATGCGAGAATCTTTCAAAAAGTCTGGCGGGAATTTCGGGATGCAACTTAACTCCTGTTCTGGAAGGTACATTATATAAAATACAAGGAGTTTCAGTAGCTGATAATAATTCTGAAAACCACTCGAACTGACCTTCTTTTCCAGGTTTTGCATATAGTGGAGTCACTAATAGCAGAGAATCAACACCAACTTCATCACAATAAGCAATAAATTCCTTTTGAGCTTGAATACTATGTCCACCAATGCCAACCATCAATGGAACATCCAGATTCAGTTCCTTAGCAAACTTAACGATCGCTCTCTTTTCTTGTGCATTTAGATTCAGACCTTCACCCGTACTTCCAAGAACTAACGTACCAACCTTGGCTTCCTGTTGTTTTAACAATAAGTACTCGAAACTTTCAAAATCCACACTTCCATCTTCATTGAAAGGTGTTATCATTGCTGTAAAAACGGGAAACTCTAATCTAGTCATTATTTTTTGTGATGAAATCAAACAGTTGTCCAAAGGTATAAATACCGTTTGTTAAATTCTGATTTTTGATCAATTGTTCCGCTGCCCAAATTGCGCCTTCTGCAAACAGAGCTCTGTCTAAAGCGTCATGTTTAAGTGTTATTCTCTCATTTGCTGTCGATATCGTCAACTCATGAATACCGTTCACATCTCCTTCTCTTGCTGAAGTGATTTCAGCTTCTTTATTTAACCATTCCTTCCAGGAAAGAGCCGTACCACTTGGTGCATCTTTTTTGTGTACATGATGTACTTCATGAATTTTAAACTCCGGGTCTTTTAGTATTTTTGATCCCGCTGAAATAGCTTCAATTGCATTTCGGATAATATTCATCCCTAAACTGAAATTGGTAGCCAAAACCCATTTTGTTTCCATCTTTTGGACTTTGTCTTCCAAATCTTCAGGCCATGAAAATCCTGTACTTCCCCAAGCTGCAGGAGTTCCTGATTCCAAAACCATTGGAAGTATTTCTTCTACCGCATCTCCCGGTACAAAAATAATGACAGCATCACTTTCTTTTAACTTTTCAACGGTAGGTGGATTGGATTCATCAAAAGCAAAAGCGAGATTATCGCCTAGCATTTCAACTACTTTGCCTCCGGTTTTACCGGTACCAATTGCTGAGATTTTCATTTCAATTATTAATTTGTTGAATATCTGCTGGAATTTACTAATCCTGACAGTTCAAATATTTGAAACGAAGGAAAAAAAGGGGTTACAAAAAAAACAAATGGCTTATTGTCAAAAGTATAACTTAACGTACTTCCATCAGCTTCGAATTCGGCCAATCTTTCTGTATATCTAAAAGAAGATTCACCAATAGTTAAAACAGTACTAACAAAAGAATCCACTGTTTTACTTTTTCTTTCCGTAAAGGATAAAAAGTCATTTAATGGATATTCAGATTCGCTATAATAGTCTTCATTAGTGCAAAAAATTGTTCTGATGGTAAATGAATCTTGGAAATTTCCATAAATATCTCTTATAACAATTAACATGGTTACAATTTCCGTTTTCCCATAAAAATAATTCTGATTTGATTTTTCGATCTTTATAGTTGCACGATCAAAAGCAGGCTTCTCAATTGAAATAATTTCTTCAACTCTAACACTTAATTGAGATGAATTATCAGAGACACCATCAGTAAAATCTATTTTTGATATAATATTCTCATTTATTGAATCTCTTAAGTCTAAAAATTTTTCAGATTGACCAATATCTTCAGTTATAATACCGTTCTCGCATGATCCCAATAATAAAAGAAACAGTAAATAGATATACTTTTTCATCCTAAAAATTATACCCCAACCTAATAGCGCCATTTATTGTTGGACCCATTTGAACAAATGAACCACCAGGAGTCTCCTCAATTACCAGATCTCCTATTTTATATTCTATGTCAGTTTGTTTAATGTATTCGATACCGAAACCAAATTCTGTGCCTAAATAAATATTTTTAGAAAAATAAAAGTCAAAACCAGATAAAGCATTTACCCCGATTCTAAAAAAACCTCTTTCAAGCCCAAATTGAGTCCATGCTCCTTCAATACTTTCCTCTCTGCCATCATCCTCAATACTAGTCTTAGAAAACTTAAATGCAAGATCTAACTCTGCTCCTACGTATGGAGACAATCGATCTGTACCAGCAACATGTTTTTCAAAACCGGGCAATAAATTAATCTCAAATGTTTGGTTTGTTGTTTTTTCATCATTTGCTGGATCATTATCGGGGTTTCTAATTTCACCACCTAAAAAAAGACCTAATCTAAAAGCAGTTTTGTCATCAATAAATTTTCTAAGTCTTACATATTCTATATTTACAGGTGATGATGAGAATGGTGCAAAATTTACTTCAGCTCCCCATTCTCCTCCAACCGGTTTAAGATTAAGAATTTCTTTATTCTGAGCTTTTGCAACTGTTAAGCCGGTAAGAAAGAGCACTAATATCAGGAATATTCGTTTCATAAATATATATAGTTAAAATTTATGTGAGAGTAATAATACTATTGTTAAATCACAAAGAATCAGTACCTAAGTTTCTATAAATCTCTTATGCAACATTTTTACAATAGCTTCCCCTTCCGCTTCATCCGCTAAAAAACAGATGTTGTTCTCGCTGGCACCATGACAAACCATCCTGATGTTAAAGTCTTTTAGTTTATCAAATATAGCTCCACTTATTCCTGCAGTGTTATTCAAATTATTCCCGATCAGAGCTACCAAGGAATATTCCTTTTCAATTTTAACTTCACAGAACTTTTTCAATTCGTTAATTACATCCGAAGTTAACTCTACTTTGTTTGATGCGTTCACGGCTGTATCCAGAGTTAGAGAAACGCTTACCTCACTGGTACTCACTAGGTCCACGGAAATTTTATAATTCGCTAATACCTGAAATAGCTTTGCAAGAAACCCATACTGGTGAAGCATCGCCAGACTTTTAACAGTCAAAAGGGTTTGATTTTTTCTAAGTGATAAGGCTCTTATTACCGGCTTTTCCAATGATTCATGAACAATCAATGTTCCCTCTTTTTCAGGCTCACTGGTTGAAGCCACCCTTACATCAACTTTTCCTCTTATTGCCGGTTTTAAAGTAGCAGGATGAAGTACTTTTCCTCCAAAAACCGAAAGCTCAGCCGCTTCATCAAAAGTGATCTCTTTGATGGGTCTGGCTTCTTTTACAACTCTTGGATCTGTAGAATAGATTCCCGCAACATCTGTCCAGATTTCCAGTTTCTCTGCTTCAAGAGCTTCTGCAAACAAGGCTGCTGAAAAATCACTACCCCCTCTTCCTAATGTGGTTGTATTTCCAAATATATCCGACCCGATAAATCCTTGTGTCAAATACACTGCATCAGAATTTATCTTCTCATTTATATTTTTCTTCAGTTTGGGGAGATCAACAACTGCATTTCCGAAATTAGAATCTGTTTTCAGAAATTCACGGGCATCTAACCACTTTGCATCCACTCCGTTCTCCTTCAGAACATGGATAAATATCTTTGTAGACATCAATTCACCAAAGGAAACTAACCGATCTTTCCATCGCTTATCTCTGGCAACCTGTTCCAAATGTTGCCGAAGCTGAGTCAGCTCTTCTTTAAAATCACGTTCAGCTTCGTCCTTATTTTCCAGCTGATTGGTTATTGAAAGGTGCCTTTCTTTGATGCGGATCAAAATCTCCTCCTGAGAGGTTGCATCCAGCTCTGAAATTCCGAGTGCAACCAAATCATTGGTTGTACCCGAAGTTGCACTAATTACAATTAACTTTCTGTTTGTGTCGGTACCAACAATTTCAGCACAGTTTTTCATTGCCTGAAAAGTGCCTACACTAGTCCCACCAAATTTTGAAACGATCATATTCCTCTTAATGATTAAGTTGGAAAATAAGAAGCTCTGAGATTAGTAAATCAAAAAATCGTCTTTTTTTACCAGCTTTGATTTTTTAGTGATCTCCCTTTCAAATCGTCCTTAAAATGTGTTATTCTCTCAGAGTTGAATATTTAATAAAATTACAGTGCAACAAAACAGAATCAAGCTTTTACTTTTATTATTCATGTTTGGGATTTCCTGTTCTTCTGAGTTGACCAAAGACGGAATTACCATTACTGAATTAGAGGAACGTCTGAAAGATATTTCAGCTATACAGAGTGATTCACAGAGAAAAGCAGAAGCAGATTCCCTTTGGAAAAAGCTCACTCTTGAAGATCAGATTCCGTTCAAACAAGATTCTATTGCTGTATTTCTATTTAAAGGTGAAGCTGAACAGGTAAGCTGGAACGGTGATTTCAACTCATGGAGCGGAGATAAGAACTTTGATAACGAAGGCACCAGAATTGAAGGAACCAATATCTGGATGTTGAAAACAGTCTTCCCAACTGATTCACGCATTGACTATAAAGTTACCATTGATGAAAGTTGGATTCTTGATCCGGTAAATCCTCATTATCAGTGGAGTGGCTTTGGACCCAATTCCGAACTCAGAATGCCGGAATGGAAACCTGAACCTTTACTTGAAAGAATTCCTGAGGCTCCAAAAGGAGCATTAACTGAAAATGTGTTGATCAAAAGCACTCATCTGGGATATGATGTTCAGTATCAGGTGTATACACCCGTTGGTTATGAAAGTCTCAAGAATCTGCCTGTAATTTATATTCTGGATGGACAGGAATACTCAGATGATAGACTTGGTGCCTCCGTAATTGTACTGGATAATCTTATTCATTTAAAAAAGATCACACCAATTGTAGCTGTGTATATTGATCCAAGAGACCCTGAAGATCAGGAAACAAATCGCAGAGGCGAAGAATTTGGTACTAATCCTGACTACAATGATTTTATTATTAAAGAATTAATGCCACGAATTGAATCTGATTTCAAAGTATCTACAAAGAAAAAAGACACTGCTCTTTTAGGGACTTCTTTAGGCGGTTTGAATACCACTTATCTTGGATTTACCAACCCTGAAGTTTTTGGCAAATTAGCCATTCAAGCTCCGGCTTATTGGTATAGAGAAAAAGAAATTTTTGGGTTGGTAAGAAATACTGAAAAAGCGGATTTCAAAATTTTCATGAGTGTTGGTACTATAAACGATAATATTCCGGACACCAGACTGATGAAACAAGAATTTGAGCGACTTGACCTGAATATGAATTATTTGGAAGTAAATGAAGGTCACTCCTGGGGAGCATGGAGTGCTCAAATGGACGATATTCTCATTCAATTTTTTAAGAAATAATAAAACAGAACTATTTATTTATGGAAACACCTCTGATTACTAATGATGCAGTAGTTTTTGGATTGCTGATGGCAATACTCGCTGTAATTTTCACCACTTCGCACAGTGACAAACCCGGCTGGCAAAAGTTCTATAAATTTGTTCCCTCACTTCTGCTTTGTTATTTCGTGCCTTCAATATTCACTACGCTTGGTGTCATTTCTCCTGATGGATCCAGTCTTTATTATGTTGCTTCCAGATATCTCTTACCTGCCAGTTTGATCTTACTGACATTAAGCATTGACCTTAAAGCCATTGCCAACTTAGGATGGAAAGCTGTGGTGATGTTCTTTGCCGGAACTATCGGAATTATTATTGGTGGTCCACTTGCTTTAATAATAATTGGAGCTATCAACCCGGATATAGTTGGTGGAGCCGGTCCTGAGGAAGTTTGGCGTGGACTTTCAACCGTAGCCGGAAGTTGGATCGGTGGTGGTGCTAACCAAACAGCCATGTATGAAACATTTCAACCCAGTGATACTTTATTCAGCGCTATGATTACAGTGGATATCATAGTTGCCAATATCTGGATGGCGTTCTTGCTTTATGGAGCCGGAATGAGTGATAAGGTTGATAAATGGTTTAAAGCTGATTCTTCTGCTATTGAAGAACTCAAGAAAAGTGTGGCTGATTATCAGGCTAGCATTGCTAAAGTAGCTACTCTTGTTGATCTGACTAAGATCGCTGCCATCGCTTTTGTAATTACAGCGATAGGACATATTGTTGGTGATTTCATGAATCCTTTAGTTGAAGAAAACTATCCTGCACTAAAGGAACTCAGTTTAAATTCTCAATTTTTCTGGATCATCGTGGTAGCTACCCTTGGTGGTTTTGCTCTGTCATTTACGAAAGCTAGAGAGCTGGAAGGTGCCGGAGCTTCCAAGATCGGAAGTTTATTTCTGTATATACTGGTAATGACCATTGGTATGAAAATGGATCTCAATGCCTTTGCTGATGTACCCGGATTCTTTGCTATTGGGTTTGTATGGATCATCATTCATGTGATCGTTTTACTTGGAGTAGGAAAGCTTATTAAAGCACCGTTCTTCTTTACTGCGGTAGGAAGTCAGGCTAACGTTGGTGGAGCGGCATCAGCACCAATTGTAGCATCGGCTTTTTCTCCAGCGCTTGCTCCTGTAGGAGTTTTACTCGCCGTTCTAGGTTATGGTGTAGGAACGTTCGGAGCTTGGTTGTGTGCTCAGTTGATGAGGATGGTTTCTTAGATTCATTACTGAGCTTTTATCCCAAGGGTTGAAACCCTTTCTAGCTTATGTATGAGATTTAAATTAAGAACATAAGCTAGAAGGGACTTTAGTCCCGTTTTTATTAGCTTTAAGTGACTATCTACCTTTACCTACGCCATCTCGATGCCTAAGCCCGAAGTCTGGATTGCTTTCAAGCTCATGAGTGTTAACTAAGATCCAGATTCCGGGCATACGCCGCGGAATGACCGAGTCTTAATCAATTTATTCTTGGTTCTGTGTTTTGTGAGTGCTAATTTTTTTCTATGATTCATTGTTTCACAGGTCTTTGTTGGAATAAACCCATCGAATGATAAAACGAGATAGAAACTAATTGTGCAGATCCTTCGGAAGTATCCTCAGGATGACTCTCTTTTTCGTTTCCGTGATTTAGTGCTTCCGCAGTTAAAAGTATTCTCTAAAAATCAACGATCCTTTTTCAAATTTGGTTACAGGTTATTCGTATCTTTAAAGAGATCAGAATTTCAATAATTAACTATTTTTTTTGTTGTGAAGAGAGCACTCAAGTTCCTCCTCGTTTTTATAGCAGCCACTATCGTTATCGTACTTGCTGCCGGAATCCCGAATTACTCAGCTTTTAAAACCCTTTTTTCCAATACAGACGGAATGAGAGAAGGGTATGAATATGTAGAAAAGACATTCTCACTCCGAGGATTAACTGAATTCATCGGCGAACATCCGGAATATATGTCTGTTGTAAGTTTTAATATAAACCAACCTGATTCAGGGATTTACTACGGAGCAGATATCCCACGTGCACAAGGAGCTATTTCGAATCTCTTCCTTCTAATAGAATACGAACGACAAGTACTGGAAGGAAAAATTGATCCTGATGAGTCTGTTCAGATTTCAGATATTGAACGTTTCTTCCTCCCTCAGATCAGTGAAAATGCTCATAATTCCAGCGTTGAACTTCTTGAAGCCAAATCAGAAGACGGGAAACTAACTTTGGATGAAGCAGTTGCAACAATGATAGAATCAAACGGATTAGCTATTGCTGATTATATCTGGTTCAAGTTAGGAAGAGAGAATATCTTTAACCTGATAGACGAGCTACAACTGGAAGTCACTGAAGCACCACTTCCTTTTTCCGGGCTTTATCTGGCCATCCAGCCGACCATCTCAGATACCAATACAACAAAATCATACGACAAGATCATTGAACTGGCATCACGTTTTAATTCTGATGATACCTTTAATTCAGAAACCAAAGAACTTTTCAGAGAAGAACGGTTGAACCTGAGTTTCATTCAGGAAAAAGACGCATTAGCGCAATTCCCTCAAACCACAGCAATGGAAATGGCCACTTTGATGGCTCAGCTTCAAAAAGATGATCTCATTTCAGTTGAAGTTTCACACGCCGTTAAAGAGAAAATGAAGTGGGTATTTGGCGGAGAAGCTATAAAACGAAGTTTCAGTAATTACGGAGCTATTTACGACAACCGAATGGGAATGCTGAGTGGAATTGATTTCGGTACTTCCATCTATGACGGACATACTTCAGCTCAAGCTGTCTTTTTTGATCAATTGCCTGTTGCGTTCTTTATACATTTATCGGCAAACCATATGCAGGAAGATTATCAACAGCGTCTGATCTGGGATCCCGCTTTGTACGAAACAACTGTAAATGAAATCGAAAAAAATAACTGATGTCGAAATACAGATTACTCACTTTTTATTGGCTGATTCCTATGTACCTGTTCTTTCTGGTGTCTCAACAGGCTATGGTTTATGTTGGAGCCAAAGACACCGTAGAGGAAGGAATTCACTACGAAGCAGATGTACTGGATATGGAAGTAAAACAGATTGCTGCACAAAGTAACGGTTACATCGTCATAGCTTTTGAAACGAATACGGGTACCAGAATCGAACGAAAAATGACGCTTTCTATTCAAATGGCTCAACAACTTCTTACGAAAGCAAAAGTTGAACTCAGTTACCGAAAAGGCGGTTATCCGGAAATCGTACTACTTCCGACCTATGAACTTCAGGTTAAAACATCGCTTTTCAACGGAAGCGTTGCTTTTCTGGGTTTGATCGTGACTTTAATTGCGGGCGTGCGTGTTCAAAAATATATAAATCGAAAAAGCGCCGACGAAACCGGCGATGATTTTAACATAGAACGGGTTGATTCATGAAAGGAACTCTGTATTTAATTCCAACCACACTCGGCAAAACTCCCGAAAACAACGCGATACCTGAGTATACTCTATCTATTCTGAGAAATCTGGAATCTTTAGTCGTAGAAAATATTCAGACTTCTGTGAAATTTCTGCAGTGGGTCGGTGATACCATCCCGGAATACAAAATTGATTTCTATCAGCTGAACAAGAATACTCCCGATACGGAGATCTTTTCATTTATGAAACCTCTGAAAGCCGGAAAAAATGTTGGATTACTTTCTGAAGCGGGAGCACCGGCTGTAGCTGATCCGGGTGCCAAATTGGTAAAAATGGCTCATCAGAATGGAATTCGGGTAGTCCCTTTGGTTGGACCGTCATCTATCTTGCTCGCGTTGATGGCTTCCGGTTTTAACGGACAATCTTTTTCATTTCACGGATATCTTCCTATCGATGCCAACAAACGAAAGCAGATGCTTACTCAATTAGAAGGGGAATCGCGCCGGCATGATCGCACTCAATTGTTTATGGAAGCTCCGCATCGAAATAACGAACTATTCAAAGCTGTTCTGGAAACCTGCACTCCGCAAACCTGGTTAAGTGTTGCCACTGATATTACGCTGGAAACAGAAGAAATTGCAACAAAAACGGTTTCAGAGTGGAAATCAGCTGAGAAATCTGATCTGCATAAAAGACCTACAATTTTTTCAATTTACGCTAAATAATCTCTTTTAGCTTTTGACCTCCCCTATCACTGAACATATATGGTCATGGGAAACCGCCAAAGAATTGCGTGACACCTTAAAAGTTTCTCCATCCGGCTTATTTAAAAATTGTAATCGCTTTGCCTGATTTTCTGCATTATTGCTTTTCCAATAGTATTTTGCTCAAAACTAACTCAATTAATTTATGAAACGACTCCTTTCAACCTCTCTATTCTTTGTATTTCTGATAACATCAACGTTAACAGCCCAGAAATTTTCGCTTCCTGAACATGCGGACCAAACGGTTGAAACCACTCACGAAATCACCATCAACGGGCAAAAGATTCCTTATTCAGCAACTACAGGATTTCAACCAGTTTTTGATGATGATATGAATCCCATCGCTACATTGAACTATACTTATTACAAGAGAACAGATATCAAAGATGATACCCGTCGGCCGCTAATGATCTCTTTTAACGGTGGACCGGGTTCTGCTTCCGTTTGGATGCATTTGGCTTACACCGGACCAAAAGTGTTACGTATTGACGATGAAGGATTTCCGATTCAACCTTACGGAGTTAAAGACAATCCGCATTCTATTTTAGATGTAGCTGATATCGTTTTTGTGAACCCGGTAAACACAGGCTATTCCAGAATTCTGGATGAAGAAGCAGATCGAAAGCAGTTCTTCGGAGTTAATCAGGATATCGCTTATCTGGCAGAATGGATAAACATGTTTATGACCAGAGTAAACAGATGGAGATCTCCTAAATATTTGATTGGGGAAAGTTACGGAACTACCAGAGTTTCAGGATTGGCTGCAGCTCTTCAAGGCAGACAATGGATGTATCTGAACGGTGTGATTCTAGTTTCACCTACTGAGTTGGGTGTTCACACTTCAGAGCGCAGAAGAGATGGACCGCTTGGAGCTTCCCTCCGACTTCCTTACTTCACTGCCGCAGCCTGGTATCACAAGCAATTACCAAGCGACTTGCAATCTCAAGACCTGTTGGAAGTATTGCCGATGGCGGAAGAATATGCCATTAATGAGTTGATGCCGATTTTAGCAAAAGGTGGTTTCGTTGATAATGCGGAAAAAGAACAAGCCGCTGAAATGATGGCTCGTTATTCCGGAATTTCTAAACAAGTGATTCTGCAACACAATCTGGATGTGCCTCCCTCCTTTTTCTGGAAAGAATTACTTCGTGATGAAGGTCATACCGTTGGAAGATTGGATTCACGATATAAAGGACTAGACAGAACCAATGCCGGAGACAGCCCTGATTTTAATTCTGAGCTAACCTCTTGGTTGCATTCCTTTACTCCTGCCATTAATTATTACTTTGCGAATCATCTTAATTTTAAGACAGATCTGAAATACAACATGTTTGGTCCTGTTGGTCCGTGGGACAGAACCGGAAATAACACCGGGGAAAATCTACGACAGGCAATGGCACAGAATCCTTATTTACATACGATGGTTCAGAGTGGTTATTACGATGGAGCCACCAAATATTTTGATGCCAAATACACCATGTGGCAGATCGACCCAAGCGGCAAAATGAAAGATCGTTTTTCCTTTAAAGGCTACCGAAGCGGACACATGATGTACTTGCGTGCAGAAGACCTGAAAAATGCCAATGATGACATTAGGGAATTTATTAAAAACTCTTTGCCACCGGCAGGAACTCCGGCAAAGTATTGATTAAAATTTGGTCTGACAGATTACCTGTCTGACCAATTGTTTAAATTTTCGATAGTCAATTTAATCTCTCTTTTTCGTGTCATACACAAACAGAGTAACATGAAAACTTCGCTTTAATCACCACATTTATGTATATATGCAATAAAATAAGTTAGGCATAATTAAAAAATGACGATTCTATATTTCATAATTGGATTAATTGTAATTGCTGGACTATTTGTCTATCTGCGATACTTCATTCCTTTGAGACCTAAAGAATCTGGATTTGAATATGTTTATGTCAACGAAGACGGAACTGTTAGTGAATTAGCAGAAGAAGATATTGAATATTTGAAAACTGAATTCTCTCCTGCTGACGGTGGAAGACCATATATCAAAAGCCGCTATAACCAGCAAACACCTGACAAAAAGATTTCTGGTTTCATAATGAGAAATAGAGTGCCAAAAAGAATTGAGATAAAGCCATATAAAAACTCAAATGAAGGAAGAACAATCGCATGGATTTATTTGGCACTATCTATGGCTTCAGAAACTGAACCAACTGATTTTAATGGAATCTCTATGGTTGCGGACGGAATTAATCATGCAGTTCCAACACATAAAGAAATGCAAACTTCTATTTCGTGGTTATTAGAGAAAGGATTAGTAAGTAAAACAGGGAAAAGATACAGTCTGACTTCAACAGGTAGAGAGAATTACAAAGCAGCTTCAAAAGGAACAAACACACTATTGAAAATTTGGGATAACATGGAGCAGAAAATAAAAAACTATGCCTAACACTGTATATAGCAAATAGGGCGATCAGTGTTTAACGAAAGTTCAGTGCTAAATACAAATACCGCCAAATCGTTGATTTGGCTTTTAAAATGAATAAGATAAAAACAAAATACAACGATTTGGCTCAGTGCAAACTTGAAAGTTTATCGCTTTCTACTGCCCAACTTGCCATATACTAAACGTTGTAGGGCATAAAAAAAATGAACAAAATAAAATTTGAGACATATAAACACGGAAACGTATTCGAGTACCATTTCTACCCGAGGGATGAACAATTAGTTATTGGACGAGACGAGCATTTTTCCAATAATGAAAGGCTTTGGAAAGATTGGTGCGACCGAGAGGGACTTCCTAAGTCCTACGAAAAGTATAATATCTCAAATTCTGCCACGGGAGAAAATGCTCTTCTATATATGACTTTAATTTGGGAGTTAAGCAAGGGAAAGAAATTACAAGGTATAGGCATTTGGGAAACAGACTTAATTCAACGGACTCTAGAACAGACACCAACATTTGTCAATTGGGAGTTTAAATTAGAACACGAGTTTGTAATTAAAGACAATTACACGAGAAAAATCATTGGATTTGAAAAGGCTGAAAGTCCAGTAATCACTCAGTTCAATAAACCAATTAATAAAACTCCAACAGATAAAACAGGGCTATTTGAATTAAGCACTTTCAAGGAGCTAGTGGATTTTTTAAAACCAGGGTTTGGAGATGCAACTAATCTGACAAACTTTTTCGTTTGTGAAAAACCTGATTATGTGATTAGCACATTGCAAAGTACTGAAAAGCCAAATCTTCAGACATTGCTAGCTGAACGAGACGTCTTCATAGGACTATTAATCGGTGAAGATATGGGATATTATGACTATTTGATGATTGCGTCTAAATGTGATATAACAGAAGAACTTGAAAGAATCGCTGATAAAATAAATGGATTTGCAAGAGAGTACGTTGAGAGTATTCAGACGGTGAATGACTCTGACCAAATGATTGAATTAATAGACGAAAAACTAAAAAAATACGGCTTACAACAACGGGTATAGTGCATGCCCTGCGGGACACGCACCATACCCAAACCGTTGTAGCCAATTTAAAAAATGACAATACGAGAGATATTAAATACCACAGGACACAGACCTTGGGAAATTCCAAATGAAAATTGGAAATTTTATCAAGAGTGGAATAATGCAATATTTCTTCATTGGCAAGTGGAATTATCCGAACTGAAAAAGTTTGTGCCAAAGGAACTTGAAATTGACCTTTTTGACGGGAAACCTTGGATTTCTGTTGTTGCTTTTACAATGGAAAAGATAAGACCGAAAAACCTACCTTCTTTTTTGCCAATTTCAGATTTTGACGAAATCAATATTAGGACTTATGTCAAGTCAAATAATAAAACTGGAGTTTATTTTTTGAGTATCGAGGGTGGAAAAAAATTATCGTGCAAAGTCGCAAAAGGAATTTCGGAACTTCCATATCGATTTTCAGAAATTAAAAGGACCGATAAAAAATATCAATCACAGAACTTGGAGTTCAATGACAGACTTGATATTGAGTTTACCATCGGGAAAAAGCATACTGAAAAAACCGGATTGGATAAATGGTTAACCGAGAGGTATTCCCTATTCCAAGATACGGACGAATCGATTAACGAATTTGAAATACACCATTTGGAGTGGCCTATCAACGAAATTGAATTACGAAATTTGGATATATATTATCCAAGATTCGAAAAATTGATAACTGAGAAACCAAGTAAAACGCATTATTCCAAAGGAGTACAAGTAATTGCATGGGGAAAAGTCAAAAAAGAAAAAAATGTCTATAGTGAAACCTAAAAGTATTAGCCCCTAAGGAGACACAACTACTCATAGCCAAACCATTAGGCTTAATGTAAAAATGAAAATTCCAACAATCATAGGAACAATTGACAGACGAATTTTAATCAACTATCTAGTTGATAAAGATGTCCTGACTAATTATTTACCTTCCCCATTTCGACCTAAACTCGTAAATGACAAAGCAGTGGTTGGAATTTGTCTCATTAGATTAAAAAATATTCGAGTAAAAGGACTTCCGAAAACTGTTGGAATATCATCTGAAAATGGTGCTCATCGAATTGCAGTTGAATGGACAGAAAATGGAGAAACTAAAGAAGGTGTTTTTATTCCAAGACGAGACACGTCATCAAAACTGAATTCACTTGCCGGTGGACGAATTTTTCCGGGAGTTCATCATCTTGCTGACTTTTCAGTAAACGAAGAAAATGGAAATTACTCTGTAGAATTTACTAGTGATGATGAGACATTTCTATCTATTAAAGCCAAGGAAACAGCTGATTGGAACACAGAAAGCATTTTTGATAATTTAGACTGCGCTTCGGACTTCTTTGAAAAAGGAGCAATAGGTTATTCTCCAGATAAAACCGGAAAGACTTTTGATGGACTTGAATTGAAAACCTATGAGTGGAAGGTTAAGCCACTAATAACTTCTGAAGTAAGTTCCAGCTTTTTTGAAGACCAGACAGTTTTCCCAAAGGGATCTGTCAAGTTTGACAATGCTCTGTTGATGAAAAATATTGAACATGAATGGAGAAGTTTAAAAGAAATGAAAAGCACATAACCCACTCCATATGAAAAAAATAGTCATAGTTTTAGCGATAGCACTGATTAGTGCTCAATCTTATGCTCAGAAACCAAGAGCAAGAGATCTGGGAGTTCCGTTTGTTGGTACTCCGGGAAAATTCAATGCCATTACTGATGTTAAAGGTGTGGAAGTTGGGTATAGCACTATCATCTCAGGCGAGGGAGAAAATATAATCGGCAAAGGCCCCATAAGAACAGGCGTCACAGCCATATTTCCGAGAGGCAAAACAAAGAAATTCAGTCCGGTTTACGCTAACTGGTATTCTTTAAATGGAAATGGTGAAATGACGGGAACAACCTGGGTTACAGAATCCGGATTTTTAGAAACCCCCATCATGATAACAAATACAAACAGTGTCGGAGAAGTAAGACAAGCGGTTCTAAAATGGTTCGTAGATACGGATTGGTACAGTGGAGAAAGTTGGTGGTACACTTATCCGGTAGTTGGAGAAACTTATGATGGATTCCTTAATGATATTTATGGGTTTCATGTTCAGGAAGAGCATGTTTTGGAAGCCATAGAAAGTTCATCAGGTGGCCCGATTGCTGAAGGAAATGTGGGCGGTGGAACAGGTATGTTGACCTTAGGCTTTAAAGGGGGAACAGGAACTTCTTCCAGAGTTTTTGAGATCAGAGATTCTTCATACACTGTCGGAGCCATTGTTCAATCCAATTTCGGTGCAAAAAGAAATTTATCTATTGCCGGCGTTCCGGTTGGTATGGAATTGAGAGACACTCTGAATTATGAATTTAATGCGCCACCAAAATCCAACAGACAGGAAGGAGACGGATCTATCATCGTAATTGTTGCTACTGATGTTCCTCTGCTCCCCCATCAACTAAAAAGAATCGCGCAAAGAATTCCTTTAGGAATCGGGATTGTAGGTGGACGTGGCAGTAACGGCTCCGGTGATATTTTCTTAGCTTTCTCAACTGCAAATGAAAATGCCTTTTCACGAAATAAAACGACTGTTGTGGAAACACTCTCAAATGATCTCATAACACCGGTTTTTGAAGCTACTGTTCAGGTTGTGGAAGAAGCGATTATCAATGCAATGGTAGCTGCTGAGACAATGGAAGGAATCAATGGCAACAAAGCTTACGCCTTACCTCATGATCTGCTCATCGAGACATTGAAGAAGTATAATCGATTAGAAAAGTAATATAGCACGCAAATTGGTCTGATATATTGCCTCTGCGACCGATAATTTTAAACTTTAAAAAAGATGCGAGTGTGATTCATAAAGCACCATTTAATGATTTAACAACATTTTTGAATCAAGACAACCTTGAAAAGGATTTCATTGATACGTTCGTTATACCGTACTATATGGATATCAGAAAACTTGGAAGTCAAAAAGACAGACTCAAAAATTCGATAAAGGCTACCCTTCCTCACATAAACTCAAAAGTTGTTGAAAAACTACTTGGCGATTCGAATTGGAGATCGAGAAGTGTTGGCTCATTTTTTGCGGCTCTTGGAAACATGATGAACTACCAAGAGCAAATCGGTAGACTTTTACTCAAAAGTGAAGTTACTTATGCCGGAACCAGTTATTGTTTAGCTCTGGCTGAATTCAACAATCAAGAATCAATTGATTATCTCAAGCAATATCTTGACTACTATCTGGTACAAGAGGATTTGTGGTTTAATCAAGGAGATGCAATCGGAGCACTAGCTTTTCTTGACAAGCAGAATGGAACTAATAATTTGGAAAAGTACCTAAAAAGATGGAATGACTTTGTATTAAACAAACCCAATTGGGATTTACATAGAAGTATTGAAAATTTCGAAAAAAGCCTGGATGAGCTAAAAGAAATTAAAATATATTTTAGTTATAAAAGTTAAGTTACATTGTTGAGTAACAATTATACAAGACATCTGATATCATCAAAAACTCATTGTTTTCTACATTCCAACTCAGAACGCTCAAATCGATAAAAGTTGAGAAATTAATAGTGCTGTAACGATTTTTTTATGAGGTAAAACCCATATTAGAATTTAGTCGCCAAACACTCTCATAAGTACAGACAAGTTGTAGTTTGAAGGGATTTCTTGTTTATTTATTCTGTTCTTTTGATTCATTGCATGGATGAACTGTTTTTAAATCAAATCATGGGTTGATAGTTGGAGAGTAATACAAATATATCAGTAGTACATCCGGAATTGACATTCGATAAAGTTTCTTTGGTAGAACCTTCGGGGCATCACTACCTTTTACTCGCCGCTGAAATTGATACCTCGCCCCTTCCTTTTTTTCTATTCACAAGTAGCAAAAAGAAAGAATTACTTAAGTATTCAAAAACCATATGCCAAGAACTTGAACTTATAGATGGTGTTGAAGATGCTGTTGTTTTTAAAGCCGGTTTGATACCTCCCGGAAAAGGAAAGCTATTAGAAGAAAGACCCGAGGTTCACATCGCAAAATATGACGTGGTTGTGTTAATCGAAGTAGAAAGTGAATCCATTGCAGAAAACATCAAATCCAATAAACTCTATAAAGATCTGGAGAAGAAAATAAGCGAAGCAGCAAATAATACGCTTTACTTAAGTGCTTCCAATGTGAAAAAGATCGAAGCTGTTGATCACGGAAAGCAAGGCGTGTTTTTATTTAATTTCTTTTACGCAGACAATGTTCAACAGAATATCGGCATCTGGGAATACACCGCAGGATGGTTCCAGCGGGAAACCGGTTTGGATAATTCTACTGTTCTTCTGCCTGAGAATCCTGAAAAGTCCGATTACAAAATTATTAATCATTGCAGATGGGATAGTTATAGTAATATCTTACCCTCATTGATCTTTAAGAAATCTTTCAGATCTTATGTATTGGATAACTTTTATGCGAACAATGTCGCCACAATACCGATATTGTATAAACTTGCATGATTAATAACTTTTGAATTAAATCCGAGCAACCTATCAAAGCAAATACAGATACCGGTCTTCACTGTAGATGTTAGGTAACCTGCCTATCGGCAGACTGGTTCGATGACAGTTTTAATTCTATTTAAATGAATAGGGTCAATAACCCTCAACAAATTATCAAACTTCTACAATAGTGACAGATATAAAGCACAAATCTGCAACAAATCTCTTTAATCCCTGTACTACCCTTCGTTTTTTAAATCACACTAACACATATGAATTCAGATTTCTTTAAAAAGAACAGGTTGCTCATCATTTTCGGTTCAGCTTTATTGGTTTTGGGACATTTGATATTCGAGCATTTCCATGGCGGAGTAGTCACACATTATTTCTTACAGGATGATAGTCTTCCCGGAATTTCAAACTGGTGGGGTTTGCTTACTTTTCCACTGGCAACCTGGATCGTACTTATGAGAATCGAAAAAAGAAAGATTTCTGCACCTCAAAAAATCGAGCGAGAATCAACTATTTTATATCGGCTTTTTTGCGCTGTGTTGTTCGGTGTTTTGGTTTCTTACTTGTTTTCTATTGAATCATCCGTGCTGGATTATTTGATGTTGAGCTTATTTGCTCTCTCTTTATTTATCCCTTTGTATTTCGGTGAATACCTTTTGGGTTTTACGATAGGAACCATGTATGTGTTTGGAGCTAATATCCCGCTCTTTGGTGGTTTAGTGCTTATTTTAATTCTTTTTCTACTCTACAAAATTCCAAGATTCTCTTTTAGATTCGTTAGATCTAAGCTAGATTAAATTTTTTCGATCAATTATTCTGAAAGTTGAAAACTGACAGATACCCAATGACGCGGGTTAACTTCTTTAACTTTTTTATGAAACATTTAGTGATAGTAAACTGCTCCGAATCCTCGTTTTAACTTTCGCTTATTTAATTTTTAGTCATGGCTAAATATTTTTATATTCACATAAAAATAATCTACCACTATGACTACCAGAAAAATCCAATACGCCTCTGCATTTTTGCTTTTGGTTGCAGCAATCTACTCTTGTGATAGCCTGATCCCCGAAGCACCTGCAGAAAGCCATTTACTTGATGGCCCCACCGAAGGGCTTTCAACTTCTCAACAATCCAGATTTCTTAAAGGTGACATCGCTTTCAATGATGAAATTTTTACACCTGAATCAGGACTTGGTCCCGTTTTCGTAGCTAATTCCTGTGGAAGCTGTCATGCAGGTGATGGAAAAGGTCACCCATTTACAACACTTACCCGATTTGGTCAAACTCAGCCAAATACTGCTCCGGATCTAAGTATCGGCGGACCTCAACTACAGAACAGAGCTATCCCGGGTTTTGAACCTGAAACACTTCCAAACGGTGTACCTTCCATGGATTTCACTCCGCCTTCAGTAACAGGTTTGGGTTTTCTTGAAATATTAACCGATCAGCAAATTCTTGACAACGCCGATCCCAATGATTCAGACGGAGACGGAATTTCCGGAGTGCCGAATTACATCAATCCTCCATCCTATTTTATTCCAAAACCACATCATCAATCGGTTGGAGGTCGATATATTGGTCGTTTTGGTAAAAAGGCCGCAGCCATTGATCTGCTTCATCAAACGGTTGGTGCATACAATCAGGACATGGGAGTAACTTCTACTTTCAACCCAATTGATCCTCACACAGGGTTGTCAACCGATCCGGAAGTTAGCGATCAAACCATTCGTGATGTAGTTTTCTATCTGCAAACGTTGAAAGCTCCAATCCAAAGAGACACGGACAATCCTGAAGTAATTCGTGGAAAAGAGGTTTTTATGAGCATCAATTGTTCTTCCTGCCATGTTCCTTCATTCACCACTCCTCAATCTGATATAGAAGCATTATCCAATAAAACCATTTTCCCGTATTCGGATCTTTTGCTGCATGATATGGGCCCCGGACTTGATGACGGAGCAACCGAAGGATCAGCAGAAACTTCTGAATGGAGAACTCCGCCACTTTGGGGTATTGGTTTATCTCCGGAATCTCAGGGAGGTGAATTTTTCCTGATGCATGATGGTAGAGCTAAAAGTATCCGGGAAGCTATCGAACTACACGGTGGAGAAGCTCAGCAAAGCAAAGATGACTTTGTTGCTCTCAGTGATTCTGATAAACAAGCACTCATCAGATTTTTGGAGTCATTGTAATGAACAGACAAGAATTTATAAAGGTGTGTGGTTTAAGTTGTGCCGGATTGGTTTCAACATCGCTTTTCTTACACGGATGTTCTGGAACCAAATATTTGAATGCAGAAATCAATGGCGACTTTATGGAAATCCCTTTGAGTGCTTTTCAAAACGAAACAGGCTCGGGATTGAGAGATTATTTAGTGGTTGAAAACAGCCGATTAAGTTACCCGATTGCCATCTATCGACATAATGAAAATGAATACACTGCCCTTTTGATGAGATGCACTCATCAGGGAACCGAGTTAAGAGTTTTTGGGGATCGTTTAGAATGTCCTGCTCACGGAAGTGAATTTACCAATAATGGTTCTGTTCAAAGTGGTCCCGCAGATAATGAACTCAGAACCTTCCCCGTCCTTATTGAATCAGAAATTTTAAAGATCGATCTACGATGAAAAAGCTACTACTTACCTTAACCGTTATATTTTTTACCCTCAATGTAACCGCTCAGATTGATCAATCGCTTCTGAATGATGACCAATCAGATTCACTTGAAAATGCAATGAACATGGATGCATTGAGCAATCGTGTTTATGCAACATCAAGTTCTCCGGTTTCCATTGGTGGCTATCTGGAAGCAGATTACAAGTATATTGGCGAAGACGGACTCACTGATGGGCATTCATTCAGAATTCCCAGAGTAACGTTGTTTATCACCTCTTCTATCAGTTCCAGGATCAAATTCATGAGTGAGTTTGAATTTGAAGAAGGTGGAGAAGAGATCGCCATAGAATTTGCTGCAATGGATGTAAACTTTCATCCCCTTCTGAATTTAAGAGGCGGAGTGGTTGTGAATCCCATTGGGGCATTTAATCAAAATCACGATGGCCCAAAATGGGAATTTGTAGATCGCCCTATTGCAATGACTCAAATGCTACCGGCAACCTGGAGTAACGTAGGTTTCGGATTGTATGGTAAAATGTATCAACAGGATTGGGCTTTTGGTTATGAAGCCTATCTAACCAATGGCTTTGATAATTCTATCGTAACCAATACAGAGAACAGAACTTTTTTACCTGCTTCAAAAGACAACAAAGACCGTTTTGAGGAATCCAGTAATGGCGAGCCTTTGTTTACCGGAAAGATCGCTGTCCGCAACCAAAATATCGGAGAACTGGGATTATCATACATGGGCGGTATCTACAACACTCATGAAGATGACGGATTGATCCTGGATGAACCCAGAAGACTGGATGTTTTTGCGATTGATTTCAACACAGAGTTACCGTTTACAGAGACTTACATAGTTGGTGAATGGGCTTGGGTTTTTGTAGATGTTCCTGGTACGTTCACTCAACAATATGGAGAAAAACAAAGCGGTGGTTTTCTGGATATCGTTCAACCGGTTATAGATAAACCGATGTTCGGTTTTAATGATGCTGTATTTAACGCTGCAATTCGATTCGAATCTGTTGATTGGAATGTTGGTACATTCAAAGAAACCGGAGGAGATATCGGAGATGAGATCTGGGCTGTAGTTCCGGGAATCAGTTTTCGTCCTACAGCACAGACTGTGTTCAGATTGAATTATCGTTATCAGGAACAAACCGATATTTTAGGAAACCCGCCTGCGAAAACAAGTGGAATTGAAGTAGGGTTCGCAACTTATTTTTAGAATTTGATTTCTTCTGATTGATATAAAACTTGGTCGTCTCGCGGCAGATGCCCGAGATGTGGATTGTTATTTTAACTTATTACTTTTAATAACAATCCAGATTTCTGCCTATGCAGGAATGACTTAGATGAAGTCTTAAATAAAAGAATAAAGTCATCCTTGTAGATGGCAGGTAATTCACTTACATAAATTGTCCTTTTTATAATCCTGATGATTTCATAAAAAGCTTCCAACTTCACCGACCTTTAGAATTATTGGCGAAAAAGAACGTAATGAAATCGGCGGCTCCGCGGGAGCAATCATTACACTCAGGCTGATTCTTGAATATGCATCATACACAGGAAGACCTTTTGTAATGATTAGTCGATGTAATGGAGTTCGCGCCCATAATTCTTGTCGGGAGTTTTTGGTACTTTTGTCGGTACAAAAGTACATAGAGCGGGTAACTGAATACTAAGGGTGAATCTTTCTAGAAGTACCACTATTAAACTGTCAACGAATTAGATGACATCTACAATTCTGAGGACACTTCCGAAGGATCTACACATCTATTTCCTATACCAACTTGAACTGTGTAGGCTCTTCGCTATCGCTCTGAGTGACTTTTTTCTTTTTCTTGTCTATCATCACTACCATTAGTCATGCAAGTTGTAAAAATATCAGAACATAACGTAGAACATCTCGCTCATCTCTTTATTGAGCTTTGGCCGGAATGCACCTACGAAACTGAATTAGAATACTGCAAACAGATTCTGGAAAGAAACGATCAAACAGCTTTTTTAGTAAATGAAAAAGGTGAATACATCGCTTTTGCTTATCTATCGCTTCGAAATGATTTTGTAGAAGGCGCAACCTCCTATCCCATTGCTTATCTGGAAGGCATTTACGTAAAAGAATCTTACAGGAAAACCGGAATAGCTTCAAAGTTGATCCAACAATCAGAACAATGGGCTGAACAAAGTGGAAGTTCTCAACTTGCCTCAGATGTTGAAATAAATAATGAACAAAGTATTCAGTTTCATAAAAAGTCCGGATTTATGGAAGAAAACAGAATTGTTTGTTTCATCAAAGATCTGAAATCCGGTTAAACCTCCTCCAACTCTGCATTTTCCTTCATCACGCGTTCCTGAACATCAAAAGGAACCTGAGCATAATGAGAAAAATGTCTTTGATAAGTAGCACTTCCCTGAGTCATCGATTTCAGGCTTGTTGAATAATGATCAAGTTCTTCTAAAGGAACATGAGCTTTTATTTTTTGCAAAGCTCCTTCAGCATCCATTCCCTGAACTTGTCCGCGGCGGGTCCCAAGATCGCTTAATACTTCTCCCATGTAATCCTGAGGAACGATCACTTCAATTTCATAGATCGGTTCCAACAATTTTGGGTTCGCCTTAAGGAAACCATCTCTGAAAGCCATTCTGGCAGCAGTTTTAAATGCTGCTTCGTTCGAATCTACAGAATGCATTGAACCGTCAAATACAGAAACTCTGATATCCCGGGCGCAGCATCCACTCATCGGACCGTTTTGCATTTTTTCCATAACTCCTTTCAAAATTGCAGGCATAAAACGATTATCGATCACACCACCAACAATGCAATTATTGAATACCAGCTTACCTCCCCAAGGCAAATCGTGAACATCCGTATTTCGCACTTTCATATCGGGCGGATCAGCCATTCCTTCTTCATAAGGTTCTATCAGTATTTCTACTTCCGCATATTGCCCTGCACCACCGGATTGTTTCTTGTGCTTATATTTCGATCTGACTTGTGTGGTTATGGATTCCCGGTATGGAATTTTCGGAGTTATAAATTCAACATCCAGTTTGAAACGATTTCTGAGCTGATGTTCAATTACTCCCAGATGTTCTTCTCCTTGCGCGTGGATAATGATCTGTCTCAATTCCTGGCTATGCTCGATAATGATAGAAGGATCTTCCCGATGTATTTGATGAAGAGCGTTTCCGAGCTTATCCTCATCTCCCTCATTGGTCAGCTTTACAGCTGTTCGGATTGTTGTATGTGGAAATTCAATTTCTTCAAGAACAATGTTATTTCCTTTTTCCGAAAGAGTGTGATTTACTTCTCCATCCTTCAGCTTTACAACAGCACCAATATCTCCGGTTTTAATTTCATTTATGCTGATGCGTTTATGTCCCTCTGTGAGATGAAGACTACCTAATCTTACAGAATTAGAAGTTGAATTATTCATCAGATCCATCCCCGCAACGGATGAACCACCGTACTGTTTAAAATAGATCAGGTCACCAACATGAGATTCCGAATATGTCTTGAATAAAAACAGAACAGGTTTTCCATCCGTATCTAACTGAAAGTCTTCCCCATTCTGATCTTTTGGAGGGTTTCCTTCCAAAGGATTCGGAGCGATGTCATCCAGAAAACCCATTACCCGACCGGTTCCCATATTCTTAGCTGCACATACACAAAATAATGGATGAATCTGTCCTTTCACTAATGAAAGGTGTAATCCCTCCTCCATTTGTTCTTCGTCCAGTTCCCCTTGTTCGAAATAGATCTCCATTAAGGATTCATCATTTTCTGCAATGATCTCAATCAATTCCTGATGCAATTTATCAGCCTTATCTTTCAGTGAATCCGGGATTGGAAGTTTATCCGGTTTTCCTCCACCTTCGGGAAATTCGTACATCGTCATTCTGAGTACATCCACAATCGCATGGAATTCACTTCCTTCGCTGTATGGAAACTGAACAACCGTTACTTCCCTTCCAAAATGTTCTTTCGCTTCCTGAACAGTTTGCCAAAAATCAGAACGTTCATTATCCAATTTGTTTACTACAAAAATCGATGAAACTTCATATTTACGGGCATACTTCCATAATGAATCCGTTCCAACTTCCACTCCGTTTTCAGCATTTAGAGTGAAGATAGCTGTATCGGCAACTCTCAGGGGACCAACAACTTCACCTATAAAATCTGAAGTTCCGGGTGTATCGATCAGATTGATCTTATGTCCTCTCCAGTCCAGATTCATAAAGGATGAATAAATGGATTTTTCTTTCTCTTTCTCCAGCTCGTGATAATCTGAGACTGTGTTTCCTTCTTCTATGGTTCCTCTTCTGTTAATAGCTCCGGCTTCAAACAACATAGTTTCAGCTAAGGTTGTTTTACCGGAGCCGGAATGGCCCAACAACACAACATTTCGAATTCTGGCAGGATCATATACTTTCATAGTGAACTCCTTGGATTGCTAAGATTTCTGTTTTCTCTTGATGAAAACTTTAAGCGCTTCCTTTTTTTACGCTATATTTGGCAATAATTTTAAGAACGTTCGCACTATTAAGGCGAATAGCTAATTTAAACGGCTACAGGAAATAAGCAAGATGAAAAAAATTCTTCTCATACAAACCGGCGGAACCATTGCAATGAGTGCAAAAGGTGAAGGTGTGGAACTTGATCCTGAAGCCTGGTCAGATTTACTCATAAAACAAATTCCTGAGCTGGAAGAACTTGCTGAAATTACTACGTACCCACTTTTTTTTGAAGACAGCTCTGATCTGAATGCTGAGCATTGGGTAAATCTGGCTAACTGTATCGACGTTAATTATGAGAAATACGATGGTTTTGTAGTTCTGCATGGTACGGATACCATGGCTTATACGGCTTCGGCTCTTTCTTATTCGCTTCAGAATCTGGCTAAACCTGTGATCTTTACCGGAAGTCAGGTTCCGATGAGCAGCGTGCGAAGTGATGCCCGTCGAAATCTCATAAATTCCATCGAAATGGCTACTACAGAATTGCAGGAAGTTGGAATTTGCTTCAATGATCATGTCTATCGCGGAAACCGGGCGACTAAACTGAGTATCGGAGATTTTGATGCTTTTGGATCTCCGAATTTAGACCCCATTGCTGAAATTGGCTTAGATATTGAACTGCATGTTCCGCCTAAAAAATTGATTCCTGCTTTCGAGAATAACGCTGCTTTTTCAAACGAAATTTTTGTTCTTACCGTCCATCCTTCTCTCAGCATGAATATTCTCGATTGTTTAGATCTCACCAAATTGAAAGCGATCATTGTCCGAACCTTTGGTAGCGGTAATTTTCCCATGAAAGGAGAATACAATATGATTCCATTTTTTGAAAAGTGCCGTGATCATGGAGTAATTGTAGCCATTGTTTCTCAGGCAGATTATGACGCAGTGAATCTGACTAAATATCCTGCCGGACGAGCTGCCTTAAATGTTGGTGCTGTATCCGGGGGGGATATGACTATGGAAGCAGCACTTACAAAATTAATGTTTCTTCTGGCTCGATCAGATTCAAAAGAATACATTGAAAAACAATTTCAAATACCAATGGCCGGTGAGCTTACTGTCAGTTGAGTCTTCTTAAACGATGAATAAGTCATCCCCCGGCGAATGCAGGGGATCTGGATATCATTGATACTTACAAATAAAATTACAGATCCAGATTCCTGCCTACGCAAGAATGACTCTTGGATAGATATAAAAAGCTGCTAAAGAATTCAAATATGTCAGCTCTTTTCTTTAGCTTCCAAAAAAATTCATAACATACAATGAGCCTTACTTACACCAATTATTTAAAAGTAAACGAGCTGTTAGAACTTCAACAGCTTAAATCAGATCCTAAGGAACATGATGAAACACTGTTCATTATTATTCATCAAACGTATGAATTATGGTTCAAACAGATTATTCATGAATTTGGAAAACTGAACAAAGAACTGGCTGCCGGGAATACATGGAATTCCATCAAAACAATGCGTCGGATTCTAACGATTATGAAAACTTTGGTTTCTCAGGTGGATATTCTGGAAACAATGACTCCGCTTGAATTCAACAGTTTCAGAAAGTTTTTAGGTCAGTCAAGCGGATTTCAATCGTTACAATTCAGAGAAATTGAAATTTTGTGTGGGTTACGGTTTCCGCTTATGAAAGAAGCTCATAAAGATGACCCCAAACATATTGAAATTCTGGAACAGAAAATGAAAGAACCTACCATTTGGGAAAGCTTTTGTGCATATCTGGGCAAAAAAGGATATTCCGTTTCAGCTGAAAGAGAAAATGAGCGGGGTTTGTTATATAAGTCATCAGAAGAAAACCAAAAGGAATTAGTAAAGATGATGAACGAAAATCCAGAGACTGCACTTGTAAGTGAGTTACTGGTAGATTTTGATGAAGGCTTACAGGAATGGAGATACCGACATGTTAAAATGGTTCAGCGAACTATTGGCACCAAAAAAGGAACCGGCGGTTCGGAAGGAGTTGCTTACCTTCAGAAAACATTAAATCAGGTTATTTTCCCTGATTTATGGGAGATTCGATCTTCATTTTAGGATTTTAAATGCCGCGGAGTCACAAAAACACTAAATTATAACGAACCTGATCATCTGCGGAAAATTGAAATGTGAAATTTGTTGGTTTTGAAACCAAGGGCTAAAGCCCTTTCTAGCTTATGTACGTGATTCAAAGTTGATCATAATCAAGCAAGGACTTCAGTCCTGCGATCAAAATGATTACTTTCAATAAAATCTAATCACTTTACTGGCAAATCATTTATACTTTTTGTGTCTTAGTGATTCCGTGGCAAAACAAACTTTATGAAAGATATCGACGAATTAGCACAACAACTCATCCCTCATTATTCTCATTTCAGAGTTTCTGAACGACTTTTGTTTACCGGACATTCTCATCAGGCCTGGCCGGATGTGGCACTTGAAGGTCAAAAAGAGTATTTCATGGATACCGCAGAACTCGTAGACAAAAAATGGGAAAAAGCTGCAGAAAAGACAGAGATTCTCAGGAATTATCTACGTGGATTTTATGATGATCCCGATGGATTTTACTGCCGTGAAGAAAGCACACATGTTCTTTTCGTGAGCTGGATGAGTGGACTTGATCTAAAAAATAAACCGAAGATCATATCTACGGATGGAGAATTTCATTCACTCTTCCGTCAGTTGCATAGACTGGAAGAAGAAGGTTTGGAAGTAACCTATGTTCCAACTAATCCTGATGAAAGTTTTGCAAAGCGAATTATTTCAGAAATGGATGACCGAACTTCAGCAGTGATGTTATCCAGAGTTTATTTTGAATCCAGTCTGATCAATCATCATTTAACAAAAATTGCCCAAGCTGCCAGAACACATGGAATTCCGGTGTTAATCGATGATTATCATGGAACAAATGTCGCTCCGCTTTCTATCCGGGAAGCTGATCTGGAAGACTGTTTTATTTTAATTGGCGGATATAAGTATCTTCAATGGGGCGAAGCGAATTGTTTCCTGCGGTTTCCTAGAGATTGTGACATGCGTCCGGCCATAACCGGCTGGTTTGCCTCATTCAGCACATTGGAAAAACCACGTGATAACTCCCCTACTCACTATGATCATTCCGATCAGCGCTTTGCAAGTGGGACGTATGATCCCTCCTCTCAATATCGTGCTGCAAAAGTGGTAGAGTTTTTTGAAGAACAAGGGCTCACTAAAGAAATTTTGAGAGATCAGTATGTCCAAAAAGTGGAACTGTTAAAGAAGAATTTTCTCGATAAAGAATTCGATCCTACTGTAATTCGACTCACTCACGAAAAATCTATTTCAGAACATAATGGTGGATTTCTTTCTCTCACTTCGCCAAAAGCCAGAGAAATAAGGGCGGAATTACTAGCTCGTGATATCTTCACAGATGCCAGAGATCAGATTTTAAGATTTGGTCCTGCTCCATATACGACTACTTCTCAGATTAGTGATGTGATGGTTGCTCTAAAAGAAGTTGTAAATGCTCTTTAATTACAAAGTAATTTCGACTTTTTTTGTCGTTATTATTGCCTCACATACTGTACTTGCTCAAACTGAATATTCAATCTCAGGTACTGTAAAAAGTCAGGTTGACCTTCAACCAATTGCAGGAGCTCAAATCTTTCTGAATGGTTCAACCGTAGGAACACTTTCTGATGGAGATGGCAATTTTACTTTATCTGACATACCTGAAGGAGCTCATGACCTGATTGTGCAAAGTCTGGGTTTTGAAAGCGTTACTAAATTAATTCGAACAGATCAATTAGAGGATAAATACTCTTTTATATTGAAAGAGAAAGTGTACAATCTGGATGAAATTACAGTTAAACCAAACAGCCAGGACTGGAAATACAACTTTGAGCAATTTCGCAAGATGTTTATTGGTGTAGGCCCCTTTTCAAAGAACACTAAAATCATAAATAAAGAAGTAGTAAACTTTGATTTTGATCTGGATAAAAGGACTTTGAACGCATTTGCTTACGAAACAATTGAAGTAGAAAACAAGGATCTTGGCTACAGGATCCTTTTTTTCTTAGAAAAATTTGAGATCGATTATAAATCAGGTAGGTTTTTTTTCTACGGGCAGACTTTTTTTAAAGAGATGAGCTCCCGAAGGAAAAAAACCCGGAATAAATGGAAAGAAAATCGGGAAAAAGCGTATTTAGGGTCCTTTCCTCATTTCACAAAATCTTTGATTGATCAAAAAGTTGTTGAAAATGGCTTTGTTGTAAAAGCAGAAAAAAGAGATAATGATGCACGGTATTTATATGAGGATACCGTTTCACAATCACAGTTTTTCCATCAAGTGGATAGCTCCTATTATGAATACAACTTCGTTAATTTTTTGAATGTTACCTATAAAAATGAACATGAAGACATTACTTATTTGCATTCTATTGCAAAACCTTTTGACAGCAATCCACGCCTTTTGACCGATTTTCAAAACTCTTCCATAACGCTGACCTCTGATTCAGTTTTGGTAGACAGATCCGGATTTATTCTCGACCCAACCTCAATTCTTTTTGATGGATACTGGGGGTTTGAAAAGCTTTCTGATATGCTACCACTTACTTATGAAATTTCTGAAGATTCAACAGAATAAGCGCGCGAATTTATTTTCAGGAAAATAAGACTCTCAAAAGACAAGCATTAAATTTCAGACAAATAACAAATTGCAACGGCCAGACATTTTCCTGTGTTTGTGAATCTTATTCCTTAAACCAAGAGTTAAAAAACCTTTCTAGCTTTTGCTCTAAATATTAGCTCGTCCATAAACAAGCAGGGACTTTAGTCCCGTTATGAAGTTTTGATTGATGTCTCATAATGTAGCAAAACTTTTTTTGTAAGGAATTCTTTTCTGGCTGTCTTACTAAGAACCAAGGTTTGGTAAATCTCAATTTTCAAACTACAAATTCCAGACAAATGGCAAATTTCAATTTGGAAAACCGAACGCTTGAGTTTGCAAAAGCAACAAGAGTGTTGGTTAAAAAACTTCCGCGTTGTACTTCTAACTTCGAAGATGGTAAACAGTTGATCAGATCTTCAGGTTCTATCGGAGCAAATTATATAGAAGCCAATGAAGCATTGAGTAAAAAAGACTTCAAAATGAGAATGAAGATATCCAGAAAAGAAGCTAAAGAAACTTGCTACTGGCTAAAACTAGTTGATACCGGAAATGACCAAAATCTAGAAAAGGAACGGTTATATTTGTTAGATGAGGCTACACAATTATTAAAGATTATGTCTTCAATAATTCTAAAAGTAGCTTAGTTTGTATCAAGTTTGAAATTTGTAGTTTGTTTTTTGTGATTTAAAAAAGTTTGAAAAAAACTTTTTTCTTACATATATCGAACATATATTCTTTCGCAGAAGATGATGACACGATATGACACCCTGCCTTGTTAACTTTGCAGTAAATAAATTCAAAAATAAATGTAATCATGGCTGACTCAAAAGAAAGATCTAAAGCACTAGATATTGCCGTCGGGCAAATTGAAAAACAACACGGGAAAGGAACCATCATGAAGTTGGGCGGAGACGCCGTTCAGGATGTGGACGTTATTTCAACCGGTTCCATTATGGTAGATTATGCATTGGGCGTACAAGGTGTACCAAGAGGTAGAGTAACTGAAATTTATGGTCCGGAGGCGAGTGGTAAAACGACTTTAGCACTTCAGGTAATTGCACAGGCACAAAAAAATGGCGGATACGCTGCTTTTATTGATGCGGAACATGCCTTCGATCCCCGCTACGCAAAAGCTCTGGGAATTAAAGTAGATGAATTGTTAGTCTCACAACCTGACAGCGGTGAACAAGCGCTCGAAATTACAGAAACACTTATTCGCTCCGGTGCACTGGATGTGATCGTTGTTGATTCTGTAGCAGCACTGGTTCCCCGTGCGGAATTGGAAGGCGAAATGGGAGATTCTCACATGGGACTTCAGGCCCGCTTGATGTCGCAGGCACTAAGAAAGATCACAGGTATTGTGAGTAAAACACATACTTCCTGCATTTTCATCAATCAGGTCCGTGAAAAGATCGGAGTTATGTTTGGTAATCCTGAAACCACTACCGGTGGTCGCGCACTTAAATTCTATTCTTCCGTTCGTCTGGATATCCGTAGAATTGGCGCTATTAAAAAAGGTGATGAGGTAATCGGTAACCGAACTAAAGTAAAAGTTGCCAAGAACAAAGTGGCTCCACCCTTCAAAGTAGTTGAGTTCAATATCATGTATGGAAAAGGGACTTCACTGATTGCTGAGATTCTGGATCTGGCTGTTGAATTTGATGTAATTGAGAAACGTGGCAGCTGGTTCCGCTATGACGGCGAACCTATCGGACAAGGTGCTGACGCCGCAATGCAGTTTCTGGAAGAAGATCCTAAGCTTTGCGAAAGCATTGAAAAACTGGTGCGGGCTAAACTTCGTGGCGAAGAACTGGACGAACCAATTCCTGATGCATCCAAAGAGAAGGAAAAAGAGCCTGAAAAAGCTGAAGCCTGATCTGTATTAACAACATTCAAAAGCTCTGTTCTTAAACAACAGAGCTTTTTGTTTTTAAAGCTATGAGTTATTCCAACAAGAAATATTCGAAGAAAGAACCTGAACTTCCGGTTACTATTCATCGGATTGAAGTTCAAAAAAAAAACTCTTTTCGATATTCTTTGTATTCTGAAAACGGTTTTATATCAGGAGTATCTGATGCTACTCTGACTAAACAGAACCTTCGTAAGGGAACAATCATTGATGAACAACTATATGCTCTTATCCAAAAGGAAGAAGAAAGTTGGTCAATCAGAGAATATTTAATTCGTCTTTTGGGCAGACGGGATCATGCAAGCCATGAGTTGCGGTTAAAGGGAATCAAAAAAGGCTACGATTCCGAAATTCTGGATCAAATCATTGCTGAACTCGAGGCCAAAAATTATATCAATAATTATGCTTTTGCTAAAAAGTATGCACATGACAAATTCAGATTTAATAACTGGGGACCAAACAAGATAAAAGCCGAGTTATCAAAAAAGAAGATCGGAAAAAGTACTATTGCTCAGGTATTGGATGAAGAATTTGATCAACAGTCAAAGATCGAAACTATAAACGAATTGATAGAAAAGAAAAAGCCTTCGCTTCTACGAACAGATCCCGAAAAAAGAAGAAAAAAAATATTCGACTATTTATTTAGAAAAGGATATCACTCTCAAATTATACTTAATCAAATAGATCAATTGATGAAACGCATTGAAAAATAGTCCGATTCATATTTTTATTTTAAAAGGAGTAATCTTTTAGTCAAAACAAAATCTGAACTAGATAGCTGATAAAAGTAGACACCACTGGTAAAATTAGAGGCATTCCATACAACTGAATGGGTTCCTGCAGATTGTTTTGAATTCACCAATACAGCAACTTGTTGGCCAATCGAATTAAAAATGGTGAGTGTAATTTCTTTCGGATCAGAAAGAGAATATGAAATTGTAGTAGATGGATTGAAAGGATTAGGATAGTTTTGATTAAGAATGATATCCTTTGGTAAAGAAGGTTCATCTCCTATTCCAACACTTGTTATAACATACACCGGATCATAAGTTTGAGTGTAGTATCTGCTACTTTTAAAGATCTGTCCGGTTGGAGTGCTCCCTGTGCTATCATTATTTGCTGATTTAGCCACAGTCACAATATGGTAAAAATACCCTGTTCCAGGTTCCGGTGCTTCTGAAAAGAATTTATCTGGACTTAAATTTCTATTATCGACATTATCATTGATCTGTCTTTCATCAGGATCTGCTCTATATACTAATGTATATGCACTATCGACCTTTTCCTGAGTGCGGTAAATCTCAAACCCACTTATTTCACTTTCATCCAGATAGTATTCCCAACTTAAATCAACACCAACAGAAGCCATATCTACACTAAAATTTGAAACGGATTGAGGTCCTTTATAAATATTGTAGCCGGATTCAAAATTACTTATTGCTCTGTTAAATGTTTGGAATAATGAATCTCTACCTTGAAAAACGATTTGATTTTTAATTTCAGCTGAAATTTCTCCATTTTTGAATTTCTTACCAGTCTCATAAGCTAATTCTTTAGATATACCTGAAGAAGCATCTGCAATAACTATTCTGATACTTTCACCCGGAGCCAAGTCATACGGACCATACCCATTTGTATATGAAAAACCACCTAAATTATTTCCTAAAGCAGGATCTCCTGTTGGGTTTGTAAATCCCTCATAGCCTGTAGGCTCTACTCTTAATGCATGTCTTGTATTTGATCTCCCTTCAAGCATTAAATCATACTCTGCAGCCATTCTGGTTTCATTAAATGCATTATTATTGGAAAACAGCATATTATCTGAATGAACTTCATACATTGTGAATGGCTGGTTAGAATCATCTTCGGAATTGCTGGCAGATACATCAGCATGCAAAGTTACAGTCCCGCCAAAATGATATGCCGCTAATCTTCCCGTAGTATCATCTGCTGATAAGTAGCCACCTTGTGAGCTTGGTTCAATGATAGGTGCTCCAAGATTGTCATACTCATAAAAAGGTGCATATTTACCATGCCAAGTGTAATGTGCTCTAAATTTATTTTCCTCTAAAGGAAACTGACCGTCACCTCTTCTGTCGATCATAGTATTTTGTCCCCAACCCGTAGCATTACCAATTGTATACCTTGACTCCCTTATATGCGCTAAATCATTGATTAAAAATGGTATAAATCCTTTTATTTCTTGATCTGGTAACTCGATATAATCATCACCATCTATATTTCCGGTATTAGTAAATACATATTCAATAATATGATAATTATCGTGATACTGTTGACTGAATTGCTTTATTGTTCTTTTTACCGTGATACCAATTAAAGAATTAGTTACAGTAACAATTTCCCGGTCCGCGTTTAAATTGGGATCTACTTCGTCGACTTCAACACTATTCATTTCTGATATTCTTCCATCAACACTCACGTAAGGTTTTTCAAACCTGCTTCTGGTCTCAATACTTACAGGAAAAAACTCCCCATCTCCATCAACTCTGGGTCCCACATGTACTACTCTTTTATCGTATGAGACACCTGAGCTATCAGTATAATTTTCTACTCCCAGCCATAACCCTTTAAAAACTTGTGCATCCTGATTTTTATAAATTGCCGGCCACTGCCAACCTGATTGATGTTCACTTTTAAATCCTTGTTCGATTTCTGAGCCTATGTTAGAATAAAAGTTATGAAATGAACCAACATCCAGCCATTTATAGGTAACTTGGGCGTTTGAATTAAAAGGAACGTGAATAAAAAATAAGAAAGCTAAAAAACTCAGGTATTTCATTTTATATTTAGGTAGTTTTTTTAATCAGTAATACAAAGCAAAGTATAAAAATTTTTGAAAAACATAACCTTAGAAAAAATAGTGAAGTTCGCCATTGGCATTGCAGCCATTGCCGTTCTTGGTTGGGTTTTAGTAAAACTGGGAAACCTGGTTCTTTATCTGGTTCTGGCTTTGATTCTGAGTTATGTTCTAGATCCTATTGTAAACTGGTTGCAGCGTAATAAGGTCCCCAGAACGTTTGCCATTACACTCACACTTTCAGCGGTAATTCTTGTCTTTGTTTATGCTTCTACTACCGTTATTCCTAAAGTGGCTGACCAAATGGTTCAACTGGCTCGTCAGCTGGACATCCGTAATATTGAAAGCATCGCCAATCAAGTTGAAACTAAGTTAAGTGATGATTACGATTTTATTCCCGAGGGCTTTTTAAGTAATAACCTCACTCAGGTTTTGAATTCTTTATTTGATTTCGACCAGTTTTCATCGGTTTTCAGTAATGTAGTTGGAGTTTTTACAGATATATTTTCAGCAATTTTAGTTGTTCCCTTTGCCGCATTCTTTTTTCTGAAAGATGGGTCTAAAATCCGAAGAGACCTTTTATTGCTAATCCCGAATAAGTATTTCGAAACATCATTAACACTTATCGACAAAATAGAAAAGAGATTAGGCCTTTATTTCAGAAGTGTTTTATTGCAGAGTTTGCTAGTAGCAGCCAGTTCCTGGGCTACACTTTCTGTTGCAGGATTAGATAATTCCCTTTCTGTTGGAATTGCCGTGGGCTTAGCTAATACTATTCCCTATTTTGGTCCCATCATCGGTTACATACTTTCTATAATTATTTCAATAATAGAAACCGGGGACTTTTCACTGGTGCTGGTTTGCATGATCGCTATTTTTATCGTGCAGATGCTGGATAATATTGTGTTCCAGCCTCTTCTCTTTTCCCGTTCTGCGGATATGCACCCCGTGGCAATTTTATTTATCATTTTGATTGGCGCAGAAGTCGCAGGTATTTTGGGAATGTTGGTAGCAATTCCATTAGCTACTGTTATCAGAATCACCATTATTCAGATAAGCTGGAGCTTCAATAATTATCAGGTTTTCAATCAAGATCCTGAACTGATCAAAAATCCTTCGGGTTAGCTATTTCTATCCTGATAAGCAGTGAAACTTTGTGTATCTTCAACCAAGTATTTCTGCAACTTCAAATAAATAACTGTTGAAGAACCTTGTTGTATTTGCATCCGGTTCTGGATCAAATTTTCAGTCTATTATTAATGCGGTTTCAAATGGGAAACTGACTGCAAATATTGTTGGATTAATAACCAATAATAAATCTGCTTTTGCACTCGAGAGAGCTCAGAAACACGGAATCCCTACCTTCATTATTTCTCCCGATCAATTCAATAGCGAATCTGAATATTCAAAAAAGGTTCTTTCAAAACTTGAAGAGTGGGATGCTGACCTGTTAATTTTGGCAGGCTATTTAAAGAAAATTCCTGTAGAAATCATTCAGTCCTTTGACAACAGGATCCTGAATATACATCCTTCCCTGCTTCCAAAGTATGGAGGTAAGGGGTTTTACGGATCTAAAGTTCATGAAGCCGTGATTCGGAATAAAGATTCCCAATCGGGTTGTACCGTACATGTAGTAACTGCTGAATATGATGAAGGTCCCGTTATTGGTCAGTCAAAAGTTCAGGTTACTGATTCCGATACTGTTGCATCTCTTGCTGAAAAAGTGCTTGAAAGAGAGCATATATTACTTCCTGAGACCATTCAAGAATATCTAACAACACTAAAAAAATAATCAAAGTGGCATTAAAACCTCTTTCATCTTTACCAACAACACCGCTTAAAATTAACCGGGCATTACTTTCAGTTTCCGACAAAACCAATATTGTTGAACTCGCAACTGCACTCCATAATAACGGAGTTACTTTAATTTCTACCGGAGGAACCGCAAAAGCTATTAATGAAGCTGGATTACCGGTTAAAGATGTTTCTGAAATAACAGATTTTAATGAATGCCTTGATGGAAGGGTAAAAACTCTTCATCCTTTCGTTCATGGAGGAATTTTAGCCAGAACAAGCCACGTAAGCGATGTTGAAGAGATAGAGAAACTGGGAATCTCTCCTATTGAACTGGTTGTAGTAAATCTCTATCCATTTAAAGAGAAAGTAAAAGAAGACATCACTCCTGCCACAGCTACTGAATTTATTGATATTGGCGGACCAACCATGATAAGAGCAGCAGCTAAGAATTTTGCACATGTGGGAATTTTAAGCTCTCCTGATCAATACAAAGATTTTATTTATGAGCTAAATGAAGGAAACGGAATCTCATTTGAAATGAGAAAGTCTTTAGCGAAAGACGCTTTCAATCACACAGCTGATTATGATTCTGCTATTGCGAACTATTTCAATGATCTGGTGGATGAAGAGCCTGTAAAACAATTCAATATTTCAGTACCGCTTTCACAGGAATTGAGATACGGAGAAAACCCGCATCAGAAAGCCGCTGTGTACGGAGAACAGGATTCAATAATTGACTGTTTTCACGGAAAGCAACTCAGCTATAATAATTTTATAGATGTAGATGCAGCTTTGAACATTATTGCCTCATTCAGTAATGATAAATCTACCTGCGCTATTATCAAACATACCATCCCGTGTGGTGTTGGAATTGGAGAAAATCTAACTGAAGCTTATAAAAAAGCTTTCAGTACAGATACTGTATCTCCATTTGGAGGAATTGTTGTTGTAAACAAAGAACTGGCTTTAGAAACTGCTCAGGAAATCGACAAAATTTTCACGGAGATCATTATTGCTCCCGCTTTTTCTGATGAAGCGCTGGAATTGTTAACTCAGAAAAAAAACAGACGATTAATTCGGATCAAAAAACAAGTAAGTGAAGTACAAGCCAAATCTTTCAGGTCAATTTTTGGCGGACTGTTAACTCAGGATGCCGATCTTGAGCCTGTTGATCAAAATGATTTCAAAGTTGTAACAGAAAGGAAACCTACGGATGAAGAAATGAATGACCTGCTTTTTGCCTGGAAAGTAGTCCGAAATGTGAAGTCTAATGCAATTGTTTATGCAAAAGAAGGAAGAACACTAGGCATTGGTTCCGGGCAAACAAGTCGTGTGGATTCTTCAGAAATTGCTGTGGATAAAGCAAAAAAAGAAGGTTTAGATCTTTCAGGCTCAGCAATTGCTTCAGATGCTTTTTTCCCGTTTTCTGACGGTATTGAAGCTGCAGCAAAGGCAGGTGCAACATCAGTAATACAACCCGGTGGAAGTATCCGTGATGAAGAAGTTATTGCAAAAGCTAACGAATTTGGCATGACGATGGTTTTTACCGGAAAAAGGCATTTTAAACATTAAAAATTATATTTCGCATATACACTTTCATTCTCGTATTTTCAAAAAATAACTACCCAGCACTTTTAAACATCTACTATTTTGGCAATGTCTGATAATTACGGAATCCCATCCCCTGCTTCCTCTAAAAATAAACAGAAAAAGGGGCTTCTAGATTTTCTATATACCGATATCGCAATTGATCTTGGTACAGCTAATACCCTGATCTACGCTCGCGGTGAAGGTATCGTTTTGGATGAGCCTAGTATTGTAGCCCTGAATCAAAATAACATTCCTGTAACTACCGGTCATGAAGCTCGATTGATGCATGAGAAAACACACAGAAATATCAGAACCGTGCGACCTTTGCGCGATGGTGTAATTGCTGATTTTGAAGTTGCTGAACATATGATCAGAGGTATGATCAAAAAAGTGAAGATGAAATGGTATTCATCAACTCGCCAGATGGTTATTTGTGTTCCTAGTGGTATTACAGAGGTAGAGCGAAGAGCTGTAAGAGACAGTGCTGAACATGCCGGAGCTAAAGAAGTTTATTTGGTAGATGAGCCGATGGCAGCAGCTATTGGAATCGGATTAGATGTTCATGAGCCCGTAGGTAGTATGATCGTAGATATCGGTGGAGGAACTACTGAAATTGCAGTGATCGCTCTCTCAGGTATTGTTTACGCTCAATCAGTAAGACTTGGTGGCGATGAACTAAATGATGACATCATTAATTATTTCAGAAGAAACCACAACCTTTTGATCGGTGAAAGAACTGCTGAGAAGATCAAATGCGAAATAGGATCTGCTGCTCCTCTTGATGAAGAACTTGAAATGATAACAAAAGGACGAGATCTCGTTAATGGTGTTCCCAGAACCAGACATATTACATCGAAAGACGCCCGGGAAGCTATTGCTGAATCTGTTAATACCATAGTTGAGTCTATAACAAAATCGCTGGAGCAGACCCCTCCAGAACTTTCTGCTGATATTCTGGATCGTGGAATTATGTTAACCGGTGGCGGTGCTTTGCTCAAAAATCTCGATAAACTCATCATGGAAACTACTGATCTGCCTGTTCATATTGCAGAAGATCCGTTAACAGCGGTAGTAAGAGGGACAGGAGCAATTTTGGAAAATCTTGATTACTATCGTCCTGTTATTTCTTAACTGAATTAATGAATGCAATTTAAAACACTTAAAGTTGGTGAAGCGAAAGACTACATAATCACTGCCATCCTTATTTTACTTTCAGTAACCATTGCAGTTAGTAGAAATCAAGGCGGGATACATAGTTTGCGTCAACTTTCAGCAATTACTGTAAGTGTTTTACAATCTCCTCTTGCCAATATTCGGGTTTACCGACAAGCGCTTACTACAAATACCTATTTACAACGCCAAAATATTCTTCTTCAGGATGAGCTAAGTAAACTCAGAGCTATTGAACAAGAAAATATAGAACTTCGTAAACTACTTTCGTTTCAGGATTCTACTGAATTCAACCTAACACCTACACTTATAATCGGTAAAGAGCTGAACGGAATTAATAAAAGTCTGACTATAAACTCAGGCAGTTTAGAAAACGTTAAGGTTGGAATGCCTTTAGTTACCTCGGATGGTTTACTGGGGAAAGTAATACTCACTACAGCAGAATATGCCCAGGTTCTTCCTTATAACAATAGCCTCTTCAGAGTAAGCGGGTTAATTCAGGAAGAAAATGCTCCAGGTATTGTTTCCTGGAATGGTGAAAGTCTGACAGAAATGGTAATTGATTTTATCCCACAGACTATACCCGTTGAAGTAGGATATACTGTTGTCACTTCCGGTTTCAGCAATGAACTGCCTGCAGGAATCCCTATTGGTTCAGTAATAAGAACAGAAGTTGAAGAAGGAAAAGAGACTCAAAGAATTTTTATAAAACCCTTTGCGTCATTGGCTCAGGCTTCTCAAGGCTTTATCATTAATTTTACTCCTGATTCATCCCTTACTAATTTAAATGATCAATATGAGGATATTTTTGAGTGAGAAATAAGCTTGTTAAACATATTGGAATTGGAATTGGAATTGTCTTATCTCAACTTCTTATTTTTCAGTATCTGACCATTTACGGAACAATAGCTGATCCGGTATTGGTTTTTGTTCTCTGGACGGCGTTAAGATATAAACGGCATGAAGTTTTATTCTTTGCTGCCGGGTTAGGTTTGTTCCAGGATGCTTTATTTGATTCATGGGGATTAAACATGTTTGCTAAAACAATTACCATGTTTCTGGTCTACAAAATCGTCTCCCGAAACTCTGAAGTCCGTTTAATAATTTGGCAAGCTTTTGTTTTAATTTTGGGCGCAGCTTTTCTGCACAACCTTTTTTACTTAGGATTCTCTTCGTTTTTAAATGTTTATGAATTTTCCTTCTCTCCTATAATTTTGTTGATCGGTAGCAGTTTATATACTGCTCTGATCGGTAGTATTTTACATGTCCTTAAAGGAGATGCTAACTAATGAACAATTCATCTAACAGAATTCGAACTTCAATATTCGCTTTACAGGCGATAATGGTTTTGATCTGTTTAGTTGTTTTGGGAAGAATCTTTTATCTACAGATAGTTCAATACGAAGTTTATGACGAACTTGGTGATAAAAACTCAATTCGCCAGGAATATGTTGATGCTGCCCGCGGTCTTATTTACGACCGAAATGGTACACTTTTGGTAGACAACCAGCCTATATATTCGGTAACGATTACTCCACTTAACTTTGACTCAAAAAATATCCCGTTGTTAGCAGATCTTCTGGGAGAATCAGACAGCCTTGTTACTGAACTTGTAAATGACGCCAAAAGATATTCCCGCTTCAGAACATCCAAACTTATCACAGACGTTGATTTCAAAGTCTTTTCCCTTATTCAGGAGAATCTCTGGCAACTTCCGGGAATCGGGCATCAAATCGACAGTAAAAGAAACTATCCGGCTCCGCTAACTGCTTCTCATATTTTTGGTTATCTCCGTGAAGCAGATGAAAACGATTATAAACAAACTCAGTCGATCCGGTTGGGTGACAAAATTGGTAAAAGCGGACTTGAATTATACTATCAGGATAATTTAAAGGGTGATCTGGGAATAAATTATTTAAAAGTAAACGCTCTTGGCCAATCTTTAGGAAAATATACAGAGCAAAAAATTGCGAAACCTCCGGTTCAAGGCGATAACCTGATTACAACCCTTGATGCAGATCTTCAGGCATTTGCTGAGCAACTTATGAAAGGCAAAAGCGGTGGCATTGTTGCTATGAATCCCAATACAGGAGAAATATTAGCTCTTGTCAGCTCTCCTGAATATGAAGTAAAAAAACTAGCCGGAAGAATCGATAAAGAATATTGGCAATTTATCAACTCAGATTCAACTCGTCCTTTGTTCAACAGGGCTATATCGAGTCGACAACCTCCCGGCTCAACTTTTAAACCTCTGATGGGAATAATAGGTTTACATCTAGGTATTGTGACACCTGAAACTGAAATCTATAACAGTGGTTACTATATCAGAGGTAGGCCTTATAAAGATCTGGCTGATCCCGGACTTTATAATATGGAATCCGCTATAGCTCATTCCAGTAATACTTATTTTTTAAGTGTGATGGATAAAATTGCTACTTCAGGAAAACTGAATACATGGAGCAAATTAGCTAAAGATTTTGGTCTTGGAGTCCCGAATGATATTGACCTTCCAAGCGCTAACCGGGGAATTTTACCTGATAGTACATACTTAGACAATCGTTTCGGAAAAAACAAATGGGGATTGGGCGATGTACTCCAATTTGGTATAGGACAGGGTTTGGTTTCAGCTTCTCCGCTTCAAATTGCTCAAATGACCAGCTCAATTGTTAATGGCGGATATAAAATTGAACCACATTTACTCAGGGCGGTAGTTCGTGCAGATGGAAGTATTGAACAAAATAGCTCAACTAAAGAAAAAATTGACTGGGTAAAAGATGAGTATCTGAATACGGTTAAAAAAGGTATGCGAAGAAATGTATTAGAAGGAAGTGGCCGTTTCTACGCTTCAATTCCTGATATTCAGGTCTCGGGGAAAACAGGTACTGCTCAAAACCCTTTTGGTTTCTCACATGGATGGTATACATCCTTTGCACCAACGGAAAACCCTGAAATTGTAGTTACAGTTTTTTTAGAAAATGCAGGATTTGCTTCAATTTCTGCTGTTCCTGTTGCTTCTCTGATATTAGAAAAGTATTTGAAAGGTAAAGTAGAAAGGCAGTGGCTGGTTGATTACGTTTTAAATTTCGTTCCTAAAGAGGATAACTCAGAAGCATCTGCGTCCAATGAATAACCTGAGAAACTTAAATTGGTCGATATTCGGAGCGTGGTTAGTTCTTGCCGTTATAGGATTAGTTGCAATTTATAGTGCTACACAAGGTCCTGTCTCTGATTTCTTACCAGACTATATACAAAATAACTTTGCGAAACAGCTTTTGTGGGTTGGACTTGCAATAGTCTTTGTATTATGCTTTCAGTTCTTTACTCCACGCTCCTACATGCAGTTATCATATCTGTTCTATGCTATTTGTTTACTCCTGATGATAAGCACTCTTTTATTTGGTACTGAAATCAACGGAGCAAAAAGTTGGTTGAGAATCGGATTTTTTAACTTGCAGTCAAGCGAGCTTATGAAAATTGCTACAATATTGGCAACAGCTCAATACTTAACCAGCCGAAGAGATATTACAGCCGAAAATATACGTTACGCCCTGATTGCTGTAGTAATGATTCTGGTCCCTACTATTTTTGTTATCCTTCAAAATGACTTTGGAACTGCAATTGTATTTCTTGCACTGATACCGGTCATGCTTTTCTGGTCAGGTTTACCGTACGGAGTATCCATTTATATCGTTTCTCCGGCTTTTATACTTTATCTAAGCGTTTTTGATTGGAAACTCGGAGCTATTGCAACCATCCTTATTTCATTTTTGATCTTTATGGTTCAAAAAAGAGTGTGGCTTACTGTAACGTCTTTGATAACAGGCATTATAACTGTAGTAGGTGTAAATCTTGCATTAACTGATATTCTGCAACCTCATCAAATAGCCAGAATTACCGCATTTACAAATCCTGCGTTCGATCCTACTGGAGCCGGATGGAATGTAATTCAAGCTAAAACTGCCATCGGATCCGGAGGTTTGTTAGGAAAAGGATTTATGGAAGGAACCCAAACTCAATTAAAATTTCTTCCGGAACAATGGACTGACTTTATTTCTTGCGTTATTGGTGAAGAGTTTGGCTTTATGGGCTTGGGACTGTTAGTAGTAACTTTCCTTTTCTTGTTTCTAAGGTTATTGAAACAGGCCGGTAATCATAAACATCCGTTTGCTCAACTGGTTACAGTCAGTGTTACTGCTGTATTTTTTATACATTTTGTAGTTAACATTGGCAGTGCAACAGCCCTGCTCCCTGTGATTGGTATTCCGCTACCATTTGTGAGTTATGGAGGCTCTGCTTTCTTGACCAATTCTCTGATGTTAGCTATTTGTTTGAATATGGATCTCTACAAACGTGACTTTAGTATCTACCGTTAGGCTTTCTGATACTTTTTATCGGTTCCAAGATTAAAACCTAACCTATGATGAGGTGTATATCCGAATTGTTTTAATGCTTTTTTATGATGTGGAGTTGGGTAACCGACATTAGATTTCCAGTTAAATTCAGGGAATTTTTCATCCAGCCTTTTCATATATCTATCTCTGTAATTCTTTGCAAGAATAGAAGCTGCCCCAATGGATACTGATTTATCATCCCCTTTAATAATACAGGTATGAGGAATAAGAGAAGTTGTATACTTATTTCCATCCACAAGCAAATAATCAGGATTTGCCCCATGTTCCTCCGCACATTTTTGCATTGTATTTATTGATGCCCATAAAATATTGAGATCAAATATTTCTTTAATTGAGCCTTCCTGAATCGTATAAAAAAGAGCTTTTTCTTTGATCTCTTCTTCTAATAACAATCTGTTCTTCTCATTAATGGCTTTACTGTCTTTTATTCCATCAATCTTAATCCCTTCCTCGAATATTACACCCGCAGCAACTACCGGACCACATAAACAGCCCCTGCCTACTTCATCCAGCCCCATAATCCTTTTAAAACCTTCGCTCCATAATTTTTCTTCAATCTTTGTGCGGTTAGAGTTCATAACAAATATTTAGTAGTTTGATAAATCATGGAACTGTTTAAAGATAAGATGTATTTAAATATTAAAATAAGATATGAATTTTAAATACACACAATGGGATGAGCGTTTTGGAAAAGGTAGAAATAAGTCTCCCTTCGAAACACTATGGAATCTTTTTCATGAATTGCTGACAATTTCAAGTGGTGATGTAGCTCAGGCTCTCCGTTGGCTCACCGAATTAGACAAAGAGTACCGAATTACTGACCAGTTTGATGAGGATTATTCATTAGGTGATTTTATGGATGATCTTAAAAATCGGGATTACATTGAGCGGGATGATGAAAATCGGATTGTAATTACCAAAAAAACCGAAAGAAGCCTCCGACAAAAATCTCTTGAAGAAATCTTCAAAAATCTGAAAAAAGGTGGAATGGGTTCTCATAAAACTCAACACACCGGAAAAGGGTTAGAACGTCAACCGGAAGCAAAAAAATGGAATCCAGGAAGTGATATCGGTCAAATTGATTCTGTAGGTACTATGCTGAATATGTTAAATCATAGTTCCATCGATAATGTTAATCTTCAGGAAGATGATATTTCAGTATATGACACGGATCATTACACTTCAGTCTCAACCGTGCTTCTAATCGACATCAGTCACTCGATGATACTTTATGGTGAAGACAGGATTACACCTGCTAAGAAGGTGGCTATGGCGCTATCAGAACTCATTCTGACAAGTTATGCAAAGGATTCGCTTGATATTATAGTTTTCGGAAATGAAGCATGGGAAATTAGTATAGAAGATCTACCCTATTTAAAAGTAGGTCCATACCACACAAATACTTTACAGGGGTTAGAGAGAGCCAGACATCTTTTGCAAAGAAAGAAGTTTTCAAATAAGCAGATCTTTATGATCACTGACGGAAAACCCTCTTGCATTATAGAAAATGGGAAACTCTACAAAAACAGTTTTGGATTAGACCGTAAGATAGTAAATAAGGTTTTGGATGAAGCTGTAAAATGCAGAAGAGAACAAATTCCAATAACTACCTTTATGATAGCAAGTGATCCTTATCTTCAAAGCTTTGTTAGAGAGATGACTGAAGCAAATAAAGGAAAAGCGTACTTTGCATCTCTGGATGAGTTGGGTGGATATATTTTTGAAGATTATATCGAGAACAGAAAAAAGAATGTTAAATAAAAAAAGCCACTGCTTTTAAAAGCAGTGGCTTTAATTTCTAGCTTAAAAAATCAGATTAAATACCCAACTGAACCATTACTGCATCTGTAATATCATACTGAGCAGCATACGCCTGAGAAGCATAAAGAATAATCCTTTCTCCATTGCTGGTTGTTATATTAAGAACATAAGAAAGACCTTGTTTCTCAGCAACGGCATTGATTGCAGAACCAATTTGGCTTTGTAAAGGTCCAAGAAGCTCATTTTGCTTGTCCTGAATATCTTGCTGAGCTTTTCTTGTAGCTTCATTAAGTGCTTCACTCATTTTTTGCAAATCTTCTTCATCTTTTGCTTTTGCAGCAGCAGATATTACATCCTTCTTTTGTTCGTAAACATTAACTGCGTTTTGGAACTCAGCTTCTTTCTGCTGGATTTCTAATGACTTTCTATCTGCAAAGTTTTTAAGTCTTTGTTGAACTGCCTTCATTTCCGGCATTCTGTTCAGAATAGCTTGCGGATTTACGAAACCAATTTTTAATTCTTGAGCTTGAGTATTTCCCGTTAAAAATAACGTGAAAAGTAATCCTAACCCTATTGAAAACTTCTTTAACATGATTCTATTTTTATGATTGTTTTAATTTTTCTAATACTAATTCAGTAATATTCGTTTGTTCGTCTGAAGCATAAAAAATAAAAGCCCCTGAACTTATTGAGCCTTCATTCAAAACCAAATCTAAACCCAAGGAATCAGCTACTGCTTTAATAGTAGCATAAACTTTGTTTTCTATAGGTTGGAGCAAAGTAATCTGACGTTGCTGAACCTCATTTAAACTTTTTTGACGCTCCTCTTCAAAGTCTTTATTCTTTTCAATTAGATCTTGTTCCTTTTGCTGTCTTTGTTCAAGAGTCATAACATCCTTAGCTGCACTGTAATCTTCAAGCTCTTTTTGTAAAGCTAAAGCCTGAATAGCTAACAATGAATCTTTTCTTTCCAGCAAATCACCAATTTCTTGATTGATAGATTGTACTTCAGGGAGTTGTGAAAGTATCACTTCAGGGTTAGTATACCCTATCTTAACCTGAGCTTCAGCTTGAAAACTAAAGAGCATTAAGAATAAAGCTAATACTGATAATTTCTTCATTTATTTCTTTATCAAATTTTAATTATTGTTCTATTTCTATCCCAAGTTCTAATAAAACTTGTTCATTTATATTCCATTCACCACGGGCATAAACCATATATATATCTCCAGACCTGTCAAATACAAAATCAAAACCATTTCTTTGTGCAACAGATCTTACAGCCGCAAAAACTTGCCTTTGGATAGGTTCTAACAATTCTTTTTGCTTTTTGAAGTATTCACCGTTAGGTCCAAATTTTTGTTCAATAAAACTATCTAACTGCTTTTTCTTTGAATTTATTTCCTGAATTTTTTCCTTTTTTATTTCTTCAGTATATAATATTTCCTTTGCGGTAAAGTCTTTTTCAAGATTATCTATCTCTAAGCGCAAGCTTTGAATTTCATTTTTCCAACCATCACTTTGAATCTTAAGGCGCTGTTCAATTCCTACATATTCCGGAATTTTAGAAAGAACGAAATCTGATTCATAATATCCTATTTTTTGATCTTGCGCAGTAGCACCGATCGTAATCAATACAAATATAAATACAGAACAGATATTTTTTAAAAGCTTACTCATTAAAAAGGGGCCCCAATGTTAAATAAGAATTCCCACTCTCCGGCGGTTACAGATGGTGATGTTCCTTCAATACCATCAAATCTGTATCCGTAACTTAAATCAACTAATCCTAAAATCGGTAAAAATAACCGGACTCCAAATCCTGCTGACCTTTTTAATTCAAATGGATCATACTCAGAAAAAGTCAGAAATGAGTTCCCTGCATCCATAAATGTATAAGGTATCAATTGCAGTTGTTCATTTTGTACAGCCGGATAACGCATTTCTAAGGTAAACTTGTTAAATATACGCCCGCCTACCTGCACGCCGTCTTCAAACGGAGCTATACTTTGATTAATACCACCGGGATAACCTCTCATATCAATATTATCATAAAGAAAACTCTGACGTTGCTGAAGTTGAGTTCCTCCTAATAAAAATCTTTGGAAATCACTTCTATTAGACTTTGTAAAATAACCGATATAACCGAAATCGGCAGTACTTGAGAGAACTAATTTTTCAATTAACGGGAAATGATTCTGATAATAAGATTTGATCTTATAGTAATCCAGGAAACCGGCTACAGGTAAAGCAACTTCACCGCTTAATCCAATTTTTGAGCCCAGTGTAGGAGAAATCGGGTTATCTACAGAGTTTCTTTCTATTAACTGTTCAACAGTAATAGAGTTCGATATACCTGAAGTTTGAAAGCTTGAGCTGCTGTTAACATCATATAACTGATACCCAAATGTAGTTCGGATAGAAAAATAATCGTCAGGCCATTTCAATCTCTTTCCGATTGAAACACTTCCTGAAAAAAGCTCACTCTTTCCTGAGCTAAATCTCGAGTTGTTGATCAGATTATAAGAAAAATTGATACCTAATGATGTTGGCTTTCCACCTAACCATGGTTCAACAAAATTAGTTGAATAACTCTGGTACCCTTGACCTGTTACCTGTACACCTAAGGAAAGTTTTTGACCATCTCCGGATGGTATTGGATTCCAGCCTCCTTTTTCAAATGCTCTTTTGATTGAGAAGTTATTAAAGTTAACTCGTGCCGAAATAATAGCACCAATAGACTGACCTCCGTATCCACCTGAAAATTCAAAATTATCAGTAGAAACTGATTCGTCTAAATTGTAGTTGATGTCAACAGTTTTGTTAGCTCTGTCCGGTAACACATCCGGTTGCAGATTTTGTGCATCAAAATATCCCAAAGTTCCAACTTCCCGAATGGTTCTGATAATTGCTTCTCTGCTATACTTGTTACCGGGAACAGTACGCAGAGTTCTTCTTACCACATCATCATGCGTTTTTGTATTTCCGGAGAAAGAAACTTCATTTATGGTAGCGATTTCATCTTCAAATATATCGATATGAATATCTAAAGAATCTTCAGCTACTTTATCAATTGTTGGAATAGCTTGAAAAAACAAATACCCAATATTTTGATACAGAGATGTAACGTCGGTACTGTTTTGATTAATCGTTAAATTCTCATCGAATTTAGATTGATCAAAAACATCTCCTTTCTCAAAATCTAAAGCTAAGGAAAGTTGTTCGTCTGTATAAACAGTATTTCCATCCCATGTAATATTTCTGATTTTGTATTGAGGCCCTTCTTCAATATTAATTGTGACACCAACGCCATCCAGATCTTTTATATAGTTGTAGATAAAAACAGAATCACTAACCACTCTTACATCTGCGTATCCATTTTCTCTGTAGAATGCTAAAACCTTAGCGATACCTTCATCAAAATCATCCTGTTTATATACTTTTTTTGTCAGAAACTTCCACCACTTATCTTCTTTAAGTGGTTTCATTTTCTTTGTCAGTTTTTTATCAGAAAAAGCCTCATTTCCTTCAAACTTAATGTCTTTGATCTCTAAACGAGTGCCTGCGTCAATATCAAATATAAGAACTGCTCTATTTTCTAGATTTTCGGCTTCTTCAACCCTGGCATCAACTTTTGTATACCAATATCCCTTTTCTTTGTAAAATCTGTGAATTGTATTTTTTGCCTTAGCAATTACACCCTCAGTAATAGCTGCGCCGGGAGTTATTATGATAAGATCTTTCAAATCTCTTCTTTGAGATCTTTTTACGCCTTCAATTTTTACCTCTATTAAACGAGGTTTTTCGGTTACTTTTATTATCAAACTTATTTCAGACAGAGTAATTTCTTCAATAAAGATCTCTACGTCTGCAAATAAACCTGAGCGGAACAATCTTTTTATTGCATCAGAAATATCATCACCCGGATATGTAATTGTTCTTCCGGCAGTTAATGAGCTTGCATTAATTATGAATTGCTCTCTGGTGCTTTCATTTCCCTCAACTGTAATTGACTTAATCGTGTACTCTTGAGGGGTATTTTGGGTTGGGTCAGTAATCTCGAAAGTATCTTGCGCCTTTAACTCATTAATAAATGTACCTATAACTAATACACAAACTGAGGCAATAAATATTCTTTTCAACAAACTATATACTTCTTTTTTAAGGTTCACTTATTTTCGTTTTTCAATAAACGGGCGGCTAACCCTTTTTCGTCTTCAGACAAATCAATTTTTCCAAACCTGCGATCTCTGCTTTGATAAGAATTGATAGCTTTATACAACTCATCACGTCTGAAATCAGGCCAAAACTGTTCCGTTATATACAACTCGGAATATGCCAGCTGCCATAATAAAAAGTTGCTTATTCTGTATTCACCACTCGTTCTGATAATTAGGTCAGGGTCAGGTACTTCCGCGGTTGATAAATGATCTGCAATCATTTGGTCATTTATAAGCGCTGGATCTAAACGACCTTCTTTAACATGCGTAGCGATTTTTTTTACAGCTTCTGTAATATCCCACCTTCCTGAATAACTTAAAGCCAAACATAATTGAAGACGATCATTACCCTCAGTTAGTTCTATAGCTTCTTTTAATTGCTTCTTACAATTGTCAGGAAAACGATCTGTTTGTCCTATAGTTACTAATCTGATATTATTTTCGTGCAGATTATCAGCTTCTTTCCTCAAGGATGAGACCAACAATCTCATTAATCCACGAACTTCTGCAGAGGGTCTTCCCCAATTTTCGGTGGAGAAAGCATAAAGTGTTAAATATTTAACACCTAGTTGCGCACAAGATTCCGTGATATCTCTTACTGAATCCACACCTACTTTATGGCCATGCAAACGTATACTGCCCTTGCTACGCGCCCAGCGCCCGTTTCCATCCATGATAATAGCAATGTGCTCAGGAATCTCACCAGACCTCTTAAGTTCCAGTTGTTTTTCCTGATCTGCTTTAGTCTGTTCAGTATTTGTTAGTGTAAATTTTTTCAAAAATTATAGTTGATTTTCAAGCCTTAAAAAATAGGCTAATAATCACCATATATCAAGGCTAGAAATGCTTTCACTTATTTAATTCTTGCTGTAGAGATATCATTTCTAAAACAGCTAACGCAGCTTCTGCACCTTTGTTTCCTTTGTCTCCAACTCTTTCCAAAGCTTGTTTAGTATCATCAGTAGTTAAAACTCCAAAAGCAATCGGCTTCCCGGTGTTTAAATTGAGATTTGCAAGACCGGTTGTTACTGCATCACAAACATATTCAAAATGAGGAGTCCCCCCTCTTATTACAACACCGAGAGCAACAACCCCATCCAGGTTTTTTGAGTCTAAAAGACTTTTTACTGCCAATGGAAGTTCAAAAGAACCCGGACAACGAGCTACAACTATATCTTTATCAGAGATTCCATTTCCATTCAATGCTTTAAGAGCACCATTCAGCATTCTTTCAGTAATGGAAGAATTCCATCTTGAAACCACAATTCCAACCTTCGCAGACGATGGTTTGGTATTCCCTTCTATATAATTAATACTCATGCTATTCTTTAACTAAAATGGTTTGTTTTCTTTGGTCGGTCATTCGTTTCATCGATTCGATATTCTTTTTTGCAATTGCTACTATACCAACGTTACTATGACCCGATTCAATGCCACCGTGATAATCGCTTCCACCTGTTTTAAGAAGTGATTTCTGATCACACAATCTTGTATAAAACGCTTGCTTTCTGTAATTATGACTTGGATGAATGCATTCCAAGCCATCAATTCCAAGTTCAATAAATTCATCAATTTCTTTTTCGGAATATAATTTTCCGGGATGAGCTAAAATAGCTGCTCCACCAACATTCTTTATCATCTGAATCGCTTTTTCAGAATCAGGATAACTATTTTTTATATCACCCAATTTTTCATTGCTCAAATATAGCTGAAATGCTTCATTAAAGTTAGAAACATAGCCTTTCTCAATTAATATTTTGGCGATATGCGGTCGTCCCAGGTTTCCCCCGTCAGCTTCTGCCCAAACTTCATCATAACTGACATCGATTCTTTTCGAATTTAATGTTTTAACTATTCCTTTAATTCGTGTTTGTCTAGAGCTTTTTTGGCTATTCAAAAAATCACCGAAGTAATTTGTGTCTGTTTCAAAATAGTAGGCCAAAATATGAGCTTCTTTCCCATTAAATAGCGTAGTTACTTCTACACCGGGTATTAACTCGATCCCGGCCTTCTCCGCAATTGGCTTCGCAATATTATAACCTTCAAAAGTATCATGATCCGTAATCGAAACAGCGGCTAAATTCTTCATCTCAGCAAGCTTAATTACCTCTTCCGGAGATAGATGTCCATCTGAGCATGTTGTATGGATATGAAGATCTGCTTTTAGTGGCATTAATTACTTCCTTTTAGCAAGGAATCAATTTGCTGAGGATTATTTATGAGATCCACTGCGGCTTTAAGTTGTGTATCCTTGGACAATGAAGCATCCGTTCGAGCTGTTTGACCTCCACTTCTTGACTTCAATTCCAGCCAGATCATTTTCTCAATAAACTCTTTGCTGTTGTTAAGTTCTTGCTCTTGTTGAAGATCTATAAATTCCTGGAGCTCCTGAATTTTACTTTCTGCTCCTTCAACCCCAGCGAGATCATTTCTGATCACTTCCAGATAATCCTCTGTTTCATTAGCAAATTCAAAATCTATTTTATCGAGATAGAGTTTAAACTCATTGAAAATTCCTTCCGGGATATCATCAAAACCGGTATTAGAATTGTTTGCGAAATACTCGGTACTGAAATCAAAAATAGCCCCTTTTTGAAGTAAGGATATTTCAATCAGGTTTGGTTCATCAACTTCAACAACAATATCAGGCTCAATGCCCCTCCCTTCGTTTACAGTTCGTCCATTCTTTGTCTTGAATACATTCGATGAAGCTTCTCTTTTTACAACTCCTGAATTTCGCCCTTCATGTGTATAATCAACAGATTGAATACTTCTTCCACTTGGGATATAATAACGAGCTATGGTTACTTTCATAGAAGTATTATAAGGAAGGGATTTTACAATCTGTACCAATCCTTTTCCAAAGCTTTGCTCACCTAAAATTACCGCACGATCCAGATCCTGCAAAGCACCTGATACAACCTCCGAAGCACTGGCACTTCCTCCATTTACTAATACAATTACCGGTGCATCAAAGAAAATTGGTTCTGTTGTAGAAAATGTCTGATTATACTCAGCAATCCTGCCTCTGTTTTCCACTACCATTAATCCGGGTTCCACAAATTTATCTATGATGGAGACTGCTTCCTGCAAAATTCCACCAGGATTGTCTCTCAGGTCCAGCACTAAACCTTTTAGCTCTGCCTGTTCTTTTAGCTCTATTATTGAAGTCCGTATTTCATCAGCAGATCTCAATCCAAATTGACTTAATTTTATATAACCAATTTGCTTATTGCTTCCTATCAACGTCTGATGTGATACATTCTTTACTTCGATTCTTTGTCTTGTAAGCTCAAAATCGAGTGCTTTTTCTACACCAAATCGTTTTATAGAAATATCTACTTTTGAACCAATCTCACCAATAGTAAGCGTTTGAATTTCTTCAGGCTTTAACCCTATTGTGGAAATACCATCTATCTCTATGATCTCATCGCCTGCTCTTAAACCACTTCTTTCAGCAGGCCCACCTTCTGTGGGGGCAATTATAACTACTTTTCCGTCCCTATAACCTGCTTCGATACCAATTCCCGCATAATTTCCGCGTGAAAGTATTTCAGCTTGTTCATTTTGTGCTTCATTATAAATAACTGTGTAAGGATCCAGAGTTTCTAACATTGCATCCAATCCGATACGCATCAACTTTTCGGGATCTATTTCATCCACATAATCCAAAGCAACATTTTCGTAGGTCTTACTAAAGATTGAAAAGTTCTTTTTTATTAAAAAGTAGATATCAGTTTGCTGGGCTTGAACCAAGCTGGTTGTTAACCCACCTAAAAAGAAAATGCATATAAGAAAAAATGACTTTTTCATACTACTGTTTACTTATTTTCAAAACCTGCCCAACTACAATTGTTGATCCTGAAATCCCGTTTAAACTTCTTAGTGAAGACACACTGACTCCAAAACTTTCTGCTATTTCGCCTAAAGTATCATTTTTTCTAACAGTATAGGTTTTATATCCATTTGCTGAAACGGAAGCAGAAGCCAATAATATATTCTCACCACTTCTTTGCTTTCTTTCCAATTCCTGTTTCTGGCTGTAACTCATCGAGTTAATTTTTGAATAATGATCTCTGTTCTTTGAAGGTACATAAATTGTTAAATTCTGTCCCACTCTAATTGTGTTTCCAATACCATTCCATGCTCTGATCTCAAAAGCTCTGACGTCATACCATTCTGCAATGTGACCAACTGTGTCACCTGTCTTTACTTTATAAGTTAGTTTAGAAGAGTTAGAAGGTGTACTCGATCGACTTGAAGTAGAACGTGATCGACTTGTGTTTGTAATATTTGTAGGACGATTTGCAGAAATTTTACCTGCACTTCCTGCCGGTAATGGAATTACAAGTTTTTGCCCGGGATGAATAACATTTGAGAGGTTATCATTGCTTGCGTAAATACCACGAACCGTTGTGCCATACTTTTGGGCAATTAATCCAATAGATTCTCCGCTTCTGACTGTATGCACAGTCATATCCTGAGCTCTGTTCTCTTTCGGGATTTCTTTATAGGCGATCAGGAATTCTTCCTTTTTCCCTGTTGGTATTTTGAGAGGATATTTATTTCCGGGAGGAGTAGCCCATCTCAAAAGCTCCGGGTTAAACTCTTTCAATTCATCCACGGAAATTCCTGTTGCTTCAGAAAGAGCATCTAAAGGCATTAAACCATCCACTTCGACAACATCGTAGCTGTATGGTTCTCCTTCATATTTCCTCTCAAAACCAAATTCTTCAGGATTTAATCCGATCATTGCTGTTGCTATAAAGCCCGGCACATATCCTCTGGTTTCTCTTGGCAGATAAGGGTACGCTTCCCAGTAGTCTTTTTTCCCTCCTGCTCGATTGATGGCTCGATTTAAACCCCGAGGGCTAATGTTGTAGTTTGCCATCGCTAAGTGCCAGTCTCCCCAAATATCATAAAGATCTCTCAAGTGACGTGCAGCAGCGCGAGTTGCTTTTTCGGGGTCTCTTCTTTCATCAACCCACCAGTTCACTTCCAGCCCATAAACTCTTCCCGTTGCTGCAATAAACTGCCACATACCTACGGCCGCGGCCCAACTTCTTGCATTAGGATTTAAACCACTTTCAATAAAAGCCAAATACGCCAACTCAGAAGGCACCTTTTCTTCTTTAAAAATCTTCTGAATCATTGGCATATATGTTTCAGAACGTTGTAACCAAAGCTCCATCACTTCAGGTCTTTTAAGAGTATAGTAAACCAAACTATTTGTCACATATCTATTTTGAATAAGTGGGACATCTGTTTTGGTTAACATCACATCTTTTGGAAAATCAAAATCTTCGTTTAAATAGGCGTCGTCATCAGCAAAAAGCTCTTCCTGAATTGCGAATATTTCACCCTGAGCTTCATTTGCTGATTCTGAAATTCCATAGAATTGTCTGTATTCCGATATTACAGCTCTAGACAGCTCCACAAATCTACGATCAGACCTTAGTTCAGGATAATCATCCAGCAATGTCTGAGAAGCGTTTACCGCATCATTGATATGAGTTTCTGCTTCCAGCGGATTATCATCTAATTGTGACTCCAAACTCAACACATGCAATTGATAGATGTCTGCTATTCGTCTAAGAATATCTTTTTGAAACGAATCTAATTCTATAGTTATGGGATCTCTTTCAGGTTTTGATTCAATAACCTTGTTTTCCAAAGGATTTGGAACCGTTAAAAGACGCAATGGCATCTTTTCAGTTTTAATCAATGTACTGTCTTGTGCAAAAACTGATGTAGTGCACAACAATAGCGCACCACAAGAAATCTTAGTAAAAATCTTATGCATATTTGTCTGTAGTTTATAACTCAATAAAAGTAGTAAATAAATGCCAGAATTAAAGAAAAAAGGCACTTTTAATCCTCGTTTGTCAACACAATTCGAGAAACGTTATTGTTTTGAAGAAATAGATTTTTTGAACTTATTTTCCTGACCTGTCCAACCCTGAACTACCGGCCATCTTCTACCCGATCCAAAGGCTTTAGCTGACATTTTTAAACCGGGCGCCGACTGATATCTTTTGTGTTCATTGATATCAACTAATCTAAGAATTTTATCAACCAGTTTTTCTTCACAACCTCTGCTGATTATCTCTTCTCTTGAAAGCTGTTGCTCAAGATAGTATTCCAGAATAGTATCTAAAGTTCCGTAATCAGGTAAAGAATCTGAATCTTTTTGATCGGGCCTTAATTCGGCACTTGGTTCTTTCTCAATTATAGAATTCGGGATCACTTCTTTCTGATAATATCCCTCATTTAACCAGCGACACATTTCGTAGACTTCTGTTTTGTACAAATCGGAAATTACACCCAGTCCCCCCGCCATATCGCCGTACAACGTGCAATACCCAACTGCCGTTTCTGATTTATTCCCGGTATTCAAAAGCATGTAACCAAACTTATTAGCCATAGCCATCAACAAATCGCCTCTGGTTCTGCTTTGAAGATTTTCTTCGGCAACATTAAACTCTGTTCCTTCAAACATCGGTTTTAGCTGATCTAAATAAGAATCATAAATTGATTTTATAGCAATTTTATGCAACTTAATCCCCAGGTTTTGAGCAAGCGTTTCAGAATCAGAAACACTTCCTGCGGAAGAAAATTCAGAAGGCATGGTCACTGTTATTACATTTTTGGCGCCAAGCGCTTCTTTTGCGATTACTGCAACCAAAGCTGAGTCAATTCCTCCACTCAACCCCAGAATCACTTTCTTTGCCGCTTTAGATTTCTGAAGATAGTCTCTGGTGCCCAGTACCAATCCATTAAACATACTTTCAATACGCTTGGGAACATCTAATCTACTAGATGTATTTCCAATCGCTTCTACTTCTTTTGTAACCGGATCAAAAGCAACATCAATAAAGGTAGTGGCGAATCGTTTGGCTCTGCTTTTTATCTCACCGTCTTTATTAAGTGCCAGAGAATCTCCGTCAAAAATTAGTTCGGTATTTGCCCCAACCTGATTCACATAAAACAATGGAAGATCCAATTCGTCGGCATGCTTCTGGAGCATTCCCACTCTGCTGATGGGTTTGGTTTTGGTAAACGGAGAAGCCGACACATTGATGATTGCCTGCGCTCCTTTTTTTGCAAGCACTTCTGCCGGATTCACTTTATATGTGTGGTAATTTATCTCGTTATCATTAAACCAGATGTCTTCACAAACCGTGATGCCAAAAGGAATACCGTTGATCTCTATCAGTTCAAATTCATTGCCCGGCTCAAAATAACGCAGATCATCAAATACATCATAGGTTGGTAACAGTGCTTTGTGAACTCTGCCGATTTCCTTCCCTTGCTGCGCGACAATTGCTGAGTTGAAAACCTTTCTTCCCAAACCGTTATTCTCAGTGATAGAACCAAAAATCAGTGCCAATCCTTCTGAGGAAGCGATAATTTCATTGTTGATCTCATAGCACATTTCCCGGAATACTTCTCGTTCTAACAAATCCTGAGGCGGATAGCCACATACAATGAGTTCGGGTAACACCAAAAGATCTACCCCATCTTCTTTGGCTTTTTTGATGGAATCCAGCATCAGATTTTTGTTGCCGGAAAGATCCCCGATAGTAGGATTAAGTTGTGCTAAGCGTATGTTCACGTTCTGTAGGTTTGATTACCCTCAAAGATACAGTGATTAACGGAATAATGAAGATGGAATGTTGGGTTTTGGAGGGGGATTGATTAGGGCTCTGTAAGTGATTAATTAATTGGAGCAGGAGCTCCATTCTCATTCTCCCAAGCAGGAGCTTGGGAAAGAGGTTAAGAGAGGTTATGATTTTTCAGGTAAAGATTGACGTGTATGCCAGATTGTAAGCATATCAATTCGGTTAGATTTAAGCTCATAGACCAATCGGTAATTTCCGTGAATCAATTCCTTTATTTCCGGTCGGTTGAATTCAGGAACCATTCTTCCACTTTCCGGTTGAATGCTTAGCTGTTCACAATGTTTGAATACATCTTCAGCACATTTTATTGCTGTTGGAACATGATCTAAAGCAATATAATCCGTGAAGTCTTCTACCCGACTCAAAAACCGTTCCGTGAATATCACTTCCATTTGGAAAGATGTTTATCGATTCGGTCCTTAGCCTCTTGGGTGGTAAAAGTATCGCCTTGCTCTACTTGTTGTTTTGCCTCGAGCAGATCTTCCAGCATCTCCATTTTTTTTGCAATGCGTTCATATTCGGAGACATCCATCAACACTGCTGCACTTTTACCGTGCTGGGTTAAAACGATCGGATTTTTATCTTTTTTTAGTCGCTTTACAAAGTCGGCAGACTTTTTACGGAACTCAGAAAGGGGTTCAATATCGTTGGAAATAGAAATATTCATAAGAGTACTTATAAAGTTTTTTAAAGTACCATTAATGTACTAAAAGAAATTAATGTAACCAATTTATGAGTCTCTTTTAAGTGATGCTGAACTTCCGAATTAAAGGGAATTAGTGGGGCTTTTGAAGTATTTAATCGATTGGAGCAGTAGCATAGGAAAGAGGTTAATTGGAGCAAAAACTATAGTATTATCAAAATTAAGGACAATGAACCAACTAAACCTGATAAAGTAGCTATCAATACCAAACATCCACCAGAATCAGACGGATTGACTGTAGCTTTAGTTTTGTGTTCTCCACTTAGATCAACCCACTTTTTTCGAGATTCTTTTAAGTTTGTAATCGCACTTACATCAAGTAAAGTTTTTCCTGTCATTTGAGGAGTATTCTTTATACTTACTAAAATTACGTCATGGAGTGATACTATTTTGTAAGCAGTATCCTCTTTATGGGTTGTTAGGTCATACAGTATATTGGCTAACGCTATTCCTTCTTCAAATTTCTTGGTGTTGTTATTTAAAAAACTAAGATAATCTGTGGTATCACTTAATTGTTTAACCGCATAAAGCTGACCATCCAAAGCTGGTCTTTTCGTTAGTTCATTAGCCTCCTCTCTGAATTTCTTATTTAGTTTGTTGAAGTACTCTTCTAAAAGTTCGAGCAACTTCTCTATAAAGCTTTCTTTTTCATTCCTATCAAAATCGAGTCCATTAAGCTTACTCAAATAAACAGTAGCTGCCTTTATCTGACTTTTTTCAAAATTGCTTTGCGCAACTTTACAGATTACTAATCCTTTTATTGCATGGAGAGAATTACTATTCGAATCAAAGATTCGAGAAAATATTTCTTCAGCTTTGTCAAATTCTTCAGTTTCCAAGAAGAATTCAGCTTTATCAATCCCGTTTTCCATTTAAGTTTTCCACGTTGAAAGTTGATTTTTAAAAATACGGCTTAAATATCATTACTCGAACAAGTACAGTTTCAGTGATTCGAGTAAAATCATCCACCTAAGATAATTTTAAATCTCAAAAAAACAAGGAGTTTCTTAAAGGCGGGAACCACAGTTGATAAAGACCAGAGAGGTCTATCTACTTGCTAAGCTTGAAACGCCTCGATCTCCTGATGGATGGTAGCTGTGATCTGGTCAACTTCGAAGGGTTTTTGCAGGTAACCGCGGATCATTCCGGATTCCAGCGCTTCTTCGATTTCCGGGATTTTATGGTATCCGGAGAGAATCAGGTACGGGCATTTTTTATAAAACTCCTGAGCTTTTTTTATAAACTCGAGTCCGTTCATTCCGGGCATCTTCATATCAGAAATTATCAAATCGAAGGAGTTATCTTCTGACAATATTTCCAGTCCTTTCTCGGGACTTCTTGCAGTAACAATTTCGAAATTCTCTGCTAATAAATTTTCAAACAAAAACAGGTTCATTGCTTCATCATCAACATAAAGCACTTTTTTCAAGTTTGACATTCTAAATTTTTGGTATCTCTTTTTTGAATTCTAATTTTACAGTTGTTCCTTTATCGACAGTTGAATCAATTTCTATATCTCCGTTTAGATCTTTTATAATATTGTATACAATTGACAAGCCTAACCCGGTGCCCTTTCCTTGTTCTTTTGTTGTAAAGAAAGGATCGAAGATTTTATTCAGTATTTCATCAGAAATTCCACAACCTGAATCTGTTATAGAAACTATTGTTTTGTCTTTTGTTTCTTTTGCTGAAATTGATATCTCTCCTTCTCCTTCAATAGCATGAATAGAATTGGTTATCAGGTTTGAAAAAACCTGATATAATTTACCTTCGTTACCAATTACAAATACATCCTTAGTTGCATACTCACGTGATACATTTATTCTGTTTTTCAGGTCGTGATCCAGAATCGTTAATGTATCGTCTATGACTTTATTCAAATACACTTTGTTATTAATCTTATCAGAAGTAGTAGTAAATGCCCCCAGACTTCTTGTAATGTTCATGATCTTATCTACTCCCAGATCTATACCGTCCAGAACAGTCTCAAAGGTGTCTTTATCTCTAATTAAAATCTCAGAATTATTCTGCTCTGTAATCTGCTTTATAATTTCTTTGCCGGACTTTATATAGTTTAACGGATTATTAATTTCATGTGCAATTCCGGCGGTTAACACCCCCAAAGCAGCCATTTTCTCTGTTTGCACCAATTTAATGTGTGCTTCCTCAAGATTTTTATATGCTTCTTTCAAGTTTCTGTTTTGCATATCTATTTCTTCTGTTCTTCTGCTAACCAATTTCCTTAAGGTCTCTCTTTGTTTGATCAGATAAAGAACCCTCAACCTGTATATAAAATATCCAACAGCGATTAAAATCAGAATACTTAAAAGTAAGAACCAGACTTCCTGATAGAATGGTTTCTTTATTAAAAAGCGTACTGCTTTCTGCTCGCTCCAATCTCCTGACTCAACTCTACCTTTTACCCAAAGTGTATATTCTCCCGGATCTAGATTTGTGTATCGGATCGGACTATTTGAAATATCTGATGTTAAATTCCAGTCGTCTTCAAAACCTTCCAACTTATATTGAAAAGACATTGCATCTTCATTAAAGAATGAGATAGCTCTGAACTTCAACTCAACACTATTCTCATCGTAGCTTATTGATCTCTCAGTTTGGTTTGTTAGCTTTGTGCCTTCTAGTGTCCTGAATTCTTTAAGCTCAATATTCGGAATAAAGTCTGTATTTATTTCCTCACTATTCTCTAATACTGAGACCCCGGCGTCTGTCCCTATCCAAATATCTCCTTTTGAGTCTTCTACTAAAGCATTTCTATTAATTTCATTACCGATCAATCCGTTTCCTTTATTGTATTGAATTAATTCCTTGCCATCGGTTTTAAAAATACCGTCGTTTGTACCTACCCATAAATTGTTTTCGGAATCTTTCATTATTGAATAAGCCGGATTTCTATCTAGTTCTAAAGCATCATATCTGACTATTTTTCCGTCTTCTAGTTTCCCTAAACCCGCTTCAGTAGCTACTAAGTACTCATCATTCCATATCTCAATATCAAAGGTGCTATTTAATGATTGCTCATCAACAACATATTTTTGAGTGTTTGCACCATCAGTGATATATACACCCTTATATGATAGAATAGCCAACTTATCATTGTCAATTGCAACAAGGTTTCTTATCCCGTCAAAATTTCCAAAAAACTCCAATTTCTGATCTGTAAACTTATAAACAGAGTTAAAATTAGCTACCAGTAAATCACCTCTAAACAAGCTTAATGAAGTGACCACATTGTTTAAGATCTTGGAATCGTACTGTTTAACATCTCCATTTTTTATACTGATCAACCCACCACTAGATAGCGCTAAGAAAATTCTACCATCTTCTGTCTGCTCCATATCTAAAATTCGGGTAACAAAATCTGGATACCGATCCCTCAGATCTATGGAGGAAATTCTCCCTTTATCAAAGAAGTTTAAAGCTCTTGGATTAGCAAGTATAATACGCCCGTCGATACCTTCAATAATACTGCTTACTTCATCTTCAATCAGGTTTGTATTGCTATTAAAGTTTCTAAATCTCAATAAGTTGAACTTGAATAACCCTCTGTTATCTCCAACCCAGTAATTATTTTCGGCATCCACAAAAATCTGGTTACTTAACAGGTTTTGCTGTCGTGCCAATACTTTGAGAGCTTTCCAATCGCCGGTTTCTTCGTCAACAAAAGAAGCAACGCTAAAACTGCTGTAATAGATTCGACCATTTGCGTCAATTTCTAAGCTGTATTTTTTAAAACTTGATTCAGAAAAAATTCCGAGTTCATCAGAAATCAGCTCATAGTTCTCTTCTTTGATTTTTCCAATCCAGTTTAATCCCAACAAATAAAAAGAGTCATTATGCTTATTGATGGTGAGAATATTCCTGCTTTCAAAATCGAATGCATTCAGTGGGCTGTAAACAATTTCATCCCTTTCTGATACAAAAATTCCTTCTTTTGTAGTTATAAAGAGTTGCCCTTCTATTTCAATAAAATTATTGATCAAAGCATTTTTTCCATCAATACTTAGCTCTGTAATTTCCCAATCAGAGCGGTCTTTATACAAATGGTAAACTTGATTTTTAAAACCAAGGAAAACTTCATTATTTGCGGTTTTGAATGAAAAAGCGGCTCGATTATCTGGCCATGAACCCGGAGTTTTTACTTCTGTCCATTGTTCATCTGCATAGTATTGGACGGTTAGTCCCTCTTTATTGTAGCCTGCAACCCAAATTCTGCCAAGACCATCTTTTTGTATATAAGAATGTTCAGTAAACGGCAATCCTAAGGAATCGGGAAACAAATACCACTCAGAAGCATCGTAAGTTGTTACTCCTCTTGAGGTTATAAACCACATAATCATATTATCTGACTGGGTAATTGAATATACCGAATTTGAAGGCATTCCATCCGTTGTAGAATATGTTTTTGCGGGATAGAACTGACCTAGAAGTGTAGTAGGAACTAACCAAATTATAACTACTACCAAGAAAAAAGAATGGCGAATTTGCACGTCATAAATTTTTTAGAATTATGACCAAAGATACTACGATTTAGAACGAAAGGCGACGTAATTATAAAACTGTAACTAACCTTAATACTTTATCAAATGAGTTTTTACATCATCGCTTTAGACGACTGTAAAGACAAGTCCCCACAATAATAATAGCCCCAATTAGAGTTAGCATATTGCCTGCCATCTCATAATTACTGAATGAAACTGTTCCTGCCACCATCACGATCAATCCTATCCACTTGATTGTATCCCTTCGGGTTTCTGATGCTTTGATAGATTGTTCCATTTTTTCTCTCCCTATTAATTATTTTTTTTGCAGTGAGCTCAGAAAACTAATTACTGCGCCCCAGTATTCTTCCGCTCCTTTTTGTCCTTCCCAAACAGCCCTCGAACCATGGAATCCATCACTTTCCGGAATGAACTGAGATTGATTTTTACTCAGGTCAACTCCTTCTAATTCTTTTGATAGATCAGTGGCTTCCACTTTGGAAGAAGTAACTAAGAAAGGTGTTTCTAATTCTTCAAAAACTGACTTAAGCTTTGGTTTTGCATCTCCGAAATAATTCCCCGGACTAAAGGAGATAATTCCATTCACATTCTGATTATCAGCGCCCACAAAAATTGCCAGTGCAGATGAATACGAACTTCCCCATACCGTTACTTTTTGATTGAATTTTTTGGCCAGGTAATCAATAGCTGCATGTATATCCTGCTCGGCGTCTACAAAAGAAATTTTACTGTCTCCTCTTTGAGTAGCTCGATCAAAAGTTTCGTTGGTTTTTCCCGCAAAAGCACCGCCGGATCTTTGATCTATAGCAAGAACATTGTACCCCATCTCATTTAACTTTGGGGCAATATCTGCATACTCGTATTTATTAAAGTTGGCTTGATGAAGTAAAAGAATTACCGGTTTGTTTGAGTCAATTTCGTAGAGATTTCCTGAAACCAATAATCCATCTTTTGATTTAAACTCAACACTTTTGGGTTGATACTTCTCTCCCAACTCTCCAGGATTTGGTTGCTGAACACTGTTTTGCAATGCTTGCTGAGCTCTTATTTGTTGCATTATGATGTCTTCGAAGTATTCGAGCTTTGTGATCTTTCCCGACTCATCGAACAGAATTTTAGACTCTGATTCCGCCATTCCCTCAAAGTGATAAAAGACCAACGCCTTCCCTTCTCCTGTTTCTTTGATCGTGAGTTCAAGCAACTTTGGGAAGTTATTTACGATATTGGTCAGGATAACCGGTGTGTTTTGAACAGGTATCGGACCGAACTTAAGCTCAGGACTTATATAGTCTTTAAGTGCTTCAATATTTTTGTTTTCAAAACTCGATTTAAGTACTTCAATTTGCTTCTCATAGTTCACAGATTGAGCGTTAACTCTCGTTCCGAAAACAAACAAAAAACCAATCATAAATGCAGCACCAGCCTTATTTTTGATCGATCTTTTTACCGACACTCTCTTAAATACTGCCCAAGCCAATACTAAGTATCCTATCACTGACAAAACCTGAAGTATTTCTTCCCATACTGCTCCATTAAATCTTTCTATGGCTTGCATTAATCCCAAATAAATTGGAATTAGGCTTATCATAATTATTCTGTCGTATTTTTTTAACTCTTTCATCATTTTGCTTTTATGTTGGACTTGTTTACTCGGTTAGTCGAAACAAAAAGCAACAGAATTACAGATCGGGGAACTATTTTTTTTACCTAAACAAATCCATACATCTTTTGGCTAAAGTTTTTCTATTATTGTGGCCTTAGGTTATTTATAACATCCGTGCTCACCCAGAATATATCTACATTTTCAAAATCACCTGAGCCTATATTTCTATTGAAAAAAAGGTATTTGCCGTCGGGAGTAATGGTGGCTGCTGCTTCCCAAGCTCCTGTATTGATCTTATCTCCCAGATTAATGGCGTCACCCCAGGAACCATCTTTTTTTCGAAAACTGATATAGAGATCAGAATCTCCGTAACCACCTTCTCTTTTGGCGTCCCATATCAAATAAGATTCATCCTGAGCAATAAATGGATGGCTGATAAACGTGCCACTGTTGATATTCTCTCCCAAAGGTCGGGGTTCTTCATATTTCCCGTCGATTAATCTGGAATAACGGATAGGGAATGCTACATTATCCGGATCATAAGTGTCAAAATAGTACGTGCCATTTGTAGATGAAGAAAGACGCATAATCCGTAATTCACTGAAAGGAGGGTCAAGTAGTTCTAATTCTGACCACCCGCTTGCAGTGCGTTCTTTATAACGCCTGCCTAAATGCATAGTTTTACCGTCAGAAGAAATAATAGGTTGACCAATCCGCGCGGAGATAACACTGTCTTGCCATTCACCATTATTATTTTGAAAAAGAACAAACTGCTGTGTTGAATTTCCTTCATCATCTATTACTTCTCTGATGAAATAAAATTCTTTCAAATCAGGTGTAAAAACTCCACCATATTCCCAACCATTTGTGGTAACCATTCCGGGGGCAAAAACTTCAGGGATTAAACCCGGCGGATCTTGTCCCAAATAAAAATTTTCTTCATTTAAAGAATCATCCTCTTTTGTGTTTGATTTATCTGTATTGCAAGCACTTAAAAATATGACAGATACCAGTACTGAGAATTTAATTAGATGATTATTCATTGCCCCTGTCGTTTTGGTCTTAGGTTTTCAATAACAGTTGTGCTCACCCAATGAATATTTGATAGTCCTGGTTCTATATCTCTTTCATCCCTGCCAAAAAATAAATACTCACCATCTGGAGTTATTGTCGGTGTTTTTTCAGAAAATTTGGTGTTTATTTTAGGCCCAAGATTCATAGGTTTTGACCATGTTCCATCTTCATTCCTGAAATAGACATATATGTCGTTATCCCTTCTGTTTTCTTCTTGATTGCTACGTTCGGTTACTATCAAGTAGTCTTGCGATGGGGAAATGAAAGCATGATGACCAAATTCAAGTGCAACTTCCTGTACTTCAGGAAATTCACCGTTTCTATTGGGTGCATAATACGTTTTGAACTTTGACAAGTTGAAATAATACAGGTCACCGTTTTTAGCCTGATTAGCAAAGAATACCAGGTCGTCGTTTATCGGTGAATCGAGCATAATGGCATCGCTCCAAGAATTACCTAAATGATTTACATACCAGATTTTTTCATCTTCAAACGAAGAGTCAAATGCAGTAAAATAGATCCTTTTACCATCAGGGCTAACAAACGGATGCATTTCTTCCTTTTTTTCCTCGTTAGTAAAATTTACTTTTTTTGGAGGAGTCCATTTATCATCTTCCAGTTTTGAGAAATAGATGGATGTTTCTTGGTCTTTGTTATCAGCTGCAAAATACATTTCAGTCAAATCCGAAGAAAATGAAACGGTGCCTTCAAACCTTCCATCAATTGAAACAATTCCTGGAGCAAAAATTTCCGGTATTAAACCCGGTGGCTTTTGGCCAAAAAAAGAATTTTCTTTGGCTGAAGAATCACCTTCATTTATGTTTGATTTTTTTGTCTCACAAGCACTTAAGAACATGACAAATATCAGTACTGAGAATTTAATTATGTGATTTTTCATTTCTTTATTTTGTTTTAATTACCTCTGATAAGGAATACCCGGAATTCAGAATGCTAAAATTCATTTCTTGATAAGCTTGATGCCGTATAAATTCAGCATGGTAAATACAATGATCAATCCAATTATAGACGCTATTACATCGTTAAAATCATAGATGTTTTCCCCGCCTAAGTTATGGATTTTCATTTCTTGTGTGATTACAAATAATCCGGTAAAAATTGTTGATAAGGTGTAAATCGTAATATTACTTAGATCCTTAATCCATGAAATGTTCTTAAGTTTTGCAATAGTTAAAAAAGCAACTATAGTAAAAGTACCCAAATAAGCTTCTACGTAATTAGGAAATGAGTTAGCAATGAGCTTCAAATACTCAAACCCTTCTTGTTCTCTAATCCACGGTCTGAACCAAATTTTCAGAGTAAAAAAGAGCACAAAATTCATAGCATATAAATTCCATGTTGCTCCTCTCAGCTTTAGGTTATTGAGAGCAATATCTTTTGACAAGACTTTTTGATCAATAACGTTCATAATTCTAATTCCTTCTGATATTTGTTAAGCAGTTCTAAGTCATTGCCAAAACGTCGTTTCATTCCCCATCTGTTAGTGAAATAACTAAAAGCCAATCCCCCTGCATAAATAAGAGCTACATACAGCATTCTGATATCGAATTGAAATACCTCTTCGCGATAAAAATAGACATAGCATATAAAAGCAAAAATGACAGGACTAACTATTAAATCAGAATAAGTGCCAAGATTCATAGCTCCTTTTATGATTTTTGCAACATGCTCAATAGTCTCCTTTATAGGCAAAGAAGTTCGTTCAAAATCTGTAATTCTAATGTGATTAAAGAAATTGAAGATCGAAATAATGGCTAGGGAAACACCAAGAATAGTATAGATAATTGCTAGTTGAGTTGGACTCATAAATCTATCCAAACCGAAGCTTTCACTTAGGGAATCAGATAAATTAAACACCACCGTTGCTAAGCAAAATATACTAGAAACACCTGTAATAACTACTTTCATTCTGATGGTTCGCTTTACATCAGCAATTGTACTTTGTGATTTTCGGGTGATAACTCCGCGAACTTCATCTACATTTACTTTCCGAGCCGATACTTCTTTCTCGGTTTCTTGCTTCCATAAAACTTTTAGTTCTTCCAGTTCCATATCAACTTGGGTTAAGCGTTTCTTTTAATTTATTTCGGATACGGTTCATTTTAACCCGGACATTATTCTGAGTAATACCTATAATCTCAGCAATCTCTTCATTCGGCTTTTCTTCCAGATACAACATCATGATTCCTTTTTCGATCTCATTGAGTTGTTGGATTGCATCACGCAGCAACCCTTTTTCTAAACTCAGACTTTGCTCATCACTCTCTCTGGAAATACTATCGAAAGATTCCGGCAAAGTAGAATCTTCTTTTTTTGTTTTAGATTTTCTGAGATTAGAAATTGCAACGTTCAAACTTACTCTGTACATCCAGGAAGAAAATTTTGAATCTCCTCTGAAGCTAGGATACGATTTCCAGAGCTGGATCAATATCTCCTGAAAAAGATCCTTTTTGTCTTCTTCGTTATCACAATAAATTCCACATACCTTGTGCACAATCCCTTGGGATTCGGTCACTTTTTTAACGAATTCTTTTTCACTTACAGATTTCTGCAATGGTATGGTATAAGTTAAAAGTACTTTTGTAAGTTAGTCGAAACAGATATACTAAGAATTACAAAAGTGTCAAAAATTTATCGGATCACATTGTATTCCTTTCTCCCTTTTTCCGTTAAGTAAGGGTAGAATAACTTATTAGTGTATTCAACATACTTTTTTTTGAGCCCTTCTTCTTTTACTTGATCCTTGTTTAGCTTTAAAAAAAAGAATGTTCTCATTGCTCCACTTAATTCCATCAAATAAAACAGATCACTTTCACTAAGCTCTTTGCGGATATAATTCTGTGTCTGAAGTTCAACCAAACTATGCTTCCACGACTCCATTCTAGATTTATTATTAGTGTCTATTTTTTTAAATATTTCCGAGAAGTTTCTTCTTATTTCAACAAAATCCACGTAGAAGAACAGATAGTTCATAGTTAGTTCAAAAGTATGGTTAGGTGCTCTAATAATTTTGGCGAAAAGCGATTCATTACTCTCCATAATATCTTTATTAATGATTGACAACTCTTGCATCATATCATTGTAAATGGATTCTATAACCTTTTCTTTATTCTTAAAGTGGTAGGTAATATTTCCATAGCTTTTAGAAATATCCGCAGCCACATCTCTCAATGTCACATTCATCAATCCTTTTTGATTGAATAATTTAAGAGCAGATTGCTTTATCTGTGTTTTTGTATCCATAAAAATAAATTAGGTCATTTGGACTAATTATTCTAAATTAATTTAAACTTTCTGAAAAACGTACCAAATTGAAAAGCAAACCTCTCTACAAGACACAAGAAGCCAAACAGGCTTTAATGGATCTTTATGATTCTAAATTAAATTCTTTGCAGCTGGAATATGAAGATATTTATGTGAATACCTTTGCCGGGTCTACTCATGTGGTCAAGGCTGGCAATAGTTCCAATCCCCCTCTTGTTATCCTTCACGGTATAAATGCCGGTGCTCCTATTGCTTTAGAATCAGTAAAAGGTTTGGCTGAAAAATATTTGATCTATGCCATTGATACGATCGGTCAAACAACAAAAAGTTCTGAAACCAGATTAAACCTTCAAAATGATGAGTATGGCCGCTGGCTTTCGGAAACTTTTGATCAATTAAACTTGCAAAGCGTGCCGGTTATTGGAGCTTCATATGGTGGATTCTTATTACAAAAGCTAATTACTTTCTATCCTAAAAGAGTGTCTAAAACCATTTTTGTAGTTCCTGCGGGTTTCGGAAACGGGTCTTTTCTGGAATCAACTAAAAAGCTCACTGTGCCACTTATCAAGTATATGATTACTAAAAAAGAATCTGATCTTAAATCTTTTATGAATAGCTTCTATAATAAAATTGATGATTATTCACTCACCTTTCAAAAAAACACCTTAACGGGTGTAAATATGGACTTTCGCAGACCACCACTTCTAAAAAAAGAAAATGTTGAAGATTTTGAAAGTCCGGTTTACCTGATGGTAGCTGATAACGACGTATTTTTTCCGGCAGAAATATCAATCAGAAAGTGTAAAGCTTTCTTTAACAATTTTAAGGAAACCTATACTTTAGAAAATTCAAAACATATACCTGAACCTTCTCAGTTTTCAGAAATTGAATCTGTTATTTCAAACTGGTTGGAATAAAAAAAGCCCCCTTCAATTAGAAAAAGAGACTTTAAAACAAGTTTTATTTTTAATCCACTTCTTTCATTAATTCTTCAATCGCTCTTTCCAATTGTTGATCTCTACCCGTGTTTATAACCCCGGGCATATTTTTTACTTTTACATCCGGTTCAGTTTGCAGATTTTCCATCCAGCGACCTGCTTTATCTTTTGCACTTACAGGAACAACGCCCCAATAACCGCCATTTGGTAAACCTTCCCATCCGGCAAAACTACAAGTTCCGGGAACCGGCATTCCTAATGTGATTCCGATTTCAAGATCTGTATAACCCTGGGCGTAGCAATGTCCGTCAGAATAATTGCTTTCGTTGAACATGGTCAGAGTTGGTTTTGTCCAACGTGAAGTTGGTTCCCCGCCAACAACTTTTGCAGCTGTCGCGTAAGTAATGAACTCTTCACCGGTAAAAAACATAGCAAGATCTGCAACTAAATCTCCACCACCGTTGAACCGTGTATCTACAATGATTCCTTTGGTTTCTAAATATTTACCCAGCATATCTTCATAAATATCACGGTACGGACCGTCACCCATTCCGGGTATGTGAACATACCCCAACTTACCCTCGCTCTTTTCAGCCACTTCTGTTTCATTCATTCTGACAAAGCGATCGTATAGTAGTCCTCGTTCTGCACCTAAAGAAATGGGCTTTACTGTAATTTGCTTAGCATTTTTTCCTTTACCGTCCGAGATTTCCAGCAAGGTAAATTTATCTGCTTTTCGGTTAAGATAACTTGCTACATCTCTGTTTGCAGAAACCGTTTCGCCATCAATTTTTTGAATGATCATTCCGGCTTCGATCTTTAACGCTTCTTTGTCCAATGGACCCCCATCAATAACTTCCGTGATCTTAATTCCATCTCCTTTGTGGTTGTAATCCCAGAAAATTCCTAATGAAGCCGTAGCATCTCCGTTTTCGATACTGTTGTTGTAACCGGCTCCGGCGTGAGAAACATTCAACTCTCCCAACATTTCAGAAAGAACTTCAGCGAATTCATACCCATTGGAAGTGTGTGGCACGTATTTTTGATATTCCTCATACAGCATATCCCAATCATTTCCGTGAAAAGTCGGCTCATAAAAGATATTCTTAGTTCTGATATATACGTGTTCGAACATTTTTTGACGTTCTTTGTCCGCATCGTATTCCATTTCTCCGGAAATCGAAATTCCTTTGGTGCTTCCGCCGGATAGATTCACTTTTGAAATTCTGCCACTGCTCAACAGATACAGATTTTCCATTCCTTTATCCCAAACTAAACTACCGCCTCCTGTATTCAAACTGATCAGCTTCTTGGTATCACGGGTTCTGAGCTCAGTTTCCCAAAGATCATATCTGCCTTCAAAGCGCGATAAGTAGTACAGTTTCTCGCCATCTTTTGAAAGTGTAGCATCAGAAAGATTGCTGGAATGAATGGTTAATTTCGCTTTTCTGTCCTTCATTCCATCCCAATCAAACTCCAAAGATTTCACTTCTTTCTTGTCTTCATCCTTCTTGTCTTCTTCTTTCTTCTCTTCGGATTTTTCTTCTTTTTTGTTAGCCTTCTCGATTTCCTGCATCAGCTCATAATCTTCTTTACTCATGCTGAATTTGTCCCAGGCATCCTGATCGAAAAACATCGCATATACATCCGATTGACTGTTCCCGCTTGTTGCGTAACTCTTAAGTCCATCACGATTACTAAACCAGATCATCTGCTTTCCTTCATTCATCCATTTCGGAGAATAATCATAATAGCCACTTTCAGTAAGGTTAATTATTTCTTTTCCATCTGCTGAAAGTAAAAGAACTTCACTGTTGTTCAAAAGCTTATTCCAGTCTACCAGTAGCCATTTACTATCCGGACTCCAGGTAAAATATTTGTCGCCATCGCGCATGTGGAACAGATCTTCCGGCGTAAGAAGATCTACCGTATTTCCTGATTCCACATCCTGTATTCGAAGCGTTCTTCTTCCGGCGATGTAAGCAAGCTTCTTTCCATCAGGGGAAAACTCCGGCAGATAATTGTCTTCTTTTGTTTCAACTACGGCTTCTTCTTTCAATAGAGTTGAAGCAAAGAAAAACGGTTCTTCTTCTCTAACTTTTTCTGATTTGTAGATACTCCATTTTCCGTTTCTTTCGCTGGAATACAACAAGCTTTTTCCATCCGGTGAAAAGGCTATAAATCGTTCTGTTTCGGGAGTGTTGGTGATTCTTTTTGTTAGTGAACCGTCAATGGAAGTAACAAACACTTCACCCCGTGCGACAAAAGCTATTTCTTTTCCATTGGGATGAACAGCCATTTCCTGAACACCGCCGTTTATGGTGATGAACTTATCTGCATTGCTTTTTTCCTGCGTTCTGATATTTACGTTCACTTTCTTTGGCTGCTCTCCTTCTTTCATTGTATACAGTTCGCCGTCATACCCGAAAGAAAGGGTTCCATTTCCCATGCTTAAAAATCGAACAGGATGGAGATCAAAGCTTGTCAGCTGTGTAGTTTGAGAAGGATTAGCCAATGCGAGCTTATGCACATTAAAACTGCCACTTTCTTCACTTAGATAGTAAATAGATTTTTCGTCCGTACTGTAAATCGGCTGACGATCTTCCCCTTCAAAACTAGTGATCATTTTATGAGTTTTACTCTTGGTATCATAGGTCCAGATATCGCGGGTGATAGAAGAAGTGTGATGTTTTCTCCATTCATTCTCTCCTCCCTTCTTATCGTGATATACCATTTGAGAGCCACTTTCATTCACTTGTACAAATTCTGCAGGAACGGTAAAGATCTGATCAACACGACCACCGTTTACAGGAACGGAATACAATTCAGGCTGAGATCCTGTTGGATACTGACGATGCTCTTTGGTGTCCATCCTGAGTGCTCCGAAAACAATATGCTTATCATCAGCTGAAAAAGTGAACGGCTTTTCATCATTGGAATGAAAAGTGAGCCTTTTAGCTGCACCACCTTGGGCACTCATGGTATAAATATCAAAATTACCGTAACGATCAGAAGCAAAAGCGATGGATTTTCCATCTTTGCTCCACACGGGCATGTAATCATGAGCTTCATGAAAAGTGAGTTGAGTGGCATCATCCCCGTTTGTAGCTACTGAATACAGATCACCTTTATAAGTAAAAACAATGGTTGAACCATCCGGTGAAATAGTTTGATAGCGAATCCATTGAGGATTGGTTTGCGCAAAAGTAATGCTTGAAAATAGTAATACAAAGCAAGCAGATAGAAATGATTTCATTGATCCCGAGTTAGTTTATAAAATGAAAATGCCTGTGAATGTAGGCAAAAAAGTTGAATGAGGATTGTAAATAGTTTTTGGAGGGCAGCCTTCTCATTTAGTTACTAAAATTTTCTCTTCCAACAGATCGAAGTTATATGAATTGCCATCATGTATACTCCCCTTTAACTCAAACTCATTATTTCCCATGAATTGTATTTCAATCATTAACGAATATGAGATTGCAGAGTCTGATAAAAATTTAGTTTCAATTTTTTGACCATTAAACTCCAGTAATGTATCTAAATCATTATCGGATACCGTTTTTAGTTCAGCTGAAAGGATTTTATATGCTTCTTGTCTGTTCATAATTTAATTTCCTTTTTTATAAGTAAAATTCAAAAAATTATAAATCATTCACGACCTTAGAATTATTGGCGGAATAGTGAGCAGATGATCGAGCGTATCCGCAGGATGAATAAATCCTTCTGGTGAAGATTTAGTAAATGTATCTATCGGAAGAAGACCTTTGGATTTATTCAGCGAAAGCATTGTGAGCCCGCCAATAATTCTTAGTCCTGACCTTTTGTTACTTTTGGGTCAAGCCAAAAGTAAGTAATTGACGTTGATTTATATCTTAACATAAAAGTTTAACTAAAGACCTCACAAAGATCCCGAAACGAGTTCGGGATGACGAAGTTACCTCGGATACCTAATCCCCTCTACCATTTCCTGTACATCTTCCGGTGGATCGGGATAAAAGGATTTAACGCTTAGAGCTACGATCAAATTTACAAGCATTCCGAAGGTTCCTATTCCTTCCGGTGAAATACCGAACCACCAGTTTTCAGGAATATTCAACTCAGGGAAAGCGATCTTAAAGTAAATGATGTAAGCCAGCGTAAATATGAGTCCTGCAATCATTCCGGCAAGGGCACCTTGTTTATTCATCTTTTTATAGAAAATTCCCAGAATAATAGCCGGGAAGAACGAAGCTGCCGCTAAACCGAAGGCGATAGCCACAACCTGAGCTACAAATCCCGGGGGATTGATTCCGAAATATCCTGCTACCACAACCGCTACTGCCGCTGCGATTCTTGCGTATCGTAATTCCGCTTTATCTGAAATGTCTTTATTAAATTGCTTTTTGATCAGGTCATGAGAAACGGAAGTAGAAATTACTAGGAGTAATCCCGCGGCTGTGGAAAGTGCAGCTGCTAGTCCACCGGCTGCAACCAAAGCGGCCACCCAGGCCGGTAATCCTGCAATTTCAGGATTTGCGAGTACCATGATGTCCCGATCTACATACAATTCGTTGTTGTTTGCCGTCACTTCATTCGAGATCATCACCTGATTATTTGCTCCTCTTCTGATATCTAATCCATCCCGGATAATATTCGGTGCTCCAACAATCGCAGCTCCGGGAGCGTAATTGATAATCCCGTCTTCGTTTTTATCCACCCAATTTAACAAAGCGGTTTCTTCCCAGGTACTGAACCATGGCGGCATTTCTTCATACGGTTGTTCACTTACCGTTTCAATCAGATTCGTTCTTGCAAAAACAGCAATTGCCGGAGCAGTTGTGTACAAGATTGCGATAAAAATAAGTGCGTAACCAACGGAAATCCGGGCATCTTTCACTTTAGGAACAGTGAAAAATCGAACGATCACATGAGGAAGTCCTGCAGTCCCGACCATCAAAGCCACCGTAATAAAAAAGACATCCTGCATACTTTTTGTACCTGATGTGTACTCAGCAAAACCGAGTTCTGTATGCAATTGATCTAGTTTATCTAACAAATACATTCCTGAGCCATCAGTAACGGTAGAACCAAAACCAATTTGTGGAATCGGGCTTCCGGTTAACTGCATCGAAATAAAAAATGCAGGAACCATGAACGCAAAGATCAATACACAGTACTGAGCGACCTGTGTGTAGGTAATTCCCTTCATTCCACCCAGAACGGCATAAAAGAACACAATTGCCATCCCGATGATGACTCCCCAGAAAATATCTACTTCCAGAAATTTGGAGAATACCAATCCTACTCCGCGCATTTGTCCGGCTACATAAGTAAAGGAAACAATCAATGCACAAATTACAGCTACTGTTCTGGCTGTGTTTGAGTAGTAGCGATCGCCGATAAAATCGGGAACCGTAAACTTTCCAAATTTTCTGAGATACGGTGCTAACAGTAAAGCTAACAAAACATATCCACCTGTCCAGCCCATCAGATACACGGTTCCGTCGTAACCCATAAACGAGATCAATCCTGCCATGGAAAGAAAAGAAGCAGCCGACATCCAGTCTGCGGCGGTAGCCATTCCATTCGTTAGCGGATTAACAGCTCCTTCAGCTACATAAAATTCGCTTGTTGAACCAGCCCGCGACCAAATTGCAATTCCGATGTAAAGAGCGAAAGTGATTCCAACAAGAATATAGGTCCATACTTGAACATCCATTATGCATCCTCCTCGTTTACGCCGAATTTCTTATCTAAACGATTCATCAGGTATACATATATAAATATAAGCACCACAAACACATAGATTGATCCTTGCTGAGCAAACCAGAATCCCAGTTTAAATCCACCCATTTTAAATTGATTAAGAAAAGGAGCCAGTAAAATCCCAAATCCGTACGAAACCGTAAACCAAATACTTAATAATATACTCAGGTACTGAAGATTCTTTTTCCAGTAGCCTTTCAGATCTTTTTCTTGTGTCATACAACCTTTTTGTTAGTTTCAGAGAGTATGCAGGTTTTAGATTAGCTATGCAATAATTCTTTTTGGTCGATGAAAACCCGTTTTCTATGTGGACAAGCAAGTAGTTTGTCGGCTTGTTGAAATGATGTATTCAATTTTGAATATTATCTGAGAATACGGTCAGCTAAAATTCACATCTATGAAAAAACTTTTATTCCTTTTAGTATCATTAAGCCTCGGTTCAGTATCAGCTCAGGAAGTATCTGTTATAGATTTCGTAAAAACGATAGATAATAACAAAGAAGAGCTGATCTATTATTATGAAAATAATTGGAAAGTGCTTCGTGATATAGCATTAGAGAAGGATTTTATCCATTCATATGAACTACTGATAACAGAAGCTGACTCTGCTGCTGATTTTGATGTAATCCTCATCACCAGATATAAAAATGAAAAACAGTATCAACAAGGTGAAGAGCGATTTCAGCAAATTATAAAAGAGCGTAACAAAGAATACGGTGGTATCAGATTGCTGAACGAATTAAAACCCGGAGAGTTCAGAAAGAATGTATTTCACAAGATAACACGAACAAAGTTTTCGTCCTTAAAATAACCTTACAACACCTTGAATTGATACAAGTTGTAAACAGGGTTGCTCCAATTGTTTTTTTTCTATATTTGCTTGAATAAATATCCTTGCCAGTTTTGGGATATCAACTTTAATATTCAGGACTTCTTAAATCAAAAAAATGATCAGATATAGAATATTCTTTAGCACCCTTTTATGTGCCATTTTGGGAACATCGGCTCTCTTCTCTCAACAAACTGCTAATCCCGAAAATGAGATAAGAGCAGTATTTATAAATGAAGCTCCTAAAATTGATGGTGACATCAACGACCTGGTTTGGAAAAGTATTTCCCCGATTACTAATTTTATTCAAGTATGGCCCAATGATGGTGAACCGGCTACTGAAGATTCTGAAGTTCGTATCGCTTATGACAGGGACAACCTTTATTTCGCATTCAGATTTTACGACAAAAATCCTGAACTCATTAGGGCAAAGAATCTCGAGCGTGGAGGCAGAAATGATCGGGATGATCACGCCTATATAGGTTTGGACACATTTGGAGATGGAAGGAATGCTTACCTGTTTGAAATGAATGCACTGGGAACTCAGGATGATGCAACAATTACTGACGAACGCCTCACTATTACAAGTTTCTCCTGGGATGCTGTATTTGTTAGTGAAACTATTATTGACGATCAGGGGTGGACATTAGAAGTTTCCATTCCCTTCAGGCAACTGAGGTTTCCGGATGATGATGAATTAAATTTTGGAATCATGTTATCCCGGACTATAAACCGAAAGAATGAACGCGTTCTTTGGCCCAGAATCGGTTTGGAATATGGAAATTTCACATCTCTGGCTGCTGTTTCTCAGTATGGAAAACTTACCGGCATTAAAGATATAAACAGAGGAAAAAATTTAGAGATCAAGCCATACGTAATAGGTGGAGCTCAGGAAATACGACCTGATCTGGCTGATGAAGATACCAATGTTGATTATACTGAAGATATTGGAGTAGATATTAAGTATGGAATTTCTTCTAATCTGACCTTAGACCTTACCATAAACACCGATTTTGCTCAGGTTGAATCAGATAATGTTCAGCTGAACCTCACTCGTTTTAACTTATTCTTCCCTGAAAAAAGAGAGTTCTTTTTAGAGCGATCCGGACTTTTTGAACATGGTAATTTACGGAGCACCCAAACTTATTTTTCAAGAAGAATAGGATTGACTAATGAAATTCTTGCAGGTGCACGCATGACGGGTCAAATCGGTAAGACATCAATTGGAGCGTTAAACATCGAAACCGGAAATAAAATGAAGGATTTTCTGGGTTCAAACTCGACGAATAATACTGTGATCCGTTTTAGAAACGATATATTCCCAAGAGCAACTGCCGGTGCTATATTTACAAATACGCAGATCGGGAGTGATTATAACAGAGCTTTAGGAATTGATACTCAGTACCGGTTTGGCAGTGCCAGTCTTTTTAATGCATGGTTTACAAATGTGTGGGATGATCAGGAACTCTTAAATGATGCTGCCGGACATGCTTCTATCCGTTTGAGAAATGATCTGTACTCCGGACAACTATCTTACACTAATGTTGGTGTTAACTATAACCCTGCTCTTGGTTTTGTGCGAAGACGAAATATGAGACAGTATGATGTAAGAGGAAGTTACAGCCCGACTATTCCAAAGGTTGAAACGTTGAACAGGATCATTATTGGCGGACTATATGATTATATAGAAGGCCAGGATGGTGTAAAACAATCGACTGAATTTGAATTTGGCGGCACACTTGAATTTCAAAGAAGAGATCGTCTTTCAATGGAATTCAGTAGTCAATTCGAACGATTATTTTCTCCATTCTCTATTCGCTCAAATACTACCATTCAGGCAGGAGATTATACCTTTAATCGTTTTCAAATTAATGGAGAAACAGATTCAAGCAGAAGATTATTTGCTAATGCAGGCATAGAATTTGGTGAGTTTTTCAATGGAAACAGAACAGATATAAGTGGTGGATTTGGTTTAAGACAATCACAGCACCTTACACTTGAAGGTCGAATTAATCATTCTATTATAGATCTACCTGTGAATAACGGAGAATTTGATGCCACAACAGTTTCTATGTCAATTTTGGGTGCATTCAGCAGAAAACTATTCACCAAAACATTGATACAGTACGATAACTTTTCACGGAATATTCAAGCTAATCTTCGGGTGGATTGGATCCATACTCCGGGAAGTGACCTGTTCTTTGTGTATAACACTTCTTACCACCTTACCGGTGATAATGAAGTTCTTTTTGATCCGAACAGAGACCTGATAATGAATAATGAGATCGCAATTGTTAAGCTAACGTATTTGATACTGCTATAATAGGAATATGAACACCACTCATTTAAAGTTACGAGTGGTGTTCATAAATTATTTAATTTTTGAGTTCAGTATTCGTTTCTGAAAGTTTTGCCAGAGTATAAGCACCTACAGCCATTACAAGATCTCTTACTGCTACATCTACATAGTGCCATGTAAACAATAATGACAGTGAAATAGCGATTAACCATGTCATTACTAAATAAGCTCCCTCTTTTACTTTATAAAAGACTAAAGCTCCTGCAACGATCTCAATCACACCTACGATCATCATAAATGTGGATGCTTCAAAAGGAAGAATTTCAATAACAGACGGAGCCAGATAGTGTGTCCAATTGGTTAAAATGTTGGTAAACTTATCTAAACCTGCCACTATAGGTACAATCCCATAAGCATATTTAAGTATAGATTGAATTTGAGTAGTATTTGAATTCATAATTATGTTGTTTTGAGTTATGCTTTGGATAGCATTTACCCTTTAGATTGAAAAATCGAATTTCGGTTACATTCTTTTTGTAACCACTGAACTGATATTTCATCTAATGTGAAAAAGACTTTATGAAAACACTCAGAATACAAGATTATACTACTTACAACTTTTCAGATAATGAGATAGTTAAACGCATTCTGAATGGAGAGAAAGAGCTTTACGAGATTCTGGTGAGAAGAAATAATCAAAAACTGTTCAGAGTTTTACGTGGGTACTTGAAAAATGAGATGGATGTTAAAGACGCAATGCAGGAAACCTATCTGAAAGCATTTGAAAAACTATGTCAGTTTAACCATGAATCAGAATTTTCTACATGGCTGATAAGAATTGGTATCAATGAAGCCTTGGCCCGACTCAATGCTTTTAAAAAGGTTTTTAAAATGATCGACCACTCTGTCTCAGTTTCATCCCAAAAACCTTTCAAAGCCGATCATATCCAAGAACTTAATCCTGAAAGAAAAATGATTCAAAAAGAAGCTATTATCTTATTGGAAAAAGCCGTTGATCAACTTAAACCAAAATACCGGGCTCCTTTCATAATGCAGGAAGCGGAAGGAATGAGTGTTAAAGAAATTTCCCAATGTTTAGATATCACTGAATCAAACGTGAAAGTTCGTGTACACCGTGCCCGTACTATGATCAAAAAGCATCTATTTGATCTGTCGATCGATCAAAACATTCTGGAATTTGGCTTTAGTAAATGTGATGAAATCACAGAAAAAGTGATGGAAAATATTCTGATTAACTAGGCTTTATATTAGTGATCAAGCAACTGCTGCTTCCTGATTGTACTTATTTCTGTAATCAACTGGGGTAAGACCTGTAATTTTTTTGAATGTATTTCTAAATGATTTAGTGTCTGAGTATCCAACCTGATACATAACTTCGTTTACATTTTTTCGGCTGGTTTCAAGATCACGTTTTGCAGCTTCAACTTTTACGCGCTGAATGTATTCACTTACCGTATTGCTCGTCGCTTTTTTAAATCTACGTTCCAGAGTACGGCGACTCAATGCCACTTTTTCTGCCAACTCATTAACACGGATGGTATTTTCGTAATTATTCTCGATAAACTCTTGTACGGTTATTACTTCTTTATCCTCATGGTCTTTTTGACCTTCAAATATCATAAACGCTGATTGACTGTTCCTGTCGATGTCAATAGAAAAAGCTTTAGAAATAAAAATTGCCATCTCTCGGCCTGCATATTTTTCTATCAAATGAAGAATCAAGTTCAGAAAAGAGTAAGCGCCACCGCTTGTATAGATTCCATCTTCTGAAGTCATAATTTTGTCATCTACTAATTCCACCTGAGGAAACATCTCTCTGAATTTCCCGGCATGCAGCCAATGTGTGGCACATTGCTTTCCATCCAGCAATCCTGTTGATGCCAGGAAATAAGCTCCTATACAAAAACTGGCTACTTCTGCCCCATTTTTATATTGATCTATTACCCATGGTGCTAACTCTTTGTTTTGTTCCAGTCCGGTTTCGGTATCATCATGAATAGCTGGAATTATGATCAAATCTGTTTTGGCGACTTCACTTACCAGCAGATCAGGGCTTGAAGTAAAGAACCCGGTTGATTGTGGGATTTCTTTTTCCAGTCCCACCAGATGAACGTCAAAAACAGGATCTTTACCCATTTGCTGAGCAATTCCATTTACCTGAGAAAAGATTTGATGCGCACCGGCAATATTTACTAAACTGGTGTGTCCGCGTGGTATAAGTATAGATACGTGTCTCATCTTCAACTGATAGTTTGATAGTTTTTATACAAATCTATACAAGCTCTCTGTCGCAATCAACCCGCAAGATTGGCGTATTTACACCTTACACAATGCATTTTTTGATGTTATAATAGTTCAATACATTCAGTAACGAACAAATAAGTAAATAAAATCATATGAGAAAAATAATTTCATTTATGCATATATCGGTTGACGGTTTTGTGGCAGGACCTAACGGAGAAATGGATTGGATCAAAGTTGATCAGGAAATTTTTGACCATGTTGGTAAGCAAATAAGTGAAGGTGACACTGCATTATATGGACGAGTAACTTATGATATGATGGAAAGTTACTGGCCAACCGCAGCAGACAAGCCGAACGCAACTAAGCACGACATTGAGCATTCAAAGTGGTATAAACAAGTTCACAAAGTTGTTCTGTCAAGAACAATGGAAGGTGTGGACTTGCCTAATACAACAATCATTAACGACAACATTTCGGACAGACTAAATCAAATAAAACAAGAATCCGGTAACGAAATTTTGCTTTTTGGTAGTCCAACAGCAACACATTCACTTATTCAACAAAATCTCATTGACGGATACTGGTTATTTGTTAATCCCATCATTCTTGGTCAAGGCATTCCGTTATTTGTAGATATCGAGCAAAAAACTAAACTAAAATTAATGTCTACCCGACAATTTAAGAGTGGTGTTACGGAATTAAATTATGAAGTAGATAACCAGTAAAACAGACCATTAAACACAATTATTATGAAATCTGTAAATCCTTACCTCAATTTTAAAGGAACCGCCGAAGACGCATTCAATTTTTATCAAAAAGTTTTCGGTGGCGAACTCAGCATTGTTCGTTTTAAAGATATGGAAGACAATATGGGAGTTACCGGCGATGATCTGAATAAGATAGCCAATGTTACTTTACCTATTGGAGCAGAAACACTCCTTTTGGGATCTGATGCTGTAGGTTCCTGGGGAGAATCCTTTCAAAGAGGAAATGACTTTTATATTAATCTGGAACCTGAAACCCCGGAAGAAGCAAAGCAACTATTCGAAAAGCTTTCAGAAGGAGGACAGATAGAAATGCCTCTTCAAAAAACGGAATGGGCTGAATATTTTGGTATGTGCTCCGACCCTTTTGGTATTCGCTGGATGATAAATTTTGAAGGAAAATAGACCTTAAAAAGAATAATAATCAGAATCTAAATTCAAACACAATGAACACTAAGAAAATCTGGGCTAATTTAGCTGTCGAAGATGTTGAAAAAACCCGAGACTTTTATCTGGAACTGGGATTCAGACCAAACGGTACCAACCACACTACTGAAGAATTAACCAGTTTTCTTGTGGGCGATAATGATTTTGTAATTCATTTCTTTAAAAAGGAACGTCTTAAATGGAGTCTTGAGGGAGAACTTGCTGACTTATCTAAAGGTAACGAAGTCATGTTCACTCTTTCAGCAGATAGTAAAGAAGAAGTTGATGAATGGGCAAAAAAAGTTAAGAAAGCGGGCGGAACCGTTTTCAGCGAACCCCAGCCAATTATGGAAAAATGGTACGGTTGTGGCTTTGCTGATTTAGATGGGCATAAATTCAACGTTTTTTATAACGGAAAATAATTAGACATGAATACTGAAATTTTGAATGAATTTACGGATGCTACTGATGAGCTACTTCATTTACTTTCTTCTTTAACAGAAGCAAAGCTCAATACCACTCCTTTCGAAAATAGCTGGACTGCGGGACAAATCGGAGATCATTTATACCGATCTTACAGTGTAATGGACATACTAACCGGAAATGTTGAAGATGCTGATCGAGCACCCGATGAAAAGCTACCTGAAATTCAAAAACTCTTCCTTGATTTTTCAATCAAAATGGATTCTCCGAAAGAAATACTTCCCACAACCAAACCTATTAATAAAGTTGATTTGATAGAGGGTTTAAAAAAACGCATTTCTTCTCAAAAGGAAATTATTCTTTCAGAAGATCTCTCAAAACTTTGTTTGGATTTTGAAATTCCCGAGTATGGTCCTTTCACACGACTGGAATGGATCGGCTTCAACACCGTGCATACACAGCGTCATTTACACCAATTAAAGAATGTCATTCAGGAAATAGAAAACTAAACTATCAGTAATTAAATGGTAAAGGTATTTAAGACAGATATTGATACCCCTAACAAAGCCAGATTAATCATCGATCAATTACTGCAATTACATCCAGCCGGTAGAATTACCATTGATCTGGAAGATTGCGATAACGTATTAAGAGTTGAAACAAAACAAGCCACAAACTCCGACATTATAAATGTAGTTCATAAAAAAGGGTTTGAATGTGAAATTTTACCTTGAACTTCACAATTCAGAACCTCTCGGTTTTGTCTCATAAAAAAACCCCGACCCACATTCCGCAGGTCAGGGTTTATCCTGTTCTCCATGAAAGAAATTCTCAGTAAGGTCGGATTGCAATCCGTCCCAACTGTTCAATTTTTTTAACTACAACCCGATGTTGAACCACAAGTGATACATTTCATACACGTTCCGTTACGAACCATTGTCATGCTGCCACATTCCGGGCAAGCATCACCGGTATACCCAAGCTGCTTAGCCTTTTCGTAATCAGTTTCGTAACTGGAATCCTTTTTGGCTTTAACCTGTGGTGCAACGGCATCCACTGTTTGCTTTTGCGGCTCTGCAACCGGAGCTTTTGCAACAGTTTTAGTGGTTTCCACTACTTCTCCGCCTGGTGTTGGACGAAGATCTCTGGTTGATATCTCATCAGCAGGAACATGAGCTAAGTCTTCGCGACCTAAGTAAGCAACAGCTAATTCACGGAAGATGTAATCGATTACAGAAGTACTCATTTTCACATGAGGGTTTCCGGTAACCATTCCGCTTGGCTCGAACTTGGTGAATACGAAAGCATCTACAAATTCTTCTAACGGCACACCGTGTTGTAAACCAAGTGAGATCGAAATTGCAAAACAGTTCAGTAAACTTCTGAAAGCGGCTCCTTCACGGTGCATATCAATAAAGATCTCGCCTAACTGGCCATTTTCATATTCACCGGTTCTCAGATAAACACTTTGTCCACCGATCTTAACTTTCTGAGTATAACCTTCACGACGGAATGGTAATCTCTGGCGACGAGCTAAATACTTATGAATGATACGCTCTGCTACTTCAACTACTTTGTCTTGTTCTGCTGTAGTTGATCCATCTAAAGTATCCTCTTCTTCATCTTCCAGTTCTTCAAATACATCAGCCAAACTGTTCAACGGTTGACTCAATTTTGAACCGTCGCGATAAAGCGCATTCGCTTTCAACATCATTTCCCAAGAAAGCATATATGCATCTTTCATGTCTTCGATGGTTGCTTCGTTCGGAAGGTTGATGGTTTTTGAAATTGCTCCGGACAAGAACGGCTGAGCTGCTGCCATCATTCTGATATGACCACGAGCTGAAATGAACCTTGTTCCTGTTCTACCACATTTGTTTGCGCAATCAAAAACGGCCAAATGCTCTTCTTTCAAATAAGGAGCTCCTTCCACTGTCATTGTACCACAAACATAATCGTTTGCTTCTGTAATTTGCTCACGACTAAATCCTAAGTGACGCAGCATATCAAAAGTAACATCGCTCAGTTGTTCTTCAGTAATTCCAAGAACATCTTTACAGAAATCTTCGCCTAGAGTCCACTGGTTGAAAGCAAACTTGATATCAAAACTACTTGGCAGTGCCGCTTCAACAGCATCCAGTTTTTCGTCGGTGAATCCTTTGTCTTTTAATGTCTCCGGATTTACATGCGGGCAACCTTCTAAACTAGCTGCGCCTTTAGCGTAATCGATAATAGCTTTGGACTCTTTTGCAGAATAACCAAGCGTCTTTAAAGCTTTCGGTACACTTTGGTTGATGATTTTGAAGTATCCACCACCAGCAAGTTTTTTGAACTTCACTAAAGCGAAATCAGGCTCAACACCGGTAGTATCGCAATCCATAACCAGACCAATAGTTCCGGTTGGAGCAAGCACGGTTACTTGAGCATTTCTATATCCGTTTTTCTCACCAAGAGCCACGGCACGATCTGAGTTTTCTTTAGCCGCCTTTAGAAGGTAATCAGGACAAATTGTAGCGTCGATTCCCATCGGCTTAACCGTTAATTCTTCATACTCTTCAGGATCAGCATTGTAAGCTGCTCTTCTGTGATTTCTCATCACACGTAGCATATGTTCTTTATTACGCTCGTATCCTTCAAAAGCACCTAATTCACCGGCCATTTCAGCACTGGTTTCATACGCTTTCATATGCGTTATCGAAGTGATGGCTCCGGCTGTTGCTATTCCTTCATCACTGTCATAAGGAATTCCCTGAACCATTAAAGCGGCTCCAATATTTGCATATCCAAGACCTAACGTTCTGAATACGTAAGACAGATCTGCAATTTCTTTAGATGGGAACTGAGCCATCAATACTGAAATCTCAAGCACGGTTGTCCAAATTCTTGAAGCATAGCTAATTGACTCAACGTCAAATGTAGTACAATCTTCATCTTTGAAGTATTTCATCAGATTCAGAGAAGCCAAATTACATGCTGTGTTATCCAGAAACATGTACTCAGAGCAAGGATTACTTGCTTTGATCTCGCCATCTTCAGGGCAAGTGTGCCATTCGTTGATAGTATCATGATACTGCGTTCCCGGATCTGCAGAAGCCCACGCTGCGTAAGCTATCTGATCCCAAAGGTCGTTTGCCTCAATCACTTTCATTGGTTCCGGCTCGCGATTTTCTTTCTTCGCTTTTGCTTTTTCAACTCTCCAGATAAGATTCCACTGTCCGTTGTCCTTAACTGCCTGCATAAACGCATTCGGAACACGAACGGAATTATTGGAATTTTGTCCGGCTACAGTTGCGTATGCTTCTGAGTTCCAGTCGGTGTCGTACGTATCAAACTTAATGTCTGTAACACCCTGAGCTGCCAGCTGAATTACACGTTCAATATAGTTCAATGGAACCTGATCACGTTTTGCCTGACGAATAACTTTTCCAAGCTCTTTATTCTTCAGCGGATCACGACTCATTGCGCCGTTAAAAGTTCTGCCTTCGATCTCAACCGGAGTGTGGCATAACTTGATAATATCTTTTAAATGCTTTTGCGTAATCTTTGAACCGGAAACCAAAGCAGCAACTTTTTGCTCTTCCTGAACTTTCCAGTTAATGTACTCTTCAATATCCGGGTGATCCAGATCAAGGGTAACCATTTTAGCAGCGCGACGAGTTGTTCCTCCAGACTTGATCGCTCCGGCAGCTCTGTCACCGATTTTCAGGAAGCTCATCAATCCGGATGATTTACCACCACCACTTAAAGGCTCATTGGCTCCTCGGATATTGGAGAAATTACTTCCGGTTCCAGATCCATATTTGAACAAACGAGCTTCACGAACCCACAGATCCATGATCCCGCCCTCATTCACCAAGTCATCATCTACACTCTGGATGAAACAAGCATGTGGCTGTGGATGTGTGTAGGAATCTTTTGATTTGGTAAGCTTACCTGTCTTTGCATCAACATAGTAATGCCCCTGAGCCGGACCGTTAATTCCGTATGCCCAGTTTAAACCTGTGTTAAACCATTGCGGAGAATTCGGTGCTGCCATTTGGTTGGCAAGCATGTAACAAAGTTCTTCATAAAAAACTTTCGCGTCTTCCTCTGAATCAAAATAATCGTGTTTCCAACCCCAATACGTCCAACAACCCGCCAGTCTGCTGAAAACCTGACGACTGTCCACTTCATGAGAAAACCTGTCTTTTTCATCCAGTTCTTTCAGAGCTTTTGAATCAGCTTCTGATCTTTGCAACCATTTTGGCACTCCTTTTTCAGAAACTTTCTTAAGCTTGGCCGGCACTCCTGCTTTACGGAAATATTTTTGCGCTATAATATCTGTTGCAACCTGAGACCAACTGTCAGGAACCTGAACATCAGACATATGGAAAACCTGAGAACCATCCGGGTTCTTAATTTCCGAAGTTCGGGATTCGAATTTCATTGAGTCGTATGGGGTCTTCCAATCCGCTTGAGTATAGAAGCGCGTAAATTTCATTTATTTCTCCGTTTTTTCATTGCTAAAATCTTCTTCTTGTCTTCGGGCTGATAGAGCAGGTTAAACCTTTAAGCCAGGAGTCTTTTCTCCTTTAGAAGTGAGATTTAATATAGATGTGAGGCTTGGAGTGAGCAAGTTAAATCTCAATTACTTTTCCACAAAAAGAAACATTTATCCACATTAATAATTGCCAGATTAATTTTCTTAAAAAAAGCATTGCTATTAATGATTTTTGTGGCGATAAATTCGAAAGCAAAATAAATGAACAAATAAAAAAAGCCCCCTTTAATCGTTATTAAAGAAAGCTTTTTATAAAATTATTAAATAAAAGTTATCCACATTTATATTATAAATAAACTCATTTTATATATCTTAATATTATAAAATAAAACATTTAAAATTATAATTTAACTGAGATTATTTTTTAATATTTATATTATAATATAGGCAATAATTTAATCTGAATCTTTTTACAATAGATTAACTTGAACTACTTAATCCGCTGAAAAATAAAATGCGCCGGGAATAATTCCTGTTGGAAAACTATCTACCTTTACACCGTTAAGATTGTATTGAATTGCCAACCCTGACTGGGCAAAATTCTTGGCATCAGCTCCCCAAATAAATTGAGCTTCATCCGATGTGGAAAACCCTAGTGAATAAAAATTCCTCTTTATAAATGCTGATTCTATAACTTCAAAAGAATTCATGTCAATACTCATAACATCCCCATTCATCAGGTAAGCAACATCGTCTTTTTCGTTCAAAACTAAATCTCCGGGATGACCTCCCACTTCAAAATTAGTAATTACTTCCGCTGTAGCTCCGTTGATCACGTAAATAGTTCCGGGTGTGCTTTCATCTTCTTCTGTATTGAAATCGTCAAAAGCACCTGAACATACTATCCAAAGTCTGTCAGTATCTTCTTCCTTAACTATGCTTACCGGATTGTCTCCTACAGCTATAGTGCTTGTAACTTCATCTGTAGAAGTATTGATTACACTAATTGTATTACCGTTTCCAAAACCGCTATTAGCTACATAAGCCAGGTTACCAACAACGGCAATTCCTTCTGGGTTTGAGCCAACAGCAATGGTTTCTACTTCTTCATTTGTATCCAAATTGATGACTGAAACTGAATTTCCAAAAAGATTAGTTACATAAGCTTTGGAAGCAGTTACCTGAATTAATTCTCTTGGACTTGCTTCGTTAGCGATACGGATAGTAGCGATTTTAGTCAATGACTCTTTATCTACTACTTCAATTTTGTGGGAGTTATTTACAACCAGATATAAACGGTCTCCAATTTCCGTAGCGCTGTAAAGTATATCGCCTATTGGTGAACCATTTTCATTCTCATATTGGTTTTGGGATACTTCGCCCGTTATAGGATCATAGGCCGTAATACTTGCATTGGCTTGCCCAAAATTTCCTTCATTCAGAACAAATACTCCGTTCAGTGTTGTTCCCGAGTCAGAATCACTTTTATCGCAAGCTGTGGTTAGGGATATTAATATTGCAGACGCAATTAGCAATGGTCTTTTCATTAGTTACCGTTTTTATGTTTTATAGTTAGTGTTATTAAAAAATTTCTGAGCGGTTGTGGATACAGACGTACTACTTCGTATTTTTCATCCAAAATATTATTCACCTGCAAACTAAGATCGAGTTGTGTTTTTCTGATGGTTTTCGAATAATTGATTGATGCATCCAGCACAAAGTAGGACGGCTCAGGATCTCTAATGTCGTTTTGTTCTGTACTGTACCTTTCGCTAACCCAGTTTCCGAATAATGAAGCCCGAAACCGGTCTTTATCAACAGAAAGAGTTCCGGAGTATTTCCATTTTGGCACATATGGAAGCTGATCACCGACAGCCGCATCACCATCAAATCTGGCTTCATCGATGGTAGACCTTGTGTAGCTCGAAGATTGAGAGTAGCTGAGTTTATAAGTCCCCATTTCAAATTCTTTAAAAGCTGTCCACTCTACTCCGTAACTTAAAAGTGACAGATAGTTCTGGGCTCTGAAGAAAGTCCCGCCCCCGGGATTCCATTTAATCCCGTTCGAAATATCCATTCTGAAAAAAGTAAGATTGTGATCCCCAGCATTTTTCCACTGATCCGTTATTCCGATTCCGGCTTCTGTTAAAATTGCCGTTTCCGGTTTCAGGTCTTCATTACCACCTTGTGGCCAATACAGATCATTGAAGGTTGGAGCTCTGAAATTTCTCGAAACCAATGAATGCAGGTAAATTTCATCTTCGATTATCTGATAGTTGATTCCCAGCGAAGGACTCACCGCTACTCCAAAATCAGAATAATGATCTACTCTAATGGTGGGGAAAATTCCCAGAGCCTTAGTTGGTGACACTTCTGCCAACAACTGTTCACTTAAAAGATTTCTGTATTTCTTATCAGTGTAATTATTGGTCTCTACTTCTGTAAAATATGCTGATGTTATATTTGTGAGTGACACAGCTGATGAAACGTACACTGTTGCTGCCCATTCATTATTCCATTCTCTTCCCGTACTTATACTTTCAATATTCCTGTTCGGATCAAAATAGTCGAGTTCGGTTTGTGCCAGATAGGATTTTATTCCGTGTTGTAAATTACCTGTTCTGAAGTGAAATGAATTTACCCAGCGATATGCCGAATCATATTGTCTGGAAGTTCCGGAACCTACAAATACATTTTCGGGAATTTCATGATCTGATTTCAGGTACCAGAATTTTGACTGAAACCTCTTTCCTTCTTTGTTCCATCCTGCTTTTAATTGAAACTGATCATTATCAAAAGTTGCGTGCCTTCGATTTTCTTCCTGCTCTGTATTTCTATCGTAATATCTGTAGTCGTTCTCATTTTCCTGAATTGACCCGCCAAAACCCAACTCCCACTTTCCGATTTCAAATCCGATATTTCCAAATGTGATATAATTGGAATTGGAACCTATGGATTGTCCTGCAGAAAATTCTCCGGAATTTATTGAAGACGCCAATGATACTGATCCACTGATGCCACTCCCATAGGTTGAACTTCCCGAACCTGAACTAACTTCAACTGAAGAAAATGCACCTGATCTTATTAAGGAGAGATCGAGCACACCTAACATAGAATGATTGATCGGCATACCTTCCCAAAGTACACGGGTTTGTTCTCCTCCGAAACCTCTGAATGAAGCCAAAGAAACAGCACCCGGTGCATTTGAACGAACAAAAATAGAAGAATATCGACTTAGTGCTTCACCTAGTGATTGTCCATTTGAGTTTGCTAGCTGAACTGAATCAATCAATACAGTGTGACTTGGCTGTTTGATAACAGGGATTCTGTAACGGGTGGAAGTAACCGTGATCTCTTTCATCTCCAGAGTATCAGAAACAACCTGTGCAACTACATTTGCAGAAAGCCAAAGTAATACAGCTATAAAAAGGGATATAAACCTCATGTAATGATTCTTAGATCTTTTTTCCCGAAAGATGCTATGAAAAATTTACGTATTGGCAGGTCTCCTGGCTTTCCTTGTGCAGCGCCTTCCCGATCCTATTGATCAGTGGCAAAGGTGAGGCTGCGGTTCCGACCCGAATTTAATCGGGGCGAAAAGGATTACAGTTGCGGGAACAGCTTCCGATTTTGCTGAAGATTCAGATTCACGGAATTCCCTTTTAATTCAGAAACGAATTTGTTTCCAAAACCAACACCGTTGACTTTTAAAGTACAAACAGATCGAATCACAAACAATAGCTGAATAATGAATATTGGATATTCAATCACGAATGATGAAGTATTTTTGTCATTCTGATCCCGAGAATTCGGGAGAAGACTCTGCAAATCTAATAGTTTGAGAATAGTTTATGAAAAAGGAAGTGTTGTTCGCAATGATACTGTTGGCTACGGACTGAAGTCCTCGCTTGTGTACTTGAAGAAAGCATAGCTTTTTTAAAAAAATCAATATTCATTATTCATGATTCAATATTCGTTATTCAACCACAAGCAGCCCTGAAGGGCATGCTAGCTTAAATTTCGAAACCGTTTTCAAAAACCATCGGTTTTCTGCCATCTAGCACTGATATGAGGCATCTAAAACTTCTATCAAAGTTAAATTTTTTGGCTTCTGTACCTGATTTAAATGATAACCCACAATTGGAAATTGAATATTCCTTGTTGTTTGTTGGTTATTCTAAATCCTCTTTTTACACATTCGTGATGTTATCTGAACATTCCTTGGCTACCTTGTGTTTACGATGACAGAAAACTGATATGATGTTTAGTTCGTATTCAATAACGGATGGGAAATTTTTAACCAATTACAGATCTAATGAGATCATTTATAACAACTTTATTGCTGGTAATTTTATTAAGCGCTTTTACTTCGGCTCAGGATTCACTTGTAATTCCGATCACAAGTTTTAATCCAGCCGAATTTGATGAAGATGCAGAAAACAACAAATGGCAGCGACTCACTCTTCCCAAAAAGGACTGGACAGAATATACTTTAGTATTAGATGGCGACATACCACATATTAAAGCAGTAAGTAATAATTCTGCCTCCGGATGGAAATATTTGGTTGATATCGACCCCAAAGAATATCCTATCATAGAGTGGCAATGGAAAATTGATGGCGTACTGGAAAATGGAGATATGACAGAAAAAGACGGTGATGACTATCCCGCTCGGATTTATATCACTTATGAATACAGCAGAAAAGATCTCCCATTCGGTGAGAGGATCAAATATGGAACCATGAAAACGTTTACCAGTTTTGATATACCACTTCGTTCTATGAATTATGTTTGGGCAAATAAAGCAAAAATCGGCAGAGTTCAGGAAAACGTCTTCACTAATTGGGTGCATATGGTTGCTACTGAATCAGGAAATGATAAAGCAGGAACGTGGGTAACTTCTACTGCTAATGTTTATGATTCATATAAAGAAGCCTTTGATGAAGAACCTAAAAACATTACCGGCGTAGCTATAATGACTGACTCTGATAACTCAAAAGGTTCTGCTACAGCATATTACGGCAACATCGTTTTCAAAAAGAAGAAATAACAATCCGGAACAATTTAGCCCCTGATCGACTTTAACTAATAAATATCAACAATTTATTATTATGAAATCGATCAAATCAATATTCGGGTACCTGTTTTTAACTACGCTTCTTTTTTCTTTCGCATGCAATAACGACGACTTAAAAAATAAAACTGATGATCAGTTGGATGATGAATCTACCATCGTAATTCCTGTCACGGAATTTAATCCGGAAGAATACAGTGAAGAGTCTGACAACAACAAGTGGGAAAAGCTAACCCTTCCCAAAAAAGACCACACCAAATATACTTTGGTAACTGATAGTGACGAACCCCACATTAAGGCAGTAAGTAAAAATTCTGCATCCGGCTGGAAGTATAAAGTCGATATCGACCCGAAAGAATACCCTGTTATAGAATGGAGATGGAAAATTGATGGTGTTCTTGAAGAAGGCGATATGACTGAAAAAGACGGAGATGACTATGCTGCCAGAATTTACATCACCTATGAATATGATCGTAAAGATCTCCCTCTTGGGGAACGTATTAAATACGGTAGCATGAAGACTTTCACAGATTTTGATATCCCATTACGATCAATGAATTATGTTTGGGCAAATGTAGCTGATACGGGAACTGTACAGGAAAATGTCTATACCAATTGGGTAAATATGATAGCCGTGGAATCAGGAGATGCTAAAGCCGGAGAATGGATCACCTCAACCGCAAATGTATATGATACCTATAAAGCTGCTTTCGAAGAAGAGCCTAGAAAAATAACCGGTGTTGCAATTATGACCGATTCTGATAATTCAAAAGGTTCGGCTACTGCTTATTATGGAGATATTGTATTTAAGAAAGCATCCAAGAAAGATTCTGAAGAGAAATAAAACAGGATTCGATTAATTATAATCCTGAATTCTTGAGCCGGGCATGAACGCCCATCTGGTTTAACCTCTTCGATTTAGTTTCAGGCTTTTTGAAGAAGCAGACCCTTCAGTTCTGTGTAAAATAACGACAACCCTTTGGTTTAATATAAGATTCAGCCTTTTTTCTTTGCCTTGTAACATCTTTTTTTCTGAGCCGTCTAAGCGTTTGTAATCAATTCAAACGCTTTTTTATTATGAAAATTAAACAACTTGGCTATTTATCCGCAGTATTACTTCTCACCCTTTCAGCCTGCGGAAATGAAGGAAACAATAATGATGAAAATGGTAACGACGAAGAAATTGTTGTTATCCCGGTAGAAGCAACCACCGTATCGCGTGGAGATATTTCTGCTTACTACTCAAATACAGCAACTTTAGAAGCCGAACAAGAAGCTTTAGTTGTTGCAAAGGTCAGAGGGATTATAAATCAGGTTTTAGTTGAAGAAGGCGACAAAGTGAAAGCCGGACAAGTAATTGCCAGAATTGAAGACGAACAGTACAGAATTGAAGCTGAAAGAGCTAAATCTAACATGGACCGTCTGTACAACGACTTCAAAAGAAGCAAAGAACTGTATGACAAACAAGCCATTTCAGCTGAAGAATATCAAAACAAGCAATTTGAGTATGAAGCTCAAAAATCGGCTTATGAACTTGCAAAACTAAATCAGGAATATACTTCCATCAAATCTCCAATTAGCGGGGTTATCTCTGAAAGGCTGATCAAAAAAGGGAATATGATCGGTACTGATCAAAATGTGTACAGAGTAACAGACTTCGATCCTCTTCAGGCTATTCTATACGTTCCTGAGCACGAAATGGCTAAAATTAACAAAAATCAGCCTGCTGAAATCAAAGTAGATGCATTACCCGGACAGTCTTTTAAAGCTCACGTGGAAAGAATAAGCCCGATCGTTGATCCAACAACAGGAACTTTTAAAGTGACTGTTATCATTGATGAAAAAAGCGAAAAATTAAAGCCCGGCATGTTTGGCAGAGTCAAAATTGTTTATGACACCAGACTCAGTACAAAAATGATTCCCAAAGTTGCTGTAATGTCTGAAGACGAAACTCAAACTGTATTTGTAGTAAGAGATTCTTTGGCTTACAAAAAGATCATCAAAACGGGATATGTAAACGGAAGCAATATCGAGATCCTGGAAGGTCTTGAAGACGGAGAGGTTGTTGTAACTACCGGGCAAGGAAGCCTGAAAGACAGTGCAAAAGTTAATGTAGTTCGCAGCTAAGAGGGACTCCAATATGAAACTCATAGATTTTTCCGTAAAGCGAAAAGTAACCATTTCGATGTTTACAGTGGCGATTCTGTTATTCGGAATTGTCTCACTTTCTCGCCTGAATGTAAACCTTCTTCCGGATCTCAGCTATCCAACTTTAACTGTTCGTACTGAATTTGAAGGAGCCGCTCCCATTGAAGTTGAAAATCTAATCTCCAAACCGATTGAAGAAGCTGTTGGAGTTGTTAAAGGGGTAAAACTGGTTCGTTCGATTTCCAGAGCGGGACAATCAGATGTTGTTCTTGAGTTTGCCTGGGGAACCAACATGGATATAGCCAATTTGGATGTAATAGCTAAACTGGATGCTATTCAACTTCCTTTGCAAGCCAAGAAACCGGTAACTCTTCGTTTTGATCCAACTTTAGATCCTATCATCAGATATGCTTTGTATTATGATGATGGTGAAAAAGAAAATCCGGAAAGTGCAAATGACAGAAAAGTTGATCTTGCCTCATTTCTGGAACCTGATGAAGATCTTAACGACCCTGCAGCAATTGCAAGATTAAAACAGCTCCGAATTATTTCCGATGAAATTCTGAAAAAGAACTTAGAATCTTCTGAAGGAGTAGCTTCTGTAAAGATCAGTGGTGGACTTGAAGAACAAATTCAGGTAAACATTGACCAGGAACGTCTCGCCTACTTGAACATTCCGATTGAGACAATCACATCTACCTTAAGCGCAGAAAATATAAATCTGTCCGGTGGTCGCTTGGAAGAAGGAACACAACAGTATTTAGTAAGAACTCTGAACGAATTTAAAGATGTAGATCAGATCAGAAATACTGTTCTTACTGTTTTGAATGGAAATACGGTTTACTTAAAAGATGTAGCTGACATCCAACAAGGCTATAAAGAAAGAGAAGCAATAACTCGCTTAAATGCTCAAGAAGCCGTTGAGATCGCGATCTATAAAGAAGGTGATGCAAATACAGTTGCAGTTGCTGAATCTGCAAAAGAACGAGTAAACGAAATACAGAGAAACCTCCCTTCCGGAATGAAACTGGAGAAAGTATATGATCAATCCATTTTCATTTCATCGGCAGTAAATGAAGTTAAAACGGCAGGTATTATCGGTGGTATTCTTGCAGTTCTGGTTCTCTACTTCTTTTTAAGAAATTTCTGGAGCACCGTGATCATCTCAGTTTCAATTCCGGTTTCCATTATCGCCACTTTCAACCTGATGTACGGAAATGACATTACACTTAATATTATGTCGTTGGGCGGAATCGCACTTGGTATTGGTATGTTGGTAGATAATTCCATTGTAGTACTTGAGAATATTGCTCGACACAAAGATATGGGAAAAAATGCTCTGGAAGCTGCCAAAGACGGAGCCAGCGAAGTGGGAACAGCTGTAATCGCTTCCACACTTACGACAGTTGCTGTATTCTTTCCGCTCGTTTTTGTGGATGGAATTGCTGGTCAGTTATTCAGAGATCAGGCACTCACCGTTACCTTTTCATTGATCGCTTCTCTTGTAGTTGCTGTTACGTTGATTCCGATGATGTCATCCCTAAGTGGCAGAAAAAAAGAAATCACTCCACTTGAACTTAAAGAACCAAGAACGTCAGCGGGTAGATTCTTCAGAAAAAGTAGACTGTTCTTTTTCTACACGATCCCGACAGCAGTTACCAAAGGCATTCGGGCGATTGTCAATTTCTTTGCCATGGTTTTAAAATTCATCTTTTCCCCTTTTGTATGGGCTTTCGATAAATTCTACCAGGCTTCTGAAGACGTATATTTAGGGCTTCTGAAGACATCTTTAAACAACAGACTTATTGTGATTGTTGTAGCTATTCTTTGTTTTGCAGGCTCTTTAACTTTAGTACAGAAGATCGGAATTGAACTTATTCCACAATTATCCCAAGGTGAGTTTAAAGTTGAATTCAAACTTCCTCCCGGAACACCGATTGAACAGACAGATTCTGCTTTAAAAGCTGTTCAGGAAGCTACAAAGGAAGCACAAAATGTACAATCTACTTTTGCAGTTGCCGGAACCGGTAACAGAATGGATGCCAATCCGGATCAAGGTGGAGAAAACTGGGGCGAGCTAAATGTTCTGCTTGCATCAGGAGCTTCTTCTGATACTGAAAATTCAGTGATGAGTTCTATGAGAAGCTCTCTACAAGTAGTTCCGGGATTGCAGTATAAATTTTCCCGTCCATCTCTGTTTTCTTTTTCGACACCGGTTGAAGTTGAAATAAGTGGATTTGATCTGGATCAACTCAAAGAAGTAAGCGATCAAATTGTTCAAAAAATGGATGCCAATTCCCGTTTTGCTGATGTCAAAAACTCCATGCAGATCGGTAGTCCGGAAATTCAAATTCTGTTTGACAGAGATCGCGCAGCTGCTTTAGGACTACAAGTACACGAAGTTGCAGATCGCGTGGTCAGCAATGTCCGCGGTGATGTAGCAACCAGATATTCATGGAGAGATCGAAAAATTGATGTGTTGGTACGAGCTCAGGAAGAAGATCGCTCTTCTATTGATGAGATCAAGAATCTGGTGATCAATCCAAACAGTGAACGTTCCATTCCATTAAGTGCTATCGCTGAAGTCAAAATTGCAAACGGTCCCGGAGAAATCCGAAGAGCCTCTCAACAAAGAGTTGCTGTTGTAACTGCCAATCTGAATTACGGAGATCTTGGAGATGCCGCAGTTGATGTTCAACAGATCATTAATGAAACAACGATGCCAAGTGGAGTTTTTGCCCGAATCGCCGGACAAAATGAAGAAATGGGAGAATCATTTAAATCTCTGTTATTCGCTCTTGCATTAGCTGTATTTCTGGTTTATCTGGTGATGGCTTCTCAGTTCGAATCTCTGCTTCACCCTTTTATCATCCTATTTACCATTCCACTTGCTTTGGTTGGAGCTATTCTGGCTTTGTTTATTACCGGCACAACTATAAGTGTTGTTGTATTCATTGGTTTGATCCTGCTTGCAGGAATTGTAGTTAACAATGCCATTGTATTGATCGACCTGATCAACCAGTTGAGAGAACGTGGTATGGATAAATACGAAGCTATTATTGAAGGTGGAAAATCCAGATTACGCCCTATTTTGATGACTACATTGACTACAACTTTGGGACTTCTCCCTCTTGCCATTGGTTTTGGAGACGGAGCAGAATTAAGAGCTCCAATGGGCATCACGGTAATTGGCGGACTTCTGGTTTCAACGTTACTTACACTTGTTGTGATTCCGGTAATGTATTCCATCATGGACAGAAAAAATTACGATACACAATCTGAAGTTGTAGCGGAGAGCTGATATGAGCATGACCGAACTTTCCATAAAAAGACCGGTAACAACCATGATGGTTTTTGTAAGCCTTGTGGTTGTGGGCTTTATTGCTACTCGTTTAGTCCCTCTGGAGTATTTCCCCGATATTTCATTTCCGGGGGCTTTTGTTCAGATTCCATATCCTAATTCTTCTCCTAACGAAATTGAAGAACAAGTCGTACGCCCAATTGAGGAGGTTTTAGCAACCATAAGTGGTGTTAAGCAGATCAACTCCAATGCCGGAGAAAACGAAGGCGGTGTAAATATACAATTCACACAAGGCAGTGACATTGATCTTAAAGCTATCGAGATCAAAGAGAAAATAGAAAGTGTCCGTAACCAGCTTCCGGATGATTTTGAATATTACCAGATCTTCAAGTTTGAAGATGGTGGCGGTAACATGCTTCAATTAAGGATCTCCAGTCAGCGGGATCTTTCGAATGCCTATGATCTTTTAGACCGTAATCTGAAACAACGCATTGAGCGCATTGATGGAGTTGGTCAGGTTACCCTTTATGGTGTCGAGAAAAAAGAGATCCGAATTGAATTACTGGCTAACCGGCTCCAGAATTATAACATCGATCTTAATGATCTGAATCAACGTTTGAGCAGATCCAACTTTTCAATTTCAGCAGGAAAGATCAACGATGGAGGGTTAAGATATAACGTTCGTCCTATGGGTGAATTAACCGAAATCGAAGATTTTGAAAATCTTGTGATCGGAGAAAATAATCTTCGCTTAAAAGATATCGCAACCGTAGCATACACCTCGCCTGTCAGAAATTACGCCAGGCATTTAGACAGAAAATATGCAATCGGTTTAGATATCGTAAAAGAGTCATCAGCTAATACCGTAGCAACTGCTGATCGGGTTCTTAAAGAAATCGAAGAGATCAATGAACTTCCGGAAATGCAGGGAATTCAGATCTACGAAATGAATAATCAGGCAGAAGGCATCCTGAGTTCTTTAGAGGAATTAATGAATGCCGGTGTTTTGGGAGCGGGTCTTTCTGTAATCATGTTATTCTTCTTTCTCCGTCAGTTTGGAACTACTTTAATCGTTGCTACTGCTGTTCCTTTCTCATTGGTAGTAACATTAGGCTTTTTCTACTTCTTAAATATTTCCATCAATATTCTATCCATGACCGGATTGATACTTGCCATTGGTATGTTGGTGGATAATGCCGTTGTGGTCACCGAGAACATACACCGGCATCGAAGAAACGGCATGGAACCGTCAAAAGCGGCAGTTATGGGAGCAAAAGAAGTTGGAATTGCGGTAACAGCAGGTACATTTACTTCCGTGGTTGTTTTCCTTCCTAACATTGTAAATGAGAGTTTTATCGCTCCATATATGTACTACATCGGAATGCCTATTATTATTTCATTGATCGCTTCCCTGCTTATCTCTCTTACGGTGATACCCTTACTTACATCAAAATTTAAACCAAGATCGAAGCAAATAAAACGGACTATTATAGACAAGCTTTCAGATAAGTACTCCACCTTTTTAGCTTGGTTCATTGAACGCAGATGGGTTTCAACCATCAGTATAATCTTACTCTTTTTCAGTATCGTAATTCCAATTGCATTGGGATTAAATATCGATATGTTCCCTAATAATCCTGAAAGAGAATTACAGCTCAGGTATAACCTGAATGGCTCTTACACTTTGGATCGAGTAAAAGAGACTGTGGATAAAGTTGAAGACTATCTGTACGACAATCAGGAAAAATTTGAGATCGAATCTGTTTACACTTATTACCAACCGGAATATGCTCAGTCAACGATCATTTTGAAGGATGAAGAAGACGCTAAAAAATCTGTTGAGTTCATCAAAGAAGAGATCGAAAAAGACCTGCCAGTGGTAACAATCGGAGAGCCTGCTTTTGAGTTCAGAAGCAGAAATAACAGCGAATCTATACGAGTTTACGTTCAGGGCGAATCCATGGATGTATTGACTGAACTTGCTGATCAGGTTGAATGGCGAATATCACAAGTTGAAGGATTTACAGATGTAAAATCAGATGCTGAACGAGGCAGAGATGAAGTCCGCTTGACCATCGATTCCGAAAAAGCCAAAACATTTGGACTGAGTTCTCAAGCGGTGGCAAGATCGGTTTCGAATGCTGTGCGTGGGCAAAACCTGCGTAAAGTAAGAAGTGCAAATTCTGAAATTGATGTAATTCTTGCTCTTCAGAATGTAGACAAACAATCCATTGAAGACCTGAGAAATCTTCCAATCTCAATTGAAGGTGACCGAACAACTTCCCTTTCTACTCTTGCCAGTTTTGAGCAAGCTTCCGGTCCGGGCAGAATATTCCGTCAGGATCGTAAAACTTCAATGGGAATTGCGGTTAATCTAAAAGAAGGCATGACACCAGAAGACGCCCGAAAGGAACTTCGTGCTATCATGGATCAAATTGTATATCCGGCTGGTTATTCTTGGAGTTACGGACGTAGTTTCAGCAACGATGACGAAGCTATGGGAACCATGTTATTCAATATCGGAATTGCATTCTTCCTGATCTATCTGGTGATGGCTTCCTTGTTTGAATCATTAATGTACCCTACCGCCGTTCTGGCTTGTATACTGTACGGAATTGTTGGGATCTTCTGGTTCTTCTTTTTTACAGGAACTACTTTTGACCTTATGGCAATGATCGGAATACTTATTCTGATGGGAATTGTGGTTAACAACGGAATTGTACTCATTGATCACATCATTCACTTACGTGAAGAAGGACTTAGCAGAGCCGAAGCCGTAGTACAAGGTGGAAAAGATCGAATGCGTCCTATTCTGATGACGGCAGGAACAACCGTTCTTGGCTTAATTCCTCTTTGTATCGGAACAACACAAATTGGTGGCGACGGACCTCCCTACTTCCCGATGGCGAGAGCTATTGTTGGCGGATTGATTTTCTCCACAGTAGTTACGCTGATCGTGCTTCCATCTATTTATATCATTCTGGACGATTTCAAGCTTTGGGCAGGAAGAGTTCGAGAAAAATCAAATTGATTATGAAAAGAAAAATTACTCATAACGAAGAAGTTGAATTTATAGGATTTGGGTATCGCATTGGAGCTGCTTTTTTAGATAATCTATTCTTTTCATTGATTATTGGTCCTCTCATTGCAGTGTGGTATTTTTTTGATTTCTTCAACTTTGACAATTTTACAGATTTAATTATCGAAAACATTGTTGTTAAGATTCTAATGGTGTTCACTATCACAATTGCTTTCTGGTATTATATTCAAGCTACCCCTGGAAAACGTTTGGTTAACTCACAAATAGTAGATTTTAAAACCGGTCAACCTGCCTCTCTATGGCGATTAATTGTGCGCTATTTAGGCTATTTTATTTCCACAATTACTTTTTTGTTTGGATTTATTTGGATAGCGTTTGATAAAAATAAAAGAGGATTCCATGACTATTTAGCGGGAACAGTTGTTATAGCAGATGAGAATATTCGCCAGCTAAATCAACAAGAAAGAGAATATTATAAGCCTTGTATAAAACCTACCCCTGCTAGTTGGTCGATAAGTTAAAGTTTTTTGCCTGGATTTTTTACCAGATCTACCCTTATCAATTTATCGCGCTTATAATCCTCCTTTGAAGGAGGTGTCCGCCGAATGGCGGACGGAGGATGTTGTGCAATTTATCAGCTCATAAACTGCACATCATCCCTCTGACCCACCCACGTCCCCTTCCCTCGAAAAAAGAGAATGGACAGGCCAATTCGGCCCGCAGGTAGAGATGGGTTCGCCTTAACACTTGTTTTAGTTCGACCTTTTGCTATCTTGTACGACCATTTAACGAGCCATTCTTACAAAAAATAAATGGATTTATTTGGGACAAAGGATGCTCTTAAACAGGCTGATAAAATCCGGGAAGTGTTGATTAAAGCTGATAAAAGCACTTTTGAAAATTTTATCGGGACAAACAGGCAAAATGCTTGTTTGGATAATATTATGTTATAGGGCTACACTGAAATCTAAGCAGCATCGATTATGGAGAGAAAATGAAAATTGGAACTATCAGAATAGAAAACTTTAGATGTTTTAAAGATGAAACTATTAAAATAGATGATTATACGTGTTTTGTTGGTGCGAATGGCTCTGGGAAATCAACTGTATTACACGCCCTAAATGTTTTTTTTCGTCAATCGAAAGATAGTCAGACAGATTTAAGCAAATTGACAAGGGAGGATTTCCACCATAAGGATACTTCAAATGATATAAAAATTACTGTGACTTTTGAAGATTTATCTTCTCAAGCTGAAGAAGATTTATCAGATTATGTAAGACAAGGAAAATTGATTGTTTCAGCTATAGCCAGTTACAATGAAAAATCAGAAATGGCAGAAGTAAAACAATTTGGAAATCGTTTGGGGTTTGAAGAATTCGCAGAATATTTCGAAATGGAAAAGTCTGGAGCCAAAGTGAGCGAATTAAAAGACTTTTTTTCTAATCTTAAAGAGAAGTATCTAGATTTAAGAAGTGAATCTACTAAAGCAAATATGGCATCTGCACTCCGAGATTACGAAGCAGATCATCCTGAGGATTGCGCGCTTCTACCAAGTGAGGATCAATTTTATGGGATTTCAAGAGGCGTTAATCGTTTATCACCACATGTTCAATGGGTATTTATACCTGGTGCAAAAGATGCTACTGAAGAAAGTGAAGAATCAAGAAATTCAGCTCTAGGGCAACTACTTGAAAGAACGGTACGATCAAAAGTGAACTTCACTGAAAAATTATCTGAACTACAAGCTAAAGCACGTGATGAGTATCAAGAATTATTGGAAGCTGAACAATCAGTTTTAGATGATATTTCTAGCTCTTTAGAGTCAAGATTAAGTTCTTGGGCTCATCCTGATATTAGTGCTCAAGTAAGATGGAAACAAGATCCTGATAAGTCTGTACGAATTGAAGAACCTTGGGCTTTCATCAGAATTGGTGAACGTGGTTTTGAGGGAGACCTTGCAAGATTTGGTCACGGACTTCAACGTTCATACCTGCTTGCATTGCTTCAAGAACTAGCCCTTATTGATGACGAAAATGCTCCAACTTTATTATTAGGAATCGAGGAGCCCGAGCTTTATCAACATCCACCTCAATCTCGGCATTTATCAGAAATATTACAGGATTTATCAAGTAAGGAAACTCAGGTATTATTGTGTACACATAGCCCGTTTTTCATACCTGGTGACAACTTCGATAAAATTCGAATTGTTAGGGAGTCTGGCAATCCAAGTTTTACCAATATCACTCACCTCTCTTATGAAGAATTATCTAAAGAATTAACCGATGTTGGACAAAAACTGCTTAAAGAATCTGGAATGGTAGCAAAACTGTACCCTTCATTAAGTCCAATTATTAATGAAATGTTTTTTTGCAAAGTTTTAGTATTAGTAGAAGGTCCAGAGGATCTTGCTTTTATCACCTCTGTTTTAATGCTGAATAACAAAATGAATGATTTTAGAAAATATGGATGCCATATTGTTCCTGTAAATGGTAAGAGCAATCTGATCAAGCCACTTGCAATGGCAAAATTATTGAAGATCCCCACATATGTGATATTTGACGCTGATACGGATAAAGAAGAAATCACTGATGAAGCAAAAAGAAATTCCGAGGTATCCAAACATAAAAAAGATAACAAGGCTATTTTGTGCCTTCAGGGTCATGATACTGAAAATGAGTGGCCAGATGATCATATCATAAAGGAAAACCTTATATGCTGGAAAACAAATATTGGTAGTGAAATTGAAAATGAAATCGGAGCTAAATGGAAGGAGTTTAAGCAAAAGGCTGAAAGTCATTACGACAATGCAGGAGGTTTAAATAAAAATCCTTTAGTTGTAGCAAAAATATTAGAACTTGCTTGGAAGGATGGACAAAAATCTGAGTTGCTGAATAATTCAATTGATCGAATAATCAACTTTGCTGAAAGTAAGAATTAAGCGACGATTAAAGATGATTAATGAATACCCCTATAACATCTTTAAAAAGGAATAAGTCAAGGACTCGTAGTATCCCGCCGTATACATTAAACCTCGTTCCCAAGCTCTGCTTGGGAACACCAGTCGGAAGCTCCTGCTTCCAGTAAAATATTAGAGCTGGCAAGGCAGAGCTTCCTCACTCCTAAAAAATTACATCATTTAATCATTTCAAAGTATTGGAATCAGCCGTATATTTGTATTTATAAAGACGGTTAAATAAAAAGATTTTTACAGAGACTATTTTTTGCACCACGCACTGAATACATATCAATTACAAAATGGACAAGAAGAGAAAAACATGCTTCTTGATGCTATTTCTACCGATCTACTTTTATTCTGCACATCAATTTTTGTACTTATAAAGCAGAAACTTTTCGCTGATATTTCACAACCATCAGCCCCTAAAAAAACAAATTTTCAAGATAATCAGGCCGATGTTACTGCACTGCCTTTTCAGGTAACATCCTATATACGCTCATTTTACGATCCGGAGTTAGTACTCAGAATTCGACAGTGGATAGCATGTATTGCAGCTAACGGCCGTTCAAAAAAGAAATTCAATGAAGAATCAAATCATAATTCATTCCACCGAGGATCAAGCTCGGATTGCGTTGCTCGAAGACGGAGAGCTCGCTCAATTATTCATCCAATCCGAAGAAAACCAACGCACAGTTGGTAATATTCATGTAGCTAAAGTCCATAAAGTGATGAGCGGTATCAAAGCTGCTTTCATCGATATGGGAACTCCTAAAGACGCTTTCCTGCACTTCTCGGATGCCGGCGACCATTTAGACGAATACATTGCCATGCTTAACGGTAAAAATGCTATTCCGAATCATGCAAAGCCAGATCTGAAGAACAAAGAGAAGCTTGCTAATCACCAGAAACAAGCCCTTGCCGGAAAGATCTTAAGAAACGGTCAAAAACTATTGGTTCAGATCGTTAAAGAACCAATTGGCTCCAAAGGACCCAGAATTTCTACCGATATTACCATTGCAGGTCGTTTTTTAGTGTTGATCCCAATGGGTGATTACATCGCTGTTTCTAAGAAAATTTCTAACTACAAAGAACGCCGTCGTTTAAAAAATGTACTTGGTGATATGGTACCGGATGGTTTCGGAGTGATTGTGAGAACAGTTGCTCAGGGACAGGACGAAAAAGCCATTGAAGATGATCTTCGTGATGTTTTAAGAAAATGGGAAAAGATCTTAGATAAGCTTGAAACTGCTAAACCACCCTCTCTCTTGCACAGAGATCTGGATATGACAGAAAGCCTGATTCGCGATCTTTTTGCAAAAAACTACGAACGTGTATTAGTTGACGACCCGAAAATGTATCGTCAGCTTAAATCTTATGTTGGACAGATTGCTCCCGAAATGGCACAAAACGTACATCAGTATAAAGGCAAAAAGCATATTTTCGATCAAATGGGAATTGCTGAGGACATTAACTCTATCTTCAATCCCAGAGTGAGAATGAAGTCTGGCGGGTACCTTATCTTTGAGCAGACAGAAGCTATGTATGTTGTGGACGTGAACTCAGGTCCGTATGCAGCTAAAGCCAAGCAAGAAGATAATTCTCTGAAAACAAACTTAGACGCTGCCAGAGAAATTGCTAAACAACTCCGTCTCAGAGACATCGGTGGAATTATTGTAGTAGATTTCATTGACCTGAGAGATGAGAAAAATCGTAAGAAGATCTACGATGAGTTAAAGAAAGAATTCCGAAAAGATCCTGCGAAAACAAATATGCTGGGAATGAGTGATTTCGGATTGGTTCAGATCACCAGGCAGAGAATTCGTCCGAGTGTGATCAACTCCGTGTCTAAAGTCTGCCCAATGTGTGGCGGAAGTGGTGATGTGATCAGCGATGACACGATCCTGACTGATATCGAAAGCTGGTTAAGTAAATTTAAGCATGCTTCTGAGTATCGCGCTGTTGATCTGTATGTAAACCCATATATGAAGACACTCATCAACAAGGGAATGTTCAGCAAGCGCTGGAAGTGGATGTCAAAATTGCACATCAAAATTACTTTAGTTGCTGATGAAAGCATTCCATTGAGCAGATTCAAGGTAACGCTATCCGGTTCTGATGTGGATATTACCGATGTGGTTATGCGTGGAGCTTCGATTGATGAAGCGCTCCAACAGGTTGAATATGTTGAGGAAATAGATCGCGGTAAAGAAGACCTTGAAATCACAAAGAAAAGCAATCATCGAAACAGCGGAAACAGAACGTCAGGAAGTTCTGCCAATTCGAATGGAAGAAAGAACCATACCCATCAAAATTAGTACTGATATTTTGATGGCTTGGTTTTTGCCAATCTTAGCCTAAACTGAATTTAATTTTATATAATGAGTGCATTCAAATTACATGCAACAACGGTTGTGGGTGTTATCCACAATGGGAAAGCTGCATTGGGTAGCGACGGACAAGCTACCATGGACAAAACGGTTATGAAATCTACCGTAAAAAAGGTTAGAAAATTATACGGAGGGAAAGTTCTTGCCGGTTTTGCCGGATCTACTGCAGATGCCTTTACCCTTTTTGAGAAATACGAAGAAAAACTAAACGAATATAACGGCAATATGCAGCGCGCTGCTGTTGAACTGGCTAAGGAATGGAGAAAAGATAAATTCCTCCAAAAACTGGAAGCATTACTTATAGTCATGAATAATGAGAATGCTTTGGTTATCTCAGGTCAGGGTGATGTAATTGAGCCTGATGATAATATTGCCACCATCGGAAGTGGTGGTTCATACGCTCTTTCAGCAGCCCGCGCAATGAGCAAACACGCTAAGAAATTAACTGCCAAGCAGATCGTTGAAGAATCACTGAATATTGCTGCAGATATCGACATCTATACCAATCATAATTTGTCGATCATAGAAATTGAGGACTAAATGATGTTAGAAGAAAAGAATTTAACGCCACAACAAATTGTAAAAGAGCTTGATAAATACATCGTCGGGCAAAAAGCTGCAAAGCGTTCTGTGGCAATTGCACTAAGAAACCGCTGGAGAAGATTAAACTCCAGAGAAGAAATAAGAGAAGAGATAGTTCCGAATAATATTTTATTGATCGGGCCTACAGGTGTCGGTAAAACTGAAATCGCCCGCAGGCTGGCAAAACTTGCTATGGCTCCTTTTGTTAAGGTAGAAGCTTCAAAGTTTACAGAAGTTGGTTATGTAGGTCGTGATGTTGAATCTATGATTCGTGACCTTACCGATATTGCCGTCAGTATGGTAAAAGCCGAAATGCAGGAGCGCGTTAAAGAAAAAGCAGCTCAGGCTGTTGAAAACAGAATCCTGGATATCCTTATCCCTCCTGTTACCAAAAAAGGCGTGGGTTTTAATTCAGGATCAGGAAGCTCTGATTCAGATTTTGATCCTGCTAAAGCCGGCGATGAAGAATTGAATGTGAGAACCCGTGAGCGATTCAGAGAAAAGCTCAGAAATGGTGAGTTAGAAGAACGTGAGATTGAGATCGAAGTAAAAAATACCAAAACTCCAATGATGCAGGTCTTTGGTCCGGGCGGAATGGAAGAGATGGGAATGAATCTTCAGGACATGCTGGGGAATATGGGAAAGAACAAGAAAGCAAAGCGTAAACTCCCAATTTCTGAAGCAAGAGAAGCCCTTCTGGAAGAAGAAGCTGAAAAACTGATCGATCATGAATCGGCGGTTCAGGAAGCACTGGAAAGAGTTCAAAAGCAAGGAATTGTATTTATTGATGAGATCGACAAAATTGCTGAGCCATCCACAGGAGCAGGAAAAAGCGGACCTGATGTAAGTCGTCAGGGTGTTCAGCGTGATCTTCTGCCAATCGTTGAAGGAAGTACCGTTAACACTAAGCATGGAATTGTGAAAACCGATCATATTCTGTTTGTGGGGTCAGGTGCATTTCATGTATCAAAACCTTCTGATATGATTCCCGAACTTCAGGGTCGTTTCCCGATTCGCGTGGAACTCAATTCTCTCACTGAAGAAGATTTTGTAAAGATCCTTTCACAGCCAAAAAACGCACTTACAAAACAGTACGAAGCTATGCTGGAAACAGAGGGCGTAAAAATAGAATTTACCGATGATGCTATTCTTGAACTAGCCAGAATTGCAGCTGTGGTAAACTCGCAGGTAGAAAATATCGGAGCCAGACGTTTGCATACCATAATGTCTTCACTATTTGATGAATTACTGTTTGCCGTTCCGGATGATATCAATTCCGGAGAGATCACAATTGATCCAACTTATGTAAGTAAACAGCTCGAAGATCTGGTCAAAGACAAAGATCTGAGCCATTACATACTTTAATGGGCATTAGAACGGTTTATTTATTACAATCCATCAGAATGAAACATTTTGTTATACTATTTAGTTAGTGTAATGAACAATTGAACTGAATATGACCTTAAAAAAATTTATCGCCCCACAGGTAGTTATCGTACTAATTTTAGCTCTGGTAAAATTTACCGGTGCTGATTCTGTTGTTAAATCAACTGCAAACGATGATGAAACCAATATTATCAAATATGCGCAGGCAACCCGAAGTATTGTAGCTAATTACTTCAGTGAAGCTGATCTCGACAAGATGTATAAGATCAGCATTAAAGAATTTGTTACTCATGTAAAAGATTCCACGCTGAAAATTGAGTCAACTCCTGTGGATACCACCTTTCCAGGTGTACAGATAAATTCCATTACGGATGCATTTACCAGTTTTGAGAAGGCTTATTTCTACGTTTCCAATAATACGGAAGGCGAGAATATGACCAAGCTGACTGAATATGCTATACGCGGTCTTTTTTCGACTTTAGACCCTCATTCCGTGTATATAGAACCGGATGACAGTGAAAGAGTTCAGGAAGAATTTGCAGGAAAATTTCAGGGCATTGGTGTTCAGTTCAACATCATTCAGGATACTATCACAGTTGTTACTGCAATTTCCGGTGGACCAAGTGATCAACTCGGAATCAGATCAGGTGACAGAATTGTCGCTATTGAAGACAGTAATGCAGTTGGTTTTACTAATGAGCAAGTGCTGAAAAATCTTCGTGGCGAAAAAGGCTCTAAAGTGAAAGTTACTATTGTAAGACCCGGTGTTTCTTCTCCATTGTACTTTACAATCGAAAGAGATGATATCCCATTATACACTGTTGACACTTCCTACATGTTGGACAGTCAAACCGGTTACATCAAGATCAACCGTTTTGCTGCTACCACACACCAGGAATTCATGGAAGCTTCAAAAGAATTGAGATCTCAGGGCATGCAACGACTCGTGTTGGACCTGCGTGGAAATCCGGGTGGGTATTTAGGACAAGCCATTGCTATTGCAGAGGAATTTTTTCCGCGAGGAACATCTCTGGTTTCAACAAAAAGTAAGCACAGCCGATTTGACGGTGACTACTTCTCCAGAAAAGATGGTGAGTATCAGGGAAAGCCGGTTATTATTTTAGTGGATGAAGGAGCTGCTTCTGCAAGTGAGATCGTTTCAGGAGCTATTCAGGATCATGATCGTGGATTAATAGTAGGTAAACGTACATTCGGAAAAGGATTGGTTCAACAACAATATGAATTGATCGATAACAGTAATGTTCGTGTGACTATTTCAAGATATTACACACCTTCGGGTCGCTTGATCCAAAAACCTTTTGTGGAAGGCGGTGGTGAAGAATACGCTTATGAAATTTATCGCAGACAAAATGCAATGAGCGACGCCATAGAATTTTCAGAAGAAATTCCGGACTCGTTGAAATTCAAAACCGATGCCGGAAGAACCGTCTACGGTGGTGGTGGAATTGTTCCTGATTATATTATCCCGGATGATACTACCCGTTCAGGATATGTGATCAACTTTGCTATTCGTAAAAGAGCAGCTTTTGATTACGTGCGATCATATTTAGATGAAAATGGAGATGAGTTCCGTTCACAATGGGAAGATGATTTTGAAAAATTCCGTACTGATTTCACCTGGGATGAAAAGAATATTGCTGATTTCAAAGCCTCATTAATTGATCAGGGACTAGTTATAACTGATACAGTTGATACTCCAAAGTTCAGAAAAGATTCTCTATTTGTTCCTGTGGGACATTTTGAAGAAGTAGCATGGATGAGTGAAGGTCGGATGAAAGCCGAGCTCGCCCGCCAGGTTTGGGGAATGAAGTCCTTCTACCCTATCGTAAATGATGTTTTTGACGAAACCCTGAAAGAAGCTATGACACTTTGGGATGCTGTAGATCGGTTAAGCGCCTTAGCAAAAGGTGAGGCATCAGCCGGAGTTGGTAATCACAATGATGGTAGGAAATAATTAGGAATACGGGAATTAGGAATAATTGAATAGCTATTCCTAATTATTGAACCCAACTAAACACTGCTTGAGTTTGATAGCCATAAAAATTAGCAAATATGAACTCATACCTTTAAAAGAAGGACTTTCTAATCTAAAGCTAGATTCAACTATTAGATATAAAAAAATATCTGAATGGCAATTTTTATTAGAAATAGACGATATGGCTGATTTAGAATCTTTAGATGAAGAAATTAAAGATCTTCTAGTCTACAAAGGATTTAATTCTAACGGAAATCCTAAACAATTCGGACTATCCTGTGAAAAATTAATAGATAAATTTCACAAATTTCTAGAATGATCATTTTTTCTACACGTCGAAACTTTTTATGATATCTAGATCGAAAAGACGAACCTAATCAAAAACAACTTAATAGCTATTCCTAATTCCCGTATTTACTTATTCCTAATTTCTTTCACTTCACGTAAACCGTCTTCGTATTCACAAATTCCCGAATTCCATATAATCCCAACTCTCGCCCATAACCTGATTGTTTGATTCCTCCAAAAGGAAGTCTCGGATCAGATTTAACGAAGTCATTCACAAAACAGCATCCTGCTTCTAACTGTTCTGCTGCGATTTTTTCTGCTTTTTCTACATCTGCCGAATAAATAGATGCTCCCAATCCGTAGATAGAATCGTTTGCTACTTTTATGGCTTCATGTTTGTCTTTAACTTTGATGATGGAGGCAACAGGCCCAAATAACTCTTCATCGTAGGCGGGCATTCCTTTGGTTACATTTTCAAGAATAGTAACCGGATAAAAAGAACCTGCCGCTCCGGGTTTTTCTCCACCAAGGATACAATTTGCCCCGGCTTCTATACTTTTTTGAACCTGATCGTGTAGCCCATCTCTGAGGTCTTCTCTAGCCATTGGACCGATATCAGTAGTTTCATCAAAAGGGTCTCCAACTTTCTTAGTTTCCATCAGTTTTTTGAACTCAGAAACAAACTCATTATACACCTCTTCAACTACCACGAACCTTTTAGCTGCAATACAACTTTGCCCGCTGTTTAATAATCTTGAGTCCACACAACTTTCCGCAGCCTGTTTGATATCCGCATCGGCTAAAATAATAGAAGGATCACTCCCTCCAAGTTCAAGTACGGTTTTCTTTAGTGCTTCACCGGCTTGCGAAGCTACAATTTTTCCGGCTCCGGTGCTTCCTGTTAAAGTAACCGCTGCAACTCCATCGTGCTGAACTATCGGTTTCATATTTTCATTTTGAACCAATATTGTGCGAAACAAGTCAGAAGAGATTCCAGATCCATGGATTATCTTTTCAATTTCTAATGCACAGCCAGTTACATTTTCGGAATGACTCAGAATTACTGCATTACCCGCCATCAACGCCGGAGCTGCAAATCTGAATAACTGCCAGAAAGGAAAATTCCACGGCATAATTGAAAGCACAGTTCCCAGAGGATTGAAAGTCACATAACTTTTTGATGCATCTGTTTCAACAGCATCATCGGCAAGAAATTCCTCTGCTTTTTCAGCATAGTATTCACAAACCCAGGCGCATTTTTCTATCTCTCCGATTGATTGGGAAAAAGGTTTTCCCATCTCGGTAGACATCAATTTACCCAGACTGTCCTTATTCTCTTTTAGTAATTCACTGATCTTATTCAGGTTTACAGAACGAGTTGTAAAACTCTTTTCCTTCCACTGTTTTTGAGCAATGCTTGCCCTGTAAATGATCCCGGAAACTTCCTCAAAACTCATTTCCGAATATTCTTTAATTACTTTTCCGGTCGCAGGATTGATGGTCTTCATATTTATAATAGGATATCAGTTATTAGTTATTTGTTTTTACCAACAACTAATAACCAATAATTATTCCCTTTGCCCTTTCATCTTGTACTCAAATTTTTTCTCATTCACTACATTATCTGACTCAATAGAAGGATCAGGGTAATAATCATCTGAATAAGTGGTTGTCAATTTGGTGACTTTACCCTGAATGAGTGTTTGAGAAGACATAATTTTCTTTTTCTCTTCCTGAGATTCCGATCTTCCGAATCGCTCAGACAGCTCTGCTATTTTCCTCTTATAAAAGGCCAATTCCATAGCTTTGATCGTACTTTTTGCCGTTCTGTAAGGATTCTTATCTTTTTCATATTTCAATCCAACTTTCTCCTCATGCCTCTCGCTTGGAGCGTATTGCTCCAATAGAACATCGCCTACCAACCGAGGAAATGGATCTTGTTTTCCGGAGTAGATCTGAATTGTAATCTCTTTTTCTTCTTTATAACGATTGAGGATGTCCAGATAAAAAGTCTTTAATTCTTCATCTTCAAAAAGCTTTTCATTTGTGAATGAGCAAATATATTCAACCATGTCACGGCCGTAAGTGATCATTAACCGGATAAGTTCTTTCTCGAACTGAGGTTTTTTGGAAGATGTATTATGCCGACCGTCCAAAGTTTTCGAAGCTTGAACTTCGTCTGAAGTAACGTTGCCATCCGAAATTCCTTCTTCGTCAACAGTCCTTTGTTCCCTGAACGCTTCCCTCCTTCGATCCCTGAAATCTTCCTGCTGCTTTTGTGCCATCACTCTTTCCAGCTCAGTAAAAAGTTCCCGGTCACTCCCCTTTCGGTATTGTTGAGTTTTCTGATGAAGATGCTGAACATAGATCTGTCGCTGAATAGACTCTTTGATACTGGCAATAGCATGCAGAATTTCTGAAATCACTTTACCAACCTGAACAGGATTGTTCAATCGTCCTTCTTCATCTGCTTTCAAAAGCAGAAAATCCACAAAATCTAAAGCTTCTTTATTTTTCAGCTCATCAAAAGATTCTTTTCCAAATTGTTTCACAAATGAGTCAGGATCTTCCCCATCCGGGAGTTCCAGCAACTGAACTTCCATTCCTTGAGCCAAAGCAATATCAATTCCGCGTTTCATGGCTGCCTGACCAGCATTATCCGCATCGTAGATCATAATGATCTTCTCACCGTAACGATTCAGGATCTTCATTTGCCCGGGTGTGAGTGCCGTTCCTGAACTCGCCACCACATTTTTAATACCGTGTTCATTCAAAGTGATCACATCCGTATATCCTTCAACCAGAATCACTTCTTTATTTTTACGGATCTCATTCTTTGCAAAGTTAACCCCATATACAACTTCGCTTTTGTTGTACACTTTGGTCTGTGCAGAATTTATGTACTTCGCTGTTTTTTCGTTTCCAAGTACTCTTCCTGCAAAAGCGATCACTTTTCCTGTAGTTCCAAAAATGGGAAACATCAATCGTCCACGAAAAGTATCGTAAAAGCCATCTCCCCTTTGGCTGGGTTTTATCAGATCTGCTTCAACTAAATATTCTTCTGAAATGCCTGCGTTCAAAGCTGCTTTGTAAAGATCGCTTCCACCCGTAGGAGCATAACCCAATCCGTACTTTTTGAACACTTCCCGATTATAACCACGGTTATCCAGATACTTTAATGCCTTCTCTGCATCCGGGTTTTCGATCAGATTTCTGTAAAAATAAATTCCTGCAAACTTCAGCGCATGATAAATTCCTTCTTTCTGCTGAAGGCTCTCTGATGGTTCAGAACTTTCTTCTTCGGGGATAAAAACGCCGTAACGATCTGCAAGCTGACGAACGGCTTCTGTAAAACCGATCCCATCCTGATCCATCACAAATTTGAATACATCACCTGATTCACCACATCCAAAACATTTAAAAATGCCTAATCTAGGTGTCACATTAAAAGATGGAGTCTTTTCATCATGATAAGGACACAAACCCGTGAAACCACTACCTGAGCGCTTCAGCTTCACATAGTCGCCCACAACCTCCACTATATCAGCGGCGTCGCGAACTTCCTCTTTTTTGTCGTCGGTTATCATAATTTAAGTATAAGAAAATGATGAATGAAAAAAGTGGTTAAGTATATATGAGTGAAAAGGAAAAAGAGAAAATAAAAAAGTTCGAAGTTGGATATTGTTTGTTCAATGTTGGATGTTCTTATACAATGGTGGTATATTCAAGCGCACAAAAATTTGAACGTTAAAGAACAAAAATGAGCGTATTAGTAGGAAATGATACCCGACTGATTGTACAGGGTTTTACCGGAAGTGAAGGAAGTTTTCATGCAGGTCAAATGATCGAGTACGGAACAAATGTTGTAGGCGGAGTTACTCCGGGAAAAGGCGGACAAACTCACCTGGATCGTCCGGTTTTTAATACAGTTGCTGAAGCTGTTGAAAAAGTTCAGGCAAATACATCTATCATTTTTGTTCCTCCTGCATTTGCTGGCGACGCTATTACTGAAGCAGCTTTTGCCGGCATCAAAGTGATCATTTGCATCACCGAAGGAATTCCTGTTAAAGACATGATCGTAGCCAAACAAGTTGTTAAAAGTCACGGAGCGGTATTGGTTGGACCAAATTGTCCCGGATTAATTACTCCAGGTGAAGCAAAAGTTGGAATTATGCCCGGAAGTATTTTCTCAAAAGGAACCGTTGGTTTGATTTCCAGATCAGGAACGTTGACTTACGAAGCAGTTGATCAATTGACCAAAGAAGGATTGGGTCAAAGCACTGCTATCGGAATCGGTGGAGATCCGGTTATCGGAACCACTCATCTTGACGCAGTAAAAATGCTTCAGGAAGATCCTGATACGGATGCGATTGTATTGATCGGTGAGATTGGCGGTTCTGCTGAAGAAGAAGCTGCTGCTTATATCGCAGAGCATGTTAACAAACCTGTTGTAGCATTTATTGCAGGATCAACAGCGCCTCCGGGACGACGTATGGGACACGCAGGTGCAATCATTTCCGGTGGTAAAGGTACTGCTCAGGAGAAGAAAAAAGCACTGGCTGCTGCGGGTATCACCGTTGTTGACAGTCCTGCAGAAATTGGCATTACGCTTAAAAAAATGTTAGAGACTGCATGATAACTGGATATTGAATTCGAGTCATCTCACGGCGTATGCCTGAGATCTCAATCTTTATTTAAATCCAGATCCTCGACCTTCGCCGGAGGATGACTTCAAGCAAGGAACTAAGTTCTCTTAAAATCAATAAACCTCCGCTCGAAAGAGTTGGAGGTTTTTTTATAACTTTTCGAAATTCTCTTCGTAGTTGGTTTCACTACTAAAATACAGAGTATAAAAAATGAAAAAGTACCTGCCTATTATCGGAGTCTTGGCTTTGTTCAAGTTCGTAATTCATTGGTTCGGTAATCAAAATTATGGTTTTCACAGAGATGAACTTCTCCATCTTTCAGTAAGCGAACATTTAGATTGGGGTTTTATGGAATTTCCTCCCTTCATCGCGCTGATTGGAAAAATCTCTTATGTATTGTTCGACTATTCGTTAATCGGTGTGCGCCTTTTCCCAACTCTGGCCGGACTGGCAATTCTATATCTTTGTTGTGCAATGGCTAAAGAACTTGGCGGTAAATCCAAAGCAGTACTTATAGCGGGCGTCTGTGTGTTAGCTTTCCTCCCGTTTTATCGCAATCACACCCTTTTTCAACCGGTAGCTTTTGATCAACTCTTTTGGACTTTAGGATTCTTCTTTCTCATCAGATATATCAAAACTGAAAACCATAAGTTTTTAATACTGATGGGAGCAACTGCCGGATTAGGTTTGATGAATAAATACACAATGTTGGTCTGGGGGTTTGGAGTAGCTATCGGGCTTCTTTTCTATAAAAAAGCTGAATTATATAAATCTAAGTGGCTGTATTTGTCCGGATTTTCAGCACTTTTGATTTTCCTCCCTAACATTCTTTGGCAATTATCATATGACATTCCTTTTCTGCTTCATCTTGAAGTTTTAAAATCAAAACAACTGGATGCCATTAACCCTTTTGACTTTGGGCTTTCTCAGCTTGAATACATCTTCACTTTTATAGTAAGTCTGATCGGTCTGTCAGCACTGTTTTTTGATATTCAATTGAAAAAATACAAGAGTGTCGGAATTGCCTTTCTTGTGATCTTTGTCACTATGTGGATACTTCAATCGAAGGCATATTACTTTTTTGCTGCATATCCTGTTGTATTTGCTGTGGGTGCGGTAAAAATTGAAAAACTTTTATCAACCAAACTGAAATGGAATTTTGCGGTTGTAGCTGTACTGATAGTACCAATCATCCCTTATATCCCACAACTAACACCAATTCTTCCCATTGAGTCTTATGTTGAATACACGGACAAACCCTTAGTTGATGGAAGAGTAGAACTTACCGGCGACTATGCGGATATGTTTGGATGGGAAGAGCAAGTTGCTTTGGTGGATAGTTTATATCAAGAATACTGTACAGATGGAAAAACAAACTGTGTGATTTGGGCTGAAAACTATGGTGAAGCCGGAGCAATTAAAGTTTTAGGGGATAAATACGGATTGCCTGATCCGATCAGCAGACACGGAAGTTTTTGGCTATGGGGATATCAAAATAAAGACGCAGATATTTGGATCAGTATTGGGAATGAAACAGACTCAGTTAATTCCGTTTTTGAAGAAGTTGAATTGGTGAAACGGATCTATCATAAATATGCTATCGGTGAGGAAAACGGAATCCCGGTTTACATTTGCAGGAATCCTAAAGTCGATATCGAACAATGGTGGAAAGACTATGAAAACCATATTTTTGACTAATTTTCCCAAATGAAGCTCTCTCCACTAAATCCCAAAAACATTAAATAGTAACTTTCGTGATTTAGTGTTTCCGTGACAAATATATTCAAAACTCCGCTCGAAAAGAGTTGGAGTCTTTTTTATTAAAGTAAACTGTTAAAAAAAGTTACCACCCTCTTCCCTTATTCTTTTCTTAGATATATTCTCGCCAACTAATTATTAATCTAATGAGGGTGAAAGTGAAAAGAACACTTAAACTATTTATGGCTGTTTTTGTGCTAACAAGCACATTGGCAGTTGCACAAACTACTGAAGAAGTAGTTGATATGATCGTAAAAGAAGCTAATGAAAATTCTCATCTGGAGAAGCTGGCTCATGAACTGCTGGATGTAATCGGGCCACGTTTGGTTGGAACTCCGCAACAATTAAAAGCTCACAACTGGGCAGTAGATACTTTTAATGAGTGGGGAATTGAAGCAGAAAAGAAGCAATTTGGAGAATGGCGAGGATGGGAGCGTGGAATTACTCATGTAGATCTTACACATCCCCGTACGGTAAGTATGGAAGGAATGATCTTAGCATGGAGCCCGGGAACAAAGAAGAACGGTGTTGAAGCTGAAACAGTACTTATTCCTGAAGTTGAAAATAAGGAAGAATTTGAAGCTTGGTTGAAGAACGCTAAAGGTAAATATGTATTGGTTTCAATGCATCAACCAACAGGACGTCCTGATTATAACTGGGAAGAATTTGCCACAGAAGAATCGTTTGAAAAAATGAAAGAAGAGCGCAATGCGGAAGCTCGGGCTTGGAGAGATCGCATCAACAACACCGGATACAACTCCCGTACAATTATTGCAGCTCTTGAAGAAGCCGGAGCAGTTGGAATTATTCAGTCCAGATGGTCGTCAGGATTTGGTGTAAATAAAATATTTAGTTCTTCAACCAAGAAAATCCCTACTGTAGATCTATCCCTTGAAGATTATGGATTACTTTACCGCTTAACTGAATATGGTGATAACCCAAAAATTCATGTAAAAGCAACCTCCAAAGATCTTGGAAAAGTTGAGACTTTCAATACTATCGCAACTATCCCCGGAACTGAAAAACCGGATGAATATATTGTTCTTTCTGCTCATTTTGATTCTTGGGATGGCGGAACCGGAGCTACTGATAACGGTACAGGCTCTATCACCATGATGGAAGCAGCTCGTATTTTGAAAAAAGTATATCCTAATCCAAAGAGAACTATTATTGTTGGACTCTGGGGAAGTGAAGAGCAAGGTTTGAATGGCTCAAGAGCTTTTGTTGAAGACAATCCTGAAGTTGTTGAAAACTTACAGGCTCTTTTCAATCAGGATAACGGAACCGGACGTGTGGTGAGATTATCAGGACAAGGATTCCTTCATTCTTATGAATTCTTAGGACGCTGGTTAGAAGCAGTACCGAACGACATCAGCAGACATATTGAAACAACTTTTCCGGGAACTCCCGGTGGTGGTGGCTCTGACTACGCTTCTTTTGTAGCGGCAGGTGCTCCCGGTTTTTCTCTAAGCTCATTAAGCTGGAGTTACTGGAACTATACTTGGCACACAAATCGTGATACTTATGATAAGATCGTTTTTGATGATGTTCGCAACAATGCCATTCTAACTGCTGTTCTTACATACATGGCTAGTGAAGACCCTGAAACTTTCCCAAGAGACAGAGCAGTTCTTCCTATAAACCGAAGAACAGGTGAGCAAATGACCTGGCCGACTCCAAGATCAGCAAACAGAGATGGTGGTAACTGATCCCTGATCTTCTGATCTAATTCTATTTCATTTAAAAAGCCTTCTTTTTGAGAAGGCTTTTTTTATTTTTAAAACTCCTATTAAACCATTCTGCTATGTCTTATAAAATTCCTCCCAAAACTTCCATTGGACATGTTCATTTGAAAGTTTCTGATCTTAACCGTTCTCTTGAGTTTTATTGCGGCTTGTTAGGTTTCGAACTCATGACCACCTATGGAGATCAAGCTGCTTTTATTTCAGCCGGTGGATATCATCATCATATAGGATTGAATACCTGGTTCAGTAAAAATGCAGGAGCTGCTCCTAAAAATAGCCCGGGATTGTTTCACACGGCAATTCTTTATCCTTCTAAAAAAGATCTGGCGGAAATTTTTCAACGACTGCAGGATAAAAAATACCCGATTTCGGGTGCTTCTGATCATGGTGTTTCGGAAGCTTTATATCTCGATGATCCTGATGGTAATGGAGTTGAATTGTATTGGGACAGACCTAAAGAACAATGGCCAAAAAAAGAAGACGGTTCAGTTGATATGTTTACAAAACCGTTAGATATCAGAAGCTTACTTACTGAGCTGGACTAGGCTGTGCTGAAGCTCTTGCTTGCCTGCCGGCGGTTTACAAATAGCCGGGCGTGAACGCCCTTCTAGCTTATAAATAATCTCTCTATCAAGGTCATCCTGAACTCGTTTCAGGATCTTAGTGAGGACTGTTAGTTTTTTCTGGGTTTCAAGTTCTGTTTTTAACCCTCCGCCGGGCGTGAGCTAGCATAAATTTTGTTGCATGATTTTAAACAAGCAGATCCTTCAGGTTCTGCGCTTATGTTTTTGCCTGTCTTCAATCGCTGTGGGATAAACCTGTCGGTGTACCTGAGAAAATCTAAATCACCATCATCATTCAGTATCAAGTTCGCCAGTGAGGACTTTAGTCCGAACGGCTGTTAGGATTCTTAATCCGGGTTTTGCAGATCCTTCGTCCCGAAACCTCGGGATCAGGATGACCCTGAAACTATATAAAAAATACCGTCATCTCGCGGCCTGAAATTAACCTCCGGGCGTGAACGCCCTCCTTGTTTAAAGCTCTTCGATTTAGATTAGGATATTTTTAACAAGCAAATCCTTCCCGCTCTGTGGTTTAAGAATTGAATCATAACTCCCCTCCTGTTCTTAGGAGGGGCGAACTGTTCCGTACAGAAAATGTAGTAATGAAACGGGGAGGTCCGAACAGCTATTAAACACAGCTTCTAAACAAAAAAAGGTTCCGACGCAGAGCATCGGAACCTTTTATACATCAGTAAATATCTGTTTAATCTGTGTTCCATAATTAGAACGCCGAAACAGATAGCAAGATCTTGTTTATACGTCTTCGCTTTCGCTGTTACGCCCCTTAAGCTTCTTGTAAGCATACGCTCCGCCTGCAGCAGCAAGCAAGCCTAGACCGCCGTCAATGGGAGCCTGAGCAGGATCGCCCGGTAAGCCCGGTTGCGCCATAGCAAGAGAAGTTAGTACTAATGCGATAGTGAGTGTAAGTAAAACGAGTAATAAATTTTTCATAGTAATAAAAGCTTTTAGCTCTCAGCGTTTAGCCGTTAGCGTTTAGAGGCTTTGTTCAAAGCTAAACGCTAACAGCTGTCAGCTAATAGCTGTTATTTAATTAATGTCATTTGTCTGGTTAGAACTTGGCCCGGAGCCGTTAAGCGGTAGTAGTAAATTCCACTTGCCACGCCTGTTGCATTCCACGTCAGCTGATAGCTGCCTGCATTCTTGGTCGTATTTAGAAGTTCAGCTACCTTCTGTCCCATTACGTTATACACGGTAATGTTCACTGGACCGGCTTCGCCCACGGAATAATTGATATTCGTAGTTGGGTTAAACGGATTCGGGTAATTTTGACCCAGCGCAAACTCAATTGGCGCATCGACCTCATCATCAATACTTACTGACGTACTCGGAGTGATCGTGATTCCGAAACGAGGGTTTGAATTGTTTACAGATTTCTGTTTTACAGCTCCAACCCTTAGTGAAGTCATATTCGGTCTTTTTTGCTTTGCTTCAACATTGAAGATGTAGTTCGTTTCAGATTGCATATCAATATAGATATCCTCTTCGCGGTCAATAAGAGTAATTGCCCAATCAGATGGGATCTGCTTCATAGTTTCCCAGCTGAGTGTATATTCTCCGCTTATTCCGGCATCATTAACTTCCAGATCATAGGTTTGTGTAGTTTCCGGGTCAAGAAATCTGGCGTCCTGGCTTAGTAATACTTTTCCTTCTCCGAAATCCTGAACAAAGGCAATAGTTGGTGATCCGTTTAGTGAGCTTAATTTAGACCCATCAAATTGATCTTCCGCCTCAGAAGAATACGGCGTAAAATAGAACTTTGTAGAAAGATCATTAAATCCGTCACCTGTCATATGAAGATCTATACTTCTAGTCTCAAAAGCTTTTGCTTTGCTGTATACCTCAATATCAGCTGCACTACCTGTTTTTGAAGATGCAGGAATTGTAACCTCTGTAAGATCAGTTATAAGACCACTCGCTTTTTCAATGAAAAAACCTTGCCATTCAGATAGAATCAAACCGGTTCCTAAATTATAGCTTGCCCAAGAGCTTGAAGCGTTATTCCATACTTTAATTGAAGCATTTATACCACCAAACAAAAGACCTGCGCCCGTTGCATCCCCATCAAGATCATCAACAGTAATGTTTGACTGAAAAGGATTTCCAAGAAGTGTAAAATCATCTGTAATTGTTACTGTTACATCAGAACCCGGCTCTGAACCGCTCACATCCAGATCTAAGGGAAGTTCAGTACTACCTCCGGTAGTGTTATTATAGAAATATACAATCACTCCCAAACCATCACCCCATGCTGTACTCATATTTGTTGGTACTGTCCAACCATCTAAGCCGGAGCCGGTAGATCCGGCATTAAAGTAAATATTTGCGGCATCGCCTGAGTTAGATCCGCCTGTTACTCCCTGAATGGCTGTGTCATCAGAAATATCTGTAACAGTAGCGCCAGCTTTAGGAATGGAAATCATTCTCCAGCCGGCCGTTCCTGAAATTGTTCTTGTTTGCCCATAAGTCATACCCGTAAGTAAAAAGCAAAAAAACAATGTAAGTAGCTTTTTTATCAATTTGTTACCTCTTTTGGTTTATTAAAACTTTGCTAACTGTAATTAACAGCGTTAAGTAAATATTAATTAACACTGTTAACTAATACAAATTAAATTTATCTGTATCTCATTAAAATCTATTAATTAACAGATAACTTAGAAGTCAAAATGATTATCGGCTCTTTTATATATTTTGTTAAATGAAAGGAATATTTTTTTGATGGATTAACTTTAACCCGTTACCTTCAAAGGGTTTACAACTTTCCGTTATTTCTCCTTTTTTCCGAATAAGTTGGATAAGCTTTAAAAACCCGGATTTTGAAGATCCTTCGTCCCGAAACCTCGGGATCAGGATGACCCTGAAACTATATAAAAAATACCGTCATCTCGCGGCCTGAAATTAACCGCCGGGCGTGAACGCCCTTCTAGCATACATTTTGTTGCATGATTTTAAACAAGCAGATCCTTCAGGTTCTGCGACGTATGGTTCGATCAATGCTTAAACCGCTGCGGATTAAAATCCTTACGAGCTACAACCTAACTCCCCTCCTATTCTTAGCAGGGGCGAACTGCTCTGTACAGAAAATGTGGTAATGAAACGGGGAGGTCCAAACAAAAAAAGGTTCCGACGGAGACCATCGGAACCTTTTGTAAATCAGTGAATATCTGCCCTGCTAAAAGTGGGCAGTGATTCGGAGATCACTTCGCTACGCTCGTGAATGAGTGTGGTCTTGTTTATACGTCTTCGCTTTCGCTGTTACGGCCCTTAAGCTTTTTGTAAGCATACGCTCCGCCTGCAGCAGCAAGCAAGCCTAGCCCGCCATCAATGGGAGCCTGAGCAGGATCGCTCGGTAAACCCGGTTGCGCCATCGCAAGTGAAGTTAGTATTAATGCGATTGTGAGTGTAAGTAAAACGAGTAATAAATTTTTCATAGTAATAAAACTTTTAGCTCTCAGCGTTTAGCCGTTAGCGTTTAGAGGCTTTGTTCAAAGCTAAACGCTAACGGCTGTCAGCTAATAGCTGTTATTTAATTAATGTCATTTGTCTGGTTAGTACCTGGCCCGGAGCCGTTAAGCGGTAGTAGTAAATTCCACTTGCCACGCCTGTTGCATTCCACGTCAGCTGATAGCTGCCTGCATTCTTGGTCGTATTTAGAAGTTCAGCTACCTTCTGTCCCATTACGTTATACACGGTAATGTTCACTGGACCGGCTTCGCCCACGGAATAATTGATATTCGTAGTTGGGTTAAACGGATTCGGGTAATTTTGACCCAGCGCAAACACAGTTGGCGCATCGACCTCATCATCAATACCAACTGATGTGCTTGGAGTGATCGTGATCCCAAAACGATTAGATTCCCCATCGTTGCTTTCCATTGTAGTAGCAACAGCAAGAACTGATCTTGTAGATTTTTGAGCTTGCTCATTAACCATAAATGTATATGAACTAACCTCTCTTAAAGAAACGGTATTTCCTGTTTCGTAGTCGGTAAGTGTGATATCCCAGTTCTCTGATAAGGTTTCTACATCTTCCCAGGCAAAAGTAAATTCACCTGACGCGTTATAAGTATTGATACGTAAAGGAATTGTTATAGCTTCTTCCAGATTTGAAGGAATAGAGAAAACAGACTGTAGTTTGTCTTCATTTTCTATTTCACCAACAAATGCCATTGTTGCGTAAGAATTCACTAACGGAGCAAACTTTGAAGCATCATCAACATCGTAACCAAGCACTGCATTTGGGCGAGCGCTTAAACGAATAGCTTTATCAAAAGTAGTTTCTGATGAAAGCGTGAAATTGATATCGCCACTGTTTGGGTTGTCTTTTGAAAAGAATGTGCCTGTTGCAGCGGTTGTAGTCTTTCCACTTGTCGGCATTGAAATAGCGGATACATCTGAGCTGGTAGTTTCTATCCAGAATCCCTGCCATGGCTCAACTATATATGGCGTGGTACGATCTTGAGCAGAATAAGAATCTGAACCGTCATCCCAAAAATGCACATTGTTCTGAATAGAACCGCCTGTTGCAGTAATTGAATTCAAGTTGAAGTTTGTAGCATAAGGATTACCTGCCATAGTATAGTAGCTACTGCTTACAGCATTAGAAACATTTAGATCAACGCTGACATCACTGGAAGGTTCTGTACCTGAAGCGTCTAATGTTATAGGAAGTGTCGAACTTCCGGCGTCTGTATTATTGTAGAAATAAGTAATAAAACCATAGCCGTTGCCAAGATTTGTGGATACTGATGCAGGCGTTTCAAAAGCACCGGTGTTATCATAAGTCATAAAGTTTGAAGCCGCACCGGTATCATCTCCGCCGGAAACTCCCTGAATAGCTGTATCGTCAGAAATATCTTCCGCTGCTCCGCCTGAAATCGGGAAGGAAAGCATTCTCCAACCTGCTGAACCTGAGATTTCTACCCCTGCATCTAAAGTACCAGGACTTGCATCAGAATCTGAACCTGAAACCCAATCCGTAGTTGCGTTTCCTGCAAAACTAATTCTGTAAACATTACCACTTGATGATAATGTTACTGCGGTGTACTCATCATCTGTTGCTGGGTCAACATTTGTACCGGAACCATCCTCGAGTAAATAATCTTCTCCACCATTAATTGATATAAAAGAATTACTTCCGTTTACATAGGTAACATTATCAGAAAAAGTAATACCATAATGGGTTTCAAAAGCAGATTCATCTGCATCTCTACCGATCACAAGAAATCCATTTCCCTGAACAATCGTTGTACCGCTAAATGTATGTGATTGAGTACTGTTTCTTTGTCTTAATACATAGCCATCCAAACCAACAGCTTCATCTTTAGGGTTATAAAGCTCAAGAAATTCATATATAAAATTCCCACTTCCGGAAGCATCAGAATATTCTGAGATAAAAATGTCACCAACCGCTGGAGAACCGTTTACAGAAGTTACAGTAATACCCGCACTTGCTGCACTTGTAAGAGAGCCGTCTGTAGCTTCTAACGTAAAGGTATCGGCTGCATCCAAAGTTATATCGTCAAATGTTGAAACCCCTGAAGAAGCCGACTTTGATGTCGTACCACCAATTGATCCTGTTCCTGAGTCTATGCTTACAGTAATCGATTTTGTATAGTTCAAGTCAACCGAACTGTCTCCGCTTCTTCTCGCTTCTACAGTAAAAGTACTTAGTGCTGCGCCAACAGATCCCTCAGTGGGTACGTCAACCATTACTAATTGATCAGCTGCAGCCAAAACTTCAAAAGTTGAGCTTGTTCCCGCTGTTAAATTGCTTGCGTCATCCGAAGCCGTTATTGAAACACCTGATTCTGTAGTGTTGTAAGTAACACCTGAAATAGTAACTTCATTGGTACCATCTGTAATGGTTCCTGTTAATGTGCCACCTAAAGTTCCAGCTCCAGTTGCTTTTGTAAGTGTAATCTCAACATCCCCGGAAACATTTGCAGGCGTTCCGTCATTTTCCTGAGCTTGTACGACCACATCAAAAGTAGTTCCATTAGAGGGGCTACTTCCACTATTTACTGAAGTAACTGTTAATTTCTCAGGAGTTCCACTAGCACTAGTACCAATTAGAGAAATATCATCTACATTCCATATCTCGTTACCAGAGTTATTATTAGCTACTACTTGTAACGCTACAGTAGAACTTCCATTCGGCACTGAAACTACCAACCTGGAATAAATTGTTCCATTATCTGTACCAGCACTCCCTTGTCGTACTATAGATGTTCCTGCTTCCGTAGAATCACCTGTTGCGGCATAACCCCAACGAGCATTACTAGCTCCTTCTATTTCAATATCTGCTGTTCCTGGAAAACCATCTCCATCAACATTTACAAATACTTCAACTTCGTCTGCCGCATCAGCACCATTTCCACTTGTGCCTGCAGTACTTGATATGTATAGTACAATTTTAACATCAGTGTAACCCGAAACAGAAACCGAACCAAGTTCTAAAGTTCCTGTTGAATTGTTTACTTGCCAAGAATTAGATCCTGTTCTTAATCTTTGTGAGGCAGGTGTATCTCCAGAACCATCCGCTGTTGAAATATTAGCTGCTCCACTTGATATTGTCCAAGTATCAGAACCCGTTCCCTCAAATCCTTGAAAAGCTATACTTGTCTGCCCCACCGCCACACCGAGTGTGCACAAGCAAAGCCCTATCGTAAATAAAAGTCGTTTCATAAATATCCCCTATGAATAAATAGTTTTAAAGTTGAGAAAGGTTACCAAAACCTTTGTAGTACTTCAAGTTTGTAGTGTTAACAAACTATTAGGATTTTCTAAATAAAAAAATCAGCACCGTTTTACAAGTGCTGTTTTCGAAATTCTTTGTTAATTGAACAATCGCGAGCTCCCCATCAAAGCAATGAGCGTTGTTTAGGGGATCTCGGCTCAAGGCCGAGATGACCAGTTGGTTGAGGTGAACTTCTCCGTCATCGCGGACGAAGAAAGAACAATCCAGCTAAGTCACCTTGAAGAGAATAATTTCGCGCTAATCGAATTGAACGTGAACGATCCACGAGCTCCCCATCAAAGCAATGGGCGTTGTTTGGGGATCTCGGCTTATGACCGAGATGACAATGTTAGCCGAAATGAACTTCTCCGTCATCGCGGACGAAGAAAGAACAATCCGGCTAAATCAGCTTGAAGAGAATAATTTCGCGCTAATCGAATTGAACGTGAACGATCCGCGAGCTCCCCATCAAAGCAATGGGCGTTGTTTGGGAGATCTCGGCTTATGGCCGAGATGACAATGTTAGCCGAAATGAACTTCTCCGTCATCGCGGACGAAGAAAGAACAATCCGGCTAAGTCACCTTGAAGAGAATAATTTCGCGCTAATCGAATTAAACGTAAACGATCCGCGAGCTCCCCATCAAAGCAATGGGCGTTGTTTGGGAGATCTCGGCTCTAGGCCGAGATGACTAGATTGTGAGGGATATCCAAGCTGTTCAAATCCAGACAAGACCTAAGCAATTAATAAAACTTAAATTATAATTATTTTTGTAAGAAATCTTGCCGAACTTGTCTTACTAATTATGAAACATGGTTGGATTTATATATTGTCTAATAAACACCGTACAGTATTTTATACCGGAGTAACATCAGATCTTTTAGAGAGAGTAAATAATCATCGAAAAGGAAAAGGTTCACATTTTACAAAAAAGTATAATGTGGTCGAATTACTTTATTTTGATGAGTTCCCAACTATTTATGAAGCAATTGCTGCTGAAAAAAGGGTAAAGAAATGGAAACGGCCTTGGAAGATTGAGTTGATTCAAAGTATTAATCCAGAAATGAAGGACCTTTGGGATGAAGTCTCTAGCCTTGGGCAGAATTAAGATTTAACATTCAAGGCTAGAGAGCGTTGTTTAGGAGATCTCGGCTCTAGGCCGAGATGACAATGTTAGCCGAAATGAACTTCTCCGTCATCGCGGACGAAGAAAGAACAATCCAGCTAAGTCACCTTGAAGAGAATAATTTCGCGCTAATCGAATTGAACGTGAACGATCCGCGAGCTCCCCATCAAAGCAATGGGCGTTGTTTGGGAGATCTCGGCTCAAGACCGAGATGACCAGGATGGCAAAGAATTACTGCATCACAATATTATTGATAGTTATAAAATCCTTCACCGGTTTTATTACCGAGTTTACCGGCATCTACCATTTTTACAAGCAGTGGCGCAGGTCGGTATTTCGGATCTTTGAATCCTTCATACAACACATTCAGGATATCCAGGCAAACATCAAGCCCGATGAAATCCGCCAAACGTAAAGGTCCCATAGGATGTGCCATTCCCAGCTTCATTACCTCATCTACATTCTCCGGAGTGGCTACGCCTTCATGCACACAAAAAATTGCTTCATTGATCATGGGCATCAGCACGCGGTTGCTTACAAAGCCGGGGAAGTCGTTTACCGGAACCGGAACTTTAGCTAATAGCTTGGAAGTTTTTTCAACTACATTATAGGTTTCATCATCTGTTTCTAATCCACGAACGATCTCAACCAGCTTCATTACAGGAACGGGATTGAAGAAGTGCATTCCAATGAATTTTTCAGGTCGGCCGGTGAGCGCTGCTAATTTCGTAATAGAAATTGAAGATGTGTTGCTTGCAAAAATAGCATGATCCTGAGCATTGGCTTCAACAGCTTCCCATACACTTTTTTTGATGTCAAAATTTTCAGGCACTGCTTCCACGATCAGATCAACATCTTTAACTCCTTCTGCAATACTAAGTGTAGCATTTATACTATCCAGCGTTGTTACCTTTTCTTCAGCAGTGATCTTTTCCTTGCTGACCATTCTTTCCAGGTTTTTGTCGATGGTTGCCATGGCTTTAACGGCAAACTCTTGCTTGGTCTCGATTAGATTTACAGGTATTCTGTTCATTGCAAAAACATGTGCAATTCCATTACCCATGGTACCGCCGCCTATTACTGCTACTTTCTTAATATCCATTTCCGAAGTTTTGTTCTGTTTCTGATTTCTGTTTGTTTAAGGTACAAAGTTTTGGAAGCGCTTTTCAAACTTTTTGAGGGAGTCAGAATACAGGAGTTCAGAATGTGAGAATTCTGAACTCCTGTATTCTGTAACTCTTCACCCATCTCTATTCTTCTTCCGATAAATTCAGTAGTTTCTTATTCAATCATTTAACAGATTTTTCCATGAACACGTTTCTGAAACTTCTCATTTTCTTTGTGATCCTGATTCTCGGATTTACGGGTCTCGCTTTTTACTGGACGTTTTATAAACCCTTGCCTGATTATGAAGCTACAATTGAATTGAACAGCCTTCAGAGTGAAGTTGATATCCATTGGGATGAGTTCGGAGTGCCGCATATTTACTCAAATAATGAGTTGGATCTGTACAAAGCGGTAGGATATGCTCATGCTCAGGATCGTCTGTGGCAAATGACACTCTCTCAAATTGCAGCGGAAGGACGTTTTGCTGAGTTTTTTGGAGCTGATCTCGTTGAACTGGATAAGCATCAAAGAACATTGGGAATCTGGAAGATCTCAAAACAGATCGAACAGAATGAATTGAGTGAAGCAGAGCGGGAAATTCTTCAGGCTTATTCGGATGGAGTAAACGAATACATCGAAAACAATCTTAACAAACTACCGGTGGAGTTTGCGCTGACAGGAATTCAACCTATCAGATGGAGTCCAACCAGATCTGTTGCCGTAACCCGGTTAATGGCATGGGAGCTCAACATGAGTTGGTGGACCGAAGTTATGTATGGCTATCTGAAATCGGGATTGCCTGCTGATCAATTTGAACAACTTCGTCTTAGTTTCCCGGCTGATGCTCCAACCACTTTGAATGACGATCAATCCGGAAAGTTTACAGCTTCTTTAATGCCGATGCTTCAACAGGAAATTAAAAAACGGGAATTGCTGGAAATGGAAGGCACTCATGTAGGAAGCAATGCATGGGTTGTGGATGGCTCCAAAACAAATACCGGTTATCCATTACTGGGCGGAGATCCTCATCTGGGTTTGGGAATGCCCGGAAAATGGTATGAAATGCATTTGAACCTGAATGGCAAAAATGTATCCGGAGCGACACTTGCGGGTGTTCCCGGTATCATTATCGGTCAAAATGATGAAATGGCCTGGTCGCTTACCAATATTATGGCTGACGACACGGATTTCTTTCTCGAACAAGTTGACCCAAACGACAGAGGCAGATACGTTGCTGATTCGTTATCTGACAGTACAGCATCATACCTGTCTTTTGAGAAAATCAGAGAAGTTATTAAAGTAAAAGATGCTGATGACGTTTCGTTGGAGATCAGGTATACAAAGCACGGTCCTGTTATTTCCGATGTCTATCCTGAAAAAGGGTTAACGGATGGAAAGGTCATAGCAATGCGTTGGACCGGTCACGATCTGAGCAATGAATTCAGGGCTTTATACGAAATTAACTGGGCAACTACCTTTCAGGATTTCAAAGATGCACTTCCACATTTTGGTGTGCCTGGTCAGAATTTTATGTATGGTGACAAAGAAGGAAACATAGCTATGTTTTCAACGGCAAGACTTCCCATCAGAACCGGAGATAAGATCTCGCTTAGAAAAGGCTGGGATCCTTCCCAAGACTGGCTCGGTTATATTCCACATGATGAAATGCCTTCTGTCATTAACCCTGAAAACGGATGGATCGCCAATGCCAATAATAAGATCACGACGGACAGTTATGATCACTATCTGGCAACATTCTGGGAGCCACCTTCCAGAATAGAGCGCATAGTTGAAGTGCTTGAAGCAAACCAAATATTAACGCCCGAACTCTTTATCAGTCTTCAGAACGACTGTTATTCAAAACATGCCGCCAAGTTAACTCCTGTTATACTGGATATCATCAAAAACCAGAATGTGTATAATTTCGATAATGCTGTTTCTTATCTGGAGAACTGGGATTATAAATACACCAAGAATGCAACTGCTGCTTCTATTTTTGATGTTTTCTTAGTTCATCTAACAAGAAATACTTTGCATGATGATTTTGGCGATGAGGTATATCAGAACTTTCTCCATCATGAAAATATACCGGTCAGAACCATGGATGCATTGCTGATGCAAACCCCTGCAACTGTTGATACGAATGCATTCTCATTCTTTGATAATATCAATACTACAGAGATCGAGACTAAATCTGATATTGTTCTTAAAAGTATGCAGGATGCCATTTTATTTTTGAGTGATTCTCTGGGTTCACAATCTGAAGACTGGCGTTGGGAGCAACTACATACATTAACGCTGCGACCTCCTCTATTTTCTCAAGCAGCTGATGATCCCGACGCTTCCGGAGCGCTGAAGTTAATTGTAAATAATTTACTCAGTAAAGGTCCTTACGAACTGGATGGACATGGCATGAGTGTTGATAACGCTCAGTACAGCTGGCTGAAACCATATGATATGGTATTAGGTCCGTCTATTCGCAGAATAGTTGATCTTTCGAATTTGAGCAGCGTGAGATCCATTACCCCAACCGGACAATCAGAAAGTCCTTTTTCTGAACATTTCGGAGACCAAACTGAGATGTGGTTAAACGGGCAATACAGAATATTTTATCAGGACAGCACTTTATTTAAGAATTCAGATATCAGATCTATGAAACTAATTCCTGCTAAGAATTGATTTGAATAGCTGAAAAACTCTGTTATCATTACCTATGAATTGGAAAATATTAGAACAAAGAAGTTATACCCCTTATTCAAATACACCTAAAGTGTGTATTGTTGTTGGGAAGTCCGGTAATTATTATCCCGGAGTTCGGATCGAAAATATTTCGTTTCCGCTTACCATCCCTGCCATTCAAGCTGCTTGTTGTTTTTGTTTGGCTGATGGAGACACTCCTGAATCTGTACTTCTTAAAGAGGAAAATTATCTGGAGCAGCTCGATTTCTGGGTTAAAGAATTTGATCTTAAAAAAGAAGTGGTTTCAAGTATCGAAAATGTACAATTTGGCGATGCCGCTATCAGCCTTGAATCTTCACAGGTTAAGAATAAACTGATCGAACTTTTGAAGGATGCTATAACCATTCATTCTGATTTTCCTGTATCGGCTCTGCTACTAACTCCGGCCGGATATGTTTCCGGTGTAAATGTAGAAGTAAGCGACTGGACATTCGGACTTTGTGCTGAACGGCTGGCCATCGCAAAAACAATTTCATATGGCATCGAAAACTTGGAGTCGATGAGTCTTCATACGCTTAAAGGTGAGTTCAGCAGTCCTTGCGGTGCTTGTCGTCAAGTGATTCATGAACATTTACCGGACAATGAGATCAACTTTTTCCATGCTGACGGGACACTTTCAGTACATTATACGAGCGATCTTCTTCCTCTTAGTTTTTCTTCAACTTCATTAACTAAATAATTTTGTCTTATTACGTAGCACTTATAGATTTTGATCATCTGGATCATCCTGTATTTTTAAAATCACTGGCTCAGTCTTTATCGGCTCATAAAACCAGAAAAGGAATTCTTATTCATGGAGATAGCGAGTATACCAACCGATTGATGCAAACCGGAATGATGAGAGAAGACGCCAGAGAAAGAGCGATCATGGATCTGAACCACCGGTTAGTAGCACTTTTTGCAGATCACGGAGTTTCAACAATTGGGTTGCAGGGATTTCAAAAAGAACTTATTCAAAAAACCGATTCCGGATTACAACTCAACAAAAAAGTATTTGATGGTCTACCGGACTCCCCTATGCTTTTGATCTCCAGCCTGATCAATGATGGAAAGGAAAGAACTTTTATACCTCCGGTGGAATTGGCTGAATTTTTAGCAGAGGAATTGAAGGATCACGAGTTAGTTCTCTTTTCTCAGGATCATGATTCGGATTTTTTTACTCAAAGCTCCAATGAAAAAGAAGTAAAATGGAGTGAATTATCAGAAGAGTTTAAAGAAAAAAATCTCTCTGAAGAACAACTTCAAATTACTATTCCAACCATTTTAACAACCGGAATTTCATTTTCGGGATGGCCGGAACCTGAAAAAGCCACTAAAATCATGTAAAACTCAAAAAAAAACGCATTAATTAGTAAAAAAAGCACATTTTAATTTGACTGAATAGCCCTTATTATATAGCTTCAACGAGTTCCAAAATGGAAAATAATTTTAACAAACAAACGGAGATACATAATGAGTAGAGTATCAGAACTACAAAGCTTGGTTGATGACACAAAAATGGAAATGGAAAAATTCTATGAGAAGGGCAACAAAGCTGCAGGAACAAGAGCTCGTAAGGGATTACAAGATCTTAAAAAACTATCGCAAGAAATTCGTTTAGAAATTCAAGCTAAGAAAAACGCTGAGTAAGTTTTAACTGTTTTTCTAAAAAAGCCTTTCAACATTTGAAAGGCTTTTTTTTTATCTGTAATTCAAATTTAGTCTTATGAGAAAATTATATCTGTTAGCAATTTTTGTATTCAGCGGCATTACTTTGAATGCTCAAAATAGTTTTGAGGGCATTATTGAGTATGAGATAGTTTATGAAAATTATGATGAAAAGTATGAATCTGCGATTGCCATGCAACCAACTTCAACTGTAATTGAGTATAAAGGCGGGATTTCAAGAACTACTATACCAAATTATATTGGGGGAGAGACTGTTATTCTATCTCAGAATAGTACCGGCAAAGTAATTACTCTTATAAATATAATGGGGATGAAATATGGAGTAAGATCTGTCATTGACACTGAAAAAAATGAGACTCTAAACATACAATACACAGAAAAAAAGAAGGATATACTTGGATATATGTGTAAAAAAGCAATTTTAGAAAAAGATGATATTTCTTATGAAGTGTACTATACGGAAGAATTAAAGACGTTTTCTGATGCTAATTTTGGCGTTCAATTACCGGGAACTCCTCTCGAGATAAGAGCTACAAATGATATATTTACAGTGATCCATAAAGTAAACCGTATTGATGAAAAGAATCTAGAACCTATAAGAATGATTATCCCTTCTGACTACGAAGAGAAAACTGAAGAAGAACTAAGAAAGGAAATGAGTGGCATGTAACATTCACTCCACCTGTAAATAATGAACTATTTTTATCACTTTAAATGCTAAACTAATCAATATGTATAAAGATATGGCTGATGCAGTAGAATCTATGAAAGAGAAAGGTTTTACTCATACTTACAAAATTTCTGAAAATGCTATTACCTGTGAAGAACTGGAAAGAGAATTTGATATTGAAAATCTTTCAATCGTTGACTCTTACGCTCATGATAGTGGTACAGATCCCGGAAGTGAGTCTACCGTTTATAGTATCGAGTCGAACGATGGAGTAAAAGGTATTTTAATTATGGGCTTTGGAATATATTCTGACCCCAATAAAGCAAAGCTAATTGATCGGCTGCTCAAGAAAGGCTAAACATCCATCATTTTTAAAACCGGAATTATGAAATTTCATTATTTCACGTTAGTACTGTGTCTGTTTTTGGCTTGCTCTGTTAAAAATAACTCCACACAGCTGAATGAATTAAAAGAAAAAATACAGTTAGAGCTCTCAGGATTGGAAGGAGATTTTGCAATAGCATACCAGGATATTAATCATCCGGAACAGCAAATACTCATCAATGTGGATGAACGATTCCACGCCGCCAGTACCATGAAAACCCCTGTGCTCATCGAATTATATAAAAGAGCAGAGAATACCGATCTGGATCTTCAGGATTCTATTCTGATCAAAACTGAATTCAAGAGTATTGTTGACGGCTCCCCTTTTTCTATGGAAGTAAATGAAGACAGCGAAAAAGACCTGTATCGTAATCTTAACAAGAACACCACTTTCTATAATCTCGCTTATGAGATGATCACAAGGAGCAGTAATCTGGCAACTAATATTCTGATCGATTATTTAGATGCTAAAAAGGTTACTTCTACGATGCGTGACCTTGGAGCTGACAGTATCAATGTGTTGCGCGGAGTGGAAGACCTGAAAGCTTATCGGCAGGGTTTAAGTAACACTACTACGGCCAGAGATCTGTTGGTAATTTTTGAACATTTAAGTTCAGATACTTTGATCAGTAAAGAAGCAAATAAAGATATGCTGAATATCCTAAAGGATCAGGTTTATAATGATATGATCTCAGCAAAGCTTCCCGAGGGAACCGAAGTAGCTCATAAAACCGGCTGGATCACAAATGTTCATCATGATTCAGGAATAGTATTTACAGACAAAGATGAAGGGTATATTTTGATCTTTCTTTCTAAAAATGCTCCTGATCGGGAAGCTGTTTTAGATGCGGCTGCAAATATATCTTCAATGATCTATAACTACACTGTTTCCGGGTATGAAAATTAAGTTCATAAAATCAATTCTTAGCTTTTCATCTCTGATATTACTCGTAAGCTGTTCTGAATCAAAAAAAGAACCGGTATGGTATGAAGTCTATACCAAGCAAGGCCTGAAGGTTGTAGAGGCTGACAGCGCAAATATAAAGGTTCACTTGAGATACTCTACCACTGATAATTTTTTGGGTAAAGATGTATATGGAAATCTTGAGGAAGCCTATTTACAGCCTGAAACACTTTCTAAACTTTATAAAGCTTCTGAGTTGCTGAGTAAAACACATCCTGAATTGAAATTACTGATCTGGGACGCCGCCAGGCCACGGAGAATTCAACAAGTGCTGTGGGATAAAGCAGATATTCCATTGCCCGAGCGATCTCAGTATGTTGCTAACCCGGAATCGGGATCTATTCATAATTATGGATGCGCTATTGATCTCACGCTCGCTGACAGCTCCGGAAATCCTTTGGATATGGGTACCGATTATGATGACTTTTCAGTAACAGCACACATTGATAATGAAACCGAATTAATTGAGAAAGGACTCCTAACCGAACTTCAGGTTCAAAACCGGGCTATTCTGAGATCTGTAATGACAGAAGCCGGATTTATTCCCATCAGAAGTGAGTGGTGGCACTTTGATGCTTTTAGCCGTGAAGAAACCAAAGAACGGTTTAAGATCGTAGAGTAGATAAAATAAACTTTCAGTTTTTACCTTTATACATTTCCGGTATTGGATTGTAATCGGTATTGTGGGCCCAATAGATCGTTACCACCCACCACCTTTCTCCATCATTAAAGAGTTGAATACTATTTATTCCGGTGTTAAATGGTTCGGCATCATTTACACTTCTTTTTGAAGCATAAGTACTGAACAAGTGAACGACATGACCATAATCCTGAGTTGAACGATTAGTTTCGTACTCATAAAATCCATTATCAACGAAACTTTGATTGGCCTGCTGTATGAATTGCTCCGGAGTGGAAACCCGATAAACCAATTTTCCTTGCTGATTCTTTCCTGTTGGGATTAGTCTTGCCTCAGGGATAAATAAATTTCTGAATCGGTCCCAGTCTCTTTCCTCTCCTTTTTCACCGGATATGGATGCATACAATGCTTCTATAATTCCATCAACAGATTCTACATCTTTTGCATATTTGTCCTGACCGAACGCGCTTACAGAAAATATCAGAATTAAGCTTAGTGATATCGATATGATCTTTTTCATTGTATTGGATATGTTTTATATAGTAAATTTTATGTTTATAGATCTTCGATGCAGTCAGTTCTTCGTCTTGTATCAACGATAGAAATAGCCTTCCATCCTTCACTGGTTTTTGCAAACTGGAAAGAGTTGACTCCGCAATGAGAAAAATTATCTCCTACATAAAATGAATACGGAACCCAAGCTGTGGCTAAATTTTCGTCTATATTGATCTGAATTTTGCCAACACGCTCATCTAAAATATCATTACGAGGAGTACCAACAGCATTTTTAAATCCTGACAATGAACCTTGACTGATTCTTGTGTTTCCTTCCCTGTCTTTTGATATCGACTGCATGGTAGCGTTGGAGCTAAAAACTTTGGAAACAGCTGAACTATCTCCTGCTCTCATTCCATCAAATAGGGTTTCGATCTGTGATAGTATGATTTCGCTGTCAGACTTCTGAGCTTTTACTGTATAACTGAGCAGTAAAGACATAACAAAAATCCCTGCTGTAATTTTATTAAACCTGTTTTTCATAGATATATAATTTAGTTGCAGGTATTTACAGAAATATTGGAATTACTATTGTTCAAAGATGTAAATCACAAAAGAGTGATTAAGCAATTATAGGCGTGGTAACTTCGCTTTCAAAAGTAAACTCCAGTTTAAATTTATTTCTGGTATCAACAGTATATGTTGCTTCCAGTTGCTGAAGCTGTGTATGAATTAAATTCAGTCCCAGATTTTTGGGCTTATCAAAGTTGCTGTCATCCCCAAAACCAGATCCATTATCTTCATATAATACAGTTACTTTTTCTCCGTCAGCATCCAACTTAATGTTAATCATCCCTTCCTCTTGATCCTGAAAGGCATATTTAAACGAATTTGTAATTAACTCATTCAGCAGAAGTCCTATAGGGATGGCCTGGTTTATATTTAGTTTATATTCATGTATCTTGATATCAAATTCTATATTTCTGTTATGGTCGTTCATAGCTGCAGAAATTGCAGGTACTAGCATATCCAGATAGGTCTGAATATTGATCGAGGAGAGCTCAGGAGATTTATACATCAATTCATGCACCATCGCAATTGAGATAATCCTGTTGATGCTTTGTTCAAATGCTGCAGTTACTTTCTCGTCTTTAACTTCGTTCTTTTGTAACTGCAGAAGCCCTGATACAATGGCCAGATTATTTTTTACTCTGTGATGAATTTCAGAAAGTAACGTTGTTTTCTCTTTGAGTGAGTTTTCAATAATCTCTTCTGATTTTTTTCTTTCTGTAATATCCTGAGTAATTCCCATTACTTTTTGAACATCACTTTTTCCACCTGTGATTGGAATAAATGACGATAAAAAGTGTTTTTCATCTTTGGTAAATTCAAATTGAATGGACTCCCCTTTTAACGACTTTGAAAATAGCTCGAGTATCATTTTACTCTGCGTTGAGTCTACAAGTTTATCATAGGTTATTCCTAAGAAATCCTCCTCATTTTCCACACCCATCATTTCCAAACCTGCTTTATTAATGGAAAGAAGTATTCCGTTTTTATCCAGCTCATGAATACAATACGGGGAGTTCTCAATTAAAGCCCGGTATCTCTTTTCATTTTCTTTAATTTTTTGTTCGGATTTTTTCTTCTCAGTTATATCTTCCACCAAAGACATAACCGTTTTTATTTCTCCTGAAGAATTTTTCACTACGGTATTATACCATACGCAGTCTATAATTTTGCCCGACTTTGTGTAATTTCTATTATGTGAAATATTGGAATCAACACTACCATTCTTCAACTCATTTGCAACTATCTCTGTTTTGGATTTATCCTGCTCATAAATGAGATCAAATGCATTTTTCTGTAACATTTCTTGTTCGGTCCATCCGAATATTTCCTCACACCTTTTAGACCAACTTATTATATTCAGCTCACTGTCGTACTCCACTACACCCAATGGAGAGTTATACAGATGATTTTGAAGTTGCTGGAGAACTTCGGCGTGTTTTTGCTCTGCTTTCTTTTGCTCACTGATATCAATTCCAACGCCAAGTAAACAATCTTCACCTTTATAATTCATGGAAACCCCAGTAAAATAATAGGGAATCCTGTCTCCATCTTTAGTGAGCAGATCTGCTTCTACACTATCTTCCCCGGTTACAAATACATTTCCAATTTTTTCAGTCAGCAACTCTTGTTCATCTTCATGAAAAAAGTTCAGAGGATGTAAAGATTCCATTTCCTCTGACGAATAATTTGCTATTTCTTCCAGATTATCATTCCAGCGTAAATATTGTCCCTCTTTGTTAAACAGGTAAAAAACTCCCGGAAGGCTGTTTATGATTGAATCAGACAACTGTTTTTCAAAGATGATCTCTTTCTCAATTTTCTTTTGTTCGCTGATGTCAAAACCAACACCAAGTAAACACTCCTCTCCTTTGTAAGTTATTGCGGCACCTGTAAAGTAGTAAGGAGTTTTGGTACCGTCCTTACTTATAAAATTAGCTTCTACACTATCTTCCCCGGTTTCAAATACATTTCCGATCTTTTCAGCCAACAACTCTTTTTCATCCTCATCAAAGAAATTCAATGGATGAGCTTCTTGCATTTCTTTTGCAGTATAACCGGTAACCTCCTCAAAGTTTTTGTTCCATCTGTAAAACTTACCTTCCTTATTGTATAAATAAAAAACACCGGGAAGACTATTTATAACTGAGTCTGATAATTTTTTTTCCAGATTGATTTCCTTTTCGGCTTCAACTCTTTGGGTTATATTAGTAACATATACTGTTAAACCAACTATGTTATTGTCTTTTGAAGTGATGGGAGCAAACCTACTCTCCCAAAATTGCTCGGATACATTTTCATTTCCATATTTTCTGATGAAGTCAAAATAATTTCCTTTAAGAGCTTCATCACAATCTGTTTTAAAAGTCTCTCTAAGTTCTTCATCCTGCATATAATTGAGTATGCTTTGCCCAACCTCAATTTCAATATCCCATAATTCTTTCATAAGCACTTTATGGGATTTAGTAAATGCTAAATATTTATAATTAGCATCCAAAGAGAATATCATTATTCCTCTTGGGCTATCTAGAACGGATTGTAATAGCTCAGAGTTCTTTTTGAATTTTTCACGGCTAACCAATAACTCTTCAGATTTTGAATGCAACAGATCTCTCAACTCTTCCGGCCTTCTCAAAAACTTGGTAGTCGTAAATCCGCCTAAAAATCCACCAAAAAGTGAAAATGCAAATATTAACCAAAAACTGGCGTTAGCAACTTCGGTATCTAATCGCTTTGCATAAAGCCTCCAGTCTCCTTCCGGGAAGTTTATAGAAGAGAATGAATCAAGCTCAACTTCTTCATTTACGGGGAGAAAGAATTCCTCTTCTCCGGTATTAGGATTCACTTTAGAAAGTTGAAAATAATATCTTTCCTTTGGAAATCGATCAATCCCCGATTTCTCTATCAAGGTTTCAAGGTAGATCAGAATAGCAGAGTATCCCCAAATTTCTCCTTCAATAGTTATAGACAATCTACCAATAACTGCTTGTCCTCCTTGTTTCAGATCAATAGGGCCTGCGAAATAGATTGTGCCTAATTCAGCCGCTTTAAGGGCTTCTACATTTACGTTCGGGTCGCTTAGTATATCGTATCCAACTACAGCCTCATTACCTTCTAAAGGATATACATATTCAATTACACCTTGAGGTAGTAATTCCAGAACATCAACTACATCACTATTATTAATGATGCGTTCAGCAATTTGTTCGAAATTCTTTACTTCCCCATCGTCATTAACGGTAAGTGCAAGAGTTAATGCCGCACTGTACGATTCCTGAATAGTTCGTTCAATATTCTGTTCAATCAGCTCAAGTACTTCCTGAGACTCCCTTTCCTGATGCTGTACTAAAACCTGATACCGTAAGGACGCAATAAGGCATCCGACTGAAATAATCAGTACTCCAACTATCAACCCCGAGACTTCCGGAGAAAAATACTTTTTAGCTATTTTATTCAAGCTTGAACCTACCCTGGAAAACTATTTTTTTAATAATCTACACTTAAATGTTAATGTATGAAAATGTAAATAATAAAATGGTTGTTCATACTATGAGTTTTCATATGTTTAGGTAGCCATATAAAATTTTCTTGGGTATCAGTCTACCGTTTTAATTCATTAAAAAATTTGAACTAATTATAACTATCTGCAATGCAATTATTTAGATATTCTCTCCTCATTATTTTATTGCCTTTGGTATTATTCACAGGATGTAACCATTCCAAGGATTCCGATACAGTAAATACACTCATATCGAATGTAAAAAATGATTTTGTCCCTGATTCAAGGGTGGCGATTTTTGATGTTTCTGCGAAGGGAAACTCTGATTTTGTCGTTTTAAAAGGAGAAACTACTCTGCCGGAAGCTAAGCAAGCTTTTCTGGATTCATTAAGAAGTAATGAGATCATGTTTGCTGACAGTATAGATGTACTTCCTGATGCATCTGTAGGAGAAAATTACTTTGCATTGGTTAATAATTCTGCAGCCAATTTACGTTCAGAACCAAAACATTCTGCTCAATTAGCAACTCAGGCAATAATGGGAATGCCATTAAAAGTTCTGAAAAAGCAAGGCGGTTGGTATCTGGTTCAAACACCTGAAGATTATCTTTCCTGGGTAGATGGTGGTGGAATTGAACGTATGGGCGAGGAAGCCTATTCCGATTGGGCTTCATCGGAAAAAATTATTTATCTCGAGACTTATGGTTTCTCTTACAGTAATGCGAACCGAAATTCTGAAAAAGTTTCGGATTTAGTAGCCGGAAGTATTCTAAAGCTTAAATCCGGTAATGGATCATACTACAATGTAGAATATCCTGATGGCCGAAGTGGCTTCATCCACAAATCTGAAGCGCGTTTACTGAACGATTGGGAAAGCAGTATTTCAGCTACACATGAATCGCTTATTGAAACTGCAAAAACCATGATAGGAGCTCCCTACTTATGGGGAGGAACTTCCACAAAAGGCATGGATTGCAGTGGCTTCACAAAAACTATCTATTTCATGAATGGACAGATCATTCCTCGTGATGCCAGTCAACAGGTTAAAGCAGGAAAACTGATTGACAGCAATAAAGAATGGGAAAAACTGGAAGTGGGTGATTTACTATTTTTTGGACGCGAAGCAACTGATTCGCGTTCCAGAGCCGTAACACATGTGGGTATGTGGATTGGCGATAATAAGTTTATTCATTCGGCAAGCAATGTGCACATCAGCAGTGTTGATCCGAACTCTGATATCTATGACGGTTTTAATACAGGCAGATATCTCGAAGCAAGACGCTATATTGATAACTGGGATGGCAATATCATTCCAACAAATAAAATGTACACCGCTCTGGTAGATGTTAGGTAATTCACCTCAAACCAGTTTCTCTGATGCTCTGCTTCGGAAACAGACCTCCCCGGCTCATAAACAAATTTCTGGGTTCTGAGTAGTTCGCCCCTCCTTAACCAAGGAGGGATAGTTCCCAAACTGATTCTAAATATATCAGTAAGTTCTCCTGTTATTACAAAAATGATCTAAGTAAAAACCTTTTTATCATTCACTGTCATATTGCCTGAGCTTTTCCTGCTTTTAAGCCGGTATAAAGCTTGAAAAATAAGATCATAAATAAGATATACAGAGCAGTATCCCAGTCTCCTGTGACATCGAAAACAGCTCCGATCAAAATCGGACCCGTTGCTGCCAACAAGTATCCGATAGACTGTGACATTCCGGAAAGCTCTGTTGCCGTTTCTGAATCCGAGGATCTTAATACAATAAATAGTAATGCAAGCCCGAAACTTCCACCCAATGAAAATCCGATTCCTGAAACCCATAAAAATACAGTCGCATTAGTCCCCAACCACAAACCTATTAAACTAAGGGCCTCCAGAAGAATTAATACTGATATATATTTTCTCTGATCATCCTTTTTGGCGGCAACTACCGGAACAAGAACAGAACCAAGCACACCGGTCACTTGAGATAGCGATAAATACCAACCTGCTTCGGAATTGCTGAAACCTTTCGAAATCAGGATATCGGGTAGCCATGCAAGTATTACATAAAAAGCTATCGACTGCAATCCCAGAAACAGAGCCACATTCCACGCCAGTGAATTTGATCCCAGATCTTTCATGGCCTTTTTAAAACTTCTTTTTGAATTGGTAGGAACGCTGAATTTATTTTGACTTATCCACACCAGAAATGCCACAAATGAAAACAACCCCCAAATTCCCAGTGAAGTTTTCCATGATCCGGGAAAAGATTCAGCTATTGGTACACTAAGTCCGGCGGCGAGAGCAGCTCCTACTCCCATCATTCCTGAATACAAGCTCGTCATAAATCCGGATCTTTTATCAAAATCCCGTTTTACAAGCGCCGGCAAAAGTACATTTCCAAATGCGATGGCTATTCCTAAGAGTATAGTTCCCAGAAATAATAATGGAATATATCCAAAAGCTCTAAGCACGATTCCTGTAGTCAACAAAAGCAAAGCTCCGGATAATGTCTTTTCGATCCCAAATCGTCTTGTAAAAAGAGGCGTTAAAGTAGATAAAACCCCGAATGCCACAAGCGGTAATGTGGTCAACAAACCCAACATCGAATTAGACAAACCTGTTGCCTCACGGATCATTGCAATCAACGGACCTACCCCTGATAAAGCCGGTCTTAAATTAAAGCCGATAAGTACAATTCCTGCAATTAATAAAACCTGATCTCTTCGGGGGCGATCTGAATAGGAAGTCAATTCAATCTTATATCTGATGAAAATTCATCTGCAAAAGGTACGGCAAACTGAGTTGTTATGTGTGAGTATTAATGTGATTGATATACAACACATTTCTTAATAATAAAGCTGTAATCAATTCGGAGAATGTTACCCATAGCTTTTATTGATATCTATTTTAGAACGGCTGACAATACTCACCTGTTTATTCATTGAAAGAAAAATAATTTAATATTAAAAATGTACTCAATGAAAGCAGCTTATTATAACAAATTCGGAGAATTAGATAACATAGAAACAGGAGAACTGGATAAACCAGAACCAAGCGAAGGGGAAGTTTTAGTTCGCATTAAGGCTGCAGGTGTTAATCCTGTTGACGCTTTTGCTACTCAGGGAATGCTTAAAGATGCCATTCCTTCAGAATTCCCCGCAATTCCGGGTTGGGACTTAGCCGGCGTTGTTGAAAAAAGAGGACATTCAGCCAGAAGATTTAACGAAGGTGATGAAGTGTATGCTTACGCTCGTCGTCCGATCATCCAACACGGAACTTTTGCAGAGTACATCTCTCTCCCGGAAAGTTATTTAGCTAAGCGACCTCAAAAAGTTTCCATGGAAGAAGCCGGAGGAATTCCTTTGGTCGGGCTTACCGCTTATCAAGCTCTTTTTGATGCAGCACAAATGAAGGAAGGACAAACACTATTGATTCTGGGAGCTTCAGGTGGCGTTGGTACACTGGCAATTCAATTAGCTAAGGCTCATGGCATCAAAGTTATTGGTGTGGCCAGTGAGAAGAATCATAATTATATGAAAGAACTTGGAGCGGATGCTACTGTGGATTATAAAAACAATCATGTTGGAGAAATGGTAGCTGCAATTGAACCTGATGGTGTTGATGTGATCTTTCACTGTTCTCGAGGAGATGCTCTTGATCAGGTTATGGAAACCGGAGTGTTGAAAAACAACGGACATCTGATTTCCATTACCAACAGAAATCCGGACATCAGCGACGATATTAATTTCGAATATGTGTTTGTGGAACCAAACTCCACACAACTTCAACATATTCAGGAATTAACCGATGAAGGGAAAATTAAAGTTCATGTTTCAAAAACTTACTCTCTGGAAGAAGCCGAACAAGCACTCAAAGACGTTCAGACTTTGCATACGCTAGGAAAGTTGGTTGTAACGCCATAAGTTATATGAATAAATACTAGACACCACTTAATTCAATCACTTAAGTGGTGTTTTTTTTAATTCGGTCTCAGAATATATTTAGCAAACCAAGCAGCATCCGATTCCCCATATTCATCTAAACTTCCGGTTAGGGCAATCGAATCGTCACCATAAAGAGCTATCCTTGGTTCTAAAAGGTTTTTTACTTTTGTATTCCATACAAAATGTCCATACTCTCCGATTTTCCTCATTTCTGTGTGATATTCATTTGCAAATGGCTTTACGGTTTGAACTAATATGAAGCTGCCATCACTTAATTCTACAATATCATGAACCTCGACTGTACCATCTGCTGAATATCTATTGTCAAATACTACATGCTCATATTCATAGTCAATACGTGCAACCCAGGATATAGAATTATATTTCATTGTTTCCGAAAACGATTTACCTCCTACTACAAGGTCATTATCAGATGTAACAATAAGAAAATTTGACCTTACATTGTTAAACGACTTATACCGTTTCGCTTTACCATTTTGATCTACTTTATAGATTTCCGTCTTCCAAATGTCATCTTTAGTATTAATACTGAAATAAAGTACACCTTTCTTATCAATTGCAATTGCTGAAGGGCTGGCAGGTGCATTTTCCAAAACTACCCGATTGCTGATTTGATAGGTTTCAATATCAAAAGTGATATGATTAATTTTCCCCGATGATTCATAAATAAATCCAACTTTACCATCTGTTTGTTTTACAACATCACCGGTAAAACTGACGGGTGGCTCTTTCTGTTTGATAACTTTACCATTTTTTAAATTGATGCTTTCTATTTTTGCACCACCATGTATTTTATTTGCAGCAACAGCTGTGTTATCATTTATTTGTATAATGCCATCATTCCAATTTTGTTGAGAGTTATTATTTGCAGATGAAGGAATCATATATCGCTGGTTACCATAAGCATCGTATTTCACAGCAAACAGATGTTGGTTATAGCTATCAGTATTTGGGCTTCCGAATACAAAAGCAAAAATCCCACCATCCGCCATAGCTATAGGTTCTCCGGCAGTGTCGCTGTCGCCGATTTCTACTGAGCGCTCCCAAACGGGGTAGTACTTAACACCTTCGGTACCCCAACGTAAATCATCTGCTTTCCCGTAGGCTTCATTTGCATATTTAGTGCCCCTCAGATGATCTGTAAAATAAGTATATGCTGAGCTTGAATTTTTATTCTTTATAAAAGGCCACACTCTATCCGCAAATGATTCAATTAATTCAGAGTACCGGTTAATCTGTTCCTCAAGCTTTTCAGTTGCTGCTGCATAGTTTTTATTATTTGCCAAGCTTAAAGCCTCGTCCATTAGCTCTCTCCCAAAATCAGCCGTGGCTTGCGAAGGCTCTACTTCTACGAATTGCGGGAAATGAGTCGCTGCGTTCTTATAATAATCGGCGATAAACTCTGCATTTTTCAATGCTTTTTTATATTTGTCTTGAGTAGATGTTTGGGCGATAAGCTGGTTTGTAATACAAATTATCAGTATAAAACTAGTGATAAAAAAGCGCATAATTGTTTTCTAGGCATTTTCATTGAAGTGATTTCAAATTATATAGCATTATGCTTCATTATGCAAATGGGTTTGATTTATCTATATTTAATTCAAATACTTATGATAGATACTGATTTTTCCATTTCTTCAAAAAAGAGCAAATTATCAATGCCATATTTTTCCTCGACTCACTTGGCTCTAATGTTCAACAGGGGCTTAAAGCTTTTAAAAAAAATGAGATTAAAGCACCTGAATTAAAAACTTATTCAGGATTTTGTTATCTGAAACAAGTCGATGCTTAATACATTGCTAAAAGTCATCTTGAAGCGGTTTGGGAAAGAATTAACAGCAAAAAAAATGCGAACTCTCTTTCGAAAGTTCGCACGTTTGGTACTCTTGGCTCCCCGGGTAGGATTTGAACCTACGACCCAGCGATTAACAGTCGCTTGCTCTGCCCCTGAGCTACCGAGGAATATGCCCTTGAAGGGGCGACAAATATACACAGATTATTGGGTGACTTTCAATACGAATTTCGGTTTTTAGTAAAAAACTTTTTCGAGCACCAAAGCTTTTGCAGGAGCCGTGAAGGATTTCACATCTGCATCCGGATTTTCCAACAGTTCAGAAAACTCTGAAACCGTTAACTTTCCTTTAGCAACCTCCACTATTGTTCCTGTAATACGTCTTACCATGTTACGTAAAAAACGGTTGGCACTGATTCGGTAGACCCATTTATCATCAAACTCTTCGAATGTCGATTTATGAATTGTACAAAGAGTCGTGAAATTTTCTTCGTTGAATTTTGAAAATCCTGAGAAATCGAACTCTCCACAGAGCAAAGCTGCGCATTCATGTAATTTTGCGCTGTCTAAAACTCCAGTCTGCGACCACCCCATATGCTCCTGTAACGGAGAGGGATCTTTAAGAATAGTGTATGCGTATTCTCTGGAAGTTGCATCAAAACGGGCATGAAAATCATCGTGAACTTCTTCGATTTTTCTGATATAGATTTCTTTACCTGCCAAGCCATTCACTCCGAAAATCAACTTCTGAGTGTCCGATACATTTTCGAGATCCACATGTGCAACCTGGCCTCTGGCATGAACTCCGGCGTCAGTTCTTCCCTGTCCGATCAAGTCTATATCACATTGCAGGATTTTTGAAAATGCTTTCTCCAGCTCCCCTTCTACCGTTCGGGCATCCGGCTGAATTTGCCAACCTGAAAAACCAGCGCCGTTGTATTCAATAATTAATTTATATCTTGGCATAGCCTTGAATATCGAATAATGAATGTTCAATAACCAATATCGAGAGAGAGCTTTTTATCAAGAAAATGAATTGGTTATAGTTCAGCATTCAGCATTCCTTGTTCATTATTCGATATTCAAATAACCGTCCGGTCGGCAATGAATTCCCCTTTTCTGATAATCACAACTCCGTCTTTAACACTGTAATTATCGTGATCTCCTTCTTCCAGATGATCTCCTCCAACAATTCGAACATCATTTCCGATACATGCGTTTTTATCCACTATACAGTTACTGAGATAACAACGTTGTCCTATTCCAAAGACAGGCCGATCAGCTGAAGCCGCTTCGATAGTTGCCTTATCCTGAAAGTAATCGTTACCCATAATAATGGAATTTTCGATGGTGGTTCCTTTCCCGATTCTGGATCGAATACCAATTACAGATCGAACAATTCTACTCGCTTCAATAATACAGCCTTCTGCCATAAGTGCATGTTCCAGAGTTGTTCCCATCAGCTTTGAAGCGGGAAGCAAACGCGCACGAGTGTAAATGAAATTTTCGTTGTCGTATAAATTGAATTCCGGAACCGTATCTGCTAACGATAAATTGGCATCAAAAAAAGATTTAATGGTTCCGATATCTGTCCAGTACCCTCCGAATTCGTAACTACTGACGCGCAATCCTTCCTTGAGCGCTTTTGGAATAATTTCTTTTCCGAAATCGGTAGCATCCGGATTTTCATCAAATAATCGCTTCAGCGTGTCTTTGTTGAAGATATAGATCCCCATCGATGCCAGGTATTCTTTGTTCTGCTCTTTGTATTGGTCCGGCACATCCGATTTCCAATCTCCCAACACATCCGCATCCGGCTTTTCTATAAAACTATCTATTAGTCCCTCTTTATTGGTTTTCATGATACCGAAACCCGTTGCGTCTTCAGCATTCACCGGGATTGTGGCAATTGTGAGATCAGAATTATTCTCTTTATGCCTTTGGAGCAGTTTACGATAATCCATCTGGTAAAGCTGATCTCCAGATAAGATCAGAACTTGTTCATGCTCATGATTGGTCATATGATGCAAAGATTGCCGGACAGCATCTGCCGTTCCCTGAAACCAATCCGGGTTGGAAGCCGTTTGTTCTGCCGCAAGAATATCAACGAAACCACTACTAAATACATCAAAGTTGTAGGTGTTTTTGATGTGACGATTCAGTGAGGCTGAATTAAATTGTGTGAGGACATAGATTCGTCGGATATCCGAATTCAAACAATTTGAGATCGGAATATCAACCAATCGATATTTACCACCAATCGGAACGGCCGGTTTAGAACGTTGATCTGTTAGTGGAAATAAACGCGTTCCTCGTCCACCACCTAAGATTACTGCCATTACTGAACTTTTCATCAACCTACCTTCTTGATTAGTTTTCTATAAACATCAATGTATTCTTTAGCAGATCTGTTCCATGAAAAATCCAGTTTCATGACCTTTGATCTTACCTGATTAAATAAGCTCTGATTTTCGAATAAATCAATAGCCCGATTAATTGCATACTCTGCATTCTCCAGATTAAACTCGTCAAAGCAAATTCCATATCCATCCTGCTCACTGACGTCCTTCACAGAATCTTTAAGTCCACCAGTGGCTCTTACGATCGGAATAGTTCCATAGCGCATTGCAAACATCTGATTCAAGCCACAAGGCTCTACCCTGGAAGGCATCAGAATAAAATCTGATCCTGCATATATTTGATGCGCCAGCTTCTCGTTGTATTCTAGTGTGGCATCAAAAAAACCTACATGGTCGCTCGACATCCTTTCGAAAATAGCATGAAGTTGAGGGTCACCTGTTCCCAATAATACAAAATTTACCTCCTTCTCCTTTTCCATGAAACGAGCGATCAGATCAGGAAGCAGATCCGCTCCTTTCTCTCTTACCAACCTGCCAATAAATGCTATAGTCGGGAGTTCTGGATTGATACCAAACTCATCACAAAGCACTTTCTTATTCTTTGCTTTCCCCGATTTTCGGTTTCTGAAAGAAAAATTGTGAGCAAGCAGTTCATCTTTGGCAGGGTCCCAAACTTCAGTATCAATTCCGTTTATAATCCCTGTTGATTTTGCAACTTCATTTTTAAAAAGATCTTCCAGCCCGTTGCTTTCTGCTCTCAATTCAGTCATATAATTTTTGGAAACAGTCGTGATCTGCCAGGCTGTTTTTAGCCCTGCCGCCAATGAGTTCATGGCTCCGTCCCATTCCAGCAAACCAACATTATCAAAACTGAAGGCCGGCAATAGTTTATAGCTCTCCTTATCAAATCTCCCCTGATACTCCGCATTATGAACAGTAATTACCGTTGCTATCTGGGATAACTCTCTGTAACGATTACACTGAGAAGTCATAAAGGGAATTAATCCGGTATGATGATCATGACAATGAATAATATCGGGTTTCTCTGATCTGTTTGATAACCATTCAAGTGCTGCGATCTGAAAACTTACAAATCGTTCTTTTTCATCCCAGTAAGGCTTGCTGCTCCAGGGGTCAATATAAATTCCCGGTCGATCAAATCTTCCCGGAATACTGATCATATAGATCGGAAAGCCAAATTTATTATTCTTCAAACGCTCGATCGAAAATTCAGTTAATTCTCCCCAATAGTTAAAAGAGCCTGAATAAACTTCATCAAACTCATGATCTTCTACCCAATTATTTTCATATTTAGGCATAACCACTTCAGCACGCTCCCCTTCTTCGTTTAAATACTTTGGAAGTGAACCAACAACATCAGCCAGTCCTCCGACTTTTGCAATTGGGTAGCATTCTGCACTAATATGAATAATGTTCATTTTTCTGAAACTGATTTGTAATAAATGCGTACTTGCTTGCGACTAACAAAACAAGAATCTTTGGGCGCAAGGTAATCAAGAATTACCACACTAAGATTTACTTAAGGTTAAAATTTAAATTTAGGGATAATGACGATAATTCATGTTGAGAACATCAGGAAATCGTTTGGTAAAAACAAAGCGGTTGATGATGTTAGTTTCGATGTAGAAAAAGGCCGCATTTTCGGGTTGCTTGGACCAAACGGAGCTGGTAAAACAACTACCATTCGGATGATCAATAATATTCTTGGACCTGATGAGGGTTCAATCACTATTAATGGTCAGATAGCAAGTCCTCTTACACAAAAGATGATCGGTTATATGCCGGAAGAGCGCGGGCTGTACAAGAAAATGAAGGTTGGAGAACAGCTTTTGTATCTCACCCAGCTTAAAGGTATGAAAACCGAAGCAGCCAAAGAAGCTATTCACTACTGGTTGGATCGTTTTGATGCTTCCGACTGGACTAAAAAAGAAGTGGGTGAGTTATCGAAAGGGATGTCTCAGAAAATTCAGTTCATCGCTACCATCGCTCATGATCCTGACATTTATATTTTTGATGAACCGTTCAGTGGATTAGATCCTATAAACAGCGATATGCTGAAAGACATTATCATTGAACTTAAGAATAGTGGCAAAACTATTTTGTTCTCAACGCACAGAATGGAACAGGTGGAACAAATGTGTGATGACATCTGCCTTTTTAATAAAGGAAAAGCCGTTCTTCAAGGAAAACTTCGTGAAGTAAAAGCATCTTTCGGTAAAAATACCATTAATCTGGAATTTGACGGTGACGGATCTTTCTTAGACAAACTGGAAGGTGTTCGCCTGAACAACCGCTCTACTAATTTTGCAGAGATCAGAGTCTTAAACGGACAAAACATGCAAGACATTTTAAAACTGGCTATGGAACACGCTGAAATTCATAAATTTGAACGGATCGAACCTTCTCTCAATGAGATCTTCATTTCAACGGTAGGTGAAGATAATCTAAAAGCTCAAAGATTAGAGGAGGCTCAATAATGGATTTTTCAAAAATACTTTTAGTACTCAAGCGTGAATATCTTACCCGAGCTAAATCAAAGTCATTTATTCTTTCCACGGTATTAACTCCGATTGTGCTTATCGCATTTTTTGGATTTTTAGCTTGGATTATGACTAGTGAAACTGAAACTGATAAAAGTGTTGGTGTTTACGATCAGACAGGTGTGTTAGTAGAAAATCTGATCGCTCTAGATAGTGTTCGATATTCAAATGTTTCTGATTTACCGATAGATACTGTAAAGGCGATGGTTCTTCGTGAAGATCTGGACGCATATCTTCTTCTGGAAGAAAAGCATATTGAAACCAATGAAAATGCTCAATTAATATATAAAGAAAGCGGCGGGTTAGCTTTTACCGGAAGTGTAAGAAGTGACGTTCGGGAAGTTATTCAGGAAGAACGACTTTCCAGAGCTAACGTTTCAGATGAAGTAAAAGAGCTCTTTGCTCGACGACCAAATATAGACTCTCAGAAACTGACTGCTGAAGGAGAATCTGAAGACGACAAAGCAGGTTTCATGTCAGGAGTAGGGTTTGTACTCGGCTTGTTGATCTTTATCGGTTTGTTTGGATATGGCGCCGTTCTTATGCGTAGCGTTATAGAAGAAAAAACCAACCGCATTGTAGAAGTGATAACTTCATCACTAAAACCGATAGAATTACTAATCGGGAAAGTTGCCGGTGTATGTCTGCTTGGATTTACTCAATTCACTGTTTGGGCGGTAATGTATATTGGTATTTCGATGGCAGCAGTGCCTATCGCCGGTGTTTTGATGCAGGATCAGATTTCTGAAATGGCAGACACTCAGGATATTGAGCAAGTGGCAGCTGAAGCCGGGTTTGATCCCGCTTCGCTGGAAGTGTTATCCATTGATCCGATGATCTTTGTGTATTTCTTCCTGTTCTTTGTACTGGGCTTTTTCATGTATGCTTCTATTTTTGCAGCTGTAGGCTCCGCTGTAGACTCAGAGCAGGATACTCAGCAGTTTATGCCTATTTTGATGATACCATTAATGGGAGCATATATTCTGAATACCCGAATTATGGTCGACCCTGATTCAACACTGGCTGTTGTAGCTTCCATGTTCCCATTGACCTCACCAATAAATATGATTACCAGAATAGCTACAACAGACGTTCCTATTTGGCAGATCGGAGCAAGTTTGGCATTGCTGGTTGCAAGCTTCTTTGGAGTAATGTGGGTGAGCGCAAAAATATACCGGGTTGGTATTTTGATGTACGGGAAAAAAGCATCCTTCGGTGATTTTGCTAAATGGATAAAGCAATCTTAAAAAAATAGATTCTAAATAATTGAAAGCTCCGATATACAAAATTTCGGAGCTTTTTTTATAGTTGCTCTTTGCGCTAGAAGTACTTTTTAACTGAATCTATTTTACACTTTTTAACAATTATTAATCTTAAAAAATATATCTTTCAAATACTAATTAAAGGGTGTTTCATAATAATTCCATAAATGAGTTAGCGTCATTTTGAAACGTCCCCTTCTATTTAGCTAAACTGCAATTAACAATTAACAGCCTCTAGCTATGATACACAAAAACTCCTACCCCCTATTCAACTTAAGACGCTTTCTATTTTGGAATCATCACAAGTTCCCATCCATTCCGGAATAGTTTAAAACGATCTGATTAGACTATTTTCCCGTTAAAATAGTAGCAACTTTAAGCCCATATCTACTTCAGGGCTATCTGTATACCATCACTATTTAAAGTTTAATACGCTTTACGGCAGAGGTTTATCATGAAAACCCATACCAAAAATGTTATAACGTTACTTTTAAAGCTTTTACTGGCAACTGTAATCGCATCCATACTGGAATACTTGATCATCACCTTTTTGAGTTCAAAGCCAATTCTAACTTTTAAAGCTCAAATGATATTAGCGGTAGTATATATCGCTTTTCTTTTACATATCGGATATAAAGTATGGTGTCTGTTCGACTTAGAAAACCTTTTTTCCAAAAATGGAAAAAATCCACCGAAATAATTTAAACCACCAACAAAACTCAAATGAAATATAAAAAATTAAAAAAAGAACTCGGACTTTGGGATGTATATGCTATCGCTACAGGTGCAATGTTTAGCTCCGGCTTCTTTCTTTTACCCGGTCTTGCAGCTGCGGAAACAGGGCCGTCTGTATTCCTGGCCTACCTCATTTCAGGACTTATAGTACTTCCCACTATGTTCAGTGTTGCAGAGCTGGCTACAGCTATGCCCAAAGCCGGAGGTACATATTATATTATCGATCGAAGCTTGGGTCCAATAATCGGAACCATCGGTGGTTATGGTTCCTGGCTCGCATTAGTATTGAAAAGTGCCTTCGCTTTAATTGGGATGGGGGCTTATCTGGCTATTTATTTTGACATTTCAATTGTACCCGTTGCTATAATTCTGACTTTAGTTTTTGGAGTACTGAATATAGTTGGAGCAAAAGAAACAACAACACTCCAAAAAATCTTAGTTGCAACATTAGTTTCAATTATGATTTTCTATATAACACAGGGTGTATTTGCTGTTCTTTCGCTTGATTTTTTTGAAGTTACTAATCAACAATTTACGCCATTTTTTACAAATGGAGCTGAAGGTTTTTTTGCTACAGTGGGTATGGTTTTTGTTTCATATGCTGGCCTTACAAAAGTTGCCAGTATTGCTGAGGAGGTTAAAAATCCGGATAGAAATATTCCTTACGGTATGTTTTTATCTATAATTACTGCAATTATTGTATATGTAGCAGGTGTATACATCATGGTAGCTCTGTTAGAACCTTCAGCATTTCGCGAAGACTTAACCCCTGTAGCTACAGCCGGTAAAGTATTTATGGACTGGTTGCCAAATGACTTAGGTTTGCTTTTGGTGGTTGTTGCAGCTGTAGCAGCCTTTGCTTCAACAGGAAATGCAGGAATCATGTCCGCTTCCAGATATCCACTTGCTATGGCCAGAGACCATTTGATCACGAAAAAATTCTCAAAAATTGGTAAAACAGGCACTCCTTTTTGGGCTATCGTTGCTACTGTTTTTTTGATGATAATTTTCCTTGTTACATTTAATGTAGCTGAAGTAGCGAAGCTTGCCAGTGCTTTCCAGCTATTACTTTTTGCATTGCTTAATTTGTGCGTTATCGTCATGAGAGAAAGCAAAATTGAAGGGTATGATCCGGGCTTTAATTCTCCTTGGTATCCATGGGTTCAGATTTCAGGAATAATATTATCCATTATTTTGATTCTAGAAATGGGTTTCCTGTCAATATTATTCACTCTAGCCGTTTCATTCTTTGCACTAATCTGGTACTTCTATTATGCTTCTGACAAGATAAAACGTCACGGTGCTATTTTTCACATTCACGAACGCTTGGGTCGAAGAAAAGACTACGGATTAGAGCGTGAAATGAAAGGTATACTACGTGAAAAAGGATTGCGAAAAGAGGACCCTTACGAAAGAATAATAAGTAGATCTGTTGTGTTGGACATATCAGATTCTGATATCAGCTACAGAGATATTGTTAAAAAAGCTTCCGGAAATTTTGCAACCTCTTTTAATATGGATGAAAAACAAATATTTGACTTGTTTTGGGGAAGCCAGGATATAGATACTATTCCGTTCGCTCCATCTATCGCATTTAATCATATAAAACTAAAAGGAGATATTTCTTCTGAAATTATATTAGCACGAATTCCGGACTCAGTGTTTCTAAAATCTGATGGATTTGAATCATTGAGTAAGAATAAACAAAACGAAATTGGAAATCTTCGTGCTATAATCTTTTTAATCAGTTCATCTGAAAAACCCCGTCAACATTTACGCATTCTCGCACATTTAGCTGAAATATTTGACGATAACAGATTTATAAAAAGATGGAAAAACGCTAAAAATGAAGAAGAACTAAGAGAAATTCTATTACGAGATGATCGATTCATCAAACTCACTATAACCGCAGATAACCCCATGGCAGGTAAGCAGATTAAGGAAATAGATTTACCTGGCGAATGTTTGATTGCAATTATTAATCGCAATGGAAAAACTAAAATACCTCACGGTGACACCGTAATTAAGGTCAATGATGAACTCGCTTTTATAGGAGAAGAGGAAGACATTCTTTTTCTTAAAAATGAATACGAAGAGTAGTACTTATTATAAGGCTAGAAAATTAATAAAAGAGGGTATATAAATCCTCCTTTGAAAGAGTTGTCGCTCTGAAAGTGTGACGGAGGATGTTGTGAAGTTTGCCAATTCCTAAACCCCACAACATCCCTCTGATCTTGTACAAATGTTCGAGTTATTAAAATCAAGAATTGGGAAGACTTCAGTTCGGGTATTCCCATTCTTAATTTTGAATTCTTAATTTTATAATTCTTCCCCACCCATTAATACCCTCGGGTCAAATTCCGAAAGCAACACTGCATCCACAATGTTTTCAGCATCTGTTTCAGATAAAAAATTCAAACCGTCTAAAACTTTCAGCCTTATTCTGGGATCGAAATCGTTTGAAAGCTCTACGATCTTACTGCCCCAATACTCCGGACTTTCTACATTTTCAAGCAATATATTCAATGCTGCGATTCGGGTTGAGTACGGAAAGTCGAATGAAAGCAGTTCTTCAGCAATTTGCTGTGATTGATTGGTTGTATCTGTAGAAAAAATCTCCATGAGCAATGACAACGAGCGAGCACCGGTCGTATCAATTTGGATCAACCTTCTCGTTGCTGATATTTTTCTCGGAAGATCCGCAACTTCTAAAAAGCTCGTTTTCGCCACTTTAAATACTTCGTCTGAAGAGGTTCGCTCCATCTTTTGCTGAATTACGCCGGGTACATTTTCATCTTCTTTGTACTTGCTTAGTGCTTCTAAAGCGGCAATTTGAAGAAGCTCGTTATCATTATTCATTTCCTGCATAAACTGAATCTCTGTTCCCGTGGCACCTGCTGTAAACGCTCCTAATGTGCTCAACAAATTCGCTTTGGTCTGAATATCTGCTTCGGCATCGAGAGCATCCTTCAGTGCTAATTGCAAATCCGGATTATCTGTGTGATAGCTTAATAAATGAGCTGCTATTCTTCGGTCTTTAACATTGCTGCTTCTTAACTGAGCCAACAAAAACATAACCGGAAATCTTACAAGAGTGACTTCGTCAATATTCGTACTTCCCGAACCGAATCTGATGTATTCAACATTGACAGGTACAGCTATTTTGGAAGAATCTCTTTCTCCCGTAAAGGTAATTTCTGAAGTAGTGCTGTCATCAAAGGTAAAGAAAGTCATATCCAGACTTTGAAGATCTTCCCCATTTCCTGATAAACTTGAGAAAATAGCTGTAGCAGTGGAATTGATCTCATCGTATTCAAGACTTAATTCATAAATCGGTTTTTGTGAATCAGATGTTTCTGATTCTTCATCAGCTTCAAACCCGATCAGGTGAAACGGAACCCCTGTTTGTTCATACCAATGGTCTTTGTAGAACGATCCGGAAACAACACCAGACTCTTTCTTGATCAATTCAGCAAGGGACTGTTCTACATTATTCTTGAGAAAAGAATCTTCAATTTCACAGCATTTGCTTAGTTGGTTCCATATTGACAAGCTAAACAAACTATCACTATTCCAAATTTCCTTAGATTCGAATCCGGCAATATTAAAGGCTGACTTTCTGATAAGCTCAAAAACCTCATATTGAGAAGTCACATTTTCAGTGCGTTGATATTGACCAAACCATTGTGCTACCAATCCTCGTTGGAGTTGAGTAGTCAAAGCTCCTCTGTTTTTGGCCAGATAGATCACTCCGGCTGCATCAGTTTTTTCATCCCAGAAATTATCTTCCAGAATAACCAAGTTCAAAGCTTCCCAGGGATATTCAAATGATAACTCATTTTCTAAAATACGTTTACTTCGGATAGCTTCGGACAATATTTCCTGAACTTCATCACCAGAAACTACTCCTGTTTCTCCAAAAACTCTCACTTTATTGATCCCGGATTGTGCTTCCGCTGATTCAAACTTCCCAACTGCAAAATTAAGCCCTGTAGCCGGAATCGCTGTATCTGCTTTCCAGCTTACAGTTTTGGTTTCTGTTGATGTTACTTGATCAGATACTAGGTTTCCGTTAAAAACCACATCCAGATTTGCCGGAACGGTGATATCAGCATCTACAGAAAATGCTACTCTCGGATGATCGTACACCGGTAGCCAATGTCTTTGTGATTTAGGATTCAAACTTGACCACATCGTGCCAAAACGATCTTTATGTGTGCCATAGATTGATCTACCCTGCCAGGTAATTGCTAATTCCGACTCATTTGTCATGCTTAAAGTATCAGCCAGATCAATGATCAGGGAATCACCTGAAATTAAAAACTCCTTCTCAGTTCCATCAAATGTAACAGCATCTATTTCTATAGCTGCAGCATGGAGTAACACCTCTGTTTGCGCCGGAATTTTTGCACTGATGCTATAAGTAGCCACACCTTTTACTGTTTCATTGGCCGGATCAATGGTCATATCCAGATCTAAATGATTGAGATTGTATGTAAGCTTAGGATTTTGTTCATAATCCCACTCCACAACAGTACAATCCTGTGCTCCGGTTATTATGAGTAATAGAATGCTTAAATAAGAACTGAGTTTTAGTAGTGTCATCTATTGTACTATTTAAAATATATATGGTCATCCTGAACCTGTCTGCCGACAGGCAGGCTTGTTTCAGGATCTTAAGAATCAACTTTGGACCGTTGTTTAATGAACCGGCCACTATAAATATCCAAACTTTACAAAGATCCCGAAATAAATTCGGGATGACCAAAATGTGGTTAAGTTTTAATTCTTTCCTTCAAAAATTTCTGTTACCAACGGATACAAATGTTTATTGGTAGAGAAACCATTTCCGGTGTGTATAGTTTCCTTTCCATCAAAATCACTAAAAACTCCGCCTGCTTCTTTCATTACAGGAAGCAAAGCCGCTGCATCCCATATACTTAAAATTGGGTCGATCATAATTTCTGCTCGTCCTGTTGCCACCATCATATGACCGTATGCATCGCCCCAGGTACGATGTATCTTGGTTTTATCCAAAAGTTCCTGAAACTGTTTCTGCATTCCCATTCTGTTAAAGCGATTGATCTCGGTTACTAAAACGGTAGCTTCTTCCAGAGATCGCGTTTCCTTCATCTTGCAAGGCTTTCCGTTGAATAATACTCCATGTCCAATTGCAGCAGCACAAAGCTCATTCAATGACGGACAGTTTATTATTCCAACAACCGGTTCATTGTTTATCATCACACCGACCAAGGTTGTATAAAATGGTATTCCGTGAATGAATGATTTAGTTCCATCAATCGGATCTAAAACCCATTGAATATTACTTCCTTCATTTGTTTTACCAAATTCCTCACCAATGATTCCATGATCAGGGAATCTTTTTTCGATTTCAGCACGCATCAATTGCTCAGTTTCCCGATCGGCAATGGTAACCGGAGAATCATCTTCTTTACTGATCACATCAAAATCTTTCTTAAAATATTTGAGTGTATGTTCACCGCCCAACACTGCGATTTCTATTGCCGCTTTTCTTAAAGAATTTATGTCCATTTAAGTTGTTTCTCTGTTAATGAGTTCTGTATCATTGCCCTGAAAGATTGAATACCAAAAATATCATTATAGATGACCAATACCCACATTTTTGCACGAATTTCTGAAGACCTTAAAATCTCAACAAAACAGATACAAACTGTAGCCGGCTTCATAGATGAAGGAGCTACTATTCCGTTCTTAGCCAGATACCGAAAAGAAGCTACAGGAGGACTTGATGAAGAACAACTCAGAGATGTGCGTGATGCACTGGAATTTCAGAAAACACTGGCTTCAAGAAAAGAAACCATTCTGAAATCCATCAAAGAGCAGGAAAAGCTTACTCCGGAATTGGAATCTCAGATCAAAGCGTGTACTGATCTCACGGTTTTGGAAGATCTGTATCTACCGTATAAGCAAAAGCGTAAAACTCGCGGCGATAAAGCCAAAGAAAAAGGGCTTGAGCCTTTGGCACAACTCATTTGGGAACAGAAAACGGAATCCGGAAACCCGGATGATTACGCCAAAGAGTACATCAACAAAGAAAAAGAAGTAGAAACTCTGGAAAATGTGTGGCAAGGGGCTAATGATATTGTTGCTGAATGGATCAACGAGCATCTGGAAGTAAGAGAAAAGCTTCGTGACATTTTTTTAAAGCACGCTACCATCAAAACAAAGAAAAATCCTACTGTAAAAGAGCGCACTAATTTCGAAGATTATTATGAATTTGCGGCAAAAGTAGATCGCCTAAAGCCTTATCAGATTCTCGCAATTAATCGTGGCGAAAGAGAAAATGTATTATTTGTAAGTACGGAAGTTTGGGAAGAACGCACGCTGGAAACCATGGATGATATCGTAATTACTAATGATATGAGTATTTTTACGGAACGCATTCAGGATGCTGTGGAAGATGCTTTTAAACGACTACTCTCTCCTTCACTTGAACGTGAACTGAGAAATGCACTCACTGATCAGGCAGATGCTCACGCCATCGAGACTTTTGCAACCAATCTTGGAAATTTGTTGATGCAACCTCCATTAGAAAAGAAGATCGTGCTAGGACTTGATCCTGCATACCGATCAGGGTGTAAGCTCGCTGTTGTGGATGGGACCGGGAAATATTTAGACGGAACCACTATTTATCCTACTCCTCCTCAAAACAAAATTGCGGAATCTGAAGTAGTTCTGGGTAAACTAATTGAAAAGCATAATGTGGAACTTATTGCTATCGGAAATGGAACCGGAAGCCGTGAAGCTGAACAATTTGTAGCTGATTATATCCAGAAAAGCGGTGCTGATGTAAGTTACCTGATCGTAAATGAAGCCGGAGCTTCGGTATATTCCGCTTCCAAAATAGCCAGAGATGAATTCCCTGATCTGGATGCTGCTCAGCGTGGTAATATTTCAATTGCCAGAAGAGTACAGGATCCTTTGGCAGAACTAGTGAAAATTGATCCGAAGTCTATCGGTGTTGGATTGTATCAGCATGATGTTAACCAAAATCAATTATCCGGAAAACTGGACGATGTGGTTGAAAGTTGTGTAAATGAAGTGGGAGTGAATCTTAATACTGCCAGCGCTCCTTTACTGACTCACATTTCGGGTTTAGGAAAAAGAGTTGCTGAAGCTATTGTTAAACAAAGGGAAAAATCCGGAATTTTCACTTCCAGAAATGAGATCAAAGAAATTGAAGGCGTTGGAGAATTTAGATTTCAGCAAGCAGCTGGATTTATGCGTATTCCCGAATCCAAAAATCCGCTAGACAATACTGCCATTCACCCGGAAAGTTATGAAGCCGCTGAGAAGCTCTGTAATCTGTTTGGTATTGATTTGGAGAATTTGTCGACACAAAAAGACAAAATCGCTTCCAAGCTCGGAAACTTGAACTTAAAACAAGTTGCTGAACAGATAGGAATCGGCGAACCTACCTTAGAACTCATTATTGAAAACCTCCAAAAACCCGGACGTGATCCTCGTGAATCTCTGCAAAAGCCAATTCTCAGAACCGATGTAGTTAAAATGGAAGACCTCAAAGAAGGTCAGAAGTTACAGGGAACCGTTCGTAACGTAGTTGATTTCGGAGCTTTTGTAGACATCGGAGTAAAACAAGACGGATTGCTTCATATTTCAAGTATGAGCAAAACCAAAAAAGTGGAAGATCCTCATGACGTAGTTGGAGTCGGTGATATCATCAATGTAGAAATAACAAAACTGGATCTGGAAAGAGGAAGGATTGGGTTGGAATTAACAAAGTGACAAAGTGTTTCTAGTGACAGAGTACAAAATTGTTCTCTATACATCTTTGCACTCTGTCACTTTTTACTCTCACTACTTTGATTGAACTATTCCGTAACTTGGTTTACAAACTAACATTTTCATCAAGGACCAAATCGAAGAACAAAAAAAATTAAGTCAGGAAGAGATCGATCTGTGTATTTCCGTACTGGAAACACTTACTGAAGATTCCAACCTGATCTTTGAAATTGAAAAGGACAAAAGGCTCGAACTTATCATGGCTGCGGGAAAGTTATCCCGACCAAGCAGAGAAGAATTCAGAAAGCGAAAGAAAGACGCTAAAAGAGCTAATAAGCGAAAACTAAAAGAGAAAGATCGACACGCTCGAAATTCTACAGGTATCCGAAGTGCCCGTGAAGCGGTAGTATTTGAAGCTCCAAAAATGATCGGTTTAACCGGAAAGGAAACCGAGAAAGAAATTCCGTTAGAATCACCACGAAACTGCTATGTTTGTAAGGAAGTGTTTCACAATCTGCATCATTTTTATGATACGATGTGCAAAGGTTGTGGTGATTTCAATTACGCAAAAAGATTCCAATCTGCTGATCTAACCGGACAAGTCGCGCTTGTAACAGGCTCGAGACTCAAGATCGGCTACCATATCACCTTAATGATGTTGCGCGCCGGAGCGACTGTTATTGCGACAACTCGTTTTCCGGTAGATTCTGCTCTTCGTTTCGCCAAAGAAGATGATTTCCAAAAATGGGGACATCGACTCAAAATTCATGGATTGGATCTACGACACATTCCAAGTGTGGAAATTTTCTGTAATTTCATCGAGCAGGAATATGATCGACTGGATGTACTTATTAATAATGCAGCACAAACGGTTCGTCGCCCTGCAGGTTTTTACCAACATTTAATGCCGAATGAAGAACGTCCGATTTCAGAACTCCCTCCTCTTGCTCAGGAATTGTTATCTGACCATGATGCTTGTTTGAGCGAATTGCGATCACTTAGCTCGGGATTTGAAGACGGTCAGAATAAAAACCTTCCTGTTACATGGCACGGAAAGCAATTGGGAATTGGCTTACGAGCTTCTGCAAAATTATCTCAGATCCCTTACAGTATTGATAACTCATTAACAGCTGAAGAAGTATTTCCCCAAGGAAAACTGGATGCAGATTTGCAACAAGTGGATCTTCGAAAAACAAATAGCTGGAGATTAAAACTCGGTGAAATTCATACCAATGAGATGCTGGAAGTACAGTTGGTAAATTCAGTTGCACCCTTTGTTTTGTGTAATCGCTTATCATCTTTGATGAAAAAAGAAGATACCGGTCAGAAACACATCATCAATGTTTCTGCAATGGAAGGGAAATTCCATCGCTGGCATAAGGAAGATCGGCATCCGCATACCAACATGGCCAAAGCAGCTCTAAATATGATGACTCACACTTCAGCTTCTGATTTCGCTAAATATGGAATATATATGAATGCGGTTGATACCGGCTGGGTAACAGATGAAGATCCTGCAGAATTAGCAAAACGGAAAGAAGAAGTCCATGACTTTCAACCTCCTCTTGATATTGTTGATGGTGCGGCAAGAGTTCTGGATCCACTGTTTGATGGAATTAATACCGGTAAGCATTGGTGTGGTAAATTCTTAAAAGATTACAGACCTATAGATTGGTAGATTTTTAGTTACATAAACAAATAATCAGTCGATTAAACCATTGTTGGACTAACCAATATTCATTAGATTCGATTTTATAAAATAAATCAGATCATATGAAGTATTATCGAATTATAACCTTGGGTTTAGCTTTAATCATTATTTCTGTTACATCGGTTCAAGCTCAAACTATTAAGGAAATTGAACTCCCAAGCGAGCTAAAAAAGGTTCTTACCAACTACGAAAAACATTGGAAAAACAGTGATGCAAAAGCATTGGCATCTCTTTTTACTGAAGATGGATTCATTCTACGTCCGGGATACGACCTTGTGAAGGGAAGAGAAAATATTCAAACTTCTTATGAAAACGCCGGTGGAGGAGATCTTGTCCTGAGAGCTTATGATTATTCTGTTCAGGGAAACATTGCCTACATTATTGGTGGATATACTTATGGATCCAGAGTTAAAGATATGGGCAAATACACCCTTACTCTCAAAAAAGTGGATGGCAAATGGCTGATTCATTCGGATATGGATAACGGGAATAACTGATCTTTTAATAATCTTATGAAACAAATTACTCCTTTCACCTCTACTCAAGAGGCTCTTACCGTTTTAGATAATGGTGGTAGATTTTATAATCTGATTACCAAAGCTAACGATGGAGAAATTAATTCAGCTGAACTTAGTAAAGTAGCCGGCATAATGTCTGATAAACAAAAAATGGTTCTTTTTTTAGAGTTATCACTAGCAAATCTTACGGAGCTTTCAAGAAAAGAAATATTTATGGCCTTGTCTTCTGATTTGAAGTCTGCTATAAAGAAATACCGCGTGCAGTATTTGTTGCCATCAGAAGCGGCAAAAAAAGGAGTTCTTTCTCAAAATGCAATTATAGAAGGAATTCCAAAATTTTTAGAATCAAAGTCAGAATTCAATGGTTTTATTATGATCCCGATCATGACCGGAAAAGTTACCACCTTTACTATGATCCCTATTATTGATCATTATAATGTATATGAGTTAAGAGATGAAGACACCTCTGAAACTTTCTTAATCGCTCACTCCAGAGATGCTGAAAGACTTCCGGAAAAAAGAATAACCATCGGAGGAATTTTAAAAGAGTTAAAAAAAGATAAGAAAGATGTATCTCCTGCAACTAAGTTCTTAGAAGCTCATTATTATACTGATGTTATATAATTTCTAAATCCCTTACTTAGGAAGAACCGAATGAAAGAACTAGGTTTCGATGGACAAATCACTGAGTTGATTTCAACTGAAGACATAGACGGACATGAACTAGGGAGAGTTATAGTTGAACACAAAGAACGGTATGTAGTTCAAACTGAGAAAGGTACATTTTCTGCTGAGATCACCGGAAATCTAAGGTTTGCTGCTGAAGACCGGAAAGATTTTCCCGCCGTTGGTGATTGGGTAAAGCTTATTATGATGGATGAAGAAACTGCCATAATTTTAGAAGTTTTTCCAAGAATGTCTTTAATGGAACGCAAAGCGGTTTCGAAACAAGGTCAGACTCAGCTCATTGCAACAAATATTGACTATGCCTTTATTGTTCAATCGGTAGGTCATGATTTTAACCTAAAACGAATTGAACGGTATCTGGCTATTTGCCACACTTCAAATATTACTCCTATAATTTTGTTATCTAAAGTTGATGTTGCCAGTGATTCTGAAATTGAAGCGACCTTAAACGAGATCAAAAACAGAGTTCCAAACATAGCAGTTCTTCCTTTAAGCAGTGAATCAGGAGCTGGTTTTGAAGAATTGGAACAATTATTTAAAAAGTATAAAACTTATTGCTTTCTAGGATCATCCGGTGTTGGAAAGTCTACTATTGTAAATCGACTTAAGGGCCAAGAGCTGCTAAAAACAAATTCTGTAAGTTCCAGCACAAACAAAGGAAAACATACAACCACTCATAGGGAGCTTGTTGTTCTTCCTAACCAAAGCATAGTTATTGATACTCCCGGGATGCGAGAAATTGGAATGACCGATAACCGAGAAGGAATTGAAGCAACTTACAGCGAAATTGAAAAACTGGCGACGGATTGCAAATTCAATGACTGCACACATACAAATGAAGTGGGATGTGCTATTTTCGAGGCTCTTGAAACTGAAGAAATTTCCCAGGATGAATACGATAATTACCAAAAATTGCTACGCGAGCAAGCCCACTTCTCTAGTACGGTCGCTGAAAAACGCAAAAAAGGAAAAGCACAGGCAAAGCTATATCGCTCCGTACAAGACCAAAGAAAAAAGGATAAATATTAGGTAAGAAGTGACAAATTTTTTTTAGTTACAGAGTTACAAAGTAGTTTCTAAACTACTTTGTAACTCTGTACTTTGTAACTTAAACGCCGTTTACTATTTCGGAATATTCAATTAGCCTCAATCATAATTAAGACGAATGAACGCCCAAGAATTAGAAAAAAAACATCACTTTCAGGTTTATAACAGATATCCAATTACAATTGATAGAGGATCAGGAACCAAAGTCTGGGATACAGACGGAAATGTGTACCTGGATATTCTTGGTGGAATTGCGGTAAACAATCTTGGACACTGCCACCCGGCTATTGTCTCGGCAATTAAAAACCAAGCAGAGAAACTTCTACACGTTTCCAATTTCTATTATACAGAAGCACAAAGTGAGTTTATAGAACGGTTAGCTTATTTATCGGGACTGGATCGTGTATTCCTTTGCAATAGCGGAATGGAAGCGATGGAAGCTTGTATTAAACTGGCTCGTAAATGGGGTAAGAAAAATGGGAAATCCGGAAACATAATTTCATTAAGTGATGGATTTCATGGCAGATCGGTAACTACCATCACTATGAGCAAACCTGTTTATCAGGAAGATTTTGATCCGTTACCCCCCGGATTTATTCAATCTCCATACAATGATTTTGAGGCCCTTGAAAAAGCAGTTGACGATCAAACCATTGCCATTGCTTTTGAACTGATTCAGGGAAACAGCGGAGTTCATGTGATTGATGGAGAATTTTTGAAGAAAGTCCGTAAGCTTTGTGATGATAAAAACGTCCTGCTCATCATCGACGAAGTTCAAACCGGCGTTGGACGTACCGGAAAATTTTTCTGCTACCAACATTTTGATATCAAACCGGATGTGGTGGCTTCTGCTAAAGCATTAGCCGGTGGTATTCCCATTGGAGCGGTAATGGCTAAGGAAGAAGTAGCCTCTGCCCTTTCTTTTGGAAACCATGGAACAACTTTCGGCGGCAATCCTTTTGCTTGTGCTGTTGGAAATGCTTGTTTAAAAACAATCGAAATGGATAATCTGTCTGAACAAGCTGCTGAAAAAGGTGAATACATGATGAGCCTAATACGTTCGAAAACAGCTCGCCGAGATTCTGTGGTGGATGTCCGTGGACTTGGATTAATGATTGGTATAGAGCTGAATCAACCTGCCAGACCGGTAGTAGAAAAAATGTTTGAGCATAGAGTTCTTTCCAATGCAGCCGGTGGAAATGTGATACGAATTGTACCTCCCCTTGTGATTACAAAAGATGAGATCGACCAGGTTGTGGATGTATTGGTTAAGAGCTTAACCTAAAATTTTGCTTCTTTATTTATAAGTACTTATTTAGTTAATAAATAAGCTAAATGTTTAAGAAATTTATTCTCTTACTAATTATCCCTTTTTCCTTTTCATGTACTAATGATATCGAAAAAGAATCTTATAAAGTTATTGAACTACCACTGGAAGCTAACGATGGCTATGGCGCGTTCAATCCTTCTTCAAGCGTAATCTCACTAGAGCCAAGAGGTCAGAATAATCCATGGAAAAAAACTGATTTAGAACTTTCAGGAGTACCTGAGGAATGGAATAGATCTATTGTAAAACAAATTTGGTTTAATGCCCGTCAGTTTGCTTATCAAAACTTTAAAGCAGGCAATATCGATTCAGTGATGTTTGCCGGATTAAAAGAAAGTTGGGATTTTGATCCTGATAATGAATCGTTGTCAAGCAAGCCAATAAAATCGTTTACTCATATAGCATTATCAGAAACTCAAGATGGAAACATTTACTATCGTTTAGATACAAATAATGATCTTGACTTCAGTGATGAAGAAACTTTTCAAACTAAAAATGAAACCGGAATATTAGGATCCGGGAAAACCCACTCCGTTAAATTAGAAGTATTCCGAAATGGAAAAATTGAGCATCAGGAAACAAAGCTTAAAATATCTCACATTCCTGCTTTTGGATTAATATATAATTTCCCTGTTCATTATACAGCTTCAATGAATAATCATATAATTCAGGTAAGTAATGGCTTTGAAAGTACTGATTTCATAGATATAACTTCCATAATCATCGATGCTGAAGATTCTGCTCTTGTTTACACCCCAATTGAATTAAACGAATATTTAAAACTCGATGACAGAATCTTTCAAAATCTGGGAGTTGACGAAAATAAAATGGTTTTAAAACTCAAAGAGTTACCAAAGGATACTTCATTGTATTCAACTCAAATCGGATTTCGGGCAAAACCTATCACCGGAAAAGAATTTACATCGGGACAAGAAATCAGTTTAAATGATTATAAAGGAAAGTTTGTATTTCTGGATTTTTGGGGAAGTTGGTGTGCTCCCTGCATTGACGAACTTCCCATGCATGTTGAAACATATAATGCTATTGATAAATCTAAAATCGAATTTTTGGGTATAGCGGGTAACGACAATAAAAAAAGACTTTCAAAAACTATCAGAGAGTTTAATGTTGATTGGAATCAAATTCTTTCCACTGAAATTCCAGATCAATATGGAATAACAGGTTATCCGACATCTTTCCTTCTTGACCCGGATGGAATTATAGTTGCCAAAAATTTACGCGGACCTGGCTTTGCTGACAGTTTAGATCATTATTTGAAAAACTACTTCCTGAATGACTAATCACGGAGTTTCATGTTGATGATAAACCTTAGCTACTACCTTCCAGTCATCTTCAAATTTTAAAAGAGATAAGTAATCAGTGTATACATGTTTGCCGTTTCGATGAAGCTCTAATTCCACATGAGCCGCTTTTCCGGAAACATCGACTCTCTTAAATTTATGCTCCCACTTATTATTTGCAGGATCGAAATTCGGATCAGCTTTTCTCTTCTTTGTTCCTTCTATCCAGTTTGCAATCGGATATCGATTTATTTTACCTTCTTTTCCCGGCGAGAATATTGCAAAGTCTTCATGGAATGTTTTAGCCATTGCTTCCGGATTCAATTCATTAAAAGCTCCGTGAACATATCCAGTTTCAAGAACTTCCTTAATTTCCGTTTCGTCATGATGGATTTTGACCGTTGAGTTGATAGCAAATATTGCCACCAAAACCATTGCTAAGCTGAGTGTTGTAATTCTTGATTTCATAATCTTAACTTGATTTGATTGATATTTCTGAGTTCAATACTGCCTGTTCGTAAAAAGGTTACATTATGACAAACTGATTCTGATCACTCTACCCTAATATCCCCATAAGAAATCAATCGTTGATTAAAATCAAAAAAGAAAACTCTATGTAAACCTCGCGCCAAAGCATCGGAATTATCAGGACTTAAAGTTTTTGAGTCAATTCGAAAATTATCAACCCCATTTGGCAAGGGATTAGTGGAACTCGTATAAATTTGGTTTGAAAGTCGTCCATTCACATCCCGGATAACTACTTGTAAACCATTAACAGGTTGTATGCTTGAAACGAAATATTCGAACTCTATAACTCCCCCAAGTTCAACCGGGTTAGGATAAGCCGGATTTACTTCTATTACCCCTTGGAAAAAAGGAGATGTTCTCCAATCATCAGGATCGATACTCAATACATCTCCCTGAGAAGTGACTTGTGTTATTCCTGAAGGATCACGGAAAGCTTCTGATTCAAACTCACGCTGTGCGTCGTTACTTGTGCAACTCAGAAACAGAAAAACAGTTATTAGTAAAAAAATTGGAATGATTTTCATTTTAAGCTTGTGTGGAAACAGGATTGGGGTTCATTATTGACGATTCAAACCTTATCTTTAACTGAAAATACAAAACTTAATTGTTGAAATGCTATGTTGCATGTAATTGGTATAAAAAACTGTGATACCATTAAGAAAACCAAGAAATGGTTAAACGAAAATGAGGTCGAATTTGAATTCATCGATCTTAAAAAAGAGCCGCTTACAATTGGTGAGATAAAAGAGCTGGAATATAAGGTTGGGCTGGATGTTCTTGTAAATAAAAGAGGTACTACATACAGAAATCTGGGTTTAAAAGACAAAGACCTTTCTGATCAGGACATGATCCAAACACTTCAGGAAAATCAATCTATGATTAAACGACCGGTTTTAGTTTTAGATGAAGCAGTTCTTGTCGGATATGATGAAGAGGCTTTTAAAAATTTTGTTAGTCTCGAAGACTCAACTGAAAGCTAGATCGTTTAATTCTATATGAAATATATCTCACTTCTCTTTCTGGGTTGGTTTTTCCTTATTTCTAATGCATCTGGTCAGCACCCTTACCCGGATAATTCTGCTGATCAGCCCACAATGGAAGATCTTTTTTCTGTTAAAGAAACATTTAAGTATGAAGTTAAATATGGTTTCCTAAAGCTTGGATGGGTTGAAGTAGAGTTGCTTTCAGATACTCTTTTTAATGGAACTCTGAATAAGCATTTGGTCACCAAAATTAGATCAAACTCCAGAATCCCCTTGGTTGGCAAAGAACTGGACTTATTTCATTCTTTATTTTTTGTTAACGAAGGTGGCATTCCTGTTTCCTCCTATTACTGGAAAGACAATGTGGATGAAGACAAACTTAAAGAGATTGTGTACGAGTTCGATCGTGTTGAAAATGTAGTGCGTTACAAAGAGGAAGATAACACTCGGGATACTCTTGACTTGGTTGAACCTGCTACTTCAGGGCAGGAAATTTTCTATTTTTCCAGATTATTTGCAGGTAGTGACAAAAATTCCCGATTGCCTGTTTACGTAACAAAAAAACTCGGTTATATTAACATGATCAACTCATCCAACATTGAAATGAGGAATTATGCTCCGTTTGATGGCGAAGTGGAAACTTACCTAACCCAGGGATCTACCGAAAATATTGACGGGCCGTTCGGCTTTTCGGGTGAGTTCAGAGCTTGGTTCTTAGCCGATGACCTTAGAATACCTCTTGAAGCGAGAGTAAAAGTTCTTTTTGGCAATACTATTGTACGATTAATTGAATATTCACGTAAAGATTTATGAACTCGATCCTGTTTAAAAAACTCGCACATGCTAAAGATCTTCCTCTTCCTGAGTACGAAAGTAAATCAGCAGCAGGTATGGATATCAGAGCCGCATTACAGACTTCTCTAACCCTCAAACCCGGTGAAAGAACTTTAATACCAACAGGTCTACAAATGTCTATCCCGGATGGTTTTGAAGCTCAGATTCGTCCAAGAAGTGGTTTAGCTATCCGTAATGGAATTACTATGTTGAATTCGCCGGGTACTATTGATGCTGACTACAGAGGTGAAGTGAAAGTAATCGCAATTAACCACGGCAACGATGATTTCACTGTTGAACACGGAGATCGCATAGCGCAAATGGTAATTGCACCAGTTACACAATTTCCGGTAAAAGAAGTTAATGATCTCAGCTCAACGGACCGAGGTGAAGGAGGATTCGGCAGTACAGGAGTCAAATAATCGCCCTCCTGTTACTCAAATAATCAGACCCTGTTTTTTATAACTTCAGTAGAACTTTCTTAGGTAACTGGTGCACTCTTTACAATCCTTACCGTCTTTTCTTGCTTCTTCTTCAGTTTCGAAACCCTGTGTAGAATGCGCTTCTATATCCCCGTTCTTTGCAACTCTTCTCCATCTCCATTCTTCTTTAACGTCTTGGTATAACTCGCATTTAGCCATATATAAGTATCTGTTTTATTGAACTTTATAATCTTCAATGTACTGAATATGACACCTAGAGGCAAAAAACCATCCCTTTACTTCAAAATATCTACACCCATTCAACTACCTATAAATGATTCGTATCTCTAAGCCATACTTACATGTTCCGTTGGTTATTTAGATTTAGAATAGTTTAAAACGGCAACTCCATATTTTATTTCACAAGAACTACAGATGGATTCCTCACTTAGAGAAATTTCAAAATTAAACTCTTTATCTATATCATCGAGCATTAAAATATGATAACTCCACCATCCATTGTTTGAATTACTTGTTTCTTGAGGAAGGCTATGACTTGTGTATAAACCAGTAGTTCCTTTTCCAGAAACTGCAAGTAATACTACTCTATGTTTTTTTTCTGGATATGACATTCTCCAATCAAAGCTTCCATTAGTAATATCCTCCCAAACATCCCGACTATATGTGAGTATCTGTTTTTCATCTGGTCTTATCTTTTTAAGAGCTTCAGGATTTGTGATCATAGTTAAATCAAAAGTACGATCATATTTCTCAGAATACTTCTTCTCTACATATTCAATGAGACTGTCGAATCTCTTAGTTATGTCTTGGGCAAATGTTTGTTGATTTGAAATCAAATTTATTATCAGAATAGCAACACATGCTGATGCAGCTTTTAAAAAAGTCTTATTTACAGTTCTAAACGATTTCATAATCATAACTAATTTCAGAACCCTTTTCTAAAGCCTTAGATACAGAACAATATTTGGTAATTGATAACTCTAAAGCACGTTCTACTTTTTTTACATCCAGATCTCCTGAAAGCTTAAAATGAAGATGGATTTCTTTGAATTCTGAATATCCTTCTTTCAGTTTTATTTTTTCTGAATCTACCTCAACCGTTAGGCTTTTGAGATCTTGTTTCTGCTTTTCAAGTATTGAGATCACATCTATTGCGCTGCATCCCCCCACTCCGGCAAGTAGTAATTGCATTGGACTCATTCCTCCTTCCAAGCCTCCGATTTGCGTATTCCCGTCAATACGGATCTTTCCACCTTCTTCATTTCCCGCTTCCATATGGAAGTCTTTTTGTAGCCAGTTTACTGTAATATTCATGTATAATTTTTTTATTGTCTGATTTCTATCTCACATCAAATATATAACTTAGATGAACATATTATTGAAATACCGAGATCTTTGTTATAATTAAAATAAAGACTATGAAAACTTACATCTCAATTCTTGTTTTGGCAACATTGTTTTCCTGCACTAAAAACAATAAAACTTACTCTGAATATCCAACTCCTGAATTCTTTTTAAATCAGGATCAAACTCATAATCGTTGGAGTAATTCTATAGAACCTGTTATCTCCGTGCCGTCCGGTTCAGTAATTGAAGTAACAACAGAGGAAGCTTCTGATCAACAGCTTAGCACTAGTTCTGGCATTAATGATCTTAATAGTCTCAGCTTTGACCCCATCCATCCTTTAACCGGACCTGTATTTTTACAGAATGCAGAACCTGGTGATGTACTGAAAGTCACTCTTCATAAAATAGAAATGGGAGACTGGGGTTGGACAGCTATCGTACCCGGATTCGGTTTTCTTGCAGACGAATTTACCGATCCGTATTTAAAGACTTTCGATTTTTCGAAAGATAAATCTGTAGCTAAGTTTAGTGACAATATTTCCATTCCTCTGAAACCATTTCCTGGAGTGATGGGAGTTGCTCCTGCTACTTCAGATTCTTTATCAACTATTCCTCCCAGAGCAAATGGTGGGAATATGGACGACCCGAATATTGTGGAAGGGACTGTTGTCTATTTTCCTGTATTTGTAGAAGGCGCTTTATTCTCAATTGGGGATACTCATGCTGCTCAGGGTCTCGGTGAAGTTTGCGGAACTGCAATAGAAGCACCAATGAAAATTGTTTATGAAGTTGAGGTAATTAAAAACGGAAGATCCATTCAGGAGCCTCAATATGAAACCGATGAGTATTATGCGGTAACCGGTTTTGGCGAAACCATTGATGAAGCAGCTAAAAAGGCAACTCGATATATGATAGATTATCTGGTGGATGAGCATGGATTATCAAGAGAAGACGCCTATGCACTTTGCTCACTAGCCGGCGACCTTAAAATAGCTGAAGTAGTGGATGTCCCTCATATGCTGGTTACAATGCATATGCCTAAGAATATATTCACGGAGAATTAAGTTATTTCTGGCGTGACATTGTAAAAACTTCTGTTTCAACTTTATCGTTTCTGTTCAGCTTTAATCTTATTTCCATCAGGTTATCGGTCTTCTTTTCAAAGATCAAACCCTTCATTTCTATTTTTGTGGGGGAGTAATCTATCATTTGGAAGAAAGTAGTTTCGTCTTTTTCTTCCCATCCCTTTAAATCGGGATGAAAATGTTTTAGTCTCAATCCTGTTTTATCCAGGATCAAAAACTCATAGAATACAAGTTTATCGTCTTTGAGATGTCTGTACATCCCCATCATAACTCCGTTTTCAGGCTTAGACCAAATTTCTTCAGAAATACCTCCGAATCCATCTCCTTTCCAGGAGCCAACAAGCCAGGAATAATCGTTGATATCAAATGGGCGTATCTGTTTTTCAGCCTGTCCGGTTTCCAATCCCTGAAAAGAATTCAGTGTTAAAAAAAGGATCAATAGAGATAATGAATGTTTCATAGCAATATATCAGTTGTTTAGTATATAACAGTTATTATGAAATTAAAGGGACAGACAAGATGAAAAATTTAATTCAGGAATTTAAAAAATTTGTATCCAAAGGAAATGTAATAGAATTAGCAGTAGGTTTGATACTCGCCACTTACTTTGGTGCTATCGTAAAATCATTTGTGAATGATATCATAATGCCACCCGTCGGATATTTAATTGCAGGAGTTGATTTCAGTGAGCTTACAATTACAGTTTCTGAAAAGATTCTGGCAGATGGAACGGTTGAAACAGTTACAATTAATTACGGTGCTTTTATTAATACCATTATTACATTCTTCATTGTAGCTGTAGCAATTTTTAGTATGGTAAAAGTCTATAATAACTTCATGAAAAAAGAAGAGAAAAAAACTGATCCCAAACCGGTTGAACCTTCTAAAGAAGAAGTATTATTAACAGAAATACGGGATTTATTAAAGAAATAACTTAAAGCAACAATTATGAAATTGAATAAAACCAGACATGTTCTAGCTGTTCATAACCTAAAAATTTCATCTGATTTTTATAAAACCCAACTTGGCTTTTCGGTTGATTGGGAAGATGAAAACTGGTGTTTTCTGTACAGAGATAATTTTTATCTAATGCTGGGAGAATGTAAAGACGCTATCCCTCCCACTGAACTAGGAGATCACCAGTACTTTGCATATGTAGATGTAGTAGATATAGACAAGTTATTTAGCGAATTTTCATCCAAAGAAATAGAAATCACTTCCCAACTTGCCGACAAACCATGGGGACAACGGGAGTTTGGCATTAGAACCATAGATGGTCACCGCATCATGTTTGGAAAAGAACTCTAAACCAGAATATTATTACCCGGAACTTATTGAATCGTACCATGTTCAAGATTAGAAATGAACTTGAAAAAATAACAAACATGTTACGATCTGTAATAAATTTCAGAAACAAAATATTCGGCCTATTTGCACTTTTAGTGGCTTTTGGTCTAACCGCCTGTAGTAATGGCGATGGAACCGGAACAATGAGAGTTTCTCTTACCGATGCTCCTGCCGACTATGCAGAAGTAAATATCGAGATTCACCAAGTCTTGGTTAAAGAAAATGATGGAGACGATGATGGCCTCGATGAAACCGAAGATATGGATGAGGAAGAATTGGAAGACGAAGGTTGGAAAGTAGTATTTAATGATACCATCACAGTTAATCTTCTGGACTACCAAAACGGTGCTACATTAGATCTGGGTGAAGTTGAACTCGAAACAGGTCGATACAATCAGGTTCGTCTTGTTCTTGGTGATGAAAATAATGTTGTTCTAAATAATGGGAACACTTTTCAATTAAATACTCCGAGTGGACAGACCTCAGGCTATAAATTACTTGTACAAGCCGATATTGAAGAAGATCAGGTATATGACCTTGTAATCGACTTTGACGCTTCACGATCGATAGTAGTGACCGGAAATGGAAGTTATATTCTTAAGCCTGTACTAAAAACGGCAAACCTTACTGCATCTGGTAGTATTTCAGGAACTATTCTTCCAGTTGATGCGAACCCGTATGTATATGCTATTGCCGGAACGGATACTTCAGGAACACAAGCTGATGAAAATGGTGATTTCAGAATTATTGGTCTTGATGATGGAACCTATAAAATCGAAATTAAGTCAACCAATGAAGCTTACAGAGACTCTGCCATCACAGATATTGAATTAGAAGACGGAGAAGATGTAGAACTTGAAGAAGAAATTACACTGGAAGCGAATAGCTGATAAGCTATATGTGTGATAGAGAGAGAAAGCCCGATTCTTAATTGGATCGGGCTTTTATTTTACTCCCCAATATGTTTGTGATTGCCCCGGCTGTGTCGTTTACGAAGCAATTTTATCACTTTGTGCATAGGAATTTCTTTTTCTGCCAGTAGTAACATTAAATGGAACATCAGATCTGCAGCTTCGGCAATAGTTTCTCCATCGCCTTCATTTTTTGAAGCTATCACAGTTTCCACCGCTTCCTCTCCTACCTTTTGAGCGATCTTATCTAACCCTTTTTTATACATTGAAGTAGTATATGAGCCTTTTGGCATATCCTCCTTTCGCTCGTATAAAAGTTCTTCTAACTCGATCAAAAACTTATAATCTTTCTTTGTTAACTTTTTAGAAACGCCCATTTAGTTTTCTTATACATTTTAAATTTCTGAAGCAAAGGTCTGCATTTTAGAAACGCTAATCAAAGTTTCGAAAAAATTTAATATTAGCATATTAAGAAAGTTCAATTCCTCTGAAAAAGTTCGAAATTATTGTAAGAAATAAGTTAGACCGGGGTACTAATTACCGGGATACCCTTTATGAGAAATAAAACACAACTAGACATATTTGATCGTTGGATCACAGAATTTAAGCCTCTTCTTTTTAAAGTGGTTCGTGCCTATGCATTTACACATGAGGATCAAAATGATCTGTTTCAAGAGGTCTCAATTCAGATATGGCGTTCTATTCCAAACTTTAAAGAAAGATCAAAAGTAAGTACCTGGCTTTATCGTATTGCACTTAACGTGGCATTAAACTGGACCAGAAACAATAGAAAGCATACGGATGGAAAGCAGAATATTGAAAGTGTGACACATATTCTGGAACAGGTAAATGAGCCTGTTGATGAAAGATTGGATTGGTTGTACAAAGAGATAGAAAAATTGGACAAAGTTGACCGCTCTATTACCCTGCTTTTGTTAGACGGCTTCAGTTATAAGGAAATGGCAGAAATACTTGGAATCTCAGAAAGTAATATCGGTGTAAAGATTCATAGGATCAAAAAACACCTGACTAAACAATCAGAAATAGAGGAACACCATGCAATTTAATGACCTTCAAAAAATATGGGACTCTCAAAACAGCAAGCCGATGTATGTGATAAGGGAAGAAGTTCTTCATGAAAAAGTTCTCGCTAAAGCTCGAAAAGCAGGTCGAACTGCGAATTCTACAGAATGGATATTAATTTTAACCGGATTAATAGCTGCCGGAATACTTGTTTATTTCGACTTTGTAAAAGATGAAGGTAATACCTTTTCGTTTATCTCTGTGATTCTTTTCTCGCTAATTACTGTATATGGAATAATCAACAGATTCCTTAGAAAGAATAAAACAGAAAGTTTTGACCGGTCAGTTCTCGGTGATTTAGAGCATGCCATATCTGTTTCTGAATACCAGGTTAGTTTATCAAAAGGTATGTTGTATGGATTTTGGCCTGCTGTTTTTATTATATCACTTCTCAACCTGATTATGAGTGACAAACCTTTATGGTACTCTTTAATTTTCGGAATTCTTTTTATAGGAGCAAGCTTTTTATCACGATGGGAACACAGGTGCTACATCAACAGAAGAGATGAATTAAGACAGCTAAAAGAAAAACTAACAGAAGCACCTGAACTGAAATAAATAACTAGGTTTACATCCTTATCGGAATTCCGCTCTCTTTCATCACTTCTTTTAGCTTTGATATTTCAATTTCTTTAAAATGAAATATACTTGCAGCTAAAACTGCATCTACATTTGCCACTTTGATTGCATCTATACAATGCTGAATAGTTCCGGCTCCACCGCTTGCTATTACCGGAATGCTAACACAATTATTAACTTGCGATAACAGCTCCAGATCAAATCCATTTTTAGTGCCGTCCCTGTCCATACTTGTAAGCAGAATTTCGCCGGCTCCTCTTTCTTCAACTGCTGTCATCCACTTCAATGCATCTTTTCCGGTGTTCTCGGTTCCACCTTTTATAAACACATCCCAATTATTATCTACCTTCTTTGCATCAACTGCAGCCACTATAGCTTGGGCTCCAAAAGCTGTCGAAGCTCTGTTTATCAATTCCGGATCTTTAACTATACTGCTATTCAGAGATACTTTATCAGCTCCGGCTTTTAGCAATTCTTCAATTTCTTCTACTGATTTTATTCCTCCACCAACTGTAAATGGAATATTGATCTCGGTCGAAATTCTCTTTACTAACTCTATCAGAGTTTTTCTTTTTTCCAAGGTCGCTGTAATATCCAGAAAAACCAGTTCATCAGCTCCTTCATCAGAATATCTTCGGGCCAGTTCAACAGGATCACCTGCATCTCTTAATCCTTCAAAGTTTACTCCTTTAACCGTTCTGCCTTCTTTTATATCCAGACAAGGGATAATCCTTTTTGTTAACATGCTTTAAGTTAAGGTTTCTTTTTTTATGAGGGAACTTGTATTCACTTTTTTTAAGTTATCAGATGAAATTAAATAATATCTATGGACAGCACCTCTATTTATTCCGAACACTTTGAAGTAAGAGCAAGTGAAGTCGATACGGATGGTAAGATCACTCTATCTTCAATTTGTAGTCTATTCCAGGAAGTAGCAGGAAATCATGCTCTGTTACTTAATTTTGATATCACTGATCTCCATAAACAAGATTTAACCTGGGTACTTCATCGAATGGACATCAAAATAAATCGTTTTCCAAAATGGAGAGAGTCCATCACAATTGAAACCTGGCCTGCAGCCGGTGATGCTCTTAGAGCCTACAGAAACTATAGAATTCTGGATGAGGAAAATAACGAACTTGTTGTTTGTTTAAGTTATTGGATGATGATCAGTATGAAAACAAGACGTCCTGTTCGGATGACGGAAGATATTTTAAACGCAAGATTGTCTGACAGAGATAATGTACTGGCTGTTCGTTCAGATAAGATCCCAAAAATTGAAGAGCCTGAATCTCAAAAAGAAATTCCTGTTCGTCGTTCCGATCTGGATATGAATCAGCATGTAAATAATACCCGTTATTTAGAATGGATGAGTGAGCCTTTAAATGAAGGGCAAATTTCCAGAGTAAATACTATTGACATTCTATTCTTACGTGAGGCTGTGTACGGAGATATCATTCGCTCTCAGGTAAAAGCCTCTGAACACGAGTCCACATTACATCAGTTAAGAAACCAGAATGATGAGATCATAGCTCAAGCCAGGTTCTCTCACTCGTAGAAAGATCTTAAACAGCGTCCCAGTCAGGGGCAAAATCCGGGGTCACAATTCGTTGATCTTTCGGTAATTCGTCAATAGCGTAGAAATCATCATCTTCCAGAACAAAATCATAGATGTCCATATTTTCTTCTAAATGTGCTCTGTTTGAAGCTTTTGGAATAACAACAACTTGCTCTTGTTCAATTAACCAGCGCAATGCAATTTGAGCAGGGGTTTTACCATATTTTTGAGCCAATTCTTGTATCAATGGTTCTTCCAACACTTTCCCCTGTCCTAAGGGACTGTATGCAGTAACCATCAGGTCATTTTCAGCAGCGTAATCCAACAGATCAAATTGCCCTAAATGGGCATGATATTCTACTTGATTACAGAAAATAGGAGCGGCTAATTCATCGTTTACTTCTTTCAGGTGCTTCATTGGGAAATTACTCACACCGATATTTAACGCTTTTCCCTGATCTCTAATGGAAAGCATTGCCTCGATAGTTTGTTCTATATCCACATCCGGATTTGGCCAATGAATCAGCAGTAGGTCCAAATATGGTACATCCAGGTCCTGAAGGGATCGCTCCGTAGATTTAATAACATCATCAGCTTCCATGTTCAGCAAAGAGATTTTCGTAGTCAGAAAGAGCTCTTCTCGTGGTATGTGAGCATGCTTTATGGCTTCCCCTATCTCTCTTTCATTTTTATATTCCTGAGCTGTATCAATATGCCGGTAGCCAAGATTAAGAGCTAGCTTTACAGTTTGTTCACATTCTTTCCCGATCAATTTAAAAGTGCCAAGCCCGATTTCGGGAACATCGATACCTTGAATATTCTTAGTTACCATTTTATGATGGAAGTATTCGTTTTAAGTTTTTTGATTATTGTTATTTGACAAGAGTCATTTTTCTTGTCATTATTTTTGTACCTACTTCTAATTGATAAATATAAATTCCACTTGGCATATCAGATGCGTCCCATTCAAAAGAATGCTCCCCCTGAGCTTTATTTTCCTGAAGTAACACTGCAACAGGTTGGCCAACAATATTGAATACTGAAAGCTTAGCTAATCCCTCTTCCGGCATATAAAAAGAAATTGTAGTGGTTGGATTAAATGGATTAGGGTAATTTTGATGCAATTCAACTGTGATTGGCAGTTCATCGCCTGTATCTACCAATTCTTTCGGAATCATTTTAAGTACAAATCTATCTTCAACAGAAGGAAAGAAAACATTATCACTTTCCGTAACACTCATGTTTGAATAGTTAAATTTTAAAGACCAATTTTCATGTATTTCATAAACTTTCTCCTCTTTTAGGTCTTCTATTTGTATAACCCATCCATCAGGAATATCAGTCCATTCTTTAACTTTAAATTCAAACTCTCCACTTTTGTCGCTGGAAATATCTAATGGCAGAGTTGTTATATGCTTACTGTCCTTCTCTATATCTAATTGATCATAATGATTACCTTCTAAATTAGCTGCGAGAACAAGTTCATTAAAGTCCGAAAGATATAATTCTTCATTTAATTTAAGGTTCAACTTATTAAGCAATGCCTCTTCTTCTACAAAAGAAACCTGAAGGTTTGACGATTTGGAACTACCACTAAGTTCAAGCTCAAATATCCCTCTTTCTTTTTCTTCAATAATTGGATCTATGTTCAACTCCTGAAGCTCTAATGAAATTTTTCTTTCGGGAACTTGTACATTGAATTTGAGCCAAAAAACATCTCCTAGAAAAATTAGCTCATCTTCTTTAAGAGCTGAAATTTTTCCAAATTCAGGTGAACTTTTAAAAACACTTATTTCTTCTGTTAATTCTAATCTGCTTTTTAATACGGTTGTCAATTGTACTGAAGAAAAAGTCCCACTGGTATTATTGCGTACCAGATTTAATCCCTCTGTTGATTGAATAATTCCGTTTTCATCTGTGTCTGTTGCTTCTATATTTAATTCCAAAGTATTCTCAGAACCAGTTTCTAAACTCTTCTTCTTTATTTCAGCAAACTTTTTTGCAGAAGCTTCATCAAAATAACCTACCAGAATATTATTCTCGATTTCTTCTGATGAAGACTCATTAACGTTCTTAAAACTTCCTTCATTCTTATTCCAATAAAAAAAGTTTGTGGAAGGAAACTCGCTTACGTTCAATACAGTGTTCGAAATTGTTTTCCATCCAGGATTTATTATTTCGGAGATTGCGCTTACTACATTAGGATTTTCGCCTTTTGTGCCTTCCAAGTTATTTGAGTTTACCTGTCCCGAGGCTACAAGACTATTAGAACTTTCTTCTTTTTTAGAGATGCTAACCTCAGCTACTTTAGTTCCTTCATAATTCTTTAAATGAATTGTGCCGTTTGAAGTCAGCAACTCTGCTTTTTCGTTTTCCAATAACAAAGAGTTTGAAAATAACCCTTGGTCTTCTCCGGCTAGAATTACTATGGATTCTCCAACTTTTAACCTCGTATTTCTTGGGAAAACAACTTTTATGTCTCCTTTTACTAATTCCCAATCTCTTAAATCTAACTCTCTGCTTTCAAGATTATGCAGTACCAGAACCTTTTTATTCAAGTTTTCTATAATCTCAAATTTGATCTCAGGAAGTTCATTATCACTTACCATTACAGTATGAGATATAAAATCGCCAAACCTTCCGGTGCTTAGATTTTGGAGACTAAATATTCCGGTTTCAAAACCTTCATAATCTTTATCATCTTCTATGGGTACTTCTACTTCGTAAACAGCGTCACCAATTAATCCTGTGAAATTAATTTTCTTAGATCTGAACCCATTTATTTCATCACGTGACAAAGAACTATATAAAGAATCGAAAACAACATCTACTGTCAATTTAGAACCGTCATGCTCATAAATAGCGACGTTCAGAATTGTCTTCTTTTCATTCTCCTTTACACTTGAAAGGCTTTCATCAAATAATATAACCGGTGCTTTCAAAAGATTAAAAGATGTTCCGAAATCTGAATAACCTGACTCATCGTTTCCTCTCCAATATGCAGCGTTAGAGACAAAAGAAAGTAACATTTTCTGAGTGCCACTGGCTCCGTTTCTGATGTAGTATTGATAATTATTCTCAGTACCTAGCCTCAGAACTGTATGTTTATTTTCCTTCAATACTTCTGGTATATCAGAACCAAAAAATGAACGATCTCTTCTTCCCTTTTTTTCGCCCCATCCCAATGCATACACAAATCGAGTCTGCTCATTATCTTTTTGATAAATGAAAAGTTGTTCTCTCTCATCAGATAATATTATTGAACCATCCTTCTCAAAATATTCAGTTTCTCTTGAAGCGAATCTGAGTGGAGTCCCAGCTTCTATCTTTTTTTTAACAGTAAATCTTACTTCTTGTCCTTTAGAAAACGCTAAATCAGAGTTATCCCAAAAACCATTACTGACATTAAATTCTGTACCAATATCCAAATCAATCAAAGGAACCAGCTCAAACTGATTGGTAGTAGAATTAACTGAAACAAATACAATATCTCCCGGCAACAAAAGGGATTGAGCATACGAAGATTTTGTGATGAGAATCACAAAAAAGAAAAGGGCGATATGTAGTGTTCTAAAAAGTGCTTTGTTTTGTAGCGGTTCCGCCATAGGCATTACCTTTTATCTGAATACTGATAATACATTACAATTAAACTATTTCTGGGCTAAAAGGCATATTAAAATTCAACTTTTTTGAATTTTCTAATCATCCAAATTTGGCTCTCCAAGTTTTCCTTCCGATGAAGCCACCGTTAGTGCAACTGCTGCATCTCCGGTAATATTGACTGTAGTTCTACACATGTCTAAAATTCTGTCTACACCCAGTATTAAAGCGATACCTTCTACAGGAACTTCAATTGCCTGTAATACAACAACTAGCATTACAATCCCTGCCCCGGGCACTCCGGCTGCACCAACGGATGCTAATGTAGCTGTAAGAACAATGGTCAATTGCTGAATTATAGTTAAATCCATTCCTAAAGCTTGAGCGATGAAAACAGCTGCAACAGCCTGATACAAGCTGGTTCCATCCATATTAATAGTTGCGCCTATTGGCAAAACAAAACTTGAGACCTCTTCTTCAACTCCAAGATTTTTTTCTACTCGCTCCATCGTTACCGGAAGAGTCGCTGAACTTGAACTTGTACTAAAACCAAGAAGCATAGCTGGTCGTATGGCTTTAAAAAATGTGCCTAATTTTACTTTAGTAAAGATCTTAAACATCGCTGTATAAACCAGCAATACATGTAAAATAAGTGCCGAAACAACTACCAGGCAATAAGCCCCAAGAGCATAAAGCAGGTCTCCTGCCTTTCCCAGATCATCTCCTGCCAGATCAACTATTAGTGCGGCCATAAGCGCAAAAACACCGTAAGGTGCGGTTTTCATTATAAGATCAACGATCTTAATAATTACATCATTAAAGGAATCAAAAACATTAACCAGCAGTTTCCCTTTTTCTCCCCCGACTTTAATTATCCCAATACCAAGAAGTATTGCAACAAACACAACCTGAAGCATATTTGAGTTTTCACTCGCTGATTTAAAAAAATTATCCGGCACAATACCAACGATAAAATCCAACGGACGACGCTCTTTAACAAGCATCGCTCCTTCTTCTTTCTCACCAACATTATCCTGATATGTTTCCTGAAGTTCTATTTTGGTTTCTTCAGGAAGCGCTTTTCCAGGCTCCCATAGGTTTACAGAAACCAAGCCAATAGTAATTGCAAAAATTGTAGTGCAAAGATAGATAAGGACTGTTTTCCCGCCCATTCTCGACAATGAAGCGGTGTCATTCAAGCTTGTGACTCCTGCTACTAATGAAGCTAAAACCAGTGGAACTGCAATGAGTTTGAGAAGCGTTATAAAGATGGTTCCAAACGGCTTTATGAAATCTAAGGTAAATTCATTAAATCCGGCTATGGCTGAAACCAGTCCCCATATCAACCCCAGTACCAAACCAAGAATTATCTGCCAATGTAATTTTTTATACCACTTCATATTATATAATTAATGTAATTAAAAGTACTAAGATCGATGCTGAACCAGTAGAAAGCCAATTTACAATATTATTGCTAACTGTTATGGTTCCATTTTCATTATTTGATAGAAAAGGAATATTAAGAGAACTTCCCTGAAGTTTAACTCCCAGAAGAGAATCTACAAAACATCCCAAAAAGCCTGTTATTGAAATTATTGCAGCTGTTATTAGGTTGATCTCGTTTAGTAATATCCAACATAAAGTTCCTACAATAGCCGAACCAAACAAAGCTCCAAGAGTTCCTTTCATACTAACACCACCATCAGTTCCGGCCGACACCTCATTTAAGTTAGTAATCAGGTAAGTTCTGTTGCTCCTGCCGCTTCCCAGTTCTGTAGCCCATGTGTCAGAAGTAGCCGCTGCAATACCGGCTGTAGATGCAGCTAAAAAAATTGTATTACCTGAGATAAACCAAATTAATAACCACAAACACAACCAAAAACCATTAGCCCAAACTTGCCGACCATCTCTTCTAAATTTTATTGAAAACGATTCCTCCGTAGCTGCTATATCTTTAGAAAGTAATGATGCCGAGATAAAAAAGAATAAAACTATGAGCGCTAGCTGCCAACCTCCAAACCCAAAGGAAATTACCCCGAAAATACCGGCTGCCAAGGCTCCATCATAAGTTAACCAGTTCAACAAAAAAGCAGTTATTCCAAATATCGTTGCGAGAAGTAGAGCTAGTAATATCCTGAGATGATCATCGAGTTCTCCAAAAATGAAAAAAATGAAGATCAACGAGAATAAAAAAAAGATATTTACGTGACGATGAGTCACTTTAAGAAGATTGTCCGGATTCTTCTTGTTTGCCCCTGTTGTGTTTAAGAATGGCAAAAATAACAATCACATAGCCAGCCATTATCATTATAGGTGAAATAAATAAAGAAATAAAACCATGAATTTCGTTTTCAATATACATAGCTGTGAAACCTGTGATAATCAAAAATATCGCGATTCCTATAAGCTTATAGTTAAACGATGAGAAAAACATTGGATGATTGTCGGTATTCTTTCGATTCTTTTTTGCCATTTATTTTTTTATAAACCTTAACGTTTTCTAAGTTTGAAACGGAACCAGAAGTTATTTAATTATCTTTTAACTGCAAAGGCGATATCCTACAGAATGAGAATAATCCTGGCATCACAAAGCCCCAGAAGAAAAAAACTATTAAAACAGCTTGGTCTAACGTTTGAAGTAATTCCAAGTTCAATTGAAGAGCACTCTCTTGAAACTGACCCGGTCAAAATCGTAGAAGATTTAGCAGCCCAAAAAGCTTTAAGTGTCGGGAACTCCTGTTCTAATAGTTTTATAATAGGCTCTGATACTATTGTAGTGTTCGAAGATAAAATACTTGAAAAGCCAAAAAATCATGATGAAGCTTCAAAAATGTTAAATAAGCTAAGCGGCGAGCAACATACCGTTTATACCGGAGTTTCTTTGTTAGTAACCGATGATCAGTCCTCAGTTAAAAAATCAATCGAATTTTCAGTGGCTACAAAAGTGCATTTTTCGACTCTTGAACAATCAGAAATTGATGCCTATATAAAGACAGGAAGCCCTATGGATAAAGCCGGAAGCTACGGTATACAAGACGACTGGGGAGCTACTTTTGTAGAAAAAATTGATGGAGACTTTTATAATGTAGTAGGTTTACCTATTAACAAGTTATATTCAGAGTTAAAGAATTATTTTCCTGAAATCGTTAAAACATTGCCCATTAACTATTGAGTAAGTTCATTTACATATTTTCTTTTATATCCTTATTACTGATTTTGCCTGTAAATTCGCAAGCTCAAGTTGGTAATGAATTCCAATTAGGTAATCGTTTTATGCAGCAACAGAATTACGAAGCTGCTTTACCTGTTTTTAAAAAGCTTGTCCAGAATAACCCATCTGAATTCTATTTTATAGATAGATATATAGAATGTTTTATACAGCTTAAACAATATGATGAAGGATTAAAAGCGATTTCTGAAGCTCAGCTCCCCTCTAATATCTCTGAACAAGTAAACATTCTACAAGCCAAACTTTATCATTTTAAAGGTGATACAACTAAAGCTTATTCTATTTGGAATGATAATATAGCCGGCAATCCACGTAATCTTCAGCTCTATATATCAACTTCGAATACTTTGACTGATGTAAAGGAATTTGAAAAAGCTGTAAATGTTCTAAAACAAGCCAGAATAGCTTTTAAAAATCCCCAACTCTTTCATAATGATATTTCTAAAACACTTCTCCAGGCAGGAAATTACGAAGGTGCTGTTCAGGAATGGATCGATTGGCTAATTGCTCAACCGGATCAAATTTCAAACATTCAAAGAACACTTTTACGGTTTGATGATCCCTTGCTTAATGATATTACCATTCTTGAGATTGAAGATAAATTAAATGAAATACCGATCAACAAACCAGAATACAATACACTATTTCGATTTCAAATATGGTTGCTACAAGAAAATAAATTATATCGCAGAGCCTTAGCATCCGCTACCGCATTTGAAAGTTCAACGTCTAATTTTAATTACTCTCTTTTTCAACTTGGCAGAAGCCTGAGGAGAAATAAAGAATTTGAATTGGCTACAAGTGCATTTGAATACTATATAGATAAGGCCGAGGGCAATGTTAAATGGCAAAGTCAGGAAGAATTAGCAAAAGTATATTCTGAATGGGCTAAACAAATCGAAGATTTTAATCTGGACTTTACTAATCATAAAGACACTTTATTTACCAAAGCATTAGAGCAAACAAATTCAATAATCGAAAGTGCTCCAAACTATAGGTATATATCAAGAGTACTTTTGATGAAATCCGAGATTGTACTTGATCATATTCATGACATAGAAGCTGCTGAAAATATTCTCAACCAACTTAGAAAGATAAATCAGGAAAAAGACACAGCTGAAGAACTTTATATACAAGGCAGAATTGATATTGCAACTAAGGAATATTCTCAAGCACGAATTTCTTTAACAAGAAGTAATAAACTTGCCGGTATTGGTGAACTGGCAGAGAAAACCAGGTATTTCCTTGCTCTTACTGATTTCTTTTCATCAGACTATGAATTCGCAACTATCCAATTAAAGACACTGGGCAGACAAAATACATCCTATTATGCGAATGATGCACTCGAACTTAGATTATGGATTCAGGAAGGTTTAAGTGCTGATTCTTCAGGAAAATCAATTCAACCATTTGCTGAAGCCTACTTTAATACGGTGACCGGAAATTATGAAGATGCAAAAAATATGCTTTTAACTTATCTGGAAGAATCGCCGGAAGCTCCATTATTTGATGATGCAGTATTACTTTTATCTAAAAACCCTTTACATAATGCACATTCTACTTATAATTTGACCAATCAAGTTTTGATTCAAAATAAAGTTGTTTCAAATCGGGAACGATTGATGTGGGAACGAGCTAAATTTGCTGACCAAGCTTTTATACAATCAGAGACAGACCAGAACTTTGATCCTGAGGTTCAAATTTCTATCAGTGAAGTGATCTCATTTTATGAAGAACTCATTCTTGAATATCCTCAAGGATTTTATGCTCCGTATGCCCGTAAAAGACTTACAAAATTATCAGAAAAAAATACCTGACATGATCAAGAACATAACATCATTCATTCTCTTTGTATTTGTACTTGGATTCAGTTTGCATGCACAACAACAGGTATTGATCCCAATGGATGCTTCCCAAACCAATCACCTTAAAGCATATGGAGTTATCTTTAATCATGTAACAGATGGGTATCCGGTAAAGTGGCTCCTAAATTACCGGGGAGGTAGTTTTTTGGTGACAATTGATAATGATATTATTCGAAAAAGCAGATTAAGAAACGTAAGCTTAGAAAGTATCAGCGCAGCAAAAGCCGCTTCCATTGTTCAGGAAGTAGAGCGCCCCGGCTCTAACACCTCCGTTGTTAATTTGGAAAAAGCTCCTAAGATCGCCGTCTATACACCCGATCAAGCTCTACCTTGGGATGATGCCGTGACTCTTGCTCTAACTTACGCTGAAGTAGAATATGACAAGATCTGGGATGTTGAAGTACTGGAAGGAAAGTTGAATGAATATGATTGGCTTCACCTCCATCATGAGGATTTTACCGGACAATTTGGAAAATTTTGGGCTTCGTACAATGGCGTTCCCTGGTATATTGCACAGGTCAGGCAAATGGAAGCTATGGCAAAAGAGTTGGGCTACTCTAAAGTTAGCGAACAAAAGAAAGCAGTAGCAAGAACTATTAAAGAATATGTTGGCAATGGCGGGTTCTTGTTTGCGATGTGTTCCGGAACAGATACTTTTGATATTGCGTTGGCTGCAGAAGGTATTGACATCGCTCCAACTCAATTCGATGGTGACGCTGTTGACCCAAATGCTCAAGACAATTTGGATTATTCTAAAACTCTGGCATTCGAAGATTTCAATATTATTATAGATCCATATCAATATGAACACGGTGATATAGATGTTCCTGTGCAAATCAGAGAAGTAGATCGTTCATTAGACTTCTTTACACTTTTTGAATTTTCAGCCAAGTGGGACCCTGTGCCAACCATGCTTACTCAAAATCATGTAAGTTCTGTAAAAGGCTTTTATGGACAAACAACTGCTTTCAGAAAGGAAAAAGTTAAATCATCAGTAGTTATACTGGCAGAATCACCGGGTAGAAATCAGGTAAAATATATTCATAGTAATTATGGTCAGGGAACATGGACATTCTATGCCGGTCATGATCCTGAAGATTATACTCACCGCGTAAATGATCCTCCTACGGATCTGGATCTTCATCCCAACAGCCCGGGGTATCGATTAATACTAAATAATATTCTGTTTCCGGCTGCTAAAAAAAAGAAAAAGAAAACCTAAAGAAATTATGAATTTTAGATGTTGAATTAGGTAGTTTTAATTCAACATTCTAAACTTATAATTCAAAATTCCAATGCAGCCTAGCAAAAAGTTTGAAGATCTGATTGAACTGGTTTCAATACTCAGAAAAGAATGTCCCTGGGATAGAAAACAAACACACTATTCCATTAAAGACAACCTGGTGGAAGAAGCGTATGAAGCAATAGAAGCTTTAGACAATAATGACTTCGATGAATTCAAAAAAGAACTCGGCGATCTTTTACTGCATGTAGTCTTTCACAGTAACATAGCCAGCGAAACTGATACTTTTGATATTGGTGACGTTATCTACACGCTAATGGAAAAGCTTATCAGAAGACATCCTCATGTTTTTGGAGAAGAAGCAGTTTCCGGCGAAACACAAGTAGCTGAGAACTGGGAAAATATAAAGCTGAAAGAAGGTAAGAAATCTACTCTTGATGGATTACCCAATCATCTCCCCGCCTTAATACGAGCTCAAAGAATGCAGGAAAAAGCGGCTAATGTAGGCTTCGATTGGCCTGAATGGAAACTCGCGTGGGAAAAACTCGATGAAGAACTAAATGAGTTTAAAGAAGCTCTTCAGGAAAATGATGTAAATGCTTCGTCTGAAGAATTTGGAGATGTTTTATTCTCTATGGTAAATGTAGCCCGATACTTCAATTTAGTAGCAGAGGATAGTTTAAGACAAACCAATAAAAAATTTGAAAAGCGTTTTAAATTTATAGAGTCGGAACTGAAGAAATCAGACAAAACACTAAAAGAAGCCACTCTTGAAGAAATGGATAAACTGTGGAATGAAGCAAAAAGTAAATAATACTTTTTCACGCACAAACCTGCTTGATCGCTAAATGCAGAAAAGCGCTTACAGATGTTAAAAGAATAAATTAATTCGACAATTTTCTCCAGATAATCTTATTTTATTATTCTTCCCAAAAAAGGATAGAGTTTGATCCAAACTAAACGATTGAGATTTAAAAAAGGTTTAGCGTTTGGATACCTGACTGCAGGACGCACAAGAAATTATTAAACACTAAAATTTGGAGATCGAATGTCTTCTGATTTACATACTGGTTTTGACGAACAAGAATATCCACATATTAATAAGGGACTTGATGGTATCGTAGCTTTTTCTACTACCAAAAGTTTTATCGATGGAAAAGTGGGAGATCTTATTTACTCTGGTTATCATATCGACACATTAGCTGAGAATGCTACTTTTGAAGAAGTATGTTTTTTGCTTTGGAATGATCGTTTACCAAATAGTTCAGAGTTAGAAAACCTGAAAAAAGAATTGGTTGATCACAGAGAATTACCTGAAGCTGTTCTTAATTACATAAAATCTACCAGTAAAGATGCTGAACCCATGGCAGTATTAAGAACTTCAGTTTCTATGTTGGCAGACAGCGACTCAACCTTTGGTAAGTTCGACGAAAGCCTGTTCATGGATCAGGCTATTTCAATCACTGCCCGCATCCCTTCTATCATTGCAGCTTTTGACAGATCCAGAAAAGGAAAAGAGATAATTTCTCCGCTTAAAGAAGGCAGTACAGCTTTTAACTTCCTATATATGTTAAACGGAGAAAAGCCGGGTAAGCAGGCTGAAAAAACAATGGATCTTTGCTTGATCCTTCATGCTGAACACGGAATGAACGCGTCTACGTTTACAGCTAGAACTATCACCGCTACTATGGCCGATATGTACTCTTCTGTTACTGGTGCTATTGGCGCGTTAAAAGGACCTTTGCATGGTGGTGCAAATACTGCTGTAATGAACACTTTACTTGAACTTTCAAAACAAGGAAAAGATGCCGATGCAGTTGCATTCACAAAGAAAAAACTGGAGAGCAAAGAAAAAATGATGGGCTTCGGACATCGTGTTTATAAAGTTTTTGATCCACGTGGATACCACCTTCAAAAAATGGCGAAAGCACTTTCTGAAGAAACTGGCCATGAAGAATTATACCGTTGGAGTATGGATATGCTCAACACCATGAAAGAAGAAAAAAACATTGACCCGAATGTAGATTTCTTCTCAGCTACCGTTTATTATTCTATTGGTATTGAGCCGGATCTTTATACTTGTATTTTTACAATGAGCAGAGTTTCAGGCTGGACGGGTCATGTTATGGAGCAAGCTGCTAACAACAGATTAATTCGTCCGCGCGCGCTGTATGTTGGTGAAAAGAATCTGGAGTGGACTCCTTTAGAAAACAGATAAGATCAGTATCATCTCTTTTTATTAAGCCTGGAAATAATTTTGTTTTCAGGCTTTTTTTTGATCCAGGTGGATTTAATAAGTGTATCAGGGACAAAACTAACTTTAAAATTAACGCCCTCTCCTGTTTTAGTGTCCCAATCAAATGTTGCATTCAATTGCTCAGACAAAGTTCTTATCAATGTCATTCCAAGAGAGTTCAACTCATTGATATCAAAATCTTCTGCCAAGCCAATACCATTGTCAGCAACACAAAAGATCAACTCTTTCCCAACCACATTTAAACTTATATTGATTTTTCCATAATCCTTTCCATCAAAAGCATACTTATAAGCATTTACAATTAGCTCGTTCGCCAAAATACCGAATGGAACAGCTTGATTTACATTCAAAGAAACTTCATCCCCCAAAACTTCAATTTCTATATTCTTATCATTTCTTTCATAAGTCTCAGCTATTTCTGAAACAACATCGGTTAAATAACTCTTGATTTCAATACTGCTAAAAATATGGTTCTGATAAAGCTTCTCATGAATTGCAGCAATAGATTTAATTCTGGATTGGCTTTCCTGCAAAATTGTTAGAGTTTCATCATCTTCTTTATCCACATGCATAGCCTGCAAAGCAAATAATCCTGATATAACCGCTAAATTATTTTTTACCCTATGGTGAATCTCTTTAATAAGTATTTCTTTTTCTGCCAGAGATTCCTCTAACTTAGATTGATAGTTCTTTAAATAGGTTATATCCGTTGCTGTACCTGAGCAACCAACTATTATTCCATTATCATCCACTATTGGATATGCAGTAGCAGAAAGATGCCTGAGTTCTCCTTCCGATGTTACCATTTCAAGAGGAAAGCTTTCAAAAACGTCACCTTCAATAACGCTTTCATGTACACTTACTGTTTCCTCTACTCTTGATGGATTTATATATGGAATAAATGAATTTCCGATCATTTCGGAAGGGCTGTAACCCAGAATTGATGAGCTGGCATTATTGATGAAATTAAAATTTCCTTCAATATCAATTCTCCAAACAAGATCGTGAGATGCTTCTACCAGATTCCTGTACTTTTGCTCACTTCCAACCAAAGCAAGTTCCACTTTCTTCTTTTCGGTTACATCTTCAGTAAGCATCAGTAACTTACTTACATTTCCTTCTGAATCTTTGAGTGGGGTTACAAATTCTCTTAAATGTATTTTTTCACCATTCTTTCTAACCCTTTCAATTTCCGTAATAAACGATCTTTTTGTTACTAGTCCTCTTTCCAGATTACTTTTGAATTCATCTATTTTATTATCCGGAACATAAGGCAGAGGTTTTCCCAGCACTTCCTCTCTTGTCCATCCAAAAATTTCTTCTGCCATCGGGTTCCAGAGTTCCTCTACATTTCCACGTGCATCAGCGGCTACTAATCCTATCGGAGCATTATCTATAAGCGCATTCAGGATGCTATTAGTCTTTATAAGATCCTGTTCATAATTATATTTTTCAGTTATATCATTAATAACTACAATGTTGGCTTTTTTGCTGTTTATAACCGTTGTTCGGGTATAAACATCTACAATAAACTCTTCCCCATTCTTTCTTTTATGGAAACCTCCCCTGAAAGATTTTATTTCTTCAGAATCATGTTCTCCCTGTTCAGATATTTTTAAATATTTATCGACCTCCCTGTCAGGTCTTAAATCAACAGCTGCAAGTTCCTTAAATTCTTCTTTAGTGTAACCATACATCATTACAGCTGCGGCATTTGCGTCAATAATTTTATCTGATTCCACTTCAAAAATAATCATTGAGTTAGGGCTATGATCAAAAAGAAATTTATACTTTTCTTCATTTTGTTTCAGCTCTAACTCCCTTGATTTACGCTCGGTAATATCCTGAAAAGAACCTATTAACTTAACCACTTTATCTTTTTCGAAAATGGGATTACCAGTTCCCCGGCACCATTTTTTATTCCCTAATGCATCAACTATCTCAACTTCTATATCAAAGGGAATACCTTCTTCTTCAGCCGCTTTAATGGACTTCTTCATTAGCTCCAACGATTCTTCAGTATGGAACCGATCATCACTTTCTGTGGCAGGATCAAAAGTATCTTCTGACACTTCGTAAATCTCATAAATTTGTTTAGTCCAAACCTCTTTTCCGGTAGCTACATCTCTTTCCCAACCGCCAAGTTTTGCTATCCGACCGCTTTCCTCAAATAGAGTTTTGTATTTAAATACTTCACTTACATCCTGTAATGTACTAACAACATAGATTTCATCATTCTCTACAAAAACATTCGACCTTACCAGCACATCAATGTATGTGCCGTCTTTTCTCACATCTTTTTTTGTACCGGGTGTATCAACTCCTTTATCTAAAAAGTTTTTTATAAACTCTTCATATTCTTTTCTGTCTTGTTCTCTTCTTTCTTTTGGTATGATATCATCGATGCTGGCTCCAACAAGTTCTTCGGCTGTATATCCCATCATTTCACAGTAGGCTTTGTTTACCTTAATGATGACCCGATCTCTGTTTGTTATTCGTACACCCGTTGAACTGTTAAATACAGCCTCTAACAGGCGGTCACTCTTTCTCTTTTCTCTGCGTTGCTGAAGTGCTTCCAGCTCTCTCTGCATTGCCGGAATGAGTCTTCTCAAATTATCCTTTAGTACATAATCTTTAGCACCGGCTAAAACTGCATCAATAGCTTGCTCATCAGGAATGGTGCCGGAAGCCAGTATAACAGGAATATCTTGATCAAGTCCTTCTATTTTTTTAACAGCATCTATTCCTGAAAAACCGGGGAGTTTAAAGTCACATATGCAAATGTCATATTGATTTTTGGCAATCAATAATACCATATCTTCAAGAGAGTCTGTCACATCGGACTTTAGCTCAAAACCACCTTTCTTGATATGACGAATCAAAAGCTCCGCATCTTGTGGACTATCCTCTATTAAAAGTACCCTTATCATCTTCATTTAACTGAACACCACTGGTCTCTGTGATAGTTTCATTATCGGCTAAAGAATAATGATTTTAAACGGATAGTTTTAGTAAAAAGTACTTATTTACAAAGTTCTACTTTGGTTTTACAACGATGTTGATAATACGCTTTGGAACAAAAATCTCTTTGACAATCTCAGCGTTACTTAAATAATCGATAATCTTCTCATCCTGCTTTGCCTGAGCTAATACAAATTCTTTATCAACGGCTTTATCTGAAGGGATATTTATTTCACTTCTAACTTTTCCGTTTATCTGGATCGGATACAGAATTGAATCTTCCTTCAGATATTCTTCTACAAATTCCGGCCATTCAGCATATGCGATGGAATCATTATTACCCAATATTTTCCATAATTCCTCACAAACATGAGGCGCAAATGGTGATAATAAGATCACAAAATCCTGCACAATTGATTTAGGAATAGTTTTCCATTGATTTGCTTCATTTGTGAAGATCATTAATGAAGAAATCGCCGTATTAAATCTGAGCGATTCGATATCTTCCGTTACTTTTTTAATGGTCTCATGAAGAATTTTTAACTGATCCTTACCGGCTTCTGCATCTTTAAGATTGGAATTAAGCTCTCCGGTTTTATCGTCAATAATTAATCTCCAGGCCCGGTTTAAAAACCGGTTTACCCCTTCCACACCCTTTGTGCTCCAGGGTTTAACTTGCTCAAGAGGTCCCATAAACATCTCATATAATCGTAAAGAATCTGCTCCGTATTTAGCAATGATGTTATCCGGGTTAATCACATTCCCCCGACTTTTACTCATTTTATGAGCTCTGGCTTCAACCTTATCGCCGGTTGATTTTTGAATAAACCCATCCCCTTTTTTCTCAACTTCATCTTCAGAAAGCTTCTCTCCGGATTTAGAAGTGTATTCCATTTCTCCAAGAATCATTCCCTGATTCACAAGTTTTTGAAACGGCTCCTTTGTAGATAATATCCCGCAATCATAAAGCACTTTATGCCAGAAACGGGCATACAATAAATGAAGCACTGCATGCTCAGCGCCACCGATGTAAAGATCCACAGGCATCCAGTATTTTTCGTAATCCGGATCTACAGGACCTCCGTCGAAATCCGGAGAAATATATCGTAAATAATACCAGCAAGAACCCGCCCACTGTGGCATGGTGTTGGTTTCTCTGGTAGCTTCTTTGCCCGTTTCAGGATCGGTAGTTTTTACCCACTCAGTAGCATTTGCCAAAGGAGGCTCTCCGTTACCGGTCGGCTCATATTTTTCAACTTCCGGCAGTTCCAACGGTAATTCATCTTTAGGGATGGCTTTTGCTTCCCCGTCCACATGAATAATCGGAAACGGCTCGCCCCAGTATCGCTGTCTTGAAAACAACCAGTCACGAAGTTTATAATTAACCGCTTTTTTACCTGCTCCTTTTTCTTCCAGAAATCTGATGATCTTTTGCTTGGCTTCTTTGATCTTCAAGCCATTCAAAAAGTCACTGTTTATCGCAGGACCGTTTCCGGTATACGCCTTTCCTTCAAAACCTTCTTCAGGTTGAACCGTTCTAACTATTTCAAGATCATATTTCTCAGCAAATTCCCAATCTCTTTCATCCTGACCGGGTACCGCCATAATCGCTCCTGTTCCATAACTCACCAATACATAATCAGCTATCCAGATCGGAACTTCGCTTCCATTTGCTGGATTGATCGCGTATGCTCCCGTAAAAACTCCGGTCTTTTCCTTGGTTAATTCCTGACGTTCCAGATCAGATTTTAGTTCAACTTCTGCTCTGTATGTTGCAACCTCATCTTTTTGATCATCTGTTGTGATCTCATTTACAAGTCGGTGCTCTGGTGCAATAACCATATACGTTGCACCAAAAATTGTATCCGGGCGAGTGGTGAATACTCTAAGTTTATCATCATGATCTTTGATCTGAAAATCTATCTCTGCCCCGATCGATTTCCCGATCCAGTTTCTTTGCATGTCTTTAAGCGATTCCGGCCAATCCAGATCTTCAAGATCATTTAAAAGTCGTTCTGCATATTCCGTAATTTTCAGAACCCATTGTCTCATCGGTTTTCTTACAACCGGATAACCACCAACTTCACTCATTCCGTCAATTACTTCTTCGTTAGCTAAAACAGTTCCCAACTCGGGACACCAGTTCACAGCTACTTCATCTTCGTACGCTAAACCCCGTTCAAATAACTTCAGAAAGATCCATTGAGTCCATTTAAAATAATCCGGATCGGTTGTATTGATTTCTCTGTCCCAGTCATAACTGAAACCAATAGCTTGCAACTGCTCACGAAATTTATTTACGTTTTTCTCTGTAGTGATCTTTGGATGAGTTCCTGTCTTTACTGCGTACTGTTCTGCAGGTAAACCAAATGCATCCCAACCCATTGGATGAAGCACATTAAAGCCATTCATTCTTTTATATCTTGCAACGATATCGGTTGCCGTGTATCCTTCCGGGTGACCTACATGAAGTCCCGAACCACTGGGATACGGAAACATGTCCAGCACATAAAACTTGGGTTTAGATGTGTCGGTCGGTGTTTTAAAGGTCTTATTTTCCTGCCAGTACTTTTGCCATTTGGTTTCTATGGCAGATGGGTTGTATGAATGCATTAACTAATTTCTTAAAAGAATTTTATTTAAGATGAAAATAGGGATTTTGAAATCAAATAATGAGAGTTCTTTAACTACAAAATGGGAATCCCATCCGGTTCCCACCACAGATCAGGTGTTTGTGCAGTACTAAGGAACTCAGTCTTTATTCCCTCAATATTTTCCCCTGTTCGGTAAATCGTTTGCATTGACTTGCCAAATCTACTTTTTAGTTCTTTTACCTTTTCGTGATCTCCCATAACCCAGTTTAGCACAAATTCCTGATCGGGGAAATCATCGGTCTCCTGAACCAGAAAATCATCGAGCCATGCCTGATCCCTTTCAATGGCTTTATTGAAGGCGAATTGGTATGCCAGATTTTCTTTGGGTTTTTTAAGCTGAGAATTATTCAGCCAGAATTCTTCCACATAATCGGTAAAGTGACATTTTACTTGTGACAGGGAATACGGACTAACGATCACAGCCACAGAACGACAACCTTTGCCTCCGTATCTGAAAACCGCTTCGATCATATCTCTCAGAGTTTCCGGGTTCTCATTATCCAGAAAGGCCATGGAGAATTTCGCTGTACGAATTACAAATTCTGTGTCAGCATTCACAGCATTCAGCTTAAAAAGCTTTTCTTTAACCGGAGCAACAGACTCTTCAGATCCTGCAAATAAAACTTTATCAGCTTGAAGGTCTTTGAAATTAGCTAGCTCTGTTGAATATTGAATTTGATTATCAAGATCAGCTTCGTTCATCATCTTCAAAAAACTTGATAACAAATATGGGTCTTTTTTCGAGAGTTTTCCATAATAATCTGCACCGGATAAAATGGTCCCCAGCGCATCCTGAAATCCGACTAAGGGAAGATTCCCCGCATGTAAACACAGAACTTTTTGACCTGTTGAATTCTTTTCTTCAGATAGATTTACGCGCTTTGCCCATTCTTCAACCTGCCCGGAATCCACTTTCTGCTTTAGTGTTCTGACCTGAAACTTGATGTCTTCAAAACTGAACAGGCCTTCTTCCACCGTTTTATCAATGGCTTTTTTCAGCGACAAATTATCGGGTTGGAGCCAGGATTTGGTGGCTTGTGCTACTTTTGATATGTGGTATTTTATCTCTGTCATCTAACACACCCCTCAATCCCCTCTCAAGAGGGGACGTTCTCTTTTTATTAGATCATTCATACTTTTTGCTTTTGTGATATTTCTTCAATCCTGGTCGATGAGAAAATTACAGCCTCGTAAATTCTTTGGGTTCCATCTGCCTAAAACCTGAAATTGATTCTCAGCATTCATCACTCCTTTGTCTCCGGTTAATATAAACGAACAGGAATAGAAATTTGCCAGATCAATTATTCCGATCAAGCCTTCTTCTCCTGGTTCAACTTCCTGCATCGGATTTTCCGGATTTCTAATACTAACCTTCATCCATGAAGGACATTTAAACCACTCAGTCCCCATACTATACGCCTGACTTAATAATTCTGTCATGCCGTATTCCGAATGGATCTGTTCCAACGGCAATCCAAAATCCTTCGCTAACTGCTGATGAAGATCTTGTTTTGTCATTTCTCTTCTGAATGTTTTCATGCCTCCTGTTTCCATTACGATGGTATCTTTTGCAAGATCGACATTACTGCGTTCAGCCAAATCCAGAAGCCCGAATGCAGCACCGAACAACATCAGCTTTTTGCCTGAAGCTCTGATCTCATCTATCTCATTTTGGTGTAACGGTTTATCCAACTCCAGAAACTTACTGTGACCTGAATCTTCTCTTTCTATTAAAGCATTCAGCATCCACACCAAGGAAGAGTTTGGATTGGAGTTATACCCAGGTGTATACGCCCAAATCACAAAGTCATCCAGATCGTAAAATCCACCCATTCCATCAAAAATCGACTGTTTATAGAGATCCGAATCAACAACAATATGCTTGCTTCTTTGCATACCGGAAGTACCGCTGCTTAAAAATAGTTGACAGCTATCAGCTGAAAGCTTGTTTTTAGCAGTAATGATTTCTTTTTCTTTGAAGGCTTGGATCGGTAAAAGAGGAATTTCCTCAACTGAAGAAAGGTTTGTTATCCCCAAAGCCTTGCAAAACCGGTTGTAAACGGGATTATGTTCTCTCTGAAGTTCAAAAACTTGGAGTGCTTTTACTTCTAGAGAAATTGACTCATCAAATACTATATTGGAGTAAGAATGCAAGATTTAGAAAAAGATACTAGCCGTTAAACTTGTTGCGGTATTAAAATTTATATTTCCCGGATTTCCAAATCTCAAGGAACCTTCATCGGAAATGGTAAAGTTACCCTGAAGTTCAATTCCCACACTTAAATTTTGATTAAAAAAGTATTCAGCTCCGCCTCCTAATCCTGCAACAAAATCAACAATAGCATCGCCTGAATTGGGAAAACCGATTACAGCTCCACCTCTGAAACTTACAAACGGAACTGCCTCTTCTGGCTCTGATAAATAAAGCTTAGGACTCAGCCCCAAAGTCAGATCACTACCGCCATCCTGAGCAGCTATAAATGAAATGGTAGGAGAAAGAGTTAATGTTTCACTTACCCAAATAGGAATTAAAAATTCAAATTGCGATGATTGGATACTTGCAGTTACCCCCCAACTTCTTTCTTGCTGAGCGTTGACTGTAATAGCGCTAAATAAAAATAGTGTAAGTGCTAGGAATTTTTTCATAATCTATTTGTGTTTTGGGTTTTAATAAGGAAAATAATCTCTCAGACCAACCGGAGCTTCACTTTTTGCTCCTTTTACATAAACGTCATGAAAAGAAACAAAATCTCCTGCTTTCATAAACACTCTGTAAAACCCTGCCGGTACATTTATTTCTTCGCCATTTTCTCCAATCGTAGTACTTAGATTGACAACATGAGCACCGGGTTTTTTTTGTACTTCATCTATAAGAAAGACTTTTCGAAAAGTTCTGGGAGTTCTGTTTTTATTTGGAAGAGGAGATTGCGATTCGGGTAAATATGCGGTTTCATACCAAATACTCACAGTTGCAGTTTCAGGAAGTTGAAACTGAACCATTGCAGATGGCACGAATGGATTCGGGTACGGAACCTCCAAAGAATAAGAACCAGGATCAGCTGCTTCTTCTTCATCTGATACGTCGGGATCTTTATTTTTTTCTACCCCATTGTGATAAGAACTTGGATTACCCCAAACATCTATTAGTTGAGAAGTTTCTGAAGTAATATAAATTCCCGTTACAATATTCTTTCCCTGAGTTCCCGGTGTTGTGGCAAACGGATTGTCACATGCACTCAGAAACATTGCTGAAAAGCATATAACCAAAAAAAACCTCACCTGTGTTAAAAAATTTATTTTATTCATCGCAACTATATTGGATAAATTTTTCTAGTCCCGGAGGAGCAAAACCTTTCTCTCCGGCAATGTAAATATCAGAATAATAACCAAAAGAACCTGCCGCAATAAAAAGTCTGTAAAACCCCGGCTCTAATTCACCACCAATGCATTCAGAATGAATTGAAGTGCCAAAAGTTGAAAAACTGTATACACCTGCAAACATTCGTTGATTTACTAAAATTACTCTTTTGAATGGTTTTTCTGTCCTTCTTTCAAAAGGTAACATAGTTCCATTTTCAGGAAGATGTGCCGTTTCTAACCAAATCAGAACTTTTGTCGCTTGAGGAAGTGAATAATCAAAACTGAAAGAAGAAATAGAGGGATTTGGGTATGGAGTAGTTAAACCGAAATGAGAAGGAACAACACTATTACTACTGTTCCCAATTGCTTTCTCAGGATTTCCCCAGACATCAATAGTACGGCCTTCTTCAGTTGTAATATAGATTCCGGATACTATGTTCTCCTGTTTTATCCCCGGAGTTATTACAAATGCATTATCGCATCCTTGCAGCAGCAAAAGTAATAAAAGCGTTAAAATCAATAATACCTTCTTCATTTACTTCAATCGTATCTTTAGTAGAGAGCTCTCAGTCAAAATATAAACTTGTTTATCTATTACCAGTAAATCTTTGATATTTAATTCCGTTTCAAATTCAAGGATTTTATCTACTTTTTGACGATCATATTGATAAAGTGTATTTTCCTCAGAAACAAATAAGGCTTCATTTAAATAATAAAAAGAGGTTCCTTTCTCAGCCTTATAAAAACTTTCGTAAAACCCATTTTCAGAAATTTTGTGGACTAATTCCGACTTTTTATCAAGAACAAAAATACTACCGTCAATAACCTGTAATCCGGAAACTTCTTTTACTTCTCCCGGAAGAGGTATTTGATCCATAAAAGCGCCGTCTTCATTGTATTTTCCAATTGATTTTGATCGACTGTCATAAAAGAAGATCTCTCCAAGCTTATTTACTCCAATATATTCCGGTGAAATCTCATCTCTGGTTCTGAATTTGTCATTTCCTTTGATAGAACTCAGATATTGCCATCTTTTATCAAATACCTGAATACGATTATTTCCGGGATCGGAAATAAAAATCTTTAACCCGGTTGAAGACGCAATATCTGTCGGAGAATCGAATTGGTAGTTTCCACTTCCTCTGTTCCCAAATTTCTCGATCAAGTTTCCACTCAAATCGAGCTTTAAAATTCTGTGATTACCTTGCTCAACTATATAAATAGCATCATTAGCTATTAATAAAGAAGTGGGATTTTTCAATCCGGAATAAAGAGTATCAACTTTGAATTCTTGGGCTTCAGCTGTTGAAAGCAAAAACAACATAATCGCTATGAGGCTCACGCGACTCATGCAAGGCGTTTTAATCCCTTAGCTCCGATATCTCTTCTGTAAAATGCTTTTTCGAAACTAATTTTCTCAACTTGTGAATAAGAATTGTCGATAGCTTCCTTCAGCGACTGCCCTTCCCCAACGATATTTAAAACCCTACCGCCATTTGTAAGAAGCTTTCCATTTTCATTCCTGGTTCCGGCATGGAATAATATACCGGCGTCAACTTTATCAATTCCTGTGATCTCTTTGCCTTTCTCATAGCTTTGAGGATATCCGCCGGAAACCATTACTACTGTACACCTGTATTTATCATCCAACTCAATATCTGTTTCCGATAATCTTCCTTCCGTACAGGAAATGATCACGTCCAGCAGATCTGATTTCATCGCAGGCACGATAACCTGACATTCAGGATCTCCGAATCTGCAGTTATATTCAACAACTTTTGGACCTTCTTTTGTGATCATCAAACCCACATAAAGAATTCCCTGATATGGATTTCCTTCGGATTTCATTCCCGAAACTGTTGGAGCTATAATTTCGGATTCTACTCTTTTAAGAAGTTCTTTTGTAACGATAGGTGCCGGAGAATACGCTCCCATTCCACCAGTATTTAAACCGGTATCACCTTCCCCAATACGTTTATGATCCTGAGCATTGCCGATCACTTTGTAGCTGTCTCCATCGCAAATAGCAAAAACCGAAGCTTCTTCTCCTTCCATAAACTCTTCTATCACTAATCGGGAAGCTGCATCACTTAACGATCCTTCCTGAAGTTCTTCCAGTGCTGAAATGGCATCTGCTTCATTTTCAGGGATCAGAACTCCTTTTCCTCCTGCTAATCCATCTGCTTTTAATACTACCGGATAATTACCTTTCTCTATGATATATTCTGCAGCACGGTCAAATTCATCCTGACTGAATACTTCATATCCTGCTGTCGGGATGTCATGCCTTTTCATAAAATCCTTGGCAAATTCTTTGCTTCCTTCCAGCATCGCAGCTTTTTGTTTGGGTCCAAACACGGCGTGACATTTTTCTTCCAGAAAGTCAGCGATTCCTTCAACCAGTGGCTGTTCAGGTCCTACAACTGTTAAATGAATAGCATTTGTTTGAATAAATTCCCAAACCTCATCGAAATCTGAAGCATTAAGTTGCACATTTTTTCCCAGCGATTCTGTTCCCGGATTTCCCGGAGCAATAAAAAGTTGTTCAAGTTTAGACGACTTTGCTATTCCCCAGGCCAGTGCATGTTCTCTTCCTCCGCTTCCCAACAAGAGTACATTGTATTTCATGATTCAGGAAAGTTTTTCAGCGATAGAGATGATTTCAGAAAAGCTGTCCGCTTTAAGACTGGCTCCGCCGATCAAACCTCCGTCAACATCCGTCTGCGATAACAGTTCTTCAGCATTTGCCGGTTTCATACTTCCACCATACAAGATTCGGATAGCTGAAGCTGTTTCTTCATTATACAAAGCGGTAATTTCAGCTCGAATAAAAGCATGCATTTCCTGAGCTTGTTCAGGTGAAGCAGTCTCTCCGGTTCCAATAGCCCAAATAGGTTCGTAAGCAATTACTACATCTAAAATCTCACTATCTGAAATGTCTTGAAGTGCCTTCTTAACCTGATCAGAAACTACATCGAAGTGAGTATCTTTTTTCCGTTGATCCAAAGACTCTCCAACGCAAATAACCGGTGCTATTTTGTGTGATAGTGCTTTATGAGCTCTCTTGTTGACAGTTTCATCGCTCTCACCAAAGTACTGGCGACGCTCGGAATGACCGATGAGCACAAAGTTACAACCACTTTCGGTGAGCATGGTTGCACTAATTTCTCCGGTGTAAGCTCCGTTATCTTCAAAGTGTAGATTCTGAGCGCCGACCTGAATGTCCGAGTCGTGAAGATATTTTACAGCCATTCCAAGAGAAACAAACGGTGGACAAACCAATACGTCAACCTCCTCTGATATCTCATTTTTAGCAGATTTCAGACCCTCAAGCAATTCTGCAGCCTCAAACGGGCCTCCATTCATCTTCCAATTTCCGGCTATTAAAAACTGCCTTTTGCTCATTTAACTTTCTATTTTTGATTGATTGATCACGGTGTTCATTCCCTGAATTACATCTGTAAATTCTGAAGCAACATACTTCCGGACAATATTTCCATTTTGATCAACTAAGATTCTGGTTGGAACGTCAGTCACATTAAAGGTCTCGATCAGTTTTTGAATATCAAAAGTACCAAAAGCAGCAACTCCCCAATGCTTTACACGCTCATCAAAAAATGCATTTACGGTTACTTCACTTCTGTCGAGAGGAATAGTGAATATCTCCAGATCATAATTTTGATAGATTTGGTGAATTACTACTGTTCGGTCGTATTGGTCCTGATATAGTCGACTTGCAACCGGCGTAATTTCAATTATATAAGGCTTTCCAATTAACGTTGATGAATTAATGGAATCACCTTCCTGAGTAGCAAACGAGAAATCAGGAACTCTGAATCCCGGAGCCAAATATGCCAAATCATAACCAATGTTTTTTGCCCATTGCATTGCATTGGTTTTACTATTGTACTTCTTTTCAAATTTTTCAAGAGCCGACTTGGCTTCATCCACTCTTGAGCTATCATATAAAACTTCGATCTTCTTTTGATCCAGACCCAAAATAAGATCTTCGCGTTCTGTAAGTTCTGAAAGTGAATCCAGATAAGATATTCCTTTATCCAGCCCTTTTTCTTTAGCTATGTAAGGAAACCCGAAACTAACGGCAGCAAAAATTGCATCTTCACTGGAAAGAGCATCATCGATTCTCTGCATCATCATTGGCTTATCAATTGTATTAAGCAATCTGGCAGATTCTGAAGCTGCTAAGTTAGCAGCGATTGTTTCAGTATGCTTTTCATGGATTTCCCAATAAAGATCGCTCCACTTTAAAACCTCATCATAAATAAGAGAATCTTCAATTGCTCCTGCAGCTATATATGCAGCCACTCTTTTAAACCCACGATCAACCCGATCAAAGGTTTCCATTGCCCGATGCTCTCTTGAATCTAATTCAAAGTTAACATTTAAGGCCGGTAATACTCCTGAAAAAGTAAGAGTGTCTTTATCAGCTAGTATAAACTGTGTAGTTGCAACCTGGTTTCCATTTCTGTTGATGAAAACAGGATAGATTCCTTTTTGTGGAAACTCCACTTTTCCCTTAACGATTCCATTTGCATTGGTTGCCTTATTAAAAATTGTATCAACTTTACTGGAAGTACTTTCCTGATATGTGATTATCAATTGAATGCCCGAATAATCTTTTGAATCATCAACAGAATCTGCAACAGTTATAGTACCATTCAGATAGGCCGTCTCAAATTCCGGATCGTTGCTACAACTAGCAAGAGCGTACGTAAGAAAAACTAAATAAAATATATTTCTGATCTTCATAATAGTTTGATTCACCTGGAATCAATTTTGTAATTTTTTTGAAACCATTTCTGTAACTAATTTCGGGTTGGCTTTACCTTTTGATGCTTTCATAGCCTGTCCCACAAAAAAGCCCATCAATTGTTTTTTTCCTTCCTTATATCTTTGTACTTCATCCGGGTTATTCGCAATTATCTCATCAACAATTGGTTCTAAGAAACCGGAATCTGAAACTTGTATTAAATTCATCTCTTTTGCTAATTCTTCAGGAGATTTTTTATTGCCTAACATCGCATTAAAAATATCCTGCATAGCTGATGAATTGATCTTGTCCTCTTCTTTAAGTTTTACCAATTCGGCCAAACGCTCCGGCGAAATTGGAAACTCATCAATTTCTATACTTTGTTCATTTAAGATACGAAGCACATCTCCAAGTACAATATTTGAAGCTGATTTTGGCGAACTTGTAAACGAAACAACTTCCTCGAAATAATCTGCCAGATACCGACTCTCCGTCAAAGTAACTGCATCATTTTCGCTCATGGCATATTCTTTCATGAATCGCTTTTGACGTACATCAGCCAATTCCGGAAGTTCTTCCTTTATATCTGCAAGTAATTCTTCAGTAAGAATTATGGGCGGCAGATCCGGTTCAGGAAAATACCTGTAATCATGAGCTTCTTCTTTTGAGCGCATCACTCTGGTCTGATTTTTAGAAGTATCCCACAATCTGGTTTGCTGAACTACTTCTCCACCTTCTTCAATCAACTCGATTTGTCTGTAAATTTCAAACTCAATGGCTTTTTCCACATTCCGGAAAGAGTTCATGTTCTTTAACTCAGTTCGGGTACCAAATTTTTCTCTCCCTCTTGGCCGAACAGAAACGTTTGCATCGCAACGCAAACTTCCCTCTTCCATATTACCGTCACAGATTTCTAAATACTGTACAATTTGCTTGATCTTGGTCAAATAAGCGTATGCTTCCTGTGGAGTTCTTAAATCAGGTTCTGAAACAATTTCTATCAAGGGAGTTCCTGCACGATTCAGATCCACTAATGTGTTATAGGGATCCTGATCATGTATTGACTTCCCCGCATCTTCTTCCATGTGAATGCGGGTAATCCCGATTCTTTTATCATACTCATCCAGTTCAATATCAATGAACCCATCGAAACAAATGGGAGTATCAAATTGAGAGATCTGATATCCTTTTGGAAGATCTGGATAGAAATAATTTTTCCGGGCAAAAATAGATTTAGGAGCAACACTACAATCTGTTGCCAGTCCCATTTTAATGATATAGCGAACTAAGTTCTCATTAATAACCGGTAACGTTCCCGGGTGTCCCAGACAAAGTGGTGAAACCTGTGTATTAGGTGCTTCTCCATACTGTGCTGCAACCGGTGCAAAAGCTTTACTTTTGGTTAATAATTGTGCGTGTACCTCAAGGCCAATTACTGCCTCAAACCGTTCATGGGCAATTGTGCTCATTTAGTCCTGTTTCAGAATCGTGATTTATGAAGGGTAAAGATATTAAAGTAAATACTTAGATAGTAAACTTAATATGCATTACTTCAGCTGTTTTAGTATGTTCTTTTAGATTAATGAGTTGCTATGAAATATCCACTTACTTTTTTATTAATGTTGCTTTGCGGCTTATCTATTTCAGCTCAGGAACGATATTTTCATGAATTAAAAGGACTGGAGGAAAGCGGTCAAACCATCCTTTTTTATCAAATGACAAAAATAGACAAGTATGAGGAACAGAACTTATATACGGATTTCCTTTTTAAACTTGGAACTACAACAAACACAGATACCCTGTTAGCCGATTTTGGGTATTTTATATATGCTTTAGGGGGAGTTTCAGTAACATCTTTGGAGGGTTTTAAACCTGTAACTGAAGAACAAGTATTTATTCAGTCGTTTTTTGCTGATGATGATTTTATCGGAGTTTCAGTCTCTGATACAAAAAGTGAATTCTCCCTTACTTCCATGCTGATTTGGTTCACAAATATTAATTACTCAAGGTCTTATCAGGATACGATGTATGTATCATATAATGAATCTGGAAGTTTATCAATTCCGTTGAATTCTAGTGGAGGCATAGATACAACATTTTTTAAGAATCTTGATATATATGAATACAGCGAAAATAACTCCAAAGACTTTCAAATTCTAGGTATTAGCCCTTTTAAAAACAGTGTTAGTTTTGTGATTAATGAATCCGGTTTTGCAAAATCTAATGATATGTTTAGTAGTTTTCAGCCTTTAGATTTCGAAGGTTTTGACAACTCTGATTTTTCAAAGACCACTGACAGATTAATTTTTGACACAGATTCAACACATATTTACTCTTTGATATCTGATAAACTAATAGTTAGTGATGACTTCGGAACAAAAGGATCATGGGAACAGATAAATTTATCTGAAATAATCAGTAAACCCTCTATCTTGGTTATTGATAAAGAAGTTTCCGGGAGTTTATTTATTTCTGATTCGACCAGCGTTTTTCATTCTACTGATTACGGAAATAGCTTTGAAAACATTCTAACTTTTGAAAATGAGATCACCGGCCTTTACAAAAAACCAGGTTCGGATATTTTGTATGTGCTGACACGAACTGATCTGTACGAAGTAGAAAACGGTCAACCAACTTCCATCAAACAAGTTCCGGTGAGTAACGAAGAAACTCCTGAAATACCGAATACTGTTTCTTTAAAACAAAATTACCCCAATCCTTTTAATCCAACAACTACGATTCAGTTTGAGTTAGATCAAGCTACCTTTGCTAAACTGACCGTATATGACGTGCTCGGAAGAAAAGTTCAGGAATTGGTGAATGAAATCCGCCCCGCAGGAACCAACACTATTCAGTTTGATGCAACCAACTTAGCCAGCGGAATCTATCTGTACAGATTGGATGCAAACGGTGTGGTGCAAACTAAAAAACTTACACTGATCAAATGAGAAAGTTTCTCTTCACCATATCATTTGTATTTTTCAGCTTTCCATTGATCGCGCAAGAGAATAATCCTAATTATTTCCATGATCTAAGTGGTTTTGAAGATTCGGCGGGAACAACTCACTTCTTTTATCGATTGTATGAACCTAAAAACAGGACGTGTTCTTATCAGGAAGACGGTCAAACTTATACTACTAAGATAAACCCATACAAAAATCACATTTATCATTTAGACACCGAACTTAACTCAGATTCGGTTATTCTAAGAGACTATGTTCAGCTTTCTGCCTTTTGTGAAGAAATACCATACAACATTGAAACATATATTTTTTTAGATAATGATGTTACAAAACCTGTGGTAATGTTTGAATCTGTTTATGGCTTGAATGGAAGTGCTACTTTAGAAACTTATAACGAAAGTATTTTCGGAATTGGAATTGCTAACCCGCTTGGTTTAAATTATCAAAAAAGTACCAACAGTGTGATTGTTACATCTCCTATTCATGAAATAGTAATAAAGGCTGTTTCTGGATATGATGCTACACTCAAAAAAACTTACCGATTTCCGATAGACCAAGACAGTTTATGGAATCAAAAAAGTTACTATAATGATTATCCTGATTCACTCCTAATTGACTTTTCTGTTCTTGGCATTGTTGATTATAATGATGATATATTCATTGGATTTAAAGATTCCAGTTTGGTACTGTCTTATGATTCAGGAGATACTTCCGAAGTAATTATTGATAATTTTTTTGAAAAATATTCCATGCTTGATGGTTCATTTGAGCCAATTATCATAGACCCTGCCTCTCCTGTTTTTTATCTGAGAAATAAAGCAAATTATAGATGGAATGGAATTACTTCAGATATCATAAGAGTACGTAGTTTTGGAGATTTTGGAGGCGTTCGATGGGAGGACCAAGAATTGTTGAAAAACTCTGACAGCAAAAGGATATCTATTGATCCTTCAAACGCAGGACATTTGTATTTATCCGACTCTACCAAAGTTTTCTTCTCGGAATATTATGGCGAAAATATGCAGGAAATTCTGGAGCTTGATGAAGAAGTAACCGGTCTCTACAAAAAACCGGATTCAGATATTTTGTATGTATTGACAAGAACTGATCTGTACAAAGTAGAAAACGGTCAACCAACTTCCATCAAACAAGTTCCTGTGAGCAATGAAGAAGCTCCTGAAATACCGAATGCTGTTTCTTTAAAACAAAATTATCCCAATCCCTTTAATCCAACAACAACTATCGAATTTGAGTTGGATAAATCTACCTTTACTAAACTAACCGTATATGATGTACTGGGAAGAAAAGTTCAGGAATTAGTGAATGAAATCCGCCCTGCGGGAACTAATACTATCGAGTTCAATGCTACAAACTTGGCCAGCGGAGTGTATCTGTACAGATTAGAAGCTGATGGGGTAGTTCAAATTAAAAAACTCACGTTGATCAAATAGTAATCCATTTTAAAATTGGATGTTCATTATTCATTATTCCAATAAATTTGTTGGGTAATACAATGAATACTCCCCTGTCCCCAAACCAGATCTGCACAATCAATTCCAATAATTTCTCTGTCCGAAAAATACTTTTCAAACAGACCCAACGCTTGCTGGTCATACCGTTCATCATAAAGCGGAACTAACACACATCCGTTTGCCACATAAAAATTAGCATAGCTTGCCGGTACAAATTCAGAACCATCTACCGTGGTTCCTTCAATTTTGGTTTTGGGGAGAGGTAATGTTTTAATATTCAATTTTTTACCGGTTTTTAGCGAGGCAGATTTAAGAATCTCTAAGTTTTTCTGAAGAGCTTTAAAATTAATATCATTTTCATCTTCACAAACCATTGTTAACACAGTTTCCTCATTCAGAAATCGAGTAAGATCGTCTATGTGACCATCGGTATCATCTCCTGCCAATCCTGATTTAAGCCATATAATATTTTCCGCGCCAAGATACTTTTTAAGATTTTGTTCAATTTCTGCCCTTGTCATCTCGGGATTCCTATTTGGGTTGAGAAGTACCGACTCTGTAGTCAATAAATCTCCAACTCCGTTCACATCAATAGAACCTCCCTCTAAAACCATATTTGCAGACACTTTTTTTGTGCCTGAAAGTTCAGAAATGAAAGCAGGAATTTTATTATCAGAATCCCATGGTGGATATTTTTCACCCCAGGCATTGTATTCCCAGTCCGTAATTACAAAGCTGTTTCCATCTTTCACAAAGATCGGCCCGCAATCTCTTGCCCAAACATCATTTATTGGAAACACTTTAATAAGAATTTTTTTAGCATCAATTCCTTCAACTTTAAAAAGCTTTAAAACCCTGCTTAGCACTTCGTTATTTTCAACTAAAAGTAGAATTTGTTCAAACTCAGAAAGGCTTTTTACAATATTCAGATATACTCTTTCAACTCTTAGTATTCTTTCTCCCGGCCATGTTTCCGGATTTGAAGGCCACGTAAGCAAAGTTGCAGAATGTTCTTCCCATTCAGCCGGCATTAAAAGATTATTCGAATTCTGTTCGATATTCATTATTCCTTGTTCAATATTCGATATTGAAAATCAGTCAATCAACCTTTTCATAATTCCATCATAAACATCAATTCTACGATCTCTGAAGAACGGCCATTCTCTTCGCTGACTTTCTATGGTGTTAAGATCGATCTCTGCAATAACGATCTCTTCTTTTTCTCCACCTTGTTTGAGAATTTCTCCAAATGGTCCCGCAACAAAAGAATTGCCCCAGAACTTATTTCCCTTTTCTTTACCCACTCTGTTTGTAACTGCTACAAAACACCCGTTTGCGATAGCATGACTTCTCTGAATAGTTATCCAGGCATCCATAAATATTTTTTTCTGCTTTCGGGTTTCTTTCTTCAGCATTCCAATAGCTGTTGGATAAAAAATGATATCAGCGCCTTTCAGGGCTGTTATGCGTGCAGCCTCAGGATACCATTGATCCCAACAAATAAGCGCACCGATCTTACCAAAAGCAGTATCAAAAACCTGAAATCCTGTTTCTTTATCTCCGGGAGTGAAATAATATTTTTCATGAAATCCGGGGTCGTCCGGAATATGCATCTTCCGGTAATTCCCTAAAACACTTCCATCTGTATCTATTACTACCAGTGAGTTATGATAAATTCCCTGAGTTCTTTTCTCAAAGAATGGAGCTATTAGCACAACACCTAATTCTATAGATAAATCACTAAGCTCCTGAACCAGCTTTCCGTCAATTGGTTCTGCCCAATCAAAGTTTTCTTCATCATGCTGATTGCAGAAATAAACAGTATTAAAAAGCTCCTGTAGACAAATAATATTAGCGCCTTCTTCAGCAGCAGATCTTATCAATACTTTAGCTCTTTCTAAATTTTGCGATGGGTCTATTTCACAATAAGTTTGTACCAAACCCAGCTTTATTACTCGTTTTTCATTTTCCATATCTAAAGTTACAAATTATCCGCTTTTTTAGGATTTTATTTTTCATTCAATCTTTAAAACCACTATGAATATTTAGGTATTTAATCAACCTTCCCTTAATTAAAAAAGCGCTTCCACAAACTTTCTTTAATGCCTAAGAAATTAAGGTTTAAATGGTTTTTTACTTAAAATTAGATAAGTAAATCCTTAACTTTAAGGCTTCACTTAAAACTTCATTATTAAAAATGACACCTAACTACGACAAGCACCCTAAAAGCAAGATCGGATTAGACTATTTAGGTCTGGAGAGCAATAAAAATGTACATTGGAATTTATCTCCTGCAGAATTGTATGAAAGAGCTATTGCACGAGGAGAGGCTTTTCTTACTAAAGACCATGCACTGGTAGTACACACCGGGAAATTTACCGGTCGCTCGCCTAAAGACAAATTTATTGTTGACCAACCTTCCATTCATGATGACATAGATTGGGGTGATATCAATCAACCAATTTCTGAAGAAGTATTTGATAAATTATTCAAGAAGGCTCAGGGTTATCTTTCTGATAAAGAACTCTTTGTAAAAGATCTGTATTGCGGAGCTGACAAAGCTACACAACTTCAGGTGAGAGTAGTTAGTGAAGTTGCTTATCATGGGTTATTTGCACACAACATGTTTCGTCGTCCAACTAACGGTGAACTTGCAAATCATGAACCTGAGTTTACAGTAATGGCAGCTCCGTTTCTGGAGGCAGACCCTGCTGAAGATGGCACAAAATCCAGCACTTTTATTATCTGTAATTTCGAGAAGAAGATCATCCTTATCGGAGGAACATTATACTCCGGAGAAGTTAAAAAAGGAATTTTCGGTGTAATGAATTACCTGCTTCCTAAAAAAGGAATTATGGCAATGCATTGTTCTGCTAACCATGATGAAAATGGTAAGACAGCTGTATTCTTTGGGCTATCCGGAACCGGTAAAACCACCCTTTCTGCTGATCCTGAAAAAACCCTTATTGGTGATGATGAGCATGGCTGGAGCGATGATGGCGTTTTCAATTTCGAGGGAGGTTGTTATGCAAAAACGATCAATCTTTCTGAAGAAGGTGAGCCGATGATCTACGCGACCACCAAAATGCCTGGTACTATTTTAGAGAACGTTATTCTTGATGATAACCGCGAACCTGATTTCGATGATGTAAGCCTAACTCAAAATACCAGATGTTCTTACCCGATCGATTTTATTCCTAATGCAAGTGAAACCGGTACAGGGGGACATCCGGAGAATATTATTTTCTTAACAGCTGATGCTTTCGGAGTACTTCCTCCTATTTCTAAATTAACTCCGGAACAAGCTATGTATCATTTCATCAGTGGATATACAGCAAAAGTTGCCGGTACAGAACGCGGTGTTACCGAACCTCAAGCTACTTTTTCAGCTTGCTTTGGTTCTCCGTTTATGCCTTTGCATCCAACTGAATATGCTGAGTTACTTGCCGAAAAAATCAGAAAACATGGTTCTCAGGTTTGGTTGGTAAATACGGGCTGGACCGGTGGTGCTTACGGTGAGGGTTCCAGAATGAAGCTTTCGCATACACGCAGAATGTTAAGCGAAGCTATTGCAGGAAATCTTGAAAATGCAGTATACACTAAGGATCCGATTTTTGGGGTTGAAGTTCCAACTGCTGTAGACGGTGTTCCTTCTGAAGTGCTAATACCAAGAAATACATGGAGTGATGCAGCTGAGTATGACATCAAAGCAAAAAAGCTTGCTAAAATGTTCGTAGACAACTTTAAGAAGTTTGAGTCTGAAGCCAGTGATGCATTATTGGCAGCTGCTCCAAAAGGCGACTGATTTTATTTAATTTCAGTCTGAAGCTTTTCAAAGCCCATTCTGTTCAGGATGGGCTTTTTTTGGATATAACCCAGTTTAAGAATTATCTATCCTGAACCTCATAAAACTATTTTATCAGAACCATTTTTTTTGTTTCTACAAAATTTTCTGAGATAATCCGGTATATATATACTCCGGTTGAAAGAGCTTTTGCATCAAACTGAACACTATGAAAACCGGCTGTTTTTTTTGCATTAACTAATCCTGCGACTTTTCTTCCCAGTTGATCAAACACATCCACTTTTACAAATGAGGATTTCCTTAATGTGAAGCTTATATTTGTAGATGGATTAAAAGGGTTAGGATAGTTTTGATGAAGTTTAAAAACTTCCTTAACTCCTGTACTTTCTAAAGAAGTACTAGTTGAAACCATCGGGTATAAATCAAACGATTTTGAATTGAAATAAGCAATTCTGTTGGGTATTGTTGTAGTAATTGTATTGTAATTTTCGTTTGATATCCTGTCTTTTCTGTATGTCACTGCCAGATATGTAAGAAATGTTTCCGCAACATCTTCTCTTTCCGGAAAGTCTCTTGCATATGTTGAAATAAAATCCGGATCTGAATTTTGTGCAGCTATCCAATCTGAGCTCGAGGCATGATATTGATCCAAAGATGTGTGAGATGCTTCGTGTATTAATGTTTCCTCTAAAATACCATCATTCAAGTATAATTCTGATTGGCCAGTATGAATGAGAATATTATTATTACCTCCTCCAAAGGGTTCTGTACCTTTATGAATCCAAACTGTTTCCATATCTGATCTAAGCTGTGTAGGCAATTGACCTATATACCAGCCATATTTTTCTGCTTGAACTTTAGCAGAATCACTATTTACAAACTCAGGATTGACCTGTATCTCAGCAGTTAGTCCATCGTCAAATGTCGCATCAAATAAATAAGCATTGTAAACAACGAAATTGTTGACTCGTCTGTCAAACATTTCTCGATTCCCTCTACCTGCATAAGTTACACCGGAAAAACTTGAAGGATCATTCTCATTAATGATTTCAGATTCTATGAAAATAGTACCCCCATAAGGAGGTGTTAATTGCTTTTTAAAATCCTGAGCAAAAGTCAATATTGAAAAAAACATTACTGTAAAAAAACCAGATGCTAAAAATTTCATGTTCATATTTTTAAATTATTATTTGAAACAGATTATTCCTCAACCAACTCATTCAGTTTGTCCAGATTATCTTGAACGCGGAGTGCATCAATGGCTTCATGCAAATCTCCTTTCATAATGTTATCTAAATTGTACAGTGTCAGGTTAATTCTATGATCGGTAAATCTTCCTTGAGGGAAATTATAAGTCCGGATCTTAGCAGAACGATCACCTGTTGAAACCTGGCTTTTTCTTTCTGCCGCTCTCTCCTTTTCTTTCTTTTCCAGTTCGATATCATACATCTTTGAGCGCAGCATTGTCATTGCTTTCTCTTTATTCTGATGCTGTGAACGCTCCTCCTGACATTCAACCACGATTCCGGTTGGCTCATGAGTGATCCGAATTGCAGAATCTGTTTTGTTAACATGCTGTCCACCCGCTCCACTAGCCCGGAAAGTATCAATTCTGAGATCAGCCGTATTGATAGCAACATCTACTTCTTCTACTTCAGGAAGCACTGCCACAGTTGCAGCTGATGTATGCACTCTTCCCTGACTTTCTGTAGCCGGAACTCTTTGTACCCGATGAACTCCGGATTCATATTTCATCTTTCCGAACACTTCATTTCCTTCCAGCGAAAACACAATTTCTTTGTAGCCGCCTTTATCTGATTCAGTAATACTCAATAAACTCATCTTCCAATTTTGAGAATCCGCATAACGTCTGTACATATCGAACAGATCTCCGGCAAAAATAGCAGCCTCATCCCCACCTGTTCCTGCTCTGACTTCAATAATGGCATTTTTTGAGTCCTCAGGATCTTTCGGAACCAACTTCATCTTGATGTCATCTTCAAGCTTGGCTAATTGCTCCTTTATCTCTTTGTTTTCTTCCTTAGCCATTTCGGTGATCTCGGCATCTTCATCCATCTCGATGAGTTCTTTGTTGCCTTCCTGGCGATCATGCAGATCTTTCCAACTATCGTAATCCTGTACTAATTCTTCGAGATCACTTCTCTCTTTGGTCAGCTCAGTATATTTATCAGGGTCATCAAAAACTGAAGGATCGCTCATTGCTGCGTTCACTTCTTCAAATCTTGATTTTATTTGCTTTAATTTTTCTTCTATATCCATGTACTATCTGTCGGCTACTTTTATTTTAAGGTAAGAATATAGGAGTTAGAATATAGAATTAAGAATTTCAATATTGATTGAAAACTATTCCTAATTCTTAATTCTTAATTCGTATTTTTAAAAGAAAAATCTATGTCTCGAACTTCCATCCCAGCAAATTTGAAACTCGGTTTTTTAGGAGCCGGACAACTTGCCAGAATGAGTGCTCTAGAAGCTTTTAAATTAGGAATTCAGGTGGCCGTTTTTTCTGATCGAGCTGAAAATGAACCCGTTCAGTTTATGACTCCATTCTCTGCTTCAGGCTCTTTTGACTCTGTTGATGATATGATTGAGTTTGCTAAAGGTTGTGATGTTATCACTTTAGAAAATGAGTTCATAAGTTCAGAGATCTTGCAAGAAGTTCAGGATAAAAGTGGAACTCCCGTTTTCCCGTCCCCAAAAAGTTTTTCATTAATCGAAAATAAGCTCATCGAAAAACAAACTTTTGAGAATGCAGGGATCCCGGTCACTCCATATAAATTAGTTAGTTCAGAATCAGACATGAAAGATTTCGGAGATATGCATGGCTGGCCATATTTGCTAAAATCGTCCAAAGGTGGTTACGATGGTTATGGAAATGAAACGGTTCGGGATCTTGAGTCAGCAAAAGAAGCATTTGAAAAACTTGGGGGAAATAAAGATCGGGATATCTTAGCGGAGGCATTTGTACCGTTTACTAAAGAGATTGCCGTTCAGGTTGCACGAAACGAAACAGGAACAGTAGTGTATCCATGTTGTGAAACCGTTCAGGAAAATCATATTTGTGTTGCGGTTCTTTCTCCCGCTCCCATTGAAGAAAAGTATCAGAAAAAAGCGCAGGAACTTGCTGTAAAAGCTGTTGAAGCTATTGACGGAAAAGGAATTTATGCTTTTGAATTTTTTCTGACAGAAGATGGAAATATTCTTTTAAATGAATCTGCTCCAAGACCGCACAACTCCGGGCATTATACTATTGAGGGATGCATTGCTTCCCAATTTGAAAATCATGTACGTGCCGTACTTGAACTTCCGCTTGGCTCTACAAAAATGAACGCTCCGGCTGTTGCAATGATCAATTTACTGGGAACACATAATCGCCCCGCTGAAGCTGATAATATCTTGAAGGGATTAGAAGCTGAAAATGGACATCTTCATGTATATGGGAAGGTACAGAGTAAGTTCGGAAGAAAAATGGCTCACTACACTTTGCTTGGGGATGATTTGGAATTAACACATCGAAAAGCAAAAATACTAACTAACGGAATTGAAATATAGTTTCTGAATTCTGACTATTGAAGCCTATATTTCTCAAAATCAAATCAATTAATCAATAATGAACAATCCAATCATCGGCGTAGTAATGGGCAGCGACAGCGACTGGCCAACAATGAAACAAGCTACAGACATTCTGGATCAATTTAGTGTCAGCTACGAAAAGAAAGTGGTTTCCGCTCATCGCACTCCAAATGATATGGCAGATTATGGAGAAACAGCTCGTGGCCGTGGATTACAAATAATTATAGCCGGGGCCGGTGGAGCAGCACATCTTCCCGGAATGTTGGCAAGTCATACAACTTTACCTGTAATCGGAGTTCCTATTCAAACTTCTGCTTTAGGTGGGTTGGACAGTCTGTATTCCATCGTTCAAATGCCGAATGGAATACCTGTTGCTACAGTAGCTATTGGAAAAGCACAAAATGCAGGTTTACTGGCTTTAAGAATGTTAAGCATGACTGATACAGGAATTACTGATAAGCTAGCTGATTACCATGCCAATCTTGCTGATGAGAGTAGAGAGAAGACGAAGAATCTCACTTAAACTACTTTCACAAAAATAATTGGCGATACGATAATTTAAGCGTACTTTATGCACGGATTGGTTCTGATATCTCGACTACGGTATTGAACTACTTGGGTTTAGGGTTGTTCTGATCATTCCGAAATTTAGTTTTAACAAGATATATATACACATGAACATTTATGTAGGAAACCTTAGTTACGGAGTTTCTGAAGACAATTTAAGGGAAGTATTTGAAGCTTATGGAGAAGTAAGCTCTTGCAAAGTAATCACAGACAAATATTCCGGCCGTTCAAAGGGCTTTGGATTTGTTGAGATGGATAATGATTCAGAAGCACAAGCAGCTATTGATCAATTAGACGGAGCAGAAATTGACGGACGTGCAGTTCGTGTAAACGAAGCTCGTCCAAGAGAAGATAAAAAGTAATAAGCTTTTTGGCTCTCATTAGAATCTAACCCGATCTAAAACAGATCGGGTTTTTTTATGCCTGGATTTTTTGGTAACATTTTTTTCTTGATTCAGTATCACTCAACCGAAATAAAAACTTAAATCAACGGAGCAGAATTATGATCATGTCAACTACAAACAACCTTGATGGAAGAGAAGTGAAGAAATATCTGGGAGTGGTAACCGGAGAAGCGATATTGGGAGCTAATATATTTAAAGATTTTTTTGCGGGCATCAGAGACATTGTTGGTGGTCGGTCAGCTGCTTACGAACGTGAACTACAGGAAGCACGAAGATTAGCATTCGGAGAAATGGAAGACAAAGCATCCAGGGTAGGCGCAACTGCAATTATCGGTATCGATATTGACTACGAGACAATCGGAGCAAATGGAAGCATGCTGATGGTTTCCGTAAGTGGAACAGCTGTTTTAGCGGAATAGGAATTAAACCACAGAGTACACAGAGTGTGATTAACCTTTGTGACCTCTGTGGTTTATCGATTACCCGAAGACGTCTTTCATTTTTGAAAAAAATCCTTTTTCCTGCTGTTTCATATTTACAGCATCAAAATTTTCTGATTCCCGGAAGCTTTCCATTGCTTTTCGTTGCTCAGCAGTAAGCTCACTTGGCATATAGACATTCACTCTCAGTAATTGGTCACCTGTTCCTGAATTATTCAAGCCAACTATTCCTTTGCCTCGCATGCGCAGAAGTTTACCAGGCTGAGTTCCTTCTTCAATCTTAAGTTTAGCTTTTCCTTTTAGCGTTGGAACCTGAACTTCTGTTCCTAAGACTGCATCAGGTATACTTAAATTTAAGTTGTAATAGATATTGTTTCCTTCTCTTTCAAAATGCTCATGCTCTTTTTCTTCGATAAGAACAATAAGATCTCCCGCAGGTCCACCTCGTCTTCCTGCATTTCCTTGACTGCGAAGAGTAATGTAATTTCCGTTAGAAACGCCTGAAGGAATATTGATCTTAACGGTTTCTTCGCCTTTGATCCTTCCTTCTCCTGCACATTTCGTACACTTATTTTTGATGATTCTACCATCACCACTACAAGTAGGACATGGTTGTACATTTACCATTTGTCCAAGCATTGTTCGTGTTACCTGACGAACTTCTCCCATTCCATTACAAGTTCCGCAGGTTTCAAAGTCTGAATCAGTCTCAGCACCGGTACCGGTACATTTATCACATACCAGTTGCTTCTTGATCTTTAACTTCTTTTCTGTTCCAAAAGCGATTTCGTTTAGCTCAAGCGGCATTCTGATCTTCATGTCAGAGCCTGGTGTTCCAGGCTGACGTTTTCCACCTCTCCCTCTTGATTGACCACCAAAACTTTGTTCTCCGAAAAATCCGCTCCCGAAAATATCACCGAAGCGACTGAAAATATCTTCGAAGCCCATTCCGTCAAAATCAACTCCGCCGCCGCCGAAACCTCCCTGATTGCCGTTTACTCCGGCATGTCCGTATTGGTCATAACGAGCTCTCTTTTGCGGATCTCTGAGTACATCATATGCTTCTGATGCTTCTTTAAATTTCTTTTCAGCTTCGGCATCCCCTTTATTTCTATCCGGGTGATATTTCATCGCTTTTTTGCGATAGGCTTTCTTAAGCTCAGCTTCAGAAGCTCCTTTGTCTACTTCAAGTATTTCGTAATAATCTCTGTTTGTCATCTTTACTGGCTCACTATCACTTTAGCATGCTTAATTACTTTTTCTCCCATTCTGTAGCCCCGCTCTAAAACCTGAAGAACGGTATCACTTGGAGTTTTTTCATCTGTTGCAGGTTGACGTAATAAAGCATCATGAAGGTTAACATCAAAAGGAACGTTGGTCTCATCGATTTTTTCGATCCCATGTTTTGCAAGAATATCTTCAAATTTACTAGAAACCATTTCCACACCGGCAAGAAAGTTCTCGTCTACAGCAGAATCTTTACTTGCATCCAGAGTTCTGAGCAGGTCATCATTCAGCGGCAAAAAGTCTTGGAGTGCTTCAGCTTTTACCTGCTCTCTAAGCTGGAAACGCTCTTTTTGAACTCTTTTTCTCACATTTTCAAGTTCAGCAGCTTTCCGAAGCACGGAATCTTTGGCTACAGCTAATTCACTTTCAAGTTCTTCTATACGCAATTCTTTTTCATCCTTAGCTTCTTCCTCAGAAGCTTCCGGAGATTCATTTTCATTATTTTCTACTTGTTCTTCTTCTAATACTTCGTTCTCAGAATTTTCTAAAATTTCTTCCTGCTCTTTATTACTCATTGATGTATTTAAAATCGGGTTCTATTTTCTTCAATATTTAGCAAATATAATGCCAGTACTGATCACTTTTCCTTTAATGACAATGTTTCGGGAATAGAGACCATAAAAAAACCCATCAGCTTATGCTAATGGGTTAAGAAATGTTGTTGATATATTATTACTGCGCAATTACCACACTAGGATAACTAAGCACATTTGCTTTTGGCAAAGTGGCTCCAAAGCTAGCCTCAATAGTCTTAATTATCTCATTTACTACCAGTGCATTTCCTCTTGGATTAGGATGAACCGCATCCGTTGAAAAGATTCCGTCGGGACTGAAATCCGGAAGAAGAGTAAACCCATCCACAGTCATTCCAAATTCTCCATCCGCTGATGAAGGGTTTCTTGCATCCGCTGATAACGCTAATTGAGTAGCTGTAGCAACATCTAATCCAAATATGTCAGCAAGAGTTGGATGAAGGTCAACTAAAGCAACAACATCAGATCCTGCGGCATTGTTTGTAGCATCAATTACTCCATCAATTACAGCATTAAAAGTAGCTCTGGCAGTAACAATATTTACTTGTTCTTCGCCGGTTAGATAAAACTTATCTCCTGATAAACTGCCATCTGCATTGAAGCCCAATGGAATTACTACTCCAATTGGTTTTGTAGGGTCGTCCTGAAAAGGGGTATTTAATACAGCACCTGCAGTCAATAATACTAACTCACTTGAAACCAGTGGCCTTGATTGTTCATAAGGAACAAGAGCAGCTCTTTGTTGTGCATCAATTTGACCTAAAGTTTGAAGTGTATTGAAACAAGTTTCCAGATCATCTAATTCTTCATCAATAACAAGAATCGGATTGTTTCCTGCACTATAGCTAACAAGGCGTCTGTCAATATCACTTTGTTCAACACCAAAGTTAGAACAACCCTGAATTGCTCCATTCACTGATTGAAAGCCGGCGTTTAGTTGATCTGCAAGATCCTGATCAATTCCTATAACATCCCAGGAAACTGCTCGAAAGAATGGCAAAATTACTATAGGAGGAATATTCATCACCACTCCCTGTGAACCTGTTTGTACCATCGCTCCTAAGGCATTTCCGAAATCTGTTTGGAAGTCACCTTGACTGGTAATCAATGTTTCACTTATACCACCACTGAGTGCATACTGTAATACATCATTATTACCAATCCAAAGACTGAAAAAAGATGGGCTGGCTGCTGTCGCATCTCCTATGATAGTAGATGTTCCGGGATTAGAAGCGAAACGAGAATAGTACAACCCTAATGCTGCATTACTCTGTAAATCAGATTCAAACAGACCTGCAACTTTAATACCCGGGACTCCGAAATTATTCAATTCTGCCTTATTACCGCTGAAAGCCGGAATTGGAAATTCTCCTTGTGTAGGAGTAGGGCCCGGAATACTTACATCCAGTTCTGTTCTACCAAGAATTACTCCATTTCCAACATCAGAAAGGGCAGAGTTAAATCCGTTAGCTGAATTTACATTTGGTTGGTTTGCTTCAGCTCCGCCTGCCAATGCAAATTGTGCCGAAAGAATTGCAGGAATAGAATTGTTTTGCCCCGCAGTGTATAAAGCACCATCCATAAAGCCTGCAGTAAGTGAATTCCCAACTGCTACATAGTTGGAAAAATCAGCGCTTCCGGATGTATAAGTTTGAGGCGTAGGAAGAGGATTATCTTCCAACTGATCATTTACGAGTGAGTCTTCTATACCATCACAGGAAAACGAAATCAATCCTGTGACGAGCAGTAATAAAAATAATTTATTTAGTTTCTTCATTGTTATATCCTTTTCTTAATTCAAGAATTGATCAAATGTTAGTGAGAAGTAGTAAATAGCTCCTAAAGTCGGATTACCAAAAGAGGTCTCATATCTTTCGTTGAGGATGTTACTACCTCCAATTTTAAGAATAGTATTTGCTGATGGAAGCTTGTAACTGATTTGAGCATCAAAAGTACCATAAGCCGGCACAACTCCATCGCCAAATGAAGAATCCCAGTAATAAGCATCCTGCCATCTGTATACCATATTGAAACCTACATTCTCAATAAAATTTCTATTTTCAACACGTACATTGTATCTCCACTTTGGAGTATTATAACTGGAACGGAAGCCTTGAGCTCTAAGATCGTCTTCACTGATCAACTCATTATACGCAACATTACCTCCGATCTTGTATCCACCATCAAGAGAGTAATCCATGCTAACTCCAAATCCCTGTGATTTAACTTCACCGTCAGCATTCACATCGAAGCCATATTCCTGTGTTACTACTCCGCCTTGTATAATGTCATCTTTACCTGCATCGCTATCTGCATCAAAAGAGCCGGGGTCGTTTGTAGCGCCATTTGGTATTCCTTGTACAAACTGAATTTCTGCTATGAAATCTGTGTACTGACTGTAGTAGTAATAAGCGTCAACTAGCAGTCTGTCAGTTACAAAGCCTTTATAGCCAACTTCATAGGTACTAATTTTTTCTGTTTTGAAATCATCAAATGATACAGCTTCAAGCTCAGCACGAGCATCAGCATCAGACTCTCCTGTATTAAACTTAGCTTGAGCAGCAGCTACACTTTGTGCAGTGTAAACTGTATTAGTTTCAAATCTGTAACGGTCTACCAGATCCTGATTACTACCAATAAGCAATCTGGTTACTACATCAAGTTTAATGAACTGATCTTGTGTAGTTGGCATTCTAAATCCATTTTGATAAGAAGCTCTGAAATTATGACGGTCTGCAAATGTATAAAGAGCAGAAACTCTTGGAGAAAGTTGTCCGTCAAAGTATTCATTCTTGTCATAACGTACAGAAGCGGATAAATTCAGTTTATCTTCCATAAGGTTTTTAGACCCCTGAAGGTAAGCGCCCCACTCATTTATAGAATACTCGTCTCCGTTATCGTCTAATGCAAATAACGTTCCTTCAGAGTTAAGTGCATAAATACGGTAATTCACACCGCCTATCAATTCAACAGTAGCCGGATCGATCACATTTGAAAAATTATACAGTCCTTCAAAATGATACATATCAGACTTATCTAAGAATTTTGCACCACCCTCAGAAATAGGAGTGGAACGCAAGTTTGCTTCCATATCTTTGAAATTCTGAGTACCGGGCAAAAAGTCCTGTTGATTTTGAAGCGCCGCTGATTGAGCTTGAGTATGTGCCTGTTCAACAGTTGCGCCTTGTGTTCTCGCTCCTAAAAAGGTTTGGAAATATGGAGTAAGATAGGCAGTTTGATTTATTCTGGTAGCAACTGTATTTGCCGCGTAAGAATCTCCGGCATCTTCCTGAGTTGTATATGCTCTCAAAAAGAAATTAGGGTTTCTAAGTTCTACTTTAGCTGTCCAGATATTGAAATCATCTAATACAAAGCGGTCATTAGCTGTATAAACAGTACTTCCGAAACCCGTATTATATTGACCTAAAATTTCATAATTATCTGTTATTCTGTAGTGAAGAGCTGCACCAAGTTTTAAACTTTCAGTAGTGTTATCCACGAAAGAGCTCTCTTCAAATCCAAAAGCAGAAAACGCGCCCTCCTGACCATCAGGAATTAAGGATCGCAACGCTGCAACCTGAGCTCCTTGCGCGCCCCCACCTGCAATTGTAGCATCCGCAATTGCCCCTAAAGTAAATACATCGTCTCCATAGACGTTTACTCCGTTATACACACGGGCATTTCCTCTTTCAGTGGCGCCACGCTCAACAACTCCACCGGTTATGAAACTTTGGTCTCTGGTATCCTGAGCTACAAAATCCTGAGCTCTTAAATATGACGCTGTGAATTTGAAAGCGAATTTATCATTGTAAGCATCAGCATATCGCAAGTCATATGATTGGTATAACTGAGGACTACTTTCCACATTACTCTCAAAATGATTAGCACCTAATTTAGCATTGAAAGAAACACCTTTATACTCAAATGGGCTTTTACTATTCATAAGTAAAATACCGTTTAATGCATTTGGTCCATATAAAGCTGAAGCTGCACCCGGAATCATTTCGGCACTTTCAAGATCTAACTCGGAAATACCAACAATGTTACCAACTGCAAAGTTTAAGCCCGGAGCCTGATTATCGATCCCATCAATTAATTGTACGAATCTCGTATTACCATTAGAGCCAAAACCTCTTGTGTTAATAGATTTGAATGTTAAACTTTGAGTACTGAAATCAACCCCTTTTAAATTAGCAATCCCATCATAAAAATTCGGGGAAGCAGAAGTTTGAATTTCTATAACATCCATTTTTTCAATTGAAACAGGAGATTTTAAGATACTTTGTTCAACCCTTGAAGCAGAGACTACAACTTCTTCTCCTAAAAACGTCTGCTCTTGCATTCTGATTTCTAAATCGGTGGTGTTGGCATTAGTAATGTCAACTTCTTCAGTCTGGAATCCAACAATAGAAAAAACCAGAATAAGCGGTGGGTCTTGTTTAATAGAAAGAGAAAACATTCCGTTTCCATCTGTAGTTGTTCCTATCAATTTATCTTTTACGCGGATATTTACACCCGCAAGTGGCTCTCCGTCAACATCAAGTACCTGACCTGATACTTCTGTAATTGCTTCTTTTGGCGATAGAGTATTATTGGCCATAGAAACAAACGAAAATACGAGAACCATGCTTAACCCAAGCATATATCGTATCAATTTATTCATAGTTCTAATCCTGATTTATTAATGTTGTAGTCTTTTAAACTTTTTAGCGTCACCGATGATTTTATTTAATGACGCACTTTAGCAAAGAAACGTCGGTTTGTCGGATAATGCAAGCGCTTTCATAAATAAAAAATCAAAAAATAGTCATACGCTTATGCATGATTTAATTCATTTTAAATGATTATTATCTATCCGAATAATTAAAATAATCTCATGTATAAAAAAACTCGTCTCTCAATCTTATTTCTTTTTTGCTGTCTGACTATTTCATGTACTCAGAAAAACAGCATCTCATATTTAGCATTAGGAGACTCTTATACGATTGGTGAAGCTGTTTCGGAGAATCAACGGTGGCCTGTTCAATTAACTAAAAAACTTAATGAAACCGGGATTAAGGTTGACGATCCATTAATTATTGCCAAGACCGGTTGGACAACCAATGAGTTGCAAAATGCAATTTCAGAGAAAAACCCGGAAACTGATTATGACCTTGTTTCACTGCTCATTGGCGTAAACAATCAATACCGAGGCTATCCGATTGATCAATACAAAATAGAATTTAAAGAGTTATTGCTTCAGGCAGTTGCATTCGCTGATGGAGACACCTCCAAAGTATTTGTAGTTTCAATACCTAACTATGGCGTTACTCCTTTCGGTATAGAAAAAGGAGAAGAAAAAATAAGACAAGAATTATTGGTTTATGATGCAATTGCTGATTCTATTTCATCAGAATTGAATATTCCGTTTGTAAATATCACTCCGGTTTCTGAGAAAGCGAAAGAAGATCCATCATACATAGCTTCTGACCAACTTCATCCCTCCGGCAAGCAATACAAAGAATGGGTTGATCTGATTCTTCCGGAAGTTAAATTGATTCTTGAATCGTCTAAAAAGTAAGCCAGTAACATTAATATGTAGTTACACCAGTTTATAAAGTATGGGTATATTTTTATCAAAATAACTTTAACTAATTTTTATACCGCTATGAAGAAAACAAGTACTCGATTTTCAAAAGGGATTTCACTTATTTCGGCAATTCTATTTTTAACCATAGCATTAAATTGTACAACAACAGCGCAATCTCTTGTTGAAAACTCTCAAAGGACTATTTCAATTAATATGTCGGCAACTGAATTGATTCCTGCTGACCTGATTATTTTCTCTATCAATATTAACGCCGAAGAGAAAACGCCGGAAGCTGCTTTTGATACCCATAAAAAGCGGGAAGCAGTCCTGGCGTCACTGCTAAAAGAATTTGACATCAAAGAAGAGAATATCAATTTTGAGCCGATCAGAATGAATAAGCGAACCAATTACAATAATCGCCAGGAAGAAGGAATGATTCACACCTATCAGGAAGTATCGGTTACTTTCTCAGACTTTGAGATCTATGAAAAAATTCAGGTTTCTCTAATTAAAAATGACTTTGACTCATTTAGTGGAAGTTTCTCTTCTACAAAGATGGGCGAAGGAAAAGCAAAGGCACTAGTTTTAGCTATTCAGCAAGCAAAAGAAAGAGCTGCATTTATCGCTGAACAATCGGGTGTTAAACTTGGCGTACTTCAAACCATTAATTATTCAGACTATCAGGTCAACTCTCGTCAACGTAGTGTAGAAATGAAATTGTTTGAATCTCCTGATGAAGCCCCCTCAATGATGGACTTTGCTCAAACTGTTTCAGTTACTTCTAACATTTCAATAGTGTTTTCAATTTCCCGATAAAAGCGTATATCCATACGCTTTTAAGACCGGGTTGTAGCTATGACTGTTAGTCAGGTTGAATTGTATTTATGACCTCGAAGAACTTACGGGTTTTGTCGAGGTCATCATCGCTATTTAATTCAGCAAACCAATATTGTTCAATTACTCCATTTCTCATCAATAGCTGCATAGTTCCCTGACTTTTATGTTCAGCGATTACCCAGTTAGCAATGATGTTGTAATCCAGTCGGTCATCAAACCCAAATTTTTGGTTTCTGTCAAATTCGAAAAGGAAATCAGGTTTTACTTTGGTGATTGGATAGCCTTCCATCATCTTGAAATTCATACCTTCATCTTCTGCATTTCTTTTTACAAAAGATGGCAAAGCTATTGGACGTTCAGCCTCAGGAAGAGATCTGATAGCTCTTAATCCAAGTAAGGTAGCAGCTTTATGATGTCCGTGATTACCTTCAAATGGTAGCATCATAAATACAAAATCATAGCCTTCTTCTTTCATAATATCAGCTAATCTTGTTTCTACACTTTCAGTATCCCATTTTTCTAAAGTTTCCTCAATATCCTGTGTATAGTAAAAGTCTTGTTGATCGAAAAAGAAATAATTCCGGATTCCTACAACATCGCCACCTGCCATCAACTCTTTTTTTCTGATTCCGGGCAAGTAATCTCTTCCTACTTTTTCCTGATCCAGATCTTTGCCATAAATATAATTGCCTAAAGTCGAATACTTATAACCACCTTCTCCATTGGTCATTAACGCCAGATCAACTGTTCCACCCAATAATTTCGTAGTTTTCCAGACAGTCGCGGAAAAGAGTGCATCATCATCCGGATGTGCAGTTACTAATAGAATCTTTGGTTGATAATTAAGAGTTGAATCCTGCGCTGAGGTTTCAATTGCACCGAATACTAAAATTATTAAAAGAAGATTTTTCATAGAGATTTGAAATTATAGATTATGAATTTTGAATAAGATCAGATTTGATTCAAAATTCATAATAAAACATTCATAATTTTAATTATTCAAAATTGGTTTCAGAGTTTCCCACACAGTTTCGGCAACAACTTTATGTCCTTCCACATTTGGATGAATCTGATCGGGTTGCATGAACTCTTCTCTCCCTCCTACTTTATCCAGAATTAAAGGGATCAAGGTGAGATTATTTTTCTCTGCCAGTTCCGGATACAGATCCTGAAACTCTTTAGTATAGTCTGTTCCCAGATTTGGAGGAACCTGCATACCTGCAATTATAATCTCGATCTCTGGATTTTTTGCCTTGGCTCGATCTATAATCTGCTGAAGATTGTCTTTTGTTGATGAAAGATCTATACCCCGAAGTCCATCGTTTCCACCTAGTTCAAGAATCATTATGTCGATATCTCTTTGCAAAACCCAATTGATCCGTCTTAAGCCCCCTGCCGAAGTCTCACCACTCAATCCGCCGTTGATTACTTCATAATTCAAACCCAAAGAATCTATCTTATCCTGAATAACAGCCGGAAATGCTTGTTGAGGCTGAATACCATATCCGGCCGAGATACTATCTCCAAAAAATAAGATCGACTTTTTCTCTTGTGAATATATATTCATACTCATCAAAATTGAGAAAAGCATAATAATTGAGTGTCTTTTTTTCATAAACAGTATTTTAAAAACTAAATATTTATAACAAATTTAAACTAATCAACGTAACTAATTTTGCCATATTACGGAATGGTAATACACACATTTTAGGTTAAGAGTTCATTAATAATAAAAGAACAAACGTGAATCATATTTTAAAACTGGAAAGCCTTACCCGCCAATTTAAAAGCGGAGACAAAACACTTACCGTTGTAGACAATGTAACTTTCGAAATTGAAGAAGGCATCTCTTGTGCAATTGTCGGACCATCAGGAAGTGGAAAAACAACATTATTGGGATTATCTGCGGGATTAGATCAACCTTCATCCGGAGATGTTACACTGAACGGAATTAATTTAAAACCCCTTAATGAAGACCAAAGAGCAGAAGTTCGTAATCAACATGTTGGATTCGTTTTTCAAACATTTCAATTAGTTCCCACCCTAACAGCTGTTGAAAATGTTATGGTTCCTCTGGAACTGCGCGGCGAAGCAACAAATCAGGTTCGTGAACGAGCGATTGAACTTCTCAAAGAAGTAGGATTAGGGGAACGCTCCCATCACTACCCTACTCAACTCTCAGGTGGTGAACAACAACGGGTTGCTGTTGCAAGGGCTTTTATTAATAATCCGAAAATACTTTTCGCCGACGAACCAACAGGTAATCTGGATTCTGAAACTGGTGAGCATATCGAAAATCTGATTTTTGACCTGAACAGAAAACAAGGCACAACACTGGTTCTGGTTACACACGATCTTGACCTCGCGGATAAATGTGATCGCGTAATAAAATTAAAAAACGGAATGGTCGATTCTGATGTCTTTAAATTATCAGAGGAAACTGTAGCGTGAATAAAGTATTCTGGATCTTTAAAATGGCCTGGCGAGATTCTCGCTCTAATAGAAAGAAATTATTTCTTTATCTGGCCGCTATTATCGTTGGTGTAGCTGCTCAGGTGGCTATCAGCTCCTTCAGAGAGAATCTCAATGACAGCATAAACGAACAATCAAAAGAATTGCTTGGAGCTGATCTGGAAGTTGAAAAAAACTCTCCGTTCCACGACGAATTAGAAATTTATCTGGATTCCTTAGGTGGAGAACGATCTGACGCTTTAAGCTTCACTTCTATGGCTTACTTCCCTAAATCGGGGACAACAAGACTTTCTCAAATAACCGCCCTGGATGGCGATTTTCCTTACTACGGTGAGCTTAAAACCGATCCTCAATCAGCTTCTGATACTTTCCAAAAAACTTCAGGGGCTTTGGTTGATGAGCCTATTCTACTTCAATTCGGATTACAACCCGGTGATTCTGTAAAGATCGGATTAGTAACGTATGAAATTTCAGGTGCTTTACAAGAAATTCCCGGTCAACCGGTAGCTGCTTCCTTTTTTGGCCCAAGGATTTATATCCCCAAAGAAAACATAGAAGCGACTGGATTACTACAACGCGGAAGCCAGCTTGAGTATATTTCTTATATAAAATATCCGGAAGGAACAGATCCAATTCTTGTAGATGCGACTCTGGATGCAATGAATGACTCAGTTCGTTTTGGGTATGATGATGTAGCTGAAAGAAAAGAAGAAGTTGGCGAAGCTATTTTATATTTATCAAACTTTCTGAATTTGATTGGTTTTATAGCATTGCTACTCGGTGGGATCGGAGTTGCCAGCTCTATATTTGTCTATATCCGCCAAAAAATAAGTACAGTAGCCGTTCTGCGCTGTGTTGGAGCTTCATCTAATCAGGCAATGAGTATTTATTTGATCCAGGCTGTGTTTATGGGGTTTATAGGGGCTTCGATAGGTGCTTTTATTGGCTCATTGATTCAACTGTATCTACCTGTTTTAGTTCAGGACTTTGTTCCCGTTGATATTGAGTTAGCGCTTTCGTGGAGTTCAATTTTAATCGGAATAATTACAGGGGTCTCCATTTCTCTGATCTTTGCTCTTTTTCCGTTGCTCGCCGTTCGCAAAATATCTCCTCTTTTTACTTTGCGTTCTGTTGATATAAATCTTTCCAAACTCCTTAACTGGATAACAAGATTTTCTTTATTTGGTTTGATCGGTGTCTCTGTGGTTGGATATGCGTGGTTAATGCTTAATGATATTCTGGCAGCTCTTTTCTTTACCCTTGGGCTCATTTTCTGTCTTTTGTTATTATCAGGAATAGCTTTTTTAATTATGAAAGGAGCACAGAAATTTAACCCTAAAGCTTTCGGTTATGAATTCAGACAGGGATTGGCAAATTTGTATCGTCCAAATAACCAAACCTCTACTTTGCTTCTCACTTTTGGATTGGGAGTTACATTAATAAGTTCTCTTTATCTGACACAGGACATGCTATTGGGAACCATCAATTTCGATGATGGTCAGGATCTTCCAAACCTTGCACTTTATGATATTCAGTACGATCAGAATGAAGGCGTGAACAAGATTATTCTGGATAATGACATGGAACTGCTTCAAAATGTGCCCATTGTTACTATGCGTCTGCAATCTATTAATGATACTACTGTGGCGGAGTTTATGGCTGATTCCAGTCGTAAACCAAGAAGCTGGGCATTGAATCGCGAATACCGATCTACTTACAGAGATTCTCTGGTTTCTACTGAGACCGTTGATTCCGGAATATTTGTAGGAACTGTTACAGATCCTGAAGAGCTTGTTCCTATTTCTGTCTCCACTGATTTAATGAGTGATTTAAATGCTCAAGTCGGTGATACCATAGTTTGGGATGTTCAGGGAATTCCGATTTCCAGCTTTATCTCCGGAACAAGAACTGTTGAGTGGCAGACACCACAACCCAATTTTTTCGTGGTTTTTCCTACAGGGGTACTTGAGCCTGCTCCACAATTTTTTGCGACAACATTAAATACACCAAGCAGAGAAGCTTCTTTAGAATTACAACAAAAAATTGTTCAGGCTTACCCCAATGTATCAGCTATTGATATAGGGCAAGTGCTTGAAACCGTTCGTGATTTCATTGATAAAATTACATTTGTAATACAGTTCATTGGTTTATTCAGCATTATTACCGGGCTGATCGTTCTGGCCGGTTCGGCAGCAACGAGCAGATATCAAAGAATACGAGAAGCTGTTTTATTAAGAACATTAGGTGCAAAACAAAAGCAAGTTATCAAAATACAGGTCATTGAATATGTATTCTTAGGAATCATGGCTGCTCTTACCGGACTCACTCTTTCTGTAGGAGCCAGTGCCTTGTTAGGATATTTCTATTTTGATATAGACTTTGTACCGAACTTTACCATCCTTGGAATTGAGACACTGATTCTTATTGGTTTGGTTCTCACCATCGGATTATTGAATACCAGAGGAATTCACAAACGTCCACCTTTGGAAATATTACGGGATCAGGCAGCTTAGTCTATATGATATCTTGAGAAGATGTTAATAAATGGAACTCATGGGTTTAGAATGAGTTCCAGTATGTAAATAATACTAACAAAACATTTGAAATGAAGACATTATCCAGATTAAGTATTTTTGCACTCATATTAACTTTGCCCTTTTTAGGCTGTGACAGTATCAGCAAAACCGCTAAAGGAACTGCTATCGGTGCTGCTGCAGGAGCTCTTGCGGGTGCCGTTATTGGTAAAGCCGCAGGTAATACCACAAATGGAGCGATTATTGGTGCAGCAGTAGGTGGTGCATCAGGTGCAGCTATTGGTAACTATATGGATAGGCAATCCAGAGAACTTGAACAAGATCTTGAAGGAGCAAAGGTTGAAAGAATCGGAGAAGGAATAAAAATTACTTTTGATTCAGGAATCCTTTTTGACGTTAATTCCTATCAGCTAAAAGGTGCTTCAAAAGAAAATATCGCCGAGCTATCTGAGATTCTCCAGAAGTATGAAGACACCAATATCATGTTTTCCGGATATACGGACAACACAGGTAGCGAAGAATACAACCAGAAATTGTCTGAAGACAGAGCTAAGGCAGTAGCAGAATACGCAGCCTTTACAGGTGTAGATGCTGAAAGAATGACTATTATAGGTTACGGAGAATCAGATCCTGTCGCTGATAACAGTACAGCAGCTGGTCGTCAACAAAACCGAAGAGTTGAAATCGGTATTTGGGCAAATGAAAAGCTCAAAGAAGCTGCTGAGAAAGGAGAAATAGAATAACAGATTTAATTTTTCTTTATCCATCCCTGCACATTTTTATGTGTGGGGATTTTTTTTGCTTACTTTCTTCAGAATTAAACAGATATCTATGAGTTTTAGAAAAAAATTATCTCCAGTCAGAATAAAGAACAAATTTTTCAGAAAAGAGATTGGTAGCGCACCGGGTACACTAACTCACATTGGTGAGAAAAAACTGGAAGATATAATCATTGAAATACATGATTACAGCAATACTCATCTGGACATTAAAAAAATTACAACTATAGAGGAGTGTAAACCCTATGTTGATACTGCGAATCCAACTTGGGTGCAGGTTAAAGGCTTACATGATATTGATTACCTGAAGCAGCTTTGGGATGAATTTGACTTCCACCCTCTTATTCAGGAAGATATTCTTAATACTACTCAACGCTCAAAAATTGAGGATTACGGAGAGCAAATTTTTATCGTTCTAAAGATGCTCTATATGGAAGATGGAGTTCTCCATCAGGAACAGGTTAGTATTGTATTTACTGAGAAATTCATCTTTTCATTTCAGGAATCCGAGCGTAAAATATTTCTTCCTATCAAAGAACGCCTTGCAGTTGAAAACACCAGAATGCGTAAAGGCGGTCCGGATTATATGTCTTATGCTTTGATGGATATAATCATAGATTACTACTTTGCCGTTCTCGAAGAATTAAATGAAGATATTGAAACAGTAGAGGAAGACCTGTGGTCGGGTGAAGACAGCAATGCTTTGTCATCCATTCACAAAATAAGAAGACAACTTCTACTGTTCAGGAAAAGTATCTGGCCATTAAGAGACAGTATAAATTCACTCACCAGGGATGACTCCCCTCTTGTAAAAGACGAAACGAAATTATTTCTCAGAGACGTTTCTGATCACACTTTTCAAATTGTAGACAGTCTTGATAATAATCGTGAAATGGTTTCCAGTTTACATGATATGTATCAAACCAACATCAGCAACAGAATGAATGAGGTAATGAAAGTGCTAACTATTATTGCCACTATTTTTATACCTCTTACTTTTATAGCCGGTATTTACGGAATGAATTTTGAATACATGCCGGAACTGGGTTGGCATTATAGTTATCCCGTCGCTTGGGGGGTTATGATCTTAGTTACAATTGGTATGGTTATCTACTTTAAGAGAAAAGACTGGATGTAAAATGAGCGGACTTTTATTCGTTTCATAAAAAGAGACCGTAAGTCGTTCAAAACTAACGGTCTCAACTAACTACGGAGGTATTTGGGTAAATTCTTATCAATCTCTAAAATCTGAATTTAACTCCAGCTAAAATATTCAGTCTTTCTTTTTCATTCGATACAGCCTGAACATTATTATCAAACTCATATACTATTGAACGGTCACCTCTGCTGGAATATTGTGCTGACAGATCCAGAAAAATGTTCTCAGCAATTGGGAAAGTTAGTCCACCTGAGTACACGATTTCTTCAAACTGATAAAAATCTTCTTTTCCGGGTAGCAAAGCATAGCCGGCGATAATTTTTGTATCATTATTGAATGAGTATGCAGCACTTGCCTTAAAATTTATCACTGCATTATATGTACTGCTTATCGACTGATTTGTAGCATCTTCATCTTCTTTTAAAATAGCTACATCGCTGGGATCAAGATCTCTGGTATTAATGGTAAAATCAACTTTTGTAGAACTATAATCTATATACTCAGCTGAAGCTGATATGGTCAAATTTCCGATTTCCTCTAACGTTGCACCTACCTTGAATTCAGCAGGTCTGGTTACTGCATATTCAAATTCTCCCGAAAAAGTAGTTTCATCTCCATCTGTAAAAGTATCATCATCAAACTCAGTTCGGATGTTGGAATAAAAGCTTTCCATCACAAAAATCTTAGTCGGTGCTACTATACTGGCTCCTAAATTCAAGAAAGGAAGGGGTTTATATATCATTCCGCCGCGAGCAGTAAAACCATAGAAATCAGTATCAATTTCATCAGTTAATGTAATCGAAAATATATCTGTTGCAGGATCAGACCCACTTGGTGGTATTACATCGTCATTGTAAAAATTGTTTTCATCAACTTCCTGAAAACTTCTGTCATAGTTAATCGATCCATTTAATATACCGAGCGAAATTCCTGCAAAAAGGTTTTTCTGAAACTCTGTGGAAGCAAATATGGAAAATTCCCCAATATTCCTTCTGTTTGTAATTTCAGCGAATTGATTTATTCCTACAAACCCTGAAGGGCGATCATCCACTCTGAAAATGGACTCTATTTCATTGCTCATATCGTTTCTGAAATCTATTGCATAAGCTTCAAAAGCTATTCCATTGTAATCGCTCCCTGATTGTTTAAAAAGGTCCGTAATAGAATTTTCTTGGTTTATTGCATCTATGAATGTGTCGTCAACATCTTTTGAGATCACATTGTATCCTCCACCAAGTACAAAACTGCCTCGATCTGTTGGAACTTTGTAAACCAATCCCAAATTACCGAATGTTGTATTTGAGAATTCTGTTTCAGTTGAGCTCCCGATATACCCGTTAGATTGAGTATTATTTTGATTTAACCAGCCTAAGCTATAAAAACTTCCATCGGCCAAAGCCATGGAAGCCGGATTATCTACAAAGCTACCATAACCATTGAAATACGACACCGAAGTAGTTACTGATGATAAAGCATCTCCATTTGCATTAAGCGTGCTCATTTGTAATGCTAAGCTTTTATAGCTAATGGGCGTCTCTCCGTCTTGTGCAGCTACTGAAACGGATAGAAAAATTCCACTTAGCAAGAGGGTTAATCTCTTCATGAATAGTAGATTATAAAAGATTTAGGTTAAGTTTTTAGTTCCCTCTTTTCTTCTTGGAACTACTTTTTGATCGTTTACTTGATGATGAAGATCTCGATTTACTAGAACTCCCTGAAGACCTTTTTACGCTCGATGAACTTTTGCGTGTAGTACTTGAAGATTTAACTCTTGAAGACGAACTTGATCTGGAAACATTTCCACTTCTTTTGGACGATGAGCTTGATCTTTTCACTCCGGAAGAACTTCGTTTACTAGAACCCGAAGATCTATTAACATTAGAAGAACTGCTTCTTTTTGATCCTGAACTTCTTTTCACATTCCCCGAAGATCGCTTGCTGGAGTTATTTGATCCTACATTTCCAGACCTTCCTCTCTTACTTGAAGAACCGTTAGAACGAACTCTTGAGCTATTATTTGAACTACTTCTCTTAGTAACATTGGAAGATCTGTTACTCCTAACTCTGGATGAACTTCTGGTACGACTTACATTTCCTGAATTTCTCTTTGTCAGTGATGAACTGGAATTCCTGTTTGTAAGTCTGACTCTGGAATTTCTGTTGTCATACTTTTGAGTTAAGCCATTACTTCTTGCTCCGTAAGAATAGTTTCGACTATTTCGTCTGCTGTTATTGTAATAATAGTTATTGGTATAGCCATAGTAATAATGATTACTGTAATACCCTCCATAACCATAGTTGTTATAAACCCAACCATAATATGGATCAAACCTTGCTCCGTACCCAAATTGCAAGTAGAAATTATTCCAACCTCCGTAACCATAAAAATGAGAATTATATCGGTAAGGAACATCATAATACCAGGCATGTGACACATATGATCGAAATGGAGGGTACCAATTATATCCTAAATGTGTATAATATCTGCCTCTGAACCAGAAATCATCGTTATAACCATCATCATACCCTTCCTTATACCCATCTTCGAATCCATCATCATAACCGTTCCAATATACACCTTCAAAGTTGTTGTCTTTATACCATTGCTCAACTTCGTAATCCTTATAGTAAAGTCCGGTTTCTTCTGCTGTTAGATACTCATCATCCTCAATTTCTGAAGAATAACTATAAGGTTTAGCTGTTTGTTCTTCATCATCCCAATAATAGCCTGCCTCTGAAAGTTCATCGTCATTCCAGGAATAATATTTTGAATTCCTGTCCGAATCAGAAGAATACCTGTCAATGCTACTAAACTGAGTGTAGCATCCTGATATGAATATTGAAATAGTTACTAAGAGTGAGAGTGATAAAATATTTGAGCGTTTCATAATCATCCTTGTTGGAATGTTCAGATTTCAATATGAAAATGCAGATATCAATGAGCACATTAAATCACATGATAATGTTAGCTGATTTATATTTCTCCGCGTAACGACTTTGCTATAACTTCAGCTTTGGAGTTAACATGCAGTTTCTTGTATATATTTCTGATATGAGCTCTTACAGTATCTATAGAAATATCAAATCTATCTGCAATTAGTTTATAACTTAATCCATCAACTAAACCATTTACGATGTCTTGCTCTCTGTCTGTTAACATGCTATCAGGATTTTTTTGGGGAGCCTGATCATTGAAATGTGTAATTACCTTTCTGGCAATTTGTGGAGACATCGGCGCACCCCCTTTCAGCAAATTATCAATTGATTCCTTGATTTCAGGCAATGAAGTATGCTTCAATAAATACCCGGAAGCTCCTGCTTTTAAAGAATCAAATATTTTATGAGAGTCATGATATACCGTTAACATAATAATGTCTATATCAGGATATTTTGACTTGATGATCTCCATCCCCTTAATTCCGGTCATTCCGGGTAGTTGTATATCCATCAGTAAAACATCCGGAGCTTGATGCTTTTCCAAATATTCCAGCATTTCTTCTACGCTATCTTTTGCAACCGGGCAGCTCATATCTTCCTGCATGTCTAAGTAACGTTGAATTAAATCCCTGATCTTAATATTGTCTTCTACAATTCCGACGATAGCCATAATTACACTTTTAGTTAGTATTTAGTTTTCCTGACACTAGAACAGTAAAGCCATTTTCAGTTGAAACTTCAATATCTGAGTCAATTCTTTTTGCCCGCATATCCATGTTACGTAAGCCATGTCCTGTTTTTTTAGCTCCATTGCTTGAAGTCCCATTATCATGAACTCTAAACCGGAATTCTCCATTCACAGCCTTCATTGAAATATCAACTTTATCCCCATTCGAATACTTTGATATATTATTAACTGCCTCTTTAAATATGAGATATAAATTTTCTTTTACAGGAACTTCGAGCTTATTCTCCATTTTAAGATCATCAAAATCGTAATTAACCTGAAAGTTTTTGGGTTCCAATACATTTAATATATAATCTTGCATTCGATCGGTAAGATCTCCTACTGTATCATTTCGTGCATCTATTGACCATACAATATCATCGAGGCTTGTGACAATTTTTCTACATTGTTTTCCGATTTGTTCCAGTGATTGTTTAAACTCAGGGTCAATTTTACTTGCTTGCAAAAAATCAGACTGAAGAGCTACCTCTGTCAAACTAGCTCCTACATCGTCGTGAAGGTCACTGGCAATTCTTACCCTGATCCTTTCAATATCAACAAGCTTTCTCGCTTTATAATAGTTATAGAATAGCCATATAATTCCTACTAAGATCAATACAATAAGTGTGATAAACCACCACTGCATCCAAAAAGGTGCTTTCACAGAGAAGCTGATCTCTGATTTTTCGTCACTCCATGTCCCGTTTGTATTACGAGCATGAATAGAAAATGTATATTCTCCATTAGGCAAAGAAGGATATTTCACTACCCTGCTCATAGTTCGTTGCCAAACAGGATCAACACCCTCCATTTTATATTCATATACTACTTGATTTGGTGCTGTAAAGTTAATACCGGAATATTCTATTTCAACAAAATTTTGATCAAAATCTAAATTAAAATGCTTTATACCTTTGTGTACCCTTCCTGATGTAGTAACCTGATCAATTTTTACTTTTGGTGAAAGAGGGTTTCCTTTGTAGTTCTCCGGAAAAAAATGACTAACACCCTCTACTGTGCCGAACCAAAGATGACCATTACTATCTTCATACACAGCGCCAACATTCATCTCATCTGCAACCAATCCCTGTTCAACCGTAATTAATTGGAAAGATTGCTCTCGCTCACCCGGGTTGTCACTGAAATATTTTTTAGAATCAAATTTGACTACCCCATTATTAGTACCGATCCAAAACGAACTATCTTTGCTTTGCTGGATAAAGTAACATACTCTGTTAGGCAACCCATCTTCTGTAGTAATACTTTGGAACTTCAGTCCGTCAAACCATGCAATACCACCAAATGTAGAAGCCCAAATTCTTCCAATATCATCTTTAATTACCATCATAACGGCATTATTTGGCAAGCCTTCTTGAATGGTAAAGTTTTCAACTTCTCCTTCATAGTATCGGCTTACTCCTCCGTATGTTGCAATCCACATGCTTCCATCATCTCCTTCAACCGTACCCAGGATAGTATTATCTGCCAAGCCATCGTCTCTGGAAATTAGATTAAATTCATTGCCATCATATCTAACTATTCCATCTTCATAAGTACTGATCCATATTATGCCTTTAGAGTCTTCATAAACCTGACGTACTTTTCTGTAGGGGAATTCATCTTCACTTAACACTGTAAGTTTACCATCTTTAATGTAGGCCAGACCATTTCGCATTCCGATCCAAATTCTACCACTGGAATCTTTATCTAAAGAAAATACTTTGTCATCTAACAAACCTTCTGTCAGGCTCATTGTTGTAAATTGACCTTCTTTTAGTAGACTTAAACCACCTCCGTAAGTTGACAGCCATATTTCTCCATCTTCTCCTTCAGTTATTGATGTGACAACATCGTTTGCAAGCCCATCGACTGTGGTATGGTTTTCAAAGTAATCCCCAAGAAACAAATTGGCACCGCCTCCAAAAGTTCCAAACCATAAATTACCTTCTCTATCTAAAATTGAAGAGTAAATAATGTTGTTGGAGAGCCCGTTCTCAGTTGTAAAATTTTTAAACCTTCCGTCCTGAAAAACACTTACCCCACCTTCAGTTCCTACCCAAAGTCTTTGATAGTTATCAAAAACCAATGTTTGAACTCGAACATTATTTAATCCTTGATTATCATCATAAACAATGAATTTATTATTTGTATAGTGAACCAAACCTTCTCTGGTTGCTATCCAAAGTTCATTATTTTCATCAAACACAATGTCCCGAATACGATTTTCAGGAAGTCCATCAGAAGTAGTAAACGTCCTAATATTTCCATTACTTAATACTGAAAGTCCTCCTCTCGTTGCAAACCAAATGGATCCATCTTCAGCTTCTTTTATTTTTCTTACTCGATTATTCAAAAACCCCTGCGAAGTCGAGTACTGAATAAGCTCCTCATCTTGCTCAAAAAGCCAAGCTCCGGCTCCGTCAGTACCAAACCAGATTTCTTCATTGGAATCCTCGAAAATACTGATAACTCTCTGGTTATCAAGTGCTGATAATCTTGCTAAGCTGTATAGGCTATCATCTTGCCAGTAATTCACTCCAAATTCAGTACCTATCCAAATCCTCCCTTTACTATCTTCAAATAGTGAGTGTACTTTGCTTTTTAAGCCTTGATCTTCAAAGAAATTTTGGATTGTGATTCCATCAAAGCGGTTTAAACCATACCCCGTCGCCATCCAAAGAAATCCTTCACTATCCTGAATCATATCATTTACCACAGATTCGCTTAAACCATCTTCAATAGAATAGGTTCTGAATGGATAAAGCTGTCCAAACGCCGAAATTGTACAAAATGTTAAGATTAATATGAGGGAAAGTGTATTTTTCATGTATCAAATGTAACGTAAATCAAAGCAGAATAGTAACTGCGAATTTTATTTCTTTATTTCAGTAATGAGTAAAAAACAAAAAAAAGCTGATTCGAACTTAACGGTTACTACTCACAAGGGAATTTCAAAAAGTATTCTTTCTTTATTGGAAAAGACAGTACTTGGTACTCCCGGAAAGCTAAGGTACAAGCACACTGAAACAGAAAATACTGTAAAAAAAATATCCGGATTACGCTTCGTCCAGATAAAAAAAAGAAACCGGGTGTTAGGTACGGCTGGATTTATTGAAAGAAATATCTCTTTTGACTCTGCTTCATTAAAAGCTACTTACGTACGATATCTTTCTGTTTATAACCCTTTCAGAAATCAAAAAAAATCAAAGCGGAAGAAGACTGTTAATAAAACACAAAGTGTATTAAGAAATGATATTGAAAATATTTTTAAGGAGGAACTTGAACGACCGTATAAAACTACTGACCGAAAAGGACTTTTTTATGCATATGTTGAGTCTGATAATTCACTTTCCAGAGAACTTTGCAGCTCATTCGGTTTCAAAAAAATAAGGGAGATCAATACTTTTCTATTCTGTCGTTTTTTCCCAAAAAAACAAACAGGCATCTTAAAAATAGACAGCAATGATTATGAGATATTCAGAGAATCTTTGCGTCACTATTATAAAGAACACAATTTTGTATTCACTGATTCTTTAGAAGATTTTGGAATCTGCTTTGTATTAAATCATGATGGTAAGGCAGTCGCAGGAATCAGAGCAATTCCTGTACACTGGAAAATTGTAGAAATGCCAGGATTAAAAGGATTTCTAATGCTCAATATGCTACCCAAAATTCCTTTCTTAAACAGACTTTTTCAACCTGACAAACTTAAATTTTTGGCTTTTGATAGTCTTTGGTTTCAAGAAAAGCATTCTGACAAAGTACAAAAACTGATGGAGCACGCTTGTGCAGAGTTAGGTTTTTATATGGGAATGATTTGGTTAGACACAAATTCGTCCACAACTAAGTCACTGTTAACAAAAAACAATCTTGGTCTTTTGCATAAAATAAACGGTTCCGTTAAAGCTGACCTGATGGCTCGGTACATCAATATGCGTCCGAAAGATTTCTCAAGCATAAAAAATAAACCTGCTTTTGTTTCTGCTGTTGATATGACTTAATATCCAAAATGGAATCTCTGTTAGTAATATTCTTCTTCATATATATAATTGCTATTTCTGTTGAAGCTTATATTGACTTCAAGGCGGAGTCAAATATTTACTACTGGAAAGATAGCCTTGTTAGCATTTCGCTTGGTTTTTTAGGAATAATGGTTCGGGTATTAGGCAAAGGTTTATGGCTTGCAATATGGTATTTTGTGTACGAATTATCACCATTTAAAATTCCTCAAACTCTTTTGACATGGGTTCTTCTGTTCTTTTTAAATGAGTTCGTTTACTATTGGTTTCATAGAATCAGTCATGAGAATAGATTTTTTTGGGCGGTACATGTTAATCATCACTCATCTGAAAAATTTAATTTTTCGGTTTCGGCAAGGATTCCTTTTCTAAACTCGGTTTATCATAATGCATTTTGGATCATTTTGCCTTTCATAGGCTTTGAACCAACTATGGTTTTTGCTGTAGAAACGGTGAGTTTTTTGTTCGCATTTTTTCAGCATACTCAATTGGTCAAGAAACTACCCAAACCTATTGAATACTTATTCAATACCCCATCACATCATCGGGTGCATCATGCAATAAACCCGGTTTACCTGAATAGAAATTATGGAAATGTGCTGATTATTTATGACCGGCTGTTTGGTTCATTTCAAGAAGAATTGACTGATGTTCCCCCAGAGTTCGGAATTACAAATAATATCAATACCTACAATATTATTACCGTTATTTTTCATGAATGGAGGGATATGTGGAAGGATTTTAAGAATAAGAAGATCTCTCCTTAGCACATCTTGTGTCAATTATTATATTGGATATATTCCAATCTAAGTTTATAAAACATCCGTACTTGTAGCTGAAACATTCAAATTTAATTCCTATATGAGATTTCTAGCTTTAGCAGTTCTTCCAATTTTAATCATAAACTGCACCCAAACAGAAACCATAAATATTGGAGGCTCTACTACAGTTCTACCTGTAATCTCAAATGTAGCAGATCTATATAGGCAAAGTAACCGAAATTTAAGAATCATTGTAAACGCCGGAGGGTCAGGTGTTGGAATTAACCAAGTAGGTGAAAACAAATTAGATATCGGCATGATATCCCGAACAATAACAGATGAAGAGAAATCAAAATATCCGGATGTTGACTTCAAAACAATTTCGATTGGCAAAGATGCAGTTGTTCCTGTGGTTTCATCTGAAATTTATGATGCAGGGATTACCGCTTTAACTCTGCAACAGATTGCAGATATCTATTCCGGTAGAATTACAAACTGGAGCGAATTAGGAGGACCGGATAAAGAAATTCTTTGTGTTGATAAAGAAACATCACGAGGTACAAGACATGTTTTTATGGAAGCAGTATTTGGAGATAAAGAAGCTCCTGCTCCCGGAGCTGATCTTGTTCTTGGCTCAAACAATGAAGAACAAACGGCCTTAATCCAAAGTGATGCCGCTATTGGGATGCTCTCGAACGCCTGGTTAAACTCAGACGTAAAAGGATTAACAATTGTGTTATCCAGCGGTGAAAAAATAGAACCTATACTTTCAAACATTAGTAATGGATCTTTCCCAATAACAAGAGATCTGCTTATTGTCACAAATGGTGTTCCGACTGGTAAAGTCAAACAATTTACTGACTTTATTCTTAGTGAAGATGGTCAAAAAGTAGTAGAAAACTCTGGTTATGTTCGGATTAACTAAAAATTTTGGAAAAAAATATGTTGTGCTTTCAACTTTAATAAGCACCTCTCTGGTTTTTTTGATCCTGATTCTCTTATTGATCCAAAGCTGGGAAGCAATCTCAAATCCATCTGCTAATCTTTTTTCAACTAAATGGGCTCCATATGAAGGAAGATTTGGGATTTTGCCCATGCTGTATGGAACCTCTGTTGTAACTTTTATTGCTTTAGTAATAGCTGTTCCACTGGGAATTATAACTTCTGTTTTTTTAGCTGAGATTCTACCTCAAAGATCTCGTTATGCGATCAAATCTGTACTGGAATTGCTGGCTGGAATACCGTCTATCATTTACGGATTGATCGGTGTGGCTTTTTTTAGTATCTGGATTCAGGATCTTTTTGAGTTACAAACAGGTCGTACTTTACTTACCGCCGGGGTACTGCTTGCAATTATGATCCTTCCTACTATCATCACCTTAACTGACGATGCTTTCCGGAGCATTCCGGATAAGTATCGGGAAGCATCAAACAGTCTCGGGTTATATGGATATGAAACTATTAAACACACTTTATTACCCATAGCTAAGCCGAGTATAATCGGAGCAGTGCTGTTGGCTTTGGGACGAGCCTTAGGAGAAACCATGGCTGTTATGCTGGTGATCGGAAGTATCGATCAAATTTCTTCTCCTTTATTTAATTGGTTGGTTCCAGGACAAACGGTTACTTCAAAACTAGGGCGTGAAATTGCGGAAACCGCATTTGGATCTGTCCACTTTAGTGCTCTTATTTTTATGGGGTTTATACTATTAGCAATAGTGCTAATCTTCACTTTAGTTGCTGAATATTATTCAAATAAATCTCAGCGTCTTTATGACTAGAGCCTTCAAAAATACCTTTTTCAAAATAATATGCAGCTCATCTGTTGTCCTCTGTTTCTGTATTCTTGTATTTCTTTTTGGAGTGATATTTTGGAATGGAATACCGGCTCTAAATTTTGATTTTCTCAGTAGCAGATCCACAAATTTTGGAGCTGACGGAGGTATCATCTATCAAATATTAGGCAGTATACTTATTGTTACAGTCGCTGCAACACTGAGTTTTCCAATAGCAATCGGAACAGCAATATTTAAGAGTGAATACTTAGAAAAACCTATCTGGAAAAAGTTCAGTAATATTCTCATCTATGGATTAAATGGAATTCCTTCTGTAGTGTATGGAATTTTCGGACTTATTCTTTTTGTGAATATTCTGGATTTCGGTATTTCATGGTTTGTTGGTTCGATTATTCTTGCAATTATGATGCTGCCAACTATTACTCTTACTACCTTCCAATCAATTAACAGTGTTCCAATAATATTCAGAGAAAGTGCTTTAGCCTTAGGCCTTAATAAATGGCAGACTATAACCAAGGTACTACTTCCTCAAAGTTTTTCAGGTGCAATAACAGGACTCCTATTGGGATTGGCCAGAGCAGTTGGTGAAACAGCTCCAATAATGTTCATTGCAACAGCATTCTCTGGAGTTGATTTACCTTCCGGAATCAAAGAACCTGTAACCACTTTACCAACCCATATTTTAGCTTTAGCACAACAGGCTACGAATCCTCAAGCACTACAAAATGCGTGGGGAGCTAGCTTTATTTTAATTATGCTTGTGATGGCTTTTAGTCTTTCAGCATTGTACATAAGGACAAGAAAACCCAAATTAGACCAGCTATGAAGTCAAATTCTCAAATGAAAATTATACGTTCCGGGAAAGTCGCGGAATCAGTTACAGCTCTCAGCACCAATAATTTGAATGTATGGTTTAATGGAGCACACGTTCTTAATAATGTTAATACCGAAATTCTAAAACAGAAAATTACTTGCGTTGTTGGGCCATCAGGTAGTGGGAAATCAACCTTTGTCAGAAGTATTAACCGAATTAACGATGATGTTGAAAGTGCCCGTGTTGAAGGTCAGATCCTGTTCAATGAAACAAATATCTATGATATAGATGATCTGTCAATACTGAGAAGCAAGATTGGGATGGTTTTTCAAAAACCCTGTGTGTTTCCCAGATCAATTACCGAAAATGTTTTGTTTGGAATTCAGATACAAAAAAAGCTATCCACCGCTGAAAAAATCGAAATTGTAGAGGAAAATTTAAAAGCCGTTTCTCTTTGGAAAGAGGTTTCTCATCGCCTGAATGATTCTGCTACTTCTTTGTCTGTAGGTCAACAACAACGGCTATGCATCGCCAGGTGTTTGGCTGTAAAGCCTGAAATTATTCTAATGGATGAGCCGACTTCTGCTTTAGATCCGGTTTCTACAAGAGCTATTGAGCAAACCATTCTGGAATTAAAAAAACGATATACCATCATTTTTGTAACTCATAATATTCAACAAGCTGAAAGAATTTCAGACCAACTTATCTTTTTGTGTGATGGTAAAATAATAGAGCAAGGGCCGGTTAATAACCTGTTTCAAAATCCTGAGAATTCTAAAACCCGGGACTATCTTAATAATGAGTTCTGTGATTGCTAGACTAAGAAATTAATAGTTATTCAAGCTCTTCCTCTATTTTAGCAACAAGTGCTTCAGCTTTTGTAAGATAGTTCTTCCAGGAACTTGTTTGAGGGCGAAAAGCAAAAACCTTTTGAAGTAGTGCAGAATTAAAAGCCTTATTTGAAACAAGTTTTTTAATATCTAGCGAAGGAAAATGTGAATCGTAACCAAGCAAACTTGCTATTTCCTTTGTCGTAATAAGCTCAAATAAAACATCGGGTGCAAACTTCTCCCTATAATGAAATCTAGTTTCTTCATCATTATAATTTCGTTTTGCCAGCCTGTAATAATCAAATAACATCTCTCTTATAAAGTCATTTTGTATATAACCTACTTTACCAGTAGATGTAGCTTCATCAAAATAACCGCTATTTGTGGTAAAATATAAATTATCCTGCAAAGGATTAAAGTGATAAAAAAACTCTTCGTTCGAGTATTCCTTAGGATTACTCATTACTATCAATAAAGAATCTGCAAAACCTTGAAGCTCTTTTGCTCTAACAATATTGTAATTCAGTGTCTTTATATCGCTATTTAGATCATTTTTTAACCCTATTAATAGCTGATGTTCTTCTTTTCTTTCTTTCTTTTCTTCATTCCAATCATTTATGTAAAGAGCTAAAAGAATACCAACCATTACTAGTAAGATTTCGAGAATGGAGTAAATGAAATAACCCCTCATTCCTTTTTCTGAAGCATTGGCAAATCGTATTTTCCTAAGGAAATTATTCATTTACCTATTTTCTGAATGTTACCTTTCAACAAAGAACCTATATCTTCATGAGCTCCAATAGAAATAGATCTTATCATCCCTTCTTTATCTACAATCACATGAGTCGGATAAACCCCGATTCCCATATTTTCATTATTTAAATTTGAATCAAAAGCGACCTTATAATTAAAATTATTCTCTTTTAAAAAACTTGTTAAAGCTGCTCTTCCATCTAAAGCAGGAGCAATAAAAACTACATCCTCCCGATCGTTAAATTCTTCAACCAAATTATTTAAAATAGGTATCTCCTTAATACAAGGTCTACATCCAATAAACCAAAAATTTAACACTACTATTTTTCCATTGTAAGCTTGAATTGAAAATTCATTTCCTGAAATAGAGTTGTAAAGATATTCTGGGTATTTAGTATCGAGTAATCTTTCTTTCAGTTGGTTTTCTAAGTCGTTAGTGGAATCACCTTTTTCTGCGTTTAAAATAAGTGATGTCACTCCTTCCTCTACCTTATATCGGAAATGATATCCTTGTTCTACGTATGAATTGAATGTTTCTTTGTCAATTTCTACCCCATTTTTGTTATAGTATTTAGTAGTTATTAGCCCCCTTTTCCCGCTTTCTCTTCTTTGTTTAGGTATTTTTACCATATGTATCATCTTACCCTGTTCATTAGTATACCTCATTATTCTAAGTCTTTCCCCATATACTTTTTTCAAACTATCGACGGTTGCCAAGGATAACTTATTCCCTTCCATATCTGTAAAAACCTTACCACTACTTTGTGATAAAATAGCTGGTGAAAAGCACAGAAAAACTAATACTCCTATTATGTCCTTTTTCATCTCCTTAATTCTTCTCAATTGCTTTCCCCTCCCATTCTTTTATTTGCTGATTCATTCTTTGCTCATAAAATCTCCTGGATCTCTCATTCGCGCTTTTTGCAACCTCTAAAATCTCTTCTGCAACCTCTATCGCTTTTTTATAATCCTGCATTAAAGCTAGAATAGACGCCTTTTGATTTAAATTCGATAGATTTTTTTGTACTGCTATAGATGCATTTGACCACTTCAATGCTTCATCATAATTTTCTACTTGCTTCATAAAATATTCAGCTGCAAAAAAACCGGCCTGCCAGTCAAATGTGCTGTTTGCTTTTACTATAGCCGTCTTTTCCATGTCTATCGAAATAGGTATCCGAACGTTTTTCGAACCCCATACCAGCAGCATTGTCGTAGAACTATCTGATAACTCAGGAAAACTTATTTCCAGTGCTTCCCTGAACTCTCCTTCTGAAACCTGCACATTAACTTGTAGTGCGTCTTTTGTTTGATTGTATGTAAAGTGCCCCCATTGATTATGTACTGTGTTAAAAATTGCCACCCAATCTCCCTTTTCTTTAGGAATGATAAAAAAAGCATATTTTCCTTTTGTAAGGCTTTCCCCTGATATAAAAACATCGGTACTAAATGAAATAGTTGTTGCTTCATTGGCACCTGCTCTCCAAACTTTATCATATGGCACTATTCGAGGGTTTCCCCAAACTTCCCTATCCCGAACCATCGGCCTTGAATATGACACCTCAATCTCAGTTACCCCTACTGATTGAATGACTTTTGCAGGTTGACTTACACGTGGTAACACCCAACCATACCCGGTTTGAAATTGGCGGGCATCTACAGATAGTGACACCAACCAAAAAATAACTACAAATAAGATGTTCTTAGTTTTCATAATTATCCCATCTAACATTAATCTTTTGGAATTTTTTTGATTTCACATCAAGTGAATAAAGCTGAGAGCAAGGGCTAGTATTATCGATAGCCCAAAAAGCAATTCTTTTACCATCAGGAAACCAAGAAGGTGGCGCATATTCCCCGATTTTTCTAAAGTCTTCATGAGAAGTCAGTTGCCAAGAAACACGATTTTGAATATTAAACAGATACAGTTCCGCTATTTTCTTTCTTTTAATGTGCTCCCTGTAATATGCAATATAATTCCCTTTTGGTGAATAAGATGCCAGTTCCTCTGAGGCTTCCGAAAATGAGATTTGCTGTTGATTTTTTCCATCTGTATCCATTTCGTACAACTGAAAGTGAAGCTCACCTGTACGAGTAGAATGGAAGAGTATTTTCTTCCCATTGGGTGACCAGTACGGAACTCCATCTCTTGATGTATGCTGCGTTAAATTAACCTGCTGTGAGCCATCTAAATTCATTTTATAGATCTCTCTATTTTCGCCTCGATCTGAAAAAAAAACAACTTCTTCACCATCTGGAGAAACGGTTCCAAACATGTCTGTTTTGGTATTAAAAGTAAGTTGTTTGAGATCAGAATTATTCAGCAGCATTGAATAAATTTCATAATCCCCATCCATATCTGAATCGAAAATGATACCAGTATCATCTGGAAACCATCCGGGCCTTGATTCTTGCGAATTACTTGTTGTAAGCCTTCTTATTTTTTTCGATTCAAAATTCAACAAGTAAATATCATTGCTGCCGTACTTATCTGAAACAAATAACATTTTCGTGCCATCATTAGAAATGGTTGGGTGGCTAAGATTCACACACTGTTGCTGCCCCTCTACTTGAGAGATAGGGATGTATAGAATCAATAATAAAAATGGAACTTGTTTCAACACTAACTATCCTTAACTCTCTTCCAAATTAACTCTTCGTACAATTCCCAATCTCCTTTTTTATTAAGCTCGTACGCTATTGATTTCATTTCATTTTTTCCAACTCTAACGAACACATCTTTATGTACCGATCGAACTCCTTCGTAAGTAAAAACCTCAAAAATGTTTACTAACTCGTTCTCATTTGCACTATAAAGTCTTCCATCTGCAGTTGAACCAGTCGCTCCTACACCATGATAAACCCCTTGTTCCTTTACAGGATGCCATAAGAAATAGCTATCCCAGCTTGTCCACCAACCAACACTATTTATATCTGATAATATTTCTATAAGGAATTGCTCCCCATGGACACCCTTACTCATTTCGTACTTATAAGTCTTTGCAGAATACTGTTCATCTTCTTTAAAATTTGGGTTTTCAGTTTCCCAAACACCACCATCTGCCATTAAATAAGCCATCTGTTTTAGAAACATTTCTTTTGGTGCTGGATCTTCTTCAGGCTTTTTTTCTTGAGCTTGAATACCATTGGTAGCAATAAGAAGTACAGGTATTATTAAGATTGATAGTCTTTTGATCATGATTTTTAGTTCTGGTTTGTATATGATTTATTCTAAATAGTGGTTCAAGAGAGTTTTATTCCAGCATTAACTACCTTTAACTCTCTTCCAGATAAACTTTTGATTAAACTCCCATTCTCCTTTTTCGTTAAGTTGATAACTTTCAGAGTGCATTTCATTATCGCTTACTCGTTTAGTTACATCTTTATAGATATTCTTCTCCCCTGCATAAGAAATGATCTCAAAAATATTTATTCGAGTGTGTTCTTCAATAAGATTTAATGTCCCATTTGCGATTGCACCATTGGAACCTAAACTATGATAAACAGGCTTTTTTTCTACTGTACTCCACAAATAATACCCATCCCAACTTGTGTACCAACCTATACTATTTAAATCTGAAAGTATCTTGATTCGATAATTTTCTCCATGAACTCCCTTAGTCATTTCATATTTAAAAGTCTTAGCAGAGTATTGTTCGTCTTTCTTATAGTGGGGATTTTCAGCAACCCAAATACCGCCATCTTTCATTAGATATTCCATGTGATCACTAATAAAAAGTGCTTTAGTAGTATCTGCTGCCGTAGCATTTTTTTGAGCTGAAACATCAGAAACGACAAAAGAAATTCCAAATAACAGGATGGCTGTAAATAATATTCTTAAAGGAGTTGTAGTAATTTTATTTATTTGTTTATTCATTACGATGATTTAAAAAATTTTTAAGTATTTGAATGGTAGATTAATTGTTTTTATTTAGTAGTAATACTTCCAGTTATTTGATAGCAATATATTCACTCTACTTTCACATTCATCTTTATTAAGATTAAAGATTAGTTCAGCATGGTTTCCTCTAAATGCAATTGAATATGTATATTTCCCTGTTCCAATTTCTTTTGAACAACCCATACCTTCTACATTAAGGGTATAATTAGATGAGGAATAATTTCCTGCTATTTCAGAAGTATCATTATTCTTTAATGAATATTCTAACTCTCCATTTTTATCAAATTTCAATACATATTCATCACTATCGATATTGCTTGTCCAACTTTTTGTCAACAAATCTGTTGACTTAATAATATCATTGCATTCAACCATTAACTCATTAGGATTTGGCTCGTCACAGGAAATACTAGGATTTGTATTTATTTCCGTACATGAATAAATAAGTATAGCAATAATAAAAAGAAAAGGAAGGGGGGGGTTAAATGATATCATAAATGTCACCAGCTTATGTGTTAGGTTTACACATAGTATTTAAGCAACCCGAAAAAGAGATTAGACCGAACGTATAAGATAGGTCTTGTTTCTAAATAGCAATCAGCAAAAAAGTAATCGTAATTATTTCAAATATGGCAAAGGATCTTCTGTACAATAGAAAGGAGAATCCTCAATAAATTGCTGTATTAAAGGGATATGACTTTGGCCAAATAAAAGAAAAATTCTATCTCCTTCTGATGAAACTTTATGGAGATTTGCAAATATAAAAAGGTTTCTCTTGTACCAATCTAAAACGAACTCAGCTCCACCATAATCATCTCCTTTTACGATGTTTACTCCAAATATGAAATATGGCTCTAATGCTTTTTGCAAAGTCTGAGGTCGATTCATTTTATACAGCATTTCACTTACTGTTGACTCAGACAACCATTCAGCAAAAGTTTTCATAACGCTATTCCCATAGCCCTGAGCTTCTCCTATTATAATCTGAAATTCTTTATTTTCTGAAATTAATTTCCCCATTTTTTCGTCTTTAAGGCCAATTTTATAATCTATGGGATATACCTTTTCATGGCTCATTCTCTTTGCTAGCCTATATGCAATCTGATCTATTTCATTTCTAGTAAGTTCCAAATCCTCAGCTAAATATTTTCTATAACGAATTTCGTTTAAAGAATCCCTGTTAAAGGCATCTTCTGTAACAATCTTTGTAGGCTTAAATTCAGCTAAAGATTCCACAAGTTTTTTAATTTCAGCTTGTCTTTTCGATGATAATACATCATCAGATTGAAGATTAAATCTATCTGCGCCTGGGTTTGCCATATGATAAGTGGCGAGTAACAATACGGGAATTCTCTCATCCTTCTCTAGACACTTATCAGGCAATGTGGGGGAGTCCATATCTACTTCTTGAGCTACTAAATTAGTAGATGCTAAAAAAAGAATGGAAAGTAGAATTGTTTTTTTCATAGTGTTCAAAATTATTCGTCTTGATGTAATTAATAGTTTTTTAAATACTGAATTGGCTTTGCATTTCTTATGAATAATATTCCATCAAAGTGATTTGAAATATTTCCAATCGTTTTATTTCCGCCTAATATGTTACTAGCCATATTTGAATTGAAAAGAGAGTGTGGAATCTCATTTCTTGTAGAACTAAAGTCAATGAATGGATAGTTTATATCAAACTGAATAATTTTTTCTTCAATGTTTTCCTTCTCATATGTAACATTACTAATAAATTTATTAGATGCATTTTTAGAGTAATCTACTTTACCACTCATAGTTGAAAAACCAATAGAATAAATATTCACCCCGTACGATTCTTTAAGATAACTACCCATGCTTTTGAAATTGTACCCATATGTAAATCTTAAATGAAAAGGGAAATCAGGTGGAAAATCTTTCTTAATCTTATTTCGATTATACATTGTATGTTCACTATGTCCCCAAACTACAATTTTTTTATCGGGATATAATACTTCTTTAATCCATTTTATATTTTCAGCCATAAGTTTATCACGTCTGTTGTATATACCCATAGATCGCATATCACCCAAAAAACCATAGGTACTATCTTCAGGACTAAAAATACCAACCTGATACCCTTCTGTTGGTTCACCTGCTATTTTATTTAGCATTTCTTTTTTAACATTTTTCAAAGCTTGCGAAATCACTAAGTCTTCCTGACTCTTTTCTTCCTTTAGTTCTAAATAAAAAATAATGTCATCAATGAACATCAAGAACAATGCATAATTCTCAAGGTTAAGATTATCCATTCGAAGCCCATAGTGCTTCTGAAAAACCTTTTTAAACTTCTCGAAATTCTTGTATTCCAGAATCTCGCTTTCATCTTTTTTTAACAATTCTATTAAATTTTCTGTGAGATCAAATTGATTTGTTATTTGGCCATCAAAACCTATGTAATTGATAGGTTTTGATGAATCTTGAGTTTTTCTTACATAATTGAAAAGCTCTTTGGTTGAGGTGGTTTTACCCCAAAACGGGTAAATGTAATTTTGAATTGGTAAAAAAGAAGAACTGCTGTCATATTCGATTTGATTTATTTTCCACATTGCAAACAGATCATACTCAAAAGCTATTACAGATACCCCCAGTCTTTCATGTAGAAACTTGATCAGCCTACTCTTGGCTTCAAAAGTTGTTGCAAATGTGTGCTCTTCTTCACCCAACAAAATTATTTCTTTCTCTTCCAAAATTGGGATGAGAAATTCCAAATCAGAGTAGTCTTCATTTTCAGGATTAATATTCTCAACTTCAAATACATGGTCTCTTAGCCATTTCAACTCAGTAGAATCTTGAGCACTAGCAACAAATGAATTTGCAAGAAAAAATAATATCGCGGTATATCTCACTTTAGTAAAAGTCATATATCAAACCTTCGATCAATTTCTGCAAATTATTTTTTGATTAACTTTAAAAAGTTTCCAAATGGATCTTTGAAATAGACCCTCCCCTCTTCTCTATTCAGTTCAAACACATCAATATTACTCTCTTTGAGAAAGGAAAGTGCTTCTTCAAAATTATTTGTTGAAAAAACAAGCATGGTTTGTGATTGATCCGGTGAAGATATCGAAGAATTCGAAACTGTACTTGCATTATAGTGAAGCATAAATGCAAAACGATCATCGGAATGCTTTAAAGGAAGAGCCGCCGGGAGATAACTCTCTGAGAACACTTTAAAACCAAGAGTATTTACATAGAATTCTTTAGCTACATCCATATCTGGAACCGAAAATCCTGTATTATAAATTTTGGGTTCTTTAAACTCCGGTACATCTCTAATTTGAACTTCAATAATTGTATGAAAATTATTGGACGGGTCTATCAAAGGTATGCTAATACCTACACCGTTTCTTCTTAAGCGATCTGTTATGAAATTCACTTCTTTGGATCGGAGTTCATCAATAGTATGAAGTAGTTTATTTACTTGAAAAGTAGCATTTGCTTTGGACTCTGTATTCCAATCGATATTGCTACCTCCATTTACTTCAACCAAAAAGAATGGCATCTCAGGTGAGTCAAATTCAACTCTTTTAGGAGATTCAAATTCCTGCTTTATTGAAAACCCAAGTTTATTTTTATAGAAATCTAAGGATTCTTCAAAATTATTAACTCTCACTTCTAACCCATAAAACTCAATTATAGGTTTCTCCGGTACTTTTTCTTTATGTTTTTCCTTCCCACAACTCAGTTGTAAAAAAACTGCAACAATAAAAAGAATTTTTAGGCATCTCATAATTTGTATCTTTTTAGTTAGTGGTTTTAAGCTCTAATCTATAGCGGTATAAGTAATAGATGTTATATACCATGTATCGTTATATTTTATAAAACTAATAACATCATTCCCTTTCCATTCAATAAGGTTGTTTTCAGTTCCAAATTTGGCTTTATACCTTACCCAAGCACTGGCAAGATTATCTTCTATTCTAACATCTATTTTGATAGGTTTTTCTTCGAATATTGGTTGACTATCAGGGCCATTTTCGGTTTGATTAACAAATTCCGTTATAGTATTTGTAAATAGCCTGAGTTTGGTATCCGTTGAATCTTGCCAAAGTGTTGTCAGAACTGCTTTATCGGTAAAAAATTCGCGGTACACAGTCCAGTTTCGACTTGACATAATCGAATAGTACTCAGTTATTAATGTTTCCAACTCCACTAAACTGGAGTCATTCTTTTTTATCGAATGGGCATCACTGCATCCATTGATTAATAAAAACCCAAGTAATGCTGTTAAGACATATTTCATTGTTAGCTATTTACCAAATTCGTAGTTTCATCTTTTTGTAATCCTTTTGCATGTAGCGTTATATCATGCTCTAAGTAAGCTTTCAAATTTGTAAGCCAAAATGTCCAACCTGTAATACAACCTACATAGATGTTCATTCTATTTTCTTCGTCAGTCGGTATATTTTTCTGAGTCAATACAACTTCTGTCATGTTACCTACTTCTTTTAACTGCACATCAACACTGCACCCTGAACCAAATGTGAACGAAATAAAATCTTTACCGTTAGCATCTAATAACTGCCCTTCTTTTATAATATCCCAATTGTTCCATTTCCAGAAATAATGATCTCCCTTTTGAACAAAATCATTTAGGTTTCTATAACCTTTATCTGATTTAAAATCTGCTTTTTCAAGAAACCACGATTCTATTTGTGATTTACAAGCCCAACATCTATAGACAGATTTCATTGATTCTTTTATCAAAATTCTTTTTGTAAATGTAGTCCAGTTTTTCATCTTAGAAATTTTCTAACCGTTCTTTGGCTAATACAAATGGAAAAATTGATGCCTTCTGAAGATTATATATTATTCCTGGATCCTCGTTCATTATTTGCTTCGCATCTTTTAGCGATGAAGCTTTGATTATAACCAACCCTAATAAATTTTCGTCCTGAAGATCTACATCAGTTCTCCCTGCGATAATTAGTACTCCTTTTTCAGCTAATTGATCAAGAAACTCTACATGCAACTTCATTGTACTATGAGTTTCATTTGTCCAATTTGTTGTGTCTTTATACTCATCATTAAGGTCAATTAAGTAAATAAAGAGGCTGTGAGAATTATCTTTTTCCATTTTATCCAAAGTTTGGCTCATGATAAAATTGCTCATATTTATAAATACTAAAAAAACTATTCTAAATGACATTCCCCTCCTTTAGTAAAATATTGGAGTTACCAGTTTTTCAACTTGATTAAAGCTGATTCTTCATCTCCTATATCATCATTCCAGGTAGCGTTATTACCTACTGATCCAATCACCCTTATTTTGTCCCTTCCAGGGGGTAAGTCATTTACGTTAAATCCAACGAAGTAACTTTTACTTTCTTCATCAAAGTAAAAATCAATGTTTCCTTGTTTGTCGTTTATCCATTTTTGTTCGGCCATTCCTGCGGCATTAGTAATTCCATTGTAGCCTATATATTCGTTTAACTTTCGAATCATTGGACCTACTGAGACCATTTTATCCACTATAAAACCTGAATTGGTACCATACCAACTTAATCCAGAATCCTGATTATCATCTAAGTCAAAAGACAAACTAATTGCAGGATTTTCGGTGTCTATTTCATTGTATAGCTCAAACCTGAACCAGATAAATCCCTTCGAATCTTCCAAGAAGTAATACAAGGCCTTGCCATCTCCCCAATTTTTCATTCTTCCATCACCTTCAGAGTCTTCAAGTAGCAAAAACCAATCAAGATCTTTCAAAGTTTGAGTAGCTTGCTTTGCACCAAATCTTGATATGTTTTCTAATACTTTTTCTGGATAGAGTTTTCTTTCCCCCCAATTTAGTATAGGATCTATATATTCTTGGTTCCAACTTCGTATATCGGTTTTGGAAATACCTTGCTTTACTATTATTGATTTAGCTTTTTCCAACATCATTAAAGCACCAAAATAATGGCTTTCGTTGCCTAAATTTTCGCGTGCTAATTCTATTCCTGCCATTGCTAAAGCCGCAGGATTTTCAGGTGATATTCTTAGAGCTTTATTTAACATTATAGTTGCTTCGTCAGAAAGAGAAATCTGCATCTTCTCATCACCATTTCTAGATGCCAATATACTTTCCTGTCTCAAAATATGAGATTTCAATACATAGAAAGACGATACAGCACAATCTGTAGGTTTTTGAACAAGTATATTCCACCCGTTATTAAAAGATTCTTCTGCCCTGTTTAAAAACTCAGTATCTAAAATATTCGAATAAACAACGGCTTCCCAAAAATTAATAAGAGGGTCGTTCTGGAAATTTTTCCTCAGTTTTTCTAGATCAGTTATTATTTCTGATAAGTATTTCTTGTTTAGTCTTGTGCTATAATCTTCTAAAATTTTTGATAATTCTGTTTCCAAAGAAGAGTTCGGATTGCAAGAAGTTGCATATGAAAAACTGGGTAGTCCAAATAAAATCATAATGAGAACCAGTAAGCTAATCTTAAAAAAGTATTTACCACACATAGAAAAGCTCCTCAATTATATTTTATAATCCATTTTATTGCAGCCTGAACTTTTACATCATTAGATAAATCATCAAAATCATCTCCGTCAATCATTTCCACATCAGGAATGATTTGTTTTAAGACGACCCCGTCTCTATCTGCTTCGTAACCTTCGGCAAGTAGCATGTAACTTTTAAAAGGCAAATAGTACAATTCATTAGCTGTCATATATCCCGCAGTAGGTTCCCCAAAAAACTGAGTATGTTTTCTTTTATAGAAGGCGAGTGCAGTAATTTCTCCTGAACTTGCAGTAATTTGACTTAACAAAATTGCCACTTTTAAGTCTGATGTTATTCCGGAACAGGATGTAATCAGTTCCGAGATAAGTTCCCCATCGGACAAGGTGCCATTTCCTTTTATTTCCCAATCTTCATTCTTTCCTGAAGCTTTGCTTACAATACTTCCAAATACACCTTCACCAATTAAATTACTTAGCCCAGTAACCATGGGATACATATTTCCACCTGTGTTTAATCTTAGGTCAACGATAATCCCTTGAAGTTTATCGGATGAAAGAGTACACAATGAATCCTGAAGCTTTTGAGAAGCTTTTTGCATGGCATCAAATTTATCAGATGTATTATCACCCGGAACCTGAATATATCCCACAGTTCCATTCAAGAATTTCTTGATTTTTATCTCAATGGCACCGCTTTCAAGTTCATTCATTATTGGTTTTCGGATTTTGCTTTCATCAAATCCTTTTAATTCTGAAGCATATTCTTTTCTTTTATGGATAAGAAAACTGTGGTTGTCTTCCATCTCATTAAATAGTTCCGAGAAAATTGGGAGTATATCAGAGAACTCAGTTACACTACTTTTTCTTTTATCAATTTCTCTACTATATTTTTCCCAATCTATCTTATCCCTGTAGAGTGCCTTATTTTGGATGATTGAAAATGTAGAATCAATAAAAATATTCACACTATCTTCTGTAGTAGAGATTATTTTTTTTGATTGTGATATAGCCTCTGCAGACAGATATACTCCAAGAGCTAAAACAAAAAAAACTATGCGTAGCGACATAAATTACTTCTTAGTATTTATTTGAAGAAATACTTATACCATAGTGAACTCGACCTAACGTGTAGGCAAAGTCTAACTAAGCTAACTTAGGAAACTGATTTATCAGATTTGTCTCCGTAATACCCTTTCTTAAATTGGCTGGGGGTTATCCCTGTTAATTTTTTGAATGCGGCATTAAAGGTAGATTTAGATTTAAAGCCAGACTCAAAAGCAATAGCCAGCATAGTCTCATTATTTCTTTTTGGATTAGAAAGCCATTCTTTCGCTTCTTTAACTCGATAACTATTTATAAAGTCAAAAAAATTCTTATCGAATTTTTGATTGATTACCTGTGACAGATGATTATTAGGAATAGATAATGCTTCGGATAAATCCGATAATGTAATATCGGGATCTAAATATGGAGCTTCGTCTTCCATGTAATTTAGAAGTTCTTTTTTATATTCATCCGCTTTAAGCTTAGTAAGCCCTGATCTTTGATATTTCTTAGCACTACTTTGACCAACCTTAAGAAGTGATAATTCTCGTTCTTGTGCTTCCCCTAACTGTAACTTCAATGATAATTTATCTTGAACAGTTAAAGCTCTATATCCTAAAAAATAAACAAACCCGGCTACAAAATATCCTAGATAATTATCTATTCTACTTAAAAGATCTACCTGAATACCAATTAAATAATTGGTTAAAGTAAAAGCATCAAAAAGCCATATAATAAAATTAGCTAATAAAATATATTGAAGCCATCTGTAATTTATTTTTTCAATATTCGAAAATCTCTGTTTTATTTTATATTGATACTCATTTATTGATTTAGCCGATAATAACATATAAAGCACAATATGAAGACACCCTGAAATCCAAATAAAAAATAATTTTTTGGGTATTCCTTCTGTAAATGTTGACATATAAAAGGCAAGTTTCTCTTCTCCACTTTGAATGTAAAATGGCATAAAGAAAAGAATACATACTCCAAATGGAATAAGATGTATAAGATCTTTTTTCCGAAGTTTCGTCTTCTCTTTTGTAGACAACTTGGTGAAAAAATAAATCAAAGGACCGTATAGAAATAGTACCCAATCTGTACTTGCTATGAGATGAGGAACATTGCTATAAAAATTCCTTACTAATTCTCTTACGAGCATATTAGTAGAAAAGGCAAAGATTAAAATAACAAGTACAAGATTTATATGTTTTTTTACTCCCTCTCTATAAAAAAGAAAAAAAGAAAGAATGAAGCCGTGAGTCGCAGCTATAATAAAGATCAGAGAATGAACATCTAAAGAAACAAGCATAATCAAAGTTTTTTAAGTACACATAAATTTACAATAATTACAATCAAAGTTTGACCTAGCCTGCACGCTTAAACGAATTAACTATTCTTTAAGATTAGATTTCTTAGAATCAAAGAATTTATGCAATGTTAAATTTTCATTCTTTCAGTATATTAATATTATTGCTTTTATTCCTTCCTCCACGTGTTACTAATGGCCAAAATGGATTACCTATTGGTGCCAAAGCCATTGATTTTGTGCAGACTGATACTATGGGTATTCCAACCGAGATTCGTTTTTCAGATTATAAAGGCGAGTATGTATTATTAGAATTTTGGGCAAGTTGGTGCGTGTCATGTCGCAATCGAAGTGCTAATCTCTTAAAAGCATATAAAAAATATCACCCACTTGGTTTAGAAATTATAAGTATTTCTCTTGATGATAATCGATTTGAGTGGGTAAATGCAATTCGTAAAGACGAACTGCCATGGCTACAGCTCTCCGATTTGAATAATTTAGATAATGAAGTAGCTCAAATATACAAGGTTCTGACCATTCCCTATAACATCTTGATAGGACCTGACGGAATTGTAAAAACAAAAGAACTGAATGAACAATCACTTTTGGATACACTTAAAAACTAATAGGAGAATAATTATGAACAAATATCTAATTTTAACGCTTATCCTATTTTATGTTCTGCCAAGTTATATTCTGTATGCACAGAAAAAAAGTTCTGATCCTGTTATAAGAACTCATGCATCACCATCAAAAGATGGGAGTATTGTTTTTCATTCAAATAAAGAAGGTACAAACGACATTTACGTTTTGGATAAAAATGGGACCCTAACCAACATAACTGAATCATCTGAAGCCGATGATAAGTGGCCAGGTTCCTGGTCTCCAGATGGATCGTTATTTGGATTTAGCTCGGACAGAACCGGAGACCTTGATATATACTTATGGAACAATAAAACTAAAAAACTACGCAATCTAACAAATCACCCTTCAAGAGATGGCATTCTATTTTGGAAGCCTAATGGATCTAAAGTCGGGTTTCATTCTACTAGATCAGGAAAATTCCAGATATATACTATGAATATTGACGGATCGGATTTAAAAAATATTACTAATTCCTCTTCTATCGAAATATTAGGAGATTGGTCGCCAGATGGAAAATCAATTGTATTTGCGTCTTATCGAAATAGTACTGATTCAAAAAATATTTCCCAAATATACGTAATGAATGAAGATGGGAGTAATCAAAGAAGACTTACATTTGACGACAATTTTTATTACGGAGCGACCTGGTCTCCAGATGGATCAAAAATTGCTGTAGCTGGAACTATCGATGGAAACAGAGATATTTATCTTATTGATTTCGATAACCCCAGAAAAGAACCCACAAGATTAACGACACATCCAGCATTGGAGCAATGGCCAAGATGGTCAAGTGATGGTTCAAAAATTATCTTTTCTTCTGAAATGTCAGGTGTCTTTGATATTTATGAGGTTGATATCAAAACAAAAAAAATAAAACCTATATTCTCTCAATAAAGACAGCTAAATATGAGATTAGCAATTATTTCTATACTACTCGTTTTGTTTTCTGCAAAATTAATTGCCCAAGACCAACTTTATGATAAAGCCCTGTTAGATAGTGTCATTCATTATGGGAAAACTGTTTCGATATTCAAAGATAGTATTGACTGGGAAGTTACAGAGCATCAAATGCATCAGGTTTTTGAGGATGAGGGCCTAATTGAAGCTTCAAAATTCATGCTAAAAGCACTAAAAGATTATCACGGAGCAATCTGGCTAGACAATCAAAGATTTAACGACTATAAAAAACCATATCAACCAACTACTCTTGAATTAAGTGATTCTTTACTAAATCTATATAAAAATTCTTCTATCCCAATTTATGGAGAAGTTATCGATAGTAAATATGGGTATATCCATATCCCGGGGATTCAATCAAGTAATGAAGACTCAATAAAAGCGCGTAAGATTTTTAATCTTATTAAAAATCAGCAAAATGAATACGCCATAAAAGGATGGATTATTGATCTAAGACTTAATGGTGGAGGAACCATGTTTCCTATGCTTGCTGGCTTGTCTCCTTTTTTGAGTGATAACAATGTTGGCAGTTTTGCCTATAAAGGTTTAAAGGAAAACGAACCTTGGAACTTACAGCAAGGGGATGTTTACTTCGGTCAAAATAAGATCACAGATTATGAACTACCCCTATCCGAAAACCTCTCTTTACTTGGCAATATACCTGTTGTAGTTCTCATAAGTGCAGGTACTGTAAGTTCCGGGGAAGTAACTGCTATTGCCTTCAAAAACAGACCGAACACTCTTTTTATAGGTGAAGATACCGGTGGCTATACAACTGCGAACTCCAGTCATGTGATTTCAGACTCAATAACATTGCAGTTATCTGCTGCATATTTTGCAGATAGAGTAGGAACTATTTATGCAGGAGATTCGGTGCAACCAGATACCTATACCGAAGGGGGCGATAATTTTGAAACCCTGTTAGATGATGAAAAGGTCAAATCTGCTATTAGATGGATTGATATAAATTTTAACTAAATAAATTGATTATGAAGCTTATATATCTCTCACTCATAGTTATTTTCTTTTTTTCTTGTTCAAATGATCAAGGAAAGCATAACCCAAAATCAGATAAAATGGATGAAATAATAACAATAAGCCAAGACTTTGATATATCTGTAGAACTTGCGTTCGATTATTTTACAAAAGAAGAATTGATTACACAATGGTTAACAGTAAAGGCAAATATAGAATTAACAGAAGGAGGAGATTATGAATTGTTTTGGACTCCTGATGATCCCGATCAAACAAATAACAGCACGTATGGATGTAAAATCCTCGCATTCGAAAAACCATACTTCCTCAATGTAGAATGGAGGGGTAATGCTGATCACAAAAGCTTTATGAACAATGTAAGACCGTTAACAAATGTAACGGTTCATTTTAATAAAATTGGTGAGAATTCCACAAAAATAACTTTACTGCATACTGGCTGGAGAAAAGGAGAAGATTGGGACACAGCCCGACAATATTTTATTAATGCCTGGAACGGCGCATTTACAGTACTTAAAAGTCGAACACAACAAAATTCTACTCGAAATTAATTAAAACATTTTAAATGAGCTTTCTCTTGGAGTGTATAAGAAAGAGATGTCTATCATTCTATAACTAATAACCTATTCTGTTTCCAAATGAAAAAAATATTACCAATTTTTTTTGTAATGCTGCTTGCAATCCCGACAATGGCGCAGATAAGTCAAGCAGAAAGAGATTTTGCTCTTAAATACTTCATTTCATCGCATGAAAATCTCAGATCTGTAGTTTCTGATCTTTCTGAAGAAGCTTTTAATTATTCTCCCAAAAATGGAGGTTGGTCTGTTGCCAATGCTTTTGAGCATCTCCTGCTTTCTCAGCCTGCTTTTATAGCAACCATCGAAAGAAACGCTAATAATGAAGAAACTAGAGATCTAGAAAAGGATTTATCTCATTTAGATGGCATTTACATTGGCAATATAGCGAATCGTGGGAGTGAGAATAAAAAAGTAACTCAAGCTATTTTCAAGCCTTCAGTAAGGTGGGTAACTAAAAAAAGAGATGCTGGAAAAGCTTTCTAAATTGCATGATATGATTAGTGAATTCATAAGAACAACTCAATTAGATCTTCGTAATCACTTTAGAATATTTCCAGCTCCAGGCGAAGTTGATATGTATCAAGTCTTATTAGTTATGGCTGCCCATAATCAACGCCATACGTCGCAAATGGTAGAAGTTCTCGCAGAATACAATGCTATGTAATTGCTATATCACTAAAATTTCTAATACCAATCAAAACCTGATTGAGATTTTTTGCGTAACAACTTGATCACTCTTTATAGTGCTCTTTTTGTATTCATATTTGTTATTTTAATAACTACCAACTAACCAAATTGGTTATGAAACACTTTAACATGAAAACAAGAATGAAGGCAAGTCTCAAATTTTCTATATTTTTACTCTCATTTTTATTTTACACACACAAACTGTTTTTACTCAAGATAGCCTTATTGTAAAAATAGCTTCAGAAAATTTACAGGAATTTACTTATGAGGCTTTTCAATTTAGAGGAAATGGGTGGGACTTTATCATCTCTAAAGCTGATAAAAGCAATAATGTTCTGATTGGCGAAAATCACTTCACAAATGAAATTCCCGCATTCGTTAGTGCTTTGTCAAACAATATTAAATTTGATAATTTTTACATATAGGTAGACCCTTTTTCAACTAAAATAATTGAGCAATCTATTAAAGACTTATCAGCAGAAAAACGCCAAAAATTCAATCAGAAATATAACCATCTATTCTCATTTTATTCTCTGCAACCTGAATATAAGCTGCTCGAACAGTTAGTAAATTCAGGAGCAAGGTTGTTAGGCTCGGATCAAATACTTATGTATTCTGATAGATTAATTTTTCAAGATGTGATTAAATGGTCTAAAAATCCTGAAGCAAAAAAAATCTATAACAAAATTATTGAAGAATCAGAAAGATACTTAGAGAATTTCTTTAAAGATCCACAAAAGTCCATGTATTTCATGACTCCTGATTTTAAAAGTCAAATAACTACCCTTGAAAAACTAAAATTAAGTGATAAGGAACAAATCATTCTTGATCACATAAATAAATCTCTTGAGATTTATGTAAATCAAAGTCATGAAAAGAGGGTACAACTACTCTTACATCAACTAATGAAAGACTATCCAAAATGGAGCAATTCAAAAAATCTGTTTAAATATGGTGCAAATCATTTGGCAAGAGGAGAAAGTTTTTTAACCATTCATGATATCGGCAATGTTGTTGCGATCATAACAAGAAGTAATTATCAGGAATCTTTTCACATTATGATTATTGGTAAAAGTGGAATGCGAGGAGCTCCATTCGAAATTTTTCCTCCAAGTCCTGTTAACAATGAAAAAAGGCAACTAAACTCATTAAAGCCTTTTTTTGATCTTGTTGAAAGTGAGAATTGGTATTTATTTGATATGATTCCACTTCGCATGGCTTTAGAAAAAAGGAAGCTTCAAGTAGATGATATCACACTTCAAAGAACCATTAAAGGTTACGATATTCTGATTATTATTCCTGAAGTAACAGCAGCTGGGTTTTAATCATAATATCATATCTCTAAAAATCGTCTTCACTTTATTTGCAAGTAAGTAACTTCATTCTTTATTGTTTTCAACACTTACAACTCCATCTTCATTTAATAAGATCACTTTGTATCCCCTATTCTCAAAATAGGCTTGCTTACCTTCAACATCTCCTACCAAAAGCACTTTCATATATTCCGGTATAATGTACTTTCTAATGAGCTTGTCAATATCTTTTTTAGTGACGTTTTTTAGCATATTAGATTTTTTCTCGAGGTAGTTTGAATCTAAATGCGAACGTAAAATTTCCGATAAAAAAGCAGTTTTTTGACCTATTCTTTCATATTTAAGTGCTTCAGCAAGCCGTAATGATGTTTTAGTATTTTCTAATTCTTCTTCTGATATACCTTCATTAACATAATTATCCATTATATCAAAAAGCTCGGATACGACTGTGTCAGCAGAACTAGGTTTTACTCCTGCCAATATTAAAAATGGAATAGGTTCATATGAAGAATTTAACAATGACCTTATGCTATAACTCCAACCTTTTTGTTCACGAATTCTTGTGTTAACTCTACTATCAAAATTTACTCCAAATGGCTGATTCAATAAATTTACCTGAAAAAATTCTTCATCAAAGGTTGAAGAAAAATTGGTTGCGTATCCGATACTTAACCGTGTTTGTCTAGACTCAGGCTTGTGTAGCAAATATATCTTTCTCTCTCTACGATTTTCCACTTTTTGAGATACTATGCTATCATTTGTTTTGTTTTCCCAGTTTTTAAATGGAATAATCTTATTAAGAAAATCTTGTTTGGTAATATCTCCCGCTAAAACAACACTTGATAGCTCGGGTGCATAGTACTTTTTATGAAATTCTTTAACGTCATCCAATTCTATATTAAAAAGAGTTTCTGCATTTCCTCTAGCTGGTTTTGAATATATATGATCCTCTCCATACATTAGTCTATCGTGTACCTGAAAAGAAAGCACAAATGGCACCCTCGACATTCCCTTTGATTGTTGAATTTGTTTTTCCTTTATCTGAGAAAAAACTTCGGCATCAAAAACAGGAGAAAGTACAATTTGATTGAAAATTGACAGTGCTTCATCAAAACTTTCTTTTAAAGTAATTAGAATAATATTGCTAGAAGCATTACCAGATCTTATATCTATGGAAGCACCTATCCCTTTTAATCTATCATCAAATGTTTTTTTAGACTCATTTAACATCAAAGAGGTAATGTATGCTAAGCCCGCTTTTTCAGGGTGATAGATACTTGTTTTATGACCGCCATCTATTTTAAGCTCCATCCTTACCAAAGGAATTTCATTGTATTCAAGACCAATTAATTTTAAACCATTTTCCAAGCTATGAGTCCAATAATCGGGAACTGAAGGAACTGGAATATTTCCAGGTTTCGGAGATAAGCTTCGATCAAAATCACTCAGATTACCTTTATTTTTTAGCTCTTTTATAAAAACTTGATTAGTATTTCTTTCAAGGCTAGAACCCTTTTCCTCAGTAATGTTGTGGTTATTAGAAAAAGCTGGTTCTAAATCTTCATTAGACAAAATACTTTGAACTACAAATGATTTACCCTTTATATAAGTATCAAATACTCTCTGTATGTCACCAATTGCAACATCATTATACCTGTTTATATCATTTTTAATAAAGTCAGGAGTGCCTACAAAATGTTCGTAGGTAATTAATTTTGATATTTTATTTGATACGCTAGTTAATCTTGTAAATAGATTAAACCTGAATGCAGCTTGAGCTTGATCTAATTTTTTTTCTGATATGCCCTCTTCTCGAAATAATTTTAGTTCATCAAAAAACAAATCTTTTGATTCTCCCAGATTTTGATTGGGCAACACTTTTACATGGATAACAAATTCTCCTGATAATTTACTTGTGAAATGCTCTCCGGCAAGTTGATGCACTTTTCTAGATTTAACTAATCTTTCTGATAAATATGAGTCGCTTTCACTTAGTAACATATCAATCAATAAGTTTAGAGGTGCTTCATCTCTGTGAAATTTTTCTACTGTTGGAAATACAACAGAGAATTGAGGGAAACGAACTCGCTCATCAACCGTTGAAATATGTCTGTTTGTTTTTAATCCTTTAAAGGGTTTATCCTTTTGATTTACAATTTTCTGGGGTGCTATGTTGGCAAAATATTTCTCAACTAAAGGAAGTACTTCTTCCGATTTTACATCTCCTCCTATTGCAAGGATAGCGTTATTAGGAGCATACCATGTTTGGAAAAAAAGTTTTGAATCATCAAGCGAAATTTCATCAATATCTTTTTTTGCTCCTATTGTCAGATTTGAGTATGCAAAGCTATTACCATACAAAGCTTTATAGAGTTGCTCTTTTGCTAATTCATATGGAGAAGCTTCTAGGTTTTGAGCACGCTCATTTTTTACAACCTCTCTTTGTAATTCAAGTTTGTTTTTTTCAATTCCACTTAGGAAAAAGCCCATTCTATCAGATTCCAACCAAAGAACAGTTTCAAGATAATTCTTGGGGACAGTCTGTGTATATTCTGTAAAATCCCTGCCTGTTCTTCCATTTGCTATTCCTCCTGCATTGGAGATGATACTAATATGCTCCCCATCACTAACATTTTCTGAACCCTCAAACATTAAATGTTCAAAAAGGTGTGCTAAACCAGATTTATTCAGTGGGTCATTTCCAGACCCAACTTTATAGGTGACATTGACATGGACAAGAGGGTCTGAATGATCTTCATGAATAATTACAGTCAATCCATTTTTGAGCTGAAATTTTTTGACGGGGATATTTAATTCTTCAAAATCCTTTTTAAGATCTTTGAAATCGGATTGACCTAATGCATTGCTAGAAAGTAAAATTGTGAGAAAAAGAATAGTTAAAAACTTCATATAGCCTTATTGATAATTATTTATCTATAAGACACATTTGCATTGTTTAAAGTCGCAAAAAAAAGCCCCACTCAAAGTTAATTGGTGAGGCTTAAATTTCTTATAAGATCAATTATCCTAAATATGCTCTGAGAGCCGCACTTCTGTTATGGTGACGAAGTTTTCTCAGTGCTTTTTCTTTGATCTGACGAACACGCTCACGAGTAAGGTCGAAACGTTCTCCAATCTCCTCAAGTGTTAATGAATGCTCACGTCCAATTCCAAAGTACAATCTGATAACTTCAGCTTCTCTTTTCGTAAGCTTAGACAGCGCTCTTTCAATCTCTACTTTAAGAGATTCTCCCATTAGTTCAAAATCGGGATTTGGGATCTCTTCATTTTCAAGAACATCAAGAAGTCTGTTATCTTCACCTTGTGCAAAAGGTGCATCCATAGAAAGATGACGTCCTGAAATTTTTAAAGTGTCAGCTACTTCTCCAACGGTCATTTCCAAACTTTCCGCAAGCTCATGTGCAGAAGGAATACGTTCGTATTCTTGCTCAAGCTTTGAAAGCTCTTTACCAATTTTGTTTAATGCACCTACACGATTTAGTGGTAAACGTACAATTCTTGATTGTTCAGCAAGAGCCTGAAGAATAGACTGGCGAATCCACCATACTGCATAAGAAATAAACTTAAATCCACGTGTTTCATCGAAACGCTTAGCTGCCTTAATAAGACCTAAGTTTCCTTCGTTTATCAAATCACCTAAAGATAAACCCTGATTCTGATATTGTTTCGCTACAGAAACCACAAAACGAAGGTTGGCTTTTGTTAAATCTTCGAGTGCACGCTGGCTTCCTTTTTGAATTTCTTTCGCCAGACGTACTTCATCATCTGGAGTAATAAGTTTCTCTTTTCCAATCTCGTGAAGATAACGATCTAAGGATTCTGACTCACGAGTTGAGATTCCGGAACTTTTTGCCACGGTAAATATATTTTGTGAAAATTAGTACTAAAGCTACAAAGGGCGAGACGTATAAAATTAAGCTGAATGGTTGCAACCTTTTTTCTAAGCTTCAAATGTCAACGCTCCTGATGAAAGCAATACCCAATATACGAAATTTTAAGTTCTTTAGTACTTAAAATTTAAGATCTGTGAGTATTCTGAATACTAAAAATATTAGAATTTTTATGCGCTATTTCTTTTCTCGCTAAAAATCTTTTATTAATTAAATGAATAACAGCCTAAAAATTATGAGGGTCTCCAATAGTGTACTTAGATTAGCTTTAACATTCATCAGTTGTGGATTTCTCATGATTTCCTCGAGTAGTACAATTCTGGCGCAGGAAATACTAGAATACCCCACTCTCGGAGTTAAAGTAACAGTGCCTTTTGGGTTTGGATATGAGGAAAATGAAGATGGCTTAGTACTTTATACCAATCAATATCCGGATACTTATTTTATTCTTGCTCAACATCAATACAATCATATTGACGAATTAAAAAAAATAGCGGAAGAACCTTACGAAGAAAAAGGCATAGGTTTAAAATTAACTAAAAGCGGAGACATTGAACTCGTTGATGATAATGCCATTGCTGCATACTTCACCGGCAACGTTGGAAATAATAAAGTATCGGCTTTTATACTGGGAAGGCTCAATCCTTTTGGTGAAGGGGTTTCTATCATAGGTCTTACTATCGACCAGAACTTAGACAAAGAAATTCTTCGTACTAATGTAATTGATATAAATAATGGCGTTGTATTAGAAGAAATCACAATGAGCGCTGAAATCATTGAATGGATTGAAAAATTGAAAAATACCCGCCTGGAATATCGTACAAGCTATTCTTCAAACAGTTACACCAGTGGTAGTATAAGTGGTTATTCAAGTTCATCAGAAGCTATTGAGCTTTGTAGAGATGGATACTTTAATTATTCCGGTTCTTCAAATACCAGTATGAGTTCGGGAGGTTTAGGAGTACTTGGCAGCAGTAACTCTTCCAAAAAAGGCAATGGACAATGGAGTATTGAAGAGAATAATTCCAAGGAACCTGTACTTTTACTCAAATATTATAATGGTTCAGTAGAAGAATATTCAATGTATTACAATAAAGGCTATTTATACCTGAACGATTATAAATATACTATTGGACGAGGTCAGGAATATGGGCCTTCCTGTAAGTAACTAAAAATTAAACTTAAGACGTGCAGTAATCCCTCTTTCGCCGAACTCATTCAGGTAGCTTACACTTGCTTCCGGCATTTTCGATGATGCCTCTCTTGCTCTTGTAAAAGCATTTATCCCACTAAAGATACGGTTAGCAACCATCAAAGTAAGTAACGTTGGCAGTTGATTTTCAGAATTGGCAATTCTATCACGTGTATTTTGGAACTCAAATCTATCATTATCTGATTCCCAGTTCCATCTGTTTTCGGGAGTATTAGGGAGAATATTCTGCCATCTTCGGGTTCTAAGCTGAAAGTCATTGTATTCAGAGAGGTTGTCAAAATTTGCAATTGCCAACTCAAACCCTCGGTCTTTACCGGATAACGAAACGCCTGCTTTGGAAGTGGCTAAAGTATTAAGATTATTTTCCAATCGGTTTGCCCGAGCATTCAATCCAAAGTATCCTGCAAGCAATGCAATTTCAGAACCTAAATGTATCTTTCCCCGAGTCCAGTTTTCATTATCAACATAATGATGACCCAACCCAGGAACTACAAAAGAAAGTAATAAAGCTTTCCGGGGACTTGGAATCTCTTCGAATTTACTTTGTTGCCCTCCATTTTCGAAATCTACCGATTGGGCGGAAACAGTATGAATAACGAATATGGAACACGTAATAATGAATATCGACGTATAGCTTAATTTTAAAATTATGCTTCTAAGGCTTATTCTTTTGATCAATATTCTGTATTCGTTATTCATTATTCTTTTTTCGTTCCCTTCCCCAATGTCGGAAAATAGAAACGCTAAATCCAATCATTAGTAAAAAAGTGCCCAGCCACACAACGGAAATAAAAGGCTTTTGTTCTGCAACAACTAAGATCCATTCACTTTCGTATTCTTCATCTAACCCTTCAATACTTAGATCAATTTCACCACTTTCGGGATATACTTTTGAAAAGCTAAATGAGAGATCATGTCCCGGTAACTCAACAGGTGGAGAAAACACAAATGTCTTACCCTCTTCATCATTATAAAGTGCAAATAACGGCTCGATCAAATACTGCTGACTACTCGCCATATGAGTAATTTGTATTTGAGCTCTTACTCCTATATTTGTATTTGGAGGTAATTTCGTAGTGTCTTCCATTGTGTATTCCAGGAATGACATTTCAAATCCGCCAACAGTAATAGTCTCTCCTTTTTCGAATTGGATGATCTGTGTCTCAGGAACTTCACCTTCATCTTTTGTAACCGGATCAACATTAGCACGTCGAGCTATCATATCATTTCTCTGTTTTATAAATGAACTTCCTGCTACATAAAGATAAATATCACTCAATAATCCGGATCGAACATCAGGGTCAACTGACCACTGTACATTATCTTGTGTAGAAGTAGCCAGCATCGGATATACTTCCGGATACATATAGAACGGATCACCGCTTCCCAAAGGCAAGGGTTCAAAAAGAAGTTTGTAGGTTTGCTGCCCCGGGCGATTTTGGTCTGACAGATCAAATCCTGTGTAGGTTACTATATACTTATCGTTTACAATTTTCGGCTCTTCGAGCTTTAACTCAAGAAAAAGAACAGGTTCAGTAACCGTAAAACCCATTTCATCTTTGATCACGCCTTGCTCAACCTGTTTGTTGTAATTGCTTATTCTTTCATCCAGCATTGGTTTGTTGTATACAGATGAAGCCAGAATTCCAATCAATAAAACCCCGAAGCCTACATGAGTTACAGAACCTCCGATCAACTTTGGTTTTTTTACACACAGCTGAACAATTACAAAAGTATTTCCAACCACCGCAAAAAATGCAGTAAACATATATAAGATGTAGTACGGATCTCTGATCTCTCCGAAGAACACCGAAGCAATGGTAAGCGCAGAAGTAACTAACAAAGGGTTTACCATCGCTGCTGATAACGACTCAAGTGAATATTTTTTCCAAAAAAGATATTGTCCGATAACGGTAAATACCGCCATCAACATAGCTATAGGCATACTCCATTGATTATAGAAACTGATTTCCGGAGGAGTTGGATTTTCATTAAATAACAATCCTATAATGGGAGAACTGGTTCCCAAAATGATGACAAGTCCAAGTATGAACAGCAGAATGGCTCCCGTAAAAGTCATGAACTCACGAGATAAGATCTGCGACTCTTTTTCCTGAGATGGAAGTTCTTTATATCTCCACAGAAACATCCCCAAGCCAAGTCCGGTTATCACTAACATGAAAATCAAAAGCTGATTATATAAGCCAAGGTCCACAAAACTGTGAACCGAAGAATCTGCCAGAATTCCGGATCTGGTTAAAAAAGTTTCATAAACAATGGCAACATATGCCAACAATGCAAAAATGATGGACGACTTTTGTGCCACCGAGCTTTTTCGCTGAATGATCATAGTGTGAATACCGGCCGTACCAATCAACCATGGAACGAGTGAAGCATTTTCAACCGGATCCCAAGCCCAAAATCCACCGAAAGAAAGAGTTACATACGCCCAATATCCTCCAAGAAAAATAGCTGTAAGCAGAGCCACATTCGAACTTAATGTCCATGGCAATGCAGGCCCAACCCACTCATTATATTTTCTTTTCCATAATGCAGCCATAGCAAAACAGTATGGAATGGTCATCATAGAGAAACCAACAAATAAAAGAGGAGGATGAATCATCATCCATGGGCTTTTGAGCAGATCATTCAATCCGCTCCCATCCGGTGGAGTAAAATCGGGATTATTCTGTACTACGGGAATGTCCGGAAAGTTCTCTGCAAATGTTCTGAATGGAGAAGCTCCGATTGTCAGATCTCCAAATTGCCATCCAACGATCATAGATATCAGAAATAGCTGAGTAAGCGTCAGGAAAAACATCACCGGAGCGCGATAAGGAGGACGTGTCCATCGAATCAACCCCAAACCAAATAACCAGGAAAAGAAGATCCACAACATAAAACTACCTTCCTGTCCACCGTAAAAAGCAGACCAGATATATTTTGCAGAAAGATCTAAACTGGTGTAGTTATAAACGTAGTAGTATTTGAACTGATGGGTAAAAAGAAGATATACCAGCAAGGCAGATGCTGCGATCATAAATAAGCCTTGAAAGCCAAAAAACCAGTTCCCGATCTTCAGCTTTTGCTCATTTTCATCAGAAGAACTCTTAAAGTAGTAGAAAAGGGAACCTAGTCCTGAAACAAACGCCAGAGTAATTAAAATTTTACCGACAATTCCGATCATAATCAGCTTTGTGATGCTTTTTCAAATTCAGGAGCATCGTTGTATTTAGAAGGACATTTCATCAACATTTCGTTGGCGTAGAATGTATCTCCTCTCATTTCTCCAATAACAACTAATCGGTCGGCCTGCTCAAAGTTATTGGGCTTAGGTTTTGAATAAACCACTCTTTTACTTGCACCGTCTTCATCTTTCATATAAAAAGAGAATATCTTTGTTTCCATAGAAAACCCATACTCTTTCGATTCGTCAAGTACTCCGGCAACATGTGCGGTCTTCATTTCTGATGCTTTTTCAAAGTTTGTATACGTACTTATACTCTCTCCGAAGTTGTACATCAACAGAGAGGTAAAACCAATTATGGCAATGATTCCAAAAATTAACTTAGGCTTCATGTTCTTCAGGGGTGTTTATTGTTGATTCAAGCTTGCTCACATTTCTGTCCACTTTTATCAGGAAAAAAAGGAGTACTAACCAAATTATTAAGGTGACTCCGAGTACTACAAAAATGAGATCGTTTGAATACATAAATTGAATGAATGCGTTTGATTGATCTAGTTGTTCAGCTCCGCTCCACTTGTTTCCATATGTAGAAGTCAGAGTATCAACGGTAGCTTGAGGTGCATCTTGTATGCGAATATTCATTTCTTAAAACTACGAATTTTCTGAGTGATATTGTACCGTTTTATATCGATGAACTACATCATATATCCAAAACGCCAATGCAATAAATCCTATAAATGCTGGGTATAAAACAAAGCGTAATTCAGGAGCCGTAATTTCACTGAATGCGGGATTTCCGTCTGCGCCCGGATGTAAGCTTTCTAATTGCCTTGGAACAATGTAGAGTAAAAATGGAATCGTTGTAACTGCAAAAATATTATACACTGCTGAGAGTTTGGCTCGCTTTTCTTCATCATCGAACGCAGAACGGAGTACGAAGTACGCATAATAGATCATTACCGCCAGAGCAGCGAGATTCATTTTAGGTTCTGCAAACGTCCACCAGGTTCCCCAGGTAAAACGAGCCCACAATGAACCGGTGAGCAGACCACAAATTCCAAATACCACTCCTACTTTAGCTGCAGACTCCGCCTTGATATCAAAGCTAATATTTGGAGTGTTCAGATACCGGATGCTGTAGTAAAAACTAATTGCAAACATTGCAAACATTGCCATCCACATGGGAACGTGAAAGAAAATATTACGTGCAGTTTGTTCAAGAATTGGAATTTCAGGTATACTGATGAGGATTCCTGCAGCGATCACTCCGGTCATTCCCAGTGCAACAATATATTTCCAGATTTTCAAGATGAGTGCTCTTTTCTGATTTAATTTTTTGAAGCTCAAATATACGAAGATGAGAACTTTGATGAGGATTTTTTACTAATGTTTTCGAATGAATAAAGAAAAAGCTATTAGCAGTTAGCTGATAGCTTTTAGTTTTTCTTTATTTGATATTCAATATTCATCCGCTCTTCGTCTCGTTGTTTTAATCCGGGCTTAAACGCCCTGCTGATTTAACTTCACGTATTACGATTATTGTTTTTAAACAACAGATCCTTCAGGTTCTGTGGGGATAATTAGAAATCTACATCAATCTTTTTTCTATTTAGTGTATCTCGTTATTTGTCCGCAGGGCTAAAGCCCATGCTAGCTTATGCTCAAAATCGAATTGAAACCCGTAAATCTTTATCGAGAAAAATTGGATGCTGAATGCTCCTTGTTGGATTTTGGAAATTCATTATTGGATATTCCTAAGTTGTTCTTCTCGATGTTCTTCAATTCCTTTCTTATTTTGGTTATCAAAAACAGATCTCAATAATTCTGATGTCCAATCCTGAAAAATCCATCATTCTCACCCCTTCCCGTAAAAATTATTTTTGGATATACCTGATCGGAGTATTGTTGACTCCTCTTTTGATGGGAATTGTTGTGATCTGGTTTATCAACAGGAAAAGAAATAGTATTCAATATCGAATCACAGATACTTCTATATCAAAAGTTGCGAAAGAGGATAAAACTGAATTAGAACTCGTCAACATACTCGAAACTTCTGTTTCTCAAACCGGTGTTCAAAAGCTTCTTGGAATAGGTAATATCAAACTTAAGGCGAATGTGAGCGAACTGATGCTTGAAGGAATTGAAAAACCCGAAAGCTTTCTTGAAAAAATTGATACCGCCATCGCCTATCAAAATGAAAAGCTTAAAGCTTCTGAAAAGATAAAACCACGAAAGCCCACTCACGATCCTGGTACACTTGAAAAGCTCGATTACCTGACCGGACTTTGGCAGCAAGGTTTGATCAGCGATGAAGATTATGATCAGGAACGAAAGAAGTTTTCTTAGTTCTTTTAAATCCCTTTTACAAAAAGAAGCCGTTTCTTATCTCTGTACAATAATAACGGAGCATAATGAACAAACTAACATCTTTCTCTTTCCTTTTACTGCTGATCAGCTTTTCCCTGAACAGCTTGACTACTGCACAAAAGCAAAAAGCTAATTTCGAACTTGCAGAGCGTTTTACTACCCAGAAAATGCAAAAAATGGTGGGAAGCACATCAGTATTTCCACGCTGGATAGAAGACACCAATGACTTTTGGTACACATACGAAAATTCCGAAGGCAAAAACTGGTATTTCGTTAATAGTGAACGAGGAAATAAGCGCATGCTTTTCGACCAGGAAGAAATGGCTGCTCAACTCTCAGAGAGTTTCAGCAGAACTTTTAATGCCAAAGATCTGGACCTAAAAGGCTTTGATTATGATACAGATCGTGAACTATTCACTTTTCATGTAGACAGTATCGAATTTACTTACAATTTGAATGGGAATCGTTTGATCCGTGGAGATTCACTGGAAAAAGATAAGCGTGATAACTGGAGATCATACTCTCCTGATAGTTCCTATGTGGTTTTTGCAAAACACCATAACCTGTTCATTATGGGTAAAGACGATCATGACAGCACAGCAACTCAAATCACTGAAGACGGAGAACGCTGGTTCAGTTATCAATTTAGTGATGGTGATACATCCAAAACTGAAAAGCAAAGAGCAAGAGTAAACTGGTTTGAAGACAGCAAGAAATTCTGGGTTAAACGTCAGGATAAACGCAAAGTAGATGATCTTTGGGTCATCAATTCTTTAAAAAAACGTCCTGAACTGGAAACTTACAAATACCCAATGCCGGGCGAAGAAGATATATATGTAGACGAGATCAAAGTCTTTGACCCTGCCACTAATGAGCACATAACTTTAGATACTGAAAAATGGGAAGATCAATCTTTGGGTGGAGCGTATTTCAATCAAGGTGGAATTTTTGAAACTGAAAGATCTGATTTTCTTTACATTCTTCGTCGCGACAGAACCTGGAGTAAAATCGACGTATTAAAAGCGAATACATCGACAGGAGAAGTTGAAGTACTATTTTCAGAAGAAAGTAAGCCTTACTTCAACACCAGATATGCACGGCTTGCCATCATTAATGAAGGAAAAGAATATATTTGGTGGAGCGAGCGCACCGGATGGGGGCAGCTGTACAGATACGACAGCAATGGAAATCTGAAAAACAAGATCACTTCAGGACCATGGGTTGTTGGTAATGTTGTTAAAGTAGATACAGCACAATCCAGACTATTTTTTGAAGGATATGGAAGAGAAGAAGGTCAAAATCCCTACTTCTCTAATTTATACAGTGTCAAATTTGACGGCTCCGGATTTTCTCATCTAACTCCTGAAGACGCAACCCATTCAATAAATGCTTCGGACGAAGGAAATTACTTTGTAGATAATTATTCAAGAGTAGATCTCCCTACCAAGTCTGTATTAAGAGACGGTTCCGGAAAAGTAATTGCAACTCTGGAAGAAGCTGATATTTCTCAGATGGTTGAGCAAGGATGGAGAGCTCCTGAATCATTCAAAGTTAAAGCAGCAGACGGAGCAACTGATATATACGGAGTGATGTGGAAACCATTTGATTTCGATTCTACCAAAAAATATCCGGTTATTTCTTATGTGTATCCCGGTCCACAAACTGAACCATTCCCTGCTAATTTTACAATCGGGGGATCCAGAGCACGAACAACAACATTAGCGCAAGTCGGGTTTATTGTTGTTGCGATGGGAAATCGTGGTGGAAGTCCGATTCGTTCTAAATATTATCACAATTATGGCTACGGTGACATGCGTGATTATCCATTGGCTGATAACAAATACGGTATCGAGCAACTGGCGGGAAAACATTCTTTCATCGACGCGAGTAAAGTCGGGACTTATGGTCATTCCGGTGGTGGATTCATGAGTACGGCTCTTCTGCTTACATATCCGGATTTTTATGACGTAGCTGTTTCTTCAGCCGGTAATCATGACAACAACATCTATAATATTTGGTGGGGCGAAGTTCATAACGGTGTAAAAGAGAAGAAGAAAACTGTTACCAAAATGAATGATGACAGCACCAAAACCAAAGAAGAAGTCATTACTTTTGAAGCTCCTGTTGAAACCAATATTGAGTTGGCTAAGAACCTCAAAGGAAAGTTATTACTTGTTCATGGTGATATGGATAACAATGTTCATCCTGCTAACACAACCAGATTAGCAAATGCACTCATTAAAGAAGGAAAGCGTTTTGATATGATGATGTTACCGGGACGCAGACACGGGTTCGGTCCAATGCAACCATATTTTGATCGTATGACCTGGTATTACTTTGCGGAGCATTTGCTTGGTGATTATCGAACGAATGTAGAGTTTAATTTACCGGAAGACGATAATTGAAATGTTTTAATTTATAGACTCGTAAAGACGCAAGATTTTGCGTCTTTACTTATTAACTAATTTCTGGGATGATATATTCTGATATGCTTTTTCCTGCTTTGTGACTGAGATTGTCCAAACAGCTCCTGCTATCAGCATCACTCCACCGTAGATCATGATCAGTGGTTTTACGGAAATCAAATCGAGTTCCAAACAAGCAGCAGCAACCATTACGGAAAAGGAATTCGCAATAGTAAACAGCAACCATTCTGTACTGAATATTCTGCCTCGAAATGTATCTGTTGTTCTTTTCTGAAGTAGAATAGTACTCATCACCCAATTGGCTCCGGATGCGGAATGAGCCAAAAACACAAAAAAGATCATTAAAATAATGCTTGTGCTCCACCCTACTACCATATACATCAACCCTGTGGTAAGAATGCTGAATCCCATCACTTTAACCCAATCTTTCTGGTCTTTAAATAAGCTGCGACCAATGACAGGCCCAACTCCCGTTCCAATTCCACGGGCGGCATACAGCAATCCTAATCCAATACTACCCATTTTGAGCACATCTTCACTTACAATAATGAGTAAATAAACTAACCCACCCAGAAACATAGTTGAAGTTCCTTTCGCAATACTCGGCCTTAGAATATGTTTGTTGGAAAATAAATACTGAGCACCTTCTTTTATTCCAACAAAAGGGTTTCTGGTTCTGAGTTTCTCCTCTGCAGTTTGTTCAGTTTGTGGAATAACGGCTCTATACAAAAACCAGGCAGAAATGATATAGCTGAACGCATCCAGAATAAATACCAAATCGGTTCCCAATAACTCAGTTGCAAATCCACCAATAGCCATTCCTGAAGTAAATATAATGCTCCAAGTTGCGGTTGAGATAACATTTGCGTCAACCAGTTGCTCAGATGTGGTTACATTTGGAATGGAAGATGTTTTTGCCGGTTCAAACAGAGCAGAAAGCATCATCTGAATAGAAGTCAGAACAAAGGCGATCCAGAGTGTATCAGGAGAACGAACAAGTAAAATTCCCAACAAAGACGCCGCTCTGGCAAAATCACAAAAGATCATCAACTTTCTGCGATTAAATCGATCTGCTAAGTATCCCGCAAATGGAGAAAACAAAGCTAAGCTCATCATCTTCACTACAATGATTAATCCAAGTAGTAGTTCTGAATCAGAGTATTTGGCAATCAGCGCGTAAAGGGCAAGGAGCCCAAACCAATCTCCGAAATTGGAAACCGCTTGGCTGATCCACAATAACCGATAATTTCGGTTTTCTTTTATAAGTTGAAAATATGGTTGTAAGCTTTTCAAAATTCGCTTTGATGGTATCTGAATTTGTACAACCAAATGTAGCCATTACCCACTCAAAAAAGTCATTGACACTTTGAATGAGGTTGATAGATTTTAGATGAGATATGGTGAGTTAGGAAGGACAGAGTAAAACCATTCTTTACACAATCGCAGGGATAAACCCCATTCTAGCTCATATATGAGATTTTATAAGGATTTTAAACAAACCAGAACAACTTATTAATTCCCCTCCTAGTCATAAGAGGAGTTAACTGGTCTGATCAGAAAATGTGGTTATAAATTGGAGAGGTCAGAATAATTGAAATCACATCATCTGATCATCGTTTCTAATTCACTGTTTATCAAAAGCAAGTACTGCATTAAGTATCAGCTGAACAGAAGATTTATAAAAGTCCTGTGGAATTGTTTCAAATTCATCGGTAGCCTTATGGTAGTTTTCATGGTCTTCCACTCCGAAGTACACAAATGGAATTCCCTTACTATGAAACGGTCCATGATCGGATGAAAATGTCCAGTCGTTATAGCCCAGGTCAGGAGTATCATGTCCGAATAACAATTTTAAACCTGCTGTATCTATGGATTCAAGAACGGGTTTTGTTTCCGGGTAGTGGTAAGTGCCTGCAGCGTAAATTTCACTGCTATCGTTATTACTGATCATATCCATATTGATATTCAGTTTTACTTTACTCAAAAGAACAGAATCTTCTACAAATGCTCTGGCTCCTTGTAAACCCATTTCTTCCGCATCAAAAGCAGCAAATATAAGTGTATGATTGGGTTGTTCTTTTGCAAAGTAGTCTGCCATAGCTAACAATGCCGCCGTACCGGAAGCGTCATCATCAGCTCCGTTAAAGATCAAAGAATCTCTTATTCCTAAATGGTCATAATGCGCTGTTATAACGATCATGGAATCCGTTTTTCCATCTATTTGGGCTATAACATTAATTCCGTTCACCTCTTCCTGAGTTCTGCGACTTTCAAAAGTAAATTCATGGGTGTATGAATTCTGAAACGGTTCAGCTCCTTCTTCCTGAAAACGGGTCACTAAATATTCACGAGCAATTCTATTTCCCTCTGTTCCGGTTCTTCTTCCTTCTGTAACATCTGAAGAAATGAATCGAAGGTCTTCGATAAGTTGGTTTGTATCTAATTTTACAGCCGGCTTTTGAGAACAAGCTAATACAGGAATTATTAAAAGAAGGAGTAATTTTTTCATGAGTTCGATTAGAATAAATTTAATGCTCAAAGATTAGCTTTATCCAAACTGAATGCAATTCAAATAATTTCTTTTACATAAAAAAACCCCGATCAAATCAATGACCGAGGTTCGTGGTTAATAAATTTTTTTAGCTTTAAGAATTCCTGCTATCATCTTCTTTGTTTTTATTTCGCAACTTCTTATATGCATATGCACCTCCAGCAGCGGCAAGCAATCCGAGCCCCCCGTCAATTGGAGCTGCGGCAGGGTCACCAGGAAATCCAGGAGGTCCGGGTAAGCCCTGAGCATTGAGTTCAATTATGGAAAACATCATAATAGCACTCGTTGAAAAGAAAATGTTTTTAAGGCGATCAATAAGCTTTTTCTTCATAATAGATTCCGTTTCATTTGTTTTCTGTAATTCTGTTTTTCTGTTGATATAGCAACTTTGACAAGCAAGCATTGTATTCCCTTGATCTTCCAACCTTTTAAGTTTCACTATATAATTACCTACAGGTCTTTCACTACCTTCTATTGATCTGCAATAAGAACAAAGTCTGATAATTTTTTCCATAGCGTCAGAAGATTTTAGTCTATGCTTTACTTTATAAAAGTCATTTTTTTCACGATCACTTTATTTCCTACCGAGAGTCGATACAGGTACATCCCTGAAGCAAGGTTATTTGCTGAGAAAGTGACGTTATACCGTCCGGCAGGTTTTATTTCGTTGTTAAGGAGTGTTGCTACTCTTCTTCCAAGAATATCAAAAACTTCCAGCTTCACTTTACTTTGAGTAGGTACTCCGAAACGAATCACTGAACTCGGGTTAAATGGATTCGGGTAATTTTGATACAATTCAACCACTTCAGGAATTCCCAGATCGTTTTCTGTACCTACAGACACACTGGATACAACTTTCAGAGTAAGCACCGGAGTGTTGTTAGTTTTTCCTTTTCCAAGATTATTCTCAGTTGTGAATATCTTATTAGAGAAAACAGGAACCGATTTCTTACTACTGTTCATTGTAAATGAATAAGCGCTTGTCTCATTCATCGCAACTATTTCCCCTGTTGAATTATTTTCAAGAGTTACAGTCCATTCTTCCGGTAAAGTTTTAGAATCCCAATTCAAGACAAAATCGCCGTCCAGAGTAGCATCTGCATACAATGGGATTTCAATCTCTTCATTAAAGCCTAGTGGTAAGTTATTTATGCTAAGAGCCTGTCCATCCACTACACTATACAAATTGGAATAAGTATTCGCATAAGACCCAAGATAGTATCCATCGTAAGGATCAATTCCCGCTTTCGCTGTATTGGTATTTCTTAGGTTGAAAGTTGAACTTCTCTCAGTTTCTAAATGAACTAAATTAAGATCAAACATTTCTGGTTTTTTTGATTTAGCCAACACTCCTACAGCATCATCATAATCAAAACTTAAGTTTGCAGTAGTGCCCGAAGTTATAACTCTGACAAATACTGACTCATACGGATTGATAGATCCGGAAGCCAAAATTTGATAGGTTTTTTCAACGGCATTCCATCTATATACATAACTGTTTGCCAATGCATCTTCTCGTTTTAGTGTAGAAATAACTGAATCAGCAGACAACGACCAACCATATGGATTACCAAGTAAAGCAAAACCTTCACTTCCTGTAGTTCCCTCTACTCCATCGTGATTTACATTCTTGGCAGTAATACTAACATCAGTTCCAAAAGGATTGCCGTAATTATTTAATGTTTTTGGCCAACCTCCGTCAATATCATCCTGTCCGTCACCAAGATCATCATCAGCATACAAATATACTAGCAATCCCTGACCTGCAGCAAGTTTAGTAGTATCAATATCGGTTGTTATTGCTACATACTTGGAACTGTCTTCACTGAATGTATACATCGTAGCATCTCCTGAAGGAGCATCAGAATTAACTGCACCCTGAGTCCAAACCGAGCTGAGTAGATCACCGATAGTGGTTGTAAATGGATTTGATAGCAAGTACCAACCATTTTCTCCGGTATTTCCTGCAATTACAGGATCTCCTTCCACTGTATAAAAGTTCAGAGATACTGAGTCAACACCAACCGAATGTTGCAATTTGAGTACCGCTGTTTCTCTACCAGATGTTGATGAATTGTATCTCAACTTAATGCTTCCACTTGGAGTGTACGATAGTTCTTTATCAGCTGTTAGCAGAGAATCAGTACCAGAATCATATACTCCGTTGGAGTTTTGATCCAGATATAGTGTACCTGTTAAAGTAGATTTTGAATTAATTGTTAATAAAGAATCACCAAAACCATCTTCCAAATCAAATAATGTACTTTCAAAAGTGTATGTACTGTCATTGTACGAGACAATATTAGTACCGTCTGTAATTTGAATATTAAAACTTGGCTCTTCAGCAACTCCCATAAACTGGCTGAACGCTGTAATTCCGTTCCATGTAACCACTCCGGTTGTCGAGTTTGCAGAACTTGCTGAAGCTATCTCAGTCCATTCACCTGTTGAATTAGATCCTCTTTTATAAAGTTTTAAAAGACTAGGGTTTGATTGCTGAGCAGCTGTAACCACTCCTGAACCATAAGTAAGTGTTAAGCTGGCGCTAAATGTACCCGGATCTCCAAATAAGTTGATCACAAAGTATTTCCCACCAAGACCAGATGTAAAACCTGTTGGGAACTGATTTGGGTTTCCTGAAACTTCCGTTACCTGTATATCTACCGGGTTATCAAATCCATCGGCCATACTTAAAGCAGCATTACCAATATTTGTGGTGCCAGTCTGGAAATCTGAAGTTTCTTCTACTGTTCCCTCTCCAATCGGAACATCTGATGTTACCCACGCTTCTTCAACTCCATCGTAGAACTCACCTTCATAATTATTCAGTCCATCGTAAGTATACTCTCCACTTCCTTCATTAAACTGCCAGTAACCTGTTAAACGACCAATAAGACCCTCAAATGGACGATGCATAAATGATCTTATCTGAGTTTCTGTTCTAACTGTCTTCCAGATTCGCAATTCATCTACTGTACCAAAGAAGTTCTTGCTACGGTCTTCGTCTGATCCTACTGTCCAATAGCTATCATCAATATTTACATTTTCAATGGATGCAGTGTCTTGTTCAACACCATTTACATACAGTGTCATCAGACCTCCTGACTCTCCGGAAAGAGCTATGTGATACCATTCACCTGCAGTTGCTGTAATACTTGTACCTGATCCATCAATTTCAGCGGTTGAAATTACTGTTTGTAAACCGGAATTATTTTGAGAATTTACTTTAAGCTCGCAACAACCACCGCCTTCGCCACCGGCTTCCGGCTCGGTATGTATAGCGTAGAATTGATTTGAGCTATTTAATCCAATTACTAAATCATCAGAGTCTAATGCAAGAAATACCTGATCGCGGTCGATACTGTCAGGCCTAACCCACAGTTCGGTAGTAAATGAAGTTCCAACGGCATAATCCTCAATATAGATTTCAATATATTCTTCGAAGTTATTTCCGCCATCAAATTTGACCGCAAAACCTGCAGAATCCTGAAAAGTTTGAGAAATCCCAACAGGTTCAGGTCCTTTAGATCTGGTATATGAAAACCCACCCCCCGCATCGCTTTCAGTCCATGAACTGAAATTTATATCTAAATAGAGATTATCTCCTTGTATGTACATTACCATATCTTCACCCACTAAATCCGGTGGAGACCCATCATGTATATCTGCCCAAGTTCCGAAGGTCAATGTATCTAATCCGGCAGTTGTACCTAATGCCCATTGAGTTCCTGATGGAGAAATATCACTATCATATTCAACTTCATCAGCATAATTAAATAATCCTCGGTTATCTTGACGGGTTAACCATAGATTATCTGTAATTCTGTCCTGGTTCGCTGATTGTGTCCAATCTGCGTAATCTGATTTAGTGAATATTAAAGTACTGTCATCTTTACTCCATATTGTGGGAGTAGGAGTAGTAATAGCGCTAATTGTTGCACTCTCTCCAGTATAAAAACGTTGGTTGGGATTAGTACCATCATACTCAAATATCGCAAAGTGGTAGGTAGTTTCAGCAGTAAGCCCTGTTACTTTTACAGAAGTTCCAGAACCATCGTAAACGATATAATTTCCGGTTCCTAATTGGGTTCCACTTTGAAACGAAGCATCAGCAGTATAGCTGGTACTATCAGTTGGTGTGGCATCAACAGCACTACCTTGTTTCATTAATACAATACGACCTGTTCCTATACTTGACCCGCTAGCTGACCAATTCAGAGTCATGGAAGTACTAAGTTTACTTGTTGACAAATCTGAAACAATATCATTAGGGGCGGTACGGGTAGTTCCACTGGTAGTTGTTACATCAGCGGTTTGGTATTTAACAAACGGACCCGCTGCATTGAACTGAAATACTTCCACATGATAAGTAGTATTTGGAGTCAATCCATCAACAGTAAAAGAAGTACTTGTTCCGTCGTACACTACATAGTTACCTGTACCAATTTCAGAGCCGCTTCCAAAAGTGCTATTGGCAGTATAGTTTACATCATCGGTAGGAGTAACGTCTACAGCAGCACCTTCTTTCATAAGAACTAATGCTTTTGTACCAAATCCTCCGTTCATACTAAAACCTAAAGAAGTGCCTTGGTTTGAATTTAATACAATAGATGTAGGGTTTGTAGATGGAGCAGTTACTACATCATTTTTTAAAACTGTCATGGTACCATTTACTGAGTACACGATATCCAAATCTCCGTCACCATCTGCATCTCCTAGCGCCGGAATTAAACCGCTAAACCCCCTGCTAAAACTAAAAGAATCAGTAAAATTTCCGGCTCCATCGTTATAAACTATTGTTGAATAGCTGCTAAGAATCGCAATATCTAGATCTCCGTCATTGTCCATATCAGCTGCTTTTACATTTCTCGTTGAAGACGGAATATCATAGCCACGAGGAGTGAACGTACCATCCTGATCGTTACCAAAGATGAAAAGACTATCACTTGTATTAATGGCTATGTCAATATACCCATCACCATCAAAATCGCCGGCATCCATACCCCAAGGGGAATCGAAAGAAGAACCTTCAACTCCAAATGTATATGTATGAGATGTAAAACCTCCTGAACCATCTGACAGAAGAACACCTAAACTGTCGTTGGTTGGGCTACTACTAAAATTTACCTGCTTAATTATTGCAAAATCTGGATAGTCATCATTGTTAAAGTCTCTTGAAACTGCGGCTCTACCTGCTATACTTCCGTATGAGCCTACGCTAGCTCCTTCGGTGAATGAATCTGGTCCACCCGTTCCATCATTTTCAAATGGCCATAAACCATACACATTGTCAGCCATTATATATAATTCATCTAAACCATCACGATCAATATCTGAAAATATACCACCGCCTATGCTTGTAGTTGGCAAATCGGAATGATTAAAATGTGAAGTAGAAGAAAAGGATCCGGAACCATTATTTGTGTATACGAGAAATGAACGAGTATTAGCTCCCGGATTTATAAATAGAATAAAGTCTAAATCGCCGTCATTATCCACATCGTTAAAAGTTGCACCCTGTGGATTTGCAGTATTAAAAATATCATAAGTTCGACTCAGATTAGGAGCCAAATATGAGTCCGAATTATTTTCTTTATAGAGAACATAAAACTTTAGGTCGCTTGCTGTTCTGGTTACTACAACTGCATCGAGATCTCCATCACCATCAATATCAGCCATATAGGTCATATTAGCGCTATTGTCGCCAATTGATCCCGTAAATTTATTTGTAGAGGTAAAATAACCAACACCGGTTCCATTGGTTTCAACATCGAATTGATACAAAGTTGAATGTTGCAAGCCAGTTGTTTGTGTAAAGTCCAGTATCTGACCTATTCTAACTGTAATGGTTTCACCAGGTATAAAAGAACTATCAGGATCGATAGTTAGTGTAAGTCCATCTCCACTTAGTGTATTTGTTGTAGCTAAAAGACCGCTAAAAGAGCCTTTAACTTGTATATAATCAGAACTCTCTGCAGTAGATTCATCCATATCGTCATCGAAGGTAATAACAATATTGGATGTAACAGATACATCTATAGCGTTACGATTTGGAGAAACTGATGTTATCGTCGGCTGGGCTATTGCAACCCCTGTAAATAAGACCAGTATTGATAAGATTTGTAGTAGTTGTTTCATAATTGCACCCATAAAGGTTCGTATTCAAGACTTTAAATTGGATTTATTCTGAAGCAGGAAACCCCGATTGATTTGGCAAATTCAAAAACATCATGGTATATCCATATTTTTTATTTCTGAATTTGATTCACTACCTCATTTGCAAAATTCCAATAATGGATAAAATTTAACAATAGGAATAGATGCTCATTTATATAAGCACATGTGCCCACTCGCTTTGTCGGTCGATGATACCAAAACAAGAAATATCAATAATTTTGCTTTAGACCTTGACTTTTTCTTTTGAGATGAATCAAAATGTGATTCATAAAGTTTGCACATTTTCAAGCGAAGTAATTTTAGGTGAGATTCTCTTCAATTACATCAAAGACATCAGAAAGCTTTTCTTTTGACACAAAATCTAAAGCGTTTAACTTTTTTGCTTTGTTTCTGAATTCAGGTGAGTCATTACTGGATACAAACACTATTTTAGCTTCAGGATATGTTGAGAGAATAATTTCCGTAGTTTGAAAACCATCCAGTTCCCCCATTTCAATATCCATTAGTACAAGGCCCGGTTTATTAATTTCGAACTGTTCAATTGCCTGCTCTCCATTTTCGCATTCTATTATTTCTAAAGAGGCTTTAAAATGTGATAAGATCATAGATTTAAGCAATTGACGCATCCCTTCATGATCTTCCACAATCATCAATTTCATAATCAATTTTTTTTAATGTTATAGCGTACCCAAATCCCCAAAGAGCTTAGGGTTTAAAGCGGCTATAATCCATAGGAAGAGATGCCCAAATGTATGGGTATTAGTACCTAAAAGTTATCCGAAATTGGACTCGTTCTGAATGGCATATTTAAGAAGAGCGTGTGTACCTGTTAATCCCAATTTGTTGCAAATGTTGTTACGATGATTTTTTACTGTTTTGCTACTTATGCTTAATTGTTTAGCTATTTCCTGGTTGGTTTTCATATCGGATACCAATTTCAGGATTTTCTTTTCTGAATCTGTTAATAAATTAATGCCATGTTTATCAGAGGCTTCATTCATTAATCCACTATTTCTGCGAATAAGATATTGTGAAATTGCGGGACTTAAATAGTATTCACCTAAAAGTACAGCTTTTACGCATTGAACGATCTCTGACACGGTATTTTCTTTTAAAACATATCCTTTTACTCCAATATCCATAGCGTTATTGAACATAGACTCGTCTTTAAACATCGTTAAAAAAATGATATCGATCGGAGTTGACTCTTTATGCACTTTTTGAGCTACTTCAAAACCTGTGTATTCAGGCATTTCAATATCCAGAATAGCAATTTCAGGTTTATCATTGCGAATAATTTCCAGTGCCTGCTCTCCGTTTTCAGCTTCCAATATGGTAAAAGCTGTCTCAGCTTCCAGTACTTGTTTTAGCCCTTTTCGAATCAAACTATGATCGTCCGCAATAAGTAATTTATTCGTATTCTCCATATCACTTTAATGGTATGTTAATCTTTATAGTAGTTCCTTCTCCGGGCAAGGAATCTATTGTCATCTTTCCATTCAGAGTTTCCATTCTTTCTTTCATCCCCAAAAAACCCAATCCATCCGAGTTTTTAATTAAAGATTTAATAAACCCAACACCGTTATCCCAAATCACTGTATGTATAGAGTCATTGCTTACCCTTACAATAACTGACGCCTCGCTTGCCGATGAATGTTTTAAAATATTATTGATTGCTTCCTGAATCACTCTATAGAAATTGATCTCTTTTTCTTTGGGTATCAACTTATTTATATCATCAATATGATAGCTCCATTCCACTGAAGACGATTGTTGAAGCTGGTTACACAAATCTGAAATCGCATCTGTAAGTCCAAATTTTTCAAGGTGTATCGGGCGTAGTGCATGAGAAAGATTCCGAACATCATCAATAGATCTGATCGCGCTATTCATGATCTCATCTAATTGCTCACTGAGCTCATTCGGTTCATAAACTTGTTTACGAGCTAATTCAGCACGATTTTTAATTACAAGAATCTGTTGCCCCAAACCATCGTGTATTTCGGAAGCAATTCTTCTTCTTTCGTTTTCCTGAGAAGCAAGGAGCTGTTCTGTAAATATTCTTTTTTGCTCTGTTTCTTGCTTAAGCCTAACGGTTCTTCTGCTGATAAGCAATCCAACAAACCCACCAAATGCTGCTAACGACAATAATATAAACCACATTTTTTGCCAGAATGGCGGAACAATAACCACATCAACAGAAGCCCCTTCATAATTCCACAACCCATCGTTGTTACTGGCTATAACCTGAAATTTATAATCCCCGGGAGGGATCTTAGTGTAAACTGCTTCTCTTCTTGACCCTGCTTCTACCCAATTATCGTTTAACCCTTGTAACCTATATTTAAATTGTACTTTATCAGGATCCGAAAAATTAATTGCGGTATAATCAAATTGAATAAAAGCTTCATCATAGTTTAACTTAACATCTCCTACTTCCAGGTTTTCATTGTTACTGTTTTTTATGCTTTCGATATAAACAGGCGGAGTATTGTTGTTTTTATTTACATCTCGAGTTGAAACTTTTGCCACACCTGCAACTGTAGGGAAATATATATTCTTATCAGAATCATAAATAAAACTAGGCTGAAATCCGCCATTAGTTTCAGCGGAATTCATTCCGTCTTTATTACTGTATGAATACGAGATTACTTTGTCTATTTCTCCATCTGCCAATTTATTTAGGCTAATTCTGCTTGTACGTTGAATCCCACGATTGCTTCCCATCCAAAAGTAACCGTCCTCGTCTTCAATGATGTGAGATACAACATTATCATACAAGCCATTACCGATATTAAAATGGAAGGTTTCCCCGTTTTTAATTCTGAATAAACCATCACCATATGTACCTATCCAAAATATCCCATCTTCATCCTCGTAGATTGCTCTGACATGAGGTTGGTTTGTTATTTCTGATTCAGAATTAATTGCTAAACTTATTTTCTGAATTTCCTTGTCTTTGTAAGTATTTAAACCCCCATTCGTTCCAATCCACATTTTCCCGGAAGTGTCTTCATAAAGTGTTCTTGCGTCTCTGTAATACAATCCGTCTTTTTCCGTTAAATTTTCTGAGAAAGATGTGCCATCATAAATATAAATACCTGTGGTTGTAGCTACCCATATTCTGTTTTTGGAATCTTCTGTAATTGCAACAACTGAATATCCTTCAAATCCATCATCACTATCAAAGAACTTACCCGGTTTATCTAATGATTCTGTCATATAAGGATTATCACCACCTAACCAGATTCTGCCTTTTGAATCTTGAAAAACAGACCAGTAACAACCTGTACCTATAAAGTCATGAATCGTTGATAATTTGGCTATCCCATCCTCCCATTCATAAATACCATCACAATTTGTTGACATCAACACTTTTCCATCATTGAGTTTTGTAATGGAGAGCATTTTTTCATTTTGTAACCCATCCTCTTTGTCAATCATAGAAATAGTCTTTTTTCTAAAGCGAAAGAGACCATCTCCTTCCGTACCTATCCAAAAATTTCCTTCATTATCTTGCAGGAATGACTTTAAGCGAATTGATTCCTGATCTTTGAATGGATCAAAAATTTCAAAAGAAGAGCCCACTTTAAATCCTATCCCATTTACAGTTGTTACGTATTGATTGTTGTTATTATCAAATTTCAGATCTATCACAATCTCATTAACATTATTAATTCCGATAAAGTTAAGATCTTCACCTATCTCATATTCAATTATACCTTCAGGAGTTACCACCAAAAGCCTTCCTTCTTTAGTAGGATGATTATATACATAATTAATGGTTGATTTGATATGTGTCAAATTCTCCCAGATCTTAACTATCGAGCCTTCATAAATTCGATATAAATTTTTGTCGACCCCAAACCAAGTCCCATTTTTACTTCTAATAGCTTCTTTTTGAACTAATGTATCTGTGACTAATTCAACTTTTTCTAAACTTTCTCCGGTATTTAAAAAAAAGTTATTAAATGCATAAGCCCATATTGATCCGTCATAGTTTTCTATTAAACGAAATCTTTCGCTAATCCCATCACCTAGTTTGAATGTATTGCATTTATTCCCTTTTATTCTGGTCACCAGAGTATTAGCATGTGCAGGGAATATCCATATTGCCCCTTCCGAATCAGCATAGATATCTAATATCTGATCAGAAATCATACAAGAAGTGTTTGACCTGTCAAATTTAGTGAATGTATTACCATCAAATCTGGCTAAACCACCAAAAGTAGCTATCCAAATATAGCCATCCCGGGTTTGCAGTATTTCATTGACAGAATTCTGTGGTAATCCATCCTCCATTCCAAATTCTGTAATTACAAAATCTTCTGAGTTTGGTAATTGAGCAAATAATAAACCCGAACAACCAAAGAAGAGGAATAAGAGTATTGAAAATTTTAAAATTTGAGCTGGCACTAAAAATATATTTTATAAAAAAATAACGCGATCATTATAAACAAATCACATTAATAAAAATAAGAAAAGAGACATTCGAATAATCGAGCATCTCTTTTCTCCATCAATCATTAACTATTATTAAGCTACTTTGTACGTCCTTGGCTTTTTGCTACGGTCACATCAAAGCTTTCCATTGAGTTATTGCCGGCTGCGTCATTTGTAGTCAAAGTAATTGTATATGTTCTGCCGTCTTTACCTTTACCACTTCTTTCAGCACGCACATACACATCTACAGAGCCATCGAAATTTGTTCTAATCTCATAATCTGAATCTGTATTTCCATCACCTTTACCATTAGATGCTTCACTACTTGATACTTGTATATCAACTTCTGTGTTTCCATCAACAAGATCCGAAGAAGAAATACCGGTTGCTACCAAAACCATTTTGTGATTTGGTGGCCATAGACTATTCACTTCCTGATTAAATGAGATAACAGGGGAAGTTGTATCAACGATGGTTATGGTAACGTCATCTGAATCACTTGCACCCTGCCCGTCTGATGCTGCAAATGTAAACGTATGAGTTCCAACACCTAAGTTTACCGTTGTTGAAGTACTTGTACTACCATTTGACCATGAATAAGTTAATGCATCTCCATCTGCATCAGTAGCAGTACCCGTCAACGTTATCGAAGTAGTTGATCCTGTAGCTTCTATGGTACGATCAACACCGGCGATAGCAACCGGAACAGTGTTAACAACTGTTACTGTAACATCATCAGAGTCAGAAGCTGTTCCATCAGAAACGGTTAAAGTAAAAGTATAACTACCATCAGCAAGATCTGTACTGAAAGAAGCTGAAGTTGAAACTTCATTACTGTCTAATGTCCAAGAATAAGTCAGGGCATCTCCATCAGCATCTGAAGAACCTGAACCATTAAGTGTAACGGGAGTTGTTACACCAACAGCATTAAGCGTTTGATCTGTACCGGCATCGGCTAAAGGAGCAGTGTTTGTTGGTGTTCCAAAATCACCTGTATCTCCTCCGTTATCTATGTATGAGGTCAATGTTTCCAGGCGAAACTTACCTCCTGCTTCACCTCCTCCATCAAAAATAATGAAAGACAGTTCCTGATCTGTACCATTAAGAGAAAGTGGATATTTTCCATTATTTCCACTGTTGGTAAAAGCAGCATCCTGAAATCCAATCTGATTACCATCTAAGTATATCCATGAACAGTTATCAGCAAGAAACTGAACTACATAATCACCGGCATCACCGTTTATAGTGGTTGAGTATTTTGTCCAAGAAACATTATTCCAACCTCCAAAACTTGGTCCTCCAGATTCACTCGAAGATTTACTTGACCAAGCATTTATCCATTCAGCTTCAAATGTGTACCCCGGAAGAGTCTCGAAATATGCTGTTTCCGATATAACCGAAGCATTTCTTTCATTTACCCAGTTAGCATTGAGTCCAAATTCCGGTGTCTCTACACAAATATTAGCAGGCCAATTATAATATCGATTATCAGAAGCATCAGGATATAATGGATCCCATGTTTTTACCGAACCATCGCTAACAAAAAGATTTGATTCTGTTTGGGTACCTGAAGCGTCTGTTTCTGCTTCAGCTAATATCATTTCTATTTCCTTTTCATCACTATCTGAAATTGCTGATGTAGATGAATCTTTACATGCACTAACTGCAAGCGCCGCAAGTAACACAAAAAAGCCAAAATTTTGTATGTTTTTTTTACTGAAATTCATTTTTGTACCGTTTATTTTTGTTTTATCCCATTCTTCTTCAATGTATCCCAAAAATTCTGCCTCGTGATTGCAAAAGGACTGGATTTGAATAAAAGTACTTTCCTTACTTCAGTTAATAAATAGGCATTACTGCTCAAATGACTGGGTAGAAGTGCTTATATAATGTAATTTTTTGTGGTTCTTCAGAACATATTTAAGGAAATAAGAGTTACACAAAACTCATTTTAACGATCGCGCAGCGATTAGAATTAGTACGAAATTTCGGAAATTTCTGAACGACGGAACTCTACCCGAATCTGAACTACTTCTTCATTTAACGTTATTATACATGTTCTCCAATAGGAATATTAATTTTGATCGTAGTTCCGTCATTGAGCAAAGACTTTATATCAATAGTACCTCCAAGTGATACCATGCGCTCATTCATTCCTATAAAACCAAGCCCTTCTGTTTCACTTACTTTTTTTGAATTAAATCCTTTTCCGTCATCCCAAATAGTCGTAATGATATTTTTATTTGTTCTCTTTATTAAAACGGAAGCTTCTTGTGCAGAAGAGTGTTTCATAATATTATTAACTCCTTCTTGAATTACACGATAGAAATGAATCTCTTTACTTTCAGAAATAATTCCATCAATATTGTCAATATGATAACTCCATTCAATGGAATCAGAATTTTTAATTTCTCTGCAAAGATTTATTATGGCATCCGTTAACCCAAATTTTTCCAAATGTACAGGTCTTAGTCCGTGAGAAATAGTTCGCACATCACTGATTGAAACCAGAGCATTTTCCATAATTTCATCAAGCTCTTCTTCTAATTTAATAGTGTTGCCGATTTTTTGTTTAGCAAGTTCTAACCGGTTTTTAATAACTAAAATTTGCTGCCCTAAACCGTCGTGCAACTCTGAAGCTATACGCCTTCTTTCAATTTCCTGTGAGTTGATCAACTGTTCTGAAAACCTTTTCTGCTTTTCATTTTCCATTTTTAACTGACTTACTCTGTAATAATAAACCGTAGGTCCTGAGGTTAGAAATATTAAGCCCATTATTCCATAGAATAAATTCGTTTGCCAAAAAGGAGGGGTTATTGTTATTCCTATTTTAGCTCCGGTTTCGTTCCAAATTCCATCTGAATTACTTGCTATCACCTTAAACGTATATTCTCCGGGTGGAATTTTAGAATATAAAGCTTCACGTCTGTTACCAACATTAATCCAATCGTCATTGAAGCCTTCTAGTTTATACTTAAAACGTATTTTTTCAGGCTTATTAAAACTTATTGCTGTGTAGCTTATTTCCAGGAACGAATCGTTATAAGGTAATTCGATAGCATTAAAATCCGGAATATCATTTTTACTGCCTCTTACACGCTCAATGTAAACGGGTGGTATGGTATTGTTAATGTTGATTTCATTAGTTTTAACTACTGCTACTCCTCCAACAGTAGGGAAATAAATACTACCTTCAGAATCTTGAATGGTACTTGGTTGAAATCCTCCGTTAGTTTCAACCGAAATCATTCCGTCCTGCTCTCCATAAGAATACGATTGTACCGTTTTACTTTCTCCATCGCAAAAAGCGGAAGCTGAAGATATTGGAAGGCGAAAAATTCCCCGGTTACTTCCCATCCAAAAATTATTGTATTCATCTTTAACCAGATGCGAAACTATATTATCAAACAATCCATCCTCAGTAGTAATATTACAAACTTTGTCATCTTTTAATCTGAACAGACCATTCCCGTAGCTTCCTATCCAAAATTCTCCTTTTTCACCTTCATAAATTGCCCTTACATAAGGCTCGTTTTCAATCTCATTTTCCGGTTTAGTCCTTAGACTAACAAATGTAATTTTTTCGTCTTCTTTTTTAAATAACCCTGAAATAGTTCCTATCCATAAAATCCCTGACTTGTCTTCATAAATTACCCTAATATTACTTGAAGAAAGGCCATCACTTGCACTATAATGCTGAAATTTTATTTCATCATATTTAAACAAACCATCCAAAGCGCCTATCCAAATATTACCTTTTGAGTCCTCAATGATGGAATGAATAACGTTGCCATTAAATCCATGTTTCTCATCAATCACCTCTCCTTTTTTGGATAGATCCATTGAATTTATTCGATACAGTTCTTCAGCTCCGAACCAGATGCGGTTTTTAGAATCCTGAAAAACAGACCACACACAAAGATTAGGTAAATGCGTATTTAGGATAGAATATGTAAGCTTTCCTTGGTACCACTCGTAAATTCCTCCACAATTTGTGGAAAACAATGTCCTCTCATCCTTCAACTTACTTAATGATAACATTATATCATTTTCAAGTCCGTCCTCTTTACTTATGGTTCTGATGATGGAAGACTTTGCTGCGAATATACCATCTCCCAATGTTCCCAACCATAAATTATCTTCATTATCCTTAAAAATATTGGTAAAATTGATTTCATAATCAGCTTTAATAGGATCAAATAATTCAAACCCTTCACCATTAAACCTACTTATCCCATTATACGTGGTAACCCAAAAAGTACTGTCACGATCAACTGAAAGGCTTTTTATAAAGTTTGAAGAAAAACCACCACTTTCCTTTAGTGAAAATAATTGTTCATTTTCATATCTATAAATACCATTCCGTACAGTAGCTACATAAAGGACCCGGGAGTTTTTCGGGAATTCAATAACTCCGGCGATCTCGCTTTCGATCATCGAACCAAAGTCTTTGATCAAAACTAAAGAGTCTCCCAAAGAGTGCAGAACTTTTTTTTGATAGGCTACAAAAACCCCATCTTCATTATTCAACGCCCTCACTATAAGCTCATCATTCACAACAACCTCTTCTTGGGTAATTGTATTTTCGGCAAAAGAGTAAGGGATACCGTCTACGAATCCCCAGGTTCTTCCTTCTGCGTCCTGTACTATTCTTTGAGGTGCATTAATAGATCCCACATCCTTTAACGGAAAAGTTCTGAATAATCCATCTTTATATGTGGTAAATCCTCTCTCCGTACTTAACCAAATAGTACCTGATTTGTCTTCATACAAATGAAGTATTCGATCCGACCCAAATCCTTCAGAATTAGATCGATTAAAGGTAGTAAATGAATCTCCATCAAAGCGGACAAGTCCGCCAAAAGTTGCCAGCCAGATATAACCATCTTTAGTCTGAATAATGTCATTAACTGAGCTTTGAGGCAGGCCTTCTTTTAACCCAAATTTTGTAATTACATAATTATCAGTATCTAAGTTTTGAGCAAAAACAGATGTTTGCATAGCAAAAATGCAAAGTAGTAGCAATTTAAATACATAAAAATATACCTTCACATCAATAAATTTTTACTAAAGACGAAATTATAATACACAAATAGTATTAATAAAAATAAGAAAAGAGACATCCGAATAATCGAACATCTCTTTTCTCTATCAATCATTAACTAGAATTGAGCTACTTAGTACGTCCCTGATTTTGAAGTATGTTTATGAATATGAATGTAAACGCCCCCTTATTCTAAAGCAATGAAGAAGACATTCAGCGTTTAGAACTCATCTATCTAATACTTCATCTTCGTTTTTCCTCTTTAGCTTCTTATAGGCATAAGCTCCTCCTGCAGCAGCGAGTAAGCCTAAACCTCCATCAATGGGAGCCTGAGCCGGGTCGCCGGGAAGCCCTGGTTGAGCCAATACCGATTCTGTAAAAATTAACAAGTTCATCAACATAACAGAACAACCAAGTCCGAATTTTTGCACTAATTGTATCATATCTTTCTTCTTTTCTTTTTGAGTTTTTTTTGAATGATGTATCAGACATACCTGACAATATTTTATATAATCCGGATCCTCAGGAATCGAGTTGAGCCGAACTACTAACCCTTTAATTGGATGTTCGGTACCTTCTTTGACTTTGCAACAATTACAACAATCGTTTTCTATTGAGATGGACTTTAGTATGCTTTCAAGTGTTTTCATATTGTATATAGATGTCGAATTTAAGACATAAGATGTTAGACCTCTCTTACATCTTTATGTATTGTGTCTAATGTATTTTATTTAATAAGAGTTAATTTCTTGATCATAACTGTATTCCCCACTCTAAGGCGGTAGATATACATGCCACTCGCTAAATTGGAAGCGTCAAAATTTACAGTATAACGACCGGCTGTTTTCCGCTCCCCTTGCATTAGTGTTGCAACTTTTCTTCCCAACACATCATAGACTTCCAGAGTTACTTCCCCGTTTTCAGGAACTCCGTACCCGATGGTAGTCGTCGGGTTAAATGGATTCGGATAGTTTTGAGACAGCTCTACAGAGACAGGAAGTCGCCTTTCCTCCTCTAAAGAAACTGCTTCTCCGGCATTAATTTGAAGTATAAATCTACTTTCATTAGCCGATTTCGATTTCATTACTTTGGGCCCTCCTCTTTGAGAAGGAATCAGGTTTCTGATATCAATAGATTTTGATCTTTTTTCATGAGATACATCAAATGTAATCTTGGCAACATCATTAAGATCATATTGCTGATCTTCTTTTTGATCAAAGAGTATGAAACTCCAGTTTTCGGGCAGTTTATTCAGTTCCCATGTTAAAGTTATTTCAGTTTTTGTTTTAGAGGTATCATTGATAATCAGATCCACATCAACAGGTAACTCCCACATTCCGGAAAGATGATCAGGCAAAGCATTTATATCCAACTGAGTATTTTCCTCGTCAACTTCCAGAGGAAAAGAGCTGAACAAACTTAAATACTCACTGGAAAGAGGATGAAGCTTATAAGCATCATATTGGTCTTTTTCCGGAACAGCATCTTTATAAAACAGAACAACTGCTTCTGAACTCATCTCATCACTCTTAGCTTTGAGTTTTATAGTAGAGGCTTCTGAGGCTTTCATCAAAGTACCACCTGAATTTTTGGTGGAATCATTAATTGAAAATTCCGGCGAAGCTGAATGTGCCTTTATCCAAAAACCCTGCCATGGAGCTATCATCCCATTTTTTAAAGTTCCTGTAATGCCATTCCAACTCAGATAAGAACCATTTCCGCTGTTAGCTGAATCGCTCCAAACATAGTAGGTTGCATCTATATTTTTTCTATCCCAGCCACTCTGAGCACTCCAATTAATGGAAGTTCCATATGGGTTTCCTACCAGATTCCAACCGTCGTTAGCCATTACACCTGAATCAGTAAATGAAACTGAAGGTGAAGCTTCACCATTAAACCTACTTTCTGTGTTTATTAATTTTTTGGGAAAACCTTCCGAGGTCCCATCATTGTCATCATCAGAATAAACAAAAGTTAAAAATCCTGTACCGGACCCAGGCACTTCATTGGCATTGGCTATTGGTTGAAAAGTTTTGGCTGATTCGTTCCATGTATAAACATTTGAATTTCCATGAGAAACGTCAGCTCCGGTAAAGCCCTGAGTCCATATAGAATCTAAGAGAGTCCCAAATGAAGCTCCTGAAACAGGAGAGCTAAGCATTCTCCACCCTTCAGTTCCTGTAATTATAAGTTCATTGTACTTTTTTTCCTGTAATTCCGGATATCCCGCTCCTTCTTCAATGAACCAGGTATTAGCAAAATCAAAACCTGAGAAAGAGTTTCTCTGTTTCATTTCCGCATTGGTCAGTCCTGTTCCATCAGCAGAAGTAGATTGTCCGGTGGTTTCTGTGTTCCAATAAGAATTAGTAACCGTTCCGGAATTTTTTTCTCCAATTAGCCCTCCATTTCCTGCAGGAGCTGCTACCGTTCCTGCCCCGTAACTATTTTCAATGGTTCCACTTATCAATCTACCTACTAATGCAGAAGCACCGTAGTTTGAGCTTGATGCAGATGCAAGTGAGTACGAGTTCGAAACTAACCCGTTCGATCCATTGTAGTTTTCATTAGCTCCAACCAATCCTCCGGTATGATTATATCCGGAAACACTGCCTGTTGAATAACTACTGCTTATTTCTGAATAATTAATTCCAACCAGTGCACCATTATATTGATCTCCGGTTATATCAACATCTTCCAGAATTATGTTTTTTAGAGTTGCATCATGTGCAGCGCCAAACAAACCGTTAAAGTCGGTATCGGATCTGTCAATGAACAAATTTGATATTCTGAAACCATTTCCATCAAAGGTACCTGAAAACTCATTTCCTGAACCGTTTGTACCAATTGGTTGCCAGCCATCACCTGTATTAAATGGAGCTACATCAAGATTTATATCCGCTATCTGAACAAAATGAGCATCCATGAAATAACGTACGCTATCTAAATGAACGGCAGTAGCAATTTTATAAGGATTGGATTCAATACCAAAACCACCTCCAAGTAATTCTTTTAATTCTTCATAACCGGGATGAGGTGTTTGTTCATTATTTTTTAAATATGGATAGGCATAACCTTCCTGAATTCCCCAAACACCTGAAAAATCCCACCCGTTAAATGATGATTGGATTTTCATTTGACTAGTTGTAAGCCCTGCACCTCCATTTGAACTTGATTTTGTACTGACTTCAATATCCCAAAAACTATTGCTGAATGATGTTCCTTGACTATAAGCTATAAAACCTAAAGCTGTGTTATTTACTCCTGTAACTTTTCCTGCAGAATAGCTGTTCGAGATGGTTCCTAAATATGATCTACCTGCAAAGCCGCCCAGGTAATTCGAATTTGAACTAACTGAACCGGTGGAATAACTATTGGAGATAGTTGTACGGATGGTATAGCCTATAAAACCACCAATCAATTGACCATTGTTAGCTGTTACATCAACTCCCGAATACGATTGACTAATATAGGTTAAGTTTCCGTATCCAATAAGGCCTCCAAGCTCACCTCTTCCTGAGATTGAACCCGAAGAATAGCTATTGGTTAGAGTTCCTCTATCAATCCTACCAATTAGTCCGCCTCCTCTATATCCTGAAATAGTAATGTTCGCCATACTGGATGAACTATCAATATCGTTCCTGCTACTAAATCCCGTAATTCCACCGGTATCATAATTACCGGTTACAGAACCTGATACAGCAACTTTATTTATATCTGAATCAAAAATTTGCCCTGCCAAAATACCTGTATGATCTCGCCCTCTAACATCTGCACTGTCAATATTCATGTTTTTTAAGGATGCATTTGAATTTATTCTCGAAAACAGTCCCACCAAATTCGTACCCGAACGATTGATAAACAGATTTAGAATCTGATGCCCATTCCCATCATAGCTACCAGTAAAATAGCTTTCGATGGGAACCCAACCTGACCCCGAATTAAATGGAGAAACATCTAAATCTATGTCTGCTGTTTGAATGTAATATAGGTCTCTGTAATAACGAACACTGTCGAGCTGCTCAGCAGTTGCAATTTGAAAAGGCTTGGATACAGTTCCGCATCCATCATCAAAGAGTTTAATATTCGATCTCTGACCTGTATCAGGATGCGGTGTTTGCTCATTATTTATTAAATAAGGGAATGAATTATTTTCATCAATATTCCAAACTGTTGAAAAATCCCATCCTGAAAAAGAAGTCTGCTGTTGTAGCTGACTAACTGAAAGTTCGGTTCCAGCTGCTGAGCTTTCCTGACATAAAAACTCATTGTTCCAATAGCTGTTAGTTACAGTTCCTGCATTTTGCTCTCCTATCAATCCACCGTTTCCGGAAACTGAAAAAGCTTCACCTGCAGCATAACTGTGTTCAATAGTCCCACTAATTTGTCTTCCAACCAAACCTCCTGTTCCGTACGTAGAACTATATGCTGATGCTGTTGAATATGAATTAGAAAGCAAAGCGGTAGAGCCATCCCAGGTTTCTAAAGCTCCGAGTAGCCCTCCCGTATGGTTAGCACCCTTCACTGAACCGGTTGAATAGCTGTTTCTTACTTCCGAGAAGTTTATACCGATCAAAGCTCCTACATAATTTTTACCTGTTAAATCTGCATTTTCAATACCAACATTTTTTATCAGAGCATTTTTTGTTGCTCCGAATAACCCAATAAAATCTGTTGTAGGTCTATTTATGAATAGATTTTGAATCTTATACCCGTCTCCATCCAAAGAACCTGAAAATTCTTCTCCAGGGCTATTGGTTCCTATCGGTTGCCAGCCCTCACCTGAATTAAATGGTGCAATATCCAGATTTATACTTTGTGTCAATTTAAAATGAGCAGTTATATAATATCTAACACTATCTAATTGTTGCGGCGAACTTATCAGATATGGGTTTGCAACCGTTCCCTCTCCTCCTGAGTAACTAATAAATTTAAACTGTTTTCCGGGAGCCGGGCTCTGTTCTGTATCTATTAAATAAGGATAACTGGTTGAGTCGCCCGTTACTATATCCCAAACAGAACTAAAATCCCAACCGGCTGACGTAAAAGTGGTTTGAGTTTTAAGCTCTATAAAGGTTTTAGCAATTCCTCCTCCCGAACTGCTTGCTTGACCTGTAGCAGTTGTATCCCAAAATACATCATTAGCTACTGTTCCTGAACCATAAAGCCCCACAATTCCGCCAACATTAGAAGGAGCTGAAACTGATCCAGCCGCATAGGATTTGGCTATATCACCTGAAATAAATCTCCCGATTAACCCCCCGGCACTTGAAGAAGTTGCAGAAACAGTGGCTAAAGAATATGAATTACTGATTTCACCTGCACTTGTATAAGTTTCTAATAATCCTGTTAGTCCCCCGGCATGGTTTTCAGCTGTAACAGAACCGGTACTAAAACTTTCTGATATATGCGTGTAATTTATCCCTGTAATTACTCCTACATAATCTTTTCCTGTGACATTCGCATTCTCAAATCCCACTTTTTTGATAAATCCGTATCGAGAAACGCCAAATAAACCAACAAAATTTTCTGTGGGACGGTTTATAAAAAGGTTTTTAATTTTATATCCATTTCCATCAAAACGTCCATGAAATTCTTGCCCTGAAGAATTGATGCCAATTGGCTTCCATCCTTTTCCCGAATTGAACGGATAGATGTCCAAATCAATATTGTGCACAAGTTGATAATTAGTAACATTGTTATCATCTATGTTTCTTAAATGAAAAGTGTTTTTAATTAAATAAGGATCACCTGAACTCCCGGACCCGCCTCCATATTTTTTTGTTATTTGATGCATGGGATATCCGTAATTATATACATCTGTAATTTCCCATTTCGAGCTAAAATCCCATCCTGCTCCTGAAAAGGTAGATTCTGTATACATTTCTGAGGTGGTTTTCCCCGTAGCATGCCCTGCACTTGTTGCTAACCCGCTTGTTTCAGTATCCCAAAAACTATTGGTAATTGTTCCTGAGTTTTGCTCTCCAACCAATCCCCCAGCTCCACCATTTGGTGCGGTTGCAGCGCCTGTTGAGAAACTATTTTGTATCGCCCCACCCTGCTGACGAGCTACTAAACCGGATGCACCATAGTTAGATGATGTACTTTTTGCATGAGAAAACGAATAATTTACATTTGCAGTAGATCCGCCAAGCATTGTGCCGAACAGCCCACCAGTATGATTTCTCCCCTTCACTTCACCTGTTGAGAAAATATGCTCAACAGTTCCATTCAAGTAACCAGCCAGAGCTCCCACGTACTCGTCACCGGTAATATCTACATCAACTAAACCGAGGTTTTTAACATTTATTGAGCCACTTCCTCCGTTGATGTGCCCAAATAAACCTACATAGTCTGTTCCTGGTCTGTTGATATATAATCCGTAAATGACATACCCATTCCCGTCAAGACTTGCTCTGTACCATGTTGGGGAATCAGCTGTTCCCATAGGTTCCCACCCCTGTCCATTATTCCAATTTTTAGTGTCTCGCGCATCAATGTCATTCATTAAAATAAAATGATTTTCAAAGGAACCATGATTACGAATCTCATTCAGCTCAGTAAGATTTGTAATCTGATAGGGATTTCCTGAGGAGCCATCGCCCCCTGCAAATTGAGCAAAAACTTCTTTCTGAATTAAGATCAGAATAAAGATCAGCATGAAATATCTGACCGCCTTACTAAACTTTTGTAGTGACTTATCTTTTCCTTTTAACCGTAAAACGTATTCTTTTTTCATTTCAGCTTTATGAATTATTAAGAGCCTATTGACTCATTTTCCTCCACAAAGCTATGTCCGTCTTTAAAAACAAACGTCTCAAAAACCTGAACAATCGTGTCAAATTTGTTCTTCTAAGATACCATAAAGACTGTTTTAGTTTTTCACCGTTATATTATAACTATCATGATTTAAGTTATTTTAGAAATTCAATGGACTTTTTCTCACAAAGCCTTATACTCTTTCAGAATTAACAGGACAGATTTTTCATCAAAGTATGAGTGGCTTTTTATTGACTCCGGAATCCATTCCAATGCTGGCAAAACTGCTGCTGGCAATTATTGTAACCGGGTACATTCTTATTTTTTTTGAGAAAACCAAATCAGTAAAATGGTTTTCAAGATATTTAATCGGTTACACCCTTCTTGATATTTTAGTCTTTCTTGGTGAAGTTGTTGTATCAGATTGGGCTCTACTGAGTTTACCGTTCCAATATCTTGCCAGTATTGCCTTCACATACTGTTATCTGCAATTTGCCTACCATTTCAAAAAAAATATCTTTAAAAAAGAACATAAGAGAGTCACTTTACTTGTAAACTATTTAACGGTTCCCGCAATTCTGTATACTATTTATATGATGTATGATATAGGGTTCGGCGACTATACCATGATTCAGATCTTGCTCCCTTACCCATTGTTTTTGATATGCTGGTCCGGAGTTATTTTCTACAGGAAGTATCGTGTGGCACTAAATGAACACAGTGACAGTGAACTGAATGCCACGGCTTTTAAATCTTTCTTTATTATTACAATACTTGCCATTTTTATTTCATTTTCCCCTGCTTTGAGAGCATTTGAAGTTATCGGGCATGCTTTGTTTACTGTATCTTTTTTTATTCTAAACCTGGCTGTTTTCTGCATGCTTACTGCTTCAGCGGTTAACTATCTAACAATTCGTACTACAATGCTCATAAAGCTTGTGGGGATCTCTTTAGTATTATTTGTCACGATAATTGGATTACAAGGTTTTCTGATCATACCCGGTTATGAGCTCCAGAGTGGCCAGGAAATTTCCATTCAAAACCGGCAAAAAATTCATTCTCAGGTTCTGCCTTATGTCTGGTTTCTTTTGGGCTCATCCGGCATTATTCTTTCTCTGTTTCCAATTTTCTTTAGCAGAACTGTACTACTTCCTCTCAGAAGATTATTAAAGGGGGTTGATGAAGTTAATAAAGGGAACCTTACTTATAGAATTGGAAATCAAGGGTATGATGAATTGGGTGTAATGAGTGAACACTTCGATACTATGACCTCTAACCTGCAAATTGCCAATATAGAACTCCAGGAATACACAGAAGGGCTTGAGGAAAAAGTGCGTGAAAGGACTGAAAAACTGCATCAGCAAACTGAAGAACTGGAACGGCTTCACAAAATGCGTTCAAAGCTTTTTCAGGATATTTCTCATGAATTAAGAACGCCTATTACACTAATTTCTGGGCCTATTCGACAGCTGTTGAATTCCAAAAAAGAATTTGATGAACACACTTATAAACAGCTACAACTTTCGTTTCGAAATTCGGAGCGTTTAAAAAAACTGGTAGAACAAATTATAGAGTTGAACAGATTGGAATCAGAACAACTGACTTTCCATTCTACAAAAATAAATATATCCGGACACCTGCAAATCCTTTGCGCTTCTTATGAAAGTTATATTACAGAGCAAGGTTTAAAACTTAATACCTCTATTCCGAAAGAAGCACTTTATGCAGAATTGGATGAAGATAAATTTGAGAAAATTATCAATAATCTTATTTCCAATGCCGTAAAATTTACCCCTGACGGAGGAATCATCAAAGTGAGTTTAGTTTCTGAAACAGATTTTTTCTCAATTAGTGTTCAGGACAATGGCATCGGAATTCCTGAAAGCGAAATACCACATATCTTTGATCGATTTAAAAGTGCATCTAAAACTAATGTTGATTATAAAGAAGGACTTGGTGTAGGGCTAGCAATAACTAAGGAATACACAGAACTCCAAAACGGAACTATTAGTGTACAAAGTTCAGCGAGAAAGGGAAGTACATTTATAGTTCGGTTTCCAAAATCTAGTGTCCCTGAAGTTAAAGAAAACATCGACGGTTTAGAGGTAATTCATGAAAAAGGGATCTCAGATTTTGAAAAAGCAAAAAAAGCTATTCATGATAATCCAAAAATAAACTCCGGAACCATTTTATTGGTAGAAGACAATCCGGATATGGCCGATTATGTTATTTCCGTACTGGAAGAAAATCATTATGAAGTTCAGCATGCAGCTAACGGAAAAAAAGGCCTTCAAAAATTAACGAATGTTAAACCTGATTTGATTATCAGCGATATTATGATGCCGGAAATGGATGGCATGACCTTTTTGAAAAAAGTCAGAGAAATGACTGATTTTTCTGATACCCCCACTATTTTCCTTTCTGCACTTTCAGGTATTGATAAACAGCTGGAAGGATTGCGACTTGGGGTAAATGATTATCTGGTGAAACCTTTTAATCCTGAAGAGCTTATTTGCCGGATTCAGAATTTAATTGAGTTCAGAAAAGTTCGGGATAAATTTACAGTCTCTGTTTCGGAAGATAAAAACCCTGATCTGGATGACGAACTTATCAAAAGGCTTACTAAGTTGGTGGAATCCAAATTAAGTAATACTCAATTTAACATGGAAGAATTATCAGCTGAAGTGGCTATGAGCAGAAGTTCTATGTACAGAGAAATTAAAAAAATTACCGGTCTCTCTGCCGGAGCTTTTGTTAAAGAAATACGTTTACAGAAAGCACGTCAAAGATTGGAAAACAATTCAGTTAAAACATTAAGTGAGATCGCAGGAGCTGTCGGGTTTTCTACTCCCAGCTATTTTACTAAACTTTATAAAAAGCGGTTTGGTAAACATCCTTCTGAATATTTAGACCGGATAATTTAAAACGCATAGTTAATTAGCTACTTTCCAATAAAAATATAAATAACATGAAAATCACACCTGATCAGCTCAAACCCGGAGATATTCTGCTTTGTGAATTCCGCCATCCCGGTTTTGAAGGATACGCAGAAGCATTCATCTCTATTCTGAAATTCCGTAATGCTAAGTCAGAAGAAGACCAAAAGAAATTCATGACTGCGGCCTTCACCATTTTGCGCGGATTGATTATTACATTTGATCAGGATATTTATACTCATGCCGCCTTCTGGGATGGAAAAGGAGTAGTCGAAGCTGGTGGAAATGGTGTTGACAGAAATCCTATTGATCATTACAAAGGAATTGAAACTGATGTATATCGTTTTGCAGAAAAAGGTAAACAAGTTCTTGGAACTCAGGAATACCCCGTTGAACCTTTACTTGCACTTGCTGATGAAATTGTGAATGAAGATCTTAATTATTCCTACAACACGGCTCTTTTGATGATCTTTTTATGTATTACACGATGGGAACGAGAAGCATGGATTAAAGACATGGAAACTTTTCTAAAAAACCATCTAAAATCTGTAAACCCTGTTCTTATCGATCTTTTATTCAAAGTAAATCATGATAAGCTGATCGAATTTTTTGAATGGATGGCCGACGAAATGATTCGTCAGATTGTCTCTTTCCGAAACGATAACGGTTTGGTTTGCTCAGAAACTGTTGCTGCAATTTTCAATCAAGCTGAACCCAAAAGTAAATACAAAATCGAAAAACCGTTAACTGCAATACAATCTGAAGCCAAAACTCAAACAGAATTTCATACTCCTTCTCTAGCTGATTCAGAAAATAATTGGAATATCTTTTTTGATCATTTATCTGAGCTTGAATTTCCATTAAGTTCAGCCACTTCCGATTGGCGTAAACATGCGGATATCATTTATACTCCACATGATATTGCTCGATCTGTGAATACGTTAAAAGTTGGCGAGCTAACATTGAAGTAAAAACTCCCGATAACTTAATGTTCGGCATAACTTCTTGTTGTAAAGCTGAATATTGAAGCGATAGTTAAAACGATTTATAAAGGTTAAATCATTCTAAGTCATTTTCTTTGGTTTTCCCCTTCAACTTCTTATACGCATAAGCACCCCCAGCCGCTGCAAGCAACCCAAGGCCTCCGTCTATAGGAGCTTGAGCAGGATCGCTGGGCAGACCTGGTTGAGCGTGTATAACAGCTGTTGCCATTATTAAGATAATGAGTGTGTAAAGGATGGTAAGTAGTACTTTCATAATTTTAAGCTTTAGCCGTTAGCTATCAGCTATTAGCTTTTGGGACTTACCTCGAAAGCTAATAGCTAAACGCTAAAAGCTGGTTATTTAATTAAAGTGAATTTCTTGATCATAACGACACTCCCTGCTCGAAGGCGATAAATGTACATACCCGAAGCAAGATTGGACGCATTAAAGTTTAAGCTATATCTCCCTGCATTTTTCCGTTCTCTATTTAACAACGTGGCCACTTTTCTTCCCAAAATATCAAATACCTCCAGAGTCACTTCTCCGGTTTCAGGGACTCCGTAAGCAATAGTTGTACTTGGGTTAAATGGGTTCGGATAGTTTTGTTCAAGCTCCACGCTTTGGGGTAAATCTACCTTTGGTTCATTACTTACTGATATGCTTTGCCTGATCAACATTGCAAATCGTGAAGATTTTCCCTTTGATTTACTTAACACCTGAATTGGTGAAACAGGTTCAAAGAGTTTTTTGGATTCCTTTGAATTAGCAGTACTAGTTAACTTAAATTCTAATGATGAATTTGTTGAAATATTGGTTTTCGAACCTTCTTCGCGATCAATCAATGTAATTTCCCAATCATCAGGAATCCCCTCTAAATCCCATAAAAGAGAAAAATCACCTTTTAAAGCACTTCCTTTCATATCCAATTCAAGCAAAAATTCTTTTCCATTCACCGGAAGAGCCTGTATATCCATAGGTTTCTCTTCTCCAAATACCGTACTGAGTAAAAGAAATCCGGAGTTTAATGAATTCAACTTGTATGCATCCAGCCCATCTTTTCCTTCCAATGCTAGTTCATCAAACATGACCACAGTTGAGTTACTCATTTCATTTCCCGATAATCTGAGCTTAAGTTGAGGAACTTGTTTTTTCTTGAACAGAGTACCTCCGAAACTTCTTACCGAGTCGTTCAAAGAAATACTTGCACCGGCTGCATTTGCTTTAACCCAAAAGCCCTGCCATGGAGCGATTTTTCCATCTTCTAAAGTTCCGGTGGTTCCATTCCAACTTAAATAAGCCCCAGCTCCTTCACTTGCAGAATCGCTCCATACATAAAATGTACCATCTATATTAGTTCTGCTCCATCCATTTGATGCATCCCAATTAATAGAAGTACCATATGGATTACCAAGTAAATTCCAGCCGTCATCTGCTAATGTCCCTGAGTCAGTAAAAGTAATTGCGGGATTTGCGGTCCCGGAAAATTGAGTTCCGGAATTTGTTAATACTTTTGGAAAACCAACATTCCCGTGAGCATTTGGTCCGTTATCATCACTAAAAATATAAGTAGCAAAACCGGAACCAACGGAAACACTATCTGATATATCTGCTGGTTGTTGCCAACTTCTTGTTGCTTCATTCCAAAATAACACATTCGGAGTTCCTGATGGAGCATTTGATCCGGTAAATCCCTGAGTCCATAGAGAACCTAAAACCGAAGAAACCGTATGTTTACCGGATGGTGCAGCCATTAAACGCCAGCCTTCATCACCATTTAGAACTACTTTTTTGTGTCCAAACTCTCTCAGATAAGGATAGCCTATTGAATCTGATTTTGCCCAATGGTTTTCCCAATCAAATCCAGAAAAATTTGAACTACTCCACATTTGAGCAGTAGTCAGCCCCGTTCCGTCAGCAGAAGTCGTTTGGCCAGTTGTCTGGGTATCCCAATAACTGTTCGATACCGTTCCGGAATTTTTTTCTCCTATAAGACCTCCGTTGCCTGATGGAGCAGATACAATTCCGGCTGCAAAACTGTTTTGAATAGTTCCGCTTATCAACCTTCCAACCAAACCTGATGCTCCATAATTAGAACTACTCACAGACGCTGTGGAATAGGAATTAGAAACTAATCCATTTGAGCCGTTATAGTTTTCAGTTGCGCCAACCAATCCGCCGGTATGATTATATCCCGAAACAGAACCGGTTGAATAACTATTAAGAACTTGAGAATAATTAAAACCAACCAATGCTCCGTTATATTGATCACCCGTAATATTCACATCTTCAAGAGATATGTTTTTAAGTACAGCATTATGAGTAGCACCAAATAAACCATTAAAGTCTGAACTACCTCTATTTATAAACAGATTTTTGATTGTATAACCTTTTCCATCTAAAACTCCCTTGAATTCCGATCCGCTAGAGTTCGTTCCGATCGGCTCCCAACCGCTACCCGCATTATAAGGTTCAACGTCTAAATTAATATCTGAGACAAGTTCATAATGACTGTTCATATTGAACCGAATAGCATGTAACTGTAAAGGAGTTTTAATTTTATAAGGATTTGCTACGGTGCCTTCCCCTTCGTAACCAATCAAATCTACATAACCGGGAAGTTCATCGGGCTCATTAAACCTTAAATATGGATAGCTTCCTTCATAGCCGGACTTAATAGCCCAAACAGAACTAAAATTCCACCCTCCGAAAGTGCTTTGTGTTTTCATTTCCTGTGTAGTCTTTTCTGTAGCATCATAACTATCATCATAGCCTGAAGTTTCTTCATCCCAATAGTTACCAGAAACGGTTCCACTTCCGGTTCGGTACCCTACAAAACCTAATGTTCTGAACCCACTTCCTGTTACTTTTCCCGCTGAATAGGAATTAATAATAGTTCCGTTATTTCTTATCCCTACAAATCCGCCAATATGCGAATTAGATTCTCCGTCTACAGAAGCCAGAGAGTAAGAATTGCTTATTGTTGATGATAGCAGCTGTCCTACCAAACCACCGGCATAACTTCCGCCTGTAATTGAGCCCGTTGTGTAACTTTCTGATACTGATCCGCCATACATAAAACCTACCAAACCTCCTGTACTTCCCGCCCCAATAATAGAAACCGAATCTAAACCAACACGATATATAGTACCTGATGAACTTCCAAATAATCCATTATTTGAAGTTCCGGGTCTGTTAATCGTTAACCCTTTTATAGAATATCCGCTTCCGTTGTAACTTCCTCCAAAATCTGCAATTGGCTCCCAATTATCGAAAACAGACAAATCAATATCCGCACTTTGAACAAACGCACTATCTCTATTTAATCGCACCCGGTTTAATTCTTTTGCTGATGAGATCTGATAAGGATCGCCCGTTGATCCTGATCCATTTTCATATGTTTTTTCTTCCCCCGGGTAAGAATCCAGATCAACATCCCTAAGGTATGGATAACTAAGTTTTGCGCCGCTCAACAGAGCCCAGGTAGAACTAAAATTCCAGCCTGAAAAAGTTGCCTGCGTCTTCATTTCTTCGGATGTCTTCCCTGCTCCAAGAGCCGAACCGGATTGTTCTGATGTCTCAATATCCCAATAAGAATCAGAAACTGATCCGGAAGAGTTAATCCCGACTAGTCCACCGATGTTTGAGCCACTGCCTCTTACTTCTCCAGCGGAATAGGTTTCGTCGATCGTACCACTTATCAATCTGCCTACTAGCCCACCTGCATTAGAGCCGGCAGCCTCAACATCAACCAGAGCATACGACTCAGAAATATCTCCTGTTGAGCCGTTATAGTTTTCGAGAATTCCAACTAAACCACCTACATGATTACTTCCCTCAACCTGCCCTGTTGCAAATGTGCTTTTGACGTCTGAATAACTAATACCCACCAAAGCACCTACTATATCTTTTCCTTCTATATCAACATCAACCAAACCTACGTTTTTCACTTCACCGTCAAATATTGCTCCGAACAAACCTACCACATTTTCAGTTGAACGACGGATCCTTAAGTTTTCAATGATATATCCGTTTCCGTCAAAAACACCTCTGAATTCAGCGCCGGAAGAATTTTCTCCAATCGGATCCCATCCCTGAGGATAGTTGTACCCAAAATTTCCCACATCGATATCATTTGTGAGTTTAAAATGACTGGTTAAAAAATTTCTCACTTCATTGAGATGAGTTGCGGTAGAAATTTGATACGGATTACCGGAAGTTCCATCGCCGGCCGCAAATACAGGATCTTTCTGTAAATTCGGATATCCTGAATTAACTCCGGAAGAAATCGACCACCTCGAAGAAAAATCCCATCCCAAGTTTGTAAATGTAGATTCGGTTTTCATTTGAGAGGTAGAAACTCCTACACCACCCTGACTCTGAGTTTGGCCACTTACATCTTCATCCCAAAGACTATTGTTTACTGAGTTAGTGCCCGAAGAATTAACTTCAACGTATCCAACCAAACCGCCGGATTCTATGGATCCCTGAACATCTGTTGCAGCGTAACTTACAGATACGTCATTTAGTCCTCCTCCAGTAACAATTTGTGCTCCAACCAAGCCTCCTGATCTTACCGATGTTTCAACGGTACCTTTCGTGAAACTATTCTGTACATAGTTTGCCCCCGCTTCTCCGTATTGTCCTCCTACAAGTAAACCCACATAAGTATTTCCATCTACAGCCCCGGTTACATAACTATTTGAAACAGTTGATGTTCTTGAAGATGCGTGCTGTTGACCAATAAGTCCGCCTGTATAAACATTTCCTGTTACATCAATATTTGTAAGCCGAACGTTGGTAATTTGAGCTGAACTGGTTCTTCCAAATAACCCGGTATAATCCGTTGATCTGTTTATAAACAAACCATCGATTGTATAATCATTTCCATCAAACCTGCCTCTGAATGGTTCGGTTTGAGTTCCAATAGGCTCCCATCCACTGCCCGAGTTAAAAGGTGAGACATCCAAATCAACGTTATCTACCAATATAAAGTTAGCCGACAGATAGTTCCTTACTGCATTTAATTGATTGGCATTTGAAATTTGATACGGATCTTCAATAGTACCTGAACCCGGAAAAACCGCTATTGGCGATTGTATCTTTACAGTTGGGTATCCATTGTTTGCAGAACCGGATATTGCCCATTCAGTAGTAAAATCCCAATTGTATGATGTATAAGTTGACTGGCTTTTCATATTAGAAGAGGTTTCCCCAATTCCACCATCACTTGATGTTCGACCGCTGGTTTGTGTATCCCAAAAGCTTGTAAATGTAGAGTTCTGCCCACTACCCAACCGTTGCCCTACAAATCCTCCAACATTTGTATTTCCACTTACTGCACCGGTTGAATAGCTGTTATAAATTCTATTCGTACTTGATGAACTACTAGCGTTCATAGCTCCGATAAAACCTCCGGCACCATATGTACCAATAACCTGAACTCTTGCATAACTATTGCGAATGGTATTGGTTCCTCCTGATGCTTGCATCCGTCCGATTAACCCACCTCCTTCAGAATAGGTGCTGTTCACAACTCCGGTAGCGTAACTATTTTCAATAACACTTTCCCTGGAAGGACCTGCGTATTGGAATCCGATTAAAGCTCCAACAAAATCTTCTCCTGTTATATCAACATTAGTCAAACCTATGTTATAAATATTTGCGTTCTCTGTATTTCCGAAAAGCCCAACGTAAGTTTCTTCTGTGTCAATAAATAAACCATCGATAATGTATCCGTCTCCATAAAAAGTACCTGTAAATGGACTGCTTTGTGTACCTACAGGATCCCAACCTGAACCCGAATTATAAGGAGCTACATCCAGGTTAATATTCGCGGTAAGAATAAAGTGAAATGACGGATAGTTTCGTACTTCATTCAGTTGTTCTGCTGTAGCAATTTGATAAGGATTTGCTTCTGTTCCTGCACCTGCATCAAAAACTCCATAAACAGGTTCTTCGGGTGCGGGCCCGATCAAGCTACTTTCGTAGACATTACCTTGACCGAATTGATCTCCGACAGTAACTTCGAAACTGATATACTTTCCATTATCATCATATTGATTTACTACATAAACTCTACCTGAAACTCCTGATATTGTGGTTTTTCCATTGCCCTCTGCATCATCAAACCGATACCATCTGAATGTTGTTCCTGTTTCCGAATCACCATCTGTATCGTAATAATCATATTCACCAACAAGAGAAGCCCCGGCTTGATGAATCCCGTTGATATAAACATTGGTTGCAAATGGAGCAGTATTTGTGGTTAATCCAGGAACTAAATTTGGATTGGGGTCACGTAAAAAAGGATAGGATAAACTTCCATCCTCATCTCTTTCTTTTATATCCCAATTACTTGAAAAATTCCATCCTGAATAGTTCTCTTTTTGTAACATTTCAAGTGTAGATTTTGAAGAACCTCCTCCACTGTTAGTAGATTGTCCTGTTTTTTCTCTGTCCCAATAAGAATTTGTAATATAATTTGTAGACGGATTGTATTCGCCCACCAATCCTCCTGCACCGTTTGGCGCTGTTACAGTTCCAGCTGCATAGCTCTCTTTAATATGTCCGTCATAAAAGCGCCCTGCAAGTCCTCCTGCACTATAACTTGACGCTGAGACAGTAGCTACCGAATAAGATCTCTCCAAACCAATGCTACTTGCTTCTGTTTGCTCAATCCTTCCTACCAATCCACCGGCATGATTTACTGCGTTCACGGAACCCGTACTGTAACTATTGGTTACATCGTCATAAATAGCACCGGCAATTGTTCCCACATAGTTTCTTCCTGTTACATTAGCATTTTCAATCGCAATTCGATTCAAGATTGCTCCTTCTTCTACAATTTCAAAAAGACCCACATTATCTTCTGATGATCGGTTAATAGTCAAATTTGAAATAATCCGACCGTTTCCATCATAAGAACCTTCGAAATTTTCAATAGGATTCCAGTTACTTACCGAAGACAAATCAATATGTTCTGTTTGGATGAAATAAGCAGTCAGATAATTTCGTACTTCATTCAGCTGGTCTGCAGAACCTACATGAAATGGATCAGATGAAGTGCCTAACCCTCCATCAAATACAGGTGGTGGAAGCAACGTAGGATAAGAGCCGGAATTAATTGTCCAAACTACTCCAAAATTCCAACCTGCATTTGTAAATGTGCTTTGATTTTTCATTTCCGAGGTTGTTTTCCCTGTACCTCCGGCACTGGAAGATTGCCCGCTGGTTTGAGTATCCCAAAAACTATTCGATGTTGTACTTGCGTACGAGTAGCCAATTAGTCCACCTGTGTTTACACTTCCACTTACAGATCCTGTAGAATAACTTCTGTTTACAGAACTTGTAATTGAAGCATTGCTAGACATTGTCCCAACCATACCTCCAACTCTTCTGTATCCGTTTATTGTTCCTGATGAGTACGAATCTGATATATGTGAAATATAGAGGTTTCCGGTTATTCCTCCGGAATGATCAGAACTACTTGTAACAGATACTGTAGAGGATATGTTAGTTAATGTAGCTTCCCATGATTGACCTGTAACCCCTCCTGATGCGCCTGATGATGCATTTACTGATCCTGAAATACTTACAAAACTAATATTTGTACCTCCGTTAAAACCAATTAGCCCACCCACATTTGCACTTCCTGTAACGTTTATATTAGTAAGATTAAGATTTGTAATACTGCTTCCCCTATCTGTTGCTCCAATCAAACCTATATAGTCGTAACCGGATCTGCTTATATAGAGATTACTTATGGTGTAATCATTACCATCTATAGAACCATTAAATCTATAACCGGGATTAAATCCACCTATGGGTTCCCAACCTGATCCGGAGTTATAAGGAGAGACATTTAAATCTATATCTGCTGTAAGAATAAATGAACTGCTTAGATAATTTCTAACATTGTTTAAATCTGATGCAGTGGCAATTTGATAAGGATTACCAGAGCTACCATCCCCTCCCGAAAATTGAGCATTTACTATTTGGCTAAAGCCAACCATCATCAGAAATACACACAATTGTATCTTTAAACCTGCATTATATTTTTCCATAGTTCTCATCATCAAAGTTTAAATTTGTCCCACTGTTTTAGTTGCACAAATTTCCCTTTTCGATATTGAACAGATGTATCAAAAACCTTAATAAACGTTCCAATAATTACCAGATTGAGTCTTTTAAACTCGATAAGATGGGGTTCAGTTGAAGATTACGATCTCTGGTAGGTTCAATAGAGTTTAAATCATCTTTTCTTTAGGAGAGACTCCAAATCTTTCTTTATAGATTTTGGAAAAATACGCTGATGTTTTAAATCCAACACTATTTCCTACTTCTGAAACTGACTTTAACTTTCCTTCTTCTATTATTAGTCGGGCTTGCTGTAGCCTTATTTCTTTTACAAAGCCGGCCGGTGTAAATCCGGTAGATATTTTCAAAAATCTATACAATGAACTTCTACTTTGATTAACCTCTGAGGCTAGCATTTCAACTGTTATGTCTAAGTTTTTTATATTTTCTATCACGTATTGCTTTAAAACTTCTACATAACCCACAGCTGCACTCATCTCATCAGGGGTTTCTGCTTTTTCTTCTCTTGCCTGGTTTCTTTCCTCAGTTAGAATTAGCAAATTTTTAATCCGAACTAGCAATTCGTTTCTATTGAAAGGCTTTTGTACATAGTCACTGACACCAATTCTGAACGCATGTATCCTGTTATTTTCCCCCGAAAGTGCTGTTAACATTATCAGAGGAATGGATCTAAATTCAGGCACAGTTCTAACATATCTGGCAAATTCGAACCCATCCATTTGTGGCATCATTACATCAGATAGTATCAAATTAGGTTTTAGTAATGCCAGCTTCTTCTTCCCCTCTATTCCATTTTGTGCTAAAGTCACATTAAATCCTTCATCCTCCAGAATAGAAATAATGTAATCTTGCATATCTCTATTATCCTCGAGAACCAAAATATCTTGCTTTGTATAGCTGTATGCTTTATCTGTGGTTAATTGTTGCTCATTAATTTCTTCGTTCAATTTTACAGCAGAAACTTCAGACTTATTTACAAGCTTCGATATTCGTTCATCTTCTGTATTAACCGGAATGGAAACTGTAAATAAAGTACCCGAACCAATTTTACTTTCTACATATATTTTACCATTGTGTAAATCAACAAACTCTTTGGTAATACTTAACCCAATTCCAATACCCTCTCCACTACCTATAACTTTATTATGATTTGTATGGAAGCGATCAAAAATTAGATCTAAACGGCTTTCTTCGATCCCGGTTCCGTTATCCTGTACCGAAAGAATAAAGTTCTTGTTATCTCGCTTTAACTGAACTTTAATATGGCCTCCCTCAGGTGTGAACTTCACTGCATTAGAAACAAGATTTGTAACTACTTTTTGAATTTTATCTCTATCTATTTTTGCGTTGAAATAATCACCATTGAATTCAAATGTCAGCTTTATTTTCTTTTGAAGTGTCAGACTTTCAAAAGATTCAACTATAAGCCTTAAGAACTGCGAAACCTCAATAACTTCCGGATTTAAACTCAAAGCATTTGTATCTAATCTTGCTAAATCTAAAATCTGTTGAACTAATTCCTGTAGCCTTCTCCCATTTCTTCGAGCCATTGCATATGGCTTTTTCCATTTCTCTTCTGCCTGATCGATTTTTTCTTTTAACAGTTCTAATGGTCCAAGTGTTAATGTTAGTGGAGTTTTTAACTCATGAGATATATTCATGAGTAAATTGGTTTTCATTTGGTCGATTTTGTTTAATTCTTCCAATTGCTCTGCCTTTAATCTCAATTCTAATTGTCTGTTTCTGTACGAGGCAATTTGATTAGCTAACCACCAAATCAATAGTAAAATCAGTATTACATAAAAAATTATACTCATTTTACTCAGATACCAAGGGGGTGCTATCCGAAATGTTAAAGGAGTTGCTTTCTTAAGCATTCCCATTCCATCAATTCCTTCAGCTTCAATTGAATATGTACCTGATTTTAAATTTGTAAAACTGAATTCCGGATCAGATTGCCAGTCACTCCATTCAGCGTCATTAACTTTAATTCGAAACTGATCATGTTGAGTATAAAAATTAGAAGTAAAACCCAGACGGAATTGGATATTAGATTTTGATGAAGAAAAGCTGATTTTTTCATCGGAACCAGATTCAGATGAACCTTTAATCCACCGAATTAACTCTACATTTTGTTTCTCATACCATTGTTTTAATTCCTCAACTGTGTCAGACTGCATTAAATTTTTAGATCCAGCAATCATTAATTCATTACTTGGAGATGAAGCCACCTCATAAAAAAAACTACCCGCATTTACAGGAATTCTCGAAAAACTTTTGTCTTTGTATTCCCAAATTTTACCTGACCATGAATCGAAGCCAAACAGATAAACACGATCATTAATAACCTGAATTCCTTCCACTATTATATTGGAAAACACGTCTTCGAATCTTTTATCTCTGCTCCAAAAACTTGGGTCTTTAATTGAAGCGGAAAAAGCTTCCTTACTCGTTAAAACAGTATATCTATTATCAACTATTTCAAAACCTATTACCTCTGATACCCCGAATAACTCATTCAAACTTGCAATCTCTGCAGCTAAAAAGGAGTTCTCTTTCTGTGTGATTTCAAAAATAATTCCGCCAGATGTTGCTCCTATCCATTTTTTATTCCGACTAGAAAGGAGATTTACTACCACTGCATAGCTTTCATCTTTTACTATTAGCTCCTGAACCCATCCACCATTTTCATTTCTTTGCAATCTTCCAAAGCCGCCTTCCATTCCAATAAAGAGTGTATCATCCAAATCATCAACCGGAATAAAACTATTTATTCTAAAAGGAAGCTCTGAATCAGATCTTTTTTCTTCGCCATCATATTCCAACAACTGATACTCAAAAGGAAAATACAGTTGCCCTTTATGGCTATATACTCCAATAGCTGCTCCTATTCCGGGCTCGTAATAAATAGTATCCTGATGGGTTATTTTTATAGGACCACTAAACCCGCTTAATACCAAGTTATTCTCATCCCAAACAAACATTTGCCCTAAGCCAGACTGCGTGTAAGCTGGAAACTCATGTGTTTGAAATGGCATTTCAGGATACAATTTTAGAATAGCTGTATCATCAATTAACCACACAGTTCCATCAGAAGTTATTGTACTACCTATATAACTTTCCTTTAGTTGAAGTTCTTTTATCTGTTTTGAACTATAAAGTATCTCATTACTCCCGTTTAATACATATGCATAATTTTCTGAAAGTAGTAGTTTATTCCCGTCCTTCATCTCTTCAACAGACATATAAAAACGCGAGTTATCATATTCGGGAAGAGAGACATCCCATTTCTCCCATTTTTCATTCACTCCTTTTTTTATGAAAATACCATCTAAAGTAACCGCCCAATAAGTTGAATCTTTAAATTTTTCTACTTGTAAGATCAAACCATTTAATCCATCAATAAAACCGGGATCTTTAGTGAACGATGTTCCATCAAATACTACATACCCAAAAGGTTCAACTTCCAGATACATTTTATCATCCACAATGTGGGTCATATTGAGCAATAGGCGCGGATATTCCGAACTTATCTCTGATACACTTTTCCCCAATACTTCAGCGAGTATCTCCCTTTCATTTATTGCCTTTACAGAAGTTCCATCCCAAATATACTTATCATGAAATGTACTCAACACAAGTTTTTCATCAATATTGAACAATCCAATTATCTGATTCTGGAACTTGACAGAATCACCGAATATTTTCTTCATCGAAACGAATTCCCATATTCCTCTGCTTGTCTCTTCAATTACACCGAAATCGTTATCCATGCCAAGCCATACTTTATCTTGGTATTCAGTGTAGGTGAGAACATTTTTTCCGATCAGATTATCGACTTTACTCCACTTCCCTCCATCATAGATTCGTGTATAACCTATCCCTGTAATCAGGAGTTGTTTATTTGATAGTTCCATCATCCCCGAAAAGGGGGTAAACCAATCAGGTGACAAGTATTCATAAGCAGGAATAGTGTTCTCTTGAGAATATACTTCGGTTGTATTCCCTAAAAATACAAGCACAAAAATAAGTACCAGCCCTGTTTTAAAATCCATTCGCAAATAAAACGACATTTTTTTATCGTTCCAAATATACTTTTCTGAAACCTTGAATATATTTTAATAATACACTTTAAAGTTGATTTTTTCTATTCCCTAATAACCTCATCTAGGCTTTCCGCAAATATTCACAGACCTGATATTTTCTGACCTTTAGATAGACTTAACCGAACACAAAAAACCCCTGCTCAAATTAATGAACAAGGGTTGAAGTCTGTCTTAGATTCATGTAGAAAATGGTCTTAACCCATATCTTATATTCAATAGAAAAAGTACTAATGGGCAGGAAGTTTGACAGCTAATCTGCCAACATATCCGGTTTGTCCAATCATTATAAATCCATCATTTGTGGGGATAATTTTATTAATCTGAACAATTGCTGTACCAGCAGGTAATGTAGTAGAAAAAGATGAAGGAAGATTCCTTACCTGTTTCCAGTTTTTTCCATCATTACTATAATAACTTTTTAACGAATAGCCTCCGGTAAAAAAGATTCCTAACTTGCTGTTGAACCCAATTGCTCTTTGAGGAAAACATGATTGACTAATACAAGTAGCCGCTTTCCAATTTTTACCATTTTTACTGAACGTTAAATATGGGGTGGATGAAAAACCAACTGCGGCATAAACATCTTTACCCCAGACAACACTTTTCATTTCTAAACTATTTGAATCATATTCTAATGAATTTTGTGTTACCGGAAAAGGACTGGTCCAAAAAGCCTGTCCAAACCTAGTATTTTTATTAAAACCTACAGTTATTAAAGAGTCTCCATTGCTGGCAAAAGCATGTACTTCATGTGCTGTTTGTTCTAATGTATTCCACTGAAATGAAGAATTAAGCTGAAGAATATCGGCAGCTCCATCAGTAGCATAAATTTGCCCCTTTATATTAATTGGAGTGCGAATATCTTTAGAAGCCGATCTGGACGCCCAGAAGGTAGTAAGGTCAGCGGTAGAACTTAGAAATATATATCCACCGTTAATTGATCCTCCCCAGACATAAAAAGCTCCATGTTGACCTATTTTTGAATCGAATACGATTGAATTTAAATTTTTTGTACCTATTGCAGGATTAATTGTGATACTATCTGATGGAGTCCAATGCGCTCCACCATTCTGACTGATTAATATTACTCCACCATCACCAACTGAAACCAAATGAGTACCTGTTGAGTCTATAGATATATCATTCAAATTAGCAGTAGTAAACTCTAAAGCAGGTTCACTATAGGACATAACAACCAATGTGTCACTTGATAACGCACTATGTCTGTTTCCAGAGCTCACCATTATTGGACCGGTTAATGCACCCCGAGGAATTGGAACACTGAATTGTGTTGTATTTGTTGAATTGGGAGACATTGCAACAGCTCCCCCTGCGAAGGTTACCTTATTTATCGGTCCGAAATTCTTACCAGTAATAGTAATATGTCCTATACTTCTGAAGCCATTTCCAAAAACAACCATAGTCTCTGATATGGAAGTTATTTCAGGAGGACCATTTGGAGTAGGCACAACTGTCAATGAATCTTTATTGCTTTGAACTCCATCAGTTACAACTCTAATCATCCCGCTTCCTGTACCTGTGGGCACAATCACTTTTATGGAATCGTTGTTTGCACCAGGTAGCGGACTTGCTTTAATCCCATTCGGAAACTGCACTTCAATCCCTGCACTCAAATAATCCAAATTGCTTCCTTTAATTGTTAGGGTATCTCCAACTTCAACAATTCTGTTTTTTATATCATCAATCCATGGCGCAATTGATCGAAATGCTCTTGCACATCGACCGTTACTTTTGCTCGACCAGGTCATGTCACCATTACTATTAAGCAAATAGACACTAGTTGGGTAGTATTCCTTATATTGGTAACTAGTTAAGTTAGAACCTGGGAAAGTATAACTTGCAGGAATTTGTGTGGATGTCCACCACCCCCCAGTTGAACAAGAATTGAAATTGGATGCCAAATTAGCGTAAGCTGTTGAAAGTTCATCTTTACTTGGTAAATACCAGTCTGAGTATCCATTTCTAGTCGAGGACGAAACAAAATATAATGCATCTTGAAATGGGCTGTTGTAATTGGGGAATCGCGATTTTGGCGGTTTACCACACCCACTAAATGCACAAGCAGCGTTCATGTTGCTTTTTCCCGTTCCAAGCCCTTCTTGCAAACTACCATTAAACAAAATTCCATTTCTTGAAAGTGCGTTATTCCAAGCGGCATAGCTATTCTCATCCTCAGTCGCAGCAACTATTCCTTTTCCATTCTTGCTGGAGTCTAAATATACAATAACTCCACCCGCATAATTTTTCCCGTAAAAATCACTGATGTTATTCCCTGGACACTCATTCAGTACCGAGTATACTGACTTACCATTATTCAGTTTAGATTGAATATCACTATCTGTACAGCTTTGTGCAGCAACGTCTGCGCTTAAAAACGCAGAAACAAGTCCCAAAATAAAAATACAATTCACCCCTTTTTTCATTGTCTTCCCTTTTAGTTGTAGTTAAGTATTATAAATTAATACTATTTATTTTATAAATTTTTTACTCATTTGCAATAGTTGGTTATAAAATTTTTAGTTGTACTAAGTTAATTCACTTGCTGAGCTTATATTTAGAAACAAAAAACCCTTGCTCAAATTAATGAACAAGGGTTAGTTTCTTAAACTCTAATTGGTAAATCAATCTTCCTCTACACCTATTGTCTCCATAATTTCTCGGAAACTCTCTAAACCTGCTTGAATATTTTCAACAATATCATTTGCAAGAACATCCGGATCAGGAAGATTATCTAAATCGGTAAGGCTTTTATCTTTAAGCCAGAAAATATCCAGATTGGTTTTATCGCGTTCAATAATTTCATCATAGCTGTACTTCCTCCATCTGCCTTCTTCGGTTTCGGCATTCCATGTCTCCTTCCTTTTATTTCGATTGGATGGATTGTAGAGTTGAATGAAATCTCTTAAGTCTTCCAAAGTCATTGGCTTTCTCTTTAAAGTGTGGTGGATATTTGTTCGATAGTCATATATCCAAACCTCTTTCGTCCAAGGGTTCTTAGAAGCCGGTTTATTGTCAAAGAAAAGCACATTTGCTTTTACACCCTGAGCATAAAAGATACCTGTTGGCAAACGCAGAATGGTATGAAGATCTGTTGTTTTAAGTAATTCCTTACGAACGGTTTCCCCTGCTCCGCCTTCGAATAATACATTATCAGGGACCACAACAGCCGCTTCTCCATTAATTTTAAGCATAGTTTTAATATGCTGTAGAAAATTCAATTGTTTGTTCGAAGTTGATGCCCAAAAATCCTGACGATTATAACTTAAATCTTGTTTTTCGAGTAAGCCTTCTTCATTGGTGCTGGTCATACTGCTCTTTTTACCAAATGGTGGATTGGCAAGCACATAATCATAACGGGTTCCTTCATCGGCCACTAAGGCATCGGCTGAGGAAATAAATGAAGTTCCGTCAATTTCTCCGATATTGTGAAGAAACATATTCATTAAACACATTCTTCGGGTATTGGCTACGATTTCATTTCCGAAGAAGGTTTTATTCTTCAAAAATTCTTTCTCTTCCTGATCCAGTTTGTTCTGATCAACAATTAAATCATAAGCTGCTAAAAAGAAACCTCCTGTACCGCATGCAGGATCAGCAATGGTTTTTAATGGTTCTGGTTGCACACATTCTACCATTGCACGAATTAGAGCCCTTGGCGTAAAGTATTGCCCGGCTCCACTCTTGGTATCTTCGGCATTTTTCTCCAATAAACCTTCGTAAATCTTCCCTTTTACATCGGCGCCCATCATACTCCACTTCTCTTTATTGATCATGTCTATGACCTTTAGAAGTTTTGCCGGATCTTGAATTTTGTTCTGGGCTTTAGTGAAAATCTGACCTAAAGTTCCCGAAGCTTGCCCAAGTTCCCTTAGTAGTTTTGTGTAATGAGCTTCTAATTCTGCACCACGTTTGGTTGCTAAGCTATCCCAATTAAACTCTTCCGGGATATTTGTTTCCCGATTGTAGGGAGGTTTGCTGAATTCATCCGCCATTTTAAGAAACAGCAAGTAAGTAATTTGTTCCAGATAATCGCCATAACCCACTCCGTCGTCGCGGAGTACGCTTGCAAAATTCCAGACTTTTGAGATAATGGATGCTTCTGTCATAGTTCCCATTCAATTTGATTGTACATTTCTAAATACTTTTTACCCACTTCTTTTTCTATTGAATAAATAAAGCAAATCTTCCCGAGCAGATAGTCTCTATAGTTTGCCTTTTTCTCTTGTTGTTTATTCTTCTGCAACCACTCTAAATGGTTTTCAGGGCCGTACTTTATACAATGGTGCAATTCTGTACGAACTTTTTGTTTGAATTTTCTTTTTACACGCACTCCATCATTTACAACTAATCCCGTTACTTCTTGTCTATAAGATCGTCGGTTGTATTTAATTTTTTTTTCGTTAATGAAGAATCCTTCTTCTGTTATAATTTTTCTTATTGTGTTTAAAGATGGAATATTTTTAAGCTTCCCAGAAAAAGTTAAATCATCAGCATATCGAGAATAATTGACACCAAGTGATTCCGCTAGCTTTTTAAATCGATTATCTAATCTATAACATACAATATTAGCAATCGCTGGACTTGCGGGTGAACCTTGTGGCAAACAAGATGGCTTGGCATTTAAAAATTTTTCTGGAAAGACTTTTTCATTTTCGATTTCTTTCCAGTATTGATATCCATGCTGAACTGTTAAAAGTTGAGCAAATGAAAAGGCTAAGTTAGGGTGATAACCAAGTCTTTTAAAAACTCCAAATACTCTTTGTTGTGTAACAGAATCAAAGAAACGATACAAATCAACATTTAGAATTATTTCCTGTTTAGTATGAAGAGATGCATTATCAGCAATGGATCTTTTAGGTACAAAGCCAAAGCTTGAATCATGGCTAGGAATCTGAGATAATATAAATTTGTATATCCAGTATTGAATACTTTTAAGCAGTTCGTCTGGACTGTTAATCCAACGATATCCACCTTGTTTTTTTCTTAGTTTATAGTTTTTGTAATGTGAATCCGGTGACTCAGCTATATTTTTAATCCGTTTAAAAGAGAGGTCTATTTTTCCAGCAAAATCAGCCAAAGAAAAAATTACAGGAAGATCTTGATCGATTAACTTTTCGGCATAAGAAAGAATTTCCGCCTTAAACTCTTCGCTAGTATTAAGTTCTTCTGCTTTAGTTTTTATTTGATTCAATGATATAGGCATAGAAATCAGACTACGACTTACTTGACCGCGAAACGCTTCGCGTTTGAGAAGGCAACCCGACTACCGTGCTGTGTTGCCTTCTTAAATGATGTAAAGTAACTTTATTTCTTCCGCTTATACACAAAGCAGATTCAACCATAAATGGCTGATAACAGCTAGACTGTATTTCTAGCCCTACCATTGAAAACTTTTGGAATATATACATTTTCCTTTATTTCGTACTTAGCGTTTCTCGCTAGTTCATTTTTAATTCTTCTAAGTTCTTTTATACTTTGATAATAAAGTGAGGCTCCTTTTTTTGATAATTTTCCGCTTTTATCTAAAACTCCACGAACAAAACCTTCATTTTTAATTTCTTCTAAATCAGAAAGTGTTATCCCTAATATCATACAGATAGTTTGATCTACTCTTTTCTGCTGATTAAGCCTTATATATGAAAAAAGTTTAAAGTCTGTAGTTTTAAAGTAGTTAAATGCTTTCCACCCAATATGTTTACTTCCGCTATATAAGGCGTCAGTAACAACAGCACCTGCCGACCTTAGAAGCCCTAATTCATACGCTAGCTCATTCCGTGATGATTTTGCCTCTGCCATTTTTAGCACATTGTTTCTCGGATACAATGGAATCCATTTTCTGTCAAACTTCTTTATTAAACGACCCGACCAAATAACTGGCAAAGTATTGTTTGGTGGGTTGTAAGGAAAAACTACAAGGGCTTGCGAGTTTTTAAACCCCAATGGATGAGTCTCAATTACTCCCTTTTGATTTACCGTTTCAAAAAGATGTTGCCCATAGTAATAAGCTAAATCCCTAACATTTTTCAACCTATCATAATAACCGTAGGGGGATTTTCCTTTAGAAAAACATTGGTACTTAAGCTCACTTATTATTTTCAATTCTGGTATAACCCCATTCAAGAATGTATCAGCTTTATTCAAATGATATACTGATAGTATGCAGGTACTATATTTTGTTTTTAGTTGATTGAGTTGGGGTTTCACGAATTCTTTATAGAATTTGTAAACCGATTTTCCACTTCCAAGAAAATCGTCCAATAAAACAAATAGAGTATCATTCTGTATGAGGTTTTGTTTTATTTGTGCCTTAATCTGTCTTTGATTCTCAATAATCTTAAACAAGCTTTTATTGTTCGAATAAGATGGTGTTTTTTTGAAATAATAAGTCAACAATGTTCCACTTTTTCCAAACTCTCCAACAGGAAGAACAATGATTTTTTTAATTGTGTTAAAAGAGGTTAGCAGTTCCTTGATTCTATTATCCAAATATTCGATTAGCTCGTTTTCTGTTACATACTCCAAATATTCAAGTATATCGAGTGCCTTTTTTTGTTCCCCTGTCTTGAAATTACCTAACCAGTTTATAATTTCAATTGATGTTACAGAATGAGACAATCTTTTAGTAATAAACTCAATCCTAAGTCGGGTAGCATCATCGATAAAACCCTGAATAGTATTCTTAGGAATAGGAACTAAACCATGATTCATAAATTCCCCTCCCCCTTAATCCTCTCCAACAACTTCGCAGCCGGTTCCCAATCGGGTTCGTTGCGACAGGCTTGTAGTTCGGTTTCGGTGAGCAATTTGCCCTCGAAGGCTTTTTTAAGGATGCTTTGGCGCAATGCTTCGGCTTTCTCTAAACTCTCGGCAATACTTTCTTCCATCTTATCACACACTGATAAGCGAGATTCTATTTCTTTCAGAATTAATTTCTGTTCAGGAATTGAAGGGATTGAAATACTAAGTTTATTATATACACCAACATTTAAATGTTTTTGAGCAACTCCTCTTGAACCTTCAGAGAAAAGCCCTTTTGCGAATGGGGAATTATTGAAAGTGCATAAAAATTCAGGTGTTATCAATTCCTGATTAGGTGTGGCAATTAAAATATCAATGGCATTTGAACCTTGAAATTTTTCTGGCACAACACACGATGTCCCTGGGTAACCAGACCTTACGATTAAAACATCTCCAGTATTTAGTTGTGTTCGCTTATTTAGATCATTTCCTTCTTCTGAAAAATAGACCCAATTCGAATCATTTACTCGGAACTCTCTAACATTTGCAGATCTAAAAGCAGGAATTCCATTCTCAATATCATTTGTATAGTATTGAGTGGGCTTAATAACTATTCCAACCTTCACATTTTCACAAACCTCTTTAATTGTTTTTTTGATCCACTCTTTCGGAAAATCAGTTTGCTGTTCTCGCCACTCTTTGGTGAGTTCTCCCTCAAACGCTTTTTTAAGCACCGCTTGCCGATACACTTTTAACTGAGCCTGTGCTTTCTTGAGATTAGCAATGCCGTTATCCAAATCACTGAATAGCTCTTCTAGTTTTGCAACTATTGCGCGTTGTTCTGGGAGGGGTGGTAGAGGAACAGGCAGTTCAGAAAAGGATTTTTTTGAAATCTCTTTAAATGTAGTGCCACTAGAATTCTTAACTGCGAGTTGTTTACTAGCTTTAAAATAAAAATATATAAATAAGGACTCTACGCCCTTATAAGGAGTAACGCTTTTGAACCCTTGATTTGTACTTAAATCACATTTAGCAATTGCTGTATATCCAATGGGAGCTCTTGAAGAAAATAGAATAGAACCTTTAGGCATCAGTTTAGCAGAAGATTTTTCTAGCCCTAACGCTGTTATACTTTTTCTCCCCTTTGAAATATACTTATTATTATAGCTTGATAGATCCGCTGGAGTTATCCAAGAAATATTTCCTCCCCAATATTCTTTGATAGAAGTTTTAGGAGTTCCTCCTGAAACAATATTCCCAATTTCATCAAGATTTACTTCCACCCAATACTCACGCATTATGCTGCCAGTTCTTCGTTAAGTTCATCAATAATGGAGTTCATGTCTTCTCCGAACAGTTGCCACATTTTTCCTCTTCCGCCATGTGCATCAAAAGGGGTAAAATCCAGGTCTTCCAATTCAATATGAAAGCTGCTTACCACATGCTCTTTCAGCATTCTTAGCCAATCCATTTGCTCTTCGGTAAAGCGGTTGTGTTTTCCGGCATTTTGTTTAAATATCCAACGCTTAAAGTTCTCGTCTATCTTTTTGTCAAAGGGAGTTAGCGTTTCGTCAATGCCACATACTTTTCGAATTAAAGACACTAAGGCTACCAGTTCATTTTTTGGGGAATCGGGTACTGAATTATCAGCTCCATCCAATGTTTTATACGCTTCCCATACATAAACAGGTGCCAGTTGTGGTTTTTCCAGCAACAGCTTTTCCATTACTTCTTTAATCATTTTATAGGTAATAGTTCGCCGCCGGTAAGGCTGGTCATAAAAAATACTGAGCGCGGTAATTTCATCTTTATTGGAACTCAGGTAATCCGCGAAGCCGGTTACAATTTCCGTGGCTTTGTCAACCGAAGTAGTATCCCATTCCGAGCGAGTAACCGTATCAATATTGATATGATCAATAATTTGTTCATGTATTTTCCGAACATTTTCAATGTATTCGTTCAGCTCACCATTGAACGTACTTGCTGCTGTCTTTTTTAATTCGTCTTGTGCTTTTTGTTTACACTCCTCAATAAAAGCGGGAGAGCGATCTTCTTCAGGCATTTCTTTTATTAATTCCTGTGCCTTTTCTTCAATCACATCCGGATCAAACGCTTCCAGAAGTTCTCGTGTAATTTGCTTAAGGTTTTTCCCGCCGGAAAGCTCTGTCAATTTCTCTTCTTCCTTTTCATTGATCTGCTTTTCTAAACGAATCAAGCGGTTGGCAAGAGATAAAAACAGGTCTTCTTCTGCAACTCCCATAGTTACAGCGCCCAATAAATCTTTCAAGGGTACCGTTCGCTTTCGTTCAAGCGGTCTGCTATCCGTTTTTTTACTCTTGGTGGCTCCAACGGCATCTACAATAACAAAATGTGTTTTAGCGTCGGCCGACCTGGAAACCAGTTTCAAATCATTATGATTGATGGTTCTGGTACCTCGTCCTTTCATCTGTTCAAAATAATTCACGCTTTTAACATCACGCATAAAAAGCACAACTTCCAACGGCTTTACATCGGTACCGGTTGCAATCATATCTACCGTAACCGCAATGCGTGGGTAATACGAATTTCGAAATCTATTGATAAGCGACTTAGGATCTTCATCAATTTTATAGGTAACTTTTTTGCAGAAATCGTTGCCTTCATCAAACTCTTCACGCACAATTTTGATGATGTCGTCAGCATGGCTGTCGGTTTTCGCAAAAATCAGCGTTTTTGGAACTTCGTATTCACCTTTTTCATCTAACCTGTTCGGATAAATATCCCGCTTTAGTGCTTCTTTATACTCTCTTATGATGTTCCGGATTTGGCTGATATTTACTACCGATTTATCCAGATCATTTTTTATATAGGTTGTAGATTCATCCTCGCGTTGCCACCGTTTTTCGCGTGTTAATTTATCCCGCCGATCCACATACCACCCAGACTCCACAATTCCACCTCTTTGAGATATTTCGGTTTCAATGGTGTAGACATCGTATGGTACATTCACACCGTCTGTTACCGACTCCTCGTAGGTGTATTCACTCACTACATTCTCATTAAAAAAGCCGAATGTTCGTTTATCTGGCGTGGCGGTTAAACCAATTAATGAAGCATCAAAATAATCCAACACCTGTTTCCACAAATTATAAATAGAGCGGTGACATTCATCTATTACAATAAAATCAAATTGCTCTATCGGGATATTCTCGTTGTAAACCACCGGCATAGGTTCGTTCTTCTTAACCTGTTCCTGCATCCATGTTGACTCGTTCGGATTTTCAAGCTCTGCACTTTCGTCGAGTTCTTCTCCTTTTAGAATCGAATACATCCGCTGCACAGTAGAAATGCATACCTGACTATCTGTTGCAATATAACTTGAACTGAGCCGCTGCACATTATAAAGCTCGGTGAATTTTCGGTTGTCGTCAGTAGGCTGAAATTTCATGAATTCCTGTTCAGCTTGTTCCCCCAGATTTTTGGTATCAACAAGAAAGAGAATCCGTTTTGCATCGGCATGTTTCAACAAACGATAAATAAATGTCGCTGCCGTGAAAGTTTTACCTGCTCCCGTCGCCATCTGAATCAACGCTTTCGGTCGATTATTTTTAAAAGAGCCTTCTAAATTCTCAATGGCTTTAATCTGAGCAGGTCGTAATCCTTCCGGATTTAATCCCGGAATGTCTAATAGCCTACCCCGCAGTGACTTCTCTTTCTTTAACCATTCAGCAATCGTTTTAGGCTGATGAAAACTGAATACATTCCTACCTCGTGGTTTCGGATCTCTGTAATCTGTAAATCTTGTAATTGTTCCGGTGCTTTCATAAACGAGCGGCAAGGGATCGTTATCCAGATACTTGAGTTTAGCATCTGCGTAGCCTTTTGATTGTTCTTCTACCACAGTAAGCTTATATCCTTCTTCTTCTCGCTTAGCTTCAATAACTCCTACTGGCTTGCCTTCTACAAACAAGGCGTAATCTACCGGTCCAACATCCGTTTGGTATTCTTTTACAGCCACTCCTTTGTTGGCTGCTAAGTTTATCCGATTCTTGGATTGAATAACCCACCCTGCCTGAACTAACATTTCATCAATGTTGTCTCTTGCTGCTTGTTCAGGATGTTGATTCATTTCGGGCATGTTTCAAATCTAACTACAGTGAAATGTATTTCTTTTACAGATAAATTTTAAGCGACCAAAATCAGTAAAATTGTTAGCATATCAAAATAAGGACACGCAATATCTTATTATAAAACATTCTTATTTGGCTAACTAGAATTCCATCAATCCAAAAATATTGAAAGAAGGACTTAAGGAAATAAGCTTATATCTATCAGACGGATTTTAGCCGTTAGACAGATATTGCAGATCCTTAGTATCTATCTTCAAGGATAGCTTGGGGATTTTAAACTATTGGTATTTTGTTAAAACGTCCTTCCCCTTATCCAAGGGGAAGACAGAAGGGGTCAAAAACACAAAACGATCCCCACAACTTATTTAATCCTCGCTGGTATAATTTAAGCTGGATTCCAGTTGGGACGAATTGAAATCCATTAGATAGAAAATGAGCATAATCCGTAAAGAGTTTGTGTACATTTAGTTATACTTGAAACGTGAACCAGATACGGGAAATAATCTCCCGGCGAATGCAAAGTGATGTCCCGGCATCAGGATGTTCGACATCGGTGTTGGGAGCCCGATGCGTATTTGGCACTAAAGAATTGCCGGGGATTCTTTTTTTTTATTTACATCACATAAACTAACTGATGAAAAATATAAATTTTGAAGAGGCTGTTAAGCTCAGAGAGAAAATTCGCGAAAATTTTGAGAAACTTGAAGGCATGGAAAAAGAACAAAACATAAAGAGTTACAAAATTTTTGGAAAAGAATGGACTCTAGCATGCTACCAAAAATTGTTAAATAGCGAATAACCAATTCATACATCTATCAGACGGACTTTAGCCGTTAGACAGATTTTCATTTCTCCATCACATCAGTGAAAATCAAACTAATCACATAAATCTGTGATCAAAAAAGCCCCAACCAAATTAATGACTGGGGCTAATATCTTTAAATAAGATTCACGAGGGATGATTTACATCATTCCTCCCATGCCTCCCATTCCCGGCATTCCGCCACCCATTCCGCCTGGCATTCCGCCACCATCATCATCATCAGATGGTTTGTCAGAAATTACAGCTTCAGTGGTTAGTAGTAATCCTGCAACAGATGCTGCGTTTTGAAGCGCTGCACGCGTTACTTTAGTCGGATCGATTACACCGGCTTTAATTAGGTCTTCGTATACTTCAGTACGTGCGTTGTATCCGAAAGCACCTTTTCCTTCAAGAACTTTCTGTACAACAATTGCACCTTCAACTCCGGCATTGTTAGAGATAGTTCTCAATGGAGCCTCAAGAGCTTTACGCACGATTTGGAAACCAACAGTTTCGTCATCGTTGATGCCTTTTAGTTTATCAAGAACTTTCATAGTTCTTAAGTAAGCAACTCCACCGCCCGGGACAATTCCTTCTTCCACAGCAGCTCGGGTTGCATGAAGAGCATCTTCAACCCTGTCTTTTTTCTCTTTCATTTCAACTTCAGAAGCAGCACCAATGTACAATACTGCAACACCGCCACTTAATTTAGCTAAACGCTCCTGTAGTTTTTCGCGATCATAATCAGATGTCGTATTTTCGATCTGACCTTTGATCTGATTTACTCTTGCTTTGATGTCATCAGCTTTTCCGCTTCCGCCAACAATAGTAGTATTGTCTTTGTCGATAGTTACGTTGCTTGCCTGACCCAAGAAATCAAGAGTTGCGTTTTCTAATTTGTATCCACGCTCTTCAGAGATTACGGTACCACCGGTTAGGATAGCGATATCTTCTAACATTGCTTTTCTTCTGTCACCAAAACCAGGAGCTTTCACAGCTGCGATTTTCAATGAACCACGAAGTTTGTTAACTACTAATGTAGCTAGCGCTTCGCCTTCAATATCTTCAGCAATGATCAATAATGGTTTTCCTGACTGAACTACTTTTTCCAAAATTGTAAGTAGATCTTTCATTGCAGAAATTTTCTTATCGAAAATAAGGATGTATGGATCTTCAAGATCAGTTACCATTTTTTCAGAATCAGTAACGAAGTATGGAGAAAGGTAACCACGATCGAACTGCATACCTTCTACAGTTTCTAATGTAGTTTCTATTCCTTTCGCTTCTTCAACAGTGATAACACCAGTGTTGTTGAAAGTACCGTCATCAGATTTTCCTACTTTCTCATAAGCATCAGCAATAAGAGATCCGATCTCATCATCACCGTTTGCAGAAATAGTAGCGATCTGCTTCAATTTGTCGATGTCTTTATCGATATCGATTTTAACATCTTTAAGACCTTCAACTATAGCAGCAACTGCTTTTTCAATACCGCTTTTAAGATCCATAGGGTTTGCACCCGCAGTAACATTCTTCAAACCAGCAGTAATAATTGCCTGAGCAAGTACCGTAGCAGTAGTGGTTCCGTCGCCGGCATTGTCATTGGTTTTAGAAGCCACTTCTTTAACCATCTGAGCTCCCATATTCTCGATCTTGTCAGATAGCTCAATTTCTTTAGCTACAGTAACACCATCTTTAGTGATCTTTGGTGCGCCAAATGACTTTTCAATTACAACATTTCTTCCGCGTGGTCCCAACGTAACTTTTACAGCATCGGCTAGTTTGTCGACACCTTTTTTTAGAGCGTCACGTGCTTCCACATCATAGTGAATTAACTTAGACATAGTATTCTTTTCTTTTAATTTTTGATTTTAATTCTTTGTATTTGGTCTGATGTACTTACGATAGGATTCCAACAATATCAGACTCACGCATAATCAGGTACTCTTCTCCGTCAAAACTTACTTCAGTACCGGCGTATTTACCGTAAAGAACTTTGTCGCCTTTCTTTACAGTCATATCAATTTTATTTCCGTTTTCTACTTTCCCTGCACCTACAGCTATAACAGTACCTTGCTGTGGTTTTTCTTTAGCTGTATCCGGAATGTATAGACCAGAGCTGGTTTTTTCTTCAGCTGCGTCCGCTTGTACAAGCACGCGATCGCCTAAAGGTTTAATACTAGCCATGTGTATGACTCCTCTTATTTTGTGTTAGTAGTTAATTCGAGCAAATGCTCTTTTCATTGTTTCATTGGTAACAATGCAACTACCGTACCAAATCATTCCATCATTCCGGTGCTCTCCAGATGGGCTGTCAATTTTGCATAGATGGCAGGTTCCCAATTCTCAGGTCGCTGATCAAAATCATAACCTTCAGGTTTATAATCACCTAAAACAGGTTTTAAAGAATTGCTGATCTTTTTTCTTCTCTGATTAAAAGCGGTACGTACTACCGTCTTTAAATTTTGGTCCGAACATTCCAGTTCAGGTTGATCAAAAGTTAATCTGATCACCGAACTTTCAACTTTAGGCGGTGGGCTAAATGAATTGGGAGAAACATTGAATAGTATCTCAGCGGAACTCATCAATTGTGTTTGGACGGACAGAATACCATATGCTTTTGTTGAAATGTCAGCTACTAAGCGTTCTGCGACCTCTTTCTGCATCATCAAAATAGCATCTTCAAATAGATGCCGTTGTTCAAGTAATGAAAAAAGAATCGGACTTGTAATATAATATGGAAGATTTCCCACTACATATGTTTTGCCTTCTTTTGCTATCAACTCATTCCAATCTACTTTCAAAACATCTTGTTGATGAATAGTGATTCCGTCAATTTCTGCTTCAAGAACCTCAATTGCTCGTTGGTCAACTTCTATTACATGAACGTCGTCATACTTTTGAACAAGATACTTTGTTAGAGCTCCCGTTCCCGGTCCGATCTCTATAACGCGGTCTGACTTCTCTGCCTTAATAGCATCAATAATTTTATAAATGATGTTATTATCAGTTAGAAAATGTTGCCCGAGACTTTTTTTTGTTTTAAATGACATTAAATACTCTGAAGGTTATGTTCCCAAGCAGAATTAAATTTAACAGAAGTTTTAAATCTGGAAACTATTATCTGTAAATTAACGAACGCTTGCTTTACTTGTAAGCGAAACTAATATTTATTTATGAGTTTACTTGATAAAATCGGATTAGGACAAAAAAAGAATGACCTCGCTCCCCTGATAGGAGAAAAACTTAAAAAAGAGCAGGAAAAGTATTCTTTAAAGAGAAATCCTTATCTCAGAGCATTTATTTTTATATGTTTTATTGGTATTTCCATTCTCTCTTTGCCTAATGCTACTATAAACTCCGGTTTAAACTACACCGTTGGGCAGCCATGGAGAGCAGAAGACCTTGTAGCACCGTATACTTTTGCCATCTATAAAACCGCCGAAGAGATTGAGACTGAAGAAGAGCAAATTCGGAGTACTGTTTCACCTGTTTTTAATATTAATCCGAATATTGCAATAGGTGTTCAAACCAAAATTGATTCTTTATACAGAAACATTCAACCTGTTATTGAGAGTTATTATAACTGGCAGGAAAGCAAACAGACAAATCTTTCCCGTAATTTTGATGATAGTGTTCGATTTGCTCAGGAATACGCTAACGCCGAAATTCAATTAACAGAAAGATCCTGGACCGTACTTTTTGACAGCTATTATTCTGCTTTGACAAATAATCGCCCCGTAAGTTCCTTTATTGGTGTACAAGTAAAACAACGTCTCGAATCCGTCATAGAAACTCTGATGACTGATGGAATCATAAACAGGACCAAAGCCAGTATCAATCAAAATGAAATAGTAATACGCGATGTTGTAAACAGTACAGAGAGAATAGCTACCAAGGCCAGAGTACGTGACCTGCGTGAGGCAAATGAGTATGCTCAATTTCAGTTAAACAGAGATTTTAATCAGGGTGTAGCTCAGCTTGGAATGGAGCTATATAATAAAGCCATTCAATCGAACTTAATTTTTAGTGAACAGGATACACAGATAAGAATTGAGGATCAGCTTGCTCAGGTTTCACCTACCAAAGGCGCTATTGCTCAGGGACAGATGATTATTCGAAAAGGAGATATCGTAACCCAACAAAGTGCTAATGTTCTGGAAAGTTTATCTGAGACCAGATCTCAAAATGCCTCTGTTGTTGAAAAATGGCTACGGTTTTCAGGTGGAGTGATCGCCATTTGTATGATCTCGCTCGTATTTTTTATGTACCTGTTCTTATACAGAAGGCCTATAAGCACCCATAATGGATTATTCTTTTTGGTTTTTCTTACCATGGGACTGATCGCCCTAGCCAGTGCAATACTGCTCCGTTACGATATTTCAAATATCTATGTAATTCCGGTTGCCATAGCTCCTATTATCCTCACCATCATTTTTGACTCCAGAGTTGGAATAATAGCGTCAGTGACATTAGCAGCACTGATTGGATTGGTAAATGGAAATGATTTTGAGTTTACTATCGCAACTATTTGTGCTTGTAGTATGGGAGTTTTTTCCGTCAGAGATATTAAAGATCGGTCTCAATTTTTCTTTACCACTCCGGGAGTTGTTTTTATCTCATATGTAGTAGTGATAGGGGCTTTTTCTCTCACCAAACTTGGCGGATGGGAATCTTTCTTTAGTCAGATTCTATTCATAGGTATCAATTCACTTTTTATCCTTTTCACTTATCCTATTATTCTTCTTTTTGAAAAATTATTCGGCATAACAACTGATTTCACCCTTCTGGAAATGAGTGATACAAACCGTCCGTTGCTCAAAGAGTTGATGAATAAAGCTCCCGGCACTTTCCACCACAGTTTACAGGTTGCTAATTTATCAGAAGCAGCTGCAGCAGCTATCAAAGCAAATTCGTTATTATGCAGAGTGGGAGCTTTGTATCACGATATTGGAAAGATGGTAAAACCGTCATATTTCGTTGAAAATCAAGGAGGCGGAACCAATGAACATGATAAGTTAAAGCCCCAAATGAGCGCTATGGTTATTAAGGCTCATGTTAGTGAAGGTGTTAAAATGGCAGAGGAAGCCGGATTACCAAAAACCATAATCAGTTTTATTGAATCTCACCACGGTACATCTGTTATCCGGTATTTTTATGAGAAAGCAAAAGAAGATGACAATCTGAAAGAAATGCTGAACGAAGAGCAATTCAGATACGAAGGTCCGCTTCCCTCAACAAAAGAAACTGGTATTTTATTGTTAGCTGATGGAATTGAAGCGGCATCAAGAGCAATGAAAAATCCTAACTACAGCAAGCTTGAAAACCTTGTTAACAAAATGGTTGATGATCGCGTTGCTGAAGACCAGCTAAGTCAATGCCCTTTGACTTTCAGAGACCTGAGTGTAATCAAAGAAACATTTATAAATATTCTTGTTGGAGTATATCACGGACGTATTGAATATCCTGAAGAAAAGAAGGTAAAGAAGAAGTCTCAAAATGAAGAAACCCCTCAAGAACAACCTGAAACCTCTGAAAATAACGGGTAATAGTCACTTAGATAATGGAGAAATTCAAACAAGAAGTTGACCTTTATATACAGTTTATTAAACTCGAGAAAGGTCTCTCTGAAAACTCCATTAACTCTTATAAAAATGATATAAGCCGATATATTGATTTTTTAGTTTTTCAAAAAAAAATCTCTGACTTAAGTGGAGTCACTCTTACTCATATAGAGGATTTTTTGGATTATCTGATCGATACAGAATGTTTGTCCACCAGCTCGCTGGCTCGTAATATTTCCAGCATCAGAAGCTTCCATGAATTTGCCACTGTTGAAAGATTCTCTAAAGCTAATCCTGCAGAATTAATTGAGCTCCCGAAAAAAGCAAAGAAACTGCCCGAAGTTCTGGATGTAGTAGAAATTGAAGCAATACTTTCATCACCAAATACAGAAAAACCCGCCGGCATTCGTGATAAAGCAATTTTGGAATGTTTATATGGAACAGGTATGCGTGTAAGCGAACTCACCGGATTAGAAATGGATCGCTTGTTTTTCGAAATAGGGTTTATTCGCGTAATCGGAAAAGGAAATAAAGAACGGTTGGTTCCGGTCGGTGAAGTTGCACAAGAAGCCATTGAACATTATGTAGAACATGTGAGACCTCTGTTCTTTAAACCTCAGAAAGCCGAAAAATCAAAAAACAGAGTGTTCCTAAACCAAAGAGGTGGCGCTTTAACCAGAATGAGTATCTGGAATATTGTTCAAAAAGCTGCAAAAGCTGCTGACATCAAAAAGCCGGTTTATCCTCACATTTTTAGGCATTCTTTTGCAACACATTTATTAGAAGGCGGAGCCGATCTGAGAGCAGTACAGGAAATGCTTGGACACGCTTCTATTCTTACTACGGAAATTTATACTCACATCGACCGTTCTTTTTTACATCAGGTACACAAAGAATTTCACCCACGAGCTTAGTTATTATGAAACGATTTTTTTTTCTTCTTTTATTCCTCATCCCAACCGGTTTATTAAATGGGCAGTCGCGCTCCACTCAGGTTTACGATAACGGACTGGTTGTATCCGCTGAAGTCTACGCATCAGAAGTAGGGAAACAGATTCTTCAACAGGGAGGTAATGCCGTTGATGCTGCGGTTGCAGTTCAATTTGCATTAGCGGTTACTTTGCCCAGAGCCGGAAATATTGGAGGTGGTGGTTTTATGGTAATTCAGTTAGCAGATGGCACATCCACTACACTGGATTTCAGAGAGAAAGCGCCCCAAAGAGCTTCCAGAAATATGTACATGCGAAATGGAGAATTTGACTCCGAATTAAGCTGGGAAGGTATTCTGGCTGTTGGTGTTCCGGGAACGGTCGACGGTATGGTTACAGCATTGGAAAGATATGGACGAATGCCGCTTGAGCTTGTAATTCAACCTGCAATTGATCTTGCTGAAAATGGATATTACTTGTCATACACTCAGGCAAGAGAGTTAAATAGTAGGTTTGACACCTTTAGTAAATACGAAGGCTCAAAAAAATACTTTACAAAAGAAGACGGAACCCCTTTCAAAGAAGGCGATCTGTTTATTCAGAAAGATCTCTCAGAAGTCCTTGAACAAATAGCCAGATATGGACGCGACGGTTTCTATTCCGGATCAGTAGCAGATGCCATTGTACAGGAAATGAGAGAAATGGGTGGATTAATATCTTATTCAGATCTAAGAAATTACAGAAGCAAATGGCGTGAACCCGTAAAAGCACGTTTCCAGGATTATGAATTGTCCATTATGCCTCCACCCAGTAGCGGAAGCATTGCCGTGTATCAAATTTTAGATATGATGGATGACTATGCCCTCTCAGAATTGGGACATAATTCTGCAGATTACGTTCATCTAATGGCGGAATCGATGAGACGAGCTTTTGCAGACCGCTCCTTTTATTTGGGAGATCCTGACTTTAGCGACATTCCCAAACAAGATCTGCTGGACCCAAAGTATAATCATGCACGAATGATAGATTTCTCAATGGATACTATCACTCACTCTTCTGCCCTTTCTCACGGAGAATTCTCAAACAACTATGAGTCTGATGAAACCACTCACTTTTCTATTATTGATCGGGATGGAAACGCAGTAGCAGTTACAACTACGCTCAACGGATCTTTCGGAAGCAAAGTAGCTGTTAACGGGGCCGGCTTTCTTTTAAACAATGAAATGGACGATTTTTCAGCTCAGCCCGGCGAGCCAAATGCATATGGCCTGATTGGAGGCGAAGCAAACTCCATTGAACCCGGCAAAAGAATGCTTAGCAGTATGACTCCTACAATAGTCACTAAAGATGGAAAGGTCAGAATGATACTGGGAGCGGCCGGAGGTCCAAGAATAATTACAGCGACTCTTCAGAACTTTTTAAATATCGCTGTGTTCGGGATGAATGCTCAGGAAGCAATTGCTGCAAACAGAGTTCATCATCAATGGTTACCTGATGTTCTATTTTATGAAAACTATGGATTAAGCCCGGATACTATTCGCTTATTGGAACAAAAAGGACATCAGCTCCGAACTATGTCAATTGCCCGGGGACATATAATTTATATCGATCAGGAAGGTAAAAAATCCAGCGGTGTAGATCCCCGAGGAGATGGCCATGCTGCGGGGTATTGATTACAATTATTACCAGTACGGATAATTCATGAATTATCCGTACTGGTAATAAACCTTAAATTTGTTTTAATACATTCTTTGCGTTCACTGAATTGTGAGATGCATGCCAAATCACTTCTTCATTTTTTATAACAAAAATCTGAGGTGATTCATGTCTCACTTTAACTTTTTCTGCAAAACTTTTTGAAACAGAACGTTCACTAATCACATCTATTAAGTGAAAATCTATTTCAGGATTACCAAGAAGCTCCTGGTCATTCAAATTTCGAAGAGCAAAATAACTCACACCACAACTCGGGCTGTGTTTGTAAACAACCTGCTTGCGCTCGTTTGAAGATTTCAGAATTTTAACTATCTCCTCCTCAGATGAAATATGATTCCAAACACTTTCCTCTTCTGAAGGAGCTTCCACTCCTGTAAATGTTTTAGTAAGTTTTTCTAGAAATCCCATCGCGATATTTTTAAACAAATATATTACAAATATGTCACTTTATGGAACTCAACACCTGAATCATTCATTATATGTACTAAACTAACAAACTATTGGAGACTATGGATACAAAATTACAAGGCTACTGGTTGGGACATTCCGCATTTAAATTTGTAAGCCCAAAAGGAAACATAATTTATGTCGATCCTTTTTTGAAGAACAACCCCTCTGCTCCAGAAGAGCTTAAAGAAGTAGAGAAAGCCGATTTCATTTTACTTACTCATGGGCATGAAGATCATGTTGGTGATACTCTGGAAATTGCTAAATCAACGGGTTGTAAAGTTGTAGGAATTGTTGAGTTGATTGGCTTATTAACAGATAAAGGTCTAAGCGAAGATCAAGCCGTACCCTTCAACAAAGGTGGCACGGTTCCATTTGATGATTTTTCAGTAACCATGGTATCCGCAAACCATAGCTCCTCTTTTGATGGTAAATATGCCGGTGACCCTGCCGGATTAATACTTTCCTTTGAAGACGACCTCTGTATTTACCACATGGGCGACACTAATATTTTTACTGACCTGACTTTATATGGTGAGTTGTACGAGCCACATATAGTTCTGGCTCCAATTGGAGATCATTATACAATGGGGCCTCAAGAAGCTGCTTATGCTGTTGAAATGGTTAATCCGAATTTTGCTGTGCCAATACACTATGGAACATGGCCACCAATTGATTCAGATCCCAATGAATTTAAAGAAGTGCTACAAGAAATTTCAGATGTTGAGGCTTTAATTCCTGAGGTGGGCAAAGAATTCTTAAAGACTGTCTAGATTTTAAGATTGTCCTTCTAATTCGGTTTCATCTTTTAGCTGAAGACGGAAAAATTTTATTTCATCATCTCGAATAACGGAAACACTGAAACTCTTTGTTGAATGGAATAGTTCAAGGAGTTCATTTAAACTGTATTTCGCTACCGGTTCGAAGTTTATTTCATAAAGAACATCGTTTGCCTGAATCCCTGTTTTCTCAGCTATGGAATTTTCCCGCACCTTAGAGATAACATAGTAAGGAAGCCGCAGAAACGGAGTTGTAATCTCTAATCCACTGGTGTTGTAGCTAAAGTCATCTCTAAAATCTCTGTTGGGCCGAAGTAACATACTTGGCTCGTTATAATTGAATATTACACTAAATCTTCTGAAAAAATCAGCTCCGATACTACCGTTTCTGTTTCCTCTGTTTGCTACCAGTCTTATACCTTCAATATCAGGATATGCAATTATCGGGTAATCCAGCTCTAATCCATTAACTGAAAGTTTTCTGGCTCTCCCTATGTCCCCATAAATTTCTCCACTCAATCCACTACCCAAATATGATCGAACAGTATTAGAAGGAATGTTTATACCTTCCTTAGAATTGGGGTACAAAAAGATGTTATGGCTAGCTCCTGAATCTATCAACAACTTTACATCAATTTTAGAAGAGTCGCTTTGCATAATCTCTGCATTCATATAAATTTTATAATCATGCTTTTCTAAAGGAACATAAATCCACTTTTTATCCTTCTTTTTTTCTTCATACTTCTCTTTGAAGTAATCAGGATCATGAAAATAGAGTTTCTCCGCTTTGTAATCTATTTCGACTATAAAGTTTTCAAATATGTCATAACCCATCAGGCCGTTTACTCTTCTGCCCATAAAATTTGAAAGCCTAAGTGCGCTTTCCAATAATAATACCACAGAATGGTTTTCACCTTCAATCCCATCTAAGTAAATTTCATTGTTGCCGGATGTCAGTGCCGGTATAGGGCCTCCGTTTCCTAGTCCACTTAACTCAATATCACCTTCGTAATTGATAGTAAAACTTTGATCTTCTCCCAATTCTGTGATAACCGTTCGTCCGGCTCCTGTATCCAGAATAAAGTAGAGATCACCCGAGTCATTAATTTGTGTTGGAATGACAACAAGATTATTAATCAGATCAAAAGACATTGAAACAGTGCCTTTATGAAGCTTTTCAATTCTGATATCTCGTTCCTCCCGATTACCTTCTAAGACATGCTTAGTGCAATTCAAAGAAAATAATACAGCCCAAAAAACCAATATGAATATCTTGTTACTCTTCAAATTCTTTTTTTTGATGGATACGCAATATGTCTAAAGTGTTCAAAAGCCATATTAATTAGTTCTGTAACTTTTCCAAAACATCTTTTATATAATCCTATCGGTTTTGATTTATTACACCTGGTACTTCAACTTTCAGTTCAGAATCTGGAACCCCGAATCCAGGTGTCTGATCTTTTCCAACTTTTCTGAAATTTTAGATCTAATTCTGAATCATTCTTACCCTGAGCTTTTAAAGCTTGTTGCATTCCAAACAAAGACCAGCCGTTATTCGGATGATTTTCTAACTCTTTTTCATACACTTCTATTGCCCTTTCATATTCTTTTGTATCCAGCAAAAGAGCTCCGTACCAGTGTCTTGGAGAAAATGGTATAGGTTCAGGCTCATCATATGCTAAAGCATCATAATATTTTATTGCCTGTTTGAATGATTCTTCAGCTTTTTCAAGTTCTCCCTTTGTCCATAAAATTTCTCCTTCTAAAATATACCCTACCGTACCCAGTAGGTTTTCAGCGGAATGAAATCTGAATCTAGCAGAAGAAGATGACGCTTCTTCTAAAATTTTTTCCTTCATCTCAGTTGCTTTCTCTTCCTCACCCTTTTTTAAAGATGCATAGCCCTGAGCAAAATCCCACATCCCACCATGTACAGAATGAGAAGGTCTGTCTTCAATAGCCGGTACTTCATCAAATCTTCCAAACCGTATCATTGTAAGTACGTGATACATGTTATTTCCGGTAAGTTTGGCGTAATCTTTCCCGGCTTGTATTGCTACCGCTCCTTGTCCATCCATACTGGCCGCAAAAGCCAACATATGCAGATTATGAGACGGATAAATCGCAAATCCCTCCCCAACAGAAGCTTTCATATCAGAATGCCACGCCATAATATTTGCTGTCACAGCATCCCCCCAACGCCCGATTTCGTTCCAAGTATGCGAAGGCATATGATTGATATGACTTGCTCCCGGAATTGAAGTTCCAATATATTCAGCGCATGGTTCAGCCCATTCGGGGTTTTGCGTTGACTCTGTTGCATGAATATATAAATGACAAGCTCCCGGATGCTTGATATCCGTTTCTAATATTCCTTCCAGCACCGAATGTAGTTTTTCTACATCAGGATCGTTTACATCTCTGGTTCCTCTTCTTGGTTCTAATAAAAACAAAGATTCTGCATATAGGGTAGCAATATCCAGATCAGTTGGATATTTGAGGGATAATTTCGCCATTTCTTTTGAATAGATAGTATCCTGAACCGCTCTGGTTTCCCGATCATAATCTTTGATATATCTAACTGAGAAAGCTTTTATAAGGTCTTTTTCTTTTTCACTGCCATTATTCTTTGAAACTTCAATAGCCTCTTGAATTTTCTCGTAAGCTCTCGGCGCCTCTGCTGTAGTCATTGCACCGTTCAGGTAAGATCCCCATGCCCATGCTTCCCCCCAATAGCAAACTGCACATTCAGGATCTGCTTTTTGGGCTTCCCGAAAAGAACGAGCTGCATCTACTTTTGTGAATGCATACATCATCTGAAAACCCTGATTGAAATAGGCTTGTGCTTTTTCATTATCTGATGAGATTGGATATTCAAAATCTCCCAAGGCTACATCGAAGAGAGGAATTGGTTCATTAAAATCAGTTGGGTAATTTACTTCCTGAGCCATTATCCAAACCGGGAAAAGCGGTAACAGCATTAAAAAAATAACTTTTGTCATAGCAAAATTATTGAAATTATGTTTTCAGATTATAATAGATAAAGACCTTCTAAAAAGTAAATGTTTGTACCCTGACATTTGAATCTATGTTGTATATCTTGAGTTAAATTTAATTTTTAAACAATATTCTATGGCTGACTTAATCGGTGTATTCGCTTTAATTGTTGGGCTTGAGCTCGTTCTCGGTGTTGATAATATTCTTGTTATTACTATTCTTGTAAGTCGGCTTGAGGAAAAATATCAGCAGCGCGCTCGAGTAATTGGGTTGGTTCTTGCCATGGTAGCTAGAATTGTACTGCTTTTTTTGCTTCTCCAGCTTACTGAGCTGACCAACCCGATCGTAATGGGCTTATCAGTCAGAGATCTGATACTAATTACCGGGGGATTATTTCTTCTTTACAAAGCAGTGAAAGAAATTCATAATACTATTGAACTAAAAGACGAACACGACGCTGCAAAAAAGGTCAAAGACTCTTTCAGTTCTGTAATTACTCAAATTGTACTACTGGATATGGTTTTCTCTGTTGATTCTGTAATAACAGCAATCGGTTTAACAGACGAAGTTTGGGTTATTGTTACAGCAGTTATTTTATCATTTGTTGTGATCTTAATTTTTGCAAAACCGATAGGTGAGTTCATCCTCGAAAACCCGGCGTTAAAAATTCTTGCTCTTTCATTTCTGATCACCATTGGGATAACCATTTTTATGGAGGGTTTACATAAAGAAGTTCCTAAAGCGTACATATACCTGCCAATGGGCTTTGCTCTATTTGTGGAACTACTTCAAATGCGGTATTCAAAAAATAAACAAGATTATAATCAGGAACTCAAAGACAAACTTCCGGACTAAGCATTATTGATCAACTAATTGTTCAATTTGGATCCATCCAAAGAGCAAACTTTTACTTTTTTAAAGAAACTACATCAGTATAATTGTTCAAATACTAACTATTACATTTATCCATGAAATTCTTTCTAATTCCTCTACTCTTTATTCTTATTCAATGTCAGCCCCAACCCTACGAATTCAGCGAAAACAATTCTTCTGAAATTCTCAAAACCTTAAGCTCTGATGATATGAGGGGGCGACAGGCATTTACTCCTGATATCGACAAAGCAGCTGATTACATTAGTGACAAATTTGACAAAATAGATCTTGATGAATTAGACGGCGAATCTGATTATTTGCAAAAATTTGAAGTATTGTCTATAAAAGTGAAAAATGCTGATATAGAAGTTGGAGGTACTGAGGTAAGCCCGGAAGACTTTTTTGTACTCGGTGATACTGCAAACATAGAATGGGCTGAAACAAATCAAATTGAAACTGTTCAGATTGCAGAAGGTGAGAACTTTCAGCAAAGATTTAACGAGATCCGTGAAAAAAATGTCGAAGCTTTTGTATTTGTAGATGAAAGCCATAAAGCAACATTCCGCCGATACCAACCTTTCTTCTCCAGAGCCTCCAGAACATTTCCAGAAGAGCAATCTTCGAATAAAGTTTTTGTTCTTTCTTCCAGATCTTCAAAAACCTCATTCAGCGCATACATCACAAAATCGACAGAGCGTCTTGAACTGGCCAATGTTGTTGGAAAGATTGAAGGAAATCGCAAAGATGAATATGTAGTTTTCTCAGCTCATTATGATCATATCGGAGTGAGACAACCTAATGCAGCAGGTGCCGATTCTATTGCTAATGGAGCAAACGATAACGCCTCGGGAACAACAGCCGTGATAGAACTGGCAAAGTATTTTAAGAGTAAAGGTACTCCTGAAAGAACTTTATTATTTGTTGCTTTCACGGCGGAAGAATCAGGTGGATATGGTTCTAAATATTTTTCCAAACAACTTGAGCCGGATCAGATCATGGCCATGTTTAATATCGAAATGATAGGAAAACCGGCAGTTGAAGGTCCAAACACTGCTTGGATTACCGGTTTCGAAAAATCCAGTTTTGGTGAACTGCTTCAAAAAAGTGCAGAAGGAACCATTTATGAATTTTATCCGGACCCTTATCCAAATCAAAATCTTTTCTACCGTTCTGATAACGCAACTTTAGCAAGATTAGGAGTTCCGGCTCATACTATTAGTACAACCCCAATTGATGTAGATCCTGATTATCATCAAGTTTCTGATGAATTTGAAACGATCGATGTTGCGCATTTAACAAACACAATCCGTGCTATTTCACAAGCTGCTGTTGGTATAGTATCCGGACAGGATACTCCAACCCGAGTAGATGCTTCTCAATTAAACTAGTATTTATCATTTCAAAAAAGTAAAATGAAGTAATCATAACTCAATAAACATATATGAAAGCTTCATTTTCTTTATTCTTCATCTCTATTCTCTCAATAAGCCTTTTCGCTCAGGATTATGCAATTCAGCAACTTGAGAACTCCCCAAGGCATCACGAATGGATTGAAATTGAGTCAAGCGGCAGAACAATGCACAACTTTGTGGCTTTTCCTGAAAGATCCGACAAAGCTCCCGTATTCATTGTAATTCATGAAAACCGTGGATTAAATGACTGGGCAAGAAGTTTTACTGATCAATTAGCAGAAAAAGGGTTTATTGCCATTGCCCCGGATCTTATATCAAACACTGTTGAAGGAATCGAAAAAACCAGTGATTTTGAAACTTCTGATGAAGCGCGTTCTGCAATTTATGCTTTGGATGCTGATAATGTGACCCAAGATCTAAAAGCCATTTTAAAATATGCGAAATCAATAGAAGCCGGAAATGGAGAGGTTTATATTGTAGGATTTTGTTGGGGTGGATCACAGTCATTCCGTTTTGCAACAAATGCAGGAGATGAGATCAAAGCTGCAATGGTGTTTTATGGTACAGGACCACAGGAAGCTGAAGCTTATTCTACAATTGATGCTCCTGTTTTTGGGTTTTATGGTGGAGCCGACAACAGAGTTAATGCTACAATTGAAAGATCTGAAGACGCTATGAACTCATACGAAAAAACATATAATTATGTGGTCTATGAGGGTGCGGGACATGCATATATGAGACGCGGGGATGATCCTGAAGCTTCAAAAGACGATCCGAACGTAAAAGCCAGAAATGCTTCCTGGGAAAGATTGCTGAACATTGTAAAGGACAATTGAATTGAAATCCAAAGATCAAATAGAGCTGGAAATTCATCAAGCTTTTGATGAAGTAATCAACTTTATTCGTCAACAGGATGATTCTCTGTTTGACCGTCCAAAAACAGAAGGAAAGTGGAGTACTGGTCAGCAACTTGATCATTTGATCAAAAGCGTAAAGCCGCTTAGTACAGGAATGGGATTACCAAAAATTTTGCTGAAGTTCCGGTTTGGGGTCAGAAACAGAGCTGAAAGAACATATGATGAATTGGTTAGTAAATACCAGCAAAAACTGGCAGAAGGCGGTCAGGCCAGTTCCGCTTTCATTCCTCCTGAAATTTCTATTGAACAAAAAGATCAGCTTTTAGCTGCCTATGAAAAAGAAAAAATCAAGCTTGTAAAAGTGCTCCAAAAATGGTCTGAAAAGCAACTCAGCACGAATGTTGCCCCGCACCCCCTCTTAGGTAAGTGTACCGTTCGTGAGTTATTGTACTTTACCATTCATCACAACTATCATCACCTGGAAAGCATTAAGGAGATCCCATAATTCTCTTTGTGGTATTTTTTAGTTAAAATGATGCGAGCCTTTTATTTATAATCCGACATTGAATTTTAAACTAATCCATTAATTATGTCTGAAGAATCAACTATTTCTAATGTACCTAAATGGTTTTTGGGTGTAGCTATAGCAGCATTAATCTGGAACCTATTAGGAGTTTTTGCATATCTGGGACAAATGTATCTGATGTCAAATCCTGAAATGCTGGCTGAACTTTCGGTAGAAGAACAAAATTTATATAAAAACACCCCTATTTGGGCAACTATTGGTTTTACACTGGCGGTTTGGGGAGGTGCGATAGGCTCTCTGTTGCTTATTCTTAAAAAGAAAGCAGCCAAACCTGTCCTCATTATTTCTTTGGCTGGTATTATAGTTCAAATGTATCATTCATTCTTTATCAGTAATAATTTTGAGGTTTATGGGCCAGGAGCGGCAGTAATGCCTGTAATGATTATTATATTCGGAATTGGACTTGTTTGGCTTTCTGATAAAAGCGCTAAAGAAGGTTGGCTCCACTAAAGCTACTAACATTACTTTAAACTGCTAACATTTTACAATCAATAATGTATTTTTTTCCGGCTAGGTCTTAATTTCTTTACTTAATCTAAATTCTAATTATCGGTTCCATTGGGAAAAAGAAATTATCTCCTGACCATTGTATTAATTTTTATACTTGCTGGTTGTTCTACACAAAAATCAGTTCAAATTGTATCTGAAGGTTATAAGACTACCAAGATCAATAATGCCAGCCTTGTTATTTTACCATTATCAGAAAAATTTGTCGACTCAGAAGTATGGGAAAATCACTTTCTATTTGATTCCACCAATTCAAGCGACATAAGTCTCCATAACAGATTTCTTTTCTTTGAATACTATGGAACTGCTTTTTCGAGAGTTTCTACCTCTAATGTTAAAGACCTGAGCACTACTACAAACCTTGAAAATGTAAATAGTTCCATAGAATATGAAAATGTGAAACTTGCTACAGATAAAGAAGGAGAGTTTCTGACATTTTTAGCTCCTAAAAACGGCACACTGACCATAGATAATAAAGAACCCGATTTTGTTCTTTTTACACAGACTTTGAGATGGAAAAATGAACTCAAATCTCAGGGTACCGTAATAATGGGGAGCGAAAACGAGTATTCAGTAAATATCAATATTAAACTCAAGTACCTTATTTGGGATAATAAAAACGAGCGTATAGCTTCGTATGGTGTGCTTTTAAAGAATGAGTCTCTGATGGGAGTTCCTAAGTCACCAACATATGAGAAAATAGCAACGGAACTTGCTCTGGATATAATAGAAGCTAGTCCGATTTTTTAAACCGAATAGTACCATTGGGCGGAACTTGTGCAAGTCTATTCAAGTGGATATCTAAAACCTTTCCAATTCTTGGATATCCACCAATTGTTTGACCATCCTTCATTAAGATTATTGGCGATCCGTTTGGAGGCAATTGAATGATCCCGGGTATAACTCCGGATGACACCATTTCTCTTTTCTTTTCTTCGATTTGAAAATCAGAGTTGAGCCGAATTCCCATTCTATTACTTTCAGAACTTATCGTAAATTCAGTACTTTTAAATTCAACTTGCTCTTTTTTTGACAGCCAATTCCATTCCGGGCCGGAAATAAATTCAACGGTGAGTTTTGAACTGTAATAAGGAATTTCTTTTTGAGATAAAGTGTAAGACTGAAAATCAGCCTGAATTTCTTTCCAGTGCAATTGGTCGCCTTTTTGAAGACTCCGACCTTCTATCCCTCCAAAGTTTCCTTCGATGTAAGTAGAACAGCTACCAAGTATTTTTTCGATTTTCCAGTTTCCTCTTATACCCAGGTAACAACGACAACCTCTGCTTGCATATTCAAATTCCAGAATATCTCCTGCCTTTATCTCTAAACTAGAATTCAACTCTACGCTTTTTCCGTTTATTGTTGGATTCATATTAGCGCCTGTCAAAGCTATTACTGAATCTGACTCAAACCTGTACTTCCCTCCTTTCAGAGTCATTTCCAGAACAGGAGTATCCTGAGAGTTTCCTACCAGTCTGTTTACCAATTCAAATGCAGAATTATCCATAACTCCCGAAACGGGAATACCATATTTTCTGAACCCACATCTTCCTGCATCCTGTACCGTTGTAAATAACCCTCCGTCTATTACAACTAGCTTACCCATTCTTCACTACCAATTTATCAAACTCATCTTTTGATATTGGGTTGAATCTTATCTTGTCACCGGCTTTTAACTTTGTAGGAGGTGTCTTATTGATATCAAAAAATGATTCTGTAGTTCTGCCAATAATTTGCCATCCCCCCGGACTTTCGAGGGAGTAAATTCCGGTTTGCTTCCCCCCAATCCCAACTGAGCCTGAAGGCACTTTGATTCTGGGTGTTTCTTTTCTTGGAACAGCAATTTTCCGATCCAAACCATCCAAAAAGATAAACCCGGGCATAAAACCCATCATAGCTAGTGTGTAATTCTGTGTTGAATGTATTGAAATAACCTCTTCTTTCGATAAACCGGTTTTTACTTCAACTTCACTCCAATCCATACCTAGCTCATAACAAACTTTGATTTCAAAAATGTTCTTTTCTGTACTTAAATGTTGTTCAGTACTTGAAGAAATATCAGAAATTATGTCTGGATCGTACTTAAACTGTGTGTCATAAATAAGAGTTATAGAGTCATAAGCAGGAATTATGTCCTGCAAGCCATCTATTCTAGATTGTTCCAGCAGATCTGAAGTAGAATGAATATGTTCTAAAACCCTTTCCGATACTTCCGGTTGGAGTAACCAGGCTTTTTCCCCCAATCTGAAAACTGACCAGGAAATTCCATTAAGTTGCAGTGATCCTGACTCCATGTTTCTTTAGAAATTGATGAATATTTCTGGCCAGATCTTCAGAACCTTTAGTGTCACTGTGTAAACATATAGTTTCAGCTTTGATAGGTAATTCTTTACCTGCGTATGTAATAACTTTTTCTTCTATCACCATTTTAAAAATCTGAGACAAAACTTCTTCCTTTTTGTGTAGAACTGCTCCTTCTTCACCCCTAGAGCGTAATCTTAAGTCATCTTCATATGTCCGGTCTGCAAATACCTCTGCACAAAATTTCAGGCCATTTTTAAGAGCTGCCTTTTCAAATTCTGATCCTGATTGCCCATACACTATTACATCCAGACTCAATTCATTAATAGCTTCAGCGACCGTCTTAGCAATATCTCTGTATACTGAAGCGGCATTATATAATGCTCCGTGGGGTTTAATGTGATGAAGTTTTACTCCTTCTAAATCGGCAACTTCTTTTAAGCTTAGTATTTGGTCTTTTATACTGTTCTTAAGTCGATCCCCGCTCATTTCCAGCTGTCTGCGTCCAAATCCCACTCTATCAGGATAGGATGGATGTGCACCGACTTTTACCTTGTTTTTTTTAGCCAGAATTACTGTCCAGCGCATACTAATCTCATCTCCAATATGACCTCCACAAGCAATATTGCAGGATGAAATGTAAGGCATAATAGCTTTATCAAGATCGGGACCATCTTCTGAAATCCATTCTCCCAGATCACAATTTAGATCAATACTAGTTTTCATAAAAATTGAAATACATTATTCAAACTTCTGAAACCAACCAATAACGCTACCAAAATCACTAAGCTTCCCAAAATATTTTGAATCGTTGTATTCACATAATCCCCCAAAATTTTCTTTTGATTTACTACATACATCAAAAATATTGCAACCAGCGGAAGCAAAATTCCATTGGCTACCTGAGCAAACTGGATAATACTTACGGGACTAAAACTCAACATTGAAAACAAAACACCAATAGCCAGAATAGTCGCCCAGACTGCTTTAAATTTTGGGTGTTTCAAATCAACATCCCATCCCAGAATTCCCTTTGCTGCAAATGCAGCTGCCAAAGGAGCAGTAATTGCAGATGAGATTCCGGCAGCAACCAAACCCAATCCCAAAAAATCTTTTGCCCAACTTCCCAGTAATGGCTCCAGCTGTACAGCCATATCAGCGGCATTCTTAATTTCTGAACCTGAACTTCCTGATGCAGCACTCGTTATCACTATGCACATAGAAATAATTCCACCTAAAATAATGGCAACCATATTTTCCTTTCTCAAATCAGAAAGCTGACCGGTTTCAGAATATTTTTGCTGAACCGATGACGCATGCAGAAACAGATTATACGGAACAACGGTTGTTCCTATTAACGCCATAACCAATAGAATCTCGTCTGCTGAAGCAGTAGGAAAAAAAAGCCCTTTAATTATTTCTGAAAGGTCTGGGACAATCATAATTGCTGTTGCCAGAAATACCACACTCATTACTATAACCAGACTTACCAAGAAGTTTTGAATTCTCTTAAAATTTCCTGAATACAGCAATCCAAAAGCAATCCCGCCAATAATGAGCGGTACTATTCTGATTTCAACTTCTTTAATACTGATATTTAAAGACGGAAGTACTTCGTTCCAACCAAGAACAGCACCGGATATATTCCCACCTTCATAGGCTGCGTTACCGATTACAATTGCTCCCAAAACCAATGTAATCCCACAGATTCTTAATAATGGATTTTGCAGTTCACCACGAATTGCTTCACCAAAACCTTTTTGAGTAATTAAACCTAAGCGAGCAGTCATTTCTTGTAGTACAATCGTTGCAATTACTGAAAAAAATAACGCCCAAAGCAAGGTATAACCTGAGTTCACCCCGGCCAGTGTACACACGGTAACCGTTCCTGGTCCAATGAAAGCCGCTGTGACTAAAGTACTTGGTCCGAAATATTTTTTAACTTGCAATTTCATAGTTAAGAATATAGAATGTACCGTTTACAATCACGAATTCTGAAATAAGAATCTTATGGCTAAAGCAAACAACAAAACTGTACCTACTGATCTAAGCGTAAATGATTATCTGAATGCTATTGAAGATCCTCAACGAAAAGAAGATTGTAAACGAATTGATACTATTATGAGGAAAGTGACCAATTTAGAACCTAAGATGTGGGGAACTTCGATTGTTGGTTACGGAATGTATCACTATAAATATGATAGCGGCCGTGAAGGTGATATGCCAAAAACAGGGTTTTCAAATCGGAAACAGTCTATTACACTATACATTATGAGTAGCTTTAAGAATCATGATGAATTGTTAGCCAAATTAGGTCCTCACAAAACTGGAAAGTCCTGTTTGTATATCAAAAGGCTTTCTGATATTAATGTTGAAGTTTTGAAAGAAATGATTGAACTGGACTTTGCTCGCATGGAAAAAAAGTACAATCCCGATAACTGAATAGCTTTTTGAGTAAAACTTTTAAACCTAATACTCGTTTAACCTGCTGATGCTTAATTGTTCATTGAACCATTCTTGATTGATAAATGACCCTCAACGATTTCACTAAACAAACTCTGCAATTTCCTGATGATTACGAGGGAAGAGTAATCGCTACTTTGATTCGTTCTAACGAAAATATTAAGAAAAGAAAATCTATACTCTACATTCATGGGTTCAATGATTATTTCTTTCATCCCCATTTAGCTGAAGGATTTAATAAAAACGATTACAATTTCTTTGCGCTTGATCTTAGGAAATATGGGCGATCTCTTCTCCCTCATCAGCACCCGAACTATTGCAGAGATATATCAGAATATTACGCTGAGATTACAGAATCGCTCAGGATCATTCACAAAGAAAATGAGAAAGAGATTATGATTCTTGGACACTCTACCGGTGGTTTGATTGCAAGCATGTATGCGAATTATGGTGAAAAAAGTGATTTAATTTCAGCATATGTTTTGAATTCTCCTTTTTTCGAGTTCAACCTTTCTAAAGCAGAACGTGATATAAATCTGTTTTTTGCCCGGATAATTTCTTTTTTTATGCCCTATGCTAATAAAAGTAAACCATTATCAAGTTTATATAACCGCAGTTTACTGAAATCATATTATGGAGAATGGGAGTTCAATGAAAACTGGAAACCCGAACGTGGTTTCCCCGCATACTTTAAATGGTTGATTGCTGTTTTTAATGCACAACAAAAAGTGAGATCATCATCAGATATTTCAAAACCTATACTTGTTATGCATTCTAAACGATCTGCTAAAGCTAAAAAGTGGTCTCCTGAGGTTCTGGGAATAGATATGGTATTAAATGTTGAAGACATAAAAGAAACTGGAAAGAAATTGGGAAAAAAAGTTACCTTCCTCCCTGTGGAAAATGCAATCCACGATATTTTTCTATCAAAAAAAGAGGTTCGTGAAAAGGCCTTTAATGAAATGATTAACTGGTTAAATAAGACGATTAAATAATCACTATGGAAAACAGTATAGTTTTTGAAACTACAATTGATGCATCAGCAGAAAAAGTTTGGGAAACACTTACAAATCCCGATAAAATTGAACAATATATGTTTGGCTCTCGTTGCGACAGCAACTGGACTCCCGGAAGTAAAGCCAACTATTATATCAAACAAGATGAAAAAGAGATTACTGTTGTAAAAGGAGAGGTAATTCGATCCATTCCTAACAAACTATTGGAACACACGCTTTTTCCTGCTAATTCAGGAATCGAAGATACTTTGGAAAACTACCTTGTTATCATTTATGAAATGGAAGAAGATGATGGGAAAACAGAGTTAACCATCACTCAAAAAGGCTATAAATATGTAGAAAATGGTAAGGAACGTTACATAGATACTCAAAAAGGTTGGAAAGCAGTTCTCCCTAAACTAAAGGAAACTGCCGAAAAAGCGTGAGTCAGGAACAACCAAATAATCCTCTGCACGGCATAAAATTAGCCCAAATTGTAGAGGATTTAGTTGAGTATTATGGCTGGGAGCAATTGAGTTACCACGTCGACATCAACTGCTTCAAGAACGATCCAAGTATAAAATCCAGCCTGAAATTTCTACGAAAACACCAATGGGCACGAGATAAGGTTGAAGAACTTTGGATTGATGTTTTTGGGAATTAGATCCCGATCTTTATAACTATCGGAAAATGATCTGAACCGATATCATCGCCAACTATTCTGTCAATTACTTTTATTTCTTTACTGACCAATACATGGTCAATAGCTACAGAAATAAACGGGATTTGAGCGTTCCAACTTGGCTGCAAACCGAAGCCCAATCTTGAATCTCTCAGGCTCGTTCCCTCAGTAATTCTACCAAAATTAGGAGAAAAACTTGTCGTATTCAGATCTCCTATCAAAACCTTTCTGCCATTTAGTGTTTTAACCATTTTGTTTAGGTTTGTAAACTGCTCGTTCCGATAATTGAAATAATCGATTCCAATTGGTGGTAGAGGATGAGTGGCGATAAAATGTATTTCTTTACTATTCTCATTAATTTTGAAATAGAATGAAAGAACACCACTGTTCGAGAGAATTATCTTTTCCGGATCCTTTAACTCTACTTTGCTCAGTACTACTAATCCAAAATTATCTTCTCTTATTTCTGTTAGCTTAAATGGGAACATTAATTCTAAAGAAGACAGATTAGTATCCCATTTTTGATTTACTTCTTGTAAAACAACTAAATCAGGGTCTTCATTTATAATAAAGTTTAAAACTTCATCAGAATTGTTATTTGATGATAATAGATTTATAGAAAGTATTTTGATTTCAGCTACTGAACCGACTTGATCAATCGGGACATAATATTTAACTAGTCCAACCCCACTAAACAAAAAGAAAACTAATCCTGCTATTGCTTCCTTTTTCAGTTTTAAGCTTAAAGCCCCCACTCCTAGAAACATAAAGTAGAAAACATAATACACTCTGAAATGTGAAAATCCATCTAAGATCCAATGGTACTTTCCAAGAAAACCCAAAAGAAAAGGGAGTAATCCCAGAGTAAATAACCACCAAAATAGTTTTGTTTTCAATTCATTTTCTCCAACTTTTCATCATACTTCCCAATCAACTCATCCCAATCATACTTCTTGACAATTGATTGATAATCCACCCGACGGAGCCCCATTACACTTTCTATTGCTGTTTCCAATCGGGCGGGAAGCTCTCCTTCTTCATATAAAAATTCTCTGTCTAACTCTTCCGGCAAATGTTCAGGGTACGCTAATCGATTAGGCAACAATGGAAAACAATCGCAATACATCGCTTCGATCACACTTCCTCCAAAAAAATCCTGATTTGAAGTTACCGGCAAAATATCCGCTCGCCAGAGCCATTTAGCATACTCCTCAAAACTCTCCGCATAGCCCCAATGCAGAATTTCTTCTTTCAGCTTTTCTTTTGCTTCATCAAAGATCGGAGGGTTTACATCATTTAGTTCTCCTAATACAACTAATTTGAACGCAATCTCTTTTTCTTTCAATTCGAACAGCGTTTCAAAAAAATCTTCCGGATTTTTGTCATATTCCCATCGATGATTCCATAAAATAGTAGCCTCAGATTGTTTTTCTTTATCTGATGAACGGAAATCTTCGAATCTTTTCAGATCTAATCCTAAATGCAGCACTTCACTTTTCTCCTTGATCACTTCGATATTATCTTTTTCTCTCTTATCAGGAAACTGCTTTAAGAATTTTGGTAAAGCTCCTAAAAAAGAATCCATATGATATTTAGAATTAAAGAATACTTTATCAGCGGCAAGTGCTGAAGCGTAATTGATAAAGGAATAGTGGTTATTTCGCTTCTCCTTTACATCTCTGTCTTGTGGCGACCATGGATAAGTAAGCTGATTTTCATGGAAATACATCGCAACGGGAATATTTGCTGATCTTTTTCTGGTAAGTGAAAGAAAAGTAGTCAGATCAAGCATTGAAGTAGCTATAATTAAATCGGGAGATTCTTCTAAAACACTGAATTGTTTTGCTAAAGAAACCGCTCCCCCATGCATTCTCCACTTCCAGTGTCTACCGGGCAAACTAAGAATTTGAATATTGTGCTTAGAATGTTTCTCTAATCCTTCCGCCCATTGCATATGAGATCCGGAAAAAAAGGGTTCAAGAAGTGTGATATTAAGTTGTTTCATTGCTGAAACAACTTAAAGATTTCTATTCCACATCCCAAGTATAGTAGTTATGCTCTTCATCTAAATCCCAACCTGTTGCAGGATAAAGCTGATTCCCAACGTGATTATCCTTTGCGGTTTCCAACATCATACCACAAGCTTCAGTTTCGCGACAAAGCTCTTTAGATCTTTCAATAAGAGCTTTTGAAAACCCTTGACCTCTGAAATTTGAGTCCACGTACAAATCGTTCAACAACCAACATCGTTTCATTCTGGTAGATGAAAACAATGGATATAACTGAACAAAACCTGTAGCAACGCCGTCATTATTTCGGGAAATAAAGATAACCGACTCATTTTGTTCGATACGTTCTTCTAAAAAAGCTTTAGCTGCTTCCATATCAGATTCCTTTTCATAAAAAACTCTGTATCCATCAAATAATTCATTGAGTTCTTCCAAATCTGATAATGTGGCTTTAGTAATTTCCATGTTCCTAATTCTTTATTCCCTTTATTCCTAATTCAACCCGCAATATCAATCTCTGTTCCACTTGGTTTTCCTTCAATAATCGGCATCGCTTTTCCGATCAACTCTCTTACGCCCGGAACATTTAAAGAATCATCATGATCTTCTTTGGAATCCCAAACCTCGAATACGTGAATAATGTCTTTATTATCCGACTGTTGACCTACAATATAGACTAAACACCCTTTTGCGTCTTTCATCAGACTCGCAGCATCTTCTAAAATCGTAGCAAGCTCATCACCTTTTCCTTTTTTAGCTGTAAAACTTCCCGATAATCCGTATTTCATATTCCCCTATTCCTAATTTTTATATTCCTAATTCAAAATCTTTAATTCCGCGACAGCGGCCGCACATTTCCTTCCATCAATAGCTGCAGATACAATTCCACCCGCATACCCCGCTCCTTCGCCACAGGGAAATAAACCTTTTATTCTGATATGCTCCAATGTTTTTCGATCTCTTGGAATTCTTACCGGACTTGAGGTTCTGGATTCCGGGGCATGAACTACTGCTTCGTTCGTTAAAAACCCTTTCATGGTTTTTCCCATTTCAATGAATCCATTTCTTAATGCTTTTATCATGAAATTCGGAAATACTTCTTCAAGATTTACGGAGGTCAAACCAGGTGAGTAAGAAGTATCGGGTAGATCTTTTGATTTAATTCCTTTTGTGAAATCAACTAAGCGTTGAGCCGGGACTTTCTGTGTTTTCCCGGCCGACTCCCAGGCTTTTTGTTCAATAGATTTTTGGAATTGCATTACTTTCAACGGTCCGTATTCTTCGAACTCTTTAAAATCTTCCATTTCAAGCTCTACCACAATTCCTGAGTTGGCAGTTGGACGAGAACGTTGAGAACCTGACCATCCGTTGGTTACTACTTCACCATCAGAAGTCGCACAAGCAGCCACAACTCCACCCGGACACATACAAAAGGAATACACGCCACGATCGTTGATTTGCTTCACAATTTTATAAGGCGCCGGTGGTAAATACTCGCCTCGTTTCTCACAATTATACTGTATAGAATCTATTAGAGATTGCGAATGCTCCACCCGAACTCCAATTGCAATTGGTTTAGCTTCTATTTCTATTCCTTTTTTATAAAGCAATTCAAATATATCTCTGGCTGAATGACCTGTTGCCAGAATTACGGACTTTGCATCAAAGATTTCATCGTTAGCCAGCTTAACTCCATTGATCTGATCATTCTCGATCCGCAGATCAGTAACTTTTGAGTTAAAATGAATTTCTCCACCGTGTTCCAATATGAATTCACGGATCTTTGCAATAATTCTTGGAAGTTTATTCGTTCCGATATGAGGATGTGCATCTACCAGAATATCCTTTTTTGCACCGAAGGCTACCAGCAATTCTAAAATCTGATTTATATCTCCTCTTTTCTTGGAACGAGTGTAGAGTTTTCCATCAGAATATGTACCGGCACCACCTTCTCCAAAACAATAATTAGAGTCCGGATTTACAATATGATTTACATTGATGTTTTTAAGATCTTTAATCCTGGATTTAACATCTTTTCCCCGGTCCAGAATTATCGGCTTCATTCCCAATTCGATACATTTCAAAGCTGCAAACAGACCGGCAGGCCCTGCCCCAACAATGATTACAGCTTCTTTGTCATGTACATTTTCAAACTTTGGAGGAGTTACTTCATCTTCCTCAAATGCCTCTCCTATATAAACTCGTACTTTTAAATTGATCTTAACCTGCTTTTGGCGAGCGTCGATAGAACGCTTCAGAATTTCAACATGAGTGATTTCTGATGCAGCAATTTCTGTGGTTTTGGAGATATAGGCTCTCAGCTTATCTGCTTCTCCGGCTACTTCGGGAATAACTCTAAGTTGTAACTCTTTTTGCATTCGATATTAATAGAATTAAGATTGAAGATAAGAAACAATACATATTTCAATAATAAAATGAAGAAAGCCCTACTTATTTTTCTTGCATTAATTACTCTGGCTACGCTTTACCTCTATATTTCATTTAATGTTGTTTTGCCATGGAACGAATCAAGTGCAATTGAAACCACATTAACTTGGGGAGGTCTGGCTCCTCTTCCAGCTAGCTCTAATTTATTAGCTGTAGAAACAGAAGGAGGTCCGTTTACTCGGGAATTTACAATAGAATTTCTATTTACTGAAAATTGTATTAATTCATGGATTAATAATTCAAAACGACTTAGAGAAAATGAATTTACTACCCCTAGAGGTGGGGGTAGACTTTATGAAATTGTACCTGGAGAAGAAGGTGCATTTGGTGGCAAAGTTTTTATAAAAAAATTGTCTGCAGACTCTTACAATATTAAGATTAATATGAGCTGGAGTTAATACAAATAAAAAAACCCGATGCAGAATTGAATCTACATCAGGGTTTAAAATAGTTAAATATAAATGCTAACGCTTAGGGATTTGAAGCCAATCCACGCACAGATTCAGCAAGCATTTTTACTTTATCACTACTTCCTGAAGCTAATGCCATTCCATCGAGTCTGTCTGCCAGATCAGATAGCATTTTCTTTCTCTCCTTCGGAGAAGATGCTTCGGCATTCGCCAAGACCTGACGTAATCTGTTAACTCTTGTAGTACTCATTTCTTTATCTCTGTCAAGCTGATCTAAGTACGCTTTTGAAAGAGCAAAGGTTTTCGGCCAAACAAACTTAGGCTGGCCTTGAGCATTTAGGTAATCAAGTTTAACTGTATTCGCAGCATCAATCTCGTTTTGAGTGATGTATGGAGTGGCTTCCAATTCAAAGATATCAAGTCCTCTAGCGATCTCTGAACTTACGATAGCTCCGTTATACCAATAAACTGACCAACTTCCACCGTTAGCCATACGGTCTGCCGCTATAGGACCGTAATCCTGAAAAGCGATCTCAACCGGATTATTGGGATCAGTCCAATCAAAAACTGAAATTCCTCCCTGATACCAGGATTGAACCATAATCTCTCTTCCGGGAACCGGAATCATAGAACCATTATGTGCTACACAATTTTCCTGTGAGGTTTGAGGGGCAGGAAGTTTATAGTATTCCTGAAATTTCATTTTGCCATTTTCAATGGTAAAGATTGCATTTGCTCCCCATTCCATTGGATCAGCTTCACGACATTTAGGCTGTCCGCCTCCGCCCCACTCATCCGTAAATAAAACTTTCTTTCCATCATTACTGAATGTAGCTGAGTGCCAGTAAGAGAAATTAGAATCTGCTACTGCATCAATTCTTGTTGGGTTTGCCGGATCAGAAATATCCAGTAATAGTCCATAACCCTCACAAGCTCCACCTGCTAAACCAATTTCAGGATACAATGTAATATCATGGCACTGTGTTGGTCCTCCACGATCATCTTCTTCGCCATCACCATCACCTCCGCCAAACATTCGTGCAACAATTGCCGGTAATTGCTCTCTTAGTGCGGCACTATCGGCGGCTGTTGGCTCACCTTCCACTCCTAAAGCATTAGTCATTAACTGAGCTACAAACCGGTCAGGAACTACAGTTTCCTGTCCGTTAAACTCTATAATAAATGCGCCGGCTTTTCTAGCTTTTTCGACCTCAATTGCATCAGCCGGAGACATTCCGTGAGTTGGTGGTGCTTTCAAGTCTTCGAAAATTCTAGGAGAACTTACGATCTTTGACATTTCAGGATTATTCAAAGGAACTTTTATTACTTCTATTCTGAATAATGCAGAATTCGGATCGTCGTCTGGTGACATATCAGAACAACCCGGCAACTCTTCCTCAGGACGTACAGAAGCTGATCCTGATACATACACGTAAACATTTTCATCATCATTCGGATCTTTAAGAACTGAATGCGTATGTGAGCCTCTGCAAGTCTGAACGTTTGCTACATACTCAGGTTCTTCAATATTGCTGATATCAAATATTCTGATTCCACGGAGTCGCTCATCACTTACTGCTTGCTGAACACCTTCTGTACCGCAATCTAAACGACCACTTAATCCTTCTCCTGAAACAAACATAAGATCACCATATACAGAGACATCACTTTGCGATGCCGGACATAAATAATCTTTAACCAATACAGGATTTGTAGGATCAGAAATATCCCAAACTAAAACTCCATTATAGTTTCCCTGAATGGCATATTTGCCTTTAAAGGCAAGATCGGAGTTTGTTACTCCAAGAAATGCCTCAGGTGGAGGTGTGCTTGATAATTTTTTCATATTCCAAATTGCTTCTTCAGCATCGAAAAGTCCTGCACCTAATCCAACTCTGGGATCAGGTGTTGGAGAATCTACATTTGAGAGCGAATTCACGGTTGGAGAAGTGTAATCTACATCCATCATTGGCTCAGTTGATGAACAAGCGTAGGTCATCAACGCAGCTGAAAATAGAAATATCCAAAAACTCTTAAATACTCCCGTTTTTGTAAGTTTATTAAGTTTCATAATTAACCTTAAAGTTTATGTTTTGTCTGTGAAAAATTTGAAGATGATATTGATGCTCAATCTTTAGATTCTGATTCTATTTTACTCAACATTAATTTCATGCGTTCAATTTCTGTGATTTGATCTACATTAATATCTGTAGACAGCCTGAATGCCTGTTCATCTTGTGCAGCACCATCAGTACTTATCAAAGTTTTAACCATCGTAACAGCTCCCTGATGATGTTGGATCATATAAGTAAGAAATAAGCGGTCAAATTCTTTTCCTTTTGCTTCACTTAACTCCACCAATTGTTCCTGACTCAGCATTCCTGCCATATTCATATGGTTTGAGTGATCCATACCCGCGCCATGAATCATCAAATTTAAACCTTCTATATGTACTTCCGGAACCGGTTGATCTCGGTCACGCAACCAGATTTGCATTGAAGCAATTTCATCTTTTTGCGCATTAATTATTCGTGCTGCTAATGTCTGAACCTGAGAACTTGCTCCATTTTCCGGAGCCAACCGGGACATGATCAACGCCTGTGCATGATGACCGATCATTCCTGTCATGAATTTTACATCCGCTTCTGTGAAGTTCATCTTTGAACTGTCAATTCTGGCCCAATAAATTTCTTCTAATTCTGCGTTGCTGGGTCGATTATTTCTTTGTTCAGTAGCATTTTCTGAGCTCGATGAACTTGTATTCTTACTTGATGAACATGCACTAAAGATCAGAGTTGTAGTCAATAATGCACTTATCAATAAAGTCTTTTTTGCCGATGGCATAGAATTTTAAAATTTACCTGTGTATAGCTTCCATTTAATGTACACAGGTTAATCAATCGAGAATTAAAAGACAAAACAAAACCTTTTTGAGCAACAATTTATCCCAACTTCTAAAACCAGATTATTTCTTTGCTTATATGAATTAAAAAAGGTTCCGGATTGTTGATTGTGCAAATAACAAATTAGTATCTATGAAAAAAATTATATCACTTTTAACAATCGTTGCATTTGTTTCCATCTCGGCCATTGCACAACTATCAAATTCACCTGATACTTATGAGACCGAAAAAGGTGAACTTCTCGTACATCCTGTAAATCACGGAACGGTAGCTTTCACTTTTGATGAAAGAACTATTTTCGTTGATCCATATGGTGGCGCGCAGAAATTCTCTGATTTTAATTCCCCCGATCTAATACTGATCACAGACATCCATGGTGATCACTTGAATTTGGAAACCATTTCCGGATTGGATACTAAAAACACAATATTTATAGTACCACAGGCAGTTGCTGACCGAATGGGCGAGGAATTGCAGGAGCAGATCGTGATAATCGGAAATGAAGAAACAACTACTCAACTGGGAATAGAGATTACCGGAGTAGCAATGTACAATCTGCCGGATGATGAGTCTTCCAGACATAAAAAAGGCAGAGGTAATGGCTACGTAATCAATTTTGGAGGAACAAATGTTTATCTGTCCGGAGATACAGAAGATATCCCTGAAATGAGAAACCTGGAAAACATTGATATCGCTTTTGTATGTATGAATTTGCCTTATACCATGGATATTTATCAGGCGGCCAGTGCTGTTATAGAATTTTCCCCAACTATAATGTATCCATATCATCATCGTGGTCAGGACATTAAACGCTTTAAAGAAATTATGTCTGTTGGAAATCCAGAGGTGAATGTAATTTTAAAAGACTGGTATCCAAGTAACTAAATCCAATTGATAACCTATAACCATTGATCTATATCTATGCTAAACTTCGAATTCCAAAATCCAACTAAAATCATTTTCGGGAAAGATCAGATATCAAAACTTTCTTCTGAAATTCCTGAAAACGCAAAGGTATTAATGGTGTATGGAGGTGGAAGCATCAAAAAAAATGGTGTGTATGAGCAGGTTTCAAAAGCCCTCAAAGATCACGACGTTACAGAATTCGGCGGAGTTCCTGCAAACCCGGAATACGCTGTTTTACTTAAGGCTTTAGAAATTATCAAAACTAAAGACATTGATTTTATACTTGCTGTCGGAGGTGGTTCCGTTATTGATGGTGTGAAGTTTCTTTCCGGAGCTGCCATTTATGAAGGAGATGAGCCATGGGATATTCTGGCTAAAGGAATTCGTACTTACGAAGGAATGCCCTTTGGTACTGTTTTAACACTTCCTGCCACAGGTTCTGAAATGAATTCCGGTTCTGTGATCACCAGAGAAGAAACAAAAGAAAAAAGAGTTATGGGTGGTCCGGGATTATTTCCACAATTTTCAATTCTTGATCCCCAGGTCGTTCATTCAATACCAAAAAGACAGATAGCTAATGGTTTAGTAGATTCCTTTTCACATGTAATTGAACAGTATATGACCTATCCGGTAACTGCCAGACTTCAAGACAGAATTGCTGAAAGCGTGATGCAAACTTTGATTGAAGTAGCTCCTAAAGTTATGGAAGACCCTTCGGATTATGATGCTGCTTCTGATTTCATGTGGAGTTGTACGATGGCATTAAATGGTTTATTGAGAGTAGGTACACCAAACGATTGGTCAACACATATGATGGCTCATGAATTAACTGCTCTATATGGAATCGATCATGCCCGCACTTTGGCAATTATTCATCCCAGCCAATTGAGATATAAACTTGAAGACAAAAAGGAAAAACTTGCTCAATATGCAGAAAGAGTTTGGGGAGTATCAGAAGGTTCTTTAGAAGAAAAAGCGGAAGCTGGGATCAGAAAAACCGAGGAATATTTTCATTCTCTGGAAATGGATACTAGACTTTCTGATTATACTGATGAATTTGAAAAAACAGCTGCTATTGTGAAAGAGCGCTTCGAAGAGAGAAACTGGAAAGGATTGGGAGAGAAGCAAAACATTACTCCCGATGATGCAAAAAAGATCGTTGAGATGAGTTATTAATGCGCTCTGTTCAATTAATTCGTTTTTTGATAAAATCAATAAATACAGCTGTGTGTAAAATATTGTAGTACGAATTACCCATACATCCAACTGTCGTGGCTAATGAATTAATATCTTTTAGTAAAATTTATGCTTGAGTAGTTAAAAAAAGACGTAATTTTGCACAATTTTCTGAGCTCAAAGTAATTATATATCTTCAAGCTTAATTCATCTGCAAACACTTTATATGAGGGAACTGCTACTACTTAGCATATCTATTGGGTTGTTATCGATAATAGCAAACGCACAAACTATTACGGTGACGGATAACACTACCGGATTACCCATTGAATATGCCACTCTCTTTGATGCAAAAAATGACATATCAACAGTTACTGATATTCAGGGACAAGCTGATATTTCAGCCTTTAAAGAATCCAGAAGCATTTCTATTCGGTATGTAGGTTACAGAGAAAAGATTTTCAGCTATAAAGAACTTAAAGAGCTAAAGTTTATGGTAGCTCTGTCTCCTTCTGATATCGCATTGAATGAAGTTGTTGTTTCCGCTTCTCACTGGAAACAGGAAACCAGAGAAGTTCCGCTTAAAGTAACTTCCATTAATCCTGAAAATATTCAGCTTCAAAACCCACAAACAGCAGCTGATCTTCTCACTGTTTCCGGCGAAGTATTCGTTCAAAAAAGTCAACTTGGTGGTGGGAGCCCAATGATAAGAGGTTTTGCTACCAATCGTGTTCTTATTGCTGTAGATGGAGTTCGAATGAATACAGCTATTTTCAGAAGCGGAAATGTTCATAATGTTATCTCTCTGGATCCATTTGCGATTCAGAATACAGAAATCATATTCGGTCCCGGTTCCGTAATTTATGGAAGCGATGCAATCGGAGGTGTTATGAGCTTTTACACCGCAAAACCTGTTTTCTCTACCAATGATGATTTGTACGCCAGAGGTAATAGTACTGCCAGAGCCTCTACCGCTAACAATGAACGAACTATTCATGTTGATGTTAATCTGGGAAGACAAAAATTTGCATCGCTTTCCAGTATAAGCTATTCAGATTTTGACGATCTAAGAATTGGCTCATTCGGACCTAATGAGTATTTAAGAACTTTTGAGGTTACTCAAGATCAGAATGGCGACTCAGTGATCTCTAATTCAGATCCACAAATACTAACACCCACCAGATTCAATCAACTTAATTTGATGCAAAAACTTCGTTACTCACCTAATGAAAACTGGGACATCAATTTAGGATTTCATTATTCTGAATCCTCTGATCTGGATCGCTTCGACAGGCTTACATTAACCAATGATACAGGAATTCCAAGCTATGCTGAGTGGTATTATGGTCCTCAGATATGGCAAATGACCAACTTGAATATACTTCGCACATCTGACGGAAAATTTTTTGATCATGCAAGTTTAACTCTTTCCCAACAGTACTTCCGTGAAAGCAGACATACCCGCAGGTATCAGTCTGATGAAAAAGTATCCAGAGAGGAAAATGTGGATGTGTATACTGTAAATCTGGATCTTGAAAGAAACATGAGTTCAAAGAGCAGACTTTTTTATGGAGGAGAAGTTGTACTAAATGATATTTCCTCTTTTGGATTCAGTCAGGATATGGACGATAACACTACTTCTCCTACTTCTACTCGTTATCCTGATGGATCTGATTGGAATTCATTTTCAGGATATTTAAGCCACCGATTAAAATTTTCCGACAAAATTAACATACAAAGTGGTATCCGTTACAGTCATTTTTTCTTAGATGCAGAATTTGATCAAACTTATTATCCGGTGACATTTAATAGTATTTCTATAAATGAGGGTGCATTTACCGGAAGTTTAGGATTGGTTTATTCACTCAATGAAACTCTGCAGATAAATGCTAACCTCTCAACAGGGTATCGAGCTCCGAATATTGATGACGCTGCAAAAGTCTTTGATTCAGAACCTGGTTCCGTTGTAGTGCCAAATTCAAATCTTAAACCGGAATACGCTTATAATGCAGATATCGGATTTGCCAAAGTCTTTAATAAAGCAGTCAAAATTGATGTCACAGGCTACTATACTATTCTGAAAGATGCTTTGGTAAGAAGAGACTTCACCATTAATGGACAAGATAGTATTCAGTATGATGGTCGTTCCAGTAGAGTTCAGGCAATACAGAATTCTGCTCAGGCCACAGTATATGGATTACAAGCCGGAGTAAAACTAGAACTACCCTCCGGTTTTAGGGTTTCTAGCCAAATTAATATTCAAAAAGGAGAGGAAGAACAAGATGATGGCACTATGGCTCCATTAAGACATGCCGCTCCTACCTTTGGAGAAACCCATATCAACTATACATATGACAAACTTGAAATAGATATCTATGCTGAATACAATGGCGAACTTTCAAATTCTGAATTAGCTCCATCCGAGAAAGGAAAAGAATATCTGTATGCCAAAGATATTTCAGGAAACCCTTACTCTCCGAGTTGGTACACTTTGAATTTAAATTCAGCTTATGAGGTAAGCTCTACAGTAAAAGTTAGTGCAGGTGTTGATAATATTACTGATCAAAGATACCGACCATATTCATCTGGAATTGCTGCGCCGGGAAGAAACTTCTTTGTAGCTGTAAGAGCTAATTTTTAAGCGTTAATACGTTCTATTAATTCCTCGAAATCATTAAATATAATATCTGCAAATTCCTCTCCTTTTTTGCTCGGACTTGAAGTATACCAAGCTACTTTCCATCCTGCCGCTTTACCTCCTTCTACATCCGATGTAAGTGAATCACCTACATAAAGGATATCTGATCTTTCAATACCAACTAACTCCGTGCTGTGATCAAAGATCTTTGGGTGTGGTTTCATCACACCTATTTCTTCTGAAATGACAATTTGACTTACCATTTCTTCAAACCCAAACTGTTTGATCTTCATCCATTGAGTTTCAGCAAATCCATTTGTTATTAAGCCTACGTTATATGCTGCTCTGATTCTGTCGAAAGCTTCTTTAGCACCTTCGATCCATTCCCAATGATTACGATAATAATTCATATAGACTTTTCCGGCTTCTTCATAAAGTGCCGCAGAAATACCTAGTTCTATAAACGTTTCTTCAAACCTTCGTCTGTGTAGGATATGCCTGTCAATTTCTCCCCTTCCATATTCTTCCCATAACCCTTTATTGATAGTATGATAAGTAGAAATCAGGCTATCTAGCGAAATGTCATTGAATTCTTCAAAATGATTATGAATATCCTTAAGTCCATTCTGTTCTGCCTTTTTGTGATCAAGTAGTGTGTCATCCAGGTCAAAGTAGATGAATTTTGGTTTTAGGTCTGACAATGGAATAGTTTTTGATTATTGTTGAATTGAATGAACCAAAATAAATTTAGGCTCGTAAGCGAGCTTAAGTTAAACAACTAAATACAAAATCATGAAAGGTAAATTAATTATAGGGCTTGTTGTTGTAGGCTTGCTCGTTTTTTTTGGCATAAGCATAAATAACGGGTTGGTTGAAAAAGAAGAAGCAGTTGAGGGAGCTTGGGCACAAGTTGAAAACCAATATCAGCGAAGAGCGGATCTGATACCAAATTTGGTTAATACCGTTAAAGGTGCTGCTAACTTTGAACAAGAAACTTTAACCTTAGTAATCGAAGCCAGAAGTAAAGCCACTTCTGTAAATATCAATGCTAGTGATCTTAGCAATCCTGCTAAATTTCAACAATTTCAGCAAGCACAGGGAGAACTGAGCGGTGCTTTATCAAGATTATTGGTTTCTATAGAGCGTTATCCTGAATTAAAAGCAAATTCAAATTTTCGAGATCTTCAAAACCAGTTAGAAGGTACTGAAAACAGGATTTCTACTGAACGTAAACGATTTAATGATACAGCTCAGAATTACAATAGCTCAATCAGAAAATTCCCAACGAGCATATTTGCTTCTATAGGTGGATTTGAAAGAAAAGCTTACTTCGAGGCAGATCAGGGTGCAGAAAATGCTCCAACAGTAGATTTTGGTAATTAATAACAGCTATTAGCTGATAGCCATTAGCGTTACGAATTTCATAACGCTAATGGCTAAAAGCTGACAGCTAAATGCTTATATCCATGAAAGAATTCCTTAACGAAGATCAAGAGAAAGCAGTAATCCGTGCAATCAGGGAGGCCGAAACATCTTCTTCCGGAGAAATCCGGGTTCACTTAGAAGCTAATTGTGATAAAGATGATCCTATTGAAAGAGCCAAAGAAGTCTTTGCTGAACTCGATATGCACGAAACTGAGCTTCGAAACGGAACTATTATTTATGTAGCAACTGAAGATCATAAAATTGCAATTTGGGGCGATGAAGGAATTCATTCAAAAGTTGGACAGGATTTCTGGGATGATGAACTTGAACTCATTACCAAATACTTCATGGCTGATGATTATGAAACCGGGTTAAGAGAAGCCGTTTTAAGAATTGGTGAAAAACTAAGAGAGTTCTTCCCATACCAAGGTGAAGATGACATCAATGAGTTGTCAGATGATATAAGTTATGGAGATGATAAAGATGCGTAAATTATTATTACTAATCCCTGCTCTTTTTCTTTCTGTACAGATTTTTGCTCAGGATATTCTTCCTGATAACCCGCGCGGTTTTGTCAATGATTATGCTAATATGCTTTCAACTTCTGAAATCAACCGATTGGAAAGAAAGCTCAGCAATTACAGAGATACTACTTCCAATGTTATTGCAATTGCTACTATTGAATCGTTACAAGGAAACTCCATTGAAGAAGTAGCCACACTAACATTTTCTAAATGGGCTCTATATGAAGGAAATGCAGGTGAAAGAGATAATGGTGTTTTGCTTTTAATTTCTAAAGGAGATCGCGCATTCAAAATTGAGGTTGGCTACGGACTTGAAGGAACAATCACTGATGCGATGTCAAGTAGAATATTAAATGACATTCTTACTCCCAATTTTCAACAAGGAAATTTTTATGGAGGAATTGACAGAGCTACCGATGCTATGATTCAACTTGCTGCCGGAGAATATGAAGGGGTTCCTGAACTCAGAACTTCAAATGGAGAAGAAGGTTCTATACCACTCGATGTAATTATCTTAATAATTGTGATCATCATTGTACTTATTTCACGTGGTCGTGGAGGTAAGCACGGTGGCGGAAAAAGGACTTTAAGTGGTTCCGATGTTCTGCTTTGGGGTTTACTTTCCAGTGGTCCACGTAGAGGAGGAGGTTCTTCATTTGGTGGAGGATTTGGCTCCGGTGGTGGTGGTAGTTTCGGAGGCTTTGGCGGCGGAGGCGGTTTCGGCTCCGGTGGTGGTGGTGCAAGTGGTGGTTGGTAACCGCTTCGCGTAATTAAGAATGTAGAATTTAAAATTACAATTCTACATTCTTAATTGAATAATTCTTAATTCCCTAAAGCTTGTTCCAGATCAGCAATAATATCCTCAGCACTTTCGATTCCGACTGACAATCTAACTAACCCATCTGAAATTCCCGCGTCACATCGAAGCTGCTCGTCAACAACAGAATGTGTCATTGAAGCGGGGTGCTGTATTAAGGTGTCTACGGTTCCTAAGCTTACTGCCAGCGTACAAAGCTTAACATTGTTCATAAGAGATTTTCCTGCTTCGAAACCATCCTTCAATTCAAAAGAGATAACCCCTCCGAAACCTTTTGTCATAATTGAACAGGCAAGAGAGTGTTGGGCATGAGATTCCAAACCGGGATACCAAACCGTTTCTACACTAGAATGTGACTCTAAAAATTCAGCGACTTTCATCGCATTTGAAGAGTGTTTTTCCATTCGTAAAGCAAGCGTTTTAACTCCATTCAAAGTTATCCAGGCATCCATAGGACCCGAAATCCCTCCCAGATTTTTTCTAAACAGATAAACACCGGTTTCATCTAATAATTCTTTCTTTGCCACCAATGCTCCGCCAATTATTGTTCCATGTCCCCCCATATACTTTGTAGTAGAGTGAACAATAACATCCGCACCGAATTTAAGTGGCTGCAAATGATAAGGAGTAGCAAAAGTGTTATCCACCATGACCAAAGCACCATGTTCTTTAGCCAGTTTTGAGATTGTTTCTATATCACTCACTTTCATAGTGGGATTAGCGATACTTTCTAAATAGATAAGTGAAGTATCAGGATTTTTCTTCAATTCCATTTCCAACAGGAATAGATCTGTCATATCAATAAAAGAAGTGCTCATCCCAAGCATTTCAGTTTCTTCTTTTAAGAATTGACTGGTACATCCATAGAGCGCATCCTGAGCGATGATATGCTTACCTTTTGCAATGCTGATTATTCCTGTAGTGATAGCAGCCATACCACTTCCGAAAGCTACGCCGGAAAAAGAGTCAGGGTTTTCCATACCATATGTTTCCAGCTCGCAAATTGCTCGTTCTAAATGCTCAACCGTTGGATTTCCCAATCTTGAGTAAATATGAGAGGCTCCTCCTTCTTCATGAGCAAAAGCTTTTGATCCTTCATCAACATTCTTAAACACGAAAGTAGAAGTTTGATAAATTGGTGTGGTATGCGAACCATATTGATCCTTTTTTCCGGACCCGGCATGTACTGCACTTGATTCAAATGAAAGTTGTTTAGCTTTTGTGTCTATCATAATACTGGAATCACTGTTTCGTCTTTAATGGTATTTAGTACAATATTGGTATGAAGCCTTTGCACATCAGGTAATGTTGTGAGCTTCGTTCTCATCAACTGTTCATAATCTTTAGTGTCTTTAGCTACCACATGAAGTAAAAAATCTCCTTCGCCTGTTGTATTGTAGCAAGCCAATATTTCAGGAATGGCTTTAACTGCTGAAGTAAACTCCTTCATTCGGTTCAACTGGTGCGCACTTAATGTAACTGTGACAAAAACCGTAAGCCCCTTTTCAACCGCTTCACGATTTATCTTAGCAGAGTATCCTTCAATTACTCCATCTCGTTCCAAACGCTTTACACGCTCAAGAGTCGGAGTTGTAGTTAAACCTATTCTTGAAGCAAGTTCATTATTAGCTATTCTTCCTTCTTTTTGAAGTATGTCCACTATTTTAAGATCTGTTGCATCCAGCTTCATGGCATTATTGGTTGAATTAACCTAATATTTCACTTTTAATTAAATATAATGCCATATAGGTAAATATCCGAAGAATAATATTCTGAATTTATAATTTATACAGAATATTAAACTAAAAAAGCCCCTCAAGTATTAACATGAAGGGCTTTAGATGTAGAATGAAAATTCAGGGGCTTATACCAAGCTATCCACTTCTTTGGTTTGTAACCCCTCCCCATCCGGAGACTTAGGAGTTGCATTCATATACTCTTCCAAAGTAAACTCGTCAACCTGAATTGCATCTGTTCTGGCTGCTTCTGCTTTTTCAACCATTTCAGCTTCTGCTTTTGTGATAATATTTTTCTCCAGAGCAGGTTTCAACAAGTTCAGAAACGAATCTTTCGGAAGCTCGCGCTTTTTCATTGCTGTATAGAGCTTTTTGTATACAGGATTCGTGTTTGTAATTAAAGTTAAAGCATTTTCGTAGCGTCCAACAGCTTCAGTTGGATCTGAAGGTATATACATACCGTCTGTCATACGATCTCTTGCTTTACCGGGCTCTTGCATAGCCTGAGCTACTCTGTGTCCTAATTCATCAGAGGGGTAAGTTCCAATAGGATTTAAGCGTGACCAAACTCCTGCAAGTCTGAATACCCAACTAAGCCCCGGAACTTTGATCTCTCTTAAAATGCCATCAAAAGCTTCCTGAATTCTATAGAAAACATAATCCATCGACCATTTAAAATAATCGAGATCCTCTTTGCGTCTTCCTTCAGCTTCAAATCTTCGGAGCGTAGCTGTTCCTAAGTACATAAAGCTCAGGATATCAGCATAGCGTCCTGCAATCTTCTCTTTCATTTTCAAACCGCCACCGTATGAGCCTAAAGCGATATCAGCAAAAAATGCAAACGACGCTGAAGCCCAAGCCATTTTTCTGTAATACTTTGCAGCAGGACCACTTACAGGAGAACCGGCCAGATAACCACGCGTAATACTAAGCATAAACGAACGGGCTTTGTTTCTACCAACATGTCCAATATGCGCCCAAAAATTATCATCGAAGCCTTTTACATCTTTATCCATCAAGGCATTAATCTCGTTCAGCGCATAAGGATGACAGCGAATAGCTCCCTGTCCGAATATCATCAATGTTCTTGTAAGAATGTTTGCGCCTTCCACAGTAATAGCAATCGGCAAAGAAATATATCCATGAGCGAACACATTTCGTGGTCCTCTGGAGATTCCTGCTCCTCCTACTATATCCATCGCATCATTGATGATCTCACGGGTATGTTCTGTGAAATTATATTTTGCAATCGCAGTTACAACTGCGGGTTTCTCTCCTTGATCCAGCCCTCCGGTAGTATATTTTCTGGCAGCTTCCATAAAATATGTGTACCCGCCAATACGAGCCATTGGCTCTTCAATACCTTCAAATTTTCCAATATTTAAACCAAATTGTTTTCTGATTGCCGCATAAGCTCCAACAACTCGGGTGGATAGTTTTGCGCCTGCCAAACTGGATGCGGGTAGTGAAATACCCCGGCCAACCGCCAGAGATTCCATCAGCATTCTCCAGCCGTTACCTGCGCCTTCTTTTCCGCCAATTATTGCATCCACAGGCACCACTACATCATAGCCATGAGTTGGGCAATTATAAAACGGAACTCCAAGTGGGTCATGGCGCTTTCCTAATACAACTCCCTCAGTATCAGATGGAATTAATGCACAAGTTATACCCAAGTCTTCGCCTTTGCCTTTGCCTAGCAAATTCTCCGGATCACGAAGTTTAAATGCTAATCCCAAAACAGTTGAAATAGCTGCTAAAGTAATGTATCTCTTATTCCAGTTTAATCTCAGATAGAGTTCTCCATCCTCTCCTTTAAATACCTCACCATGTGAAGTCATTCCTCCTGCATCAGAACCGGCGTTTGGCTCGGTAAGTGCAAAACAAGGCATTTCAACTCCTGCCGCTAACCTCGGCAAGTAATAGTCTTTCTGCTTTTGAGTTCCGTAGTGATTTAAAAGCTCTGCAGGCCCTAAAGAATTAGGAACCATAACAGTAGTTCCTAAAGGTCCGCATCTGGATGATAATTTTGCTACTACAGCTGAGTGTGCAGTAGCTGAAAACTCGAGTCCGCCATACTTTTTGGGGATAATTAATCCGAAAAAACCTTCTTTCCGGAGATAATCCCATGTTTCTTCGGTAAAATCTTTTCTTACAAAGACATCCCAATCATTCACCATCTCACAGACTTTTTCAACAGGGCCGTCTAAAAATTCTTGCTCTTCTTTAGTCAGATCGGGGTAAGGTTGCTCAAGAGTTCTTTTAAAATTCGGTTTTCCTGAAAATAACTCCCCTTCGATCCAAACATTACCTGCTTCTATTGCTGTTTGCTCAGTTTCAGATATTGTAGGCAGGAAGTTAAGTGCATCCAGTAGCTTCATAATAGGCCCACTTAATAACACCCTTCTTACTGGTTTGATATTAAAAACCAAGACAGGCACTGTATAAGCAATAAATAGCCATTGCGGAGCATCAAGACCTATCAATCCCGCATAACCCGCTATAGCCCATAGCCAAAGTGGGGCGCCTGTATAAGCAAAACCAATAGCTATTATTACCGTTGCAGTGATCGAAGCCCAAAGTGGTACTTCGCTAAAAAAACCGAATAATTCTGATAATGCTTCCATAATGCTCTCCAAATTTTAAGAAACCTGAGTTCTCACCAGGAATCCTTCAATAATATGTTGAATAGATTTTTCGATAAAATGTTCTTTGTTGACCCTGTTATCTAATCTTTGATTTAATACTACCGATATAACACCATGTAGCTGAGCCCAAATAGAATAAGCCGCCGTTAGCGGGTCTTCTTCTTCTATCAATCCTTCACGGACTCCGGATTCGATAATTTTTACTAAAAGCTCGTATGATCTTCGTGCCCTTCTGAATTTTTCTTTTGGGTAACGAGCCATTGATTCTGACCTTACCATATATATGATCTGGTATTTCTCAGGATGAGCTAGCGCAAAATCTGTATAACTTCTGATCACAGATTCAAACTGTGCTATTATTCCTGAGTTTTCATTCACTTTTTGTTCTATTGATACACTCAAAGCTTCAACTGATTCTTCTATCAATGTATGCAAAAGATGATCTTTGTTATCAAAATAGAGGTAAATACTAGTTGCAGATACCCCTGCTTCTTTTGCTATTCCTCGCATCGAAAGTGCGGTATGGCCGTCATTGTATAAGAGATGACGGCTTGTATCTAATATTTTTTCCCTCAAAGGGAATTCTTTTTTGCTCATTTTCAAGATTGGTTAACAGTGTTAACTAAACGAAGTTAACTAATCTGAGGCGAAAATCAAGCAATTGTAAAATAAAATTTAGTTTTACTTCTTTTCACTCCGTTTAATTTCAGTAAGACTTATTTATACCTGAAATAATACTTCTCATGGACATCTCTGTAATTAATAAAACTAAATCTCTATTTATATTAATACTTCTGACATTGAGCTTGTCACCAATTCTGGAATCACATCCATGGGGAGGACTTGTTATAGATCGGGACGGCAATATATACTTTACTTTTATCTGCCCCATTGATGATGATAACAACCATTATGCTTGTCTATGGAAGATAACACCGAATAATGAAATGGATCATGTTCTGAAAGCTCGAAGATCTCCAAGTGATATAATACTTTCCAGAAATTTAGACAGAGAAATATTTGCTGCAGAACGAAGTGGTCAAAATCCTAACCATAATAATATACTTTGGAAAATTGATGCTCCAACCAATCACGCCTTGATTCCTGCTACCACTGATCAAACCCTATTCCATATTCAATCAATTGCCGTAAATAAAAATCAGGAAGTCTACTTTAGCAAAGATTCAGAAATATTTTTGAGAGACAGTTTAAACCAAATAAGTAAAATAAATGACAGAAATTTCGAACGAATTAGTCTAATTGCCCTGGGACCTGATGAAGATCTTTACATTCTGTCAAGAGATAAAATCTACATTTTTGATGGAACCAATTATAAATTACTTGCCTCAGATTTAAGAAAAGAAAACCCCGAAGACCTACCTTTTTCAGGAGCAAATATATTTTTCGATATGGTAGTTGATGAATCTAAAAATGTATATTTGGCATATTATGGAAACAGAGAGATAATAAAAATAACACCTGATGGTATTGTTAGTACAATTTTGAAATCTGAAAAGCCATGGTCTCCACACGGAATAGATATCTATAATGGAGAAGTTTATGTATTGGAATCCACAATTGGTGGTGGCAAATGGTGGAAGTTTTGGGAAGAAGACCCGGGGATCATACCAAGAGTAAGAAAAATATCAACAGACGGAACTGTAAGCACCATCTATAGTTTTAAACCTCACTAAGGTCTGAATGAAATGAACTTAATTAGTTTTCCTTTCTCTAAGTGCATATTTTCGTAGTACGTTTTAATTGAAAGCTCGGGATCGCCCGGACACTCTTTATGAACGTCTTTTATATCTCTTAACAGCTTCAATTTTTGTTCCTCGATCACTTCTTTGGTGAACTCATAAAGTTCCTGACTATCCGTTTTTAAGTTGATGGTTGCTCCGGATTTTAATAAAGGCCGATACAACTTTAAAAATTTTGGAGATGTGAGTTTCTTCCTGTCCTTCTTTAGTTGAGGATCCGGAAATATGATCCATATGTCTGAAACTTCTTCCTTTTCAAAATACTGATCCAGATGATCGATGTAAGCTCTGAAAAAGCGAACATTTTCCAATTCCTGATCAAGTGCACGTTGAGCTCCAACCCACAAACGATTTCCTTTTAAGTCAAAACCTACAAAGTTTTTATCGGGATAGAGTTTTCCCAAACCTGTTGAATATTCTCCTTTTCCACAAGCCAATTCCAGAACAATGGGGTTTTCATTTTTAAAAATATCGGCATTCCAGCTTCCTTTCGGAAAAGGGTTCTTGCTGTTATAGTCATGCCAGTCGAATGTATTTTCGAATGTCCTGACTTCCTCCATCCTTTTTTCTTTAATCTTCGGCATTTCAGGGAGCTAGTCTTTTAATGATCCATTTCTTCTTTTCCTTCTCATACTTAATTCTGTCATGTAATCTACTGCGCCGTCCCTGCCAAAACTCGATTGATGTTGGCTCTACAACATAACCACCCCAGTGATCCGGCATGGGTACATGTCCTGTCGTATATAATCTCGTAAGCGCTTCAAACCTTTCCTCCAGAATTGCTCTCTTCTCAATTACAGAACTTTGTTCAGAAGCCAAAGCACCTATCTGGCTTTTAACCGGACGTGAAAGAAAATATTCTTCACTAGCCTCTGAGCTGATTTTTTTTGCAATACCCTCGATACGAACCTGACGTTCCAGTTCTTTCCATAAAAAACATAAAGATACATTGGGATTACTTTCTATTTCTCTCCCTTTATCACTTTTATAATTCGTATAAAAGATAAAGCCATTCTTCTCTATCCCTTTCAAAAGTACGATTCTGGAATGTGGTTTTTGTTCGCTATCCACTGTAGAAAGAGTCATTGCATTTGGCTCAGGTAACATCGCCTTTAATGATTCATCCAACCAAATTTTAAATTGTTGGATTGGGTCAGCATGCACATCATTCTCATCTAAAGTGCTCAGAGAGTAATCTTCCCTCAATTTTCGAATTTGTTTATTATCCATTATTTAAAGTACTCCGGTTCGTTACCACTTTTCCATTTTATATTACATCCCATACTCGGTGTTTGTGACTCAAAATTCTCCTCTCCTTCTATCAATGAATTTGCTGCGGCTCTCATGTCATTTCCTGATACAGGCTTTCCGTTTCCGGGTCTGCTATCATCGAACTGACCTCGGTAAAATAATTCCAAATTTGAATCAAACAGAAAGAAATCCGGAGTACAGGCCGCTTTATATGCTTTTGCCACTTCCTGAGTCTCATCATATAAATAAGGAAAAGGAAAATTGTGTTGCTCAGAAAGCTCTTTCATTAAATCCGGAGAATCCTGAGGATAATTCTCAACGTCGTTTGAACTTATCGCGATACACTCTATCCCTTTTTGTTTGTACTCATTGGCAAACTCGACCAAACCTTTATTTAAGTGTTTAACATAGGGGCAGTGATTACAAATAAACATCACCAATACGCCTTTATCGAACTTGAGATCATTTAAAGAAACTTTACTTCCATCCGTATCCGGCAGTTCAAAAGATGGTGCTTTAGTTCCAATTTCCAACATTGTTGACAAAGTAGCTGACATGTTAATAAATCCTTAATTACCTTTGTTAAAATTATAGATTACGATGATGCCTACTACTAAGATATTAAATGATAGAGACAAAATTTTGTTTGAGAAAGCACTCAAATTCTATTTTTTTGCTCGCCAAATAGATGTTAAGAATCTTTCAAAAGACGTTGGAGAACGACTACATTATTCAGGTTCGGTAGCATATTCCCTTATTATTACATTTGCTAAATCAGGTTCTCTTAAGATAGAGTACATGGATTTCCTCAATCAGGAATTAAAAACCATGCTTGCATCCGATGTTTCAACCTTTGAACCTCTTCAAATCAAGCCCGCAGAAATTGATGATATCGAGTTAATGAAAGAGACTAAAATTTCTTTTTTTGATGAAGATGAAGAAATGAACTTGCAACTAATTTACTACCCGGAAGAAAATAAAATTAATCTTGCAAAAGATTAGTCATAAAAAATCCGATACCCTTAACTTTTTTTGAAAATGAGTTCTACTATCTTTTTCTTTTTTAGTTAGGATATCGGAGTACTACATTAATATAGACTGAGTAAGTACTGGAAAGTTTCAAATTCGGATAAGGTATCTACTCAAATTATGTAAATAGTTGCAATTGCTTGCCTGAGCTTCTGATAAAATGTTCAGTAGTAAGTTTGATATGATCATTATTCAATCCTAATCGTTTGGTTTGAACTTTAAAAAGATCTCTTATTTGTTCAGCGAAATGTCCTTCACCTCTCATTCTTTTACCAAATTCAGCTTCATATAATTTCCCACCTCTCATATCCTTGATCTTATTTAAGACCTTATCCTTTCTATCCGGAAAGTTTTGCTGCAGCCATTCTTCGAATAGATCTTTCACTTTGAATGGTAACCTTACAATTATAAAACTGGCTTTTGTTGCTCCTGCATCAGCCGCCGAATTTAAAATATCGGCACATTCATGATCTGTTAACCCCGGAATTATAGGTGCAACATTTACTCCAACAGGAATTCCAGCGTTGGCAAGCTTTTCTATTGCTTTCAGCCTTCTGTAGGGACGTGAAGTCCTTGGCTCCATTACTTCAGTAATCTTATTATCTAAGGAGGTCACAGATATTGTAGTGCTTACACAACTATATTCGTTTAACTCTTTTAACAGATCTATATCTCTGGTGATCAAGTGGTTTTTTGTAATTATGCCAACCGGATTTCTGAATTCAGCTAATACTTCAAGACATTTTCTGGTAATCAACAATTTCCTTTCAATGGGCTGATAGCAATCTGTAATTCCGCTCATAGCTATCACCTGAGGTTTCCATTTAGGAGATTGTAAAGTCTTCTTCAATAGTTTTGGTGCTTCATACTTTACCATAATTTTCGTCTCAAAATCCAGCCCAACTGAAAACCCTAAATATTCGTGGAAAGGTCGAGCATAGCAATACACACAACCATGTTCACATCCTCTATATACATTCAAACCAGCATTAAAGGGAATATCAGGACTGGTATTGTAGGAAATAATCTCCTTGGTATGATCTCTGAACAGTTTTGTTTTAGGATTCGGTTTTTCGCCGGTTTCCTCATCCAAATTGTAATCAATATAGTTTCCTTCAAATCTGTTGACCGGATTATCTGAAGAACCCCTTCCCTTTATATTTTTATGAAGCTGTTTCATGTGCACATATTTTATACATATAAGCTACTTCATTCTGATTTAAAAACAAAAAAAGTCCGTACTTAAATTAAGCACGGACTTTAATCTGTTTAACTAAGCCTTAATCAGCACAAGGAGTGTCTTCCAGGTTTTCATCCCAACAAGATTTTACTCCTTCGTTGTAATTTGGTGAAATAATAAACCCGACTTTCGTCTCTGTATTAAATTCTATAGTTGTAGTGTTTCCATTAGAGCCGTCTACATAGACTATAGTTTTTATGGTGCCATCAAAATCATAATCTATTTCACTACCCATATTTCCATTACGGTCGCTTAGTACTGAAAAATCTAAATCAATACTACCGTCATTATCTATGTCCCATTCTATTTCGGAAACAGCACTTTCTTCCTGGGCATCATAATAGGTCCATTCACCTTCGGTTCCGTCGTACTCTGCTTCACCTGAAAATAAAAGGAAGTTATTTAGAGGAGGATCAGTAGCAGATGTTGTCACGAAAAAATTCCATTCTACATCATCTTCTGAATCCACTTCCGCTGTTAATAAAACTGAAAAGTCTTTGTCTTCATTTTCAGCTGTATACATCCACTGATATTCTCCTTCGGCTACTACCTCAGGATTCTTATTCTGAGCAGCTGTAATCAAAACCTTTGGGACAATCAGGTTTGCATCAACGATAAGTTTTGCAATTCCTGCTCTGAAAAGAGCGGCGTTAAAATTAGACCCGGCTTTTAACTTAGAATTACTATTGTTGTTAAAATCTGACAGATCTATTGCCATCGTTTCTGCAGATGGGATCTCAGGTGAGATTTCATTTTTATTATTAGAATCACTACATGATATAAAAACAGCCATAATAAGTATTATAGCTGTTAAGGATTTAAAGCTTCGAAAATTCATTTCAAGTCGTTTTGTTCAAGTTTCTTACTTAAATCTACAAACCTGAAATTTGTTCCGAATTCTATTTATCTGCGGAGTATACTTTTTTGCCTGCAACCCAGGTTTCCAAAACTTTTATCTCCCAAATTTTACTTGCAGGAACTGAAAAATAATCCTGATCAATCAAAATAAAATCAGCCCATTTTCCTTCTTCAATTGATCCCAAAACATCTTCCTGATGGCCTGCATAAGCAGCGTCTATTGTAAATGCACGAAGCGCCTCTTCTCTGGTTAAAGATTCGTTTGGATACCAGCCTCCATCAGGATTACCACTATGATCCATTCTTGTAACTGCAGAGTACAATCCGAAAAATGGATTGGAATGTTCAACCGGAAAATCAGAACCAGCCGCTACTACGGTTCCTTGCTCCAAAAATGTTTTCCATGCATAGCCACCTTTTATCCTTTGCGGACCAACCCGGTCTTCAGCCATATTCATATCACTTGTTGCATGTGTTGGTTGCATAGAAGCGATAAGATCCAGTTCCTTGAATCTTGGAATATCATCAAGTGCCACTATCTGAGCGTGTTCGACTCTATTTCTTAATCCTTGATCATCATGTTCATCCTGCGCTTTTTCGAGCGCATCTAATACTTGTCTGTTTCCGGCATCTCCAATTGCATGTATATTTGCTTGAAAGCCTTTCCCTACTACTTTTGATACTGCCGCATCCATTTCCTCTTGTTCCATAAATAATAAACCTACATTCCCGGGATCATCGGAATAAGGCTGTAACATAGCTGCCCCTCTACTTCCCAAAGCTCCATCAGAATAAAGTTTAACACTTCTTAAAGCCAACATATCATCAGAATAGGATTCTATTGGACCATTCTTAGAAAGCTCGTCAAATGTATTGCCGGACCCTGAGATCATCCCATAGATTCTGGTCTTTGCCATATCCTGATCATTAAATTCTTTATAAAGATTCCAGGCCTTAACCCCTACACCAGCATCATGGACGGAAGTTATTCCCATTTTAGCCATTTGCGCGTATGCTTTTTCCAAAGCTAGTCGCTGTTCTTTTTCTGTTGGAGCCGGAATTTCGGACTCCACAAAACCTTGTGCAGCATCTATGAATACCCCGGTTGCATTCCCGCTACCATCTCTTATTACCTTTCCTCCCTGTGGGTCAGGAGTATCTTTGCTTATTCCTGCCATTCTTAATGCCATACTATTTCCCCATCCTGCATGTCCGTCAACTCTGCTTAACCAAACCGGACGGTCTGAAATAACCTTATCAATATCTGCTGCTGTTGGAAATTTATTCTCTTCCCATAGAGTTTGATTCCATCCCCTGCCTTGAATCCATTCCAGATCAGGGTTTGCTTCCGCATAATTTTTTAAAGTATCTAATGTCGCTTCAAGTGAATTAATTCCCATTAAATTCACATTTAATTCCTGGAAACCTAATCCCATTACATGCCCGTGTGCGTCTATCAATCCCGGTAACAATGTCTTCCCATTTCCATCGATCACTTTTGCATTCGGAAATTCATCCCAAAGAGAAACATTGCTGGTTTCTATGAACTTACCATTTTTTATTGCAACGGATTTAAATTCGACCAACTCATCACCGATAATTGTGTATCCGTTAATATTTTCGATTAGTAATGTTTCATCTGTCGGACTACATGCAAGAAGAATTGTTGCTATAGTTATCAATAGTATTTGTGTATACTTCATATGGATTTTTATTAAAATATTTAACGTAATATAGGTATTGGTAATCGTTTCCTTAAATCAAATTTAAAGCTTTTACAATAACTAAACTTTACTTTGCTACGGCTTTTATGGGATTTCGAATATTTATCTTCATACTTTTTTTTACAGGGACCACTAACTCAATTGCGGAACCTTTTACCGTTTCAAATATTGATAGTTTAGATACTCAACTTAAAGGCCAGAATGGCTTGGAACTGGCTAATACGCTTATGGAAATTCTAGCGTACTATCAAAACATAAATGTTGACAGTTCTGTTTTTTATGCAAAAAAACTGATTAATCTATCTGACTCTCTCAATTATTCTGATGGAATACTGGCAGGCAATGCAAGTTTAGTAAATGCTGATTTTATTAAAGGTGCCTACTATTCAGGAATAGAAAGAGGACTTCCACTTGTAAATCAGAATTATGAAAAAGAAGGATATCACCTTGCTAATCTTTTTCTGGCAGTTGGTAATTGCTATGGTTCACTTGGTCTTTACAGATCGGGGATAGAGTATTATTTAAGAGCTCGTGAAATCTTTGCTCCACTAAATTCAATTGAAAAACTGAATACTATAGCTAACAATTTGGGCGCACTTTATATACGACTTGGAAATTTTGAGTCCGCATTAGAAGTATTCAGTAATATGAATATTGCGTCTGGAAGTAAAGCGCTTAGAGTTACCACTAAAGTTAATTTCGGCTTTATCTATTTTGGATTAAATGATCTGGAGAAAGCCGAAAATTACTTTTTGGATGTTTTTGATTTCGGAGATGACGCTATTGAAGTAAGAGCCAAGGCAATTTCCAGTTTCAAACTAGGCGATCTTTACACTCAAAAAAAGGATTATGAGCAAGCTCTTACATATTTCAACAGATCTCTTGACTATTTTTCGATTCTGCAAAATGAAGCGCAAACTATGAATCCATTAAATGGTATTGCTGAAGTTTACTTTAAAACGGGGAAACTTGATCAAGCAAAAGAGATAGCTCTACGATCAGAAAGAATCGGAGAAAAAACTCAAACACTTTCGGAATTAAACTCTGTTGTTAGCCTCCTTGCTGATATTTATAAAGAACAAGGTGATTATAAAAAAGCTTTTGAATATTCTATAAAAAATAGGGCGCTGAACGATAGCCTGAATATCAATCAGAGAAATCAGGAAATCCAGGTTTTAGAGGCAGAGTACAATTTTGAAAGAAAAGAAGAAGAGCTTAGGAGAGAACAGAGTGTCAAACTTAAAAACCAAAGAATAGTCCTTAGTGGGGTTACTTCTTTTTTTCTGATTAGCTTAGTATTCATATTTGTTTTTTACAGCAGTAAAAAGAAGGAAGAAAAAGCGAATTTCCGTCTTGAAAATTTAAATAAAGATCTTGAAGAGACTAATAAGATCAAAAACCAATTATTTTCAATTATCGCTCATGACCTTAGAAATCCTTTGAGTTCGCTTTACGGATTAGTGACCCTATTGGAAATGAAAGTAGCTGACAAAAAAGAATTAGAGCGTCTCATCCCTGAATTGGTTTCACAATTTAAACACACATCCACACTCTTAAATAACTTATTGAACTGGTCAAAAAGCCAGATGCAAGGTTATAAAATAGTTCCAACTAAATTCGATGTAAATGAGTTAGTCAGAACTAATATTGAATTATTATCTCACCGATTTAAGGAAAAAGAAATATCAGTTGTTATTAAAGATGAGAATCCTCTGTCCGTTTTTGCAGACAAAAACATGGTTGATTTGGTGATTCTGAATCTGCTTTCTAATGCACTCAAATATTGTGATAAAAAAGACGAGGTAGAGGTTTATTCTGAATCAAAACCCGGTTTTATTACTTTCTCTGTTAAAGATACAGGCACGGGAATCCCTGAAAATAAAATCGGATTACTATTTACAAGTTCTTTTTATTCAACAAACGGCACCCGTAATGAAGCCGGCACAGGATTGGGGCTGATGCTCTGTAAAGAATTCATTGAAAAAAATGGCGGGAAAATTTGGGTTGAAAGTGAGTTTGGGCAAGGCACAACCTTTCATTTTACTCTTCCTTTTAATGACTATGAACTTGATTCATAATCGGTCCAAAAATCTTCTTTCAGATAATCAGGAACTACTTTTAAATCCTTAAGTTCACTTTTGTTTTTAAAAGCTACATCTTTAATAATTTGAGAGCTATCACTTAGTTCAGGATCGGTTCCGGTTTGTAATTCCCCCGACAAATATTCTACATTGTAAAAAAACTCAATAGCGTGGTATTGGTCTTTGATCACTTCATTCACTTGGATCAGCTCTTTGGCTTTTACATACAATCCTGTTTCTTCGAAAAACTCCCTTTTCAGTGCTTCTTTTAAAGTTTCTCCAAACTCCAAACCACCACCCGGCGGCATCCATACCAACTCTTTGGTAATTGGTGATAAAAGTTGAACTAGTAGTATAGAATTTCCCTTTACGAGCAACCCGCAACTTCTTAACCTTAACTTACCTTTATAGGATGACAATTATTTTGCTACTTTTCTCTTGGTTTTTTTTATTGGACTGTAAAGCTCATTTACTTTAGCATATTTCAAACTTGCCTTTACAAAATCCACGAACAAAGGCTGAGGATTGTTTACTGTGCTCTTAAGTTCCGGATGAAATTGCACTCCAACAAACCATGGATGATCAGGAATTTCAACTATTTCCACTAAATCTCGTTCAGGATTCATTCCTACTAAAGACAAACCCCCTTCAACAAGCTTATATCTTAAATTGTTGTTTACCTCATAGCGATGGCGGTGACGTTCAAAAACAAGCTCTTCACCATAAGCTTTATATGCTTTCGAATCTTTTTCTAGCTTACAAGCATATTTACCCAGCCGCATAGTTCCACCCATATTTTCGATATCTTTTTGATCATGCATGATATCAATAATCGGGTATTCACATCCTTCTTCAAATTCAGTACTGTTTGCATCATCCCAACCACAAACATTTTTAGCATATTCTATAACTGCACATTGCATTCCTAAACAAATACCAAAGAAAGGAATTTTATTGGTTCTTGCGAATTCAACCGCAGCTAGTTTTCCATCGATTCCTCTTCCTCCAAAACCAGGAGCAACTAATACTCCGGAAATACCTTCGAGTTTTTCGGAAACATTTTCTTTTGTGAGATCATCTGACTGAACCCATCTAATTTTAACCTTACAGTCATTTACTGCTCCCCCATGTATAAAGGCTTCTACAATTGATTTGTAAGAATCATGATGCTCAATATATTTTCCAACCAGTGCTATCTCAATAGAACCTGAAGGTGCTGTTACTGCCTCAACAAAACCGATCCAATTATCAAGATTATAATCTTTTGTTTCAAGTTGGAGTTTTTCAATCACCCTCTTATCCAGACCTTCTTCCTTCATAAGGAGTGGCACTTCATAAATACTTTTAGCGTCAAGTGAAGCTATAACATCTTCCAGATCAACATTACAAAACCGCGCAACTTTACTTCTGATTGAATTATCCAACGAATATTCTGACCTGCAAACGATGATATCGGGCTGCAAACCACTTTCTGAAAGAGTTTTTACAGAATGCTGAGTTGGTTTTGTTTTTAACTCACCCGCAGCAGCTAAAAATGGCACTAACGTTAAGTGGATAGATAATGTATTCTTTCTGCCAACATTATACTTAAGTTGGCGAACAGCTTCGATGTATGGTAAACTTTCAATGTCACCTACTGTACCACCAATCTCAACAATTACAACATCATAATGCCCTGACTTACCAAGTTCTAGTACGTGAGATTGTATTTCGTCAGTGATGTGAGGAATTACCTGTACTGTTTTTCCTAAATAAGCACCTTGTCTCTCTTTAGTAATTACATCATTGTAAATTCTTCCGGTAGTAACATTGTTCGACTGAGAAGTCTGTATATCTAAAAATCTTTCGTAGTGCCCTAAATCAAGATCTGTTTCGGCACCGTCATCAGTTACATATACCTCACCATGCTCGTAAGGATTCATTGTACCAGGATCTACATTTATGTATGGATCAAGTTTTTGAACTGTGACCTTTAAACCCTGAGCGACCAATAATCGCCCTAATGAGGCGCAAATTATTCCTTTACCCAGAGATGATGCAACTCCTCCGGTTACAAAAATATACTTAGTAGACATGCGAAATTTGAGTGAAGTTGATGGATGGAAAAGATAGTATTCTAATGTGCCCTATTCAATTTAACTTTCAAAGAAATTTAAATTTATACTGCTTTTATTATTACTTCTTCAACTACTTTGTTTAGCACATCCGGTTTATCAGTAAAAATACCTTTTGCGCCATTTTTTATGAGAGACTTCATTGTATGTTCATCATTAACTGTATATATGAAGAACGGTACTTTATTATTATTCAATTGTAATATCCAATTATCTGTTAACTGCTGAAGGCTACAATTAAAAGCATCAATTTTATAATCCTCGGCCAGACTTGAAGGTTCTCTTCCATAAGATTGTTTTCGTTCGTAAAGCAATGCTTTTTTAATATTATTCTCTCCTTTATTTATCCTTTCTAATACTCTGTAGTCAAAACTGGAAATTATTACTACTTCTTCCATGCCAAGCTCTTCAACTAATTCTAATACCAACTCAACAATCCCGGATTCTCCGTTCTCTGTTACTGCTTCCGGTTTGATTTCAATATTTACTAATATTCTATTTCTTGAAAACTCAAGAACTTCTCTTAGCGTAGGAATTTGTTCATTTTTAAATTTTGTATCAAACCAAGACCCGGCATCAAGTTTCTTCAAGTCTGAAAGTGTATTATCTAAAACTAACCCGCTTCCATTGGTTTTTTTATCCAGTCTTTCATCATGAAACACTACTGGTATGTTATCTTTGGAAAGTAAAACATCCAGCTCGATCATATCGGCGTTCATATCTACCGCAGCTTTAAAAGCAGACATCGTATTTTCAGGATAATAGGCGCTAGCACCTCTATGAGCTATCGTATAAAATCGTTTTTTTGAAAAGTCCATTCTTTAGGAATCAAACAAGAATTATTAACCCTTTCAATAAACTAATTTTGTAAGCTAAACGTAACTACGACTTTCAGAAAAACTGACGCTTTCGTTAAGTCAAGTGAAGATAAATTAGTACAGAAAGATTAATTCTGAAACGTTATCACTCTCTTTATTGCTTTATTGATTAATGAATTAAAACTACCGGAACTTGAGAATGCCGAGTACGATAAAATCAAACCTGAAATTATTGAAACACAACCTAATAAGCTTACAACTGTTGCCAACCACACAGGGTGTATTAGTTCCAGTATTGAAAGCGCTACCACTGTTGTACCCAATAAGACTTGAATGAATGCAGATAATATTTGTAAGCCATTGAAAGGAGCAAAATCATTTTTAGAAGAAAATGATTTAAATTGCCTATTCAATTTTATATCTAACTCTTTCTCAGAATCCTTTCCCAGTAAAGAATTCATTTCTTTTTCTTCTTTGTTCATGTCCTTACCTTTTACTAACCACTTTATTTTAACTAATCTAATAAATCAGCGCGAACAAAAAAATAAAAATGAGTAAAACCGATAATATTTACATCTACGGTCGTAACCCAATAATTGAAGCGCTAATCAATCGCCCCAATGAGGTTGAAAAAGTTTTTATTAAAAACTCTATTCAACTTAATTCCATTGATGGCTTAGCTGATTTAATTTCAAAAAACTCAATTCCGGTTTCTAAGGTTCCTCAAATTAAAATCCAGAATCTAGTAGGAAGAGTAAATGACCAGGGGATTGTTGCATTATTAAGTCAAATATCTTACACCAACTTCTTTGATTGGGTCTCAGAGTTGGATCTGCAATCAAATCCTGCAGTTGTTCTTTTGGATGGAATAGAAGATCCATACAATTTCGGTGCTATTCTCAGAAGTGCTGTTGCTGCTGGTATTTCTGCTGTGCTTGTGCCTACCCAAAAACAAGCACCCGTTAATGCAACTGTATTTAAGACTTCTTCAGGAACCGCGGGAAGAATACCTATCATCAGAGTTCATGATATTAATCAGGGAATTAAAGACCTCGAACTTGCAGGATTTAGGATCTATGGTTTAGATGGAGACTCTAAAAAATCTTTTTGGGAGACTGAATTTGATACACCTAGCGCATTTTTAATTGGGAATGAAGGTGAAGGAATTGATCGAAAAATTTTAAAGAAAACTTCCGAAACACTTAGAATACCTATGGTTAATAATGTAGAATCTTTGAATGCTTCCGTTTCTGCAGCTTTAATCTGTTATGAGTGGGCCAGAAAGCGCATATAAAAAAAGCAGGCTTAAAAAAGCCTGCTTTTAATTTAAAACTAAATTTGATTAGGCTACATTTGCAACCACTTCAGATTCAGCGAAAAAATATGCAGCTTCTATTTTTCCATTTTCTACAGAATCAGACCCATGAATGATATTTTCTCCAAGGCTGTCTGCAAATTCTGCTCTTATCGTTCCTTTATCTGCTTCTTCAGGATTGGTAGCACCAATTAAAGTTCTGAAATCCGCAACTGCATTTTCTTTTTCTAAAATCATAGGAACACAAGCACCGCTACTCATAAATTCACACAACTCACCATAAAATGGTCTTTCTTTGTGAACTGCATAAAATCCTCCCGCAGTATCAGCAGTTAGTCTTGTCATTTTCATTGCTAAAATTTTGAACCCTGCTTCCTGAATTCTTTTAGTAACTTCGCCGATAAGTTCTTTACGAACACAATCAGGTTTCAAAATTGTCAACGTTCTTTCTAATGCCATTATATTTTTTCTGAAATTAATTTTTTTGTAACAACCCTTTTGAAAATCCCTCTTCAAAATGGTATTTAAAGATAAGATTTCGCACATTAATTGTCGAATATAAAGGGCGAGCAATACAATATTTATGCAAAATGATTACGAACATAGTTTTAGTTGGAATTTCAGCTTAAAAGCTACTCCGACGCAACTTTGGCCTTTTATTTCTGACACAAATAAATTTTTAAAAAAAGCCGGGCAATTCTCTGTTCGCAAAGAGCCTTTTCTTACTGATACTAAAAAAGGTTTTCTGGAACTAACTTCTACTAAAATGAATACCGGATACGCTTGGGTGGAACAGCCGTATTCCTGGGAAAAGCCATTTAGATTTGGAACTTCCCGACAGTACAAAGCAAGTCTTATAAAAAATTTAAAATTTACTGTAAACTTGATTCCAAATGAATCAGGAACCAGACTTATTATCGACTTAAAGTTTACTACTTCCAGAAAATTCATCAGATACTTCCTTGTTCAATACATTGAAAGAATTGTTAAAAGAAAAGTGAACAACTTTGTACAGGAATGTGACCAATCTGCTTTTACAAAAACATTGCCTTATGAATTTAATCCGAAAGCCCGGTTAAACAGAAGAGCTAAAAACAAAATTTCTGAGATTGAACAGGAACTTCAGGAAAAAACCCGTCGTCAACGTATCATTAATCATTTAATCAGCTATCTGCTACGCGCTGAAGACGAAGACCTTAAAACAATTCATCCGTATACCTTAGCTGAATATTGGGGTGAAAAAAAATATTCTGTGCTTAACGTTTTTCTAAACGCAGCAAAACTTGGATTACTGGATTTCAGATGGGATGTATTTTGCCCGAATTGCAAAAGTACAAGACAAAGCTTTAGAAGAATGAGAGATATACACTCAGACCTTCATTGTGACGAATGCGACTCTGGTTATTCTATTGATTTTAACGAAAACCTCCACCTTGTATTTAATCCTAACCCGCTGGTTCGTAAAATTTCAAACAGTACCTATTGTTTTGGCGGGCCTCAGAATACACCGCAAAGAGTTACACAGCATTACCTTAAGCCGGGCCAACAAAAATACTTAAATATAAACCTTGAGGAAGGAACCTATCTTTTTAAAACCTCTGCTAATGATGGGTTTTTGAAACTTCATCTCAGAAAAGATATTGATGATGCAGCTACTATTTATATAACCAATGATGACTTGGAGGGGCAGGAAGCCACAATATCAGTTGCACCAAACCTAACCATTGTCAATGATTCAGATAATGATTTAATCTGTTATATAGAAAAAGAGAACTGGCGCGAAGAAGCAATCTATGCTACTGAAGTAACCTCCTCTCACGACTTTAGAACATTATTTGCTCAGGAAACCTTGAAAGATGGTGAAAAGGTAACTGCTTCAAATCTTACTATTTTGTTTACCGATTTAATGAACTCTACCGATCTCTATCTACAAGAAGGTGACGAGTTTGCCATTGGTCAGTTAATGAGCCACTTTAAAATTATTCAACAAATAGTGGCTGAGGAACGTGGTGGCATTGTGAAAACGATTGGCGATTCAGTGATGGCTGTTTTTAAAGAACCTGTATCTGCTTTAAAGGCTGTAGAACGCATTCAACAAATATTTTCTTCATCTACTGCAATGGGGGATTCTTTCAAACTCAAAGCCGGGATTCATTTGGGAAATTGTACGGCTGTTAATTTAAATGATCGAATTGATTACTTCGGTACTACGGTAAACATCGCTTCAAGACTTGTTGATGTCGCGGATGAAAAAGAAATCGTAGTTTCTGAACCATTCTATAATTTCGGCGATGCTGATCTTTATTTAGCTAACAATAGGAAGAGTTTATTTATAAAAAGTAGTGAAAAAGAACTGAAGGGTTTTGAAAAGGAAACCTTCAAAGTAAAGCAAATCAGTATGGAGCGTACATCACTTCGGTTAGTTATTTAAGTTGCACTCATTTCTCTCCTTGAAGATCGTTTACTCATCACTATCTGGTTAATCTAATTCTTCTAGGTTTTCTTCCTTATCTTGTAGTTAAAGTCCACACTCAAAAAAAACTATTAACAGCTTTGAACCGACTTCAATTCGAAAAAAGCCCCTATTTGCTTCAACATAAGAATAACCCGGTAGATTGGTATCCCTGGTGTGATGAAGCTTTTGAGAAAGCAGCATCAGAAAACAAACCCATTTTCCTATCCATCGGATATGCTACCTGCCATTGGTGCCACGTTATGGAACATGAGAGTTTTGAAGATGAAGAGATCGCAAAGTTGCTGAACGATACGTTTATCAATATTAAAGTTGATAGAGAAGAGCGACCCGATATAGATAGTATTTATATGACGGTCTGCCAAATGGTGACTGGTCACGGAGGTTGGCCTTTAACTATAATAATGACTCCTGATAAAAAACCATTTTTTGCAGGAACTTATATTCCCAAAGAACCCAGATTTCAGCGTGTTGGTTTAAAACAGCTTATTCCCGGTATAGCCGGAATGTGGAAATACGAACCTGAGAAAATTGCAAAAGCTACCAGTAGTATTCAGGATGGATTTGATAAATCGCTTCAGTTTGAAAAAGGAGTTTTTCCGGGTCTGGAAGCAGTAGATTTTGCTGCGGAACAGTTAGCTAAACGCTATGATAATAAGCATGGTGGATTCGGAACATCACCAAAGTTTCCTACACCTCATAATTTAAACTTCCTGCTTCGTCAATGGTATGCCACAGGTGAAGAACGATTTAAAGATTCAGTTGAACATACACTTACCAAAATGCGTCTTGGAGGAATCTGGGATCATGTAGGTTATGGATTTCACAGATATTCTACGGATGAAGAATGGTTACTACCTCATTTTGAAAAGATGTTGTACGATCAAGCTCTGATGATGATAGCATACACGGAAGGGTGGCAAGTAACCGGAAATTCTTTATTCAAGCAAACCGTGTTTGAAATATCAGAATATGTAGCTCAGAACCTAGCTCATGAAAAAGGCGGCTTTTTTTCTGCCGAAGATGCAGACTCTGATGGTGAAGAAGGAAAATTTTATGTTTGGGAGACCAATGAAATAGATGAGATTTTATTGAAACATGAAGCCGAAAACTTTAAACCTGCTTTTAATTTAAAGCCGGAAGGAAACTTTGAGGACGAAGCAACCAAACAGTTAACAGGCAAAAATATACCACATCTTAAAGAACCTTTAACTGAAGCAGATCTTAAGAAGTTTAAATCTATCCGTGCAAAACTAATTACAGAAAGAGGTAACCGAACCAACCCTCTTCTTGATGATAAAATTCTCACAGATTGGAATGCACTTATGATCGCTGCTTTTGCAAAAGCCGGGAGTGTATTTGGAGAAGAAGAAGAATTTATTACTAAAGCTGAAACTGCTTTCCGGTTTATTGAAGAAAATCTATTTAATAACGGAAGCCTTTATCACCGCTACAAAGATGGCGAACATAAAATCAATGCATTTGCAGATGACTACTCATTTTTGATTTGGGCCGCTATCGAATTGTATGAGGCAACACTGGATGTCAGTTATTTAAAAAAGGCGATTCTATTCTCTGAGCAGTTTATCGAGAAGTTCTGGGACAAAAATGATGGTGCTTTCTATTTTACAGATAGAAATACGGAAGAACTATTAGGCAGACAAAAACAAATCTATGACGGAGCGGTTCCTTCTTCTAATTCTGTAGCTTTAATTTCTTTAATCAGACTGAGCAGGATAACAGGAAGAACTGATTTTGAAAATTACGCTAATTCTATTGGAGAATACTTTTCTTCAGACCTGATAAGATCCGGATCTAGTATCACTCATGGATTACAGGCTATCCAATATGTTAATAACAATCCAAAAGAAGTTGTAGTTGTTGATAATATCTCTCCAAGTAAGGAAGTGCTTTCAGAAATAAGAACTGTTTTCTCTCCGTTCAAAGTCTACTTATTTAAGAATTCAGAACGAAATGACATCTGCGAATTTGCCGACTATACGCAAGCAATGGAACGAATTAACGAAAGCATAACTTTCTATTACTGTTCAAATCACATTTGTGAAAACCCGACTAACAACCTGTCTCAAATACAAAACCTTTTGAAATCAAATTCTTTAGGTTAATTTATTGATCAAATTTCAATCCGGTGTGGGACATAACTCGTAATATAAATTCAGGAACATAAGGTATGCTGTTTTTCATTATATCTGCTATTGGCAGGTTTTTAAATCAGGACAATTCCAGAGATAAAGACTTGCTCAGGCGAATTGCACAGAAAGACCCTGTAGCACTTTCGCTTTTATATGATCAATACAATCGGCTTTTATTCGGTTTGCTTATATCAATTCTTAAAAAGAAAACGGAAGCAGAAGATATATTGCAAGAGGTCTTCAGCAATATATGGGAAAAAGCAGATCAATTTGATCCGGATAGAGGAACAGGTTACACCTGGATTGTTTCATTAACAAGAAATAAAGGAATAGATCGGTTGCGGTCTAAAGTATATAAAGAACAGAAAAAACAATCGACTAGTTTGGACAATGATGATGTTTATCATCCATTATATTCAAGTGAGAACAATCCACTTGAGGATACAATTTTATCTGACAGAGCAGACATGGTGAGAAATGCGTTGCAACAAATTTCTGAAAAACAAAGAAAAGTAATTGAGATTTCATACTTCAGCGGATTAAGTCAATCTGAGATTTCAGAAGAATATGATATTCCGTTAGGGACAGTAAAAACGAGAATGCGAGATGGCATGATGAAACTAAGAGATATTTTATCGGGAGCAGAACAATGAGTACACAAGACAATACTTTATTTGAAGAACTCTGTGTTGGTTTTGTATTAAATTCGATAACCAGCGAAGAGGAAAAAGAATTTAAATCACTTTTAAATAACGCGACTCAGGAACAGGAGTTACTTTATCAGGATATGCAAAGTATTGCATCTGAAATGGCTTTACTTGCTTATGACCAAAAACCCTCAGAGTCTGTAAAAGAACAATTGTTAGAAATGGCTTGGGCTTCTGTTCATGCAAGAGGTGGAGGTGCTAATGTTCACTATCTTTCCAGATATAGAATTGCAGCAGCAGCTGCCGTTCTCTTTCTTGTAAGTTCATTGGGCTTATTTTTCTTCAATCAAAACTTAGAAACCGATCTTGAAACCCAAAAGGAATTAGTAGTTCAAAAAGAAAACACCATTCGTATTTTGGAAACTGAAGTAGAGCAAAAGTCTGAGCTTCTAGCCATTCTTGAAGCAAGAGATGTTGATCTGGTATTAATGGATGGCTTGGAAGTTAATCCGAATGGCTTTGGTAAAGTTGTTTGGGATAAAGAAAACGGACAAGCATTACTTCAAGTTGCTAATATGCCGGCTGTACCGACCGCTAAGGAATACCAGCTATGGTTTGTAATAAATAATCAGCCTTTTAGTGCCGGAGTATTTGCTGTGAATGATCCTGAAAAAGATAACTTTTTCAAAATTCAGGAACTAAATCAATCAGCAAGCCAAGGTGCTTTTGCAATTACACTCGAGCCTGAGGGTGGTTCGCCTCAACCTACTGGAGATATGTACATGCTTGGTGCTATGTAGTAGTTATAGCAACTTACAATTCAAGAATTGAAAAACTCCTTCCTTACCGGTTGGAGTTTTTTTTGTACCTATCAGAAACAAATACCAATCCATCTTAAAATGAGCTTCGTACTAGCTATTACATATTTTATTTAGTGATAGAGATAAGGAGTTGTAGCTTGAAAGCGCAACTCCTTTTTTATTATCAGCATAAAAATCCAATCTGAACGGAAACTCCTTTCGTATCGTTAGTTAAGTATAATTATAACTAAACTTACGAGAATAATGAAAAAACAAAAGATACCATTTTTGGTAACTGTTTTATGCATGTTGGTATTTGGTACAACCCAAATAGCTAACGCACAAACAGTGTTTGAAACTACACTTAGCGGAAGTAACGAAGTACCCACGGTTACAACTTCCGCAAACGGAAATATAACTGCTACACTTAACGGAAATGAACTAACTGTTGAAGGTTCTTTTGAAGGACTTAGTAGTGCTTATGCTGCTTCTCATTTACATGCAGGCATGGCTGGTGAAGCTGGTGGCGTACTTTTCACTTTAAACGCTACGGTAGACGGTGATGGAATGGGAGGAACTTACACTACCGCAAATAACACTTTTACGTTATCGAGTGGTCAAGTGGACACATTAGAAGCGCGTGGAATTTATGTGAATATACATTCTGAAACTTATGGAGCCGGAGAACTTAGAGGTCAATTGGCTCCTCAAGCAGATGTTGTATTCAGAACTAACGTTTCCGGTGCACAGGAAGTACCGGTAGCAAAAACTATGGCAAGTGGTGCTCTCATCCTTGAACTAACTGGTGATTCACTATTTGTTTCGGGTTCATTTAATGGGCTTTCAAGTAATTATGCAGCTTCTCATTTGCATACTGCAATGGCGGGAAGCGCCGGTGGTGTTGCTGTAACTTTAAATGCTACAGTAGCAGCAGACAGTAAATCAGGAGTTTACTTAGCCTCTGATAACAGATTTGAACTTACTACAGATCAAAAAGAAGCACTTATAAATAGAGGCATATATGTAAATATTCACTCAGCAAATTTTGCTTCAGGTGAATTAAGAGGACAAGTTACCCCTCCGGTTACAGCTTCGTTCTTTGCTAGCTTATCAGGAAGTGCAGAAATTCCTTCTGCAAACACAAATGCTGGTGGAGCAGTTGTAGTTGAACTAACTACAGACGATTCATTAGTTGTTACAGGTACATTTGCTGAATTGCAAGGTAATTTTGACGCTAGTGTAGCTGGCGGTTCTCATCTGCATGCAGGACATTCAGGAACAAATGGAATGGTTGACATATTAATTAACGCTGAAGTAGAGGCTAATTTAAAGGCCGGAGCTTATTTAGCAAAAGATAATAAATTTGCTGTTGATGCTTCCCAAATTGAAACTCTACTTAACAGAGGTTACTACGTTAATATTCATACTACAACATTTGCAGCAGGTGAGCTTCGCGGACAAGTACTCGGTGATGCTTCTGCTTATTTCAAAACAAATTTAAGTGGCTTACACGAACAGCCTACACCTGTAATTACAGAAGCATTTGGAGCGGTGAATGTAGAGATCACAGGTGACAGAGCTATTGTAACAGGTGGTTTTGAAGCACTTTCAAGTGCATACGCAGCATCCCATCTACACTCTGGAAATGTTACCGCTAGCGGTGGAGTTGAAGTTACATTAGACGCTACTGTTTCAGGTGATACAAGTGGTGTTTATGAAGTATCTAATAACACTTATACCCTTACCGAAACTCAATTAGAAACCATGAGTAGTCAAGGTTTGTATGTAAATGTACATTCTCAAACTGAAGCTGCAGGAGAATTAAGAGGACAACTCTTGTTTGGAGATAATTTGTTTCCGGAAAAGAGCGCCTTATTAACACCGGTAGATAACGCTGAAATTAGTATCACAGGTGATGTATCTACAAATTTTGCAGCAACGTGGTCTGCGAGTTCAGATATCGAAGGAGATAGCTTGACTTATACTTGGCAAGCAGCTACAGATTCTTTGTTTGCTGACATCATAATCAATGCAAATGTTGGATCAGATCTGAATTACAATATTTCGTATGGCGACTTGGATACAATCTTAGTAGACCTTGGCGTTGAGTCTGGTGCTTCTGCTACAGTGTACCATCGAGTTATTGCTTCTGACGGAAGCGACGAAACATCAAGTGATACAAGATCAGCAACTATGGAAAGAGGTACATTAACTTCTAATGAAAATGATGGGATAGATACTCCAAACAGATTCGTATTAGATCAAAATTACCCGAACCCTTTTAATCCAAGTACTAAGATTAGCTTTTCTTTAGAAGAAGCAGCGCCAACACAATTGGTTGTCTACAATATGCTTGGACAAAAAGTTGCCACTTTAGTTAACGAAAGATTAAGTGCAGGTAACCACACCTTCAACTTTAAAGCTGACAATTTATCTTCAGGTATTTATATCTACAGATTACAATCAGCCAATCAAAGCTTAACCAAGAGAATGACACTGATTAAATAGTATATTAATCAGTACAAATTAAAAGGGAGTTTGGATTACCAAACTCCCTTTTTTTATATCTATATTTTCTGCTGTTCAGAGACTAGTTTCCTGACATCATCTTAAACATTAGATCTGTTACGCTGATAAGGTTAACTCCAGTTGGTATCTGAACCATCGCTTTCGCAATACTGGACTTATTGATATTGATAACTTCCATTACAGTTTCAGTACCTTTTTTCCCCGTTACTTCAACAAGCATTGGAAAATTTTTTCCGGCAAAAACCGCATCTCTTGATTGATTAACTGCTCTGTTTGCTTCAGCAGGTATATTTTTCCAAGGCTCAGCCAACATTCCCCAGTTTATATCTATATTAGGTGTAAGCCATACAGACATTTTAGAATCGGCTTCTTTCCCAGAAATAACCAATTCATATGTTTTATATCCGTTTATAGTTCTTTCCCGATCAGTATATTCAAAATTCATTTCCTCATTTTCTGAACTGTTTGGCGAAGAATCGCTTCCCCATGAAAGAAACATTTTAAACAGCCCTTCCACTTCTGATTTAGTTACCTGAAGCGCATCATTATTCTCCATTAACACTACAAAATCTTTTTTGTCATTACGAATCAGCATCCCTCCGGAATTAAATGACTGACCAAAATTCATCTCATCTTCTCCTTTTAAAAAGATCCGATCTGCGGTTACATACATATTAAGCTGATTAATTGAAGTCTTTCCATTTTCATTATCCCCATATAGATTCATGGATATATGACCTTCAAACTGAGCCTGAAGTGGATTAGCAAAAAAAGTGACACATAAAAAAAGTAGTGTACTTAAATATATTTTGGTTCTCATAATTATCTCTGGATGTTTTAGATTGAGGAGTTTAACGAACTACATAGTTGGATGTTACGCAGAAATTAGATCTTCCATTCCTACGTTCACTTTTTTGATCCATCCACCGGCTACCACATCATCACCTTCGTAACATACTATAGCTTGTCCGGGAGTTATGGCTTCTCTTCCGGTTGGAAAATGAACTTTGATCTCATCTTCTCCCAGTTGAGTTAAATATCCCATTGCTCCGTCATCGTTATATCGAATAGCACCGGTGATTTCCATCTCAGTTTCCGGAATTTTGTCGTACTTCACTAAATTTATTTCTTTAGCTGTCAGCGTAGAACTGACAAGATCTTCCTTCTCTCCGATAGTGATGGTGTTTGTTATAGCGTTTATATTTGTTACGTAAACAGGCTTACCCATAGGCAAGTTTAACCCACGTCGTTGACCAATTGTATAAAAGGGATAGCCTTCGTGCTCGCCTAAAATATTTCCGTCTTTATCTACAAACTTACCACCTTTCATTTTCTCTTCCAGACCCGGAACTTTGTCCTTTAGAAATCTGCGGTAATCATCATCCGGTACAAAACAGATTTCATAAGAGTCAGGCTTATTGGCTACGTTTAAAAGTCCATGATCCTCGGCAATTTGACGAATTTCCGGTTTTGAATACCCACCTAATGGGAAAATAGTCCTCTCAAGATGTTTTTGTGCAACGCCCCACAATGCGTATGATTGATCTTTCTTTGGATCTAATCCTCTGGAAATGATGTGACGTCTGTTTTCTTCTCGTACTCTTGCATAATGACCTGTAGCTATGAAATCACATCCCAGATTATCTGCTCTTTTAAGAAGTGCCGCCCATTTAATGTGCGTATTGCAAAGCACACAAGGGTTTGGAGTTCTTCCGTCCATATAATCACCCACAAACCGGTCTATTACCCAATCACCAAACTCTTCCCTAATATCTACGATAAAGTGCTTAAAACCATGGTTTACGGCAATGTGGCGAGCATCATTCATAGACTCTACCGTACAACAACCCGTTTCTTTCCCGTTGTCACCACCGCTTCGGTGATAATCCCAGGTTTTCATGGTAATTCCGATTACCTCGTATCCTTGTTCTCTAAGCATTACAGCGGCTACAGAAGAATCTACACCGCCACTCATTGCTACAAGAACTCTGCCTTTTTTACTCATTTCAAGATGTGAGTTTCTCTTTGAATTTAATTGATACTAAAGATAAGGCTTTTGTTAACTGATTGCGATATTCGTTTAAATATCTCTGATAGTGTTTATCGATGACTTAGATCAGGCTCTAAAAACATATTTAATTTATTCTCTAACAACCATTGTTATAGTATTCTGTAACTAATATGAAATAGAGTTTTTGACCAATCAATATTGAATATTCGATGTTGGATATTCAATATTCCCTAAGTCATATACAAATATGGCTTCCAAGGTTCCTGAACTCCACCATTTATATCCCTGAAAAATGTAATGGGTATTGGACGATATGGTTTACTACGAAGTCCCATATTCGCTTCTTTAGGAGTTCTGTTTCCTTTCTTCACGTTACATTTATCGCAAGCAGTAGTCAGGTTTTCCCAGGTATCTTTACCGCCTCTGCTTTTGGGATGAATATGGTCAATGGTCAGCTTAGATTTCTGTCCGCAATACTGACATCTAAAACTGTCTCTTCGCATCACATTTCTTCTTGTCAGAACCACTTTTGTGTAAGGCAAACGAATATATCTGCGTAACCTTATCACTGAAGGAAAATCAAATTGGTCACTGGGCGTTCTCAGTTTCTTTTTAGGATCATCGTGCAGTAGCTCTGCTTTTTCCAAAAAAATAAGTTTCATAGAACGTTGCAAAGAGCAAACACTCAAAGGTTGATAATCTTGATTAAGAACTAATACGTTTGCGTTCATTGCATTCGGTTAAGTTTCAGGTCTTTAATTTTTCTTTCATAGAGAATGCAGATATGAATCGAAATTCAACCAGTTAACGCTGGCAAGCCTTAGTATGATATATTTATCTCATAAAAACAAATACACACGTATTACCTTTTTTTAAACAATGTGATGATTTTAATGAATAATTATCTGAGTTAGTTTTTATATTTGGAAGCGCTTTTTTAACAGAATTGAAATTAAACCAACATAATGTCCGAGATTAAAGACGCCCTCACAAAAGAGTACTACAAAGAACCTGCCCCACTAACTCAAGATGACTCCCCTTTTTCTTCCATGATGGAAAGATTCAGATTTGCCGCTGATATTTTAGATCTGGATGAAGGTATGTTTAAATATCTTTCTACTCCCGAAAAGGTAGTAATGGTTGCTATTCCGGTTATTATGGATGATGGCAGAATTGAAGTATTCGAAGGCTATAGAGTAATTCATAACAGTATTCTTGGACCTTCTAAAGGTGGAATCCGATATGCTGAAGATGTACATCTCGATGAAGTAAAAGCACTTGCTGCCTGGATGACCTGGAAGTGTGCGTGCGTTAACGTTCCTTTTGGTGGAGCTAAAGGTGGGGTTCGTGTAAATCCCAAGCTTCTTTCAAAAAATGAGTTAGAAAGATTGACCAGACGTTACACTTCAAATATGAGTGATGTCTTTGGGCCTGAAAGAGACATCCCGGCTCCTGATATGAATACCAATGAGCAGACGATGGCCTGGATCATGGACACTTACAGCATGAAGAGTAAAAGGACTGAGACAGCAGTGGTTACAGGTAAACCAATCATTCTCGGAGGTTCTAAAGGAAGAAGAGAAGCAACAGGACGTGGAGTAATAACAACAGCGTTAGCTGCCATGAACAAGCTCAAAATCTCCCCAAGTGATGCTTCCATTGTTGTGCAAGGTTTTGGTAATGTTGGATCTGTTTCTGCTCAACTGATTTATGAGCAAGGCGCAAAAGTAATCGCTATTAGTGATGTAAGAGGCGGATATTATAATAAGGAAGGAATTGATATTCCGGCGGCCATTCACTATTCCCAAACCAATAACTATTCATTAGAAGGTTTTGACGGAGCTGAACCAATTAGTAACTCCGACCTTCTTGAACTTGAATGTGATGTATTAATTCCGGCAGCAAAAGAAGATCAAATTAATAAAGACAATGCTGCAAATATAAAAGCAAAAATTATAGCCGAAGGTGCTAATGGCCCTGTAACTGCAAATGCGGATTCAATTCTGGATGAAAACGGCGTTATGGTTGTTCCTGATATTCTTGCAAACGCAGGTGGCGTAACCGTCTCTTACTTTGAGTGGGTACAGGACAGGCATGGATATTTCTGGACTGAAGAACGCGTTAATCGTCGTTTGAACAGAATGATGAGAGAAGCTTTTGACAACTTGTTTATGGTGAGTGAAAAGTATAGTATTACATTAAGACAAGCAGCGTATGTGTATGCAATTGATCGTGTAGCTACAACGCTGAAACTACGTGGTATTTATGCTTAATAATTGATGAGTTACAGAAAAGAACTTGTTCTGAAGTCTACCTATGAAGACCTGGATAAACTGGAAGGTTTTCTGAACGACTTACAGACAGATTTAAAATTTGATGATGAGTTTTATGCTCGATTGATGCTCACAGTGAGTGAAGCCGCTACTAATGGAGTTGTTCATGGAAATGAATTGGATAAATCCAAAAAAGTGATCCTCATCGCAGAACATGACGGTTCAAATCTTGTAATTACTACTCAGGATGAAGGAGCTGGATTTGATCCTGATGAAGTTCCTGATCCACTTGCAAACGAAAATATTCTGAATACAAGTGGTCGTGGTGTTTTCCTGATGGGAGAATATGCCGACGGAGTTGAGTATCAGGATAGCGGAAGAAGACTAATTCTAAGTTTCAATCTTAAATCTTAGTCCCTTTTTAATTCACTCTTCTTAATAAGTCTCCACTCAAACGTAACAATTCGGTTTCTGCATTTTTTGCTTCAATTTGAGCTATTATCAATCGGTTTTCAGCATTCAGTAAACTAAGTTGTGCTTCCCTAAGCTCTACAGAATTTATGGTTCCCAGTCTGAATCTTTCTAAAGCAATATCCAGACTTTGTTTTGTGAATTGCAGATTCTCCTGTTCCAGTTCGATCAAAGAAAGAGCATCATTATATTGCTCATATACTTGCTGAATCTCAGATTTTAGTCTTAGTTTTAACTCTTCCAGCTGCAACTGTTGATTCTTTAACCGTATTTGAGCGTTCTGGGATCTTCTGTTTTTATTAAAACCGTCAAACAAATTAATTCTTGCAGTAATACCGTAATTAAAGCCGGACGTATTAGAGAAATCCACGAAGCCTGTACTTGTCTCTGTTTTACTGTATCCATATCCCCCGCTTACATCAACCTGCGGAAACCAGTCTCCTTTTAGTTCATTGATCTCTTCACTTGCAGCCATTTCACTCAACCGTGCTACCGATAACGATTTATTCTCCACCAATGCTTGTTCAGTAAGAACTTCCAAATCCATCATTGCTCCCATTTCAATTGCAGGCTCTACATCAAAATTTTCAAAAGATGAATTAGATAAGATTTGATTTACGATGATCTTTGCCTGTTTTAATGTGGTTCCTGATCGGATCAAAGCAGCCCTGTCAGCATTAAAATCTGCTCGCGCCTGCAACAGGTCGTATTCAGAACCTGAACCCAAATCCTTTTTCGTTTCTGCAATTCTTATACGTTCTTCTGATACCTGCACAGTATTTTCAAGGATTTTATGCGCCTTTTGCCTTGCAACGATCTGGTAGTAACCATTGATTAGTTCAGCAAGTAAATTTTCGATTTCCAGTCTCGTTTGCTCTTCCCCTATTTCTGCTTCCAGATTCAACCTGTCTTTAGTTGCGAACATAGTCATTCCGTCAAAAATGGTCCATGTCGCATCTATACCATAATTATAACTGGTTGTCTCAACTCCTTTATCATTGCGGTCTGCTATCGAATTCGCGGAATATTGAGTCTCGTTATCTTCAATTCTTTTGGAGATGGTTCCGTCAGCAGTCACGACAGGAAGAAGCCCCGCATTTCCTATTGAATTATTATTCTTAGCTATTTCTGCTTCATTTTTTGCTATTCGGATGGCAAAGTTCTTTTCCAACCCCTTTTGGATAGCTTCCTCAATCCTAAGCGTATCCTGTGCCAAGACGTTTGAAAACCCACATGATATCAACACTCCAAATAGTATTAAATACGATTTCTTTAATGCCGGTTTCATCATGCTATTTGAGTTTCAAGTTCGTTTTCTGCTTTTTTTATCATTTCATCGCTGATCATATCGTCTTCTGACTTTTCAGGTGACAAATAAGAGTACATTGCAGGAATCACATAGAGCGTTAAAAAGCTACCGATAATCAATCCCCCAATTACAGCGATTCCCATTGAGGTTCTGCTTTCCGCGCCAGCGCCAAGAGCTAAAGCAATAGGCAGGATTCCCAACACTGTCGAAATACTGGTCATCAAAATCGGACGGAAACGAGCTGCAGATGCATCCATAATTGCATCCATAATTGAAAGTCCCTGGATCTGTCTTTGGTTTGCAAACTCTACGATAAGGATCCCGTTTTTTGTTACCAATCCAATAAGCATGATCATCCCGATTTGGCTGAAAATATTCAGGGTTTGTCCAAAGTACCACATACTTACCAAGGCGCCGGATAAAGCCAAAGGAACAGTAAGCATAATTGTAAATGGATCCCGGAAACTTTCGAACTGTGCAGAAAGTACTAAGTACACCAACAGCAGTGCCAGAAAGAAAATAAATAATAAGCTGGAAGAACTTTCCACGAAATCTCTGGAAGGACCTGATAAACTAGTCGAAAAGGTATCATCCAACACATTTTCAGCAATAATTTCCATTGCATCTATTCCATCCATAATAGTTTTGCCCGGAGCAAGCGCCGCCGATACTGTTGCTGAAGCATATCTGTTATATCTGTACAGTTGTGGAGGACTGCTTTGCTCTGCAACTTTCACAAGATTGTCCAATTGTATTAAACTTCCGGAACTGTTTCTCACATACAGGCTTTTTAGATCAACCGGCTCATTTCTGTTTTTTCTTTCTACCTGACCGATTACCTGATATTGCTTTCCATTCATTATGAAAAAATCAAACCGCTGTCCACTTAACGAAAACTGTAATGTTTGAGCAATATCACGAACAGAAACTCCTAAATCCTGAGCACGTTCTCTGTCAATTTCTACCTGTAGCTCTGGTTTGTTGAATTTAAGATCCACATCCTGATAAGTAAAAGTTGGGTCATTTCTAACCGCTTCAAGAAAATCGGGAATTACACTTTTTAGTCGCTCAAAATCCTGATTCTGCAGTACAAACTGAACCGGTAAACCTCCTCTGCTACTCCCGATAGTTTGCTCCTGAGATACAAAAGTCTGTGCTCCGCTCAACAGTTTTACTTTTTCTGTCAAATCATCTGCTACTTCATTTTGTGAACGTTCTCTTAGTTCAGGATCTTTAAGAATAGAAAAAGCAAAACCTGAGTTTACAGAACTTGAAGCTCCGAATCCCGGTGAGGTTACTGAAATAACAGATTTTGTTTCAGGGATACTATCCTGAACCAAACTCACCAAACGATCCATGTAATTATCCATGTACTCGTAAGAAGCTCCTTCCGGGGCTTGGGCAAACATCCTGATCCTGCTTCGATCTTCTAAAGGAGCCGTTTCCTGAGGAAGCGTACTCATCAACAGATAGATCAATCCGCCGCTTGCTATAATAGTTAGTGGTGCCAGCCATCTTCGTTTCATAAAAGATTGCAGCGAGTTTTTGTAAGCTTTATTTATTTTGATAAAGAACGGCTCTGTTGCAGCATAGAATTTGTTCTGCTTTTCGCGCTTTTTTAACAACTTGGTTGACAGCATAGGAGTTAATGAAAGAGCAACAAAGGAAGAAATCATAACAGCTCCGGCAATCACTACTCCGAATTCTCTGAATAATCGACCGGTAATTCCACCTAAAAACAGAATTGGCATAAACACCGATACTAAGGCCGCTGTGGTAGCAATTACAGCAAAGAATATCTCTTTAGAACCCAGTATTCCTGCCATCATGGGTTGTTGTCCACTTTCTATTTTTGAATAAATATTTTCAAGAACCACAATTGCATCATCTACTACTAAACCAATGGCTAGTACAATGGCCAAAAGCGTTAATACATTAATTGAAAAACCGGCTAAATACATGATAAAAAATGAACCGATTAGAGCGATCGGAATTACCAACACAGGAATTATAGTAGTTCGCCAATCTCTCAGAAACAGAAAAATAACCGCTATCACCAGAAAGAAAGCAACGAAAATAGTTTGTTTTACTTCATCAATAGAAGCCCGGACATACGTTGTAGAATCAAATCCAATTGCTGTTTCAATATCAGCGGGGAGATCTTTTTCGATATTTTCTGCTCTTCTGTAAAACTCATCTGCAATATCGATCTGATTAGCACCGGGTTGTGGGATCAAAACCACACCAACCATTGGAACACCATCTCTTTTTAAGATAGTTCGTTCATTTTGAGGACCTAACTCAGCGTATCCAAGGTCTCGCAATTTAATAGTACTACCAGCCGTCTTCTTGACAATCAGATCATTGAATTCATCAACATTTGTGATCCGCCCCATAGTACGAACGGTTAGCTCAGTTAGGTTCCCCTCAATTCTTCCTGAGGGCAATTCCACATTCTCACTCGTTAACGCATTTCTGACGTCGATAGGAGTTAAATTATATGCAGCTAGTTTCATCGGATCCAACCATAATCTCATCGAATAGGTTTTATCTCCCCAGATCTGAACATTACTTACTCCCGGAATGGTTTGTACACGTTCTTTAAAATAATTCTCAGCTACTTCAGAAAGCTGCAACAGATTTCTGGAATCACTTTTGATATTGAAGAACAAAATAGGTCTGGCATCTGCATCCGCTTTAGAAACAATAGGAGGATCTGCATCAGGAGGAATATTCCCAACCGCTCTGGATACTCTGGACCGAACGTCATTTGTTGCTGTTTCCAAGTCCACATCCAGATCGAATTCTACAGTTACAGTGCTTCTTCCTTCCCTACTTACGGAAGTCAGGTTCTTGATCCCGGCAATTCCGTTAATTTGATCTTCCAGAGGTTCTGTAATTTGAGATTCTATAACCTCTGCATTTGCGCCGATATAACTGGTACTAACAGTAACAATAGGTGGGTCAACTGCAGGGTATTCTCTGATTGGCAGATAATTGAATCCGATTATTCCGAACAAGACAATTACAATTGAAAAAACAGTTGCTAAAACAGGTCTTCTTATACTCAGAGAAGATAAACTCATGTTAATCTCCGTTTATTTGTTTAACTGAAACCTTCATTTGTGGTCTTACCTGAAGCAGTCCTGTTGTTAAAACAGTATCTCCGATCTCAACGCCTTCTGTGATTTGAATTTTAGATTCATTTCTTAAACCGGTAACCACACTTTGTGGATGTACTACTCCATCCTTCAACAGAAATACTTTTTGGCCTTGTAACTCCGGAACCAATGAAATTGTAGGTATCATTTTAGCATTTTCAATAGTCTGGAGAGTTAGTTCCAAATCAGCAAAAGCTCCCGGAAGTAACTTGCCGTCAGGATTAGCACTTCTGGCTCTTACTTGCAAAGTTCTTGTTTCCGAATCAATTCTTGGTTCCTTGGCATACACTTGAGCGACTAAAGTCTCCTCAATTCCCTGAACGGTAAATCTTACTTTATTACCTACTTCTATTTGTGCCGCATACCGCTCAGGAATTGAAAAATCAATTTTTATAGGATCGATATCCTGTAAAGTAGCAATTCTGGAATTTGGGGTTATGTAGCTTCCGTCACTTACATATTTGAGTCCTAATTTACCAGTGAATGGCGCTCTGACCTCTGTTTTTTCTATTTGTGCATTGATCAACGACACTTCAGCTCTTAATACATTTACTTCATTTAAAGTAGCATCGTACTCCTCCTGACTGATCCCCCCTTTCTCAAGCAATTGCTTTTGACGTTTTTCGCGGTCTTCAGCCAAATTCAATCTGAAATCAGCGCGTTTTAGCTGAGCTTTTAGTTCACTGTCATTTATTTTTACCAGCAACTCCCCTTTTTTAACATCTTCTCCTTCACGTAAATATATTTCCTGAATCAGTCCGGAGCTTTCACTTGCCAATTCCACTTCTTCGTTTGAAGTCAGTGTCCCGGTCGTAAATATTTTATTCTCAACGATATCAGGTTTTACTATATATACTTCCACATTCAGTGGTGCCGTACTACCGGAGTTATTTTGTGAGGATGTCTCTGATGCTTTTAAATAATCCTTTACTTTTGGAAAAGCCAAAAGCCCCAGAACTACAATTATCCCTGCTATACTTGCTGCTCTTTTCATTAAGTCATCAATTTATTGTTAGTGAGACAAAGATAACTCTAATATTGGGAGAAGCATTCTTAAGCAATGCAAAGCCTTGTAAAACCCTGAATCTATTTACAGATAATCTCTTCCGATAAAACCTTTGAGAACTTCAGGGACTCTCACTTTACCGTTCTCTTCCTGATATGCTTCCAAAATAGCAGAAACCACTCTCGGTAGTGCTAAAGCAGAGCCGTTGAGCGTATGAGTCATCTCTATTTTTTTTTCTCCTTTTCTGTAACGAAGCTGCATTCTCCTAGCCTGAAAGCTCTCAAAATTGGAACAAGAGCTTACTTCCAGCCATCGCTGCTGTCCCGGGCTCCAAACCTCAAGATCATATTTTTTACTTTGTGTAAAGCCCATATCTCCGGTACACATAAGTAAAGTTCTGTAAGGAAGTTCCAAAGCTTGAAGTAGTTTCTCAGAATGTTCTCTTAAACTCTCCAGTTCTTCGTAAGAAGTCTCAGGCTTTACGATCTTTACCAGTTCAACTTTATCGAATTGATGAAGACGATTTAATCCACGAACATCCTTACCGTAGGATCCTGCTTCTCTTCTCCAGCAAGGAGTGTAGCAAACGTACTTTACAGGCAGCTCACTTTCGGAAAGTATCTCATCTCTGTGAAAATTAGTAACCGGAACTTCTGCAGTTGGAATTGCAAAAAACTCATCTCTCGGTATCACATACATCATATCTTCCTTATCAGGGATTTGCCCTGTACCACGAGCTGAATCTTCATTTACAAAATATGGAGCCTGCAGTTCAGTATAACCTGCGTTTCCTGCTTCATTTATGAAATAGTTGATCAAAGCACGTTGAAGCTGAGCAACCGGGCCAACATAAAACGGAAATCCTGCACCGGTAACTTTTACTCCTCTTTCAAAATCTACCCATCCGTAGCGTTCAGTAATTTCCCAATGAGGCTTTCTCCACTCCTCTTTATTGGGTTCTCCCCATGTATCAAATGTTTCGTTGTCCTCCTCTTTAGAACCGACAGGAACTGATGAGTGAGCAACATTAGGAATTTTAAGAAGCATATTTTCTCTTTCTTCCGCCAAAACTTTTAATTCTTCTTCAAGCTCTTTTACATCTTCTTTAAGTTGTGATGTTTCAGCTATGATCGCTTGAGCTTCCTCCTTCTTTCCTTGCCCCATCAGTGCCCCGATCTGCTTAGCCTTGGCATTACTTTCAGTTCTTATTTCATCAACTTTTTGAACAAGGGTTCTCCACTGCTCATCTTTTTCAATTACCTCATCAACCAAAGAATCTGACTTCTCTCCTTTATTGAGCATTCCTTGCTTTACGGCTTCTTTATTTTCTTTGATGAACTGAATGTCTAACATTTGATCGGTTATTTAAAAGTTTGTGTTCAAAGATAAGACCTATTCTAATCTTCCTGAACCTTTTTTTTAAATTTCATTGCGAGCAAAATATTATCACTTTCATTATTGAAAACTTAAATTTTTAAGTATATCATGATCTTTGCAAATAATATTTAAGTTTATCAGTCAAAATGAGTCATTTATTAGATGATATCGATATTTCGATACTCAACCACCTCCAGGAAAATGGACGCGCCCAGAGAAATCAAATTGCAGAATTAGTTGGACTATCCGTGCCTTCAGTTTCAGAGAGAATGAGAAAATTAGAAGAGCGTGGATTGATCACAGAGTATAATGCCATTCTGAATTCTAAAGATTTTCATTTTGACATTACTGCATTCATGTTTGTGGAAGTTGACGGTTCAGAACATTATCCCGTTTTTGTGGAAAAAGCCCAACAAGAAAAAGAAATCCTGGAATGCCATTCCATTACCGGGGATGGTTCTCATTTTCTGAAAGTACGAACAAAGAATACCGGTTCTTTTGAGCGTTTACTTTCCCGTATTCAAGCATGGAAGGGCGTAAAAAAAACAAGATCAAACCTTGTACTTTCCAGTTTTAAAGAAACCAGAGCTTTACCTATTGAACAGGCTACTGAACTTATAAAATAGCTCTCAAAATTTATTGAGATTAAAGTTACTTAGTAGTGCATTAATCGTTAAATTTACGTCAAAATGACAGACGAAATTATATAGTTAATGGACCGCGAAGTATTTCAGGAACAATTTGGGCTATTAGGAACTTCTCAGGAAATGCGCCATGTGATCGATAAGATCATGCAGGTTGCAAAAACTGATATCAGTGTGCTACTGCAAGGAGAAAGTGGGGTCGGTAAAGATGTTACAGCCCGTGCTATTCATGCTTTAAGTGAACGTAAAAGGAATAATCTTATCATTGTTAATTGTGGAGCCATTCCTGAAGGCATTATTGAAAGTGAGCTTTTTGGACATGAAAAAGGTGCATTCACAGGAGCAAACGAAAGCCGTGAGGGATATTTTGAAAAAGCCAACGGCGGAACCATTTTCCTTGATGAAATAGGCGATACCCCAAAGAATGTTCAGGTTAAATTATTGCGTGTACTTGAAAACGGGGAATTCTTTCGTGTTGGATCAAGTAAAGTCCAAACTACTGATGTCCGTGTAATTGCGGCTACCAATCTGAATCTTTGGAAACTTGTTCAGGATGGTTCATTCAGGGAAGATCTCTACTATCGTTTAGACACCGTTCAAATTCATCTTCCCGCTCTCCGAGAAAGACAGGAAGATGTAGTACCAATTTTTCGAAAATTCGTTCAGGAATTTTCAGCAAAATATGATTCGGTATTCAAAGGGTTTTCTGATGAAGCCAGAGAATTACTTATCTCCTATCGTTGGCCCGGAAATATCAGAGAGCTGAAAAATGTAGCTGAACAACTTGTTGTACTTGAAAAATCTCAATTCATAGATGTAGAACGTTTACAAAAATATCTGAAAGGAAGGCAACGCCAAGGCTCTGCGGATAACTTGCCAATGATCCCAAATGGTGAGGAAAAAAGGTCCGATTCTCAGAATGATTTTGAAAGAAGAGATCGTGAACTGGTTTATCGGGCTTTAGTTGAATTGCGAACAGACATCTCTGATGTTAAGAAAATGCTTGCCAACTTTATGTACTCAAGCATGTCGAGTAAAGATATTAAAGCCTTGCCTCCGGCCTTACAAAGCAATATGGAAGAATCCGATATTTCTGAAATGAAGATTAATCTTAACGAGCATGCAACCCTGGGTATGCATGAGATGCCCGGAGATGAAACTAAAGATGAGAACGAAGTTCTTGAAAGTGAACAATCTGCATTGGTTAATTTCTTTGGTGGTGACGAGATACCTTCTATTGAAGCAACTGAACAATTCTTAATAAAACAAGCTTTAGACAGATTTGACGGAAACAGAAGAAAAGCATCCGAGACTTTAGGAATCAGTGAGCGAACACTTTACAGAAAACTAGATCAATACGGACTTGCATAGAATTCTTGTCATATCATTTTTAGCCTGTATTTCTTTCTCTAGTTGTTTGAGATATAGTTTTACCGGAGCATCTATTCCTTCCGGAGTTAATACCATATACATACCCTTTTTTGCTGACAGATCCAGAAGTGGGCTTGGAGACTTGAGTGATCGGTTAAATCGAATTCTTATTGATCGTTTCATAAATCAAAGTAAACTGCAACTTGCAAGTTCTGAAGAAGATGCCGATGCCATTCTGGATGGATTTATATCAAGCTACAGCAACAGACCTTTTAGTATCGGTGGAAATGAACAAGCAGATCAGAATCAAGTACAAATTTCTGTAAGTGCCAGTTTTTTATATACTAAAAATAGCGAACCGGAATGGGATAAACCTTTTAACGGCTCTTTCACATTTGATCCAACCGAAGATCCTATTTCAGGTGAACAAAGCGCCGCTGATGAAGCTCTTGAACAAATCGCTAACAGTATGTTCAACGACGCGGTAAGTAATTGGTAATGCTTTTGAATCTAAGATCATCATAGCGTATTATTGCAAACCAAATAATGGCAGAATTACCCTTCAACATACCACAGTCTCTGCGTTCTTTTAATGAACGATTTGAGAAAAATCCTAAAACAGGGATTACCAAATTAAGCAGGCATCTTAAAAAAAGAGGTCCTGATGCTGTAGGGCATTTTCTCTTAGCCTGGTTTTATCATTTAGATGATCAAAACTCCCTGGCTATAAAAGAGGCTTTAAAGGCAAAAACATATGCACCCGGAAGTCCCTTGATGGAACATTTGCATTATTTTCTGGTTCATCCGGAAAAATTTGAAGCTGCTGTTCCTGTAAAAAGTTATTCATCATCAAAAAAACTGAATCAATCCAACAGAAAGTCTCCGATTCTGGATTTGGATAGTTTGATCGCTATGCTTGAAGCTGTAGAATCCAAGAGAATTCAAATTCCTGCTGAGGGAGAGCCTTTTGATGATACTGATTTGGCTAAACAAGCTGAAGCTGTAGATGATATTATATCAGAAACACTCGCTAAAATTCATGTGGTTCAGGGAAAGAAACAACAAGCGATTGAAATGTATAATCAGCTTAAAGAAATCAATCCGGACAAATCAGATCACTACCAATCAGAAATTGACAAGTTAGACTGAATTCGGATTGGCTTTTAGCCTTTCACAAAAGGATTACCTTTTTTCTCAGCCTCAATAGTGGTTACAGGTCCATGTCCCGGATACACCTTAGTATTTCCCGGTAAAGTGTACAATTTTTCTTTAATGGATTGTTCCAGCACTTCGAAACTCCCTTGATACAAGTCTGTTCGACCAATACTTCCATTAAATAAAGCATCGCCTGCGATCACAAAACCTTCATCTTTAAAATAAAGTGACGTATGATCGGGAGAATGACCGGGAGTGTATAAACATTCAAACTCAAATCCTCCCACTTCAAAATCTTCATCTTTTGGTAAGCTTTCCGGAGTAAAAGAAAATGCGACCTGATTAAGTCCGAACATAGTAGCCTGACTCCCGAAATTTTCCCATAAAAAGAGATCATCCGTGTTCACATACACTTTCACATCATGATCTTTTAACACTCTTTGCAATCCCAAAACATGATCCACATGAGCATGCGTAAGTACTATAGCATCCAAAGTTAGTTCTTTGAGAGCGTTCTGAAAGGATTGGTATTCTGTTTCGTTTGAGAATCCCGGATCAATAAGAATGGCAGAATCTCCCTGAATGAGCAAGTATGTATTTTCTGCGAAAGGTCCTACTTCAAAAATTTTAATGTCCATAGACGTATATAAAAAAAGGATGCTACCAGTTACAGTGCATCCTTTAATTCAAAAAAATAAACTTACTTTTTCTTGTCGTACATGCGCTTAAAGCGATCCACACGGCCTGCTTTAGCAGAAAAGTTATTGTTCTTGGTGTAGAACGGGTGATTTTTAGAATCTACCTCACTTTTGTAGATACCGTCTTTAGTGTTCATAGTACTTCTGGTTGTAACCTCAGTACCGTCACTCATGACAACTGTAATTTCTTTGTAATCTGGATGAATACCGTTTTTCATAATACTGGCTGTTTCGAATTTTTCAAAGGCTTTAAATATAAGATTATATCTGAGCTAATTCAATCATTTTATATATCAAAATCATCATCATCATTTAAACCGCTAATTGATGAAAACATAGAACCTAACATATCTGTATATAAAGCGTCCTCATCCAGGTCCTGCTTGCTTAGAAGTGAGTTTTGGTGCATGGCTTCTAATACAAGATCCATCCAGGAATAAAACTCATCTTTATCTGCATCTTTAATATGTTTGCTGACAAGATCTTTGAGCCCTTCCACATCTTCCAGTGCTTTCTTGTATTCTTTTGCTGATAATGTGTCGGGCAAATTCACTTCATTTCCCTGAGCAAACCAGTCAGTGATTGGTTTATACATTTCTTTAACATTTTCAGCTTTACTCTGCGGATCAGGAAACACTTTTTTGAACGACTTGTTTATAGCCTTTCCAACAATATGTTTAGCAACACTTATTGCCCCCTCCTGTTCACCTTCATAAACCAATTCGAGCTTTCCTGTCAGAGCAGGAATCATGTGAAAAATATCCGCTATTCTAATCTGAGCAGTCTTTTCATTATTGATCACCGCTCTTCTTTCAGCAGAAGAAAAAACTTGCTCCATAGCAGTAATGGTCATCCTGGTAGACACTCCACTCTTTTGATCGATATACTCAGAGTTACGGGCCTCAAATGCTGTTTGCTCTATGATCTCTCTGTAAATTTCTGGAATTGATACCTTTACAGAGCCATCTCGTTCTTGCCAAGCTTCCTGTTTGGTTATCTTTAATCCTGTTTCAATTTCCCGGGGATAGTGAGTGATGATCTGTGCATCAATTCTGTCTTTTAAAGGAGTTATGATATTCCCCCGGTTAGTATAGTCTTCCGGATTAGCAGAAAAAGCCATTGATACATCAATAGGCATCCGAATATTAAATCCTCTGATCTGAATATCTCTTTCCTGCATAATATTCAACAAAGCCACCTGAATTCTGGGCTGCAGATCCGGCAATTCATTGATCACAAATATTCCCCGGTTTGTTCTTGGGATCAACCCATAGTTGATCACATTTTCATCGGCCAGATCTAACTTTTTAGTTGCTGCTTTAATAGGATCGATATCCCCAATAAGATCAGCGACCGTTGTATCCGGAGTAGCCAGTTTTTCTCCATATCTGTAGGAGCGGTGAAGCCAACTAATTTCTGTTTCTTCACCTTTTTCTTCAATAAGGTTTCTCGCAAATTTTGAAATCGGGTTAAAAGGATCATCATTAATAACAGAACCTTTAACAACCGGAATATATTCATCCAAAAATTGAACTAAAGATCTTAAAATTCGGGTCTTAGCCTGGCCCCTTAATCCTAATAATATCATATCATGTTTTGATATGATTGCGTGCTGAATTTGAGGAATAACGGTTTTTTCATAACCCAAAATACCAGTAAAAATCTCACCGCCGGCTTTTATCCCGGAAATCATATTTTTTCTTAACTCATCTTTAACTGAAAGAGATTCCCAGCCGCTTTCTTTAAGTTCTTTTAGCGTTGAAATCCTATTGTGCAAATCATTCATAAATATCCTGTTTAATCAATTAACCGTGATCAAGAACTCTTCATTCACCAAATCAGAAATTAGTCTGAAATAATTGTAAGTGCTTTGGCTTTCAGTAAGGTTTCTTCCCATTCTTGTTCCGGTATAGAGTCTGCTGTTATAGCCCCACCGACGGGATAAACCAGCTTATTACCCTGTATTAATGCAGTTCTGATAACAACACTAAAATCAAAATCATTTTCAGGATTAAAATATCCGATCGCACCAGAGTACACTCCTCTTTTATAGTCTTCTATTTCTTCAATTGCTTTCATCGCTGCAATTTTTGGTGCTCCGGTCATTGAGCCCATCGGGAAACATGCTTTTAAAATTTCTATGGGATCTTGTGTTTCTTTTGCTTCTGCTTCAATTGTTGAAACCATTTGATGAACCGTTTCAAAACTTTGTATTTCAAAAAGCTTTGAAACTTTTACAGAACCCTCTTTTGCTATTTTGCTTAGATCATGCCGAACAAGATCAACGATCATCAGATTTTCAGCTCTCTCTTTTTCTGAGTTACTCAACTCTTTGATCTTTAAACTATCTTCCTTTTCAGATCTGGAAACTGTTCCTTTAATTGGTTGAGATATTACTTTATTCCCCTTCTTTGCCAAAAATCTTTCCGGTGAAGCAGAACAAATCTCTAAACCATTAAATTTTATATAGCTTCCAAAAGGAACCGGGCCAGCTACTTTCATTTTCTTGTAAAGATCCCAGGCTTGTCCAGTTAATTCGAACTCCAGTGGATGAGAAATATTTATCTCATAGAAATCTCCTTCTCGAATCGAGTTTTGAGCTATAATTATTTTCTCCAGATATTTTTCCTTTTCCAGTTGATGAGTTGATAAAATAGAAATCTCGCCTTCAATTTCAGTCACTGGAAGGTCTTTACTTAACTCACCTTTAATTACTTCCACTCCATCATCCGAAATCTTAACTACTAATTCCGGTATAAAAAAGTAAAGATCCGGAGCCTCTACTGATGCCGGATTCTCAGAAACAAGGTCTTCTATTGAATTTTTAAGATCGTACCCCAAAAACCCAAACATCCATTCTTCTGGATACTTTGCTCTGAAATCTTGAAAAGCATCCCATGCATTTTTCTCCAGTTCTGCCACTCTCCCGTTTTCAAGGAGATAAATGTTGTTTCCATATGCTTTTATTGAGGATTTAGAGCCCGCTGCAATAAATGAAACAGTGCTGGAAGGATGGTTTTTCATCTGAGATTCTAAAAGAATAAAATCTTCTTTCTTAGAATAGTGACGATGAATTGATGATATTATTTGTTCTTTATCAGTCATATAATAATGAAAGAATTATAAGAGTTATCCATCATTTTTTTCAACGATTTCTTATCATAGTCAGAAATAATTTTATGCTATACAAAAGCCTGATCAAACCACTTATTTTTAAGAAAGACGCTGAACAAGCTCATGATCTTGCTCTAAAAATTTCAAGTGCCACCAACCAATCTGCTATACTCCAAAAACTAGCTTCTCTGTTATATGGTGGCGGAAAAGATCTTGAGAGAGAATTTTGGGGACTTAAGTTTAAAAACCCGATCGGTTTAGCTGCAGGGTTCGATAAAAACGGATGTACTCCAAAAGCTATGCAAGCACTGGGGTTCGGTTTTATAGAAATAGGAAGTATTACTGCTAAGCCTTCAACCGGAAATCCTAAGCCCAGAGCTTTTCGACTTCCCAAAGACCGTTCTTTGATCAACAGAATGGGATTGAATAATGAAGGCACTGATGTGATAGTAAATCGTTTGGGACCTCAAAATTTAGACATCCCTCTTGGTATCAATATCGCTAAGACCAACGATTCTACGATCCACGGCAGAGATGCTATTTTAGATTATGCTTACAGTTATGAGAAAGCTCAAAATGTCGCCGATTATATAACAGTAAATATTTCATGTCCAAATACGGGTGAAGGCAAAACTTTTGAAGACCCTGAAGCTTTGACATCCCTTTTAAATGAATTAGATCCAACATCAAATATAGTTCCAACACTGGTTAAGTTTTCTGTTGATACAAAACCTGAAGTACTATCGAAGCTTGTTGAGATATGTGAAAACTTTGGTATTGACGGATATGTTGCAACAAACACTTCATCAAACAGAGAAGATTTAATTACTTCAAAAGAGAGGTTAAACGCTATTGGAAACGGTGGACTTAGTGGCTCGGCCATAGCCAAAAAAAGTGACAAGATAATTCTAACTCTATATGAAATACTCCAGGGCTCAAAACCAATTATTGGAGTTGGGGGGATAGATAGTGTTGAGTCTGCTCAAAGAAAAGTTGATGCAGGCGCTGATCTGCTTCAGGTTTATACCGGATTGGTTTACGAAGGTCCCGGTTTAATCCGAAGACTAAAAAAAGGAGTAAAGTTTAGATGACCTGTACTATTTCAGTGGAAATTGAAATTTACATTGAAACTGTATTGCTTCCCCGTTTATAATTAAAGGCTCAAAGGTCAGGTTATTTTCAATTGCAGAGTTAAAAGACCGTTCAACATTCTCATCGACCTCTTCAGAAACCAGGTTATATTCCTCTACTACTCCCCTCTGATTAATGTTTAGCAGATAAATAATTTGATTGTATTCGGAAGTACCATATTCTATTTTGCTTAAAAAATCTTCCCGGCCACCTCTGATCAATGGCACCGGTTCAAGTTCGCTGCAAAACAGATTTTCATCAGAACTAACGGGTTCATTTTCTAATTCGGGGTTTCCCTGACTCTCGGGTTCATTTTCAACCGGTTTCTGTAATTCATTTTTTAAAACTCTAACCCTTGGTAACAACTTAGAATTTCTAAAATTTGATATAAACAGATCCAAATTAATTCTGGCTTTATCCCAATATTCACCACGATATGGAAACGAGTCAGAGAAATCCGGTTCTTCCAAAGTTGAATCTGCAAGTTGCTTAAATTCTATTTTTTTCGATTCGCTCAATGAATCATCTTTCAAACTTATTTTAGCTGAGTCCTGAAGTATCTTGAAATCCTTCTTTTCCTGATCCCAACTTTGTTTTTGGCTAATCCAATTTGTGTAGTTTTCCAGATAAATCTCTTTTGCTTTTGCAAGATTTATATAGATCTGAGTGGCGTCAAAAAGTATAGAAGCAGATTCTATATTATTGGCATTTTCCAAGGCTAGTTTTGTACTTTTTTCTGCTAATTCTTCTCTAGTAAGTAATGTATCTGCTTTAAATTGCCTGTATTGTTCTGTTAAATCCGTATCATTTGAACCAGCCCAATCCACTTTTTCAATACCATATTTCTCTACAACCCTTTCTGCATATCGAGAATTTGGAAATTGCATTACCAGTTTTTCAGCATTTTTTGTGGCTTCTTCGTCATTGCCTTGTAAGCTCTGAATCTCAATTAACGAATAATAAGAAATTGGAATCTCTTTACTTTCAGGATAATTTTGAATTACATCAATAAAATAGATTTTAGCACTATCAGGCATTTCAAGAGAGATAAAAAACAGATTCCCCAATTGGTATTTAAGTTTAGCTATTTCATTTTTCGCTTCAATTTTTTCTGATTCCTGAAATGGTACTTCCGATAAATCCACTGATGTTTGGATGTTGGCAAATGTTCTTGATTGTTGATTAACTAGTTCTCCTTCATTAGCATTCTCAATTCCCGAATCAGAAGATGTCATCAACTCTCTGACTCTCCAGTTATCTACAAGAGGCCGGTCCCCCCAAACAGCTATAAACTGATTCCTTGCATTAGCTTGAAGATTGGGACTATTCACATTCAGGAAACCATTCCGTTCTGTATTGGTGGCTGTTTCAGAATTACTGGAAACATTTATCAGTGTATTATTCTGCTCTCTTTGGTTTTTTCTTTCTTCCTCTATCTCTTTTAGTTTCCTTTTTTTGATTTCTGCAACTAATGAGTCTAACTGAGGTTGAGACAAGTTTGAAACCCAAAGTAAACTATCCCTGTAATGAAGTTCGTTTTTTAATCTGGCGTATTCACCAAAAGAGATAGCAAGTTCTTTGGCATTATAGTTTTCCGGTAACTTTTGAGCAGAAGCATTTTGTCTCGCTGATGTATCATAATAAGCTGCGGCTAATTCAAAATCATTATATCCGTATCTGTAGATTTCAGCTAACTCATAAAACGTCAATGCTTTTGTTTCAGTGCTTGATCTGTCAACTTTATTGCTTAATAATCTTTTATACACATATACTGCTTCTTCAAATTCCCCTTGTTTCTGATAAGTTTTTGCAATCTCGTAGTCCAATTCTGTTTTAAATTCGGTGTTTTTATCATCTCTAACCATTTTGTTGAATGTATTTAACGCCGATTCATTATCTCCTAAAAGTCTAGCTGTTTCTGCTCTTTTCCGTAGGGCTAAATATTGAAGATCATAATCAACATAAAAGTTTTCTACATTTCTGTAAGCATTATAAGCCTCTCTGTAATTTCCTCTTCGCTCATAAAGTTGCCCGAGTAAAAAGTATCCCCTTTCTTTATATTTCTTTTTGTTGAGGTTTGGTAGTGATTCACTAAGATGATCAATCGCATCTTCCAAATTCTCTTGCTCCACATAATATTGAGCAAGTATGATTTTCAATTCTGCTTTTTTGTTTGTATTCCAAATACCTTCCCGCTCCAACAGCTGCTCACTGATGTATTGTATCCCCTGTCCATAGAGTTCCATCTCAAGTAAAACTCTGCTTCTCCATAAAATAGATTCCTGTATAAGCTCTTCATCACCGGTTGTAAGGGCGATCTCCTGAAACTTTTGGTCTGCTGAAAAATATTCTTCTTTAAAATAGTATGACTTTCCGATTAAATGCAGAGAGTTATCTACCCATTTCGAATCTTCATATTTTCTTAAGATCTCTGCCCCCTTCTCAATGGCTTTATCGAAATCTTGTGCACCGGCATTTATAGGTGTTTCATGAATTCGGATAGGTTGCTGTGGATTATAATTAACTTTGGAATCCAAAACCTTTTGAACACCCGCATTATAGCTTTTTTTGGCGTTATAATAGGTATTATAGTATGCGGTGAAGTTCCCCCAACCAGACTTCAAGCCTGATCCACATCCGAGAAAAATGATACTTGTTAGTAAAAGTAAGAGTCCTTTTTTCATACAAAAATTTCTAATATCAAACTCAAAACTACATATTTTATTCTATTGTACTGACTTTTATCATGTTTGTACTCCCTCTTTTTGCAATAGGTATTCCTGTTGTCAAAATGGCTCTGTCGCCTTTTTTAACAAAACCATTTTCTTGCAAAAATTCTTCCATTAATTTTACACCCATATCTGTATCAAATATTTTTTCTACTCTTACCGAATAAACTCCCCATACCAGATTAAGTTGTCTTCTTACTTTTTGACTTTCAGTAAATGCTATAATTGGCGCATTTGGTCTGAATTTTGCAATTCTCCTGGCAGTACTTCCTGAATTTGTAAGTGTTCCAATAACTTTAGCTTCAACGTTTTCGGCGATACTTACACAGGAATAAGAGAGACTTTCTACAACTTGTTTTTCTTTCCATTCCGGTTTATCGAAAGCTAAACTATTGTACAAATTTGTTCGGTTTTCTTCTACTTTTCGGCAAATTTTATCCATCACATTTACTGCCTCAAGAGGGTATTTTCCTGATGCGGTTTCTCCTGAAAGCATAACTGCATCAGTTCCATCAATAACAGCATTTGCAACATCTGAACTTTCAGCTCTTGTTGGTCTTGGATTATTGATCATCGAGTCCAACATTTGAGTTGCAGTAATTACAGGCTTTCCGGCCATTCTGCATTTTTCGATCAAAGTTTTTTGAACTATCGGAACCTCTTCTGTCGGAATCTCTATTCCAAGATCACCTCTTGCAACCATGATTCCATCACATTCTTCTATAATCTCATCAATCACTTCCAAGGCTTCCGGTTTTTCTATTTTAGCAATAATTGAGGCATTACTTCCTGCTGCCCGTACTCTGGAAACAACATCTCTTATATCTTTTGCAGAGCGAACGAAAGAAAGTGCGATTATATCAACGTCCTGACTTATACCAAATTCTAAATCTTTTATATCCTTTTCAGTCAATGCCGGAATAGAAATCTTTACATTTGGAAGATTAACCCCTTTTCGTGATTTCAGTAATCCACCAACTACAACTTCTACTTTGAGTTCTTTTTCACTTTTGGAAATCACTTTGAATTCAAGTAAGCCATCATCCAATAAAATTTTATTGCCTATTTCTGCTTCTTTTACAAGATCCGGATAATCGATGGGGATTTTTTTAGATGTTCCTTCGATATTCTCACCTGTTATTGTAATTGAGCTACCCGTTTTAAGAACCTGTCCCCCATTTTTCATTGAACCTACGCGGATTTTTGGTCCCTGCAAATCCATCAAAATCGGAATACTGTACTTATTAGCTTTTGCAACTTTCCTGATATGACCAATAACCTGAGCGTGATCTTTATGAGTTCCATGCGAAAAGTTCAACCTTGCTACATTCATTCCATGTAATAGTAAATCTTCAATTCCCTTTTCTGAATTGCAACTAGGCCCAATTGTACAAACAATCTTGGTTCTGCGTCTTGTAGATATCATATAATTATTTAAATAGCTTTTTGTTATACTAAAGATAACCGATTTGTCGTTATCATTTCGGATTGTTTTTATTCAATATTATATAGCTAACATGAATAATCTACCCACAAAATATATTTTAAAAATTTTACTAGCTCCGTTGATTTTATTCGCTGCTTGTTCTAATTCTTATGTTAACAACATTGACAAAGGTGCCGGTTATAAATACATACCGGGATATCCTGAACTAAGAGTAATAGCATCGGGATTTATTGAACAAGATAATACGGCTTCAATTAATGTTGCGAGCGAAATAGTTGAAGGAAGCTTGGTATTCAAAAGAAAAAATGCTGTTTACCAGGCAGAAGGTATCATCGAATATCAAATCATCGACTTAGACAATTCCAAGAATGTAGTTAGCAGTCAGCAATTTCCGGTTGTTCTAACTGACGCTTCAAATAAACTCTCTTTTAGTCAAAATACCCATAAAGTTGAACGAGATTTTAAAGTTACTCCGGGAAATTTCAGAATCGTAACCACTTTAACTGACAATAATACCGGTAAACAAATAGAGCGAACCTCCAATGTCTATATACCCGATCCTGAAGGAGACGTTAATAACATTACTAACATCAAGATTCTAAGCAAAAAAACTCTTGAAAATGCTTCCTACGACCCGGTTACAACGTACGTAATTCAGAACGATTTCGATTCTCTAAAATTTGTGTTTCAAATTACTAATAACAGATCTACCGATCCCCTCACCATCAATACCCGATTACTTAAATTTGAGTCTGACACCTCCATTGCCCGACCTATGAATTTTAACAATTATGGTCCCAGTAGTATTGAATATAAAGGAATAGAATACTCTGATGAAATCGAGGTTAATACAAATAGACGTGTTTTGACAAATCAGGGAAATGTAATGATAGAGTTCACATTTCCTAATTTAGACAGAGGCAATTACAGATTTGAAGTTTCATCAGAATTAGACACCGAAAATGAATTATACAAAGCAAGGGATTTTTCAATCAAGAGTAGAAATTACCCCTCACTTCGAACTCCAAGGGAACTTGCAAAGCCTCTTTATTACTTAATGTCAAAAAATGAGTATGAAGAGCTTATGGAAATAGAAGATGATACCGAATTAAAAAAGGCTATAGATAGATTTTGGCTTTCTAATATAAATAATTCGCAAATAGCTAAAAGTGTTGTGGAATTATACTATCAAAGAGTAGAAGAAGCGAATAAACAATTCTCCAATTTTAAAGAAGGTTGGAAAACGGACCGAGGTATGATGTACATTTTATTTGGCTCTCCATGGTACGTCGATGTTACTTTAAATAGAACAGTTTGGAGATATTCTTACAATTCTTCTGACCCTGAAAAAAACTTTGTATTCGTGGCTCCAAAACTGAAAAATAAATTCTTCCCCTTTGAAAATTATTTACTAGAGAGATCTTCAGATTATTACACGGTTCAATACCAGCAAATTGAGTTTTGGAGAACAGGACTCATTATGAAAAGACTGTAACTTATGAAAAAATTTCACCTACTATTAATCCTACTCTGCTTTGCACCATTTACCTTTATGTGCAACAATGCGTATCTGGATGAAATAGGAAGAGGGAATGACACAGAGTTCAAACCGGGTTATCCGGAAACCAGAGTTTTTATTGGAAGTACTTTTGATCAGTCTTCAGATAAAAACTTACTCATAGCAGGCGAAATTGTTCACAGCAGTTTAATTTATAAGTTCAGGGAAAACCAATTTAGTGCACATCTGAACGTTAGTATTGATGTTGTAGACCTGGCAGAAAAAAAAGCTAAAAACACTCCTCCAATTACTTTTCCAATTGAAGTAACCGATGTCAGAACTGATATACTGGTAAGTGAAGGGGTAAAAAGATTTAAGAAGCTTGTGCCTATTGAGCCCGGTAAATATTCAATATCAGTATCGGTAACTGATCTTACATCAGAAAAAACTACAAAGACTATAAAAGAGGTTATAATCCCAAGTCCGGATGACGGAAAAAGCTTTTTAACTGACATTCAAATGGTTGGAGTATTAAAACACGATAATGAGACTACTTATGAGGACCTTGTATCATATCATATTTCTGATAAATACGACTCTCTGCGATTCAAATTTCAAGCTAATAATAAATCTCTCGATGATCTGATATTACGTACTCGACTATTAAAGTTTGACTCTGACACTTCTGTAGCCAGATCTATTGGAGATCGCAGGTATAATAGCTCAAGCATAGAACATTTGGGAATTACTTATTACGATGAAGAATTATTAGAAAGCAGAAGACGTGTTCTAGTTAATCAAGGAAATGTTTCTGTATTTTTTAACTTTGCAAATTTGGAACGTGGAAACTACAGACTGGAAGTAGAATCTACAGATACTGATGGAAAGTTGATTTATAAGGCCAGAGATTTTTCAATAAAGAGTACAAATTTCCCAGCTCTTATCGATGTAGATGAATACGCTGCCCCTCTTGTTTACTTGATGAGGAAAAAGGAGCATAAAGAACTAATGTCTATTAGTGACCCAAAATTAATGAAAATGGAAATGGATAAATATTGGCTTAAAGGAATAGAAAACAAAGCAAAAGCCAGTCAGATTATTGAACTTTTCTATACAAGAGTTGAACTAGCAAATAAACAATTTTCAAATTTTAAGGAAGGTTGGAAAACAGATATGGGGAGAGCGTTCATATTGTTCGGACCTCCATTATATGTAGATTATCAAGTTGCCGGTATGAGATGGATTTATCCATTTGATTCAGGAAATCGAGACGTCTCTATAGTGTTTCGAAAATACAAACAAGAGACAAAACATTTCCCTTTTGACCACTACTTAATAGAACGAGATCAGTCGCTATCTAATTTAGAATATAAGTACATACAAGCATGGAATGATGGCTCCATACTTTTCCTTAACCAATAACCAAATTCGTAAAGGCTTTATAAGCTGAAAAAAAGGATAAAATGTTTGTTTTTAGTTCCCTTTTTATCCATATTTAAAGCTTGTAAATACGGTTTAATGCCGTTTATTATTAACCAAATCACATAACTATGTTTAAAAAGCTACAACTTTTAACATTGGCTTTGTTTTTACCTGTTTTAGCGATTGCTCAATCAGGCTCCCTTACAGGGAAAGTAACAGATGCCAAGACTGGTGAACCTTTGCCAGGTGCTACTATTTACATTCAGTCCCTTCAGAAAGGTGACCAATCTGATGTAGATGGCGACTATGCAATAACTCGAATCCCTGCCGGCACTTATGAAGTAAGTGTTAACTACATCGGGTATAAGAGATATACTTCTTCTGTGGAAATTGGTTCCGGAGAATTAGTATTAGATGTTAACTTATCTGTCGATCTCGTAGGATTAGATGAAGTAATCGTTACCGGTTACGGGTCTATTGACCGATCTACTTTCTCCGGTTCTGTATCTTCAGTTCAAAGTGATAAACTGGAAAACGTTCCTGTTGCTTCTATTGATGCGGCTCTACAAGGAAAGGCTTCCGGTGTTCAGATCACTGCTTCATCTGGTACTCCCGGATCTACTCAGGATATTAGAATTAGAGGAATAAGTTCTATCAACGCTGGTACACAGCCATTATTTGTAATTGATGGAGTTCCGGTTATCTCTGGAGACATCAGTACAAACGGTGCTACCAGCTCTTTAGGTCTGCTTTCTTCTCTAAGTAATTCAGATATCGAAAGTATTACAGTACTTAAAGATGCTGCTTCTACTGCTCCTTACGGTGCTCGTGGAACAAACGGTGTAATTGTTATTACAACAAAGAGTGGTCGTCAAGGTAATACAACTTATTCTGTAACTGCTCAAAGAGGTGCTAATAACACTGCTATTGATGGCCCAGCTCCGTTAAATTCTCAGCAGTGGGATGAGATCTACCAGCAAGCTTATGGTGTTGCTTCCCCATGGGATGGTACTACTAACAGCGACTGGGATAAGGCAGCTACTAACGAAAATGCTCTTCAGCAAGAATATTCTTTCTCTGCAAGAGGTGGTAATGACCAAACTCAGTTTTATGCTTCTATGAGTGTTTTTGATCAGGAAGGTACAACTGTAGGAACTGAAATTAACCGTTACACAGGTAAATTTGATATCGCTCACCAACTAGATGACAGAGTAAGAGTTCAAAACTCTACTACAGGTTCATTTACTGAGCAAGATGGTATCTTAGAAGGTGCTGGTTATTTTGGTAGCCCGGTTTTAGCAAAATATTTTATGCTTCCAATCGATCCTATTTATAATGACGATGGATCATTCAACATTACAAATCTATCAAATGCTATTTATAATCCTCTTTATACTCAAGAGAATGATATTGATAGAAACAAAACTGCTCGTTTATTAAATAACACTAAAGTAGATATTAAGTTTAACAACAGCTTAACTTTCACTTCAAAGTTCGCAATTGACTTTGTATTAAGTGAAGAAAAGAACTATAACAATATCTTCTACGGTGATAGTGACGATGAAAGTGGTAGAGTTGATGATTACACAGTCAGAAACTTTAACTATGTGTGGCAAAACATGATTAGCTACAACTACCTGCTAAACACTGACAACTCTTTTAATTTCAAAGTTTGGAATGAAATTCAAAAGAACTCTCAGTTCCAAGTTGGTGGTTCTGGTGAAGGTATTGCTGCTACAGGTTTGGTAAACTTAGCTACAACTGCAAACCCGGTTGCTGCATTCTCTCAAACTACTGATTGGAGCGTTTCTTCTTTCACTGGTTTAGTGAATTACGGTTTCCAGGATAAATTATTCGTAGATGCTAGTTTACGTTATGAAGGTAACTCAAGATTTGCTGAAGACGAGCGATGGGGTACTTTCTACTCTGCTGGTCTTTCTTACGTACTTTCTGAAGAAGAATTCTTAAGCGACCTTAGCTTCATCGACTTCTTAAAAGTTCGTGCTTCTTATGGATTAACAGGAAACTCTTCTGTAGGTCTTAATCAGTACCAAGCAACTGTAAGCTATACTGGTTCTTACTACGGCAGTCCATCCATTAGAAACAACACTCTTGGTAATTCATTGTTAACTTGGGAGAAAGCTCAGTCTTTCGATCTTGGTCTTGAGTTTGAAATGTTTGAAAAACTAACGGGTTCTGCTACTTTCTTCAGAAAGAATAGTAATGAACTTCTGTTTGCTGTACCTCTTTCCAGAACAACAGGTCACAATAGTCAAACTCAAAATATTGGTGAATTATATAACAAAGGATTTGAGTTCGAACTTGGATACGATGTTCTTAGAACACGTGATTTCAAATGGAATCTTGGTGGTAACTTAACATTGTTAGAAAATGAGGTAACAGAATTACCTACAGATGCTAATGGTGAAGATATCGAGATTACAACAAGCACCAGATATGTTGCTGTTGAAGGATTTGAAACAAATGCTTGGTTCATGAGAAAGTGGGCAGGTGTTGATCCTGACAATGGTGATCCTCTTTGGTACATTGACGGTAAAGGTGGTGCAACTACAAACGATTACAATGCTGCCGAACGTGCTTATCAAGGTGCTAGTGCACTCCCAACAGCGTTTGGTGGAATAAATACTCGTTTTGATGTATTCAATTTCTACGTTAGCGCTGATATTTATTATAATTTTGGTAACAAGGTTTATGATTCATGGGCTTTCATCAACTCTTCTGATGGACGTTTTTCATTCCTATATAACCAATATGCTTCTCAATATGACAGATGGCAACAACCGGGTGATAACGCTTTGAATCCAAGACCTCAAAGTGGTAATGCAAGACAAACTGCCGGAACTTCAAGCCGTTTCTTATATGATGGTGATTACTTAAGACTTAAAAATCTTAATATCGGATATAATGTTCCTGCTCGTTATTTAGAGACAATAGGCGTTAAATCTGCAACTGTATTTTTCTTAGGCCAAAACCTATGGACATATACATTTGATGATTTATTAGAATTTGATCCGGAAGTTGATGCTGGTGGTTTCTTAAATCTAAATTCAGCTCCACTTAAATCTGTAACTGTTGGTATTAAAGCTAACTTCTAAATTAGATTACAATGAATATTTTTAAAAAATCATACTTATTACTCTTGGTTGCTGGCTTATTAACAGCATCGTGCTCAGATTTTCTTGAGCCTTCAGTAGACCAAGCGAAAGAAACAGGTTCAGCCATTGCTACTCCTGCTGATTTACAAGCAGTTGTCTTTGGAATACTTGATGACATGAATTCTACTGCTCTTTACGGTAGAGATTTAATAGTTGCGAATGAAGTTCGTTCTGATAACATGTGGAGTTCTTCTGCATCTAACAGATTCGGTGCTCCTTCACAACATGTTTACACTACTCAAAATGGAAATGCAAATAGCTTTTGGACTAATTCTTATGGAGCTATTGCAATTGCTAACATCGCAATTGCTGCTGAAGTAGGATCTTCTGCTGCAATCGATGACCTTAAAGGTCAGGCGTATGCACTACGTGCCCTACTTCATTTTGACTTGGTAAGAACATTTGGACAACATCACGCTGTTGCCGGTGGAACTGCGAACTTAGGAGTTCCATATGTAACTACTTACAATGATCCGGATAACTTTCTACCGGCTAGAGAGTCTGTTGCTGATGTTTACACTAAGGTGTTAGCAGATCTTGCTACAGCTGAAAGTTTAATCAGCACCTCAAACACTTCTAAGACTTCTATGTCTTATTATGCTGTTAAGGCGTTGCAATCCAGAGTAAATCTGGAAGTTGGTAATTACCAAGCCGCAATTGATGCTGCTGATGTAGTTATTAACTCAGGTGTTTACACTGTTCCTGCTGATCAAGCTGCTTTGGTTGCTGCGTGGGCTACAGACGAATCCAGTAATAGTATTTTTGAGTTGGGATATACTTCAACCAATAATGCAGGTACCAATAGTATTGCTCGTATTTACCAAAATACAAACTATGGTGATGTTGAATTAAATGAAACAACATACAACCTATATGATCAAGCAAATGACTTCAGATTTGCCCTTCTTGGTACAAATGCTAATGGAGCTGATACTCAATTCAGACTTACTGGCAAATACCCTGATGAAATCAATGGTGAAGACAATGTTCGGATGATTCGAATTGAAGAAGTTATCTTGAACAAAGCTGAAGCACAAGCCAGAAATGGAGCAGCAGGTGCTGTTATTGCTGCGACACTTAATACACTAGCTAACAATCGCTACACAACATCTCCTTATATTGCTACTGCTGATTTGGATGACGTTCTGCTAGAAAGACGTCTAGAGTTATTAGGTGAAGGTCATTACTTTGCTACTCAAATGCGAAATGGTGATGACATTGCTGCTGATGAAGATCCAGGAGGGTTTACTACTCTTGTGTATCCAGACTTCAGAGCTGCATTCCCAATCCCGCAAGGTGAGATGGATGCAAACTCCAGCATGGAACAAAATCAAGGTTATACTAACTAATACATTTTGTTCTTTTAACTAATTAAAAAGCCACTCTTTTCAGAGTGGCTTTTTTTATGCTATAGACTTTAGCTGTATTAAGTAGAGAAAGTTTGTTCACTCATTACAATAACCTCAAGTCAAATAAAAATAGACAGAATCAAACCCTGTTTAAGTTTAGATTCAAATTATCGGTTACTCACGTAGCAAAGAAATTTCGTGATTCTGTTAATAGTTAGCTGTGTTTAAGGTGAAGAAAGTACAACCAGAGAAACCTTAGTATTAAAATCTCCACGATTATAATAAAACAGAAATTACAGCTAATCTTCTCTACTGCTAACCACAAAATAAGTATTGTAATTCGTATCTATCCATAGATGTGCAATCATTAGGTTTAATTCATACTGCATTTAATAGTACATCTTCAATCTTGATTGTTTAGCATATTTCAGAATTAATCGGGTGCATGAATAAACGAAATCATCCAAGTATCATATTAAAGGTAAGATAGTGAAGCCTTATTCTACCTAAATCAATTTATAGGGCTTTAGAACTGAAATATGAGAGCCAATTATAAGCTATTTAGTAAATAACGTTAGTAATTTTCTATTTAGATACTCTTTACAAATATAAACTAGTTAGATTAGAACAAAATCTAATTCTCTATACTCTATTTAGTTTGGTGAAATTTCTCACTTTATTAATTTTTCTTTTTCGGTCGAAAAGAAATCAGAAACAAAATTAATTTATAAATCTAAGTTACCAGAAAATAATGTGTTTAATATTATGAGTTTAAATAATTTTAGTTGAAGCAGATTAAAATAAAATTCTAATAGTTAAGGAAAGTTAAAATCAAAACCTTTACTAATAAATTAGAATATAATCTATAGCTCCACTTAAATAATTATCAATCTTTAGAGAAACGATAATCGTCTGGATAATAGTAAATTATGAGCTGACTCTATTAAGCTGAGAACTTCTCCGTCCGTTCTATTTAATAAGCAATTAGCAAGTATTTTTTATTAGAATCTAACCAAAGTGTCGGATTCAGGGAATACCTACAAAAAAAAAGCTACCCTTTGAAAGGGTAGCTTTAAATTTTAAATAAACTTAAAATTTAGAAGGTTTGGATTACTGATCCCACCAAAGGTTGGTATCTAATTCATCCGCTCCCTGAGCAGCAACTGCTGCATCATAGTTTTCTTTATTCAGATCTGTTTCTGATGTAGGATAAGCATGACGAACAGGAATTAATCCACTGTTGTTTAATGGATCAGGAGCCGGAGTTAAAGCAGGAAATCCTAATCTTCTCCACTCAGACCATGCTTCATATCCCTGTGGGAATAAAGCAATCCATTTCTGATAGCCTATTTGTTCTCTCCAGTTATTTGCGTCGTAAGCAACAGCCGGATCTGCCTTATAAGCTGTAAGTGCTGCTGCATCACCATCAACACCCCATTGAGCCCAAGAAGCATCAATACCAGCATTATAGAATGTTGCAGCTGTACCGCCCCATCCTCTTGCAGCTGCTTCAGCTCTGGCAAAGTTAACCTCTGCTACAGTAAAGATTGGGAGCGGTGCATCTTGTTGGCCTACTGAAGGACCGCCTGCCCCAATTGCTGAACCTGGGAAAGAGACAGAAGCATTAGTAATATCTCCTGCATTAGAGATACCGTAAGGCATTCCGTTAATTTCAGAAAGCTCAACAGTTCCATCTCCGTTATCCAAATCAGGAGCCGGGTTAGCAAAAACAGTTAATCTCATATCATTCAATGACTGCATAGTATCAGCCAAAGTAGAAGATATAGCGTAGTCTGTTCTTGTTTGGAACCTGCTGTACCAAGGATTCTCATTTGCAGCTTCAGCCAAATAAGGATACATAACATCAGAAGTAATAACACCGGCTGAAACAGCAGCGTTAAATTCTGTCTGCGCAGTACCAGCATTAGCTTCTGACATTCTGAGTGCGATACGCATTCTTAGAGTGTTTGCGAAATCTTCCCATCTGTCCATGTCACCACCGAAGATGATGTCACCGCGTACGCCTGTTCCTCCATCCATAGATGCAACTGCATCTTTTAGACGTTGGATCATGTCTGCGTATATAGCATCCTGCCCATCATATGCCGGAGTTAAGTTTTCGTTACCCTTCAGTGCTTCAGAGTAAGGAACTCTTCCCCATCTGTCAGTTATGAAGTGATAGTAATAGACCTGCATAATATTAGCTACTGCTAACTGGTTTCCGTTACTACCACCGGAAAGTACATCCGGAGCAGTTTCAGGATTGGTATTCAGATCTATAATGGTCTGAAGATCCTGTAATACTCCAGAATACCAACCATTAAAGTCAAAACTAGAAGTCTGATATCTGGAAGACTCAGTATACTGAGTTTCTGAGATATACTGCACATACAATGTACCTGTAGTTGCTCCTACAACAGCACTTATTGAAGTAAGCGAGTTGGTAAGAAGCAAATCAGTTTTTACAGTTGAAGGATTATTTGGGTCAACGTTAATATCTCCAAAATCACTACAACCGATTATCAAAAAGGTTAATAAACCTATAAATAATGATTTTTTCATAATACTTAATTTGTTTTTTCTGGTTCTAAATATCATTTAGAAGCTTAAGTTAAGATTAAAAGATACTGAACGTGTCCCTGGCAGACCGCCACCTTCCCAGAATGAGAAACCGGTTGTTCCGTTTTGGATAGCTGAAGGATCAACACCGTCAACAGAAGAGTAAATTAGCAAAGCGTTATAAACACTTACACCAACTGACGCTCTTTTGATAGAAATCTTGCTTAAGAGGTCCTGAGGCAAGTTATAGTTAAGATTTACTTCTCTTAATTTTACATAACTAGCATCATATAACCAGTTTTCCTTAACACCAAACATACGTGCATAATGTGTCTGTGCTTCAGTTAAATAAGCTACAGGGTTACCATTAGAGTCAACACCTTCTACAAGTACACCTCCTGAATTAGAAGCTGCGTTTGCAAGAGCTACACTAGTAACTTCTGCTCCATTAGAGTCTAATACTGGATCTCTTAAAGGATTACCTAATGTATTGTCTCCAACTGTTCCTATTCCTAAGCCTGAATAAGCATTAAACATCTTAGTGATAGAGTAGAACTGTCCACCTTTTTGGAATTCAAAGAATGTACCAAGGTTGAAGTTTTTGAAAGAGACATCTGCTCTGAAACCACCAGTGTAATCCGGGAGTAAATATCCAAGATCTTTGTTGTTTTCAATTGAATATGCACCGTTTGGATTAACAATTCTGTTACCATTATCATCAGTTTCAAATCCAGGAGCTACAATAGCACCCCATTCTTCTCCTTCTCTAGCAAACAAGAACACTCCGAAAAAGGCACGCTCTAGTTGACGACTGGTTAAACCATCAGCAAGTTTGTTTACTGTTGAAGTACTAGTTGCCCAGTTCGCAGTAAGATCTACGTTCCAGTCTCTAGTGCTATATGGCGTTGCTCCTAACTGAACTTCAAAACCTTCAGTTGTGAATTCACCAGCATTTACAATAGCAGTGTTATATCCACTTGATCCCGGTACAGTTAAACTAATAATCTCATCTTCTCTAACAGAGTTATAGTAGTTAAGATCTAATCTAACATTACCGTCTAGGAATCGAAGATCAGCACCAAATTCATAATCTGAAGAAATTGCAGCTTTCAGATTGCTGTTGTTAATAGAATTTGGAACAAATTGTGTCGGAGAAGAACCATAGTTTCCACCTGAACCATAAGTCTGCTGTATCTGGTAAGGTCCAATATCATCACCCACCTGAGCAACAGAAGCTCTAAGCTTTGCAAAACTCAAGATATTCTGTGATTGCATGAACTGAAGTTCTGATAGTACAAAACTACCTGAAATACCATAATAAAGGTAAGAATTCTCGTCTTCAGGTAAAGCTGACGACCAGTCATTTCTTACAGAAAGATCAGCATAAACAATATCTCTCCAACCAATTGTAGTTGTTCCGTAAATACTACGAACATCCTTGTCGGATTTAAAAGAATTTACGTTTGGACGGTCAACTGAAGCCGAAATATTAAAGTAATTAGCCGTTGATAATCCACCAACTGTAGAAGAAGTTAAAGAGTTATATCTTTCCTGACGAAGGTTTGCACCAGCAAAACTATTGAATGTAAAATCTTCAAATTCAGTTTGGTGGTTAACACCTATCTCGTAGTTGATCTCTTTGTTACTTCTTTTAGCGATGCTGTAAGAATCTTGCTCTAAACCACCAGTTGCAATGCGGTCTTCAACTACAAAATCATAAATATCAGCATGTACCTTAGCTTCCACTGTTAAATTAGATAGAATATTATATCCAATTGTATAGTTACCGTAGAAACGATCTCTGCTGTCTTCAGGAACATTCTCGTAAATTGAGAAGAAAGGACTATCCCAATAAAGAGGTCTGGTATCAGTTGCAGAACGGATATTCCACGAAGTTAACGTACCATCAGTAGCACGGTAGTTACGTAACATATCCATGTCTAGCTGTCTTTGGAACCATTGGTTAAATGATTGTACAGCATTACCTTGAGTTGGTGAGTATCCTTGAGGAGGACGACCAGAACCTTTAGTATTGATATAGTTTAATCTTACATTAGAAATAAACTTATCATTGTGTCTTAGCCCACCATTAAATCCTAAAGAAGTAACATCTAGTTCAGAATTTGGCATAACACCGGTTTGTTGCTTGTTATCAATAGAAACTCTGTATGTAGCGTTGCGGCTACCACCACTAATTGAAAGGTAATTATCAAAAGATAATCCTGTATCAAAGAAGTTTCTTACGTTATCAGGATTTGATCGTAATGGAATAGTTTTACCATATTCGCTTGTACCGTCACCATCAACATCTGCCTGATACCAAGAATACCATGGGCGATACGTTGTACCATCCATTTTTGGACCCCAGCTTTCATCTGCAGCATAGTTAAGCGTATTGTAGGTTTGACCGTCAACAGGATCAACTACAGGAATAAAGTTCTGAGTATATCCACCAGCATATTCATCCTGATACTCAGGAAGTATGTATACATTATCAAAAGTAGTAGAACTCTTGAAATTAACTTCCAGTGGTTGGTTCTCACCTAAACTTCCACCTTTAGTTGTGATTAATATAACTCCGTTAGAAGCTCTGTTCCCATATAAAGCAGATGCAGCAGCACCTTTCAATACAGATACAGACTCAACATCGTCAAGGTTAATATCACCGGCAAGGTTTCCAAAATCACGACCTCTTGTTGAGCTTGAAAAACTTCTGTTATTAATAGGAGTTCCATCAACTACAAAAAGTGGCTGACCATCGCTAAGACCGTTAGTTCCACGAAGTCTTATTTTACTGGAACCACCAATGTTTGCACCTGATGTACCAATTACCTGAACACCAGACACTTTACCTGCTAATGCTCCAACAATGTTAGACTCATTAGCGAGAGTTAAATCGTCACCGCTTACATCTTGAACTGCGTAACCGATCGACTTTTCTTCTCTCGATAAACCAAAAGCAGTTACAATTACTTCATCAAATGCACCGACTGTTGGTTTAAGGCTGATGTTAACAGTAGTAGAAGCACTGTTTACAGTTACCTGTGTTTCAAAATTTTCATAACCTACAAATGTAGCTCTTAGAGTGTAAGTTCCGTATGGAATGTTAGTAAGCTCATAGTTACCATCTATATCAGACGGATCACCTTTTTGGAGCTCAACCAACACAACACTTACACCTGTGAAAGCATCACCTGTTGCATCATCAATTACTGTACCGGATATAGTTCCAGTCTGTGCAAATGCACTAGCTGAGAAGAACAATCCCAATACAAAAAGATAGTAGAACTTTTTCATATTTATTGTATTTAGTTAATTATTGTTAGGACTCTGCAATTAAAGAAATAATTTTCTCGATTAAAAGTTTTTTACAAAAAAAATTCGAGTGTCAAACAATAAGATTTTTAAACGAAACGTTTGATTTTTCAAATTTTTTTTACGTCAAGAAGGAAGAGTTTGATTCTTCTATTACATCCAAGTAATTAGAATGTAATTTAACCTTTAAGATAAGATCTGTATCTATTTTATCGCAGTACTATAGCTACTATTGAATTGGGATAAAAAAAAGCCCTATCAAGTTAATGATAAGGCTTTAGTTTTTTGTGGCGGGGACAGGATTCGAACCTGCGACCTTCGGGTTATGAGCCCGACCCAGTTTGAACCTAAATAATCTTAAATGTATCAAAATCGCCCTTTATTGCATTTATTCGATTCATTTAAAACCACAATAATTCAAGAAAAACCGCCAATTGTTGTACCTATGTTGTACCCATTGTACAAATGAATCCGTATCTTAATGTCGCTCCTTCTAAAAACTGTAAGATTATGGCTTCATTAAAGGTACTACTCCGTAAAAATAAGAAAAGAAAAGATCAAAAGTGTCCCTTAGCACTAAGAATTACGCACAACCGTAAATCCCGTTATATTTTCATAGGACAATATATATTAGAAAAAGACTGGAACGAGACTACACAACGTGTAAAGAAGTCTCACCCGAATTCAGCACGCCTTAATAATCTAATCCTAAAAAAGCTTGCTAAGGCGAACGATACAGTTTTGGAGCTAGACAGCAAAAGCGAATCTGTTTCCGTAAAACAGATTAAGAACAAGGTTAAAAACTCTAATGCTGATATTTCTTTTTTTGATCTGGCTGAAAAGCGTATTAAAGAATATGAAGAGAAAGGCACATTCTCAGTTGCAAGGGCTGACCGATCAATCATGAATAATATTGAGAAATTTCATGGAAGCCGTAACCTACCCTTCCAAGAGATCACGGTTTCTTTTCTTGAACGGTTTAAAACCTATTGTGTATCAAAGCTCAAACACAAAAAAAGGACTGCTACTAACCAATTGATGTTCATACGTACGATTTATAATCGTGCGATGAATGAAGGAATTGTCGATGGTAAGAACTATCCGTTCGGAGGTGAGAATATTTCAATCCGTTTATCTTCGGGGAATAAGATCGGACTCACAGAAAATGAGATTAAATCCATTGAAGCCTTAGAATTAAAAAAGAATACCTCAATTTGGCACACAAAAAATATCTGGCTCTTCTCTTTTTACTTTGCAGGAGTACGTATCTCTGATGTATTGGAGATCAAATGGTCTGATATTGTGAATGATCGTTTGTACTATGAGATGAATAAAAATGATAAGCCTGTGTCATTAAAAATCCCGGAGAAAGCACTTTCAATTATTGAACTGTACCGTTACGACAAACAAAGCAAAGATGATTATATCTTTCCGTATTTGAAACAAGCCGATCAAAATGATCCTGAGGATTTATTTAGAAAGTCCCGTAATGCTTCTAGACTATTTAATAAGTGGCTCAAACGAATTGCTGAACAAGTCGGTATTGACAAAAATCTATCAAACCATATATCAAGACATTCATTTGGTAATATTGCAGGTGATAAGATACATCCATTAATGCTACAAAAGCTGTATCGTCATTCTAACCTCAAAACGACAATCAATTATCAAGCTAACTTTATTCATAAAGAAGCCGACGATGCTTTAGATAAGGTTATAGATTTTTAAAGGAAAGCTTTCATGTCTCAGTATAAATTATCAGAGGGAATAATATCGTTATCAAATAGTCAAAATTGGGATGAAGCTAAATTGGAATGGAAGCTCAAAGAAGTTTTCATGTCGGATGAACCTGATACATGTCTTTGTGGCCATAATCCAATAAAAGAAATCTGTGTTCTCATCAATAAAGCAAACGGTAATGAAACCATTGTTGGAAACAGTTGTGTAAAGAAATTTATTGGCTTGCCATCAGATAAAATTTTTCAATCCGTTAAACGTGTTAAAAAAGACAATTCGAAAGCATTGAATATCGAAGCTATAAAACATGCTCATGAACGTAGTTGGATTAATGATTGGGAATATAAGTTCTCAGTAGATACTACAAGAAAACGAAGCTTATCTGATAAACAAATTGCAGTAAGGAAAAAGATTAATAATAAAGTGCTTTCAAGAATGAAGAGAGAAAAATAATCTTCTTCAAGTACCTCCCCTCCAATGATTTAACGGTTAAGATCAATTTTTTTAAAGTTTTTTTGTAAGGAATACCTTCCGAAACGGTCTTACTATCCAACTTTAAGCTGATGGTTATTCAGTCTTTATAACTTAAAATGGTTGGACATGGAGGTTATCTGTCTCGAGACAGAGGCATTTTACAAGCTGATTGATGAAGTGATTGATCGGTTAGAACCGGGTTTATCTGAACGCCCTCCGAAATGGATTGGGACAGAGGAAGCCATGGCATTGCTTCAAATCTCATCCAAAACAACTCTACAGCAATTCAGAGACGAAGGTGAAATACGATTTACCCAACCTCGTAAACGCATCATCTTATATGACCGCGACTCTATTGAAGAGTTTTTGGAGCGTAAAGCCAAGGAGAGGTTCTAATGAAGTTTCGATTTATCTTCTGGTGGTATCGCCCAAAACGCTCCTGTTTGGTCAGTCAGGTCAAAATGTTGGGCTTTCAGCAAACCCTCCATTTTTTCGATGTTCTCAAAGCATCGCTCTTTAACGCCATCAAATTCTTCTTGGTCGATTTCACCTTGGTCAAGATAGGTCAGGTTTTCCGCAAGGATTTGGGTGTACATGTCTTCATCAATACGCTCAGAAAAGTATGCCGGAAACGAACCATCAAAATATTCAAGCAGGATATCTCTGGCTTTCTTCAAATTCTTTTTCGGGATGTCTTCTCGTTTTATTCCCATGATATCTCCTTTGGTTTAATGCACCCAATTCAACCTCAATTCTACCACAGATGAGACACGACGAAAAGTATTTCCATATCAGAAACACAATGGCTAAACAGCAACAAGAGGCTGTTGAACGACTAAGGCATCGTCATATTGCAGAGTATGAAGCCAAAGGGCTAAAACCCGGCGATGATCCCGAGCTTGATGCAAAACTATCCAAGGAGCACCACGCGCTCAATAATACAATCATCAAACGCGAACAAGAGTTTCAACGCCACTATCAAACCAACGATATGGACGGATTTATTTTAAAGCTCGACCGAGAACAAAATCCCTATTCTTTGGACATCAAAGACAAAGATGCAAAATCTATAGATGAACCTGATTTACAATTCCTGAATGCTTTTAATCATGGCTACCATCTTCAACGTCTTTCCCCTTCGACGCTAAAGACAATGAATGAGATCAACCTTCCACCGGAGATCGCTGAAGCTGTTCAAAGTGGAGCTAAAGAATACCGAGAGTCGGCAATGGATATATCCAAAGCTAAAGTCTCTAAGGACTTTTGGGATGAGGTTAAAAAAGATGTGAGCGAGCCTTATAAGGACAAAAGCAAAATACAGTCTAAGGATAAAGATAAAGACAAGGACTGATATCGAACTCGATGATCCCATATTGACCTTTAGTAATGGTGCGGATACGTCTGCCGACCAGTGGACACTTCGAAACGCTGTGGAAGGGGCACAAATCTTTGGAGGTATTGGTTCGGGTAAAACCTCGGGCTCGGGGGCGATGATTGCCAAAAAATATCTTTCTTTGGGATTTGGTGGGCTGATCTTAACGGTCAAGACCGATGAGAAAGACCTGTGGGTTAAATACTGTAAGGAAACCAACCGCCTTGATGATCTTTGTATAATAGAACCTGGCGGATCTCAGAGCTTTGATTTTTTGGATTATGAATATAACCGCTCGGGTGATGGAGCCGGATTAACCGATAATATTGTCAATGTTCTTAAGACAGTTATCAATGCCTCACAAATGGAAAGCATGGGGCGACAAAACGAAGCCTTTTGGGAAGATGCGATGGATATGCTTTTGTTTAATACCATTGATCTCTGCACCCTCGCCTACCAGTCCATCCACATTGATCATCTTTATAATATCGTTCATTCTTTACCAAAAGATTTGGCTGAGGTTGAGCATCCAACCAAAGAGGCACGTGGGAGTTTTACACGGTTTCTTAATGAAACAAAATTAGCTATTGGTGTTCGTGTAGAGCAACGCCGAAAAGAGGTACTAAAAAAGGATCCCTATTCAATCTACGAATTAAAGGCTGATCCAGAGATCATTCTCTATAAAAAAGCAGAGCAATATTTCTTATATGATTTTCCGGGGCTCAGTGATCGCACCCGATCAGTCATTGAGCATATGTTTTTAGGATTACTCTTTCGCCTGACCCGTGAGCCTGTTCGCTCGCTACTTTGCTCGGACAACCCGAACCTCTCCCCGGATGATTGTTTGAAGGGTAAAATTATTCTCATCAATCTACCTGTTAAACTCTATGATAAGGTCGGTCGGGATGCACAAATTTTATTCAAATATATCTGGCAACGGGCAATGGAACGCCGGACAATTTCGGCAAACTCAACCCCAGTAATCTTATGGGCGGATGAGGCTCAAAATTTCCTGCATCCTCATGATATGGACTATCAAGCTACCGCCCGAAGTTCAAAGGTATGCACGGTGTATTTGACTCAAAACTTACCCAACTATTTTGCCCACATGGGAGGGCAAGGTAGTGAGTATAAAGTCAAAAGTTTTTTAGGCACGATGGGCACCAAAATCTTTCATGCGAATGCTGATATGGAGACCAATAAATACGCGGCTGATTTGATCGGTACAGAGGTCAAATGGCAAGCCAATGAGTCTATGCAAATCACCGATAAAATGAGCCTGTCTGAGGGGCAAAGTGAGCACCGTGATTACATCATTCAGCCTGAGAATTTTACCATGATGCGAACAGGTGGAACGCTCAATAATTTGATCGTTGATGGGCGTATTCATCGCCAAGGATTACCCTGGTTTTCAACGGGTCGAAATGACCGAAAAATTTCCTTTAAACAAACCTGATATCACTATGAGTTACGTTACCGAACAACCCAGTTATTTTCGATCTGTCTATGGCAGAAGCATGATTAAAAAACTACTGCTTCAAATCACTTTTGCCCTCTGTTCTCCCTTTCGAATTATCCCCGAAGTCTTTATTCGCCGGAAGATGGGCGAGCGATATTTTAGTGGTTGGACGTGTTTGTTTTGGTCGATCATTTTCATCGGTGGGAGTATCTTTAGTTTTACTGACCGTGCCGTTTATGTAATCCCCGAACCCTATCTTAGCAACCTTCAAGCGGTTGGAATATTTGGGATTTTATTTCTTGGATTTTCGATTTGGCGATGGGTGGAATCTTATCAGAATCCATCGACGGTAAGCTTTGAGAAATTCTCAAAATCGAGTGGTGAACCTATCCTTATTTATAAGTCGCTTTATCAAAAAAATATGAGCCCTCGCCTCATCGAAATTTGGTTAGAGCCATTATCTTTCTTCCTAATAGGTGCGGTTTTATTTGCCCTACCCGGGGTAAGAATGCTTGGGTTATTTTTGGTCTTTTGTTCGATCATGTATTCACTTTCCTACCGCGCCTCTTATGGGTTAGCCAGAGATCATATTTTGGATATTGTTGATGAGAAAATCTCCACGATCCAACTTGCCAAGTACATCAAAAAAGGGGTGCGTAATGAATTTGTTAGAGGCTTTCAATCGAGAGCACCAATGCCTGCTGAAGAGAATGAACAAAAGTATCTGAGCCACTTAATCTCACGAGCTGATCCGACCGGAGAAAAGACCTCAATCGCTAAATAATTATGCAGTGCGTTAGCACGATTATTTTGTTTCCAAAGCACTGCTTAGGGGAGATGTCTGATAGAATTGTGCACTGTACGAGTGGTTTTTAATAACTTTGTGCAGTGCGTACCGTCTTCAATTATGGTGCGTTTTATATGTGTATGACATCGTTCATTCTAACCCTCATAGAACAAGGGTTAAGTTATGATACGTATGTTTCAAAGCCAAACGGTTGCCCAAGCAAAAACCTATTTTAATGAGGCGTTATCGAAGGCAGATTATTACATAGACGAGCAGGAAATGAACGGTCGGTTTCGGGGGAAATTGGCCGAGCGTTTAGGCTTGGCTGATCAGATTGTGGAACGTGAGGTGTTTCACAATCTGTGTGATAATATTAACCCAAAAACGGGCGAAAATTTAACACCCCGAACCGTTGATAATCGGCGAGTTGGGTATGATATTTCATTTCATTGTCCGAAGTCTGTCTCCATCCTTCACGCCTTCGGTGATGGAGACAGAGTTCTAAATGCGTTTAGAAAATCTGTCCATGATACGATGGTCGAAATGGAACAGGATATGCAAACCCGTGTGCGTATTGACGGGGCTAATCATGATCGTGATACAGGTGAATTATTATGGACGGATTTTGTCCATCAAACGGCAAGACCTGTTGGTAATATGCCCCCCGATCCTCATTTACATTGCCACTGTTTTACCTTCAATGCGACGTGGGATTTGACCGAGCAACGGGTCAAAGCCGGACAGTTTCACAACATCAAAAAAGACATGCCCTGGTATCAGGCGCGGTTCCAAAAACGACTGGCGGATAACATTGCAGAACTTGGGTATGGCATCCGAAAAACCGATAAAGGATTTGAAGTTTCAGCGATCCCACAACGTGCTATTGATCACTTTTCAAAACGCACGAATGCGATTGGTCAAGTGGCAAAAGAATTAGGCATTACCAACCCCAAAGAACTTGATGAATTAGGCGCACGCACGCGGGGTAAAAAACAGTCGTCAATGACCATGAAAGAATTAAAGTCCTCGTGGAAATCTCAGCTCAAAATCGAGGGTATTGATGAGCGTTTGGAGGGGGAGAAAAAAACCACATTAAAGTCGCTTGATCCGACTTTAAGTATTGACCATGCCTTGGAGCATTCTTTTGTCCGAAAATCAGTAGAGAGAGAACGTCGGATTTTAGCCGAAAGCTATCTTCATGCGATTGATACAAAAGAGATCACCTTAGATAAATTAGATGCGCTATTTAAGTCTGATGATCGAGTCTATTCGGTGCAGGATGGAAAGGAGAATTTATGCACGACCATTCCGGTACAACAGGAAGAAAAACGCATGGTGGAATTGGCAAAATCCATGCGCTCAAATGCCTTTCCATTAGTGATGGAGTTGGGTGAGACTGAGCTTGATAAACTGAATGATGAGCAGCGTGTGGCGGTGCGTCATATACTCAAAAGTAACGATCAATTGATGATGGTTCGGGGTGGAGCCGGCACGGGTAAAACCACTATGATGAAAACCGCCGTTGAGCATATTGAGCACTCCGGCAAACAGGTTTTTGCTTTTGCACCAACGGCTGATGCCTCCCGTGATCTATTGAGAAGTGAAGGATTTGATAATGCCGATACCGTCGTACAATTACTCAACAATCAAGAGCTTCAGGCACGTCTTCAAGATCAGGTGATTTGGGTTGATGAGGCAGGTATGTTAAGCACGAAAGATATGGCAGATATTTTAGAACTTGGTAAACATATGAATGCAAAGGTTATTCTAACAGGCGACCCTCGCCAACATACTGCCGTACAACGCGGTGATGCCATGCGGATATTACGCCAAGTGGCAGGTGTGCCTATTCCATCGGTTAATCGTATTTACCGTCAAAAAGGGAAAGCCTACCGGGAAGCGGTTGAGGCGATCAGTGATGGGAATGTTGAAACTGGGTTTAACATGCTTGAAGGTTTAGGAGCCATTGAGGAAGTGGAAGCCAAAGATGTACCTATGAAACTGGCGGATGATTATATCAAAGCGATCAAAGAAAGACGGTCTGCCTTGGTGATCTCTCCGACCAATGAGCAAGCCGAAATCGTGACCAAAGGTATAAGGAATCACTTAAAAGAAATGGGTGAATTGGATAAGACGGATCGAACATTTACACGGTTAAAGAACCTCTATTGGTCGGAGGCTCAAAAGACAGATTGGCGTTCGTACCAGAAAGGTATGATGATCCAAGTCCATCAAAATATGAAAGGGTTAAAAAAAGGCACCCAACTCACTGTGGATCAAATCACGGATGAGTCGATTACCGTGCTTCATAACGGTGTAGCCCGTCCGCTTAATCTGAAACGCGCAAAAGATTTTGATGTGTACCGTCCGCTTGACATTAAACTCGCCAAAGGCGATACCATCCGGATCACCAAAAATGGGACGGACTTAAACAATAAGCGTTTGAACAACGGTAAGATATTAGAGGTGGTTGGATTTGGGGTATCGGGGTCAACGATTAAGCTTCGCTCCCCGGGGCGAACAAATGGTTTAGTCTATGAAGTGAGCAAACACCATGGCAACTTTAATCACGCCTATTGTATTACCTCCTATGCCTCACAAGGTAAAACCTATGACCGAGTATTGATTGCACAACCCTCGGCTACTTTTCCGGCATCCAATATGAAGCAGTTTTATGTCTCGGTCTCTCGTGGCCGTGAAGCGGTCAAGATTTATACCGATGATAAGGATGATCTTTTACAAACCATCCAAAAAGAAGGCGACCGGATGAGTGTTCATGAATTGGAGGATTTAGATCATCGCCAATCAAAGGTCTTGAACAAAGCCAAAACTATCACAAAAAATAAAGACGATCATGACCCAAGTTTCTAAGGATATCCAAGATGAGCTTGATGGATACAAACAATCAGATAAGAATAATGAGTGTTTTAAAACAGGTGAAACGAATACCATCAATTTTGTCAAAGCGGATGGATCACAACAAATGTTTCCCTATTCTCAATTGATTACAGCCTGGACAGAACACACAGATGAAGAGAATGTGATTAAGGTGTTTTTCTCAACACATCAGGTAACGATTAAAGGACTGAATTTAAGTGTAATCTATAAGACAATGACCAATCAAAACCTTTTGTCATTATCAGCACAAGATCAAAGATATTTGAAAGTTAAAAAGCAGAAAAAGGCATTTATTAAAAGAATAAAGATTGAGTGGAGTAGTAATTCTAAATAATTAGTTTATCATCTATTCATATTTGCCCTCAAATAAAGACAAAATAAAGTTATCGCAAAAAACAGCGGCTGAAAGTGAGCATGTCATCCGATCTTCAACTACTTTTTCGCTAATAGAATATTCTGCAAAATCAAGTTCAAATTTTTTTCTTTTCATTGTTTCTTGAATCATGCTTTCTAAAACAAGTTCTACGTCGGATTTACTTGTTTTTGATGAATATGTAAAAATAATTCCTGGTTTACTTTCTGATCCTTTCGGAATGCCTACACCAACTCCACTGACTATTTTTTGACCAGGTACATCCGAATATATTACTTCAAAAACTGCCGGGGCTAAAACTCCATCTGCCAATACTTCACTCGCACCAACCTTAAACTTACTGATTGGAACTCCAGATGGAACTATGCTAGATACTTTTATTAAATTAAAATCTGCAATACCAGAATCGTATAAAGCATTATCAAAAGCACTTAATTCATTTATCCCATCTGTTCCGCCAGATGTTAAAATTACTCTTTTCGTATCGAACCACATTTACTTATTTATTTTAAGTTAATAAGGGTACCACCATTCTCTTTTAGAGAAGCTGGTAAATTCGCTATTGATATGTTTCAAATTCACATATTCTAAAATTCCATGTTTTGAAAGATCAATGCCTCCACCGCTGTTTTTTCTCCCAGTCCATGGAGCTGTTGCAAAAGCTACATTTACGTCATTTATCCAAACCATTCCTACGTTTAATTGGTTAGCCAAATCTCTTGCTAGCTTTTTATTACTTGTCCAAACTGATGCTCCTAACCCGTAATTTGAATTATTAGCAATTTGGATTGCCTCATCATAATTGTCAAACTTACAAATTGGCAGTACTGGTCCAAAACATTCTTCATTAAACAACTTCATTTTATCATTCAGATTCTCTATTACAGTTGGTTTAAAATAGAAACCTTCATTGCCAGAAACCCTATCCCCACCAGTTATAACTTTACCACGATTAAGAACTGCATCCGAAATCAATTTTTCTACGCTTTGAACTTGTTTATTTGAAATCAAAGGCCCGTAATCAATAGAATGTTTTAAAGCATTAGTCTTCTCAATTAATTTATTTCTAACCTCTTCATATATATCTGAGTGAATTAAAGCTCTCTTTACCCCTACACAAACTTGACCACTATTGCAAAAAGCCCCCCAAACCAGTCCATTAACTGCTAACTCTATATTTACATTTTTATCAACAATTGCAGCATCATTCCCACTCAGTTCAAGAGAACAATCTTTTATTTGATTTGCACAATTAATAGAAATTTTCCTACCTACCGAAACACTTCCAGTAAATGAAATCATGCTAATTTTTGGGTTTTCGACAATTTTTTCACCAATAACTGAATCGCCAAGTACGAGATTAAATACCCCTTTTGGAAAACCAGCGTGATCAAAAAGTTTTGCAATTTCAATACCAACGTTCATTGCATTTTCAGAAGGTTTGAAAACGACTGTATTTCCAGCAAGTATTGCAGGAATGATAGACCAAATTGGTACTTCCAAAGGGTAGTTCCAGGCCTTAATTATACCTACTACTCCTTTAGGCTCATAAACAACGATACTTTTTTTATCCGACCATAAATTTTCATCTAATTTGATTTCATGGTCTATAAAAATTTCCTTTACCTGTTTCGTAAAAGATTCAATCATGTCTGAAGTTTCAATAACTTCGATATCTGCCTCAGGTAATCTTTTCCCTACATCTTGAGTTATCACAGATTTTAAATGAGTTTTTTCTCCTTCATTACCATAGGCCTCAATGATCTGATCCTTAATTTTTGATACTAAATTTATACGATCTTTCAGTTCAAATTTAGACCACTTTTGAAAAGCTATATGAGCATCTTCTATTACATTCTTAAGCTGATCTTCACTTACAGAATTAATAATATTTTTTTCCAATCCAGTATTTGGATCAACTGATGATATTGGATCACCTTTTCCGTGAATCCATTTTCCATTTAAGTAATTTTTTTCCATTCGTTTCTCCATACAAAGGTTAATAGTCCAATAAAAATTGTTATTGAAGCTAATACTATTGTATTTAAACCATACGGATCAGCTTCATTAAGAGTAATATTAATCGTCACTAAGTTTGTAGTGTAGCTTATTGTTAGTATCAGTGGTACCCCTAACAAGAATAAAATAAGTGTATTATTGATCTGACGTAGTTTCCATATTTTTTTTGAATTCTCCTGCTTTGAAGCACTATAATTTCTTTCAAGCTTTTCATTTTTGAGTTCTAAATCAAGTCGCTTGCTCCTTTCAGGAGTTGAACGTGTTGGAGAAGACCAAACAACATCATCATATAATTCTCCGATTGTTTTTTTTGCAGGCTCCCAACTTTCATAAACTTCAAGTAAAGTTTGAACATAAAATACTGTTAAAAATAAAGTATGTAAAAAACTCCCGTCACTCAATATTTGCTTTTCATCTATAATCCATCTTAATGCTTTAAAAGTTGTATGTATCTCAGGTTCAAGATAAGATTCACCCTTATCATTAGAATGTATTAGTTTACCAACTTTTATATAAGCCCTTACTATTTTAATGGTATCAATGTGACTACCCCACATCCCATCAACCTGAGACTTTTCTAAATACGTACAAGCTGAATTAATACTTGCTTTAATTTCATCAATTTCATTTTGATAATTTTGTTTGAAAATGCCATCATTTGAATATAATGAAGCGCAAAGTGAAAGTGAGACCAGTACTTCAGCAGTCGTAAATGGATCGTCCCACCAACCACTTTTTACTTTTTCATTTCCTTCTACTGTCTTTACAGTATTTTCTTCATCTCTTTGAGCATTTAATAAGAATTTGCATAAATCTTCAATATGTCCTGCAACACTTTTTTCTGATAATTTGGTATTAGAATGAACTATTTCATTGGTGTATAAAAAGACCAATGTATGTAATATCTGCGCAACATCAGCATACCCGAAAGGATACTTGACTTGATTTTCCCAATTCATAAACTGAATACACAGCCACTGGATAGCCGTATTTGTCTTTTCTTTGATATTAATCTTACAGTCTTCTTCAATTAAGTCAGGATATTCAACCAACGCTTCATTAAGAGCTCTTACAACTACTGCCGTATCCCATGTTACTCTTTCCCAAGTAGCCATACCATTATCTTCTAAACAATTACATTCTAATAAATACTTTATTAATTCAGGAAAAACTTGATCAATTCTTTCAACAGCGGAATTATGACTAGGGTCATTAATAGAGTTTTTTTCAATAATTTTTTTGTAACGGATAAATATCATTAACGATTGAGAAGCTTCCCATGCACTATTGCCGAACTGAGCCAGAATAAATTTATTTTTATTGCCTGAGTTGATATTTAAGCCAAGCAACCATTTAATCCCTTCTAATATGTTATTATCAAATAATTCACTCTGAAGAGTATTAGAAAACGAATTGAATGGTGTATTAAACATATCCATAAGATTTAAATTGATTTAAAAAAACCTTTTTTAGATTAAATAACAAATAAGTGATATTCTTCGCACCTTGTCTTAATTGAATAAAATTCTCCGTTCAATTCCATATCTCTCGCCATAGCTTTGTAGTCGATGTAAAATTCCAAGTGTTTAGGAATGTCATAGCAACCTAAGGTTAGTTCTTCAGCATAATCAGCAAGGCTTTCATAACAGCCTAAATATTTATCCTCTAGAACCTCCTTAGCCGTTTCAAGGTCACCGTGAATGTCCATTAGTTCTCCACCAAGCTGTTCATATTCTTCTAAGAATAAAGCTATGTCATAAAGTTCAGACGATGAATGAAATCGTGGATCATATCCATGAAAACATTCATGATCGTGTATATCCCATTCTTCTGCATATTCAATTGATGACGATTTTAAAATCTGATTGATACGATTTTGGATATGCTCCGGGCTGATTGTACAGTCAATCCAACCACCATGAAGTATTCCATTATTGTAAGATGATAGGCAAGCGACATAGATGCGTGTTTCTGTCATTTTAATATTCCTTTCTGATAAAGGGAGAGAGCTTACGCTCCCTCCTTTTCTGATTTGACTTCACGGATTACAAGCTTGGTTTCTAGTCCAAGTATGCTGAGTTTTTGAGTTAAACCCTTTTGATCTTTGTGAGACCAGGCCGCCCCTACTTTCTTCCAAATTGCATTCTCACCTTCACCGGATACGGTATAGACATTGTGTGTTGGTTTTTTGCTTTGATTATCTGATTTCATAAGTAACTCCTTTTGTTGTATTGGTTTCGAAATCGAGAAATGACCAATCCAAAGTCAAAGAGCCTCAGTCATGAGCCACACGTTTAAGCGGGCAAGCGTATTGACTTCGGCTCGCTTTGGATAAATTGACCGATTTAAAGAAACCGGTACACAAAAGGTTTAAAGGCATCAGTAAGGCAAAAAAACGCACAAACATGTGGTGTCTGTGAAAAAAATTAAATTATTTTTGTAAGGAATGGTGGCCGAACTGGTCTTACTATGAAATTTAAACACATTCGTTCAGGAAAATGTTACAGATCAATATAAGTGAATCAGAATTAAGAGTAGGCGAATTTGGACTGCTAACGGTTCAATCAACAAGCCCTGTTACATTAAAAATTAAATGTTTCGTTCAACCACCACGCCCTCCTAAACTTAAAAGTTGCGATCAATGTGGTACTTTTAGACTTTCTAACGAAGATACATTTCGCTTTAGCGGAGATTTAAGAGTATTTGGTAGTACAGGAGGTTTTCTTCAATTGAATTTAACTAATGAAGAAGGAGAAATCACAAAGAAAAAAGTACTGATAAATCCATCGCAATATGAGCAACAATAATTTAGAAAATATAACACCAGGTTTAAAAAAACAGCTTGAAGTTTCAACTAATAATTTTGAAATGTGGTTAAATACACTTGATGCTCAAGCTAGTGAATTTGAAAATAAAGTTAGTAACCTCAAAATGACTGCTAATGTTCTGAAGATATCAATGGTACTAAGCGGCATTCTATTAGCAACTGGTTTTATTGGAGAATATGAGTCATTAATTAAAATTATCGGAGGTGCTGTTGTAATAATCCCTGCTATCGAGAGAATTATTGCTAACTTTGATAAGCTCATGATATTTGACTCCGCAAATAGTGCAATTCTTAGGGTAAGAAGAGAGGTCGTAAAATTACATACGTTAGGTTTGGGGTCTATTCTCGCCGTTATTGATTCAGATCCTAATCATGCTGCTAAAAAACTAATTGAACTTCAAGATAATCTAACTAAAAAGATTATTGACATAGATAATGAAATTAAAAACACTATTGCTTCCAAAAATCGTGAATTACTTGGTCGTTTATCTCTTGAAGACAACAAAAAAGATTATCAGTCCCCAAATCTATTAACCAAATAAACTCTGAGCTATGCCCACATATAATTATCGAGTTATAGTAAAAACTGACACAGGTCAATTAAATACCGTACAGTGTACTTTGGCTTCTCAATCTATTGAGATGAGAAGTACTGATGGTCGAAAGACCTGGAAAAGTTCTATTATACAATTAAGTTTTGATGGAAACCTTATAGGTGACATACATATTGCTGCTATTCCAAATAATAAGTGGAACTCAAAAATTGATTTATATGATAATGGTCAACAGAAAAAAACTGTCTTTGAAGAAGATGGTTCAACGAACAATAACACTTCTAACATCGAAATAAATGTACAACCTAATTAGGATTATTCTTGCCTTAGTTTTCTCGTTACTTTTTATTGCTAGTTTGTTTTCTCAGGCAACTGTTATTCAAAGCTCAAGTGGTAAGGGTTCGGTTTTTAACTCTGGCGATATAGGAATAGCAGGAAACTTTACAAATTCAAAAATCTCTCTTTCAAAACAGCTTGCTATATCTTCTACCCTTTTAAAATTAGGAGATACACAGTTTAGAGGTTTCGAAATTGGATTGAAAGCAAATGAAGGAGTTTCAAAGTTGATAGAAGATTCTAAAATAACACCTTTGCTGGATTTTGGCTTTTTCTCTGGCTTTGAGATTAATCACTATGATGATGAAAAGAATAAGGAAGGATTAAAATATATAGATAAAGTATTTCTAAGGATAAACACAAACTTTTCTCAATTAAATTTGGCTGACAGCTCATTCAATATTGATAAAAAGCCAACATCTAATTGGGAATTTGAAATAGGTTTTAATCGTCAATACACTTCAAAGTCTATATATGGAGCTTCTCTATCATTTGGTACAACAAACAATAAAGAAAACCTTACAAAATCTACTATTTCTACTTTATCTTATAATCAAGACAGCACTAGAGTAGCAGAAACAGACATTAAATCTGCTTATCTTTTTAAAGATCAATTTGATAATCATATACCTTTAGCTCGAATTAAATTTGATGCCATTTTTTATCCTTTTGGGGATCAGGTTAATTTGGCAGTAAGTGTATTCAATAGATTGGAGTATAAAGATAAAGAAAAACCTTGGCTTAATAAGACTGGTACAGGTTTATACCTTTACAAAGAAAATGAACCATCCAATTTTATAGGTGGGCTTATTTTTGAAATCGAGGACTCATTATTGTTATCTGGTAAAGAAACTGATTTGATTGAAAGGTTTTTATTTAGTGTAGTTGTTGGATATAGCTTCTAAAACTTAGATTAGTTTATCCCTTCTTTTTTTTAACTGATAAATCATGTCAGTATGATCCGTTTAAGCATAAGAGCCACTTCGAATAAAATTTATACTAAATTAGTGTAAATCAATTCAATCATGAATAAGAAAACAGATTGGGACAAAAACAAAGAAGATTTAGAATCTGTTTTGGGTCAAAAATTCCCTCGGTTCTTAGAAGGGTGGAATGATATTACTAAGAACGTAGAGATAGAAATCACCGAAGAGGTAAAAACTCAATTTAGAGAGAGCTTTAGTACAATAGAAAGTTTTGGAGAATTAAATGTATCTATAGTGCTTGATAATAATTTTGTATTCGGTCAAATTAAGACAATGGTATCTAAAGGAACTGATCTAGAGGACACTTTTATTTTTAGGCTTCTTAACTCTGTATTTGTTTCTGTTCATGCTCCCTACAAATTAAGAGAAGAGTTATATACCAAGATTGAAAAATACTTAAATGACAATCTTGATGAAGCCTCCAAATATGCAGAATATATTTTGTCAAAAGTAAAATTATCAGATGCATACTGGGTACAAGATTGGAAAAAAGCAAAACAGAAAATAGAAAACGTCGATGAAGATGACGTTCCTTATCTTGCATTGGCCATCAGTATCAGTAGTCATGCAATCATTTCTAGAGATAAGATATTTCAGTTACAAAACGATACAAAAGTCTGGACTATCGGTGAAACTGATAGAGTAATGACCACCTTTAATAAGGGAATAATATCGTTTTCACTTTTTGGATTAGGATTAGTAACAGTTGAAGGGCTTTATCGCTTTTTATCTGTGGTACTAAAAGCGATACTTGAAATCATAAAAGAACTTGTTGTTGCTTTAGTTCAACTATTCCAAATGGTAATCAAAATGATTTCTAAGATACCTCCTGAATTTGGTTTTTTAGTTTTGGGTATGATTTTGCTTTATATACTTTTTTCAGATGAATTCAGAGAAAAAGGCATGGATATGTTTGATAAGATTAAAACCAATTCTAAAGAATACCTGAAAAACAAAATCGAAGATCTCAATGAGTTCAAAAACAGATTAGTAGAGTTATGGGAGGTCTTTAAGCCTGTCGGTGTTACTTCTGCCCAGATCATTCTCTTTTTTTCTATGGAGGTCACATCAATGATCGAGCAACTTGAAAAACTAAAAAACGAAGTGCCAGACGATTTCCATCAAGAGTCTAACGCTTAGTTTTATTTACGATCCATATAGAAGAAAAGGTGATCTAAAGTGAGAATGACGATCATTACTTTCTCAAAATTAAAAGCATCATCTTTTGATCTCCCATGAGCACTTGCATTTCTGGTTACATCATCGGAAACAGCCGATGTATTATGTTTAAAAAAGTATTTGAGTAAGTAATCCTTAAATTGTTTTGGTAAAAGTAGAGAGTTTTCTCCAAGTCGATCTACTGCTTCTTTGTAAATACTCTCGGCTATTTGATTGCCTTTATAGGAAATACCCTTTCCTGTTTTTTGTAGCAAATATTCATTAAATACACCTTCAACCAAAGGATTTAAGGTTAAAATAGCTGATATCTCGTTTCCATCTTTAACACATTGTATGCCCTGCTCAAATTGTGTTTTCTTGGCTTGATACGCAGTATAATCCGACCATCTTTGTATTATTTTATCAATCCTTGAATGATCGAAAGTATTTTCACACCATTGTAAGACTCTATCTGCTTTATCTTCTCTAAACATCGCTATAAGAAGTTTATTCTCGTTTTCCATGAGCCCAACAAATGGAAACCAACCTTTATCCATCATTCTTGCAATTGTATCGTCTTCGAAAGAGCGATAAATATGAGGATAGTGAATTTGTTTGTACAGAGACCCCATGTTCAAAATGAAATCGTCCGGATCAAGCTCACCTGTAAAATCATAGTACAATCCATGTAGATAGTCCGCAGATAACATGGCTATGACCTTTTCTCCTTTCTTGGGGTTCAAGTTACTCGATTCATCTCCAAAAGAAAGTGTACTTACATCAGTTATATCATTTTTGTATAGATGCTCCCCCTTTTGAATGGTCTTGTTGATCCTGACATTTAACATCATAGGGAAATTATCAATAAAGATATGTGTCTCAGCCTCATTCCATTTTACGAGCAATCTCCAAGCTGGTGGAATGGATAGAACTCGACATAAATGACTAGATACTTCATGAAACCCTACATCAAATGAAGTGAGACTTCCTTTTACGGAAATACTGACATTATCTCCTTTCAATGCAGAATTTAGCGAGATACCATTAAGACTTAAAGGCTCTCTTACAATAGGTACTATTTTATCTTTTTTATTTTTACTCACTAAAAAATGAATTGCATTTTTTTCGAATTTAAAGATTAATTGAATAAAAAAGACCCAACCCTTTCGGGTTGGGTAAGTAAAACTAACTATACGGATCAGAACTTATACTTTAAGGCTTTGGCTCAGTAGAATTGATGTCATTCTGGTCTTTAGCCAATCCAACATCATTTTCTCTAATAACGAGCTCAACGTTAAGTCCAAAAAAGTCGATCTTTTGCGTAAGACCCTTTTGATCTTTATGCTCCCAAGCAGCACCAACTCTTTGCCAATACTGCTCGCCTCCCTCTGTATTTTTAATGAAGTACACCAAATGTGATGGTGTGTTATTGGTTTTTTCTTCACTCATAACGCTCTCCTTTCTTTTTTGCGTTAGGTGGATACTATCTCATCTCTCATTGAATATGACTACGCACTGCTAGTACTCATGACTGGATACAAAAAATGGCTTGCGCCCTCAAAAGCAGGCAAGCCATTTATTTGCATCTACAGCTTAAAGAATAAACCGATGACACTGAGTAAAGTCGAAATCAAAATCAGATAAACACCGATCAAAGACCGGGTTAGTTTATCAGAGAACTTTTGTTCGAGCTCTTTCATCAAAATGGTAATCTTATAATCAATTATAAACTCCCGGAATGTTTCGAATGCCTCAACCAATCCCCTTTTCTGTTTCTCAGTAAAACCAAGATCATTAAGTATATGCTTTATCGTGTTCATGTTGCTCTCCTGTAATTTTGAACAAGAGCCTATATTGATATACTTGAAAAGATATTCATACGCACTTACGTCGATAAATCTGTGCGTTTAAATATTCATGATGATGGTTCAAATTTCTCTTTGAGAAAGGAGGATTTTATGTTTGATGACTTCAAAAAACTTAGTAACAGAACTAAACAATGTATTAATCGGATTGATGAAAAAGACATTACCATTAAGACCGTAAATGATTGCCACATCTTTACAGCTAAACTTGTCGATACCGGAGGAAACAAATTTCTACCCCTTTTTGAAAGAGTGACTCAAATAAAAAATGACTTCGAAAAGGATCAAGAACTACTTTCACTCGCTTTGAAAGTCGCTAACGATAATTGAAAACTGTCACACATTTTGTCACACAAAATGGTACACATTGAGATAGGGGAATATATTTTATTATTCAATTTCATGTATTTAACTAAATTATAATCCTGGTTCGATGCTCGTACGGGGCACCACAAATACTGACTTTTCTCACTTAAAAATTCTACTAAGACACTAAAATAACTGAATAATTTATTTCTATTGACACCTTCAGTACATACTGTATGATCAAAACTGTCACACATTTTGTCACACAAAATGACACACATGGAGAGGTTTTGAAGTGCAATATATTCTTAAACGTGGTGATCGATATTACTACAACAGAAGGGTCCCAGAAGCACTTTCCGAGTTTGTTGATAAACCTGTTTTCCGAATTTCTTTAAAAACGGACAGCAAAAAGATCGCTTTAGAACGTGCTAATAAGATAAACTCTGATATTGAAAGTTATTGGGCAAAACTTCTAAAAGACGGACAAACGCATTCGGATGATCGCTTTCTTAAAGCGGTTAAATTAGCTCAACATACTGGCTTTAATTATGTCCCTCTTGATAAGTTACCCGAACAGTCTGATACAGAAATCATTCAACGTTTACACGCACTAAAAGGTCAGAATCATAATTCTGAATTAGCTGAGGCTTTATTAGGAACTATCAATGAACCGGAGTTAACAGTTTCAAAGGCTTTGGATGTTTTTTGGTCGATTACTAAAAATAGAATCATCAATAAATCTGAAAAGCAAATTCGGAAGTGGAAGAACCCTCGTAAAAAAGCTGTCCGAAACTTTATCAATATATGTGGCGACCTACCAATCGAAAAGATCAAACGGATGCATTTGATCCAGTTTAGAGATTGGTGGATTGATAGAGTTGAAAATGAAGGTCGAAGTCCAAATACCGTTAATAAGGAAATCATCAATCTTAAGAACATTGTACAAACTGTTGCAGAACATTATGGGCATAAGAAAGACTATGCCAGATTATTTGCAAAACTTACTCTTGAAGAATCCTATGAACAGTTGCGTAAACCTTTTTCAAATGCATTCATCAAAGATACGCTGTTACATAAAGATACATTCAAAGACCTCAATGAGGATGCTACAAATATTGTCTATACACTCATCAATACTAGTGCCCGTCCCTCAGAAATCATCGGGTTGGATGAAAGTGATATCAAGTTAGATGATGAAATCCCTCATATTCTTATCAGACCCAATGAACACAGACAGCTCAAAACCAAATACAGTAGTAGACAAATACCACTCATCGGTTGTTCGTTGAAAGCTCTACAAAAACATCCAACTGGATTTTTAAGATATAGAGGTAGGGCTGATAGTTTCTCCGGACTGGTAAACAAATTTTTCAATAACAATGATCTCTGCCCTACTAAAAAACATTCTTTGTATTCACTTAGGCACAGCTTTCAAGACCGTTTAACTAGGGCTAATGTCAACGACCGATTACAAGCCGAACTGATGGGACATAAGTTTAATCGACCGCTCTATGGAGATGGTCCGACGTTGGAACAAAAGTACACCTGCCTTAAAGAGATTTCATTCTAGACCATATACCCGAATCACTTATGTAAGATTTAGCTTAAAAAAAGCTACTAATTACATCGGTTTAACGCTCTTTTTCAAATAAAAATGAAGTTTTTTTGAATTTACATAAATCAGCTTCAAGTGGCTCATTTACTAGTTTCATTGACACCTACGTCAACCTATCCCTTTGATAAAATTCAACTTTAATGTGTTTTTATTATGTCAAATATCGATTCCATGATATTGTGCGTATCAATCACCCAATGGTGGGTGTATTAAATCAATAGTCGTCAGACAAACATAGAAAGGAAGGTATATGATGACAATAGTAACTTTTAAACCAAAAACACGTGATGATTTTTTAGAGGATGTTGTCAAGCAGTTAGTAGAGCTTCGACATCACAGAAAACTCTCACAAGCAGAACTCGACCATATTATTGGTGTGGCTGATCGGTTGGTCAGCAAATGGGAATGTGGCATGAGAACACCGACTGCATTCAACCTTTATTGTTGGGTAGAAGCACTTGGGGGTGAACTCATGGTTATTGACCGAAGGGATCGACCACCAAATACCAAAGGCGGTTTTGGTGTTATCAAAGATGACAAGATCGTCCGTTATAAACCTGTGAATAACAATGAACGCCTTAAAACCGCATCTTAGCGTTTTCATAAATTGCAATAAGAGGGTGCCTGATATTGCACCCTCTTATTAGCCTGTTTGGAAAACCTAAAAAAGCCTGCAAGGTCAATGTTACCGGAGGGGGATCACCCGGTCTGCACAAATGCAATGCGGAAGATTGGGGACACCATAACATTGCTTCGTATAACCTTGCAAAATGGTTTATGATCACAATTGCTTTACCCAATCTAAATAAATAAAAATGAATTGATTGGAATCTGTTTAAAATTCTTCTTAGACTCTGAATAGATCAACACTGATCTACAAAATTGTTCTTTTTAAATAAAGCGAATTAAAAGCTTCTACTGATTTCCTGCCCTAAAAACTGGTAATTTTTAAACGTCGCAGGGAAAGTAGCTACGAAGTCCATTGCCTTATCTTGATTATAGGGCGTGGGCTCGTTCTGTTTTGTGCGACGGGTATACCAGTACCATAGGGCCAAGATAGATATGGGTTCCACGCCTTTTCTACTTATGGAAGTCATAGGGGTCAAAGTTAAACCTCATAAATACACATCATGATTTCCTCTAAAATCAAACCCCACAAAACAAAAACACAACTTATAATCATACTTCTATTGGTCGCATTTTTCACAAATGCTTGCGCTCAGTCTAAGGTAGATGATAACTCCACACCGGAAGCCTTAGCCAAAACATTTCTTCACATTCTAAAAACAAACAATCAAGAGCTTTTTAAAAAGCATCTTGCAACCACAGAACATAGATTCAAATTTAGTGATCGCCCTAATGCTCTTTGGAAAAAAGTAAGAACCGAAGAAGAGCACCGACAAGAGTTGAAAGAAGGTTACAATAGTATCATGCAGAATACCCTTGGCAAAATTAGAAATGAATTTTCACAATTAGGGTTGAATGATTGGTCTAACGTAGAGTTTCATAACTATTCTTTTCAGATGAGAAATAGTAATGATTATACAATGTCCGGTCAGCTTATTTTTGTAACCGAAGATATGGCCGGAGAAATGGAACGTGTAGAGTTTATCAAAACATCTGATGGATGGAAGATTTACTCTGTTCCAAAAGTAGATAACTATGTAAGTAAAGCTTGGCTTGGTCAATAAGTCTTAGGCAAGCAAAAGAAAAGCCGATGTTAGCCCTCAAAAGCTAAAACATCGGCTTTTTTTATTTAATTAAATGGCGATGGTCTTGGGCTCTGATGGCATACCGATAGATAATTGCCATCAGGTGTCAATATTAGATGGTCATCTACATTTATACCAAGGATTTTGCCCCCTGCCTCTAATCGCTCAGTTAAATGAATATCTGCTTGACTGGCTTGAAGTCTGCCAGACGGATGATTATGAGCCATAATAATGCTATTGGCTGCTGCTTTAATTGCATATCCGAATACCAATCTTGGATCGACAACTGTTGCATTATACCCTCCTCTTGAAATTTCCGCCAAACCAATTACATTTTTTGAGTTATTTAAGAACATAACATAAAATGATTCAACCAAAGACATTGTCCCTTTTCTCCAGTTAGCACGAAAGACTTGCTGTGCTTTTTTCGCTTCATCAATTTGGATATCAACATCCAATTGTCTCTTGGGGTGATAAACCAATTCTAACTCGGTGACTTGAAATAAATCTATTCTCTCTGACATAAAACCTCCTTATTGCAGTGAGGAGGTTTTTATAATGTCAAACTCAAAAAATAACTACGCACTTTAATCGCACTTAAAAATGGTCGTTTTAACTATATATCGTCGTATTGGAAGTCAATTTTTTCAAGTTCCGGGTTTATTTGCAAAGAGTTTCCCTGACGCGTTGTTCTACCTTTTTCACTTATGAGGTGGAGGTTTGACTTGGCTCTAGAGCATATGACGTACATTAATCTTTTTGAAGCCTCAAGCGGATCGCCATTAAAAATCTCATTCCAATGAGGAATATATCCCTTTAATAATCCGTAGGCGATAACTGTTTCGAACTCTTCACCTTTTACACCTACACAAGTATTAATCACAACTCCTGTCATCTCTCTGTAAAAGCCTTTAAATGACTCAATATCACTAGGAACTTTATAGTTTGGGTCATTTATTCGACTTTTTACATTTTCAAAATAAATTTCTCTTTCTTCGATTAAATTTGAATGAATAGAAAGATCAATTTCTACTGCATCAATAAACTGGTCAAAACAATCATTGAGATACTCAATTCCTTCTAATTCATCAGAATTTAGAGAATTGACCAATCTTAAAAGATTTCTTTCTAGCCTATACTCTTCATGGAATTCTGTTTTTGTTCTGACCTGAAACTGATCAATTAATTCTGTAGCCCATCTATATCTCAAAGAGTAAATTTTAGGACTAGGTACTGTGAGCATCAGTCTAGAAAGCTTATACCAAATATTATCTCTGTTTCTTGACATTGGTGCTAATCCTGAGGCATCGAAATTTACATCGGGTAAAGTGGCCCTCAACTTTTTAGTAACCGAGGTTATTAACCACCATTGAGGTACGAGTACACAAATTTCATCCTCCGGAATTCCATTGTCCAAGCTATTCTGAATCAAACGGCTAATTTCATCAACGATATTCTCTTTATGTATATCCTTATTGAATGAGATAAGCCCTTCTTCACTTGAGTTACTACCGATTGCTTCAATTTCGTATTCCTGCATCTGAAAATGTCTGTAGAAATCAATGATCCTTTGATTTGACCTATAATTCCCTGATAAGGTTAAAGGCGTAATTGGCATATCATCAATTTCCTCTTTGATTTCATCTAGAGTTTTTGCAACCCCACCCAAAGATGTATAAATAGCCTGATCTATGTCCCCTACTAAAAAAAGAGAAGTTCTACCTTTTCCTGCTTTTACAATAGTAGAAATAATGGCATATAGTAGATCTTGAGTGTCTTGATATTCATCAACGCAAATCAACTTGAACAAATTAGATAGTATCAACTGAATCTTTGGGTTATTAATGAGAATTTTATAGGAGTAAAAGAGTATTAAATCGTAATCAATTAATCCCTTATCCTGCAAAATAGTATGGTATTCAGCAAGCAGCTCTCGTTGGATGGATTTGTTATCAACAAATGATCCATCTCTATTTAATCTAGTAATAACTTGATCCGTAAAACCTAGACCATATTTTTCTTTAAGATCATTAATAGTTTTAGAACAAAATGATTCATCTGCTATTGTAAAACCATACCTAAGTTCCTCTAAGTATGAAGAGTAAGGTTTTAAAATCCAGTTCAAACAAAAAGCATGAAGAGTCCCTGACCAAATTCTTTCACTATTAACACCCATAGCATTTAGCCTTCTAAAAATCTCATCCGAAGCCCTAATAGTAAATGTAAGCGCAACAACTTTTTTTTTACTATGATCCTCGATGTTATTCAGCTCATGAGCAAGTTTATGTATTAGAACTCTTGTTTTTCCACTTCCGGGACAAGCAGTAATTAAAATATTACCTTCACATTCTACAGCTCTCTTCTGCTCCTCGTTAAGCTCATCAAATGTCATAGTAAATTAAGAAATGTAGTTAATTGATCCTTAGCAAGCTCTTTGATATATGCATCAATTATTTCACTTTCACTTTTATTATCGAATTGAAAATCTCGTGCTTGTTCAAAAAGTGGGGCTTCCTGGTTTTTCTTTATTTGTTCCAACCTATAATTTATCGCTTTTACTTTTGAAGCAGGCTTGATATGAGATGATGCAAAAGCTATAGCTTCCAGAATATGATTTGGAATAAAAGTATTGTATACAAGATTTTCAGAAACTAAAAGTGCCAGCCAGCCTTTTCCTTGTTTTTTTCCTAATTTTATTACTTCTAGACCAGCTATTTGGATTGAATCATTTTCGAGCTTTTCTTTTGCTTCTTTTCTTTTTCCATCTGTAATATATATTTCTTCTAAACATTGTACATACTCATAGCTGTTTCCATTCATCAAAAAGTCCACCTCAAAAGTATGTTCTGAAAAATATGTTTCTATAAAATCATTGTTCTTACAAAACTCAGTGAGTTTTTCCTTTCTCTCTTTTCCAGACTTTTCAGATCTCCTAAAATGCCTCTCTGTTTTGTTGTCTTGTTCTGGGTCTTCCGGTAAATCTATAAACGAGCTATCTAAATCTGTGAGGATAGCACATTTTTTTTTAATTCTATCATTGTGGAATATCGTTGCAATATTTTCAAAACCAGTGCTTCCAATGTTAATCAGACTAACTCCTACTTCATCTAATGACAATCCAAATACACTTTTAAACATGGCGGGTACTAGAATTTGTTCTGCATCCCCTTCTACTAGGATTACACCTTTAGCAAATAGTAAATTACTTCTAACAGCATCTAAATACCTCTCAATTCTAATTGTTTCATCAGCTTTTAAATTTTTTGATGGGCTGAATACATCAGCTTCATTATTAGACCGAGTTAATATATTAACACTACTAATTTTGCTTGCGGAAGAAATATGAGTAGAATGGGTAGATATGATTACTTGGGTTCTGTTACTGCTTAAATTTTCAAAAAGAGTTTTTTGTATATGTGTATGGATATGAGCTTCAGGTTCTTCGATTAGCAAAAAATTTGCTATTCTATCTGTTCTTAGTTGTTCATACTCTAAAAGCTTCAAAGATAAGTAAATCAAATTAGTGCCACCTAAACTTAACTCCCAAAGCTTTCCTTTATAGCCTTCATCATCTGGATCACCTGCCCAGAGTTTTAAAGATTGAAAGAGTTTATCGATATCATCAGGTAATTCAGATTTAATATCAATATTAGGCGCATACGTAGTACCAACGGCCTCTTTTATGCTTTTATAAATACCCTCTTTGACATCTTTCACTTCAGATAGTGAACCAATTTGATCATTTAGGTTTCCAATACTTTCAATGATTTCTCCTTGCTTCTTTACTTCTATTGATTTCTCTTTACCCCGCAGTAATCGAATTAGAGGGTTATTCGAGTAAGACCGTAATTCAACCTCGACATCCCTCAGAGCTTTTATAAATGTGCATGAAACCTCATTATGTATGTTTATTTCTCTTGGAAGCCAAGTTCCATAAACTTGTTGGTCAGCTTCATCAGGGTCTGGAAAGACGATATTGTCAAAGTCGCCTACGTATTTTTTATAAACTTCATCATCACTAAAGTCACCACTACCCCTGCATAAATAAACTGTCTCATAATCTTCAAGTGAAAGAGTGTCAAGATATATCTCAAGTCCTTCTTTGGTTTTTGTTGATTCTTGAGAATAATCAAATAACTCTTTTCTAAATTTATATTTTGGTCGAAAAAAAACAGAATAGCTTCCTTTATTTTTTTTATCCATTTGACCATTTGCATGAACCGAGATTGCTTGTGCTTCTTCACTAGGATCAAGTTCATCGAAAAAAATTGTAATGATTATCCAGTGCCCAGCCCAATTTTCTATGCTTCTATTAAAATCATTTTGATAAAAACTTACATATCGCGGCAAGGAATCATCAATCAATATTCTGAGAGCTTGAAATAAATTTGTTTTGCCTGAACCATTTTCACCAATAACTGTATTAATACCTTTCTGAAATTCAAAGTTTGCAGACCTGAAATTCCGATAGTTACGTATAGATAATGATGAAATATGCATGGTAAATACCTCTAAATAGATAATAATTGAGTCACAGTTTAACTTATTATCAAAAAACAATCAGAATTAATTATTTGCCAATTATGCCTAAATATAACTTGAGCCGTCTCCGGATCAGTTACTTGTGGTCTCTCTAAGTTTAGATTTGATGGCTTGTAGGTTAGCTCAACTTCGGCGACTTCAAATAGATTGGTTTTGTTCGACACTTTACACTTCCTTCGTAGGTCAGGAGATGATTATGATTTTAAAGATTGGAAAGCACTACGCACAGTGTTAATCAGAATTAACTTCAACAAAATGAACTTGAATCTGTTTTTCCAATTTATGACTTTGAATTCCAAAGGGTGTAACTAAAGTTATATTTACTTTAAATGTAGATGGCCCAACTTCATTCCCATTAAGACACTCCCTTGCTCTCTCTTTACCACTAATTCCTATATACTGGTTAAAGGAATAGTCTCTTTTTAATGTCCCCGATTTTAAGTCAAGAAATTCCACATTCATTATTTTCAAAAATTTAGTCTGCCAAATCCAACACTCGGCGGAAACTGAAAGAATTTGATAATCGTAATATGGAGAGTAATTACTAACCTTAAAATCAACGGTCATATAAGACTCGTGACCTTCAGAATAGATTTTTGGAGTTTGTTCCACTTCAAAGTTTATTAAGCTCAAGTCTAGTGGGAATAGTTTTTTTTGAAGTCTTTTTGAAAGCTTAGATAACAACCACAAGAAGGCTTTTCTTAGAATAAATAAACTAGGTTTACTTGCCGAAACTAATTCAGTCATAGTTTTCTTTATAGTTTTAGAAACAATTTATACAGCTTATCCAGCTTTCTTTCTCTCAAATCTTTCAGTGATGAAATAGGTTTATCCAAATCTAACTTTTCAAATGCGTATTGATATACTTCCTGCTTAGACATACCCAGTTTTCCGGCTTTTGAATAAATAGAAGCATAATTATGTTTTCTCCACTCATTGTTATTTGATCTTCTCAGAGAAGGGCGAAGCTGTCCTATTTGTTGTTTTAAATATTTAATTGCTTCATTGTATCTATTTTTTGGCACGAGCTTATAGGAAGTAATCCTGAAAGTATTTTTAAACTTTTGATGAGCCTCACCATACCCCTTACCCTTATTCGCCTTTACTATTAAGCCTGCCCATTTCTTAATTAGTTCATGAATATCTCTGGCTTGTGCATCCGTAATATGTTCACTGGTTGGAACTATCTCATTCTTGATTACATGCTTCTGTGTCTGAATATAATCACGACCAACTTGGATATTCCCATCGCCTTTGGCAATCTGATGTATATTAGAATCTGGCTTTTTATTCCTAACTTTTCCCTCCATTTTTTTAGTCGAAAGTTCTCCTTCTCCACTCATTATAGCTTCAATATCGGCTAAGAGTTTTTCCTTCATGTCAATAGCATTTAGACCGACTAAGTCTAAATAGACGATTGTTGATAACAAGCCATCCAATTCACATTCATGAATGCGAATTGGAATTAAAGACTGGAACTCACCTGTTGGATCCTTTGCAAAAGCAGCTGCCCATTCTGGTTGAGTAAATTTTGATGAAAGATAATTAGGTGATAGAATGGCTATCGTTCTTTTTGCTTTTTTAGCGGCTTCATCCATTTTCAAAACAAAGTTAGAACCTGTACCAAAATCAGCCTTTTGCATCATACAAGAGTAACCTACCTCTTCTATCCAAGATTTGATGCGTTGTGCCATAAACAAATCATGATGATTATAACTGATAAAAAAATCTACCATTCTATCAGTACTAGCTGATTATCGATCATTAGAGAACTCATATTAATCGACGGGAATAGATTTGTTGAGATATTTATCCCGTTCTTCTTGTAAGGTTGTCAACCAATCCAAATACATTTCTTCGGGCATTTGACGATAACCTAGTTGATGGATTTTGACATAGATACTTTGCATTTCAAGAAATAGATTTCGGTATTCTTCACTTTGCTCAATCAGATCGTTTGGATTGTCCATACTTCTAAGAAGCATTTCGTTTTCAAAGAGCTTCTTTTGAGTTTCAGCTTTAAGAAGAAGAGCATTGATAAAATTGGGATCAACGTCTAAGGCTTTATCTACTGCTTTGAGAATAAACTTTCCATCTAAAACCCCGAACTTTCGTTCATAACCTTTGGCTAGGTCAATTAAAGTGAGAGCAAGGCTCTCTTTTTGGCTAAGGGTATCCATATACACACCATTTCGGATCGTGTCTAAGTGAATATATCCTGAGGCAGTAAGCCATGCATCAATCGGGAAACTAGCACTGGTAAGCTCTGTATTAAACCACCCTGTTTTTTTAGTGTATTGCTTAATATAGATATGATTAGGAGCTAATGATAGATATGCCTCTTCGCCTAATTCTTCAGCTAAGATTTTATAGAGATATGGTAAAGAATGGCAATTTCCTTTCCGTGTATTCAAAAGCTTACTTACAAACATCTGAGACCAATCATCACGTCCAAACACATCATCAAAGTCATATAAATATGGTTTACTTACTATACTGACTCCATTTCCTAAATCGAATGTGAGCGTGTCCGTCATGATTGACCAAACAGAAGCATGAGTTAGTACATGTGCACTATCTTTTTCAGTATAATCTAAATCAATTTGATCTCTGAGCGAATAAGCTAAGCCTGCTAATGATCTTATTTTGCTATCAAAAGCATTGTAATCCATAACTCCATCATAAAAAGCATTCTCTACAATAAAAACAGCTCTTTTGAAATTTATATCCTGCTCTCCATCGATCATTGAAGAGATTTCTTGAAATGTATTTTCATACAGATCATTGGGTATTTGGTTTTGAGCTGTTGTGTTCCCAAAAAAAAGAGAGGCTGAAAAAATTAATAAACCTATAAATTTCATTCTAAGTTTATGATTTTTTTGATTTGAAAAATTTCAATCCCAATAAATAGCATGAGTGTTAGGAAAAAAGATGAAATTATTAGAACTCCGAACGGGAAAATATATCTAATCATCAAAACAAAACCCAGTATAGTTGAAATAACTAAAGCTTGAGTAAGACTTATCTTAGATTCTTTAAAAAAAGTATCTAATTTAAACATTATATAAGCAGTAATCGGGAAAGAGATAAATCCTCCAATATGAATTATAGTATAAAAAATTAGTTCATTGCTATTAATCCAGATTAACAATGGCTCACCAAATAGATTACTGCTAAGAATTGATGAAAATAGAATTTGGCAGAACTGCAATAAAACGACCATTGTCCATAAAAAAATAATGCTATAATTATTTTTCATCTTTTACCTCTGTATCACTATCACCAAAAAGCCTTAAAACTTCCCACTTGCTATTCGGAGTATCATGATAAACTCGATAAGAAATACCATCTTTTCCAGTTACGTTAATTTCATAGGCCGGAAATCCATCATGACTACCTGATACTTTCACTTTTGGTGCGCCACCGTCTTTCCCAGGCACAATTTCAATTGAAAAGCTATAGTCAATTTTAGGGCCACCAGGTGTAAGAGGATTTCTTGAAGAACCTTCAAAACTCACAACAGCATTATCCCCCCCATTGGCATCACTTCTTGATACTGATGCTGTGAAACCACCACCTTCGCCTTCGGATGCTTTATCACTCCAAGCATATCTACTTAATCCTCCTGTTGGCAGTGGAACGGTTTTTGTATTTCCGGTCAATCCTCCATCATTACTTGTTAAAGGATTTGAAGAAACAATAGGGTTGGTTTCGACTCCTACACTATGAGACGTTCTGTAGGTATTTGAAATATTGCCATCACCTCTAAAACCTGCAACAGACCTATAAGGAATATAAGTCTTTACAGTAATGAGAAAGGGATCTTTTGGTGCACGACCATCGGGGTCAACTAATCGAATAGGATTATTCAATGTATATACATAAGGGCTCACATTCGGAAACTTGGAAGCATAAGGATCGGTTTGAAGAAATCTACTTGATACTTCGGGTTCTAAATTGGCTTCTGAATAGGCTGTATCTCTTTGAACAAAACTGATTATTAAATTATTTCGGGTATCGAATATCACAGATCCAATTTGAACCAAGCTATCATTAGGAAAAAACTCAAGATATTTGCCTTTACTCAATGTGAGCGTTTCCATTTCTACGCCAAGAGATTTATACGGATTCTGTGCTTGCAGGCTTATGTTTCCCAAAACGAAAGCAAGTAGCAATAAAGCAGGTAGTTTAAATTTCTGTTTCATAATCAGTTCTTATTTTTAGTTCGTTCGGGATTGATATTCGCCTTGTTTTTCTCTTGTTCTGCTTCGTATTCATCTAATGAGCCTAGCCAATCAGTGTAGGCATCGGCTGGCATATATTGATACCCGGAATTATCAATCAGATTATACATGCGTTCCCTCATTATAAGGATCGAACGAGCGTACGGATCAGCCAAATATTCATCATTGCTTGGATTGCCTTTTTGCTGGGCAATATACTTTACAAGATGCGTGTAGTAATTGGCTTTGGTGAGAATACCCCCAATGTTTTCAGGGTGGTGCTCTAAAGCTTTATCAACGGCTTTCATAACAAAATCGTCATAACCGTATTTATAACTAAAGCCCAAAGCCAGATCGACCATCTTACTGGCTATGGTTTCTTTAGTGCTTAAGGTATCCAGATAGATTCCATTCTGAATAGTTTCTGTGGCTACATAGCCTGAGGCCATCACCCAATTTTCGGAAACCAAATTTCCATTGGTTAACTCCAGATTATACCATTGTTCGTCCTGGTCTTTAAATTTGATAAACGAATGATTGGGAGAAAAAGAGAGCCATGCTTTACCACCTAATTCTTCTGCGAGTAATAGGTAGAGTTGTGGCATGGAGTAGCATTGACCGCTTCCGGTTGCCAATACTTTGGAAACGAAAACATTGGATAGTTCTTCGCGACCCCAAAAGTCGTTAAAGTCATATTCAATGGGGTAATGAACGATGGCATCTTCTACACCTGCCTGATCGATTTTGAGTGTGTCCGCAAATAACTTATGAACTGCTAGTAAAGGTGTTACCGGATTAGAGCGATCCCATCCCTGTTGATCAATGTAATCAGAGGTAAGTTTGGCTAAGTCTTTAATGCGGTTGTCAAAATCTTCAAACTTTCCTTGGTTATTGAAGTAGGCATTCTCAACAACAAAAATTGCTTTCTTTAAATCTAAAGGAGTTTCTCCGTCCAGCATACCTTGAAGCTCTTCATAAGCTTTTTTATAGGCTTGAGCACCAAGTAAATGATCCTTTGAAGGAAATTCGTATGAGATGGTCTTGTCATTAGAAAACTCACGGAACATCTCCTGCATTTGTGCTTGATGTCGAGCAATCAAAGCTTGGTCATTTTGCCAAACAGCCAAAGGATTAGCAGTGCTCATTCCTTGATAATAGAATGGAGTGGGCATTCCCCGAACACCTGACATTCCTTGAAAACCAACGATAGGAACCTGACCAATGGTTGCAGGCTTGGGCGCTTCAATCTTTGGAAGTTTTATTCCTATATCTTGAGCGTGGCTTGGTTGACAGATCAACCATACTGCACATAACACAATCCCATAAGTTCCAATTCTTCTAACCACAATAAATAATTGTTTCTGTTACGGAAGTAGCGAAATTCACACTACAAAATCAAGAGGATTGATTGGGTAGGAATTAAGCCCTTATAAAGTAAGACACTTTCACGAGCTATTCCTTACAAAATAGATTGTAAAATCTATTTAATTAAACTGAGAGCATGTCTGAGAAGAATTGAAACTAATTAAAAAAAGTGGAAAAGTTGTACCTATGTTGTACCCAAAATAAAAAAGCCCTCGAAAAGAGGGCTTTTAGTAGTGGCGGGGACAGGATTCGAACCTGCGACCTTCGGGTTATGAGCCCGACGAGCTACCAGCTGCTCCACCCCGCGATGTTGAGACTTAAAGATACGATTAATTACCGGTTACTATCAACCTTTATTTCGCTTTTTTTATTAAGGTTTGTCTCTCTATTCTTTATCTTTAGTAAAATTAAAAAACAGAGTTAAATGATATCATCAAAAGACGCGATACAACTAGAAGATCAATACGGAGCACACAACTACCATCCCCTGCCTGTAGTACTTGAAAAAGGAAAAGGAGTTTATGTTTGGGATCCTGAAGGAAATAAATATTTCGATTTCTTATCTGCTTATTCGGCTGTAAATCAGGGGCATTGTCATCCCAAAATCACAAAAGCTTTAGTTGATCAGGCTCATACACTCACTCTGACTTCCAGAGCATTTTATAATAATGTGCTAGGTGAGTATGAAAAGTATTTGAGTGAATATTTCGGGTTCGATAAAGTTCTCCCTATGAATACCGGAGCTGAAGGAGTTGAAACAGCGATCAAAGCATGCAGAAAATGGGCCTATGAGAAAAAAGAAATTCAGGAAAACGAAGCTCAGATCATAGTTTGTGAAGATAATTTTCATGGAAGAACAACTACCGTAATCTCCTTTTCAAACGATCCTGATGCAAAAAAGAATTTTGGACCGTATACCCCGGGATTTATAAAGATACCTTATAATGACTTAGAAGCGCTTGAAGAAGCTTTGAAACAACCAAATGTTGCAGGATTTCTTGTTGAACCCATTCAGGGAGAAGCCGGTGTTGTAGTTCCGGATGAAGGATATCTCTCTACAGCTTCTGAATTATGCAAAAAGGCAAATGCATTATTTATAGCCGATGAAGTTCAAACCGGTATTGCTCGTACGGGTAAGCTGTTAGCCTGTGATCATGATAATGTTAAACCGGACATTCTTATTTTAGGTAAAGCGTTATCAGGTGGAGCATATCCTGTTTCAGCAATTCTTGCTGATGATAATGTTATGGAAGTCATAAAGCCGGGACAGCACGGATCTACATATGGAGGAAATCCACTAGGGTGCAAAGTAGCAATGACTGCGCTGCAAGTTGTTGAAGAAGAAAATCTAGCTCAAAATGCGCAAACTTTAGGAAATCTATTCCGATCAGAGATGAAGAAACTTGTGGACTCTTCCGATCTTTTTGTAAAAGTACGAGGAAAGGGTCTGCTGAACGCTGTTATTATTAATGACACTCCTGAAAGCGACACCGCCTGGAGATTTTGTTTAGCATTAAAAGAAAATGGATTGCTCGCAAAACCTACTCATGGAAATATAATAAGGTTTGCTCCTCCATTGGTCATGACTGAATCTCAACTTATGGATTGTGTAGAGATCATTCGCAAAACCCTTGAGAATTTTTCTAAATAAAGGTTTAAACCGTTTAAACCTATTGGCGTTTTTTTCCTGATTTGATAGCTTATCAGCGAAAATTAAACTGCTTATATCAAAAATACTTTAAATGGCTAAAATGAAAACTATTCAACCTGCTCAAGTACGAGAGGTTTTGGGGAAACATCTACTCACCGACGGTTTCGATATGGTGCTTGATCTTGAAGAAAGTAAAGGGGCTTATCTTCATGATTCAAAATCCGGAAAAAAATATCTGGACTTCTTTACTTTTTTTGCATCTAATCCTTTGGGGATGAACCACCCCAAGATTGCCGGAGATGCTGACTTTGTTTCAATGTTGGGTAAGACTGCAATCAACAAACCGTCAAATTCTGATGTATACACGGAAGAACTTGCCGGTTTTATGAGTTCTTTCAGCAGAGTTGCAGTACCTGAACACCTTCCCCACTCTTTCTTTATTTCAGGTGGAGCATTAGCTGTAGAAAATGCAATGAAAGTTGCTTTTGACTGGAAAGTTCAAAAAAATTTCCAAAAAGGATATCGCCATGAAGTTGGACATAAAGTGCTTCATTTTGAAAAAGCTTTTCATGGTCGTTCAGGTTATACTCTCTCTGTTACCAATACAGTACCAAATAAAGTAAAATACTTTCCTAAGTTTGACTGGCCACGCGTTATCAGTCCGGCTACCAGTTTCCCGGAAACACCGGAATCTCTGAAGTCTGTTATAGCAGAAGAGAAATTAGCTATCGCACAAGCAGAGAGATTTTTTGAAATATACAAAGATGACATTGCTTGTATTTTGATTGAGCCAATTCAGGGTGAAGGTGGTGACCGTCATTTCAGAGTTGAGTTTCATCAGGCACTTCGAGACCTGGCAGACAAACATGAAGCACTCCTTATATATGACGAAGTTCAAACCGGTGTTGGAATGACCGGGAAATTCTGGGCGCATGAGCATTATGTGAAGCCTGATATCCTTTCTTTCGGGAAAAAAGCTCAGGTTTGTGGAATTTTAGCAGGACCACGTATTGATGAAGTAGAAACAAATTGCTTTCAGGTTTCTTCCAGAATCAACTCAACCTGGGGCGGAAATTTGGTAGATATGGTTCGTTTTGGTAGAATACTGGATATTATTGAAGAAGATAATCTAGTAGCCAATGCAGCTGAAGTAGGAGACCATCTTCTGTCCAAACTTCAGAAAATGGCAGATGATCATGAGCACCTTTCCAATCCGAGAGGAAAAGGATTATTCGCGGCTATCGACCTTCCTGATTCACATTCCAGAGATGCAGTTATCAAACATTGTATTGAGAATGGTTTAATGATCTTAGCTTGTGGCCCAAACACGGTGCGATTCCGCCCACCATTAACGATTACTACTAAACAGATTGATGAAGGGTTAGGCATCCTGGAAAAAGCTTATACATCAGCCTTGGATAATTGTTCTGTGGCGAGCTAGGTTTATTTAAATGTAAAGCTTTAGATGTGTATGGATGTGATTAATCACGTCCATACATTTCGATATAGTGAGTTTTTTAGCTAAGAAATTAGATTTTCATTGCTCTTTTAAACTCTTTCACTCTGTTACGACTTATTGAAAACTCCCGCTTTTTGGGAGTTTTTAGTTCTACCAAGTATGTACCGCTTTCCCAGGGTGAATAACTTTCAACAAAGCTTAGATTTATGATCACTCCCCTGCTGATTCGAACAAACTGATTAGAATCCAGTACGCCTTCTAACTCAGATATCGTTTTTGAAATTTTTAGTTCTTTAGAATCGGTTGCTGCCCAGTATTTACGGCCTCTGATTTCTATGTATAAAATTTCATCTATGTTGATTGGTTTCATTACCGATTTATGTTCTCCTACCAATCTGTCTAAAGAATTTTTTTCTTCACTCTTTTCTGTTGAAAATTGTTCTATAGCGATAACCACAACCCCTACTACAGAACCGAAAACGGTATAGATCACATACAATGATGACGAGAATAGATATTCATTCAACAACAATTCAAAATTGAATTTAAAGCCATTCCTGATGATGTATCGCAATGTTTGAGTGATGGGATTGATTAGAAAAAATATGAGGCCGAAATAAGGAATGAGCTTTAATAGATTCGGGGATATTTTGTTTTCTTCCGGCTTCCAAATCTCCAGATTATAAAAATCTATATAAGTTCCCATCAATATCAGAAGTATGAATATATATAGCGCCTCAATCAAAAATTGATCTAAAACTACAAAGAGTACTAATTCAAATCCTGAAATCTCTTCTAATGAAAACTGTCCGGGAGCAAATCCATAACCCAACAGGTAGTAAATAAATAGCCCGGAAATAGTAGAGATTATTACTGACTTCCAAGTTGCAAACCTAGTTTCATTTTTTTGATTGTTTAGCATTCCTTAAGGTCAGAATTTTCAGGATAAATAAACAACCATTCATGCATCAAAATCTACCAGTCAAACAAAATCCGAATTCAATTTTAACTTATTGCACTATTATCCTCAGAAAAAAATGCAATACCTATCTCTTTACATCAGCTACGGAACGGTAGCATTACTCGTTTTTCTTATTAATAATAAAGCTGATCTCTGGAACTCAGATTGTTCTGTTGAGTTCGAAAGTCCATGGAAGGAATTTGGTTATGTATTTCTGTGCGGATTAGGAATAATAGCAATCGGACAAATGTACATGGCCGGAATCAGATTGCCTTCAGAATTCCCTGTACAAGAAGCCATAAACCAACTATTTATCTTCTCTCCTGCTATTCTCCTGCTTGCGTTTCGATATAAATCTTTCAACAGCGCCTGGATTGAACTTAAAAATGCTCACCAAAAGATTCTCACAGGACTCGGATTAGCAGTCACAGCTATTCTGATTTACAGCTTGGTTGGAAGTGAGCATTCATTTCTTGACATTCTATTTGGTGTGTATTCACCTAAAAATTTTCCTCACCTGATTCAGGTTTTATGTGAAGACATTCTGATTGCCATGCTTTTTATCCGGCTAAAAAAAGCAACTTCATTAAAGATAGCTTTAATAGCTGTAGCAAGTTTATTTGCTGTCGGACATATTCCTGCGATGATCTCCAAAGGGTTTCCATTACATGAATTTTACAGTCTTTTTCTGGATGCAGGACTTGGATTCTTTTTGATCTACACCATTAACAAAACGAAAGATATTCTCTGGTTCTGGATGGTACACTTTGCAATGGATATGATGCAGTTTTATGCATAGAAATCTGTAATACTCATCTCATTAATTAAATCAGGAGTTCTTTAATTACAAACCACAGTTTCTTAAGAGATTTAAAATATCTGAATAGAAAAGCTTCTCAATTTTCATTAAGAAGCCCTTTAAATCAATTGTAATACCCTAAATTTTAGGGTAAAAGTTAAACAAGTTGCAACTACTATCTACAATAGCCATCAAGTACAGTAATATACTGTGTATCAGAATAGTAGGTGTTGCTACCTTGTATAACAGCTAAACGTAAATAAAAGTCCTTACAAGTTATTCCTTGAAAGTCACTACCTACTATCCATGGCATTTCATTATCAGAGTCTGGACCATCTGCACCTATCCATGAATTTCCAGAAAAATCAGAATTTTCACTTATATCCCATCTCCAACTACAATTACCGCACTCATTTTCATTAGGATCTTCTCCTTCCCATGTAACCCAAGTATCGTAAGTCACTGTCATCGGACCAGATATTGTAGGGTAAAAAGTAGTTTCATCTTCGATTGAAGATATTGACTCAGTAAGAACTTTACTATTGTTATTTTCTTCAGTTAACATGAAAGAACTGCTTGTTGCAAACAATGAAATTAATGTTATCAGAATCATTTTCATAATACTCCCTTTTTATTATAATTTAATTTTATAAATACTTATAACAAGTACTTATATAAAAGAGGAAGCCTTTGCCTTATTGTTACAGAATAATTAAGAATTATTATAAACTATAAACCATCAATCCGTAATCCCTAAAAGGTTCCCCTTCATAAACCTCAGACATTTCTTCAAGGCATCCCTCGGTTATCCAAAGAACCTATTTGGATATTCTAAAATCAGATGTTTGGTGTAATATTAAACATACTAGAAGCTAGATTAAAGTTAAAAGCCTTCAGGTAACGTAAGATCCTGAAATAAATTCAGGATGACCCCACCACTATCTCAAATCATCCGTCTTAGATCTTAAATCTATTAACCCATAATCCCAGGAAGAACACCTTCATAGATCTCTGACATTTCTTCAACATCAAAACTTCCTACTTCCTCTATTACCATTTTCTTATCACCGGTTACAGTACCAAGTACATGAGTTGGAATTTCATACTGTCCGAAGTGAGAAATAACGGTTGGCAAGTCGTCCGGTTTTAACGTAATCAGAATCCCTGATTGTGCTTCGCTGAACAGTACTTCATGATCCGATCCGGCAAGATCTTTAACTGATACTTTCACTCCTTTTTTAGAGAAGATCGCTTTCTCAGCCAATGCAATTGCAAGTCCACCATCAGAAATATCATGTGCAGATTTGATCCATCCTTTTTTGATAGCATCCAGCAGTGAATCCTGAAGTTTTACTTCAAAAGGAATATCTAATTCGGGAGCATCACCGGTTGTTAAACCATGGATCTTTTTAAGGTACTCTGTTCCACCTAATCCTTTTCTTTGTGCGCCTATATACATCACTACATCTCCGTCATTTTTAAAACCCGGAGTAGTAGTATGATTTTCTACATCTTCGATCAATCCTAACATCCCTATTATCGGAGATGGGAAAATAGCAGAGTTTGGGTTTTCATTGTAGAAACTAACATTTCCACCTGTAACAGGAGTATTCAGCGCTTTACAAGCATCTCCCATTCCACCAAGCGCTTCTTTGAACGTCCAGTACACTTCCGGCTTATATGGATTACCAAAGTTCAAACAGTTTGTGATAGCCAACGGTTTTCCTCCTGAACAAACCACATTACGCGCTGACTCAATCACAGCAATTTGACCGCCACGACGAGGATTCAAATATACGTATCTGCCATTGCAATCTGTTTTGGCTACCAATCCTCTGTTGGTTCCTTTTACGCGGATCACCCCTGAGTCTGATGCTCCCGGAGGTGTAACCGTATTTGTTCTTACGGTTGTGTCATATTGTTCATGAACCCATTTTTTTGAAGCAACATTTACAGAGCTCAATAAATTTTTGATTGTCTCCTCATGGTCATCCGGATGGTCTAAACTATCAATATCAAAATTTTGAACACCTTCCAGATATGTTGGCTTTTTAGTTTCTCTGATATATTGAGGAGCTCCTCCACCTAGAACTAAATGCTCAGCAAACATATCGCCTTTAACTTCACCGTCTTTCTTATAGGTTACTTTATCAGTATCCACAACTTCACCGATCACAACCCCATGCAGATCCCACTTTTCATAAACATCAATCACTTCCTGCTCACGTCCTTTTTCGGCTACGATCAACATACGTTCCTGACTTTCGGAAAGCAGCAATTCGTAGGCCGTCATTCCTTCTTCTCGAGCGGGAACTTTATCCAGATCGATCAACATTCCCTGACCACCTTTTGCTGTCATTTCAGAAGTGGAGCATGCAATTCCTGCCGCTCCCATATCCTGCATTCCAACTACTGCGCCGGTTTTCAAAACCTCCAGACTAGCTTCCAGCAATAATTTCTCGGTGAAAGGATCACCAACCTGAACACTCGGTCGTTTTGCTTCACTTTCTTCGCTGATCTCTTCAGATGCAAACGTTGCTCCATGAATTCCATCTCTTCCTGTACTTGCTCCCACTATGATCACCGGATTTCCGATACCTTCTGAAATTGCCGAAACTGTCTTCCCTGCTTCCACCAGCCCTATGCTCATTGCATTTACCAGCGGGTTTCCTTCATAGCTTTCATCAAAATAAACTTCACCACCAATAACCGGAATCCCGAATGAGTTTCCGTAATCACCAATTCCGCGAACTACTCCGTCTAATAAGTAACGAACCCTTGGATTATCCAGACTTCCGAATCTCAATGAATTCAGACTTGCTACAGGACGGGCTCCCATCGTAAAAATATCTCTGTGAATCCCTCCTACTCCTGTTGCTGCTCCCTGATATGGCTCAATTGCTGATGGGTGATTGTGGCTCTCGATCTTAAAGGCGCATCCAAGTCCGTCGCCGATATCAACAAGTCCTGCGTTTTCCTCTCCGGCTCCAACCAGCATATGCTCACCTTCGCGAGGAAGTTTTTTAAGTTCAACAATTGAATTCTTGTAAGAACAATGCTCACTCCACATCACAGAATACACTCCCAATTCGGTAAAAGTGGGAACCCGACCTAAGCGGGTTTTTATCATTTCAAATTCTTCTTCGTTTAATCCGTGTTCGAGGGCGAGTTCAAGATTTACTTCCGGTTCTTTTACAGTAGCGTCAGCCATGAATGTAGTTAGCTTGGGAGTTTGAATTTGAGGAAATTTTCTGCAAATCAACAGAAACTTTAAGGTACGATGATTTTAAAAGAATTAGGAATGAAAAAAAGAATTAATGATTCAAAATCAAGAATTTTGAATCATTAATTTTGAATTGAAAACCCAAAGTCTATTTCTGGACCTTAAATGAACCTACATAATAATCGATATCAACCTGAAGCTCTTTGCCTGAACTCGGAATAGCCTGCCATCGGGTTGTTGGTTTTAAAATCATCTCTTTTCCTTCTACAGAAACCTCAACAGACATGTCAAAATTCGGTACTGAGTTATTCCATCGATAGATCAGATTGTTATCACGAAAAAAATATTCAAGAATCGGCACTCTGTAATCACGCAAATATTGATCAAACACTGAATCCAGATCTTTCCCTGATTTCTCAATGATATAATTCTCAATTTCTTCTGTGGTAACCGTTTGATGGTAAAATTCTTTGTTTAACCCTCGCAGGATTTTTCTCCATAACTCATCATTTGCAACAACCTGGCGAATAGTATGGAGTATATTTCCTCCTTTATAATACATATCGGAAGAACCTTCATAATTAACATTATAGATACCTATAATTGGTCTGTCATTTTGAATTGCCAAGCGGGTTCCGATCACGTATTCATCTCCGGCTTTTTCTCCATAATGATATTCCAGAAATAAGCTTTCTGAATAGTTCGTAAAACTTTCATGAATCCACATATCTGCAACATCCTTGTAGGTGATGTTATTAGCAAACCACTCATGTCCGGTTTCATGAATAATGATAAAATCAAACTTCATTCCCCATCCCGTGCTACTCAGGTCTCTTCCGAGGTATCCGTTTTCATAACCGTTACCATATGTAACCGAACTTTGGTGTTCCATTCCTAAATAAGGAGCTTCAACAAGCTTATAGCTATCTTCATAGAAAGGATAAGGTCCAAACCAGTATTCAAATGCTTCAATGGTTCGGGGCGCATCTAAAAACTGTTTTTTTGCTTTTTCTAGATTGTAACTCAATACATAGTAATCCATGTCCAAAGAACCATTCTCACCATCAAAAACTTCTCCAAAATGAACGTAATCACCAATGTTAATATTTACTCCATAATTATTGATCGGGTTACTTACAAACCAATGCCAGGTTTTAGTACCATCGTTATTATCTGTTTCATTTCGGAGTCTCCCATTCGAAACGTTCATCAGATCATCGCGAACGGTTATGCTCATTAACATACTATCCGGTTCGTCATACGCATGATCTTTATTCGGCCACCAGATACTCGCCCCGATCCCTTGGTTTGAAGAAGCTACAAATGGATTTCCATTTTTATCTCTGGTCCATGAAATTCCTCCATCCCATGGAGCTCTTACCGCTTTCTTTGGTTTCCCCGAGAAATGAATGACTACTTCGTCAATATCTCCTACTTTCCGGTTTGATCTAGTTTGAGCAAAAAAAGCATTTCCTTCTCTTTTAAATGAAAGCGCTTTCCCTTCTTGGGTTATTTTAGATATCTGCATTGGTTGTTGAAGATCGATCTGCATTAAGCTCGTAGTAAGAGAATCTATTCTGTACTGAATGGTATTGGTTCCGATAAAAGTGCTGTCCTCCATGTTCACTTCCATATCCAGATGATAAAAAGTTACATCCCACCAAGAACGTTCAGCAGTAATAGCTCCACGCAAAGTATCCTGACGATTGAAATCCGGTTGACGACCAAAAAATTGCGCCGAAACATAATCCCCGGTTGTTAACATTAGCATGAAGAGGACAAATAGTTTTTTCATTTTAAAATCTCTTAAATAATATCAGTGAAAATACAGTCTAAAATTATACGCTAAAATTTACATTTACTTTTTGCTCCGTTTCAGTGTCATCTAAGAGCTATTTCAATGTACATAACATGCATAATTATCTTATTTCATAATATATACCTTTCTTTAGCCGATATCTTTTCTATTAACTAAATATTTAATTGAATGAAAAAACATTTACAAAATCTACTGCTGGGAATCTCAGCAGTTTTATTACTAATTACGGGGATTACTTTTTCGGTACAAGCACAGGAGCTTAATACCGTCTGGGAACGAACTTCGCGAACCGGTGCGCCGGAACCGCTTCCATCTTGGTTTACTATTGGCTGGGTGAGGGGAATGGATCTTCAAGGTGACAACCTTTATGCAGCAGACCGAGCAAACTCACAAATCAGAGTATTAAATGCAACAACAGGAGCTGATGTTACTTTAGCGACTCCTTATGATTTAACCGGAGTAGCCGGCGGAACATATCCAATGAACGATATGGCTTTTTCTGATGATGGAGCTTTGTTTCTTGGAAACCTTACTGTAAACGCTAGTGATACTGCTATCGTAAATCCTAATCCATTCAGACTATATTGGTGGGATACAGAAGGTGGAACCTATACGGATTCACTTACTTTTTATACTTCAGGTGGTCACCGTATTGGTGACAAAATTTCTGTAGTTGGCTCTCTAGCTGATAATACTATTGAAGTTTGGGTTCCGGTTGCAAGTAGCAATCCGGGAATAATCTATGTATTTACAACTTCAGATCAGGGAGCTACCTGGAATACTGAAACCATTACCTTAACTGGAACAAATGTTATAGTTGGAAGCAACGCTGATGTTACTCCATTAGGAATAGGGCGAAGCTCAGATTTCTATATTGGCGGAAACAGTTCTGCACCTGCAAGATATAACAGTACAGGAGCTTATGTAGAAAATAGTGCGTTAGCTTCTGCTTCAAGAAACGGAATGCAGACCTTTACTTACGACAGCAAAGATCATTTAGCTGTTTATTCATACAGAGCAGATGGATCAGGAGGTGGAAATAAAACCGGAAAAATTTATATTTATGATGTTTCTGATGCTACCGCTCCAACGATAGTTGCTGAATCTCCTTTAATGGGTAACGACACGGATACATTTAGTTCTATTTACGGTGAAGCTAAAGTTTCATTGAATGAAGATGGCACTTACAACGTATATGCACTGGAAGGTGTAAATGGTTTAGCTGCCTTCACAAACGCTGCGGCTCCGGTTATAGACGATCCTTCTAACTTAATTTTCTCTGAGTATATCGAAGGCTCAAGCAATAATAAAGCTATTGAGATCACTAACCTCTCAGATTCAACTGTTAGTCTTCAAAATTACAGAATTGCACAATCTGTAAATGGCGGCGGTTGGGAATACTATCATACATTTGCTGCAGAGGCTAGTATTGATGCTGGCGCACAATATGTATTACTAAACGATGCGGTAGATCCAACTTTCTTTGCTACAGAAAATGCTGATGAAGTATTAGGCTTTCCGAGTGTAGTTCACCACAATGGTGATGATGCTCGTGGAATTATCCATATCGATTCACAAAGTGGTGACACTACTTGGGTTGATGTATTTGGTGACCCTAATAATGATCCCGGTTCCGGTTGGGAAGTTGCTGGTGTTGAAAAGGGAACACAGAACCTTACCTTACTTCGAAAAATAAGTGTTACAAAAGGTGATACTGCTTCATTAGGTTCTTTTGGTACAAATTTCGATGACAGTGAATGGATCGTTAAAAACACCAATATATTCACTAATCTGGGTGCAGCTACAGAAGCAGAGGTAGCACTAGCTGGTGATTATTTCGTTCCTCAACGAACTACTGATGCAGAAGGTTTTATTTCTTTGTATCAAGCAATTCACTATGTAAATACTTTTGGGTTGTCTTCAGCTACTAATCTGTACATTGCAGATGATCTAGATGAGACTTCTAATGAACTGAAAATCGATCGCGATGATTTAACTGAATTCACAGGTCTTACAATAAAACCTGTTTCAGGAGAAACACCTACTATCGAAGTATGGGGTGGTTCAGGTGGCGACGGTATTTGGATCAACAATACCGACTATGTAACTATCGATGGATCAAACACACTTGGTGGCGATACTCGTGATTTGACCATAACTAGTGCTGACACTACATTTTCAGCCCTCATTTATACGTATGGAACTACCAACACTATGATTGCGAATAGCATTCTGACCTATAGCGGTGGAAGTGTAAGCGTATCCGGAATTGTGACCAATGAATCAGGTCCAAATGGCACTATTGATCTTGCTGTTATCAATAACCAAATTGGTTCTGAGAATGGCGACTTCCAAAATGGAGTAGGCCTTTGGGGTACAAGCTCTGTAATGGCTGACGGTTCAACCGTATCCGGTAACAGAATTCATGCTACATACAGAGGTGTTACAACATGGTGGAGTTTAAATAATACCATTATGAATAACACTGTCTCTATTGACAGTCCAAGAGCAGATCGATCCAGATATGCTGGTATTTATCTTGCTTTAAACGGTGGACAAACCGTTGTAACAGGTAATGAGATTGTAGGACTACAGATAAATCGTACTACAACTGCCGGTTTTGCTGCAGGTATATTATTTAATGCTTCATTAGATACGGTTCTTGTTGCTAACAATATGATTGCGGTAGATAACTTCGCTAATATTGGAGCTGCTGTCGGGAATGATGTGTATGGTATTGCTTTCGATAATGCAGCAGGAAACTCTGTGAATTCTATTTATCACAATTCAGTTCGAATCGGTTCAAGTGACGAAACCGGTATTCATGCAGGATTTGGAGCTCATCAGGAAACTGCTACTGCACAAACCTGGAACCTGAGAAACAATATCTTCGTATCTGATCAGGATGACGTTAATGCCAATGCTATTTACTGGCCTATTGACAGCAATGCACAATTAGATGCAGACTTTAACAACTACTTTGTAAGTGGTACTTCTGCTAATTTGGGTTTATATAACACTACAAATGCTGCTACACTAGCTGATTGGCAAACTGCATCCGGTGTTGATGCTAACTCCAGTGAAGTTGAAGTTGAGTTTGTTTCTACTACAGATTTACGCTTAACAGGAAGCTCTGTTGGAGATGATAACCTTGCAGGTACTCCTTCAAGTATACTTACAGACATCGATGGAACTACAAGAAGTTCATTAGCTCCTTATAAAGGTGCTTTTGAAGGTGATGTTGAATTGATGGCTGATGTTGAAATTACAATTGATGCTTTCAGTGTGCTTTCGCCAGCAGATGATTCCAGTTTTGACTTAGGAACAGGCGCTGAGACTGAAGTTACATTTACATGGGAAGAAGCTACATCAAATGCTGAAGTAACTTATGTATTCATGTTTGACTCAGCTGGTGCAGACTTCTCTACTCCGTTATTCACAATCGAATCTGACGATGATGGTTCAGCGACTGCTTTAACAGGAACATACGCTGTTATCGATTCTACTCTGAAAGATCTGGGCGTACTTAGTGGAGAAAGTATTGATCTTAAATGGACAGTAATGGCAGTAGCTTCTGACTCTACCAGAATGGCTGAAAACTCATTAAATATATCGTTTACCACCATGATTGGTGTATCTAACGAGCCGGAAGAACTACCGCTAACATTCAAACTAAATCAAAATTACCCTAACCCTTTTAATCCAACATCAACAATACAGTTTACGCTACCTCAATCAGGTGATGTAAGACTTGATGTATTTACGATTACAGGTCAGTTGGTAACAACCTTGGTTAATACACGAATGGGTTCCGGTGAACATTCTGTTACATTCGATGGAAGTAATCTCGCCAGTGGCGTTTACATCTACCGAATTATGGCAGGAAAAAACATCCAAACTAAACGAATGACACTGATTAAATAAGATCACTTTTATTCAGAAGTTAAAAGCCCTGCCAAACAGCAGGGCTTTTTTTATTACCCGCAATTCCGGTAGCCGGGGATCTTTAAAATAATAACGACCATGATTGGATTCTCTCAGCAATATTTTATACCTACCAATGTCTGATCTTTCATTAATTACTAAGCTATGTCTTTGAATTCCGATCAATATTCTCTCAAAAGTAATTCGGAAGCCGAAATGATTCGTGATGCCTGTATATCTGCAGCTAAAGAAGGCTTCATGGATGCATCGATAAGCGGATTATGTACAGAAGGAGCCATAGAAGCTGCAATAAGTGCTATTCAAAACCTGGATCTAAACAAAGTACTTGCATCAAAAAAAGATAAATGAAACGAGCAATCGTCGGTTTTCATAAAGATGACAAGAATGATTGGGTTGCAGAATTAGAGTGTGGTCACCAACAGCATGTTCGGCACAACCCACCGTGGCAAATTCGTGAATGGGTGACTACAGAAGCGGGCAGGAAGACAAAAATAGGACATTTTTTGCAGTGTAAAGAGTGTGACCAAAAAGCACTGTAAAACAATATTTTGTGCCGGTATAGATTTTTTCATTTTTATTAAACAAATTATCAGAATTCATTTCTGAGGTATTAGGGATTACAAGGGGAAAATACCTCTTAACTAAAATTTGGGGATTATGAAAAAGCTACTGAAAATACTCGGGGGATTACTGGGAGTTATTGTAATTGGAATATTTGGATTACTCATTTATGTAAGTACTGCACTGCCCAATGTTGAACCTGCTCCTGACCTTAAAATAGAACTAACAGACGATCGTATACAGCGTGGCGAATATCTTGCTAATACAATATATGCCTGCATGGATTGTCACTCCGATAAAGACTACAGCAAATTTGCTCTTTCCATGAAAGAAGGCACTTTGGGAAAAGGTGGTGGCTTATTTGGTACCGAAATGGGGCTACCGGGTGATTATTATGCTAAGAACCTGACTCCGTATAATTTGGGTGATTGGACCGACGGGGAAATTTTCCGTGCTGTAACAACGGGAGTCAATAAAGAAGGAGATGCATTATTCCCGATCATGCCCTACCCTAACTATGGAAAAACCGATCCGGAAGATATTTATGATATTATCGCATACCTGCGAACACTGGAACCCATCGAATATGATGTCCCGGAATCTTCATCTAATTTTCCCATGAATTTCATTATTAACACCATACCCGGTGAACCGGACTTTATGGGACGACCTGAACCTTCCGATAAAATAGCTTACGGTAAATATCTGGTTACCGCTGCAAGTTGTGCTGATTGTCATACACCAATGGAACAGGGAACTCCTATTGAAGGAATGAATTTCGCCGGAGGAATGGAGTTTCCATTGCCCACAGGAGGGGTTGCAACTTCTGCAAATATAACTCCTGATGTTACCACAGGAATAGGCAGTTGGACTGAGGAGGTGTTTATCGCCCGATTCAAAAGCTTTCAGGATTCTGCTAATGTTATAAATACAGCCCATGTAAAACCGGGAGATTTCAATACCGAAATGCCGTGGCGCTTTTACAGTAACATGAGTGAAGAAGAACTCGGAGCTATTTATGCGTATTTGAAAACCCAGGCGCCGGTAAATAATCAGATTACGAAATTTAGGAGGGAGTGAGATTATTCTATCTTTGTGTTTTAAAATCAGATTGAAACTTTCAACCCGAATGTGGTATGCCCTGCTCCGAAACCAAATGCTCCTATTTTCAAAGAGAATGGGTCATAATACGCGGTAACCCAAACTCTGTGAAATAGGTTTCGGGAGAATGTGAACTTAATTCCTCCTTCAAGCAATATACTTTTAAGATTTTCTTCTTTGAACTTATTCTTATCCGGATTTCCCAATTGCTTGAACCCATTAAAATGGATATAACTAACGGACCCGTTTGTATTGATATATAATTTAGTAACATCGCTTCGTTTTATGATGTTCAACAAAACTGAATTATAACTTATACCGATAGAGTTATAGTCACTATACTCTCTTTCACCTGTATCAAGGCGATTATTTCTAAAACCTTCTCTTGGAAAAAAACGCTCTCCATCTTTAAAAATTAAACCTACCCAAAAAATTTTCTGAAAATTCTTCTCTATGATAAAACTAACCGTCCTGAAATCAACGACCTCTGGCTCACTTAATCCATAAAAAATATTAACTACACCAAATTCTTCCTCAGAGACACTAAATACTTCAAAACCATAGGAATAAGATAAGCCAATACCTAAATTATCCTCTCCAAAGTCTGCATGGTTTTGAGCAGTCAATGAATCAATTGCCAAAAAATAGAATATGAATACGAAAATCCATGTTCTAGTATTGCTACTTAAATTCATCATAGATCGTCCCTCAAATGCCACGGTTCGTAAGCATAAATAGCCCAACTTGTTTGGAAGAATATTTTATCTGAGGAAGTTGCTAATCCCCATATACTACCACCTTTTGTAGGTTCGCGATGTACTATTTCTCCAGTACTTTCATCAATAATACGTACCGAACCATACGTTGAATTATAAACATAGCCCCCTAATATAACTGGAGTAGAAGCCGCAGAGTGCATTTCTCCCACACTCCAAATCAAGTCTCCTGTTTTTTTATCTATTGCATTTATTGATGCATATGTATTTACATAGAGGTATTTTTCACTTTTAGTGATTGTATAAGTCCAGATTTTAGAAACTTTTTTCCAAATTACATTTCCTGTATTAACATTTAATGCAATAATTTCGCTGAATTCAGAATTACCTCGACTTCCGGCAAATAAGACATCATCCTCAAAAATCGGTTGCTCAAAGAATCCATCGTTTTGTGTATCATAAGCCCATAAGCTATCACCAGTTTGTAAATCAAAAACGGTTATTCTTCCTTCTTCAAGAGCTCCGTGAATGGTATTTGACTGATTTACATAAATTCTATTCTTGTAATACGAAACCCCACTTATCCTGAATCTTCGGTCAAGTTTTTTGATGTAGGTTACATTCCCTTGTCTATCTAAAATAAGAACCCTGTTACTGTTTGTAGCAATTGTGTATCCATTAGGAGTTGCAGAATGATTTCCGGTAAGTCTAGGTTCATCATACCGATCGTTATAAATGGTTTCCCACAAAAAATTACCGGTCTTCTTATTCCAAGCAATAGTTCTTCTTCTTTGGTTATTAACTATTTGATCTCCTGAACTTATAAATACTCTTCCACCTAATGAAAAACTATCAACCGCTTGAACTTTCCAAAATTCATTCCCTGAATTTGCATCAATTGCGAATAAGTCCTGACCTCCTGAATTAAACAAAGTGTCATTTATATTCAATATCAGAGGATCTGCTATCAAATCATGATCATATTTCCATACCTCTAGTAACTCTTTTGCTTCTTCAGGAGGAGAATAGGTAGGCTGAATGCACGAAATAAACAGGACGACAAAAGAAATTACCGAAACAAAACACCTTGTAAGATTCCTCAACGAAACCATAAGCACCCCGCTCTTTGACCAAGCCGATGAAACACAAGCTTAATTGTAACTCTAAATTATTATAAACTTAGAGCCACGCTATTTACATGAGGGAGCTGCCACGGATTTGTTACACTCGGATAAGAATATTTTTTCTATCCAATAAACTTCAGCATAAAGAATATCACCACTCCGGTAATGGACACGTAGAGCCAGATTGGGAATGTCCATTTGGAGACTTTACGGTGTTTTTGAAATTTTCCCGTGAGTGCTAAATAAAAGCTGGAAAGAACTAAGGGTACTACAAAAACGGAAAGCGCAATATGCGTGATCAGAATAAAGAAATAAAAATAACGGATGATACCTTCCGTCAGGAATTTCGTATCGCCCTGGAAGTGATGGTAGATAACATAACTGGTTAAGAACAGTGCAGAAGCAATAAAAGCCGAGGTCATGAACTTCATATGTCGGCTGAAATTTCGCTTTCGGATCTCATTCAATCCTAACAACAGAAAAACGGTGCTTAATGAATTGAATGCTGCATTCAGTGCCGGCAAATAAGGAACCCAGGGGTAAGAATTAACAGCACCTTCTTTCCAATAGATCAACCACACCAAAAATAACAGTGCAGCCAAACTCACTCCCACAATGATTCGAAATGCCGATTTAGCACTTATCTGTTGCAGAATTTTGGATTGTTCCGGAAGAGAAAACTTTTCAGACATTCGTGTTCTTATACTTTAATAGATTTCCGGAAATCGATCTTTTTCGCATTCCTGCATAATGCCGTAGACAGCTTCAAAAATGTCTTCGGCGTTTGGTTTACTGAAATAATCACCATCCGTGGCATAAGCCGGACGATGAGGTTGTGCCGTTAGACATTGCGGACGGGAATCCAGATAACGATAACCGCCCTGCTCTTCCACAATATGTGCCATAATATAAGCTGCTGCACCACCCGGAACATCTTCATCCACAACTAATAATCGATTTGTCTTTTTCAGCGATTCCACGATCATATGATTTCTGTCGAACGGAAGCAGTGTTCTTGCATCCACCAACTCAACGGAAATTCCTGCATTTTCAAACTGAGGAATCATGCCTTCGATAATATTGAATGTAGAACCGTAAGAAACGATGGTGATATCATCGCCTTCTTTTACGATCTCAGGAACACCAAGCGGTGTAGTAAACTCTCCTAAATTCTCAGGGAGCTTTTCTTTTAAGCGATATCCGTTCAACGGCTCGATCACCATCGCCGGATCATCACCCTGAATCAGCGTGTTATAAAATCCTGCAGCTGAAGTTAAATTTCTAGGCACACAAATATGAACTCCTCGCAATCCGTTGATCAGCACACCCATCGGCGAGCCTGAATGCCAAATTCCCTCCAGTCGGTGACCGCGCGTTCTTACGATCAGCGGAGCCGCTTGTCCACCTTTAGTTCTGTATCGAAGAGAAGCAAGATCGTCACTCATTCCCTGAAAACAGTACAGCACATAATCTAAATACTGAATATCGGCTATCGGACGAAGTCCTCGTAAAGACATTCCGATTCCCTGTCCAAGAATAGTGGCTTCACGAATTCCGGTATCTGAAACACGAATTTCACCGTATTTATCCTGCATTCCTTCCAGACCTTTATTCACATCACCAAGCTTTCCTGCATCTTCACCAAAAACCAGCGTATTCGGATATTTCTCAAAGATCTTGTCAAAATTATCACGGATAACAACACGTCCATCTACATTTTTTGAATCATCTGAATATTCCGGCTTGATCTCTTCGATCTTAAGCGGAGAAAACTCTGTCTCGCTGAGCAAGTGAGAATTAAAGCGTTCTTTATTGGCTTCAGCACTTTCGTTTACCCAACTCTTGATTGAATCTCTGGTAGATCCTGACTTTCCGGCTGTTGCATATAATGCTTTACGTCCTGCTGAAAGCACATCTTTTCTGAATGGATTCTGAACCATTTTCAATCTCTTAATGAGATCATCGATTCCTTCAGCACCGGATTCCTCTTTCAGAGCAGACAACCAATCCATCATCTGCTTTTTGTCTTCCTTGATTGGGGAGATGTAATTATCCCACGCTTCTTTTTTAGCATCTAAAGCTTCTTTAGATGCCTCTTCTTCCAGCTCTTCTAATTTCTTTTTAGTAGCGATCTTATTATCTAAGATCCAGTCTTTGGTTTTCTGAAGACAGCAAAATTCTTCCTCAAACTTCAGTCGCTCTTCATCTTTGTAGCGCTCATGCGAACCCGAAGTTGAGTGTCCCTGTGGCTGAGTAACTTCATGAACATGAACCAAAACAGGAACGTGTTCTTCACGCGCTATCTTCTCTGCCTTTTCATAGGTTTCCATCAAACCGGGATAATCCCATGCTTTTGCAGTAAGGATTTCGTAGCCCGCCTGATCTTTTGTTCTTTGGAAACCACTTAGTACTTCAGAAATACTTTCTTTTGTAGTCTGATATTTTTTGGAAACTGAAATTCCCCAGCCATCATCCCAAACCGACATGATCATCGGTACCTGTAAAACTCCGGCTGCATTTATGGTTTCCCAAAATACTCCTTCTGATGTACTTGCATCACCGATGGTACCGAATGCTATTTCATTTCCTTTGTTTGAAAATTTCTTCCACTCTTTTCCTTTCAGCGCTTTTTCGTTTCGGTACACTTTGGAAGCCTGAGCCAATCCCAGCAATCTGGACATTTGTCCTGCTGTCGGAGACATATCCGCAGAAGTATTCTTCATTTTCGTCTGATCTTTCCACGTCCCGTCTTCATTCAGTAAACGTGTAGCGAAGTGGGCGTTCATTTGACGTCCACCGGAACTTGGTTCCAGCTCTGTATCAGGAGTAGCATACAACTGAGCAAAAAACTGAACCGGTGTAACTCCTTCAATGGCGAGCATAAAAGTTTGATCACGATAGTAACCGGATCTGAAATCACCATTCCTGAACACTTTTGACATAGCGATCTGCGGCATTTCTTTACCGTCACCAAAAATACCAAACTTTGCCTTTCCGGTGAGTACTTCTTTCCTGCCGATCAAAGACATATGTCGGCTCAACCAACCCAGCTTATAATCAGAAAGAATTTCTTTCTTTTTTGCTGCGCTAAAAGTTGACTTCTTTTTCTTCGTCTTTGTTTCTGCCATCTTCAAAAATTATATCGTTCAAAATAAATAGAATAGAGCCCGAATCGGGGGCTCAATAATACGGGAAAAGCGCTTTTCTTACAAAAACAGAACATTATTTAATGCCTGATTAACACTTGCCCAATAAACACTGTTTGGTGTGATTTACTCTGTAAATCCGCCTTTCGTCATCTTGATGGGGTCCAGAGCGTTATCCAGTTCCTCATCAGACAGATCTGTCATTTCTTTTGCTACATCTTTCAAAGGTCTGCTTTCGGCAAACGCTTTTTTTGCGATTTTAGCTGCAAGATCGTAACCAATGATCGGGTTTAAAGCCGTCACTAAGATCGGGTTTCTTCCAACCATATCCGCAATTACATCTTTCCGCACTTCCAAGCGTGAAACGGAACGGTCAGCCAGATTTCTTGCGGCATTTCCAAGTATTTCAACAGACTGAAGTAAATTATGCGCTACTACAGGAAGCATAACATTCAGCTCAAAGTTCCCTGCTTGTCCCGCAACTGTTATTGTACTGTCATTTCCGATTACCTGAGCACATACCATGGTCAAAGATTCCTCGATCACGGGATTTACTTTACCCGGCATAATGGATGATCCCGGCTGAAGAGCCGCTAATTGAACTTCTCCTAATCCACCATTTGGTCCCGAATTCATCCAACGCAGATCATTGCCGATCTTCATCAAACTAACAGCTATTGTCTTTAACTGTCCTGAAAGTTCTACCGGTGCATCAACTGTTGCCTGAGCTTCAAAATGGTTTTCAGCTTCTTTGAAATCAATTCCTGTCAACTCTGAAACTTTTGCTGCGAAATTCTTGCCAAAATCAGCATGGGTGTTAATTCCGGTTCCTACAGCTGTTCCGCCTTGCGGCAACTCCTTCATTCTGACGAGCGCTGATTTAACCCGCTCTATTCCAAGATCAACCTGACGTGCATAGCCGCCAAATTCCTGTTCAATAGTTACAGGCATAGCATCCATCAAATGCGTACGCCCTGTTTTTACTACATCAGCATATTCTTTTCCTTTGCTGATGAACGTATCACGCAGATGCTCAAGCGCCGGAATCAGATTGTTTGTAACTGCAAGAACAGCGGATATTCTGATTGAAGTAGGAATTACATCGTTAGAACTTTGACCAAAATTCACATGATCGTTCGGATGAATCCCAAGGTCTTCACTCAGCTCATTTGCACGATGTGAGATCATCTCATTGGCATTCATATTTGATGATGTTCCTGAACCGGTCTGGAAAATGTCGATCACAAACTCTTTGTCGTGTTTTCCGTCAATTACTTCCTGAGCAGCTTCAGAAATAGCGTTTGCAATATCTTCGTCTAAAAGATCCAATCCTGAATTAGCAAGTGCTGCCGATTTCTTTACATATCCCAGAGCCTGAATAAATTCACGGCTGAAACGAATACCGCTTATTGGAAAATTATCATGTGCACGTTGGGTTTGGGCTCCGTAGAGTGCGTCTTTTGGCACTTTAACTTCTCCCATAGAATCTTTTTCAATTCTGAAATCGCTCATAGTCTTCTTTGGTTTAAACATTCTTATAAACTGAGTTCGATTTAAATATCGTATAAGCTCGCCTATTGGTCATTTCTGCGGAGGCAGGAATCTAAATCGTGGTTTAAAACTCATTAGAAATGTATTAAAGAGATCCAGATTCCAGGCATACGCCGTGGAATGACCTTGCATATACTCTAAAGATTTTTTTAAACAAAACTCAGGTTTAAAAGATAACACTTTTATTAATGATGAGCAGGCAAGAATCGGTTGAATTCTATTCTTTAAAATTTAGTTACATTTAATACCAAGTCAAGCTGTATGTTAACAAAGCCATTAGTACAGTCTATCTGCAAGTCAAATAATTTACATAATCCTGTGAGTGCTATTTCCGAAATACGAATTAAGAATATGGTATGTGACCGCTGTATAAAAGTGGTTCGCCAGAAACTTCAAGAACAAAATCTTCCGGTTCAACAGATTGAATTGGGTAAAGTTTTGTTTGACAGGCCGGTAGAAATCGATAACACAATGCTTGCAAAAGTATTGGAAGAAGAAGGTTTTGAGCTGATCGATGATGCCACTTCTCAACTTATCTCCAGAATTAAAGTTTCGGTAATCAATCATATACATCATCACACAACCGGAGAATCATTCCATAACCTTACCGATTTTCTGGAAAAAGAGATCGGCAAAAGTTATTCCAGTTTAAGTTCACTCTTCTCGAAGAATGAAGGCCGAACCATTGAGAAATACTCCATTCAACAACGAATAGAGCGAGTAAAAGAACTACTTATTTACGGCGAGAAAACGATTAGCGAAATAGCTCATGAATTAGGGTACAGCAGCACGCAATATTTATCCAATCAGTTTAAAAGCGAAACAGGTCTCACTCCCACCGAATTCAGGAAACTCATTTCTTCAAAGAGAAAGCCTTTGGATGAGGTTTGAATGCAATAAATTTTTTTATGAATCATAACTACAAGGGTTAAAACCCTTTCTTGCTCATGCACGAAATAGTATATAGAACATAAACAAGCAGGGACTTTAGTCCCGAAAAACCTGATCTGTTTTTTTGACCTCCCCAATTTCGCACCACATTTACTGTATGAATTAGTTCGCACCTCTTTCTACAAGGAGGGGAATTCTATCCACGTTCAAGAGTGGAGCGAAGTAAACTCCGTACTTTGTGGTGCACTCTGTAGATTGTTTCGTCACATCTATTCTTTGTAAATATTTTCTAAACGAGTCTTTCTCCTTATGAAGCCTGCCTGGCCGGTAGGCAGGGAGAAGACAGATGAGGTCATAAAATATCTACTATACATACCTCAGCATTATCAGCAAATAAATCAGCTTAATCAGTGATCAAAAATCCTACACATCAAATCGTAAATTCTGTAAGTAAATTTTGATTGAATTGTCTCATATTGGCAAAGAACGAACCACCAGATCATGAAACACACTTATCAAATTAACGGAATGAGCTGTAACGGATGTAAAAAGCACGTTACAGAAGCACTCTCCGATCTCAAACAAGTTACTAACGTTTTTGTTTCTCTTGAAGAGCATACCGCAGAAATTGAAATGAAAGAACATATTGAACTGGAAAAATTTCAGGAAGCTTTGGATAAACTTTCCGGAAAGTACTCTATCAGTCTGCCCGGAGATGACAATCAAGCCCATTCTCATGATCATCATCATGAAAACATGAAGAAAGATGAATCAAGCAAAGGAACGGGTGTTTTTTACTGCCCAATGCATTGTGAAGGAGATAAAACCTACGATGAACCCGGTGATTGTCCGGTGTGTGGAATGGATTTGGTAGAAGAACAAAATATGAAATCAGCTTCTTCAAATATTTATACCTGTCCGATGCATCCGGAAATCGAGCAGGAAGGTCCGGGATCCTGTCCTAAATGCGGTATGGATCTGGTTCCCAAAGAAGCGGATGAATCTGCAGAACAAAAAAAGTACAAAGAATTGCTTAAAAAATTCTGGATTGCTGTAGCATTTACACTGCCTATCTTTGTTATTGCGATGTCGGAAATGCTCACAGATAATCCATTATATGAAATGATGGATATCCATATTTGGAACTGGGTGCAATTCGGGCTTTCCCTTCCTGTAGTTTTCTATGCAACTTGGATGTTCTTTGAGCGTGCTTGGCGTTCTTTGCAAACCATGAACCTGAATATGTTTACGCTGATCGGAATTGGTGCAGGAATCGCCTGGTTATTCAGTCTGTTTGCTTTGATCTTTCCTGATTTTTTCCCCGAACAATTCAAAACTGAAGCCGGAACGGTTCATTTATATTTTGAATCTGCTACGGTAATTTTAACACTGGTTTTACTGGGACAGGTACTGGAAGCCAAAGCTCATTCACAAACCAATGATGCGGTTAAAGAGTTGATGAAGCTGGCGCCAAATACTGCTATCAGAATTAAAGATGGTGCGGAAGAAGAAATTCATATAGACGAAATAGAAGTTGGCGATCATTTAAAAGTAAAACCAGGAGAAAAAATTCCGGTGGATGGAGTGATAGTAGAAGGAAATAGTTCTATCGATGAGTCTATGATTACCGGAGAACCTGTACCTGTTGAGAAATCCGAAGATGATTCTGTGAGTTCCGGTACTATAAACGGTAACAGTTCTTTCATCATGAAGGCTGAAAAAGTAGGCGATGAAACTTTACTGTCTCAAATTGTGGATATGGTAAACAAAGCCAGTAGAAGTAAAGCTCCTATTCAAAATCTTGCTGATAAAATATCGAGTTACTTCGTCCCCATTGTGATTGTGATTTCACTAATCACCTTTGGTGTTTGGGCCGCATTCGGTCCTGAACCGTCTTATGTGTATGCATTGATCAATGCCATTGCCGTGTTGATTATCGCTTGTCCGTGTGCACTTGGCTTGGCCACACCCATGTCTGTGATGGTCGGTGTAGGTAAAGGAGCTCAGAACGGAGTGCTTATTAAAAATGCGGAAGCTTTGGAGCGTATGAATGAAATGGACACGCTCATCATCGACAAAACAGGAACCATCACCGAAGGAAAACCTTCGGTTGAAACTATAACTTCGGTAAACAATGATTTTTCTGAAGAACAGGTTGTCCAATATATCGCGTCACTTAATAATGAAAGCGAACATCCACTGGCTGAAGCCACCGTGAAATATGGAAAATCCAAAAATGTAGAATTTCAGGATGTCTCCGATTTTGAATCCGTAACCGGAAAAGGTGTTCAAGGGAAGATCAACAGCAAGTCGGTTAAATTAGGAAACCGAAAGATTATTGAAGACGCTGATATTTCCATATCTGATGATCAAAAAGTCGAAGCTGATTCCTATCAAAATTCCGGTAAAACGGTATCATGGTTAGCCATTGATAACGAAATTGTCGGATTTGTAGTCATTACGGATGCTATCAAAGAAAGTAGCCGTAAAGCAATAGCTACCCTTCAGGAAAAGGGAATTGAAGTCATTATGTTGACCGGAGATAATCCGCAAACAGCAAAAGCGGTGGCGAAAGAAATGAACCTTTCTTCCTACAAAGCAGAATGCTTGCCTCAGGATAAACTGGAAGAAATAGAACGCTTACAAAGCGAAGGCAAAAAAGTAGCCATGGCCGGAGATGGCACCAATGATGCTCCCGCCCTTGCGCAAGCTGATATTGGAATTGCCATGGGAACAGGAACGGATGTGGCTATGGAAAGTGCGATGATTACTTTAGTAAAAGGAGATTTAAACGGCATTGTTAAAGCCAGCAATCTCAGCAAAGAAGTGGTCAAAAATATTAAACAAAATCTGTTCTTTGCGATGATCTATAATTCAGTGGGTGTTCCCGTTGCTGCAGGAGTTCTGTTTCCATTCTTTGGAATCTTGCTCTCGCCCATGATCGCAGCTCTGGCAATGAGTTTCAGTTCTGTATCTGTAATTGGCAATGCGTTGAGGTTAAAGACCGTAAAAATTACTTGACTCCGTACCAAGGTACAGGGCTTATATTACTTCCGAATAAGAACTATGAACAAATTGGAGGAACAATTATGCCGTTCAAGAAAGGAGAAGTTTATCAATGTCCCGACTCAGGTTGCGGATGTGAAGTAACCGTAACAAAGAGCGCCCCACCAAGCTGTGGAGGAACTCAGAACCCAACCTGTTGTTGCGGAAAAACGATGATCAGGAAGAACTAAATCAATATAGCGGGATTAATTTCCCGCTTTTTATTTTATTAAGTGCATGGATACTGAAAAGCAAATCACGTATAAAGTAGGTGAAGTAGCCCGCAAAGCCGGGGTAAATAAAGAAACGCTTCGATATTATGAAAAGAGAAAACTGATCACCAAACCTGATCGCCGAAGATCCGGATACAGAATATTTACTCAACATCATATAGATCAGGTAAAATTTATAAAAAGAGCTCAGGAACTTGGTTTTACTCTGAGTGAGATCAAAGAATTACTTGAGCTTAGAATGGATGAAAATACTACCTGCTCTGAAGTAAAAATGGAAGCAGAAGAAAAGTACAGAGATGTAGTTGAAAAAATTCAGGACCTTCAAAGAATCAAAACCACGCTTACTGAACTAATTGACTCCTGTTCCGGTAGCGGTCCCAAAGGTGAGTGCCCGATTTTGGAAGCTTTAGAAGGCGATAACAAAACCGGCAGAGAATTGAGGAAGTAACATAATGAACGACTCAGAGTTCAAATCATCTATTACTTGTCCGAATTGTGAGTATCAATACACAGAAACAATGCCTACGGATTCATGCCAATACTTTTGGGAATGTCCTTCTTGTAATGCAGTAGCAAAACCCAAACAGGGAGATTGCTGTGTGTTTTGTTCGTACGGAGATGTTCCCTGCCCTCCTATTCAACAAGATAAGAGTTGTTGTTGATAAACTATTCTGCTTTGATTTTGTGAATGAGATAATTGTTTTGATCCTTTTATTTTAATTGTGATAGTTCAACTTTTGAAATGAGAATACTTCCTTCTCCTTCCATTCTTAAACCGACTGCACCGGATTCCGGAGCATCTCCATGTCCGTGAACAGCCATTTCTTTATTTACATATCCTCTGAAGTGAGTACCATTTCCGACAACACGGAAAAACTGAATTCCGCCCTTTTCAAACTTGCCTTCCTGAAATATGTTATTTTCACCTTGTTCTTTTCTTCCCTGTGTTATTACTCCTGAAGATTTCAGTTCTACAAAATCAAAATTTTCATTGTCAATGAAATGATGGATCAGCATTACAGAACCTTCAAGCTCAGTCATGTCGATATAATAGTCGATCTGAACATTTTGATAATTGCTGTGTGTCACGAATGTATTTGATCCTTCAGCTGTACTCAGTTTTAAATACTGATCAATATCAGAGCCTACCACTTCTGGACTAAGCTCATTAACTGAACCTTCCGTCCAGTGAAAGTTGCCTATCAAATCAGTTACTGCATTTTCATTCATCTCCCAGAGCCATTCTCCGTTTTCTTTCTGAGTAAATAAAGATTCAGTAGAAGTCGGGCTTGTATCCGTTAATGCAGGAGAAGCTTCTTCCTGTTCAAGTAATTGCCCGGTACCTGCACCATAGCCAAATACCATTTCAGCTCCATGCTCTCCGGTTTCATATAATAAAAAGAGCCCCGGAAGTACTGCCAGAAAAGCCATGTACTTAGTAATCTCCTTGTCGAACAGTTTAAAATAGTGCAGACCAATTCTTACAATGGCATAGACTATAAAAAACCAAACCAGCCAAAGTGCCCAATCTGCATGATTGTTTAATACGGTTTGAGCTTCAGTAGGAAGAAAAACGCTGTCAGCTGCAGATTTACCGGAGTAATACACCCCGATTGCAGAAACTGATCCTATTACATACACAATCGTATTTTTCTTTTCATCCCACCATTCTTCCGGAATAAAAAGAGAAATTAAGTTCATAAGTGCCGCTAAGATGATAATCCCAATCGGGAAATGAACCAACAGCGGATGAATATTGGGTGCCCATTCAGGTATAAGTTCCATGATAGTTTAGATCTGTTTTTGCGATTAGAAATTTTTTTGCAGTTTATTCCGAAGAGTCCTCAAAATCTGGAACTAATCTTGATTTAGCTTCTTCATCAGTTTCAGCGATTCCGTTTTTTTTGATATCCTCAATTAACCATTCCATTTCTTTAATCTCACGGAGTTGAGCTTCTATAATCTCTTCAGCTAACTTTTGTACTCTTTTATCTTGTATGTTAGCTCTCTCGCTGGTCAAAATAGCGATTGAATGATGAGGAATCATTCCCTCCATATAATCAGTTCCGGTAACCGTGGTTTGACTACGCACCAACCAAACTGAAGCGATAATAAGTAACAGGCCACCAGTCAAAATGCTGATATTGGCATTTCTGTTTTTATACATGTTTAGCATAAATGCAAGCATGATAATGATCATAGCTCCACCCATAATCATGGTCATAAAAAGACGAGTTTCACTAAACCAAGCGTGATTTAAAATCTCATACGAATGTAAGTACATCAGGAAAAACATTGCGATCATTGATGTACCTATCATGATGAAAAATTTAAGATAGTTTCCGTTTTCGTGTTTTGTAGTTTCCATAGTAATTGTTTTTAATAGTTTAGTTGTCGGTGTAATTATTTGCCAGCAAACGCTATTCGTTGTTTATCTTCTCAACAGACTCTCCACATTTATGCATCTTTTTACCGTAATAAGGATTTTGAACTTCTTCCTTATCGCTCATCCATTTTCCGCCTTTACCATTATTCGCCATAGGGCAGAACTGTACATAAAGTGCACTTTTATCGTAGCCTTGATTTTCAACTGCTTTCACAAGCTCCAGAGTAACTCCTTCCAGTGAGTTTCTGAGTTCCTCAATATTTTTTGCCGATGTTGCAGTTTCTACTGCAACAAGCATCTTAGCGTGATGTGTTTCGTGCTTTTTCTGATGTTCTTTATGCTCATTCATTTCATCATTGGATTTTACTTCTTTGGCAAAATTTGAAATATGTTTCTGAGCTTTTTCAAAATCATCTGCTACTAAAGCATTTTTAAAATCCATGTATTCGCTTATCAAAATTGATAAATGATTATCATGGCTGTGCTCTTTTTTATCCTGTGCATACATATTCGCTGTACTTAGAAATAGCGCCAGGAGTGTAATTATGTGAGTTTTCATTGTGTTTTATTTTAAGTTTATGATTCGATTTTTGTAATAGTCTCGCCGCATTTCAGCATCTGATCACCGAAATATGGATTAGCAATTTCCTCTGATTCACTCAACCAATAGCCACCTTTCTCATTGTTAGTCATTGGGCAAAATTGCTGATAGACTACACCGGTAACCCCGAATGTTTTTACGCTTTCAATAAGTGTTTCCGAAAGCTTCAAAAACTCTGCTCTTTGAATTTTCAGGTCATTGGTTTTAGATAATTCATTAGCTGACTTAGAAAGCACCGCCAGATGATCCATCCATTTCATATGCATTTCACCTTTTACCAGTGACATGTCTACATTTTCTAACTGCGATTTGATTTCTTTTGCAGCTGATGAAACCCCGGAATTATCAGATTCTACTAAAGCATCTTTCAGTACTAAATATTCTTTGAGAACTTCATTCAATTGAGACTTGAATTTTGTAGAAACAGGCTTCATCTCTGTTTCCATATTCTGGTGCTCAGAATGATCATTCATCTTACCATTTCGAGGTTCTGAGTTCATCTGCATCTCTCCGGAATTTTCTGTTCCCATCGTATGACCTTCATGTCCGGTTCGGTTAGCTCCGGTGCCCGGCATTCTGTTCATCATGCTGAATTTATCTGCTAGTTGTGCCTCCCCATCCAGTTTAAAATTACCGTGAGTAACTACTTCTTCTCCGGCTTCAAGCCCTTCTAAAATGATGTATTGGTTTCCGACTCGTTTACCTAAAGTCACTTCCCTTGCATTGAAAGTTGGTTTTTCAGTGTTCGGAACTTGAACAAACACAATTGATCTGGGTCCTGTCCATAGAACAGCTGACTTTGGAACAAGAAGAGAGCGTTCGTTAGATACCTCTGCTGTTAAAATCCCCTCAGCTAGCATATTCGGCTTTAATTTCTGATTCGGATTGTTTGCTTTTACTCTTACATCCGCAGTTCTGCTCATATTATTCACAGACGGATTCACAAAACTTACCGTCCCTTCAAATTTTTCACCGGGATAAGTCGCCGTTGTGAAATTGATTGTTTGGCCTTCTTCAATTAAAGAAAGATCTGATTCGTAGGCATCAAACATCACCCAAACACTGGACAGATCTGCTACCTCAAATAGAACTGTTCCTCGTTTTACATGCTCCTGTCGTGTTACATTCAATTTGGTAACATAGCCTGTAGCCTGAGAAACAATATTGATTTCAGTCATGATCTTACCACTGTTCTCAATGTTTTCAATAGTTTTAGTGGGAAGCTCTAATAACTCTAATTTTCTTTTTGCTGATTTATATAAAACCGGGTTTTGTTCTTTGAATTCTACCGTTTGCAGAAATTCCTGTTGTGCAGAAATAAGCTCCGGTGAGTACAAAGAAGCAATTTTTTGACCTTGCTTTACATAAGCCCCTACGTAATCCACATATAAGTTGATGATTCTCCCGGCAACATGTGAAGTAACGCTTGATACTTTATTCTGATCAGCCATTACTTTTCCGGGCAGATAAATCGTTGAAACCGGATTTCCTGAGCGAACTACCGAAGTTTCAATTTCAGCCAGTTTCATTGCAGCAAGCGACATTGTAAGTTCATTGGGATTTCCACTCGCAGTTGAATTATCCTGTACTTCGATGAGCTCCATCCCGCAAATCGGGCAATCTCCCGGTTCGTTTTGTCGAACGCTTGGGTGCATACTGCAGGAATAGATAACATTGCCTTCCTCATCTGTATGATTTTCAGCAACGTGCTGATCTATTCCGCCTGTCTGCTCTGTCTCACTCATCGTGTGAGTTTCCGTTTCGTGTCCTCCAAAAAGAAGCCCACCGAGAATGACCCCGACTACTCCGATTCCTATATAAAGACCGTATTTTTTTAAGTTATTCATGATAGTTGGTTTAGTAATTAATTTCGTTTTCGGAGATGTTGTTCACGCCCGAGAGATAGTTGATGTAGCTGTTAGCCATGTACAAATCGGCGGAAGCCTGAATTCTCTTTAATTGGTATTCGAGTAGTTTGCGTTGCAGTCTCAGGATCTCTTCAAAGTCAGAAGCATCTGACGAATAGGATTCCATCATTATATTGATAGCCTGTTCAACCCGTTGAATTTGTTTGGTGTCATAAAGATCGAATCTTCTTTGAGCATCATTTCGGTCTCTGAGTGCGGTCAAAAGATCCGTCTCTAACTTATTTTCTAAAGTGATGATATCCTGTTGAACGGAGTTCAGATTTAATTCCGCCTGCTGAACTTTAGCGTTATACTTATTTCTGAAAAGTGGGATTTTAAAACTGGCCCGGGCTACAAATGCGTCTTTCCCATTATCAGGAAGATTTGCAACATCATTCCGTTCTCCGGTGGCTATGTAATCGAACCCGATTCCAAAAGAGGGCTTTCCATCCCTGTCCGCTAAAGAAACCATTTCCTTTGATGCTTCTTCCCGGTATCTGAGTTTGTTCAGATTCGGGTTTTGCTGAATGATAATGGACTTGATCTCATCCCTACTTTTTAAAGCCATGGTTCCCGAAAGATCGTCCGGAAGAACAACTTCGGAACTTTCATCTACATTTCTGAGCTCATTAAATCGTTCGATCATCAACTCACGATTATCTTTTAAAAGCTCAATTTGAGTTCTAAGATCTTCCTGTTCAATTTGAGCTCGTAGTACATCAACCTGTGAAGTCAGTCCGTTTTCATATCTGCTTAAGCTTACCTCCAGAAGTGTGTTAATGATATTCAGGTTCTCTTCAGCAATTCGAATATTTTCATCCAACTCATACAAGTCACTCCATATCATTTCCATTTGGTAGAATATTCTGTTTCTCTGCTCCTGAAATTGCTCGAATTGTGCTTTTGCATTCGCTTGAGATACCGATCTCTTTTCTGCAAGACTTCCAAACCACGGAAACATTTGTGTTACGGAAATCCGTGCCCTCTGCGGACCAACTCGTGTTTCAATCGGACTAATGAAATATGCGAATGCCACTTCCGGATCAGGCAAAGAGCCAACCTGTGGTCTACTTTCCAACTCTGATAGATATCTGTTGAAGGATGCTTTGAGCTCCGGATTATTCTGAGCCGCTTCCTGCTGGTAGCTTTGGAGGGTTTGGGCTTTTAAAAAAGAAGTCGATAGTAAACTCATAAATATGACAAGGCATGCAGTTAAAAACGTATCCCTCGGATTATCTAAAGAACCGTTTGGATAATCATCTCTCTTCGAAGGGAGATTTTTAAGGGTAGATATTATCTCTTCATTATTTACACCTCGTTCCGACGCTCTGCGTCGGAATGGCATATTTAGTAACATATAACTGTGTTGAAATAATCGTCTCATTTCAAACTCCTTTTTAATTGAAATTCTTTCCAGATGGCATACAACACAGGAACTACAAATAATGTGATTACCTGAAGTAGCATCCCTCCCACACTTGGAATCGCCATTGGAACCATAATATCAGCTCCGCGACCTGTTGAAGTTAAAATCGGGATCAACGCAAGAATGGTTGTTGCAGTCGTCATCAGTGTCGGGCGAATTCTTCGTGAACTTGCCTCAATTACAGCTGATCTTATTTCTTCTTTATTGGCAGGTTTTCTCTTTTCAAAAAGTTGATCCAGATAAGTTGCCATCACAACTCCACCATCTGATGCAATCCCGAACAGGGCAATAAATCCTACCCAAACAGCCACACTTAAATTCACCGTGCCCATTTGAAAGAGATCTCTCAGGTTTTGTCCAAACAGATCAAAATTCAGGAACCATCCTTGTCCGTAAAGCCAGATCATTAAAAAGCCACCGGCCCAGGCCACAAAAATGCTGGTAAAGATCATTCCGGTAGTTGCAGCTGATTTAAACTGGAAATACATGATCAGAAAGATTGCAAAAAGAGCAATCGGCAAAATGATGCCTAATCGTTTCTCAGCCCTAACCTGATTTTCATAATTTCCGGCAAATTCAAAACTAACACCGGCAGGCACTTCAAGTGATCCTGTTTCAATCCGTTCCGAAATAAGTTTTTGTGCGTTTCTAACTACATCTACTTCAGCAATTCCATCCAGTTTATCAAAAATCACATAACCGATTAAAAAAGTATCCTCACTTTTAATTGCCTGCGGTCCCTGTCTGTATTCAATCGTTGCCAACTGTTCCAGAGGTATTTGAGCACCTGATTTTGTCGGAACCAACATATTAGAAATAGCCTGTGGATCATTTCTTAACTCTCTGGCGTAGCGCACCCGTATCGGGTAGCGTTCTCGTCCCTCTACGGAAGTAGAAACCTGCATTCCTCCTATTCCAACTTTCACAAAGTTCTGCACATCTTGGATGGTAAGTCCATACCGAGCTAGTTTTTTTCGGTCCCAGTCAATTTCGAGATAAGGTTTACCAACAATGCGATCGGCAAATACAGATTGAGGTTTTACACCGGGAACTGATCTGAGAACTTCTTCTAATGCTAGTCCAAAATCTTCTATAGTTTCAAGATCAGATCCTTTAACCTTGATTCCCATCGGAGCTCTCATTCCTGATTGAAGCATGATCAATCGAGTTTGTATAGGCTGAAGTTTCGGAGCAGAGGTTGTTCCGGGAATTCTGGTTGCAGCCACAATCTCATCCCAAATATCATCCGGTGATTCGATGTGATCTCTCCACTGACGGAAATACTTCCCATCTTCATCAGGAATCATTTCACCATTTTCATCTTTGGCAAAAGCACCATCATCATTCACCTGAAAGCGTATTCTTCTTCCATTTTCGTCCGTTTTGTATTCTGATTTATATTGAATCAAATTTTCATACATAGAGATAGGCGCCGGATCTAATGCCGAGTTAGTACGACCAAGTTTACCTACTACTTTTTCGATTTCCGGAATAGATGAAACCGCCATATCAATTTTGCGCACTACATCTTTAGATTCTTCAATTCCGGCGTGAGGTAATGTTGTAGGCATAAGCAGAAAAGCACCTTCATCTAATGCTGGCATAAATTCTTTACCCAATCCCGGAAAAGTTTGTGAAGCTGCTGTCCAAACTTTTGTATTCCTGACGTCTAAACCAACTGTATCGAATCCTTTGCCCACAAAACCAAAAACGGACGAAAATCCAAGCCAGATTACCATACTCAGAACGATGAAAAATGTCGGGATAGAAAGAAAAGCTAGTTTATGATCCAGACACCAGGCAATCAGTGTATCGTAATATTTGATGACCAACCAGAACGAACACAGAATTGCTCCGATCAGTAATACTACAAATAATAAATTCCATATCAGTGCCACAGAAGGACCGAATGGCAACCAATATTTCGCTAGTAACCAAGTAACAATAACTACACTCAGAATATTATTGAACATGGGCACTTTGACAGAATAACTCACATCCATAAAAATGACAGCGCCGTTAATCAATCCAAAGCCGATCAGAGCCAACCCCGCCCAAATTGGGCCTACAAACAGAACGATTAATCCGGCTAAAACCAACATCCCGTTCCACCCCATTTTGACCAATCGGTTATTTATTTTGATAGAAAATATCCAGTAAGCAAAAGGAGGAATAAGCGTAATAGCTATAATAATGGAGGCAATCAGCGCAAAAGTTTTAGTGTAAGCCAGAGGTTTGAACAGTTTTCCTTCCGCTGCAATCATAGTAAAAACCGGAAGAAAACTAACAATTGTAGTTGAAACGGCTGTTATAACCGCAGAAGCAACTTCAACCGTCGCCGTGTAAATTACTTCGAGAAGTGAATCCCCCTTCTTCATATTCTCCATATGCCGGAGCATATTTTCGGATAGGATCACGCCCATATCCACAATGGTACCAATGGCAATAGCTATTCCTGAAAGTGCCACAATGTTGGCATCCACATTGGCATATTTCATGGCGATGAAAGTCATAAGAACGGCAATCGGCAACATAGCTGAGATCAGAAATGAAGTTCTCAGATTCATTACCATTACCACGATCACAATAATTGTAATCAGAATTTCGAGAGAGAGAGCTTCTTCAAGAGTTCCTAGAGTTTCGCCAATGAGCTCTGAACGATCATAAAATGGCACGATGGTTACTTTTGAAACCGTCCCATCATCTAATGTTTTTAATGGAAGTCCCGGAGAAAGCTCATCGATTTTACTTTTTATATTATCGATCACCATTTGTGGGTTTGCTCCTTGTCTGGCAACTACAACCGCACCTACCGCATCTGCTCCGGCTTTGTCTAATGCTCCCCGACGTTGCGCAGGTCCTGTGGTAACAAATGCAATATCTTTGATCCGAACCGGCACATTGTCTGCCACTTTAACAACGGTTTCTTCGATGTCTTCGATATTTTCCACATATCCCAATCCACGAACTAAATATTCTGCGTTGTTTATCTCAATAGTCTGAGCACCAACATCAGCATTGGTTTTCCGAACAGCATCAAAAACCTGAGCAAGAGAAATGTCATAATTTAAAAGAGCATTCGGATTCACATCGATCTGATATTCTTTTACGAAACCTCCGATCGGTGAAACTTCGGCAACTCCTTGTGCTCCCGAAAGTGAATATCCGATATAAAAGTCCTGAATGCTACGAAGTTCCTGAGGGTCCCAACCACCCGCCGGGTTACCATCTTTATCTCTTCCCTCTAAAGTGTACCAAAAAACCTGTCCTAACGCCGTTGCATCAGGACCAAGCGCAGGTTGAACATCTTTTGGAAGTGTTCCTGCTACCAATGAGTTTAATTTTTCGAGAATACGGGATCGGCTCCAATAAAATTCTACCCCTTCTTCAAAAATCACATAGATGCTAGAAAGCCCGATCATGGAAGTACTTCGGATAGTTTTTACACCCGGAACTGTCAATAATTGTGTTGTTAATGGATAGGTAATCTGGTCTTCCACATCTTGTGGCGATTGCCCCGCCCATTCGGTATAAACAATTTGCTGGTTTTCACCCAGATCAGGGATAGCATCAACCGGAACGGGATCTTTTGGTAAAAAATCCAGGTTCCATGAAAATGGTGTGGTTACCAATCCCCATCCAACCAAAACCAGAAGCAGCAGTACTGCGACTAATTTGTTTTCGAGGAAAAAGCGTATGGTTTTATTTAACATTGGTATGAATTAAGAATAACTGTGAATGAACTCTTAGGAAGTCATTTTTGGAATTAGTCATCTCGTTTTTCGAAAGGAAATCTATAAATGCCTGACAAGTGAATTACTATGAATTCAGTTTTAAATCAGACCTTTAGATGTCTCATTCATCCGTTTGGCAGAATGACTCGAAATAACGAAGATAAAAGACGTAGTTATCCCTAGATCAGAAATGATTCGTTCGCCAAAAAGAGAGGTGGTGGCGAGTAATAATTCAGAATAGAAAGGTTAAAATTTGCGGAAGAAAAATTTTGGACTGTGGCACTTATCTCATCTATAGAAGCAAGAACCGGAGAAATATTAGTCTTTAAAACCACATTTGGAGCTATAGTTGCAACAAAATCGTTTTCAGTAGTACAATCACAATCAATGGTCATCACGCAATCAGAAGAATTTGACGCGTCTTTTTCATGCATCATATCTTTGTGACCTACATCATGTTGCATTCCATTCATTTCCATAGAATCATGACCCATCATCATCTGTTCACACATTTCTTCCATAGTGCTCATTGAGCATAGGGAAACTGTAAAGCTTAAGACGATGCTCAGGCTCAGCAGGGTTGAAATAAATTTATATGATTTTGAAATTTTCACTCTTCAATAATACTAAAAAGAATTTTATTTAAGTAATATATCGAAAATTCTATACGTGAAATATGAAATTTTATACAAGAAATCTGATAGGTTTCGAACCTAAAACTATTCATAACAAGAAGTCTCTTTTTTGTACTTTTGGGACTTACAGTGATATAGTCTCAAAGATCAATTAATGAGCTCATGAAACAGCATTTTCATATAAAAAATATGGTCTGCAGCCATTGTGCAGAGGTTTTGGAAGAAAAACTTCAATCTTCAAATTTTCAGGTTAAAAAGATTGAGCTTGGTGAATTAACGCTGGATCAACCTATTACCGATACAGAATACCAGCGCTTAATAAATGTAGTTCAAAAGAACGGATTCGAAATTATTAACGACCAAGGCAGCAAAACCGTTGAACAAATTAAGCAGCTTATAATTCAATTGGTTCGTACAAATAAGGAGCTTAATGGTAAGCTTTCAGAATATCTGGCTAAAAATTTAAATAAAGACTATCAACATTTGAGCCGGTTATTTTCGAATGTGGAGGGTAAATCTATAGAGCGCTATTTCATCCTTCAGAAAATAGAACGAGCAAAAGAACTGATCGTTTATGGGGAACTAAATCTGACAGAAATAGCCTACAAGTTAGGGTACAGCAGTCAACAACATTTTTCAAGACAATTTAAAACCGAAACCGGACTCTCACCTTCTCACTTTAAAGAAATAAAAGAAAATAAGCGCATTTCTATTGACAAGATTTGACGTAATAATGCACAAGAATTACAAAAATCTGCAATCGAATTAAGAATGAAATGGGTACCATTTAAAAAAATATGTACCCGATGATATCATTCATAAAAAAATATAAAGAGGCTTTTATAAGCACCATATTGCTGACCGGAGCCTTGATTTTTGAGCACTTTGTTTCGTTTGAAGGCAGTCGTTACCTGTATCTGACTTTGTATGGATTGTCCTATTTAGCAGTCGGAGGTTCTGTTTGGGTCAAAGCTTATAACTCTCTTAAGAAAGGAACACTATTCAGTGAGTTCTTTTTAATGGGAATTGCCACTATAGGTGCTTTTGCTTTAGGCGAGTATGCCGAAGGTGTTGCAGTGATGTTGTTTTATACCATTGGTGAATATGCGCAGCACGGAGCTGTTCACAGAGCCAGAAATTCCATCAAAAAATTAATCGATCAACAACCCGATATTGCTTTTGTAGAACGGAATGGAGACACAAGTGAAGTTCACCCTTCGGAAGTCAGCCCAGGGGAAGTGGTATTAGTTCGGCCGGGCGCCAAAGTTCCACTTGACGGTGAACTAATAACTGAAAATGCATCATTTAATACAGCAGCACTTACCGGCGAATCTAAGCCTATGACTATTAATGCCGGCGAAGAAGTTTGGGCAGGATCTATCAATCAGGATACAGTTGTTCGCATCAAAGTTAGCAGTACTTTCAAAGATACAAAGCTTTCCGGCATCCTTAATATGGTTCAGGAGGCATCCAAACGTAAAGCACCTACACAGCGATTTATTACAAAGTTTGCTAAAATATACACCCCGATCGTGGTCTGGTTGGCAATAGCAATAACCTTTCTTCCATATTTATTTGTAGAAACATATGTCTTTCAGGACTGGTTTTACAGAGCACTTATCTTTCTGGTAGTTTCATGTCCCTGTGGTTTGGTTATTTCTGTTCCTCTGGGATATTTTGGGGGAATCGGAGCGGCTTCAGGAAACGGAATTTTATTTAAAGGATCAGATTATCTGGACCAACTTCGAAAAATGAACATTTTGTTCATGGATAAAACCGGAACTTTGACTAAAGGTTCATTCGAAGTACAATCTGTTCATGCTTACAATGGTTTCAGTGAGAGTGAGTTAATCAAATATGCCGCTTCTTTGGAACAACATTCTACTCATCCAATCGGAAAAGCTATTCTCGGTTATAATAACGGACAGGAATTACTTCCGGTAACTGAACAACAGGAGTTCTCTGGAAAAGGCTTGAAGGGCGTCGTTAATAGCAAGAATGTACTTGTAGGAAATATGGATCTTTTGCAAGAACATCAGGTTAAATTTGCCGAAAGTCTGTTTTCAGAGCCATACACATACATTCATATTGCTATCGATGGAGAACATGCCGGTACTTTATGCATCGCAGATGAAATCAAAGAGGATAGTATACAGGCGATTGAAGAATTAAAAGAAAGAGGTCTTCAAAAGTTAGTAGTGCTTTCAGGAGATAATCAGGAAGTAGTTACTTATGTCGCCAACCAACTTGGTATAAATGAATCACATGGAAACCTGTTACCGGATGAAAAGTTTAAACTTGTTGAAGAAGCCATCGGTAAAGGAAATGTAGTAGGTTTTATGGGAGATGGCGTGAATGACGCTCCTGTTATTACATTATCTGATATTGGCATTGCAATGGGAGGCATGGGCTCCGATGCAACCGTAGAAACTGCGGATGTTGTAATTCAGAATGATCAACCATCTAAACTTCCACTCGCAATCGACATTTCCAAGTTTACACATCGTATTGTCTGGCAGAATATCTTCTTTGCTTTAGGAATAAAGGTATTAGTAATGTCTCTGGCAAGCTTTGGAATTGCAACTATGTGGGAAGCTATTTTTGCTGATGTGGGTGTTGCTCTAATAGCTATTGGAAATGCGATTCGAATTCAAAACAAGTTTTCAGAAACAAATTCTCTGCTTTCTTTCTTTTCATCAAGCCCTCAAGATGGGCAACATAATCATGAAGAAGCTCATTGTTGCTGCTAAGATCTTCTCTTAATATCAAGTTATTAAAGCTGTTTTCTATACATTTTATAGGTTTTATCCAGCGAACCACCAATGCGCTCAGCCAAGCGGATCATTTCGGTATTAGTACCCAAAACCCAGCTTAATTCTGATTGTGTTAATCCTCTCGGGAGCCCTTTTTCAATTGCTTTTTGCGTTAACAAAGCATCGATTCCTTTTCCCCTATATTCAGGGATAACTCCCAGTAAAGCTGTTCTTAAACGGTCAATTTTCTTTTTACCGAACAAGAATTTAAAGATCCCAAAAGGAAATAGATTTCCATTCATTTTTTTGAATAACTGATTGTAGTCTAATAACGCAATGGAAAACGCAACAGGCTTCCCATCTATTTCTGCGATATGAGCAAAATCAGTATCCAGGATCATTTTAAAATCCTTAGCAGTATGCTGCAATTCTTCATAAGTAAGTGGAAGAAATCCCCAATTATCCTTCCAGGCTTGATTATAAATATTCCGAACGATCTCTACTTCTTCGTTCAGTTTTTTCATATTTACTTCACGAATTTTAAGCCCCGGATTTCTCTTATATACAATTTCTAAAGCTCTTTCAAACCGAGATAAGTCAATGTCTTCCCTGTTTACATAAAACGCCAGAAGATCCATTTCTTCTTCGAAACCGGCATTATTGATCAGTTTTTCATAATAAGGCTTGTTGTAAGGCATCAGTAGATAAGGCTGCTTATCAAAGCTGTCAACCAAAAGACCAATGGTATCCATCATTCCCGGACTTGCTGGACCAAGCACATCCTTCATTCCCTTTTCTCTCAACCAATCTGAAGCTACCCGAAATAAAAGGTTTGCCGTTTGCTGATTATCAATACATTCAAAAAATCCAAAGTGTCCGGTTTTCGTCCCATGATGTTCATTATACCTGTGATCTACAACCGCTGAAATTCTGCCTGCTATTTCGCCATTGTGCTCAGCAATAAATAACGCCATCTCGGCATTCTGGAAATAGGGATTTTTTTCTTTACTGAGAAGTTTCTTTTGATCCATTCGGAGAGGCGGAACCCAAACATCATTGTCAGCATAATGTTGGTAAGGGAATTCAATAAATTGTTTCCGTTCATCGTCTGTAGTTACGATGGTAACCCCATTCGTATTCATACATCAAAAGATTTAGGTGCCGGAATTTCCGTTCTGATCTATAATTCCGTGTTTTAGTCCAACTTTGCGGAACGCTTCAAGAATTCTGTCTAAATGCTCATTAGTGTGGCTGGCCATATAACTGGTTCTCAACAAAGACTGCCCTTTCGGTACCGCAGGAGGTACCACAGCATTTGCATAAACTCCTTCTTCAAAAAGGTCTTTCCAGAATTTGAAACAATCCATCATATCACCAATAACAACCGGAACAATTGGGGATTCACTGGACCATACGTTAAATCCAAGATTCTTTAACTCGGTACGCATATAAATCGAAATCTCTTCCAATCTCTTAATTCTCCATGGTTCTTCCTGAAGAATTTCAAGTGCCTTTAATACCGTAGCCACATTTGCAGGAGGCATAGACGCGCTAAAGATATGCGCCGGAGATGAATGTCGGATATACTCTATTACTTTATCATCACCCACTATAAACCCACCTAAAGAAGCAAAAGACTTTGAGAATGTGCCACTAATGAGATCTACTTCGTCTGTGAGTCCAAACACAGAAGCTGAACCTCTACCGCCATCCCCAATTACACCCACTGCATGTGCATCATCCAAGTAAAGTCTTGCATCAAATTCTTTAGCCAGTTTTACTAGTTCAGGAACTTTAGCAAGTGTACCTGACATGGAGAAAACGCCATCCGTTATGATAACCTTTCCTGCATTTGGATCTGCTTTCTCTAACATTTTCCTAAGCTGATCCATATCATTATGGCGATAACGCATCGTTTTTGCATTAGAACATAAAGTTCCTACAACAATACATGCGTGATTATCTCTATCAGAGAAAATAATATCGTTACGATCTGCTATAGTTTGTATGGTTCCTTCATTGGTTTGATAGCCTGTGCTGAAAAGAACACAGTTTTCTTTACCCATGAAAGCTGCCAGTTTTTCTTCAAGCTCTAAATGAATATCTAAAGTTCCGTTCAAATATCGAGAACCTGTGCATCCTGTTCCGTATTTAGTAAGAGCTTGTTGAGCCGCTTCAATAGTTCGTTTATCATTGGTTAAGCCAAGATAATTATTGGAGCCCGCCATGATAACTTCATGTCCTTCAATTTCTACAATGGTACCGTCTGTAGCTTCCAAAGGTTTAAAATACGGATATAGCCCTAATTCTTTAACTTCATCAGCTTTTGTGAAGTTATATGCTTTTGCAAAAATGTCGTTCTTGGCTACTTCAGTTTTCGTATCTGCCATGCAGGTTATCCTTAAAAAAATTCTTTTGTAACGGCGAAATATACCCAGTATTAATATTCTATCAAATTTTGATTAAATATGTACCGGTTAGTCTAACGTTTTCTTGTTTTCAACAATTTCCATAAGATAAGAAATATATTGCTGTGCTACTTTATTCCATGTAAAGTTTTCGAGCACGAATTTTCTGGAAGAAGTGCTCATTTCCTCTAAACCATTCTCTATCAAAGAGTCTATATGTCCAGAGAAATTCTCTGCGTCTCTGACTGCAATTTTAAATCCATTCTTTCCATTTTCAATTACATCTTTTATTCCCTCGAGATCGGCCGCTACAGCCGGGGTTCCTGCCAAATTTGCTTCCAATAAAACAATACCAAAACCTTCCATATCTCCCGGAATTGGGATATTCGGCATAATGAAGACATCAGCCCCGGCGTAAGCATTTTTTAAAACTTCGTCCGGCTGTTTGCCCACCATTAATACTTTTTCATGCAAGTTGGTTGTATTTACAATCTCTTTAAGTCGATCGTGCTCAGGTCCGGCTCCGATCACTAAATAAACTACCTCAGATTTTATCTTTGGAAGGACCTCTGTAATAAACCATTCATGACCTTTCCGCTTTACCTGTCTGCCAACAGTAAGCAACAATGATTTTTTACTCAGATCAATTGAAAATGCTTTCTCAATTTCTTTTCTTCCCTCGGCTTTATCCGGAACATCTTTAAAATCTGACATATCAAAACCATTCGGTAAAGCCACTCCTTTTTCCGGAGACATCCCTCTTTTGATGCATTCCTGCCGGGTTGCTTCCGAAACAGATATAACACCATCCAATGCTTCAAATACCTTAGGTACAAAATTTTGATATAATCCTATCGGCATTTTCACGTCCTGGCCATGGTTTATTGTGACCATAGGAACATTAATTTTCTTTCTGCAAAATTTGGCTAAAGAAGCCGTTACCATTGATGAAAAAAGAATTACATCCGGCTTAAACTCTTTTACAATTTTCGGGAGTTTAAAAACAAGTTTAGTCAGAAAAAAAGCAGTTTTAACTTCTATTCCTTTCCATGGTGCATGCTGGATGATTGTTTTTATTTCTATATCTTCTCTGGTACTTAGTTCTTCAATAAGTTGCATACTGACCCGTTGCATCCCCCCCATATTATCCAATGGAGCATTTTCAGGTGGGTGAAGATGTGAAACGTAAAGAATTCGCAAACCGATTATGCTTTTAATTATGATTGTGGAAGCTCCAAAGCTTCTCTGTAGTTTCTGACCAATCCTGCATTTATTTTGTCCCAATCATATTCGGTAGCCATTTCACGGGATTTTATTCCCATCTCTTTCATTCTACTTTCATTGCTGGTCAACCATTCTAATTTCTCAGTGAAATCTTCAACATTTTGCTTCTCTGCCCATTTTCCATTCACTCCATCATCAACCAATGATTTACTACCAATTGCATCCGCTACTAAACACGGCAACCCACTTGCCATAGCTTCTAATGTCACATTTCCGAATGTTTCAGTGTGAGAAGGAAATAGAAAAACATCACTACTAGCATAAGCTTTAGCCAGATCTTCACCTGTAGCAAACCCGGTAAAATGCCCACTTGGAAAATTTTCTTCTGCTTCTTTTTTGGCCGGACCATCTCCCACTACCAAAGCTCTCACTTTTGGATTCTTCTTTTGAAGAGCTTTTACGCTTTTTATATACGTTCCTAATTCTTTCTCCCAAACTAATCTTGATACAAAAGTCACTACAATATCATCATCTTTGAATCCAACCGACCTTCTCCATTCCATATCCCGTTTAGTTGGATTAAATAATTCCAGATTTATTCCTCGGGCCCAAATTCTCTTATCTCCCTCCAGCCCCAATCTGCTGAGTTCTTCAATCATTGATTCACTTGGAACATAAATATGAATCGCTTTTTTATAAAACCATTTCATAAGCCATTCAAACGGTTTTTTAACCGGAGATAAATACAGTGAATAGTAACTTGTGTAAGCCAAAAAATGAGTGTGGTATGAACTAACGACGGGAATATTTTTCTTCTTTGCCCACTTCAAAGCACCTATTCCTAACCCATCCGGTGTTGCCAAATGAATTAATGTAGGATTAAACTCTTCCAATCGTTTTTTTGCCGACTTGGGAAAATGTGTTGTTATTCGATATTCTTTTCTTCCGGGAACCAGCATCGGAATTGAAGGAGTTACAACCAGTTCTCCGTTATGGTCCATAGGTGGATTCTTAATAGATGGACCAAAAACTAACACACTAATCCCTTGGTCTTCCAGATAATTTACCAGCCTATTTAGTGTTAGGGAAACGCCGTCTCTGATATGATTGTAATTGCCTGTAAAAAGAGCAACTCGAAGATCTTTCATAAAAGTTTAAAAGCAAATAGTAGATGCGTATCTTTAGCACATCTGATTAAAAATTTCAGCAAAAATAACTAAAGAATATAAGCAATAAATGAAAGCCTTTATAACCGGAGCAACAGGTTTTATTGGAAGCCATCTGGCAGATCGTCTGATCGCGGATGAGAAATTTACTGAAGTACGCTGTTTAGTTCGCTCAACAGATAAATGGCTTGAGGGAAAAGACTTCATTCGTGTTAAAGGAGACCTGAATGACTTTAATGCTCTTTCAAAAGGAATTAAAGGCGTAGACGTTGTATTTCATTTAGCTGCAATTGTAAAAGCATCGAACCAAAAAGAATTTACTAGGGCTAATGTGGAGCCTACTGAAGATATCATCAGAATTGCCCAAAAAAATGGTGTTAAGAACTTGGTTTTACTCTCTTCGCTTGCAGCTGCCGGGCCTAGTCAGGGAACTCCTGTGGATGAAGATAAAATATTAACTCCGGTTAGTATGTACGGGCGATCTAAAAGGGACATGGAAACAACAATCCATCAGTTAGCAGAGAAAAATGGTTCTATAAAGATCATTCGTCCCCCTGCAGTGTATGGTCCAAGAGAGGATCAGATATTCACTTACTTTAGTACATTTAAAAAAGGTTTGAGTACTATTGTTGGAGACGGGAACCATCCGCGCCTTTCTATGGTGTATGTAGATGACTTGATAAACGGAATATTACAAGCATCACAAAAAATGGATCCCGGAGTTCATACCTATTTTATTACAGCAGCCGAAACTTACAATTGGAATCAAATTCATTCCGTCACTCAAACTGTAATGGGGAAAAAAGCTTTTAAGCTGAAGCTAAAACCTGCTGTAGTAAAAAAGATTGGTAGTGTTATTGAAAATGCTGCATCATTAATCGGAAAATATCCCGTTGTAAACAAAGAAAAAACCAATGAGCTGGTTTTGGAATGGACGTGTTCATCAAAAAAAGCGGAAAAGGAATTAGGTTACAAACCACAAGTTTCATTGGAAGAAGGTATTTCCAGAACCATACACTGGTACAAAAAACATAATTGGCTATAAGTTTATGAAGAGATTTAAATTTGTTAAAAGTTTTCTATTTGTTTTAATAACAACTTTATCCGTTCAAGCTCAGAATCAAACTCTCGTTCAGGATTATTCACAATTGATGAATATACCCTCTGTGAAAGCTATCGAAGCTTCAGAAACACATCTCTATATACTTTCTGATACAGATGGAATGGCCGTCTTCAGAATCAAACCGGACGAACTTCAATGGCTTTACACCTCTTCCGGTATGCAACGTCGTGGATATAACCTTTCTGCTGATGTCCGCTTTGCCTATATGTTTGGACAAAATAAAAGATTGACCATTTTAGAGCCTACATCTATACTGGGTGTATATTCAGCAACCCTTCTTACAGAAAAACCATTAGCTGCAGCTCGTTTACAAAACAAACTTTACGTCGCTTTGGGAGAATCCGGTTTGGGTTCACTTTCTCTTGACACTCCCGAAAGTGTTGATTCTGAAATTACAATAATCCCCGATGTTGGTGATAATATATCAGTTGTTGACCTTGTTTCTTCTCCGATAACTAATCAATTGTTTGTACTTACAGGAAACTCCAAATTGGATGTCTTTAAGTCTGAAGACAATCAACTTTCTTTCAGTGAAAGCAAAAACATTTCTCAGCGTTTATCTGATCTTTTTATTGATGGAGACCGACTTTGGGGAGCTACTGCCCGAGGAGATGTTTTTGAAATTACCGGAAATGGACTGGGAAGAAAAGTCGGCTCTATCAACGAAAAAATAGAAACTGTTAAATACTGGAATGGATTTACATTTATCCGTTCTGTAACCGGAAAATTATGGTATTCAGAAAACCGGGAGGCACTGACCGCCTGGAAAACAGATACTCAGGCAGGTAATTACATCGCAAAAAGTGGAGATAAATTATGGCTTGTAGAAAACAATAAAATAACTCAGCTCGCAGTCTCTACTGTTAATCAGAACATTGAATCTGCACCTGTTGGTCCTTTTTCTTTAAAAGAAATTCCCGATCAGATTCTTACTTACCCAAACTCATTATTGCTTGGATTAGAAGTAGAAAACGGACATTCAGCAAACGATGTGGAATTTTCTATTCGCTCCAGATCTACCGCTGCTGTAATTAAAAAGCAGGGATTTTACTGGCAACCCAGACCCGATCAAATTGGAATGAATTGGTTTACAATTGTAGGTACAAATTCCAAAGGGCAATCAGACAGCACCAGTTTTACTGTTGATGTTCGCTCATTTAACACTCCGCCGAGGTTTAGTCCTGTAAGGGTTTCAAATATTGCTGTGAATGAGTCATTTTCTTTACAAATTCAGGCCATTGATCCTGAAGAACCATCAAGCTCCCTCATTCGCTATATTGGTGTTGATCTGCCCGAAGGTGCTTCTATAAACGAGGAGACAGGAGTGTTTACCTGGACTCCGAATGCAAGACAAGTCGGAGATTTCACATTCCGTGTTATTGCCTCCGATCAGCTTGGAGCAGCTTCCTCACAGGATGTCACCTTAACTGTTCTGGATATCACCAGAGGAGACGGGAACTAAGTTTGACTGAACTTTCGAATTCAGAATTTACTGAGAATCTTTTAGCCTGGTATCAGAAAAATAAACGGGAAATGCCCTGGCGGGGAGAAAAAGATCCATATAAGATCTGGATCTCTGAGATAATGCTTCAGCAAACCAGAGTTGATCAGGCCTGGCCGTATTTTGAAAATTTTATGAAGATTTTCCCGACGGTGCATGACTTAGCAAAAGCGGATCAACAGCAAGTGCTAAAAGCCTGGGAAGGTCTCGGCTATTACAGCAGAGCAAGAAATCTTCATGCGGCTTCAAAAATGATTGTTGAAGATTATAACGGCAAGCTACCTGAATCATATGATGAGATCATCAAACTAAAAGGAATCGGTCCTTATACAGCCGCAGCTATTACAAGCATTGCTTTTGGTTTACCTAATGCTGTGGTTGATGGAAATGTAATTCGGGTTATAACCAGATACTTTGGAATTGAAGATGATGTTCGGAAAACCGGAACAGTAAAAGAGGTTCAGTCTCTCGTAAACGAACTCATAAGTCACGAACGGCCTGCTGAATTCAATCAGGGAATGATGGAACTGGGAGCGACTGTCTGTACTCCGCATAATCCGAATTGCTTGAGCTGCCCCATTCAAGCAGGATGTATTGCTACTAAAATTGCTAAGACCGATATCATTCCCTACAAATCGAAAGCAAAGAAAAAGCCTCACAAAGAAATTGGTGTTGGTATTATTGAACGAGAAGACGGCAAACTCTTAATTGCTCTCAGACCTGAAGATGCTATGCTTGGTGGATTGTGGGAATTCCCCGGCGGAAAACAAGAAAAAGGTGAATCCATTCAACAAACTATTGAGCGGGAGTTAAAGGAAGAACTTGGAGTGGAAGTACATGCTTACAAAGAATTCATGAATTTAAAGCATACCTACTCTCATTTTTCAATAACAATGCACGCCTGGTTTTGTACGCTTGTTTCCGGAACACCAAAACCCAAGAGCAGTCAGGAAATTCGTTGGGTTGAACGAGCTGAGCTGGAAGAATATCCATTCCCAAAAGCGAATAAGGTTTTGACGGAACGGTTGATTTCTGAGAGGTCTGAAGATTGACACACCCCTAAATCCCCTCTCAAGAGGGGACTTTTAAATACAGTTTTGTTAAACCAAGGAATTGCATCCACGAGGTGATTCTTAACTGATTTTGTTTATCTTACCTAAGATGAAATGTTCATCAATAATATGTTATACATTCTAACAAATACTAAAGACATGAAAAGAACACCTATTTATCTGCTTCTCTCTTTGATGTTCATATCATGCAGTTTATTTAATTCAGATAATGAGGGAGATTTGACCATTGAATTAAATCCTGATCAAGTACAAATTGAAGAGAATCCTACATTAGTTATTGAAAACATGACCGCAACAACAATTCGTTATCATTGCGGTCATACAGTGGAAGTATATAATAACGGAGAATGGGAAACTGCTACAACAACTGGTTGTGCAAATAGCTTTCCAGTTGTTATCGAGCCCAATGATTCTCATTCAATTCCACTCAGCCTTCATATTGAAGAAACCGGAACATACCGAGCAATTATTTTCATTTCTGTAGAAGATGGAGATGATTGGGTTGCTGAACAAAGAGTTACGAATTCTGTTCAAGTGACCGAATAAAGAAGAATGTATAACAACCGCATTAACGGCGGAAGCAGACTTTACCTCTTTCCCAAGCTCCTGCTTGGGAGAAACACAAGGAGCTCCTGCTCCTGATAAGCTTACACTAACAATCTGCTCTTCTCTAACAGCTTAATTTGAATAATTATAACGCGTTATACCCAGAACTTAATTATCCAACAAATAAAATAAATCAAACTTAAGCTGTCTTCATCCGGTTCAACATAACAAATACTTTATGTAAGTTTAGTTTATGACTACAAAGAAATTATTAGCGCTCAAACCCAAACTAGACGCATTAGTCGATCAAATCGAACAACCGGATTTCATAGACAATGACCCCATCCAGTTTATGTATGCTTTTGAGGATAAAAATGATAAAGAGCTTGCTGGATTATTTGCAGCGATTATGGCTTGGGGTCGCCGGGATATTGTCATCAACAAAGTAGATGATCTTCTTAAGCGAATGGATTACAAGCCTACTGACTTTATTCTGAATTTCTCTGAATCTGATGTGGCGAAACTGGAAGGGTTTAAACACAGAACCTTTAAACCGATCGATATTTATTGGTTGGTAAAAACGCTTCAATCTATTTTAGAGGAGCATCAAACTTTTGAAGCATTTTGGGAAATGTGCTATCAAAAAGCACAAAATCAAAATAGAGAATTGATTGCCCTATTCCATGAAGAATTCTTTTCCATTCATCCTGAAGTTCCACAAAGAACTCACAAGCATATTTCCAATCCGGAAAAAAACAGCTCTGCAAAACGATTAAATATGTACTTGAGATGGTGTATTCGCAGTGGCCCAGTTGACTTGGAAACAATGAATTTCATGAATCCGTCAGAACTCAAAATTCCATTAGACGTTCATGTTGCACGACAAGCCAGAGCTTTAGGAATTTTAAAACGAAAACAAAACGATTGGAAGGCAGTTCAGGAATTAACAGACAAACTGTTGCTCCTCGATCCTCAAGATCCTGCTAAATATGATTTTGCGTTGTTTGGGATGGGAGTTCTGGATCAGAAACTCTCTTAAAGAACCACCATTAAATAAGCTCCTAAATAAATCAATATAGTTTGCACAAATGAATATAAAATATAACCAAGAACCAAAGCGATAAGAGCTTGTAAATATTCAGAAAAACCTTTTAAACTTAAATATCTGATACTGCTATACATTAAAAATCCCAGCATCAGAGGAATTCCCATAAAAAATATCAATGGCGTATCTGTATTTTCCATAGCTTTCATTGCGGGCAACATTGCTAAAGAAAAAATTGAAAACGTCGTTAATGAGTAAACCATTAGCACATAGTGCTCAACAAATCGACTTTTCTTTTTCTTGAAAAACATCCTTGTAAATAGTGCAAAAATTGGGGCAAGTAAAACCAAGTAAAGAGCCTGATTAAACTTTTGAACTAAGCTGATCGTAATTTCATTGATATTTTGAAAATAAGCTGACCAATCAAAGGACGGAATCAATTGATTTAACTGAGCAACCAAATCATCAACACTTGCCCCAGCACCCATTTCCATCGCATTTGTCATCATTGCATCATAATCAATGAAACGAACAGTAATAAAAGTAGTTACTGCAAGTATAAAAATACAATAGCGGAGAGGAGAAACATATTTACCGCGATCTGTAAAATGAGCGTCAATAACTTTATCAGGAGATTTTATAGATGTCCATATAGTTCCCGGCAATCCCCGATCCAGGTTGAATACATCACCCATAAGCTCTTCCAGAAAGCCTTTATGCTGTGTTTGCTGCGGTGGTGTTGGCTTTTCTTCATCCATTAAATCGGCAGTTGGTTAAAGTAAATTTAGAATTCCAGATTTTGCCACATTTTTTGTATATTTGCAACCCCAATTATGGGATAAAAAAACAAACGAAAGGAAGTGAGACTCAATGCTAGGTGTTGAAGTTAAAGACAACGAAAGTGTTGAACGCGCGATTAACAGGTTTAAGAAACTCATTACTCGTTCTCGTATTCTTAATGAATATAAGGACAGACAACAGTTTACTAAGCCTTCTATGGAGCGTCGCGAAGCTATGAAAAAAGCTGTGCGCGAGCAACGTCGCCGTCAACGAGAGAATTATTAGATTCCCGTTGTCATCACAAATTTAAGCTCTTGGATTTATCCAAGGGCTTTTTTTATGGCTTCTTTTACGTATCTGATTCCTTCTGAACCCTTTCCTTGAGGAACAACGGAGTTCTTGAAACCCAATTTCGCCGCTTCTTTTTTCCTTTGTTCGATGTGGGGAACAATCCGAACTTCTCCTCCCAAGCCAACCTCACCAATGAATGCTGTTCTTTGATTAATGGCTTTATCTGTTAAACTGGAAACCAACGCACAACAAACTCCCAGATCTCCGGCGGGATCATTAAGCCTGAATCCACCTGCAATATTCAAGTACACATCATGATTTGAAAAACTATAACCCGCTCTTTTTTCCAGAACAGCGAGTAAAAGCGCTAATCTGTTTCGGTCAAAACCGTTAGAAGTTCTCTGAGGTGTTCCATAAGCAGAAGCTGTCACTAAAGCCTGTACTTCGATCAAAAGAGGCCTGGAACCTTCCATCGTACATACTATAGCATTTCCACTTACCCCTTCGGTTTTATCAGAAATGAACAATTCTGACGGATTTGAAACCTCTATCAAACCATCTTCTTTCATTTCAAAAACACCAACCTCCTGCGCCGGACCAAAGCGGTTTTTTAAACTCCGAAGCAATCGATAGGTATAATTTTTATCTCCTTCAAACTGAAGAACGGTATCTACCATATGTTCCAATACTCTTGGGCCGGCGATATCTCCTTCTTTCGTGACATGACCGATCACAATAGTGGTAATATTCTTCTTTTTTGCTAATTGCTGAAACAAAGCCGCGCATTCCTTTACCTGTTGAATACTGCCGGGCATACTTTGGAGCTCGGTTCTGTATACGGTCTGGATAGAGTCCACTATCAATAGGTCCGGTTGTATTTTTTGGACTTCGTCGATGATCTTATTGATCTGAGTTTCATTATAGATCAGAAGATTACCGGAGTTCACCCCCAGTCTTTTTGCTCTCTGTTTTATTTGTCCTGCAGATTCTTCCCCTGCACAATATAATATCTTTAAGTCGGGATTAGATTTTGCAATTTGAAGGGTCAATGTACTTTTGCCGACTCCCGGCTCTCCTCCGATTAAGATATACGCCCCGTTTAGAAACCCGCCTCCAAGCACGCGGTCAAACTCTCTTATATTGCTCAGGAATCTGGATTTCTCAGACGTTTCTACTTCATTCAGGTTCTGAGGTTTAGCCGAACTGCCCAACCCTTCAACTTTTGCTTTATGGCTTACAGTCTTCCCTTCTACTTTAGATTCTTCAAAAGTATTCCACTTACCACAAGAAGGGCAGCTGCCGAGCCATTTTGCTGATGTATGCCCGCAATTACTGCAATCAAATTGAGTTCTCAGCTTTGCCAAATCAATCTTTTATTAACTGGTTTTCAACAACAGAGCGATTTATGTACCAGGTAGTTGCCATCATTCCAAATGCAATACTTATATAGTAACTGATGATCCTCCAAAGAAATACTGCTAATCCTATAAATGATGGTCTTGAAATTAATGGTCCCTGAAAAAGAACAAATAAGCCTTCAACACCACCACTACCGCCTGGAGTAGGTACAACCAGAAATGCCAAATTCATGGCCAGGCTTCTTAAAGCTGAAAGAATTTCAGGCGCCGGAAGCAAGCTAAGAATAACTACCGTTGCCAATGCAACTCTACATATCCATGACATTGTAGAAAGCACGAATGCTTTAATTAGAAAACTAAAAGGCTTCTTTCTTAGCTGATGAGCATACTCTTCTAAATTCTCGGCTTCGATTGCGATATTGTCTCTGTATTTTCTCAATAAAGGAAGCCTGAATACAAAAAGCACTACTTTTTTTATGGCAGCAGGATTGATCAAAACTCCGTAAGCAAGTAAACCCGCATAAGCCAACAATAAAGTGTAGAGTATTACCATCGAGGCTTCCCCAACCAAGCCTATTTCGGGAGGAACAACTTCATAGAAAATTCCGAAAATGAGCAAAATAGGTATGGCCATAGCAAACCAAATTTGATCAAGTAAAACTCCGTATAACACTATTGCTGAAGCAGAGCCAAGCTTCATTCCTTCTTTATTCATTGCATAAGTAGCCATTGGTGCTCCGCCAATGGTAGACGGAGAAACAGCTGAAGTAAAATCCCAGGCAAGCACTACTCTGAAAGAAGCCATCCAACCAATTTGCTGCTCCGCAAGAAAACGAATCTTTGCAGCCGAAAACCATACTCTTAAAAAAGAAATCAGTAACGCAATAAATAAACCGGGCAACCTTTTAGGTACCAGATGGGTAAGAACTCCCGGAGTATAAGTATACCAGATAACCCCTGCCATCGTTGCAACGCTCAAAGCAATAGATATAACCAGATATTTCTTTGAAATGAAATTTTGCGGCTTTGTGCTATTTATAGCTTCTGAACTCAAATATTCTAGTATTCTTTTTTTAAATGATAAAAAAAGCCCTGCCGATTAACGACAAGGCATTACTTGTTACGCACCGATTAAGCTAAAGTTATATCCTCATCAAGATATACATCCTGAATCATATTCAGTAGCTTAACACCTTCTTTGATCGGACGTTGGAACGCTTTTCGGCCACTGATCAAGCCCATTCCACCTGCTCTTTTGTTAATAACCGCAGTTTTTACTGCATCTGCAAAGTCATTATCGCCTGATGCTCCGCCTGAGTTTATCAAGCCGGCACGACCTGCAAAACAGTTTATCACCTGATATCTTGCTAAATCGATTGGGTGATCTGATGTCAGTTCAGTATAAATTCGCTCATCCAGCTTTCCGTAACTTGAATCACCTGAATTCAATGCTTTATAACCACCATTGTTGGTAGGAAGTTTTTGCTTTATAATATCAGCACCTAAAGTTGTACCAATATGGTTTGCCTGACCGGTAAGATCTGCAGAAGCATGATAATCCTTACCATCTACTTTGAAAGCACTGTTTCTTGTATAGCACCAAAGAATAGTAGCCATCCCTAATTCATGAGCATAAGCAAATGCTTCAGCAACTTCCTGAATTTGACGACTTGATTCTTCTGAACCAAAATAGATAGTAGCTCCTACTGCCGCTGCTCCCATATTGTACGCCTGCTCAATATTGCCGAACATGATCTGATCAAAAGTATTCGGATATGTCAACAATTCATTGTGGTTGATCTTAACAATAAATGGGATCTTATGAGCATATTTTCTTGACATGGAAGCGAGTACTCCAAAAGTGGAAGCTACACCATTACATCCTGCCTCAATTGCAAGTTTGATAATATTTTCAGGATCGAAATAGTCAGGATTTTTTGCAAATGACGCGCCACCTGAATGCTCAATTCCCTGATCTACTGGAAGAATGGAAACATATCCTGTCCCACCAAGTCTTCCATGATCGAGCAACCACTGAAGATTACCTAACACTCTGTTATTTCTGTCAGAGTGATACCAAACTTCATCAACATAATTCCCTGATGGTTTGATCAAACGTTCTCTTTTAATTGTTTGACTGGTATGATTTAGTAAGAAAGATGCTTCATCCCCTAAAAGTTCTTCTATACTCTTTGTTCCAAGTGACATAGTTACAATAAATTTGATATTAATTTTAAAGACTAAAATATAGCAGTTAATCTACGAAATGACTAACACGGACTACCAAAATCGATACTGAAAATATTGTCGCACATTTCTTAACTTTGAGTTATGAATATTGATGACATCACTTTACCAAAAAAACCGCTTTTCTTAGCACCGATGGAAGACGTAACTGATTCGCCTTTCAGACAAATTTGCAGAGAAAAAGGTGCCGATATAGTATTTACTGAATTTATCAGCTCAGAAGCACTTATACGCGACTCTGAAATTGCGCTTCATAAAATGAGCTTTGATGAGAGTGAGCGACCATTTGGAGTTCAGATTTTTGGCGGACGGGAAGAAGCCATGCATGGTGCTGCTAAAGTTGCACTAAATAATAATCCCGATGTAGTTGATATAAACTTCGGTTGTCCGGTTTATAAAGTTGTTAACAAAGGTGCAGGAGCCGCTTGTCTCAAGGATCTTGATATGATGGAGCGGATGGCAGGAACAGTAGTAGATGCTGTTACAGACAGACCTGTTACCGTGAAAACCAGACTCGGTTGGGATGATGATACCATCAAAATTCAGGAAGTTGCACTGATGCTTCAAAAACTGGGAGTAAAAGCACTAACAGTGCACGCCAGAACCCGTTGCCAAAAATATAAAGGTGATGCGCGCTGGGAATGGTTAAAAAAACTTAAAAACACCCCGGGACTTGAAATTCCTATCATCGGAAATGGAGATGTAACTTCTCCTGAACTCGCAAAAAAGATGTTTGATGAAACCGGCGTTGACGGAGTTATGATTGGCAGGGGTGCAATCGGAAATCCATGGATCTTTGAACAGTCCAGACATTATTTGGAGACAGGTGAGTTATTACCGGAGCCGACATTAGAAGAAAAGCTCAATGTTTGCGCAGAACAACTACGTAAATCAGTAGTTCATCAGGGAGAAAAGTACGGTGTTGTGATCATGAAAAAACATTACGGTCAATATCTGAAGGGCATTTATAACGGGAAAAAACTACGTATGGAACTCATGAAACATGACACGATGGATCCCATTCTGGAAATTCTACTAAACTTCAAAGAAGAAGACTCCTTTGCTTTGGCTTGATGGTGTTTTTGCCACTAAAGCATGTTAATACTAAATTTTAGTGAGTAAGATTATTCAAATCGTTTTGTAACCTTTTTATTTGCAGCAAGTGTAATAACTGACAAATCTAATTAAATCAATTTCTTTCTTTAATGTTCAGAGCTATATTTTTTGCGCTTCTTCTGCTTTCCTGCACATCTTCATCTCATAATAATTTACTCGAAAAACTAAAAGACTACGAAGGTCTCTATGAGTATGTTAACGGCACTACTTTAACACTGCAGTCTTCACCGCCTGACACTACTTTATATGCCATCATTGATGGGGCTAAGTATCCTCTTTATCACCACAAAGCAGATACCTTTCTGAACAATCAAAAAGACAAAGTTGTTTTCAACAGAGATGCCAATCAACAGGTTTTTAGTTATTCTGTAGATGGATCTGGATTTAGTCTGCTTTCCAAAGAATTTGAAAGAATGGAGATGGAACCAAGGAGTGAAATTGCAAACGATCCCAATAGATATAAATACCAAATTCCGGCTGAAATTAATGACGGGCTTCAGGTTGGGGATCTGAACAATAAATTCGAAAAGCCTGAACTTATTATCGAAATGGTTAAGAATACCATTGCATATGATTATCCTGATGTTCACAGTACCCTGATCTACAAAAATGACAAGCTTATTCTCGAAGAATATTTTTATGGATATGACGCATCAACTCCTCACCAATTAAGATCTGCAACAAAAGTATTATACGGCACATTACTTGGGATAGCCATTGATAAAGGGTTTCTGAAAAATGAAAACGAGCTAATCCTCCCTTATTTCCAAGAAGATTACAAAACCATCAAAAACCTTGATGACAGGAAAAGAAAAATAACTATCAAAGATTTTCTGACTTATCAGCATGGTATGGATTGCGAAAATAACAATCCCAGTAGCAAAGGCAATGAATTGACAATGATGCAAAGCGATGATTGGGTGAAGTATACTTTAGACCTTCCCATGGTAAGCGAGCCCGGTAAATCTTCGTCTTATTGTACAGGTATTGCTTTGACTATCGGAAAACTTATCGAAAAAGTTACTGAACAAGACTTAGAAACATTTGCGAAAGAAAACCTGTTTGATAAACTCGGAATAGAAAATTATAGTTGGAGGTTTGCCCCTGATTCCTCAAGTCGAACTACATTCAGTCAAAAATCTCTCACTTCAAGAGAAATGATAAAATGGGCACTATTGTATAAAAACAAAGGGAAATGGAATGGTGAGCAAATTATCTCAGAAGACTGGGTGGATAAATCTTTCTCAACCTATGGCTCCGGAGAATTTGGTTATCTCTGGGAGCATAAATACATAATGGTTGATGGTAAAAGGTTTGATTCTTTTATGGCTTCAGGCAACGGTGGTCAAAAGATTAATATCTGGCCGGAATTGGATATGATCACAGTATTTACCGGCGGTAATTATAACTCCTATATGTTGTATGGAGTAAGCACGCCTCCAAACAGAATGATCCCCAATTATATTTTAAAGGCTACACTTTAAATTTCTGTAAGGGCGAATGGCCGTTCGCCCTTACAGAAATTTTAGGACGGGTTAGACAGTGGCCGGCTTAAAACGAATCTTTTTATAACTCCTGCCGTAGCCTTCTAAAGTTTATAAACAAGGAGACATCATGTTGGCAAGATTAGCACGAGTTTTAAAATCATTTCTTGGAGCTGCGGGGGTTGCTGCTTCGCCCATAAAAGCAATTACCGGAATCGTTGTAAGTATTATTATTCCCTACTTGCTATATGCTTTCTTAGGTGGCTTTGGTATCGCTTTAGCTATCTTTGGAATTGGTTGGGGAATCTGGTATTTCGTAAAAAGAAAAGACCAATAAAAAAGCCACTTCGAATTAACAAAGTGGATTTTAAATTCTAAAAAGAATCAGCTTTTAAGCGATCTGTGCATCTAATTGCTTTGTTAAGTGTGGCTTTGGAACCGCTCCAACGATCTGGTCCACTACTTCGCCGTTCTTGAAGATCAATAATGCAGGAATACTTCTGATTCCGTATTTCACGGATATATCAGGATTATTATCCACATTCACTTTTCCGATCTTTGCTTTTCCTTCGTATTCACCAGCCATCTCTTCTACAACCGGACCAATCATGCGGCAAGGACCACACCATTCAGCCCAAAAATCAACTAATACAGGTTTATCTGAGTTAAGTACCTCAGCTTCAAAGTTGCCGTCTGTAAATTCTAATGCTTTTGCCATTGTTCAAAAATTAAATTAAATGTCTTTTTTGTTACTGCGCTAAATATGCGAATAAATCTGCTAACTAGTCACATTGTTTGTAATTATCATCTTGATTGCACCCCTTTATGAAGCGCCCATTACTAATTCCACACTTTCTTCTCCGAGTACATCCCTCAAACCCTTCATTAACTCCGGATTAGGATCCACTACAAAGTTTCTCATATTCATTCTGATCGGACCATTAGCTTCAGGGCTGTGTACCATCATCTTTACCATGGTACTGCCTCGGTTTGTTGTGAATAAGGTTTCCATTTTGTTCAAGATATCTTCGTCTAATAAAGCAGTATCAAGCTTTAATTTAAGATTCAGGTTATCCTGATTTTTTTCACGGAGATTCTCTACACGCTCGATATTATTTACAATAACGCTATCACCCCTTTCACGTTTCACAAACTTTCCGGAGATAAAAACTACATTATCAACTTCCAGAAGTGCAGAGAACTGATCGAATTGTTTACTGAACACAGCCAATTCCATTGAAGAGTGCAAATCCTCTACCTGAAGAAATGCGATCGGTCTGCCCTTCTTATCTGTTGCCTGACGTTTGCTTGTTATTATAGCAATGAACCTGATCGTAGATTCGTGCTGAAGTCGGTTCATAGACTCATCGCTCAGATTCTGACTTCCAAAGAGCTTTATATCTTCTTCATACTTTGTTAACGGATGACCGCTAAGATAGAACCCAATTAATTCACGCTCATTATTAAGCCGCTCAATACTGCTCCATTTGGGAACGGGCTTTAGTTTCGGTTCCTGAGACATCGCTCCACCGGCATCACCACCAAACATATTGACCTGACTCAATCGCTCTTCTTCCTGCTTGCGGGCACCGTACTGGAGAATATCTTCTACTCCCATCATCAACTCAGCACGATTGTCATTTAACTCATCGAAAGCTCCAGCAGCGATCAAACTTTCCAATGTTCTTCTGTTACAAACTCTGGAATCAATCCGGGCTGCAAAATCAAAAATGCTTTTAAACAGTCCTTTTGATTCCCGTTCCTCAACGATCTGTTTAATTGCGGAAGAACCCACTCCTTTTATCGCTGACATTCCATATTGAACGCGCCCATCCTTGGCTACAAACTTTCCACGTGCCGTATTGATATTCGGCGGATCAACATCAATTCCCAAACGATGACATTCTTCAATAAATGAAGCTACTTTTTTAATGTCACTCATGTTATGGCTCATTACCGCAGCCATATATTCAGCCGGATAGTTGGCTTTAAAATACATGGTGTGATAAGCCACTACTGAATAAGCCGCGGAATGCGATTTATTGAAACCGTAGCTGGCAAACATCTGCATTTTCTCAAAAACAGAGATCGCCGTTTTCTCATCCACACCCTGAGCCTGAGCACCTTCAATGAATTTTGGCTTCTCTGCCTCCATCACTTCATGCTTTTTCTTACCCATCGCTCTTCGGAGCAGATCTGCACCACCAAGTGTGTAGCCACCCATTTTCTGAGCTACATTCATGATCTGCTCCTGATAGATCATAATTCCGAATGTTGGCTCCAGAATGTCTTTGATCAATTCGTGATCATACTCCGCTTTTTCAACTCCGTGTTTACGCTTGATGTAATCCGGAATGAATTGCATTGGTCCCGGTCTGTACAACGCGTTCATAGCGATCAGGTCATTGATGGTAGTCGGCTTAAGATCTTTGAGATACTTCCGCATCCCTTCACTCTCAAACTGGAATGTTCCTAACGTCCCACCCTTTTGGTAAAGCTTATAAGTCTTCTCATCATCCAGAGGAATTTCATCCAGATCATATTCCTTACCATGGTTTTCCTTCACATACGCAATAGCTGTTTTTAAGATCGAAAGGGTTTTCAATCCCAGAAAATCCATTTTCAGCATTCCTGCATTTTCAATTACGCTACCATCAAACTGCGTCACGTACAGATCAGCATCTTTTGCAGTACTAACCGGAATATATTCTGTGAGTTTATCAGGAGCAATGATTACCCCTGCCGCGTGAATTCCTGTATTCCGAACAGAGCCTTCCAACACATGTGCCATTTTTAACGTCTCTGCTTCCAGACCTTCTCCTGCTTTCATATCACGAAGTTCTTTAACTTCTCCAAAAGCATCATCCAGTGAAGTACCCGGGCGTTCCGGAACCAGTTTTGCCAAGCGATCTGCATCAGATAAAGGCAGATCTAACACTCTGGCTACATCGCGAACAGAAGAACGGGCTGCCATTGATCCAAACGTGATAATATGAGCAACCTGATCTTTTCCGTATTTATTGACTACATATTCGATCACTTTTTGTCGGCCATCATCATCGAAGTCAATATCGATATCGGGCATGGAAACACGCTCAGGATTCAGGAATCTCTCAAAAAGCAGATCGTACTTCAGCGGATCAATATTTGTAATTCCTGTACAATAGGCGACTACTGAACCGGCTGCAGAACCACGTCCCGGTCCCACATAAACGCCCATATCACGAGCTGCAGCAATAAAATCCTGAACAATGAGGAAGTATCCTGCAAAACCCATATCCGAAATGATACCTAACTCCAGATCGATTCTGTCTTTTACCTCATCAGTAAAGTCAGGATATCTGAGCTTGGCGCCTTCTAATGTCAGGTGTCTGAGATAATCATTCTCAGTTTCAAATCCTTCAGGTAGCTCAAAATTGGGAAGGATCACATCTCTTGAAAGCTTGATCGGCTCAACTTTGTCTACAATTTCTTTGGTAGATAATATTGCTTCCGGCATATCCGGAAACAGTGCTTTCATCTCTTCAGTGGTCTTAAAATAAAATTCGTTATTCGGAAATCCCCAACGAAAATCCTTACCTCTTCCGATAGGAGTACTTTTCAGCTTTCCGTCGTCAATACAGATCAAGGCATCATGAGCTTCTGAATCTTCCTGCTCCAAATAGAATACGTTATTGGAAGCAACCAACTTTACATCATATTTCTGAGAAAACTCTTTGAATACTTCGTTTACTTTATGTTCTTCATCAAGCCCGTGATTGATTACTTCCAGATAGAAGTCATCCCCGAAAACTTCTTTCCACCATTGTAAAGCTTCTTCTGCATACTCCTCACCCTTATTCAGAATCAGATCAGCAAGTTCTCCGCGAATGCCACCACTCAAGCAGATAAGATCTTCGGAATATTCTTTGATCACTTCTTTATCTACACGGGCAAATTTGTAGTAATACCCCTCAGTAAAACCAATGGAACTTAGCTTTGCAAGATTTTTGTACCCATTCTGGTTTTTAGCTAAAAGTGGGATCTGATATCTTTTATCCCTGTTATCTCTTGTAAATTTCTTTTGGTGACGATCTTCCACCATATAAAACTCACAACCAACTATCGGTTTTATGCCAGCATCATTTGCTGCTGCAACAAAAGAAAATGCTCCGTACATATTTCCCAGGTCAGTAAGACCAACGGCCGGCATCCCTTCTTTTTTAGCTTTTGCAACGAGCTCTTTAATTCCGGCTGTAGCCTGAAGCACGGAAAACTTAGAGTGGCAATGCAAATGCGTGAATGCAATATCTTCGTCGATCTCTACTTTAAGATCGATCTCATTACTATCATCGCTTGAGGTTTCTGCTACCTCATCTTTTTTTTTGATGCGTGACGGTGATTTCAGATCAATGTAATGCTCCCGCTTCATATAGCTGGAGGAAGGCTCATATAACTTAGCATCGATCGGGAAATTGACTTTGGTTACTCCCAGACGAACCATTTCCAGAAAAATTCTGGCGGTCGCTTCCACATCGGCTGCAGCATCGTGAGCATCTTCAAAACCTTTATCAAACAATTTCCAATGAAGTTCGGTAAGTGTTGGCCACTTGTAACCACGTGCTCCTTCGATCTTGCAAAAGTCAGTACCATCATCTTTGGTGTCGATCTTTGCTTTATCAATTATGGCAGAAGGAATTTTCTTACGGATATACTCCGCTCCCATGATCTTCTCGTCAAAACTTACATTATGTCCGATCAGGAAATGAGCTTTATCAATAGCCTTGCGAAATTCATGAAGAACAAATTCGAGATCTTCACCTTCTTCCTGTGCACGTTTTGTAGAAATCCCATGTATCTTTTCGGAATTAAACGGAATCGTAAATCCTTCCGGATAAACAATATAATTCCCACTCGACAATAGCTTTCCTGTGTGATCATGATGTTGCCAGGCTAACTGAACCAGTCTTGGCCAGTTTTCCAGATCGGTTATCGGGGCAGAAAAATTTTGGGGTAGTCCGGTGGTCTCGGTATCGAAAATTAAATACATACCCGAGTATAAACATTAACCTAAAAAATTGATAGCAAAGGTTCTTTAAGTTGCTTACTTATTTTTAAAAAACTAAGTTACTAACTTAAAATGAACCTATTCAATTAGTTGATTAAATCCATGAAAAACATACTTACAACTATATTTTTATTCTTAACGGTCGCATCAATAAATATAAATGCACAGTATTATTTAGAGATGAGAAATATTTCTTCTGAGTATGACCCAAATACAGACACTTACAGACTGGACTACGGAAACATAAAAGGCGATCCTTTTTTGAATGAAGATTGGGAAATCGGAAAAGTTATTTTTAATAACAAAAGTCAGAGTCAAAATATAAACCTGCAATTCAACTCCTATTCTAATCAGTTGTTCTTTAAGGAAGGAGATAAAGTTTTGTTGATCAATCTTAGTGAAATAGAAGGTTTTGTGTTTAATAAAAAAGAAGAGATATATAAAGTTGGCATACTTTCTTCAAAGTATAAATTTGATGGTAAACAAGCGTTCAGACTTATATATGATGGTGATGTAAAGCTCTATGAGCATCTTTCTGTAGAACACAAATCTACCAAGCATCCTATGACCGGAGAGTTAAACGAAAAATTTGACAGAGATGAAGCCTACTATATTCAGACTGAAGATGGTGAACTTATTAAAACAAGAATAAGAAAGAAAAACCTGATCAATGATCTAGGAATTCATAAAAAAGAACTGGAAAAATTTACAAAGGACACTAAAAATAAAGTAAAATCTGAAGAGGATGCAGTTAAGCTTCTGGAATTTTATGATACTTTAAAGTAATACTCCATCTAAAATTCAGTTTAGTTTGTAACCACCTATTAACATATTTTTTTATAACATTATGAAAAGCATAAAAACACTCTCTATATCCATTGCAATTGCAATGTTTCTGGTAACTGCAACTGATGCTCAGCAAATTACTTTGGATCAGGTTCAGGTAACGAATTCCACCGGGACACAAATTTATACAACGAACAACGATAAAGAGATTCAAGGTACACCATTTTATAGTGAAGACTGGCAAATGGGAAAGGTGATCTTTAATAATTCCAAATTCAGTAAAGAAGTACCTCTGAGTTATAACAGCTATACTCAGGAGTTGTTTTTTAAGCAGCAGGAAATTATTAAAGTACTGGATCCAAATCAGATCAAAGGGTTTGTTTTCACAAAAACAGGTGAAACTTTTAAATACGGAAGTAGTTCAGAAGAATTTGAAATCACTCCTGCTACTCCTTTAAGAGTTATTTATGATGGTAAAGTGGAACTACTTGTTTTACATCAAACCGTTAGAACCAGAGGAAACACTAAAGATCCCCTAACCGGAAAAGTGACTGATCGTTATTCTAAAAGTGAGACATTCCTCATTAAAAAAACTGATGGTTCATTCAAGAAAACAAGAATCAGAAAAAAGAATATGATTAACGATCTTGGAACTCATAAAAAAGAACTGGAAAAATTTACTAAGGATAACAAGAATAAGGTGAAGTCGGAGAAAGATGCGGTTGAACTTCTGGAATTCTACGATTCTCTATTAGATAAATAATACTTTAAAAACAGACCATTGACCCTTACTCAGCTTTCATACATCGTAGCAGTTGATAAGTACAGGCATTTTGCTACTGCTGCTCAAAAGATTTATATCACCCAACCAACTTTAAGTATGCAGATACAAAAGCTTGAAGATGAACTGGGTGTTTTAATTTTTGACCGGTCTAAATCTCCGGTAGTTCCAACAGCAATTGGTGAACAAATTATTGATCAGGCCAAGGTTATACTAAGCGGTTCCAAACATATAGAAGATATGGTTTCCGTGAAAGATGGTGAGCTGAAAGGATCTTTCCGAATAGGGATCATACCGACCATCGCACCTTATCTTGTACCCCTTTTCCTGAAACCATTTTCTGAACGACATCCGAATGTAAAGCTGGTTTTTGAAGAAGCCTTAACAAGTGAAGTTCTGGAAGGTTTACATGAAGATCATTTTGATGTTGGAATCATCGCAACTTCCACCAATCAACATATATACGAGCATGAACTGTTTTCGGAACCATTTCTGGGCTATTTATCGCCGGGACACGATTTTTCTTCAAAAGACAAACTCTGCATAGACGATCTCTATTCTCAGGATCTGTGGTTATTGAATGAAGGACACTGCTTCCGTGATCAAACAATAAAATTGTGCAAGAAGAACAACGACAAACTACAGCATTCCAATATCTCTTTTGAAAGTGGAAACCTGGAAACCCTGAAACGTTTGGTTGAACAAGATTATGGAATTACATTGATGCCTTACCTGGCTATGCAGGATCATGATACTCGCTGTGCCAATGGCGTTATCAAAGAGTTTATGGATCCTGTACCTACAAGAAAGATCAGATTGGTATACAGTCGCGAGTTCCTGAAACAAAATATTGTGAACGCTTTTGTTGAAACCATTAAAAACAGCATCCCTGATGAATTGAAAAATGTTAAAGATGAGATGATTGTGGATTAAGCTATGAGCAGACTGGAGAAATCATTCAAAATATTCTCAAAGCAAGGTGTAAAATTCCTTATGCTTGAATTTTTGATTGTTTTTCTGGGAGTTTATTTGGCATTTCTTTTTCAAAGCTACAGTGAGCAAAACAAAATAGATGCAGAAACAGAGAAGATAATGATAGGTCTGAAGGAGGATCTTGAATATTTCAGAATCTATTTTCCCGATTATGCAGGTTCCTCCCAGGTTGAGGAATGGCGAGAGTTAATCAAAAACGAAAAGTATACTAATTTTTCTACCTGGAGATTTATACAACCTCAATACGATTACATTGCAATAGAATATGCGTTGGGGTCTGACGCAAACGTAATTAATTTTGAACTCAATTCGGCAATTGCTGAAATTTTTCAGGAATTAAAAAAACTGGAACATGCAGAGTTACTCCTCACTGAAATCGCAATGAAATACCAAGCTATACCTTCCAATCTACAGAATAATGAAATGGTAGCATTCGCTAATCAAAATAATTTTCTGAATTTTAAAAGATTTACAGATCGATATGCAGATAGAGCTGGTATTATGCATCGTATTGCAGAAATGAGTGCGAAGCATTTACCCATGATAAACGATCAATTCAGTGAACAAGAGCTTACTGAAATTGAGCTTCTGCTTATCAGTAAAAATATAACTGCAAATAGTGATCAGGAAATCCAATTCTATGTAAACGCACTTAAGGAATTCTTTCCGAATCTTAGCGAAGAAGAAATCAAAAAAGCTTTAGACAGTAATTAAACAACTTACTCTTCTGCAAAAACTTCATAGTGTGTTACTTTTTCAGGAAAGTCGATTAAGTACTGCTTATCTTCCTGATAATATTTAGCGATCTCTGCATCTTCTCCTGCAAAATTTTTGATAGCCTCCATACTTTCCCAAAAAGTGATGAGATCGAAATAAGCATAATGTTCATCTTTTCTTCGAAGAAAAGTAAGCTTCACAAAACCCTCCGTACTTTCGTAATCAGGAATGGCTCGTTCTTTCATAAAGGTTGTGTATTCCTCGAAATGTTCCGGCTTTGTCCGACCTTTCCAAATTCGTGCAATCATAAACTTCTGTTTTAATTCTCTTTCAAATATACTTCTAAACGATCGAAAGTAGATCCCCAGCCATTTCTGAAGCCCATTTCTTCTTGTTGCTGACGGTATTCTTCAGTTTTGTGAGATACTGAAAATGTCATTTTGGTTTGCTCTCCTAAATCTTCAAATAAGACAGTAAGTACTACATCTACGGTCATGGGTTTAAAATCTGCTGATGTTACCAACTTTTCCGGTTCTTTTATTTCGATGAAAGTTCCTTCAGTCACAAACTCATTCCCATCCGGCATCATCATAGTATATTTCCATGAACCACCTTCCTCAAAGTTCAGCTCTTCAACTTTGGTGTTCATACCTTTTGGTCCCCACCAATTCACTAAATGTTCGGCTTGTGTCCATGCATCCCAAACCAATTGTCTTGGAGCGTTAAAAGTACGAACCATAGTAGCTACCCGTGGGTCATTAGCCTGAATTTTTTCCATTTTCTTCATTGTTTTGTTTTGATTGAAGTTTTTGCAGATACATTTCAAAAGAGTCTAATCTCTGTTCCCATAACTCACGGAAAGGATCGATCCAGTTTGCGATCTCAGCAAGCGTATCAGGTTTTATAATGCAAAACCGTTCCCTGCCCTGTTGCTGAATAGCCACTAACCCACATTCATTCAGAATTTTGATATGACGTGACACAGCCGGTCGACTGATATCAAATTGTTCTGCTATAGCATTCAGGTTCAAAGGTTCTTCGGATAAGATCTCAATGATTTCTCTGCGTACAGGATCGGCTATGGCTTGGAATACATCTCTTCTCATAAAAACGTAACTGATTGGTTACTAATATATATGTAACTGAGTTGTTACACAAATTATTTTTTGAGTCACACCTTTCACAATTTTTGGGCATATATGAGGAGATTGCTTCGTCGAGTCACAAATTGACTTCAAGTACTATCTGTATTCCTCGCAAAGACAGGCAGGTCCGGGATGATATGTTTTTTAACTTTTTCGTTACAACAAAACTGAACTTAGATGTTTAAAACCCGGGGATAAATCCCCTTCTGGTTTATGTTCTTTGCTTAAACCCGTGCATAAACAAGCAGGGACCCTGCCTACCGCAGGCAGGTTTAGTTCCGCTGATCTTAGAGCTTATTCGTCAACTTTTTGATTCCACCTCATACCCGTCCGACATCCAACCTGTAATTCCTGCCGATAAAACCCTGACATCGTTAAATCCCATTCCCTTTACTTTTTTGGCGGTATTCGGAGCTTTTCGACACATGGGATTGGAGCAATAAAAGATCAGTGTAGAATCTTTATCTGAAGCTAGATCTTGTTCTGTGAAATTTTCCGGATCTAAATTCACAGCTCCGGGAACGTGGTTTTGTTGCCAGCGCATGGCGTCATTCATATCGTAAATATGAACGTTGTCATTAGAACAAATCCCTTTCAATTCCTCTGTAGAAATAGATTCAAGATTCATAAGTGTTGGAAGAATATTTCTGAATACCATGATAATTCTGTTACATAAATTAGATGTGTTTTCTTATTAGTAACAGAAATCAGGGAGTTTCTTACAGGGCTTGGTAGAATTTTTTTGAGATTCAACCGCACAAACGGGACGCTTGCGCTAGGTTATGAGCGAAACCGCTTCTGAATAACTGCTGAATAAGCAATCGTATTTTATTTCTTAGAATTCAATAAAAAATAGTTTCGATTCTTTATAATCTAAATCAATAAAGTTAAGAAGCATGGAAAATGATTCCTCAAAATCAGTTCTATCATCATTAGTATTGATCATTCTTAATAGAAAATAAAATTCCGGATTATGAGGATAATAATTAAAATGAAAAACCTTTTTTCTATCAATCACAACGTCAATATTAATCCTAACCTTAGGATCATAATTAGAATAAATTCTTAAATGATTAGAGAAAAATTCATTTAAAATATTTTCATTATAAGCCTCATTAGCTATATAACCGTAGTTTGAGCTACTAATTATATAATCATCATCTATCATCTTTATTTTACTTTCACAAGAAAGAGTGAATAATTTTGCGATTTCCAAAGCATCTTCGACTTCGTTTCTATTCGGCATTTCATACTCATGTTCTACTTGATTTCTAAGGCTTCTAGCCCTTGAAATAAGTTTACTTGGTGCAACTTTTAATGACTCGATTAAACCAACCTTACTTTTTTTGTTGTTTTCATCAGATTTGATCAAGCATTGAGCTGCTTTAGGAAGTTTTCTAAACTCAATCTCAAATTGAGTTAAATATGAATCTATTTGACAATCGATAGCCCTTTTTGAATTACATATTGAATTGATCAAGCCTCTTCGAGTTCTATTTTCTAAATCTTGTTCGGCAAATCTTATTAATTCTTTTGGTTCTATATCAAAATGTTTTAGTAAGCCAAACCCAGAACCACTTTTCAACTCAAAAACTAAATTACCATAGTCTAAGTCTGCTCTTTCTAGTGCCTTATATAGTTTATCCATAGAATTAATATCTCTATAATTAATAAAACAATCTTTCTATAATTTAAATATATAATATGCCACGAACTGTCACCCCTTCTTGTTAGTTTATTGAGCAAAACGAATCTTAACCAAGCAAGCCCTTCAGGGCTGCGACATAAAAGTCTCGCTTGATTAAAATTTTGCAGATCCTTCGGAGGTAGCCTCAGGATGACGAATCAAAGAGAATAGTATTAAATCGAAGTACGCTCAGAATGACTAAGAAATAGAAATGCTCAAAGTAATAAAAGCCGGATATCATGGAATTTTGCTCCCCCAGGTGGGAATAGGATTGGATTATTCGGGAACTAAAGCCGAGCATATTTTTATTTCGCATGCCCATGCTGATCACGTTCCCCGAAACAGAAAATTAAGCGTATACGCTACTCCCCCAACTGCAAAGCTGATGAAACTGCGTGGTTTTGGCGGAGAAGTGAAACCGCTGGATTTCAAACAAACAATGGAGACCGATAAGGCAAAAATCACTTTTTATCCTGCCGGACATATTCTGGGTTCTGCCATGACCTTTGTGGAATCTGAATTCGGAAATCTGCTATACACCGGCGATTACCGGACGCCTCCATCTCCTGCCACCGAAGGCTTTGAATTACCGGATGTACAAATCGACACATTTATCACCGAAGCAACATTCAGCCTTCCCATTTACAAATGGAAACCGGAAGAGGTATTAGCGAAACAGATCAGAAATTTTGCTTCCCGAAATCTGGAAGAAGGTTTTACGCCGATATTCACTGCTTACAATCTGGGCAAGGCTCAGGAACTCATGTATATCCTGAAGGAATTGAATCACCCCATGCAGATTCATGGCGCGGGATTTAAACTTTGTTCTGTATATGAAGAACATGGATTTTTTCTCGGTGATTATGAAACCTATGATCGTTCAACTTGCGAAGGAAAGATCCTGATCACGCCGGGTTCTGCGTTGGGAAATGGTTTTGCATCCAACATAAAAAAGAAGCGAATTGCATACTGCTCAGGCTGGGCGGCTAACGAATCGCGACAAACACAACTTACCATAGATGAATTGATTCCTCTTTCCGATCATCTGGATTTTTTTGAGTTGATCGATCTCTGTAAAAAACTAAAACCGAAGAAAGTAATGATCACGCATACGCCGAATCCCAAAGTGGTGCAGCATTATTTGGAGGAGCTGGGGATTACGTCTCAGTTTTTGGACATGGAAACGGGCGAAGATAATTAAGAATTATGACAAACCATTTAGCATTATATGAACTGTTTATAGGAACCGAATCATTTTATATAAACGTAGCTAATTTCAATTTTTCATTCTTAATTTTGAATTTTTAATTCTTTGATCCCTCAAAGCAAACATATCGCCTCATTCAGATTGTTAGCCGAAACCGCTCAATCCATCTCAAAAACCCGGGGAAATAACGCCAAGATCAAACTGTGTGCGGAGTATTTATCGGAGTTGGAATTGGACAGAGATGTAGAATTAGCTACTCAGTTTTTAAGTGAAGGAGCTTTTTCTTCAGTTTCAGGAAAACGAGCTTCGGTAGGGCATCGAACCATAGCCACTCTGGCTGCTGAGTTTTGTGAAATCGACTATGAGAAAGTCTTCAAGCCAAGTAAAACAGCAAGCGGAAGTTCTTCGGAAACCATTCAGCGTTTATTTGAAAACATCCCTGAAGCACGGACAAAATGGAAAGCCGAAAATCTGACTTTACAAGAAGTGTCCAAAACCTTTGAATGGTTGTTCATCACTTCGAAAAGAGATGCCAAACAACACATTCTTTTAGAAGCCTGGAAGAAGATGTCGCCGCTGGAAGTAAAATACTTCATCCGCATTATGGGACAGGGATCGTTACGAATCGGCTTCGAAACCAAAAGCGTGGAAAATGCCATTGCCAAAACTTTCGGGAAAGAACTGGAAACTGTTCGTTATGCACGGATGATTACGGGAAGCATTGGCAAAACAGCGGTGATGGCAAAAAATGATCAGCTAGATGAAGCCTCATTCAAAATGTTCAACCCAATTGCTTTTATGCTTGCCTCCCCGATTGAAAGCAGAGCGGTTACCGATCTTTCAGAATATATCGCCGAAGAAAAGTTTGACGGGATGCGATGTCAGGCTCATATTTCGGATGGAAGAGTAGAATTATTTTCCCGTGACTTGAACCAAGTTACATCTTCTTTTCCTGAGATCGTCAATTTCTTTTCAGATAAAAAGCTTCCTGAGCTGGTGCTGGATGGAGAGATTTGTGTATTCAAAGATGACACCATTTTGCCTTTTCAGTTGCTTCAAAAAAGAATGGGTGTGAAGAACCCGAGTAAGAAGCTGTTATCAGAATATCCGGTCTTATTCATTGGTTATGATCTTTTATTTTTGGATGGAAATCCGTTATTCGATGATCCGTTAATGGTACGCAGGAAAAATCTGGAGAAGTTGAATAAGAAAAGCGGAGTTCCTATCACTTCGCAAATGGAGCTAAGCTTTGAAGATGATGTGGAGGAACTTTTTCAACGAGCATTAAATCATGGTAATGAAGGCTTAATGCTGAAGAGAAAAGATTCAGTCTATGAATATGGCCAGCGTAAAAAATCCTGGCTGAAAGTTAAAAAGCCAAACGGTTCTCTGGATGCCGTTATGTTATACGCTCATGCAGGAAGTGGGAAGCGTGGCGGTACTTACTCCGATTTCACACTTGGGATTTCAGTAAAAGATGATGAGCGTTATGAAGAGGAGTTCATCCCGATCGGGAAAGCGTATGGTGGCTATTCAGATGAAGAGTTGAAAAAGATGAATACACTTATCAAAGAAATAACACTGGAAAGGTTCGGTCCTACCCTGCTTTTAAAACCTCATCTAGTCATCGAATTGGAATTCGAGGACATTCAGATCAACAAAAGAACCAAAGCAAAATACACACTCCGATTTCCAAGATTCAAAGCCATTCGTTGGGATCTTTCACCATCTGATGCCGACACTTTAAAAGATGTGGAACGGATGTATCAGGAAAAAATAGATGAAGAAAGATTGAGGCAAAGCAAAAATCCTTCATTTTATTTCCGCTCCTGAAACTAATTTTTACCTTTTTAATCAGTTTTAACAACCATTCTGAACGCCTTTATACTAGATTATGGTTCTAGCTTTAAAATTGCTCTTAAAACATACAGATGAGAAAAATACTAACAATCACTTTGCCTTTGTTATTCCTGATATCCTGTTCAAATGATTCGCAGGATCAACAACAAAATCAGGGAAACCTTGTAATTCCTGCTGTTGAAGCAGTTCAGTCTCAATTTGGCTCACTTCCACTTGTTGAACGTTTTAGTGGAAATGTGGTTTCCGAAAATCAAATTGAACTTTATCCTGAAGTAAATGCACAAATTGCTGAAGTCTATGTAGAAAATGGCGACTTTGTAAATAAAGGGGATGTGCTTGTAAAGCTACAAGACGAACCTTTAAGGCGACAATTGCAACAAGCCGAGGCAAATTTCAGAATCAACAGTGCTCGTTTAAAGCAAGCAAATGCTCAATTATCAACTATTGAAACTCAGTACAAACGCATTCAAACTCTTTCTGAAAAAGATCTTAGCAGCGAATTGGAACTAGAACAAATCAATGCTGAAAAGATCTCTGCCGAAGCAGATGTGGAACTGGCTGAGGCACAGGTTGAACAGTCTCAGGCTCTTGTTGAAGAGCGGAAAAACCAGCTTACTAAAACCCTCATAAAAGCACCTGTTACAGGAACCATTGGACAAAGAAATGCACAACCGGGTATGCAGGCATCAGCTTCTACACCTCTTTTTATGATAGGAGATCTGTCAAAACTCAGGGTTGAGATTCTGTTAACAGAAAGCATGCTTAATAAAATTAAAATAGGTCAATCTGCCGCTATATCGGTAACTGATCAAAACGGAGAAATCGTTAATATTAATGGTGAATTATCCCGAATCAGTCCTTTCTTAAATGAAGTTACAAGAAGTACTGAAGCGGAAATCGATATTGATAACCAAAATGGATTATTAAATCCCGGAATGTATGTCCCTGTTGACATTTTTTATGGTGAAAGTCAGCAAGCTACATTAATTCCAACCAGCGCTATTTTCATCGATCCTAATACCGGTTCTGAAGGAATTTATATTGCCAATTCTATTGGTTCAGAAATCAAACCGGTGAGCGATTCTGCATCCGGAGTCTCTTCTTTAACTTCTCCGACAGATGTTACTTTTCAGGAAATTGATGTGATTGCACGAGGTAAAATGGAAGTTGCAGTAAATGGACTGGAAAGTGGAAAATGGGTAGTCACATTAGGACAAAACCTGCTTTCTGAAGGAAGAGAACAAGCACGGGTTAAAACCATTCCCTGGGAACATGTAATCCGATTACAGCAAATGCAGCGAGAAGATTTGCTCAATGAAATAATGAAAGACAAGCAGCAGACTCCTGAAAAAACCACACTTTAACATTTTAGCTTAACTGACATGGCACTTACAGACATTTCAATTAAACGCCCGATTGCAACTACAATGTTCTTTCTGATCATTATCACTCTTGGTGTGATCGGGTTTCGGTATTTACCTGTTGATCTACTTCCCCCTATCGAATATCCGCAACTTACCGTAAGTACCGAATATCCGAATGTTGGACCTGAAGAAATTGAAACCATCATCACTGAAAGAGTTGAAAATGCAGTAGCAGGAGTTCCCGGAGTTGAGCGTGTACGTTCTCAATCCAGTGAAGGCCGCAGCCGAGTAACTCTGGAATTTGCTCAATCAGTAGATGTAGATGTAGCCGCAAATGATGTCCGGGCTGCTTTAGATCGCCTAAGAAGTGCGCTCCCTCCGGAAGTAGAATCTCCCAGAATCTGGAAATTTGACCCCAATAACTTCCCTATTGTTATTGTAGGCGCTAATTCCGATAAAAACCTGGCTGATCTAACGCTGCTTCTGGATCGTGAGATCACTAAAAGATTTGAACAAATAAACGGGGTTGGCTCCATTGATATTTGGGGTGGTATAAATCGTGAAGTTAAAATTGACCTGAAGCGTGACAGGCTGATAGCGAGTGGATTGACGTCTGCAGATGTTCAACAAGCCATTTCCAGTGAAAATGCAAATCTACCGGGTGGAAATGTAAATTCCGGAGTACAACAATTATATGTCAGAACTCAGGGAGAATTTGAATCAATTGATCAAATTGCAAATACTGTTATTACTACGGTTGATGGAAAACCTATTCGTGTTAAAGATGTTGCTGAAGTAAATTTTGGGTATCAGGATTTAGATCGTCTGGTGACCATTGATGAAAAACCTATGGTACGCTTTGGAATCCGTAAACAAACCGGAGCCAATACAGTAGCTGTTGCAGAAGATATTCGTCGGGAAGTTGAGCTCATTAATTCAGAAAGAAATGATCTTGACCTTTTTGTTACTACTGACCAAAGTACATTCATCCAAAGTTCCATAGACAACGTTCAGAGTTCAGCTATGTGGGGAGCTTTACTTGCTGTAGTTGTACTTTACGTTTTCTTCAGAAATGGATCCTCAACTTTTATTATCGCTGTTTCCATACCTATTTCCATCATCGCTACTTTTGCTTTGTTGTACTTTAACGGACTTACACTAAATCAAATGAGTTTCGGAGGTTTGGCGCTTGGTGTAGGCTTGATCGTGGATAATGCCATCGTTGTACTCGAAAATATAATTCGGCTCCGTGAAGAAGAAGGCGAAGATCTTAAAACAAGTGCATTAATCGGAACAAAACAGGTTTCAGGAGCCATCATTGCCTCCACTTTAACAACTTCCGTGATCTTTCTACCGGTGATTTTTATGCAAACTATTTCCGGTTTATTATTTCAACAATTGGCACTGGTTGTTGTTTTTGCACTTGTTTGCTCACTCTTGGTAGCACTTACTTTAGTGCCAATGCTTTCAAGTAGATTTTTGGATGTTAAAAAGAATTCAGAAGGAGCTAAAAAAGGCTGGTTTCAAAAGTTTTTCAACAAATTTGAGAATAAGTATTCATCGTCACTCAGATCTGTTCTCAAATACAGAAAATTGGTTTTTGCTGTAACCGGAGTTTTAGTTATTGGTTCATTTTTACTTGCTCCTGTAATACCGGTAGAACTCGCCCCACAAACCGATGCCGATGAGATCGATATTGATTTAAGAATGGCCGATGGTACAAACATCACTGTTATCAATGAATATTTAGCTGAATTAGAACAGGTTATCAGAAGTACTATCCCGTTTGATGATATAGAACATTTGACAACCGATGTAAGAGACGGTCGCGCTGAAGTTGAGATAACGATGGTGGAAGCTTCTAAAAGGTCCAGAAGTACTTCTGAACTTGCAGAGGAAATTCATCGGAAAGTTGAGGGATCAATTGCTGGAGCAAATATACGGGTTAACGCACAATCAGGGCTTTGGATCTTACGTCGTGTTTTTGGCTCAGGCGGAGCTGAAGACCTTCAGCTTGAAGTTCGTGGATATGATATTGACCGTTCCTATCAAATAGCTCAGGATATAAAATTGGAACTGGAAAAAATTGAAGGAATTACCGGAGTTGAAGTAGATCGCAGTGAAGGAACACCTGAAGAAAATATAGTTTTTGACCGCGAAAAGATTGCTCAGCTTGGTTTAACTATTAATAGTGTTGCCAGAACCATTCAAACCAATATTGGCGGAAGCAGAGCAGGTGCATTCCGGATTAGTGGTGACGAATACCCGATTACGGTTCGTTTACGCCCTGAAGATCGTTTAAACACACAAGACCTTGATAACATTTCTATCCAAACTCCCGGTGGACAGGTTATTCCTGTCTCTTCTGTAATTAAGAGAAATCCGGGACGTGGTCCTGAAGATATTACCAGAATAAACGGACAAAGAGTAACCGGAATCTCGGCGAATCTGGAAAGCGGTTTAGCATTGGGAGAAGCGGTTGAAATTGCTCAGGCTAATCTTGCTGATTATCCGTTGCCGGAAGGTTACAGTATTGTATTCAGCGGAGAGTATCAGGAGCAACAAAAAGCGGCGGCAGATTTCAATATGTCTATTATTATGGCTCTGATTCTCATTTATATGGTAATGGCTGGTCAGTTCGAACGCTTCCTGGATCCGCTGGTAGTAATGTGTTCTGTACCTTTGGCTGTAATCGGAGTTGTACCCACGTTATTGCTCACCGGAACTACGATAAACATACAAAGCTTAATGGGCATTATTATGTTGATAGGTATAGTCGTAAATAATGCCATCGTGTTAATTGACTATGTGAATCTTCTTAGAAGAGATAAAGGGTTGCCTGTAATTGAAGCCGTTATAGAAGCAGGACGCCTAAGACTACGCCCAATTTTAATGACCACACTTACAACAGTTCTGGGTTTACTTCCGCTTTCTTTTGGAATTGGAGCCGGAGCAGAGATACAGGCTTCTCTGGCCCGAGTTGTAATCGGTGGACTGACCGCATCAACGTTAGTAACACTTGTATTTATTCCTGTAGTGTATGTTTCAGTTGATCAGGTAGTTGATAAATTAAAAGCTTACAACTGGAATCCATTCAAAAAAGAATCCGAAAAAATAGAATTAGCAGGGTCATAATTTTCTCAATATTCTTTTTAAAAATCGGAAATAAGGGAATTAGGAGTAACTTTTACCTGTTAAAGTATTCCTAATTCTCATATTTATTTATTCCTGATCACATGTCAAACTGGACACTAAAATCTATTCCGCCGCACGACTGGTTTCTTTGCCTTGATGTGGAATCCTATTTCGATCATGAGCATGATGTAGAAGCTATTTTCGAAGAAGGATTTACTCGTCCCATTCCAATAGGTGATACAGATGTTATAGTTACCGTTTTCTTTAATGGTGATCCCGATTCACCCGAGTTCCATGTCGAGACCAAGGAATCATTATCAAAGGAAGAAATTGTTGAGGCAAATAAAAGCTTGTCTAAGATCTTAGGAACTGAAATGGATATTCGTCCGCTTTATGATCAAGCTTCAGATGATCCACTTTTGGGTGATAAACTAAGTTCGTTGTACGGATTAAAAAGAATGACACGTGCTAATCTTTTTGAAGACATTCAGAACAGAATTGTGGAAATGCAAATGAATCATAAACCCACTGCAAAAAAGATGATGTTTGCAGTTCGTGAAGCATATGGAACGGCTTTGGTTCATAACGGAAAGAGTATTCCTGCGTGGCCGCGTGCTCATCAGCTTATGAAAGCAGACCCGATGAGTATTCGTAAGCTTGGTCCTACCAAAAGAAAAGGTGAATATCTTACCGGACTGGCTTCAGATATGGTGGGCGGAAATGTTGATATGGAACACATTACAAATTGTGATCCTCAGGAGGCTTATAATCTGCTAACAAATATCAAAGGAATTGGTCCAACCGCAGGACAAGATCTTATGATGATGCGAGGTCGACCGGATGCTGTTTTTCCAAGCAATAAAAAGAAGGATGAAGAAAAGGGACTACGCCGCTGGATCATTGCCAGTTACGGCGAGAATCCACATACCATCAGCGAAAAGAAATTCCAAAGTCTGATTGCTAACTGGAATGGTTTTGAAGGGGCAGCATTAGAGTTTTTATATGTGAATTGGATCATCAGCGAAAAAGAGAAGAAAGCGAAAGAAAAGAATAGATAAAAGGAAACCCGCAAGCCAATTTAGAGACGAGAGAAGTCCCTTGTTATTTTTCATGATTTGATTTAATTATTAAAAATAAAAAGCCGAATGCTTTCACAATCGGCTTAGTTTGGTTTAAAAGAATGTCCTAATAATCACTCTTTGAAGAATTCAGTGCTTTTTTGATGCTTGGGGGCAGAATCACTTCGTCGATTATATGCACAACACCATTACTGGCATCTATATCAGCTTTTACTACTTCCGCATTTTCAATCATAACGCTTTCTCCGTTACTTTTTACGGATGCATTACTTCCCTGAATTGTTTTTGCTTTCATTGTTTTAGTAACATCATCCGACATAACTTCGCCGGGAATCACATGATAAGTTAATACTGCTACCAGCTGTTCTTTGTTTTCCGGTTTCAGTAGTTCATTTAAAACTCCCTCAGGAAGATTTTCAAACGCTTCGTTTGTTGGTGCAAAAACGGTATAGGGTCCTTCCGATTGAAGTGTTGCCTCCAGATCAGCTGCTTCAACTGCAGTAGCTAATGTTGATAACGACTCTGTGTCAGAAGTTAACTCAAGAATATTTGTTTCCTCCTGAGCTTTTACCTCGAATGAAAGGATTAATACCAGTGCTAACGTAAATAAACTTATTGCTCTCTTGAATAATTTCATCTTGAATAGTTTTTATTAATGGTAACACTCACTTAAATAGAAATTAAAAATGATATGTTCCTATTAATAATGGAACCGTGGATTCTGATCTGAATTCAAACTTAGTATCGCGTCAGATCCTATCTGCAGAGATCAAATATTAATTTCTTAAAACTTGCTATAGAGCAAGTGATTAAAAAATAAAGAAACAAAACCTATGAAAGATCATAGGCTTTAAATTATTCTACCGGTTTAAGTTTAGATCTCAAAAAGAAATATCCGAGCAATCCACTCAATAATGAGCCCACAAAAATCCCGACTTTAGAATATTCTATGAATTCCTGATTAACGAATGCTAATCCGCTTATGAATAGTGACATTGTAAATCCAACTCCTGTCAAACAAGCAATTCCATAGAAAATCGTCCATACACGATCTGAATCAGGTAGTTTTACAATCCCTAATTTGCTTGAAATCCAAACTGAAAACATAATTCCAGCTTGCTTTCCAAGAAACAGACCAAATATAATACCTAATGTTAACGTAGATGAAAAAGCGACTGCTGTTTGTTCTGCTGAAAGTGCAACTCCGGCATTAGCAAATGCAAAAACGGGCATAATAAAATAAGCTACAAGCGGATGTAGCTTATGTTCTAATTTATGCAACGGACTTTCAAGTTTCTCTATACCCTCTTCCAGGTAGTGTAGAGCTGTTTCATCATCTTCTTTGTCAGGCGTGTTAAGCGAATTTCGAAAAAGTTTAACTCCATTCTCGATGGTATCCAGTAACCCTTCCCGATTCTTATGAGGGCTGGCCGGAATCATAAATCCTAAAACCACACCTGCTATGGTTGCGTGAACTCCTGATTTTAGTACAGCTACCCAAAGAATTATTCCTACTAAAAGATATAATGCTATTGAACGGATATTTGTCCAATTCATGATCATTAGTACCAATATAGCTCCACCGGAAACTGCAAGCGCTATCAAAGATATATTACTTGTGTAGAACAAGGCGATTACTACAACCGCAATTAAGTCGTCTACTACCGCTACTGCTGTAAGAAATACTTTTGCCCAGACCGGCACCCGACTTCCGAGTAAAGCGAGTATTCCTAAAGCAAATGCAATATCCGTTGCAATGGCAATGGCCCAACCATCCATAAACTCAGTACCGGCATTAAATCCGAAAAAAATTAATCCGGGAACAACAGCGCCACCAAATGCAGCGATAATTGGAAGCAGAGCCGATTGCATGGTTGAAAGCTCACCATATATGATCTCCCGTTTTATCTCCAAACCGATCAATAGAAAGAAAATGGCCATCAATCCGTCATTGATCCATAAAATTAGTGGTTTCGAGATATTGCCGGCGTCAAAACCTATGGTGAGTTTAGCTTGAAATAATTGAACGTACCAATCTGAAAGTGGAGAATTCGCTACAATCAGAGCTAATACTGCTGAAAAAAGCAGAAGAATTCCTGAAAACGATTCAGTTTTTATGAATGCTTGTATTGGAGCCAGTGGCTTTTTGGATGTAGTCTTTTCCATGATTTAAAAAATGTATGTTGAGTAATAAGTTGATTAGTATATCCCTTTCTAAAAAGGGCAGAAAGTGATTTTATAAATCAACTACATTCTTCAAAATGATGCTGTGGACACTTTTGAGATGGGAAAAATAAAGCTGTGGGACAACACAAAAAATTTTGTGACCTGCCTGTAGTAAAAGTTTTTACGATATGTATGAATAAGATGCTCATAGCAATGATATGAAACAGAACTTAAAACTACGATGCACCATTCCTAAGAAATTAATTTTTTTACGAGTCTTCTGTATTTATATACTCGCCAAAATATATATGCAATAGTTAAAGGTAAAACAGCATAAAGCATAACCCATTCCATTGTGGGCTCAAAAGCAGAACCCACGGCATCCAGAACCAGATAAGTCAGGTAAGAACCATAGTAAAATAACAATATCGCTCCATCGAACTTAGTAATATCAAATCCGGCGATAAATATCGGGATACACATAATACTTACCGCAACCATAAAAGGAAGGTCTAATGCCAGAGCAGCCGGAGAAACCGTTAATATATTCGGAGCTATTACAACTGTTAGCCCAAGGGTGAGCAAAATATTATAGAGATTACTGCCCATCACATTTGCCACAGCCATATCTGTGTTTCCTTTTCGGATGGTTGCAATGCTGGTAGCTACTTCAGGTAATGAAGTTCCTATCGATACAATGGTTAAACCAATCACTAATTCTGAAAGTCCCAATATTGTAGCAATTTCTACCGCACTTTTTACCATCCAGTCGGATCCCTGAATGATCAAACCCATTCCTACAATCAAATATCCGATATTCTTCACATAGAAAAACCAGCCTGTTGAAAGCTCCCTTGCCTTTGCTTCCAATTCGGTTTCTTCCGGCTGACTGTCTCTCTCTTTCTTTATCTGAAAAAAAGTAAATACGGAATAAGCAACTAATCCCAATAACAACCACACTCCATCCAGTGTTGTGAGTTCACCGTCAAAGGCAATAACATACAATAATACACTTGCCGCTATTACAATTGGGACGTCAATTTGAACTACTCTGAGTTTTACAGCCAAAGGTCTAATAATAGCACTAATCCCCAGAATCAGAAGTATATTTGCGATATTACTACCTACGATATTGCCCAGAACCAGGTCCGCATTCCCCGCTATAGCCGCCTGCAAGCTGATTGCCAGTTCAGGAGCTCCTGTTGCAAAAGCGACCACTGTCAATCCCATTATTAAGGGCGAGATTCTCCATTTCACCCCAAAGTGATCCACACCTCTTAAAAATAATTCTGCTCCGCCAATAAGTGCCGCCAATCCGGCTATAAAAGTAATTGCTGTCATATCTGAATTTGTGAACACTAAAGGTACAAGGTATTCAGCATAAAAAAAGCCTTTCCTGAGCAGAAAGGCTTAGTTTTTATAGTTTGATGAAAATTACTTTTCCAACCACCAGTTTCTGAGTTGAATTTGCTCATCGGTAGCATTCTCAACTTCCTGTAAATTTTGCTGCGGATACATTGGCGTTCCAACTTTTCCTTGCAGTTTCACCTCTTCTCCGTTTCTTTCCAACGTCATTGAGATATCCGTATCCGGCGTCCATTGGAAACTCTGCGGGATAACCTGTTGAATATTTTGTAATGAAGCTTCTAACCCGTTAATGGATTTCAGAATATCTCCCGGTCGAACTCCTAATTCTATTAATGAAGTATTCAAGTCCATATTTTCGAAATAAATTTCTCTGGTTTCCGGATTTACATTAATAAATGCAGCTTGCTGATTTATCAAAAACAGATTTGTCTGAATTTCCTCAACTCCCATTTCAAGACCTACTTTATCAAAAAATACCGAATAATCGATAGGTGTTGTTCCTTCAACATGAGTTCTCAGAAACTCACCAACTGATGGGTAAGTCATCTCTGCTATTTCAGCGATCAGTTTGTCATCTTCGAATGGTTTGTCGATACCATATTTTGCGGACAATTCTTTCATCAACGAAAGCATGCTTCTTTCACCATTACTTTCTTCTCTCATCAAAATATCGATACACATCCCGATCAATGCTCCTTTCTGGTATACATTGTAATAATTGGATGCGTATGGTTCATCAAGCACGTTTTCACTAAAAACTGTAAAGCTCATAGAATCATCCATAGTGTATGAACTTGAGATCTTGCTCTGAATCTTGTTATAAAATTCTTCTTTAGGCTTCAGATCTTCATACGCCTGAAAATGGCTTGCAAAATATTCCGTCACTCCCTCATACATCCACAAATGCTTCGAGAATGTCGGATCATAGTAATCGAAATAATGAACATCTTCTGAATGCACACTTAATGGCGTTACAATATGGAAAAACTCATGAGAAACCACATCGATCATAGCTTGGTTTAACTGAGGCTCCTGCATTTGCTCCGGAAGAACAACAATAGTTGAAGTTTGATGCTCGAGTGCTCCAAAACCTTGCGGTGACGTTTGAGTACCTTCTGACAGATACAAGTAGATATCATATCTCGGAGTACTGTTAAGATCACCCAGATAGTCTTTCTGAGCCTGCATCATTTCAAAAACGGTCTCTTTGATCTTTGCTGCAGAATGTACTCCGTTTGGTGAATAAACACTTAGCACGATCTGAATGTCTCCCACCTGAAATTCTTCGATGTCCAGGTTTCCGTAAAACATCGGGTTATCAGTAATATCAAAATAACGGGCAGCTGTATAATTGTCTACCACTGTTGAATCTCCCTCTAAAACCATAGAGCTGCTTGTTGGAAGAGCAGACGATTTTTTCATTCCTGCAGGAGCGGTAACGGCTAATTTGTAGCTGTTGTCTTTCAACTCTTCAAAATATCCGATGAAACCATGCAGGTTAAGGACAAAGTTATCGTCTTCAATATTTGTACCTGATGGTGAAAATGGTGTAGCTTTTTCTGTGTTTTCGATATCAAATGTGTCATTAACGTAATAACCCAGCTTGTCTAATTTCTGAGCATTTGGAATTACCCACGTATTTTCATCCGGTCGGTTTACTTCAATTTCCATCCCGGAATAATCGTAAGCAACCAGATCTTCTGTGAAACTACCAAAATCACTGATGTCGTAAGTTCCCTGTACTACTCTTGGGATTCTGTATGTAACTGTGTCTTGAGAAAACATTCCGGGATCGATCTCAACCCAAACCCGATCATTATCAATATTTACAAGATCAATAGAAGTGGAAATTGGAGTTTGAGCAGCTTGTTCTTTCATTTCTTTTGAAAGATTGTCCCCTGTTTTAGGCGAACACGCATAAGTTACGCTAAGGAGTAATCCCCCGAGTATAAGTTTCTTCATTTGTAAGATTTTGATGAATAGTTTAACTACAACTAAAAGTACGGATTTTAAATCTTAATATTTTAAGACCATTGTAAATCCATGGAACAACTCAATCCAGTTCTTTCCAAATCGAAGCTTCCAGATTCTTGGTTCCAAGAAAGACAGTATTAGGGTAAGTATCTTTATAAAGAATGATTTTATCTCCTTGAATGTCGAAGTCTTCCAAAACAACAAAGTACTCGTCATTAAATTTCTCCGCAAGAATTGGTTCAACACCAATTTCGATAAACTTTGATGCGTTATTTTTTCTTACCAAAAGAGTACCACCTGCTAAAAGGTATTCCACTCCATCTTTTTCGATCATTTTTACAGGTCCGTATTTCGGTAATGTATAAGATGTCCAGCTCTCTCCATCATCCACACTTTCATAGAACACTCTCCTATGACCAGCTATTATAGTGCCATCTTTCCTTTCAAAAAGCATACTGATTGAATCATCATGCTTTGAAATTTCTGTTGATACTTTCTCCCATGTGTGCCCTTCATCTTTTGATCTGTAAATACCGTCATGTGTTCCTGCAAATATACTGCCTGAAACTGACTGAAGAAGATGGTTAATGCTGTTTGTTAGAAACTCTGAAGCAAAAAAGAATTCATTTTTTACAACAGTGTCACCAGATAAAGAAGAAAGATATATTCCATTTACTGTGCCGGCGATCAATGTTCCACTCTCTAAAACCAGAATATCATAAATTTTTGATTGCGGGTCGAACAAAACAGTCCATTCGAATCCATTCGATGAGCGAACAACTTTATCACCATTTTCTGTAATGGCATAATATTCATTATCATTTTTTGTCAAATGGGATAACTTTTTAGTTACCTCAGGAGATACGTATCCAAATATATCTGCATTCTTGTAATACGAAAGCCCTTCCCAAGTACCTATCATTGTACTTCCATGCTCATCAAGATTTACGGATGTAATTGGACGTTGATCAAATCTCGATAATTTTGAAAATTCAAAAGGATCAATTGCTTTTTTTTCTCCATCGACCAATGAACAGGAGAAAAATAAAATTGCTAAAAATGAGTAGTGTAATTTCATAACTAACCTCGATAACATTACATCTAATTAATTGAATTATATGATCATAATCAATTTTAACTCGAATAAAAAAACCCTGTAAGAGTTAACCTACAGGGTTTAAATTTTAACGCTGATAATTCTAATCGAAAGGATTAAGCTATTTTCAGAATCAGATCTGCGGTTCTCATAGAATAACCGGCTTCGTTGTCATACCAGCCAATTACTTTTACAAGATTACCATCTACTTTGGTCAGATCACTGTCAAAAATATTTGAGTGAGGGTTCCCAATGATATCAGTTGATACCAATGGATCTGTTGCATACTCAAGAATTCCTTTCATTGAACCTTCAGATGCTTTTTTGAATGCAGCGTTCACTTCCTCTGCAGTAGTTTCTTTGTTCACTTCACAAACAAAATCAGTCAATGAACCTGTTGGGGTTGGAACACGAACCGCTCCACCGTCTAACTTTCCGTCTAAATGCGGAAGCACTAGTCCAACTGCTTTTGCAGCTCCGGTTGAAGTAGGAATAATATTAATGGCAGCAGCGCGAGCTCTTCTGAGGTCTTTGTGAGGAGCATCTAATATTCTTTGATCGCCTGTGTACGCATGAATGGTTGTCATAAATCCTTTCTTAACTCCAAAAGCATCATCCAACACTTTTACCATTGGTGCAAGGCAGTTTGTTGTACAACTTGCGTTTGAATAGATCTTTGTTTCTTCGTCGATCACTTCGTCGTTTACACCAAGTACCACGGTTTTAACTGGTCCTTTTCCCGGTGCCGAAATAATTACTTTCTTAGCGCCGGCTTCAAGATGTTTACTTGCACTTTCTTTGTCTACAAAAAAACCGGTTGATTCAATCACGATATCAACACCGAGATCTCCCCAGTTCAGGTTCGCAGGATCTCTTTCGGCTGTAACCGAAAAACTCATATCATTGATGGAAATTTTATCCCCATCAACAGAAACCGTTCCATCGAATGTCCCTTGTGATGAATCGTACTTAAAAAGATGAGCTAGTGTATTTGTATCAGTTAGATCGTTTACCCCAACGATATCAACTTTATCGCTATATTTGGCAAGTATCGAACGGGTTACCATTCTACCAATTCGACCAAAACCATTAATTCCGACTTTTATTTTTGACATTTTATACCTGTTTTTTTGATGGTCGATTCGAATATCATTTACAGAACCAACCCATTAAATAACTTCCTTTTTCAGGCTTTGAAAATACCACTACTAGTCGCCATATTCAATGATTTTAGCTTATGATCGCAATAGAAAAACATGAACAAGTACTAAAAGCGCTTTTCCAAAAATTAAATGGTTGGCGGAAATTTATTTTCTTATAATCTTTTGAACTTAATGGATGCATAATGGGGAAAGTATTTACTGAAGAAGAAGTAAAAGAAATCATTCGCAAGGCTGCCGAAATGCAAAAAAAAACCGGGAGCGAAGTTCATGAGCAAGGCTTGACCATGAACGAACTTATGGAAATAGGCAAGGATTCAGGTCTTGATGTTGACTTCATTAAAACTGCTGCGCTTGAATACGAAAACAAGAAAATTACACGCCACTCGGGTATAACAGATACTCATATTTTTGAAGAAAGAACTTTTGATAGTGAGCTATCTGAAATAACGATTTGGGAAGATGTGTTATCTGAATTGGGGCATCAATTTGGAGGAAGTGCATTCGGAATGGCTAAAGAGTCTAAGGACCAACGAAAATGGTCTCATACCAGTATTTCGGGAATAGAAACAACCGTTTCATTAATAAAAAGAGATACTGATACCAAGTTGAAGCTTTCGCAAAGAGTAGGATTAGGAAGTCCTTTGACTGAAGGGATAATGTATGGAGGAGGACTTACTTTCTTAATTATGATGGTAACCGGGGTGTTTTCCGATTTAAGCATTCAAGGTATTATCGCTTTAAGTGCCGGCCTTTGGAGTATTTCGTCTCTCCTAATATATCAATTAGATATTGCATGGAGAAAAAGAAAGCTTAAAAACCTGAAAGATCTTGCCAATAAGATCATCGATCAACTTCCGAAAAAACTATCTTCTTCAAAGAAAAAAGAAAAAGTGAATGAGAATCTTTCTGAAATTGAAATAGAGTCTGAAGATGTTTATCAAAACTATGACAATTTAAAGAATAACTTGAGAGAAAAGGAATAAGTAGACTCTTGTGGATGCCCCTTTAGTCCGGCTTTAAGCTCCTGTTCAATTTAAATACTAATAGTTCAGATCTATTCCTTAATCCAAACCCTTCGGCAAAATAAGCCTTAGAGGTTATTATTTTGAGATCACTCAGAACTTCCGGACTCACCTTTTTTTCTGCTCACGGATTTATCCGTCTCAGTTTTTTTGGTTATTTCTTTACTTGCTGCTTCTGCTGATTCGGATTTCGTTTCGGGTTTTTCTGCTTTCAAATCGTTTTCGGTGTTTGATGTATCTTGGTTTTGTTCAATCTCACCACTTGGATTCAGCGCTTTTGTCAGCCCTTGTATTGATCCGGTTTCCATTCCAACTTCTTTTAGAATATTATCAACTACAGGTGCTAGTCCTCTGTACTTAAGCAGACTGTTTACAAGTTGATCAGCCATGTTTCCGGATGAACTATTACCACCTGAACTTGCACCTCCATTATTCGATCCCGAGCCAACAAAATCAGACAATCCTCCTACATTAATTACTTTCATATCCGAAATTGCTTCGATTGGCTTCACACTTGCTTCAATCATTGAAGTAGCCTGTTTTATTGTTTCGATCTGGACTCTCATCTGAATAATCTCTTTTGAAAGCACATTCTCTGCAGCGTTTAATTTCTCATTACCTTCGGCTTCTACTTTATATCTCTCCTCGTCTGCCTTGGCTTTAATTTTGATCGCTTCAGCTTCTGCAACAGCAGTAGTTTTAATCGATTCTGCTTTATCAAGAGCCGCGGTCTTTTCAGCTTCGGCAGCTACTTTAATACTTACAGCTTTTTCTTCAGCCTCTTCCATTGCTTTGATAACTGCGATCTGCTTGTTTCTGTTCGCTACCTCTGTTTGACGTGCAGTAGCAACTTTCTCCGAAGCTGATGCCGCTTCGGCTTCTGCAAGTTTAGCTTCTTTCTCAGCTTTTGATCTTGTTTTTGACTTTTCAGCAACTACAATATCTCTGTCCTGGTTCGTCAATTCGATCGCTTTTTCCCGTTCAATATCTTTCTCTTTTACAGATTGCTCATTCAGAATCCTTTCTTCCTCTACCATTCTGTTTGCCTTGATCTTCGCTCTTTCAACTTCACGTTGAGCTTCAATCTCAGCTTCTTCAGCTAGTTTATCATTAATTGCTTTTTCCTTTGCAATTTGAGCGGCTTCTAATGCAACCTGATTTGCAATAGCTCTTTGTTGAGTAGCTTTTGCAAACTCTTCTTCCCTCTCCAGCTCCAGTCTTTCTTTTTCAGCTTCTAAATTCTTCTTCTTGATAGCAACTGAAGTATTTTGTTCAATGTCGTTTCTTACTTTCTTCTTTTCTTCAATTGTCTCGGTTAGCTTGGTCAAACCCTGAGCATCAAATGCATTATTAGCATTAAAAAACTGCTTATCTGTTTGATCCAAACCTGTTAGAGAAACTGTTTCCAGTTCCAATCCATTTTTTTCAAGATCTACCTTTACAGCATTCTGAACTTTCTGAACAAAGTCAGTTCTCTTTTCATGAAGTTCTTCCATCCCCATCTCGGCAGCAACCGCCCTTAAAGCATCCACAAACTTACCTTCCATCAACTCTTTAAGCTGTTCAGGGGAAATAGTTCTTTGCCCCAATGTCTGAGCGGCAAAAGCTATGGCATCTGCTTCTGGCTTAACCCTCAAATAAAACTCTGCAGTGGCATCAACTCTCATTCTGTCTCTGGTAATCAATGCTTGCTCATTCTTTCTTGAAACCACTAAACGAATAGTGTTCATATTTACGGCAATAACTTCGTGAAGTACCGGAAATACTAATGCTCCTCCATTCATAATTACTTTTTGTCCACCAAATCCTGTCCTTACAAAAGAAAGCTCTTTGGAGGCTCTTTTATATAGTCTTGCAAAAACCAATCCTATAATCAAAAGCGATACCAGTATTATCGAAGAAATTATGACAATGTCATTTGTTTGAAGAAAATCCATTCTTAATCTTATTATTTATTTGTTGGAAAAGTAGCTTTAAAAATCGAACCCTTTTTTTCTGTTAAAACTACTTTAGTTCCTTGTTTAAATTCCGTTTTACTATCAACAGGTTCAACCATTATATAATGCAGTTGACCATACATATCTTTGAACTTAGCTTCCGCAGGAAAACCGGGTCTTGAAGTCCCTATTACTATCTCAACTTCTTCACCTACAAAAGAGCTTTCAAGCAGCGCTGTTGTTTCCTCTTTAAATAATTTAGTCCCAAGAGTTTTAGCAACCCATCTGTATAAAGGCAAGCAAATAAGTATGCTTGCCGGTATGGCCGCAATAAGGGGCAAAGTAAATTCTAAAAATTTATTTAAAAGACTTTGAAGCGCAAAACCTGCAATTGAAAAAGTCGCCAAAAAAATGATCAACAGAATGAGAACAGGAACATTTTTTACTTTGATCCAGGCTACATACTTTGATATAAACCCATTCTCAAATTCAACATCCGAATCGATATCTGTTTCCAAAGCGATATCTCCGCCATCAAATATATTGTCGATAAACTGAGAAAACCCAAATCCCAGTATTAAAGAGAACAACTCCAAGCCGAGTATCACCAACAGAACTGCAAATGCATAAAAGAAGGGAGCATTGTAAGGCTCCAACAGATACTCGATCATTTAACTTTAAAGATATATTTCAATTGAGTCTGTAAATATCAAAATCCACCTTATTAAACAACTCCTATTTTATAAGTATATACTATTTATCAAGTTTTAATTTACCGGGTTAATATCCCGATCTTTATTGGTACCTTTCGAATTCAATTGTTTAATTCTTTACTTCAGTTCCCAAATGGACAGCAACGACATCTTCAGGCGTTTAAGATATATTCTAGGCTATAATGATCTCAAAATGGCAGAGGTGTTTGCTTTGGCTAATGATCCTATTGATCAGGCCAGAGTTACAACCTGGCTCAAGAAAGATGAAGATTCTGATTTTGTGAAGATGCCTGATGTCGCCTTGGCTACTTTTCTGAATGGATTGATCAATCAAAAGCGGGGAAAGAAAGAAGGTGCACATCCTGTTCCCGAACAAGTATTAAATAACAACATCGTATTCAGAAAATTACGAATCGCATACAATCTTCAAAGTGATGACATTCTGGAAATGTTTGAATTGGTTGGCAAGAGTATCAGTCCACACGAACTAAGTGCTTTTTTCAGAAAACCCACTTCCGCTAAATACCGTGAATGCAATGATCAGTACTTACGACATTTTCTCTCCGGTTTACAAGAGAAGTTCAGGGGTTGATGGGTTTTTGGTTTAGACTTTAACTCTTCCAGAGTTAAATCATCTCAATAGTTAATAATCCAATTCATATCAACTCTGGAAGAGTTTGACCACATATTAAGAACAACAAGAAGCAGGAGCTTCTAAATACTGTTCCACAGCCAGCCTTTGTCGGTAGACAGGCAGAGCTACGGAACGAGGTTAAATTAGACGTTGATGCGTCCCTCCATTCTTATGGCTTTTTTTTTTCCGATTTAAAAACATAGATTCTTTGAATGTTTGTTAAAAAAATATGAATTATGTCTTTTCCAAACAGTTATGAATACTTAGATCTTTCTTTGCATCTCAAATACGATGTTGACAATTTCGAAGAAACCTTAAAAGGTTTACAAAATATATTATCTCATTTTCAAAAAGAAGTTGAGTTTTGGGGACAAGATCATTTCATAAATCACGGAATTTTTAGAAGTTATTCGACATTTTTTAGAGATAAATATGATCTGCTTTTAAATTTTCATGATACTAATAAAGAAACAGATAAAGATTCATTAAAAAGAATATGGGATAACCTTTCTCCGAGCTTAAAATCTAACAAATTAAATATTAACAATAGAAATGCCTCGGTACTATCTTGTCAAACTCCCACAGCCATTTTTTATGAGAACTTAACTAAAGAAAACCCAACCGAAGCGTCGTTAGCTTTTTATTATTTAAATGAAATACCACATTCAATTGGTTCTAATTTAAATCAATTTTCAGGGATAATTAAAGCTTATGAATTTACCCAAGCAAGAGAACAAGGAGGATTTAAAGAAAGGAGGAAAGCAGAAAAAATATCTGTTTCTAGATTATTGAGTAGGGTAAAAAAACAATCAGGCACATTAGAAAATAAATTCTCTGCAATATCTACTGACATTGAAATATGGTTTAAAAATACGAAAAAAAGCTTATCTGATTGGGAGAATGAAAAAGAGAAAAGGATTGAAAAATCAATAAAAGAAGGTCAAAGAAAGATTGACCTGACCGATAAAACTTATTCTGATTTTATGTCATTGAAAGCGCCATTGCAGTACTGGGACAATAGAATCAAACAATACGGAGATTCTGGTTATTTATGGTCATTAATACTCGTATTAAGTATAATTGTTATTTGCGGAGGCATTTTTAAATTGATATACGATCCGCCTTCAATTTTTGAAAATGATATTTCAGAATTTGATCCACTCGCAGTAAAAAGCATTCTTCTTTACGCGACTTTAATTTCATTCTCAGCATATTTTCTACGTACCTGTTCAAGAATGATTTTTAGCTCATTTCACCTTAAAAGAGACGCAGAAGAGCGACATCAACTTACAATGGTATATTTATCCTTAAAAGAACGTGGTGATATTAGTGAAGATGAAAGAGATCTGATTATTCAAGCTATATTTAGTCGTGTAGATACAGGTCTATTAAAAGGTGATAATGCTCCAACAATGCCTGGAGCAAGTTCTTTTCTTGAAAGAATTGGATCACGATAAAAAAGCCACCTCAAATTGAGATGGCTTTCAAGTTAAAGCTGAAAATTATTCCTAAGTATCTTCTTTTTCATCTTTGGAAAACTCTGGCATTCCGGCGGTTTCGTATATTGGATAAACCAAAGGGTTTTTGTATTCTAAGCAAAATCATTTAGTTAAGTTCTAAAAATGTCAAACCAAAGAATTCTTCCACAAGCTCACTTACTGAACATAATAAAAGAAACGAAAGATCATCATCCAAACTTTGCACTTTTTTTAGGTGCTGGTGCAAGTGCTACAAGTGATGTGCCTTTAGCATCTAAAATGATTAATGACTGGAGAAAATCACATTATAACAGTTATAAAAATAATGGAGAAAAAATTGAAGAGCATTTGGAAAATCAAGATTGGTACAAAAAAGAAGATGAGTATTCTTTGCTATTTGAGAAGCTTTATGATGAACCATCACAGAGAAGAGAATATATAGAATCTTGTTTTAAAGACGCTTCTCCATCATGGGGTTATATTTATCTAGTAAATTTGATTAGGAATAAAGTTTTCAATACTGTTTTTACCACCAATTTTGATGACTTGATAAATGAAGCTTGTTATCTATATTCAAATGAAATTCGACCTATTGTTTGTGCCCATGACTCAAGTATTAATTCAATAAGAATTACTTCTAATCGACCGAAAGTAATAAAATTACATGGGGATTTTCTTTTCGATAACATCAAAAATACTTTGAGAGAACTGGAAAGTCTCGAACAAAATACACAAGATAAATTCAAACAATACGCTTCTGAGTTTGGATTTATATTTATTGGGTATTCTGGAAATGATAGATCAGTAATGGATACCTTAAATACCTTGCTTAGATTTGACCACTTCTTTCCAAATGGCATTTATTGGTGTGTTAGAAAGAAGGAAGAGCTATCAGATAAAGTTGAAAATTTGAGACGCTTTTCAAAGTTTAGAATAGTAGAAATTGATGGTTTTGATCAATTTTTTGCAGAACTACACGATGAAGTGGAGCTCGACTTACAGCCTGAAATGTCTGACCCATATTTTTCATTAGCAGAAAGACTTAATGGTTTAGTAAAAAGAATAAATTTGCAAGGAAAAAATAATACACACCCTATTATTGATCGAGACATAAAAAACTTAGGCAAAAAGATATCTCGATTTACTAATTCTAAGAATGACACTCAAGTATCGATTGGAGACGAAACTCTAACTATACCTTTACCATATGGTTTTTTAGCTGATACACATGGTTTAACAGGAAACTATGAAACCGCACTTTTATATAGATTAAAAGAGATCGAGACTGACCCTAAACCATCATCATTTGAAAACGCATTTGAACTTTTATTTAAATTTGAATCAGATAAATATAAAGAACCATTATTAGAAAAGTTTTTTAACTCACAGGCTATAATTAGTGATTATCCAGAAGCAGCTACAACAATAGCATTACTTTTTATATCAAACGAAGAATATGACTTAGCTGAAAGAATTTTAGATTTCGGAAACGAAATTGCTACTAAATCTAACTCAGATAATTTTAATAAAGTATATTATCGCTTGAATAAGCTACAGATAAAGAGATTTAAAAAACTAGATCTTGAAGACAAAGAAATAATATTTTTAAAAGCTGTTCAAGATTTTGAAGCCGAACTACCTAGTATCGGTGCTATGATTATTTTAGAAAATTATAGTGACGCTGAAGCTAAAATGCTTGAAATATCAAATAGAATAGAATGGGAAGACTATTCAGATTGGCCAATTTTCAAACTTTTAATCCCACATCTCAAAGACGATACTATAAAAGAAAAACTTACTTCTTAAACAAAAAAGCCATCCCAAAATTGAGATGGCTTTAGATTCTTTCTCCCGACATTTCGGAATCAGGATGACAGGTGAGTACTAGCTCACCAACGCCTTCATGTAATCTCTTCTCATTTCAGCAATAGCTGAGATAGAAATTCCTTTCGGGCAAACAGCTTCACATTCTGCAAAGTTGGAGCAGTCACCAAATCCTTCTTCTTTCATTTGGTCTACCATTGCAACCGCACGATTACTTCTTTCCACTTCTCCCTGAGGGAATTTATTCAAGTGAGCTAATTTCGCTCCCGTAAACAATGAAGCCGACGCATTCGGACAGGCAGCCACACAAGCGCCGCAACCAATACAAGCAGCGTATTCAAAGGCTTCATCCGATTTCTCTTTTTCTACCGGCAAGGCATTTGCTTCCTGAGCGGAACCGGTTTTTACCGATACATATCCGCCTACTTCAATGATTCGATCAAAAGCACTACGATCTACAACAAGGTCTTTAATGATCGGAAACGCTGCAGCTCTTGGTGGCTCAATAGTAATTTTGTCACCATCTTTATAATTACGCATGTGCAATTGACAACAAGCAACCTCGGCTTTTGGTCCGTGCGCCTGCCCGTTGATCACCAAGTTACAAGAACCGCAAATTCCTTCACGACAATCATAATCGAATTCAACAGGTTCTTTGCCTTGAAGCTGAAGTTCTTCGTTGAGTACATCCAACATTTCAAGGAAGGACATATGCTCGTTTACAGTATCTAAAGTATACTCTTCAAAGTGACCGGGAACATCAGGTCCTGCTTGTTTCCAGTATTTCAAATGAATGGTCATATCTTTGCTCATAATATTCTCTATTTGCCACAAAAACTCTAAAACACGAAAATTTTAACTAAAAGAGTTCCAAAAGCTTTTGTGATTTTGTGTTTTAGTGGCCTTTATTTATATGATCTTTGTTTCAGTTCAACGAATTCAAATTCTAAATTTTCTTTGTGCAGTTCTTCCTGAAGTTGTCCGTTCACACCCTTGAATTCCCAGGCTGCTACATAGGAGAAGTCTTCGTCATTTCGAATTGCCTCTCCTTCTTCAGATTGATACTCCTCACGGAGATGGCAACCACATGATTCTTCTCTTTCCAGAGCATCTTTAGCCATCAATTCAGCCAGTTCAAAGAAATCAGCTACACGGCCTGCAAATTCCAGATATTTGTTGTAGTTATTCTTTTCGCCCGGCACATAAACATTCGTCCAGAATTCCTCACGAAGTTCCTGAATTTCTTTGATCGCTTTTTCAAGATCTTCCTTGTTTCTGGCGATTCCGATGTTATCCCAAACGATCTTTCCAAGCGTTCTGTGGAAATCAACAATGGTTCGTTTTCCATTGATGTTCAGAAGTTTATCAATTTGATCCTGAGCACCTTTTTCAGCTTCAACAAACGCATTGTGATCGGTTCCGTAACGAGTTCCCGGTTTTACATCAGCTAAATAATTACCGATAGTTGCAGGAAGTACGAAATAACCGTCACTGAGGCCTTGCATCAATGCACTTGCTCCCAGTCTGTTTGCTCCGTGATCAGAGAAATTAGCTTCCCCTGTGGCAAAAAGTCCCGGAATATTGGTCATTAAATTGTAATCAACCCAAAGACCACCCATCGTGTAATGCACCGCCGGATAAATTCTCATTGGTTGCTCGTATGGATTTTCACCGGCGATATTTTCATACATATCGAACAGGTTACCATATTTTGCAGCTACTGTTTCTTTACCATCACGCTTGATAACATCTCGGAAATCGAGATATACAGAAAGTCCGGTTGGCCCCACTCCCAATCCTTCATCACAAACGATCTTAGCATTTCTGGAAGCTACATCGCGAGGAACTAAGTTTCCGAAACTTGGATATTTTTCCTCTAAATAATAAAAGCGTTCTTCATCCGGAATATCATTTGGATGACGATCATCTCCTTTTTTACGCGGAACCCAAACACGACCATCATTTCTCAAACTTTCACTCATCAGAGTAAGTTTAGACTGATAATCTCCGGAAACCGGAATACATGTCGGATGAACCTGTACGTAACATGGATTTGCAAATAAAGCTCCTTTTTTGTGAGCTCTCCACGCCGCAGTTACATTTGAATTCTTTGCGTTGGTTGAAAGATAGAATACGTTTCCATATCCACCGGTTGCCAGTACAACTGCATCGGCTTCCCATCTCTTTAATTCACCTGAAACCAGATCTCTGGTAATAATACCGCGGGCTTGCCCGTCAATGATCACAACGTCCAGCATCTCATGGCGTGGGTGATATTCTATTCCACCTTCGTTTACCTGACGCATCATCGCTTGGTAAGCACCTAATAGTAATTGCTGTCCGGTTTGACCACGAGCGTAAAATGTTCTGGAAACCTGAGCTCCACCAAAAGAGCGATTTGCAAGTAATCCACTGTACTCACGGGCAAAAGGAACACCCTGAGCTACCGCTTGATCAATAATTTCATTCGCTACTTCCGCAAGTCGGTAAACATTTGCTTCTCTGGATCTGTAATCGCCACCTTTTATAGTATCGTAAAATAACCTCCAGATACTGTCTCCGTCATTGGGATAATTTTTAGCGGCGTTAATCCCACCCTGAGCGGCAATACTGTGTGCTCTTCGTGCAGAATCCTGAATACAGAAGCTTTTTACGTTGTAACCAAGCTCAGCCATACTTGCAGCAGCGGCACCACCGGCTAATCCGGTTCCAACAACGATAACCTCATACTTTCGCTTGTTATTAGGAGCAACAAGCTTCATTTCTTTTTTGTGCTTGCGCCACTTTTCTTGTAACGGTCCTTCTGGTGCTTTTGAATCTAATTTCATTCTTAAATTCCTTTTAATATGAGATTAATGAACCTTCACCGCCGGTGAAATAGATATACAGCGGAATGAAGATAAACATGAGCATAATTACAATGGCGAAACCATATGCTCCCATTTGTACTTTTTTAGAAGCTTCTTTGCTTTTCATAGAAAGCGAGGTAAACGCACTCCAGAATCCATGAGACAAATGAAGTATCAATAAACTCAATACAAATGTATAACCGAATGCATATAGCGGATCAGTAAATTTCTCGATCACCAATGCTCTCAGATCACGAGCCATTTCGCCTGATGCGAGCTTAACCATTTCTGTATCACCGAACTTAAATGTCCAGATATGGATCACAAGAAAAACCAAAATAATGATTCCTGTATAGACCATGCTTTTGGATGCTAATGACTGGTGACTTGGTCCGCCTTTGGTTTGATACTTCTTGTATCCATCCGGGCGAGCTTTTCTTCTGTTCCACCAGATGGATACTCCCAAAATGGTATGATATAAAAAGAAAAAAGCCAGTCCTGCTTCAATCACATAAAGCAAAGGACCCAGATCTTCTAAAGTTTTGGTGTAAATGTTAAAGGCTTCAGGAGCACCGAAAATAGTTAGATTACCTACAATATGACCGATAAGGAATAGCATCAAACCGATGCCTGTGATCCCCGTCATGATTTTGCGGCCTACCTGCGAATTGATCGCTTTTATAAATGAGGGCATGCTGGTTTTTATAGTTAGTTCTGAAAATGTTAAACAAGCTTGTTAAAGCTTTAGTTTCAATTTAAAGTGAAACTAAATTATGCTTTTATAGATTTGAAAAATCGCTTTTTCCCTTTTCAATGGCAAGGTGGATTCACTCTAAATATTAAGTATGAACGGCGGTAAATATTCTTTTACCTTTTCAGGCTAATAAATCAATCATTTTCTGAAAACAGTTTCCAACATATTTATTTCCGAATTCAAAGAACGAGGTTCTAAGTTCATTGGATATCTCATTCCTGCGAAGTCTGAGAAAGAGTTCGATGAGCAACTGCAAAAACTTAAAACCGAGCTTTGGGATGCTTCACATCACTGCTACGCTTACCGCATCGGGGCTAATGACACCACTGAGTTCAGCAGCGATGATGGCGAGCCTTCAGGTACGGCCGGACTTCCAATCTTAAATCAACTTCGGTCCAATGAACTAGTGGATGTATGTGCAGTGGTTGTACGTTATTTCGGAGGAACCAAACTTGGTAAACCTGGATTGATCGAGGCTTATGGTGAAGGAGCAAAACAAGCTATTGAAGCATCTAAACTGAAAACTGTTGTTCCCTGCGTGTGGTTTGAAGTCAGTTATGAATATTCTGAGGAAAATATCATTCAAAAACTAAGGCAGGATTTTCGGCTGCATGAAAAAAAATCCGAATACTTGGAAAAAGTCACATTAACGGTAGCGGTTTCTTCAGAATTTAGTGACTCTTTTAAAAACCGACTTCAAGAATTAGCCCACTTGTCTATTTCTTTCAAAAAACTGGATTCGGGTTATTATTTCAGCTGATAGGCTTTCTTTAATTCACACAGTTGATTATTCCACCATTGGCAAAGGTATCAATTACTTCAACTACACCTTCAGCTACAGCATCCTGAGCTTGTTGAGTTGAAGCACCAATATGATGAGTTCCATATACATTAGGATGTTTGCCAATTTGGTTTTTGAATTCCGATTCTCCTGCGCCGGGTTCATCCGCATAAACATCCAGTGCTACTCGTATTTCTTTCTCATTCATCGCTTTAATCAAAGCGTTTTCATCCACTAGTTCCCCTCTTGATGTATTTACTAATATCGCTCCTTCATTCATTTGAGATAAGAAACTCTCATCCACTAAGTTTTTTGTCTCGGGTACGGATGGTAAATGAAGACTTACTACATCACATTTTTTTAACAACTCTTCTCTTGATCTCAATAACGTAATTCCCGCTTCTGAAATCTTTGTTTTCGACTCCTCTGATCTTGAAGGTTTTTCAACCCCATATACATTCATGCCAAATGCTTTTGCTCTCGCTGCTAACGCTTTCCCAATTGCACCAAGTCCTAATATCCCTATGTTTCTCCCGTAAATTCCTCTTGCAGTACTGTATTTTTTCTTATTCCAGATTCCATTCCTCAGATCATCCACATTATCAGGAATATTACGGTCTATGGAAATGATCAGTCCCATCACAAGTTCAGCAACTGCTATAGAATTAGCTCCGGGTACATTGCACACTTTTATGCCTTTTTTTGCAGCATACTCTTTATCGATAGTATTAGTCCCTGCACCGGCTCTAACGATCAACTTAAGGTTGGTTGCTTTGTCTATCGTGTCAACCTCCACTCTTGTACTTCTTACAACTAATACTTGATGATCAGTAATTGAACCTGGTAACAAATCAGATGTTAATGAACTGTCAACTGTGCAAATATGCCCTTTGTCTGAAAGAGATTCTGCGACTGAATCCTGAATTTTGTCAGCTATTAATATTTTCATCTCAAGAGTCTATTTATTGATTTACCAAAATCTTCGGTGTCTAAACAGTAAAAATCTACAAATGAATTCCATTAAACGTAAATAAAGAATGTTACATAAAAGTTATACTTAGGCTTGAAGATTTAAAGTATACTAATTCTGTTAAGTACCAATCTGATTTCGGAGTTGTTACGTTCTTTTAATTAACTATCTTCTTCAGAACCGGAATTCATTCTGAAGATCAGACAATCAAATATCTAACTATGAAAAATAATATTCACGATCAGGTTTCATCCTATTACGGAGAAACCCTGCAGACATCTGACGACCTGAAAACCAATGCCTGCTGTACTGATATAGAATATCCAAGACACATCAAAGACATTTTAAGCCAGCTACACGATGAAACGATGTCTAAGTATTATGGCTGTGGTCTTACTATTCCTACAAATCTTGAAGGTTTAAGAGTTTTAGATTTAGGTTCCGGTTCCGGTAGAGATTGTTATGTAGCAAGTAAATTGGTTGGCAAAGAAGGTCATGTTATCGGTGTGGATATGACTGATGAACAGTTAAAAGTCGCGGATGCTCACAAAGACTTTCATGCTGAAAAGTTCGGGTTTGCAAATGTTGAATTCCAGAAAGGAAATATCGAAGAGCTTGGAAAGCTGGATATAGAAAAAGAATCTCTTGATCTGATCATTTCTAATTGTGTTATAAATCTGGCTACGGATAAAAAAGCAGTTCTTCAGGGCGCTTATGATCTTTTAAAGGAAGGCGGCGAAATCTATTTCAGTGATGTTTATTCCGATCGAAGAATCCCTCAGGATCTTGTTGATGATCCTGTTTTATACGGAGAATGTTTGAGTGGTGCACTATATTGGAACGACTTTTTGACCATTTCTAAAGACGTCGGCTTTTTGGATCCCAGAACAGTGAGTTCCAACAGAATTACCATCGAAGATGAAGAGCTTATGGAAAAAGTTGGAAACATTAATTTTTACTCTGTTACTTATCGCTTGATGAAACTTCCAGAGCTGGAAAGCGATTGCGAAGATTATGGTCAAGCCGTTCGCTACAAAGGAACTATCGATCATAACAAAGATGCTTTTGAACTGGACGATCATCACTTATTTGAAGCCGGCCGCATTAAAACGGTTTGCGGCAATACTTATATGATGCTTCACGATACACGATTTAAAGAACATTTTGATTTTTGGGGTGACTTTTCCACCCATTACGGAATTTTTGAAGGCTGTGGTGGAAGTGCCCCCTTCAACACAGAAAATACTAATTCGGACGAGGCTGCTCCATGCTGCTAAAAGATTTAAAGACTAAATCTCTTAAAGAACAGGAAATAAAACAGAATTTTCACGACAAAGGGAAATTCAAAGAACCAACAACAACGGGTAAAGGTGAAGATCGGGCTTATGTAGAGTTGACCAATCTGGATACTCTTTGGTTCAATACGGGAACCCGTTGTAACCTTCAGTGCAAAAACTGTTACATCGAATCTTCCCCAACCAACGATGAGTTGCTGTACATCACTACAGATGAAGTAAAAACCTATCTGGATGAAATTCGTGATCTTGAATTAAGCACAAAACAAATATCATTCACCGGAGGCGAACCTTTCCTGAATAAAGATATGGTTCCGATTCTGGACTTATGTTTAGAACGAGGATTTAATGTGTTGGTATTAACCAATGCATACCGCGCCATTGATAAGCATTTCGATGAACTGGATGCGCTGAATAAAAAATATCCCGGAAAACTAACACTTCGTATTTCTTTAGATCATCATACAGAATCTGTACACGAGCGTGAGCGTGGACCTAAAACGTTCAACAGAACCCTGACTACAATGAACACCCTTTCTAAAATGGGTTTCAATCTTGCGGTTGCCGGTCGTTCTTTGGAAAATGAATCCAGAGATGAAGCCTTACAAGGTTATCAGTCTATTTTGGATGAATATGAAGTTGGAATCACGGTAACAGGCGGTGAAAATATTGTGATCTTCCCGGAAATGACTACCGATCAGGATGTACCGGAAATCACTACAGATTGCTGGGATATTTTGAATGTTAAAGCTGAACATCAAATGTGTGCAACAGAACGCATGGTTGTAAAGCGAAAGGGAACCGACACTCCCGTGGTGCTTCCATGTACTTTAATCGCTTATGATGAACAATTTGAACTCGGTACCACACTCAAAGAATCATTCCAAAAGGTTTATCTGAATCATCCCTACTGCGCTCAGTTTTGCGTACTTGGTGGGGCCAGTTGTTCGGCTTAACAGGCTCAGCTGATCATTCATGATTGTACGTCATCCCGAATTTATTTCGGGATCTTACGAAATGGGTCACAATTTAATAGCTACGGGATAAACCCCTTATATGTAAACTTAATTCATTCCAAGCCAGAATTATATCAGGTTTCCAAGAGAGGACTTTACTCCGATTGGTCTTAACCATTTCTATAATTAAGGCTCATTTCACATACGCTGCGGATTAAAATCCTTGCTGGTATACCTGAAGAAATCTAAATCATCACGAACATTCAGAATCATGTTCACCAGAGAGGACTTTAGTCCGATCGGATAAAGATTTCATCCTTGGATCAACAGTAAGCAAACCTAAAGGATTTGCTTGTTTAAGAAGTCAATATTGGTGAAACCTTAAACCAGCAGGACGTTCACGTCCGAATAATTTTGCAGATCCCCTGCCTACCGCAGGTAGGTTCGGAAGTATCCTCAGGGTGACGATTCAAATCTCATTCCCAAATCTATCTGTAAACTTATTTTTAACCTCTCGAAATAGTTTAAGATTGTACTCTGGATCAAGCTCTTCTATTTCAAATATTACTTGAACAAAATCTTTTGCTGTCCATTTCTCATTACTAACCATCCTCTCTTCTCCTTTTTGATATATCATAAAACCTATGTCAGTTCTTAACATATCTAAAAAATTTAGAATTTCTTCTTCTCTATTATATTTCAATCCCACTCCACCTCTACAAATTTCTCCGGATCAAAAACATCCGGATTTATTGAAGCAGGGATTTCCATTTCGGTATATTTTTCTACCAAACCAAGCATTCCGTTGGCTTTAAAGATCACTTCTGGAGCAACCCAACCTTCTCCCAACCTCTCATAGTTGTTAAACTGAACTTCTTGTAAAGTATTTGCCCGCCCTACAGTGATATTCCGCACAAAAACTAAACGTTCAGCGTCGATCCAGAACTGAGGTTTGGTCGAATCTGCTTCCTCAACTCCAATTACATAAACATCCCTACCCTGCCATTCATCCATGTATACTTTTTCAAGGTCGTACCCAATTCCTGAAAGTTGGTTAGCTGTGCTGTCTACCGATTGGTGATACACATCAAATCCCAAAACAAGCAGATCGTGCACTCTCGGAAATTCCTGAATCTTCTCTCCGTTTACAAATCCGTACTGAACACCATCGTTAAAGAGAATACCGTTATTTGAGTTCTTCTCATCGAATTTAATGGCAAGTTTTCCCGGAAGACTCATAGCTTCGTACCACATTTGTGTTCTTACAACTTCATTATTCTGTCCATAAAAAATAGTTTCCTGAGTAAATGTGAAATTCGTATACCACTTTCCCTTATACTCTTCGTACATCTTTGAAAGCACTTCCACTCCGGATTTAACTTCATCAGATTGAAAACCAAAAGCGTTAATAATCGGGATAAAAACAAACAGAACTAAAAGGAATATTTTTCTCATGTATATATGCGCTGAAATTTATTCCCTGAATGTTAGTAATCCTATTAATTAAGAACCATCAAAATCTATTAAAGCTGAATCAGAATGTTTATGTTTAAAGAGCTATTTTCAGCTAAAGATTATTTATGAAGATATATACAAAAAAAGGCGACGCGGGTGATACTTCACTGTTTGGTGGACAAAGAGTTTCTAAAAGCTCGTTACGAATTGAAGCATACGGCACTGTGGATGAATTGAATTCTGTTCTCGGAGTTTCTCTTTCACACGGTGTTCATGCTCGCTCAAAAGAACTTCTGGATGAAATTCAAAAACAGCTTTTTGTCTTGGGTTCTGACCTCGCCACACCTCCGTCAAAAAAAATAAAGATCGATAGAATTCAGGAATCCGAGATCACTTTTTTGGAAAACGCTATTGATGAACTTGAGGATCATCTTGAGCCTTTGGTGAGTTTTATTCTTCCGGGAGGATCTCCTGCGGGAGCAAATCTTCATGTGGGCAGAACCGTTTGCCGAAGAGCTGAGCGTTTAGCAGTAGAATGTTCAAAAGAAGATGATATCTCTGAAGAGGCTATAAAATATCTGAACCGGCTTTCTGACTTCCTGTTCGTCCTTGCCAGATTTGAGAACAAACAATCCGGAAACGAAGAAACAAAATGGTTGCCTAATTCATGATCTATGGCTCTAAGTAATAAGCAGAAGTCGTACATAAAAAAGCACAGCAAAAAGAAAAGTGCGAAAAAAATAGCTTCGGATCTGAATCTCGAAGAAGTGGAAGTACAAACGTATCTGGATGAGCTAAAAAAACCGCTTCCGTTAAAAAAGAAAGTGTTGTTTTACGGGATCACTTTTTCGATCCCCGTTTTATTCTTTCTGATTCTTGAGCTCATTTTAAGAAGCACCAATTATTTAGGGAATACCGATCTGTTCATCGACCCGAATATTCCTACCGCAGAATATCGCATTCCAAACCCGAACTTTGCTTCCAGATATTTCTTTTATACCAATGTAATTCCAAGTCCTTCTATAGATGTTTTTTTAGCTGAAAAACCGAAAGACAGCTACAGAATATTTGCTATGGGCGGATCAACTGCCGCAGGCTATCCTTATGGATTTAACGGTACTTTTTCACGAATTGTGGATGATGTTTTGCAGGATGCCCTGCCCGATAAAAATGTGGAAGTAGTGAACGTGGGGATTTCGGCCATCAACACTTATACCTTATACGATCAATTGGATGAAATCATTGAACATAAACCGGATGCTGTTATGATCTATGCAGGACATAATGAATTTTATGGAGCACTTGGAGTGGGTTCAAATGAAAATCTGGGAGCATTTCCGGGGTTTGTTCGATTCTATTTAAAACTTCAGCGATTCAAAACCTTTCTGTTTCTCAGAACCATTATTGTGGACACGGGTAAGTGGTTTGCGTCTACCTTTTCTGACAAAGAGGTTAAAGAAAGCGGAACACTTATGGAAAGAATCGTTAATTCCAGATCTATTGAATTAGACAGCCCGAAATATGAACTGGCGATGATTCAGTTTGAAAGCAATATTTCAACCATTATCGAAACTTTTGAAGATGAAGGCATTCCTGTGTTTATAGGAAGTGTTACCAGCAACGTTAAAGATCAGGAGCCTTTTGTTGATATAAAAGATGGAGAGCAACCATCCGCTCTTTCCACATACAGGGAAGCTCAAAATGCTCTGGATACTGATGATTTTGGTGCTGCAAAAGAAAAATTCAACCTTGCCAAAGATCTGGACGGACTAAAATTCAGAGCACCTTCCGAAATAAATGAGATCATAAAAGATCAGGCTGAAAAAAACCCTCTTACCACTTATGTTCCGGTTCAGGAAGCTTTTGAGCAAAACTCTGATGAAGGTTTAATTGGCTTTGATCTGATGCTGGAACACCTTCATCCCAATCAACAAGGATACTTTTTGATTGGAAAAACTTTTTCTGAAGTTATTTTGAACGACCTGGAAAAAAGAGGTATAACAAGAAGTGAAATCCAAAAGGAAGATTGGGATAGATATTTCAATGAAATGAATCTCACTTATTTTGATCACCGCGTTCAATGGCACAGAATTTCTACTTTGAAGCAGGGTTTTCCTTTTGTTCAGGGCACTAAACCAACTCCATATCAGCTTTCTTATTCTTTTACTGATTTTGTCGACAGTTTAGCTTTTGCTACCGTTCATCAGGAACTAGGCTGGGACAGAGCAAAAGTCAACGCTGCAAATTATTATGAGAGTTCAGGTCAGATTGATCTTGCACTTGGAGAATATTACGGACTGATAAGAAACCAACCCTGGAATGATTCTCCTTATGTTTTTGCTGCGCGACTCCATTTAGATCGCAATGAGTTTGACAAAGCAGAACCGCTTTTAAGAAATGCCTATTCAATCAATAAAGCAGAGCCTTTCATCACCAAAATGCTTGGTGCAATAGAACTAAACAGAGGAAATGCAAAAACAGCAATACAATTATTGGAAGAATCTATTGCAGTTAATCCCAGAGATCCTCAGGCTTTATTTAACCTTTCTGGTGCATATGGTACTGATCAACAATTTGATAAAGCGATGGAAACTGCACAAAGAGTTCAGCAATTAAGTCCCAATTTTCCGGGTTTACGTGGCTGGATGATCCAATTAGAACAAATTATTCAATCAAGAAAATAATACAATGGCATTAATGATATCTGTCTCCGGAATTCGGGGCGTTTTTGGTACTGACCTCACCCCTGAAAATTTAGCACGATTTACAGCGGCTTACGGCACCTGGCTTAAAGGAGGAACAGTGATTTTAGGTCGAGATTCCCGCGTTACCGGACAAATATGTGAAGATATCGTCGCTTCAACATTAGCCAGCGTTGGTTGTGATGTGATCAAAGTTGGGATCGTGCCAACACCAACAGTAGCAATGGGGGTTTTACGTCATAATGCTGATGGAGGTATTATCATTTCTGCAAGCCATAATCCTGCACAATGGAATGCCTTAAAATTGCTGAACGGAACCAGTGAGTTTATGACAGCTTCTGAAGGAAAAGAAATGATTGGGATTTCAGATTCCGGTGAATTCAATTATAAAATGTATAATGAGATCGGAACCGTTACAGAAGACAATGACCTACTTGAATATCATATTGAAGAAATTCTGAAGCTGGACTACATCAATCCTGAGATCATCCGCTCTGCCAAACTTTCTGTTGCTGTTGATGCTGTAAATGGAGCCGGATCTGTTGGGGTTCCTCTCCTGCTTGAAAAACTGGGAGTTGAAACAGTTCATACTATTCACTGTACTCCAAACGGACTTTTCCCACATAACCCCGAACCATTACCTGAGCATTTAACGGAAATTTGTGATCTGGTAAAAGGTTCAAATGCTGATATTGGTGTGGTTATCGATCCGGACGCTGACCGTCTTGCTTTAGTTGATAATACCGGAACTTTGTTTGGAGAAGAATATACTCAGGCAACCGTCTTCGACTTTATTCTTGGAAAGAAATCAGGGGATTCTGCTACCAATTTATCTTCTTCCAGAGTCGCTGATGATATCACGGAAAAGCACGGTGGAAAATGTCATAGATCTGCGGTTGGAGAGATCAATGTGGTTAAGAGGATGCAGGAAGTTAATGCTGTTGTTGGAGGAGAAGGTAGTGGTGGTATCATTGTTCCTGATCTGCATTATGGTCGAGATGCTTTGGTTGGAATTGCCTGCGTTCTGCAACATTTAGCTGAAAAGAAAGTTAGTTCATCAGAGCTTCGGGCTTCGTATCCTGATTATTTTATGAGCAAAAGTAAGATCCAACTAGATGAACTTGGAAAAGAAGCTGATGAAGTTCTCGAATTGGTAAAAAACCATTATGCTGATTTGAATCCGAACACAGTTGACGGCGTGAAAATAGATTTTGAAGAAGGTTGGGTTCATCTCAGAAAATCAAATACTGAACCAATAATCAGAATTTATACAGAGGGAAAATCACCTGAAGAAGCAAAAGCATTTGCTCAGAAGGTCAAAAATTTATTCTGATCTTTAATTTTAATATCATTCAAATATGAAACCACATTTTCTCTTTTTATTCAGCATTTTTTTTCTAATCCAGGCATGTGCCCAGAACCAGAAAACCGAAACTTCATCTCTCTCTTCTGAGATCAGCTACACCGAAAAAGATGCAGAGATATTCGCTGATATTCTGAGTAAGTATAAAGATGAATCTGACAAACCCATCGCAACTCTTATTCCTGAGCTTGGCAAGTATTTTCTTGGGCAGGAATATGTAGCTCATACCCTGGAAGTAAATGAGGAAGAAAAACTCATCGTAAATCTTCGGGAATTAGATTGTACTACTTACGCTGAAAATCTACTGGCTCTGGCTCGTACCATTAAATCCAAAAATCAATCTTTCGAGCAATTTGCTAAGGAGATCGAAAAGATCCGATACAGAGATGGGAAAAGAGATGAGTATCCATCCAGATTGCATTACTTCAGTGACTGGATCTACAACAACAAAGAAAATGATTTGGTAACCACTCCGGCAGATAGTTTCGGAAATCCTTTTCCAAACAAAGTGAGTTTCATGAGCAACAACCCGGACAGCTACAAGCACCTGAAAAATAATCCGGATTATATTACAGTAATTGAACAACAGGAAAAAGAGATCAATGAAAAAAGCTATTTCTTTATCCCCAAAGAGAATATCGCTGAGTATGAACATCTGCTAAAAGAGGGGGATATCATCGGTCTAACCACAAGTATTAACGGACTAGATGTTGCTCACGTAGGCGTTTTGGTTGAGCAAGATGGAAAATTGCACTTACTTCATGCATCTCAATCCAAACTGAAAGTAGAAATTTCAGACGAACCTATTTCTTCATTTCTGAAGCCGGAATCAAAGAACACCGGGATCATGATCGCCCGCCCTGTTGAGATTTAATTATCTTGACATTCTGAGCGGAGCGATGAATCTACAAATTAATCTGTTTGAAATATTTCATTATAAAGGTTGTTCCATCCTACTTCCTTTGGAGCAAGTTGTAATAATTATATCTCATTGACAGTTTATTGAAAGTCATCGCCCGGCGAATGCAGGCGATCTGGACTGTTAATCAAGTGTAGTGATAGAATTAGAAACCCGGATTCCATGCATTCGCGTGGGAATGACTATTCATATTTTTCAAATCATTCTTAATACATAACATGCAGGTTGGTGCAAAACTCTGTTTACTTTCTACTAATAAACACCGTTCTTAAAATAAAAACACAGTTTATGATTAAATGGCTGGATGTTCTCAACTACGCAAGAAACGGCAATCCTGAACCGGATCGCAGAGTAGAGAAAAGCGATGAAGAATGGGAAAAAGAACTGACCGACGAACAGTTTGCTGTTACCCGTTTAAAAGGAACTGAACGGCCTTTTTCAAGCGATGTGTGCAGTAAATTTGAACCCGGTATTTACGCCTGTGTATGTTGTGACACTCTCCTTTTTGATGCCAATACAAAATTCGAAAGCGGTTCAGGTTGGCCTTCCTTCAATCAGCCGATCAAAGAAAATGCAATAGCCTATAACAAAGATAATTCTCATGGGATGACACGAGTAGAAGTAACATGTAACGTCTGTGATTCTCATGTAGGTCACATATTCCCGGATGGTCCTGAACCCAGTGGATTACGTTATTGTGCCAATGCAGTAAGTCTTAAAAAAGTTGATATTTAAATGAATATTAATAAATTGATATTTCAAAATTAATCAACTTTATAGTCATGTTTAAGAATTTAGTATTAATGTTGTTTATTTGTCTCTCCTATAGTGAAATCATGTCTCAAAACTTACCTCAAGATATCAATATTGATGAAGACTTAGTTTTCTTAGATTCTTTTTTTACAGTTAACGATTTTGTTATTTATGATTTTAAATTAGAATACCCTGATATAGTTATTAACTCGAAAGAATGTGAGGTTATCATTATTAATTTAAAAGATTTAAACTTTGAAGCTACAAAAGTAGTGGAAGATAGATCTGAAACTAATCTAGTTTTATATAGCCAAAATGATTCGATTTGGGCACGATGTTCAAATATTGGAGAAATGAGGGATAATATATCAATACGAATACTTAGTAATTTTGATAAGTATTCGTATATCATTCCTTTTTTTAAAAAAATTAATGCAGAGTATAACTATGAGTGAGAAATCAACCAGAGTAGCTGAACAACAAAGAGCTGCTGAAATCGAACGATTAATAAAAAAAAAGGAAGGAATACAAAAACAAAATAAACTAAGAGATTTTATTTTTCCTATTCTTTTTGTTCTAGGTTTTTCGCTTTTAACCATTGCCTTTATTTCTTTTAAAGAAAATGACTTATTTGCTATTATTGTTGTATATGGATTTTTAATAATCGGCTTTAGTTTAGGTTACCGTCCAAAAGAGGATAGAAGAATTAGCATTCAGCAAATAGATAACAAGCTAGACTTATTACAAGGATCGAAAGAGGTTGAAGAAAGAGCAGAAAAGCTTTTTCGTAACAATCAACTTGAAGTTAAAAGATACTATGATAGTACCCTTAACCATAGCAGATTAATTTTTAGTGTAGGTGTTAGCTGCATATTATTAGGTTTTGCAGTCATCTTTTTTGCAATGTACCACCTTATACTTGGTAATGTTTTAGATAAAGAACCACATACTCAGATAATACTAGCAATCATAACAGCTCTTGGCAACGTTTTAACAGGATTTATAGGAAGTATATTCCTTAAAATGTTTACAAAAATATCTGATTCTGTATCTGAATTTCATAACAAACTTGTAATAACTAATAATTTATTTCTTGCCAATTTCTTTACATCCAAGATTTCAAATGAAGAAACCCGTGAAAAATTACTAAGAGATATTTCATTTGAAATTTCAATGATTAATTCAAAAAGGAATGAACACTGAAACGCTCACTCAATTATTTGCACGTGATTTTGAAACACTGGAATCCGAGGTCTTTGCTTATTCCACTGAAGAAAATCTCTGGATCAAAGAACCGGGGATTAATAACAGCGCCGGAAATTTAGGTCTGCATTTAGCCGGTAATCTTGCTCACTTTTTAGGAGCAGTGCTTAATAAAAGTGATTATGTCCGCGATCGTGAATTTGAATTCAATGGCAAAGTGGGCCGCGATGAACTGATCAACAGAATCAGAGATTCCAGAAAGTCAGTTCGGGAAACACTGGATAATCTTACACCGGAAGACTTCTCAAAAACCTACCCTCTTCAGCCTTTTGGCTTTGAAATGAGCACCGAATATTTCCTGATTCATTTATACAGTCATTTCAGCTATCACTTAGGGCAAATCAATTACCACAGAAGATTGTTGGATAAATAGGTTGCACCATTAGAGGAAATGAAAAACAAAATTGATTTTGAAGGAGTATCTATTGATGAGATTCTAAGTCTTCCAGAAGATGAGTTAGATGATCTTATTTTCTGTAACTCTTCAATTGTTTTTAACGCTGGCTCAGCCGAAATTCTTGGAAAATTTTCGATTGATAAAAGTAAACTTGTACTAGAACTTGCTCAAATTGATGGCGGAGGGGAAGGTGTTTTACCTTCAATCTCATCACTAGCTCAAAAAATTGCTATCCAAAGAAATTTGGAATTTATTGAATGGATAGTACATGCTGTAAACTGCCATGACCCTAATCTAAAACTTCGTTATATCTTAGATAAACGAGGTTTTAAAGTTAGAGAGATACCAAATATTGGTTCGATATACTATCAATTGCAAAAGATTTCAGATTAAGTTCACATCACAAGCTTTGAAAAAAATTATATCCATCCTAGTCTTTTATTCACTTTCACTAAGCCTTAATGCACAAGTGACTGTTAGGTACATTGGCAACATGGGCGTTTTAATTTCGGGAGAAGAATCTTCGGTTTTAATTGACGGCTTGCATACAGAATACAACAAAGAATATTATCTCTTCCCTCCTCAAAGTCTGGTAGATAGTCTTACTAATGGTTTAGGTGATTTTCCACCAATTAAAGCTGTGGCTGCAACGCATTATCACGGCGACCATCTTGATGCTGAACAGGTAAGCAGATTCTTAGATAAAAATACCCAAGTACTATTTTTTGGAAGCAGACAATCAACCGAGCTTGTTAAGGAAATAAATTCAGATAATGATGATCAGATCATCACCATTGTCACAGACACCTATCAGAAGCAAACAAAGAAAGTCGGAGACGTTTCAGTTACAGGATTTTATATGAATCATGTAAGTCCGGATCGTCACGGATCCGTGCAAAATGTTGGATATATCATCGAAATAGAAGGAAAGAAAATCCTTCATACCGGAGATTCAAATTGGTTTGAAGAGGCATTTACTGAGCTGAATCTGCAAGAAGAAAATATTGATATTGCCTTTTTCCCTTATTGGATGTTATTAAATCACCAAAAAATAGTACAGCTAAGAACTTGGGTAAATCCAAAACATATTGTAGCCACACATCTCCCTCCAAATGGCTACGAAGACTATATCAACACAATTGAACCTACTTACCCTGAGTCTTATTCACTAACTACTTTAAACCAAAAGATTGTGATCCAAAATTAAGAATTCAGCATTCTTAATTTTTAATTCTTAATCCGCCAACTTGTTAGCGAAGAACTACCAAGGATTCATTAAATCATCTTTCTTGAACGTATGATCACGAGCTTCAAAAAGACTCCCTTTATTGTCTTTGAGTCTCAACGGATCGTTTCCGAATAAACGAAAAAGAAGTGCAATAGGCGTAATGAAAAGAAAATAAAGAAGCCCGAGAATCAAAGGATTCATCACTTTGCTGAGTATTTCAGCAAGTTTGTACCAAGCCCATACAATGCGATCTCCAATCGACTTTATCGCAATGGATAATACGCCAATTATCAACGCTACATAAGCAATACTTTCATTCTGGAAAATTGCTGCTATCACCAATAATCCCGTAACAATCACCAATTGAGTTTTGGGTGTTTCCGGGTCGGTCTTTATAAAAGTAAGATCTCTTTTTGGAAGCATAGTTATATGACACTTGGTTTATTTAAAGTCATTCCGCGGCGTATGCCCGGAATCTCGATTGTTGATAAGTCGAAAACCATTTTGCAAAACACGATTTAGATTCCTGCCACAGACAGGATTCGTTCCAAGGCGTTTCAGTGTAATGAAAGTTCATTCTTTTCATCAAAACAAAGTATAAATAAACGGAGCGATTGAAGACCCACCACCTATCACAATTAAAAATCCAAGCAGCAGCAGAACAATAATTACCGGAGCCAACCAGAATTTCTTCCGCTCCTTCATAAACTGCCATAAGTCTTTTAGTAAATCCATTTTTATAAATAACTACATTGTTAATAGTCATCCCGGACCTGATCCGGGATCTCATTCAAAATTAAAATCCAGATTGCGGATCAAGTCCGCAATAACCTAAAGAGAGAATGATGTAATTCAATCTTTATCAAATTCTATTTTCTCAGTCCATTCAGGCTGATCTTCTTTTGCAAAAACATACTCACCAATTACCAAATAATCCATTTCTGTATTCATAAAACACCGATACGCATCTTCCGGGCTACAAACAATTGGTTCCCCCCTCACATTGAAACTGGTATTAACCACCATAGCGCATCCTGTTCTTTGTCTGAAAGCCTCGATTAAATTCCAATATTCAGGATTGGTTTCTTTATGAACAGTCTGAATTCGGGCAGAAAAATCAATATGTGTGATTGCCGGGTAATCTGACCTTTCTACAGCAAGTTTTTTCCTGAGTGGAAACTGATGATAGTCTTTCGGTACTTGTTTTTTTAAATCATTTTTTATGGATTGAACTAACAACATATAGGGTGAATTAGAGTCCAACTCAAAATATTCTTTAGCATGTTCAGCTAAAACTGAAGGGGCAAAAGGTCTGAATGATTCTCTGTATTTGATCTTCAGATTCAGTTTTTTTTGCATGTCCACACGTCTCGGATCAGCAATAATACTTCGACCTCCCAAAGCTCTTGGTCCGAATTCCATCCTTCCGGAAAACCATCCGACCACATTTCCATTATCAAGAATCTCTGCTACCTTTTCATAAAGTTCAGAACCTGTTAGTTCATTAAATACAGACTTAAACTTTCGTAAAGATCTTTCCACATCAATTTTATGATAATCGGGACCTAAATACGCTCCCTGCATTGAATCCGGAGTTTCCGGAACTCTTTCGTCTTTGAAATAAATGTATTGAGCAGCAAGCGCAGCTCCCACGGCACCACCAGCATCTCCTGCCGCCGGTTGAATGTATACATCATCAAATATACCTTCATTTTGAAGTTTTCCGTTAGCAACACAATTAAGTGCGACACCGCCTGCCAAACAAATGGCATTGGCTCCGGTTAATTTCTTAGCCTCCTTCGCCATTAATATTACAATTTCTTCAGTCACCATTTGAATGGCTAAAGCCAGATCTGCCTCATGTTGCTCCAGTTCAGCTTCGTCTTCCCGGCGAGGAAACCCAAATAATTCTTCCCATTTTTTATCCTTCACCATTCGCAAACCGGTAGCATAATCAAAATACTTTTGGTTTAACCAAATGGAACCGTCTTCTCTGATATCTACCAACTCGGATTTAATTTTAGTGATGTAATCCTGAAGCAACTCCGATTCCGGATTCCCATAAGGAGCCAGCCCCATCAGTTTATACTCACCGGAATTAACTTTAAATCCCAAATAATAGGTAAATGCCGAGTATAACAATCCCAGCGAATGCGGAAATTTCAATTCACGAAGAATTTTTATTTCATTGCCTTTTCCATGGCAGATAGAAGCTGTTGCCCATTCACCAACACCGTCAATGGTAAGAATTGCCGCTTCCTCAAATTTCGAAGGATAAAAAGCACTTGATGCATGACTTAAATGATGTTCAGGAAACAATAGCGTTATATCAGACTTATCGTAATCTTCAATTTTCTTCAGAGAATCATAGATCAGTTTTTTCAGAAACATCTTTTCTTTCAGCCAAACAGGAATAGCTGTGACAAATGACCGAACACCTTTTGGTGCAAATGACAGATATGTTTCAAGAAGTCGCTCGAACTTAAGAAAAGGCTTATCATAGAAAGCGATGGCATCCATTTCATCGATGCTAAGCCCTGAATGTTCCAGACAATATTTGACCGCATTTTCCGGAAAAGAAGCATCGTGTTTATTTCGTGTAAACCGCTCTTCCTGAGCCGCAGCCACAATTTTTCCATCTTGTATCAAACAAGCAGCAGAGTCATGATAAAAAGCAGAAATTCCTAGAATATTCATCCAAAAAGTAAAATTAATGCAAGAAGATACGAATCGTGGAATACTTGCCAAGTAGTTTCTTCCCGTCTGTTACTTTTGTACCTTTGTTTTTCTTAAAAATTCATCTGCGATTCATATATGATTATTTCTATGACCGGATTTGGGCGAGGCGAAGCCATTGAAAATGGCATAACCGCTACTGTTGAAATCAAATCCTTAAACAGCCGATATTTAGATCTTTCTATACGGCTCCCACAACGACTTCAGGACAAAGAACTTATTTTGAAAGAATTAGTTCAGAAAACCATCAGTCGTGGAAAACTGAACATTAATGTTCACGTCACTGAATCTGATTCCGGTGAACCACACATCAAAGTAGATGAAGTTAAAGTAAAAGCTTACGCTCGTATCTTAAGAGAAGTTCAGGAAGCTGCGGGAATTGAGGGTAATCTGAACGTCAGAAATATTACCGGGTTTGGAGATGTTTTTATAACCCAGGAAGATGATGAAGAGATTCTTGCTGAGAAATGGGCTGTTGCTTTAAAAGCTTTGAACAGCGCTGTGGAAAATCTGATTGCAATGAGATCGCAGGAAGGAAATCAGTTAAAAAATGATCTTATTGAGCGTATTGAAAATATCGAAGCCAATCTGAAAGATATTGAGAAAGTAACTAACGGTAGAGTTGAGGAAATCAGAAATAAGCTTCGTGAGCGAATTCAACAATTATTCGACGACGAAAACTTTGATAAAGAACGCCTGGAAACAGAAGTAGCCGTAATTGCCGATAAAATGGATATCACTGAAGAAATTGTGAGAATGCGTGCCCATTTAAAGTTCTTTATTGAGGCTATTGAACAAGCTGAACCTGCAGGAAGAAGACTAAATTTCTTAACACAGGAAATGAACCGGGAATTGAACACGATTGGTTCTAAAGCAAATGATTCTGAAATTGCACATCATGTAGTTCGTTCTAAAGAAACACTGGAACAGATCAGAGAACAAGTACAAAACGTCGAATAAATTTAGATTTTAGTATTTAGTATTGAGACACTTTTCTCAATACTAAATACTCGGTACTAATATGAAAGGTAAAGTTATAATTCTTGTTGCTCCCAGTGGGGCCGGAAAAACCACTCTAGCAAAGAGACTCTTCAAGGATTTTGAGGATCTGAAGTTTTCTGTTTCTGCTACTACCCGTTCACCCCGTGAAGGTGAAGAAAATGGTAAGCATTATCATTTTTTATCTGATGAAGAATTTCAAGCCCGAATTGACGAGAATGACTTCCTGGAATGGGAAGAATTCTATGGTGGAAAGAGATATGGTACTTTGCAATCAGAAGTTGATAAAAGCCTGAAATTAGGCTATTTTGTTCTGCTTGACGTTGAAGTAAAAGGCGCTGTTAATATCAATGAAATATACGGCGATAACTGTTTGAGTATTTTTGTTCAACCACCTTCGCTCAACGTCCTGAAGCAGCGTTTAATAGCCAGAGGCACTGAAAATGAAGAAACTCTTGCCTTGCGACTTGAACGTGCTAAAGAAGAACTTACATATGCCGATCGATTTGATCGGGTTATTATTAATGATGATCTAGAGACCGCTTACGCTCAAATAAAGCAAGCCGTTCTCGAATTCATGAATTCAAATTAGAAAATATGCCAATTCGTACACTTGACATCGAAGAGCTGAAAAAGACAACCGGTAACAAATATGAGTTACTCGTGATCATGTCTAAAAGAGCTCGTCAAATTGCTGCAAATGAAAAATTAGAGCTTGATGAAAAGCTACAATATTTCGAAGGTTTTGAAGACGAAGACGAGTTTTCATTCAATGAAGAACAAGAGCAAATTTCAAAGTCTTTCGAAAAACTTCCTCATGCAGTTCAACGATCTATTACTGAAATGGAAGCCGGTAAAACTTATTTCCGTCGACCTGAAGTAGAGGAATAAAAAATGCTCTCCGGAAAACGCATTGTTCTCGGTGTTACCGGAGGAATAGCAGCTTACAAAGCTGTTTTTTTACTTAGAGAATTTCAAAAAGCGGGTGCTGCAGTACGAGTCACTATGACTCCCTCAGCCACTCGCTTTGTTGGTTTAGAAACCTTTGCCTCCCTTTCTCAGCATGAAGTTGCCGTTGAAATCTTCCCGGAAGACACTCAATCAACTGATTGGACACGTCATATAAACTGGGGAGAATGGGCTGACCTTTTTGTGATTGCTCCTTGCACTGCAAATACTCTTTCAAAAATAGCTTCAGGAATTTCGGATAATATGCTTACGAGTACAGTTCTTGCAGCTCGTTCGCCTATTTTGATCTGTCCTACGATGGATGGAGAAATGTATGAGTCTCCAACTGTAACTGAAAACCTTAAAAAAGTTCAGGAATTCGGATACCATGTGCTGGAGCCTGCTTCAGGATTTTTGGCTAGCGGTTTGGAAGGAAAAGGCCGGCTTCCTGAGTTCGAAGATATCCTGGAAAAAGCATCAGAAATTATTGGCTCTATCGAAGGCCCTTTAAAGGGAAAGAAAGTTGTAGTCACCGCAGGACCGACCAGAGAATTTATTGATCCTGTTCGCTTTATTTCAAATCCAAGTTCCGGAAAAATGGGATTTGCCATGGCTGAAGCTGCTAAACGACTAGGAGCAGAAGTGAAACTTATTCACGGTCCTGTTTCCGCTCCGAAACCTGAAGGCATTCATACAACTTCCATTACAAGTTCTGCCGAATTGTTTGAAGCTGTTAAAACCCTCGCTGATGCTGATATAATTATAATGGCAGCTGCTGTTTCAGATTTTACTCCTTCAAAAACATATTCTCACAAAGTGAAGAAGGAAACCGGTTCGAGTTCCATTGAGCTTTCAAAGACTACAGATATTCTGGCTTGGCTTGGCGAGAATAAAAAAACGGATCAGGTTTTGATCGGTTTTGCGATGGAAACAGAAGATCTGATTGAAAATGCTACAAAAAAACTTAGTAAGAAAAATGCAGACTGGATTATAGCAAATTCTTTAAGTACCGAAGGTGCAGGTTTTGAAGTTGATACCAATCACGTACACTTGATCAGCAATGATTCTGAAACTGAATTCAGAGGGACCAAGCAGGAAGTTGCTGAACTGGTTTTGGGAAAGATATTCCGGGCTTAATTTTTTAAGGGATTCTCTCTTCTCTTCCCTATTTTCTTAAAAATTAAAACACACTGATATGAGCTTATCCAAAACTACGCTGGGAAATTTTGAATTGTATACCATCGAAACCGGTGACTTCAAACTTGACGGAGGCGCTATGTTTGGCGTTGTTCCCAAAACATTATGGTCACGTGGAATAGAAGCCGATGAGAACAACCGTATTCAAATGACCATGCGCTGTTTATTGATCAAATCAAAAGCTACAGGTAAGCTATACTTGATTGATAACGGTCTTGGAACAAAGTTCAATGAAAAGCTCATCAAGATCTATCAGGTAGACTTCAGCAAGTATACCATGGAAAAGTCATTTACAGAACATGGTTTTGGTTTCGAAGATGTGACTGATGTAATCTTTACTCATTTGCACTTCGATCATTGTGGTGGAACTTCATATTATGATGAAGACGGAAATCAACAATACACCTTTCCCAACGCTGAATATCATGTAACCAAATCTCATTGGGAAACGGCTACCAATCCGAATGCTCGAGAAAAAGCCAGTTTCTTACCGGAAAATATCAATCCGCTTAAAGAGACGGACAATCTTAATTTGGTTGATGACGATCACATTTATGAAGAAGGGTTGTCAGCGATTATCGTAAACGGACATACAATCGGCCAACAGCTTCCACTCATTGAAGGAAATGGAAAAAAGATATGTTTTGTTGCCGATCTTCTTCCAACTCATGTCCATGTTCCGCTTCCGTGGGTAATGGGGTATGATATGTATCCTGCGGAAACTCTAAAGGAAAAAGAGGATTTTCTGGAACGTGCCGTTCGCGAAGATTTTCATTTATATCTGGAACACGACTATTTTAAAGAGATCATAAAACTGAGTTCAGATAATGGAAGATATTCTGTTGCTGAATCACTTTTGTTAAATGAAGTATAAGCTACAATAAAGCTTCTCATTTACGGTTTTTTAGAACATATTAAGCAGGATTTCCTTTTCTTAAGAGTATGCTAGAAGATCAACATCAATCAAAGTCAGAACAAATAAAAAAAGAGCTTCATCAAGCCTTTGATGACTTGGAACGTCGTTTTTTTATTTCAAAAATTCTGGCCGGACTTTCTGCTTTGTTCAGTATTGCACTGGTACTTATCACAATCGAACAATTTAGTTTTCTGAGCCCTGCTGTTAAATCCGGAATAGTACTTTTGGCATTTGCTTTAGCAATCGGACTGTACTTTTGGTTACGCTCCCAAAACAAACCCGACCCATTCCATTCATTTTACCAAAAATTCGCGCATAGTCAGCAGCTGGAAGAAATCAACTATTACTTGGATCTGGAAAAAGATGAGCTAGCTGATTCAGCTCTGGTACAGGCCGCTATCAAAAAAAATCTTTCTTCAATTGATTACCAGGAATTTAAAGAACGCCTCGATTCTTATTCTGAATCTCAGACTCAAACCCGTTTCTTCAGAAACTCTATAAAGGTTTCCGGAGTTGTGCTTCTGTTTTTCATAGCAACAGCTTTTACATTTCCTGACGGAGCCCAAAGAACTATATACCTCTGGAAAACTTTTGAAAAACCAAATCCCTACACTTTTACCCTTACTCCCGGTGACGTTACTCTGGAACAAGGTTCACCTTTTTCAGTGAGTATCAATTTCGGTGGTAATCAACCCCCTGAAAGTGTAAATCTTTTTGTTAAAACCTCGGTTGAGGAAGACTTCAGATCTATGAATATGGAACCGGTGGCATCCGGATTCACTTCAATCCCTTTTAATCTGAATAATGATCTGGAATATTACATTGAAATGGATGAATTCAGGTCTGAAACATACGAAGCTTTTGTTCAACTACGACCCCGGTTTTCTGAGTTGGTTTCTACCACAATTCCACCGGACTATACCCGCTTGGACTCAACATCTCAATCTTACCCCTTTTCTCTGATTCGGGCTTATCAGGGATCTTCGATAATCCTGAATGGTTCTTTGAATAAAGAAATTGATCAATGGGAAATCGTATCAAGTTCGAATTCACTAGACAGCAATTCCATTGATCGGCAACAGCTTTATGCAGGATTTTTAGTAACTGAGCCTGATACTATTTCCTTCCTTCTTAAGGATAAAAGCGGACTACAAAATAAAAACCAGTTCCAATTTATCATTGAACCAATTCTTGATGAATATCCGGTCGTGGAATTAGTAGAACCCTCTGCTTCTTTTGAAATGGTACAGCCAAAAAATCTACCCCTAACTTATAAGGCTACAGACGATTTTAATATCACACGAGGTCAACTTAAGTATGAACTCAAAAAAGCCTATGTAGATGATCCAAGGACCGGTTCTATCCGTCTTGATCGTCCTATAAATGGAGTTCTTCAGCGATTTGAATGGGATATTTCTGAATTGAAGCTTTCTCCTTTAGACGAGCTGACTTTTTGGATAGAAGCTTCTGATAATGACGGTTATAATGGTCGAAAAACTTCCCGTTCACAGGAGATTACTTTAACAGTTCCTTCTTTGGTGGATTATTTTGAATCTCTGGATAAAAAGGAAGATGAAGTTGACACCGATCTGGACTCGATATCTGAATCTTTTGAGGAAATGAGTCAGTCTTACGAAGAATTTGAAGAGAGTCTGAAGGACGATCCAGAAGTAAGTTATGAAAATCAGAGACAAGTTGAAGAGGCTTCAAAAAAACAGGAAGAGGTTCAGAAAAAAATAGATGAACTCAACGAAAAGTTTGAAGAGATCAAAAATGAGCTTAGTGAGAATAATTTATTGAGTGAAGAAACTCAGAAAGCCTACGATGAGCTAAAAAAACTCATGGAAGAAATTGATGATCCGGGTTTACGGGAGGCGTTAGAAAAGCTTAGAGAAAACATGCAGCAACTTAATCCTGAGCAGCTACGTCGTGCCATGGAAGAGGTTGAGTTCAGGGAGGAAGATTTTAAAAAGAGACTGGAGAGAACTATCGAATTGTTCAAGCAGCTGAAGCTTATGTCTGATATGGAAAAGCTTGCCAAGTCATTTGAAGACCAAGCCAGACAAGAACAGGAACTCTCAGAAAATCCTCCATCGGATGAAGAAGCTGAAAACAAAAGAAAAGAAGATCTGAAACAGATTGAAAAGCTTAAAGAGTCTATTGAGAATCTATCCGAGAACACTTCTGAGAAAACAGAAAAACCTGTTTCTGAATTTCAAAAAGAAACTCAGAAAGAACTAGAAAACCGTATCAAAAAAGAAATCGAAGACTGGTTGGAGCAAAACCAAAATCAGGAACAAGGATCGGGGGACGAAAACAATGAGCCTCAACAACCTCAAAATAAGCAACCCAATCTTCAACAACCGTATCAGGAATTAGCTACGAAAACCCGCGAGCAAATGAAAGCGATGGGGCAACAACAAGATCAAATTAATATAGCAGGCCTTCAGTATGTATTGCATTCATTGCTAACTCTTTCAACTGAACAAGAGGATCTGGTTTACCTTTCACAACAAACTGAAGATAGAAGTTTAGCTTACATCGAGCTTGCCCGGGATCAAAAAAATGTAGAACAAATATTTGGCGCTCTGTCTGATACGTTATTTAATCTTTCAAAATCTATTCCTCAGTTTTCTAATCAAATTAATTCAAAAACTATTGAGCTTAAGAAACAGCTTGATCGTTCCCTGACTCAGATGGCTGAACGTGAACAAAGAAATTCCTCGGTTGCTTCGCGACAAGCATTTGGTGGAATTAACGAGATCGCATTTATGATCGCTAATCTTTTGGAACAACTTCAGAATAACCAAGGCGGAGGCAAAGGTGGAAGTGGTAGCCCTCAGTCGATTCAACAGATGATCGAACAGCTTGGCGAAATGAAAGGGAATCAACAGCAATTGAATGAACAGCTTCAACAAATGATCAATGATATGCAGGGAGAGCGACTTTCTAATGACCAAATGGAGCGCTTAAACCAGTTAGCAAAGCAGCAGAATAGAATAAGGAAGCAACTACAGGAACTAAGAGAGAGCGGTGGCTTAGAAGGAGATCGTGCCGGAAGTGAGATACAGAGAATGATCGAAGAAATGGAAGACACTATAAATGATCTTCGCGGAGGAGCAGTAGATCCAACCTTGATTGAGAGACAGCAAAACATTCTTACCAGAATGCTTGATGCGGAAAAATCGATGCAAGAACGAAATGAGGAAGAGCAAAAAAGAGAAGGAAATCAGTCCAAAGGTTTTGACAGGGTAACTCCATCTAATATCACTCTTGAAGAGTTGGAAAAACAAATTCGATCAAGACTTAATGATCCTAACTTCACAAAATATTCACCGGATTATCAGAAATTGATAGAGCGTTATTTTGAGCTGTTGAAAAAAATACAAGAAAGGAATAGTTAGCTTCTAAATAATCATACAACTTGTAGGGATAATTCATGAATTATCCCTACAAGTTGTATTTAAAAATCACTTATTTATTTAAGGCTACGATTATATGCGATCACTTTTTTATAAGCCTCCAGAACAGCATCAGAATCTTCTCCCTTCATTACTTCAGAAACTTCTTTAGCTGATTCCATTGCATTATTAGGAGCAAATGGTTTCCCTACAATTTCTAATCCCGGTCTGTCTCCCCCAGTATCTCCAATAAAGGCAACTTCGTTTAACTCCAAATCAAGAAGCTCACAAAGAAATTTAATCCCTTCTCCTTTATTTGTGCTTTTTGATATCACATTAATAGAAACATCTGTGTAGTGTACTTCAAAATTGGGATAATTGGCAGCCACATATTCCCTGATCTCGGGATACATCTTATGAATAACTGCAGGTGTTTGATTTATAATCCCGGAATCGGTGTATTTTGCAAATTCCGGTATCGTATTCGGATATTTTTCAATAAAATTTGTTTTAAGATGAGCTTTTAACTCTCCCAATTCACGCTCTCTGTTTATATCGAAAGTTGGGTGCCAGTGCAGTTTATTGTTAGCCATGTCGTAAACGCCTCCCCCGCTTTCAAACAGAAAAGGTTTATACATACCCATCCATTGATAAACCGCTTCTGCATAAGGCATCGGTCGACCGGTACAAATTGTTAAAGGCGGAACCGTTTCATCAGTTTTACTTAGCTCGTTAAGCTCTTTTAGTTCGGTAATTATTTCCCATTTTGGAGGAATGAAAGGCATACTTATGCATCCGTCCAGATCCGTAATAAAAAGTTTGATCATCTAATTATCTTTTCGATATGCTGGAACAAAGTAAGCAACTGTAAAGCATAACAATGCTAATGCCCCCATCCATTGATATTGGTTTTTATAGTCAGCGTATTCCTGACTTGAGAACTCTCCCTTTTCAAGTTCATCTACCCGGGCAAGAAAAGCGTCGATTCCATCATTTCCTCTCTCAATTGCATAATAAGTTCCGTTTCCCTTACTCGCTATTTGTCTGAGTTCATCACTTTGTAGTGAAGTAGTTACTACTTTGCCTGATCTGTCTCTCTTATAACCAATCAAATTTGAAGTGTTTTCTTCGTAAAGTGGAATTGTAGTTCCCTCATCTGTTCCTATGCCTAATGTGTATACATAGATATTTTTATCGGTCAGATTTTGCAGAGGTGCATCATAAGATTGTCCGTGATCTTCACCATCAGAAATTATCAAAAGTACTTTAGCTGCTTCAGTTTCATTTTCTTCCAGAGATTCAAACGCAGTTATTGCAGTTTCCATTGCTGCTTTAAAATCAGTTGCGGAACTTGGCATTTGATCAGTGTCAGCAATATCCAGAAAAAGCTTAAGCGCTGAGTAATCTAAAGTCATTGGGCTTTGAAGATATGCTTCCCCGGTAAAAACTATTAAACCAACCCGATCTCCTTTCAACCTTTCAATAAGCCTGTTGATCTCGAACTTGGCTTTCTCTAATCTACTTGGTCGAACGTCTTCTGCATTCATGCTCGCAGAAAGATCCAAAGCAATCAACATATCAACCCCCTGCCTTTTAACTTCCCGAACCTCAGTACCAATTTTTGGGCCGGCCATAGCTAGTAAAAGAAAAGACAATCCCGCAATAACAAAAACGCTTTTTAGTACATCACCTGGTTTCCAGAAACCTTTCCTTAGCTTAGCGAAAAGTTGTTCGTTAAAGATGCTCTGTCTCTTTTTCTTGAGAGCTTTTGTTCTTAACCACACTCCTGCAATCAACACCGGAATGAGAATTAGTAACCAAAGTAATAATGGGGACTGCCAGATCATGAATTTTATTTATTTAATGAAAAATAGGAAACAGACTCGACACATGTGAATTAAGAATTCAAAATTTAAAATTCTCAATTTTGAATTCTTAATTTATTAGAACTATCTGCAAATCCATAAGATTAATTCCAGTTGCTCCGGTTCGCAAATGCGTTTCGGATTTTCTATGAAATTCATATGAATTGTTATCTGACAAAAGCTTCTCCGGTTCAACTTTATTCTTTCTGGCCAACAAAGTCGTATTTGAATTTACAATTGCTCCGGCAACATCAGTTGTACCATCTATTCCATCCGTATCCATACTTAATAATGAGATTGAATGTTGTCCCTCAATCGATAATGCAACCATCAAAGCCAACTCCTGATTTCGCCCTCCCTTTCCATAGCCTTTAACTTGTACAGTACTTTCACCTTGATAAATTAATGCTGCCGGTTTTTTAATGTCGTTATTACCGCTCAATATAGATATAGCTTTTCCGCAAATTTCTTTTGCCACCTGTTGAACAGAGCCTGAATACGCTTTTTTTCGGATCCAGACATTATACCCTTGTCCTTCTAAATATTTAGCTGAAATATTCTTTAATATGTCAGAACTTGACAATAGCTGAACTTTATGGTTTTCCGGTTTAAACTCATGAGGTTTAGGGTTTTCTGGAATATATCCCTCAACTCCACAGATCAAATGCTCCTGAATTGAAATTGGAACATCTTCCCAAATCTCTAAATTCTTTAAAATTTGAACAGCCTCTACAAAGGTTGAAGGATCTGCAATTGTAGGACCACTTCCTATTGTACTTATTTCATCGCCGGGAACATCAGATTCTATCAAAGATATCAGATTGATGTGCTCTATCTCTTCTGCAAGTTTTCCTCCTTTCAAATCACAAACGTGTTTACGAACAATATTCATCTCATGAATAGAAGCGCCTGATTTAAGAAGCAGATTATATAACTCTTTAATTTCATCAATTTCGATTCCAAATGGAGGGATTGTCAACATTGAAGATGTTCCTCCTGAAATACAAAAAATCAGTGTCCCATCGATAGGAATTCTCCGCACAAAATCTAATACTTCATATGAAGCGGCTACGGTATTTGAATCCGGTACAGGATGGGAACCGCCAAAAACCTGAATTTTGTTAGAAATAAAACCTTCATGATCATCTGATATAATTATTCCGTCATATATTTGATCGCCATATTTCTCAAAAATTTGAGAAGCCATCTTCAAAGAGCCTTTTCCTGCAGCAACTAACCATACATTATCATTTTTTTTTAGCTGCAGATCTTTTGGTTGAGCTCTCAAGTCCTTTAATAGCATCTCAGGGATCTTTCTCAATACATTATTTTGAGAACTGAGTTTAGTTTTCATCTTCTAACTTCATTTTTAACATTTTCTTCTCGATAAATGCAAGAACAACCATAAAGAGAGAGGATAACGGAAGAAAATAAATGCTTGCCATATCTGAGATTCTTAGAAATGAAATAGCCCCTTGAATACCATATAAAAAAGAAAAAGCTATTATCAAGCCAAATAATATCTGTATTCCAATCTCAATAAAATAGAATTTTTTTGTGGCTGAAATAAGAATTAGTCCGATGATCCCAATAAAAAAATTCATCCCAAAAGGTATTCTGGCCTTATACTTTTGAGAAAAACCTACCTCGTAAACTGTCACTCCTCTTGCGCCTTCTTCAAAGATTTTTATTTTATCGTCGATATTTTCATACATATGAGATTTTATCTCATTCATTGCACTTTCTCTTAACGGAATTACCCCTTTAAAGTAAAACAAAATGAATAAAACTAAAGCGAGGATTTTAATTAAAACTTTCTTACTCATCGCTAAAAGTACTGTTTGAATAGTTTACCCAAACCATCCATAGTCCAAAAATAATAAAATAGAAAATTGCTGTCGTTGTATAGTCATGAAAAAAATTAAATATTTCAGGATTCGTTTCCTGGGTAATTACTAAAGCAATAATCCGGACTATATTAGAAATATATATCAAACAAACACCCAGAACAGAAAAACTGATTTTTTTATAAATTTCACCCGGATAGGCTATAATGAATCCAAAAAATAATCCCATTGCAGCAATTCCGTTGCAACCGTCAACTATTTCAACTCCGGAATTCCCATAAATCCCTACAACTCTGACATAGCTGAAAATCTCAAATCCCAACCATTCCAGGATACCCTTCCCAATCCCAATTACATTTAAGGATATAAGCTCATCCAAACGACCGTCAGGTAGTAACCAAAGTTCGTAAACAACATACCATATTAAAAAAAACCCAACCGATTTTAATATAAACTTTGTAAGTGGTGACTTCATTTTAGAGTTAATTTAGAATAAAAATTTGATCGGGGTTACGAAAACATTAGCCTTCCAGAAACTCAAAATAGCTTTTTATTTATTTATAGACATAATTCATCTACTGCTCCGCAACTATTATTATTCGATTTAATTGTCTGAAGTATACGTATTATAGATTTTGAAAACATAAAGACTGTAGTGCTTTCTTAGCTAAAAATGTTTTTTTGTCGTCTAAAAAAATCAAATAAAAATAATTATACCCACGTTTTAACCAAACCCATACTTAGCTACTTCAATCCCTAATTTTGGTTTGATATAAAACTGAAACTCTGCATCACGGATTAAAAAAAATCCATCAGCTCTTCCATTGATATTCGGGAATCTGATTCTATTTGAAAAGGTATTTTAGAATCCGGTTCATTTCTGGTGTGGTTAACATTTTTTATAAATGTGAGGTATAGTTATAAACAGCCAGGTTAAATGAAGAACTTGATTGATTTGTATTTTGTACAAACACACTTTTTTCACAAAACTCAAATTAAGAAATACGAGTTTATATAGCGTTCAAAACCTGGAAATTGTTTATTTCTTTAACATTGATAATATTTCTCAATTCAATTTCAGATAAACATAAAAAAAAATTGAAGTACTTTTGAAAAAAATGGTCCGGGCAATAATATCAAATTATGATAGTAGTTTTTATCCCATTCTTTCATGCCTGAGCTTAACGCTTCCATCCTTAAGTGAGTACGTTTCACCTGTCTCAGTACACTCGGCAATGCCCTCATCATTAAACTGCAAACGTATGCCTGCCTCTGAAACCCAACCTATTTGTTTACCGGGATTACCCACCACTAATGCATAGGCATTTACCGGTTTTGTTATTACTGAACCTGCTCCGATAAAAGCGTATTCTCCGATTTCATTTCCACAAATTATCGTTGCATTGGCTCCTATTGAAGCTCCTTTTTTTACGATGGTTTTTTTATACTCGTCTTTTCTTTCAATAGAGCTTCTGGGATTTATTACATTTGTGAATACCATAGATGGTCCGCAAAACACATCGTCTTCAAGTATCACTTCATCATAAATCGAAACATTATTCTGCACACGTACGTTATTTCCTATAACAGCTTTACTTCCTACAAATACATTTTGACCAAGCACACATTTTGAGCCTATTTTTGCGCCGGCCATTACATGCACCCAATGCCAGATTTTAGTGTTGATACCAATTTCCACACCTTCATCTATTATTGCAGTATCGTGCTTGTAAAAATCATTCATTAACATCACCTGATTTGGTTTACAATCCTAAATATTTAGAAACGGTTGTTTATCAATTTCGAAAGGCTAAAAAGATTTATATGATGCCAAATATTAGTCTTTACCAAAAAGATCTCTGGTATATACCTTATCAACAACATCAGTTATCTCATTAACCAAACGATTAGCTACAATAATATCAGATTTTTCTTTAAACTCATCTAAATTTCGATATACTTTTGAATGGTAAAATTCTTCTTCATTCAAATATGGTTCGTACACGATAACTTCAATACCTTTAGCTTTGATTCTTTTCATTATACCCTGAATAGCGCTTGCACGGAAGTTATCAGAACCCTGCTTCATTACTAATCGATATATACCTACTGTTTCAGGATTCGATTTAAGGATTTGTTTAGCTATAAAATCTTTTCTGGTTGTATTTGCATCAACTATTGCTCGGATAAGGTTATTAGGTACATCACTGAAATTTGCAAGAAGTTGTTTTGTATCTTTAGGTAAACAATAGCCTCCATAGCCAAAAGAAGGGTTGTTATAGTGATCCCCAATCCTGGGATCTAAACCGACTCCTTTTATTACCTGAATGCTGCTTAAATCATGAGATTCACAGTATGAATCCAACTCATTAAAGTAAGCAACTCTCATTGCCAAGTAAGTATTAGAGAATAATTTAATTGCTTCAGCTTCAGTTGAATCTGTATAAAGCACTGGAATTGTTTCTTCTCCCTTAATTGCACCTTCCAATAACAAACCTGCAAATACTTCGGCTCTTTCAGACTGTTCGCCCACCACAATTCTTGAGGGATAAAGGTTGTCATATAGTGCTTTGCCTTCTCTTAAAAATTCTGGAGAAAACAATATATTTTGAGTTGAAAACTCTTCTCTCACCTGATCTATATATCCAACAGGAATAGTTGATTTAATTACCATTACAGTATCAGGATTTATCCTGAGCACTTCCCTTATGACGGCTTCAACAGAAGTAGTATCAAATTTATTTGTCTCGGCATCATAATTAGTTGGAGTAGCGATGATAACATAATCAGCATTTTGGTAAGCTTTTTCGCTATCCAAAGTAGCCTCTAAATTCAACTCTTTTTCTTTCAAAAACGTCTCTATTTCTTTATCAGAAATTGGAGACTTCTTTCTGTTTATTAAATCTATTTTTTCCTGAACTATATCTAGGGCGGTAACTTGATGATTCTGAGCTAATAAAACAGCAAGCGATAATCCTACATACCCGGTTCCTGCAACTGTTATTTTCATATTGCTAAGCTTTAAAAATATGATTGTCTTTATTAGAAATACTGTCTTTCATAGCATTTCTTGTATCGATGATGCAGTTACACCAATCAGCTAATTCCTGATAATTTATATTTGAATGATTAGTAGAAATAATTACGGCATCGAATTCTGAGATTATATTTTTATTCCATTCTATTGATTTCTTCCCTGTCCATTCAGCATGTTCTCTTGTTGGAAGTACTTCAGGTATGAATGTATCATAGTAAGAAACATCAGCCCCTGTTTGTTTCAACAAATCAAAAATCTTGAATGTAGGTGATTCTCTCATATCATCAACGTCTGGTTTATATGCCAATCCGACCACAAGTATTTTTGAACCATTCAATGCTTTTTTATGGCTATTTAATGCGATCATAGTCCTTTCTAAAACATACTTAGGCATCGTTGTATTTACTTCACCTGCCAACTCAATAAAGCGAGTATTCCTTTCATATTCGCGGGCCTTCCAAGTCAGATAAAAGGGATCTATTGGAATACAATGCCCTCCCAAACCCGGCCCCGGAGTAAATTTCATAAACCCAAATGGTTTAGTATCAGCTGCATCTAATACTTCATGAACATCAATATTCATTGCTTCGTATACAACTTTAAGCTCATTTACTAAAGCAATGTTTACAGCACGAAAAATATTTTCAGTAAGTTTTACTGCTTCAGCGGTTTTACAATCGGTCACAGGAACCGTTTGAACTATAGCAGTATTATACATTGCTAAAGCCAGTTCCAATGCCTCATCAGTATGTCCACCTACAACTTTCGGAATTCTAGCTGTATCAAAATTAGGATTGCCTGGGTCTTCTCTTTCGGGACTGTATGCGATATAAAAATCCTTACCCGCCTTTAAACCCGATTTTTTTTCCAGAATCGGGATCATTAATTCTTCTGTGGTACCCGGCCATGTAGTAGATTCTAGGATTATCAGCTGTCCTTTTCTCAGATATTCTGAAATGGTTTCTGTTGTTTTTACAACATAACTCATATCCGGTTCTCTGTGATGATCTAGTGGTGTTGGCACACATAGAAGAATTGCGTCAGATTCATCAAGTCTGGAAAAATCTGAGGTAGCATCGCATTTATCAGACTTAGCCAACACTTTCATCATTTCTGATCCCAAGTGTTTAATATAGGGTACACCTTCATTTAAATTACTAACCTTGCTCTCATCAATATCGTACCCAATAACCGGCAAACCTTCTTTATGGAATGTCCACATAAGTGGTAAACCAACATATCCTAACCCGACTATTCCAATTTTAAATTCTTTTTTTTCAATTTTAGTTAGCAACTGCTGTAAGCCCACTTAATAATATCCTCTTTGTTATTTTTTGAGTTGTTTTTATTGACGATTTAATTCCAATTCACTGAAAGACCAAGTATAACTATAATATTAATTTAGAAGCACGATTTTTATAAACCATATAAAGAGAACTTGTATAAAAGAATGAATATCAGCAACCTATCTTTGGCGAAAGTATCTTAGTAAGAAGTAGTCTCAATTATAATTTTTGCTCGGTATATTCTTTAGTCCTTATTGAGTTACTTTGATTTTTTGTCTGAGATTTTAATTCCTCAGTCAAGTTCTTCTCAGATAAATATTTCTCTATATCAAAGCCTATCTTTTTGAGAAGCTCTCTCTTTGTTCCATTTAATGGAAACAATAAGAACATTGTTAATATAGTAACTACTAATACTATATTAATATTTACGTTCTTAAAACTGAGGGTAATGAATGGAATTATAAAACTAACACTATATAGAATTATAGTAGTTGCTTTTTGCCCAAAACCACACCCTATAATTGAATGATGCACATGATCACGTCCTGCAGTAAATGGAGAGTCACCTCTTCGGATTCTTTTATAAAACACAGTAATTGTATCAAATAAAGGAAAAGCTAGAATTGCAATTGGCAGAACTGATGATGTTGCTCCAAAAACATCCTGATATTGAGGAACTTCATTCAAGCCGACAAATTTAATTGCTAATACCGACAAAATACATCCTACTACTAAAGACCCTGTGTCACCCATAAATATTTGAGCCGGATGGTAGTTGTATCTTAAATAAGCTACTAAAGAAATTAACAGTATAAAGGATAAACTTGATAAAGCGAATTCTCCAGCCACAAAAAAGCCGGTTCCAAAAAATAAACATGCAAGAATACCAATACCGGCAGCCAAACCATCGATTCCATCAATCAAGTTGTATGCGTTTATCACAACTATAAATGTAAACGTTGTTACAGGTACACTTAACCAGAACGGAATTTCATAAATCCCAAAGACCCCGTAAAAATTTGAGATATAAATATTGCTCCCAAAAATTAACAACATTGCTACAACAACTTCTACAATCAATTTAACCCGGGCAGATAAATCTACGATGTCGTCTTTTAAACCAGTAAAGAACAATAACGTTATTGCCGCAGCTAAATAAGGATAACCAGAAATACTTTCAGCGCTTCCGCTAATAGAAAAACCAATAAAAAAGGCCATAAATATGGCTACTCCCCCTAAGGAAGGAACATATCTATCATGTAATTTTCTCTGATTGTCAGGTTTATCATATAAATCCTTGTGGTATGCTACCTTCCTCAAGATTGGAACAGAAAAATAGGCAATGCTAAAAGATATACCCCCTGCAAATAGCACTTGTACTAATTGTAAATCCATAATCGTCTCTTTATTCACCTAAATTCTAAAAATTTAGAAGCGCAATATACTAAATTTACAGAAAATAACATTGGCAAATTAACTCTCTTTTAATGTTATAATAATTTATTCTTAACATATAGTCTGGCTTATTTAGCTATAAATCCCTTAACCTATTCTGCCGGATAAATTTAACTATTTTTTAACATTCAAAGATAGCCAATTCCAAACTTCTAAAGAATACTTTGAATTATAATTAAAATAATATTTCACTTTCTCTTTTAAAAGTCTTGGTGAAACTTCTTTCTTATTTACTTCCTGAAGGGTTTTAACAGGAACAGATGTTTCTTTAATACTCGGTGCTACTTCATGACCATCTAGTTCTAAACTAAATACTTTTACCCCGTAATAAGTCCACATTGGCATCAAAGATGAGTAATGACCAATTACAGTTTCAGTTATTGGCAAACTGTCCTTTACAAGAATTGCCCCTCTTGATTTAAAAAATTCAATAATTTCAGGAGACATTCTTGGGTGACCTTTTACTATAAGTTGTTTTCCTGAACTTTCAACCCAGTCTATTATTCTGTCAAATACTCCCAACATATAGTCTTTGTTTATTCTCCCATCTTCGATAAGAGTTTGATAGCAATAAGTTATCTCTCCGTTTTCATATTGTACATTTTTAAACCTAATCGGGTCAGGATTTCCTACAATAACAAATTTATTGTAATTACCTCTGAAATAGTGCTCCTTATGCCACTCTACCCAGTACTGGGAAAAAACAAATGACATATCCGGTAATCCTGATTCTCTGTTAAAATCATATTCTCTATTACCGTCTACAAGGTGCGTCCTCAAAAGACTTATTAATAATTTAGGATTTTTGTCTACTCTCGCTGAAAGCATTCCATATTTAAAATACCTGTACGATTTTAACAAACTTTTCATGAAAAACTTCAACCCTCTCTTCATATGGGGGATATACATCCCATGTTGAAGATAGATTACTTTAGTTTGTACTTTTTTTGCTACTAATGTAAGATAGATATCCGGTATTCTCTGACCATTTATCAATAAAAAGTCAGCTTCCTGAATTAATGTTTGAATTGATGCTGCACTCTCAGTTTCCAGCACTACAACCCGGAGATTAATATTCAATTTTTTCAAAATAGATTTTTGAGCTTCACTTTCTATGATTACAGAAGCATCAGAATTACCTATAATATCAGGTAGTACGTCTAGGTAGTACCTTTTTATATTTATCGCATCTATCTCAAAAAAAATGATTTTCATTATGCATCTTGATACACAATAATGGTAACCGGGCCACCATTACCATTATTTAATAATAACGGAGCCACTATTACTTTCTCAGGACTCTCGGCTAGGTGAGCGATTTTCATATCTTCAATTATAAAAATTCCGCGTCCAGAACTTTCATCCAAAAAAGATAAATGAGCTTTTTTCCCTTCTTCTTTAAAAAGAGGAGATGTAAGAGAAATAAAGTCAAACCCTATTGCTCTCAGATTGTTGAAATTATTTCTTAAATAAATACATGCCTTTTCTGAAATACCGGGATACCCATTCCAGTATTTATCCTGAAGCCTGAAATTCTCAAATCCGGTTCTTAAAATCAGAAGGTCAACATCTTCATCGATTTTGGCTTTTGCAAAATCTTCATCTGAAATAAGCCTGCCCTCTTCACAAGGGATATCGATAAGCACTGGTTTTTTGAAAAACCATTCTTTCGGATGAACATCTGTTAAAGTTCTGCCTTTGTCATAAAAATGTTTAGGTACATCAATATGGGTTCCAATATGATTGTTTGTAATTCTAATATCTGTAGTATTGGCCGTTTCCCCATCAGAAATACTGCTTTTAGGCTTTAAAATAACCTCGTCTCTATTTGCATAGCTAGGTGTATTTTCATCTAAAGGATGTGATAAATAAGTAATTCCCATTTCTATTTCCCTGATTCTTCTAAATACTTTTTTATTGATTCTGCTATTAAAAAGTCACTTTCTTCATCAATGTCTACTGCCTCAATCGGATCAATCGGATACAAAAGAGGATTACTACCAATTCGATTTTTGTTTTTTAGAAAAGTTTCTCTGGAAAACATGTATATGCAGGAATTCTCCTCATAAACAGGTGAAAGCTCCTGAGTTTTAATCAGTTTTTTGGGGTCGTGATTTATTCCGGATCCGTCAGGCCAGTAAAATCTGCTTTGTAATGATGTAACGGACATCAAACTGTCATGCTCTTCCTGATCTATAAAAGCTTCTATTGCGGAGTTTATAGTTTCTCGTTTTAATAACGGGTTAGTACTATGTGTTTGCAAATAAATTTCTGAGTCGCTGTTCTCAATATCATATTCCATTATCTGATTTGCCTCATTACTTGTTATTGTCAACAAATAATCAGGTCTCATATGAATTTTGACATCAAAATATTTCTTTGATTCCTCTGCAATTTCTTCAGAATCAGTATTTATTATAATTGATGTAATCCATTCTGAATCATCTAAAGTTTTTAGAATCCAGTACAGCAAAGGTTTACCAAAAAAAAGCCGTAGATTTTTACCCGGCACTCTTTCAGAATGTCCCTTCATAAATAGCAAAGCGGTAATTGATGGCTTTTTCATCAAACTAAATAGAGACTTTGATAGTCAATTTTTTGATCAATTCAGGTTTCTCAACATAGTGCTGTGGGCCGTGACCATCTTCTGGAAACATAATTGCAAAAATTCCATCTCCTATATCTACATGGGTTCCCTGTTTATGTGGAGACTTATAGAACGTTCTGTCTTTTTCAGCATCATAAGGAATATTGATTTCCATCCCTTCAATAGGAGACCATTTTACTCTTTCAAGTCCTTTTAAAGGGTACTGAATATCTATTACATGCTTATGAGCTTCGTAACCTCTCTCAAAGTTTTCGATTGTTGCATATTCACTGACAATTGCTTTTACATTCTCATTAACAGTATAAGTACCCAGTTCAATTTCAGGGTCTACATCTTTTATATACTTTAAACCCGCATATATATCTTCACTAATGTTTTTATATACTTCAATATTCTTAATTGAATCTACTATCATCTTTAGTTTCCTCTGTGGTTAAGATTCATATATTCTGTCATCCAGCTCTTAAATATTTCATCGGGTTTTGTAAGGTCTTTAAACATTTTCCCCCAACCCTTTGTAAGAATGAGACCAAATTTACCATCTTCATTCTTTTTATCCTTTTCCATGGCTACATATAATTTTTCAAGATCGATATCAGAAATTGAATATCCCTTCCAAATCTTTTCAAAAACTTTTTGAGCTCTATTTGCTTCTTCTTCAGAAATATATCCCTTTTTACAAGAGATATAATTAGCCATATCCATTCCAAAAGAAACTGCTACTCCATGAGGAATTCCATAGTTTGTTATACTTTCAATTGCATGGCCAAAAGTATGCCCGTAGTTAAATACAATGCGTTCGTTTTGATCAAACTCATCGATTTCGATGTATCCTTTTTTTATAAGTAAGCTTTTTTGAACCAGCTTACCTAGGTTTTGTTGTGTGTTTAAAGCCTCTTCAAATTCTTCTTCAAAATAAGTAACATCTTCTTCTCCTGATACAAAATAATAATGTGCCATTTCTCCAACTCCGGATCTGATATCTCTTTCTTCCAGAGTCTTCAGATAAGCAGGATCGATATGAATTGAAAGCGGCGGATAAAAATTACCCACCTGATTCTTATATTTTCTAAAATTGATTGATGTTTTACTACCGATACAACTATCTCCCTGAGCAAGTAAAGTTGTTGGAAAAAAGATCCACTTCACACCACGGTACAGAATTGACGCCATAAATGCAGTCACATCCTGAGTAATTCCTCCACCGATCGCGATAAGTCTGTTATTTCTTTTAAACCCATTTGCAATCAGCTCTTCAAAAAATGGTATAACACCTTCATAGCTCTTAGTGCTTTCAAGTGCTTTAATACTAATCACTTTTTCATATTTACTTAAAACAACTTCAAGTTTGGGGTGTAAATCTTTTAACTTCTCGTCAACGATGATATAGTCTCCCTCTTGAATTGTATTCGATAAGCTTTCTTCGAGCGAAGAAATCATATTTACTTCATAGTCTCTAATCGATGATTTTATAATGAAATTATCAGACATTTGTAAAACCTCCGTCTACCACAATATTTTGACCTGTCATGTAAGAATTTTCTTTTGAACTTAAAAATAATATCACTTGTCCCATTTCTTTGGGAGTTGCCAACCTTTTAATTGGTATGTTTTTCTCTATTTCATTTATTTCAGACTCAGTATTTGTGTTTTTTGTGAGTTCTGTAAGTGTAAAACCAGGAGAAATTGCGTTGACAATTACTCCTTTTGATGCAGTTTCAATTGCCATCGTTTCGGTTAAACCAATAATTGCATTTTTTGAGATAGTATAAATTCCTCTCTTAGGCTTTGTAATTACACTCCAAATAGAAGCAACATTTACAATTCTGCCATAGCCTTGTTTTCCCATAACATTAGCTAAGTACCTGCAAATTTTTACTGGTGCATGTAAATTCACAGATAACACCTTATCGTAATCCTCATCAGGAATACTTTTAATTTCATGTAGCAAATTGATACCAGCATTATTCACGCAAACATCAATTCTTGAAATGGTTTTTAGTTTTTCAATAAAACTAACAATACCCAATTCTGAACTGAAATCAGCTTTTAAGTATTCAACTTCCCCAAGGAGTTCAAGCTCTTCTAAAAGCTTTTGAGATGGATTATCAGCAGTGCCGGTGATATACACCTTTGCTCCCTGCTCTAAAAATAACTCAGCTGTTTCTTTACCAATGCCTCTAGTCGCTCCGGTAATTAAAACTTGTTGCCCTTTAAAACTTCCCATTCTTTCTTTACTCATGCAATCCCATAAATTCTTCGTCATCCTGCAGATAGGAAACTAGCATATGGCAAATAATCATATGAAGATCTTCGATTGGTCCGTAGTCCCCTTTAGGATTTGGAGTGAAAAGACATACATCACAAGCATCTTTAAGCTTTCCGCCCTCAAACCCAACCAATCCAATAGATGTACCACCTAATTCTGATGCATACTCTGCTGCCTTTACAACATTCATCGAATTACCACTTGCTGATATTGCAATTAGAACATCTCCTTCCCTGAAATGATCCTGCATTTGCTGGGTAAATACTTCTTCGTATGAATTATCATTCCCAATAGCTGTCATTAGCGGACTATGGTCGGTAAGGCTTCTTACTTTTATTCTTTTCTTTTTGAAATAGCGAACAAAAAAACCAAAATCTACCTGATAATGAGAAGCTGTAGCTGCACTTCCACCGTTACCTGCAACATAAATTGTATTTTCGTTTTTATAAGTATCTACAATTATAGATGTTATTCTTTCAAGCACATCATAATCCACCTGATCAAACAAGTCTGATAATTTTGTTCTGTACTCTTCAACATGCTTTATAAGTTTTTCTTTTCTCATTTTTAAGACTGTTTATATTTAGAAATTTTTTGATTTGTAGATCTCATCGATTATAGACATTAGTTTATGCGCGTCTTCTGAACTACCAATCTGTATAGGAGTGTCATTTTCAATTGCATCCAGAAAATGTTCGAGTTCATATCTCCAGCTATGATCATCGATATATTGCGTTTTAACTTCATCTTTCCAGGTAGCAGCCGGGGCTGTTGACCTGTTCTTGGCAATTGAGAGAATTTCTTCACCATAGCTCATTGTTGAAGTAATCAGGCCATTAAGAACCATGTATCCCTTTTCCATAAACACTTCTAATGAAAAAAGGTGTCTCCATTGACTCATCGTAGAATGTAAGGAAGCATCAATTCCACTTTTGGAGTTTCTAAGGATAACAAATGCATTATCTTCTACTTCTAAATTCCAGTAAAGATTTGAAACTTCTGCCTTTACACTATCAAAATCGCCTGCCAGATGAAGAAACAAATCAAGCATGTGGATTCCCTGATCAATCAGTATTCCTCCTCCTGCTAATTCTTTTTTAGCTCTCCAGTTATCAAAATAGTCTTCGGTTACACTTTTACCGTAGCGACCTCTCATCCATATAATCTTTCCGAACTCATTACTGTCTACAATTTCTTTCATACGGATTACACTGTCATGATGGCGGTGATTGAATCCATACATAAGTTTTCGGGAATCACTGTTCTTTTCTACTTCTTGTATTTCAGCTACTTCCTCAGCGGTGAATGCAGGTGGCTTTTCACAAAAAACATGTTTACCGGCTTTTAATGCTTTTATTGTCAATTCCTTATTTAAAAAATTAGGTGTACAAACAAGTACTATATCAATATCCGGATTATTAATAATCTCGTCATGTGAAACATTTGGTATATCATCCAAAGGTTCAGTGAGATTCGGTTCCGAAACTGCAATCACTTTACCTTTTCCTATTTCATCCAAGGCCGTATGGCGGGTTTTACCCATTTTTCCATAGCCTATAATGCCAACTTTATAACTCATAAATTTATATTATTTCTGACTTTCAGATTTATTATTGAAAGTTTGTTCCCTGTTATTTTTTTGCTAATGCGTCCACAAGATTCTGAGCCGCATCAACCTCCATTTTTAATTTCCCTTCTTTTGCATAAGACCCCAGATGCGGTGTTAAAACTACATTTTGCAAGTCGCAAAGACGACCACTATACGGTTCTTCTGAAAAAACATCAATAGCAGCGCCTGTTAACTTATTATTGTCTAAAGCATCATAAAGAGCATCCTCATCAACTACACCACCTCTGGCTAGATTAATCAGAAATGAACTCTCTTTCATTAAATTAATTTCTTTGCTTCCAATAACAGCAGTTTTGTCCTTATTAGCCGGAATATGTAATGTTACTATATCAGATTCACTTAGTACTTCCTCTAAGCTTTTATACTCAACTCCGGTTTTTTCCGACCAAGCTTTATCGGGGTATAAATCAAACCCAATTACTTCATTACCTATTCCTCTGAATAGTTCTGCCACCGATTTCCCGATTCGTCCTAATCCGATAACGCCTATTTTCTTACCCAGAATCAGGTTTCCTACTTGTTTATTCCAAACTTTGTTTTTAAGATCGTAATGAGCTTGAGGAATTTTTCTCAACAACGATAATGTCATAGCTAATGCTAACTCGGCAACAGCTCGAGTAGGCCCGTCCGGAGTATTTAACACTGCAATACCTTTCTCTTCAGCATACTCAAGATCCACACTATCCATGCCAACACCTACCCGGCTAATACACTTAAGATTTGGCAGCGCATCCATCACCTTTTTTGTAAGAGGCTCAACCCCTGCTACAATTCCAATACAATCTTTGGCAAGCTCAATAACTTCATCTTCAGTTAACTTTCTTCCGTAAGGATTGTTAATTACTTCATATCCATTTTCTTCTAATAAGTTAAAAGGTTCTGGCCCTACCTGGCCCATTGAAGATGGTGATGTTAGTACTTTATTCATTTACCTGATTTTTTTATATGATTAATTCCCTGTTGTGATAAATCTGAGATCATTTTTATATCTACACTATAAGCTATAAACTTATACCCTTGTTTAATCCTGAAATCCACTTGTGCAGGATCCGGTTGAACAACATGAATACCGGGAGTTACTCCCATTTTTTGGCATATTGAAAGATTGTATTTAATTGCCTCTTCCATTTTCGGATGTTCTAAATCCCCTGCCAAACCCATTGAAGCACTTAAATCATAAGGACCGATTATTGCCGCATCAACTCCTTCAACCGATAAAATTTCTTCGAGGTTTTCGATCGCATCTATATGTTCGATCTGAACACACACAAATGTTTTATCATTATCTGTTTTAATGGAATCCAGAATATCCAGCCCATATCCATTTGACCGGCTGTAACCAACTCCTCGTTTTCCCAATGGATAATACTTAACAGCATCAACGAGATCTTGGGCATCTTTTTTTGTATTCACTAGAGGGCATATTATTCCGTCTGCTCCGGCGTCCATATACCTTTTTATTTCGGAGTAGCTATTCCCAGATACCCTAACAAGTGCTTTACAATTAGTGTTCCCAGACTTGATTGCCTGCAACATCAGAAAAGTTTTTTCAATATCAACAGGTGAATGTTCAACGTCAATAGTTAAAAAATCAAATCCGCAAAGTGACATAAGCTCCGCGATTACAGGGCTACCACTATTGATCCAGCTACCTACAACAATATTATCGTTCATTCTGAATTTTATTTAGTCGTTACGTTTTACAAAGAAGTAAAGCCCATCATACGGACCTAATGGAAGATGAGTGAAAATTGTACTCGATATAAGTGTAATACCAAGATCTTCAGATGTGAAAAAATCAGAAATAGAATTACCTGTTTCGTCTTTAGATTCTACAAATGTTGCAGCCGTCTTAAAGTCATCTACTGACTTAAAAGATGTATTATTCCGAAAACACTCATTTAACAAATCTTTTTTTTCTGCTTCTGAATATGCAAACAGATCTTCAAAATCAACTCTTGGGAAAAAGTCTATCTTACTGTCGTAACCGGCATTATATATCTTAAGATTATTCTTTTCGGTTACTGTTGATAAGTATTTCAAATTTTTAATAATAAACTGAACTATATAATCTTTTGGCTGATGATATTTACGATTTTTCCCAAAATATCTTGGATCGAAGTGATTGGGGTCATCGTCCTTTTTAGATACAATATCACTTTGTTTACCATTTATGGATTCGACTTCTTCATGAATTTTGAAATTCATATCCACTCCAATAAAATAGATTTCATCGAATCCTAAGTGCTTCAGAGTTTGAAACCCTTCATATATCACTGATCCCCCCAAGTGCGCTTCAGGCAAAGATGTCGAAAATCCTTGTCCGTGCTTTTGCTCCAGCCACAAAACATTGCTTTCGTTTTTAATTCGTCTCTTGAAGTTTGTTCCTCTGAAATGTATATCAGGATAGAAGGCATATTCTACTTTTTCATTTATTTCTTCTAAATCTTTAACCATATCATCGAGAACAAGATTATCTGTAATCATATAAAAAGATGGAAGCCAATTTGTTCTTTCGGCCATAATATTGAACCGATTAAAACATAACGTATACTCATTTTTAAGATAAAACAGTTTTGTTTTATTTAAACTTGGACCGTTTCCAATCAAAAAAGCACGTTTACCTTTATATTTCCCTTTTACCTTCTCCCATTCAGTTTTATTTTGAGCATTAGAATTCAGAAACCTTTTAAATTTGTAAGCCAACCTTATCCTAATTTTGTTGGCTATGGAAGAGACTCCTTCATGAATAATCGTATTGTACACTTTCTTAGCTATCATCTCAACCGCGTTGTTTATGCATCTTTAGAATATTTTTGAATTTAAATAAAATCAGAACTGACCAAAACAAATAGCTCACAATGAATGCTAAACTAAACTGAATGACTACATGAAAAATAATATCTGTTTTTTTATAGTCTTTTGACTGCGCCAAAACAAAAAAGAATAAACAGTATAAACACAGACCTATAAACCCAAGTGCGATTCCAATTAATGCAAATGCGTTAAAAATTTGACCTCTGGAATATCCAATTAACTTATTTCCCGAAAACTTATTTATCAGCCAGACATCGTATTTCCCGTACCCTTCGCCTATTAAGAATTTGACAAAATCCTGTTCACCAAGATAAGAAAACATTACAAATAAAGAATTAGCTCTTGAGCCCTCACTTCCCCCGTAATTAGAATTAGACAAACTAGTAATGGTCTCTTCAATCCTATCAATAATCAGGTCCACAACAAAGGTTAAAGAGATAGAAGCTATGAAAATAACTACCAGATATTTAAAAGCAATTTTCTTTCTTCTCAACAAGAAAATCAGAAGTACCAACCCCATAAGTATAAAGCCGGTCAGCGATAAGGTCAGTAACAACAATCCTGTTACAACAATAATCAGTTTTCGATTTTTCTTGTTCTCCAGTTCAAATAATATGTAGAGAACCGTAATCAGATATATTGCATAGTAGGAAGGCTCAGTAAATGTGGCTTTAACTCTGTAAAAACCAAAGTAGGAACTTATTGGCGAGTTTGTTGCATTTTTAAAAAGTGGAGTAACCATTTCCAGAGGTTGCAGGCCAATCGCAGTAACTCCTAAATCATAAAACACGAATGGTATTGTAAGTAATACTCCATATATCAAGTATCTGTCGAACCCAATAATATCATGTATCTTAAAGTAGTATACAGTTGGGAGCGCCAAACTGAGTAATACACCTAATGAAAGCATGTCTCTATCTATGCCATGAGTCCACATTGTTGTTATTGCACCAAAAACAAAGAATGTGAGTAAAGCAATCAGAGCTTTGCCATTCATTTTTCTTCTGTTCAGTATCAACGCAATAACTAATAAAAGTGCAAATACAGCCGGAATTGTTAAGGGATAGTTCCCAATAAAAATTGCCATTACATTGAAAGGAAGAGTAATACAGTACAGCTTGACTATTCTATTTATCAATTGGTCGCAATTTGGTTTTAAAAATTCTATCTATCACAGTACTGTAATCCTTGCCGCTGTAAGCAAGTTTTATTTTGGTTTTTTGAAATTCCAGATACTTCAATAAATTTTGGTCTTCCGACTCAATTAATCTATGTAATGCTTTAACTTTCTCGGCTAAAGAGTCAGCATTAAAATGTTCAAATTTATAAGTATCAATATTTTCAATTAAACTAATATTTTCCGGTATATCAGACGCCAGAAGAGGTTTTCCTAAGTTCATAGACTCAAATATAACATTTGCTGCACCTTCTCTCAATGATGGCACAATAACTCCTTCAACATCCCTATAGAGTTCGGCTAATTCAGTTCTCTCTAAGTTACCCAGAAAAGTTATTTTTTCCTGATAGTTTATTAATTTCTTTAATTCTGATTGGTACTCCTCATCCTCTATCCTTCCGGCTATATATAATTCAAAACCTGATTCACACAATGAATTAAAAGCTTTTATTACAACATCCAGATTCTTCCTTCTTTTTACGTTGGATACTACTAAATACTTCTTGTTAGGGTTTACTTTAATAACCTCATTATCAAGAGGTTGTACCTTATTGTTAATGAGCAGTGAATCAATTTTGTTAGCAACTAACAAGGAATGTTGAGGAAGATTATTAGTGATTACAATATGAAATTTTTTAAGCAAAAAACGCCGGAAACTGTTTGTGCTGTTTAAATAGAAAATCCTGATCGATAACACCTTTTGAACATTTTTTAAAGGATATATAGCCAAAAAATAATTCTGTGGGTAGGTTATCACGTAATCATAACCGGTTTTCAGAATCTGTATTAACCTGAAATGGAAATTCAGGAAAGAAAAAAATCTCCTGATACTCAGTCCCACAACTTTAAGGTTTCCTCCTACTATTCTTATCCCTTCATATTCAAACGTTTCACTGTTTTCAAGAGCTAATATTTCAGCGTTTTTTCCGGAAGCTTCCAATGCCTTTGCAAAAGCCAATGCTTGTTTTTCAGCCCCTCCATACGGAAATCTGGCAACTATAATGCAAATTTTCATTTAACTAATCATTGATTATCAATATGTATCATTTTTTTTATTTCATAATCCCTGTCTGCTTTTACATACACTATATACAGACCCGAAGCCAGGTTCCCTGATCTCCACACTAACTCCGACAAACCTATTGGCAATTCATTATAGTTCTCAGAATGCACCAAATGCCCTAGACTGTTGTAGATTTTAACGGATACTATTTGTTTTTCAAATAGTATCACAGGTAATGTAGTGGAATCCCTGAATGGATTTGGAAAGTTTTGTAATAAAATTATTCCATTCCGATCATAAGATTCCTCTTCTTCTTTGTTTAGCCCATTCTTACTAAAACTTGAAAATATCTCATCTTTTGAATTTTTTGAATTCAAAGGGTTCGTACCATTTAAAAATTCTTCAAAATTTACATACCCGTCATTATCAAAATCCTCATTCAAATCTTCGCTTCCAATACCATACCGCATTTCAAATGAATCAGGTAATCCGTTTGTGTTACTGTCTGAAAACGGACTTCCACTTTTATATTCACCCCAGCCACCAACTTCATACTGAGAATTAATAACAGATCCCTCAAACTTAAAAAAATCACTAACCACTCTTTTGTCGACCTGATCTCTTGAGGGCAGAGATGCACCTATGGTGTTTTCAAGATCATTAAATAAATCTTCGATATCAGGTAAAGGGTTCTCTAGATCTCTGAAAGGACTTTTCAGTTCTATATGATCATAGTTATTAACAGCTTCCCTTGTTTGCCATTTATCAACTATGTCCCAGTCTTCACTTCCATAAAATCCTTTATTGCCGGATAAATATATCTTACCATTATATTCTTCCGGACTCCATATACTAATTCCGTTTGAAAATTTAGTTGATCGTCCTTTAAAAAAATAATTACCAACAATATTCAGGTGTTGCGTCTTCTTTATTTTGCTGTTTGATATTTTTATTCCAAATCCTCTAGGGTTAAAGATGATATTATTGCGGACTTCAACAAAACCTTCATTACTCAATCTCGGGTTTCTGGCATGGTTATGTGCGAAGTAATTATTTAAGATTGAAACATTATCAAATGTCCCACCAACTAACATTCCTTTACTGTGATCTCCCTTAGGGTGTTTACTCATGGCCAGAGCTTCACTTATGATAGAATTCTGGATGGTGATATTTTTACCCCCGTTCCAGAGACCAATATTTTCATCAATAGCCCAACTGAACGAACAATGGTCAATCATTATATTTTCTGCCAAATTTGAAGAGTCGCTACTCCCAATAGATAGTGCATCTATTCCGCTCCAGTTATTCGGAGTTCCAAAATCAACATCTCCGGGCCTTATTCTTAAGAAGCGAATTATAACATTATGAGTCTCAACACTAATTCCGTTCCCTCTTAATACAATTCCATCCCCAGGTGCTGTCTGGCCGGCTATAGTAACATAGGGATTAGAAATTTTGATTCTATTCTCCAGATCAATTATGCCATCCACATTAAAAACTATATACCTCACCCCATCTGACTCTAAAGCTTCTCTTAAACTACCCGGACCACTGTCTTCCAGGTTTACTACCTCAATAACCTTTCCGCCCCTTCCTCCTTTGGAATACTTTCCGAAACCTTCTGCTCCGGGAAAAGCTAACTCCTGTGAATATGAAACTTCATTGATTGTGGTAACTAATAGTAGAACTATCGAGATTAATTTTAAGCCAATAAATCTATGAATAAACTTATCTTCCTTTGGGTTGTTCATATAGTTTTAACAAACTAGAATAAACGTTCTTTATTCTGAATTGCTCAATATACAATTCTCTTTCTTCATGAATAATCATTTTATCAAACTCAGTGTCTATAGCAGCACTAAGTTCATCAACGCTTTCTGTGGGCACTAAGACACCAAAATCTCCATTTCTCAACAATTCACGTGGTCCACTCGGACAATCGGTTGATACAATCGGCTTCATTAAAATAAAAGCCTCCAAAAGTACATTCGGCATGCCTTCATATCGCGATGACAACACAAACAGACTTGAGTTGGAAATAATCGGATAAGGGTTTTCCATATGTCCTGCAAGCAAAACTTTTTCTGATACTCCTTGAGTATCTATCAAATTTTGAAGCTCATCTCTGAGTTTTCCTTCACCAAGTATGACTAATTTTTTATTAAGATTATCTGCTTTTTTAAAAGCCATGATCAGGTTATCAAATGCTTTTGCATACTGTAATCTTCCGATTGAAATGATGTAAGAGGAGCCATTTAAAAACGATGATATTTGTTTTGGAAGATCTTCTTCTGCCTTTTTTCTGATGCCATCTACATCCACGGGATTTGCCAGAATTGAAATTCTGTTCTCAGACAAATAAGTAGCTTTTGTCAACTCATTCTTTGAACCAACCGAATTCACAAGTATTCTGTCCGCAAACCTATACAAAATTCCTGCCTTCAATCTTTCATATAATAGTCTGAATTTAGAAAGGTGTTGCCTTTGCGAAAGAAAAGAATTTGCTTCCCGGATAAAAAGAACTGCTTTTCTGTATTTCAGTAATCTAGCAAGTATCATTGCATAATTACATTGGCTCAAAGTAGACAAGATCAAATCAGGTTTGACTTGTTTTAGCAAATTTCCGAGTTCTCCTATAGAACCTTTAACGCTCTTACTTCCCAGTTCATGAACTGAGATTTCAGGATTTAAAAACTCTAAATATGGCCCTTCTTTTTTATTGAGCATTAAGTGTACAGAATGTCCATAATCTGTAAAATGGTTCATCAGGTTCAGAAACACTCGTTCTGCACCTCCACCATTCATGTTGGCAATGTAAAAACAAACAGTCAATTCACTCATATATCCAATTCTGAAAATTTACTTTATTTAGACCTTCAATTTATATCTTCTAAAAAACTTGTAATAAGCTTTGTGTTTTCTTCGATTGGTCTTTTGCCATCTAAAATTAATCCTTCCACTCCATATTCAGTCAAGCATGCTGAAGCTCTCTCACCATTCTCGATGCTTTCAAGACACTTTTTTTGTCTTTCTTGCTCAGTCATCCTTGCATGATCAAACGTAATTCTTGGTCTGTTTTCTAATCTCGATAGCACCTCTTCGTACTCCAGACGGATATAAATAAAACCATCGGGAAGATTAAAAGGAGCCATATAATCGCGACCTTCTACTTTTAATTTTTCATCATCGATAACGAAAGAGAACAATTTACTTGATAAAGACTCATCGAAAAGAACGGTTTCATTACAATACTCTTCCAAAAGTGTAATCTGTTCTAACGTTTGAACAAGCCAGCCCATTCTTTTTGCTTTTATATGAGGTGGCGTTACATCATCTTTATAAAAAAAATTGAAGGCGCTTTCTATTATTAGATTATATTTTTGAGTATTTACAGACAAAAACTCTGAATATTTTTTCTCATTTAATGGTAGTTTTGGCCTGCCTTTTAAAAGCTTATGTCCATAGTTGTTTATATAATCCGTCAAATTCTGAGGAGATCTGCTAAAATGCTCTGCAATAACTTTGTTAAATGCTTCAGATGATTGTAACCATCTTCCTTTTTTCCTTTTCTTTACTGCATTATTCAGTATAGTTGATTTTCCTGCCCCGGGAGCCCCTATAATATCTATTCGTTTCATAAGCTAAATTAAGGCATGGTTTTCCAAATTAAATTAACCACACTCTTCTTTACCTCCTGAACATTCATTTTAACTGCGTCTAATTCATAAACATTTTGAGCATTCGGATAACTCATATTATTTACAATGAAGGTTTTTTTCTTTGCTAAATGCAATTCATGTTTACCTCGTTCTGCTGATGTGTGTTCGTCCACTGTCAGTTTTATCAGTACATCCATAGTACCTTTTTCCAAATCTTCAAAGCCATTCTTTTCCACTTTTGCCAACCATCTTTTGATTGGGTTATTTGATACTCTCCAATCTGCTAAAAGAGGCCCATCCATTACTCCATCATATTTTGATTGAGGGAATCGATCACAAATTACCAGAAAACCTCTATTCCGTAACTTTAAAGCAAGTTTAAGATTTCTTTTCTTGACCCATAAATTCCACAAAGGTCTTAGGCCCAGCTTTCTGATTATTTTTACTAAAACGGGTACTTTGGATTTTTCCGGTTTTGGTAATCCGAAGTAAATTGTTTTGACATCAATTTTTCTTCCAAACTCAGCAGCCAGATTTGAAACAGCTGTAGATTTTCCTGCACCGTCACTTCCCATTAAAACTGTAATAAGACCATTTTTAGCATTAATCCTTTGTTTAGGGTAATTAAAGTGCTTTGTAATTGGTTTGAGTTTTGATTTCAGTTGGTCAGAAATGAACACATAATTAGCATGAAGCGAGCCACTTCTTTGATGGTTTTTTTTAAAATCTTTTAAATTTTTAATGAGAATACTGATGCTTTCAAATGAAAAATAGTTTTCATAGATCCGGGTAAAATCATTTGTAATAGAGGAATTGTCTTCAAAAAGCTTAGATACAATAGCTTTAAACTTTTCTTTATCTGTGCGTTCTTTGAGCCAGTAAAACTCTCCATAGACCTGATCTGTAAATTTAAATGAATGGGAGGAATATTTGCTTACAATTCTTTTAATAGGAGGAATTCTGAGCGCTTCACGAAGTATGAGTAAAATGAGTTCGTGCTCATGAGAGGTGATCCATACTTTTGAAGACTCATCCTGAATCCTGTTTTCCAAAACTTCAGCAACCCAGGGTATGTCGTACCGCTTAACATTTTTCTCCCCAAGATCTAAACCATAATGAACGTGAAAATGTACTAGTTTACCTGCTTCATCATCGACAATTAAATAATCCTCTATATTTTCATACTTACCAAAAGGAATGGCTTCAAATTTTTTTGCCCCTACAATTTCTAAAACCTTTTCAACCCGCTCTTTATCTTTTGGATAAAAAAGCAGATCCAAATCGCTTTCCCCTTCTAAAAAAGAATCTAACCTCTCATTACTTTTCCAATGGGTGTAAGAAATATTATATTCATCAAACTTATTGAAAACAGCTTGGATTGTTATTAGCATTTCTTACAGATTTTTTTTGGAATATATAGTGAATTCATTGTCGGAATAAACTTCAGTATAGTCGTTCTTTAGCAGTTCATCACTACTTATATAAGACTGTGATTTTTCATTGTTAATTTTAACTACAGTATTTATAGAATATTTATCCTCGTAAAAATTGATGTTTTTATCCGGGTAATCATATATCAGTGTATCATTTAGCATATAATCAAAACCATCAATTTCCTGATCACTAATGAACAAGTAATACCATTTCCATTTCTCTGGTTCATATAGATATGATGATAATCGAAAAGATAATTTAAAAGGGACAGTAAGTATTGACAAGTTTTTTGTAGTGTCTAAAACTTCTCTAATTCTTTGAAATCTGTTTTCGTCATTTTCTTGCTTTGCGTCGGAATAGCGGTGCAATCTTGAAAAAGGTTCTACCTTATTTTTATTTATTAGAGTAGCTGTAATATTCCAAAGAATAATTAAAGAGTGCAGATAAAATGAGTTATCAAATTCTATAAAAACTATAAAATGGAATAATAAATAAACGGGGAAAAGAATGAATTCGAAATACCTTTCAGCTTGGCCCAAGAATAAAAATTTATGAAGCGATGTAAGTAAAAATGCGAGAGTACCAGTAAGAACTAACTTGGTGAGGTATTGTAGAACAAGATTCTCTGTGAAAAAATAGCCATTAGAATAAATAAACCATAAAACTACTGTTATAACAGGTACATTAAACAGAACAATCAGAATTGTATTTTTGTAAAATATTTGATCAACTAGCAATTTAGGATTTTGAATAAATGCTTTCAGGTTGAACATCTCCCGAATATTATTTCTGTCAGCTGTAGTTCCTTTATAGTTGCTACTATACCATCTATAGTGATTTATTTTATGCCTGATTACAAAGTAGCCTCCCGTTATCTTGTTATATGATAATATGAAACTTCCTGCTAAAACTACTAGTGGTGACCAAGTCAAATACATTGCTGAAAGACTAATACACATAAAAATAAAGTACTGCGCACCAAAAGCAGATGACAAAATAATAACGACCCCTAATATAGCCGAAGGCAAAATTGCTATATATAAATTGAAGTTCACAATTAAAAAGATGAGGATTGAAACTATAACAATAAGTGTATTGGAAAATGTTCTGGCTTTTATTCCTTTCAATCTTCCCGTTATAGGATTTAATAATGGAGCAACAGCATATGATATTAAAGTAAATATCAATAAAGCATCTATTTGAATATCAGTATTTTTTAAATTCGCGAAATTTGAAAGTTCGTTAAGTACATAATACTTACTAATGAGATAGAGTATAAATATGCTTATTAAATCCCATGAGATGTTCAAAACATCCCCTGCCAGCCTCCAGTTTTTTTCATTAAACCTGCTTAGTAATTTATAATAAAATCTAGGACTTCCGGCAAAACCCCTTTGAATAGAATCGTTTACATAAAATTTACCATCACTTTTCTTTGATCTATGCAATCTCCAGTAAGTAAACCATTCATCAGAACTAGCTGAAATACAAAATTGAAATTTCAAAAGCCCCGTGCATAATAAAAGTGCTAATAACCATATTAATGACATTTCAAAAAAATTAAGTTTAATTTATTGTTTAGAAGATAGAGACAAAGCGGATGTTAATATTAGCTTCTGGATCAAAATCTTAATTACTTATTTAAGTTTAAATATCTTCTTTTTAATACCTGACAGCTCAGCTTTTGAGAAGCAAATTCTAACAATAATCCATCCTAGAATTACCAACAATGCAGTTTTAATTAGTACTAAATATAGAACTAACAGGTTGCTCTCCACACTAAATAGTATTCCAATTGATGCAATAATATATATAAGTAATACTTTTATGATTTTCCCAGTCTCAAACCTAATTTCTGTTAAATAATTAGACCTATTCCAAAGTATTATAGCATTGATTAGCTCTGCTGTAAAAGTTCCTATTGCCGCGCCTTGAATACCGTAAAACTGAACTAAAAAAACAGTTAATATCAGATTGGCAAAGAAGCCTGACCAGGCAGCAACTGAGTTAGCAAATGTTTTTCCTGTAATAATTGTACCAATGTTAATCATGTTTAAAGCTCCGTGTACAACAGTTGCTCCAACAAGCCAAGGAATTACAAATATACTTTCATAGTAATCAGGTGTAACTATCAGATATAAAACTTCTTTAGAAAAAAAGACTATTGATAAGCTTAAAAGTGCAAAAAAACAGGTGTAAAAGGTGAGAGCTTTTATATATACTTGATCACTATCCGAATCTGATAAAATTTCCATAGCAAAAGGATTCCAGGCCTTTCTGAAAATCTTAGTAAAAAGCATAGTTACGTTACTTATCCGGTAACCAGCCCCAAATATACCAACCCCGCTCAATCCTATGAAAGTTAAAAGCACCAACCGGTCTAATTGACTATTAGCCCATGTTACAAATACCGCAGGAAACATTGGAAAACTATGTGACATTGATTGTTTTAAGAGTTTTAAATCAAACTTCAATGTCAAATAACTTCTGTTCATTATTAAGCCGATAAAGAAAGTAGCCAGATAACTGAATAACATAGCATAGAAAATCGCAAGAACCCCCATTTCAAACAGGAATACTCCCGACAAAGAAAATGCTACGAACATTAGAGTCTGACCTATATTTATCAGATTATACTGGATAATTTTTTTTCTAAGCCTGATCAAAGCCTCAGAAAGCCTGTGCACGGATTGAAAAATAGCAGTAATACCTGCTAAAACTATGTAAATCGAATATTCTGAGGATCCTAATAGTAGTTCAGAGACTTCATCCGAAAACAAGAAAAGTAAAATAAACCCCAATATTGAGATACCTGACACAAAAAACAGAAGTGTAGAAAAAAAGTCATTATTCTTTTTGATTCTGTCATCATAAAAAAATCTATTCAAAGCACTTGGCAAAGCCAAAGACATACTCATAGCTAATAAGCTTGTAAAAATAGATATTGTATCTACAATGCCGTACTCATCAGTACTGAAAACACGTACAAAAATAGGGAGAAGAATAAACCCAATAACCTTTGAAACCCCTCCCATTACTCCATACAAGAGCAAGTCTTTTCCAAGAATACGAAACTTACTGCTTAAGCCTTTTGAGTTTGCCAATATTTGATCGCTTATAGTTTAGTTCTATTACAGTTCTAATCTGTATAAACTTTTGGAATCTCTAGTTCCGGTAATAATCTCTTCAAAAACAAGTTTTTATCTTTATATAATCTTGATAATTCGGCCCTGTGTTTTTCAAGCAAATCCCAATCGTAATAATATTCCTTATCAATGATATTTTTTACTCTAAATCTCCAAGAAGATTGAAGCTGTTCTTGTTCTTCATCTGATAGATTGGGATAATTAGGAGACCTTATCTCCTGATTGTCTCTTAAAAAATACTCTCCCCAATATTTTTCTTTATCTAATAGTGACAATTCGATATTACCAGCAGGAATACTATTTTTGCCATAAAAGAAAATGGGTCTGTGAATTTCTTTTTCTCTGTCTGCTGATGTCAATTTTTTATATCTATCTATTGACATCTGTATACTGTTTGCTGAATAGCCTCTGTTCGGAATTCCATCAACAGGTTTTACATTTACAGGCTTAGAATCGATAAAATTTAAGACCTTTTGTATTTGTGCATCTTTATCATTCTTTAAATTTTCAAAGAATAATACCAATACTTTATCTCTGTCAAATTTTGAGAATAAAGTTTTAAGCATAGATGAATAGTCTAAATTTAAAGCATATAACTGCGCAAAACCTGCTTCATTTGTTTTAGATTGGGGGTTTCTAAATTCTCCTTCTTCATCAATGCATAAAAAGTCTTCTATCGTTTGGTAATGATGTTCATGAACCGATTCACGATAACAAGAAACCAACCAGTTTGGTTGAAATCTAAGACTTATAATAATTTCCGCTTCCCCTAATATAGTCTGCAATGATTCAATTTGTTTATCCCAATCCTTATAAGCAGAGAATAGGTCCCCACTCATTATTTCTCTTGAAACTAATATGGTTCTTTTATCATTTTCGAGAAGTTCTTTTTTCGCTTCAAGAACATCTTCTATTAGCAAATCCCTGTCTTCTTCCTCTGCTTTAAGAAAATCCATTATATATTGAGTAAATTTTGGATCATTATAATTGAACTTCTCCTTATCCAGAAAAGGAAATACGTGATGCTGATAGAATTTTGTTGCTGTTTTATGAAGTCCTAGGTGAAGTATTATTCTCTTCATTACTTATTGATATTTAAATGATTTTCAATTTCTTTTTTATCCGGAAAGGTTACCAAAACTCCCATGCCTTGTTGTTGATAGACTACCATACTACCAAGCCCAACCGCTGAAGCACCAGCTTCATTTACAGCTTCTGCTATATGAGAAATATTACCAGCTCCTCCAAGAGCAATTACAGGAATATTTACTTCGTTAGAAACTTTTTCAATGATTTCTAAGTCAAAACCTTCCCAAGTTCCTTCGTTGTTCATTGAGGTTAACAATATTTCACCAGCTCCTTTTTGTTCTGCTTCTAGAGCGTATTCTACCGGGTCAATTTTTATTTTATTTCTACCGTCGTTTGTATATACAAAGTATTTTCCAAGCCAGTTCTTTTTAACATCGATGGATACAATAACACTTTGACTTCCTGCTTCTTCTGAAATCTGCTTTATTAAATCAGGTTTTTCATAAGCTGCTGTATTTATAACTACTTTCTCAAATCCGATATTAAGTATTTTAAGTGCTGTCTCAGCATCTTTTATCCCACCACCATAAGCTAAGGGCATAAAACACTCATTTGCGATTTCAGATAAAATTTTAAAATTGGGTTTTCTCTTTTGTACTGTAGCTCTAATATCCAAGAAACATAGCTCGTCTACTTCTAACTCATTAAAAATTCGAACTGTATTTTTCGGGTCACCGATATAACCATGATTATCAAACTTTACCGTTTTAACCAAAGATTCATCAATGAGCTGTAAACATGGGATAACTCTAGTTCGAAGCATGATTAAATCTCTGCAAAGTTTTTTAAAAGTTGCATACCAAACTTGTGGCTTTTTTCAGGATGGAATTGCGCTCCGAATATGTTCTCATTTTGAATTGCAGAATCAAAAACTAAATCTCCATAGGTAGTTTCCAGAAGCTTATTTTTATGCTCATTAACTTCAACATAATAAGAATGGACGAAATAGAACCTTGGTTCATCTCCTAAATTTTGAACTATTCCTTGATTGGTATCAATAATATTAACAGTGTTCCAACCCATATGGGGTACTTTAACTTTTTTATCTGAAAACTTAAATCTTTTTGTTCTTCCTGAGATCCAGCTTAATCCGTCTAATTTACCCTCTTCACTTCCATCAGTGAGAAGCTGCATACCTAAACATATACCAAGAATAGGAATCTTTTCTGTTTTTGCTTTTGTATCTAACACAGAGCGGATTCCCATCTCATCGATATTTTTCATCGCTCTGTCAAAAGAACCCACTCCGGGAAGCAAGATTTTTTCCGCTTTTTGAATCTCTGAAACAGATGATACGATTTCAGAATTAACTCCAATCCACTTGAACATATTTTTTATTGAACCTAGGTTCCCTAGCCCATAATCTATTATACTAATCATTCTTAAGTCTTGTTTATGTCAGCTGGAAAACAATATTTCATATAGAATGATCTTGGCACCAGATCTGCTTTCATAAGTAAATAAAAAAGCGGTCTTAGTTTTTCAAATCTACTTTTATAGGTTGGGAACTCATACCAATATCTTGGTTCTTCATTCATTATCTTTTCATATTCTTCATCAGTTAAATTTAGCCTTTTCTTAAAATAGTTTAAAAGCTCAGGTTCTATATAAGGGTCAGTATGATAGTATTCCTCAATAGCTTCATCCCTGTCCATGTTTCCGGACCTAACCGATGCTGCCAGACTGTTATTTCTATAATCGATATTATACTTTTGCGGACAATATATGCTATGAAAGAAAGATGTCATTCGGTTCTCTAAATGATGACCACCATAATATTCCCAATCATATTCCTTTTCTAAAAATGCTCTTGCCTCTTCTTTACTATATTTAATGTACCATAGCGGTCTGATCTTTTTTATCCTGCCAAATAGAGTCCATTTCAGAAATTGGTAGAAAGTCATAAGGGGATATGTTTTCATTGGCAAAGAACCATACCTTTTGTGTATAGTCTTGATATATTTTCCGTCAAAATAATTCTTGCCAAGTGGTGTAATCCCTTCCGCTACAAAAGAATGACCTTCAAGTACGTACTTAACTTTATATTTCGCGGCTGCTCTGTATAAGGTTTCCGCTAATGCTAAATCTGTAGAGGCTTCAATTTCCGGAACTCCGGCTTTAAAAAAAGATTTGAAAATATCATCTGATTCCTTGTTGTCAATTACATGAGTGTATAAATCTACATTTAGCTTACCTAGTACTTTTTTGATATTCTCGGTAGCAATTGATGTATTCCATGTATTATCATAATGTACTGCCAAAGGACGCAGACCTTTCTGAATGGCCCAGTAAACCATATAAGAAGAATCTGTACCGCCACTTACTCCTATAACACAGTCGTATTTTTTTCCCTTCCCATCTAATTTTATTTGCTCAATTATCTCATCGATTCTGGCTTCGCCTTCAGGTAAACCAGTTTGATATTCTTCGACCAACTCATCTACCATCTTACAATAGTTACAAACACCATTTTCGTCAAAAGTGATTGAAGGTGTCCTGTCATCGTAAATACAGCGTTTACAGATTTTTCTTTCGCTTGTTTTATCTTCTTTCATACTAAACTATTCAATTCTTACTTTTTCAAAGATTATTTTTTCCCCTTTGGAGTTTTTAATGAATGCTCCGGGATATGGTTCAGATTGAGCTCTTATAAAATTAAAAATTTTATCTACCCCCCAATTTAAATCGATTTCACCATCAGCTGGGTTTCGCTGAGGATATACTTCAATTTCAGATTTATTCTGTTCTTTAAAAGAAATTTGCTCTGGATTCTCCAAGGTCTTCTTTAAGATTTCTACCGAGTATTTTGTTGCCTTTTCATAAACCTCTTTTATAGTATCATCAAATTCAATTGTAAAAGCTTTTTGCTCGATAATATCACCATCGTCAACACCATCTGACAATCTAAAAAGCGATACCCCAGTTTCTTTCTCTCCTTCAATAATCGACCAGACTAACGGTGCTCCACCTGCAAATTTTGGAAGCATTGAAGCATGAATTCCCCAAGCACCATTTTTTGCCAGATTCCTGATTTTTTTGGGCACCATATAGTACCAACCCAATACTAAAATTACATCAGGGTTTATTTTTTTTATAACATCTGTATAGTCAGAGATTTTTTTTCCTTCTCTAGAATCGACTTCATAATGTGATATTCCCCACTCAGATGCCAAAACACTAAGATCTGAATAGTTTGTATTTTTAACAGGTTTTTCGCTGTATGAGATATTAAAATACTCTGGTATTGTAAATATTGCTTTTAATTCAACATTACTTATTCCCTTTACTTCCTTTAGTAACGTCTCACTATATTTTGTACAACCTAAGAAGATTATTTTCATAATATTTCCATTTCGTTTTCCAGAAATACCCTGCACCACAGCTCAAAATTCATGAGGCTCCAGATCAATAATCTGTGATTAATTCCGTCATCAACATGCTCGTGAACAATCTTTCTAACATAATCAGGATTTATATATTCAGCAGAGGCGATATCTCCTTCTAAAAGCAACTCTTTAACATAAGCTGCATTTTCACCACGATACCAACTCTCATCCGGTGCAGAAAAGCCTTGTTTCTTTCTGTCGATTATTTTGTTGGGAATAAGGCTGTGCATAGCTTTACGCAATACATTTTTACCATCATCATATTCCCTGTAAACTTGCTTTTTACGTTTTGCATTCTCATCAATTTTACGAATTTCGTCCTGCAAATTCCCCAACTTGTGCCGAACCGGTATTTTTTGAGCAAACTCCACTAAGTCGTTATCAAGAAACGGGAAACGTTCTTCCAATCCGTTTGCCATCGATAGCTTATCCCCCACTATTAATAAGCCGTTCAGAAAGGTTTTAATTTCAAAATATAATGAATTCTGAATGTGATCTTCAGGGGTATCGTATTTCAGTTTATTATTGAAAGTAAAAACACGTTCAAAAATTTGTCTTGGTTCATTCAGGTCTATTTGATTGTAAACTGAGTTTGTGAAAAGCTCACTTTTTTCATCATCAGGCACCAGGCGTTGCCAAAAACCGTAATACTGATTAAAGAAGTCTTTTTGAGTCAATGAATCAAAGACTTTGTAATAGCGCCAGGGGTAACCGCCGAACAGTTCATCGCCACCGGTTCCCTGCAAACAGACTTTCACAAATTTAGAAGCCAAGCGGGAAATATAGTAGTTCGGATACGACATCCCCACACGTAAATCTTCTAAATGATAAACCAATCTGGGCAACGACCATCTGATATCACCGGCATTCATAACTTGCTCAAAATGCTGAGTTTTGTAGTGATTTGCCATTAACTCAGCATCCCGACGTTCGTCAAAGTTAGCTTCTCTGCCACTAACTTCACTCATATCAAATCCACATGTAAAAGTAGAAAGTCTGTTTACATGCCTTGAAGCTACAGCCGTTATAGAGCCCGAGTCCATCCCACCGGATAAATAAGAACCTACAGGTACATCTGCTATCATTTGACGTTCTACCGCTTGTTCAAATAAACGAAGTGTTTCCGATCTCGCTTCCTCAAAAGTCATGGAATTGTCTGGCTTTGAAAAATCAAAATCCCACCAGGAATGATGTTTTACTACTGTTGTTTTTGAAGAGATCTTAACCGTATTTGCCTGAGGAAGCATTACAATATCTTTGAAAAGAGTATTGTATCTGAACATATTTTGAAAAGTGAAGTATTCGTTCAGTGCACTTAAATCAACTTCAACCTCATAGTCAGGATGTTTTAAAATAGATTTAATTTCTGAGGAGAAAACAATTGTTTTTCCATTAAACCAATAGTAAAGTGGTTTAACACCAAACCGGTCTCTGCTCAGGTACAGAGTTTCTTCTTCTGTATTCCATGCTCCGATGGCAAACATCCCATTAAACCGCTCAAAAAATTCCGGTCCATATGCTGAAAGCCCCTCTGTGATCACTTCTGTATCAGTATTTGATTTGAAGTAATGCCCTTTCGTTTTCAGCTCTTTTCTGAGTTCTTTGTAGTTATATATACACCCATTAAAAACTACCACCCACTTTCCATCTTTGGAAGTCATGGGTTGATTTCCTTTTCTGCTTGTATCCAGAATAGAAAGTCTTTTATGACCTAAACCAATATTATCTTTCAGGTAGAAACCTTCGTCGTCTGGTCCTCGGTGATTGAGTTGGTTTCCCATTTCAACCAAAGAGCTCATCCGGAAGGGCTTTCTGTCTAAATTAAATACACCTACAATTCCGCACATTCTATATTAGTTTTTTAAGCTCATTTACAACAGTTTCCTGCTGCTCAAAAGTCAAATCATCAAATAGCGGAAGTGCTAATGCATGTGTATAACACCATTTACTATTTTCCATATTGCCTTTGATTTCAATAAGTGGATTATTTTGGTATGCACTATGCATATGCAGAGAATAAGTGCCAATTTGCACTTCAATTCCTTTGCCTCGCAATTCTTTCATAATCATATCACGGTTTTCCACAAAAACAGCAAATGTTTGATATGAATGTTTGCACAATGGTTTTACACAAGAACAATCCGGACTACATCTTTCTTCCTCAAGCAATGGATTTATCTGAACACCATCTACATTGGCAAGTAGTTTTTTGTAGTTATTTGCCAGCTCAATTCTTTTAGCTAACAATTTATCAATATGCTTTAATTGCCCTAGTCCTATGGCAGCCTGGATGTTAGTTAATTTATAATTGGTACCTATTATTTCGAACTGCACTCCTTCTCTGGCTGTGTTATTCATATTCATACCGAAATGTTTATAGGAATTCATCCATTCACCTAAACTTTCGGTATTTGTTGTAACAACTCCACCCTCACCAGTAGTAATAAATTTACGTGGGTGGAGAGAGAATACAGTTATATCAGCCTGATTTCCTACCTTTACTCCGCCAAATTCTGCACCGATTGAGCAAGCAGCATCTTCAATAATGTAGAGATTGTGCTTTTCTTTTATCTCATTTAGCCGATTATAGTCTAAAGGAAATCCGAATAATGAAACCGGAATTATAGCTTTAGTATTCTCGGTAATGGCGTCTTCAATAGCATCATAATCTATCAACATTGTATCTTTAACAACATCAACTATTACAGCTTTTGCGCCCACGAGTGGTGCCACTGACGCTGTTGCCGGATAAGTATAATCCGGTACGATTACCTCGTCTCCTGCACCAATGCTAAGTGCTCTGAGTGCCATTTCCAACCCTGTTGTTGCAGAAGTCACAGCTACCAGATAGTCACACCCCAAATAATCCTTCAGAGTGTTTTCGAATTCTTTAGTTACCGGACCTTCGGTTAAATAGCCACTATCAAGAACTTCATTTACTTTATCCTTGATTTCCTGAGTAATGTAAGGCTTAATTAAAGGTATATTATGGCTCATTTTTTTATCCTTTGTCAATTCCTTTTGAAATTCTCCAATCGATCAACCTTTGGAGCCCTTGTTCCAGATTAAACTTGTATTCAAAGTTGATCTCTTCTTTAGCTTTTTTCGCAGAACCAATTCTGTTTTGTACAAGTGCTCTTGAATCATCTTCAGAATAAGGTTTGTACTGAACTTTTAAATCTGAATTCTTTAACTCTAAAATAGTTTCGCATAACTCTTTAATAGAAGTTTGCACCTCAGTACCCACATTGTACATTCCAAATTTCTGGTCGCTTTTAAGTGCTTCAATATTCGCTCTTGCGACATCTTCCACATATATAAAGTCGTACGCCTGACTACCATCCCCATTTATTTGAGGAGGTTCATTAGCTTCAATTTTATTGAGCATAATAGGAACTACTCCTGTATAAGCAGCTGTTTGGTCCTGATGCGGCCCGTACACATTCATATATCTGAGCCCGATTACCTCAAGTCCGTATCTGTCATTAAATGCAGTACACATGGCTTCACCGGCAATTTTTGATGCTCCGTAAAAGTTTTTATTGTTAAACGGATGGCTCTCTGTCATCGGTAGCTCTACAGCGTCTCCGTATACCGATGCTGATGAAGACCAAATCAGTTTTTTAATATTATTTTTAACACAGGCTTCCAGCACATTAAAAGTACCGGCAATGTTAACGTCAAAAGCGGTTCTTGGGTAATCTTTACAATGAAGAAGCCACATCGCCGCTAATGAAATCACGTAGTCTTTATCTTTCATTGCCACATCAAGAATATCAGTTTCCCTGATATCTCCACCAAAAGGGAACATCGAACATCTTGGGTCCTGAAGTTGATCTTCCAGATACTCTTTTTTTCCTCGAGCTAAGTTATCGTAAACTACAACTTCAGCTACATCTTCTTTCAGAAGTTCAGAGACTACAAAACTTCCGATAAAACCTGCGCCTCCAATTACTAGTATTTTCTTGTCTTTTAAATCGTTTCCCATGTCTTGTTTATTTAATATTAAAATTCTATTTCTTGAATTATTGTATCAGCAATTGCTAAACAGGAAGTAGCAGCCGGTGAAGGCGCATTTAGCACATGCACCTGATTCTTAGCTTTTTCGATTCTAAAATCATTTAACAATTGCCCATTCTCTGTGGCCTGCGCTCTTATACCACATGTGTACCCTGTAATTTTACTTTTATCAAATTCAGACCAGTACTTTTTTACATTCAGCTCAAAGTAAGATTTACTACTGTGTTTAAGCAGTTCAGATATAACGGTACTGCTGTATTTTTTTGCAATGTTGAAAAGTGTTTTGTTCGCTAAAATCTTACCTGCATCTTTCAGATCAATTCCGAAACCATCATAACCCTCTCTGTCGAAAGAAAGAACCGCATTGGGTCCAACTTTTAAAGTATTATCAATCATTCTGGTTAAATGTACTCCTAAAAACGGAAAATCTCTATTTGGGACCGGATAAATAGGTACATCTGAAGAATAGAGCTCCGGATCAACCTTAAAATATTCTCCTTTAAATGGAATAATTGTAACCGGTGATTTTTTACCGGTTACCAACTCATAAACACGATCACTTTGTAATCCGGCGCAATTGATCAGTTTGGCAGAATTGAAGACTCTTTCATTTGTTATCAGTTTAAGAGCGCTTTCTTCAGCTTCAACCCTCTTTATTTGTTGACCAAAGAAAAAATCAACGTTAGCGGATGAACTTACTTCAATTAGTTTATTCAGAACTTCTTTGTAATCCGTAATTCCTGTTTCTTTTACAAAAAACCCTTTAGGAGAAACTAAAGATTTGTCAATATTCTTTATCTGAGAAGCATCCATATGCTCCACATTCAATCCCACTAATTCTGCATTTTCATATAACCGGTGCAGCTCTTCGTATTCTGATTCATCAGCTGCCGCAATTAATTTACCGGTAAGTTTATAATTGATTTTATGTTCATCAAGAAATTTAACAAGTTGATGATAACCATCAATACAATTCTTCGATTTCAGTGAATCTTTTGGATAATAAACACCAGAATGAATAACCCCACTATTACGTCCTGTTTGATGTTTGTTAGGCTCCGTTTCCTTATCAAGTACAGCAATCCGCAACGATTTATTAAGCATAGATAACTTATAGGCAGTAGATGCTCCTATAATACCTGCTCCAATTATTACTATATCGTAATTGCTGTTCAAGGCTTTTCTCTCACAATTGAAATTAAGGTATTTACTACCTGATCTTGATCTTCTTCTGATAAAAATGGATGTATTGGCAGGCTAAATACTTCACGACTAGCTCTTTCAGATTCAGGAAAATCACCATATTTATATCCTAAACTTTCAAACACAGGTTGCTCATGAAAACATTTAGGATAATACACCCCGACAGGAATTCCTTTCTCTTTCAGAGCATTTACGATGCGGTCTCTGTCATCTTCATTAACTCGAACAGTATATTGAGCATATACATGCGAATTACCCTTATCAATTTCAGGTGTTGTGATAAAATCACTGAGAAGTTTGCTGTATCTTGCTCCGATTTTACTCCGGGAGTTAACTTCATCTTCAAAGTAAGGTAGTTTTGCTAAGATAACTGCAGCCTGAAGTGTATCAAATCTTCCGTTCATTCCAATGTGAGTATGGTGATGTCGTTTAACACCGCCATGAGACCTGATCGCTCTCATTGTCTCAGCTAGATCATCGTCATTTGTAAATAACGCTCCACCATCGCCATAACATCCAAGTGGTTTAGCAGGGAAAAATGAGGTGCTACTAATTAAAGTATGCCCACAACTTTTTTTTCCGTTTCTTGAAGCACCGAAACTCTGAGCTGCATCTTCAATAACTGCGATATTAAGATCTGAAGCTATTTTATTAATCGACTCCAGATCAGGCATTTGCCCGAATAAACCAACTGGTATTATTGCTTTAGTATTTTCGGTAATTAAATCCTTAAGCAAGTCAGCATCCATATTAAAAGTATCAGCATCGATATCAACAAATACCGGAGTAGCACCTACAGCTACGATTACTTCAGCTGTACTAATCCATGAAAAAGGAACTGTAATTACTTCATCTCCTGGACCAATATTGAGAGCACGAAGAGCTATTTCAAGGCTATCCGTACCACTGGCAACTGTAATACAATGTTTAGCGCCCGTGTAATCACAAAGAGCTTTTTCAAGTTCTTCAATTTCAGGCCCCATAATATATTGACCATGCTCCAAAACAGCGCGCATTCTCGAGTCAATCTCTTCCTGATATCTTCTGTACTGAGTATTTAAATCAATAAATTCCATGGTATTTATTTAGAATAGGTGAATGTTATTTCAGCGACTCAACAATTGGATGAATTAATCCCGATGGTTTTTCACTTACTTGCATCGTTCTGAGTTTGTGAACTAATTCAATTGATGGACGTGCATCTTCAATCCCAAAGCCATTTCCTGCTATTGTTTCTTCATATACACGAGTATGTAAATCAGTAAAACCACCACTGAATTCCAGTTCATCACCATCAACAACTATTGATCTGAAAGTTCTTTGCTGATTATTTCCATTATCAGGAATATCTTCCGGCTCCAGTGATAAGTACCATTCTACATCAGCATTAGGCAATTCTAGAAAACCACCCATTCTGTTTTTTTCTCTGATGTGAAGCTCCATACTCTGAGCAGGCCCGAATAACCACATCAACATATCGAAAAAGTGAATCCCAATATTGGTACCGATTCCACCCGACTGCTCCTCATTACCTTTCCATGAATAATGATACCAAAGACCTCTTGAGGTGATGTAAGTAAGCCTGATTTTATGTCTTTTATCAGACTTTTGGGCTTCTAATTTTTCTTTCAACTCAATTAGTGAGGTGTGCACTCTTAGCTGCAATATGGTCCACACTCTTTGTCCGTATTCTTCTTCCAGTGCCTGCAGAGCATCCAGGTTCCAAGGGTTTAAAACCAATGGTTTTTCACATATGGCATCCGCTCCTACCCGCATCGCCAACCTGATATGAGCATCATGCAAATTATTTGGAGAACAGATTGAAAGATAATCGATAGCTTTATCTTTTGATTCTCTTTTGATCTTTTCCAGATGTCTGTCAAAACGCTCTACTTCTGTAAAAAAAGCGGCCTCGGGGAAATAGCTGTCAATAATTCCAACAGAATCATGTGGATCCACAGCAGCTACTAATCGATTACCGGTATCTTTAATAGCTTGTAAATGTCTTGGTGAGATATATCCCGCCAATCCTGTTAGTGCAAAATTTTTCATTAATTATTTCTTTTTTGTAATTATTGATTAAACCAGGTGTTGAACTTCTTAAGACCAAGCTCAATTGAGTAATCTGATTTATAATTAAATAACGAGTCAGCCTTTTTAACATCTGCCCAAGTCTGCTTAACATCACCGGGCTGCTCAGGTTCGTAAATCTTTTTTGATGTAATACCGGATGCTTTTTCAATGGCTTCAACTAATTCTGAAAGCCTAACCGTCTTATTATTTCCAAGATTCACTACTTCATACAAAGTTTCCTTGTAGTTTATAGCCGCCATTATTCCATTTATGATATCATCTATATAAGTATAATCTCTTCTGGTTGATCCGTCTCCGAAAAGGGTGATATTTTTTCCTTCATTCATAAGTTTGAAAAATTTATGAATCGCAAGATCAGGCCTTTGCCTTGGGCCATAAACAGTAAAAAAACGAAGGGCTAAAAATCTGATATCGTATAAATGACTATACACATGACCCAATAATTCCCCGCTAACTTTGGTGCTGGCATACGGACTGATAGGCTGTAAAACCGCATCTTCTTCTCTCCAAGGTACATTTGGGTTTTTACCGTAAACGGAACTGGAGGAAGCAAAAACAAATTGCTTAATTTCTTTTTCACGGGCTACTTCCAACAGGTTCTGAGTGCCTGTTACATTAACTTCCTGATATAAAACCGGATCTTTTATAGATGGTCGAACACCTGCTTTTGCAGCTAAATGAATAATCACATCCACATCGTTGGTTATTACTTCATCCAGGGCCGATTTATCCCTTATATCAATTTCATGTAAATTGTAATGCTCATAATTAAAATGATTTTTTATGTTCTTTCTTTTGACATCTTCTGCATAGAATGAGTCAAAATTATCAATATTAATTATGGTTTCTCCTTCAGATAACAAACGGTCTATTAAATGAGACCCTATAAAACCTGCCCCACCGGTTATTACTATTTTCATTAACTATAAATCCCCTGTTTAAATTTCGTCCCCATAAACCAATAGGTATGGCTTTTCCATTTCAACTTTAGAAATAGAATCATATACCAATGTTCTGATTCTTTTTTCTATCATTTTCTCTGCTTTTGATACCAGTTTCGCTAAATATGCTGTATCAATATTTTCTCCTACAATCGTTAGGTCCACTATATTTGTATCCAGACCTCTTGCTAAATCACCTGTTAAATACACCGCATTTATCTTACCAAGTTTAGCAATAACCTGATCAATAATTTTGTCTAACCCAAAATGCTTGAATGCTATTCTCTGAAGTTCCTTGAACATTGGGAAATCAGTATTCACCTGATACATTTTTTTATTCCCCTCTTTCCTTGCTTCAATAAGCCCTGCTTCTTCGAACCTATTCAGCTCCACCCTTACAGAGTTGGTACTTTCATTGAACTCATCAGCTAAACCTCTCAGGTACGCGCTGCTTTCAGGGTTTAAAAAAAACCGTAATATTAATTTTAGTCTTGTTTTGGATTGAATCAGTGTACTTAACATCCGGAAATTCTACTGGTATTTAATCTTGTTAACAGCAACAATTAGATAATTGAACCCTTAACGAGTAATTTTATTACTCAATGATATTAAGTTTTTTTATTTATACCAAATTCAGAAAAGGTCTTTTCGCTTGTTTGAATAAGCTCTAAGAAATCGTTTACCAGATACAGACTAATTACCTACCACCTAACCTATCCAACAAAATAATAGTTGATGCAACAGCGGAAACTGTAGATGCGAACACTCCTAAATAATCTCTGAATGAAGGCTTTCGCTTAACTCTAACAGTAATTGTCTGATTATTCTCAAGTTTAAATTCTCTCATCCCTTCAGGAAAAGGATCTTCAAAGCGATAATTGAATCTTGTAAGACTTTGCCCTCCATTTTCACGATCATATTGCTGGATGTTAATTTCTACTCTCATTTTAGACCAGTCAATTTGAGTTTGCCCATCTCTCAATGTATTAGGACCAAAACTATAGGATAGTAATTTTGTTAGATCGGTACCTTTTGGAATCAAATATCTTCCCGAACTCCCAACATCACCCCAAACATTTACGGAATCAGCAATTTCTCCTGATTCTGCAATTCGTATTATTCTTGAAGCCTGACGAAATTGTTGAGATGTATTTAACTGATTATTTTGTGCTAGTGCTTCTGTATCTACAATTACGAAAAGTGCTAAAAATATAAATGAATACCTTATGATGAACATGTTAACCGGATTTTATTTTTCTTTGAAACTATGAATTTATTTCTTAAAAATTTTTCTTTTTAATAGCGAAGAAGTCGATGTGCATCCGCACGGCTAAATCCTAAACTTGTGAGTTCAGTTAAAACTGTTTCCGCATTATATTCAAGCCTTTTTATATTCATTGTGAATGAATCTGTATCTAAAACACAACAGGAAGCTCTGAAATCTTCGTCTCTTGATTGACCTACACTTCCGGGATTAATTAAATATTTATATCCCTTCATATAAGAATTAATACCGATTCTGTCTGACACTAAAGCGGGAACATGTGTGTGTCCAACAAAGCAAAGAGTTTGATCCAGCTTTTCTAAAATACCCCTGGCCTTAATGGCACTATCTACATATTCCCATTTTTCTGCATTAAATGGGTGAGCATGTACAGCTAAAAAATCTAACTCCTCATTTACTATGGTGAGCGGAAGTGATTGTAGCCAAATTAGTTGTTCTTTACTTAATAGAGTTGCGGTTTTTTTGATTAAAGTTCGGTTAGGATCTCTGAAATGTCTGGAACTCAATTTCCCTGCAACTCCTGCGTCATGATTTCCCAATACGGTAGGTATATTTCTGTCTCTGATAATGTCAACGCATTCGGAAGGAAAAGGTCCGTAACCCACCAGGTCTCCCAAGCATACCCATAAATCCGGGCTTTCATTATCCAAGTAGTTCAGGACTGCTTTAAGAGCGGGCAGGTTACCGTGTACATCAGAAATTATTGCTATTTTAGGCATTTATATAAGTTTGTAAATATATTTCTATTCTGGAGCTTCTTTAATATTAGCCGATTTTAATACAAAATAATAGTAGTAATACTAAATAGATTTCATATCTTGAAAATCTGCTATAGTTAATCATATATATGTAATTTTTGGATGTATTTAAACGGAAATCAACAGAAAAACTCACATTCTGATTTGCGGATGACCGACGCTGGAAATTCTGATGCAAATGATGAGATTGATATTGTTAAGCAAATAAGTATTTTGCTTCAGAATCGTTGGATTTTTATCAGCATTATTGCTGTTTTTTGTATTCTTGGTGTAATTTACTCACGTACTCAAACTCCTATCTACGAAAGTAAAGGTACTTTAATAATCAGCGAGAGTAAAAACCGCTATTCATATGCCGGTTCTGATTTACAAAACCTGCTTACCACAACCTACGGAATTGGTGTAGGTAGCACTATTGCAAACGAGCTAGAAATAATGCGCTCCCGCAAACTGAGTTTGGAACTTGCTGAAAGATTGCTGGATAAGGAGTTCGACGAATACGGGCGGAAATTCCCTTTGCTTTGGAGAGCATACCCTGATGATTCAACCTCAACATCTGCAGATACCGTCGCCAGAAGGTTCAGAAGTAAAATTGTATTTTCTAAACCGAATGCTGACTCAGACATAGTAGAGATTTTGTTCGAAAGCCCACTACCAACAGAGGCGTCAGCTGTGGTAAACCTGACTATGGACACCTACTCTTCTATCTCTACAGACCAGAACAGAACTATGGCTGTATCTGCTTTAGATTTTCTCCGTTCAGAAAGAGAGCGTTTGGAAACTCAGTTGAAAATGACTGAGGACTCATTGCAAGAGTTCATGAATGAGACCATGTTGGTTGCTGTAAGCTCACAAGCGGATAAACTAATTAATACAATTGTTGAACTTGAAACTCAGAAAAGGGATATACAGGTTAATCTGGTGGCTGTAAATTCCGGAATTACTGAATATGAAGAGCAATTAGATATAATTAAACCAGGTTTAGCTAACCAATTTTCTGAAGCAGTAGGGTCCGTAATCCAGCGATATCAATATGCCTTGGCAGAGTTAGAAACAAATAAATTACTTTACATTACAAAAAATCCAAATATCTCAGAAAAAAATCCTGAGCTTGTAAGGATAAATAATGAAATTGATAGGGTTAAAGATCAAATCAAACAGCGTACAAATGACCTGCTTTCCAGTGGAAATGATTTGTATTTAAGCCTAATTAGTGATGGTGAGAAACCAATTACTCAAAGAATTACGCAAATAAGTCAAAGACTTATTGACCTCCGATTGGAAAGGGCGCAACTTGAAACACAACAAGAAGTACTGACGGAACGATATAATGAAGTTAATGCCCGATTCGAAGATCTTCCGGATGAAATGATTCAACTTTCCCGTTTGGAAAGAGACGTACGTGTAAATGAAAATATGTATTTACAGGTTTATGGTCAGTTTTCCGAAATGAGTTTATGGGAAAAAACCCAATTCGGTTTGGGGAGACCTTTGGACTACGCTATTCCCGCCAATAAACCGGTAAGTCCAAAAAAGAAAATAATACTTTTTATCAGCTTCTTGCTTGGAAGTGTTTTCGGAGCTGCCTTTATATTTATTAAGGAAATGTCTACCGATCGAATTACCTCTACTGATGTTCTCAAGGATTTTGACAAGCCGATTCTAGGTACTATACCCGATTTCTCAGTGATTGGTGACATGAACCCAAATGAGCGACAATATATTGGGGATAAATCTGTCTCGAATCAGCTTGTTACTCTTTTTGATCATATCTCGCCAATTTCAGAAGCTTACAGACGATTGCGTATTAACGTTGTATATGCAAATCCTGATAAAGACTATAAGATACTCATGGTTTCCAGTGCAACCAAAGGAGAAGGCAAAAGTACTGTAGCAGCGAACCTTGCGGTTACATTCACCGGCTCGGAAAAGAAAGTACTTGTTATAGATTTGGATTTAAGAAGACCTACTCAGCATAAAATATTCGGTGAAAATAAAGAACCGGGTTTATCAGATATACTTTTTGATTCCTCAAAAGATGTTGTACTTAAAACAGTTGCTCCAAATGTAGATCTAATTACTGTTGGCCATAAAACCCCTGAACCCGCTTCCGTTCTGGATAGTAAGCGATTAAAGCAGTTAATTGACACATACCGAAGTGAGTATGACCATATTATTTTGGATACAGCACCTTATGGAATCATATCAGATTCAGCATCTTTATTAAGACTTATAGATGGGTTGATTATCGTTTCCAGATTCAACGTTACAACGAAAAGAGAGCTTAAATTTACAATCGATGGGCTGGAGCACTTAAATGCAGATGTTCTGGGAATAGTACTTAATGCTTTTGACCCTAAGAAAAGTACTGATTACTATGCAAATTATAATTACTACAAACGGACTTATTCCGAGTATTATAAGTACAAATAAATCGGTAATATTTTACTCTTTCGGTTTAACGCCGGGGTGGGTACCGCTTTAAAGACTACAGATACTGTTACACTTAATTCTCTTAGTGAACATCACAGTATCATACCTGCGCCAACCGTATTATTTGTAAACTCATCAATAATAATCAAGCTACCTGTAGATCTGTTTTTTGAATAACTGTCATAAAACAGAGGCTCTGTTGTTCTTATTGATATTCTGCCAATATCATTCAAGCCAATGATGGTATCCTCTTCGCTTCTGTGCAAAGTGTTTATGTCTACTTTATACTTAACATCTTTGATAATGCATCTGGCATCTTTCGTTGTGTGCTTAATAGCATATTTCCCACCGGGCTTTAGTTCTTCTTTGTTTAACCAACAAACCATCAGATCAATATCCTGTCCTGTTTTTGGTTGGTTATCAGGTTTACAGATCATATCTCCACGGGAAATATCAATTTCATCTTCCAGCGTCATTGAAACTGACATAGGCTGAAAAGCCTCTTCAATTTCTTCGTCAAAATTATGAATGTTCTTAATCTTTGACGTAAAACCTGAAGGCAAAGCCATTATTTCATCACCAGGTTTAAAAACGCCTCCTTCCACCCTGCCTCCATATCCACGATAGTCCGGGTATTTCTCAGATTGAGGACGAACTACCCATTGAACAGGAAACCTGCTATCTACGTGATTATAATCGCTGTTAATCTCTACATTTTCCAAAGTATAGAGTAGTGTACTCCCTTCATACCAATCCATTTTTTTGGAACGATCAACAACATTATCTCCGTACAATGCGCTGATTGGTATATAATGTATATCCGGGACATTGAGTTTCGAAGAAAACTCTCTGTACTCCGCTACCACTTTTTCAAATGCTTCCTGGCTATAATCTACCAGATCCATTTTATTTACACAAAGCACTATATGCTCGATTCCCAACAAAGAAGAGATAAAAGAATGGCGACAAGTTTGTTCTATTACACCGGATCTCGCATCCACTAAAATTATAGCCAGATTTGCCGTTGAAGCTCCCGTAACCATATTTCTTGTATACTGTATATGTCCGGGTGTATCCGCAATAATAAACTTTCTTTTAGGAGTAGAAAAATATCGATAAGCAACATCAATAGTAATTCCCTGCTCTCTTTCGGCGGATAACCCATCAGTTAACAGAGCAAGGTTGGTATAATCATCACCTTTATTTTTGCTTGACTGCTCAATAGCTTCCATTTGATCTTCAAATATTGATTTGGAATCATAAAGAAGCCTCCCAATCAATGTGCTTTTTCCATCATCTACGCTACCTGCAGTAGAAAACCGAAGAAGATCCATGTTTAAATATGCGTTGTCTTTGTCGTAATTTGGCATTGTATTATTTTTCAGCTTGGAGATTAATACAGTTTATATCAAAACTAAACTATATTTGCTCGTCACTATCTTAAAAGTATCCTTGTTTTTTTCTTTCTTCCATAGCTGCTTCGGAACGTTTATCATCAGCGCGCCCACCTCTTTCTGTTATTCGGGCAGAAGCAACCTCCTGAATAATGTCTTCTAAGGTTGAAGCTTCAGACTTAACCGCTCCGGTACATGTAATATCTCCGATTGTTCTGAACCTTACTATTTTTTCCTCAATTTTTTCGTCTTCCATTAACTGGATAAAATCTGCTTCTGCCAGAATGGTTCCATCTCTTTTAAATACCCTTCTTTTATGTGAAAAATATAAAGAAGGAATTTCAATGTCTTCTGCTGCAATATATTGCCACACATCCATCTCAGTCCAGTTACTTAAAGGGAAAACTCTAAAATGCTCACCGAGATCTTTTTTACCATTAAATAAATTCCAAAGCTCCGGTCTTTGATTTTTAGGATCCCATTGTCCGAAATCATCACGATGAGAGAAAAATCGTTCTTTCGCACGTGCTTTTTCTTCGTCACGACGTGCTCCGCCAAACGCTGCGTCGAACTTATGTTCTTCTAGTGCATCTAAAAGAGTAGTAATTTGCAATCCGTTTCTACTAGCTCTCGGACCTTTTTCTTCTTTTACTTTCCCTTTATCAATAGAGTCCTGTACACTTGCCACTATCATATGAATACCTAACTCTTTCGTCAGCCAGTCGCGAAACTCTATCGTTTCATCAAAATTATGACCTGTATCTACATGGAGAAAAGGGAAGGGGATTTTCCCCGGAAAAAAAGCTTTTCTAGCTAGGTGAGCCATTACAATAGAATCTTTTCCACCTGAAAATAACAGAACAGGTTTTTCAAATTGAGCAGCCACTTCTCTCATTATGAGTATTGCTTCAGATTCAAGCTGTTGTATGTGGTTTAATTTATATGAAGGCATATCTGATTTTTTTGACTAAACTAATTTTATCACTTTTAAACTATCTCAATTGGATTTATGACTATCCATGTACTCAATTATTTGATTTAATGCTTCACTTAAGGAAATATCTGTAGTGTCGATTACCAGTTCCGGATTTTCAGGCGCTTCATAGGGATCATCCAGTCCTGTAAAGTTTTTAATTTCACCCGAGCGCGCTTTTGCATATAAGCCTTTAACATCTCTTCTTTCACACTCTTCAAATGGAGTTGAAATATAAACTTCAGTGAAATCATCACAAATTTCACGAACGAAGTTTCTTGCTTCTTTATAAGGAGAAACAAAAGATCCTATCACAAAAACTTTATGAGCCTGCAACCTGCTTGCCAAATATCCTACTCTTTTGACATGGGCATTCCGATCAGCTTTACTAAATCCGGTTTTTGGAAAAACATCTCTGATTACATCCCCGTCGAGATGCTCAACTTCTAAACCCTCAGCTTTCATCAATTTATATAGTTCCTCTGAGATAGTACTTTTACCCGATCCTGATAATCCTGTAAACCAAAGGACTGTTGGTTTCCAATTTTTCATATTTTCAAACTAATTATTACCATCCGATCACAAAATTCGGATTTAATAAATTTTCTTTGTTGTAGTTTATACCTGATTCATGAACTCCTTCTTTTGAAGAATATCGATATACGGCATCTCCTGCTGCCACATCCCACTCCATAGTAGGCCCCATTCGTGGATACAGATCGGCTGTTCCATCTGCTACTAAACAAATCTTCAATGAACTGCCACTTTTCACTCTTTCTTTAACCTTAATTCCTTCGTTTTCTAAAAACTGTTCAAGAGCAGCAGACCCGTGAGACCTGCTTTCAATTATACTTAAGGGCTCAGATTTATTAGCTTTTTCTGAATAAATCCGCTCTGGTTCAGAATTACCTTTTTGCCTGAAAGCACCCAAACCTTTTAATCCATAATAAAGAAGTTTCTTTGCCGGAGCATACACAATGCCAAGAACTGAACAACCGTTTTCTATCAAAGCTATATTAACTGTAAACTCTCCATTCTTCTTTATAAATTCTTTAGTTCCATCCAAAGGATCAACCAACCAGTATTTCTCCCATTTCTTTCTTTCTTCAAACTCAGGAACACCTGATTCTTCTGAAATAATTGGAATTGCAGAATCTAATTTAGAGAGTTCACCAACAATATAATGATGAGCAGCTAAATCAGCCTTTGTAAGAGGAGAGTCATCACTCTTTGACTCAACTATAATTTCTTCGTCATAAAACTCCAGAATTTTTGTTCCTGCTTCTTTTGCAATACCTATGATTTTTTCAATCATTATAATTTATTAGAACTCCCAAATTAAAGGTGTTAAAGATACGGCAATCGTTCCTACTATCAAATTCAAGGGCACTCCAATTTTCAGATAATCTGAGTATTTATAACCACCCGGACCATATATCATTAAATTAGTCTGATACCCAATTGGAGTAGAAAAGCTTGCAGAAGCTCCCATGATAATTGCAAATGCAAATGGGATAAAGTCCAATTGCATTTCTGTAGCCAATGAAAGTGCAATTGGGAATATCAGCACTGCGGCTGCGTTGTTAGTTATCATTTCTGTCAACAACCAGGTACAAATGTAGGTTAGAGCCAAAGCTAATACCGGATTAGTACCTGCAAAACTCAACAATCCTTCAGCAAAAACAAAAGCCGCTCCTGTATTTTGTAATGCGGCTCCTAACCCAAGAGACGAGGCAATCGCCAGCAAAACTCTCCAGTCTATACTCTCTAATGCTGCAGAGTATCTTGTACATCTAAAGATAATCATTGCACCCGCTGCTAGAAATGAAGCTTGCAGCATTGTTAGAATTCCAAAACCTGCTAATACAACCATTCCCAACAAAACCAATGACGCTCTCCACGCCCCTTCAAATGTTAATGGAGAAGAATCTTCAACGGGACTGATAAGGTAAAAATCATTGGAATTTCTGTATCGCTTCAAAAATTTTGGATGGGCTTCCAACAATAGAGTATCACCAGGGTTTAATCTGATATCTCCAACTTTCTTGGACAATCTTTCCCCGCTTCTTGATACTGCTAACACCACTGCATCGTAACGGTCTCTGAAGCCTCCTTCTTTGATAGTTCTGCCTATAATTGGGTTTCCTGGAGAGACTACTGCTTCAACAAGCTGCCTTTCCCGTCTAGGCGAATCTAGCTTAAAAACCTGATCGGTAGCTAATTTTAAACCCGCGAACTCCTGAATATCGATAATAGAGTTAACCATTCCTGTAAAAATTAGCCGATCATTCGTTTTAAGTTTTTCGTGAGGAGCGACAGCCGGAATAGATCTCTCATCACGGATAATTTCTGCAAGAAACAAGCTGGGAAGGTTACGCAACCCCGCTTCTTCAATTGTTTTTGAAACGATCGTACTATCTTTTTCAACAATCATTTCGATGGTGTATTCTCTCGTATCCTTAAAACTTTCGATACTTGAACTACGGTTGGGAAGTAATTTGTCCCCAAAAACCAGCAAATAGATAAAACCTGCAATTGCACATGGAACCCCAATCAAAGCAGGTTCAAATAATCCTAAAGACCTTGTTGTAGACTCTTCAATTAACAGTCCATTCAGAATAAGGTTCGTACTTGTTCCGATGAGGGTACAAGTACCCCCTAAAATTGCAGCATAACTTAGAGGAATTAACACCTTAGAAACCGGAATCCCCGCTCTCCGACTCCACTTCTCTAAAGCCGGAATAAAAGATGCTACAATAGGAGTGTTGTTAAAAAACGCACTCATAACCATCACGGGACTCATAATCCTTAACTGAGAAGCCCTTACAGTAGAAGCATTTCCCATAACTTTTTGAACTATGTACTGTATTGCTCCGGTTTCTTTTAGACCTGCAGCGACCACATACAGCGCTGCCACGGTGAGCATTCCTTCATTTGAAAAACCATCAAGTGCCAGAGGAGTAGGAACGATTCCGGTAATCACTAACAGTGCTAATCCACCAAAAAGGATAAGATCAGCTGATATTTTGGTAGAAACTAACAGAACCAAACAAAAAATTAATACCGAAACTACCGCCCAAGCTTCAAAAGTCATATTTGCAGTGCTTTAAATTTTGCCAAGAACAAGAATAACAGTAAACAGATCGGTAATCAATCTCTTAATCAAAACTTCACTCTTGCCTGTATTCCAAAATCACTGTTTTTGTTTCCCTGAATTTCGTTTAAACCACTGCTAACAAAGTTTTCATTTTCAAAAACAGATAGAGAATACTTAAACCATATCTCTAGAAAATCACTGGGCTCGTAGTTCAGAACAAAATATACTCTTTGACCTTGACCCGATAACGCTGTATTTGAGAGCACATAGAGTAAATCATTCTCAAACTGAAACACTCTTGAATCAAAACTTTCGGTATCGAAAACAGTTACTCTGGCATCTATCTGTAGTTTACTTGATGCCTGAACTCTGATATCCTGATACAAAAGCATTCCATACTCTTTCGCTTCATTCGCACCCTGACTTTCTACCAACTCTATTCTCGATCTCAACCTTACACTTCTGCTTAACTGATACTCAATTTGAGTTCGAATACTGGACCTTCGCTGTTCACCAATAAATTCTTCCTCAACCCCACGCTCGTTTACTTCTGTAAATGTATCATCTTTAGTTTCTGATCTGATCAGTAGATATCCATTTAAATCTGAATTAAAATCAATCTCCATTAGTCCAAGTACGTCAAACCCCTGGCTCGACTGATCGATTCCTGATCTTGGGGCGTCAAACCTGTATTGATCTATATAAGCTGAAAGGGCAACTTTATTATTTAATCCATGTCTGATTCCAATATAAAAACCTTCCTCATTTTGTGGATCAGATGAACTTTCACCAAAACCATCTCCCATAAAAGATTGAAAATCCCGACCATAATTTCGGTATGCCATTGTAAAATCCGTTGAAAAGCCAATTGGACTTCCAACCCCAATAATTCCTCCTCTTCCACCATTTTGGCTTTGCCCTATCTCCCCAAATGCTAATACACTTCCAATCAATCCACGGTAATCAAAGCCTAAAACAGAGTTCTCTCTTCCTTCAAAATCGTACAGATTCGACAAACCATTTCCCCTGTCGATGTAACTGCTGAATTCTGTGCGGTATCCGGTAGCACCAAATAAACCTATCGGAGTGTCTATTCTGATTCTGCCACCGTATGTTTTTTGATCAATATTATTCCTTCTCTCTTTTTCATTTAATGTTCTGTGAAAACCCGACGACGACGGGAATCTGGTTGTATCTCCCTGAATTACAGATGCAGTACGTGGACGATCTGAATAAAAAAACGTGGTCTCGATCTTTTCGCCATAAGTAGCGGCAACACCTCTGAAAAAATCTGTTTCCTGAGCCGAACCATACGCTCGAAGCCCTCTCTCGTTTTTACTTGTTGTGCCAACTACCTCCCTCCCTTTCCCAAAAGCACCTCCTGTCCATAGAACTAACCCTTGACCAAAATTCAGAGCATAATCCCCAATTACGAAATCCTTTAATTTCCCGTTTTCTGTTAGAGCAATATGACCGGAAGTGTAATCAAATCCTGTTGGTCCGTTCAGAGTTTCACCGGCGTCTTTTTCTTGTGTAAGATTTATTGATAAATGCCTGCTCGACATTCGAAACCGTTGGTAATATTTACCCTGACTTCCCAAATACCCACCCGAGGAATCCGGGATTTCATAGCCTCTCTGATCATTAAGTTCTTTTTGATATCTGGTGATATACTCAAAGGAATTTCCATCCAGCCAATAGTTAGGGTTTGTATACAGATCACGAAATCTTGACGAAACTCCCCCAACCGTTATGTAGGGTCTCATTCTGGTATAGGTTGCTCTCCCAATTCCTGAAACCTTTAAAATATCATCTTTTTCTACGAAGGGGTTTTCTTTTCGATAATCAATTAATGCTCTTGCTAGTTTAAGATTGAAACCCGGAATCTGGAGAAGATCGTTTACGGATGCAGAATTTATGTTAACGGGATTTGCTGCCAATTCTTCAAGAAATTGAGCCAGTTGCTCTCCAGCAAGTTCACCTTCCTCAGTTTCCTGCTCTTCTAAGGCTTCTTCCAACTGCTTTTCAATTTGAACCTTTGCAGAATCTTTGTCTTGGGCATAGACCAAACTTGAACAGTATCCGAATATGATCAGAAACACTATTTTTTTTGACCAACTCATTTCAGAAAAAGAAATTCAATCCTATTCCTGGGCTAAACCCGAGTGTTTCATGTCGCTGAAATACCAGATTAGCTTCCCAGACAGTTGCTTCATAACCCACTCCAAATGAATATGTATTTGGCTCGGTTGTTACTCCAACCCTTCCCTTTAGGTTTTCTACAACTTTTACCTCTATTCCACCCCGATAGGCAACGGGGAATCGAACATCTTTCACAATATCAAAAAGGAATAATGCATTCTCATCCAAATTGTAACTCAATCCTATTGATAACTCTCTTGAAAGAGACTCTTCATTCGCTGCAAAATCATAGCTCGGTTGGTTTAAATTGGTGGCTTTTGCGCCAAACCAAAGCTCTTGTGTTAGCATGGCTGTTATTCCGACGTCAAATCCCAATGCTCCTCCGGAACCGTACGGAGAAGCTTGCGAAATATGATTGTAGTTTAATACGGCACCAAATTTTAATTTATTCCATGAATTTGCGTACCCAAACCGAATTCTGGTTTCATTAAACAGATCGCCTCCATACCTGTGAAATCCGAAAGCAGCTATTCCATATGAAGTTGGGAAAGATCCGGATGCAGCAATATCTGTTAATTCAATAAATCCGTAATTCCTTAAACTAAAAAAACTAACATTCTTTTTTTCATTGTTGATGGTAGCAGGATTTGAAAAGATCCCCCAACTATTGTTCTGCAAAGCTGTTGTAGCTTGTCCTAACGCTAAACCATCTGCACCCATTGTAAGTTGCGCTAGTCCAATTTCAGGCGTGCTAACAAAAATTAGAACAAAAGTAATTTTATATAGATATGTTCGTATTCGTATCATTGGGTGGTAATTGATATAATATGTTATATATAAAGGAAAAAACTAAGTGATTAAACCAAGATTTTACTTTTTAATATTATTCTGCTTTGTAACAAGCTCTTCTTTTTCGCAAGAATTCGAATGCGAGGTAAACTTAAATTATGATTTGTTGGAAGGAAATTCTTATTCCTACCTAACAGAACTTGAAAATCGTATTGAAGAGTATATCAATGATTACAGCTGGACAGAAGCACAATTTGAAGAACATGAAAGAATTCAGTGTCAAGTACAATTGATCATTGAAAGTGGTAATTCCAACTTTGACTTCGGAGCCAGGGTTATATTCACAGCTCGTCGCCCTATCTATAATACCGTCACAGAAACAACTTCTATTATTCTTTCAGATGAACTGTGGCGATTTAATTATCCGGAAGGGCGAACTTTAATACATGATGAACTTCAATTCGACAATCTTACCGGGACTCTCGACTTCTTCATCAATATTATTTTAGGATACGATTTTGATAGTTTCTCAGAGCTCGGCGGAACTGAATATTTCAGAAAAGCTCAACAAGTAGTTGACCTCGCACAAACCACAGCTTCACCCGGTTGGACTAGAGCCGCAAATAATCGAAGAAATAAATTTACACTCGTTACAGATCTGTTAAATGCCTCATATGAACCGCTGCGTACAGCTTATTATTCTTATCACCGACTTGGATTGGACCAATTTTCAGACGACCCTAAGCTGGCAAGGCAAGAAATCCTGGATGCACTCACACTAATCAGAGACTCTAAACGTCGTGCAACAAGCAACTATCTGTTCGACCTTTTCTTTGACACTAAAGCAAGAGAAATATCCGGTATTTTCGGAGAAGCTGAAGCAGCGATTAGGCGTCAGGCGTACAGCATTCTTTTGGAAACAGATCAGGGACATTTAACCGAGTATTCTAACCTACAGAATTAAAATACTTTTCTTTTGGTTTTGTATATTGTCGACCCAAAAAAGCGGTTACATTAATAACTACGAATTGCAAAACCATAAGAATGAAATTTTATATATGTATTAAGATGGTGCCCGATGTTTACGCACCACTTCAGATCAAAGAAGGCGAGCTAATCATGGATGCAGACCGAATGGTTTTAAATGCCTACGATGCATCTGCTGTTGAGGAAGCTTTAGTTTTAAAAGAAAAGCACGGCGGAGAAGTTGAAGTTGTTTGTATCGGCCCTGCTAAAGCATCAGAAACTATTCGAAAAGCTCTGGCAATGGGTGCTGATAAAGCAACTCATATCCTTGCTACCGGCGATGAAGAATACGACTCAGCCAGTTATGCTAAAATACTTTCGGCTTTCTTCAAAGATAAAGAATACGATGTAATTGGTCTTGGTAAGCAATCTCAAGACACAGATTCCGGATTGACCGGAAGCATGGTTGCTGAACATTTAAGTCTTCCATACACAACAAATGCAGTTGGCCTAGAGGTTGAAAACGGAAATCTTGTTGTTAAACGTCAGGGAGATAGCGGTCAGGAAATGATCGAGCTTCCAACCCCATGTGCGGTTACTTGTTCAAATGATATGAACGATCCCCGAATTCCAAACCTGAAAGGAATTATGGCTTCCAAAAGAAAGCCCATCGATCAAGTAGAGATTTCGTCCTTGGGAATTGATCAATCTGAATTACAAGCAGATACCAAAGTAACTTCATACGAAGAAAAACCTGCTCGTCAGGCCGGAAAGAAATACGAAGGCGAAGCTGAAGAAGTAGCTCGTGAAGTAGCTCAGCTATTAGACACTGAAGCAAACGTACTATAATTAAATCATTAATTATGAATTTTGAATAGATTAATTCAAAATTCATCACTCAAAATTCAAAATTTGACTGAAAGGAACTAAATGAGCACGATTTTAACATACATCGCAATTTCAGACGGAAAATTAAAGCGATCATCTCTGGAAGTATTATCACATTGTAAATCACTGGCTGATGCATCAGGCGCTTCATGTGAAGCTGTTGTTATTGATGCAAACGCTTCTTCTTTTGTGGATGGCATTCAAAAGTACGGAGCTTCTAAAGTTCATGTTGTGGAAGACCCGATATTCAAGAATCACATGAACACACCGTTGCTGAAAGCATTGTCAAAAGTGATGACTTCTGTAAATCCATCTGTTTTTGCTTTTGCATCCACAGAAGGAACCAAAGATGTTTTGGGAGCTTTAGCTGCTAATCAAAGTGCAGCAGTTATAGCTGATGTTGCTTCCTTCGAATTGATCGATGGCGGAGTAAAAGCTAAACGACCGGTTATGGCGGCCAAGATCATGAACAACACCGAAGCTAAATCTGACAAGGTTTTGGTTTCTGTTCGTTCAGGTTCTTACGATCTAAATGAATCCCCTGAATCTGCTGAAGTAGTAAATGTAGATTTCAGCATGGATGATTCTGAAATGAAGGCTACACTTCGTGAAATTATTTCTGCTTCGGGAGATACCATTGACTTAAACGAAGCTGAAGCTATTGTAGCTGCAGGTCGTGGGGTAAAAGATGAAGAAGGAAAAGCATTGATCTCTGAATTAGCGACTGTACTTAAAGCAGGAATCGGAGCTTCAAGAGCACTTACTGAATCCGGAGTGTACGATCCAAGTTTACAATTGGACAAACCGGAAAAGTAGTTTCTCCTCAGCTTTATATTGCTGTTGGAATTTCAGGAGCCATTCAACACGTTGCGGGAATGGCGAATAGTAAAGTGATCGTAGCAATCAATAAAGATCCGGACGCGCCGATTTTTGAAGTTGCTGATTATGGAATTGTTGGAGACTTATACAAAGTGCTTCCTCCGTTCATCGAAGAAATTAAAAAGATCAAATCTTAGAACCACAAAGTACCCAGAGTATCTTTGTGTTCTCTGTGGTTAAATAGAATAATATGGAAGACAAATTTGACTGTATCGTAATCGGAGGTGGAGTTGCCGGCCTTGCTGCTGCAATGACATTAGCCCGAAATAACATGAAGTTCCTTCTGATCGAAAAAGGAGAGTTTCCAGGATCAAAAAATGTATCCGGTGGAGTTCTTTGGGGAAGTGACCTGAATAAACTCGTTCCTAATTACTGGGAAGAGGAAGACGGAGGTTGGGATCGGTTTATTAATCATCGTCGTCTTACCTTCATGGATGAGCAGTCATCGTTTTCTTTGGATTTTAAATCTTCACACTTCAACGAAAAGCCTTATACAGGAGTTGTTGTTCTTCGGTCAAAGTTTGATAACTGGTTAGCAGGAAAAGTTCAGGAAGCTATTGATGCCAGTGATTTCGCCATGGATTCATTCATTGCAACAGATATTAAAGTGGATGAAGTAATTATGGAAAACGATAAAGCAGTCGGTATCAAAACAGGAGAAGATGAGTTTTTTGCTGATTCTGTAATTATTGCTGAAGGTGTAAATAATCTGCTTACTCGGCAGGTTGGCTTACAGGATAAATATGTTCCTGCAGATCATATGCTGACAGGAATTAAAGAGATCATCCGTTTTGATCAAAAAGTATTGGAAGATCGTTTCCAGCTTGACGGATTAAGCGGAATGAGTAATGAATTTGTTGGTTGGGCTACTAATGGAATTGAAGGTGGCGGATTCTTATATACAAATAGAGACACCATTTCTCTTGGACTCGTTTTAGGACTCAAAGATCTTCGTGAAAAGAAACAAAAGCCTTATGATGTTCTGAATCATTTTAAGCAACATCCTACCATTGCTGATGCCATCAAAGGTGGAGAAGTTGTGGAATATTCTGCTCATGTTGTTTCTTCCGGCGATTCCCGAGTGATGCCTAAAGAATTGTATAAAGATGGTATCTTATTGGTTGGCGAGGCTGCGAATTTATTGATGAATGCTGGAAAAGCGATTCAGGGAATGGATTACGCAATGCGTTCAGGAATTCTGGCTGCAGAAACAATTGTAGAAGCAAAAGGTAAAGGCGATTACACTTCTGCAACTCTGAAAGAATATCGCAAGAAAATGGACGACAGTTATGTAATGAAAGACATCAAAGGATTCCAGGATGCTGTTCATTTATTACATACTGATGTTATGCAGAATAAAGTACCAAACTTAGTATGTGATTTTGGAAGACAATTCTTCAGCATCAAAAATGAACCAACTCCGAAATCTGAAAAGATGTTACTTGGAGCCATCAAAAGACATTCATCCCTTTGGGAACTAGCGAAACTAGGATTTAAAGCTAGGAAAGCTCTGTAAGTGAAAAGGTAAAAGTTAGAGGTGAAAAGAAATGATAAAGCTAAACCATAAAAAACTAAATGTATATAAATCCAGCATTGAATTGGTTAGTGAAATCTATAAGCTTACTAACACTTTTCCGTCTTCAGAAAATTTTGGATTGATAAGTCAACTTAGAAGAGCGGCTGTTTCAATTCCTTCAAATATTTCTGAAGGATCAGCTAGATCATCTGATGCAGAACGTAAAAGATTTCTTCAAATAGCTCGCTCATCACTTGTTGAAGTGGACACTCAGATTGAAATCGCGCTAACGCTTAATTATCTAAATGAAGAAGAAATCAAATATCTTTCAGACTTATCGAACCAAGTATTTGCAATGCTTTCAAAAATGATAAAATGAATCCACTTTTCACCTTTCACTTTTCACTTTTCACCTTTCACTTTTCACTTTTCACTTTCGAATCATGAAATTATTAAGCCTTCCGGAACGCCTTGGACTTGTAAGCTATAGAAATCAAGCTAAATCTGAGATCAAACCTCATATCATTGTTGATACAGATATTTGCAACTCAACTTGTCCTCATAAATGTACAACATGGGTTTGTCCTGCCAATTGCTACACGATGGATGAAGCCGGAAAAGTTCATTTTCAGGTAGAAGATTGCATCGAATGCGGAACTTGTATGTATGCATGCGATCAGGAAGCCGTAGATTGGAACTTTCCTGATCCCGAAATCGGTCGTGGCGTAACCTGGAATTTTGGATAAAAAATATAGTGTTCCGGAGCGATGGTGTTATAGTGTTGCGGTTGTGCAAAATCGAATCCGCAACACTATAACACTGTAGCACTATCACACCTTCAATATTTTTACACATTCTTAAACGAAATTGGTACGCAAAAACGTTATTTTGTGGAAGCGTTTCCAACAAGATTTTTCAATAACTAAAGACTTTTCAAAAAGATGGATACTGTACTAGAAAGAGAGCTCTCATTTGATCTCACTGAAGACCAAAAAATGATTCGCGACAGCGTAAAAGAATTCGTAGAACGCAACGTCGCTGACACTGTAATGGAAAGAGATAACAGCAAAGAGTTCCCACATGAAATAGTGAAACAACTCGGCGAACTTGGAATGCTTGGTATCTATCATGAAGAACAATACGGAGGCGGTGGGTTTGATGTAGTGAGCTTTTGTCTCGCTTTAGAAGAAATTGCTCGTTGGGACGCTTCTTTGGCTTTAACTGTAGCTTCTCACACATCTTTAGGAACCGGACATATTGCTGTAGCAGGTTCTCATGAACAAAAATTGAAGTATATGCCTGCTCTTACTTCAGGTGAACAATTAGCAGCTTGGTGTTTAACGGAACCCGGTTCAGGTTCTGACGCATCCGGTATGAAAACAACTGCTGTAAAAGATGGAGATCATTATATCATCAATGGTTCCAAGATTTTTATAACTCAGGGATCTGTTGGAGATATTTACATTGTTCTCGCTAAAACTGATCCATCCAAAGGAACCAAGGGAATTAGTGCATTCATCGTAGAAGGAAAATGGGATGGAGTAAATCCCGGGCCGGGAATGCATAAGTTGGGAATGAATTCATCTGACACTACTGAAGTGGTTTTTGAAAATGTGAAAGTTCCTGCTGAAAATCTCCTAGGTGATGAAGGAATGGGATTCGTTGACACAATGAAAGTTCTTGATGGCGGTCGTGTTGGAATCGCTGCACTTTCTGTAGGAATAGCTCGTGGGGCTTATGAAGAAGCTCTCAAATATTCTATGGAAAGAAAGCAGTTTGGAACAGCTATCGGAAACTTCCAGTATATGGAAGGAAAGATCGTGGATATGGCTACTGAGATTGACGCTGCAAGATTGCTTGTATTAAGAGCTGCTGTTCTAAAAGATAAAGGCAGACCCTACACCGTTGAAGCTTCCATGGCTAAGTTGTTTGCATCTGAACTTTCTGTTCGTGCTGCTTTGGAATCTATTCAAATTCATGGCGGATACGGTTACACCAAAGAATACCATGTGGAAAGATTCTTACGTGATGCTAAATTAATGACCATCGGCGAAGGAACTTCTGAAGTTCAGCGATTGGTAATTGCCAGAGAGTTGAAGAAAACGCTCGCATAGTTTCTTACACCCTTTTGATAAAAGCTCATAGCCTAACAGTTATGAGCTTTTTTTTATTGAACTTATTTTCACATCTTAGAACTATATTAAACAAATCAAACTATGGTTCGCTTGCTATCAACATTGATGTTGTCATCTTTAATATTTTCCTGCTCGAATAAATCTGAGGTTGAAGATTCAGAGACAACTAATATTATAATTTCCAACCCTGAATATGGAGTTTGGCAAGACAGAGAAACACCTCCTGTAGAATTTAAATTAGTTCAAATATTTGGCGAAGAAAATGCTCCCGAAGAAGAATTGCTTGGAGGTGTTACAACAATGTTCGCAGATGAAGATCAAAATATATATGTATTAGATGACCGGCTTTCAAAATTAATCTCGTTTGACAAAAATGGCGAAGTGAGATGGGTAACTGGTTCCAAGGGGCGGGGTCCTGGTGATTTCGAAAATGCCTGGAATATGACTTGGGATGGAAATCAAACTATTTATGTCTCTAATATAGCCCGGTCCCGAATTGATCTTTTTAATTTGAAAGGAGAATTTCTATACACATTAAGTATCGATAATGAAAAATTGAAAAGCGTCAGTATTCATGGATTTTTAAACGATAAGCTGGTTGTAAGTAAAACTATCTCGGGTTCGTTTGCTAAAGAATTCATGTTTATTAAACCTGATAAACCGGACAGCGTTATAGCTTCTTTTACTGTTGATTTAACTGGTCAGCTAAAAGTCCCTCAAGGTATCAGTTGGTTTTCTAATGTTTCAATATTGGAAGATCAATTGGTAGTAGCAGGCATGTCTGAATATTCCTATTCCTTTTATAAAATTGACAGCACTAAAACTAAAAAGCTAAACCGAGATTTTGACAAAATAATGAGAGCTGGCTTCTTTCAAAATGATAACGGAAGAGCAATCGGAAGCATGGGTGGTTTAAACTCAATTCTAAAAGCAGGAAATGAATTTTATATAGCAACAGCTGCCTGGCCAACTAATATTGATGATCCGGATCAGTATATGAAAGACATGAATTCAGGCAAAAATATCAGAGCAGAATTTCGAAATACAATTGATATCTATGATCAGAATTTTCAACTTTTGTATTCGATTGAATCAGATGAATTTATAAATCAGGAACTGGGATTAATCTCACATTCTGATTCAGTAGGATTTGTGTATTCAATAAATTTCTCACCCTATCCTCATGTAAAAAAGTTTAAGCTTTCAAAAGCTGAATAATGAAACCTTTGACAGTTAAATTAAAAAAGACGCTTTCCTGAAGAAATAATTATAAATGTTGAATTATGAGTTTTAAATTATGGCGAAAATAAAGTCATAATTTAAACTCAGTCCTTACGCTTCATGTCCAAGAACTTATTCAACATCGACGATGCCCTTCTTTTTGAATCTGATTTAAACGAAGAAGATCGTTTGATCATGGAAACCGCACGGGATTATGCTCAAAGCAAGCTCGAACCCCGTGCGCTGAAAGGAAACACCGAAGAATATTTTGATCGGGAAATTGCTACCGAGATGGGCGAAATGGGTTTGCTCGGTGTTACCATTCCTGAAGAATACGGTGGATCTGACGCAAGCTACACGGCTTATGGATTGATTGCTCGAGAAGTGGAACGAGTTGATTCAGGCTATCGCTCTTTTATGAGCGTGCAGTCTTCTTTGGTGATGTATCCGATTTCTACTTTTGGTACTGAAGATCAGAAACAACGTTTTTTACCAAAACTTGCTTCCGGAGAAATCATTGGTTGCTTTGGATTGACTGAACCTGATCATGGTTCTGATCCCGGCTCCATGGTGACAACTGCTGTTAAAACCGACGGCGGCTGGATCATGAATGGTGCCAAAATGTGGATAACGAATTCTCCTATTGCTGATGTGGCTGTTGTTTGGGCAAAAGCCAAGGAGAATAAAGACGATGAAGGTGTTATCCGTGGCTTTTTAGTTGAAAAAGGAATGAAAGGTTTTACAGCGCCACACACAAAATTCAAAATGAGCCTACGCGCTTCAGAAACCGGTGAGCTGGTTTTTGATGATGTATTTATCCCTGAAGAAAATGTATTTCCTGATATCAAAGGATTGAAAGGTCCGTTTATGTGTCTGAATTCAGCACGCTACGGAATTGCATGGGGAACCATTGGTGCTGCTGAATTTTGTTACCATAGAGCTCGACAATACACTTTAGATCGTAAGCAGTTTGGGAAGCCCTTAGCTGCAAACCAATTGATTCAAACAAAGCTGGCCAATATGCTCACAGATATTACCAATATGCAGATGCTGGCTTTCCGATTGGGCAAACTCAAAGACGAAGGCAGAGATCATCCTTCAATGACGTCTCTGGCTAAACGAAACAACTGCGGCAGAGCTTTGGAAATCGCTCGTATTTCTCGTGATATGCACGGTGGAAACGGAATCGTTGGCGACTACAGGGTTATTCATCATGTAATGAATCTGGAATCTGTAAACACCTACGAAGGAACTTACGACATTCATGGCTTGATACTTGGAAGAGAGATTACAGGTATTCAGTCTTTTACTCCGAAGGGGAATAGTTGAATTCGTAACAAGTTATTGGTTAATAGTTATTGGTATTTCATCTCATTATTATGGACTCAACCAATCACTTATAACCAATAACCAAAAAATGATTGCCCGAATCTGGCACGGCTGGACTACACACGAAAATGCTGATGTTTATTATCGGGTTTTGACTGAAACAGTTATTCCTCAAATCGAAAGTTATAAGATGGAAGGCTATCACAAGATAGAAGTCCTCCGGCAAGAACTTGAGGACGAAACAGAATTCATTACTATTATGTATTTCGATTCTTTAGAACTCATCAAACAATTTGTTGGGGAAGATTATGAAATTGCCCATGTTCCTGAAGCAGCTCAGAAGGTATTAAAGCGCTGGGATAAACGATCTCAGCATTACGAAGTGAAGGATAGTTTTAGGTATTAATTCAAATTTACTTACTAAAGTCATCCTGATCCCGACTATTCGGGAGAAGGATCTTCATAACTATCTAATTGTGCAGATTCTTCGCTTTCGCTCAGAATGACTTTTTTAGCTACATTCCGCCATGCAAAAACTCCTTCAGGAAATACGAAGCTGTACCGTCTGCGAAAAAGAACTCCCACTTGGTCCCCGACCAATAGTTGCGGCATCTCCGACCAGTAAAATTGCTGTAATTGGACAGGCACCCGGAACTGCTGTTCATAAATCAGGAATACCCTGGGACGATCCCAGTGGAAGAAGGCTTAGAGGATGGATGGGAATTACGGACAAAACCTTTTACGATCCTAAAAATCTGGCGATTATTCCAATGGGTTTTTGTTATCCCGGAAAAGGTAAATCCGGCGATCTCCCTCCCCGACCTGAATGTGCTCCGCTTTGGCACAAGCCTCTGTTCGATTCCATCAATGATATAAAACTTACCCTTCTGATCGGACAGTATGCTCAGAAATATTATCTGCAGGATAAAATGAAAGGTACGCTTACCGAAACCGTTCGTAATTACTATGAATACTTACCTGAGTTTATGCCTCTGCCTCATCCATCGCCAAGAAATAACATCTGGCTTAAAAAGAATGAATGGTTTGAACGTGATTTGGTTCCAAAACTGAAATCCATTATTTCTTCTGCTCTTTAAATCTTTTCCCTTTTTTTTAGGGGTACCCTAATAGTGACGTGTATTATGTGAAACATTATCATAAATACGTAGCTATGAAATCATATTCCCTGATCATTCTCTCTTCTCTTTTTCTGTTCACTGCTTGTGAAGAACTTGATTCATCCGAAGAAGAAATTATAGATACTATTGAACTCAGTGAATATCTAAACCTTCCTTCAACCGCTTATAATTATTCTGATATTGACGTCCCTGATTTTTTAAATCTTCAGCCAAATACAGAACAGGATAATACTCCCAATGATAATGTTGTAACCAATTGGGGTGCTACTTTAGGTCGTGTTCTTTTTTATGATAAAATTCTTTCCTCCAATAACATGATTTCATGTTCGTCATGCCATTTACAAGAAGCGGGTTTTTCAGATCCCGAACAATTCAGCATAGGATTTGAAGGAGGATTAACCGGACGAAATTCAATGGGAATTTCCAATGCCATGTATTACGAAAACGAACATTTCTTTTGGGATGAGAGAGCTTCTACATTAGAAGAACAGGTTTTGATGCCCATTCAGGATGAAGTTGAAATGGGACTCACTTTAACAGAACTCGTTTCTAAAGTAGAGCAACAACCTTACTATCCAGTTTTATTTGAACAGGTTTATGGAGATGATGAAGTTACTCCTGATCGCATCTCTAAAGCTTTAGCTCAATTTGTACGTTCTATTGTTTCCTATCAATCAAAATACGATGTGGGCAGAGCTCAGGTAAATAACCCTGATCAGAACTTTCCAAATTATTCAGATCTCGAAAATCTGGGTAAAAATATCTTTTTTGGCGGACGTGGAGATTGTGCCCAATGCCATACTTCTGATCTATTTGTTGGTGATGAAGCCAGAAATAACGGATTAGATGCCGTACTTACCGATCTCGGTTTAGGAGCAGTAACAGGAAATGCTAATGATAACGGAAAATTCAAAGTGGGTTCGCTAAGGAATATAGAACTCACATCACCATATATGCACGATGGCAGATTCGAAACCTTAGAAGAAGTTGTTGAGCATTATAATTCGGGCGTTCAAGCCAGCGCCACTTTAGACAACAGACTTGAACAACGAAATTCCAATAATCCCAGAAGATTGAATCTTACGAATCAGGAAAAAGAAGCTTTAGTAGCTTTTATGAAAACATTGACGGATCAGGAACTTATTTCTGATGAAAAATACAGCTCCCCTTTTAAAGAAAACTAGAGAGATAGAAGTTTCCCACAATCATAGGCAATCGTTGGAAAATGGTTGCCTATTTTTTTTGCTGTTATTTACTTAACCTTGCTTTCACAATTTAAAAAGAAGAGCATGAGTTTAGCTGAAGAATACCAATCAAATACTGAGTCGTTCATCAAATTTATTGAAAACCTTTCAGATGATATTTTTAATAAAAAACCAGATAAAAATACTTGGTCAGCGGCCGAAAACGTAGAGCATATCATTCGTTCAGAGTTTGGGACTGCACGTTTATTTAATGCTTCAACAGAAAAAGACCCTTCAAGAAATACGGAAGAAAGGATTCAGAAAATAGAATCTCAGTTCCGGGATCGAACCAAAAAATTGCAGGCTTTTGGTGTTGTACTACCAACGGACAGTGATAAGGATAAAAGCGAATTACTTGAGAAGTTTAAAACTTCAAGAACACAGGTTATTGAACTCATAAAAGTTCAGGATCCGGATGAAATTTGCACCCGCTTCGAACATCCACTCTTTGGTTTTATGACAAGAAGAGAATGGATCCACTTCAATATGGTTCATTCAAACAGGCACATTGATCAGATTCAAGAATTGGTTGTGAATTTTAGCAAAATATAGATTTCCAAATTTTTAATTTCCTTTTTATCCGTTATCCTTAGCTATTGCGTTGTAGAAATAAAAAATAACTAATGAGATTCTTTTCGGTACTTCTGGCAGTAATTGTCCTTAATCCTATTCATTCTGTTGCTCAGGATTTACTTCGTACCAATATTACATTTGAAAGCGGTAGATTTACCATTCATGGAGAATTACTTTTACCTCAAAAGACGGACAGTATTCCTATGATTATTTTCCTGGTTGGCTCCGGGGAAAACTCTTCTCATAGAACAATCTACAAAGATTTTGTAGAGCAAAATCTGGAAGCGCTTTTTATAAAAGAAGGCTACGGCATTTTATATTTTGATAAACGAGGAGTTGGTGATTCTGAAGGTAAATGGCACCGTTCTAATATTTACGACAGAGCAGATGATACCAAAGCAGCTATTGATTATCTGAAAACCATTAATAATGTGGATGCTTCCCGTATCGGGGTTATCGGGCATAGTCAAGGTGGTTGGGTTGCTCAGGTGGTTGGGTCGCTTTACAGAGACGATGTGAAAGCGATAGCATCAATAGCAGGGCCGGTTTTTGATGCTGAACTTCATCTCACTAATATTTATAACAGTGAATTTTTATGTGAAGGAGAAACCAAAGAAAAAGCCTTTGAAAAGGCGTCAAAAAAAGCTCAATCAGATATTAATTGGGTCTCTGTATTTCCACTTAAAAAAGCGTGGCGACAGTTGAAAGAGATTGCAGATTTTGATCCTTCCAACGACCTTAAAAGAATAACTGATCCTGCACTATTTGTTTTTCCTTCTAACGACCATATGGTTTATCCTGGTTGGGCTCTTACTACATTAAATGAAACATTTCCAGAAGGCATTCCTGATAATTTCTCCCTTTCTGTTATACCGGGAGCTAATCATGATCTCAAAAATGTAGGGATGTGTTCTTCAAAAGAAGAAGCTAACCAAGCAATGTACTCCGACTACTTTCAGACCACTTTTAAATCCTGGGTTCTGAATCACTTGTAATACTATTTAATTGATTAGTATCTATCAAATAAAACCTAAGTTTCAACAACTGTTAAAGCCGGTTTTAGTCTTATTGAATAAATACTCCATAACTGCTAATCAAATTACTATAAGTGCAATCTTTTTATCACTTTTAATAGGTCTTTCTTTCTGGTTTTCATCAGACTTTCAACTTTTGTATCTGATAATTCCTATTGGATTACTAATACGGATGGCTTTAAATGCTCTCGATGGAATGATGGCCAGAACTTATAACCAACAAAGCAAATTAGGTGAAGTCTTAAATGAAGTTGGTGATGTGATCTCCGACCTGTTTATATACTTCCCGTTACTTAAAATATTCTCTCAAGATCTTTATTTAGTTGCCTTGTTTCTTGTAATAACTGTTCTGAATGAATTTTCCGGACTCATCGGGAAAATTATCTCCCAAGAACGAAGGTACGATGGCCCGATGGGAAAAAGTGATCGTGCTTTTGTAATAAGTATTGTAGCGATTCTGCTTTTTTTTGATATCAATATCTTTGAATACAGCACTTGGATTTTTATTGTCCTGAATAGTTTAATTGCCATAAGCACTTATAAACGATTATCTAATTCTCTACATAATGTTTGAAAAGATATTCCAGTTTGAAGTTTTTAATAATAATGATCTGTTAAGTGTTATCGGCTTAATTTTTGGGATTCTGACATTTGCCTCTCTTCTTTTCTTTGCAATAGGCAAAATAAAACCCGAATGGAATATTTCAGAGCTGAAGTCTCGCACAAGATCCTGGTGGGTTATGTCTTTTATCTTCATAATCGCAACAATGTTTAGTAATACCATATCCTACATTGCTATTGCTTTTCTTTCTTTTGTAGCCTTCCGGGAACTTTATTCTATTTTGGGGTTCAGAGATTCTGATCGATATGCGATACTCTGGGCATATTTTTCTATACCTATTCAATATTTTCTTGCTTACATCGGTTGGTACGGGGCTTTTATTATTTTCATTCCTGTAATAATGTTTCTACTTATACCTTTAAGACTTGTGCTAAAGGGAGATACAAAAGGCATTATAAAATCCATGTCTTCAATACATTGGATACTTATGCTTACCGTTTTCGGATTGAGTCATATGGCTTACTTTCTTTCACTTCCCGAGATCCCGGGTTTTGAAAACGGAGGCCGAGGTTTATTGCTATTCCTTGTTTTTTTAACTGAAATCAATGACGTTCTACAATTCACATTCGGCAAGATTTTTGGGAAGCGTAAAATCATCCCATCTATAAGTCCAAATAAAACTTGGGAAGGCTTTATCGGAGGGTTGATCTGCACCACTTTCATAGGTTATTTTATTAGTTTCTTAACACCTCTTTCTACTTTTGAAGTTCTTTTTGCCAGCTTTATGATTGCATTTGCGGGCTTTTCGGGAGATCTGGTTATGTCATCAATCAAAAGGGATATAGGGGTAAAAGATACTTCTACTGCAATCCCCGGACACGGTGGAATTTTAGACAGAATAGACTCTCTTTCATTTACAGCTCCTGCCTTTTTTCATTTCATCTACTATTTAGCGTATTAATAATAGTACCGATGCAAAAATATATTCTGCAATTTATCTATAGTTTTGTTCTCAGAATATTCCTGAAATTAATTGTTGGAGTTAAATTTGATGATGCTTCTTTTCTGGAAAAAGAAGAACAATTTGTAATTCTTTCAAATCATAATAGTCATTTAGATACTTTATCTATAATGGCTTCTCTCCCGTCTTCAATTATACAAAGGGTAAAACCTGTGGCGGCGGGAGACTATTTCGGAAGGAATAAACTAGTTAGCTGGTTTAGTCGCTTTTTCATAAATGCTGTACTAATAGAGAGAAATGGGGTTTCCAAACAAAGTAAAGGCTCACCTCTTGCAGTCATTGAAAAAGCAATTGATGAAGGATATTCACTTATACTTTTTCCGGAAGGTACACGGGGACAACCTGAGAAAATGAAAACTCTTAAAAGAGGTATCGGAATTGTACTTTCAAAAAATAAGCACGTAAAGTATGTCCCGGTTTATATGGATGGAATGGGTAAAAATCTTCCGAAAGGTGAAACGCTAATAGTTCCCTATAATGCAAAAATCAAATATGGAATTCCCAGAACAGTTGCCACGGATGATTCTAAAGAAATAATGACTCAGATAGAACATGATATACTAACTTTGAAGGCTGAATTACATTAGTTTATACACTTCGCACATAAAACTTCAAAGAAACTACCTCTTACTCATTCGAAACTGCCTTTCCCTAATCTTATGCTGATAATTACAAACCGCTAAGTATATTATATTTAATAAGAGAAGGGTTATGATTAATGTAGAAATAAGAGAAGAAAATGCTTCTGAGTACGAAGCTGTAAGAGCCGTATTACTTAATGCATTCGAGAGTTCTGATGAAGCTGATCTGGTCGAAAGAATTAGATCCAGTGAATTCTTTGTCCCTGAACTTTCATTAGTTGCTGTTTACAAGAAAAAAGTAGTTGGACATATCCTGTTTTCTGAAATTGAGATTCTATCAAAGAAAACTGCTTCTAAAACATTAGCATTAGCACCTGTTTCTGTAATTCAACAACTTCAGGGAAATGGCATTGGCGCAAAACTTATAATGAGCGGACTGGAAAAATCTACTGATCTGGGCTTCGATTCTGTGATCCTTCTTGGGCATTCTGATTATTACCCCCGCTTTGGTTTTGAACCTGCTTCAACCTGGGAAATAAAGCCTCCTTTTGATGTTCCCCCTGAGAATTTTATGGGAATTGAACTTGTGCCTAAAGGTTTGGATAAAAAGAAGGGAATTGTACAATATCCACCTGTTTGGCAGCTATAAGTATGTAATCATTTTCATACATTCTGGTATGAAAAACCCAACAGTATCCGTAGTTCAAGCTACCCCGGTCCTTTTCGATCTAGGAAATTCTATCAAAAAAGTTGAATATTGGACTGAACAGGCATCTAAAGATAATCCTGATCTTATTCTTTTTCCGGAGGCATTTCTTCCCGGCTATCCAAGAGGATTAACTTTCGGGACCAAAGTCGGAGACCGAAGTGACTCAGGTAGAGAAACATGGCTCAGGTTTTGGGAAAATTCTTTGTCGGTGCCCGGACCTTATGTTTCTGATCTATCCGGGATTGCTAAAAAATATAATACTTGGCTTGTTATTGGAGTTGTTGAACGAGGCGATTCAGGATCTTTATACTGCACAACTTTATACTTTAACAAAGAGGGAAAACTTGTTGGTAAGCACCGAAAACTTAAACCAACTGCTGCAGAACGTATTATTTGGGGCGAAGGCGATGGCTCTGATCTTGAAGTATATAAAAGCGACTTTGGAAAAATAAGCGGACTTATTTGTTGGGAAAATTACATGCCACTTGCCCGCACATTTCTTTATGAACAAGGGGTACAAATTTATTTAGCGCCTACCGCTGACCAAAGAAGCAATTGGCAACATTCACTAAAACATATAGCCATTGAGGGAAGATGTTTTGTTTTGGGTTGCAATCAATATGTTGAAAAGAAAGATTATCCTGATCTTCCGGGAGAGGATGTTTCTGAATTTGATGAGATCATGTGTAAAGGCGGGAGTGTTATTGTTGATCCCCTCGGAAATACAATTACAGATCCTTTGTGGAATCAGGAAGGGATCTTGACTGCAGAACTTGACATGAACCTGATCTCTAAAGCGAAATTAGATTTTGATGCAGTAGGACATTACGCCCGAAATGATGTATTTAAACTAAACAAATTAAAATAGTCTCAAAACTGAATGTCACTATTACTTATAGCACCAAACAGGGATTTAAACCAACTCTCTGAAGAACTTCACAAAGTTGATCCTAATCTCGAGATCGATATTTGGCCAAAAGTAAAAAATAAAGATCGAGTTACCTTTGCTGTTGCCTGGAACCATCCTAAAAATGTGCTTGGAAATTATCCGAATCTGAAAGCGGTGTCCTCACTCGGAGCAGGGGTAAATCATTTACTGAACGATGAAAGTTTATCAGAAGAAATCAAATTCGCCCGGTTGATCACCCCATCATTAAAGAATGAAATGGCTGAATATGTACTTCAGGCGGTATTGGTATACCGACAGCATACTACTCGCTACACAGATCAAAAAAGAGAAGCATTTTGGGATAAACATAAGTTGATTTCTAAAGAAGATTCTGTAATTGGAATTCTCGGTTTCGGAGAAATGGGACACTCTGTTGCTGATCTTCTGATCTTAAATGGGTATAAAGTTAACGGGTGGTCCAGATCAAAAAAGGATTATGATGGAATAACTTCATTTAGTGAGGATGAATTAGGTGATTTTCTAAATTCCTCAAACATTCTTATTTGTGCACTGCCCTTAACAGATAAAACTCATGGCATCTTGGATCTGGAGCTATTTAAAAAACTAAAGAAACCGGGATATTTAATTAACGTTGGGCGTGGACAACATTTGATAGAGGAAGATCTTATTTATGCTATCGACACCGGAGTTTTAGCAGGAGCATGGCTGGATGTTTTTGAAGAGGAACCTTTACCGTCTAATCATCTTTTCTGGAACCGACCTAAAATTATGATTACTCCGCATATTGCTGCTGTTACAGACCCCAAAGAAGCCGCCGAACAAATTATTGAAAATTATAAGAGAAGCTTATCCGGAATGGAAATGGTTAATTCTGTAGATAAAGAAAAGGGATATTAAAAGATCAGTTTTATGAGAGAGTAACCGATCCATACAAAAAGTAGACCGAGTAAAATCTGACCACCTGCATTTGCCAAACCAAGTAATACTTCACCTTCTTTGAACAACAGAAAAGAGTCGTTGGCAAAAGTAGAAAATGTAGTAAAACCTCCCAATATCCCGACAAATATAAAAAGGCGAAGTTCTTCATTCCCCCAGTTTTTTACAGCAAATAATGCCAGCAAAAAACCGATCAATAAGCACCCTATCATATTTACAAAGTAAGTGCCATAAGGAAATTCAGAAGCCGGAAATTTGGACTGAACAATTTCAGAAATAATATATCTGGATGAAGCACCAAGAAATCCTCCGGCTCCAACCATACATATTTTAAAGATATCGATGTGCACTTAGACTTTTACAGTATGAATCCAGTTATGTCTGTCTTCGATTGTACCATATTGGATTCCCGTGATCTCGTCATAAAGACGTTTTGCAAATTCACCAATTGAATCAATACCAAAATCGATTTTTTTCCCTTGATGATGAATCAAACCTACAGGAGATATCACTGCGGCTGTACCTGAACCAAAAACTTCTTTTAAAGTTCCGTTTTCAGAAGCTTCAAATACTTCATCAATAGTAATTCTTCTCTCTTCAACATTGTAACCCCATTCTTCTGCCAGAGAAGTAACCGAACGTCTCGTTATCCCGCCTAAAATAGAACCGGTAAGCTTTGGAGTGACCAAAGTGTCTCCGATCAGAAAATGAATATTCATAGTTCCTACTTCTTCTATATACTTATGTTCTTTAGCGTCGAGCCAGAGTACCTGAGTATATCCATCTTCTTTAGCTTTTTTAGCGGGAAGAAAACTTGCAGCATAATTCCCTGCGGTCTTAACATCTCCTGTTCCGCCCACTACGGCTCTTACATATTCATTCGTCGTTGTTAACGAAACCGGATTAAACCCCTCTTCATAATATGCACCTACAGGAGAAGTAATTATATAATAGCTGAATTTTGTGGAAGACCTGGCAGCCAAAAGATCATCAGACGCAAAAACAAAAGGTCTTATATACAGTGCAGATTGATCCTGTGTAGGTACAAATCTATGATCTAACTTTATGAGTTCTTCAAGAGCAGTTATAAACGTCTCATAGTCCGTTTCAGGAATACCCATTCTTCTGGATGAGTAGTTCATTCTTTCAAAATGATCTTTGGGTCTGTATATGTTTATTGTGTCTTCATCAACATAAAAAGCCTTCATTCCTTCAAAAATTGCCTGACCATAATGAAGAGTATTCAAAGCAGGGCTAATTTGAATGGGCCCATAAGGTTTTATCAAGGGTTGACCCCAGGAACCATTTTCATACTCCATAACGAACATATGATCAGAAAACTTTTTCCCGAACACGAGATTATCGAAATCTATTTCGTGTATCTTACTGTTTTCATTGGGTACAATATTTATTTTAGTAGGGGTCATTAAATCATTCATAGTTCATACAAAATAAAAGCTTTCTTGTTAAGGTAAAGTAGAATTACTGTAAATTTTTATTTCTTTACCCGGTACTCTGCATTGCCGAAGCTATTCCGTTAATATTCAGAAATATTACTTCAGTCAACTCATTCTTTTCTTGTTCACTTTCAGCGTTTCTCCATCTTTTTAGTAATTCCACTTGTAAAAAATTAAGTGGGTAAGTGAACGGGTTTCTAAACTTAATCGACTTTTGTATAACGGGATTGTGGTCTAAAAAGTTCTGGATTTTTGCAATTTGAGCAATACTTTGTTTTGCACTTTCATACTCTTGTGCAATTTGATTATGAAACTTCTGCTCACGTTTGTTATAAATTTCAGCAGTTTTTAAATGAGTTCTTGCCAATTCCCGTTGGCTGTTGTTTAGCACTGTTCTGAAAAAAACCCAATCATTAAACCATTTTTTGAAAATTTCACCACTTTCTTCTGATTCTGATAACATTGTTTTTAATGCTTCTCCGATTCCGAACCATCCCGGAATATTATATCGAACCTGTGTCCATGCAAAGCCCCACGGAATTGCTCTTAGATTATCAAAAACCATTTTCCCTGAACCTCCTCTTGAGACAGGTCTGGAAGCTATCGGCAACTTTCCAATGTGTTCGATTGGCGTGATGGATGAATACCAATCCCAAAATAGATCATCATCAATTAATGATCGGTATTTTTGCATACTTAGCTGAGAGAGCTCTTCCATTAATTCTTTTTCGGAGGAGTTTTCTAAATAACCTGTTTCAGTTTTTTGTGCTTTTGTAACATGAATCATCGCATGAACAATCTGCTCTAAATGTCGATGAGCAATTTCCGGTAATGAATATCTGAATGACAGAACTTCACCCTGTTCCGTAAACCTGATTTTTCCATTGTTGCTTACTGCAGGCATGGCCAGAATTGCCTTGTTAGATTGGCCTCCTCCTCTCCCAATAGTTCCACCTCGTCCATGGAACAATCTGAAATCCACATTGAATTTCCTACATACACTTCCAAGATCAAACTGAGCTTTATCTAATGCCCAATTGGCCATCCAGTAACCGCCGTCTTTATTGCTGTCCGAGTATCCCAGCATTATTTCCTGAAAGTTACCTCTTGCCTCTATTTGCTTAGCAAATACTTCATCTTCAAACATCTGAGCCATTAACAGGCTACTGGCTTCCAGATCTTCTATAGTCTCAAAAAGCGGAATAATATCCAGATCGGTTTGGATCTTACCATCAGAATAACTCCACAATCCTATCTCTTTGGCAAGTATCAATACTTCCAGCATATCACTAACTCCATGGGTCATGCTGATGATATAGCCTCCAAAAGAATCGATATCCAAAAGTAACATATCCTTGATCTCTTCAAATACAGAAAGTACTTTTTCTGCTACTTCGGAACGCTTGCTCCTAAAAGTGCTCAAAGGTCTGGGATTCTTCAGTTCTTTGGATAGCAGCTCAATTTTCTCTTCTTCTGTTAATGAAGAGTAATTGTTATGTACACCAGCTTTAGAAAAAAGCTCTTCTACAGTTTCTTCATGTAGTTTGCTATGCTGACGAACATCCAGTGCATTCAGATGGAAGCCGAATGTCAACGCCCGGTCGATCAGATTCCTTAACTTTCCCTGCTCTGCGAGCTCCTCTAAGTCAGATCCGATCAAACTGTTCTTAATCAACATCAGGTCGCTTATAAAGTCTTTTGCAGTATATTCTTCAGCAACCTTAAGAACCTGAGGTTTTTCAGCAGAGAGAATATTGATCTGTTTTTGAACCTTCTGCATCATGTGTGTCACTTTCCTGCGGTAGGGCTCTCTTTGATATCTTCTTTCATATACATCAGGAAGTGGGTTTGTCATCTCTTCCTCTTTGAGAGATGCTTTCAGTTCTTCAGAAATTGAAGTTTCCTTGTAAGAAATACTCAAATACCTTCTCAACAGGTTAAGTTCCTCCATGTATTTCGTAAGTACTGTTTTTCGTTGCTCCAAAATAGTTTCCCAGGTCACTGAAGAAGTTACATTCGGGTTTCCGTCTCTGTCACTCCCGATCCATGAACGATATTTCAAAATATTAGGAAGGTCAGTGCTTTTACCGTAATAAGTTTCCAAAGCAATGCGGATGTCATTATAAACAGTTGGAATGGCGTCCCAAATGGTCGTCGTGAAATAATACATCCCGTTTTCTACCTCATCCTCTACCGACATTCTTTCTGCACGTACCTCATCCGTTAATTGAAGCAAACGAAGTTGATTTGCTATATCCTTCTTCAGCAATTTGGTTTCATCAGCAGTAAGAACATCATGTCCCAACTTATTGATCATAGAAGTTATCTGATGCTGCTTGGTTAAAATACTTCTTCTTTGAGCCTCCGTGGGATGTGCGGTTATGGTCGGCTGAATATCGATTTGTTCTAATACATCAATAACTTCATCAAAAGAATATCCGTCTTTTTTCAGGGAATATATAGCCTCAGCAATGCTTTCATTTCTCGGATGTTCTTCTGTCTCTTCAAATTCACGCTCCCTGTTTATTCTGCTTATCTCATGTTGCTCCAGAGAATTCACTAAATGAAAGAATGTTGTATACATCCTTAAAACTTCTTTAGTATCACCCAAACTAAGATTTGAAGCATAACTCTCAATATCATTTTGAGCTTTAGAGTCATTTTCTTCTAATGCTGATTTTGCTAATACCGGTAATTTTCCGAGGTTTTTCACAAACTCTTCTCCGAATTGATCTAAAGCCAATTCTTCCAGAAACGCTGTAAGCATATTAATTTGTCTTGCCAGGTTTTCGTTGATCCCGCTTTCTTCAGCCAATTTCTGTACAGTATCTTTCCAGTGCATTAAATTCCGTTTGATTTTTGTGAGTGAGTTTGAGTACTCTAAAATAACTAATAATTCTTGAAGCTATTAAGTTCAATCAAAATTATATGAATAATAAAACAAGATGTGAGTGGGCAACGGGACAATTCGAAGAATATGTAACCTATCATGACGAGGAATGGGGTGTTCCTGTTCATAATGACCGAACACATTTTGAGTTTTTGATACTGGAAGGGGCACAGGCCGGTTTAAGTTGGGCCACGGTTCTTAAAAAAAGAGATGGTTACCGGAATTCCTTTGCAGGTTTTGATCCTGAAAAAGTAGCTCTGTTTGATGAAAAAAAGATTCAGGAATTGCTTCAATTTGAAGGAATTATCAGAAATAAATTAAAAGTTAGAAGTGCGGTAACCAATGCTCAAAAATTCCTTGAAGTTCAGAAAGAGTTTGGCAGCTTCGATAAATATATCTGGCAATTTGTTGATGGAGAGCCCATTATAAATAACTGGAAAAATATGAGTGAAGTCCCTGCTACTTCTCTGGAATCAGACGCGTTAAGTAAAGACTTAAAAAAGCGTGGATTTAAATTTGTGGGAAGCACGATCATTTACGCACATATGCAAGCTTGCGGATTGGTGAATGATCACACAGTGGATTGTTTTTGCAGGAAAAATTTAGGAATAGGTAAATAGGAGAATTAGGAATAGCTTTAAGACGCTTATTCCTAATTGAGCAATTCTTAATTCCTGATTGATTGCTCAAGCCATGGATCCACTGCATCATTGATATACTGAACCACAAATCCTTCTTTCTCCAATAGAGCAGAAGCTGCTGCTGCTCTGGCTCCTGATTTACAATGCACCAAAACCGGTTTGTCAGTCGGAATCTCTTCTAAACGATCCACCAATCTTGTATGCGAAATGTTTAAAGCCTGAGGATGATGTCCTTCATCAAATTCAGATTTCTTTCTGACGTCCATCAAATTATAACTCCCTGAAGGCATTAACTCATCTACTTTTTCAAAATCGATGGTTTCAGTAGAAAATAATGTACCACCCTGGTTTTTAAATTCAACCAGATCTTCCGGTGTTGCATATCCTTTTATGTTATCCAAACCTATTCTTATTAAGTCAATAACAGCTTCATCCACTTTATTTGCATCAATGATCAAATAAATATCTTCTTCATCAGAAACATACGATCCTACTATAGTATTGAATGTTTTGTTGAATGGAGCGTACAAAGCACCCTGAATGTGCCCATCCATAAAAGCCATCCTGTCTGATCTTGTATCCACAATAACAGCATTGGATGTACGTGTAGCCCCGATCATACTTTGGACGCTTTTCTTTTCCGGAACAGGAACTTCACCTAAAATTTTCGGTCCTTTTTTGTTATCCCTTTTCATTCTTGCGAAATATAACGGAGGTTCAGGCTGCCCATCCAAAATGTAATCCACAAAATCTTTCTCCGAGATAGCTGCTTTTATCGAGCCATTGAATCTCTGTTCATATCCAACAGTAGACTCCGGAACTGCTCCTAATGCTTTTCCACATGCACTACCTGCCCCATGTCCCGGCCAAAGTTGCAAATATTCCGGCATGGTCTTGAACTTCTCGATCGACTTGTACAGCGTCTTAGCAGATTCATCCATCGCTCCCACTTCTCCTGCAGCAGTTTCAAGCAAATCCGGCCTTCCCACATCACCTACAAACACAAAATCTCCGGAAAGTAATCCCATTGGCTCATCAGTAGTAGCTCCATCTGTAACCAAAAAACTGATGTGTTCCGGAGTATGTCCGGGACTGTAAACCGTGGTAAATTTTATATTTCCGATACTGAACTCATCACCATCTTTTAATAACTGATGATTATATTTACTATCAATTACCCACTCATATTTCCAGTCTTGATCTCCTTCATCAGAAACCAAAATCTTAACCCCGTTTTCTGCAAGTTCTCTGAGACCTGATAAGTAGTCCGCGTGGATATGAGTTTCAGTAGCTGCAACAATTTTAAGCTTATTTTTTGATGCTACTTTTTGATAGCGGTCAATATCTCTCATTGGATCTACTATAATGGCTTCACCTGATTTCTGGCAACCGATTAAATAGGCGTATTGCGCCAATTTTTCTTCAAAAATTTGTTGGAAGAACATGAGTTAGAATAAAAGTTCAAATTTCAGACAAAATAACAAGAAAACAGGTAACTAAAGAAATGTAATTCCCGTATTGATTTTGCTAACAAAAATTTTTGATATTGACTTAAAATCATTCATTTTAAAGGGTCTCTATCTTACAATCTAAATTATTATTAAATCTATCGTAATGCGTTTATATAAATCAATTCGAGTGCTTCTATGCACGGTTCTTCTCTCAGGAATGATCGGCTATCATGCAAGTGCTCAAAACCTCGCAGAGTTTGAGAAAAAAGTTACTGAGTTTACACTTGATAACGGACTCCATTTTATAATCATCGAGCGTCATGAAGCGCCGGTTGCCAGTTTCTATACTCATGTAAATGTTGGTGGAGCTGACGAACCGGTTGGTAATACCGGAATAGCACACATTTTTGAACACATGGCATTCAAAGGCACCAAGTACATTGGTACCACTGACTGGGATAAAGAGAAAAAAGTAATTGCCGAAATGGATGAAACTTATAAAGCCTGGTTACAGGAAAAGTTTAGTTCCAATCCTGATGAAAATATACTATCTGAAAAATGGGCAAAGTTTGAGGAGTTGCAGGAAAAAGCAAAAACCTTTGTTGTGAATAATGAATTCTCTGAGATCATACAAAATAATGGCGGTACCGGATTGAATGCTTCAACAGGCGCGGATCTTACAAATTACTATTACAGCCTTCCCTCCAATAAAGCAGAACTTTGGTTTAATTTAGAAGCGGATCGTTTTAAAAACCCTACTTACAGAGAGTTTTATGTAGAAAAGGAAGTAGTTCGCGAAGAGAGAAGAATGCGTACCGAGTCAAACCCGACTGGGCGTTTAGTAGAAGAATTTTTAGCCGTCGCATACACCGCTCACCCTTACGGCCGACCGGTTGTTGGCTGGAACTCAGACATCACAGCAACTACTATTGAAGATGCTCGTGACTTTTATGACAAATATTATGTTCCAAGTAACATCACGATTGCAATAGCCGGTGATGTGGATCCGAAAAGAATGAAAAAATTGGCTGAAGAATACTTCGGCGATTTCAGAGGAAAAGGAAAGGTAGCTCCACCTGTAACCACAGTTGAGCCTACCCAACGTGGGGAACGTCGATTTACAATCGAAGGTAATTCTCAACCGGTTTTGATAATCGGATATCACACAGTTTCTGACACTCATGAAGATTTTGAAGCTCTTAATTTGCTCGGTAATATTATCTCAACCGGTCGTACTTCTGTTTTATATAAAAAAATGGTAGAAGAAGAAAAACTAGCCCTTGTAATTGGTGCAAATAATGGGTTCCCTGGAACACGTTTTCAGTCTTTATTCCTGACTTTTGCTTTTCCAAATCAGGGAGTTGAGTTAGATACCTTAGAACAACGAATTTACGATGAAATTGAGATCGTGAAAAATGGTTCTATCACGCAGGAAGAATTGGACAGAGCCAGAACTAACATCAGAGCAGGCATTATTCGTGGTTTAGCTAATAACACAGGACTAGCCCTCAACTTTGCCTCTACTTATATGACTAAAGGAGACTGGAGAGATGTATTTTTGCAACTGGAAAGATACAACGATGTGACATTGGACGACTTACAACGAGTTGCTAATAAATACCTCATCAAACAAACCAGAACTGTTGGTGCTACTGTAAAAGCAGATTCCTAATTACATCTAAAGAGTTTAAACCAATGAATATTATTATGAAACGTACACTTTTATTTACTTTACTTATGATGTTCGCTGTAACCGCGGCGGCTCAAAAGAGATATGATGAGATCAAATATCCCAAGCTTAATGAATTCAAAAAAGCTGATGTTGAAGAATTCCAGCTGGATAATGGAATCAAATTCTATTTAGTTGAAGACAAAGAACTTCCTTTGATCAGAGTCACAGCAACCATCAGAACCGGAAGCTTACAGGATCCTTCCGGGAAAGAAGGCCTTGCCAGTATCACCGGAGAATTAATTCGCGAAGGTGGATCTGAAAATTATCCCGCAGATAAACTAAATGTCTTTTTAGAAGACAAAGCCGCTTTCATGAGCACTTTTATAGGTCAAGGATCGGGAAGTGCTTCTATGAACATTCTGAAAGAAGACTTTGATGAATTATTACCGGTTTTTGTTGATCTGGTAAGTAATCCACTTTTTCCGGAAGACAAAATAGAGCTTTCTAAAACTCAACGTAAAAGCGGAATATCCCGAAGAAATGATGATCAGGGAAGTATCGCTAACAGAGAGTACAGCAAATTGATCTATGGCGAAAACTCACCGCTAACTCGACAAATAGAATATGCTTCTCTTGATGCGATTTCAAGAGAAGATATCGTAGCTTTCCATAAAGAAGCTTTTGTTGGCAACAACATGACCTTTGGTGTTATTGGTGATTTTGATACCAAAGAGATGAAAAGGAAACTTGAAAAAGCTTTCGGAAGTTTGCCTGCAGGAACTGAAAACAACCTTATCTATCCTGAAGTAAATTACAGTTTTCCATCAACCGTTAATTTCATCAACAAATCTGATGTTAACCAGAGCTATGTACTGGTAGGTCATATTGGTGGTTTGAGAGAGAATCCGGACTATGCAAAACTGCAGATGATGAATCAGATTCTTGGTGGAGGGTTTGCAGGTCGTTTATTTCAAACCGTCCGAACTGATCTTGGTCTTGCCTACGCTGTTGGTGGTGGATATGGAAGTAATATCAATTACCCCGGAACTTTTTCTCTGTTTGTAATGACAAAAAGTTCAACCACAGCTCAGGCAATAGATGCGCTAATTGCTGAAGTAGAAAAAATGCAAACAAATCCCGTTACTAAAAAAGAACTGGATGATGCCAGAGACCGCTTCCTGAATTCTTTAGTATTCAGATACGACAGCAAACAAAAAATTCTGAATGAAAGAATCAGTAATGAATACAACGGTCTTTCAAAAGATGCTTTTGATAAATATGTGGAAGAGCTTAAAGAAGTAACCGTCTCTGATATTCAGGATGTAGCTAAAAACTATTTAAATCCTGATAAAGTACAGATTCTTGTTGTTGGTAATGCAGAAGAAGTGGGTGATCAGTTACAGAAATACGGAAATGTAAATGAAATTGATATTACCATTCCGACACCAAAATCTGATAAAGCGGAAGCCTCCGGTGATGCTACAAAAGGAAAAGAATGGCTCGGAAAAATGGCTAATGCTGTTATTGCTCCAGGAACAGAGTTTGAATCTCTCACTACCGTAGGAACTACCAATCAAGGCGGAGTAACTATTAAAAATACTTCCACCACGTCATATAAAAGTTATTCATTAGATGCTTCTATGCAATTACCACAAGGCACTATGCAAATGAGCATTGCCAACGGATCCGGTAAAATGATGATGGGTGGACAAGAACAAGCTCTACCTCCACAAATGGTTCAGCCAATGCTTAATGAGATAAAGAATAGTTACATAAATGTGGCTCTAAAAGCAGGTGAACTTTCAGCGGAGTATTTAGGGATTGAAGAAGTTGAAGGCAACGAATATGTAGCCCTCAAAGTAGAATCGGCTTCAACCATTACATTTTATTTAGATACAAAAACTTCACTTCCTGCTTTCATGAAAACTACTACGTTTAATCCTCAAATGGGAAAAGACATTACTGCCTTAACTTCCTATTCTGATTGGAAAGTACAAGATGGATTAGCCTTTTCATATGCTCATGAAATCAAAGTAGATGGAAACGTAGCTTCAAGTACTACATTTGAATCCGTTGAAATGAACTAAACTTGTAGATCTTAGTTTTCTTTAAACCCGATGTACTAAAATGCATCGGGTTTTTTGTGATTAATAACTCAAACTATATATTGTCTTGCAAATAATTATCTAACTATGAAAAACTGGGATAACGAGTATCCAAAGTCATCGGAATACGCTCACTTTTATTCTTCCTATGTCAATAATGTACCTAAGGAGAATGTGATCTCACTATTGAATTCCCAAATGCATGAGTTTTATACCATAGCAAATGCCATTCGTGGAGACAAAGCGCTAACTCCTTATGCTGATGGAAAATGGACGCTAAAACAAATGATCGGTCATATGATAGAAACAGAACGTGTATTCGCCTACCGTGCGTTGTCTATCAGCAGAGGTGATAAAACACCGCTTCCCGGAATGGACCAAGACGAATGGATGAAAGATTCTAACTATAATTCCAGATCTGTTGCAAACCTATGTAATGAATATTTAGCTGTACGAACGTCCACTATCCATCTATTTCAAAATATGACTAAAGAAATGATTGATAGAACCGGTTTAGCCAGTGAAGTAGAGTTTAGCGTGAGAGCTTTGGCGTTTATCATTGCCGGGCATGAATTGCATCATCTTGAAATTATTCGCGAAAATTATCTGAAAGAATAAGATTATACAGAAACAGGTTCGCTCTTTCCAAATTCGGCAATCTTATTTACTAACTTCTTTTCGTCACAGATCTCATTAAGCTGAATTACCTTCCCATTTCTGATCCAATCTCTTAGTTGATCTGCGAAATCCGGTTTGATACTATAAATGGCGCGGGCACCTAATTCTTCCAATGCAGCAGCGTTACAAATTTGTTCGTATTGATTCCTGATAGGTATCACTAAAAGTTTTTTCCTGAGATACATGGCTTCTGAAGGCCCTTCAAAACCAGCCGAGCAAAGAAGTCCTAATGAGCTCTCAAAACTTTTTAAAAAACTATCATTCCCCACCGGATTAACCCTTGTATTGTATTTCTCATATGCCGCATCACAAGTTGAAGAAAATACTTCCCACCTGACTTCCGGAATTTGTTTGAATATTGTAACCAAAGTTTCATGATCAAACGCAGGGAGATAAACCGTAATATGCTCCCCAACTATTGGATTTAATTCTTTAATAAGCGGTCTGAGAATAGGTGGCTCTATAAAATTGTCATATCTTTTGTAATGAGTTCCAATAGCTTTGTCACAAGGAGCAAAGTGTTTAATGATCCCTTCTGCAACTTTTGACTTTTTTGGTGGGCGTGGAGTTTTCTCAGAAAGAAATGCTGCCTGGTGACTTAAACCAAGACATTGTACACCAGCTTTTTGGGCTGCCCAGGCAGTGACCGGTTCAAAATCTGAAATCACGAAATCGTATTCTTGAACCGGGATTTCCTGCATATCTTTAACAAAACGAGCCGGCTTAATTGCCCGTGCTGTTTCCAAAATGTCTATAGCTCCTTTACTATCATAAGAAAGGCTAATTCCTCTCTTTTTAAAAGCAATTTTTCCATCCAATTCCAGATTAAAATTATACCCGCTTATCAATACATCTACATCGGCTACTTCTCTCAATAATGGGATAATTACTTTTGCTCTGCTTATATGACCATGTCCCGTTCCTTGTACTCCGTAAAGAATTCTCATCCGTGCATACTTATGTTTTCATTTATATTGCTCTTGAACATTTGATTGACTCTTGGAGGATCTTTCATCAGGATATCTTCTTCATATCTGTAGAGACTCCATTCATTTCCATCATACTCAAGTGCAGTAAGGTTTTCGATCCAATCACCGGAATTCAGGTAGATAACCGTACCTTTTTCATTCTCGAATCCTCTGATCTTGGGCTGATGAATATGCCCGCAAACCACGTAATCATAGCCTTCATCAATAGCCAGTTCCATGGCCGTTACTTCAAAATCATCTATAAAGCTGACGGTTGTTTTAACGCTGTCTTTAATTTTTTTTGATAGCGATAATTTCCCATATCCCAGCTTTTCTGAAATATTGTTGATCCATCGATTCAGAAGTATCAGCAATTCGTAACCATGACCTCCAAGCTTAGCGATCCATTTGGAGTGCTTCATGGTCACATCAAAAATATCACCGTGAAAAAACCAGACTTTCTCTCCATTCAGCTCTAAAACCAATTTATCTCTGATAAAGAGTGGGCCTAACTGCAGACTTGATACTTTTCGAAGTGCTTCGTCGTGATTCCCTGTCAAATAATAAATATCCACGCCATTTGTCATCATCGTAATCAATGTGCGGATAACATGCATGTGAGCTTCCGGCCAGTAATACTTTCGAAAATTCCACATATCAACGATATCTCCATTCAGAATTACGCGTTTTGGATCTATGGAATTCAGATACTGAGTAAGTTCTATGGCGTGGCAACCAATCGTTCCTAGATGAACATCTGAAATAACAACCGTATCTAATTTTCTCTTCATAAATGCAGATGATTTTTGTCTAAAGAAACCAGATTGGTGTTATCTCTGTATTGATTACTTGTAATCATTCAGTAATCAGCTTGTTATTAAATTATTACTGAGAGGTTTACTTTACTATTTTTGGTGTGAAGAAGTCATCTTGCGGGCTGTAAGCCCACAAAGACAGACTCTTGATAAAATTAGATTCCCTTCAACTCAGTAATTCCCCTCCTTATCCAAGGAGGGGCGAACTACTCAGAACCCAAGAATTTGTTTATGAATTTGAGAGGTCCGTTACTTCCACAACAACCAGAACAAGTTAAAGCCATCTCTAAAAGAAAATTCCCAACTCTTTTGAATCTTGAAGCTTTATTTTGCTTATTGAGACTAAATTCAAAACTCACACCACTAATATGTCAGATTCAGAAGAAAAGAAGATCGTTCATGTTCATTTACCTGCTGATGAACCTTTTAAAACAACCCTAACTGCCGGAAAGCACGAGATCATTTCAGATGAACCTCCAAGTGTGGAAGGTGGACAAGATCAAGGCCCTGATCCCTATGATCTTTTGCTGATGAGTTTGGGTACTTGTACTGCAATGACCATGAAGATGTATGCCCGAGGAAAAAAATGGCCTGTCCAAGATATTTATATTGAAATGAGACATAACAAACGTCATGCAGATGATTGCGCAGATTGTGAGAATTCCTCTTCAAAAATAGATACTATTGAAAAAGAGCTCATCATTAAAGGTGATCTGGAACAGTCGCAACTGGACAAATTGGTGGAAATTTCAAAAAAGTGTCCTGTTCACAGAACACTGATGAGTGAGATGAGTATTAATACAACGTTGACTGAATAGATAACCTAATTTCTTTTCCGGAATTTGGAATGTAAAACTATCGGATTTGATTTATCTATACTCAGGATTCGTTTTGATCTAAAACTAAAATATTTGAATTAAAGGAACCATATATGTCCGAACTTATTAAGCTTTATGAAGATCATGTAGACAGAAAGAAGCTCAAACATATAGTTGAAATCCTCAGAAATGGAGGATTGGTTATTTATCCTACTGATACCGTTTACGGATTGGGCTGTGACATAACCAACAAGTCAGCGTTGGAAAAGCTTGCCAGGATCAAAGGTGTCCGATTGGACAAAGCTAACTTCTCTTTTATCTGCGAAGACCTGAGTAATTTATCAGATCATGTTGCTCAAATTGAAACGCAGACTTTTAAGATATTGAAGCGAAATCTTCCCGGACCTTATACTTTTATACTTCCGGGAAGTAACAGTTTACCCGGCGTATTCAGAAAAAAGAAAACGGTTGGAATTAGGGTTCCTGATAATGCAATTGCTCTGGCTCTGGTTCGGGAATTAGGAAATCCGATCGTCTCAACTTCCATAAAAGATGATGATGAGCTATTGGAATACACAACGGATCCCAGCTTGATGTTTGATGAGTGGAAACATCAGGTTGATGTAGTTATAGACGGTGGATTTGGTGGAAACGAAGCTTCTACAGTAATTGATCTCACGGGAAGAGAGCCGATACTGATCCGGGAAGGAAAAGGTGGAGTATTGGTTTAGAAATTATAATAAATCAACTATAACCTGTAAGGGCATATCAAGATATGCCCTTATCTACTCCAATCCTGAAGTCGATATAAAAGTATAGCCGCTCTTTGAGTCTGCGTTTTAAACTTCGGAAGATATCCGGTTTCATTAACGGTATGATCGTCAGCTCCGCTCATTCCTACGGCATCAATCGCCATATCCACATAATCAGCCGTAAAAGAAACATCGGCGGCTCCGGCTTTGAGTGGGTTTACTGCTACTACTTCTCCCTGACCAAGATCTTCACTAACATCAGAATAAATAGAGAGCAACTCTCTGTTTCCATCGGTTGGCGCCATGGGCGGGTAACCGGGATAAAATGTAAGTGTGGCTTTGGTTTGAGGTCTGTTTTCAGAAACGATTTCCTGCATCTTTGCTTTTACACGTTCCACCTGTTCAGGAGAAAGCCCTCTCAGATCTCCGGATACAATTACTTCTTTCGAAACCACATTGTCTTTCCCGAATGCAGTCCCTGATTTATTTACCGCATCATGTTCAAGTGTAGTCCCGCCAATGATCATTCCGGGATTGAAGGTCAGAAATTCTTCTGATCTGAGTTCCTCATAGAAAGCATTCAAAATTCGGGATGCTTCAAAAATAGCACCAGCACCGACATCTTCTCTGAATATCTGAGACGAGTGCGCCGGATTCCCTTCCGTTTTCAATTCCCATTTTATAGATCCTCTGCGGGAAATATTTGCCGTAACAGGATTTCCATCTCCGTTTTCAAACCCAATTGCAATATCCGCCCATTTTGCCGCATCGATCAGTGCCTTTTTGGAAAGCTCGAGTGGACTTCCGCTATATTCTTCATCACCGGTCATAACCACCCAGATGTTCATATCCTTCAAATGGTTATTTTCTTTCAAAGCTCTTAAAGCCTGAATCATGATCACGTCCCCGCCTTTCATGTCGGCAATGCCGGGAGCTTTCATGGTATTTTCATCAACCATGGTCATTTCCTGAAACGGAGAGTCTTTTTCGAAAACTGTATCTAAATGTCCGATCAATAAGATTTTTGGAACGTTTTCGCTTCCAAAGTGCTTAGCGATCAGATGTCCGGAGCGATTGAATTTTGAACCATCTTCCCAAATGGTCTCAAAACCGAGATCATCAAATTCTTTGCGAAGTACATCCCCAACCTGCTTCACTCCTTCAAAATTCATCGTACCACTGTTTATGGCGATGATCTCTTCCAGAAGCTCTAATCCCTCTTCATTGTTGTAATCAACCCGATCTACCAGTTTACTTTCAACTGTGGAGAGTTGGGCGAAAGCATAAGATTGATAAAAAAGAGCAATAATAGCTATAGTTGATAACCATTTACAGGTTTTCATTCAGATATACTTTGGTTTTGGGTTTCCTATAAGAACTTCTTTTACAAATTCTGACGCAGAAACTTGTTCTAAATTTGGTGTAATGTCCGGGAGATAATCTCCATGTCCACATTTTCTTTTTTTCGAAATTGGCTCATGAACTACATTCCCGGGAATTTTTTCATTAAATCTTTTCCGTTGTTTTGGTCCTTTCAAACCTAATGCCATACCGAAGTCATCTTCCAAAAATAAAAACGCTTGTAAAAGATCTCCTGCGGGATAAGCAATTCTTAATACTGCATCTTTTTTTGAAGTTAATACGAAAACTTTTTCTGCATAACTACTTGCATAGAAATAATCTGCTTTTGATGAAAGACTAAAATTATCAATAGCAGCTGCCATAAGACAGACTTTTGATACTTTGTTCCCTTTACTCTGAAGTTTATCAACAACATTCATTGCAACTCTGCTACCAAGACTATGTGCAACAAAAGATAGTGTAATATCCTTAGGAATCTGATCAATAAATTTCAATAATTCTAAGGAAGTGTCATCAGCATCTCTTCCTTCAAAAGAATAGCTCAAAGCTTTACTCCAGTGATCTCCAGGCCATAGAACTGAAACTAATCCACCTTTAACATCTAACATTTCCGCAAACTGATTAAGCTTAGTTCTTCCCTCTTTTTCATTCACATTGAAACCATGTATAAGAAAAACTATCTCTGATTCCATTTTAAGATCATCCAACCTACCATAGCCACTTCTTTGTTCTAGATACCATGGAACAACTGCCCCTCCAATAGCTTTATTTCTAAAGTTTAGAATATAATTCATGATCGTCTAACTGTTTTAGAGGCAGCTTGTATTGCACTGACAATGTCTTTTGCAATTGGGGCTATCGGGACTGCAACAAGTCCTATAATAACTGATTGTATCAGGATGCCAGCCATTGTAAATAATCCTGAAATACTGCTTTCTGTAAAAAAAAGTGTTATAGCAGTTGCAACAGATATGATTATAGAAAAAAGTGAAGCAGCTACTCTCATACCTCCAACATACTTAGTATTTGCATCAGCTAAAGCAGAATCAATTCTTGCATCAAGAGCGAGTTCAAAGCGTCCTAAAATACTTCTTTGTATCTGACTCAGTTCTTCACCAGATTCTAAGCTTTTAGCTACACTTTCTAGAATCACTCCATCCACAACTCCAACAGACTTTGCTAAGCCTCGTGCAATATTTTCAGTCAACCCTATTCTTACACCTTGCCTTATTGTTTTGGACAATTCACCTGAACTCTTGCTATTTCTATACAAAGATGTAAGGTAATCTAAAAAATCAGGACCATACGCACTTTCCAGTGCTTTCATTACTGTATTCCCCAATTTTTTTTGGATGGACTTAAAACCTATAGTTCCTAAAGGTGTCCATTTTAACCCTTCAACTATCCCGAAAGAAGCTGTACCTAAAGCTCCCGCAGCTAAAATTATATCTACAAAATTACCTGGTTCCATATTACTCCCCCTTATTTAACGCCTAGCTAAATGGCTAGATTTTTTGTTTAAAAAACTAAATAATAAACAATTAAAGTTAAATGGGAATGGAAGTCAAATTAAAATATCAGGCTAAATTTCCTCAATTGCATACGCATCAATAGGAATACAAGAGCACATCAGGTTTCTGTCACCGTAGGCGTCATCCACTCTGGAAACACTTGGCCAGAATTTATTTTCACGAAGATGTTCTAACGGGAATACTCCTTTTTCACGATCATAGTCACGATTCCAGTCCGAATCCATAACTACTCTCATTGTATGCGGAGCATGTTTTAACACATTACTTTCTTTATCAGCTTTACCTTCTTCGATCTCACGGATTTCATTTCGGATCTCGATCATAGCATCACAAAATCGATCCAGCTCTTCTTTGCTTTCGCTTTCGGTTGGCTCTATCATCAATGTTCCGGCGACCGGGAAACTCATTGTTGGAGCATGGAATCCGAAATCCATTAAACGCTTTGCAAGATCAACTGCTTCAATTCCGGCACTTTGCTTAAATGGACGCAAATCAATAATAAACTCATGTGCTGACCGACCGGTTTTGCCAGTGTAAAGAATCGGATAGTGATCGTCCAGAATATCTTTTATGTAATTTGCATTCAGAATGGCCATTCTGGTAGCGTCCGTCAAACCCGACTCTCCCATCATAGCGATATATGCGTAAGAGATCGTCAAAATACTGGCACTACCGTAAGGCGCTGCTGAAACTGCTGAGATCCCTTGCTCTCCGCCTGTTTTGATAACAGCATGACTTGATAAAAAAGGAGCTAAATGTTCTGCAACTCCAATCGGCCCCATTCCCGGTCCGCCGCCACCATGAGGAATACAAAATGTTTTGTGAAGATTCAGATGACAAACATCTGCTCCGATAAAACCAGGGCTAGTCAATCCAACCTGGGCATTCATGTTTGCTCCATCCATGTACACCTGTCCACCATGTTCGTGAATCAGATCACAAATATCTTTTATTCGATGTTCAAAAACTCCGTGCGTAGATGGATAAGTAACCATCAGAGCTGCAAGTCGGTCACTGTATTTTAACGTCTTAGCTTCCAGATCATCCATGGAAATATTTCCATGCTTATCTGTATCAACTACAATTACATCCATGCCTGCCATTACTGCACTTGCAGGATTTGTACCGTGAGCAGAATTCGGGATCAAAGCTACATTTCTGTGATCATCCCCCCTGCTTTGGTGATAAGCTCTTATCGTCATCAAGCCTGCATACTCACCTTGTGCTCCGGAATTTGGCTGCATAGAAACTTTATGAAAACCTGTCAGCGAACTCAACCATTCATCTAATTCATTAAAAAGTTGAGTATATCCTTCTGCCTGTTCAACAGGTGCAAAAGGATGCATTTGACCAAATTCCGGCCAAGTAACCGGTATCATTTCAGCAGTTGCATTCAGTTTCATCGTACAAGAACCCAGTGAGATCATCGAATGAACTAGTGAAAGATCTTTATTCTCCAATCGCTTCATATAACGGAGCATCTCATGTTCAGTGTGATACAAGTTGAATACAGGATGATCCAGATACTCTGAAGTTCTTGCTAAATCTTCCGGTAATTTTACTTCCGCTTTTTCGGCATGAGCATCCACATCAAAGTTTGAAGTTCTGCCCTCCGCTTTTGCAAACACGGAAAGTACTTCTTGTACATCTTTCAACTCTTTGGCTTCATCAAAAGAAATTCCAATTCTGTTATCACCTAAATATCTGAAGTTGATCTCGTTCTCTTCTGCAATCTTACGAACTTTCTTTTCGGAAGCTTTAACAGTGATGGTATCAAAAAACATATCGGTTTCTACAGAAACACCCATTGCTTCTAACCCGGATTTGGTAAGCTTCGTCAAACCATGAATTTTGGAAGCGATCTTTTTTAAACCTTTCGGTCCGTGATACACTCCGTACATTCCCGCCATCACTGCCAGTAAAACCTGAGCAGTACAAATATTTGAAGTCGCTTTTTCTCTTCGGATATGTTGCTCACGGGTTTGAAGTGCCATTCTGTAAGCCGGCTTGCCTTCTGCATCCTGAGTTACACCAATAATCCTTCCCGGAATCTGTCTTTTAAAATCTTCTTTGGTTGCGAAATAGGCAGCATGTGGTCCGCCATATCCCATTGGAACACCAAATCTCTGTGTAGTTCCTACCACAACATCTGCACCCATTTCGCCGGGAGGTGTAAGCAAAGTTAAACTCATTAAATCAGCTGCAACAACAGCGTGCACACTATTTTCGTGAGCAGTAGCTATTAAATCTGTGTAATTAATTACACTGCCATCTGTTGCCGGGTATTGTAGAAGCATTGCGAATAACTTCGGATCGGTTACATCTACTTCATTATGATCTCCAACTACAACTTCAATACCGATTGGCTCAGCTCTGGTTTGGAGTACATCAATTGTTTGAGGATGGCAACGATCACTCACAAAAATTACATTTGCTTCCTTTCGCTTTGCTCCTTTTCTCTGTCCAAGCAACATGCTCATCGCTTCCGCAGCAGCAGTTCCCTCGTCCAGTAGAGAAGCGTTTGCTAATTCCATACCTGTAAGGTCACTAACTAATGTCTGAAAATTGATCAGTGCTTCCAGCCTTCCTTGAGCTATCTCTGCCTGATACGGAGTGTAGGCTGTGTACCATGCCGGATTTTCTAAAATATTTCTCTTAATCACATTCGGTACATGTGTATCGTAATAACCCATGCCAATGTAAGATTTGAATATTTTATTTTTTGAAGCCAGTTTTTTAAAATCAGCTAAAAAATCAACTTCACTTTGTGCCTTAGGTAAGTTGAGTTTTTCCTGTAAGCGAATATTTTCGGGAATGGTTTCGTCTATCAACTGATCAATTGATTCAGCCTTAATAGTTTTAAGCATTTCCTTGATTGCTTCGGAATTATTCCCGTTGTGGCGATGTGCAAATGTTTCTTTTTCAAAGCTGATATTCATTAAACTAGCTTCCTAAATATTTATGAATTGAATTTTGTTTGAAGTCAATTATGATGCTCCAAGATTGTAAACAAGGTATTAGCCAAAAAGGCTCCCAAAATTACAAAAAATTGATTATAAATAAGCGTAAAAAGCTGTTTCTCTAATTCTTTTTCTCCCTTTTTTTTGATTTATTACAGCACTGTATTTAAAACAACAATAATGAACTTTCTACCAATGAAATTTTCTCGAATAACCGGTTTAATAGCACTGTTACTGATCGGTATTTTAACGAATAATATTTTAGCTCAGGAAGCAGAAAATGAGCTTAAAATTATCACTGACCCTGAAGTCATAACATTAGATGTGGGTCAGGAACTCCAACTTAAAGCAATGCTTGTAAATGCTGAAGGAGAAGTTCAGCCTGACACCATGATCTACTTTTCAAGAGCCAGACGCTCTCTGTCTGTGACGAGAAGTGGGTTGATGAAAGCTCTTGAACCGGGGTCTTATTCCGTTATTGTCTATAAAACAGCTCAGGGCGACCATCCCGTAATGCGAAAAAATGTAACGGTTACGGTAAACTATCCCAAGTTAGACCGCATAGTTTTTAATGATGTACCCGGAAAACTATATGAAGGAACCTCGTTTCAATTGGAAAGCAGAATCTATGATGTTTTAGATTTTAAAAGAGAAGATCTGGAAGTTTCTGATTTTAAGTCATCGAATACAAAAGTACTCGATATTAATCAGTTTGGAAGAATTAACGCCAAGTCTACAGGAAAAGCTAAAATTACAGCTTCAATTGAAGGAGTTACAAAAACTCATGAAATCGAGGTAGTGAGTAATCCGGTAACTTCAATTGAGATTTCTGTAGATGAAGATGTTGCCAGAACCGGAGATGTATTAACACTCAAAGCAATAGCTAAGAATAAAAAGGGAAAGGTGGTATCTGACGCGCCTGTAGTTTATTCATTTACTGCAAGACCAGACGATTCCAGAGGAGAAGCAGCTCCTGCTCAAATTGAACAAAACGGAAAATTTGTAGCCAATAAATCCGGACTTTATACCATTTCAGCCAGAAATTCCGGTTCAGTGGCTGAAACTACTGTTAAAATTAATCCCAGAAACGTTCAACGTGAAGTAGAGGTGCTGGGTAATGCTAAAGTAACGGATGTTCCTACTTCTGATCTTTGGGTTTGGGAAGGAGTTGATGGCAGAGATTATGCCGCTACGGGTACACACGTTGGACGTGGTGAAGCTTTCTTCTGGGATGTAACTGACCCTGAAAATATGGTTGCTATCGATACTATCACTGTTGATGCACGTGTTGTGAATGATGTAAAAGTTTCGGAAGATGGAAAAATTGCTGTGATCTCCCGGGAAGGAGCTTCAGACAGAAAGAATGGATTGGTTATTCTAGATGTTACTGACCCTGCTAACGTTGAAATTCTTTCTCGTTTCGATGACGGCTTAACAGGCGGCGTCCACAATGTGTTTATCTATGAAAATCATATTTACGCGATCAACAACGGTCGCAGATATGATATCATAAACATTGAAGATCCTAAAAATCCATATAGAGTCAGTCAATTCGAATTGGATACGCCCGGACATGCCGTTCATGATGTATGGATCGAAGATGGAATTGCTTATTCATCTAACTGGACTGACGGAGTTGTAGCCGTTGATATAGGAAGTAAGCTTGGTGGAGATATGGAAAGTATTGGTGGTTCTCCTGAAAACCCGAAAATGCTAGGTAGTTTTACATATCCGAGCGGTTGGAACCATGCTGCATTCCCTTTTAAGAGCCAATCATCTGATAATTTTTACATAGCTGCCGGTGATGAAGCCTTTCCGGGAGGAATTCCTGCAGGCTGGATCCACTTCTTTAAGTTAAATAACTGGGAAGAAGCTGAAGAAGTAGCTCGCTATGAAGTTCCTGAAGCAGGAACACACAATATCTGGATAAAAGACGACATAATGTATGTTGCCTACTATCAAGGTGGACTAAGAATTGTAGATGTTTCCGGTGAACTGATGGGTAACTTATACGATCAAGGCAGAGAAATAGCGAAATTTAAACCGAGTGTTAATGAAGGAATTGGCCCGAATCAACCAATGTCATGGGGGCCTCAGCCATATAAAGATATGATCTTTGTATCTGATATGAATTCAGGGCTATGGGCAATAAAACTAAAACCTGTTCAGGGAACAGCAAGTAACTAATTACAAAACAACTATGAAAAAAATAAACTCAATAACAAAAATAGTAGGAATCGCCGTTCTTACTGTCGTTTTACTGGCAGTGAACTCAAAAGCGCAAGATAAAAAGATCGTTTTTGAGAAGGAGACACTTTCTTTAAAATTAAATGAAGAAACTAAGATTTCAGCAAAAGTAGTGGACGCTGAAGGAAATACCACTCAGGATTCTTTGGTGTTTTTCAGCCGAAACCGAAGATCTTTGATCGTTACTCCGGATGGTAATGTTAAAGCCATCCAATCCGGTAAGTTTTCGATCATTGCTCGTACACTCACTGCAGACAGAGCAGACAGAATAAGTGCAACGCTTGCTATTGATGTAGCTTACCCTCCGGTTAAAGCTGTTACATTTTTGAATGCTCCAGAAAACTTTTATAACACAACCACCATTTCTTTAGAAACCAAAGTTGTGGATGAAGCAGGTGTAACCAGAGATAATGTGGACGTGAAATTATCCAGTTCCAATCCTGATGTTGCAAGCATTGATGCATTTGGAAACCTTAAAGCTCATAAAAAAGGGAGCTTCACGATTACAGCAAAAGCTGAAAACAAATCAGCTACCTGGAAATTCAAAGTTTCAGATAATCCAATTGCCTCTTTGGAGATCAGTCATAATTATGATGGAAAAACCATCCGTACTGGTGATGTAGTTACTTTTGAGGCAGTAGCTAAAACGAATAAAGGTGATGCTGTTGAAGATGCTCCTATCAAATACACTTATATTGCAGAGCCTGATGATAATTTAGGACAAGGCGCTTCTGCTCAGATTGCACAAAGTGGAAAATTTGTTGCCAGCGATCCCGGATTGTTTACAATCGTCGCTACTTCAGGAGACAAATCAACCACCACAACCATTAAAACAGTACCAAGAAATGTTCAACGACCTTTAACTTTAGTTGGTAAAGGAATTGTTTCACATACCAGAACATCAGATCTATGGGTTTGGGAAGGTGTTGACGGCAGAGACTATGCACTGACAGGAACATGGGGCGGAAATGGTGAAGCAATTTTTTGGGATGTAACTGATCCAAGCAAGATCACACCAGTTGATACCGTAGTTGTTGATGCTCGTACTGTGAATGATGTAAAAGTTTCTGAAGACGGAAAAGTAGCCGTAATTACTCGTGAAGGTGCTTCAGATCGTAAAAATGGAATCATCATTCTGGATGTAACCAATCCTCGTGATGTTAAAATTCATTCAGAATATACTCAGGACTTAACCGGTGGTGTTCATAACACTTTCATTTATGATAATCACGTGTACGCAGTAAACAATGGTCGTAAGTACGACATCATCAACATAGAAGATCCTAAAAACCCGAAAACAGTTGGAGTATTCGAGCTTGACACTCCAAGTCATTCCATTCATGATGTTTGGATTCAGGATGGAATTGCCTACTCTTCAAACTGGAGTGATGGAATTGTAGCCGTTGATATTGGAAGTAATGCCAGCGCTGATCTTCCGGGAGCGGGCGGTTCACCAGAAAACCCTGTTCAACTTGGAAGTTATGCTTATCCAAGTGGATGGAATCATGCAGCTTTCCCATTCAAAAGTGAATCTACCGGAGATTTCTATGTTCTCGGTGGTGATGAGGCTTTTCCTTATGGCCTGAATACTGAAGGTGCAAACAGAGCAGCGGGATGGATACATTTTGTGAAGTTCGATGATTGGGATTCTCCTGCTGAAGTTGCTCGTTATCAGGTTCCTGAAGCCGGAACTCATAACTATTGGGTTGAAGGCGATATTCTTTACGTTGCTATGTACAATGGTGGATTAAGAGTTGTTGACATTTCCGGTGAGTTAATGGGGGATCTTTATGATCAGGGCCGTGAAATTGCATCTTTCTATCCTTCTGACAGCGAAGCGTATATTCCGAATGCAACATTTACCTGGGGACCTCAGCCTTACAAAGGCTACATTTTCCTTTCCGATTGGAATTCAGGAATCTGGGCTTTAAAACTTGGCGAAAGTACTTCTCAGGGAACAAATTAATTTAAAAAGAAGGAGCTTAACCGGCTCCTTCTATATTTACGTTTGAACACTTTAAATAAGTATTATTTCTCTTATGAAGAATCATAAGCTCTTTTCAATTTTACTATCAGCAATACTATTTTTTCTTTTAGTACCATCTACAACATTCTCTCAGGACTATTACGTGTACGTAGCTGCTGAATCAGAGGATGAAGTACATTTAATTCATCTTGATGGAAAAACTAATAAAGCAGAAATAGCTAAGACCATCCAAGTCGGTCGTTATCCTACAGAAACTGATGGTCCGCATGGAATAAATATTTCTCCGGATGGCGAATATTGGTTTTTATCTATCGCTCACGGAAATCCTTACGGGATGCTGGCAAAGTATAAAACAGGTACCGATGAGTTGGTAGCAACTACTGATTTAGGAATGTTTCCGGCGAGCATGGAAATATCTAAATCAACAGGACTTTTGTATGTAGTCAATTTCAATCTTCATGGAGACATGGTTCCAAGTACCGTTTCTGTTGTAGATCCGGACTATATGGAAGTTATTACCGAGATAAAGACAGGAATAATGCCCCATGGTTCCAGAATTACAGACGATGGCACTAAACAGTATCATGTTTCTATGATGACGGATGAACTCTATGAGATCAACACAGCCGGATTAGATGTAAACCGGACACTTAGTCTCAAGAAAAACGCCATGAAAATGGACGGGATGAAGGACCACTCTGATGATTCCGAAGAGCATAAAGAAAATCATGAAAAGCACATGAAAGACGGAACTCATGAAGAACATTCTAAAAAAGAGAATGAAATGAAAGAAGATCATTCAGGCCATGATATGGATGGAATGAAAAAGGATGGTAGCATGAAAATGATGCACGCAAAGCCGGAAGTAAAACCAACCTGGGCAGATCCGCATCCTACAAAACCACTCGTTTATGTAGCTGGTAATGGTTCCGATGAAATCATCGAAATTGATACCGAAAAATGGGCTGTAACCCGTCGTTTTAAATCAGGTAAAGCTCCATATAATCTGGAAGTAAGTCATGACGGAAAAATTCTGGTAGCCAGCTATAAAGGTGAAGGAGCAACCGGTATCTTTGATCTGGAATCAGGAAAGGAGATCGCTAAGGTTAAAAACAGCCGAAAAGTAACTCATGGAGTTGCCATTTCATCTGATAACAGATATGCATTTTTATCAGTAGAAGGAATTGGCGGAGAACCGGGATCTGTAGATATAATTGATCTTAAAACTAATGAGAGAATAGCGGTAGTAGAAACAGGGAAACAAGCCGGAGGAATAGTTTTCTGGAAACAAGTGGCTCCTTAGAAGAAATTATTTAAGTAAATAAACAGGCTCCTTTAAATTACTAAAGGAGCTTTTTTTATGTTGTGTTTACTAGTAATTGATAAGTAAAGAAATTAAATGTGTCGCTTTTTGACCTCTTTTCTTAAGCTCTGAGATCGTTTCTTCATCTAGTATTTTTATGCTGTAACCTAACTTCTCAGCAATTATAATAACAACTGGGTCCAGCTCTCCATTTTCAGTATTTAATCTTACATAAGCCGAACCTGTTCTCAGATCTATTCTATTTATGGCCTTTTTTAATAGTTCTGCACTTTTTGCTATCTCATCCAACTCGTAGTTAACGTTTTGTTCTAATCTGGGCTGCGTATAGGTTCTCTTGGTTACGCTTACTGTTGAAATCTCATTCTTTAACTTATCATGTTGCAACCACTCTATTTTATAATCCATTTTGTCTATAAAATAACGAAGATGTTCAGTGTAGCTCCCCTTGATACGGAACTTTACAGCATTATTAAGAACAGTTGAAACTTCTTCTATATCTACATCAAACCATATTATATCGTTAGGAAGAGTAAAAGAATCTTCGGGATCTTTTTTACTCTTCTTTTTTACAAGATCGTATCCTTCTTTTTTTATTCCCTTGATATTCAGATCACCCAAGTCTACAAATAACTTTACTACATCATCTTTGTGAGAAAAAAAGTCTTTGATAGAATTCGAAATTTTTAATTCGATATGATCAACATTAAAAACAATCCTAACCTTGCCTTCCTTAATTGGTAGTTGATACGCTTCATTCTTTTGATCCATATGACTAAATCAAGCCCCTTTTTACTTATTAACCTATTTATTTACAAAAGGTAAGTGAAATAAGATAATCCAAACTATAAAATATTCTTAATTAATGGATTATAATATTTAGTCTTGTCTAAAAATTTATTAAGTTTAGAAAAAAATTTAGATATATGATTCCAGAATTTTTCTACGAACTGAACCCGATAGTACAGGCACTTTTAGGCGGTTTATTTACATGGACCTTAACTGCGCTTGGAGCTTCTCTTGTTTTCTTTACCAAAAAAGTAAATTACCCACTTTTAGATAGCATGATGGGCTTTGCAGCAGGAGTTATGATAGCGGCTTCTGTATGGTCTTTAATTATTCCTTCTATAGATATGGCTGAAGCACAAGGTTCTATTCCTTGGTTACCTGCTGTTATTGGTTTTTTAGGAGGAGGTTTATTCTTAAGAGTTGCTGATCAGTATTTACCACATTTACATCTTGGTTTTGACCGATCTGAAGCTGAAGGAGTGCCAACAAAGTGGAGGCGCTCAACTTTACTGGTGCTTGCCATTACACTTCATAACATTCCGGAAGGCTTAGCTGTGGGTGTACTTTTTGGTGCCGCGGCTTCAGGAGTAGACGTTACAGGCACAGCAACTGTAGCAGGAGCTATCGCTTTGGCGTTGGGAATTGGAATTCAAAATTTTCCGGAAGGAATGGCTGTATCTTTACCTTTAAGAAGAGATGGTGCTAAAGTAGGAAAGAGTTTTTGGTATGGACAACTTTCAGGAGTAGTTGAGCCGGTTTCTGCTGTGATTGGTGCCGCTGCTGTTATTTTTATTACTCCGATTCTTCCTTACGCTCTTGCTTTTGCTGCCGGTGCTATGATATATGTTGTAGTTGAGGAACTCATTCCTGAAAGTCAGCATCACGGAAATACGGATTTAGCTACATTGGGAACTCTGGTTGGATTTTGTGTGATGATGGTTCTTGATGTCTCGCTAGGCTAGATCAATTTTCATAACTACAGCGGAATCGGAACAGATTTCGCTGTATTGTTTTGTCTCTTTAACAGCTTTTGGAGCATTTTCCTTTACAATTTTATAAAAACCTGCTTTTATAAAAAACTTCTCTGCATCAGTAGTTAATAAATAAACTTCTGAATACGATTTTTTTACAGATTCAGTAAGCACTGCTTTGGTAAGTTCAAAACCAATCCCTTCTCCCCTGTAGTTTTGATCCACAGCGAGAGATCTCAATAATCCTGACTCACTGATCTTTTCCAGACCAACACATCCCACCAAAACTTCATCATAAAAAGCCCCCAGAAAAACAGAAATATTTGGGTTTAAGTCTCTGGTAGGAAGTTCGCAATCTTCCAATAACCGGATAATTTCCGCGATACTTACTTCCTTTATTTTCAGACTCTTAATCTGTTGAGGCATAATCCGTTTCCCCGTTCAAAAGCCATTTCCTTATTCTGCTTACATCCCTGCTTTCAAGATCATCAATACTAAACGAAATACCCTTGGCTCCTGAAGCAGCTGTAACAGCCAAACTGGATATTTTCTTTCTCTCCTGAAACGGATTTATAGATTCTTCAATTACCTGAACTCGTTTTCGTCTGATAAAAGCCGTTTTTCTGTTGAAATTTCTGAATTGCATTGTGATCATTTTGGAATCAAAAAATAAACCTGCATCCTTATATCTCAACCAACCTAAAATTGTAGCCGGGATAATTAAAAGTGTCAGCAACCATCCGAAATCCCAGAAATACCAAGCCATAGGTATTGCTATCAAAAGCAGGTAATTAGGTCTTCTCAGATATCTTAAAAAAGATCTTGAAGGTGGTTTAACATCTAATTCAGGAATATGGAAATCCGATAAAAACCGATCAAAGAATTCATGCATTTTTGAACGTGATATAAACGGAACTAAAACTATGGAGCGTTCTTTTACATTCTGCTCAAAACCTGCACTTTCTACATATAACATTCCGCAACCTAATGGTTGTCTTAAAACTCCTTCAACAAACCGTATGGCCTGTATTCTATCAAATGGAATGGTTATATGCTTTCTCTCAATAAGACCTGAACGGATCAAAAGTTCTTTTTCCGTTTTCTTAACACTAAAGTCTGAATAATTAAAGATCACACCCAGAAAAGAAAAAGTCCATGACACCAAGAGAATCACAATAACCACCGTAGCAACCAAGGTAAAGTTATTCAAACCGGGCAACAGACCTTGTATATATTCAATAGTTTCATCTGTTATCACAGCATCAAGTTGACCGGAAAGCGCTCCAAGAATGGAGGCAATTAAACCAAAGTTACCTGAAGTGAAAGCTGCCATTACTAATTCTTTTGAAGATATCTTCCATTCATCAAGAAATTCCTCTTCTGTAATCACTTCTTCATCTTCGAGTAACTCATCCCCTTCTATTTTTATCCGGTTATTGCTACGAAGTTCTCTTTTAAGTTCTTCTGCCTCTTCAAAGGTCATAGCATTTATGGTGGCACTTTCAGTTCCACCACCGGCGGTTTTTACTTCTACTTTAACCAGCCCGAAAACTCTCTGAACCAAACCTTCAGTCACATCAATTACCTGAATCCGTTCTTTCGCCATATAGACTTTTTTACGAACGAAAATTCCTTTTTTTATCTGGAGCTCACCATCTGAAATTCTGTATTGAAAACGGTACCAGCCTGCTATCCCTGAAAAGAATGTTAGTGCCATTGTACCGATCAGTACATAAACAAAGTAATCTCCCCCGGCCTGACGTGTACCTACAAAAATAAGAATCAGGAATGTGACAAAATTTTGTCTTACAGCAGTAAAAAGACGATCAACCGCTGCTGCCCAATGTTGCCTTCTGAATTCAGACATCTTCTTTAACCTGACGAACTAACTGAGAAATTTTATTACGCACCTCGGTTGCCGTTTCATCATCAAGTGCCGGGATCTCGTGTGTAGTAGCTGCTGTTGATATTTTCACTGACGACAATTCGTATTTACGGTAAATCGGGCCCTGATTTGTATCAACATGCTGAACTCTGTTAATGGGAACAACCGTTCTTGTTTTGAAGACAAAACCTCTCAACAAATCAATTGCATCATCATTGACCTCATAACGCCACCTTTGCCAACGCAGGTTTGGAACCAACAAACCAATAAAAAGATACAGAACCAATGAAGGTATCACAGAAAGAATAGAAAGAATAAGGTCAAACTTATTTATTCCGATCGAGATTGATATATAGGCAATTGCAGGAGCAAACCACAGGATTCCAAATATCAACGCGGAAAACCGCCACGCTTTAATTGCTTTCTTATCAATTCTGGATTCCGGAATATGATTGATCATTATATTTGCTCTGGATTTACTTCGATTCCCGGGGCTTCATGCTCCTTTACCGTAAACATAAGGAGTAAACCGATCAATAACAGAACAAGAATAGCCGACATTCCGAATCGCTGGCTTCCAAACTGCACGGTTAGTAAGCCTACTAAAAAAGGACCGATAAATGAGGTGACTTTACCTGACAGAGCCAATAATCCAAACATTTGGTTGGTTAGGTCAGGAGGAGACAATCTGGCCATAAAAGATCTTGATGCTGCCTGAATGGGACCAACAAAAATCCCTAGAACTAAACCCCAAACAATAAACCATGTGACATCTTTCACAACTATAAGCGCAACTAATGGAATCAACAATCCAAGAATCGAAGCATTGATAGTAAATTTACTTCCTGACTTATCATCCAGCCACGCAAAACCGAAAGCGCCTAATCCTGCAGTGACATTTAACCCAATTCCAAACATCAGGATTTGCTCTTCATCCATATCAAAAGTTCCTGCGGCATAAACACCCCCCATAGCAAATATGGTCACTACAGCATCATTATAAAACATTCTGGCGAACAGGAATTTTACAATGTTCTTAAATTTTTTCACTTCCTTAATCGAAATAATTAATTGAGCGAACCCAAAGCGAACTGATTCTACGATCTTTTTATTTAATGATGGATTATCAGGCGTTCTAAAAAATAGAGGCAAACTAAACAGGGCGTACCAGATTGCCGTTAATATGAATGTAGCCCTTACAGGTTCTGCAGTTTCGGTATCCAGACCAAGCCACAATCCGTCTGTTTGAATAAAAGCCACCAAAGCCACCAGCAAACAAGCTAATCCTCCGGCATAACCCATTCCCCAGCCCCAACCGCTCCATCGACCCAATTTATTAGGTGGAACCAAGTCAGGAAGCATTGCGCTGTAAAATATAAATGCAAATTCAGCTCCAATTGTTGCCATAAATCCCATTCCAAGAGCAAACCATAATGAGTCTGTTCCGGGCTCAGCATACCAAAGCAATCCACAAGCGATTACACACAAAACAGTAAAAGCTGCGATCCAAGGTTTTCGCCTTCCCGCCTGATCTGCTATAGCACCGAAAACCGGAGCGCCGATTGCAATTACAAGACCTGCTATACTTATCATGTTTCCCCATTGAGCAGTACCAACCTCAACATTCTCGGCAATGGCCTTCGTAAAATAGGCTGCGAAAATAAACGTCTGTATAATTACGAAGTAGGAGCTGTTCGCCCAATCATATAGCGCCCATGCAAAAAGTCCTTTTCCCTTTGGTTTTTCAATCATGCATTTACTTCCCCATAGCTTATGAATTCCTGTAATACAGGATTGCTGAATATCGGTTTAGAAATCAGAAAAGCAAAATAGGATTTTGTACAAATTTGTAGTTTAGCTTTTATTCTATTATTTACAGCAATATTCAATCCACTTCTTACTACGGATATTTCAAAGTAATTAATTTTTTCGGATGGTAACTAAATACATAATTCTGGGTTTATATGGCCTTATTCTTGTATTGATAGGAGTTTTCGCTTCCAGAAAAGTTAAAACGTTAAGCGACTACTACGTTGGTGGAAAGAATGTGGGGTTTTGGGCTGTTGCTTTTTCAGCTAGGGCAACAGGTGAATCGGGCTGGCTTCTGTTAGGATTGACCGGAATGGGGGCTGTTGCAGGTGTCTCAGCATATTGGGTTGTATTCGGTGAAGTTTTAGGAGTAGCCATTTCCTGGTTTTTCATGGCAAAGCCATTTAAAAGACTAACCGATCAGTACAATTCAATAACCGTCCCTGATTTTCTTGAAAGCAGATTCAAACCTACATCAAATCTGTTGAGAAGCATTGCAGCAACAGCGCTTTCTGTTTTTGTAATTATCTACGTAAGTGCACAAATAGATACTACCGGAAAAGCATTTGAATCATTGCTTGATATGAACTACTTCACCGGTGCCTTGATTGGATTCGTTATTGTTGTATCCTACATATTTATCGGTGGTTTTTTAGCTTCCGTCTGGTCTGATTTTTTCCAAGGCACCATGATGTTTTTCGGGCTTATTTTGTTACCTGTTATAGCATGGTTTATGATAGACAGTGGTGGTAAATTCATAAGCGGCTTGAAAGCGATAGATCCCGGGCTTCTCAGTATTTGGGGAACAAGCAGTGATCCTTGGATCAACGTATTTACCATTCTAGGATTTGCCATGATCGGACTTGGATTTCTAGGGTCACCTCAGATCTACGTTCGGTTCATTTCAGTAAAAAATGAATTAGAGATCAATAAAGGTCGATGGGTAGCCATAGGTTTTACACTGTTGACTGATGTCGCTGCGGTAAGCATTGGACTTTTAGGAAGATATTTATTTACTGAAGCAGGACAAGATCCGGAAGCAATTTTAGGAACCGGAGGCGAAGACGTACTCATTGTTTTGGTAGAACATTTATTACCGCTAACCCTAGTTGGTGTTTACATAGCAATTGTATTATCTGCAATTATGTCTACTATTGATTCACTTCTGGTTGTTGCTTCCAGTGCCATAACAAGAGATTTCTATCAAAAGATCTTTAATCCCGAATTAGCTGACGATAAATTATCCAGATTGTCAAAGATTGTGACTTTAGTTATGGCTTTAATTGCTTTAGGACTCTCATTTTCTGTAGCTGTGCTATCACCTGACAGAACCATTTTTTGGTTTGTAATTTTTGGCTGGTCAGGAATTGCGGCTACATTTTGCCCTGTAATTATTCTCTCTCTTTTCTGGGACAATTATTCTGAAAAAGGTGCTATTGCTTCCATGGTTACCGGATTTGCCTGTGTACCGTTCTTTAAGTTTATCGTACAAGACATTGACAGCATTGGTATTTATTTTGAAAAACTGGATGTACTGGCTCCTTCTTTTCTTTTATCTATGATTGCCGGATATGTTTTTACTAAACTTTATCCTTCTCACTGATATTTCACCCATATTTGACAACACAGATGAACGTCAATCATGGCTAGGCCAAATCAGTTTTAAGTAGCTAAGTAATCGCGCCCATATTTACCCCAATAAAAAAAGCCCTGCATTCCTACAGGGCTTTTTAAGTGTTTAGTGTATCAACTAATTACTAACTATATAAGTTAGTTTTCGAGTGCTGTCTTCCAGACAGTTTGATATCCAAATTCCTTTTGCTTGTCAGACAATTCTTTGATGGATTGTTTGATCAGCTTAACGATCACATCTTTTTGGCCTATTCTGTTCAAGGCATTCAGATCAGAAAATTCTGACTCACTAAAAGAGACACCCGGGCCTTGAATATTCCCGTTAAACCAAACATTAGAAGTTCCGTCATAACCCTGAGTTTGACCGGATACCCGATAGCTCACATTAGGAACAAGTACAATAGTATTATTTTCTCCTCCGGCAACCTGATAATTAATTACAACATCCATAAAAGCATCCATATTCATATCTCTCATTAATCGGGCTGATGTTCCGTTATCTGCAATAAGCGCGGTTGTTCTGTCTCCCAAAACCTCACCCAGTGAATTTGGAACAAGTCGCTTAGTGTTTCTCAGATTTTTAGCAATGTACTCTTTGGAGTTTTCGTCCTCTGGAGTATAAAACTCATCATAGATTGAATTAGATGTAATTTGATTCACATCCACAACCGAAGCACCATAGTCATTTCTCAGCATCGAAGTAAGATCAGAATAAATATTTTCCAAAAACTGATCCCAATATTGATCATCCAGTTCAGGAAATTGAAAGGTGGTTGTAGTTGTCGTGATCTCGCGATAGCCGGTAGCATAATTATCTCGCTCTGAAGTTTCCACTTCTTGCTTGTATAACGTACCGGAAACACTCAGCGAAGAAATACCAATTCGTTGTATATCTGAATCCAAAGGACGAGCATACCATGCATTAGACGAATTTGCTGTATATTTGAATTTTCCTGAACTTTCTTCTGAATCACCTTTTACCTGAACCCATGCACGCCCCTCAGTGTCTCCGGTTACATTAACAGGAACCGTATCGAAAGATCTCATATCTCTTCTGAAATAATCAAATGGTTGTCCTGAAGCATCTCTGTCTGATTCCAAAATCATGACTTGTAAATGATTTACTCCTTTAACCCAATTGGTTACATCCTTACCGGTTAGTCCACCACCTGCAATGTGTTTATGTTTAAAAGCATCAGCGGGGACAGTAATTTTGTTATTTATTATAGCTGATTGGAAGTAAGCAAAACCTTTGGCTCCAACCGCACTGGTTATCAAAGAAACAATTACTCGTTTACCTTCCGCATCCGAGTCGTAATCCAATTCTATTTCCAGATCTGAATTCAGATCTACTGTTGGGGATGTGCTATTACCATTTATACTTTTGATTCTAACTGATGGTAACGAAGTTATCTCAAACTCCGTAGATTCACCGTTAGAGCTGGTCAATGTAACTGTTTTTGTAGATGTGTCTTCCGCATCGAATCTCGCGTAATAAGCACCGCCTCCGTAACTCTTGGCTTCCACTCCATTTACAGTAACTGTTCCGTCCAGAGCTATAACTCCTATTGCCCCACCCGGCTTAACCAGTTGAACTCCAATCAGATTTTCTCCTTCTTCCCAATCTTCCGTACCCAATGTTGTAATTCCTACATCTGCAGCGTACACATTGGTTTGATACATTCCGATTGCAGCTATATTATTGAAATCCGCCTCTTTTTTGGTCATGAATTTCAACGCTACTTTTCCTATCTGTTGCTGAACTGTGGCACATGAAAGTACCATAGTAGCCAATCCTAAAACCAGTATTCTTTTTGAAAACATTTTGCACTCCTTTTATTATTTCACTCGCTCGTGAGTTGACGGAGTCAAAATGCTCAGAATGTTTTCGCTAATAAATCACCCGAATGGGGTATTTTGGAATTACCTCGTTAGCTTCTTGTAATGAATTCTCTGAGGCTGATCTTCAGAAATACCTAAGCGCTCTTTACGATGCGCTTCGTATTCTTCGTAGTTGCCTTCGTACCAATATGTTTGGCTGTTTCCTTCAAAAGCCAGAATATGAGTAGCAACTCTATCCAGGAACCACCTATCGTGAGATATAACCACTGCACAGCCCGCAAATTCAAGTAGTGCTTCTTCTAAAGCACGAAGCGTATTTACATCCAGATCGTTGGTCGGCTCATCAAGCAGAAGTACATTTGCACCTTCTTTCAGCATCTTGGCTAAATGAACACGATTTCTTTCCCCACCCGAAATTTGACTTGTCTTCTTTTGCTGATCACTTCCACTGAAATTGAATCTGGCAACATATGCTCTTGAGTTCACTTCTCTATTTCCCAACTTCAGGATTTCATGTCCACCTGAAATTTCTTCCCATATTGTTTTACTTGGATCTAACGGTCGTTTCTGATCTACATAACCCAATTCCACCGTTTCACCAATTTCCAGCTTACCTGAATCGGGTTGTTCTTCCCCGATGATCATTTTGAATAAAGTCGTTTTACCGGCACCATTTGGGCCAACCACTCCTACAATTCCTCCCGGAGGAAGCTGAAATTCCATATCCTCAACAAGTAGTTTATCGCCGTATCCTTTCGCAACGCCTTCGGCAACAATTACTTTATTTCCTAAACGAGGTCCGGCAGGAATCACGATCTGCATATCATCATTTCGCTTTTCCTGATCTTTCGCTAACAACTCTTCATAAGAATTGATACGGGCTTTGCTTTTTGCTCTTCTCCCCTTCGGATTTTGACGAATCCATTCCAATTCCTGTTGTAATGTTTTCTGTCGATTGGATTCCTGTTTCTCTTCCTGACGAAGTCGTTCTGATTTCTGCTCCAGCCATGAAGTATAATTTCCTTTGAACGGAATTCCTTCTCCCCGATCTAATTCCAAAATCCATCCTGCTACATTATCTAAGAAATAACGATCGTGAGTTACTGCAATCACAGTTCCTTCGTAGCGAGCTAAATGTTGCTCTAACCAACCCACCGATTCAGCATCCAAATGGTTCGTTGGCTCATCCAGTAACAGAACATCGGGTTTCTTCAATAACAATCTACAAAGCGCCACACGACGAGCTTCACCACCGGATAGCACCTCTACGGAAGTATCGCCCGGAGGACAGCGAAGTGCATCCATAGCCTGATTGAGTTTTGCATCCAGATCCCAGGCATCAATCTGATCAATCTTTTCCTGAAGTTTTGCTTGCTTAGCGATAAGTGCATCAAAATCTGCATCAGGATCACCAAAAGCAGCGTTTACAGCTTCGTATTCATTGATTAGATCAACGGTTTCCTGAACGCCTTCTTCTACTATTTCTTTAACGGTCTTTTCCGGATCCAGCTTTGGCTCTTGCTCCAAATATCCAAACGTAATTCCCTTTTGAGAGCTGATTTCCCCTTGATAATCCTGATCTACACCTGCGATCAATCGTAATAAAGTAGATTTACCTGCTCCGTTTAATCCGAGAACACCGATCTTCGCTCCATAGAAAAATGAAAGATAGATATCCTTTAAAACGGTTTTATTTGGTTTGTGGACTTTACTTACGCCCACCATCGAAAAAATTATCTTTTGATCACTCACTGTAGTTGTAGTTTGTTTTTTGGACTAGTCATTCTGATCCCGAGCATTCGGGAGAAGAATCTTCACTACTTCATAGATTTGAAGATCCTTCGCTTCCGCTCAGGATGACAAAGAATTAGAACCCAAATGTACGGAGAGTTAATGAGTTTTGGAGGGTGGAATTTCGGATTTATCTTTAAGGCTCTTAAGTATTTCTTTTAAACAAGAATGAGTTTCTATAAAAACACTTTCTACCTGATCCCACAAAGAATCATCTAACATTAGCGTTTTTAAAGAACCTGAGTAATATTCTACAAAACACCCATTTGCTGCAGAGTTTTTGACGTGCCCATGAGCAAATGCATTTCGCCAATCCATTATTGTTTTAAGATTTTCTTGCATGATACTTTTGTTCTTTCTCTTTATTAAGCCTTCTTGATTAAGGATATTGTTTAATAAATTTTTCTTTGCCCTGAAAGAAAAAGCACTTGATGCAAGAATATCATTTTTGAATATATTTTTCTTATTTGTTTCTCCTTCATTTGAACCCAGAAAATATTCGAGTAAAATATCTGCTATCTGCTTTTCTATAGAAGTAGTTGCATATAAAACTTTACCTCCATTATCTCTAGCTATACGCACGTTATGCACCATATTATCATCTAGTATAGTCCCTAAAGGAACAAGGAAAGTACCATCTTCGTTGGGTATCACTTTATTCATATCCATTTTTCCTTTTAAAATATACTCCTCAGCAATTGGTAACTCTATTTCTCTCATATATTTTCTATCATTTTAATTCATTGAATTTAATTGAATTCATCCCAATAGAAAAAGATAAATCCTCCTTTGAATGAGTTGGCACACCGAAAGCGTGACGGAGGATGTGTGAGGTTTAGGAGTTCGTAAACTTCACACATCCCTCGGATCATCCAAAGAACCGTTTGGATGATCGTCTCCCCTGCCTACCGGACAGGCCGGCTTCCAAGGGAGACTTTTAAATAATTGACAAGATTTACCCCGGATACCCGCTGCCGCTGGTGATATAATCTCTCAATGAATCAATTTCGTTTTTTTGATTTTCGATCACTGATTTTACCACATCACCTATGGAAATAACTCCTACAAGCTTTTCATTTTCTAGAACAGGAAGATGACGAATGCGTTTGTCAGTCATCAATTGCATACACAGGTTCACAGAATCATCAGGAGTTACGCAAACCACTTTATCTGACATTATCTGTTTTACAGCTGTAGTTCGGGAAGCTCTTCCTTTCAGGATCACTTTATTGCGATAATCTCTCTCCGAAATAATTCCTTTCAGAACATCATTACTCATTACAACCAGCGCTCCAATATCCAACTCAGCCATCTTTTCAATTGCCTGATAAACGGAATTATCAGGACTTACAGAATAGATTGCATTTCCTTTTTTCTGCAGAAGATTTTTAACAAGCATAGCATTCTCCGATAAAGTGTTAGTGTACTATACAATTAAACAGATGTAGTGAATTTTGCAAATGATTAAATGCTGCAAACTTTATTTCATCCTGTGTTATTTCTGTAGATGTTATGTAACCTGCATATCAACAGATTGGCTCGTTGACAAAATTAATTTCATATCCTGATATTTGAAAAATCGACATTCCTGACCTCCCCGGCTACTTACCACATTTGCTTTCCGGGTAAGTTTGCCCCTCCCCGCCTACCGGTCAGGCAGGCTTCATAAAGAGGGGAATTTCGAGTCAAATTCTAATTTTTGGCAACGAGTCCTTCCCCTTTAATAAGGGGAAGACAGAAGGGGTCAAAAGATGGAGGAACATTGTAAACAGAGGATGTCAAAAACCAAAACTCTCATCGAATAAACTAACATCAACAGAAATGACAAAAACATAAACCATTTTCATGATTCGCTTACATTTACCGTATATTACCAACTTCATCAAGACTAAAGTTCAAACTCATTTATGACCTATCTCTCCACAGAAAATCTGGGTAAAAAATACGGCCTTAAACTCTTATTCGAGGACCTCACTTTTGGAATCTCAAAAGGAGACAAAACTGCACTTATTGCGCAAAATGGAGTAGGAAAATCAACTTTGCTTAAAATTCTGGCAGAAAAAGAAACTCCGGATTCCGGTAAAGTTATGATCCGTAATGGAATCAAAGTAGCCATGTTGGAGCAGGAACCTGAACTCAACGATTCCATGACCATCAACCAATTCATCGCACATGGCGAAAATGAAATGGTAAAAGTAGTTCAGCAATATGATAAAGCTGTTGCAGCCCAAGCTGAGGATTACAATGAGAAAACTCAGGAAGCTTTTGATAAAGCGCTTGCAAAGATGGATGCTGCAAATGCATGGGATTACGAACAACGACTTCATCAAATACTGGGAGTGTTAAATATTCATGATTTGGATCAATCTATAAGCTCGCTATCAGGTGGACAAAGAAAACGTGTCGCACTAGCATTTGCTCTTCTTGACGAACCTGATCTTTTGATTCTGGATGAGCCAACCAACCATTTGGATGTGGAAATGATCGAATGGCTGGAAGCATATCTTACCAAAAGCACCATGACTCTATTGATGGTAACTCATGACAGATATTTTCTGGACAGGGTTTGTAATCACATTTTAGAAATTGAAGACGGACAGCTTTATCATCACAAAGGGAATTACGAGTACTTTCTTCAAAAGAAGGCTGAACGGGAAGAAGTGTATGCTACCGAAGTTGCCAAAGCCGGTAAGTTGATGAAGAAAGAACAGGAATGGATGCGTCGCCAGCCTAAAGCGCGTACTACCAAATCAAAATCCAGAATTGATGCGTTTTATCAGACCGAAAAGAAAGCAAAAGCAGGTAAAGTAAAACAAGAAGTAAAGCTTGAAGTGGATATGTCCCGAATTGGTGGACAAGTTTTAGAGCTTAAAAATGTAAGCAAAAGCTTTGATGATCTTGTGATTCTGAAAGACTTCGAATATTCGTTCAACAAGGGAGAGCGAATTGGAATTATCGGGAAAAACGGAGTTGGGAAAAGTACATTTCTGAAAATTATTACCGGAGAAGAACCTGTTGATTCGGGAGAAGTAAGTACCGGCCAAACCATTGTTTACGGTCATTACAAACAATCGGGTATAGAGATCAAAGAAAAAGAACGAGTGATCGATGTCATCAAAGAAATTGCGGAAGTGATCGTATTGGCAAACGGCGATACCATTTCTGTTTCTCAGTTTCTGGAGCATTTTATGTTCGATTCCAAGATGCAATATACACCTGTTTCAAAATTAAGCGGTGGAGAAAAACGCCGTCTTGGTTTGATGATGGTGCTGATCAAAAACCCGAACTTCCTGATTCTTGATGAGCCTACAAATGACCTAGACCTCATCACCCTCGAAAAGCTGGAAGGATTTCTTTCCAATTTTGGCGGTTGTTTAATCATTGTATCTCATGATCGTTATTTCATGGATAATTTGGTGGAACATTACTTTGTGTTTGAAGGAAATGGAGTAGTAAATGATTTCAACGGCACGTATTCTGAATACAGAGCTTTAAAAGCTGAACAAGAAACTGAGCAAAAAAACAGTTCACCTGAAAAGAAGAAGTCAGATCATCCCAAGCCGTCCAATTCGGATCCCGAGAAACTCAGTTTTAATGAACGAAAAGAATATCAGAAGCTGGAAAAAGAAATCGAAGAACTGGAAAAGAAAAAATCTGCAATTCATAGCCAAATGAGTAATTCCGAGCTTGATTATGAAAAACTTCAAGAGCTTTCAGAAACATTCAGCGCTTTAAAGGAAGAGTTGGAAGAAAAGGAACTTCGATGGCTGGAATTGGCAGAACGAGCATAACCAATAACCAAATAATATACTTTTAGCTCTTTTACAGAGAATGTCTTTTCTTTAGCTCGTATTCAATACCCAGTAAATAATCAGATATTTTGAGCATTAAAGAAAAGTTCGCCGATCCTAACATCAGAAAAAGAATAGTCCAGGGAGCAATCCTGACTTTTATCATATCCGTTATTGCTGTTTACTTTTCTGACGGATTTGTACAGGAAAACGGTCATTTTGGTTTTTGGTCGATCACTCCTCCGTTGCTTGCCATCTTTCTGGCGTTTTATACAGGTGAAGTTGCCAGCTCTTTATTCATGGGAATTTGTCTAGGCGCCGTGATTTCTAATAAACTCAATGTTGTTCAGGATTTTTTGATCCCATCAATTGGCACAGAAAGTTTTGCCCTTATTCTACTGGTTTATCTTTGGGCGTTAGGTGGATTAATTGGTATTTGGACCCGAACCGGTGGTGCGGAAAAATTTGCACGCTGGGCCAGTGAAAAAATGGTTAAAGGTCCTGTTTCTGCAAAATTATTTACCTGGTTTATGGGAATTGTTTTTCATCAAGGCGGAACGATTAGCACTATTCTAACCGGAGCTACTGTTCGCCCAATCGCCGACAAGCACAAAGTTTCTCATGAAGAACTTTCCTATGTAGTGGATTCAACAGCTTCACCGATTGCCACTCTTATTCCTTTTAATGTATGGCCTATTTATGTAGCAGGTTTGGTAATCGGTACAAATGCCCTTTTTGAAACTACTCAGGATGGGATCAGTTTTTTCTTATCAGCCTTACCGTTCAATTTTTACGCGATCTTCTCTATCATTCTGACGCTGCTTTTTGCATGGGAAAAACTTCCTTGGATTCCCGGTAAACAAATGAGAAGCGCTATCAAGCGTTCCAGAGAAGAAGGAAAGTTGGACAGAGACGGAGCCACTCCAATGGCTGCGGATGAACTCACCGAACAAAAAATTCCGGAGGGCTATAAACCCGGATTGATTGACTTTTTCGGACCAATCGGAACATTACTTGGTGTTGCAATCATCCCATTCTTTTATACTTTTTTTGTTCAGGATAAAGGAGATGATTCAATTTTATTAATAGCGGAGGCTTTTGTTTTAGCTGTTTTAGCAGGGATTGGAATTGCAGTTGCAAAAGGAATGAAGCTTCAGGACGCCATCGATGGATTTGTGGATGGTTGTAAAGGAGTTACTATTGGCGCCATTATTCTGGCATTTGCCGTTACGCTAAAAGAAGTTGCCGACGCTGTTGGAACCGCAGCCTATGTAGTAGACATTGTCGGCGGAATAATAAATCCAATTATCCTTCCCGGATTACTTATGGTTTTCTGTATGATCATCGCCTTCTCCACCGGTACTTCCTGGGGAACCTATGCAGTTGTATTTCCGGTAGCCATTCCGCTGGCTTGGGCAATAGTTCCTGATCCGTTTTTTCTCACATTGTGCTTTTCAGCAGTGATCGGTGGTTCCGTTTTCGGAGATCAATGCTCCCCTATTTCGGATACGACTATACTTTCCTCTCTGGCAACAGGATGCGACCTGATGGATCATGTTAAAACGCAATTTCCTCTGGCAATGGTTGCCGGCAGTTTAGCTATTGTGATGTATTCGGCATTAGTGTTTTTCTTTGTTTGATAAATTGTTCATCAAAATTTCCACCACTTTTTTATGGAGTTGGATTCTAAAGAGTCTAATAAAAATTATACTTGTTATAGGTGTTCCGTAAGGGCAATTCATGAATTGCCCTTACGGAACAGAAATCAAAATTCCATCTCATATCACCAATCAATATCTAAGATCCTACCCGGCGTCCAGGGTGCATCCGTTCCGTTTAACTTAGTATCGATTCTCTGGATATCATTATTCATGATCTCTTTTAGCATTTCAATTACAGGTTTTAGCTGTTTCTTAGCAATTTCAGCAACCCGTTTTGATGTCCCGGTTGGATCAGAGGTTGAAGAAGTTCCTGCACCAATAGCACTATTTATTCTGGAATTTAACGATGGAGCACGTTGAATTTCCAAACGTCCTGCTAGTCGATCACCAAACATGATCATATTAATTTCATCCAGTTTTTCTTCCAGTTGTTCTATATCAGAAGCCAACCCTGATGGAGCATCACTACCTAGAGCTTTTAACGCACCTTTGTAATATTGAAGCCGTTCCTGAGCTTCTCCCGCGGCATTTCTTGCGCTATTTGATGCTTTTGAGAGCTGATTTAGCTGCTTGTGAAAAGCCAACATCGCTTCAGGATCCTCTGCAGGTAAAGTCACATTACCCAAAGATCTTACTTCAAAGCTCTGTGCTTCGGTTAGTTGAGTAACTTCTCCATCAATACTTTTTGATAATTCAACAGTATACATTCCCGGAAGAACCATCAAACCTGAACTAAAATCTTTAGACTGATCAGCATCTCCGGTATTTAATCTTGTAATCTGTGGGTACGTAAGATCCCAGTAAATTCTATTGATCCCTTTCCTTGGAGAAGTTCTTAACTCACGAACTACATCCCCGTTAGCATCCTTGATTGTAAAGATCAGGAATGGAGCTTCTTCCTCTTCTTCCGCTTTCAACTGTTCGTAGGTTGGATAATAAACCGTCTCACCGTCTTTTCGTTTCTTGGCTTCTTCGGCTTCACGAATAGCTTTCTTGGTTTTGTATCCATCTTTTAAATAGTAAGTGAAAGCCGTACCAAATTCGGGATTTTCTCCGAGGAAATAATCCTCGCCCTGAAATCCTTTTGGCCCTAACCAGCTAATAGTATTACTTGCAGCAATTCTGCTGTACGGCTGATATTGATATGCATATCTGATTGAGAATAAATGAGCTTCTTTTTTTGCTACATCTTTTGATAACTCCTGAAGAGCAGAGTAATCGTCCATCACGTAAAAACTACGTCCGAAAGTTCCCAAAACCAGATCATTTTCTCTTTTCTGGATATCAATATCGCGAACCGCGATGGTTGGCAATCCTTTATTCAATTCTTTCCAATATTCACCTCCATCAATGGAAGCAAACATGCTGAATTCTGTTCCAACGAATAACAGGTTTCCTGTTTCGAAGTCTTCTGCAATAGAATATACTGAGCCTCTTTCCGGCAGGTTATTAGCTATTGATTTCCACGACTTTCCATTATTCGTGCTTTTTAAAATGTATGGCTTAAAATCTCCATTTTTGTGATTGTTGAATGCAACATATACGGTATTCCTATCATGCTCTGATGCGATCAGTTCATTCACATATACCATATCCGGCACACCCGGAAACTTGTCGTATTTCGTCCAGGTTTCGCCGCCATCTTGTGATACATGCACCAACCCGTCATCCGTTCCGGCGTACAATAGGTTTTCATCCAGTGGAGATTCTGCAAGTGCAACAATACTTCCATATACTGATGTAGAAGCATTTTTTGCGATTGCATCCATCGGCCACACTTTGTCCATTACTTCAAATTTATTTCGATCCAGTTGACGCGTAAGATCACCGCTTACTTCTCTCCAACTCTGCCCCATATCATCACTTCTGAGTACACGATCGGATGCAAAATAAAGTCTCTCGTTGTCATGAGTGCTGATAAAAAATGGCGAATCCCAATTCCAGTTATAATCATAATCTGCATCAGGAGCTTGTGGCCTGATATTCTGTTGCTCACCACTTTGTTTATCAAAACGTGCTAATCCACCATACTGTGACTGTGCATAAACAATATTCGGGTTTGTGGGGTCAACATGAGGTTCAAATCCATCCCCAAGTACAGTTACAAACCACTCGTCATCATTAATTCCGGTTGTGGCATTTGTTCGGGATGGTCCGCCAAGCGTAAAATTATCCTGAGTTCCGCCGTAGATATTATAAAACGGCTCTGCGTTATCAGCGGCTACTTTATAGAACTGAGTTACCGGAAGATTAGTGAAAAACCTCCATGTTTTACCGCGATCAAACGACTCATACACTCCACCATCATTCCCGTTCAACAAGTGATTCGTATTATCAGGATTGATCCACAACGCATGATTATCAATATGTTTATTCTTTTCACCTACATTGTTGAACGTCTTTCCTCCATCTTCAGAAACGCCTGAAAATGTATTCATCACGTAAACCAGATCTACATCCACAGGATCGGCGATCACTTCCTGATAGTAATTTCCACTTGATGAATAATTGCTCTGCTTTTCCCATGATTCCCCTCTGTCATCAGAGCGATAAAATCCGCTTTTACCTGCTTCGGCTTCCACAACTGCATAAACCACATCCGGATTAGCCGGCGAGATATCCATTCCGATTCTACCGATATCACCGCCCGGCATTCCTCTCATGGTTTTCTTCCATGTTTTTCCGGCATCTGTAGATTTATAAACAGCAGATTCCGGTCCCCCACTGATATATGTAAATACTCTTCTTCTTCGCTGATGAGCTGTGGCATACAAAACATCCGGATCTCTCGGGTCCATATGAACTTCATTCACTCCGGTGTGCTCGCTGATCTCCAATACTTTCTCCCAATTCTCGCCACCATCCATAGTTTTGTACAATCCACGATCTCCGCCGGAACTCCAAAGCGGTCCCGTTGCTGCTACATACACCACATCCGAATCTCTGGGATCAATTTCTATCATTCCGATATGCTCAGAATTCTTCAATCCCATGTGTTTCCAACTTTTGCCTCCGTCAATGGATTTATAGACTCCGTCTCCGTAAGCCACACTTCGCTGATTGTTATTTTCTCCCGTTCCAACCCAAACCACATTGTGATTGTTTGGATCCATCGCCACAAAACCGATGGAGTAAGAACCCTGACTGTCAAAAACGGGCTTTAAGGAAATTCCACCATTTTCCGTTTTCCATACACCGCCGGAAGCTGTTGCGATATAAAACTCACTGTGATTGTCAGGATTTACCGCAAAATCGGAGATTCTTCCCGAAGTAAAAGCCGGTCCAATGCTTCTGAACTCAAGGCTGTTCCAGGCTATATCATATCTGGAATCTTTATCTGATTTTTGAGCAAAAAGTGATGTTGCGCTGATTATCAACAATAGGGCAAGTAAAGAAGTAAATCGTTTCATCTATATCTGATTGATTTCTGATAGTTAGTGGCTTAGAATAATTAAATATGAGTTCTAATGTGTTTAAAATTTGTATCTCGATATCCATCCCCTGAATTCATTTCAGGATCTTTGTGGTGCTTAAAAATTCCTTATTGAACGTAAGAATGTAGGGACGCAAAATTTTGCGTCCCTACATTCTATATTAAAACAAAAATCAATCAATCAATCCTGCCATTCAACTGGCTTTGCAACTCTTTCCAGTTTGGAAGAAACTGAGTCATGAAGTTTTTAAACCGCTGATTGTGAAGGCGTTCTAAAAGGTGAACCATTTCGTGAACTACCACATATTCCAGTAACTCCGGAGATTTCTTAGCCAATTCTAAACTCAACCAGATTCGTTTATCTCTGATATTGCAGGTTCCCCATCTGGTTTTCATTTTCTTGACACCAAACTCATTCACCGAAACCTTCATGATCGGTTCCCATTTTTCGATGAGCTTAGGAATTTCTTTTTTGAGATATGCACGATAAAAATCATCGATCACTCTCTCTTTTCTTGATCGTGTTATAAGGTTTCTAAAGCTTAAAACTATTTCGGAGCCCCGAATAACGACTCCGATCTTCTTAGCCCCGTGCTGTAATTTTAAACTATAGCTGTCGTCTTTGAATGGAATATTATCACCATTTTCATATTTAAGATCCGGCTCGGGTAACTGAAGAGGAGGTTTATTCAAGTGCTTTTTGATCCATTCCATTTTTTGTTGAACGAATGCGATAAGCTCTTCATCTGAAATTTTAAAAGGACTGGATAGCTTCACCTCAAGAGAAACACGATTTACTTTGAGCCTGATGGTTTTGATCTTTTTACGGGTGACTAAAACGGGAATATCATTAACAACTAATGTATAACTCTCTCTTTTTGGCTTTCTGTTAAACATAAATCACATCCCCCATAAAACATTGCTTAGCAAGCATTTAGTCTCCTATTTATCAAGCTAATACAATTTAATATAACTTGCTACAATGCGTCCTAATAATTTGTTGGATGCAGATTTATACGCTAACAATTTGAAAAGCTTCACCTCTTTCCCAAGCTCCTGCTTGGGAAACCAACAGGGAGCTCCTGCTCCCTGTATTTTTGTAAGGAATAGACTTTGAATCTCTCTAACTATACATGTCAAGAAGCAATTTCAAATTTTACGAAAACGAATACCCGTACTTTTTAACCTGTTCTGTAGTAGATGGGATAGATCTTTTTGCAGATCCAAGGATAAGCCAAATAATACTTAATGCCTTCGTTTATCTTCAAACAAAGATGCAGGTAAAAATATATGGTTTTGTGATTATGCATAATCACATTCATCTTATTGCTGAAGGAAAAGATCTTTCAGAAGATGTTCGTCGATTTAAATCATTTACCGCTAGGGAAATTATACGCTATTTAGAATCTGCTAATCGTAATATTTTTCTGGAGAGGCTCAAGCGCGGAAAAAGAAACCATAAAAAGGAAAGTACTTACCAGGTTTGGGAAGAAGGTTCTTTTCCAAAACAAGTAAATACACTCCAAAAAATGACCGCTTTTATGGAATATATTCACTTCAATCCAGTGAAAGCCGGTTTTGTTAATCGACCTGATCATTGGCGATATTCCTCTGCTCTAAACTATCTTGGTGGAAAAGGGTTGGTACCTATTACATTATTTATCGGATAGGTTAGTTGGAGCAAGAGCTCCGTTTGCTTCTCCCAAGCAAGAGCTTGGGAGAGAGGTTAAACGTTTGTTATACAACATTAGTAATTATAATTAACTTTTAATCTTGTTTCTATATTCTCAAGCAATGTATCAAAGAATGGATTAGGCTCTTGCACATTCTTTGTTTGAAAATACTCCTTAGCCACTATTAAAGGTTCATAGCCTTTGTCTTTCATTCCTGCAATTATAAAATAATCTGAAGCATTTATTAAATCCTTTTTATACTTACCCTCGTTAATAATTGTATTTGCTGAAGACTCCCAAGTAGAATATTTATTTAAAAGTGGAATACCAACATTAATAAAATTCCATTTTAATTTTTCCATAACTAATTCTGGTCTTTCACATTCTAAATTATACTTTCCACTCTTACTCATTAAATCTTTATTCCACTCTTTTAAGTGTTTATCATAAGTTGAAATGATAAGATTATTTTGAGGTTTCAAATTGTATCTGTCGTAATGCCATCTTGCATAGTAATCTGAATCTGCAACCCATATTGTCCAAAATTCAACTCTTTTACCTTCTTGGTTCCATTTAGATTTTGAGAATTCTATCCGATGAGCAATATTTTCAAGTTTTCTTGTAAACCGAATTTTAGATCGTGAATAGGAAAATCCGAGCTCAGCTAGCTCATCGACGAGGAAGCCTTCAACAAATTTGTTTATTAATTCAGCTGGTTTCAAAATTATTAATTTCCGAACCCAAACGAGTCCTTGGCTTTTTCCTTTTTAAACATGTTAGCTCCGTTTTGGCCAAATGATAGTTTCTTGATCTTGTCCATATTTTGGGTACAAAGTTAGATTTTCCACTACGCTATCCATTAACCAAAATGAAATTTCATAATCTGGATAAACATAATTTTTTCCAAGTTCATCTAAGTCTTCATCTAGTAGCACTTTCGGAAATAGTTTTTTTAAAGCTTCTTCACTCAAACCGATAGGAGAAATTCCATCCAATTTTGCTTCTATTGAAAAAGTAGTAATTGTGGTTAGGCGAAAATCATCTTCAGAACTAAAAGTAAGTTCTAATTCTGAAGTGGAATATTTCCATGTAACACTCTGGGTTTCATCTGGCCATTTCTCCGACTCTTCCGAATTTGGTGACCCGAGTAGTTCATGGATTTCACTCTTCGTCATACCAAGAAAAAAATCTCCATAACCTATAAGTGGTTTTATTTCCATTGAAGAAACATAACGACCCCGCGTTTAAGCGGCGCAGGTTTCGGTTTTTGTTGAAGGAACTGAATTATTTTATTGCTCACAAGTTATTGATCGCACTCCGTCTGCGTCCGAATTGAAACGCTTTTTAGGCGTATGATTTTGACCAATTTAAAAAAACAGTAATAATTTCCTTAAGCTTTTTTGGGCCACCATAGCCAATGAAATCTGTGGATTCTTTTTTGCAAATTAGCCATTCATTTTGACTTTGATCGGCTTCTTCTCCAACTCCATATGAAACGGAATTGAACTCAATAGCTTCAAGATAGGTGTCTTCAAGATTGATAGTTACAGACCAACCAGGATTATCCAAGGTTTCAATCTTTATTCCGTATATATGCTCCCAATCTTCATTGCATTCTGCTAAATACCAGTTTTGTAATTCTTCTAATGCATCCATTGTGTAAATACGCCTAACATAATATTATCCGAACAAAGGTATTCCTTACTCGTTCGGATAACATCGGTGAAACTATTTTAAAATACTAGTTTTATAGAATCAGATCCGCTTCAATCCAAAATCATCCATTACCAATCAAAAATCTAAAGCGGTAAATTATCATGCTTCTTCTTTGGCACGGTGTCCACTTTGTTTTGTGAAACTTCTAACGCTTTGATCAGTTTTGCTCGGGTTTCTTCCGGCTTTATCACATCGTCAATAAATCCACGAGCTGCTGCCCGGTACGGATGTGCAAACTCTTCAGCATATTGTGCTTCCAGTTCTTTTTGCTTGGTTTCAGGATCTCCGGCTTTTGCAATTTCTCTTCGGAAAATGATCTCAACCGCGCCTTTACTTCCCATTACAGCAATTTCAGAAGTTGGCCACGCTACGTTGTAGTCGGCACGGATGTGTTTGGAGTTCATCACATCATAAGCTCCTCCGTATGCTTTACGAGTAATTACCGTCATCTTCGGAACGGTTGCTTCACAGAATGCATAAAGAAGTTTTGCGCCGTCTTTAATGATTCCGCCCCATTCCTGATCAGTGCCCGGTAAGAATCCCGGAACATCTTCAAACACTACCAACGGAATATTGAAGGCATCACAGAAACGAACAAACCGTGCTCCTTTCTTAGAAGAATTGATATCCAAAACACCTGCCATCGCCAGTGGCTGATTTGCTACAATTCCGATGCTTCTTCCACCTAATCGGGCAAATCCTACAACGATATTTTCTGCATATTCTTTGTGTACTTCATAGAACGATTCTTTGTCCACAACTCCTTCAATTACATCTTTGATATCGTACGGTTTGTTTGGATTCAACGGCACAATATCATGTAATGCTTTAGCCTTCGCAGAATCGGGTTCTTTGGATTCTATCATCGGCACTTTGTCTTCGCAGTTTTGCGGGATATAAGACATCAACGTTCTGATATCCTGCAAACAAACCGCATCGTTCGGAGTAGCAAAATGAGCCACACCTGATTTGGAGTTGTGCGTCATTGCTCCACCCAATTCTTCGGAAGTCACTTCTTCATGCGTAACCGTTTTTACCACATTCGGTCCGGTTACAAACATGTAACTGGTGTTTTCAACCATGTAAATGAAATCTGTTAGCGCAGGACTGTAAACCGCTCCACCGGCACAAGGTCCCATAATCGCGGAGATCTGAGGAATCACTCCGGAAGCCATACTGTTTCTCCAGAATACTTCCGCATAACCGCCGAGCGAAGAAACTCCTTCCTGAATTCTTGCTCCGCCTGAATCATTTAATCCGATAACGGGAACGCCGTTTTTGAGTGCCAGATCCATCACTTTGCAAATTTTCTCGGCATGTGTTTCCGAAAGCGAACCACCAAATACCGTAAAATCCTGGCTGAATACATACACCGGCTTGCCGTGGATCTTTCCGTGTCCGGTTACAACACCATCTCCTAAAAACTGTTGCTCATCCAGACCAAAAGCAGTACTTCGGTGAGTTACAAAAGCATCTATTTCATCGAACGAACCTTTATCCAGAAGAAGATCAATGCGCTCTCGTGCGGTAAGTTTTCCTTTCTCGTGCTGCTTTTCGATGCGAGCTTTTCCACCACCCAGTTTCGATTGTTCACGTAGCTTTTCAAGACGTTCTACTTTTTCGTTCTTTTCCATAGTTAGTTAATCAGGATTTATACTCTTTAAAATAGGATTGCAACGTATCAATAAATTCGATGGCCTCTTCCGAGAACATATCTACCTTTTGTTTGCTGAAAATTTCTTTTTCTAAAAATACAGAGGCTTCGTTCCAATTATCAAATTGTCCCAGTTCGTTGATTCCACGGTCATATGCTTTCTGTTTTCCGGAAAACACATCGTTTACCCAACGCTCCTCGCTGCCCATAAGATACTCATTCAATTCCATAGTGGCTGAACTGTCTTCAACCGCCTCTTCCTCTACAAAAATCTCATCGTCTTCATCTTCAACGAGCAGTGTATTGTAAGTGGGTTCAGATTCAGGCTCTTCTTCTCTTGAAGCCATCATCACTTCCATCTGATCTTCACTCAAAAACTGAGCCCACATCGGTTTTTCTTCTTCATCTTCTGAGCTGTCCTTCTCTTCCGAACTGATATGCTCTTCCAGAATCGGATCATTTGTTTCTTTGTCTGACTCGAATTCATCCTGAATAAGGTCATCTTCTTCGATCAATTCGCTTTCAAATCCTTCATCTTCCTGAACTACTCCTTCATATGAATCCTTTGCCTGATCCAGAATAGATGTCAGGTTGGATTTGAATGCCTGTTTATCTTCTTTTTGATTGCTGACCGGTTCGGAATGCTCATCTTCTTCATCAGCATTTTCATCTTCACTTAAGAAGATATTATTCAAAGACTCCGAATCATCCACACTGTCAAATATCAGCGTTTCTTCCTGTTCGATATCTCCAAGAATCTCGTTGATATCCGGTTCCACTGCTTCTGACTGAAACAAACTTGCTAAATTTTCTTCTTCCTCTTCCACGTCTTCCGGAATTTCTTCCTTTACCTCTTCAGTGACTTCAGCCGGTTTAGCTGATTCTGATACCGGTTTCACTTCACTTTCCTGCTCTTTGATCAATTCCATTTTAAAGTTATCGGTAGAAAGCATTTCGATGAAGGTACTTTGCGTAACGGCTACATCAATAGAAGAGAAAATTTCAGCGGTATTATCAAAACCTTTATCTCTGAAAAATCTTTGCAAAAGCTCCGGAGCTAGCTTTCCTCCGCACAGAGAAAAAAGCATTTCCAGTTTCTGAGACCAGTTTTCGGCGGTATAATCAGCTACGATCCGGGCATCTAAATTTGAAACCAGACTTTGGCAGCGTTCTATAGTCAGTTCATACAGCTCTCTTTTCTTCATATAAAGAGGAATGGCGGTTCCGAAATGTTTGTAAACCATCAGTCTGGCGCAACGCTTACTTACTTCCTCAAATGAAAGCACTGTTTCTTCCCGAAAAATATAGGGAGCGATGTTTTTTCTAGGCTCAACAAGAACAGATACTATATCGCTAACCGTAGCATGCATAATATCATACAACTTGGCTTGCGGTATAACAGAGCAGCTTATGGCGGCTTTTTCAAAATCGTTTTGAGCACTAACGAACAACTTATTTTTCGTATCAACCCAAACAGATTCTGTCTTTTTAAGATCTGACAACACTTTGTCTTCCAGTAAAAGGCGTATTCTCTCCACAATGTATACAGGTATTTCTGCCTTCAATAGCTGTTGAGGTGAGTAAAACGGACGCTCTGTTCCGATCTGTCCTATAAATTTATCTGTAATTTGGTCAATGACCTTTTGCATGGAAGTATGATGATTTTGGTGAACGAAAATAAAGCCTAGAAAGTGGCATTACAACACGAATCTTTCCATCATAGTATATTTTTGCATTATACTTTCTACCTTTAGCGCATGATTTCACTTTCGGTCACAAGTCTTACCAAAAAATATAATCGAAAAACGGTTTTTGAGGATATTCAATTCGGGCATAAATCCGGGATACTGGGCATTTCGGGCTCCAACGGAAGTGGAAAATCTACCTTGATGAAATGTTTGGCAGGATTGCTCAGACCTAACTCCGGAACTATTGAGTGGAAACTGAACGGCGACCTCCTATCCCAAACTGAACTTAAAGATCACATCGGTTACGCAGCTCCGTATATCTCTTTGTATGAAGAGCTCACTGTTCTCGAGAATCTGGAGTTTCTTTCTGAAGTAAGTCAGCAACATCTGAACAAAACGGACATTCAGCAGTTGCTCAGCAAAACAGAAACCGAATCTCTTAAAGATAAGTTCTATAAATCACTTTCTACGGGACAACAACAGCGTGTGAAACTGGCTTCTTCCCTGATCCGAAACCCTGAATTGTTGTTTTGGGATGAACCGGGTTCAAATTTGGACTCTGATGGTCATAAACTGGTTCAGCGCTTAATTCACGAACAAAAAGAAAAAGGTTGCCTGGTCTTTCTGGCCTCCAATGATCCTGATGAAATTGCTCTTTGTGATGAGGTGCTGGCTCTTAGCCATTAGCTTTTAGCGATTAGTAATTAACCATGACCACTTTATTCTATTAGTTTGCCAGCTATACATTAGCTTGAATTTATTTTAACTTCGAATAACTAACAGCTAAATACTAATCGCTAAAAGCTATAAAATTGATTTCACAAAAAGACCAGGACCTCGCAACACTTATTCTTGAACACAGCACTCAACTTCAGAAAGGTGAGAATGTAATGGTTCAGCTCATCGGTTTAAACGGAATTGATTTGTTAAGAGCTTTGGTGGAACAAATTCGGGACAAAGAAGCTCATCCCTTTGTTCAAATTGAGGATACAGAAACGCAACGATTGTTGGTTGAAAAAGGCGATACTGATTTTTGGAAAAACCAGGCTTCAGTGGATCAACTCCCTCTTATGAAACAGATGGATGTATTTATCGGAATTCGTGCTTCTGAGAATATCTACGAAAATTCTCAAGCCAGTAAAGAAGCAAATAAAGCTTATTCAGAGAACTTTCTTAAGCCTGTTCATTTTGATGAAAGAGTGAACAACACCAAGTGGTGTATTATGCGCTATCCCTCTCCTGCTTTTGCGATGAATGCCAAACTCCCAACCCGAGAATTCACCAAATTTTATTATGATGCTTGTTTAGTTGATTATGCGAAGCTGAAATCAGCTATGGAGCCACTTGAAAAAAGATTGAGAGCCACGGATGAAATTCATTTGAAAGGCGAAGGGACGGACATCAAGTTTTCGGTCAAAGGACAAAATTGGGTTCCGTGCTTTGGTGCTCACAACATTCCTGATGGAGAGATCTTTACTTCACCGATCCTGGATTCTGTAAATGGTCACATTACGTATGCTCCTTCCGTTTATCAGGGAAAACCGTTTGAGTTTGTGAAGTTAGTAGTTGAAAATGGGGTTGTGGTGGATTTCGATTCATCCAATAATGATGCGCTTAAAGATATTTTAGATACTGACGAAGGTGCCCGCCGATTTGGAGAGTTTAGCTTTGGAACCAACCCGGTGATCGAAAAACCGATGTATGATATTTTGTTTGATGAAAAAATTTATGGTTCAAATCACTTAACACTTGGCAAAGATTATGAAATCGCTCCTAACGGAAACTCAAGTAACATTCACTGGGATCTGGTTTGCATTGGCGCAGATGTATTTCTGGATGAAGAACTCATCCGCAAAGGACGCAAATTTGTAACAGATGATTTGAAGGGATTGAATCCGGAGAATTTCTAATCGGAATTTCATGCTTACTATTGATGATTGTGAAAAAATTTGTTCTTCCAAAGCACTTTCTGCTTTAAAGAAGAATGAAGAATTAGGCAATCATATTCTTAAAAACTTCGGTTTTTTAATAAAAGAACATTCATTTGATCTTACTTTTGAGGGGATGTCACGTGGGTGGGCATTTGTTTTTAATAAAGATAATTTCTCAATATATCTTTGTATAAGTATGGAAGATAAACTTCCGCTAATATGGATTTCTCACTAAACTAAAACACACTATTCTCAACTAAGTATTGAAGAAATAGCTCAAAAATTAGACGGAAAGGGACATCTTTTTAAATATGAAACAAGCATTAAAATTGATGACCTCAATTTTATTAAAAAAATATCTTTTAGAAAAAAGAATAAAAGTCTATTAGAAAAAGAATATGATAGAAAAATTGAGGAAACAGGACATTTTATTTCACTAAACCTTAAAGCTATTTTAGCCTTAGTTAGAAATCTTCCAATAGAAAAACCGATTACTACAAGAAAACTATAAAGAACATGAAAAAAACCATTCTCATATATGGTCTTTCATTAGCATTACTGGTTTTTGTGCTGGAATATTTTGAGTATAGGTTTTTTATTCGTGAGCTATCTACTGAGCTTTTTGTATTTATGATTGCTCTTACTTTTACAGGACTGGGACTTTGGGTTGGAAAAAAGCTGACCAACCAAACCAAAATAGAATCCCCTCCTTTTGAGCAAAATGAAAAAGCCATCCGTTATTTAAAGATCAGCGAGCGGGAGTTAGAAGTGCTTGAGCTTGTAGCTCAGGGACTTTCCAATAAACAAATCTCGGAAAAGCTTTTTGTTTCCATTAATACTACTAAAACCCATTTATCCCATCTTTATGAGAAATTGGAAGTAAAACGCAGAACTCAGGCCGTTGAGAAGGCGAAATCGTTGAATATTATTGAGTGAGTTTTGAGCTAATTAGATTGTCGCTCCTAGATATTAGGGTCATCCTGAACTTGTTTCAGGATCTTAAGGAAAGGCTATTAGCTCGGTTATCAAGTAAGTTCCAATTTAGGCAATGAGCCCTGATTTCAATTTTAGTTCATATTTTCTTGATGTAGCTATTCAAATAGCTATCTATTTGAAATTATAGTAGAAATTCCATTTGATATGGACATTGACTTTTCTCAAATACAAGATCTTAGTCTTTGTTGATTATAACCATCCATCATCAAAGATCGATACCTCTCAAAGATCCTGAAACAAGTTCAGGATGACGTACTCACTCACCTATTCCTACGAAATTTGCAAAATCATACTTTCGGGTGATTGCTGATTTCTGTTAATTGCTTACTCTTTTGGTGTACATTAACTCCAACTAATCACATTATGAGAAAAATTATCCTTGTCTACGGATCTATCACCGGAGCTGTAATCATACTGAGCATGACGCTTGGAATTTATGCTGCCAAATATGGAGGCAACGAGTTCTTTGCTTCCGAAGCCCTAGGCTATTCCATCATGCTGATTGGGTTTTCTATGATATTTGTAGCCACAAAAAAATATCGAGATAAAGAACTTGGCGGAATCATAAAATTTTGGACAGCCTTGAAGGTAGGCTTAGGCATTTCATTAATCGCAGCTATTGTTTATGTATTTGTATGGGAAATTAATCTCTACCTTACAGATTATGAATTCATTAGTGAATACACTGATTCTAGAATTGAAAGCACTAAAGAATCCGGTGCTTCTGAGACAGAATTACAAACCACCATTAATGAAATGGAGAAAATGGAAGAACTATATGGTAATTGGTGGTTCAGGCTTCCAATGACATTCACAGAAATTTTTCCTGTTGGCTTGCTAATCTCTTTAATAAGTGCAGGACTATTCAGAAACCAAAATTTTCTTCCATCACAAAAAGAAGAAACAGTAGCTTAATAACCGAATCATTATGCAAAGTAACGCTTCCACACCAGACGAATACATCACTGAACTTCCTGAAGAACGAGTTTCAGCAATGAAAAAGCTTAGAAAAACTATACAAGATAATCTTCCGAGTGGATTTGAAGAAACCATGAGCTATGGAATGATCGGCTACGTAGTTCCCCATTCTATTTATCCGGATGGGTATCATTGTACTCCTGAGTTGCCTCTTCCCTTTATGAGTATTGCTTCACAAAAGAACTTCATTGCGTTATACCACATGGGTATCTATTCAGATGAAAAACTGCTGAATTGGTTTACTTCAGAATATCCCAACCATGTAAAAACAAAACTGGATATGGGCAAGAGCTGTATCCGTTTCAAAAAACCGGAGCAAATTCCATTTGAATTGATCGCTGAATTAGTGCAGAAAATGTCGGTTCAGGACTGGATCGATAAATACGAATCTGCTGTAAAAAGATAGTCTATGTTGTACGAAAGAATTTCTCCTTCATCTGCTTTGAAAGATCTTATAGAATGCTATTGGGTGATTGAAGATGAAAGCAAAGATATCCATCAGCAGAAAATAATTCCTGACGGATTCCCTGAGATCATCTTTCACTATGGTGATAATTATCGAATCAATATCAGCGGAGAATGGGAAATACAGTCCAAAGCTTTGTTAGCCGGGCAGATCAAAAATCATTTCTATCTGGAAAATACCGGAACTACAGGGATGATCGGTGTCAAGTTCAAGCCGTATGCGTTAGCAGAATTGTTCTATCTAAACATGGATGAGTTTACTGATTCTGTAGTTGATTTGGATCTGATACTGAAAGAAGAGTTTGCATCTACAAAAAATATAATGATAAAGAACTCAGATTATGAACTTAAAATCGCAGCTCTTAATGCCTTTTTTAAAGAATTAATACCGGAATTAGTCCCTATTGAAAAAATACGTTCTGCAGTTGAATTTATTCTGGACTCCAATGCTTCTGTTCCAATAAGTGATATTGCGTTATCTGTTAATTTAAGTGAAAGGCAGTTAGAACGATTGTTTAAAAGATACGTGGGATTATCACCGAAATTCTATTGCAGAATTATCCGATTCAGCTACATTTTTGAATGTGTACAGAAAGACAACTCACAATGGAGTGAAATTGCACAACTGGCAGGATTTTATGATCAGTCACATTTTATCAAAAACTTTCAGGAGTTTACCGGCGAAGATCCTTCTAATTATTTCTTTGATGAACTTAATATGGCAAACTTTTTTCTTAACAAAGAAGGTGCTTTATGATGTCGGTTTTATACAATACTCTTGAAACAAGCATTGCTAGATTTTGTGATTCTTTAACTTTTAAATCACGAATCATGAAAAAAATATTATCTCTTACTTTACTTATAGCGATCACAGGAATTGTTCAGTTAAATGCTCAAACACCTGATCCTGCTCTTCCGGAGTTAGCCTGGTTAACAGGATATTGGACTTCTTCCGAAGACGGAACAACTAACGAAGAACTTTGGACGAATGGCTCAGGCTATATGATGCTTGGAGTGCATCGGGATGTGTATGCAAACGGACGTTCTTCTTTCGAGTATCTGAGAATAATGAGAACCAGAGAAGGAATTGTATATGTCGCCAGTCCGGGAGGCAGAGCAGGCACTACCTTTACAATGAAAGAAAATAAAGACCAGAAAGTGATTTTTGAAAATCTTGAACACGACTTCCCACAACGAATAATATACTCCAGATCCGGAGACACCCTTACCGCTCGAATTGAAGATGAAAGTGGTGAAAAATCTATGGATTGGGTCTGGACAAAAACTAAACCCAAGTTCTAATGAATACAGAATCAGTTAACCCAAATAATCATTCTCTTTCGCTTGCAGTGAAAGATATACATGCCTCGAAAGCGTTTTATGAAAAACTCGGATTTACTCCTGTTGAAGGAACCGGACCTATTGAACATAATTGGATCATCCTCGAAAAAGGGCATTCCAAAATCGGTCTTTTTCAGGGAATGTTTGATGAAAACATCATCACTTTTAATCCTACAGATGCCCGGTCTGAATACAAGAAGTTGAAAGAAGATGACAAAGTTAAATTTTTAATGGAATCGGAGTCTATCAAAGATGAAAAAGGACCTTGTCATTTTTGTATAGAAGATCCTGATGGAAATCAGATCTTGTTTGATCAGCATAATGAATAAGTAAAGACGCAAAATCTTGCGTCTCAACATCGAATAGCAAAGAAAAATAATCATGAAAAAAAGAGTGACAGGCATTGGAGGGGTTTTCTTGAAAGCAGAAGATCCTAAAGCAACGAATGAATGGTATGAAAAGCATCTGGGAATTAAATCCGGACAATGGGGTGGAACGTTTATCTGGCGACATGCTGAAAACAAAGAGAAAATGGGTTACACCGCCTGGAGTATTTTCAAGAATGACACTACTTACACAAATCCGAGTAAGAAAGACGCAATGATCAATTACCGGGTGGAGGATCTTGAAGCTCTGCTAAAAATCCTTAAAGAAGAAGGCGTTGAAACTGTAGGAGAAATGGAATCTTTCGAATATGGCAAATTCGGCTGGATCATGGATCCTAATGGTTACAAAATTGAACTATGGGAACCCTTCGACGGACCGTTTGAAGAAATGTTGAACAAAGATGATGTGAATAAGATGAGTTAGCGTTAGCTAATAGCTGTTAGCTAACAGCTATTAGCTACTCATCAAAAGTACTTAAACACCGGATAGATCACGTTCTTATTTTCGACTCCTTCTTTCTCAAAATACTCATCAAAGAAATTCCAGGTAACCAGTCCATCATCTGATTGAGGTTCCAGCAAATAAAAGATCAGATTGGTAAGCGGCTGAGCCATATCCACTAAGAAATCTCCTTGGTTTGCCATTTTGTTAGATTTTTTAAATTCACCTTCTACCATCGCCATATTATGACCTTCAAACTGTCGCTGCGACTTTTCGAATTTTGAGATCTCAAAAATTTCCCCTTCGTATTCTCTTCGATTTTTGATCTCGGAGACAATCACACCCTGCTTTTTTAAATGATCTGCAATTGTTTTCATTTCTTTTGGGATGATATATCCTCTTGGAATCGTACTTTCAACGGTTGCTTCAAACTTGCTGTAATTCTGAACATCAGGAACTTCAATGATCTCTCCTGATCTGATGTAACTTGTATCACCTTCAGATGTCACATATGGAATGTAGTTATAGGTTCGGAGCGTAAAAGTGTCTTCAAGAGGAATCATACGAAATCGCACGCCCTTCTTTTTCTTTCCGGCATTATCCAATACATTTTGAATAGCAGATTGAGTTGCAGCATCGTTAATTTGAGCAATTTGCTTTCCATTCTTATTGGTGTACTCCAGAATTTCCGTCACGAAAGCTTTGGTTGAGTTCATTCTTTGGTACAACCTCTCGTGAGCAAATGCCTCACTTAAAATCCCCATCTTATTTCTTAACCCCATTTGATTAACCAGATATCTGGGATGATGATTGTAGGTGTACAAAGCTTTCGGTGGCCATCCTTGTCGTAGGCTGTAGCCGCCATAAGGACCTAAATATATGTCGTACTCTTCTTTAACCTTTTGTGTAACCTCAGGCAACAATTCATTCCATGTAAGATCGTACGGAGCCTTTTCTCCTACAGAGTGGTAGCTCGGAGCCCAGGTCAATGAATAACCATGCCATGTTCCGTTTGTAGTATGCAGGTCCACAAATATTTCAGGGTCCCATTTTACAATTACATTTTGGATCATTGCATTGGTTTCAAGTGCTTCCATTTTCATACCGTCTCTGTTCAAATCCCAACCCTGACTGTTTGCACGAATTCCTGTTTTCTGTGGACTGCCTTCCTGTGATCGTCGAACCTGAACATCCAATTTATCATTAGAATCTGTGTTGTATATCGGGGCAAAAACAATGATTTGATTCTCCAGCAGGTACTTTTTATCACCAAGTAAAATTTCCCTCATCAAAATCTGAAGAATCTCTTTTCCTTCTACTTCACCTGAATGGATATTACCCTGAATATACATTACAGGCTTTCCTGATTGTTTCGCTTCTTCAGGAGAACTCACTTTTGGGTCTGCCATCACAACAACCGGTATATCTTTTCCTTCCAAACTTTTACCCATGTATTCCAGATGCATAAGATCCGTTTTAGGTTGGAGCGCTTTTATGAAGTTCATTACCTCTGTATAAGTAGAAGTTTCCTGATAATTGGTTTTCTCAGGGGTAGTTATCAATTCAGCAGGCCATTGGGCATACGCTGATGTCGCAATAATTGATAAGACAGTAATCAGTAAAAGCTTTTTCATAAGTAATTTTTTGTTTGCCTGATGATACCAAAATGGTTTCAATTCTCATTAGAACATTTCGAATTTTTACTTCCATTTATCTGACCCCCCAATTCCTAGTCATATTTTACTTCCAAAGTAGTTCGCCCCTCCTTCAAAAGGAGGGGAATTCCAAGTTGATTCTGATTTTTATCAACGAGTCCTCCTCCTGTAGCAGGAGGAGACAGAGGAGGTCAAAACATTACAATTTAAACCGGCAATTATTAGGAGACTGCATCTTCACAACATTTCTTCCACATGAAACCATCATAAAATTTATCCGTGTCAATAAAGTCAATGTTAGTTAAATATTGGAATCATGAAAAACTCAAAAGCCTTCTTTTTTACCGGATCAGTATTGCTATTCTTTTGGATCATCGGAGGATTTAGTCCTTATATAAGCTGGGAAGCCAGACTTTTTAAAATTCTGTTGACAGCCATTCTTGGTTTTATAGCATGGAAACTCAAAAATTCTGAAAATCCTAAGTACAAAAAAAGTGCACTTATCATTGTTTTACTACTTGCGACTGCCACAGCTTATGCTGAACCGTATGTAAGTCATGCCGTATTCGGACATCACCACCATCACTTCTTTTGCGGGAAGTAGGAGCCTGAAACAGGCTCCTTATTTCTTTATTTATTTTTATCCCAATAGTCCATCGGAATGGAATCTGATTTTAAAGCACCTTCATCAACCCAATAATATGGGCCGTACTTTTTCTTTTCCGGCCATACTTCGTTAAGGGTCGCTGCTTCATATAATTTTCCATCCTTCATAACATACATCATATCAAGTGTGTTCTCGATATCATCTAAAGGATTGGAATTGATCACCAACAGATCAGCAATTTTTCCCTCTTCCAATGAACCCAGATCATCCTGCATACCTAAGAAATAGGCTCCGTGATAAGTTGCCACCCGAATGGCTTGGAGATTACTCATGCCTGCCGCTGTCATCCAAAGTTCCCATTGACTGGAAATACCATGTATTTGACCATGAGATCCGATAGCTCCATAACCACCTGCTTCGATAACATCTTTCAGTGATTCTGCAATCAACGGAAACCCATAATCAGATTCAGGGCGTAACATGCGTCTTCTTGTATGCGGAAGTAATTGCCTCCAGGGAAGGAATCGTTGCATCTTCTCATTCTTCCAAACATCTTCTCTCTGATAATAGTACTCCTCATTCCAAGGCCCCATTCCACCTACCATAAATGTTGGTGAATACACCATTTTCGCCTTCCCAAAAAACAAGGATGCATCTTTATAAATAATACCGTAGCTCATTGGATGTTCAAAAGCAGTATGTCCGTCCAGTGTGAGGCCAAGATTATACATAAGGTCACTTCCTTCTGTAGTAACCATTAAACCTTCCCTTCGGGCTATATCTGTAACCCATTGACGTTGATCCCGACGCGGCTGCAAATACTGCTTTAAAGAAACAGCTCCGAAGGATTTCAATCTTTCAATATTTTCCTCCGCTACTTCATAACTGGATAATTCATTCTGATTTGTTCCGTCACCTCGATATAAGGGATCTCCGGTGCTGAAAGTTCTGGGACCTAATATTTCCCCAGCATCTATTAGTTCTGCGGTTGGGAATACATTATGAGACCACATGGAATTGTCTAAATTAGTTGTCACTCCAAACGCCAGATAAATAGCTGTTTCAAAATTTTTCTTAGGCATAATTCCACGATACTCACGATAATGATGTGCGTGCATATCAATAAGTCCGGGCATAATAGTTTTTCCGGAGGCATCAATAACTTCATCCACTCCTGAAGTATCGCAATCTCCAACACAGGTTATTCGACCATCTACTGCAACTATACTCCCCGATTCAATTACATCATCATTTTCATTCACAGTGATGATCCTTGCATTGGTCATGGCGATCGAGCCTGAGGCTTTATCCTTTTTCACCGTTAAATTGATTGAAATACTATCTGTTTTTTCTGAAGTCAGATCATATTTATACATCCTGTCAGCACTTCCAAAGGTCACTTCATTTTCGCTGAGCCAGGTTGGGAAAAAGCCTCCTGTTTTCGATAATTGCTTAACCGGAAACTTTCCATTTTTTTTATTGATGTTGATGCCTTCATTATTAGTTCTTAAGTATGGCAGCGGCATTAAATAAACATTCATTCCTTCTGTGATTGCTACGTGTTTGCCGTCAGGAGAAAGCATAATTTCATCGCCGTCTTCAATGTACACGTGGATAATTTCATCTGACCCATCTTTTCGTACAGATTTAAGCGCATAATCTCCATCTTCCGGCTCCTGAAAAAAGATCCTGTTTTCGGGACCATAAAAAGGTCTGGCCAGCTGAGAACGTGATCCGCCACCTGTTTCGATTCTTATAATTTGCTTCGCATCACTTCCTTTTGAATCAACTTCAATCACATCATACCATGGGTTCCATGCCCAGGTTCTTCCCCGGTTTGTAGTACCTGATCCTTTTATTGCTACTATTTTTGAACCATCTGCGCTCCAGTTCGGGTGAAGGTATTCACCTGACTCTTTAGTTAGTTTTGTTAATCTCGAATTTCTGACTTCAGCTTTCCATAATTCACCTCCATCAGTATCATGCCAACTTGAAAACGCGATAAATTTACTATCCGGCGACCAGCTTGGTGAAAATTCAAACGGCTCAAAATCTTTGGTTAAACGCTTTGGTGTACCATTTGGAACATCCATCACCCAAATTCTCCCTATAGCCTGAAAAGCAGCTTTTTTACCATCAGGCGAAAGCGCATACCATCTTAAAAATCTTGCTTTGAACTCATCGAAAGGAACTTCAAATTTATGATAGGCTTGTTCTGAAATAGTACGATGGATATCTGCCTCAAATGGAATTGTTTCTACCTGTCCCGACTCAACATTAAGCTTTCGGATCTTTCCACCCTGAGAGATAAAGATATGTCTGCTGTCGCTCGTCCAGCTATACCCGGGGAGAACACGAAGAACTTTAATAGTTTCCGTCATATCTATGTCGATAGGATCCATTATAATTCGCTCTGAGCCTGTATGGAGGTCCCGCAACCAAAGTGCTGTTCTTGGACCGAACTCATGTCCTCTGTAATTAATGGTACCGCTCGGTATTTGACGAGCAAAAGCTAAATATCTGCCATCCGGTGAAACTTCTCCTGCATAACCACCACCACTGGAACTTCTGATCTGTTGCCCTGCAACCCCGTTTGTGATCTCGATAACTTCTCCGGTTTCAAGATCTTTTCTGCGAAGTTGATTAAATCCCTTCAGAGCGTCGTTCATCCCAACTCCTTGTCGTGGACCAACTGCTTCATAATAATACAGGTACGAATCCACACCAGATACTGAAGGCCAACTTCCATTTGCTACTTCTATTCCCTGCCCTCCGTCTTTATGGTACATCCAGATTCCGCTTCCACTACCTGAAAGACTTTGTCTTCTCACTAAGATATATTCACCGTCATTTGTCCACTCCGGCGTTACTGCCCTAACCATTCCCTCTTTAAAAACCTGTTTAGGATTCGATCCGTCCGCATCCATGATCCAAAGGTTATTTTGACCTGAACGATCTGAAATAAAAGCGATTTGTGAGCCATCAGGTGAGATAGCAGGATGGAAATTAAGGGCGATTCCCGTTGTGTCCGTAAGATTTTCAGCTTTTCCGCCATCTGCCGAAATTCTGTAAATATGCCCCATCAAATCAAAATAAAGCCATTTATTATCCGGTGAAATATCCAGTGTCATCCATGTGCCTTCATCTGTGGTGAATGAAATTTCTCTGGTTTCACCTCTTGGCTCGGTTACGTCCCACTTTTCTTTTTCTTTGCTTTTATCCTGTCCTATTAACTGTGCCGGGATCGCTATCAGAAATGCAAAAATAGCCGTACCCAATAATCTCATATTGCTCTTATTCATAGTACACCATGTTGTTAGTAAATAGTTAGTAGCTCTATTTACTAAATAAAAGTGGTAATGAAAAGTACAGGGTTGTTAGCAATCGTAAATGTGATTGGGCACCTGATTATAAAAAATAGTGAATAATCGTCCTTGAGAAAGATTGATTAAAGTTTTGAGCTTAGTAAACTTCACCAACACCCTCCGCTTTTTCGTCAAGCCGAAAACCGCACCTCCCTCGAGGGAGGATTTGAACGGTTTTTTTGAATAACATAGTGCTCTCACTTCTTTTGAGGAAAGTGATTGATTTTCTTAAATAAATAGCATAAATAGTTGCAACTAATTTTATAACTATGAAATACATACCAAGTCAAGGAACACGCCTATTAATTGCTTTTCTTTATGTATTTATATTGTTATTGACCAGCAAATATTTATTTGCAAGTTTTTTTCCTCCGATAGCAGGTAAAGGACTATGGTTTTATGCGGGTTTATCAAGTCTAATTTTGAACAGTCAACTTATTACTCCTTTTTATACCAAACCTGCTGATTCGATCACTTTTTCAGTTACTGCAATAATTGGTATATCCTTAGTATCGGATTGGTTTAGCTGGACCGACCTAGAGAGAGTAACTTTTTTGATCTGTTTATCAGTACCAATTTTAGTTTTATTTACTTCAATTTCTGCGATTGTTTTGAAAGATAGTTCTAGCAAACTAAGTTCTAGAATTGGTAGAACCGCATCTTTTTTTTCTAGTTCTTTTGGAGATGCCAAAATTGTTTTTAGTTGTGTATTCCTATTTGCTATCATTCTATATCATTTAGAAAATGCTAAGGAAATACTAGTTCTTTTTATTGTTTGGTCTTTTCTTGTACTGATCAGACCTGAAGAATCTTTTTATAAAATACTTGGAGCTTTAAAAGATATATGGTCAGAAAAAATATCAGAGCGAGTGATAGGGAATATAATTGCGTACCAAACACCAAACGTAGTATTAATCGAACAATTTGGTACTAGTATGAATAATTTTGGGAGTGGATTGTTTATTAATGATAGCCGTTCACCATTTAGGGTTGCATTCTCTGTAGGCTATATAGGATACCAAGATAAATTAATGCTTAAAGCAGTGTCCATTGATAATTATTGTGATCTAGAAAGAGTTAAAAAATTCAGGCCACGATTAACTCCTAATCAAACAGCTCTCACACTTGGCGAAGCTATTTATAAATCGTTTTCTGATGATGATCATATTGAAAAAATGAAAGATACTTTTGTTGGATTGATATCTGAGAATAGCTCGACCTCAGTTATCCAGTTCCATGTTCTTTTTGAAAGAGATATTGAAGAAGGTAGACTTGTAGAAGCAAGAATAAGAGACAAGGATGTTCTGTTCCAAATAATTGAAGGTCTAACAAAAGAAGATATAATTAGGGACAAGAATCGCTTTGGATATAGTGTTGCGAAAGCTAAAAAATTAGGTTCATGGAATAACGACGCTAGAAAATTTGATAAAGTGTCATGGATTCCAGAAATGAACTCTCCCGTTTTTTTATCTGAAGAAAAACAAGCTTCTATAGAAGTAGATACCATTGGCCATTTTCCAAGATCTGAGTATACAGTCCAAATAAAGGATATAGATAAATTAATTACTCATAATACAGCAATTCTAGGAATACTTGGTATTGGTAAATCAATGCTTTCAATTGAATTAGTTGAAAGAATGATAGCTGTAAATAAAAAAGTGATTTGTATTGATCTAACTGACCAATATGCAAATGAACTATCTGCATTTTATGCTAGTGATTTAGAAGAAACTAAGATTCAAGAATTAAAAGAGGTAGTTAGAAACGGTGGAAAAGACAATGTTCAACGAAATGTGGAAGAAGGAGGAGGTATAAATGAATTCAGTATTGAATTAGAAAAACAACTTAGAGAGTTCTTAAACCCAGATAATGATTCTTATCTCAAGATTTATAATCCTTCCGAATTTGAAATATGGAGACAATCCGGAGGGATGTATAACAACCAAGCTGCAATGGCCTCTCTAACACCTACTGAGTTAACACAATTGATATCAGAAATAGTTTTAAAAATTTGTCAAGAAATGGGAATGACTGACAAAGGACGAGTATGTTTAGTATATGAAGAAGCACATTCGTTGATTCCCGAATGGAACTCAGTTGCAACAGAAGGAGATAAAGCTGCAACAAACGCCACTTCACGTTCCATTTTGCAAGGCAGAAAGTTTGGCCTTGGCTGTTTATTGGTTACTCAAAGAACAGCTAATGTAACAAAAACTATTTTGAATCAGTGTAACTCTATTTTCGCTATGAGAACTTTTGATGATACTGGAAAAGCATTTCTAGCAAATTATATCGGTCAAGAGTATTCAGATATGTTATCAAGCTTAAAAGAAAGGCAAGCTGTTTTTTATGGCAGGAGTTCTTCTTGTGAAGACCCTGTTTTAATTAGGCTAAATGATAGGGATGATTTTACCACAGTGTTCAGAAAAAAATTTCCTGTACCGGTTTTTCCTAGTGATGATACTGATTCAACAGAAATAGAATATGATCATTCAATAGGTGATACTCAGGAAATAGACTCTGATAATACTATAGATAATCTACCTTTTTAGTAGATGCCAAGACAAGAATCAATATACCTCATAGCAAATTTTAAAGAATCGTTTCTGTACCTATCCTGCTGTTCACCAATTCTTTTATCGTCACGATTGTAAATAATAGATTGATAATATGATAGAGGACCATTCTCTCTGAAATAAGGACCATGAATTACAAATCCTTTATATTCAAATTTAAAGTCTTCAATTTCTTTTAATTCTTTGAGGTCATATTTATCAATTAATTCGTTCCCCATATCATCTTACAATCGTCTCAGATCTCTTCGGCCCGGTAGAAATAATTGTGAATTTCACTCCGATGTATTTTTCTACAAAGTCAATGTAGGATTTCGCAGCATCCGGCAGCTCATCCCATTTCGTCATTCCGGAAATGTCTTTGTCCCAACCCGGCATAGACGTATAAACCGGTTCTACGTTTTCAATTTCATCTAAACAAAGCGGGAATACTTTGGTTTCCTCACCTCCATTGATCTTGTATCCGGTACACACTTTGATCTCTTCAAAACCGTCCATTACATCCATCTTGGTAAGCGTAAGTTCGTTAATGCCGTTAATTCTGCATGCATATTTCAGAGCAACCAGATCTAACCATCCACAGCGTCTTGGTCGGCCGGTAGTAGCTCCAAATTCATGACCTTTTTTGCGGAGTTCTTCTCCGGTTTCATCTAATAATTCAGTTGGAAAAGGGCCGTTTCCAACTCTGGTGCAATAGGCTTTGGTAATTCCCATTACATGTGTAAGCGCTGTTGGTGGAACTCCTGAACCGGTACAAGCTCCACCTGAAGTCGGCGACGACGAAGTTACATACGGATAGGTTCCGTGATCAACATCCAGTAAACAACCTTGTGCGCCTTCCAACAAAATTGACTTCTTACTTTCTAAACCTTCGTGCAGCAAATTGGTAGTATTACAGATATACGGAGACAAAATATTGATGGAATCTTCTAATTCATTCATCAAATCATCAACAGAAAGTTTCGGCTCCTGATACAGATTCTCCAGCGCGAAATTTATATCTCTGATGTTTTGCTCTATTTTCTTTTTCAGAACTTCTTTATCTAACAGATCAACCATTCGGATTCCAACTCGAGAAACTTTGCTTACATAAGCCGGACCAATTCCACGTCCTGTTGTTCCGATGGCATCCCCACCACGACGCTTTTCTTTCAGTTGATCGAGTAGTTTGTGATAAGGCAGAATTACGTGCGCCGTTTGGCTGATGAAGAAACGTCCTTCTAAACTGAAGCCCATCTCCTGCACATCTTTGATCTCTTTAACCAAAGCGATAGGATCGATAACAACACCGTTTCCGATCACACAATCACCGGAACCGTTAAAAATTCCGGATGGAATCAGATGCAACACGAAAGTCTTGTCATCAAACTTAAGCGTATGGCCTGCATTTGCTCCGCCCTGATAGCGAACAATAAAATCCGCTTTGTCGCTTAACAGATCTACGATCTTTCCTTTTCCTTCATCGCCCCACTGGGCACCAATTACTACTCTAACTGACATATCTTTTTTAAAAAAACTATTAACAATAAAAAAGGGGTGTAGTTATCTACACCCCTTTCAGGTTCTATTTAGAAAACACTTTTCAACCTTCGTTGAATGATTCGGCTGCTTCTTCTACTGATTTGTAGTGCTTGAAAACTGTGATCAATTTTGTAACGATCAACAAACTCTCAATCTTATCAGTAGCATTAGCGATCCTGAGATCACCGCCTGCTTTGCGCATAGTTGTAAGCGCGCCGATTAACATTCCAAGTCCGGATGAATTCATGAACTTTACTTTTCCGAGATCAACTACAATGTTGGTTTTTCCGGCATCAATTAGCTCATGAAGTTTTTCGTTCAGGCTAACCGCATCGGGTCCACCCATTACGTTACCTTTAAATTCGATAACTACGCTACTGTAGCGTTCTGATGTATTAAAGCTCATAATCCTATTATTTAAACTTATTATTTATTGGTTTTGGAGTCTAATTCTACTACCAAAGAGCTGGCAACAAATAACGAACTATACGTACCAAGTACAATACCAATTAACAGTGCAAAAGAAAAACCTTTTAACACTTCGCCGCCAAAAATAAACAGCACAGCAACCACAAACAAGGTGGTAACCGAAGTGATAATAGTTCTACTTAGCGTATCATTCAAGCTTTTATTTACCATTGGAATAAATTCCATGCCTTTATGCACGATACTGTTCTCACGAATACGGTCAAAAACTACCACCGTATCGTTCAAAGAATAACCTACAATAGTTAAGAATGCTGCAATAATATTCTGATCAATCAGTAAGCTGAAGTTTACCACATCACTTAACAATGTGAATGCACCTAGCGTTATGATCACATCATGGAATAATGCTGCAACGGCTCCGGCCGAGAATGTCCATTTACGGAATCTGATCAGAATGTACACAAAGATAATGATCATAGAATAGATCACTGCCTGCAATCCACCTGATTTCAAATCTTCGGCTATTCTTGGTCCTACACTGTCGGTTTTTTCAGTTTCAGCCTGATTATCAGGATAAAGCTGAGACATTGTAGCGCGAACAACTGTCTCGATCTCTTCAATTGTGTTTGTGTTATCTGTTCTGATCAGAACTTCAGATTCAGATCCGAAAAGCTTCACTTCCGGAGTTGAACCTAATGGATCAGATAAACTGGATCTGATCTCAGTTACATCTACAGCTTTCTCGAACTTCAAGACTATTTCTTTACCGCCTTTAAAGTCAATACCGTACTGCAGTCCTTTCGTTACGATCGCTCCAATGGAAATTGCTAGCAATATCCCGGAGATCACGTAAGCTATCTTTCGTTTACTAACGAAATCAAAATTTGGTGTTTCAAACCATCTCATAATTATATCCTTTTACTCTTTTAAATTTCTTTGTTGATTAACCGAAGTTTACTGCGTCAGATTTAGCACGAGTCAAATAGTCTACCACTACACGTGTGATAATAATTGCGCTAAATAATGAACAACAGATACCTGCAAGCAGAGTTACAGCAAATCCTTTGATCGGACCAACTCCGAAACTCAGAAGAACTAATGCTACAAAACCTGTCGTGATGTTAGCATCAAAAATTGCGCTCATTGCATTTGCATAACCTGCAGAAATTGCAGCTTTGATGGTTTTTCCGGTACGTTGCTCTTCACGAATACGGTCAAAGATCAGCACGTTTGCATCTACCGCCATACCAATAGTCAGAACGATACCAGCCATTCCCGGAAGTGTTAATGTAGCTTTGAAACCGGCTAAAATTCCCAAGATGAACACGATATTCAGTAACAACGCCAGATCAGCAACTGCACCACCTGTTCGGTAATACACGATCATAAAAATTGCAACGATTGATAAACCAATTAATACAGAGTTTAAACTCGCATCAATAGAAGCCTGACCAAGTGAAGCACCAACAGTACGCTCTTCAACGATCTCCAACGGAGCAGGAAGTGCACCTGAAAGCAGAATGTTTACCAAGTCATCGGCTTCGCCTACATTTTCAACTCCTGTGATTGATGAACGACCGTTGCTTATCTTAGAAATCACATTTGGATAGGTATATATAAAACCGTCCAGTACAATTGCTACAGGCTTACCAATATTGGCTCCTGTAATTCTTGCCCAGTCTCTGGCTCCTTCCGCATTCATGGTCATTGAAACTTCAGGAACGTTAGTTGTTGGATCAAACTGAACGCTTGCTTCTTCGATAACATCACCTGTCATTTCAACATCTGTTTTTACTCCGTAAAGAGAAAAAACTTCTGCTCCACCCTCAGTATATGGCTGCGTATTTGCACTCCACATAATAGTTGTATTTCTTGGAAGCATTCTGTCAATTTCAGGATCTTTTAGTAACGCATTTACCTCTGCGGTGTCTTGCTCTTCAGCATATCCAAGAACATAAGGACTTCCCTGACTTGGGATAAGAACTTCCAGCAGAGCATTTGGTTGAATGGTATCCAAAGAGTCTCCCTCTTCACCGGCAGCCTTCTCATCGAAATAATCATACACCTGATTAATGAATGAGCTGAAATCATTTGCATTGGCAGCCAATCTGAATTCCAGACGGGCAGTACCTTTCAGTAGATTACGAACTCGCTCTTTATCGTCCACACCCGGAAGCTCAACTACAATTCTATCTGTTCCTTGTTTTACGATAGATGGCTCAGTTACACCAAATCTATCCACACGAGTACGGATAATTTCGATAGCTCTGTCGAGGGCTTCTGTTCTTTGTGCTTTTAAGAACGTAATGATCTCTTCGTTGGTAGAACGACGAGTAATTTCTGCCGCATCATTCCTAAAATAGCGACTCAATCTGGCTCCTTCGCCTTGAGATTGAAATTCTGTAGCCATTTCATCGATGAAGTCAGTGTCGTTTTCTAAAGCTATTGCTCTAGCACTGGCAACTACTTGCTCTAATTCGCTGTCTTTGTTTTCGCCAGCCAGTTCAAGAATCAACTGTGGCGTTCCCACTTCAAGCATAACGTACATTCCACCCTGCAGATCAAGACCAAGGTTTAGTGTTCGTTCTTTAAGGCTTGCTAACTTTTCTCTGTGCTCATCTACATATTGAGCACTATCAGTAGGAGAAAGTTCACTTATTTGTTTTTGCTCCAAATTGTATATAACAGTTGGATATAGGTAAAATAGTGTAAGTCCTAAAAAGGCCACTATAAGTCCTATTTTAAATCCGTTTCCTTGCATGGTTGTTAGATTTTAGATTATTTGTAATTAGATATTAGATTTAAGACACAAGATATAAGACAAAAATGTCTCTATAACTTGAAGCTTAAGTAAGTACTTAAATTTGATTTTTGAGATTTGCTTTTTGGAATTTGCATCCCATCGATGCTAAGGAGCGTTTATCGCTACCCCTGATAAGAAAGGTGTATAAGAAGTGTTTTGTGAAAATGTATCCCATCCGGCTTCAATGTTAACCAGATTGTTCATGCAGGACTCTGATATAGAGTTTGTTCCTTTTTTCAGAGAAGCAGCTTCTTTTTGAGAAACAGCATTCGGTTTAATGTTCTCAATTACAACCGCTTTGCCCATGCCGTTAGAAGAACTCTGATAAGCTTTCCACTCATCAATAATCACTTCTAAAACATCCGAATCATCTGATTTACCAAATGGCAGTTCAAAATCTTCACTGTTTTTTGATACGATCTCTGAAGCTTTCCTTATAACCGAGTCCAGCTCTTCTGCATCATCAGCTAAATCTGAAATAAGCTTTCTGATCTCGGTATTCTCTTCAGATTTTACTTTGGCATCCAACCATGAAGTAAATTCTGAATGAGTTTTACTTTCCTGAATAGGAGCAACAAAATGAAGCGCAAATCCAAGTAGTATTACTACCAGACTGTATGTTTTAGTGATATGTGTTCTGAAAATTTTCACAGAGCGTAATATATATACATTGAAAGACTTTAATCAATATTTTTCTTGAAAAACAAAAGGCTCCCTGAGCTTTATTCAAGGAGCCTTTTTGTAGTTTAAATTAACTATATCACTTTATGAGTGTCATCTTTCTTATTAGAACTTTCCCTTCAGCTTCTAGCCTATAGATATATATTCCACTGGCTAAATTACTAGCGTCAAAGCTTACAACATGTTCGCCCGCGCTCTTTCTGTCATTAACAAGTTCCTGTACCAAACGCCCTGTAACATTATACACTCTTATATTTACCGGACCGGAATTTTTAAGTGTGTAATTTATAGTAGTGCTTGGATTAAAAGGATTCGGATAGTTTTGAGCTAACTCTGTTGTTAAAGGAATAGCTTGTTCGGTTTCATTCGAAACCGTACTCAAGGTCACATCAAATTGCTGTTCTTGCGAAAACATTGATCCCATAAACCCATTATCAACAGCCTGAACCTGCCAATAATATGTGCCGTTTGGTAAACCTCGTAAAGAAAATGAAGTTTTGTAGCCTGCATTTCCATTTGCCTGAGTTCTTAACTTTCCTGTGCTAAGATCTGCATTCGCTGAGAGAATATCAGAAGCTCCGGGACTTGTTCCAATGCGAACGTTATATGTTAATGACTTAGAAGGAGTTTGCGCATCTAATGACGCATTCCAAATTAAATTAACAGTATCCCCGGCAGTGGCAAACATTAAACCTTCCGGCACAGATGGCGCTGTATTCTTAATGGAAGTGTTATTTGAAAGGACTTTTGAGCTTGCTCCTGATACGATTATATCCAAGTCACCGTCTCCATCATAATCTGCCCAGGTAACCGAACCTGCACCTGATACATTCAGTTTTTCTTCGTTGATATCGCCACGGTTATTATTAAATATAGTTGCTTCACCATCAGCGCTGATCAACACATCCGAATCGCCATCATTATCATAATCGCCAATAACAGCCCGGCTCTTTGAAATTCCGCCAACCTTTCTTTTATCTGACTGATTTGAATTAGTTGAATAAAACAGATCAAAGCCTGTTCCTGTATTTTCATAGAAGCCTGTAAACAAATTAGTTTCAGCTGCGTCAGTATAACCCGTAATCAGAATATCCTGATCTGTATCTAAATCAAAGTCCGTGAATGCTACTGTACCGTTTATTACACCCTGAAAAACGGATTCAGATGCTACAAAAGAGTCATTCCCTAAGTTCAGATATAAGATAGCTTCAATATTTCCATCAGAATCTGCTCCTGTTATAAATAAATCCAGCTTTCCATCGGCATTTGCATCTCCCCAACTTGCAGCCGGTATGCTAAAACCTGCGAAGCCAAAGAGAACAGGTTCAAATACACCGGAACCCATATTTTTAATGAGCGACGTTTGAGGATTTCCATCAACGGTCCCTGCTACAAGAAAATCAATATCGCCATCACTGTCGTAATCAGCAGGTGAAACTATTCCATCTTCTAATCCCGGTAAAGTAAATCCGGAATCGGTAAATGTACCTTCATTATTCAGATATACTTTAGTAATCGGACCGGTAGCTGATTCACCTGAGAGTACCAAATCAATATATCCGTTTTGATCGATATCGAACCAAAATACGGTACTATTGGCAACGCCTTCAAATGTTTGGTTTGAGTTTGTTAGTTCTCCTGTACCGTCATTTGTTAATAACGATGTTTGTGGATCTGCTTCATCACTTTCCTGACCAGTGATCAATAGATCTAAATCTCCGTCATTATCAATATCAGCCCAGGAAGAGATTCCGTTTATCAAATTCGGAAGTGTCGTTTCTACCTCCTCGTAAGTAGAAGTCGGGATAGCTGTTATCTTCTCAGGAAAACTACTTTCCTGTCCGAATCTGTTTACAGCAATTACATAGAATTGGTATGTTTGATCATTTTCTAATCCGCTTATCACGAGACTTGTATTATTGTATCCATACAAAGTATCGTTTGCAAAAACACCGAATCCATCTAGTCCTGAATACACATAGTAATAATCAAAGTAAGCACTGTCATTTGCTGCCCAACTTAGTTGAACTGCTCTGTCGCCTGCTGTTGCAACTACATCTTTAGGTTGATCGGGAACCGGTTTTGGGAAATTAGTTAGTGTGTTGGACAACTCACTTTCCTGTAAATCCGCATTCACTACTGTTACTGCAAATGAATAATCCTGAAGTGCTGTCAAATCGTTTACCGTTTTTGCAGTATCCTGTGTGAACAGACTTCCTGTACGCGTTGAATCAACCAGTATCAATTCTCCACCTTCTGTACTCATATATATTCGGTATCTAAGGAAATTTTCGCTATTACTTTGCGTCCAAAGTGGCATCAAACTATTTGCCCGGAAACCATCCCTGACTTCAAGTAACGTAACAGCATCGGGAGCAGGAATTTCAACTGCTGTAGAACTGAACACCACTGACTCAAGCTCATCAACCGTTGCGGTAACTTCGTATTCGCCCAATTTGTCTCCGAGTGTAAGTATAACTCTGGCTTTCCCTTCTGAATTTGTAATTACCGAGTTCGTACTTAGCCCCCAGCTCATAGCAGATTCCGGCAACTTAGTAACTGAAAAGTTTACTGATATACCTTCTACAGGAGTTTCATTTTCATCCACTACTTGCACCATTAATGGTTGAGCCAGTGCTTTTTCAGGATTTCCAATCTGTTCGTCTCCTGAAACTTTTAATAATGCACTTGGGATCAACAGTTCTACTTCCTCAAATTGATTTGAACCGCTGGGCTGGTACTTATATTTGAAAGAGAAACTGGTACCGAATGCTTGGGGTACTTCTGTGATTTCCATTGCTGCATAATGTCCTTCACTGGTATAAACTCCCCAAAGCTGACCAACAGATATTGGCTGCCCACCTGTTCCGTTTGAAAAGTCCCAGGTAGTTCCAATCCAAGGTTCTTCGTTTGTCCAAGATGGAATTTCTGAAACGCTTTCCAGATTTTCTTCTGAAAGAAGAATAATCCTGTTTCCTGAAATAGATGGGGCTCCTTCTCTCCCAAAGTTTACCCCCTCATTACTTGTTCCTCTGAAATCTGCAACAAATCCACCATTTTCTTCTTGGTTTGACACCGATTGAGTAGAAAAATCAAAAAACTGCCACGCTCCCTCATCTTTGATAATAGTTGCTGTACCCGCTACTACATCTCCTACAACTTCAGTAGTTGCACTTACAGGTCCGGCTGCAAGCTCGCTTTCATTCCCAAATGCGTCTACGCTGAATACACGGTAAAAATAGGTTTCCCCCGGGGTTACATTGTCGTCTGTTAAAGCATTATCGGAGATGGTTGCTAATAAAGATGCACTCGCAGGATTATCATCATTCAACGCTCTGTAAATATTGTATTCTTTCGCGCCATTAGCGGCATCCCACATTAAATCTATTACCCCAGACTGGGCATTCGCCGTAAAGTTCATCGGAGCTTTTACCAACTCTCCTGAAATTGTAAATACAACTGAATCAACGTCAGGATAATTGGTCAGATATGCTTTGATCAGATAATCACCTTGTTTGTCACCCAGTGAATAATCCATGTATGCACGATTATTAAATGTTGTTGCCTGATTTACATTTATTCCATCCGGTGTAAAAAAGCTGCCAGAAATTGCCCCATCTGGAATAGTCTCTTCTTCGAATGTTACAGTGATGCCATTCATCGGTTCCCCAATATCATCGATCACAACAACCTCTAAAGAAGTTGCTATGGTATCTCCCAACATTGTGACCTGATTTTGTCCACCCGTGATCACTAATGAAGTTGGCTGTGGTCCGGTCACTGCTTCTTCTGCGGTTATTGTAAATTCCACAAACTTTGTATCATCTGAAGCTAATGTTGCTTTTACAGTATAAACCCCTTCTTTGTCTCCTACTGTAACAATTGCTTCTGCCAAACCTGAAGCATCACTTACATCAGACGGAGTAACTGTTCCCTCTTCATTTACTCCAATAGGATCGTTAGTAATTTCAAAATTTACTGTTTCTCCACTTACAACTGCTCCATCCTGATCAGTGATCAATACTACAATTGGATTTGCAGGTTGTGAACTTAGATCCGTTGTTTGATTATTTCCACTTTCAATTGAGATTGACAGAACCGGGTCAGGGTCTTGAAAGTCAACTTCTTCAAAAAACCGACTCCCATCCGGTTGATATTTGTAGTTGAAATCAAAAGAGCTTCCAAAATTACCACCCGGTAATGCTGTTATTTCAATTGCGGCATAATTTCCTTCTCTGGTATAGATTCCCCATAGTTGCCCTGCTGCAATAGGCTGGCCTCCTGTTCCGTCAGCAAAATCGTATGAAACACTTACCCATGGAGCTGAATCTGATCGAGGTGGTACTGATTTCAGTGTATCTAAATTCCCTTCACCTAATAGTAAAAATCTTCTCCCTGTGGAAGAAAGTGAGGTACTTCCCTCATTACCGAAATTGACCCCCTCGTTATTTACAAAGACAAAATCAGGCAAATAATCTCCCGCATCTTCAAGCTCACCTGATATCTCTCCCGACAGATCAAATCCATTTCCTGAATTACTTGTTGCTGTACCTACTAATTGATCAGATGAATTCAAATTTGTTACATCTAAAGTTGTGCCTCCTTCGCTCATATATTTGTATTTAAATACAAAGCTGTTTCCAAAATTTCCTTGCGGAAGTTCATCAATCTGCATAACAGCATATAACCCTTCAGATGTGTACACTACCCAAAGTTGCTCTGGTGAAATAGGTTGTCCTTGTGTACCATGTGTGAAATCCCAACTTGTATCCACCCAGGGAGCTTTATCTGTCCACTCTGGAACTGTTGTTACCGTATCAATATTACCGGTTCCTAAAAGCAATACTCTTTTTCCCGGAATTAATGATGAAAATTCTTTTCCAAAGTTTACTCCTTCGTTGCTACTGCCCCAAAAATCGGGCGTATAGGTTGTGGTGTCTTCAATAGAAAAAGCTTTTTGGCTTGTAAAATCATAGTACTGCCAGGTTCCTGAAATTTTGCTTAGTGTATCTACCCCGGCAACAACCTGAGCTTTTAGCTCTGTATGTGTAACCGCCGAAAGCAGCATTAAACCTGCAATTAAAAGTATGTTCTTCTTGAGTTTTCTGTAGTAATGCTTCATAACAGTTTGTTTTAATTTAATAGTCACCCCTCCCTATTTAGGGTGTCACAATTAACCGTACATGTCATTTACAATACATACCCTATTGAGGGTATTTTTCCGATTCTCAATTGATTATACCCTGAGTCGGGTATTTCTACACTTCTGATCTACAAGCATATTTCTATATCAATTTTAACCACTTCGTGCAAAGCTAATGCGAAGTACACTTTCAGGAGTACAATATGAAAACCTTAAAATACCTATCAGTTCTGATACTGTTTAACGGATATCTTGCAATTGACGTAAGTGCCCAATCAACAGCAGAACTTTACAATAACGGAAAATATGATCAGGCAGCTGTCAGATACGAACGGGCAGCCGCAGACGATCCCGAATATTACTTATGGGCTGCAAAAAGCTATGTTGCTCTAAAAGATTGGGACAAAGCAATTGAAATGTACGAAGCCTATCGTGATGGCTATAAATCAGCTAATAAAGCCCAGATTAATGAGCTTATTTCTATTCTTCGCAAACCAGTAGAAGATATAGAAGTAGAAAATCTTGGCGCCGGGGTAAATTCACAATACGGAGAAAGCAGTCCAAGAATTAGCGCAGACGGCAACAGGCTTTACTTTTTCTCAAGCGATCGCCCGGGCGGCCGAGGTGGAGAAGATGTTTGGGTTTCTAATCGTGGAGCAAATGGAGAATGGCAACGACCTACATTAATGCCATCACCGATAACCACAACCGGGAATGAGGCTCCTGAGATAATAAGCAATGATGGAAATATGATGATTCTTTTTGGTAATTATGACGGCTATTTCGGTGGTGGCGATTTGTTTTACAGCTACAATCAGGGTAATCGCTGGACCACCCCATGTAATATGGGCGGCGGAATAAACTCTAAGTACTTTGAAGCTGATGTAACTATCTCACCGGATGGAAAAACGCTTCTATTTACTTCAGAAGAAAATCGGGTTGGTCGTGGAAGCGGAGATCACTATGACATCTATATAAGTCAACTTATAAATGGTGCATGGACAACCCCAAAAAAGCTTCCTTCCAGTATTAACCTGCAAAAAAGTAACCAACGCGGAGCATATTTGAGCTCTGACGGACGAACATTATATTTTTCTTCAACAGGTCATGCGAGCTTTGGAGGGTATGATTTATTCATAACCCGTAGAATTGGTGATGGTTGGGATAATTGGACTAAACCCGAAAATATGGGTAAAGAAGTTAACACTGTACTAAATGACCTATACATTTCAGTGCCGTCATCTGGCTCCTATCTTTATTTTAACCGAAATACAACTGGAAACAACAACGATGGCTATGGAGAAAGTGATTTATTCCGAATGCCGATCCCTCAGGAATTCCGTCCTGAACCTGTAGTTAATATTTCAGGAGTTATCTCTAATCAAGACAATGAACCAATTAAAGCTACACTGTTCTGGAGTGATCTTGATACTAATGAACAATTAGGATACATCACCAGCGACGATGTAAACGGAGAATATTTAGTTACTCTCCCTTACGGAAAAAGATACTTGATTACTGCAAATCAAAAAGGCTATCTCTTCCAAACCCAAGTGCTCGATTTGAGAGAAGGTGCTGATTCTGAGGACGGATATTCTGAAGTTAAAAAGGATCTCCAGTTAAATGAAGCTACGGAAGGTGCTCGCATCGTATTACGTAATATTTACTTTGATACCGGTAGTGCGAATCTCCGGGATGAAAGCCAGGAAGAATTGAATCGACTGTTTGATATTATGGAGAAATCCGGTTTAGTAATCGAAATTGGTGGGCATACAGATAATGTAGGAAGAGAAGATTCAAACGAACGTCTGAGCCAATCTCGCGCTGAAGCAGTTCGTACCTATGTAATTAATCGTGGAATCGCTGCGGAACGTATCCAAGCGAAAGGATATGGAGAATCAGAACCTATTGCTGATAATGAAACAGAAGAAGGACGACAAGAAAACCGCCGTGTAGAAATAAAAGTGCTTAGTAATAACTACCAGCGTGAAGGCACCGGCGACGTCCTGGATGATGGAAATATCGACCTTAGCCAATCCGAAGAGGAAGAAGTGATTCAGGAAAATCTATATCAACTTTATAGAAATGCAGCCTTCCGTGGAGGTATTCCTGCCAGATCTGCTTGCTATGGTGACATTCCGGGAAATGTAAGAGTAACAACTGGTGGCAATTCATCTTCTTCATCTTCATCTGCTTCTGATAATGCATTTACCGGTAGTAGCATAGGTTTTATTACCCATTCCGGCAAAGGTGCACATGCCTATCCTGAAGTTAGTGGTGCCGGTGTAGCGTTCTTTAATGGAGATGAAACCGGAGAAAGAAATTTCTGGGGATATTTTCTTGGTGGTGCCATTGGAGGAGGAATAGAATGGAATAAGTATAAAGACTTATCTGAAATGACCAGCCTGCCTCTTTCTTTTGATTATGGGTTAAGTGCCTATTTAGTATTTAACAAAGAGGAAAACACCATTGATGTTGGAGGTGGTAACACTGCAACCCAAACTATATACAGATCCGGTATTGGTGTTCCTTTGATGGCCAGAGTCAGATACAATCTTGTAGTTTCTGATATCAAAATTTCCCCTTATGCTTCTTACAACTACAACCTTCTGAGTTTAGTAGATTTTGAACCTAATACTGAAACAGACGGTAACGGAAACATTACAACAGGTATGGCTCAGGCGCAAAACTGGCTGGAGCTTGGTGCACGTGCCCGTTTCAAATTTATAACCGGCGGACTTACCCTTCAAAACAGTGATGCAGGAACCGGCGTCATGTTGAGAGCAGGGTTAGCCTTCTAAATACTAAACATAATAAAGTGACCTTTGGGTCACTCCTGAATAGGTCACAGACTAGTAATCTGTGGCCTTTTTTTTCCTTGAATTCAGATTACATGCTCAATAGATAACTTTATTTCCGTTCCTTTTTGTGGGATTGAAATAATATTGAACTCGGCATTCATTTCTTTTGCTCTGGAAAACATATTTTCTAACCCATTACCCTTATTTAATTCTTTATCTAACTCCATCCCTTTTCCGTTGTCTTTTATTACAACTTCGATCTGGTTTTCATTTGAAATTAATGATATTAAGACCTTACTCGCCTCTGAATATTTTCTTGCATTATTTAAAGCTTCCTGAATAATTCTCATCAGATTTAATGATTGTGAAGGTTCCAAAACCAAATCTTCTTGAACCTCTGATTGTACCATTACTTCCAAATTTTGGAAATAACGTTCCTGTCGTTGAATATATGCCTTTAAGTGTTTTTCAAAATCCTGATATCTCACTTTTTCTTTATCCAACAACCAAATTGTCTCTCTGAGGTCCGTCATTGTGTTTCGAGCATCCTCATCTAAATTTTTTAATAGCTCTCCGGCTTGTTCTTGTTGCCCCTTTGCTATATGCATATTGCTGATCTCTATTCCTGTAATCAAATTGGTGATCTGAGAGCCCACATTATCATGTAAATCACGAGATATTCTTTCTTTCTCATGATGGATTTTATTTTCCAATTCTGCACTGGCTAATTTTAATTTTAAATCTTTTTCTTTGATCAGATTCTCTCTCTTTATCTTTTGTTGCCTTATAAATAGAAATGAAATGAAGCTTATTGATAAAAATAAGAGTCCAAATATACCCGTAGTCCAGTTTCTTCTTTTAACCTTTAATTGTTCCTGAGTTAATTCTGCTTCTTTTTGAGCAAGTTCTTTTTCGTTTTCCTCAGTACGGAATTGCACCTCCAATTCAGCGATCCTTTCATTATACTTAGCTTTGTCAAGGCTATCACTAAAGCTGTTAAATGATTTATAATAGACCAGTGCTGAATCATACCTGCCTTGTTCTTCAAATGTATTTGAAATGGTATTAAAGGCAAACGATGCTAAACCTAAATTCTCAGTTTCGTATGCAAGTAGTAAAGATCTTTTTAAATATTTAAGTGCTTTTTCAAGCTCCCCAAGTGTCATATAGGACATCCCGGCATTTACCAAATCAATACTTATTCCTGATTGATCATTAATAGAATTCCTTATTTCAATCGCTAGGTCAAGCTTATTTATTGCTTTTCGAAACTGCCCTGTTTCCATATATACATTAGCTATATAGCTATGTGAATAGGCTATTCCCAAAGTGTCATTCAGACTCTCCTTTATGTTTAATGATCTATTGATAAAATATAACGCACTGTCCGGCTCTTTCTTTGCTAGTTTAATTAATCCGTAGTTATTAAATGCATTAGCCTGTTCAATAGAACCTGCATAACCTGATAATATAGCTAGCCCTCTTCGCATATATTCAATCGATTTATCCAAATCAGTTTGTCTTAGCAACCAAGCTAGTTCCGTATATTCAAATCCGGCTTTTTTTAATGAATCAAGTTCTTCGTATAAACGGATTGAATTTAACTTATACTCGATTTTTAAACCGGCCTTCCCTAAATAAGAGTAAATTGTAGAGAGCTTAGAATTCAATACGGCAGACTGGTTAGTTAGACTTAAGGAATCTGCATCACTCAATGCTTTTAAAAATAGTTTTTCATATTTCTGTGGAGAGGAAGTCAATTCAACAAAACCTATGTTTGCAATTGAGTCGACTCTAGATTCGATATCAGATCGATTTTGCCCCAATACTGTTTTACAAAAGGATGTTGAAACAAACAGAATCAACCATCCCATTAGTACTTTTTTTCTCATTTTCCAGTAAACCCCTTTAATTTTGGGAAAAAAATAAAAAAAGAGTCTACATTTTCAAATTGAAAATCAGTTTTAAACGAGCCCTTTGGAAATGGCAAATCTTACAGCAGAAGCTCTTGAGTGGACATGCAATTTTTTGTAGATATTTTTGATATGAGTTCTAACCGTATGATGGCTGATAAAAAGTTTTTCGCCAATTTGGTGTTCAGTTAAATCTTCTACAATACCTTTCAGAATATCTATTTCTCTATCTGTTAATGAGAATTTTTGTTGTGTTTCCTTAGCCTGTTCTTCTTTTGATTGAGTTGACTTTTTTACAAAATTCATCACCTTTGAAGCTATTAGTGGAGATAATGCAGCCTTTCCGTCCGCCAGCTCGTGAATAGCATTTACATATTTCTGAATGGGATCATCTTTTAATAAATAACCTGAAGCACCAACCTGAATGGATTTGAAAATTTTTTCATCATTTTCAAACACTGTCTGAATCAAAATATCGATCTGCGGATACTGCTGTTTAATTATAGCTGTTAACTCTATTCCCGATTTTCCGGGCATTTCGATATCCATTAATATCACTTTAGGCAAATCAGCAGGAGAAAGCTTCTCCAGATACTGTATTGCCTGCTTACTTCCTGAGGCAGTGAAAAGGATTTCAATATCATCAAAAAAGGAAAGTCTTTGTATAAGACGGTCGATGATTTTTTGTTGGTCTTCAACTATGGCTATTTTTATACTCATGTTTTAAGAAACTAAAAACCAACAGAAAACAGAATACCCTTATCAGGGTATTTTTACATCAAAAGACATTTCAATTTCAACTCCCGAAATTCCATCGGATTTTATTTGAAATTTAGCATCCATTTCCTCTGCTCGGTGAGACATATTTCTTATTCCATTCCCTTTATTAATCTCTTCATCCAGATCCATTCCTTTACCATCATCAACTAAATTAACATAGAGTTTTTGGTTTTCTAATCTAAAAGAAATGATAAACTCGTTAGCCTCTGCATACTTTCTGGAATTATTTAATGCTTCCTGAATTATGCGGGTAAGGTTCATCGATTGACCGGGTTCTAACACACACTCATTATCAATAGTGGAATCTAGCTTTATTTCTAAACCCTTTGAATAACGTTTTTGGCGATTTAAATACCCATTTAGATGTTCAATAAAAGCTTCGAACTCAACCTCTTCCTTATCAAGCAGCCAGATAGTTTCTCGCAGATCTGTCATCGCACCACGAGCATCAGTGTCCAAATTCCCCAATAAAGAAAGCGCCTTATCTTGTTGGTTCTTCTTTACGTGAAGGTTACTTACCTCTATTCCGGTAATCAAATTAGTAATCTGTGAACCTACATTGTCATGTAACTCTCTGGATATCCTTTCTCTTTCTTTCTGTATTTTTTGTTGGGTTTCCAATTCCCTGTTTAGCTTTTCAAGCTTCATATTCGAACGAATTTGAACACCCCCTGCGCCAATAGCTATAAAGCCCATTAAGCTTAGCGACATAAACCACCAGGTTTTGTAAAAAGGAGGAAGAACAGTAAAATCTATACTCGCTGTTTTTTTATTCCACTGTCCATCTGGGCCAATTGCTGATACATGGAAAATATATTTGCCATCCGGTAAATAATCGTAATAAGCAGAAGTTCTGTTTTCAACGTAAACCCATTCCTCATCAATGCCTTCTAACTTAATTCTAAATTTTGTTTTCTTTGGTGATTTGATATTGAGAGCTGAGTATGAGATTTCAATCTTTTTGTCTTTTGGAGTTAATTCTCTGATTGAGTTTACCGGCAATGGGTTTTCATCCACAATAAATTCATCTATGTAAGGAGCAAAGGATGCCGTTTCAATGATTGCCTTTTCAGGATCTATTACAACAGTGCCCTGTGAGGAAGCAAATAAAATTTCACCTGTATGAATTCTTGTTGAAACTGCATTCGTTCCTGATTCAAGCCGTCGTGTTGGCAATCCATCTTCAGTAGTGTAGTGTGAATAATTTACTCTGGAAATCTCATTCTTTCTTAATTGGTTATACTCGTCTATATCAATTTTGAAAACCCCAATCGGCGAGCTGATCCAAATATTTCCTTTTTCATCTTCGCTCATTCCATAAAATACTGTATTAGGAATTCCAGCCTCGGTATCGTAGTAAACCATGTTCTCGTTATTAAAAACGGAAATAACTCCCTTTTCTCCGGTAATCAGTACATCTCCATTTGAATGCTCAAAAACTGAAAAAATTGAACTTCCAAAAACACCACTCGTTGAATCAAATACAGTGATTTCATTTTTGTAGAACCGAGCTAACCCCCCACCATACGAGCCATACCATATGCTACCATCCGATGAACTACTCATCGTTAAACAATAGTTATTTAGCAAGCCATCTTTTGTAGTATAAGATCTGATTATCTCGTGGTCTTTGTTAATTACATTTATTCCTTTGTTTGTCCCGACCCAAAGCAAACCTTCATTATCAAAAGCCAGCCCGTTAGAAAAATCGTTTATCATTCCGTCTTTTTCGGATATATGGGCTACTATCTTTTGATCTTTGATCTTGATAATGCCTGACCCTTGCGTTGAAAACCAAACTCCTCCTTCAGGATCCCTTGCTGCTCCATTGGCATATCCATTCGTAAACTCCGGAGGATCTTCTAACTTAGACCATTCATGATCTGAAAAATATCTGAATCCCTTCCCTTCAAGGCCTATCCAAACTGTTTTATCTTTTTCCTCAATCACTGAAATCGAAGGATTAATTTCAATTCCAGGGGTATTTTTATTAATCGTGCTAACTAATTTTCTAGTAAAGATCGAAAGCCCCATTTCAGACCCAATATGACCTGTTCCATCTTTCGAAAACCCAATATAGGTCAGAAAATTTGATGGCAAGCCTTCTTGTTCAGTAATCCCTTCAAACTTACCATTATTAAATATATCAAGTCCCTGACCATGATGAGCAATCCAAATAGATTTATCAACCGGGTTTTGCCCAAAAAACTGTGGGAAATCTCCGCTTAGTCCATGCTGACTATTATAATATTTGTAAGGTTTAGCATCCCGAAATACGGCTATTCCACCTCCATCAGTCCCAATCCAAATATCGCCGTTAAACATTTCGGTTAAGCCTCTTATTTTGTTATGTGGCAGACCATTTTCTGAAGTAAAATTTGTGAACTTTCCACCATCAAGAATGCTTGCACCATTATCTGTTCCTATCCAAATTCGTCCGTAACGGTCTTCTATAATTCTCCATATTGTATTTGCAACCAATCCATCTTCTTCTGAGTATCTGGCTAAAACTTTTTCTCCATCAAATTCGATTAGACCTACGCCATACATGCCAATAAAATAATTCCCGTTACTGCTGACAAACATTGTTTTGGCAAGTCCTTCCTCACTTTCTAACTCATTTTTATAAGCCGTAAACTTTTTACCGTCAAACTTATGTACTCCTGTATTAACAGACGGAATCCACAAATGTCCATCTTCATCTTCATGAGCTTCGTATAAAAAGCCGCCAGTGTACCCAGTATTGAACTGCTTAATACTTAATCCATCATATCTAACAAGACCTGCAGAACTTACAATCCAAATAAACCCTAATGAATCTTCATATGTGTAGAAGACCGGTTCGCTTGGGAGTCCTTCTTCTATACCGATATTTCGAATAAGATAATTATCAAAATAAGATTCATAACCAACTATCGATTGTCCCGAAGTTGGAATAACAATCATCATTAACACACCTATGGTGCATAAATATTTGAACCCCGCCATATACCCTCATTTTTTAATCAGCACAAAAAAAACAAAAAAGGTTTAGAAATTCAAAAGACGTGGTTTAAATTTTTAGCAAAAATTATTTTTTATACTTCGACAGTCTTACTGAGTCTCTCAAACTCCTGCTTCAAAAATTTGCCTGTATGTGATTTCTCAACTTTCGCTATTTTATCCGGAGTTCCTACTGCGATAATTTCTCCACCGCTTTTCCCTCCTTCGGGACCAAGGTCAATGATCCAATCTGCGGCTTTTATCAGATCCAGATTATGTTCGATCACCATCACGGTATTTCCTTTGTCAACCAATTTCTGGATAACATCTACCAGCATTCGAACATCCTGAAAATGCAATCCGGTAGTTGGTTCGTCCATCACATATAAAGTATCACCGGTTCCGATTTTTGAAAGCTCTCTTGCCAGTTTTATTCGTTGTGCCTCTCCACCGGAAAGTGTGGTACTGGATTGTCCAAGTGTCAGATATCCTAATCCTACAGAAGTGAGCGTTTTCAGGATCCTGCTGATCGCCGGTTGTGCATCAAAAAATTCTGCTGATTCGGAAATCGGCATCTTTAATACATCAGAAATACTTTTTCCTTTATAGAAAATTTCCAGTGTTTCACGATTGTAGCGTTTGCCATTGCAAGTTTCGCATGTCACATAAACATCAGGCAGAAAGTTCATTTCGATCTTACGAACTCCGTCCCCTTGACAAGTTTCGCATCTTCCTCCTTTCACATTAAATGAAAATCTTCCCTGATCGTATCCTCGGATCTTTGATTCAGGAAGTTCGGCGTACAATCTTCTGATATGATCAAACACTTTGGTATACGTTCCCGGATTTGATCTTGGAGTTCTACCGATTGGACTTTGGTCAATAGAAATGATCTTATCAATATTATCCAAGCCATCCACGGTATCATAAGGAAGGGGAACACTTTTGGATTTATAGAAATGATTAGAAAGAATCGGCACCAATGTTTGATTGATTAATGAACTCTTTCCACTACCACTTACTCCGGTAACCGAAATAAATTTCCCAAGTGGCACCTTCAAATCAACATTCTGAAGATTGTGTCCACGGGCATTTTTTATGCTGATCTTTTTCTTATTCCCTTTTCGATACTTTTCCGGAAGTTCAATGATCTCTTCATCACGAAGAAATTTAGCCGTCATTGAATCTTTGGCCAACTCATCGGGTGTTCCTGCTGAAACAATATGTCCGCCATTAACTCCTGCTCCCGGCCCCATATCAACTACAAAATCTGCATGCTCAATCGTTTCCCTGTCATGCTCAACAACCAGTACACTGTTTCCAAGATCACGTAGCATTTCTAAAGATTTGATCAGTTTGATATTATCTCTTTGATGCAACCCGATACTCGGCTCATCCAGTATATAAAGAACTCCTACGAGCTGCGTTCCAATCTGTGTTGCCAACCGGATCCGCTGAGCTTCACCGCCACTCAGTGTTTGCGCTTCTCTGTCCAAATTTAAATAATCCAATCCCACATTGAGCAGAAAATCCAGTCGGTCTCTGATCTCTTTCAATACCTGACTTCCAATGAGCTGCTGTCGTTCGCTAAGTTTGATTCCGTACAGCGTGTCCCGAATTCCGTCAATATCCATTTTTACCAGATCGTGAATATTATATCCGTCAATCTTGTAGGAAAGAGCTTCCTGATTTAATCGTCCGCCGCCACATTTCGGGCAAGTGATCTTACTCATGTACGCTTTGGCTTTGTCTCTTTGCTTCGGAGACTTGCTATTTTCATACTGATCGATGATCATTTTTCGTAATCCTTCAAACTTATGTTTGTAGGTTACATTACTGTCTTTGAAATCATAATTAACCGAATATTTATGATTACCACCTCCGTTCATCAACAGATCAAGATCTTCTTTGGAGTACTTTTTGAAAGGTGTTTCAAAATCTTTATTGATGGTTTCCAGAACAGCCTTCAATTGTTTGAACACAAACACATCTCTGGGTGCTCCTAAATATCTGAGACCTCCATCTTCAATCGACTGTTCGTTATTCGGAACCAAAAGCTCCCAACTAACATCATAAGTACTTCCCAATCCATCACAAGTTTGACAAGCACCATACGGCGAATTAAATGAAAACAAATTTGGAGCAGGATCCTCATAAGCGATTCCACTTTCTGCATCAAAAAGTTTTTGAGAAAAAAGGCGGTCTTCAAATTCATCCCCATTTTTTGTCGCAAGGATTACATTTCCGTCAGCCATTTCCAGAGCCAATCGAATGCTTTCAGAAATCCTCTTTTCACTTTTAGGACTGATCACAAACCGATCTACAACTACTTCAATGTTGTGAGTCTTGTATCGATCCAGCTTTAAACCTTCCTCCAACTCAACCAGCTCGCCATCAACTCGTGCAGTTAAAAACCCCTGCTTGATTGTTTGCTCAAACAACTCTCTGTAATGTCCTTTTCGTCCACGCACAACAGGAGCCAAGCAATAAACCTTACTTCCTTCAGGCATATCCATCACTGAAGCTACAACCTGATCGGCAGATTGTTTTTCCATCTTATTTCCGGAAACATAAGAATATGGAACTCCAACTCGTGCATAAAGCAATCGGAGAAAATCATAGATCTCCGTAACCGTACCTACCGTTGAGCGAGGATTACGATTGGTAGTTTTTTGGTCTATGGAAATTACAGGAGAAAGTCCGTCTATAAAATCTACTTCCGGACGCTCCATCATTCCCAAAAACTGGCGGGCGTAAGCAGAAAGTGATTCCAAAAATCTACGTTGACCTTCAGCATAAATAGTATCAAAGGCCAGAGAAGATTTCCCCGAACCTGACAAACCCGTAATTACTACAAACTGATCTCGGGGAATGTCTATATCAAAATTTTTAAGATTGTGCTCGCGTGCACCTCTGACAATAATATTCTGCTGCAATGAACTCTACTTTTTTAGGATTTAAACCAACTTGAAGTATACGAAACAGATTGCAGAGAACCTTCATTCAATTTCCAGAAGGTTAGTTTATATTTTCGAATTTCTGTCCCAGAGTTCTGTATTCACGCACAAACATCCTGTTAGGTACAAACCCTTCTTCATCTTCTGAATATTCAGGTTTTATCCTCTTCAGGTTATACATTGGGACAGAGCCCATATTTTTAACCTCTATATTTCCTCGGTTTTCACAGACAAAATATTCTTTCACTTCATTATATGTACTTTCTGAAATGTTGATGTAATCTTCATCTGCACTTTGCTCCATGCGTGAAGCAAGATTAACTGCGTCGCCCCAAATATCATATGCGAAACGTTTTTTACCGATAACCCCCACTACTGCTGAGCCTGTATGAATTCCAATTCTTAAAGGAAACACCGGAATGGAGTCATCTTTCCCGGCATTGAATTGACTCATGAATTTTTTCATTTTCAATGCCGCTAGTATGGTGTCAATAGCATGAGTGTTGTTAGCCTCAGGAAGCCCCCCAACTGCCATATAGCTATCACCAATAGTTTTGATCTTGATAAGGTTATTTTCTTCGGAAAACTCATCATATTTATCAAAATAAAAAGAAAGACTTCTAATCAATTCTTCAGGACTTAAGGTTGGAACAACTTTACTGAATCCATCAAAATCAGTAAACATGATAGTCACACTTTTAAAACGCTCAGGGGTCACCGTTCCATAAGCCAATAGACTTTCTGCTATTTTATCAGGAAAAATATTTTGTAACAGATCTTGGTGCTCATTTTTTGACAGCTCTAATTCCTGATTTATTGCCCTTAGTTTTTGTTTTATCGTTTCAAGCTCCACATTCTGAGCAAGCGTATTTTTGTATGTAGAAACCAATAAATTAATCAAGTGCTCTACATCCGCTTTTATTTCATATTCTTTGCCATCAACTACAACTTTAACAGGCTCTCTTTCACTGATTTTTGAGGGTGGTTGCTTTAACAGATCATCTACTTTTTTGAACAGTGTATAATCATCATATGGCTTCGTAAGATAGTTATCGGCACCAGCCGAGATTCCTTTCATCAATGAGTCTGTTGTTACTAATGAAGTAACCAGAATTACAGGTATGTGATTATGTCTATCGTTTTCCTTAATACCTGAACATAATTGATAACCATCCATAACCGGCATTTCAACATCGGTTATCACCAGGTCAGGACTCTCTTTCTCTACAAGATTAAATGCATCTTCACCGTTTTGCGCTGTCAGCACTTCAAAGCCTCTGTGAATAAGCTTGTGTTTTATTAGAGTAACCAGTGCAGGATGATCGTCTACAACAAGTATTCTATATTTTGTTTCTATCATTAAGCAACAACCCTTATTGAACTAATTTTTTAGAATATATAGATATTTTATTTTCGTTTGCGTTAGGGATTATTTAGAAAGCATTAGCTTAAAATTTCTTATACCTTTGATGTATAATAATTATTTCATGGAAAAGACAATCAAAAACACTTGGTCTCCAACCTCATGGAAGGAGAAAACAGTAAAACAGTTACCAACCTATAGCAATGCTGAGCTTTTGGAAGAGAATTATTCTCAACTAAAAGGACTACCTCCCTTGGTTACATCCTGGGAGATAGAAGCACTTAAAACCAAACTTGCAGAAGTATCTGCTGGGAAAAGCTTTTTACTTCAGGGAGGCGACTGTGCTGAAAGTTTCGATCTGGTAACTTCGCCTAAGATCGTAAATATGTTGAAGGTAATGCTTCAAATGAGCTTTATCCTCATCCATGAAATGGGGGTTCCGGTTCACCGTGTTGGCAGAATAGCAGGGCAGTATGCCAAACCAAGATCAAATGATTTTGAGAATGTAAACGGAAAAGAAATTCACAGCTATCGCGGTGACCTTATCAACCGTTTTGAAGCTACTGAAGAAGCCCGTACGCCGGATTCTAACCGATTGATAGAAGGATATCATAAAGCAGGTTTAACATTAAATTTTCTTCGCGCTCTCGCTGATGAGGGCTTTGCTGATTTGCGCCATCCCGAACAATGGGAAATGGACTTCATGCTCAATAATGAGTATTACAAAGAATATGAAGCTATGGTTGATTCCATCACCAAAGCCGTTCGTTTTATGGAATCTATTTCGCCAACTAGGGTGAATAATCTTCAAAAGGCTGATTTTTACACCTCGCACGAAGCATTAAATTTGTATTACGATGCGGCCCAAACAAGACAGGTGCCTCGTAAAACCGGGTTTTTTAATCTGAGTGCTCATATGGTTTGGTTAGGAAATCGCACCCGTGATCTGGATGGAGCACATGTGGAATATTTCCGTGGAATTCAGAATCCGATTGGCGTAAAAGTTGGACCTCCTTTTACTGTTGACGAAACATTACGATTGATCGAAACCTTAAATCCTACTCATGAAGCCGGAAAGATCGTGCTCATTGGCCGTTTTGGAAAGGATAAAATTGAAGATCAATTACCACCTTTGATCAGAGCTATCCGAAAAGAAGGATTTCCTGTAGTTTGGAGTTCAGATCCTATGCATGGAAATACATTCTCAACAGAAGATGCTGTCAAAACGAGGAATTTTGATCATATACTGGAAGAGATCAAATCTTCGTTTGCAATTCATCGTGCCGAAGGTAGTTATTTAGGCGGCGTTCATCTTGAAATGACCGGCGACAATGTTACCGAATGCGTGGGTGGAGCAGAGGGATTAAACGAGTCAGGCTTAGGTCATAATTACGAAACATTCTGTGATCCAAGACTGAACTATCAGCAAAGTCTGGAACTTGCATTCCTCATCGCCAAAGAGTGGAAGCAGAGTTATTTGTAAATTAGGAATTCAAAATTAAGAATGTAGAATTAAGAATTTTCTCTGTTATTTCAAGTTATTATGAGAAATCTAAACACCACTTTGTTAGCGATTTATAGCTCTATTTAATCAATATGCCAAAGAAATTCTTAATTTTGAATTCTACATTCTTAATTTTCTAAAGCGATATCTCCTTAACCGAACCAAGTAGCTTACCCAGAAATTTATTTCCGTACACTCTTTCTACGTGTTGAAGATCGGCGATGATCACCAGCAATTCTTTACTTCTGGAAAAGGCAACATTCAGTAATCTCGGAACACTCAATCCATTCTTAGTTTCATCAAAAGGACGAACTGAATAATGTCTTAAAGCTCCGTTCTGAAGTTCACCACTCATCACGGTATCAAAAATGATCACTTCTTTTTCTCTGCCCTGAAAGGTATGAATGGTTCCTACTTCCACATATCTGTAACCTTCTTCCCTTAAGTGATTACGAACAGTATACACACTGCTTCGGAACGGAACGATAACACCGATGCTGTCATCCGCATATTTCAAAGAAAGTTTTTTAACGCTTTGCTCGATGAGCTTTAAATGAACTTCATTTGACGGATTAAAACTTCTTCCTCCTTTTTCCTGCTCTATGTACGGTCCATATTTGGATGAATCTACCAGAGCCACCGAGTTTTTGTTTGTTCCTCGTTCCAGAATTTTTTCTCCGGACTTCAGCCTTCCGTCGTAAAAAACAGAACTGATCACTCCCGCCAAGTCAGATCTTAATCTATATTGGGTATCAAAGAAACAAGTAAAACCCGGATTTTCATCATGCCACAAGAACAAGTCTTCCGTGGTTTCAGCGCCGGAAACAAAAGTGAAAATATCCTGCTCCAAAAAGGCTCTGGATTCAGGATCATTAGTAATGGCAATGGGAGGAAGCTGCATCGGATCACCGGCAATAACCAAATGTTGTTTACTTTTAGCTGCCATCAGCAATAAATAAGGAACGCCCGCCATCGAAGCTTCATCTACTACTACGGCATCATAACTTAGATTCCAAAAAAGCTCTGAAGTACACACTTTCGCCATTGTTGTGGCAACTAATTGCTTTTTCTTCAACTCATAACGTTCGTTCAAATTCAGCAGTTTATCGATCTTTTCTTCCATCGCATCGATGCCGCCTTCCCTGTCTACTTTCTCGCCAAGAAGCTGACATTCCAGATCCATTTTTTGAGGAATCTCTTCATCTTCCAGCATCATCTTATCGATTTGTGCCTGAAGCTTTTTGTAATTCTCTAATGAAGTACTCAACTGTACAGCGTCTGCTTTTCTACCGTCTAGTTTTATCTTTACCTGATTTTCAAATAAAATACTTTCCAATCGATCGTCTTGAAGAGCGGCTTCTCCGAACCTGGTCGTTTGCTGAAGATCGAACATCGGCTCGATCTCATATAACGCTTCAATCACATTCATTAAACCAACATCTACAGCTCTGTTTGTGTTGGAAACAAAAAGAACACGCTTTCCTTCTCTTAAAAGATTGGCAACTATAAATCCAAGCGTAGCTGTTTTCCCTGTTCCCGGAGGCCCCCAAACATACAGCACATTATTTTTTACTGCCTTTTCTATGGCTTCCGTTTGAGAAGCATTTCTGAGTTCATCCACTTTTACTGAATAGCCGGAACTATTTTCCTTGAAATGCTTCGCTGGCTCTAACAGTGATTTCAGCTGGTCGACTTTCTTATACTTGTCTTCCAGAGTATATAAATGTTCTTCCATTTTTTTGAGCACAAAATCGTTTTCCCACTCTAAATAAACCTCATCGATCGTTGGTCCAAAATCTTCGGGGAAATCCAGCCACACTTTACCATCTTTAAAATCTATTTCGTGAACTTCCAGATCTTTGCTGCGAAGCCTGGCTCTGATCTCTTCCGCAAATCGCAGTCCCTGATTTGTTGTTTCAAAAACATAGATATGACTCTCCGATTGCTTTTGAAGCACTCCATTAGTCAGCACGTCATTGGATGGTGTCTCCCGTACCGCTTCTATCTCTTTCTCAATAGCCGAAATGGCTTTTTTTATGGTCTTTTTGATGGTCAATTTATTCCTACTGTCATTCTGAGCGATAGCGAAGAATCTGCAAAATTAGTAATCGTGCAGATCCTTCGGAAGTATCCTCAGGATGACTATTATTTACAATTGTCTTTTACTGATCCCAAAGCTCCGAACGAATCATTTCTGCACTTCGATCTGAAAGCTTATAATTTAACTGGATTCTGCTTTTCTCCGGCACTTTCTGCTCTACCAGCTTCGCACTTTCCTGAGTGTATAAGATAAGATCTGTCTCCCTAACAAAAAGCGGTAAAGATCGCCCATAAATACTCCCTGCTACAAAAGATCCTTCAAACGGGATCATCAGTTTTAACTCATTGATGATCTTTGAAATACTTTCATCATCAGAAGTTACCAATCCGATGGTTTGAATCGCTGCAAGTTCTGTAATTTTATACAGTGTTTCCGGATCAAACATATGCACGATGGGAATGATCATCATGGTTTCACTAAGGCTTCTGAACTTATTCATGAATTTGATCGGTACAAACAGCGCATCATAAGAAGCTGCTTTTTCAATTTCGGTGATATCAAGAACATTACTTTTAACTCCAACCTGCTTTTTTATCGCACTGGAAAGCATAGATGCCATTTCTTTGTTATCACCGACGGTAGCGCACGACTGAATTCGTTCCGGCCACTCCATAAAATCCAATTGCTCCTGAAACAAGAGTTCTATTTCGGAATCATCAAGTCCATATCCAACCAATTCTTCGATCAACGCCTGAACTTTCCCACCCCCAATTTCCAATCGTTCGGCTTTGTCAAGCATGGAAGTCTGTTTTGTAACCGTAAAACCTCTTCCCTGCTCCCCTTTGATCAGTCCTTCTTCTTCCAGAATATGATACGCTTTACGAACGGTATGAAAACTGGCTTCCAGCTGTTGCCCTAACTCACGGGTAGACGGCAACACTTCTCCAACCTGAAACTGTTTGGTGGAGATCATCAACCGTATTCGGTCAGCGATATGTTTAGCGGAGGTTTTCAAAAACACACCCCTGAATCCCCTCTCAAGAGGGGACTCTTTATTTCTTTAAATAATTCTAAAACGTTCATATTTATCCAAAGCTGATTTTTGTCACCTATTTTCCAGAACTTTTCACCGAAAAGTTAGTAGCCCCTCTTGAGAGGGGGTTGGGGGTGTGTCAGTTCGTTTTAATTTCTCAGACTCCAATACATACTCCTCAATAGCCCTTAAAGCATCTCTATTTTCAGGATATATTTCGCTATCCTGAAATCTAAGGACTGTAATTCCAATACTATTTAAAAATTCTTCTTTTTCTCTGTCTTTTTCCTGAACCGATTTCTGGTTATGTGATACGCCATCCACTTCTATCGCCAGCATCAATTCCTGACAGAAGAAATCAACTATATAATTGCCTAATGGTTTTTGACGATGAAAATCATAGCCAAAACATTGCTTACCGCTCAAAGAATGCCATAGAACCCGTTCAGCTTTTGTAGCATTATTTCGAAGTTTTCTGGCAAGTTTTTTAAGCGCGGGGTTATATGGAATTATTTTTCTTCTTGGCATTCTAGCTAAATATAGCTTGTATAAACTTCTGACACACCCCTGAATCCCCTCTCAAGAGGGGACTTTAGAGTTCTAAGTTATACTAAATTCTAGGACATCTTCATCAACTTCTATAAAAAAACGTGTTCCATTTTTGAATTCAATTACTACTTCATCAGCCCTATTTCGAAAAATTTTCTCAACTGATTTACCTTTAAGCATCCCTTCTAATTTTTCAGCTTCTATTTTAAGTTTTTCTCTACCCATCTTAAGTCAACTTTTATTTATTCAAGTTCCCTCTTGAGAGGGGGTTGGGGGTGTGTTAATTCTTCGTTTTTAATCCCGCTTCAGCGGTCTACAATTTTCTTCAATTCAGTGATCATCATCAGAGCTTCGATCGGTGTCATTCGGTTTGGATCGCTGGCTTCCAATTTGTTGAGTACTGTTTCCAGTCTCGGATCTACATGCGTGGCAAACAAATTCATCTGCTCGATCTCATCCTGCTTTTCAATTTTGTCTGATAAATTCTTTGCAGCGTCTTTTTGTGCTGATGCTTTCCCTTCCAGAGAGCCATTTTTGTTGGTGATATCCAGACTGTGACTTTCCAGATTCTTCAAAATATCTTTTGCCCGATCGATCACGATCTGCGGAAGTCCCGCCATATTTGCGACTTGAATTCCATAACTGTGATCAGCGCCACCACGAACCAATTTCCTCAAAAAGATCACTTTGCCATCATGCTCTTTAACCTGAACATTGAAGTTCTTGGTTCGATCATACATTTGTTCCAATTCATTCAATTCGTGGTAGTGAGTAGCGAATAATGTCTTTGCAGCAACCGGTGCATGATTATGCAAATACTCCGCTAATGACCATGCAATACTTAATCCATCAAATGTGCTGGTTCCGCGACCAACTTCATCTAGCAGAATGAGCGATCTTGGAGTGGCATTATTCAGAATGTTAGCCGCTTCGTTCATCTCAACCAGAAATGTACTTTCTCCAGCTGCTAAATTATCCGAAGCGCCGACTCTGGTGAAGATCTTATCAACCATGCCGATAGTAGCAGATTCAGCAGGAACAAAACTACCGACCTGAGCAAGCAAAACAATCAAGCCCGTCTGACGAAGTATGATACTCTTACCTGCCATATTCGGTCCGGTAATGATCATGATCTGCTGATCGGAGTTATTCAGCTCAATATCATTCGGAATAAAAGGTTCGCCCATCGGCAGGGTTTCTTCCACAACCGGATGGCGCCCTTTTTTGATAGAGATCTCTTCAGAATCTCTTACTTCCGGTTTTGAATAATTATTTTTAAAAGCAACTTCAGCAAAACATTGGATACAATCTAACTCAGCTAATGCAAAAGCAATTTGCTGGATATCATCAGCGAACTCAGAAACATATAATCTTACTTCTTCAAAAAGTTCGTATTCGAGAGTCTTACTGCGTTCCTCTGCTGATAAGATCTTCTCTTCAATTTCCTTAAGCTCCGGAGTAATATAACGCTCAGCATTAACCAACGTCTGCTTTCTGATGAAATGCTCCGGCACTTTATCTTTATGAGCATTCGTCACTTCAATATAATAGCCGAATACTTTGTTGTAGCCGATCTTCAGCGATGCAATTCCTGAATCTTTAGCCAGCTTATCTTTGATCTGGGCTATGTATTTCTTTCCATTCATTGCAATATCACGAAGCTCATCCAACTCTTCATTAAATCCATCGCGGATCATGTTTCCATCCCGAATACTTGCCGGAGGTTCTTCAGATAGTGTCTTGGTGATGTGCTCCTGAAGGTCGATCAATAGTTTCAATCTCCCTGAAATGTCTTTCAGCAATGGATCATCAAAACCCGCAAACTGACTTTTGATAACCGGAATCTGAGCCAAAGAAAGTTTTAATTGAACGATATCCCGGGCATTGGTTCTTCCAACGCAAATTCTGGAAATCAGTCGCTCTAAATCTCCAACCTGTTCCAACTCTTCCCGAAGTTGAGATCTCACATCATGTTTGGAATAGAAAATCTCTACAGAATCCAGACGCTGCTGAATGGGTTTCAGTCTTTTGAGCGGACGCATGATCCATCTTCGAAGAAGTCGGCCACCCATGGCAGTACACGTCTTATCCATGATCGAGATCAATGTACCTTCTACATTTCCATCCTGAATACTCGCCGTAAGCTCTAAATTCCTTTTTGTAGCAGGATCAAGAGACATATACTCATTGCTCTCATAAGCATACAACCTTCGAAGATGCCTCAAATATGCTTTTTGAGTTTCCTGCATGTAATGCATTAGTGAACCGGCAGCAACATGGGCTGTTTTCAGTTCTTCAACTCCGAACCCCTTTAACGAATGAACTTCAAAATGCTCTGTTAAGATCTTATACCCATAATCTCCTTCATACACCCAGTCTTCGATGTATGTGATATTGAACTTCAGGAATGCATCTTCCAGTTTGTTCTTCAATTTTGAAGAAACCAAAACTTCTGAAGGCTGAATAGCCGCCAATAAACTATCCAGCTGCCTTTCGCTTACTTCACTTAATCCGAATTCACCGGTAGAGATATCCGAAAACGCAACTCCCACTCTGTCTTTTATCCAGTGAAGTGATACGATATAATTATTTCGCTTGTGTTCCAGCAGTTTTTCGGAAAGCGTTACTCCCGGAGTGGTTATCTCTGTCACTTCACGAGTCACGATCTTTCGGCCTGCTTTCTTGGCTTCATCAGGACTTTCAGTCTGGTCGCAAACAGCAACTTTATAACCCTTCTTTACCAACTTTGGCAGATAACTATCTAAAGAGTGAAAAGGAAAACCCGCTAAGGGAGTTTGATCTCCACCGTTATTCCTTTTTGTAAGCGTGATTCCCAATTCTTTACTTACCAAAATGGCATCATCTGCAAAGGTCTCGTAAAAATCTCCCACTCTGAACAGCAAAATAGTACCCGGATGTTCATCCTTGATCTCAAAGTACTGCTTCATTAAAGGGGTTTGCTTCTTTGCTGCCATTGGTGTTTAAACTATTCCTGTGCTATCTTTTAATAAAAATTCGGGCTTGGAACATACCAATGAATTGAATTAAATACTACGACACATTCTTGCTTTGAATTAGAAATGTAACACGTATATTTTAAGATTCGAAGGTATCCCTTTGATAACGAACTTGTATAGCTTGCAAAATCTCAAAGACTTCTGGAATAGATTATTAAAGATAGTAGGTAAGAAAGACCTTTTCTTCAGTGCCTCAGCTATCACATTCAATCTCTTTATCTGTTCTATCCCCTTTGTTTTGATCATGATCTCCATTGTAGGATATGTGCTCAGTTATGATGAAGCTCTCAACATGATCATTCAATATGGAAGCGAATTTTTACCAACCTTTTCTTATGAAGCTGAAACATCAGATGTGATTCAAGGATCTCAGACTATTGAAAACATCTTAAACCCATTGGTAAGTGCAAGACAAGTTTTCGGTATAGTGGGTACGGTTGTATTGCTTTTCTTTACTCAGGGCTTGATGCATGCTGTTAAACATGTACTATTTGATGTTTTTGATATTGAAGAACGCAAACACCCTTTAATGCAAGTAGTTTACAATTTCTTTTGGTTCGGATTACTGGGTGCTTTGGTTTATGTACTAGCTTTAGTAATCAACCTTTCTTCTGCTATTGATTTGAATGACTTCTCAGTTCCGTATACTGATATTACTTTAGAATTCTCCTGGGTTTATGAACTACTAAATTTCTTGGTGCCTATTATTTTCACCTTCATTGTGATCTACATAGTATTTAGATACTTAAGCGAGAGGCGCATCCAAAGAGACATTGCTGTAGTTGGTGCTTTTGCGTACACACTATTATTTGAAATTGCACGATTAATAATCAGTGGATATTTAGAATATGCATTCAGTTCATACCGATATTTCTATCAAGGTTACGCCATTCTTATTGTTATAGGAATTTGGGTTTTCTACAGCGCATTTCTCTTCGTATTGTCTGCTACCATTGCAAAAGCCTATTATGATACCTACAAGAGCCACAAACCAACTGTGGTTGATAATCCATATGCTGATTTGGATTGATGTCAGCTGTTAAACTAGACCGAAGTTTTTATTCAGGAAATGATCCTGTTCCAATAGCCAAAGCTCTATTGGGAAAGGTACTCTGTACAAATTTTGATGGAGTTCTTACTTCGGGAATGATCGTTGAGACTGAGGCGTACAACGGAAGAACAGACAAAGCCTGCCATTCACATATTCATGGAAAAACAGAACGAACCAAGATAATGTTTGGTAAACCCGGTATTGCATATGTGTATCTGTGCTACGGAATTCACCATCTTTTTAACGTAGTAACTAATATTGAAGGAAATGCAGATGCTATTCTAATTCGTGGTATCGAACCTGTTGAAGGAATTGAAACCGTCCTTGAGCGCAGAAATAAAACAAAACTTGAGCGATCTGTTGGTGGGGGACCCGGAATTGCATCTCAGGCTTTGGGAATTACAACCAAAAACTACGGTGAAGACCTTCAAGGAGATCTTATTTGGATTGAGGACAGAAATATTGAAATCCCTGATACACAAATCATTTCCAGTCCTAGAGTAGGAGTTGATTATGCCGGAGAGGACGCCAAACTCCCATGGAGATTCAGAATTAAGGGAAACAAATTTACCAGTCCTGCTAAGTAATGCTTATCTCTATCAGCTGTATAGCTACAACGAATTAACACTTAGTTGAAAAATAGTTTAACATTGAATGAATTATTTAAAAACCATTTTGGTTTAACACTAAAATAAACATTCATCATAACTGAAGAACAATGAAAAAGACATTTAAACTATTATCACTTATTTTGGTTGGAATCGTATCTGTTGCCGCTGTAAACTATGTTTCTACTGCGTGGACAATCGACAAATCTCATAGCAATATTGACTTTGAAGTACGACACTTCTTTACACCGGTTAACGGAACTTTTAATGATTACAATGCAACCGTAAACTTTGATCCTGCAAATCTAGAAGAGAGCATGATCGATGTAGAAATTATGGTAAACAGTATTGATACAAGAAACGAAAGAAGGAATGGACACTTGAAAACAGCCGATTTCTTTAATGCAGAAAAATATCCGAAAATCACTTTCAAAAGCTCTAAGATCGAATCAAAAGGAGATAATAAATTTGTAGCTCATGGTGATTTAACTATTAAAGATGTAACTAAAAAAATTGAAATGCCTTTCACTTTATTGGGCGTTATGGATCATCCAAGAGGTGGAAAAGTAGCCGGAATCACTTCTGAATTCGTAATCGACCGTAACGTATATGGTGTTGGAACCGGAGACTGGGTTTCAGATGCAGTTGTAGGAAAAGAAGTAACAGCTACATTAAATCTTGAGCTGAACAGCAAGTAATCATTTTTTTTTTAAAAGAATTGAAAGCATCGTTTCATTGAGACGATGCTTTTTTTTATTTTAGGGAATCACTTAAAAAAATTTATATGAATAAGCGACTACTTATAATTACCGGACTTTTACTTTTAGCTGCAATTTCAAGGATGATTCCTCACCCGTACAATTTTGCACCTATTGGAGCAATGTCATTATTCGGAGTAGCTTATTTTTCCAATAAACGATTAGCTTTTATACTTCCATTATTAGCATTTTTTGTAAGTGATCTTTTGGTGAATAATATACTCTATGCTGATTATTACTCAAGCTTTGTATTAATCTCCCCCGGCTTTTACTGGACATACGGTGCTATGATAGCAATTGTAATTGCAGGCATTTTTATTCTCAAGAAAGTGAATTTCAAAAGAGTAATAGGTGGTGCTTTCTCTGCTTCTGTCCTATTCTTTATAATCTCAAATTTCGGAGTCTGGATAAGTACCCCTACTTATGACCTTACTCTCTCAGGCTTTATCGCTTGTTATGTAGCTGCAATTCCTTTCTTTCATATGACTGTTTTAGGAGATTTATTTTACTGCGGAGTTCTTTTTGGCCTCTTTGAATTTGCTAAGTATAAAGTTCCGGAATTAAAAGTAGCATAGTTTCTTAAAGTCAAAAAGAGTGTTATACTCTGTGAGTTAACTATAAGATCAGCATAACCTCTTTTAGATGTTTGAATTGTTTCCGGATCAACCGGTTTATGACTATCCTACATTACTGAATGTAACATACTCTTTGATTTGGGCATTTGTGCTTTCATCAATCATTGCTATTACTCACAAAGTTACTTTTACAGGACATCAGTATCCTAAAAACTTTTTTCAGGCATTGGCATTGGGTTCAATTGTTTCTGCCATGGTTATGATGGCCATTGGCGATAGCTTAGCCAGGGGATTAGGGGCTTTTGGTGCACTGGCTATTATTCGTTTCAGAACCAGAATCCAGGACGCCAGAAATATCCTTTTTATATTTGCAGCTTTAAGTGTTGGTTTGGCTATTGGTATCTTTGGTTATACAATTGCATTTGCAGGTACTATTATCTACTGCACTATGGCATTGATCCTTCATTTCACCCCTTTCAGTACCAAAACCGGAATGCGTGGACGTTTACTTTTCAGACTCAGTGATTCTGACCCGACGAAATTAGCAGAAGTAACAGGCGTAATTGGAAAATACTGTGCAGACTTTCATGATGTTGAAGTTACTTCCAGAAATTCTGGACGGTTTGATTATGAATATGAAATCGAAATGAATCTTAACGCTGACAACACAGCTTTTTTGACGGAACTCCAGAAAATTGAATCTATTACAAGAGTTCGTGTTACCTTCAAAAATATACAGGAAGCTAATTAGAGGTAATTATGTCTAGAGTAAATTCCTTTTATGTTTTCATTTTCCTGGCGTTTGTAACGCTGATGACTGTCAATTCCTTTTACTTTAAAGGAAGCAGTTCTTTTCTTGGGGTGACTTATTCCAAAGCATATAAGATCAATGCAGAGAAATCAGGTATTATAAAAAACCTTTTCGTAGTACCCGGTCAGGAAGTCCAAAAAGGTGACAAACTCATTGAAGTGGAAAGCCCGCAATTAAATCTGGATATCCAAAAACTCAGAAAAGAAATTGAGCTCTTCAAATCTGAAAAAAGAGAAAAAAAAGCTTTACTTGATTCGAAAATTAAGCTTTTAGAATCTGAAAAATCAATTCTCAAAGGTGAAATTGAAAACGATATAAGGCTTATTCAAAATGAAATAGACCTTAACAATAAACTTACTCAAACGATATCTAAAGATATTCCCACGGACTCTTTAACCGCTCTTAAACTTCAGATCAAGTCTATACGGGAAAAGGGAAACCTGGAACTTCAGGGATTAGATATTCGAATTCTGGATCTTAAACAGGAAAACGAATTCGATCAGTCTCAAATTCAGTCTAAAATAGAACTGGCTGATGAGGAGCTGGAGTGGAAACTTCGTGAAGAAAGACGACTGAATAAGTTTGCTACTTTTTCCGGTGTTATTGAAAATGTATACGTTAAAGAAGGAGAAGAAGTAGAAGCTTTTACATCGCTGGTTTCCATAAACCCTAAACATCCAACATCTGTTGTTGGTTACTTAGTTGGTAAAAAAGAACGCGACAGAGAACTGGGTGAAATTGTTACCGTGAAATCTTTGGAACAGCCCAAGCTGGAAATTCAGGGCAAGATCATTGGGTTTGGAGCGGTTGTGGAACTTCCACAAATTATGGAAAAGGATAATTCCCTTACAACATTCGGCCTGGAGATCTTTATTGAAATTCCTGAGGATAATCCACTCGTTGTGGGTGAGCAGATCATCGTTAAGTAATGGCAATACGTACTACATTTTTCATTTTAACTTTTCTTTTTTTGGAATGGAATACGGTTTTTGCCCAAACTACCGTCTCCGATTTTTTACTAACAGCCTTTGAAGATATTAATACTCAGGGGTACGACGCCTCGATTGATTTTATTTCTCCTCGAAATTACCGCCTGCCCGTTGTGGAAGATCTGGAATTCCGTTACAGTAACGATGAATTTACTTTAGAAGATCAGCAATATGCCTTGAGATTCAGACCGGGCAACCCGTGGAAAATACGTCGCAATAAAGCTCTTTTTAATGCTACCAAAAAGGAATTAACAATACGTAAGCAGATCCAGTATCAGGAAAATCTGGAAATAAGATATGAACTAGCGGCAGACTATCTCCTTGATATTCAATTAATGGTTATTGAGGAACAGAAGTACTCTTTAATTCAAAAAAGGGTAGATATTCTTAGCACAAATATGGAAAGCTCTCTTTTTGATGCTAAGGATTTTGTGGAGGCTAAAATGGATCAAGTGGATGCTATTACAAATCAGGATGATCTCAATGTTTCTCTTTCACAAACAAAAAAGGAAATTACTTCTTTACTTCAACAACCGGATATTAAGTGGGATAATGAGCTGTTAATTTCTGTAACTGCAATCGAAAACGTTTCTGACGAAGTTGCTTTAAATTCTTTCTCGTCTTTAGAACTGGAACTCATTTCTCAACAAATAGAAGTAGCTAATAGTGAAGTAAAGCTGGAAAAAGCTGACTTTGATATTGGCTATTTCCAAACTGAATACTATCCCGAAAAAGACCGGGACTCAGATTTCGGTATCGCATTTGGTATAAGTATTCCAATCTTCAAATCTAATAAAAATCAGATAGCAGAGCGAAAACTGGATGAGATTGAGCTTAAAGGTGAACTTGCCGCTGAACAATTTCAGGATTCAGTAAAAAGAATTACCGAATACGAATATCTGAAAAGCCTTATAAGTCAACATGAAATCCTCACTGAGCGAATAAACACGTTAGATCTGATTACCCTTAAGAAAAACCTAAGTCAAATCGAGGATAATAATCCGCTTATTATTCTTGAACTCGAAGAAGGAATACTAAAATTGAAGGAATTAGAGCTTAAATCGTACAGACGTGTGGTGGAACAATATATTGAATTTTTGAGCACGTTTAATGTACTAACCCAACTTCCGCTTACAAATTATCTCTCCGAAAGCCTGGAAACATTCGAATGAAGAATATACTTATTACTGGTGCTACTTCCGGAATTGGCCGGGAACTTGCACTCCAACTAGCAGAAGCAGGTAACAAAGTTGGTTTGATGGGTCGAAGAACTGAGAAACTTGAATCAATCCAAAAAGAAATTGGTGAGAATGCTTTCATTAGAACGTTAGATGTCACCAATCTTGATGAAGCAGAAAATGTTTATCGAGATCTTATTGATGAAATGGGCGGTATGGATATGATGATCCTGAATGCAGGAGTGGGAGTTGATAAAATTATGTCTCCATGGAAAGCAGACAAGCTTACTATCCAAGTTAATGTACTTGCTTTCTCACACGGGCTTCATTTTGCGTTTGATTTCTTTCGAAGACAAGGACACGGACATATTGTTGGAATGTCATCAATCGCCTCGCACCTTGCTTCATATAAAGCGGCTGTCTATACAGCTTCAAAACATTTTGTATCTAATTATATGACCGGGTTTCGTCAAAAAGCGAAACGTATACCAGCTGACATTACAGTAACTGATATAAAACCCGGATTTGTAAAATCTGAAATGACCGAAAATGTACCCCGTATGTTTTGGGTTGCTGATACGGATAAAGCCGTTAAGCAAATGATCAATGGTCTCAATAAAAAAAGAAACATTGTTTACATCACGAAAAGATGGGTGCTTGTTGCTTGGCTTGCTCGACTTACTCCTCAATTTATTTGGGATCGCATCTAAAGTTTTACTTATCAAAATGGAATTTTTGTTTAGATTCTGAGAAACTAACAATACTCCACTATGCGTATTTTACTTCTTGTTCTTGCTACCCTATTAATCAGCTGTTCTTCAAAAGAATCTAAAGATCTGATCCCGGAAAAAAGCGGACCCTCTACTATTTCTTTGGGATATCTGGAAGCTCCGGCAGGATTTGAAATCTCCGTATTTGCTGAAGGTGTTACTAATGCCCGACAAATGGCAATGAGTGATTCAGGTGTTCTTTATGTGGGATCGCGCCGCGAGGGAAAAGTGTATGCTGTTGTAGATAACAACAATGACTTCCGGGCTGACTCTGTCTATACCATCATAGAGGGATTAAGACTGCCAAATGGAGTGGCATATAAAGACGGCTCCCTTTTTGTAGCTGAGGTCAGCAAGATTTGGCGGTTCGACAATATCGATCAAAATTATTCCGATTCTCCTGAACCGGTTTTAGTAACCGATGAACTGCCAACAGAGGGACATCACGGCTGGAAATACATTGCTTTTGGTCCGGATGATAAGCTTTATGTGCCTATTGGAGCACCATGTAATATTTGTAATCATGAAGAAGATAACCCTCTCTTTGCAACTCTAACCAAAATGAATGCAGATGGTTCTGAACATGAAATTGTCGCCAAGGGAATTCGAAATACAGTAGGATTTACATGGCACCCTGAAACAGGAAACATCTGGTTTACTGATAACGGCAGAGATTGGCTTGGAGATGACATCCCTCCTTGTGAGTTAAATGAAATTACTGGAAAAGATCAGCATTTTGGCTATCCCTATTTACACGGTAATGATGTTTGGGATCCGAAATTCGGAGAAAATGGAAAACCTACAGCTGACCGTTTTAAAAAACCGGTTCAGGAACTAGGTGCACATGTTGCTCCCCTTGGTGTAATTTTTTATACCGGAAATATGTTTCCAACCAGCTATAAAAACAGAGCTCTAATTGCAGAGCATGGTAGCTGGAATCGCAGTTCAAAAGTTGGTTATCAAATTTCTCAGGTTATTTTTGACGATGAAGGAAATCCAACAGAGTATAAGCCATTTATTACAGGTTGGTTAGCAGGAGAAGAAGACATCAAAGGCCGACCTGTTTCTATTCTTCAATTACATGACGGATCTTTGCTTATTTCTGATGATGATTCCGGCAAAATATACCGAGTCACCTATTCGGGTTAGATTCTTTTTGAGAATATATCACAAAGAACGTTTTTAGTGCTTATCTTTGTTGCCTAACAAAAGAACATTGAATATCTAAAATCTCTTCATGAAGAACGTTGTACTTATTCCTGGTGACGGAATTGGCATTGAAATTACAGCTGCCGTAAAAACAATCTTAGAAACAGCAGGCGCCCCAATTAATTGGATCGAATGTGAAGCCGGATTAGGAGCATACCGCAAACTAGGTAATCCTTTACCTGACGAAACTGTTGCCGCAATCGAAGAACACAGAATTGCATTAAAAGGACCACTTACAACTCCTGTTGGTACCGGATTTAGATCTATTAATGTAGCATTAAGACAAAAGTTCAACCTTTTCAGCAATATTCGTCCTGCGATCACTCTCCCAAACGTTGATACTCCATTCAAATCCGTAGATATGGTGATATTCAGAGAAAACACCCAGGGATTGTATATCGGCAAAGAGCATTGGATCGATGAAAATAAACACGCAGAAAGTATAGCTGTAGTAACAGAAGAAGCCAGTAGAAAAATTATTACTGCCGCTTTTGAGTACGCACGTACTAAAGAAATGGAAAAGGTTACTCTTGTCCACAAAGCAAATATTTTGAAGCTTACTACCGGTTTATTTTTAGAAGTTGGGAGAACTGTAGCCAAAGATTTTCCTGATATTGAATTTCAGGATTTGATCGTAGACAATATGGCCATGCAAATGGTAATGAGACCAGAACAGTTTGATGTTGTTGTAACCACAAATCTATTCGGAGATATTTTATCCGATTTAGCTTCAGGATTAGTTGGAGGGCTTGGGGTAACCGGTTCTGCAAATATCGGAGACGACGCTGCCATGTTTGAAGCTGTTCACGGATCTGCTCCGGACATTGCTGGTCAAAACAAAGCAAACCCGATTGCTTTACTTTTCTCATCCTTAATGATGCTGGAACATCTCGACGAGAAGCCAATCGCTGAAAATATCCGAAAAGCCATTTACAAAACTTTAGTAGAGAAAAAAGTTAAATGTACTATGGATATTGGAGGTAAAGGAACTACTGATTCATTTACTGAAGCCGTTTGCAGTAACCTTTGAGATTTTAAATAGATCAAAGTCACAAAAAGGCAGAAGTTATTCTGCCTTTTTTATTTAAAATACTCTGAAAAGAATTCCGCTGAACAGAGACATCACAATCCCGAAGACAAGAGCCCACCAAAAATTCTTGATTTTGAATCCTTCAACTAATGCATCAACTAACATTATCATCAATGTGTTAATGACTAAAGCGAACAAACCTAGAGTTAAAATAGAAACGGGTAATGCGATGAATTGCAATATTGGTGTAAGAAATGTATTTACAATAGCCAACAAAGCAGCTACAACAATTGCACTCCAAAAGTTTTTAATTTCAACTCCGGGTAGTATTTTTGCGGTTGCGAATACTGCAACACTATTTAAAAGCCAGGCCCAAATCATAATGGTATAGTTTGGTTAAAATTCAATTTTGCTTACGCTAGCTTACTTATTTTGTTTAGATATTCATGAAAAAAATTATTTCCAGCTTTGACGAACTAACTAATGTTCAATTATATGACCTGCTTAAATTACGTCAGGATGTGTTTATAATAGAACAAAATTGTATTTATCCTGATCTAGACGGATATGATAAAAAAGCTTTTCATCTTCTTATTTATGAACATGAAGAGCTGATCGCTTATTCAAGAATTTTTGCCCCTGATATCAAATACAAAGCGGAAACCTCTATTGGAAGAATTATAGTATCTCAAAAGAAGAGAGGAGGAAATTTAGGAAAAATACTAATTGAGAAAAGTATCAGCTACTGTATAACAAATTACCCAAAAAGTGATATCAGGATAGAAGCTCAGGCAAAACTCAAAAATTATTACTCACAGCTTGGATTTATCGGAGATAGTGATGTTTATTTAGTTGATGGAATCGACCATCTGCAAATGATCTACAAAGCTAAGAACTGAGTTCTTTTATCTTACTTTCAAAACTACTTACTGCTTCGTTGAAATTTCGTTTTATTGAATCGATGAGTTCAGGAATACGTTCAGTTTGTTCTCTGTTTCTTGCTTTAGTTTCCACCTCTGCAACCAACATATGAGTATCATCCATGCCTACGTATTGAAAAGTGGGCTTTAGTTTGTGGGCTTCTGCTCTTACTGCATCCCAATCCCCGTCTTTTACATTTCGTTCTAAGTTTGATAATTGATCCGGGGTATCATTTACGAAAAGTTGAAGCATCTCTACAATCATCTCTGAGCTTCCTCCTGTAACCTCTTCTAAATATGACAAATCCAATTCGCCACTCATCACAATGAATTCAGATTTAAGTAGAGTTTAATAAGTCTTTTCAATTTTCAAATTTCTCAATTAAGCAGTAAAAATTACAATTCCGACTAATACTAAAACTGTAATTTTGAAAATCAGAGCTTTCCAGTTTTTCATTTTTTATTTACTAACCATGAACATTCCAAGAATTGGAAAAAAACAAATTCCTAAGTTAAAAACAAGTTATCCACATTTTTTATTTTAATAAAAAAACAACAATTGGATAATCACTCCACGGTTACACTTTTCGCCAGATTTCTTGGCTGATCAACATCACAACCTCTGTTTACAGCTATATTATATGATAAAATCTGTAATGGGATTACTGTTAACAAAGGTGATAATTCATCTTCTGTTTCCGGAACGGAAAAACTGAATTCTGACAAGTTTTCCACTTCTTCATTACCTTCTGTAACAATTGATATAATTCTTCCTTTTCTTGCTCTGACTTCCTCAATATTACTCACCATTTTATCATTGGTATGATTAGTACCCGCTATTACAACAACCGGCATCATTTCATCTATCAATGCAATTGGTCCGTGTTTCATTTCTGCTGCAGGATATCCTTCGGCATGGATATAAGATATTTCTTTAAGCTTTAGAGCCCCTTCAAGGGCTACCGGAAACCCGAAAGATCTTCCCAGGTATAAGAAATTAGGGGCATAAGAAAACAAATTAGAAACCTCATCCAGATCGCTACTTTTGTCTAATATCTTTTGAACCTTGTTAGGTATTTCGCTTAATTCTTTAATTAACTTATTTGCCTTTTCTTTAGATATGGTTCCCTTTTCCTGAGCCAACTTAATTGCTATCAATGTAAGCACTGTAACCTGTCCCGTAAAAGCTTTTGTAGAAGCTACTCCAATTTCCGGTCCGGCGTGGATGTATACTCCCGCATCTGTTTCTCTGGCTATGGAAGAACCCACAACATTAACAACTCCAATTACCAGAGCCCCATTTTCTTTTGCCTGCCTAAGTGCTGCTAATGTGTCTGCGGTCTCACCACTTTGTGATATTACAATCATCACATCCCCTTCACCGATTAGTGACTCTTTATACCGGAGCTCAGATGCGTATTCAACCTCTACAGATACCTTAGCCAAAGATTCAAATAGATATTCACCCACAATTCCGGAGTGCCAACTTGTTCCACAAGCTGCAATTACCAATCGTTTAGCATCGGCTATTTTGCCCAGAACATCTTTAATACCACCGAGCGTGATAGTTCCGCTTTCAACATCCAGACGACCTCTCAAACAATCCGAAATAGCCTTAGGTTGTTCAAAGATTTCTTTATGCATAAAAAATTCATATCCACCTTTTTCAATTTCTTCTAAACTAAGCGCTAATTCATGAACCTCTTTAGTCAAAGAATCGTCATTTAAATTATGAACCTGATATTCATCTTTCTTGATCACCGCAATTTCACCATCATCGAGGTAAACAACCTGATCTGTATATTCTGCTACAGCGGATGCATCAGAAGCGATTAACATCTCGCCATCCCCCACTCCTAATAATAATGGTGAACCTTTTCTGGCTACTATTAACTGATCGGGATAATCAGCATGTATAATTGCAACACCGTAGGTCCCCTCAACCTGAGCAAGTGCTATTTGCACCGCTTTTTTGAAGTCACCCGGGTTTTTGGAGTAGACATCTTCAATCAGCTTCGCTAAAACCTCAGTATCTGTTTGAGAATAGAACGTATGTCCTTTTGACTCTAAAACTTTCTTAAGTGAATTATAGTTTTCAATTATTCCATTATGAACAAGCGCTAATTTCTCAGAACTACTTGTATGTGGGTGAGAATTTATATCGTTTGGTTCTCCATGTGTTGCCCATCTGGTATGGCCGATTCCTATTTTGGCTTCATCAGTGCTATCAATCAGAGATTCAAGTTTAGCAACCTTACCTTTTCCTTTTTTTATTTCAAGAGAGCCATTAAAAAGAGCTATACCTGCAGAATCATAACCCCTATATTCCAATCTTTTAAGACCGTTTATAATAACTTCATGAGCTTTTTTATCTCCGATATACCCGACAATTCCACACATAGTAATTTTATTTATTAATTCTTTAACGCTATACTTTAAATATAGATATTAACTTGTACATTATTTCATATAAGTCTCTAATTTTTTTTGATGCAAATCTGTTTTTTTGAAGATATCAAATGTAAGAATTTCAAACCTCTTACCCTTACAAGACCCACTTGGGACTTAAGAATTGGTATTCTAACTATTTCTCAGAAATGGGAAAAAATGCTCCATCCGGAACATATAGCTTGGAATACAGAAGAACACTTAAAAGATGTCTTCAAAACACCCGATTTAAATCCTTCAAAGCCCTGTTCGTACATAAATTCCAGAGTTCTTCCTTCTAAAGAATTGATTCAAGGTATTAAGAAGCTAAATCCAGGTGATGCCTTGTTCTATGAAAATGAACTTGTCGCATTATGTTCTGAAAACACATTAGATATTAACCACCTTGATAACTTAAGCCCTTCAAAAAAAATCCAGCTCGGTAAAAAACCTTCCCTTATCGAATATGTATGGGATCTTTTAAGTTTAAATGCCTCTCAAATTGAAGTAGATATAGAGCTTCTGAAAGATAAACCTATACATAAAGAAGCCGACGCAACTGTTATTATAAAGCATCCTGAAAATATCTACATCCATAGTTCTGCTAAAATTGAACCCGGCGTTATTCTGATAGCAGAAAATGGACCTATTTATATAGGTGAGGGTGCTTTAATTGAAGCCGGAGCGGTTTTAAAGGGACCTGTTGCTATCTGTAAGAACGCAACCGTTAAATTGTGTGGCAGGATTTATGACGGATCAACAATTGGCCCCGGCTGTAAAATTGGGGGAGAGGTTACTAATTCAATTTTTCATTCTTTTTCTAATAAAGCTCACGATGGATATGTTGGAAAATCTATTTTTGGGCAGTGGTGCAACCTGGGAGCAGATACGAACACGTCTAATCTGAAAAATAATTATGGTATGGTTACCATTAAAGATTGGGAGACCAAGCGCTCATACGATACAGGAATTCAATTCTTTGGCACCGTGATGGGAGATCATTCCAAGACCTCAATTAATACAATGTTGAATACGGGAACAACTTGTGGTGTTTCTGCTAATATTTTTCAGTCAGGATTTCCTCCGAGATATATTCAATCTTTCACATGGATAGATGGGCAAAGAAATCCAAGATTCAGATTCGATAAAGCATTAGAAGCTATGAAAGCTATGATGGCCAGAAGAGATAAAGAAGTAACTCCTGAATATGCAAAAATGGTGGAATATCTTTTTGAGATTAGAGAAAACTGATATTTGATCAAAGCCTGCTGCTGGCTCCTTTAACATCTCTGTATTCGAATTCGATTTTAATGGAATCTTTGTCTTCCTCTATTTCGATGAATGCACCAAGTTGTTTTGCCAGTACTTTAAATATTTCAGAGAAATTATACTCATTTTCTTCCAAAAGTCGTCCAACAACTCGTGCTAATTCTTTATCGAATAAATAAATACAAATATTGGCCTCGTCTTGAAAAATACCAACATTCAACTCTTCTGAAGGAGTAAATTTATTTTCACCCTCAAATCTAAATACTTCGAAAATCATCTCACTTAATAATAATGAGAGAGGTACCGCTTGGTTTATATTGAACTTGATCTTTTTGTCGTAGGTTGAAACATTTACCTTAAAATCCTGAATCCTCTCCTGCATAAAACTTTCACTTAAAACCTTATCAACAGTTTTATTTACAGCGATATTTTTAAATGTGCCAAGTTCGTATACAATTTCATGAATAATAGCTATCGATTTAACTCTTAGAATATTTGCGGATATAATTTCATCCTTATCTTTAATTCCCAACCCCATTTGGTCCAGTTGAAGAAAACTGGAAACTAATGCAAGATTGTTCTTCACTCTGTGGTGCACCTCTCCTACAAGTAACTCTTTTTCAGCTAATAGTTTATTTAATTTATTATTTGTCTTCTTAAGTTTTAGTTCTGATTTAAACTCGCTAAATGCATTGCTGATTAATCCTGATATAGATTTAATCAGCTTATCCTCAGACTCTGTCCAGACTCTTTTCTTTCTGACCTCATCAAAGCCAATAAATCCATAAAACTTTTCCCCAATACTAATCGGATATACTATTAATGATTTAATATTCTGAGGCTCTAAAACTGCAATCATATCAGGAGGTAAGTCATGGATATCTTCTGCAACCATAATTCCATCATTCAACAACATTGGCTTTAAAGAAGGCATCTCTTCTTTGTAGTCAAGACTCTGAAGTTCTTCGATTTGAGGTGTTACCCCGCGCGCACACCATTCATATGTATTTCTTGTTTTTTTCCCGACATTAAAATCTTCAAAAATATATACCCTGGACACATCAACAGTTTCTCCCAAATGTCTTATTACCTTGTTCATTTTGTTTTTAAATGAATCAAGGGAATTTAGGTTGAAGGAGATCTCAGCTAATGCCTCTTGGAATTTCAAATTATTAGTAAGACTCTCTTTATCCTTTTGTTCGTTCAGAATTCTCTTTACAGAAAAGGGTAATCGCTTATAGTTGTCTTTGGTGAGTACATCATTTGCGCGATTTTCCAATAAAGATATTTCCTGCTCTCTGGTAACATCTCCTGATATAATTATAACAGGTATCCCGGGAATTACTTTCTTGGCGTAACTCAAAATATCTTTACCTGAAAAACTTTTAAGATCAAAATCTGAGATAATAATATCAGGATTCCACTCAGCTAATATTTTTTCAAATTCAAATTGTGTGGTCACTAATTTAGTTTCAAAATCCTCGTCCATTAGTTTTAACTCCCTGAGCATTAACTCATGATCTAATGGTGAATCTTCTGCTATTAGTAACTTAATTGACATATTTTAAATATTAGTAAGCAAATCTATGGCAATTCATTTAGTATCACCCAATAAAAACCTATTTCTTTTACGGCTTCCGTAAATGAATTAAATTCTACGGGCTTAACAATGAAACTGTTTACACCAAGTTTATAACCCTCTACCACATCCCGCTCTTCTTTTGATGAGGTAAGCATGACAATAGGTATATTCTCTGTATCTTTATTTGACCTGACTGCTTTCAAAACTTCCAGGCCGTCTACTTTAGGCATTTTCAAATCAAGCAGAATTACTCTTGGTTGGTTGAGAACACTTCTTCCTTCAAAATCTCCGGTCCCGAACAAAAATTCTAGTGCCTCTTCCCCGTCTTTTAAGCGTGTTACTTTGTTACTTATATTATTTTTCTTGAGGGATCGAAGCGCCATTTCTGCGTCATGATCATTATCCTCAACCAGTAAAATCTCTACTGTTTTATTTACATCCATTCTTCTTTAATTGATTGTTATTATGTTAACTGTTTGGCATCGAAAAGAAAAATGTTGAGCCTTTTCCTTCTTCACTTTCTGCCCAAATTTTTCCTCCATGCTTATTGATTATACGTTTTACAATTGCCAGCCCAACTCCGGTTCCTTCAAACTCATTTTTTGAATGTAGCCGATGAAATACGCCAAATAGCTTGTCATGGTACTCCATCTTAAATCCCGTTCCATTGTCTTTTACAAAATAAGTAACCTCATTTTCTTCGATTTGATCGAATCCTATGTTTATAATTATTTTATCTTCTTTTGATGAATACTTAAATGCGTTTGATACAAGGTTAACTACTACCTGTTTTATTAAAGCTACATCACCCATCGCATTAGGAAGGGTGTTTATATTCAAATCTATTTGTTTGTTAGAATATGTACCTGTTTCTACTTCACAAACATTCTCAAAAAGTTTAGTCATATTTATCTCTGACTTCTGAAGTTTCTTTTTGCCTAATCTGGAAAACTCCAGCATATCGTCAATCAGTTGCCCCATGGTTACTGCACTTTCTTTAACCACACCCATCAATCTTTTACCTTCCTCATCCAATTGTCCGGAGTGGTCTTCCAGAATAATATCAGAAAACCCATTTATTGATCGAAGTGGTGCTCTGAGATCATGTGAAATTGAATAACTGAATGACTCCAGTTCCTTGTTCACCTGCTCGAGATTCTCAGCTTGCTTCCTTATTTGTTGTGTTCTTGCCTCAATTTCGTTTTCAAGCTCTTCTGTATACTCAACTTCTTTAGTAATATCAGAAACATATAAAATCATACCTCCAATTTCTCCTTCAGCATTATACCAGGGAATGGCCTTCCAACTTATCCATACTTCCGAGTTGTCGGTTCTTGTAAACTGATCTTTTCCTTTAGACAACTCCTCTCCTGCTAATACCCGCTTATGAATAGCCAACCAATCTTCTCTTTTCTTAACCTGCGGAAGCACATCATAGTGGGATTTACCTATGATCTTTTCTCCTTCAATCTTGTTGTGCTCATACCATTTGTTACTCACGGTAATGTACTTCATGTTCTTATCGAACATAGCAACCGCGGCAGGAGCCTGCTCCACAAAACTTCTTAATTGAGATTCTTGACGTTTAAGATTCTCAACCATTTCATTTCGATCAGTAATATCCATATTGATACCAATCATCTGTACAGGATTGCCATCCTCATCCCGGACAATATCTCCCCTTCCGCTTAATATAATTTCACTCCCATTCCCTTTATTGAATCTGAATTGAATATCAAATCTTTCATCAGTTTCAATTGATTTTTGGGTGGCTTCCACTACATAATCCAGATCATCAGGATGAATCATAGCACTAAATTTCTCAAAAGTGGGCTCAAAATCTTTCGTCACACCAAAAACTTCGTACGCCTGATCATTCCATTCCAGTTCGTTGGTTTTCATATCCCAAATCCAGATGGCTATCTGTCCGGCTTCCACTGATAAATGCAGTTTCTCATAGGTCTCATCCAGTTCCAAAGTTTTTCTCTTCGTCTCATCAATGTCCATGAATAATCCACGCAGACCTGTTAACTGTCCATCTTCAAAAACCGGATGTCCTATAGCTCTTACCCAGATCTCCCTGCCTGTTTTTGTTAACAGAATACACTCCTCATCCCAGGAATTTTTGTTCTCAATGGCATTATCAATTGCTTTTTGAATTACGGGTCTGAAATCTTCTCTGTAAAAATTTATTCCGTCCTCCACCTTTATTAGCGTCCCTGGTTCTACCTCATGAATTCTGTATACCTCATCCGACCAAAATGCTGTCATTGTTCCCAAGTCAACTTCCCAGGAACCAATTTTCGCTGCTTTTTGAGTTTCTGACAATAATTCAATGCCTCTTTGAATTTCTTCGTTACTAGATTCAAGATCTTGTTCAACTTTCTTTCTTTCATCAATATCAATAATAGACCCAACCATTCTTACCGGATTACCATCTGTATCAAAACTGGCCTGTCCTACTGTTTCAAACCATCGATGCTCACCGGATTTGTTCTTCATTCTTATTTGAACCTTATAAGGGGCTCCCGTTTTCAAGTGTTCTTCAACAGCATCCACAACCTTTTCTTTATCATCCCGGTGCAACAAAATATTAAGGAATGTATTGTAACTGGCTTGAATCTCTCCATCCTGATAACCAAGCAATTCATAAAATCTGGGTGACCACCATTCACTGTTATCCTCTAAATACCAATCCCAGATTCCGGCATTTATGGCTTTTAGAGACAAATCAAACCGTTGAACATATTCGAACAAATCACCCTTGGAGTCTGACAATTCCTGCACTGTCTTTTCAAGTTCTTCATTTTTATTTTCTATCCTAGCCAAGAATATTCTGAAGATCAGATATATTTCGCCTCCCAAAATGAATAATGAAAACAGCCCCAATATTACTTCAAGTCGTATTAGCAAACGAACGGATTCATTGGAAATAGTTTCAAAAACTTTCACTATTTCATCCATCTTTGCTAGAAATTGCTCCTCGTGACTTCGGATAACAGGAATAGCTTTAGTTAGCTCCTCTCTGCTGTTAAAGTCACCAAGCGAATTTTTTATTGCTTCATAATGAGGTTCTGTTTCGGAGAAAAGAGTTTGAATCAACTGATTCTTGTTGGCTTTAATATCTAATTCTTCACTTCCGTTTTTTAACCCTTCATGGGTAGAAGACCAAACTTCTACGTCTTTTTTTAAAGCTTCTAGTTCAATATCAGTATTCTCAGCCAGATAAACGGTTTTAGCTATTTTCTGACTGAGCATTCGTTGTCTTCCCGCTAAATTAATTACTGTAGCATCATCCCTTTTTTCATCTAAGATTTTCTGGATTAGTAATTGATTGGATATGATCAATATAATGAGTGTGGAAACAGCTATTATACTAATGCTTTTCACAGAAAGCCTATCTATTATATTCAAAGCACTCTCCTGGTTGTTAAATAGGTATCATTCCAGTATCTCTCCTGAAGTGCTGATATCATCACACCTGAACTTGTTGATGCATGCATGAATTGTTGGTCATTAATCATAACCCCGGCGTGCATTGTTTTTCTACCCGTTTTAAAAAACACTAAATCTCCGATTTTGATATTATTTTTCTTAACCGACTTCCCCACTTTCATTTGATCGACAGTTACACGCGGGAGCTTAACATCAAAATAATCAGCAAATACGATTTGAAGGAAGGCCGAACAATCCACACCGTCATATCCATTTCCACCCAACAGATACGGCACACCTTTCCAATCTTTGAAAGCTTCATCTAACTTACTTCTGAGTTTTTTCTCATCATTCGATAACGCTCTTGACTCTATTGTGGCAACAGAAATAGCTGCTTCAGGTCTTACCGGTTGTTCAATTTTTTCTGCTTCTATTTTTTTAGCACGTTCTTCCCACGGAATCGCACCTCGTTTAACCATTCCGCATGCAGCAAAAAGTACCCACAATAGTAAAAGATGCTTAACTGACATTCGACGTCTTTAGATGAAAAAGCTGAATTTAAATCATTATCTTAAGTTAGTACAAATGAACTAAAAATTTACCCTAAATTAAAGCAATTTAATGTATTTACTGGTTAATATAGATCATGTTGCAACTTTAAGAAACGCAAGAGGAGAAGGTTATCCAAGTCCTATTGTGGCAGCTCAGATATGCGAGAAAGCCGGAGCCAAAGGTATTGTTTTTCATTTAAGAGGAGATCGAAGACACATTAAAGACGAAGATGTGGTTGCTTTAAAAGAATCAGTTTCGGGAAAATTGGATTTTGAAATGGCAGCCTCTGATGAAATGATATCTATTCTAAAAGAAATAGATCCTCATCTCTGTACCTTAGTTCCGGAAGGACGCGAAGAGCTTACTACCGAAGGCGGACTTAATATGAATGTGGTCTTTGATGATTTTAAAGAGCGTGTTTTTCCATCTATTCGGGAAACAGATATTGAAATAAGTCTATTTCTGGATCCCAACCCTGAAGATATCAATCTGGCTTTCGAATTAGGAACAGATGCTATCGAATTACATACCGGAAATTATGCGAACGCTCCCTCATCCGGAGAAGCAGATCACGAACTGGAAAGATTAAAGAAAGCAGCTGTACAAGCTCATGAACTTGGTATAAAAGTAAATGCAGGACATGGGTTGAATCAAAAAAACCTTCCAAAGTTTATATCCACTGTGCCACATCTGAACGAAATCAGTATTGGACACGCTTTGATAAGCGACGCTGTATTTGATGGATTAGAAACTACAGTTAAGAATTATTTGAGGATTATAGGGAGATGAGTGACACAAACACCCCACACAAATCAGGATATGTAGCGATAGTTGGAAAACCCAATGCCGGGAAGTCGACGTTAATGAACCAGATATTGGGAACCAAACTTTCCATTACTACTCACAAAGCTCAAACCACCCGACACCAGATTATTGGAATCCATTCTGAAGAGAATTCCCAGATCATCTTTCTGGATACACCGGGAATTATTCACCCAAAGTACGAGCTTCAAAAAGCCATGATGCGCTTTGTTGAAAAAGCGGAGAAAGAAGCCGACGTGATCCTTTTCATAGTTGAGGCAAAAGAAAACAATATGCCGGAGTATGCTTTTGATTCTTTAAAACAGATGAAGAAACCCGTTGTTTTAGTTATCAACAAAGTAGATGAGTCAAATCAAGAGCAGGTTGAAAAGTTAGCAAAAGATCTCAATGACTATTTCGACTTTAATGACACTGTTTACATCTCAGCGCTAAATGGCGAAGGCGTTCCCGGACTAATGGAAAGTATTTCCAAACTTCTTTTGCCCGGACCACCGTTTTACCCTAAAGACGAGCTGAGTGAACATCCTGTTCGATTTTTTGCTGCGGAACTTATCAGAGAACAAGTTTTTCTTCAGTATCATGAAGAACTTCCTTATTCAGCAACTGTGGATGTGATCATCTATGAAGAACGGGAAGATCTGGATTACATTAATGCCGAAGTGATTGTAAACAGAAATTCTCAAAAAGGAATGATCATTGGTAAAGGCGGACGTGCCATCAAGCAACTTGGAACCGCTGCCCGAGAATCCATCGAAGAATTTGTAGGAAGAAAAGTATTCCTTGATCTCCACGTAAAAGTCCGTGATAAATGGAGAGAGAATGAGAATATGGTCCGGAATTTCGGGTATTGATTTAAAGAAAACTAGAAGTCTGCAAAAAATCTGTGGCTAAAATTTAAATCCAGATTCCGGCCTTCGTCGCGGAAATAGAATTTAGAAATCCTCTCCGCAAATTATCTATTTTCATCTTTATTTGATCAGCATCATCTTCTTTGTTTGCATAAAGCTACCTGCCTTTATTCGGTAAAAATAAAGTCCCGTTGAAAGACCCGATGCATTGAACTCAATTTTATGATTTCCGGCACTCATCCGACCGCTTACCAAGGTTGAAATTTCACGCCCAAGCAAATTATACACTTTCAGAGTTACCTCTGCTTGTTCAGGAAGCGCAAATTCAATATTCGTACTTGGATTAAATGGATTCGGATAATTTTGTCCCAAACTGAATTCTTTTGGCAGACCTAGTTCATCCTCGTTGGACGTCATAATATGATCTAATACCTCTACATATCGTACAACAGATTCTGATGCAAAAGTGCCGGAATACACGGTAATTGAGAATTCCTTTAAGGTATCAGCTTTCTCAGAAACTTCATTATTATTGATATAATAAGCCGTTCTTATCGCCTCCTGATAAGTTTCCAGAGAAGCATTTCCGAATACTTTTATTCCGTTCTCAACAGAATCTATGTCAAGAGAACCCGGATCGTCTATGAATAATGAATCTTCTTCCAGAAAACCTTTCGATATTTTTATGATAGCACTGTCAGCTGAAATTTCAGTGCTTGATGAAATACCAAGGTCATCGGCTATTAGCAATTCTGGACTGTCCTGAAAGTATTCTAATGTATCCGTTGATTCAAACGTTAAGCTGGCCACTTCTGATAAATTAAAAACTTCAGGAGAATACATTCCCCATACGCTATCTGCATTCATAACTCTCACATACAAAACCTGATCTCCGATCGGAAGGTTAGTTGATGGGATTGTAAACGTGGTTTCAATATCAGCTCCTGCATTAACAGAAATGGGAGTAGCAGCCGCAAAACCGGGATCGGTATTAAAGAAATATTCGGCAGAAATAATGTTGCTGACCCAAACAGGATCACTTTGATCGACCAGGATAAGTTTTTTGATGGGCATACCCCAATTTCCATCTGTAAATTTTGCTCTGATAAAAATTGTATGCAAACCCACAGATAATCCCTCAGTACTAAGCATTGCTTCTTTATCGATTTGTCCGGCAGCAGTAATTGAAATAGAAGTTCCATTGCCAAAACCCGGATCTTCGTCAAAGAAATATTCTAAGGCTTCTATTTCTCTTACTTCTCCCTGATCCACCAAAATGAGTTTTTTGATGGTTAATCCCCATTCGTCATCGCTGTTTTTTGCCCGAATAAAAAGTGTGTGTAATCCCTTGGAAAGCGACGAAGTCATAATGGATCCGTTGTAATTCACTTCACCGTCTACTTCTGTTACAGAGATAGAATTACCGTTTCCAAAACCCGGATCAGCATCAAAAAAATATTCCAATTCTGTTACTGATTGCGCCATTAGTGGTGAAACTAAGAGCATCACCAATAATACGTTTGCAAGAAACTTCACGACTTAATTCCCTTTTGCTTTGATGGTAACTTCGATGTCCTCACCGGCCTTGATTTCATCTGGGATTATAATGTCATACACAAATGGTAAAGAGAATATGGAATTAGAATAAGTACCTACACCACCCGACGGACCAATATGAGTTCCGTCTGTACCTGCATTAAGCAAGCTGCTAAGCTTTGGAGTCACATCCCAATTCATATCGAATACATTTGTACTATTTGAAACGGCAGTATCTGCAAAAATATCAGTTGGGTTCAGAGCTTCATTAACTACATTATCCTCTCCGAAATTAGAACCATCATTCAGAGGTAGAGTTATATCGAAGAAGTTATTCAGAAAAGTATTGTTGTTGTCTGCTATTTCCTGGATTTGAGCATCCGCGTATTGATAGCGTTGTGTTTTAAGGAAAATATTGTTTTTGAAGGTACTGTTATGGATTGATCTTACGGTGAAGTCAAAAAATATACTATTATGGAAATTTCCATTTATAATATCTTTATAGTCAGAAATCGAAGAACCTGCCGGATTGATAATACAACGACGAAAAATAATTGCCGTATTATCAGAATTGCTAAGACTGAAACTTTCGATATACGAGTGAGAAACTGTAAGCCCCTGAACAAAGCTAGCATTTATACTTCCTACCACAGAACCATTTACAACAATAGTAGACGAAGGATCTGTGGTATTGGCATTATCAAGAGAGAGATTGTTTATTTGCAACCCCTTAAATACCAGATTCGATGAATTATCAACATCAATTGTTCCTAGTTCTGAACCATAATTAAAGTTCTTATTTATGGCGGAAGTATTATAGCCCAACCCTACAAAAGTGAGTTCTTCCCGATCTTCAATATCCACATTCCCATAACTATTAGGACTTGGCAAAACATAAATAATATCCCCGGCTACTGCGGCATCTATGGCTTCCTGTAAATCTGAGTAATAATTTGAGCCCGAAGGATTTGCTTCTGTATTATCAACCATTAAGATATTCTGTGCAGTTGTAATTTGAGTTGTAAATCCAGCAATGAGTAAAAAGAGAAATTTTTTCATGATGTCTTTTTGTTTATTAAAATATTCGATTCCAACATCGCTGTAAATCCCCACTTCTGGTGATTTTTCAAATCAGTTCGAAAGCCATTGCAAATTGAACCAATCCCGCCGTGGTCGGTATCCCCGTTTTTTTCTTAATATTCTTGCGATGACTTTTCACTGTTTCCAAGGTGATAAACAGCTGTCCCGAAATATCTTTGTTGCTAAATCCCTGAGCTATCTTTGCCAGCACTTGTCTTTCTCTTCTGGTAAGCGACCGGAATTCGTCAAAATGCTTTCTCACGTACATCTCCTCTCCTGCTATACGCTCTATTCTGCGTGTTACCGAATCTATCCCTGAGATCGGATTTGATGAAGTGAGTAATAAATTATGCTTTTTGAAAGGTTTACAAACAGTAAAAAAGGTATCGTATTCTCCGGTTCTGGGATTACGGATTTTTTGGAATTCGGCATGAAGCTGATCATCATCGGCTTTTTCATAAAATTCAAGGAACCTTGGTCCTACATATTTCAAGCTATCCGGATGAATGTTCTTTTCAAAATACTCGAAACCCATATTATTGATCTCTTCTTTAGAAAGCAGCCCCCATTCTTCTCCGGATTTATTCAAATGACCGATAGTGAGATCTCTTTTATCATTTACATGAAATATACCCGGCATCAGATCAACCAACTCCTGAAGGGAATCGAAGTTTTTCCGGAAAAGCTTATCTAAAATATATAAGCTTTGAACCTGTGTCTTCAGAATTTCGGTTTCTGTTCTGTACCCCATAATATACTTTTCTCAACCCATAAATCTGTTTACAAAATAGGACAAAAAGCGAAATTGTCAAGCCGTAAGTACCTGTAAGCGTATGCGAGCCATACAAAAAAGAAGAAATCATCTTTCATAAACTCTGAAGCTCGATTTTAATGTATTGATTTAACATTCCTGTAACTGATTTTTACAACTGATAGAAGTAAACTCTGCTTCAACTTTAAAATCAGGGTTATTATGATTAAACGATTCATTTTTTCGTTACTACTTACAATTTTACTCTCATCTATTGCATTTTCTCAACGCGATTCGAAATCAGATGTTAAATTCTTAGGCGATCCTTCAATCTCTTCAAACGGAGACCTTGTATTTACTTACGATTCTGATTTGTGGGCAGTGAATAAAAATGGTGGTACCGCTGTTCGATTAACTGCTATGGACGGCGAAGAAACCAATCCGAGTATTTCTCCGGATGGTAACTGGATCGCATTTACTTCAAATCAGTATGGTAATAACGATGTCTACATCATGCCTGCAAACGGCGGTGAGATAACTCAACTTACTTTCCATCAGGCTAACGATCAGGTGGAATCTTGGTCCTGGGATTCTAAAAAGATCTACTTCAATTCAAACCGTTACAACAGAATTACTGCATTTGAGATCAGCCCTGAAGGCGGTACTCCTTCCCGACTATTTGGTCACTATCACAACACCGTTCATAATTTAGTGGAACACCCCACTTCCGGCGATTTCTACTTTAACGAATCATGGGAAAGCTTCATTTTTCCTCAGAGAAAACGTTATGTGGGTTCATTCAATCCTGATATTAAATCATACAATCCTAAAACGGATACTTATACCGAACACACTAGCTGGCAAGGAAAAGATTTCTCTCCTACTATCGACCGGGATGGAAAAGTGTATTTCGTTTCTGATGAAGCAAATAATGAGTACAACCTTTACAAACTGGAAAACGGGCAGAAAAAACAACTCACCAGATTCAATACTTCCATTTATAATCCGTCTGTAAGTCCAGACGGAAGCACTGTTGTTTTTGAGAGAGATTATGAGCTGTACAAATATGATGTCGCTACAAAAAATTCTACCAAAATAGATGTAACCATCACTAAGAATAATACTCTTACGAAATCTCAGAGTTTTGATGTAAAGGATAATATCTCTGCTTTCGATGTTTCCCCCGACAAAAAGAAAATGGCTTTTCTTTCACGAGGAGAATTGTTTGTTTCTGATGCAGAAGGGAAATATGTTCGACAGATCGAGACCAATAACATGGGAAGAGTGCTAGAAGTAAAATGGCTGGCGGATAACAAAACACTCATTTTCAATCAAACTGTGGATGGTTATCAGAACTGGTTTACAATTATAGCTGATGGAAATGGTGCTGAAAAACAACATACTTCCGACAAAAGAAATAACAGAGACCTTGCATTGAATCACGATCGAACTGCCGGTGTTTATCTGAGCGGAAGAGATCAACTTCGACATATCGATCTTGAGAATTTCAAAAGCAAAACGTTGGTTGAAGATGAATTTTGGGGTTTCCAAAATGTAGCACCGATGTTTTCACCAAATGGCGAATATGTACTATTCAGTGCTAAACGTAATTTTGAGCTGGATATCTTTGTTCATCATCTTGACTCAGAAAGAACCATGAATCTTACTAATACCGGTGTAGATGAAAACGGAGCCTTTTGGTCGCCTGACGGCAAATACATTTACTATACAGGAAGTCGCAGTGTTCCTTCCTATCCAAGAGGAGCCGGAGAAACTGACCTTTTCAGAATTCCATTAGATTATTACGACGATCCTTACAAATCCAGTTTATTTGATGAACTCTTTGCTGAAAAAGAGAAAGGAAACGAAGACTCAAAAGACGACAAAGAAGAGGAAGAAAAACTCACTATCGAAATCAATACTACGAATCTCATGCAACGGGTTGAACAAGTAGGTGAAGGTTTTGGGGATCAATTTGGCCCATTTGCTACTCAAAAAGGTGATAAATCTATGGTGCTGTATGGAAGCAATCATAACGAAGGTGATTTCACACTTTCTGTTACCACCTTTGAACCTTTTGAACAACCAAAGACTCAAAGTTTTGAAGGAACCGGGTTTGTTTCCGGGATCATTGATGTGGACGGACAACTTTATGGTCTTTCCAGAAGATCAATCAATAAACTGGATCCTTCTTCTGCTAAAGCAACCAAGATAAATATATCCCATTCCTTTGAACGAAATCTCCAGAATGAGTTCTATCAAATGTTTGACGAGTTATGGGCGAATATTGAAGAGAACTTCTACAATGAAACTTTCCATGGGATAGACTGGAAGAAAATCAGAGACAGGTACAAAAAATATCTGCCTTATATTGATTCCCGTGCCGATCTGCGCCGAATGAATAATGATATGCTCGGAGAACTCAATTCTTCTCACATGGGGTTCAACACATTCGGGAATGAAGAAAACCAATATTACTCCACAGTTTCTATGGCTGCCGGAATAGTTTGGCATAAAGAAAATCCATATCAGGTTTCTGAAATAATTGAAACCGGACCTGTTCACATTTCAGGTAACGATGTAAAAGCTGGAGATGAACTTATAGCTGTAAACGGAAAGGCTGTTGACGCAACAATGAATCGTGAAATGTATTTTAGCGTACCATCCATGCCGGAAGAAGTCACCCTCACTTTTAAAAACAGTAATTCCACCTTTGACGTCAAGATCCACCCGACATCCTACTTTTCTGACCGCAATGATCTGTATGATGAGTGGGTTTCAGAAAACCAGAAAATGGTGGATGAAAAAACGGACAAAAAAGTCGCCTATGTTCATATGAAAAATATGGGCGGAGGCGAATTGAATAACTTTTTGATCGAAATGACTTCTGAAGCTTACAATCGTGATGCATTGATCTTTGATCTGCGTTACAACACCGGTGGCAACGTACACGATGATGTGCTTCGCTTCTTATCTCAAAAGCAGTACGCAAACTGGGCATATCGTGGTGGTGAGTTGGCTCCTCAGTCAAATTTTGCACCAGCTGATAAACCCATTATTCTCCTGATCAATGAGCAGTCGCTCTCAGATGCCGAAGTTACTGCTGAAGGATTTAAGCAATTGGGACTGGGAACTGTGATAGGAACCGAAACGTATAGATGGATCATTTTTACTTCCGGTAAAGGATTAGTTGACGGTTCATTTTACAGATTACCGTCTTGGGGATTATATACTCTGGATGGTGAAAATATTGAACAAACGGGCGTTGCTCCTGATATTGAAATTCATAATACGTTCAAAGACCGAGTAAATGGAAACGATCCTCAATTAGAAAAAGCAATTCAGGAAATATTAAATCAACTGGAAAATGAGTAATGGTTTTTAGCCGGAAAAATTTCTGTTGCATTCTAAAAATCTAACCCTTAATCTTCAAGCAATGAAATTAACAAACCAATATATCGCCCGGGAAATGATGTGTATGTGTTGCTATATGCGAACACTTCACTAGGGCTTTTATATTTTAGAAAAGAAATTTTCAAAGTCCTTTAGAGTGTATGATCTGAAGGACTTTTTTATTGGCTGTTAGTTTCATTCGTTCTTTAACATCATGCATTCTCATCGAGAAAGGTGGAGGGATCAGGTCCTTTGAAGCCTTGGCAACCGTCTTGTACAAATTTTGTGCAGGGAAAGGTGCTACATCCTGCTTAGTGCAAATGTTGTACTGAGAAAGATGAGTGCGAAGAGCCCTGCTGTTTTTGTATGCCTCTTTCGGACTCATCCCCGAAAGGGGCTTTTTTATTAATTATAAATCAAAAATTACAATACAATGAGTTCACAAAAATTTGAGACACTACAATTACATGCAGGACAAGAACCGGATCCAACCACAGGTTCACGGGCTGTTCCAATTTATCAAACCACTTCTTATAATTTTAAAAACACTGAGCACGCCGCCAGTTTATTTGGCTTAAGAGAATTCGGAAATATCTATACTAGGATCATGAATCCTACCACAGATGTTTTCGAAAAACGAATTGCAGCTCTTGAAGGTGGAGTGGCTGCAGTTGCAACTTCATCAGGACAAGCTGCACAATTTCTGGCGATCACTAATCTGGCCCAAAAAGGTGATAACATCGTATCCACACAAAACCTGTATGGTGGAACTTATAATCAGTTTAAAGTTACTATTCCCAGACTTGGAATCGATGTTAACTTTGCCGAAGAGGATACTGTTGAAGCTTTTGAAAAGCATATCGATGAAAACACAAAAGCTATTTACGTTGAGTCAATCGGTAATCCCAGAGGAAATGTCGCTGACTTTGAAGGATTATCTGCCTTAGCAAAAAAATATGAAATCGCTCTTGTAGTAGATAATACTTTTGGCGCCGGCGGAGCTTTAGTGCAGCCCATCAAATTCGGAGCGAATGTAGTGACAGCATCAGCTACAAAGTGGATCGGCGGACACGGCACTTCCATTGGAGGAGTGATCGTAGATGCCGGAAATTTCAACTGGGGCAATGGAAAATATCCATTATTCAGTGAGCCTTCTCCGGGTTATCACGGTCTTAAATTCTGGGAAGTATTTGGTGATGAAGGCCCTTTTGGTAATATCGCATTTGCCATCAGAGCTCGCGTTGAAGGTCTCCGTGACTTTGGTTCTTCTCAATCACCCTTCAATAGCTTTCTTTTACTGCAAGGGCTGGAAACACTCTCCCTCAGAGTTGAACGCCATAATGAAAATGCCAAAAAACTTGCAACATGGTTAGATGAGCATGAGCTCATTGACTGGGTAAACTACACCGGGCTTGAGGAACATGAATATCATGAACGAGCAAAAAAATATTTGGCTGCCGGTCAATTTGGTTCTGTATTTACTTTTGGAGTAAAAGGTGGATTTGATACCGCCAGAACTTTCATCGAAAATGTGGAGTTAGCAAGTCATTTGGCTAATGTCGGAGATGCTAAAACATTAGTCATCCATCCGGCATCAACAACACATCAGCAACTAACTGAACATGAGCAAGCTTCTTCCGGAGTAAAAGGAGATCTTGTTCGGGTGTCAGTTGGTATCGAACATATCGACGACATCATTGCTGATTTTGAACAAGCACTACTAAAATCTCAGGAACTTGTCGCTGTTTAATCTATTCAGACAAGGAATTTTTATGAGCAAAAAACCTAATATCACAAAAATCGATCAAGCCCGGACTACTGAATCCGGGTTTGAATTTCCTTCCATAGACATTGCCTGGAATAGTTGGGGAACACTCAACGAAACAAAGGATAATGTGATTCTTATCTGCCATGCTTTAAGCGGAAACTCTAATGCTAAAGACTGGTTTTCGGGTCTTTTTGAATCTAAAGGAATTATTGATCTTGACCGACACTTTGTTCTGTGTATTAATGATCTGGGCAGTTGTTACGGGTCAACCGGACCCACTTCTGTTTCACCTTTAACCGGGAAACCCTATCAGGCAGATTTTCCTGAAATTACCATTCGGGATATTGTAAAACATCAACAATTACTGCTTGATCATCTTGGCATCAACGGTATAGAGTTGGCAATTGGCGGTTCGATGGGCGGCATGGTAGCGTTGGAATTTGGATTAATGGATCCAAGAATCCAATCTTTAGCTTTACTTGCTATGGGGAAATCTCACACTCCCTGGGCTATAGGAATCAGTCATGCACAAAGAAAAGCTATTTATGCTGATGAACATTGGCAAGATGGATTTTATGACCACAAAGTTCCTCCACAGAAAGGTTTATCTGCTGCCAGAGCACTTGCCATGATCACTTACCGTTCTCCTCAAAATTATGGACTCAAATTCCGAAGAGACTTCAGTAAGAATAAAAATCAGTTTGAGGTGGAATCTTATTTAGACTATCAGGGAGAAAAACTCTCTTCCAGGTTTGATGCCAACGCATATATCACTTTAACAAAAGCTATGGACTCGCATGATGTATCAAGAAACCGTGGTTCTTTTAGAGAAGTCTTAAGCTCGTTGACAACACCTTGTTTAGTCCTTGGGGTTGACTCTGACCTTCTTTATCCGATAGCTGAGCAACAAGAACTTGCCGAATTATTTCCTAATTCAGAGTTCAAAAAAATCCATTCCGATTACGGTCATGATGCTTTTTTGATCGAATTCGAACAAATCAATAAGCATCTGACATCATTTTATCATTCTATTTAATACCCCTATGAGCATCATACTTAATTCAATTACCGGAAAAAACATATCCATTTATAAGAGCAAAAAAACTATTCCTGTTTTTATTGCCGGAAACGGAGCAATTGGCGGCACTCTCATCCGACAAATCAATCATCTTAATAATGCTCTGTTCCAAGTTAAAATTGTTGGCGTTTGTAACAGCAAAAAAGTGATCTGGAATCCTGATCCGGATTTATTTCATGAAAAACTTAAATATTCCGATGAAGAAACCAACTGGGAAAATATTACAAACAAACTCGCTCTTTATCCTGAAGGACTCATTTTCGTTGATGCAACGGGAAGCGAAATTGTAGCCCGTCAATATCTGAAACTTCTTACTCAGGGAATTCATATTACTACACCCAGCAAAAGAGCGAACACATTTGAACAGAGTTATTTTGAGGAACTTAAAATTTTTCAAAAACCGGGAAAAGCACAATATAAATACGAAACTGCTGTAGGCGCCGGACTTCCGGTCATCAACACTATTAATAATTTGATTGAATCAGGCGATTCCATTACAAAAATAACCGGTGTAGTTTCAGGTACAATGACCTACATATTTAATCAACTACAACAAGGAGTTCCTTTTAGTGAGATCATTAAAAGTGCAAAAAAGGAAGGATATTCCGAACCTGACCCAAGAGACGATCTGTCCGGAGAGGATGTAGCCCGTAAGTTTTTAATAATGGCCAGAACCTGTGGATATAAATTTGAAAGAGATCAAATTAAGGTAGAATCATTGGTTCCAAAAGAACTCATAGATTATCAGATCAACGGTTTTTTAGATCATCTCTCTTTTTATGATGATCATTGGAAGAACAGAAACTCGCAGGCACTATTAAACAATAAACGTCTTCGTTATACCGGAGAATTTACTCCCGATGGAATTGAAATCGGAATTAAAGAAGTGCCCACAGATTCTCCTTTAGGAGGATTGAGAAAAACGGATAATCTTATTCAGATCTATTCAGAACGGTATTCCGATTCTCCCATTGTAATTCAGGGACCCGGAGCTGGAAAAGAAGTAACTGCTGCAGGGGTTTTGAGTGATATCATTGAGATAGCCAAAGCTGTTTAACCAAGTACTTTCAATATGCCCGAAATCTATTATTTTGAAAGCAACAAAAATAAACTGCCCGAATGAAAAAAATATATCTACTCAGCTTCCTGCTTTTGCTTTCTGCCAACCTTCTATCACAGGAAAAAAAGAATGCACGTGAATATGGAATTAAGATTGGAATTCTTACTCCCGGTTTAAATAATGCTATAACAGATGTGGAAGGTGTTCTTGTGGGACATACTACTCTGATTGAAGGCGAAGCAACACGGACAGGAGTAACCATGATTTTACCTCATTCAGGCAACTTATTCACAGACCGGGTTCCGGCTGCTGTATTTGTTGGAAATGGATTTGGGAAAGCGGTTGGTTTTACCCAAATAGAGGAACTTGGAGAAATAGAAACGCCAATCGGATTAACAAATACATTAAGTATTCATACGGTTGCAAATGCTATAACTGATTATGTGCTTCAGCAAAATCAAAATGTATATTCAGTAAATCCCGTTGTTGGAGAAACTAATGACGGTTACCTGAATGATATTCGGTCTCGTGCTGTAAATTTTGAACATGTCTATCAAGCTATTCAGAATGCAAGATCAGGAGAAGTGCAACAAGGCAATGTTGGTGCCGGCACAGGTACAAGAGCTTTAGGATATAAAGGAGGAATAGGGACTTCTTCCAGAAAATTACCTGAACGATTTGGCGGTTATACTGTTGGCGTCTTAGTGCAGTCAAATTTTGGTGGAGTTCTTACTATTGACGGAGCTCCCGTGGGAGAGGAATTAAAAAACCACTATTTATCCAGTATTGTACCCTACGATGTAGATGGTTCTGTTATGATCATTGTAGCAACTGACGCCCCAATTACTTCCCGAAATCTTAAACGATTGGCAAAAAGAGCTTTTCTCGGAATATCGAGAATTGGTGGATTTGCAAGCAATGGAAGTGGTGATTACGTAATAGCATTTTCAACGCATCCTGAAGTCCGCAACAAATTAGATCATCCAACACCTGTAAAATCAATTGCTGAACTGGATAACAATGCTACCTCCCCTCTTTTTCTTGCTGCAGTTGAAGCTACAGAAGAAGCTATTTTAAACTCATTGTTCCATGCGGAAGCGATGAAAGGAGATCATGGAACACAGGGAGCTTTACCTGTCGAAAAAGTTTTGGAGATACTTCGAAAATACAATCTTCTGGAAAAGTAATATCAGACTAATTTTGAAACCATCAATTTAAGTCCATAAAAAAACCATTCCTCTTTCGAAGAATGGTTTCTCTCTCTTACCAGCTGCCATTAATACTGTCAAATTAACGGCGCTTTCTTACCAAAGCCTGTCGCTTCATTTTTTGAACTCTGTCGGGCATTGTATCGAACTTAATTTTTTGCTCATCATTCAACAATGCTCTGATCTCTCCTTTCTTTGCAATGTGAATTTTATGGATGCTCGCCTGAAGATCACCCATTTCATCAGCTACTTTATTGAGTGCTGCAACATCATAAGTGTCACCGGATGAAAGAGTTCGTAGTCTTGCTCTTTTCTCTCTTAATTGATTTTCTAAGGGAAGACTTTCTTGCTTTCCTTCCAGCATAATGCCTTTTATTTGCTCTTTTTGATCTTCACTCAGATCTAATTTGACCACCATAGGCTGCTGCCCTCTTCGCATTTGTCCTTGTTGTCCGCCTCTTTTTTCGATGCGGTCTTTAACTACTTTGCGTTTTTCTTGTTGATCATTTCTCTGCGCCTGAACGGATAGTGTTCCAATAAGCAACAAAAGAAATGCGGTTGTTAAAATTCTTCTCATGACTGTCTCCTGTTTTGATGATTATTTATTTTTGTACCTTGTACACTTCATTAGAAGAAAACCCCTAACAAAACTTGTGGTCATCCATGAAATTTTTTCTAAGTCTGCTACTTTTATTTCTGTTCAGCCAAAATCAGCAAGCTCAAAACTGGTTGATCACTCAGGAAGACTGGGGCGGCACTGATTCTGTTGATTCAAGTCTGGAGCATGAAATATCTTATATCACTATTCACCATGGTGGAGAGATATTTCCTGACGAAAAAAATACAGTTACTTATTTGCAGAATTTACAAAAATGGAGTCGCTCTGACCGGAAATGGAATGACATTCCCTACCATTACGTAATTGCACGGGACGGTAAAATTTATGAAGGCAGACCTCTGAATTATCGTGGTGATACTAATACAACATACGATCCAACCGGACATGCACTTGTTGTGTTACTCGGAAATTTTGAGGAGCAGGAAGTAAAGTCCAAACAAATTGAATCTCTTAAAACTGTTACCGCATATTTAGCAAAGCAAGAATCAGTTCCTGCCGAAAAGGTCAAAACCCATAAAGACTATGCGGAAACACTTTGTCCGGGTAAAAAGCTGACTGGTTATTTAAATACCCGAGATTGGAATTCCTTTTTAAACAGGCTGGATTAAAGGAAGAAAAAACCTTAGCTCTTTCAGTTTTCCAATTTGAAAATTTAGCATAGGAAGTCGGTGACTTCCATTTTCTGTTTAGTTAAGTCTCGCATTCACTGTACTATTTAAAGATAAGCTAGAATTAACACCTTTAAGCCTTAAAAAAGTTAGGAACTTGCTTAGCTACTACTCTTTAAATCATAGACTTAAGAGAGCTTGGGGTAATAGTAATCCTAATCCCCAGAAATATTCATTTCTCGCATTTGTATTTCTTGGTCCCATACAGGACCATCCCAGAACCGAATATCTCCTAGATTATATTTATAGCGACTTTCACCTTCGTGATTCTTAATCTTTATAAGATCAATAAAATAACGCTGGTGGATTTTCTTAGAAATTAAGTCATAAGTTGGATAACTATTAAGATTCATAATTCGGAACCATCTGATATCCCAATAGTCCAACGTATCCGTTCTTTCTGCCAAAAAAGCTTTTGCATCAAAATGTGTTTCTTTATAATTGTTCATTCCAACAACTGCGCTATTTGGTTTTTTTAATATCACAAAAAATACTGCCTTTAGTCGATTTGGACTATAAATCAAAGTATCAATATAAATTTGCGAAGTATATGAGTAACTAATGGGATAAAATCCACTCTCTCTGCTTTCAACTAATTCATGGATTTGTTTAATAAATGCAAGGGAGTCTTCATAATAAATATTATTTGGTACTAACGTAGTATTTCTGAACTCAGGTGGAGTCGTATTACTATTATTACAACCAGTAATTATTACTAAAACTAAGATTATCAGTCTTTGCATGCTATACATACCCATTGTTACTTTTTTATTCCCACAGCTCTTTCAAGCTTATAACCTGAAAGTATTAGCACAGGAAGTCTGTGACTTCCATTCTATTCATTTTCAGTGTAGTTAACCCTACTTTATAGCAACAAGTTAATCCAGATTGAGAAACAGGCTACCTGTTATAAGCTTTTATCGCTTTTCTGGTAAGTTCCTTTTTCTGGAAATGTGGAATCCAGGAGCTTCCTGAAATCACTACTAAACCGACAATTGCTCCCGTGGGATCCAGTTCATCACTATCTGCCTGAGAAGTCAGAGAAGCTGCTCCGATCGCAACTCCTGCCAGAATACCTAAAACCTGAATCCCGGTCATTCCATCTCTTTTCTTCAGATATTCCATACTCTCCGGATTATCAAATAAAGCTCTTTTCAAATTTCGTGCATTGGCCTTTTGTAACTCACCATCGTCTTTTGAAAAGTACTCAACTTGAGTGCTTTGCATTCCTCCACCCACAAACATAGATGTACCATTCGGACCGGGAACAAAAGACCCTCCTCCTCCATACGTTTGAGTTCTCGTATAAAGATCTATATTTCCTTTTTCTAACCGTTTTGCGAAACTATCCCCATAACCACTATACATTCTTCGAAAATATCCATCGGTTGTTTGGTAGGCATGTACTTGAGATAGTGGAATTTCGGTGGTATCGTTTACAATTATTTTGGAGGATTTAAACAGTTTATTACTCAGTTCTATTTTCCCTCTGATTATTGTGCTATCCTTCAGTTCCACAAAATTTCGGTATTGAGCTGAAACTGATACCGTGAATAAAAAAAGAACAGCGAAACAAATATATACCTTTCTCATAACCTAGCTTTTAAAATTTGAAGAATATATAAAAGCCTGGTCTTTAATTCCTATTAATTTTGAATTTAGAAAGGTCTAGAGTCGGGTAAAAATCTTTTGGCTTTCATACCTCCCTTGTCACACACAAAAAAGCCACATCAATCAGTGACTAATGTGGCTTTTGGAATTTGATATTTGTCATTTAAGACAAAAGTGGGCCCGGAGGGACTTAAACCCCCGACCAATCGATTATGAGTCGACTTATACATTTATCATAAAATATTTTAAAGATTGTTTATGTAAATTATGCACCAGTATTTGTACCAATTTTAAGATTCATTAGTGAATATATTTCATCACCCCACCACATTCACCAACTCAAAAATAGGCAGATAAAGTGCCACAATTATTGCTCCTAAAATCAGACCAATAAAAACGATAAGTACAGGCTCAATAACTGAAGTTAGTCCTTCTACCATAATGTCTACTTCCTCTTCAAACAGATCGGCGACTTGATTAAGCATTTCATCTAGGCTTGCTGTTTCTTCTCCCACACTGATCATCTGAGTTACGATGATTGGAAATATGACACTATTTTCCAGTGATTTGTTTAGGCTCTTCCCTTTCGTGATTGCTTTGGACATTATTTGTACTTCGGAGGTCAATATAGAATTGGTAGAAGAATTCTTAAGAACTCTCATTGACTCCGAAAGTGTTACTCCACTTTGAAGTAGCGTAGCTAAGGTCTTTGTAAACTGACCTACTAAGCTTTTTTTATAGAGCTCTCCGAAATAAGGAATCCCGAGTTTAGCCCTATCAATCAGATTCGAACCTTTGGGTGTTTTTGAAAAATAGGTAAATCCAAATATCAAAAGTAAAAGTACTCCTGATATCAAAAGAATATTACCGGTTAAGAACTCACTTATGGATAAAATAATCTTTGTCGGACCCGGTAATTCTGCATTGAAATCCTGATACATATCTACGAAAGTAGGAACCACAAACACGAGTAGAAATGTTACCGCTGAAACCGCTACTCCTACAATTATGGAAGGATACACAAGCGCCATTCGTACTCTTTGCTTTAATTTGTGAGTTTTTTCCTGGTAAGCAGATAAACGAAGTAGTATATCATCAAGGACGCCCGAGACTTCTCCTGCCTCTGCAAGCTGCACATAAATGGTATCAAAGATCGTGGGGTGTTTTGCAAAAGCTTTAGATAAGCTTTGTCCTTTTTTTACCTGTTTCCGCACATCTTCTACGATGGTCTTGAATTTTGAATGAGAGATCTGCTTGATGGTTGTATCCAGTGCTTTTACCAGAGGCAGTTTCGCCTTTAACATTACCGCCAGATTCCGAGTGAACTCAATCACTTCTTTATCCGGCACTTCTTTAAGAAAAGGAAGTTTAATTTCTTTGGAAAGTAAGCTGGTATTCTTGCTTTTGCCTTTGCGTTGTTTGGCAATATGTGGAGGTAGATTTCCCATAGGTTATTCTCTAACTACCGGTTCCCAATACACCGGATTTCGGGCTTGTACGATTTGGAAGATCTCAATCTTTCTTCGGCTTGAAACCTGTACCACTTTCCAGCTCATTTTCCTTGAAAGAGATTCTACTTGTTGATCAACATTATCTGGTTTAATGTACACACTATCTACTTCGTTTCCATTTTGTGAAAGATCTTCGCCATTCAAACTAAGTATTCCTTTTACCCAATTGTACTGCCTTTCTCCTTCGCCCATTTGAACAACCAGCGAGCTATCTGAAAGCACAACTTCATCGGCTCTCATTACATCCTTGTAGATCTGAGACTGAGCTATGTAAAGATTATTATAGTAGGTTACATCCGAAGACCAGCGGCTTAGCTGCTCATTTGCAAAAACAAATACGGTAGAAGCTATTCCTAATACGATGGAAATAATGGTAATCGCAACCAACACTTCAACCAGCGTATAGCCATCTTCTTCTTTAATTAATCTTTGTACCATAGTCGCGATGTTTCTAATTCAATACTTGGTTCCCGTAAGGTATCTCTTTTAAAGGCCGAAACTGTAATCGTATATAGATCCTGGTATTTGTCTACTTTGGTTTTGATCCACCAGTTTTCATCAATTTTAACGGTGTAAGAACTGTCTGACTCTGTAGCAATTACCTCTTCCATTTGATTTCTAGCATGATTGAAACTTACTATTTTATCTTTGGTTATGGTATTGCCTCCTATAAAAATAAGAAACATGGTAAGCGGAACCAGCACAACCAACAACAAAGAAAGTGCCACTAAAGATTCTACCAAACTGTATCCATCTTCTTCCCTAAATAGCTCTTTCATTCAGTAACCTCTTTCCAGTCCAGAATTACGTATTTGGTGGAATCTGAAAACCCAATCGGTACTATATAATCATGTGGGCGTTGGGTAATATCTATTTCAGCGTCCTTGATCCAATTTATGTATGTAGTAGGTGATTCGTAAAAAAAGAACTGCTTGGTTAGTACCGCACCATATACCTTTCCGGCTAATTCTGTTTGACCCTGATTGTAAATACTCCCTCTTACCAAGGCATTTTCATCGATCTTGATCCTGAATTGTTCCCTATTAAACCTTCCTGTTTCGATAGGATATACGAGCGTTCCGTCAACGATGCTTTCATCTTGTAAGTGAATCACTTCTTGTTGCTCACCCAAAAACGTAGTAGTGGACGTATATACCAAACTAGGATAAGTCAGATACACCTGATCTCTGAGCTGAATTCTTCCTTTGGATATTAACTGAGCATTCATCGAAACCTGATCCTTCAATTCCAGATATGTTCCGGCACTTAGAATTGTGTGATTAGCAGTAACACTTCCTCCAATACTCAGGGTATCCTTAGCAATGAATGTCGTATATGTCCCTAAATTCCCCTCTCCGGTAATGGTTAGATTTCCTTCCACTAAGACCACAATATCTTTTGGAATCGTATTTGTTTGATTTACACTCCATTCCTGAGAATCAGAAAAGTAAAGAGTATCACCTTCTTGCGACCGAGCCAGTTCGTTAAGATCTCGTATTACAAATTGACTCTTATTTTCTGACTCAAAAAAAGAAGTATGTCTAGCCATTTGAGCTTCCAAAGATTCATACTTAAAATCCGGAAAGAAATCTCGCATATTTTTCTTTTTGGCTTCGCCGTTAAAGCTCCCTCGAAATGGAAATCCTTTGAAAGTACTCCGTTCGATTTGATTATATCCTGAGGCTATATCTCCATTAATAGTTGTAGTACCTGTCAAACTTAAAGATGAGTTGGTATCTTTAAGTGCAATGGCATAGTCGAATACAGAATCCGTAATTGCTCCTACAAGTACTTCTAATGTTATTTTCTGCTTTTTTACATGAGAGGATGATCTGATTTTTAAAAACCCGCCATAATTGGATGATGTGATAATTGTTGTTGAATCCGTTTCTCCTGGCGAATGTAAAAACTCATAGATCTGTTGCTCGGCTTGATACAAGGCTTTAGTCCGGTCAATGTCTTGTTGAATGAATGTGGATTGCACATAAATTCCTCCCAAAACAGCTCCAATAAAGAGAGTAACAATTAATGCTATTATTAGCACGGTAATAAGAGCTGAACCTTGTTCGTCTGATGCTATTTTTTGAAGTTGTTTCACACTCCATAATACTGATTAGCTTTCGTTTATGGAATTGAAAACTCTAAAAATGCTAAATAGAATTGAAACCTGTTAGCAACTCATATAGCTCTTTCAAGTTTGCAACTTGAAAGTACCAGCTACGGAAGTCTATGACTTCCATCCATAGCATAATATTTCATATTAAAATCTCATCCATTACTAGCAATCCTTTCTTTTCTTTGTACCATAAAGCACTGCTATATGGATACTCTTCTGGCTTAAAACAAAATCCTTCTTTTACAGGATTATAATGAATGTATTCCATCTTCTGATTATAAAATCTATTTGAAGTAATTTCTATTGGTCGATTATCCTGCCTCCAAAATTGATAGGTTTGATTGTTGGAGTTCTCTTTTCCGGCTTTTTTGAACATCCAAAGCATCCATTTTCTTCGGCTTTCTTTTTTGTTAGTTTCCAAGTCTTTGATGATGGTCTTATGAATACATCAATCCAGTCTACTATGCAAATGTAATGAAATGAGCTTGTTGATGATTATATATCTTGAAAGGCATTCCATAATTTAATAACTGCTGCCTGTAATGCAAGTCGCAGACTTGCTTAACTACTACTCTTTAAGTCACAGACTTAAGAGAGCTTGGGTAGTTTATCTAATTTTCTATTGATCATTATTTAAGTTTTTCAATCTTTTTATCTCCTTTATGAGTCTCGGTATATCCTGTTTAGCCTGAGCCATGAAATCAATATCTTCTATACTTGCTCCGTAAAATTCTATATCTTCTCCTCTTTCTTTTCCTTGTCCTGTCTTTATAAAATTTGAACCACTTGTATGGTCTCTTCCTTCTATATAAGCTTTCCAAGGTCCTTTCTGAGTACTTTTACAACGATTTAAAATTTTATCTAACTCCTCTTCTGAAATCATATTTTTTAATCTTTGGTTGGGTTTTTTTTCACAGGGGTCATCAACTCTTCTGCTTTCTCGGGTGATATACCGCTTAACGTTGCATGATTCGGATTATTTTTTGTTGGACTTGGGACAACATTACCACCTGCCTTACGAACATCTCCTACAGTTGTAACGCCCACTTTGCTATGTGGTATACCTTCTGATAGCTCTTTAACTGAAATCCCATTTTTACTATTAACTGAGACACCGTCCAAGTTACCTTTATTGTCTATGCTAACACCTGTTCCATTTTCAAAGTTTTTTGCTTTATTTGAACCACCTCTAACAACGAAAGAATTGTCACTTAACTCTCCCAGTTTTTTAGTAGCTCTTTTTGCCTCACCTCCAAAACCAGAAACCAAATCTATTATCGCATATACATCATCCCCATTCAGTTCCCCATCAGCAAGTGTTTTTACGTTCTCAACTAACGAAACCACTTCGTCAACGGCAGCGGCTTTAACGTCTAGCTTACCAGTTTTTTTATACGTTTTATAGCTTCTTTTTGCAATGTTAACCCCCATTTTAACTAATCTCCAAGGAGATCTTCCATCAGGGTCCGTATGTATCAATGGATTATTGAATGTATAATTATAAGGACTCCATCCCGGGAATTGATCAGCGAGTGGGTCAATCTGCATGAACCGACCAATAATAGGGTCGTAATTCCTCGCCATCATGTAATCGATAGTCAATCCAGCTTCATCATCCCGTTCATGCCCGGTAAACTTGTAGTCATCGTTCGGGTTCGCACTGTTGCTACTCCTGCCAGGCATGGTTAGTCCAAACGGGTAGTAATCATCATACCCATCTACATTCCCTGATTGGTCTACGGTGGTTCTTACCGATCCTAAGTGATCTTTTAGGAAATATCTTCGCTGGGTTCCATCCCACGTACCTACTAGATCTGCTCCCGCAAGAATATTGTGGGATACTATGGATCCACCTTCATACATTGCTATGGTTTCCCCTCCGGCTCCGCGTACATAATGCGTTTCGGTGCTCCCCATTTTTTTCTTTATACGATTGCCTTCAGAGTCATAGGCATACTGTAGCGTGTTGGCTCCTTTTATCAACTGGGCAGGTAAATTTCGCCAGTCATAATCTACCGAAGTAAACCCTTGCAGTTCATTTTTAGTCATGTTGCCATTGGCGTCATGGTCGATATCAAAATCCAGATAATCTACTTGTTCGGTTATTTTATCAATGCGGTTAGTACCTGTTTCATAGGTCATTCCAAAATAACCGATCCCATCATACCCAATATTTCCGTTATTATCCCGGCGTAAATACCCTGTGATATTTCCATTATCATCATAATTCATCCATTCCAGATCAAAAGCACTGGAATTGTATCCCGATCCTGAAAAATTAGCCGCAGTTAACCGGTTAGCATTATCATAACTGTAACTGTAGCTAAGCAAATTCTGGTTGGTACCACTTGTACCTACCTGCCTCCATTCTTGAAGGTCAATATTTCCATTAAAGTCGTAATCCAGATTCATACCAAAACGATCTCCGTTAGTCCCTGTGGAGATAGACCCATTATTGATCTTATCTAACCATCCCTGAACAGTATAGGCGTAATCGACCGTTTGTATGGCACTATTACCAAGTTTCATCTGGCCAACTTGACCATCTGCAAAAAATGAGGTGTACTCGACATCTTTAACCCATGTACTTCCATTCGTACTGGTTTCTACTTTGGTCATTCTGCCCATCGCATCGTAGGTGTAACGTTGGTAGAACTCTTCGCCACTCACTCCTGCTTGGTAATCCATTTGAGTCAAACGGCCAAGTTCATCGTATTCGTATTCAATCTTTTTTTCAGCCAATCCCGGTGGGTCTTGTACTACCCATTCCACCAATCCCAAACTATTGTAGGAGTACCAGGTGTATCCCCATGAGCTGGCAGACACGCTAAGATCCCGATAGCTTACCTTGGTAAGTCGTCCTTTTTGGTTTTGCGAGCTTAAGCCGTGTGTTCCGGAATACGCCTGATCACCATCGTAGTAGTACTGAATGTTTGCCTCGTTTCCGGAAGTTGGAAAAGTGTCCGCATCTGGATCAGCGCTGCTAAAACTAGTACTCCCTGCGTACTCTCCTGTTTCAACTGGGCGGTCTAACTCATCATACTTCGTATATGTAAATATGTCATTAGATTCAAAATCAAAAGATCCGCTAGTGTAAACGATATCCCCCTGATCCTGAGCTAATCCCTTAAACTCATATGTCCCTGCAGAAACATTGAATGTTTGAGTACTAATGCTTCCCCATTCTGCTGTAAGTGTATTTGAATAAATCGTTGTATTATCGTCTGTCCGTTTTATAGTAATCGTATAATTTCCTAGATAAAGATCTACCCAAGAAAAATTAAACGACAGCTCTCCGTTGCTTGTAGCAACAATAGTTTTAGTTGTTGATACACCTCCAACTAAACTCTGTGAAAGATCTTGTTTAGTTGACTTATGATTCGGATCATGAACAAACCTAAGCCTCCCTTTTTCATCATATTTGTAATCTACATCATAACCCTGATCAGGAAGTTTCTTACTGGTAAGCTGGCCAAGCTCATTATACGTATATGTAGTTACAAGGCCACGGGGATCTTCTACTCTTACTAAATTACCTCGTAGGTCATAAACAAATTCTGTAATTAAATCGCAATTAGAAGAATAGCATGAACTTTTATTCTGACCATCTAGCCTCCCATTCCCATCCATGTCTACCCCACTTGCTATGGTTTGTCCCCAGCCGTCGGTATAGCTTATCGTTTTCTTACCATTTGGATCTTCAGATACCGTTTTAGTAAGGGTATTAATTGCCCATGTTTTCGCAGGCATGCTGCCCTGGGCGCTCGTAGCAAAGGTTTCGGTCGTATTAAGCCCATAGGACGTTTCCATTTCTTTACCACTCCCCATTTTATGGGAAGGCCCGGGAAGCGTACTTTTTACGGTTCTCGCTAGCGGAGAATCTTCGTATTCCACTTGAGAATAGGCGTAATCTTCATCGTTATTTGGTAAAGACTGGTATTCGTCTTCAATGGGAGAATTGGAGGGTAAAGCGCTCCCGGCTACAAATGTACCTGAAGAATTTCCTTCAAACCCGTATTGTTTATACGTCGTTTGATTAGCTATTTGGTACGGTCGAGAAATGACCTCTGGAAGTCCCCGCTCGTTATAACGGGTGTCGGTAATAATGGTTGTGTTTCCTCCACGAACTTGGGTTTGAATTCCCCTTCCAAGCCCATCCATGTATTGCACCGACTTTGTAACATTGGAAGAATTATTTGGGTCGTAATGTGTCCAGCTTTCTACCCGATTCGGATCGGCTGGATTATAGCTACTGCTCCCGTCTAGAGAGTAATAATATTTATTCGAAGTTACTATTTCACCATTGGAATTGTACACCTCTTCAAGCCTGCCTGAATCATCGTAGGTGAAACGTTGAGTTGCTCCTGATACATCTTTGATCGCAACTGGCGCTCTGTGGAGTGGGTCTATCTCTTGGCTTTGAGCTTGGGCCTTTTCCGGATAAATGCGCACGTTGTCGATGTAAAAAGTAGAAGCAATACTTGAACGTCCATAATTACCTATTCCAATTGTTTGTATTCCGGTTGTAGCTGTCCTCCCATCCACGGCAGTTTTTACAATTTCACCATTTACATAATAATCTACTTTATCGGTAATAGGGTCGGCCACAATTTTTAACGCATAGGTCTCACCAGAAATAAATCCACCTTTGATATCTAAAAAAGTAGATCCATTGTAATATTTCCATACTCCATTCCTAAAACTTGTCCATATTAAATTTTCACTTCCTCCATTTCCCCCGGGATAACTACTGCCGCCAGCACTAATAGTCAGTGAATAATGATTATCATTTCCAATAACTACATCCATTTCAATAACCGTTCGGTCAGTGTATTCAGTAGCTAATGTAGCTTTAATGTAATCCGCGCTCCAGTTTGAGCCTACTGTACCAGGGTGATACATTTTCAGTTTTCCTTCATCGATACTCCATCCCGTGGTTACATTATTTCCTGCATTTACAACAGTCCAATCCTCCAAACTATCCAGAGCAAAACTGTGTGCAAAAATCTCATCCTTATCTGCATTTTGGAATATCCCAATTGGAACAGTACCGTCTTCGCTCCAATCATAGGAGACCTTCACCCCTTTGGCGTCCTCAATCTCTAAAGGATTACCAAAGCTGTCATAGGTATTAATTTTTTGCTGAATTATCTGGGCAAATACAACTGGTTGTGATATCACAACAAGAAAAAGTGAGCAGAACGTAATTTTAAGTACTGGTTTCATAAGGCGTCTCCTGTTTTTCTTATTGGTCATTACTACATGTTTTCGAAATGGTGGAACTCCCACCATCCCAAACAAGGGTTTCACACGGACGCCACACGCCTCCTCCCCAATCCTTCCAACGCGTCCAGGTTTTACTCAACACACTATCTGATGTGCTAATCGATGGGTCTATTAACTCTACCGAATAAGGCTGACTTAACATATTAAGACTCTCCATCCCACTATATTCCTCATGGGCATAAATAAATTCTTTTAATTTCAAAGATGTATCATTTAGTAAATATTCAATTGATCTAACTTGATTTTTTTGTGAATCATACGAATAAATACTCGAAGCTGTGTGTGTCCCTGTTTCAGAAGTGGCAACAACTGTATTCAGTTCTTCAAGTAAGCGCCTTCTTTTTATAAGATTATGCCGAATAGCAAATAAATTAAAGTCAATTGTGATTGTAGAACTAGGACCAATGTGCTCAACCAAATAACCTAATCTACTAAATTCAATAGCTGGGGAAATATATGTATCGATGAGATCCTTGTAATCGTAAGTGCGATCACTTAATTGAATTAATTGGTCATTCGAATTATAGCTCTCTTCTCTTAGTAGTATACCTCTACCAAAATCTTGAGAGGTATTGGAAATATTTGGAAATTGATGATCACCGTTGATTATGTCTGGAAACACATCTGCAGCTGTGAACTGAAATACATTTTTTAAAGGTTGGTCATCCTTGTAAGTAATTTTTTGTACATGTTTATAGCCTAAAAACTCACCTTGAGTAGATCCAAGTGAAAAAACACTGCCGGATTTTCTAATGCTAAGAAATTCGGTATTAGATCCTGCACAAGCTATCTCTATATTAGAACACCATTCCATTTCATAATTACCATTCAGTGTAAAAAAAGCTTGGAAAATCGTATCTAACTCATTAACTAATACCCCACTAGATTTTTCAGGTACATATATGGAATTGTATGTATAACTAGTTTTTATGCTATCTGCATGTGAATGTCCACCAAACTCTGTGATTTCTTTAATTCTAAATCCAGGGCCTGGCAGATAATCAACCACATTCTTGTCCAACCTTGAAATCGTTACATCAAGATCATTGGAAGTATTATATCTTTCGAAATCTACAAGATACTTTCCTGGTTCTAAATATATCGAACATGTTTCTCCTAATGGCACAATTTCATCGTACATACCATTTGTTTGATGAGTAAGCGTTGCTGTTCCATTATGATTCAATGGATTCGGAAGTTGACAATCAGGATTCGCATTGCCAAACCCCAAAGTAGAAATTGAAACCGTAAGCCCATTAGGATTTTCTATTTCTAAAGTGTCTGTGCTAGTCCAATTGCTACCGCTTTCCGAAGTAAGGAAAGAAGTTTGAAAGTTCATCTCCTCATACTTATAAACCTCAAAAATATTATTAGATATGCGTGAATATGTATTAGGCTCGTATAAATAATTTGTACTACCTCCAGTTGGGTAAGTTATTTTATTGAGTAATCCAATTTTGCTAAACTCATGATTAGGCTCCAGTACCATACCGTCAATTCTTACATACTTGTTCGATACCGTATTGTGCATATAAAATTCTGGTAAAAACCTAAGGGCATTTATATTATCATCCTCTCCATTGTAATACCCCCAGTGATCTACTTCAAAAGTAGTAATATTGGGTAATGGAGATGTACTGTTTTCGCTTTCATAATTAAATTTATACCCTGGGACTTGATTATTCTCTGAATCAAATATTTTAATCTCTTTCAAAATTGGCCTACTAGCCGTTCCTGAGCTACCTATATATTCATAATGAAACGTGTATAATTTATTTGCTCGATTGTTGTTTAATACAAGCACCGAATCGATAAGTTTTTCTCGTGTAAAATCAGTTCTTGAAATGTAAGAAATCTTAACTTTAACATTTCTATATGCTATTTCTTTAAGCCATATCGTTCTTTTTCTCCATTCCTCATTTCCAATTCTTATATACTCTTCATTTGGCATTGTAGTAGACTTCAATTCTTCAGTATGCATTTTTCTCTCAAGAAAATGAGCAAACGGTTCTGATGTCTCTTCATCAATCTCATACCCAAAGGTAACCGGATTCATCCCAACTTTTTTTATTGAATTTAAATACCATGAACTTATATACGGGTCCGTTTCTTCAGGAACTGATGAATAGGGGTATAACTGTCTAGATCGTGTCACCATCAATTCGCTTGTTTTATTACTACCAAACAAATATTCCGTACCGTCGTCATCAATAATTTTAAATTTAGAACGATCACTGCTATCGCTTGGGTTAATCCATTCGATTTTTATGTTTTCATTCAAATCATTCTGGAAATCTCCATATTTATCAAGAAAAAAGGATCCAGACTTATTAAGTAAACTATAATAAAAAACATCTGGTTGACCATCTAAATCCCCATTTTTAACATCATTTATAGTTGTAGATATTATATTTTGAAACTCAGAGTAACCATTCAGGTACCCTACTTTGTCTCCAGAATTTTCATCTCGTATTGACTGAACAGTTCTTGTTATTAACCCTCCAGTATGCATTGACCATCCTAACCCTAAATGCCCTGGAATTTTTTCGGGCTTAAACCCATTATAGTTGTGCTTTAGGCTGATGCTTAAAGGACCTAAATTTATTAAGTTTATTGAAGGACTTATCTTTCCTGTATATAAATTAACATCAGAGTTACTAAACTCTCCAATAGCCGAAGCTGTAGGAGATTGTACACCTAAGTCAAATAATTTTTGTGAAGCTACACTTTTAGAAATCCCAATAAGGAAAATTAGCAGCAATAAATGTGATTTAAATTTAAGCATATTCTTAATGTTGTATGTTTATTATTAATAAACGGATCAAATTCCATTCACTTCACCAACACATCTTACTTTCTTAGTCTTGGTAATATTTTATAAAATTCAAAAAGACCGATTCAGCTCCAACCACAATATGAGCAGTATTGATTTAATCAATATTGTATTGTATTTCATTGCTTTAGTCACTTACCTCAGTATTTAATACCAACTTCTTACAACCCATTCACTAGCTAAAACGAATCAAGCACCCTGAAAAATTTATGCTTAAATTCGGCTTACCATTAATTTAATGATACTAGTAAAAACCCTGATTTTTAGTCTGTAACAAAAGTTCATTTATCCTGACTTCATTATCAGATATCAAGTAAGACACTTTGATGGTTAATTCATTACAAATTAAATTGTAAACAATTGTAAACACTGCCTCCAATGCTATTATCATATAAATACTAATTGTTAGTTACTGTTATAAATTTATTAATTATCTATCCGTAAAAATTCCCGCCTTGTACGTAATAATAAAACACAAACCCCATAAAGAGGAATGGGGCAAGAGGTAATTTAAAAGCTTTATTTAGTCTTTTGGTCAAAAGTCCTATCAGTGTAATTACTCCAGAAATTATTATACCTATATAAATTACAATTAGTACTTCCAGACCTAAGAATAAAGACAATAGTACTATCAGTTTCACATCACCCCATCCAATAATTTTTTTTGAGGTAAACTTTTTTCCGATCCAATAAATTACCAAAGAAGCCAAAATAACAGTAAGGAAAGCGTACGCTTTTTGGATCTCGAGTTCATACCAGAAGTTGATACCGGCAAGAATAAGTAAAATTAAAAGCAACTTGTTAGGGATAATTTTTGAATACCCATCTACCCAGGCAATGACGTAGAAAAGAAAAATAAATGAGTAATTCACCCATTCGTTTGCACCAACAGGATCGATCATATAAATAAGTACGATTGATCCAAGAGTAGCAACAACACTACAGAGCTGCTTATGTTTGGTATTCGAAAGTGGGGTAATATTTTTGGAAAGAAGTTCCGGATAATAAAAGCTCAATAATGAGCCAATTATTCCAAATACAAGTCCTGCAAATATGACAAAAAGATGACTCACCACTTAATCCGGGGTAACTTGCTCAACGATTCCATTTTCATCCACACTCCATTTATTAAAGATTCCGTCTCCATCGAAGTCAATAATGGATGTAGCGGTAGCCGTATAAGATCTGGGCTCTGCCTCCTCAATTTCAATAATGTACCGAGCTTTACCTCCTTCGGTAATAAGCTTCTCTTGTTCAAATCCAATCGCTTCGAAATTATCGGCGTAGACATCTTTCTCTAAGTGATAGGTCCGCTGAAGGGTATGCAAAAAGTTAAGCTGGGTTTTAGCTTCCGTTGTTTTAGCTCGGGTTGTTACATTTTGATACAATGGGACAGCTATCATAATCAGTATTCCAATAATAGCTAAGACTATAAGAAGTTCAGAGAGGGAGAACCCGTCTTCTTCTTCAATAATGGTTGTAAAGGTGTTCTTTTTCATAAGGCTTATGATCTTACTTTTATTACAAAAGGTTTGTTTTCATGTTCAAAAATTACGGAGTCTTGAGTGATAGACTTGACTGTAATGCCGTTAAATACATCAGTTTCTTTTACCACAATAATACTTCGAGTAGCATCCAGTACCATAATAGTTTCATCCATTACGCCAAGTACGGCTATACGAGGACGAATGTAGGGGTCAATCGGATTGGTTTCAGGGTTTTGCCGCTGAACCGGCTGTCTGTTTAACTCAAAAGGGTCTCTATTTGCCTGCTTATATGTAAATTGTTCTCTGCTAACTAAAGATAAATTGCTCAAATCAATATCATCTTGTTGTTGTTTGGCAACCTCTTCCTTGTTACTTAATACTTCAGAGAACTGAACCGCGTTTACTCCCCATATCACTAAGACAATTCCAATTAATAAGACTCTTCCTACCGTTGTTTCCAGAAAGTCTTTCATAACTGCTCCCCGCTCAAAGCAAAAGACACCTCAAATGAACCACTTAACTCTTCGTTGTCTTTTTTTGTCAACTCAAAACGTTTGATTCTTGCAATGTAAGAGCTCTGTTCAATCTTATTAATAAACCCGGCAATTCCATTATAACTGCCCTTAAAGTCAATGGTCACACTTCGCTCCATTAACGATTCTTGCTTGCTTTTAAGAGGAGTTAGTTTTTGAATCTTGACATTGCTACGCCTGGAGGAAGTAAATAAATATTCAATAATGTCCGGGAAATCGTCAGCGGAAGGAATGACAGATTCCGTCGTTCCTACATACCCTTCAAGAATTTCTTTTTGCCGTTGAAGCTCACTGAGTTGCCCCTTCCAGTCAGTCATATAAGCTATATTCTCCTTTTGTGACTTTAATGCCTGACCTCGTTCAAGCGTAGCAGTAAGGTACGGTAGAAGTAAAAATACAATACTGAGAAGGCATATTACCAGCACACTTCCCGTGGCTATCTTCCAGCGATATTTCATTAAGCCGTTCATTCTACTAATGCCTCCACCTCAATGGAAAATTCTGTACCCTGCCCGTTCTTTGAAAGACTTGAGCTTATTAGTACTGGGTTTTTGATCCACGGGTGAGAAGAAAGTCTCTTCATAAATGATGATATTGCTGTTTCTTCTTCAGCAGTTCCGGTTAGTATCACCTGAGCTTTTGATGGTTCCGATCTCATTGAAAGCGAGAGCTTATTAAGTGTAATCTTCTCACTGATTGTCTGATTTAAAGCGGTAAACACTTTAGCTGTGTTTGTCTCCCGTCCGGTAATTCCTTTGAATTCTTTATATACATTAAACAACTCATGTACCTCTGTTCGCTGCTGCTGAACAATACTTAACTTGTCATCAATTGCTTCCATGACCTGAGAAGTTTCCTGAAGTTGATATTCAACCACTGAATTCCATACATAGCTACCTAAAAAGAATAGTGCTAGTGGTGCTACAAGTAATACCGCGGTTTTTTTGAATGTTAATTTGTCTTGCGTTTCATTAGCCTGTGCTTTAGCAGCATCAGATATACACTCAAATTGATCCAGTCCGGGGTATAATGATTTAATTCCGGCTCCAATAGCAGTATTATATTTTTGAGAGAGTTCATCAAACTCTTTTCTTCCATCATGAGGAGTAATGGTTTGTACGTCCCGTTTCGAATACTCTGTTGAATTCACTACATCAGGAGCATACAATATAGTTGAGCCGGTCTCCAATTGATGCGTCAGTTCTTCGCTTTGTATAAAGCCGTGAGCCTGATCCAAACAGTAAGCATTGTCCACGTCTTCAGCATTTTGGAAAGTATTAACCTGTTGTAGCATCCCATCTTTAAAGCTCAATAGAAAACACTTATGCTCTTTCTTATGTAATACCGAATGAAAGCCTTCCACAACTTCAGGGTTTAAAATGTTGCAATACCCGAATTCTGTCGTTCCTGTATAAAGATGATTTAGTGGAAGCTCTGCGCTTCTAAAAAATTCTTCTGAATGATCAGCTAGCTCCTTATCCACTAGCTGAAAAACAACTCGCCTTACATCTTCATCCAATTCAATTAAATGATCACAAATGAGAACCTCTCCAACGGATTCTTTTAATAGCTGGTTCTTTCTGTTCTCAATCCAATGTTCTACTTCTTCAGGGGACTCAAAAAATGGAACCTCTTCCGAAACCACTTGTTTTAATAATGTCGAATGACTGAGCGTAACCGAGTAGATATCACCCTGAATGTGCTTCTTTAAATCTGCAAGAATTTGCTCTTTTTCTTGAGTTGATGTTACCCAAGGAAGTTCTCCAGTCTGGATAACCTTTATACGAGATCCTAGCTTACTTAATTCAACCCAAAGTAGTTGACCATCAATTATTTCGGCGCTTACTACTCTTTGTTCTATGAATGGAAGGTTCATGGCTCAATTATCTATGCTCAGTTCCATCTTTTCCCGAAGTCTGAGCCAGCGATCATTGTCATTTTCATCACCGTAAAAGACATGAGGAGTAATAAAAATTACCAACTCTGACTTAGTCACACTCGTACTTTTATTTCTAAACAAACGACCAAGCAAAGGGATATTTCCCAGAATTGGTACTTTATTGATGTTCTCTGTTTCTGCCTCCTGAATCAATCCACCCAAAATGATGGTTTCCCCATCTTTTAGTCGTACCGTAGAGTCAAGCACTCTGCGACTAATCGTTGGGGGTACATCAGCATTGAATTGACCAATTGGAGTATTAAATTCCGGATGAATTTCGGCCGTAACCTCTCCCGAGGCACTCACCCAAGGGGTGATCTTAAGCAACACATTGGCTTCAATCTCTTCGAAGCGTTGCGTTTCTTGGGTTACAATTTGATTCGGTGATTGCAAAGGCGTTGTTGTTGTCAATAAGAAATACTGTGTGGTTCCCACTTCAATACTTGCTTCATACCCATTTAGTGTTGATATCTGTGGGCGTGATCGTATATTGATTAATCCTTCCTGATCAAGTGCTTGAATTCTGAAAAAGAAGTTACTGGGAAGTTTACCTAAATTTGCTATTCCAAACAGATTCCCCCCTGAGCTAAAGGCATTGTTAATATCATCTCCAGTTCCTTGAGCTCGAAGCCCACCGCTTTGATCCGTTCCTTGTCCGAAAAAAGCTGAAAATGGGTTGAAATTAGAACTGTCAGGCGCCGATCCTTGAGCAAGCGATAGTCCCAGTTGATACATATCAGAAGTTTGTACGTCAATGACTAACGCCTCGATCATTATTTGTGGGGTCGGATAATCCAACTCTAGTATAAAATTCTCCAGCTCAAGGATCACATCATTGGTACCGATGACCATCAACCCATTCTGCTCTTTTACTATTTGAATATTGGCATTTTGTTTGATGGATTCCGGAATCAGATCAATAACCACATCCGAACGAATGTGTTCTAGCCGAACTAATTTTGTTGAAGCAATCCCACTGGTACCCTTATCTCCTATAATATAAATATCCCCTTCTTTACGGTATGTAAACGAGGTGCCTCTGAACATATAATTCAGCGCTTGTTCTATGGTAAGGTTAGAGGTTTTAGCGGTGATTTGACCCTGTGGTAATCCATAAGTAATCATACTAACATCCGTTTGGTAGCCAATCTCTCGTATGACATCCGTGATGTTTGCATTAACCACATCCATTGTGATCAATCCATCTTGTACCTGTATCCAAAAAGTATCGCCTGAATTCTCTCCGGATTCTGAAGATCTGAAGCCAATACGATCAATCACAAATACCCCATCACTTTTGCGTAGCGAATATCCGTTGTTCTGAAGAATGGTATTTAACCCTTGTTCAAATTCGATATTCTGAAGAAATCCACTTATAGCACCTCTGACTCCATTTCGAAGAATGATGTTTTCTCCTGTTTGTTCAGAAAGACTTCGAACCAAAACCTGAAGGGAGGTTTCCTCCAAGTCAAGGGTTAGCAATCCGTTTTCAAAAAGGATAACCGGTTCGTGTGACTCTTGAACCACAGGTTCAGGTTGATAAGAACTTACACGAAATACACTCCCGTTTTGCTTTAACTGCATCTCATATTCTTGAACAATAAAAATAAGAACTTCAATAACCGGGATATCTGCGAAGCGAACAGTCACCGGTTGTTGCAGATTCTCTGAAACAACCAGATTGATGTTATACTGAATGGAAAGTGCTCTGAGAAAATCCCTTGCCGGAATGCTGTTTATATTCAGGTTTTCAGCTTCTTGCAAAAGTGGGGCTGGAAGGTTATTGAGCTCAATTTCAACCCGTTGGGTATCTATAATAGAAGCAAGGTACTCTGAATAAGTTGAATCCTGAACAGCTCTATTTACCCTAAGACTATCTTGAGCTGTTGCTTGTGTGGTTGCAAAAATAAAAAGCGTTAAAAAATATAAGTATCGTATTCTCATGAATTGCATTAGTGATGTTACTCCGCAGAATACATAAATAAAAATGAAGTTACATCCCTTGCTCAAAGCATGGTTTCCCTGTACACTTCTTCCACCGATGTAAGCCCTTTACGTATTTTTTGGATTCCTACATCTCTAAGAGTACGCATACCTTGTTTTGTTGCAATTAATTTTATTTCAGATGAATTAGCAGAGGTATTTATGTGAGAGGTAAGTTCATCACTCATGGTAAGAAGTTCAATAAGTGCCGTTCTTCCTTTAAATCCAGACTGGTTACATTCGGAGCACCCTGCACCTTGTTTGAACTCGTTATGGTCTTCCAACCCAAGTTCTTTCACCAGGACTGAATCAGGTTCATAGTTTGTCTTACAATGCTCACAAATCTTCCGAACGAGGCGTTGTGCCATCACCATTCTAACAGAAGAAGAAACAAGAAATGGCTCTACCCCCATTTCTACCAACCGTGATACCGCGGATGACGCATCATTCGTATGTAGAGTGGAAAAGACAAGATGCCCAGTAAGTGCCGCTCTTATTGCAATTTCCACTGTTTCCTTATCTCTTATTTCACCAACCATAATGATGTTTGGATCCTGTCGGAGAATAGAACGGAGAATATTCACGAACGTCAGATCAATCTCTTCATGGACCTGAGTCTGGTTAATTCCTTCTAGATTGTACTCAATAGGATCTTCAATGGTTGTGATGTTTACTTCTTCGGAATTGATTTCGTTTAGAGCAGAGTACAACGTTGTAGTTTTCCCGGAACCAGTTGGACCCGTCACCAAAATCATTCCATAGGGATTATTGATCTCTTTTCTAAAAGCACTTAGCACCTCCTCTGAAAACCCCAGCGATTCTAGACTTAATTGGAGGCTACCTTTATCCAAAATTCTAAGTACAATCTTTTCTCCATATTGAGTAGGTAGGGTTGAAACTCTCAAATCAATATCCTGACCTTGTTTCGCGCGTATTTTTATGCGCCCATCTTGAGGTCTTCTTTTTTCGGCAATATCTAACTCAGCCATAATTTTCAATCTGGAAGTAATCGCATCCTTCTGCGACAATTGTAGTTCAGTAATTTCCTGAAGAACTCCATCAATTCTAAATCGAAGCCGATACTTCTTTTCAAAAGGCTCCAAATGAATATCACTGGCACCGACTTCAATTGCGGATTGAATGATTTGATCTACTTGGGTTATGACTGAGCCGGAGAATTGTTTTTGCATAGATTTCTTTAAATTTGACTCGAACTATAACACAAATAAAGAATTATATAAAGATAAACTTTTAGCTTATTCCCTTAAGTCCATGACAACTATATAAAAGACTATTTATATAGTAAACCGACAGACAATCAGTTGGAGAATGTTGTTTATTGAAATACTTTCGTGATATATGGTGAATGCATCCTAATCTTGACCGACAAATTGATGATACAATTCAAACTCTATTATCATCTCCTTTCATACTCACCAATCTCTTTTTGAAGATCGTATACATTCAGAGAAAACATTTTGTCCAAAAAATCGAGACACTTGGATTTCTTATTATCATCAGTTGTTCTAGAATAGGCTCTTAATATCAATTTACTCAATTCTGATTCTGCTAATGAATACCTTGAAGCATTATTTGAAACTTTCTCATCTTCAATTTTTTCAAAAAACTTGGTTGCCATATAGATTGTTTCATCAATCAAATCAATAGAACAATCCTTTAACTTATATATCAAATCATCATGTTTCTCTGGATATGAGATACTGTCACAATAATCATAGATCAGATTTCTATTCTCATCCAATGTTCTATCGTCAAGCTCTCTGAAACAATATGATGCTTGACTTCTGACCTCATCTTCAATGTCATTAAATAGAAGTGAAAGTTGTTCGGCACATTCTTTTTGAAATTCCCCAAATTGTAGATTCTTTGAATATATCTGTGCTGCAGCAACTCTTTGATTTTTGCTTCCATTAATACATTTCAATGCTAATTCATGAGCATTGGAGTTTGATAAAGCTGACAAGCAAATTTGTCTAGCTCCCATAAGCTGTGTTCGATCAAAAACTGAATCGATCATTAATTCCAAAATTTGCTCAACTTCATTGTAGTGAGTCCTGTAAATAACATAAATAAACCGTTCTACCTCTGAAACAGTAAGTAAAATCTTATCTGACTCAATTATCTTCAAAAACAAATCTACTGCTAAGTCACGATTAAAGTTGGTCATAATTCTTAGTACGGTTATTACACAACTCTTAACAGATGGAGATGGATCTGAAATCAATTCTTCTATTGTTGGTTTTAAATACTCAAATCGCTTATTATCAGCATAAATTAAATGAGCCAAAGCTTCGGTTGCCGTTCCTCTCACTGAGTTTATTCCAATTGTATGAAGCTCATCGTATTCTTTTTCTACACCAGAACTTAAAACTTCTGTTTTTGCATCTCTCTCAGTAGTTGGATCGTTGCTATTTAATGCATACCAAGAAACAATGTCTAAAACTTCACCCGAAAATTCCTTTTTAGAATGTTTAAGTACTACGTATGCAATTTCTTTCCCAAACAATTTATCAGGATGATTATGACAATAATTTAGAATGCTTTCAATCTGTTTAATACTAATAAGATGTTCGGTATCTCCAATACCTCTTAAAATACTTTCTAAGTAAGCTTCATTTGAAGAATATGAAATGTGTAATCCTAACTTAGCAAATCGAACTGGGTCCTTAGTAACTTGTTTCTGTAGTATGTGTGACAATTCTCTTGCTCCACCGCTCTCCCTAAATCTATTAGTTTCCCTTCTCTCCAGATCATATTTTTTAATCGCATTCAACCAATTCTCATCAGACATTTGTTCAGCTTGATTTGCTCTAACTGGAGACTCTACGGCAGAGACTAAGGGTTCGTTTACTTTATGAGAAGGTATCGGTTTTTTTGTTTTGAATTTCCTTTCAAATTCTTGGATTTTTTTCTTGGTAATTGAGGAAATTCGTGAGCTATCTAAAGAAGAAAGTAGCCTGAATTGCTCAATTCCAAAACGAGATAATATTGATCTATCTAAAGATGGTTGATAATAATTTTTATCAAAATAAATTGCTGGATAATAAGATTGTAATAAGCTTTCGATCTTAAGGAAATGTTTATTAGAACAATGTCCTGCGACTACTTTCAAAAGATCTGCTGCAATACAGCTTCTACCCCTACTATCCGAAAGATTGAGTAAACTAGGGTTTTCAATAAGATAGGAAATTGCTTCATCTGACTTTGCTTTACCAGAATATTGAAACGCTTTTAAAAGCAATGCATTAACATTTGCATATTTGGTGCCTTTTAGCCTAGATATTAATTCATCAGCTTTGGATGGATCCTTTTCAAGAATGAGTCTAAGAGACTCCTCTAGTCCATTTAAAATTTTACTGGGATAATCAGAAAATGAATTGTACCGATACCATACCTTATCTCGAATCTGATTTTCATCATAGATACTTACATTTTCCTTGTCTTCCGTATTATTCTCTATACATCTTAAAAAGAAGGGGTAAATATTTTCAAAGTATACCTCTGGAGCTTCTTCGGTAATTGTTTTAAAGAATTCTGTATCTCCCCTAGCTCTATATTTATCAATTAATGATATGAAAGGTGAATTCTCTCCAATTTTAATACTCTCATCTAATACAAAATTCAAATACGCACCGAGAGCTTGACATGCCCATGCCGGGTTTTTCTTTGGTAACCCATAAGTTAGATCATGAAACTTTAACCTTTCATTTTCTAAGTTAAAAATTTCTGTATCAGTAACAAGTTCGATAAAAAGATTCAAAAATTTAGCTGAATCATTTGTATCCCAATTCCTGCCAATTAAATTCAGAATTCTTTTTTTCGTTTCGATTCGATGTAAGTCTAGTCCAGATAGAATATCCACTACACGATCTGGCTCAAGTTCCTTATAACTGTATAACAAATAGAATACTTCATCAACAAGTGATGTATTTGGTGAATTCAGCCAATTGGTTAAATGTCCTGATTTATCCGAAAATCTGATCCACTTGGGGCTACCTTTTATTAGATGCCAAATATTTGCACTTTCAATTTCATTACCTGTTTTAGGTATCAGGCACTCACTAATAATATCCCATTCTTCCTTAGTTGGAAGATCTATTTCTCTCAAAAAAGCGTAGATGATATGCTGGAGATGGGTTCTGATTTTTTGACTTGAAAGGAAGATCTTTAACTCCGTTAAATATCTTTTAAAGTCGCTTTCTCTAAGGTTTATGAATAACTGTCTTACCTGAACTCTTCTAAATAAATGTTGTTCACTTGAAAGTATCAACTGTGTAATACTTTTTTGACCGTCTGAAAGAAATTTTCGCGAAAAAGCATAATCGAAAAAGGTTTCGTGAAAGAAAGCATATCTATCATTTTCTATCATAAGAACATGCTCACTTACCAGAACATCTTGCTCTGAATCATATGCATCTAATATATATTTAGGGGCATTTAATGTCTGGTTTTCACTCATATAATCAACTATTCTGTAGATTATACTAGACCACCTGATATTTTTATTAGTTCGATTGTTAACATCCTGTTGTTTAGATATCCAGTACTTCTCCAATAAATCTTGGGTAGTTCGAAAATCGAACTTACCAACCTTTTCATCATAGATTTCAAAAAATAATTTTAAGTTGATAGGGAGAGATAGTAGGGATAATTCTAATTCTGAAAATGTATTCGCTGGAATTCCATGTTCAAATAAAAACTCTGTTAATTTATTTGTATCAATCCTATTTAATTTTAGAGTTTTTAAATACTTTTTCTCTGAAAGCTGCTTTAATCTCCTATCATTCTCTACATCAAAATTTCTACATGCCAAGAGTATTTTAATTTCAGATTTAAATCTATAAATGCAGTTATCAATTAACTCATAAATACAATCGAATAACTGAGGCAGCCTACCAGATGCTAAGCTTACCGCATCAAGCTGATCTATAATCAATACTCCTTTTTTACCTACAGAAATGCCATCTAAAGCCACTTCAGGAGAATATTTAATACCTAGCCGTTCTCCTATTTTTTGAGGAGTGATATCCCCTGAGTCAAGATTATCCACTCTAAATACCAAACTCGGGATTCTTTGCTCGTTAATCTTATCTATTACCTCATATAATACACCGGATTTCCCACTTCCAGCTTCTCCTGTAATAAGTACTCCTTTTAGATTCTGGTCATTTAATGCATCAATTATTTCATCGCTTTCATTTCTCTTAATGAACTTATCTGGTATTAATCTGTATTCGATATTCCTTACATATCTTTCATTGTTCTCATTTATACGACTAATTAAGGATGTATTTTTAGCAAGGTTAAGCCGTTCAAAGCCTTTCTCCTCAAGATAATTCCATAATTCAAATGCTGTAATATTACGATTCAAATTTTCCTTTATAAACCACACTAATTCACTTCTAACCTTCTCCGGCTCACCATCGATTAACTTCGCAATTAAAAAAAGAATCTGTTTATTCAAATCAGATTCAACTCTAGGTAATACTTCTATACAGCTTAAAAAAGCAAATACTTTTTCCTGATTTTCATTTAATGAAAGCATAAAAAGTAAATCATTATATGCTGAGCTTAATGGTTTACTAGTTAGAAAATCCTCTTTAAAACTCTCGACATTTTCAGATGACCTTGCTCTTTCAGATAATTCTCTTAAATCAGGAACATCCTGAATTGAAACAAAGATGCATTTACAAGTTTGATCCTGATTAAATTTATTGAAGAAGTGGCTAATTACTGACTTTGACCCAAGAGAGCTGATTGTCCATTTGTCAGATTTTGTCTGTTGACGCTTAGATTGGTAGTACTCTTTATACCCATTTTTAAATAAAATAAGCTCTACTCCTACTCCCTCTGGACCAGGTGGTTCGATTTGAATTGCCTCGGCTTTCTCATCAAGTAGCTCTATTAGACAGAGAATAGTCCAAAGATCTTCGTATCTATCCCCAAGCTTCGCACTTGTTCCTCCTGATAATGGCATCAATATTCTTTTTATGACTACAGTTCCTTTTACCTAAAAGAAACATCAACAATTTTTACATTAAACAAATATTATTAGTAATACTAACATTTCATTGCATTTTAGTAACTATTTAATCCCTATTAAATAATCAAGCCTCTAGCTCCCACATTGCTCTTCCATTGTTATCAGTTTTATCTTTTCTCATGATAAAACTATTATCATTCATACCTTTTTCTGTTATCATTGCTACCTTTTGATCGTAGGTATACAGCTTTACTTTCTCACGGTTTAAATCATTTCGTATTGTTCTTGGATAGTTGAAGAACGATAACGGGTTTTCTCTTAGATATGGTTTTTCATTTTTATAATACTCTGCTCTGGACCTATTAGACATAGCTTTCATTAACTGATCTACAGAAAACTCTTCCATAGCAGTTTTAATAATATTTTCTAAGTTAGGATCATTACTATTTAAACTATCTCCAAATAGTTTATTCCAATAGCTACAAATTTTAATATAATTTTCATCAGAAATAGTAGTAGTACTTTTTATTTCTTTTTCTTTTAAAGGTTTCTTTTGAGTGTTTAATTCTTTTACCAATAAAGAGTTAGAATTTTTAACTGAAGTTGGTTTAATAACTATACCTGAGAAAGAATTTTTAACTGGTCGTCGCAACTTTTCAAAAAACTGTATGCTTTCTTCATTTAAAGAGTAGGAATGAGGTGTAGTACTTCCATTCTTAATGATCATCTCCTTTTTGACTAGCTTTTTTAAAGCCATCGCAACTGTCGGCTTTGTTAACCCCGTGCCTTCTACAAAGGTTGAATAAGCAATCCTATCTACCTTTTTTTGGAATCCTAAGGTTTTACGGCAAATAAATATCATAATAGTTAGTTCAGCACCAGTTAAACATTGCATAAAGTAATCTAAGATCACATTTGGTACTTTTGTATAAGTAAATTCAAAATCTAGCATCTGTTAATCTCCTTTGTATCGAAACATTTTTATCGTTAGGTCAATAATTGAACCTTATTTTTTGAGTTTGTTCTTTTTTTGAACAAGGTTAGTTCAAATTTTGAACTAGTCGGCTTTTTAATAGGCCTATTGATAGCAACAACTCGTAGAATCTTTGTTTAAATACTTTTAAACACGATTTAGCAGATTCTCTCCTACTTAATAATTACCAACTTTCAGGAAATCCGGTAGTTATTGGAGTAATAGCCATATACATTTCTTTTATTAATATGGTGTTGGGTTCAAATTTTAACCCATCTCCATGTATAATGGTTGAGTAATTCAACATATACTTGTACGGAGAATACTTTACAACCTTGAATATCAAATGCTGCTTTTCCAATGTTCTCATTGCTTTAATTACCGTATTTTTAGTCAGGCCTGTTCCCTTGATAAATTGACTCAAAGTTAATTCGGTCATCTGGGTACCTGCTCCTAAAGTTTGACGATATAAATAAAGGTATACTTTAAATTCACTACTACTCATCTCTGGCATATAATGATCAATAAAATGATTTAGTAGGAATCTTATTTCAAGGGAATGAATAGTATTAGTATTCATTTGATTCCTTATATCTTCCATATTAATCACCTCAACTTGAATATTCGTTCAATTACAGCTCGTTCAAAGTACTTTCTTCGACTGCCACCAAATTGTATTGAAGGAATAAATCTTGGGCGATCTTGATCCAAATTTGAACGGTTTAAAATTGTACGATGGTTTAAGCCGGTAAGGTCTTCAACTTCTCTAGCTGTGACATACTTCTTTTCATTGATTCGGTGTGCTTTAGAATTGAGTAGTAAATCTAACTTTTGTTCAATTCTATTAAGTGTATTTATATTCATGGTACGTTGATTAATTAATCTCTGTACCTAAATTATCCCCTCAATAATTAAGCATCAATGGCTAAAATGAAATAGACGCATTTTGAGCTATTTTGAGCTATTCTGAACTACTTTGATCTACTTTGATCTACTTTGATCTACTTTGAGCTACTTTGAGCTACTTTGAACTATTCTGAACCATTTTGAACTCTTTTAAACCTGTCTTCATTAGCTCTATTACTAGTATTTCGACTTGTAAATTTGGAAATACTATCTTTAAATGGAAAATATTTAAACTGCTTGAGAGTAATTACTCTATTCCTTTTATAGCATCTGATATGTTAGTAGAGTCTAAATGCTCATAAATCATCGTAGTATTTATTGATGCATGACCAAGTATCTTTTGTACGATAACCGCAGGAACTCCTTTCGCTAATAGATCGGTAGCACATGAATGTCTAAGACCATGTAGTGTAATAGTGTTCGGTACTTTTTTAGCTAATTTCACGAATTTCTTAAATGACTTTGATAAAGCAAGAGTATCCATTTTATGCCACTTATCAAAGCCTGTTGCACTTGGGAATACATATCCGTCTTTAGGTCTACCTTGATCTTTATACCATTGTAGTATCCATGGATACATTGGCTTTCTTATTGGAATAATTCTTTCCTTACCTGACTTACTTGTGTTTTTACCTGTGTTTGAAATTCGAACTATTCCAAAATCTCCATCAGTAGATTTTTCTTTAATATTCACATCTTTCCAGGTGAGGTTTACCGCTTCTTTAGCTCTTAATCCACAGTAGTAGATAGTATATATCATTGGCTTGAACCAAATGCGTTGCTGTTCCGGTTTAGTTACATATCCTTTTTCGATAACCATTTTACTGTATTCATCAAATGCTTCAAATATTAACTCAAGCTCGTCTTTTGAAACAGTTTTCTGAGTGATTTTCTGAGGAATACGAGGAGCTTTGATGTTCTTTGTCAATTCAACCTTTAGAATATCATTTTCAAATAACCATTTAAAAAAGACTTTAAAGTGCCTTAAATAACTTGCTTGTGTAGCAGCTGCAAGATCAGTTCGAAAACATAAGTTTCTAATATCACTTTCTAAAATTTGAGTAACCGGCATCGTTCTACCTATTACTTCCATCAACATCTCTAAGTGCTTTCGATAATTGTCTTTTGTTCTCTGATTAGCTTGACTTCTTTCATTGATAAACTGATCTGCTGCTTTTTCCAATGAAATGTATTTACCTGATAATTCCTGTCTTTTTCTCTCAGCCTCTATCTTAGGAGTCCACCCATTAAACGGATTAATTTCTCCTCGTTCAAATCTGTCTTCGTATTCTATTAATAGTTTTTCAGCTTCTCTTTTTTGAGATGTGCCAAGACTCAAAGCTTTTTGCTTAGGTTTTCCATCTATAGATTTGAAAAACCGTATGTAATAAGTGCCATTTCTCTTCTTTAAGCTAGCCATGTGAGTCTACAATTAGTCTTATGGTTGGGGTACAGTGAAATTTTGTACCCATTTTTGTACCAACTATTTACGGAATTTGTAGCTAATAATGAAATTCTTTCACTCGCCATTTTTGATCAAAAATGACTAAAAGACATAAAAAAAGCCGTTTAAATGATTTTAAACGGCTTTTAATCTTTTTTATCTAAAGTGGGCCCGGAGGGACTTGAACCCCCGACCAATCGATTATGAGTCGACTGCTCTAACCAACTGAGCTACGGGCCCTGAATAAGGGCGTCAAAGTTACAAGGTTTACAACCTATTTGAAAGCTCTTTTTTTGGAATGGTGATCAAAATAATTCTTTCTGATTTTCTCTGATTTATTAATGGCAATGCTGATGCTCCTGCGACCAAACTTTATCCGTCGGACAATCAATTCCTCCTTCATCAAATAAAAAAGCCTTCCCTAAAAATAAAAGCCCTAAAACAATCACAGCAATTAGTATTCCAATGCCTATGTTTGATTTCGTTGATGAATCATCTTTCTTAATACAACAATTTTTGTATTTACTTCCGCTCCCGCAATGACAAGGATCATTTCTTCCAATAGTATCAGTCATATCACCAGTAAAGTTTTCTAGTAGATTTCGATTCCAATGTAGTAAACTTAAATAAATATTTTTATCCGAAATGAATGCTTAAGATCAAATTTTGTGTTTACATCCAAAACAACACAATTATGCTTAGATCTATACCTATTCTTATTATTTTAGTTCTCTTTTCAGCCATATCGTTCGCCCAAAATTCGGAGCGTGCTACCCAGATCTTTGAAGAGGTGGATACGCGCCGTAGCAAGATCACTTTCGAAAAAACGGATATGCGAATGATCATCTACAACAGCAATGGAAATACCAGAAACCGAAGCATCAGTTCATTTTCGTATAACAAAGATGATCAGGAAAAGAGTTTATTGGTTTTTGAAGAACCCGCCAATGTTCGGGGAACCGGTTTTCTTACATTAAGCGATGGCAACAGTGAAGTCCAAAAATTATATCTACCGGCGTTAGGCCGAATTCAAACGATCACTGCATCCCAGAAAGCGGATCGATTCATGGGAAGTGATTTTACTTATGAAGATCTGGGCGACCAAAATCCGGATGACTATGACTTTGAGCTGATTCAGGAAAAAAACAAAACCGCTGTTCTCAAAGCAGTAAAAAAAGAGAATTCTCAGTATGCCTACATCAAATTTTACATCAATACTGAACGCTATTCTTTAGAGAAAGCTGAGTATTTCGATGAAGAAGACGAGATGATCAAAAGACTGGAAGCCGAAAATTTCACCAATGTGGATGCAAACATCTGGCGAGCCAATAAAATGACCATGTTCGACCTAAAAGCTGAACGTAAAACAGAACTCATCTGGAGTAATCGCGTTATCAATGAGTCAATTCCGGAGTGGCGATTCACTGAACGTGGATTGAGAAGAAACTAAAAGCTAATAGCTATTAGCTTTTAGCTTTTCTCTCTGAGATAATCCAATCCGCCAACCATTATCATTCCGATCAGAATTCCGATCACTCCTCCCCATACATTGGTATCCGGATCGGCGTTTTCACCTATTCCCGGAAGAAACGGGTTCGACTTGATCATCTTCTTTTTAACCGTTTCAACTTCTACTTTTTTAAACTCGTCAAATTGAGCATCAGGGTTTATGACTTTACCAAGCCTTTGATATTCGGGCAGATTGTCATTTATCTTCGAACTCATCAATTCTTGTGCCCGTTCACTGGTATATTCGATCTCTTCAGTGTCTCTCACTTGCTCAACAAATTCTCTGTTCTGATAAGGCCAGATCACAAATAACGATCCGATCAGAAAACCTATCAAAACAGAGATCGTTTGTGAATGATATTTACCTAGCAACCATGATAAAAATCTCGAAAAAGCCGCAAGTCCGACAACAGCTCCCAGTAAAAATGGCAATAATCCGATAATACCATCCATGGTTTCTGAACCACCGATCATTCCAATGTTGGATAGCAGATAATCATATTTTCTCATAATCAGCAATAAATATGATCCGGATATTCCGGGAAGTATCATTGCACATATGGATATCATGCCGCTTAAAAACACAAAAGCCGGATTTTCGGGTGTATCCGCCGGAACCAAAGACACAACCCAAAGCCCGATACCTATTCCAACAATACTCATTAGAATTTCTTGCCAACTAATCTCATTCAGCGTTTTGTATAAGATGTAGATGGAGCCCAATATCAAACCAAAAAATAATCCATACACTATTTCGGGATGCGTGAACATATAAACCTGAAGCGGAACTACTTTGGTAAAAAAGCCAAGAGCTGCAAAAATCCCGGCAAACAAGAAGATCAAAAACCTGATGTGTAATTCCCGGAAAGCAGTTTTCCATTTAAATAAGAAAAATGCTTTCAAAAAAGGTCCGTTAACACTCTTGATCGCGTTCAGCAATCGCTCATATATCCCAAGAATCAACGCCATGGTCCCGCCGCTCACGCCCGGAACTATATCTGCAGATCCCATCAAAAAACCTTTAATAACTAAAAACGGAGCCTCTTTAAATGTGGTTTTATCCTTTTGGCTATCTCTCATTATTCTCCCCATCCCTTTTCACCGATCAAAGGAACAAATTTAAAATTGTCGTACTCATCCTGCTTGTATTCAGTATCAGATACTCTTGTAATTTTCAGCATTTTCTGTGTTTTATCGTCTCCAACCGGAATCACTAATATTCCTCCAACCTTCAACTGTTTAATCAGATCATCAGGCACTACAGGCGCTCCTGCTGTTACTATGATGCCATCATAAGGAGCGTAGGTTGACCAACCAAGGGTTCCGTCACCTGATTTTAGAAGTGGCGAATATCCCTCTTCTTTCATCGCTTCTTTTGCACGGTGATATAGTTCATTGTGGCGCTCCACACTGTACACTTCGGCTCCCAGTTCACATAGAATCATACATTGATATCCTGATCCGGTTCCGATCTCAAGGATCTTATCTCCTTTTCTAAGTTCCAGCAATTCTGTTTGAGCGGCAACGGTATAAGGCTGGGAGATGGTTTGTCCTAACCCAATTGGTAATGCACTATCAGTATAAGCTCTGTGATGAAGAGCAGTATCAACCAGTTTATGGCGTGGAATTTTTCCGATTGCCATAAGCACATTCGGATCTTTGATCCCTTTTTCTTTAAGTAATTCAACCAGTTTTTGTCGCGGCCGAACAAAACGACGACTTTGATTTACCATGCACCTGCCGATTTATTAATTACTCAAAGTATACCAAATTCATCTCTTATTTTTTTGACTTAATGAAGCTCTATTTAATGCGATTCTAAATTTCAGAATGGTCTGCTTTCAATTCAGAAGCTACCTATATTCTGAGATGGAATGGATCGACTTACCCGTTGTTCAAGTATTTATTTATGCATTGATTACCGCTCTTGCAACGGGATTGGGTGCATTGCCTTTCTTTTTTATTGATAAAATTTCTGATTCCTTTCTGGGCAAATCAAACGCTGTTGCCGCCGGATTGATGCTTGCTGCCAGTTACAGCCTCATCTTTGAAGGCTATAATGAAAGCGAATGGATGACAATATCAGGGATGCTTGCCGGAGTAATTCTGGTCGTTTTAGCAAACAAGTGGCTGGAAGGTCGCTCCACACCCGGGCTGGAAGATGTTGTTGGTGGAAAACGAAAACAAATGCTGATTTTTTTGGGGATCATGACTGTACACTCTTTTGCAGAGGGTGTAAGTGTGGGAGTTTCATTTGCCAGCACAATGGAATTTGGCGCTTTTATAGCTATTGCAATTGCTATTCATAATATTCCGGAAGGTCTGGCTATCAGTCTTGTTATGGTTCCAAACGGTACATCCCCCATGAAGGCTATCGGTTGGAGTATTTTTTCCAGTTTGCCGCAACCCCTGATGGCAATACCTGCTTTTCTATTCGTTGAAACTTTCAGAGAATATCTGCCTTTTGGTTTAGGCTTTGCTGCCGGAGCAATGATCTGGATGGTTTTCGCCGATCTTGTTCCTGAAGCACTGGAAAAATGTAGACCTCATACTATCGGGCTCTGGGTTACCTTGGCTATACTGGGAATGAGTGCGTTTCAAGTGCTTCTGGGTCATTAATCACTTTCCTGTTTTTTACATCACTTTATAAACTTTTTGTACCAATAAACTGGTCAACTTCTTAAATTTAAGTTTGTCAATTTTCCTATTAAAACTAACAAATGCCCTTTAAACAGAGGCTCTTTACGCTTTTTCTATTACTTTTTTTTGCAGTACCTACTTCACTAATTGCACAAATAAATAACTCAACATTAACTGTCTATATTGATTGCAGAGGTTGTGATGATGACTTTGTACGCAGTGAGGTCAACTATGTAAATTTTGTAAGAGACCAAAGTGTGGCTGAAGTTCAATTGCTTGTTACTTTACAGAGAACAGGGGGTGGGGGATTTCAATTCACTATTGATTACATAGGTTTAGGAGAGTTTGAAGGTGAGGATAATACTATTCTGTTTATTTCTCCTCAATCTGATACAAATGAACTTATGAGAAACAGGTTAGTTAAGTATGTAAAGCTGGGACTTATAAACTACTTGTCTGAAAAAGATATCATTACAGACCTGGAAGTAAGCTATGTTGGTGTTCAGGATAACAGAACAACTACATCTGAGGAAATAATTGATCCATGGAATGGATGGAATTTTGAATTGGGTGCTAATGCAAATCTAAGTGGTGAAGAGTCTAGAGAAAACTACCGGTTAAATGGAAATTTCAGAGCCCAAAGAACTACAGAAAATTGGAAGGTTCGGTTCAACTATTGGCAGAATTACAATAAGCGTGTTTTTATCTCTACCGATTCTTTAGGAAATGAAGATCGGGAAGAATTTATTACTGAGGAACAAAATGTATTTGGTCTGGTTGGCAGAAGCCTTTCTCAACATTGGACAATTGGTTCTTATTTCAGAGGTCAATCTTCTACTCAAAATAATATCGATCTCAGGATCGCTGCTACTCCTACAATAGAATACAGCTTGTTTCCTTATTCAGAATTTAACAGACGTGCTATTACTGTACGATATGGCTTGTTGGCTGAACAAAATTTTTATTCGGATACAACCATCTTTTCAAAAACTGAAGAGTTTTTGTTACGTCAAGAACTCAACATTGAAGCAGAATATACTCAACCTTGGGGTGGTATTGACGGAGAAATTCAGTTGGGCAACTACATGCATGATTTCAGTAAAAACAGACTCAATTTTAACTTGCGAGTGAATATGAGAGTTTCCCGTATTTTCTCGTTCAATGTGTCCGGACGATATTCAGTTATTAATGATCAACTATCCATTCCTGCAGGCGATTTATCTGATGCCGAAGTTTTATTGAATCTTCGAAACCAGGCAACCTCATATAATTTTGGTGCCTCTTTTGGTTTCGAGATCAATTTTGGATCTGTTTATAATAACGTTGTAAACAGCCGACTTTAAGTTTTAAGATTCAGAAGACAGATCTGATCCGCTTTTAAGCATGGAGTTCAGCTTTTCTCCGCCTCTAATTCCGAAATCTAGTGTTCTGATTGGGAATGGAATCATAATATCATTTTCATCATACGCTTTCTTGATCGCCATAATTGCTTCACTTCTTGGTGACCAGAAATCCGGTAGCGTTCTGAAATCTACCCAAAATCGAACCACATAATTGATAGAGCTTCCGCCAAATTCTTCGTAGAAAAATTCAACATCTCTGTTTTTATCAATTCCTTCAAGGTTGTTGATTGCTTCCAATGTAATTTTTCTGGCTTTCTCCAGGTCATCCCCATAAGAAACACCACATTGAAGGTCTATTCTTCGTTCTCCGTTTTTGGTATAATTCATAAATGGGTTCTCATACACTTCCTTGTTCGGAATGTATACAATCTGGCCCTGAGGAGTTTTGATAATGGTGTTTCTCAGGTTCAATTTCTGAACAGTTCCAAGATAGCCATTGCTGTCAATGATATCTCCAATGCCAAATGGGTGCCGAACAGAAAGTAAAATACCAGAAATGAAATTTGCTGCTATATCCTGAAATGCGAAACCTAAAGCCAATCCAATTATACCTGCACCGGCAAGCAGACTGGTTACGGTTCCGTCTAGATTCAGAACTCCCAATGCGATAAATACACCGGCACCAATTACAGCTACTCCTAAAACAGTTTGGGCTAATCCCACGATTGTTTTATTAGTAGTTACTTTATGCAGAAGTTTACCTGCGTATCTCTTGATCAAACTGGCAATAAAGTAGAACACTATTAAGACAAGTATTGCTACCGCCAGATTTGGCAACATCTCGATGGCTGTATTCAACCACTCTTGTAGTTTTTCAGTTATGAGGCTGTACCCTTCTTCCAAATTCATATTTTATATTCTTGTTACAAAGTTAGTCTTTATAATTATTACAATGATTTTCTAACACATAATGTTCCAAACTATCATAAATAATTGACTAACAATGACTTTACGCAAATTCTACATCTGCTTTCTCTCTGTTTTAACCTTGGTTTTACTTATTTCAGCTTCCTCAATCGCTCAAGATTACGCGATGTCAGCCGAAGAAGTAAATCCGGTACTCATAAGTTCAACCATTCCCGATGTATCTGTTAAGAATACTGACGGTGAAAATCTCAATCTTAGAGATATCGTTAAGGATCAACCTACTATATTTGTTTTTTACAGAGGTGGATGGTGCCCCTATTGCAACAGTCATCTTGCTGATCTGAAAAAGATCGAAGATGATCTAACTAAAGAAGGGTACAAGGTGTATGCTATAAGTGCCGACCGACCTGAGCTACTTAAAAAGACAATGGATAAGAACGAGCTTACATACACGCTTTTATCTGATGCTCCAATGAAAGCAGCCAAAGCTTTTGGAATTGCTTTTAAAATGGATGATAAAACAGTAGAGAGATATAAATCCTATGATATCGATATTGAAAAGGATTCCGGATATGATCATCATTTACTACCCGCACCTGCTGTATTTCTTGTTGATCAGAAAGGTGTTATCAAGTTTTCATATGTAAACCCAAATTATAAAGAGCGAATTGACGGTGGAATTCTTTTGGCAGCAGCAAAGGCTTTTAAATAAACTTCTTTAATCTTTTGTTCTAAGGCGATCCGATTTGGTTCGCCTTTTTTGTTTCTAGTCCTTGGCACGCTTTCTGCTTATCTTTAATGCACTATGACATCAATAGATACTTCCCAAAAAACCGACCTTAAATCACTCACTAAAGCAGAACTGTCAGACTTTTGTTCTGAACTGGGTTTGCCTCGCTTCAGAACTGATCAGATCTTTCAGTGGCTGTACCAGAAAGGCGCTTCTTCTTTCGAGGAGATGACCAATTTATCAAAAGACCTAAGAATAAAATTGGCTGAAGTTGCTTACATAAATCGCATTCAGCTTTCTGATCAGCAAAAATCAAAAGACGGAACTATTAAATTCCTTTTTAAGCTGGCTGATGAAGATAAAGACTATAAAGTTGAAGCTGTTTTGATTCCGGATTTTTACGACGACGGTGTAGCCAACAGGTTAACTGTATGCGTTTCTTCACAAGTTGGATGTGTTTTTGGATGTGCTTTTTGTGCTACCGGTAAGATGGGGTTCTTTCGAAATCTGAGTCATGGTGAAGTTGTGGATCAGGTTCAGTACATCAATGAAGTTTCTTTGAAGGAATATGACAAAAAGATCACTAATATCGTGTACATGGGAATGGGTGAACCATTACACAATTATAAAACAGTGGTGAACTCTGCTTCTATTATTTCTGATCCTCTTGGAATCGAACTGTCCCCAAAAGAATTACTGTGTCTACTGTTGGATTAACTAAGCAGATCAAAAAACTGGCAGATGATGAAGAACCTTTTAATCTCGCTATCTCTCTTCACGCACCCAGCGATGAGAAACGTGATAAAATCATGCCGATCAACAGCTCTATGAATCTGGAAAATCTGGAAGAAGCCGTTCGTCATTATTACAGAAAAACAGAGCGTCCGATTACTTATGAGTATTTATTGTTTGATGAATTCAACGATTCCAAAGAAGATGCCCGGAACCTTGCCAGGATCGTGAAATGGGCACCAAGCAAGGTAAATATCATTATGTACAATAATGTTGCCGGAGTAGCCTTACATCGTGCTCGTGAAGAGCGATTAAACAAATTCATGAAGGAACTCTCCAGAAATGAAGTGCGTGCTACAGTTAGGAGAAGTCGTGGTGATGATATTGATGCAGGATGTGGACAGCTTGCAATCAGAGAAGGAACACCACGTGGTAAGACAATTGCTAAATAATTTCTCCGGACAGGATTTCTTTTACTTTTTCAGCCCAATGCTTCCAGTTCATTTGTTCAGAATATCTTTTTCGGGCTTGTGCACTCATTTCTTTGTATATGGATTTGTTTTTCCATAGTTCAGCTATTTCATCAGCAATCTTTGACGGACTTTTCTCCGGATCAATAATCAATCCTGTTTGTTTGTGGATCACTGCTTCAGGAACTCCACCTACATTTGAACCAATAGCCGGCAAACCATAGGAAGCCGCTTCAATAAACGACATTCCTACACACTCCGCTTTTGTTGGAAGAATAAAGAACGTCGAACTTTGATAAAGCTCTTTCAATTTTGACAATTGATCCGAATCTTGTTTATCCAGAAACCCAATTACTTCTACATAATCTTCTTCAATTTTTGGGGTGGAGCCAACTACGATCAATTTGGCTTTTGTGCCTTTGCGATTTAGTTCTTTTATAATTTCTACAGCCTCCGGACCTCCTTTTTCCTCCCATCTTACTCCAACAAAAAGAAACCTCAGTTCTTCTGATCTGACTCTATTTTTAATGAAATTCTGCACCTTATTTTCTACCGGTGAGGCCAAATTGGAACCGTATGGTATTACTTCAATTTTTGATTCAGGGATTCGGTAATTATTCTGTGCTGATTTTGAAATCCATTTCAACGGTACCACCAACTTTCGTGCTTTCTCAAACGCCATCCGCTCAAGTATCAATGCATTTTTTATAGATAGAGAATGGAGATTAGAATGGCTTTGATAAAGATCCTGTAACAACGGAAAGGTTGCATCAGTAGTTAAATAAAGCGGAACGTCTGTTTTAAGGAAAGCAACTTCAGGACTTACCAACGAACCCAGCAATACATCCGGTTTTAGTTGCTTGATCTTTTCATCCAGTTGCTTTGCATGTATTTGAGCAAGCTTAATATCATATTGAAACTTGAACAACTTTTCATTGCCAAAAGTATGGAATTTACCTTTCAGCTTCGCTACATTTTTATACCAGTGATCGATGGGTCCAAGCGGGATTACCTCTTCAAACTCTCCCTTAAGCGCCTGATACATTGCATAGTGTGTTCCAGAATAAGCCCGAACATCGTTGGGATCTTCTTTAGTAATATATCCGATTTTCATCAGTCTGTATTATATAATGCTATAGATCAACCTTCCGGCCATAATAACTGCTAAAACAGCAAAACCCCATTGCAAAAATTTCCTCGGGATTTTCTGATTAAGCAGAGCTCCTCCAAAACCTCCGATCAAACCTCCAATCGATAATGGCAATGACGCGCCGAAATCAACAAATCCCATCGTACTTTCGGTGATCCCAACTCCTTCAGGGGTCAATAAAGCCAATTGAAACCACCCGGAAAAAACCATAATCACCATTCCAAGCTGAGACACGCTCACTGTTTTTTTAAAAGGCTGTTTGAATACGAGATTCATTATAGGAACCATAATTCCACCTCCGCCAACTCCGGCCAATGCAGCTACAAAGCCTCCGGCACCTCCGGTAGTTAACGCTGCTTTAAATCCTATCGTAGAATACTCTCTTTCAAATTCATCTCCTTTATCAGAACCTCTTTTAAAAAGCATATATGCTGCATAAAGCAACATCAAGCTAAAAAATATGGCGAATTGTTCTCTGTTGTAATAAGATGAGGTTATCACAAGTTTTCCTAAATAAATACCTGTCATACCAAGAACTCCTAACAGAATTCCCTCCTTTAAAAAAAAGTTTTTCTGAATATATTGCCTGACCGTTCCTCCCAGTGCAGCTATAAAGGTGCAAAAAAGACCTGATCCAATAGTCCATAAAACCGGCTGTTCAACCCCGGCTTCTTCAAACAAAAAATAAAGTACAGGAGTAAAAATAATTCCTCCTCCAACTCCCATTAATCCGGCAACCAGTCCCGCAACCAATCCAATAACAATCAGCAGTTCAAAGCCCATCAGATATTTATTTCTCCGATCATATATGTAATTGCATTACCTAATATCTCAGTTCTTTCACCTTTATTTCTACAGGTTAATTCACCGACTCTTTTTGAAATCTGTAGGGCTTCCAAAATATCTTTACCTAATTTTCGTGACCAATAAGGAGTTAGTTTTGTGTGTGCAGAACCGGTGACAGGATCTTCATCAATTCCTGCACCCGGAGCAAAAAATCTGGAGACAAAATCTACTTCTTTTCCAGTTGCAGTTACTATAATCCCACGCGCATTTACTTCTGACAAAAGTCTGAAATCAGGATCAAGATTCAGCACTTCTTCTTCAGAATCTAAAACGACCATATAATCATCAGTAAAGAAAACACGATCAGATCTAATCCCAAGGGCTTGAAATAAAACCGCTGGTGGTTCTACTTGCGGCATATCATCGGTAGGAAAATCCATCATCAAGCGATCACCTTCTCTCTTAACTATTAACAATCCGCTTTTGGTTCGGAAACGCATTTCATCTTCTGCATAACCAAGATGCTCGAACAGAACATGTGCGGTTGCGAGAGTGGCATGGCCGCAAAGATCAACTTCAACTTCCGGTGTAAACCACCTTAGATCATACTCAGCTCCATTTTTAACAAAAAAAGCAGTTTCAGAAAGATTGTTTTCCTGAGCCAGATGCTGCATTGTTTCTTCATCTAGCCATTTCTCCAGTGGACAAACAGCGGCAGGATTTCCACCAAAAATATGATCAGTAAATGCATCAACCTGAAAAATTGGGACTTTCATACCGGACTTATTTAGAGTTATCTTTGGTTACCAGAACCTAAGGTTAATTTCTCAAAAATTCCGATGAAGCTTTATCCTTCTTCATTATTAGAAAAGCTCGGTTACGAACAACTTCGTGCTGCAGCGATTGATGTCGCACAATCCAACCAAAGTGTTGAACTGCTGGAAAAGCTCCATCCTTCAAATCATGAGCAAACTGTAAAAGATCTCCTTGCACAGACAAATGAAATGATGACTATCCTGCTCGATCCCGATCCATTTCCTCTGGGTGAGATTCCGGAAATCAGAGATCATCTCTCTCAATCCAGAGCGCAAGGAAGTATCATTCCTTTAACTGCTTTTGTTGATATTCTAAAACTCTGCCAGACCACCAGGTTTGTAAAGAAGTTTGTAAATCAGAGAAAAGACGAGAAACCAACATTAGCTGTAATTTGTGATCAATTGATTCCAATGAAGGAATTGGAAGATTCCATAAAAGGAAAGGTTACTGACAATGGTGAACTCAGAGATGATGCAAGTCCGCAATTAAAGAGCATCCGAAAAAAGCTGAACTCGAAAAAAAATGATCTTCGCTCTACCATTAATCGTTTGATGCGTCAGGCTAACAAAGACGGAATGGCTTCTGATGAAGGAGCAACCATCAGAAACGGCAGAATGGTGATTCCGATCCAAGCAGAGTACAAAAGAAAGATACAGGGATTTATTCATGATGTTTCTGCTACCGGACAAACGGTATACCTGGAACCGGCAGAAGCACTTCATCTGAATAATGAAATACGGCAGTTTGAAGTTGAAGAACAGCAGGAAATCGAGCGGATACTTAAAGAGCTGACTAATCATGTGCGTTCTAATTCAAACTACATCAAACAAAATGCCAGGACTTTGGCTCAAATTGATGTAATTGCAGCTAAGGCCAAGATCTCAATCAAACTGGAGGGTGAAGTACCAATCATTTCACCACATTTTAACATCAAGCTTAAGCAGTCATTCAACACAAATTTGTTGCTTAAGAACCTGAACCTCAAAAAGGAAGACAGAGAAAAGATTATCCCACTCCATCTTGATCTTAATTCTGATGAGTTATGTCTGATGATTACCGGGCCTAATGCCGGCGGAAAATCTGTAGCTATGAAGACCCTTGGTATTTCAGCGCTGATGGTTCAGTCCGGCTTTGCCATTCCTGCCGACCCGACTTCCGAGCTCCCCATTTTTAACGGCTTTTTTGTGGATCTGGGAGATGATCAATCCATAGAAAACGACTTGAGTACGTTTTCATCCAGATTAAAATGGATGCAGGAAACTTTGGATAATTTCTCTCCCAAAAGTCTGGTGATGATAGACGAGGCCGCTGCGGGAACGGATCCTGAAGAAGGCGGAGCTTTATTTCAATCTTTTATTGAACACTTGCTCAGGAACCAATGTAAAGTGATCGTAACTACTCACCACGGCTCATTGAAAGTTTTTGCTCACGAACATGAAAAAGCGGTGAACGGCTCGATGGAATTCGATCAGGCTTCGCTTTCTCCTACCTATAAATTCAAAAAAGGAATTCCGGGTAGTAGCTATGCTTTTGAGATCGCCCAACGGATGAAAATAAAACCTGAAGTTTTGCAACGATCCAGAACGTTATTGGGTGAGGCTAAAGACAAAATGGAATCTTTGATCACAGAACTTGAAACCAAAACTCAGCAAGCAGAAGAACTAAAAGCTAAATTTCAGAACTTAAAATCTAAAGCGGAATCAGATCGGAATCGATACCTGAACAAGCTGGATGGTGTGAATAAAGAGAAGGAGAAGATCCGGCAAAAAGCACTTACAGAAGCTAAGTCCATCATGGATCAGGCAAACCGGAAAGTGGAGCAGGCGGTAGAACGGATCGTTGAAGAAAAAAAGACAGGAAAAAGGGATCTAAAGAATATTCGTTCAGGTATTGATCAGGAAAAAGCGGAAATCGAACAATCTTTAAATGAGATTAAAGAAAAAAGAGAAGCCCGATTCAGAAAGTCAGAGAAACCGCCGTCCGTAGGAGATCATGTTCGTTTTTTAGATGGAAATACAACCGGGGAATTGATCGAAATAAAAGGAAAACAGGCTGTGGTACAAGCAGATGGTTTGCGACTCAAAACCAAGTACAAAAACCTGATCAAAGTTGAAGTTCAGAAAAAAAAGAAGAAACAAAAAGCCCGTAGTTCAGGCATTATTCAAGGCGACTCCAAACTCAAAGAAAGTGTAAAGCCATCCATTGATCTTCGAGGTTTCCGCACCGATAAAGCCATTGATGAAGTGATGCACTACATTGATCGGGCGGTATTCAGAGGCATGAATCAGGTTGAGATCGTACACGGAAAAGGTGATGGGATTCTGAAAGATCAAATTCATTCCTATTTAAATGAACGTGATGACATAAAAAGCTTCAAACTAGCCAGCGAGGATTTTGGCGGAGCCGGATGTACGGTGGTGAGACTACAATAACCAATATTCAGATTTAAATATTCAAGTCAGCTTTGACAATTCAGGTAAATCGGGAAATCTAATTTTGGAGTACAGCTGTGGGATGAATCTCTGGCTGGTTAACCGGTTTCAATTATCACCTAACTCCTTTGCTCTTTGTCAGAGTGAACTATTTTCTAACTCATTAACTCTGGTAGTAATTCGTATTTCTTTTCCGAATAGCTAAACTAGTTTTGCTTAAGTTCCTTCGGTTTCTAAAGCTCTTACACCAATGCCCTCAATTTCAGGAAGTATGACTTTGGCTTTTGTATTCAACTTTAACCCTGAATAGGGATCATTTGAGATCAAGAGGTTGCCATCAAGATCTGCGTACTCACTGAATAAAGAGAGAATGCCCCCGGCTGTTATTGCCACCGAACTTTCGATCATACAACCGATCATTACTTTCAGCCCAAGTTTGTGAGCTTCTTCTATCGTTCTTTTTGCTTTAACCAAGCTGCCTATTTTCATCAACTTTATGTTAATGATATCAAACGTTTCGGCTATCTCATTCAAGTTTTCTGATCCTGTAAAACTTTCATCCGCACAAAGAGAAAGTTCTGAAAGTCTTTTCAATTCCTTAAGCTCTGATTTCATCGAAGCATGCATGGGCTGTTCTACAAGTTCAACGTTTTGAGATTTTAAGAACTCAATTTCTTTCAGCGCCTGATCCACCGTTTCCCAGCCTTCATTGGCATCAACTCTGAGTGGTTTATCAGTAACCTGCCTGATACCTTTGATGATCTCTCTGTCTTTTTCTGTGCCTAATTTAATTTTATACAGCGGATATTTTTCTGCTGCTTTTATTTTTTTTTGCATGACGGGAATCTCATCCAGACCGATTGTATAGGAAGAAACCGGGCCAACAATTGACTCAGCTCCCCATAACTTCCACAGTGACTGGTTTTGAGATTTTGCCCACCAGTCGAGCCAGGCCATTTCTATGGCTACCTTTGCCGACTGTGGAATTTTGATCGAATGAAGTGATTTAAGCTTCGTGGAAGCCTTGTCTATAAATACTTCCAGCTCTTCAGGTGAGTTTACCTGATGTAGTTCCTCAAAAGGAAATTTTTCAAAAAACCGGTTCACAGTCTCAGCGGTTTCCTCATAGCGAGTATTCGGACCCGCTTCTCCAACTCCTTTTATGCCCTCTCTTTTTAACGTCAAAAAAACATTTTGCGCAGAAACTTTAGATCCCCGTGCAATAGTAAAGACATCTTTAAGTTTTAATTCTTTAGTTTCCCATTGTACACTAAAGTGTGACATATCCGAATTCCTGCATAAAAATTAAATAAATATACATTGCACAAGAGGCCGGAATCAAAGCATCAAAACGATCGAAAAAACCACCGTGTCCCGGTAGCAAATTTGAAGAATCCTTAACCTCAGCTTTCCGTTTTATCTTGCTTTCTATCAGGTCACCAATCGGTCCAAAAATTCCTATCAGAAAAATAAGCGGAAGTCCGTTCAACATGGTTATCGGAGACACAAATGGGAGTGCATATATTGAAACAGCCAACCCAACGGTACAGCCAACAAAACCGAACAGGAATCCTTCCACTGTTTTCTTTGGGCTTATTTCGGGAGCTAACGGTCTTTTTCCAAAATTCTTCCCGCCAAAATATGCGAAAATATCTCCGCCCCAGATCATAAGAACCAAGGTAAGAGCCAGAGCAAATCCTTGTTCGTTAGTTCCGATACTACGGATCAACATCAAACATAAAAAACCCAACGGAGCATAAATTCCTGCAAAAAAACCTGATGTTAGATTATTGAATGCATCCGGTTTGGTGTTGAAGGTTTGAACCCCTACAAAGATCAAAAAGAGCCCTAATCCCGTTTCGAAAGCAAACGGTAAATAAGGAAACAACATTATGTATAAACCTATCACTAATGCGAAAATAAGATCTGCAGGAGTTCCGGCTTTCTTCAGAAGCTTGACCATTTCAAACTGAGTAAATAGGCCAATGGTTATAATTATAAGATCAAAAGTCCAGCTTTCGTACCACATAACAGACAGGAAAAAAATACCTGCTGGTACTGCAAACAATACTCGTTTCAGGAGTTCATTCAAGAATCTTCTCCTTCCTCTTCATTAGCTTTATCAAGTTCTTCCAAAGCTTTTCTGGCTTCTTTTTCAAACTCATTGGGAACGTAAAGATAAGCGAAAGACATATCTCCAACGCTTAAACTATAGGAGGAGTCTTGCTTGGATAAAATATTGGATGGGATTTTTAAGCTGGACAAATAGTTTTTTGCCAACTCAACTTCCAACTTGGTACTGCGTTCTAACACACAAACCCAGTTTTCGATATCATTTGGCTTTGGATCACTAAACATGTTCTGCCTTCGGATTGATTTCTGATCGGTATTTCTTTAACAAATATAAAACACACGGAGTAACTATAAAACTTAATCCTATTAATAACCAAGGCATCTCAGAATCGGGTGATGGAGTACTTTCTAATATTTCAGGATTTAAGCCTGCGGCTAGTACAATTCCACCATTATTAATTAAGTGTCCGAGCATAGCCGGGTATAAACTATCTGCTGTCCAAGTCACATAAGCCAACAATGCCCCTAAGAACATTCTTGGAAGCAGACCTGTTATATCCAGATGGAACATCGAAAAGACCAAACTGGTGACTAAAATAGTAGTGATCAATTTCGTCGATTTCTCGAAAGCCCTGAACATATACCCACGAAACAATAATTCTTCGCAAATTGCAGGAGTGATTCCTATAAATAAAAATCCTAAAATAATTCCATTTTCTGAGCTTAATAAATTACCGATAACTTCTGCTGATTGATCGGCTATTTGCTTCATAAAATCACTTACGGGAACGAAAGAATTTATCCATCCTAAAAACAGTACAATCGGGAAAGCTACAATAAACAGCACTGCTGTTAACCCCATTTGTTGTATGAAATTTTCTCCCGTTTGAAGTCTTAAAAAACCTTTATTGGCTTTTACCTTTCTATGAAGTTTAAGTCCGATTAACGATCCACCTGCAATCATAGTAAACTGAGCCACGGTATTAGCTAACATCAATAGATCTGGTCTTCCCGTAAGAGAATCAATAATTGCGGTAGGATCGGTGAAATTTTCTGCAGTGCTAAAAACCAAAATAAGCTGAAGAATAGCCCCGAAAACCTGAAAAGCAATTGCCGCTACTAAAACCCATATAAGTGCCATTGCCCAGTGAGCAAAGCCGTTACGCTCTACCCAGGGTTCAATGTTTTGCTCATAAAAAGTGGTTTTATCTGAAGATGAAATTTTATCGGAAGTCATTTATTAAGGTCAATTTAAAATAATAACTCTGTCAGGAACGCAATCCCGACAGAGTTATATACTACTTATAATAAGATTGAGTTTACTCTTCTTCAGAGGCAAAGATCTTTGCTCCGATCATACCGGAAAGAAGGTTTACGAAACCAAGAACACCTGCGTTGATCGCAATTCCTTTCAGGATTCCGCCCATACTGGATTGATCTTCAAACCCTTCTTGCATGCTGGTGATGATCTCATCTTTTTGAGCCTCAGGAATCTGATCGTTCATTTCAAATGCTCCTATCATAGTGTCGGCAAATCTTTCCATTAAAGTCGGATCAACCAAACCCCAAATCTGACCAATAACACCGCCAACTACTGCAGCAATGATTCCGGTAAAAAGACCTATTTGTGCACCTGTTCCAATTGGGAAGGTAATATCAAACGCCTTCGCATAGCTTCTTGTTGCCAAAATACCACCAATCAACCCAATAAGACAGGTTATTGGGATTGATAATCCGGAGATCATCATAACTCCCATAGACGGTTCAGCTCCGGCTACATAATATAACAAGCCTAACCCAACTATTGTTGTTACTACAGCTACAATAATCGCAGCCTGGATAACCGATGGCCAATAACTTGGCTTCATTTCTTCATTTTCCATTTTAATCCTCTGTATTTAGTTTTTTAAAAAATTCGTTAGAAAGTAAAACTGCCGAGCTTAGCCCAAATAAAGATCCGAGCAAGAATCTCGACTCATTTGTATTCGTCCAGAATTCAAATTGGTTTCCCAAAACATCAATAAAATTTAAAATAATAGTACCAATTAAGAATCTGAAATAATATCTGAACTTTACTTTTTTAATTAGTACCAAAAAAGGCATTAAAATTACACCTGTAAAGAGCGCACCATAAATTCCTATACATCTTGCACAGACTGCCATCTGGCTATTATTCAAAGTAAATGAACGTAACGGATCCTGATGACATAAAGCACGAAATGCTTCAAACTGAAAACTTACAAATGGTATTGAAGGATTTCCAAACAATCCTGGTCCGAGAGCTATTAGTACAAGAAAAAAACTTCCAATGAATACTATTGTATACAGCGCTCGATTTTTGAGTTCGAGTCCCAAATTCATTTCAAATATGATTGGTGATCTTTTTCAGAAATTCATCCGGAGCTCTGCACGGTCTGCGGGTTTCGGAATCCATAAAACACAACGAGACCTCACCTAATACATGTGGTGTTTTCTGATCTTGAGTAAGCACTTCGTAGAATGTTTGCAGCCGGACTTGCGGAATGTCGAATACCATCACTTTGATCTCCATTTCTACATCATAGTGAACAGGAATTTTGTATTCCAGTTCAGAATGAATGACCGGGAGCATTACTCCGTTTTCCTCAAGTTCACGATACGAAAGTCCGAAGCTCCTAATCATTTCCGTTCGGGCAACCTCAAAATATTCCAGATATCGTCCGTAGTAGACATAACCCATCTTATCTGTTTCGCCGTAACGGCTTCTCAACTTGTGAGTGTATTCAATGAGTGGTTTTTTATCCGGAAATGAAATGGCCACTATTTTACAATCTCAAAAGCACCAATTGAGGAGTATTTTTCAATTCTCTGTTCAATTAACTTATTTGAGCTTAGCTTTTTCAACTTTTTCAGGCTTTTAACTATTTGAGACTTTACAAGTGCAGCTGCTTCATCAGGGTTGCGATGAGCACCGCCTAATGGTTCAGGAATTACCCCATCAATAACCTCAAGTTCTTCCAGATCTTTCGCAGTAAGTTTCAAATTTGCGGCAGCTTGTTCCTTATAATCCCACGTTTTCCATAGGATAGAGGAACAAGATTCAGGAGAAATCACAGAATACCAGGTATTCTCCATCATGTACACTTCATTACCCATTCCGATTCCGATTGCACCACCGCTGGCTCCCTCACCAATTACAATCGTGATCAATGGAACTTTAAGCATCGCCATCATTTTCAGGTTTTTAGCTATCGCTTCAGCTTGGCCTCTTTCTTCAGCTTCCAGACCAGGAAATGCCCCCGGTGTATCCAAAAGTGTAATGATCGGAATTTTAAATTTTTCTGCCAATTTCATCAAGCGGTAAGCTTTTCTGTACCCTTCAGGATTCGCCATACCAAAGTTTCTGTATGTACGGCTAGCGGTATCTCTTCCTTTTTGATGACCAATTATCATTACAGATTCTCCATCGATCTTCCCCAAACCCGCAACGATTGCTTTGTCATCTGCGTGATATCTGTCGCCATGTAATTCAACAAAGTCGTCTACGAAATTATCAATATAATCCGTGGTGTATGGTCTGTCCGGGTGGCGTGCTAATTGAACTCTTTGCCATCTTGTAAGATCAGCAAAAATTGATTTCCTGAGTTCTTCAACCTTTTTATTCAGGCTTGCGATCTCTTTTTTAAGAATCCCATCTCCAACAGTGGAAAGATTTTCAAGTTCTTCGATCTTTTTTTCCAGATCAGCTATTGGTTTTTCAAAATCAAGATATTGCATGAGTTCTCTTTTTTAGAATTTGTTCAAATATAAACAATCAAACTAACAAGGTCAGCCTTAATACGATTTAAAGTACACCAAAAATACTTCTGAATTTCAAAGCCCAAACACGCCAAATCGCTTCTCTTACTATTGCCTTGGACATTTTAGAAACGCCTTCTTGTCTTTCTTTAAATACAATTGAGACTTCTTTGAGTTTGAATCCAGCTTTCCATGCCCGGAAATGAAGCTCTATTTGAAAAGCGTAACCATTGGATTTTATTCTTTTCAAAGGAACCGCTTCAATTACACTTCTTCTTAAGCATTTAAAACCTGCCGTAGTATCAAAAATTGGTAGTCCTGTAATAGTTCTGGCGTAAATATTAGCTGAATAAGACAGAATTAATCTGCTTAAAGGCCAGTTTATAATGCTAATCCCTTTACAATAACGAGACCCAACAGCTACATCGCACTCTCCTGAGTCTACAGCTCGTATTAATTTAAGAGCATCCTCGGGACGGTGTGAAAAATCCGCATCCATCTCAAGGATATATTCATAACTATGCTGAAGTGCAAACTCAAACCCCCTCACATAAGCGGTACCAAGTCCTTGTTTTGATTCTCGCTCAATTAAATGAACTTTCTCAGGATATTCCTTTTGTTTAACCACCACATTTTGAGCTGTTCCGTCAGGTGAGCCATCATCCACTACAAGTACATCTACAGGAAAGTCTAATGCCATCAACCGATCTATCATCCTGACAATGTTAGTTGCTTCATTATAAGTTGGAATTATTATCAGAGCCTTCTTTTCCATCATTGCCCTTTCCCCTTTATGATGGTGAGTACAGTATTAATAAGAATTTTAGCGTCCATTTTAAGCGAGATATTTTCAATATAGAAAAGGTCGTACTTAGTTTTTTCACGAACGGTGTCCAAGGATCCTCCGTACTTCCACTTTACCTGAGCCCAACCTGTAATTCCTGGTCTTACTCTTAGTCTCCGTGTGTAAAGAGGTATTTGTTGAGAGAATTGTTTTACGAAATGAGGTCGTTCAGGACGTGGCCCAACTAAACTCATATCACCTTTTAGTACATTTAAGAACTGTGGTATTTCATCCAGTCTCAATTTTCTTAGCCAATACCCTACTTTTGTAACTCTTGGATCATTCTCTTTTGCCCAGGTTGGCCCTGTTTCGTCTTCTGCATTCATGTACATTGTCCTGAATTTCAAAATAGTAAAAGTTCTGCCATTCATTCCAACTCTGGTCTGTCTGAAAATAGCAGGACCTTCAGAGTTCATTCTCACTAGAATTGAGATAATAATTACAATCGGTATAGACAGTAACAAAGCAACTATTGAGACTATGATATCAAGTAAACGTTTTGCGGTTTTTTCCCATAAAGGCATTGGTTCTGGGGAAACTTCCACCAGTGGCATACCAAAAATTTGATTGGTCTTATTTAATCCGCTCACCAATTGATAAAAGTCTGGTAATAATTTTAATGTTACATCAGGAAAGTCAATTTTAGATATCACACTTACTAAATCCTGTCTTCTTTCCGGCTCTAAAGCAACTAGTACATCTTGAATCTGATGATGGTCGATAATTGATCGTATTTCATCTAAATGCCCGATTACTTCTTCAGGCGAAATCCCTGTACTTTCCTCAGGCATTTTTCCATTCACCTGTATAAACCCAAGCACCTGCATTCCTAAGGTTTTATTTCTAATCAGGTCATCGTAAGCGGTTTTAGCAGCATTACCTGTTCCAATTATTACCGTTTTATGAAGCCCCTTTCCCCTACGAGCATAATATCTCTGAATGGTTCTTACCAGGAAACGGTTAAACGCTACCAGTATTAAGGTAGTACCCCAATAAAATATAGTTAGGGATTTTTGTTCATCAACAGATACGGTATCTCCGATTAACCCGATAAAAAATAAAAATAAAACCCCAATTGACGTTGCCTTTAAAACGGTGATGAATTCATCTAATCGTGAAATTAAGTAGAGCTTTTTATAAAGACCTGTCAATATAAATACGAACATCCAGTATATACTTACAAGCACACCCGTATTCACAAAATTCAACCCAACATCTTTCAGTATCAGATCCAGACCTTCACTATGATACCAATGGAATACAAACCAACTTGCCAGAAGGATTAAAAAATCCAGCAAACTTGTGAAAATAACTTCGTTATATCTTTTTAAATTACCCAATAGAAAATTAAGCTTTGCTTAGTTTTTGAATCGCTTAAAATACACATTTAAGTGTCTCGTTCATAAATATTAGACCAAAATTATAGTTTGTATACTTTAAAAAAAGAAGCCACATCCACAAAAGCCCGTTTGGGTGAGTTTAAAACAGATCATGGAGTTATTCAGACTCCCATTTTTATGCCTGTTGGAACCTTAGGAACTGTAAAAGGAGTTTCACAGCAAGCTTTAATTGATCAGATTCGTGCACAAATAATTTTGGGAAACACTTATCACTTATATTTACGCCCCGGCAATGAGATCATGCAAAATGCAGGCGGTCTTCATAAATTTATGAATTGGAATAAACCAATTCTAACTGATTCAGGGGGGTATCAAATTTTTTCTTTATCTGATAATCGAAAGCTTGATGAAGAAGGGGCTCACTTTAAAAGTCATATTGATGGTTCCAAACATTTATTCACTCCTGAGAATGTTGTAGATACTCAACGTATTTTAGGCTCTGACATAATGATGCTTTTGGACGAATGTCCTCCTTACCCGAGTACATATGAATATGCTAAAAACTCAATGGAGCTAACCCATCGCTGGGCAAAAAGAGGCAGAAAACACTTTTTAGAAACAGATGCTCACTATGGTCACGATCAAAATCAATTTGGTATAATTCAAGGCGGCACGTATAAGGATCTTAGAATTGAATCCACAAAATTTATTACAGATCTGGATTTTGAAGGCATCGCCATCGGGGGGCTAAGTGTTGGTGAACCTATCCCTTTGATGTACGAAATGGCAGATCTTAACACGGATTACATTCCTAAAGAGAAAGCTCGATACCTGATGGGAGTTGGAACCCCCGGGAATCTTTTGGAATGTGTGGCCAGAGGTATTGATATGTTCGATTGTGTAATGCCTACCAGAAATGCGCGCAACGGCACAATCTTTACCCGTAATGGAAAAGTGAATATCAGAAATGCGCAATGGAAAGATCATCATAAACCATTAGATGAAGACTTTCCTTCAGAACTTTGCAATACTTACACTATGGCTTATATCCATCATCTTATAAAGCATAATGAGATCTTTGGACTTGTGCTTGCTTCAGTCCACAATTTGACCTTTTATTTATGGCTGATGGAAAGGATCAGAGAGCGTATAGCTGACGACACATTTGCTTCTTGGTACCCTGATATGGTTAAGCAGGTTGAAAAAAAGCTGTGATCAATTATGCTTTTCCAGATATTCAAAACTTTCTAGCAGAGAATGATCAGAAAAAAAACTTTTAGCAATTATGTCTATATCTAACCAAATAGAATAATTTTGAAGGTAATTGAGTTCAAACCTTTCCTGATCTTCAGAAGAATTAATCCTCTGTGAGTTTAACTGTACAAGACCGGTGATCCCTTTTTTATATTTATATATAGGTTCGTAGCGCGAAACTATTGGTGAACCAACCAAACTCAATTTTCCGAATAGAATATGTTTAAACAGTAAAAATCTGTTTGCATTTTTTGATTTGCTTACGGGCGTAAAATATGAGATTGAATTTTTGATTCTCTTTTTCGTACTTGAATTAACAAATGCCGGAATTGATAATACTAAAAAGAATATAGCGGGCAGTAGCGCTAGAGCAATATCAAAAGAACGCTTAATTAATTTATTTAAATTCTGTTGGTAAGGTAATTCGAATAACACAACTGGCATCGAATCAATATACTCAACTTCAGATTTTCCAAGAATATAGTCCATAGACTCGGGAACAATTTTAAATATCAGACTCTCATTTTTCAGCTCTGAAATTTGTTCAAGCATAACTTTGTAGCTTATCTCACTCTGAATAAAGTAAATATGATCGATATTATAACCGCGTACAATATCTTTGAGTTGTGAAATTTCCCCTAACTCATTTGTCTGGTCATAATTATCATTTACTTCGTTTGAAACATAACCAACTATTTCGTAATCCCAGTCAGTACGAATGTTTATTTTGTCTATTAAATTTTGAGCCGCTTTTTGACTCCCAATTATTACCAGCTTTGTTTTCTTAAACTTCCCACTGCTGCTTTTAACCTGCTTTGCTTTATTTGTTCTATATATACGAAATAAAGTTATCAGTACAGCAGACAGCAAAAATGAAATTGCTAATACAGTTCGTGAAAAAGCTAAATTTCGAGCAAAAAAAGTAATTAAAACTACACCTGTGAAGCTAAGAAACATTTTTCGTAAGCTGTCAGCAATTGAATCTATCCTTCTGTAAGAATTAAACCCGATTGCAAAGATTATATACAGACCTGTTAGTAATACATTAACCCACAAGTACTCAAGGCTTTGTAAACTGTTTAGCTTCTGATGGACATCCTGTGTAAAAGAAAACCTGATTATAAAAGCAGAAATCAACGAAAAATTCAGAATAAGAATATCAAAAGAGGCCAGTCGGATTTCCTTTGATTTTGAAAAAAGAAAAGATGTTATCCCTCTGAATGAAATTGCAATATAAATTAAAGCTTTAAATAAGAGGCTATATCTTGAAGTAAAGTGTTTTTGGAAAAATTGATAATTAGCTTTATTAAAAATCTTCACATATTTAAGATCTCCCTTCTTTGTGCTTTCTCCTTTATAATGGATAATAGATGTCTCCGGATAATAACTGATTTTATAACCCAGCTGCCCCACTCTGTAACATAAGTCTATATCTTCTCCATACATAAAAAAGCGTTCATCAAAACCATTTAGATCTTTTAGAATATGAGTTCTAAAAAACATAAATGACCCTGATAACACCGGAACATAAGCAAACTCATCTTCTTCTAACCATCCTAAATAATACTCCGAAAATAGCCTGCTTCTAGGAAATAGTGATGACAATCCTAGTACTTTTGAAGCTGCGGATCGGATTGTAGGAATAGACCTTCTGGACTCCGGGGCAAAAGTACCATCCGGATTTAATATTTTACACCCTGCAGCTGCAACGTTTGAGTTTTCGTTCATATACTCAAACATTTTGGTTAAAGTATCTTCGCTTACAATAGTATCCGGATTAATTAAGAGTGTATATTCTCCTTTAGCTTGTTTTATAGCCTGATTATTTGCTTTTCCAAACCCAACATTTTTATCATTGTAAGTATAGTTCACTTCGGGAAAACGGGATGGTATCAACTCTTTGGATCCATCTGTTGACGCATTATCAACTATAAATATTTCTATTTCTAACCGGCCTTTCGCTTTCTTGATGGAATGAATAAGGTTAAATATATATTCTTTAACATTATAGTTAACGATTATTATTGAAATATCAGGTGATTGACCTTTCATTAAAGACCAAGTTTGTTTAATAAATAATTTAGTTTTCCTTTTAAACCCAGACCGTATCCAAACCTGTCTGCAGTCCCTCTCCATAGATGGTTGATATACTCTGAAACCTTAAAAAAACTCAACTTAAAACCTTTTTCATTTGCATCTGCAAAATTATGCAAAGTAGGTTGACCATGATGTATAAAAGGTCTTAATGTTTTATATAGCTGGGTGTTTATCAACATGTAAGGTGTTAACAATATTTCCTTACCCTTTTCTGATTTATACCCTCTTTTATTTGCTTTTATAATCTCTCCTACTCCATATATAGTTGTCTCTGAGGAGATAAGTAATACCATCTTTTCCAGAAAACCACTTCTTTTGGTTTCAGTATCACTATCTAGAAAAAATACATATTTGGTTTCAACATATTTTTTAACTGCCAGATCCATGGCAGGGCCATGAAAAATATTTGAACTCAAAAAAACACTCTTAATAAACCTAAATTCATCAGTCAACATAGCGATCTGCTTCACAGACTCCCCATCATCTTGGGAACCATTATCGATTATAAGAAGATTCACATTAGGATAAAATTCTTTAAAAGACCGTACTGCTTTATTAAGCAAATCTGGAGTTTGAAAATTAATAATTACAGTAGTTATATCCATTACCTTACTATCACAACTTTCCCAACTCCTTTTGAGCTACCTCCGCTATCTACAGCTATAATAAAATAAACCCCTGAGCCTAGCTGG
>OZ244952.1:992500-2327500 GCA_965222085.1 Balneola sp.
TACTGGTTCACTATCGGTCATGCAGATGTATTTAGCCTTACCGGATGGTGCCGGCTGGTTCACGCAAGATTTCACCGGTCTCGCGCTACTCAGGATACCCGCCTTTTTGTAATCGGTACACCTACAGGGCTTTCACCTTCTGTGGCGCTGCTTTCCAGACAGCTTCGATTTAAGATTACAAAAATTACGCAGGTCCTACTACCCCGCACCCCGTAGGATGCGGTTTGGGCTGCTCCGCGTTCGCTCGCCACTACTTGCGGAATCACTGTTGTTTTCTCTTCCTCCGGGTACTTAGATGTTTCAGTTCCCCGGGTATGCCTCCTCGAAAGGATACCCTAATAAATTAGAGTGGGTTGCCCCATTCGGAAATCCGCGGATCACAGTTCTTTTGCAACTCCCCGCAGCTTATCGCAGCTTTACACGTCCTTCTTCGCCTCTGCATGCCTAGGCATCCACCGTGTGCCCTTAATTGCTTATTTTATATGGCTTGCACTACCCTCTCGGGGTGCGCAAGGAACATACTCAATTGCTTGAGCTATTACTCTTGTGGGCTGCACGTGTACTACCACGCACAGCTACCCTAGGCGCATGTTATCTGATGTTCGCGTAAACAAACACTTCAAACATACTATATGAGCTGACAATCATTCGATTGCCGCTCTTTATACATTGTTATACTTTTTCACCATGTCAAAGAACCCGCCGGGCGGAAGCCAGTTGTACTGGATCGCTCAGCGCTACCGGGTTACCCCGGGCCTGTCGCACAGGCAAGCTGTTTTATCGTCACCACTTCCGTCTCGAAAGACATCCGCACCAACTAACATTCTTTCAATAAATTAATGTGATTACTTCCGGGGAACTTATTCCCTCTCATATCTAATATCTCACATCTTACTACTATATTCTGTGGAGCTACAGGGATTCGAACCCTGGACCCCTGCCTTGCAAAGGCAGTGCTCTAGCCAGCTGAGCTATAGCCCCTCTTCCTTGGTCTAGAAAAGTGGGCTTGGGAGGACTTGAACCTCCGACCTCACGCTTATCAGGCGTGCGCTCTAACCACCTGAGCTACAAGCCCCAAAATTACTCGGGGATAGCCCTGGTACCGAGCTTCGGCCACAGGCCACCTCCGCTGCTCTGCTTTCCTTCTTCTTGCAGCATAGGACAGATTGTTTGTAACGAACTGTGTAGGTTCATCGCTTGCTGGTGTATATATACCCAGCTAGCAAGGCTCTCCTTGAAAGGAGGTGATCCAGCCGCACCTTCCGGTACGGCTACCTTGTTACGACTTAGCGCCAGTTACCAGGCTTACCCTAGGCACCCCTTACCGGGGCGACATCAGGTACTCCTGACTTCCATCGCTTGACGGGCGGTGTGTACAAGGCCCGGGAACGTATTCACCGCGTCATTGCTGATACGCGATTACTAGCGATTCCAACTTCACGGAGTCGAGTTGCAGACTCCGATCCGAACTGAGAATGGTTTTAAAGATTTGCACCTCATTGCTGAGTAGCGACCTTCTGTACCATCCATTGTAGCACGTGTGCAGCCCTGGACGTAAGGGCCATGATGACTTGACGTCGTCCCCACCTTCCTCACTACTTGCGTAGGCAGTCTGGCTAGAGTCCCCACCATTATGTGCTGGTAACTAACCACAGGGGTTGCGCTCGTTGCGGGACTTAACCCAACACCTCACGGCACGAGCTGACGACAGCCATGCAGCACCTTCTATAGCGTCTCATAGAGAACCCTCTGTTTCCAGAGGTAGCGCTGTAGATTTAGCCCAGGTAAGGTTCCTCGCGTTGCATCGAATTAAGCCACATGCTCCACCGCTTGTGCGGGCCCCCGTCAATTCCTTTGAGTTTCATCGTTGCCGACGTACTCCCCAGGTGGCATACTTAATGCGTTAACTGCAGCACTGGCCCCGAAAGACCAACACCTAGTATGCATCGTTTACAGCGTGGACTACCAGGGTATCTAATCCTGTTCGCTCCCCACGCTTTCGTGCCTCAGCGTCAGTTGTAGACCAGTAAGCCGCCTTCGCCACTGATGTTCTTCGTAATATCTATGCATTTCACCGCTACACTACGAATTCCACTTACCTCTTCTACACTCAAGACGCCCAGTATCCAAGGCCATTTTACCGTTAAGCGGCAAGATTTCACCCCAGACTTAGACGCCCGCCTACGCACCCTTTACACCCAATGATTCCGGACAACGCTTGCACCCTCCGTATTACCGCGGCTGCTGGCACGGAGTTAGCCGGTGCTTATTCAAGCAGTACCGTCACACCAGATCGAAATCCGGTCGTTCTTCCTGCTTAAAAGCCGTTTACAACCCATAGGGCCTTCATCCGGCACGCGGCGTGGCTGCGTCAGGCTTTCGCCCATTGCGCAAGATTCCTCACTGCTGCCTCCCGTAGGAGTCTGGGCCGTGTCTCAGTCCCAGTGTGGGGGATCATCCTCTCAGACCCCCTAGCTATCATCGCCTTGGTGAGCCGTTACCTCACCAACTAACTAATAGCACGCAGCCCCCTCTTTAGCCGGTCGAAACCTTTAACAACTGTGGCCATGCGGCCCCGCTGCATTATGCGGTATTAGCACCCCTTTCGGAATGTTATCCCCCAGCTAAAGGCAGGTTGGCTACGCGTTACTCACCCGTCCGCCAGTCTCCAGAAAGAGCAAGCTCTTTCCTTCTCCTTCGACTTGCATGTGTTAAGCCCGCCGCCAGCGTTCGTCCTGAGCCAGGATCAAACTCTCCATTGTAAAAAAATAAATTTATATACGCTGTGAGCCGACCCTACACTCCATCATTCAAAAGAATAACTTCATAAAGCTCGCACAAACAATCTGTCTTATGCTTCAATAATTTCCAAAGAACTTGTCTTTCGAAGACAAAAAAAGCTGACCTAAACGTGTTGTTGGATCAGCATTTTCATTTCCTCGAAAGGATTATAAAGGTACGGGATTTTTACCCTTCAGGGCAAGTTTTATTTCAATATTTTTTCTCTTTTTTTCTACTCTTTTTTTCAAGCTTGATTAGAGCTCAATAAAGGCTATTTCTCTCCGGATCTTCATCAAATTTGTGGAATAATTTAACTCCCAAATAGAATAATGGGGTATCAAAAAGAGCGAAAAAGAATTTGAACAGATAAGAATTGAGAATCAGAATGAAAACGGCTCCCAAACTATCCACATTTTCTCCCAGATTCCCGGCAAAATATAGAATTATCAGAATAGCTGTAGAGTCTACCAACTGACTAAACATTGTGGAGGCATTGTTTCTCAACCACAAATGTTTTCCATTTGTTTTCTTTTTCCAGAAATGAAATAACCGAACATCTACTGATTGTGCAGTTAAATAAGCGATCATACTGGCGATAGTATTACCGATCATGAACTCGTACACTCCTTCAAACAGATCCAATCCACCACTTACCCCATACGTGTTAGGAAGCCAATGATTGATCGTCATTAACAAGAGCATAAAGAAATTCATAAAGAAGCCGACCCAAACTACAAGCTGTGCTTTTTTTCTTCCAAAAAGTTCAGAGATCAGATCCGTAGCTAAAAAGGTAAATGGATAAGCAATAACTCCTGCTGGCACACTCATTGTATATAAACTCCCATCACGAACCAATGACGGAGTAATAGATTGCAACCAGTCAGGTAAAGTAATAGTGAAGATTGTAACGAACTTTGTTGTACCAATTACATTGCCGAGTACTAGTGCGGTAAGGAATATTCCTGCAAGTGATAGGAACAGAACGTCTCGTTGATGACTATGACTCATACATTTTTGATTTAGAAACCAATAAAAGAAACACAGCTAACATTTGCTGAAATATTTCGTAACCAACCGAACTGTTTTTATCCTTTAATAGTTTTTGTAAACATGACTGCAGAACAGATTAATGACAAAATCGAACTTTGTGAAACAGCAATAGATTTAATCCTAGCTGAAGGTTCTTTCACCATCGCTCAACTTTCGGAAGCTACCGATAAAACGGCGTCTCAGATTTACAGCTTATTCCCAAATAAGAAAGCTATTACGCAATACTATTATCCTTCTTTGATTATTCGTTATTCCGCCATGATAGAGGAAATTGAAGATTTTGAATCTTACACGATCAGCGAAAAATTATCTAATTTTATTTTTACGACTTTCGACATGATGGAAGACCGAAGAGAGTTCGTAGAAGATACTTTTGAAAAGATGATTTTTAAGAAAGGATGCAATTCCGAATTCCATCAGGAAGTGACAGCTTTGTTCAAACACTTTTTCACTACTGATGGAAGGATCGCCGTAAGCGCCGGTTTTGTGATGAAAAATTATTTCTATGAATTCATTGCAAGAGAATATCTCGATATTATAAAATTTTGGTTAAATGATGACAGTGATGGCAAAGAACGAAGTTTTGCACTAACTGATAAACTTACCGGCTTTACGGAAGAAGTAGTATATAATAAGGTCATTGATAAAGGATTTGATCTGGCGAAGTATTTAATAAGTCATGCAGGATTAGCTAAAAACATTCCTCTTTTTGGTGAATGGATTACTGATTTGTTTAAAGACAAAGAAAGTACTTCAGAAGATTAATAAACGGTTTTATTCCAAAATGTTCTCTTTGATATATTCAGAGATCAGACGATAAGCATAAGCATTTGGATGATTATCTCTTTCAATAAAATAGGTTGGGGATTGCGGATAATAATCAGGTAGAATGTCTTTTATTTCAATAACATCTAATCCAAGATTAATCAATCTGTTATACAATTTTACGTAGCTTTCCTTTTCCTCTACTTTTTCTTCCCAAAGTATAACATAGAATTTACCGTCGTACTTCTGTTCAAATATAACCGCAGATTTTTTTACAATATGAGCCAGTAAATTAATCCCGGCATCACTCACTTTATTTTTTCTAAAGAAAATTTTTCTCAGTAAAAAGGATTTTGCTAACAAGGTTTTAAGCTTTGCAATTTCCGGAGCATTAAAAGCTCCTTTATAGACTACTTCTTTATTTGCTGTTAACTCATACTTAGGACCTTGTAAATCCCAAATAGCTTGTCCATTAACTCTGACTAAATGATCTTGAATAGCTTGAAAAATTCCTACTTTGGGTTGATCCAATTTGATTACTTCTTCCTCTAATCCATTTTCAAGTATAGCAAGCGTTTGATGGGGGCCATATCCGTTTCCTCCAAAATTATATACATTGTATTTCGATGTAACAGACTTTTTTAGTACCGAGGCAGTGGTTTCATCATCATTCACTCCTAAACCATATGTATAAGAACCACCAAAAAATAAAATAGCTTCTTTATAAGTATCTCCGGAATTTTGATTGTTAACTTTTCGCCAGCCAAATTCATCTGTCGAATGAGTATAGCTCATTATCAACTCATTGCCCGCGTATCTGCGTTCAATATATTTTGAATTTTCAGAGGTCTTAGAACCTAATATTAAATGGCTTGCACGCTTGCTACCAAATATCACCTCAGTTTCAGAAATATTACTATAAATTGGTTTCTTGCTGCTCAGCAAGCCACTATAAAATACTTCTGCCAACCCGAAAGCTACAAAAACACAACCTGAGTAAAGAATAAATAAACGTAATTTTGTCTCCTTTTTTTTAGATAAAAAAAAGAATGAAAAGCTTAATAAAACCCAAAATATACTCAAATAAATATATGAGTAATGTTGAATTCGATCGATTATTAAGTATGAAACCCACAAAAGAATTAGCAATCCCGATATTCTTAATATACTTTTTCCCATTTCAAACGAATCTTTTCTCCTCATTCAATGTCTAATATACAAAGTGAGTTCAGTATATAATTTTAGATTGACAACTTTTTTAAACAATATCTCTTAATAATTTTATCAGTATCAAATGAGTGACTTCCCATCATCAAAATTAGAGCGTGGAACCATCATTGCCAAAACAGGAATTAAAGTTGGCAAAAATTATGCTCAAAGGTATTTGAAAAATAAAATTTCGGGCAAAAAAAATGATGACGGTCAATTTCATTCCGATAATGCGAAAGAAGTGTTTAAGGAATTTACCAAACTGCGCGGTACCGCTTTGAAAATTGCTCAGGGAATGAGCATGGATCAGGGGTTTCTGCCTGAAGAATTTGCGGAAGTAATGAGTCAGGCACAGTATTCCGTTCCTCCTATTAATAAGGCGCTGGTTCGTTCTATTATAAAGAGGGAACTGGGAAGCTATCCCGAACAGCTTTTTGCAAAATTTGAATCAGAAGCATTTGCAGCAGCTTCAATTGGTCAGGTTCACAAAGCGGTTTTAAAAGACGGTAGAAAAGTAGCTATCAAGATTCAGTATCCGAATGTGAGGGAAACGATTGGTTCTGATCTGGCCATGGGAAAAACGATAGCCAAGCGATTTATTAAAAAAGGATCTGATATTGATCCATATTTCGACGAGATCAAAAACACCTTATTGCTGGAAACGGATTACCAACATGAAGGGCAACAAATTGATCTTTTTAATGAGCGTTTTTCGGGACTAAATATCGAAATCCCTGAATGGGTTCAGGAGTTCTCCTCAAATAAAGTTTTGTGCATGACCTTTCTGGAAGGAAGGCACCTCGGTGAGTTTTTAAAAGAAAACCCGTCTCAAGAACAAAGAAACCATTTTGGGCAGTTACTTTGGGATTTCTTTCACGAGCAGATCAAAGGCAACGATTACATCCACGCTGATACACATCCCGGAAATTTCCTGTTTACCAAAGACGGTAAACTTGGAGTGGTCGATTTTGGATGTGTAAAAAAATTTCCAACTAAGTTTTTCTCTGATTATTTACAGCTACTCCCAACCCATCTTAGCGAAGACGAAGAAAAGATCAGACAGTTATTTGAAAAGCTGGAAGTCCTGAAGCCGAATTCTAAAAACGGTGACAAAGATCAGGAGTACTTCGAATTTGCCAAAAACTATGGTATGCTTTTCGCCAAACCATATAAAGAGAGCGTATTCGATTTTGGCGATCCCGAGTACGATAAAATGATTCGTCACTTTACCAAGGAAGCGCCGATGTCGAATGAACCCAGAGGGAATAAGCACTTTATATATACAACCAAAGTTCATGTGGGTTTGTATAACATACTTATCAAACTGAAAGCACAGATTGACACCTTAAAAAGTAAAAAAGTGCTCCGGGAAGTTTTAGGAGATGAAGGTTTGTTTTCGAGATCCGAATCATCAAATCAATATGAATCTTACACTCAATCTCCTCCGGTAAATACTAAGCACGTTGAAGTAAATCAGAGAAATTTGCTCAAGACCCTTGTATTGCCTACTATCTGAAAATTCAAATAAATCGGGGAATTATTGCAACAACTTAGGATGCCAATACTTGCTGTTTTGCTTGCCGGAGTAGCATTCAGTTCTTTCTTTATTTATCGTATCGAATCCGACAAAAGAGTTCTTGAAACAGAACTAATTGAATTATCTAAGGTCAAATACGGACTCTTTAATGTTGATGTATGGACAGAAGAACTTACGCGAATTATCATAGTAAGAGTTAATGAGTTCCAAATGTCTGAATCCCGAGAGGACGAACTGCGAATCAAAATAGAAGAGTTCCTGGAAATAGCTATTGCGGAGTTGGAAGAAGGATTTAAAGAAGAAAATAAAGGGAGCGTAGGAGGCTTTCTGAAAAGGGGTGTCGCTTCCGTAACGGACGTCTTTGGTTTAATGAGAGAGAAAGCTCCTGAAATAACAGAAAGCATTATCATTTTTATAAAAGATCCTGAAAACAAAGAATTGGCTAAAGATTTTTTGATCGATAAAATGCAGGAATATTCTGACAGCACCTTCTCAGAAATTGATTATTCTTTGTATGACCGGATTCTGGCTAAGCACGAAGCAACCGAAAAAAGAGAAGCCATTAATATTATAAAGGGAAAAGTTGATTCTTTAAATGAACAAAGAACCCCTTACTCTGTAGCTTTATTTGGGATTATAGGTTTATTAGCCTTAATGATTCCATTCAGTACTGATTTCATGAAAGCTGAGTTTACAGTACTCACCTTCATATGTGGGATATTGTTATCAGTTGGTGTGCTAATACCCATGATCAATATTGATGCCCGAATCTCTAGAATGGAATTCGAACTTATGGGTGAATCCATCATTTTTATTGATCAGGTTCTGTATTTCAAAAGTAAAAGTATTCTTGAAGTAGTTTGGGTTATGATCACCAACAAAAAAGTGGATGTAATGGCTGTGGGAATTCTGGTTTTTTCTTTCAGTGTATTATTCCCTGTTTCTAAATTACTGGGATCCATTGCCTATATCTATTCTGAAAAGTTAAAGAACAATCCGGTTATCAAGTTTTTGGTTTTTAAAACAGCAAAATGGTCGATGGCGGATGTGATGGTCGTTGCTATTTTTATGGCTTATATCGGTTTTACCGGAATCATATCTGAACAGCTCACCAGCCTGGAGAACATTGCCTTGAATGTTGACATCATGACAACCAACGCATCCAGCTTGCAAATAGGGTTTTTCTTATTTACCGCTTTTGCAGTGTTGAGTTTATTGGTTTCGCATAAGCTTCAATACGGAGAAGAAAATTAAGAATGGAAGAATTAAAAATTAAGAATTAGGGATTTTGGATTCTTAATTTTGAATGATCACATCGAAAAATCTTACTCATCATTATTGTCAGTGTTCCTATTCTAATTTTGGGATGGTTTGGAATCGCTATTTATCAAATAGGTAAAGGGTGGGATATAATAAACGAGAGCACTTGGCAAATCGAAAACCAGATCTTACTCAATGAATTCTTCTCTCCAGATTCAACAAAGAAAATAGGGCTTTATAAATACGATTCCGGAGCTCTAGGTTACACTGCTATCCAAATGTCAGTTACAGATCCAACTGAATCTTACCCTCTTACCGGGAATATTCTGATGATAAATTGGATTCCTCCAGTTATCGAATGGAAAACTCTGGACTCTGTTTTTGTATTAATTGATAAATCCAATTCTCCCGGTTTCACCATCGATTCTTCAAAAAAAATTGAAGACATCTATTTTGAGTTTGAAGTTATCGCAACAGATTCCACTTATTTAAAAGAGTATGAGCATTAGGTATTCTAGATTAAGAATTATGAATTGGCTGATGCCATATTCCTAATTCTATTATTCACTTATTCCTAATTATCGAGATACAACTTCAAATTCATGCTCCAATCTTTCCCCTCTTTCATCTACTAAAGTAAGAATATGTTTTCCGGGATCAGGTGAAATTGCTAACTGATGAAAACTCTCTGTTTCTCCTAAAAATTCATCGTTCAAATGCCAGAATATCTTAGTCCCGTTATTTCGATGGGCTATTTCAAAAACAGCTTTCCCTTTCTCTCCATCCAGTTCTTTTGGCACATATATTACTGATGAATTGAACGGATAGATCAATCGCATGGCCAGCTTGTTTTCTTCCCCACATCCCGGAGCTAGTTCCGGCAAAGATCTATATTCACTATGATTTTTTTTGTAATACCACTCCTGAACCGGAGGCAAAACAAACAAGGACTCTGTTTCCAAATCTGAAATATCAGCGCAGCTGCTGTTTTTCCTTTGTCCGGAATTCTTGTCAATATGAACGACCTGATGATAAGGGCATACTTCGGTTTTTAATCCTGTCTTTGGAACATTTTCTTTTACTGTTTCGGGACAATCTGAGCCTGCTCGATATCCACTATTTTTGCAAACCAAAATTTCTTCCATCTCATATACAGGTTCATTAAACCAACTTGTTGCAGGCAGTGCATCAAAAATATCAAATAAAACAGGTCCTGCAGTTTTCAGCCCGGTTAATTCCGGCCTTCCTTCTCCATCAGCATTACCAACCCAAACCCCAACAACAAACTCAGGAGTGATTCCCACCGCCCAGCCATCTCTGTAACCATAGCTGGTGCCGGTTTTCCATGCTACTTTTCTTGTATTCTGAAAACGTCGCCAATGCAATTCTTCTTCAGGACGGGTGACTTCCAACATTACTTCAAACGTACTGTATAAAGCTCCTTCATTGACCACAGATTTCTTTGATTTAGCTGATATGAGTACAGATCGATCTGATTCTTGAGAGAAGTTTATGAATTCGTAGTTATTTTTAACTTCTGAACTTGGGCTGTAATTATTTAACTGATGAGCTAATGAACCATACACTGAAGTCACATCCCAGAGTGTTGCTTCTGCTCCCCCTAATATTAAGGACAAACCATAATGTTCAGGATTGTGGGTAATCGTACTTAAGCCCAGCTCATTCAAGTAGTGATGAAATTTTGGAACCCCAAACTCCTGCAACATATACACCGCCGGCACATTCAATGATCTTGAAAGAGCTTCTGACGCAGAAACTGCTCCATCATAACTCCTGTTGTAATTTTGTGGAGAATAATCTGTGAATTTTGAAGGGATATCGGGAACCAGAGAATTTGGTAACATCTCTCCTTCATTTAGTTTCAACATATATAATAGTGGCTTCAAAATACTCCCTGTACTTCTCGGGGAAGTGATCACATCTACGCTTTGCCCGTGTTGCCCTGAGTTACCTTTTGTATTACCTACATAAGAGATCACTTTTCCTGAGGTCACATCTAACACCAATGCAGCTGCATTTTGAATGCCATTCGATCTCAGTTTTTCATGATGAGTGTCTACAATTTTATTGATCCTGATCTGTAAGTTATTATCTATTGAAGTCTTTACTCTACTACCCTTTTCTGATCCTGTATAAAATTTTGAAACCAAATGAGGCGCTATGTTTGGCAGATCGAGTGGCTGATCGGGCAAAGGCTCTAACACTGAAAGCTTGTATGTAAGAGAATCGATCTGCTCCTCTTCCATTAATCTTTTCAGCAACCGATCTCTTTTGGCTTTAAGTGCTTCTCTATTTCTTCCGGGATGAATAAGCGCCGGACTATTAGGAAGAACGGCAAGTGTAACTATTTCTGCCCAGGAAAGATCAGCAGGCTTTCTTCCGAAGTATCTCCATGAAGCCGCTTCCAATCCAACTACATTACCTCCGAATGGAGCATGAGCTGCATAAAGAGATAATATTTCATCTTTTGAGTAACTAAATTCAAGTCGGGTAGCCTGAACCATTTCTTTCAACTTTTCCCAAACTGTTCGATCAGGATTTTTTTTTGCCAATCTGATGACCTGCATACTTAAAGTACTGGCTCCGCTAACTACTTCTCCGGCTTCGTAATTCTGTTTAAGCGCACGTGCTACTGCGATGGGATCTACACCAAAATGCGATTCAAAGTTCTTGTCTTCAAATTCAATAATTGCCGTTTTAAATTTTTCTGGCACTTGTTCTGATACCGGAAATCTCCATTGTTCATCATCTGCAATCTTTGCTCCAATTAAAATTCCATTTTTGCCTTCCAGTATCGTAGAATAAGAAGGATTGAATAATGGATTTGGAAGTGAGTTGTAGTAGAAGATTCCAAGAGTTGATATTAAAATCACTGCTATAAACCATTTCCTTTGTTTCCTCTCCTTGGAGAGGAAGACTCGTTGGTTTGATTCAGAAAAAGATTTGTGATTTGAGCTGGGAAAAAAGCGAAGATATAGTTTTAACACACCCCTAAATCCCCTCTCAAGAGGGGATTTTAACCTATTGGATATTTTTTCTTTACTCCACTTCATTATTCAATATTCAATATTGGATATCCGATATTCTAAAGGCTTACTCCACCGGAACTACATTCACCCACTTTCCGGCATTGCGGGCACTAATGGTTTCGTCATACATTGCATAGGTTGTTAGCGAAGGCAAATAAAACTTCCCGGCATAACTCGCATTTAATTGAACCCGAAATGTTTTGGATTGCTTTGGTCTCAAATCGAAATAGGTATAAATACGATCGTCTCTGATATCCTGATATTCGAAACTTGCTGTAGGCTCGCTGAAAGAGGCATCATCCATTCGGGTATTTCTGATCTCCCAACCTGATGGAAAGATCTGACTCAACGCCATCTCCTCATAATTACCACGAAGTCCAGGATTTGAGATCGTAACCTCGGCAATAAAATCACTTCCCTGTTCAATATTCTCAGGATCTATCGAATTCCCGTCCAGATCTGTATACCTGATCTTCTGATTCAAACTATTTGAATTGGTGATATCATCACCCAAAAGCGGCGTTCCTTTCAAAATCAAACGGGCAAACAAAGTTCCTTCAGATTCATTTTTAAACACCAATTTGTTTTCTGAAAGCTCATTCATTTTTAAATCGATCTCGGTAATAAAAGCCTGGGATCCGATCTTTCCTTCTCTTCTTCTATTTAAAGTGTAAGAAGCATTTATATCTCCGGACGAACCGCTTTCTTCCAGAAATTTAGAAATCGCAATCAATCCGTAAGCTGTTGTTTGAGTGCTTAACCAGCGTCTTGAACTTAGTTCCTGAGAAACACTTCTCGCCACTAGTGATGCATCCTGATTTCTCTTCAACAAACTCAATGCTTCAAGGATCATAGCTCGATCACGAAGAGAAGAGCCATAGCTTCTGGAAAGCTCTCTGTAATCTTCGACCTCAGTGGATGCTCCTTCTATAATATCATTTCCGGCTTCCGGCTGCCCGGCCAACACATAAGCTGCCGCCAATCTCCATTTTGCCTGCACGGACAGATTTTCTCTTTCTCTTAAACGATTCATAGCTCCGAGATCAGCAGAGTTAGCAAGAGCCAGCGTATATAATCGGTACGATTGAATGAGATCTGAGCGGTAATAATCATTATTCTCCGTCCAGGTTCTGGCTCTTTGCCTTTGAAAACGATTGATACGATCCATCACATTTGAAGAAACATAATATCCTTTCTTTTGGGCTTCCAGCAGAAAGTGATATCCGTAATTGGTTCCCCAGGAGTTGGCATCTTCGTGTCCCGGCCAGTAAGACAATCCACCACTAGAGGTTATAAATTTTTCAATTCTTTTTATCGCTCCATTAATATTGGTTTGAATATTCTTTTTGCGCTGTTGGTCCAGTTCCATCACATCCCCAACAAATAACTGAGGAAATGCAGAAGAAGTAGTTTGCTCAATACAACCGTGAGGGTAACGGATCAAATAGTTCAATCTCTTCCCGAAATCCACAGGTGGAATTCTGGAAATCTCCAATGTCGCTTCGTTCGTTCCTGCCATTCCCTGCGGATCAAAGATCACTTCCCAGTCTGAATCAGACTCCACTGTTTCAGATTTTATATCCACAAAAGGTTGGTTCGGATTTCTTACGGCGATTTCAATTTCATGATAGGCGCTTTCATTTCCACTGATAACCTCAACCCGAACTTTGCCAACACCAATAGCAGGTTTTGTTTTCAGTTTAAAAGTAACCAACTCATCGCCCGGTTCAGAAAATTGAACTGATGTCGTTGAAGAGCTTTCTATAATTTCAAAAAGCTCATTAGTCTCAACTTTTACCTGAACATCTTTAACTGATTCCTTCATCGCAAAGATATTTACCGGAAGATCTACCGTTTCTCCCGGACCCAGTACTCGTGGTAATGTAGCTAACACCATAACAGGCTTCCGAACCGGAGTCGTGGTTTCTGTTTCTCCGTACGCACCATCTTGTCCAGCTATAACCATTGTTCTAACTGATCCAACATAATTAGGAACTGAAATTCGGTGTCGATTTGTTTTTCCTTTCTCCAAATAAAAAGGACCTAAAAATCGAACCATGGGTTTGAAGCGATTTGCTTCGTTAAGCGGATCTTCAGATGCTTTGAGCTCCCCATCACCTCCAACAGCCAAAATTCGGGATAATGATCCGGCGTAAACATCACTTACCGAACCAAAAATATCCCAGGTCTTTATTCCTAATGCTTCTCTGGCATAGAAATAATCATGAGGTTCTGGTGTGTTGAAATTTGTGAGATCCAGCAATCCTTCATCAACAACAGCTACGGTATATGTCATCGCTTTTTTGTTCGATTCCGAAACTTCAATTACCGCATTGGTTTCAGGCTTCAATTCCTCAGGGAGCTTAACTAAAGGTGATAGTTTAGTAGTTGGATCTTCTACTTTTATTGGAATTATGCCATACATTCTGATCGGTAGATCGTTTTCTGTTTGGCCATGAGATTGCACATGCATAACGTGAGCGTATACAGTTGGAGCCATGTTCTCAGATGTTTCAAATTGATACTTCGTACTTCCTTTTTTCCCATCTATCCATTCTGTGCTGAGAATTTTTGATCCGGTTTCTAAACTGACCAGAATCTTACTTCCTTCACTACTTGGTATATTCAGAACTGCCTCATCTCCAACATTGTATGTTTCCTTATCAGAACTGAAAGTCAATCTCGCCGGGCTTACTCCCGAACCGCTTCCTCCGTACCAGCTGAAATAAACGATCTTACTGGCTGAATGTCCTCCGTCTTTGTTCTTAACGCGAACTAAGTATCTTCCACCGCCATCATTGTTTGAGATGTTAACATTGAAAGTTCCTTTTCCCTCTGAGTTAGTTGCCAGCGTTCCTGAACTTACTTTTCGTACATTTCTTCGTTCAAAGTAATTACTCAGCTCTTCCCGACTACGCTCCCACCACCATCTCCATCTTATATTATAAACTTCAAACTCGAGTTGTTGATTTGGAATTAAATTCCCATCCTTATCCAGAGAAACCACTTCAAAACTGTGATCCTGATTTCTTTCCAACCAATTAGAATATCGATTTTCATCAGTTTTTGGTGCTCTTAATCCAATCAATGTTTTAAACGGATAGTAATAAGTAGTAGAACTCCCGACGCTAAAATTACCGGATGGTTCGAATACTCTGGTTTTCAGATTAACTCTGATTCGACTCGGTCCTTCTTTTAATTCTTTAAAATCGTAGTCCAGTTCTGCTTCACCTGATCGATCTAAGTTTCCATCAAATATTTGTGCAGGCGAACCTGAGAAAGAAATGGATTCATCAGAAAAAGAAAATTGAGGGTATTTCGAGAACACAGCTTCAGATCGGCTCATACTCATTTCAACATCGGCTTTTAAATTTCTGGCTATTGCGCCATGCAGCCATCGCGAATTCAAAGTCGCGTTCAATTCCGGATCATTAGCGGTAATAACCTCATTTTCGAAATCGACTTCTACTTTTAAACGATTTGGTTTAACCGTTTCAATTTTGATTGTTTTGTTGAAAGTGAGTCCTCCAACTTTTGCTGAAATTCTCCAGTTTCCGGTTGGGGCTTGCTTCTCGGTTGATGTTTCATAAACATAAAATCCATTTAGTGATGTCGTGAATGTTTTGCGATTCACTACTTGCCCGGATGGGTTTCTCAACTCAAAACTTACCGGATGATTTTCCGGTAGCACATCATTTTCATCTTCCAAAATAAAAGAAACAAACAAAGTGTCTCCCGGTCGCCAAACTCCTCGCTCTCCGTATAAAAATCCTTTCACCCCTTTCTGTACCTGTGCACCGGAAACATCAAAATCACTCACTGACAGAGATGTCCCGTCATCTAATCTCAAATATCCTTTCTGGTTTCCAGAAGCAGCTACTAAATAATACGGATCTCTTGAAGAGGATAATTCAACCTTACCATTTTGATCTGTATTTGCCGAGGCCAGCAGTTGTTGCTGATAATCAAACAATTCAACTTTTACTCCTGCTTTCAGATCTGTAGTCTTAAGATCCGTCACAAAAGCTGTAAGACTTCCCTGGTCTCCGCTTTTTGCAATTATCCCCAGATCTGAAGCAAGAATATTCCTGACTTTACTTCTTTGATTATAGTAATAACTGACATCACAAGGATTATCCCGTTCTCTCCAGTTATAACCTCCCGGATAAGAATTGCTACTGTAATTGTTCCAGTATTGTTCTTCTTCAGTGGATGAATACGTCCAACTTCTATCCGTAACTTGTGTTGTAGTTTCTGAATCATTTTCTCCACACTCATAAACTGCCTGATGTTTTCTGAAATCAACTTCTACCTGATAGAGCGCTCCGGGTTCAGGTTCAATAATATTTGACAGGTCAAGTGCATAGTTATTCCAGTTGCCGGCTTCAACTGTCCCTAGTGTTGATAATGGAATTGCTCCTCCAAAAACCTGTCGTCCAACCCGTTCGATTCTATATTGGTTGTTCGCTGATATTCCATACTCCTGCAGGTATTGTCCCATATTATTCTCGAAAATTCTGATGATTCGAACATCTACAGCTCCCAGACTCACCGCTTTAAACGGAAATAAGAGATTATCAGAACTTGGGATAATGGTGCCTTTTCCAAGTAATTCCAGTTGTGGTTTGGGCTGATTGAATTGAATTTCTCTTGTAATTTCAGTTTCTAATCGTCTTCCGGCTTCGTTTTTAATTCCTGAATTAATGGTTAGCGTTTTTACCCCGGTCCTTCGTTGTCTTGGAGTGATCACTAGTGTATTCCCATTAATGATCGTGTTGATCTCATTCATGTCCTGAATCTGAATCAATCCCTGTAGATTCTGAGTAGCATCCAGTCGATCAGAAAAAGTTAGTTCAACTCTTGGATTGTTATCCGTAAAAACCCGTGTAGCTAAAAGTTCAAATACAGAATTATCTGTAATTTCTATGATCTGATTTCCCTTTGTATCTGTTCCTATCGGGCTGCCATCCCAACTTAATTTCAACTCGCTCTTTTGGTCGTCTCTCTGTATTCCTGAAATTTCAAAATCATGGACCGTTCCTGAGTTGTTTTGAGTCCAGCTAAGTTCGAGATCATTATTCCCTTTTTGAGATATGGATAACACACGATCTATATTTTTTTTCAAGGCTTTATCTGCAGTATAAATTGTACCTGAAAGTTTCATGCTCGTTTCCGTTACTATTTCCAGTTCACCTAAAACCACTTCCATCTGCTGTTTCATTGTATTTACAGTAAATGAAAACTTTTTCTTGTCATCGGGTACTTCAAACAACCTTGACAGCTCAAAAGAAACCTGATACTCCTGTCCCTGCATAAATGGATCATTGGGTTTAAACACAACTGTTCTATCGTTCACCAATTCAGAATATCCATTCACTGACGGTGAAAGATCAAAAAGTCTCAACGAACGAATGTTGACCTTCTCAGAAACAGGTTTAGTAAATGTAACCGCGATCTCGCTATGCGAACTTATTTCGCCGGAAGTATATCCCTCAATAAATTCTGCAAATTGTTCCGGATCTGAGATCTGTTCCTGCAGTTCCGGTTCTGAACAAGCGGTGAATAAAGAAATTAGCAGAAACAGGGATAGTAAGCATCGGCAATGCTGTGGCATAGCAGTAGTAAATTAGGTTTTAAAAAGATAGGTCTAATTTTAGGTATGTTAGTTTCCCAAAAAAGTTCCGCAAGGGCAAATAAAGAAATTGATAAATACTTATACCCACTACTTTTGAGAGTCCAAAAATACAGAAATATAGACTTTTCTTCCTTTCAGTTAGTCCAAATGCTGAGAAAGTATTTCGTTGAGTCTCTCTTTTCTCAATTCTGTTGCAATGATTTTTCCTTCCTTATCGATCAAGAAAGTTTTAGGGATGCCATTCCCCACTGCAAACAACGTCCCCAATTTACCAGACCATTTTCCAGCGCCTCCTTCATCTATAATTTGAGTCCATTTAATTTCATTTTCTTCAAGAAATTCTTTCAGCTTCACCCTGTCAGTATCCAATGAAACTCCAATAATTTTAAAATCTTCCCGATCTCCAAAATCATCATATGCTTCTTTTAAATATGGAATTTCAGGAATACAGGGTCCGCACCATGTTGCCCAAAACTCGATCAGTATGTATTTACCTTCAAAATCTCGAGTATCTATCACGTTTCCTGCTAAATCTTTAGCTCTGAAGTCCGGAAGTTGGTTACCAATTTGAAGCTTGTTTAAATCATATAAATCTCTTTTCGCAGCTTCTACCTCAAATGAATCAGTATTAATCTCAATAACTTTTTCGAAATATTTTCGAGTTTCTAGAGTATCTGAGTTTATAATCATTTCAAGAGAACCTAATTCACTATATATATATGAGAGGTTATTAGGATTCTTAACGGATTCAGTTTTTAGAATTGATTTTAAATAATTGTAGAATTTATCCGGCTTGGCTCCGGAGTTCATCAATGCAAAATTATACCAGGGAATTAAATCTCCCCATAAATCAGAGTCAGGAGAAATATTATTTATATAGACTCCCATAATATCTAAGGAATCCACATTTAACCATCCCTTAAAAGCTACAACCAATCCTTTTTTACCTGATTCTGATTCCGGATATTTATTGTAGAGTTCCTCAAATTCGAGAGCCCTTAACGTCCCAACACTATCAGTTAACGATCGATTATCATGATCAATTTTTTCAAACTCAAGTTTATATTTTTGAATTATTTCTTGATACAAACTATCTGGTTCTGGAGATTTTTGAGCAATTATTTGACCTGATAATGCTAGTACTACAATGATGAGTAAAACTATTTTCTCCATAAGGGATTAAATTTATTTTAAATAACTATTCTTAAAATAATATTTCCGTTGTATTAATCTAGTTTTTCTTATGTGTTCCAACTTTTATAACAACATGAAGCTTCTTTTATCAACTCTCCTTCACATTTTGTATATTTGAGCTTGCTTAGGGACGATCTAAGCATTTGATCTTTGAAAATTGAATTATAACGCCAAACGAACGAGGTGGAACATTGTCTTTTGAACAATATGACCTGAGTCCTGATTTATTGAACGGACTGGTTGATACACGAATTGAAAAGCCAACCCCTCTCCAGCAAGAAGTTATTCCACAGGCCTTAGAAGGCAAGCACCTGCTTGTTAAGAATGAAAGTGAGGATAACGGAGCATTTTTGATCCCTGCATTGCAGAAGTTGATAGCAAACGGAGAGGTAAACGGCACGCGAATATTAATTTTAACACCATCTATAGAGCGAGCGAAAGCGATTGATGAAATGATTTGGGCGATGGGGTATCATGCACAAGTGAGCAGTACTTCATTATCCATGAAAGGTGATAAAGTCGCACAAGAACAAGCTGTTTTAGATGGAGCACCGGTGATTGTAGCAAATCCCGGTCGATTAGTTGACATACTGGAAAAAACCAAAAAAACCTTTACCGATCTCGAATGTGTAGTGATCGATGAAGCGCATAATATGGAAAACTTTAGCCTGGTAGGCAGGGTGAAGTCTATCTTTGAATTTATTGAGAACCAGCCACAGGTACTCATTTTTTCCGGAACTATGAATAATGCTACCAAGCAGCTGGCCGAAAATGCGCTTAAAAATCCTGAATTGATTGGATTTCAGTCTACTGATGTTGAAGAGAAAAAAGCCGTTGAACCTGCTGAAATCAACGAAGAAGAAGTAAAAGAAAAATTAGAGCAGGCTTCCGTAAAAGTGGTTCTGAATCCTGAAGAGAAAAAGGACAATAAAGACACTCAAAAATCGGAAAAGATCCTGAATCAAGTTCAGGATGACGAAAATGAGGTTCAGAGCAATAGAAAAACAGAACCTGTAGAAATTGATCAGAAAGAGGTTGAAGCCAAACTGGAAAAAGCTTCTGTTAAGGTTGTTCTGAATCCGGAGAAAAAAGAGACTGAAAATAAAACAGATTCCGGTTCTGACTCTGAAAAAGCTCCCGCCGAAAAGCTTAAAGAAGCATCTGTTTCAGTTGTGCTAAAGAAAGACCAAACAGATGAGCCTTCTGTCTCAAAAAATCTGGAACAAGGGTATATCAACGTGCCGCCAAGAATGAAAATTTCTACTTTGATGGCACATCTGGAAAACAGTAAGATCGAACGAATAGTTGTTTTCACAGCTTCTAAAAGAACTGCGGACAGACTTTTCAGAATCATTCTTAAAAAGAGCTGGGGTGTTGTAAGTGTTGATGAAAGCATCAACAAAGAAACCTTTAACGAACGCTTCCAGAAGTTCACTTCAAATGAGATGAAGATATTGATCGTTGGTGGTATGTCAGCAACTGATATCGAAATTGATAAAGTTACACAGGTTATCAATTATGATGTGCCTAATGAAGTGGAAGAATATCGTTACCGGGCAGAACTGGTAGGTTCTAAAAAAGCCGGACAAATGGTTTCATTGGTTTCAAAGATGGACAGAGATGACATTGAGAAAATTACTAATGAAGTTGGATATGCTCCTGAAGAAATAAAACTTCCTGAAGAAGTTAAAAAGAAGAAAAAAGGAAAGAGCTCCAACAATAAGAAAAGAAATAAAAACCAGAATAAGCCTCATAATAAAACTCGTCGCGGTTCTTCAAACAACAAAAGAGCTAAAAAGAAGAAAGAAACAGCCGATAACAGTTATGGATTGCCCAGACCTAGTTATGATGGGCTATCGGGTGGACGCGAAGGAGATCGTTCTGGTGGCGTATTCGGTTGGGTGAAAAAATTATTTAATTAAAACAGAACTATCTGTTAACAATTTGTACCCCTAAAGCCTCTCGCGATTGATTTCCGGGGGGCTTTTTTTGTTTGTCTATTTTTTTGCTACGGACTGAAGTCCTCGCTAGTGAACTTGAAGGAATACTCGGTACAATAGTAACTAAGGTAAATTATACACTAACCACCCTCTATTCCTGAATTAAAATTTCAATCAAAGTCATTCAGATCCGCCAGCTGGCGGAGAAGAATCTGCAAATGCATTAATAAGCATCATTTCTCTTACTTGTCAGACTTCCCCAACCCGTTGTCATATTTTTCTTACGAAATAGCTCGCCCCTCATTGCCTACCGGTCAGGCAGGCTTCAAAAGTAGGGGAATTCTCGAGCAAATTTTAAGCTCCATCAACAAATACTTATCCTTTCTTCCCGCTTCAAATTTTGGTTTATTCATTACTCAATTAAACTAATTCTATATGCTACCTAAATCTATTCTTAATTGGAACGACCTTGAAGAACTTAGCCCGGCTTATGCTCTGGTTTCCAATGTTGATCTGGTAATTGTTAGATATGGCGATGAAGTTTCTGTTCTATTTGGACGATGTCACCACAGAGGTGCTTTGCTCGCTGATGGCCATATCGATGGAGATAATCTAGTTTGTGGAGTTCACGGTTGGGACTATCGTTATAAAACCGGAATAAGTGAATACAATAATGATGAAGCCCTCCATAGTTTTAAATCCTGGGTTGATGACGGGCAGGTTTGGGTGGATGAAGAGGAAATTGCAGCTTGGGAAAAGGACAATCCTCAACCTTATCAAAGAGATGAGTATCTGGGAACGTATCAGGATATTCACGGAACAGATGATGAGCCTTTTAATGGAGAAATTCAGGGACTGGCAAAAAACCGGATGAAAGAAGGTGCTCATGGAAGCGTGGAAGCCATGGGTGTAAGCCGTCAGGAACTTCCGGTCTGGGATGATATTCAGTTCCAAACCGCACAACTCTCTCCTGCTCCTCAATTTGAAGATATTGAGGTGGATACTAAGCTGGTCATTGGACCAAAAGCAAAAAAACCACTTGTGCTCGACATTCCTCTTTTTGTTTCTGATATGAGTTTTGGCGCTTTATCCGAAGAAGCTAAGGTTGCACTGGCAAAAGGAGCTGAAATGGCCGGTACCGGAATCTGTTCCGGTGAAGGCGGAATGCTCCCTGAAGAACAAGCTGAGAACTCCAGATATTTTTATGAGCTGGCTTCCGCCAAATTTGGTTTTTCAATGGATAAACTAAAAAAAGTACAGGCTTTTCATTTTAAAGGAGGGCAAGGTGCAAAAACTGGTGTAGGCGGACATCTTCCCGGAGAAAAAGTAAAAGGAAAGATCGCTGAAGTACGTGAACTCGAAGAAGGAACCTCCGCAATATCACCACCTAAATTTGATGACTTGGTTACGCCTGATGATTTCAGAAAAATGGGTGATAAGGTTCGGGAAGTAACAGGAGGAATCCCAATTGGATTTAAGCTTTCCGCAAATCATATAGAAGAAAATATTCAATTCGCACTTGATGCCGGAGCTGATTACATCATACTGGATGGTCGTGGTGGAGGCACCGGAGCTGCCCCAACGGTTCTCAGAAATCATATTTCAATTCCAACTATTCCGGCTTTGGCTAAAGCCAGAAAATATTTGGATAGTAAAGGTATTGGGCCGGATGAAGTCACTTTAATTGTGACGGGTGGGTTAAGAACCGCTCCTGATTTTGCAAAAGCTTTGGCTCTTGGAGCAGATGGAGTCGCTGTTTCAAATGCGGCGATTCAAGCTATCGGATGTTTGGGTATGCGGGCCTGCCACACTAATAACTGTCCGGTTGGAATTGCAACTCAAAAAGATGGCTTACGGGCACGCTTTGAAATTGAAAAATCAGCCGCCAGACTCGACAACTTCTTCCATGGAACAACAGAGCTTATGAAAATATTAGCCCGAGCTTGTGGTCATACCAGTTTTAAAGATTTTTCTCCGTACGACTTAGTAACCTGGAAAAAAGAAATGCATCATCTTTCAGGTGTTGAATACGCAGGGGTTTTATGAAAGAAATTATCTCTCTCTTATTCAAACTAGAAGGACGAGTTGATCGAAAGACTTATTTAATTGCCGGCTTCGGGTTGATGTTTGGTAAATACTTAATTGATTCTCTAGTCATTTTCTTCCTTTATGATATCTATTGGTCACCTATTGACTATTTATCGCCTTTTATCTCTATGGATAGAGGTTTTATTTACCCAATTAAACCTTCCCAGACTTTTTATATTTTCTTTTTGATATGGACTCTCCCTTTCATCTGGATTGGGGTCAACCTCATGATGAAAAGACTTTTAGATGCCGGAAAATCGCCTTGGTATGCATTATTCTTTTTTGCACCCATACTGAACTATCTGGTAATGCTCGCATTGACAATGCCTGAGTCTGCACAAATAATTACAAAAAAAATTCAATTGGAATCCAAGGAAATTACGAACTCCATTTCGAATGCATTGTATGGGATACTCGCCGGAATTGTAATTGCTGCCATTGCTTTTATTTGCAGTATCTATCTATTTGATATTTATAGTACTACTTTATTTATATTCACTCCTTTCTTTGTAGGTATAACGGCATCTTATTTTTTAAATAAAGATGGATTGGTTGGAAAAGGGAAGTCTTTTTCACACACAATATTCACTTTAGCCTTAGCAAGTGGAACTGCTATTTTATTCGCAGCGGAGGGTTTTGTATGCATTCTTCTTTCAGCTCCTATTGCATTAACTGTAGGTGGTCTTGGAAGCTTTTTCGGATATCATGTTGCTCGATTGCGTACCAACAGAAAGCAACTTTTGGTATTATTTCCATTGCTTTTACTCTTTGGTCTCAGTGCAGATAAGTTATTTACGAATAATAGTACCATGTCCATCACAACTCAAATTGAGATTGAGGCTTCAAAAGAGATCGTTTGGGATGAATTCATTGATTTCAAAAATATTGACGATGAACCCAGCGGACTTTTTAAGCTTGGATTAGCTTACCCGATTAGTGCTCGTATTGAAGGTGAAGGTGTTGGAGCAATCAGGTATTGCGAATTTTCTACCGGAGATTTTGTAGAACCTATTACAACATGGGACTATCCGAATTTAATTCAGTTCGATGTATTAGAGCAACCTCAACCTCTTCAGGAATGGAGCCCATATGGTAAAATAGTTACTCCCCATCTTGATAATTATTTTCGCTCAATAAAAGGAGAGTTTAAACTTGAAACACTCCCGAACGGTAATACTGTTATTATTGGAACAACTTGGTACAAAAATGAAATGTATCCTGCGCTGTACTGGAAAGTTATCGCTGACAAAATTCTTTCTGATATCCATTCAAGGGTTCTGAAACAAATCAAAACTCAATCTGAAATCAGATCAAAAACGGAAAATTAATGAGATTCTCAACGAGCTTACTTATTGATAAGATCAATACTGCCCAACTAACTCTTCACCACGCTGTTCAGTTTATTGCCGCATCCGGTAAATATTTATTGGAAGAAAAGGAAGATGATAGTCATACTAATATGAGTTGGGATTCAGGTAACATGATTTTCTACGGAGATTCTATTAATAACCGCGCCAGAGTCGGACTTCATGTCCCAACTTTAAGTTTAAAAGTTACGGGACCAACAGGAATTGAACTTGCTTCACTTTCTCTATCCGGAAAAACCAAGCAGGAAGCTTTATTATGGCTTCGACAAGCGCTTCAGCTAAAACAAATTGATACATCTGCTCTTGAGCTTAAAATGCATTACGATATTCCCGAACATCCAACCGATGACGCGAAACCATTTTCAGAAATTGGTCCTTCAGTTCTGGAAGAATTAGCGAATCATCGTACTATCGCCGATCAGGTTTGTAATCAGATCTTCTCAAAGCATGCTAATGCGAGCCCCGCCAGAACATGGCCTCACCATTTTGACCATGGGGTGTATGTTCCATTTCTGTTTGATGATAATGGTGAAGCGATTCAGTCTTACAATGTTGGATACGCCGTTGCTGATTCTGTAATCAAAGAACCTTATTTCTATGTAACCCAATGGAAAAAAGAGGAAGAAGTTGATTATTCGGAAGCTCCTGAGCTTGAATATGGAACATGGTTACCCGAAAAATTGAAGGGTGCAGGATTAGCTCTTTCTGATATTTTAGAAATGAGTGATCAGAAAAAAGGAATTGATAAATTTTTAGATAAAACAATTAGATTCAGCAAAAGCCCGTAAGGGCTTTTAGTTATTGCGTTATTTTTTCCAATAACTCATTCAGAACTACGATCTCTTTCTCAGTCAGATTGTCAAATACAGCATCCAGATTTTTGAGTTTGGTATCGATTGTTGAAAGCAAATATTTTCCATCGCCGCTTATAAAAACCTGAACTTTTCTTCCGTCGTGGGGACATGGTTGTTTTGTTACTAATCCCTTTGTTACCAAACGATCCACAATTCTGGAAGTGTCCGACATCTTATCGATCATTTTCTCACATATCTCATTGGTTGACAACGGGGCACCTTTTGCTCCTCGGAGAATTCTCAGGATATTAAACTGCTGTTGAGTGACCCCAAACTGATCTAAAAATTCTTTAATCTCATTTTTCAACCATCCCGAAGTGAGTAATAGATTTACCCTCAACCGGTGTTGTTCGTTGGTAAATGAAGCTTGTTGTATTTCTGTTTCTGTGAATTCACTCATATTTTCCTCCAAATAAAAAAGGTCGGGCTAGTAACTAACCCGACCAAGATACTAAACTAACAATGTTTAAATATTGAAAAATCTAAAAATTTATGCTTCTACTAATTCTAATTCTTTTGCTTCAGGAAAGTCCACCGGAATTTCTGTTGCGTTATGAATCAGGTTTGTAAATGTTACGCTAAGTACTACTGCTATAAAATCGATCAGGTCTTTTTCTTCGTAACCCAGATCAAAAAATGCATCTCTGCTTTCTTCTGATATCTTACCTGCTTTTTTAGCTGTTTCTGTAGCAATTCTGCTTAGTGTTCTCAACTTTTCATCTTCTATGCTACCGTCTCTGAGTTGAAGCGTTTCCTCATCAGAAAACCCGTTTTGCTTTGCAATTGCTGTATGTGCTGCTAAACAGTAGTTGCATCCGTTTACTTCTGATACAGCAAGCTTGATTGTTTCTTTTTCTTTCATTGAAAAAGTCTTTCCAATGGAAGAATCAAAATCCATATAGCTTTTCAGCACATCACCATTGTAACCGATGGTAGCGTAAATATTAGGAACCATTCCCAATTGCTTTTCAAGATTTTCAAAGATTGCCTTTGCGCTATCATTTACTTGTTCTTTTGTAGGTACGTTTAATGCTTTCATAATTGTGTTTTTTTGATTGGTGTTATTTTAATTCAACACTAACTTAAAGTTTAAACTTTGATGTTGCAACATTGAATTGATAGATGTTACCTATATGCTTTATTTAGTTGTGCGGATTTAGTCGTTATGAAGAGATGGAGCGACAACTGCCATATCCTTGTAAACAGCACGTAATTCGTTAGCGGATTGAATTTAAGTTAAAAGCACGAGGTCATCCCGAACTTGTTTCGGGATCTTACGGAAAAGCTATCAGCTCAATCACTAATTTAATCGTTGTTTGGACAAAGAACTCCGGTTCCAATTTAAGTTCATATTTTCTTGGGATAGTTTTGAAATAGTTATCTACCTGAAATTATATTAATAATTCGAATTGAGTGTTCACAGATAGAAGATCTCGCTCTCTGTTGAGTATAACATCTAGCATCAAATTTCGATTCCCCACAAAGATCCCGAAACAAGTTCGGGATGACCCTATTTTTACTGTACACAGAAGACTTTTATGTTTGTTTATTCTCTTTTTTTATTTCACTTCAAAAAACCAACCACAGATTTTAAGATAGGGTTACGGCTCTCTTCCTTCCAAATAGCAGACAACGTAGTTCTTTGAGGAATTTTCTTCAGATCAATAAATTTTATATTCAGATCAAAGCCTTGTTTTAACGAACTCGGTACAATTCCGATTCCCAGCTCATTTTCCACCAAACGAAAAATGGTATTTGCATGTACTGACTCATGCGCCACTTTTGGAGTAAAGCCCTGATCCTCAAAAATACTCATGATCTTATCGTAGTATCCGTGACTGTACTGACTGGAAAATAAAATGAAACTCTCATCTTTCAGATCAGAAATATTTATAAAGTTACGACTTGAAATCGAATGAGATTTTGGAAGCACCAAACAAAAAGTCTCTTCAAACACATCCAGTTTATTAAGCCCTTCAGGTAATCTCATCGTCCTGATAAAACCCAGATCCAATTGATCGTTTCTGATCTTATCAACCTGATCCTGATTGGTCAGCTCGGTAAGCACAAAATGAATTCCCGGTGAATCTTTGTTGATCTTTTTGAGCAGTGAAGGAATCACACTTTGCATAGCTGAACCAACAAAACCGATTCTGATCTCGCCTTCATCCCCTTTGGCGATGTGTCGAATGTTATCTTTTATAAATCCCAGGTGATCAAACAGAAACTGGGATTCTTTCAGCAGATACTCTCCGGCTTTAGTGAGCGATACATTTCGCTTATCTCTTTTGAAAAGTTCTGCACCAACGTATTCTTCCAGTTGCTGTATTTGTCGGCTTAATGCAGGCTGAGTGATAAACAGTTTTTCTGCTGCTTTTCTGAAGTGAAGTTCCTTGGCCACCGTCTGAAAATAATTAAGATGTCTGAATTCTATTTGATTACTCATAAGCATCAATATATACATATAAAGTATTTCAAAACATCATTTCATTATTATATTTTAAAATCAATAACGTCATTTCGGGCGAAGGCCGAAATTCGGAACCAAGCTAAAGACTTCATTCTTTTCATTTAGCAAAATCCAGATTCCCGTCTTCACGGGAATGACCATGAGGGAGATTTATATCGAACTCATTTAATTAACAGATTAATTATGAATATGTTTAATCTCGGAATTGATACTCTTTTTATTCAAAACGTAATCGATATTTGCGATGGAAAATTACCGATCCAGCTAAATAATGAAGCACGAGATAAAGTGATAAAGAGCTCTGAGAATGTGGCTCAAATTGTTGAAAGTGGCGATGTTGTTTATGGTGTGAATACGGGTTTTGGCCCGCTTTGCAACACTATCATATCAAAAGAAAATACAGCCAAGCTTCAGGATAATATTTTAAGAAGTCATAGTGTGGGTGTTGGAAATGCTATTGATCTGAAAATTGCCAAAGCTATGATGATCCTGAAAGCTCACAATCTGAGCGTGGGATTTTCAGGGATTCGGGAAGCTACTTTAGACCGAATTATCTTTTTCATCCAAAACGATATTATTCCTGAAGTTCCTGAGCAAGGTTCTGTAGGTGCGTCCGGAGACCTCGCTCCTCTTGCTCATTTATTTTTACCATTAATCGGATTGGGCAAAGTTAATTACAAAGGAGAATGGAGAGAAACTCCTGATGTGTACAAAGAATTGGGACTAGATCCAATCAACTTAAAAGCCAAAGAAGGGTTAGCACTGATCAATGGTACACAGTTTATCGCAGCTCATGCTGTCTGGGGAGTCTACAATCTACATCATTGTCTGAATGTTGCCGACATTATCGGAGCAATGAGTTTGGAGGGAGTTCTGGGAAGTGACAGCCCATTTGATGAACGCCTTCATGAAGTTCGTCCTTTTGACGGTTCCCGTTTAGTTGCGCACCGACTTCGGGCACTACTTCAAAATTCTGAAATGGTGGCTTCTCATGAAAATTGCGGACGAGTGCAGGATCCTTATTCCATTCGCTGTATGCCTCAGGTTCATGGTTCCAGCAGAAATGCCTGGCTTCATGTAAAACAGATGGTTGATATCGAGATCAACTCTGTAACAGATAATCCGATCATCCTTTCTGCAGAAGAATCTATCAGCGGAGGAAATTTTCATGGACAACCACTTGCCATGCCCTGCGATTATCTGACTTTGGCTGCACATGAAGTTGGAAATATTTCAGATCGACGATCTTACTTATTACTGAATGGTGAACATCCCGGACTTCCGAAATTATTGATGAGCGATATTGGTTTGAATTCCGGGTTTATGATTCCACAGTACACTTCCGCAGCTTTGGTGAGTGAAAATAAAGCACTTTGTTTCCCTGCTTCCGCCGATAGTGTTCCAACATCTCTCGGGCAGGAAGATCATGTAAGCATGGGCTCCATCAGTTCCAGAAAATTGAACCAGGTTATTGATAACGTGGAAAAGATTCTGGCTGTTGAACTCGTAAGTGCAGCTCAGGCTTTTGATTTCAGAAAACCTATGAAATCCGGTCCAATTCTGGATGCTTGCCATGAGTTGGTTCGGGATCATATCGACCATGCTGACGAAGACCGCGTTTTCGCTAGTGACATCAGAAAAGCACGGGATCTGATACAATCTCATATCATTTCACATAAAGCGGATGAGATCGCAAAAAATTTAAACATAGACCTAAACGGATCATACGATGAACAATTCAGACTTTCTTAAAAAGTACGTCCAACATCCTAATTACAAAATTCCGACCGGAGCTCTGTTGAATGCAAAGTCCTGGCAGACAGAAGCTCCGCTTAGGATGTTGCTCAACAATCTGCACGAAGATGTTGCTGAAGATCCTGCAAACCTGATTGTGTATGGCGGAAACGGTCAAGCGGCTCGTGATCGAAAATCGCTGGAAAAGATCGTGGAATGTTTATTAGACCTGGATGAAAACCACAGCCTATTAGTTCAATCGGGAAAGCCGGTTGGGATTGTTCGCACACATCCCGAAGCTCCAAGAGTTTTGATAGCTAACAGTAATCTTGTTCCGGAATGGGCGAATTGGGATCACTTCAACGAACTGAAAGAACGTGGTTTGATGATGTATGGTCAGATGACCGCCGGATCATGGATCTACATCGGAACACAAGGAATTCTTCAGGGAACCTATGAGACTTTTGTAGCGTGCGGAGAAAAACATTTTGACGGCGATCTTCGTGGCAGACTTTTGGTTACCGGCGGACTCGGAGGAATGGGTGGCGCTCAACCACTTGCAGCTACCATGGCTGGAGCTACTTTTTTAGGTGTGGACATTGATCCGGCTCGCATCGAAAAACGCATTAAAACCCGATACATTGATAAAATGACTCTTTCTTATGAAGAGGCTATTGAATGGGTTACCGAAGCAAAAGCTAACAAAGAAAATTTGTCAGTTGGTTTAGTTGGTGATATCGGAGATGTGCTTGAGCGATTGATAGAAGATGGAATAACACCCGATATTTTAACAGATCAAACTTCTGCTCATGATCCGATAAATGGATATGTTCCTCATGGAATTTCTTTGAGAGAAGCCCAAGACCTCAGAAAGTCTGATCCAAAATCCTACGAAAAAAAATCTATTGAAAGCATGGCGCGACACGTTCGTCATATGCTGACCTTGCAAGATCGTGGAGCAATTACTTTTGATTACGGAAATAATCTTCGGGCTTACGCTGAAAAAGGCGGAGTAGAAAACGCTTTCGATTTTCCCGGATTTGTACCCGCTTACATTCGTCCACTTTTCTGCGAAGGAAAAGGACCTTTCCGTTGGGCAGCTCTTTCCGGTAATCCTGAAGATATTTATGTAACCGATCAGGCTTTGAAAGAAGCTTTTCCTGAAAATCACAATCTTATAAAATGGTTAGATGAAGCCAGAGAAAAAGTAGCTTTTCAAGGATTGCCATGCAGAATTTGCTGGCTGGGAATGGGCGAGCGAGAGAAAGCAGGATTGATCTTCAATGATCTGGTCAGAACCGGAAAAGTTAAAGCACCGATTGTAATTGGTCGTGATCATTTGGATTGCGGATCAGTTGCATCGCCAAACAGAGAAACGGAAGGAATGAAAGACGGAACGGATGCGGTAAGTGACTGGCCGCTGTTAAACCTGATGAGTAACGCAACCGGTGGAGCAACCTGGATCAGCTTCCATCACGGCGGCGGCGTTGGAATGGGATACAGCCAACATGCCGGAATGGTAGTTTTAGCTGACGGAACCGATCGCGCTGAAGCATGTATTCGTCGTGTGTTGTATAATGATCCGGCGATGGGAATATTCCGCCATCATGATGCCGGTTATGAAAAAGCAACAGAAGTTGGGAATGAACATGGATTGATTATTTAGGTCTTGAACGATGCTAGCAGGTTTTCGACCCCATCTGTCTTCCCCTTGGATAAGGGGAAGGACTCGTTGTTAAAATTGGTTTGATACTACAAAGTTCACCTCCTTATGAAGGAGGAGACAGAGGAGGTCAAAAAAATAACTTTTAAAAAAATGAACAAAAAAATACTATACGGTCCATTTAAACAGCTTTTAACTATGAACGGATTGCCTATGAAAGGCCCGTTGAAAGACGAACAATTGGAGGTTTTAAAAAATGCTGGAGTTTTAGTTCAGAATGGAAAAGTTCTAGATTTAGGATCTTACTCAGAGCTTGAAATAATTCATCCTGACTCAGAGAAAAAATTCAATAATGATTCAGAACAGGTAGTTCTGCCCTCTTTTATTGATTGTCATACGCATATCTGTTGGGGAGGAAATCGGGTAAATGATTACTCGATGAGAGTAGCAGGAAAAACTTATTTAGAGATTGCAGCTTCCGGCGGTGGGATTTCTGATACCGTCACCGAAACCAGAAAAGCTTCGGAAGACGAATTAGTTGAGCTGATTTTGAAAAGAGCTCAGCAGCATTTGGAACGAGGAATCACTACTATCGAAGTGAAATCCGGTTATGGTTTAAATCTGGATGACGAGTTGAAAATGCTACGAGCGATCAAAAAAGCTAATGAGAAAACTCCTATTAATTTGATTCCTACATTTTTGGGAGCTCATATCAAGCCCAAAGATTTTGATGGAAGTCATGCTGAGTATCTGGATTATTTACTGGATGAAGTAGTTCCGGTTATTGTAGAAGAAGAGCTAACCACACGTGCAGATATCTTTGTGGAAGAAGGTGCTTTCGATATTGATGTAGCTCGTATCTATGCGAAGAATTTAAAGCTCAAGGGTTTTGATGTGACCATGCATGTGGATCAATTTCATCCGGGCGGATCTAAACTAGCCATTGAAGAAGGATGTGTTTCCGCTGATCATTTAGAATTCACGGATGACGAATCTTGTGAATTATTCGGGCGATCAGAAACGGTAGCTGTTGCTCTTCCGGGAGCATCTCTTGGTTTGGGAATGCAATTCACTCCCTGCAGAAAATTGCTGGATAATAATGCATGTGTTGCCATTGCCACCGATTGGAATCCCGGTTCTGCTCCCATGGGAGATATGATCACTCAAGCTTCAATTTTGGGAGCATCAGAAAAACTGACCATTGCCGAAACTCTTGCCGGAATTACATTTCGAGCAGCCCGTGCACTACGAATTGATTCGGGAGTTATTAAAAAGGGAGCAGACGCTACATTCACGGTTTTTGAAACCAATGATTTCAGAAATATCTTCTACCAACAAGGTCAGCTTAAACCATCGGCAACCGTAATTAACAAAGAAACCTTTGAATTTTAGTTCGAAATTATATCATCCAAGCGACCCTGAAAATTGGACAGGAAGGATTGATTCCAGATCTGATTTCGATCAATTCAGATATCATCAAGTAGAACAATGTGTGGACTTGAATAATGTCAATTCCAAGAATCAAACTGTACTCCTTGGTTTCGCTTCTGATATTGGCGTCCGAAGAAATAGCGGTAGAATTGGCGCTGCAAAAGGACCAAGTCATTTCAGAAATTCTATCGGCTCCCTTTGCTGGTATGGAGATAAGAATGGATTTATTGATGGTGGAAATATCATTCCTGAAAATGAAGATCTGGAAACCGGACATGCTGAACTTGGTAAGGCCGTTCATCATATTTTAGAAACCAAAAACACGCCTTTTGTAATTGGCGGTGGACACGAAACTGCATTCGGACATTTTCTGGGGATTTCTTCTTTTCTGAAACAGCATAATCCGAAAGCTAAACTCGGCATTCTGAATATTGATGCTCATTTCGATTTACGGCCTCATAATGGTATTCCTCATTCGGGTTCTCCCTTTCTTCAAGCTCATGAACATGCTGAACATATCGATCTGGATCTGAAATATTTAGTGTATGGGATCAATCAGGATAACAACACAAAGTCTCTGTTCAATAAAGCTGGTGAACTTGGTACAAAATTCTGTTTGAATACGGAGATTTTCAATGAGGAGAAAAAGAGTTTAGAAAAAGTTCAGGAATTCATTGATGATCGAGACTTCATCTACTTAACCATTTGTCTTGATGTTTTTGAAGCTGCTATTGCTCCCGGAGTTAGTGCTCCGGCCTGGAATGGCTTAAAACTGAATCACGCTTTAAATCTTATTCGCGTTTTGAAAGACTCCGGAAAAATGATCTCATCTGATATTTGCGAATTGAATCCTGAATATGATCTGAACGGACAAACTGCAAAAACAGCAGGAAGTTTGTTTAGCTCCATTTTAAACTCTTCCAAAGTTTGATGAGCAAAAATTTATTAGATATACATTAACAACTTTGGAAGATTTGAACCAATTTACCCCCGCAGCCCTGAAGGGCTTGCTAGCGTAAACTTTATTTAAGAAGGACTTCTACTTTCGCAAAGAAATAGATCTATAAAGAAAGAATAATCTAATCAGTCAATTTATCCGGGAGCTTCTCTTCCAAAACCTCGACCGGCACTTCCAGTTCTTGTACTCTTGGAAAAGCTTTCTCTTTCTTTTTTGATGATCTTAAAGCAACAACATTTCCAACCAAGATCAGAATAGCTCCGCTTAAACTTATGGTTGTCCATGTATAATCTTCCAAAAAAGTAGAAATGGTAAGTGCTATGACCGGAGCAATTAAGGAAACATAGGCAGCTTTGCTGGCTCCGATATTTCCAATCAATGTCATGAAAGCTCCAAATGCGATTATTGAACCAAATATTGCCAGATACAACAATGAAAGCACATAGCTTTGGGAAACTTCAAACCTGATCTCTTTTCCCAAAATAACGGCTATTAAAAACATGGCGATCGCTCCGTAAACCATCCCAAAAGCGTTGGATTGAATAACCGGAATTCCGGCTTTTTGATTTCTTGCTGATGTAATATTTCCCAATGAAGCCAGGTAAGTACCTCCTACTGCGAAACATAAACCTATGATCTTCCCATCCGTAAATGAAAAATGAGAAAGATCTTTCCAGAATACCATACCGGTTCCGATAAGCCCCAAAAATCCACCGATGATAACTTTGTTTTCGAAAGGGGTCTTCAGAAAAATTCGCCCATTCAGAATATTCAGGAAAACCAATAGAGAAAAGATCAAACCTACTAACCCGCTGGTCAAATATAACTCAGAGGTGTACACCAGCCAGTAATTAAACCCAAAAATAAGGAGCCCCTGAAGTAAAATGAATTGGTGTTCTTTTCTGCTGAAGTTCATTTTCATTTTCCACAGAGAACAAACTATCAACATCAATACACCCGCTATACCAAATCGATAGGAAACCGACAACATCGCATCTACATTCCCTACCTGAAATTTAATTACGTACCACGTTGATCCCCAAATCAAAACAGGAGTTATAAAAAGAAGAGCGTTTTTCATATCCGAAATAATACCACCGGAAAAGATGAAATGGAATAGTGGTATGAAATTTTACTTTCGTAGTAACTTTTCCAAAGTTGAATTAACTTGGCTTCAAATACTTACCTAAACCAACTTTGGAAAAGTTGGTTTAGACATTATCAATAAGCCCTTATTTCGTGAGCTCCCAGAAAATTTTCAATTCCACCAAAAAGCTCAATTGTTTTTCCTTTATTCAAAAAAGATTCATCGTTTTTTGTGTAATGAGCAAAGGATGAATACGGGTATTCTGAAAACTTACTATTCAAATTATGACGAGCAGGATTTTGATGGATATAGACAAGTAGTTTTCTAAAATAATCGTCTGAATCTATTTCTTTTCTTTTGAAATTCTTCTGAAATAAACTTCCTGTTCGGTTTTGTTGCTTATTTATTGATTGAGTAAAAGAGCTAAAAAAGTTCGATAAATGTTTAGATGGGCTTCTTAGTTTCTTCGTCTTTAGATTTCTTTTTTCATATAACTTTTCCTGTTCTTTTTTTGCCCGAACACTTATCAATAAATGGAAATGATTGCTCATCAAACAATAAGCATATGTTTCAAAAACATGAAAGCAATGCTGTTTATATTTGTTAAGAAAGAACTCGTAATTCGCAGTCGAGTAGAAAAGTTTTCCCTTGTTGTTTCCTCTGTTATATATGTGGTAATAATGATTTGGTTGAAGTTCCATAACTTTTCCAAAGTTAATGTTGCTTAAATCTAACAAAACGCACTTTAATAACTTTGAAAAAGTTCTAGCTAGATTAGAATTCAACCAACACAATCCACACATCTGGTTGTATGAGGCATATATTCCAATCTGCCAAATGGAATTTCATTTCCACACTTTTGGCAATTTCCAAAGTCTTTATCATCAGACCTTTCCAGTGCCTTTTACAATCTTTGAAGGATCTTTTTCTTCTCTCTTAAAGAGGACTCATTAATGGTTTTGTTATTTATCGCGTCCATTCTGGAAATTCTACCAATCGATGCATCCAGAGGAATAGGTTTGATCAACTCCTCAAGTTCTTCAATATCATTTCTAACAGATTCAATTCTGTCCTCAATAACCTTGAGTAATTTTGATTTCTCTTTGGAGTTCATCTGCTATACATCTATTTATTATATTCCTTCATGATACTAAAACTAAATAACACAAAATTTGATCAGATGGATACCTTAAAAAAATCTTTATGGATTACAGCTTCAATTATTCTGCTTTTCTCTACTGATTTAATATTCGCTCAGTCGGGATTAACACCCGCTCAGTTAGCTAAAATCGAAACTGTAGGCAGTGTTTATATCTCAGAAGATGGCAAATCTGTGGCATACACCTTATCTGTTCCGGCAGATCCTTTCAAAGACAATATTGCTGAAAGTACTCATTTATATCTGTTAGATATTGCCTCAAAAAAATCGATTCCATTAATTACTGATAAAAATGTGAGAGGAATTTCTTTCCGGCCGGTTAAAAATACACTTACCTATTTAGTAAATGGAGATCTGCACGAATACTCAATCGAAGAAAAAGCATTTCTGAGAATATTTGACTTCGAACAATCCATTTCAGGATATGAATGGGCTTCTGATGGAGATCATATTGTGTTCAGAGCATCAGAACCAAAACCGGAAAAAACATCTCCCCTTCCTTATGCTCCTGAGATCTATGAAGAAAATCTCAGTAACACCTGGGCTTACATTCAGAATGTAGCTAAAGAAGGGCACAAACCGCATCGAATTCCGGTTCAGGGAAATGTATACTCTGCTTTCTGGAGCCCTGATCGATCCAAAATTGCAATGGCTGTAGCACCTTCTTCTTTAGTGGATGATTCATTCATGGAACAAAAAATCCTAATCATTGATCACCATTCCAAAGAAATATTATCAGAAGTTGATCATACCGGAAAACTGGGGTCATATACCTGGAGCCCAGATGGCAACAAATTGGCTTTAGTTGCTGCTGCAACCATCAACGATCCAATTGCCGGAAGAATTAAAATTGCGGATACTGAAACCGGAACAGCTACTCTTCTCCAAAAAGATTACCCGGGGATGTTTCATCAGCTGGCTTGGAAGGATAACAATGAATTATATTTTCTTTCCAGCAAAGGTGTTCAATCTGAGTTTGGTACTGTAAATGTTGGAACAGGAGAAATGAAAGTTATCAATAATTCAGAAGATGTAATCATCAATGCATTTTCAATGGCTGGAAATGGAACTACTTTACTGGATGCAGAGACTTCTTTTCATCCTGATGAAGTATACATGATGAGCAAAAATATGAAGACCTCTTCTCGGATAACCAATAGCAACCCTTGGCTGGATGAAGTTGAACTTGGACAACAAAAAGTTGTTACCTACACCACCAAAGATGGCACGGAAATTCAAGGTCTTTTGATGTATCCGGTTGGGTATGAAGAAGGAACTCGTTATCCGTTGATCAATGTAATTCATGGCGGACCGGAATCTCATTACGACAACGGTTGGTTAACGACTTATTCAATGGCGGGGCAAGTTGCTACCGCTCAGGGATTTGCAGTTTTCTATCCGAATTATCGAGGGAGCACCGGACGTGGTTTAGAATTTGCAATGAGCAGTCAGGGCGATCTTGCCGGTGCTGAATTTGATGATATTGTAGAAGGTGTTGATCATTTAATTGAATCAGGATTAGTAGATAGAGACAAAGTAGGTGTTACCGGAGGTTCTTACGGCGGATATGCTACCGCATGGATGAGCACCAAATACAGTGATCGTTTTGCAGCAGGAGTAATGTCGGTTGGAATCAGTAACAACATTTCAAAATGGGGGACCAGTGATATTCCTGAAGAATTGTATCACGTTCATGCCCGCAAAAGAATCTGGGATGACTATCAGGGATATTTAGAACGTAGTCCGGTCTTTCATGTTGATAATGCTAAAACTCCGCTCCTGATCATGCATGGGAAAGAAGATACACGCGTTGATCCCGGTCAGTCTTATGAACTGTACAGGCATATAAAAACCCGAACCGCAACTCCTGTTCGTTTGGTTCTTTATCCCGGCGAAGGACACGGAAACCGTAAGGCTACCGCTCGTTTCGATTTCAATTTAAGGATGATGCGTTGGTTTAACCAATATTTGAAAGGCGAAAAACAACGACCTGATACTGAGTTGGATATTGAAACCACAAGTATTGAGAACTGATAAAATTATATTCTTACATCAGTTTTTGAACCTCAGATTTTTTTGATTAAAGGATGAAGCGGATTTTCTACTAACAACTAAAAATCCGCGATTATCCAAACATCCTAGGTTCAAACCATTTATAGTTTAAACTCCTTCTTCGCTCCGATGCTCTGCGTCGGAGCGTTTTTTATTTACGAGCTTCGTTAGCCAACTAACCGTTTTCATTTTTAATGCTTTAAACAAGCAAGTCATCCATTTTTTTAGTTTATTTACATGATTTAAATTTTGGGTGGGGTATATGGATTTTCGCAATCTTATTGCTGAGCTGAAACGACGGAATGTTTTTCGCGTCGCTACTGCTTACGCCATTGCCGGATGGCTTATTATCCAGATTTGCGCCACTACTTTTCCTTTTCTAAACTTACCTGAGTGGTTGATAACTGCTGTCATCATTTTTGTTCTGATAGGGTTTCCACTCTCAATATTATTTGCCTGGGCATTTGAACTTACTCCGGAAGGAATTAAAAAATCTCAGGAAGTGGATATTACAGAATCAGTAACCACACGTACCGGAAAAAAGTTAAACGGTATTATTATTACTGTGCTTTCTATGGCAGTGATCTTCTTGTTGGTAGAAAGAGTGTTTTTCGCCGAAGCTGCTTTTATCGAGAACCAATCAGAACTTGCAGACATTGAAACAGCTTCTATTGCTGTACTTCCTTTTGTGGACATGTCAGCAGGTCAGGATCAGGAGTATTTTTCGGATGGGCTTTCTGAGGAATTACTTAATGCACTTGCCAAAGTGGAAGACATGAAAGTAGCCGGACGAACTTCTTCTTTTAAATTTAAAGGAAAGAATGAAAACCTGAAGCTCATAGGTGATGAACTAAACGTTGCTCATATTCTGGAAGGAAGTGTCCGTAAATCAGGAAATAGAATTAGAATTACTGCTCAGCTTATAAAAGTGGATGATGGATTTCATCTTTGGAGTGAAACTTTTGATCGTGAACTAACTACTTCCAATATATTTGATATCCAGGAAGAAATTTCCAGAACAGTACTTAGAGAATTAAAGGTACGATTACTGGATGAAGATAATGCTGAACTAGATAATGTTCCCACTCAGGACATCGAGGCGTATCAAGCTTATTTAAGAGCCAATTCCTTTATAGCAGAAAGAAATATCGATAAGATCAATTTGGCGATCGACCTATATAAAAACGCACTCAGTTTAGATCCTACCTTTTCTGAAGCCTATGCCAGATTAGCTATCGCATATAATCTGCAGGGTTATTATGGGAATGTTCCATTTGATCAAATACAGGATCAAGTAAAAGAAAATGCAGAAAAAGCGTTATCAATCAACAAGAATGAAGCGAACGCCCACGCTGCTTTAGGTTTGTACTATTCAAACACTTTTGAAGCGGATAAAGCAATAGAAAAATATGAAAAAAGCATTGAATTAAATCCTAATAATCCGGATGTCTATAACTGGCTATCGATCGCATATCAAGAAAAAGGAAATTTAAAGGGAAGTAACGAAGCTTTTAAAAAGATGTATGCTGTTGATCCACTGGCTCCGCTATCAATATATAACAGGGCAAGTGTTTATTTCTATGAAGGAGAATATGATGATGCATTAGCTTTATTTCAGAAGAATATAGACGACAATCCTGAATTTGCATTAACATATGCGGGTTTAAGTGTCTTAAAAGCACTCCCTCCTTTTGGGCAGTTGGATGAGTCCTTTAAATATTCTACAACCGCAAGAGCGTATGGCAGAGATTCAAGGGCATTGGGCATCCTCTTAGTAAGGGCAATTGATCTCCAATTAGAAGATCTGGCGGATCATTATTTTGACCAATTAAAAAATCAATACGGGAGCAGCTATGAGTACATATCTTATATACCCTACTACTCTATTTTCAAAAAAGATTACACGTATCTCCAAAAAGATATGTTCGAGTATATTGATGAGAATGACCTGACGATTCCCTTATTTCCTTTCTATATCTCATTATTGCATTATGGTAATACTACAGGTGATTATGATCGTGTTTTAAAAGAATTCAAAAAGTTTGAGCCCGGTTTTTTTGAAGAAGATATCCCTAAACTTGATGTCCGAAACTTTTCCCATGCTAGATTACTCGCTGATGCATATAAGGACATGGGAAATAATGAAAGAGCTACTCAATTATACAGCGCCCATTGTAACGCACTTGAAGCTAATAAAGATGAGCTTGACCTTGGTGAAGATGGAGAAGCATACCTTGTTGAAAAGTATATCTGTTTAATTAATCAGGAAAAGTACGAAGAAGCGCTACCCTATTTTGAACGAGTTTATTTAGAACTCAATCGTAAGTTAGCTGCATGGTATTTATTTGAAACTTTACCTTCTGAGGTTTACGAAATAGACGGCTATCAAAAAGTGATTAACGAAGTGAATGCGGAATTGGCTCAGCAAAGGAATAATGTTGTGGAGTTTCTGAAAACTGAAGGCGATTGGAAAGAAGAATGGAAGGAAGAAAATTAGAAATTATGAATTATTGATTTTGAATTAGCCATGTCTATTCAAAATTTATAATCCAAAATTCAAAATTGGAAGAATGAATATTTCAAAATTTATAGAGGAGCTAAAACGACGGAACGTCTTTAAGGTCGCTACTGCTTATGCTATCGCGGGATGGTTGATTATTCAAGTAGTTTCTACTGTATCTCCTCAATTAGGGTTTCCTGAATGGGTAGCACCCTTTTTTACCGTACTCGTTTTAGTTGGTTTTCCACTCTCATTGATCTTTGCCTGGGCATTTGAACTAACTCCTGAAGGCTTAAAAAAATCTCAGGAAGTAGATATAACTGAATCGGTAACATCACGAACCGGCAAAAAACTGAATGGTATTATTATCACCGTTCTTTCTATGGCGGTGATCTTCTTGTTAGTGGAACGTGTGTTTTTTGCAGAAGCATCATTCATAGAAAACCAATCTGAACTTGCTGAATTCCAAACCGCTTCCATTGCTGTGCTTCCTTTTGTGAACATGAGTGGAGACGAGAACAATGAGTATTTCTCGGATGGATTATCAGAGGAACTACTCAATGCACTTGCCAAAGTAAATGAAATGAAAGTGGCGGGCCGTACTTCTTCCTTCAAGTTCAAAGGGAAAAATGAAGATTTGAAAATTGTCGGAGAACAACTCGGAGTTGGTCATATTCTGGAAGGTAGCGTAAGAAAGTCAGGCGGCCGCGTTCGGATTACTGCTCAACTGATAAAAGTAGATGATGGTTTCCATATGTGGTCCGAGACTTTTGACAGGGAACTTACAGCGACTAACATCTTCGAAATTCAGGAGGAAATTTCGCGCACCGTACTTAGTGAACTGAAAGTTCATTTATTACCTGAGGATGAATCCGAGCTGGACAACATGCCAACAACTGATGTTGAGGGATACTCTATGTATCTGAAAGCAAATCAGCTTGTAGTAAACCGAGATATTGATGAAATAAATATCGCTATTGACCTCTACAAACAAGCACTCAAGATCGATCCTTTTTTTGCAGAAGCGCATGCCAGATTAGCCATTGCTTATAACCTTCAGGGATTTTACGGGAATATATCGCGGGAACAAGAAATTGAAAATATGACCTCTCATGTTGATCAAGCTCTCTCACTGGATGACAATTTAGGCGAGGCTTATGCGGCTTTAGGTTTATTATATGCTAATAAATCTGATTTTGTGGAAGCTGAAAAAGCCTACTTGAAAAGTCTGGAATTAAATCCCAATCTCTCAGATGTATACAATTGGTTGGGAAACCTATATATGGATGACCTGAATGAGTTCCAGAAAGGAAATGATCTGTATAAGAAAATGTATAAAGTAGATCCTCTCTCACCTTTATCAATATACAACCGGGCAAGAGCCAGTATGAACGAAGACAAATACGAAGAAGCTCTTTCATTTCATGAAAAAAATAAAAAAATCAATCCCGAATTTGTTCCTACATACTTGGGATTGGCATTTCTGAAATCAGATTCTCACTATGGGCGGCTTGATGAAGCTTTTATGGCGGTTCATAAAGCCTACCAACTCGACAATAATTTTACCCGCTCTTTAAATATTATGGTAACGCGGGCTTTGGAGCTTGATCTGGAACCTGTTGCCAGATATTACATGGATATACTTAAGCGGAACTATCCTGAAAGCTTAGATTACTTAAACAGAGCCGGAACATTTGCTTCTTACACTGATGATTACTCTTATGTAGAGCAAGATATGCTGCCAAATGTTGAGCGATCTGACTGGGTGCCTAATCCCGCAGGCTTTTATTGGACCATGACAGATTATGCTATCTATAAAAAAGAACCTCAAATTGCTTTAGATTGGTTCGCCAAATTTGATTCCTCTTTTTTGAATCCTGAAGATTTGGTTCTAAACTTACAAAATGCCTGGCATACTCAACCGCTTCGTACACTTTATGAGTTTACAGGCGAGATCGAAAAAGCAAACTTATTGTTAGATAAATTCTGTGAATTTAGCAAAGCTAACGTAGACACTTACCCTCAAAAAGAAGAAGGTAATTGGTATTTGTTTGATCAGGTTACTTGTCTTTTGGAAAAAGAAAAAATTGATGAAGTGATACCAATTATGACCACACTTTATTTGGAAAGAAATAACCGAGGTGGAGAATTCAGATCGCTCAAAAAAGATGAGAAATTTCAAAAAGCTATGGAGCACCCGGAGTTTAAAAAGATTATGGACATCGTATTTGCTGATCTGAAAATGCAGAGAGAAAACCTCATCACTTATCTCAAAGAAGAAGGCGAATGGAATGAAGAATGGGAAACAAAGAATTAGTAATTATTGATTATGAATTTTGAATCTGACTCGATCAATTCAAAATCCATAATTCAACATTCAGAATTATTACAATGAACATTTCGAAATTTATAGAAGAGTTAAAACGACGTAACGTCTTTAAAGTAGCCGTTGCTTATGCCATTGCCGGTTGGTTAATCATTCAGATTGTTACTGTAATTGAAGCTCCTCTTAATATACCCGATTGGTTTGATACGGTCGTAATCGTGCTTGTCGGAATTGGATTTCCACTTGCACTGATTTTCGCCTGGGCGTTTGAACTTACACCGGAAGGGTTAAAAAAATCAAAAGAAGTGGAAATCACGGAATCGGTTACCAACAGAACCGGGAAAAAGCTAAATGGTATTATCATTTCTGTGCTTTCGATAGCTTTATTCTTTGTGGTTGTTGAAAGAATCTTTTTTGCAAAGGCTTCTATTTTGGAAGACGCCTCGCAAATGGCTGAGATTCAAACAGCTTCTATAGCCGTATTACCATTCGTTAATATGAGCAGTGATACGGAAAATGAATATTTCTCAGACGGATTATCTGAAGAGCTTCTTAATGCACTTGCCAAAGTAGAAGACATGCAGGTGGCCGGACGTACCTCATCTTTCAAGTTTAAAGGGCAAAATGAAAACTTAACTGAGATAGGTGGCGAGCTTGGTGTTGCCAATATTCTGGAAGGAAGTGTTCGCAAATCCGGGAACCGACTCCGGATCACAGCTCAGCTCATCCGAGTTTCTGATGGCTTCCACATGTGGAGCGAAACCTACGATCGTGAGTTTACGGTAGACAATATCTTTGATATTCAGGAAGAGATCTCTTTGCATGTGATGGAAGAATTGAAAGTTCGGTTACTTCCCGAAGATGAAGCCCAATTAGCGGCTCGTCCAACAATGGATATCGAAGCGTACAACGCGTTCCTGGAAGCTACTCAACGAGAAATCACCTATCAACCGCACGATCTTGAATATGCCATCCAAAAATACAAAGAAGCGATTCGTTTAGACCCAACCTTTGCTGAGGCTTACGCTCGTTTAGCGATCGCTTATAATCATTTGCATTCTAATGGGAATATTAGTCCTGAAGAAGTAAAAGTATTGATTAGAGAAAATGCTGAAATGGCGATTTCTTTAGATAGTGAATTAGGTAAAGCTCATCAGGCTCTTGCCGTATTCTATAGTTTTGAGCAAGACTGGGAAAAAGAAGAAGAAACTTTAGCAAAAGCAGTAGACCTGTCTCCCAACGACGCTTCAACCCGAATGGCTTACAGAGGAGTCTTAGGTAGAAATAATAAAGTAGAAGAGTCCCGGGAGCAACTATTCAAAGCTTATGAATTAGAGCCACTAAGCCCGGATATCAGCAATTCGTATGCTCGTCATTTAGTAAATGTAGAGAACAGGTATGACGAAGCTATGGTCATCATCAATCGAAATATCAAACGTACTCCCGATTACAATGGCTCTTATTATTCCAAAGCATGGCTACTACGTGACGTGCCCTACGGAGAACTCGATAATGCTTTTACCTTTGCTTATGAAGCTTACTTAAATAATCCAGACGACATGGATTTTATGTGGATGGTATCCGATATTGCTAGGGATCTGAACATGCTGAATATGGCAGAATATTTTGGGGAGAAAATTTCGGAAAAATATCCTGAGAATCATGCAGGTCCTCGCAACCTTCTGAAAACAAGTCAGACCAGAGGAGATTTTGAGGCCACAAAAAGAATAGTAGATGATCTTACAGAAACCTATGGAGAACGAACAGTTGAATTCTTCATAATTGAACTTTTACCCTATTATTATGAAAGAGGGGAATTTCAACAAGGTTTGGATTTATTGATTACCAGATTTCCTTATTATCTGGATGAACCCGGAAAAGAGATTCTCAATGAAGATCATAGAACCGCTTCTATTTTTTACTCTACTTTGGCAAAAAAATTGGGGAAAACCGAAGAAGTTGATTTGATCACTGATAGGATCTGTGAATACAAAGACAAAAGATTAATCGAAATGGAAGAGAGCGGTCATGTTGAAATATATAATGCACTAGATCTCGAACTTTGGTGTCAGCTTGCAAATGAGAAGTATTCTGATGCAGTAGCATCACTACAAAAATTTCATTTTGAATTAAACTCAAAGGCAAACTGGCCGTTAATTTTTACTTCAGAGATAGTTTGGTATGAGCTAAAAAATTCTCCTGCATTCGAACCGTTTGAAGAAAAACTGTACGCTGATCTGGCCGCCATGCGTGAAAATGTAGTTCGATTCTTAAAAGAAAAAGACGAATGGAAAGAAGCATGGGCTGATGAGAATTAAAAATGAAGAATTCAGAATTACTCTTCCTTCTAACAAATTCATCCTGAGGATACTTCCGAACGATCTGCACAATTAATTAATCTTGCAGTTTCTTCGCTTTCGCTCAGAATGACCATTAAAAGGAAATCGATATGAACATTTCAAAACTTATAGCTGAGCTAAAGCGCCGTAATGTGTTTCGGGTGGTTACTGCCTATGCCATTGCAGGATGGTTGATCATCCAGATCTGTGCCACCACATTTCCCTATCTCAATTTCCCGGATTGGATCATCACTGCAGTGATCATTGTAGTAATTGTTGGTTTTCCCTTTGTTCCTATTTTCGCTTGGGTATTTGAGTTTACATCCGATGGAATTAAAAAATCCGACGATGTAGATATTACTGACTCAGTAACTGCAAATACCGGAAGAAAGCTCAATATCATTATTATAAGCACACTTTCTTTAGCACTTATTTTTGTACTTGTGGAGCGTGTTTTTTTTGCAAAAAGTGCTTTTATCGAAGAAATGGAGCTAGGGGAATTCCAAGAAGCATCTATCGCTATTATTCCATTTTCTGACCTATCCCCTCAAGGAGATCAGGAATATTTCTCTGATGGGTTATCTGAGGAAATGCTAAATAGGCTAGCCAAAATTGAAGACATAAAAGTAGCAGGTAGAATGTCCTCTTATAAATTTAAAGGACAGGAAGACAACCTAGAAGGAATCACTCAAGAATTAAAAGTAGCTCATGTGTTAGAAGGTTCAGTTAGAAAATCTGGAAGTCAGATCAGAATCACAGCCAAACTTATTGATGCCAGAAATGGATTTAATTTATGGTCAGAAAGTTACGATCGCGAACTAACTGCTGAGAATATATTCCAAATCCAAGAGGACATTTCAAAAAGAGTGCTTCAGGAATTGAAAGTTCGCTTGTTGCCAGAAGAAGTCGCTTTATTTGAAGCTCGCCCAACCAAAGATATTGAAGCCTACAATTTATATTTAGCAGCAACTCAGTTAGAACATAACAGGAAGGCATCAGAACTTGAAGAAGCGGTAGAAAAGTATAAACAAGCTATTATATTAGACCCAACTTTTGCCGAAGCATATGCACGAATTGCTTTTGCATATGCTTTACTTCATGAATATGGAAACTTACCTCAGTCAGAACTTATTCCATTGATGAGAGAAAATATTGATCAGGCCCTATTATTAGATGGGAATCTTGGTAGAGCCTATCATTCTCTGGCATATCTTTATCGATATACCGGTGAATACGAAAAAGCATTAACAGCAAGCGAACGTGCTATAGAATTAATGCCAAATGATTCTCGAGCTTACACTGCCTATAGAAATTCGTTGTTCTTTAATCGGAGATATGATGAGATTGGGTCAGCAATGAAGAAAGCATATGAAATTGATCCGTTAGATCCCGGCACTGCGAATATGTATGCCAGAGGCCTTACTTCAGATGGAGAATATGAACAAGCAATTGAGATATTTGATAGTATCATCAGAAACTACCCCGACTTCGGACCCGCTTACGGGGAAAAAGCAAGGATTTTCCGTGATGTTCCTTATGGAGAGATTGATAAAGCTTTCGAAATGGTCTATGAGAGTTATCAAAGAAATCCTGACGATCTCAATCTGATGATAGAGTTGGTTAATATCAGTCATGATGTTGAATTCATGTCCTTCGCTAAACATCTGATTAACAAAATGGATGAAATGTATCCTAAAAATGGGAACGCTTTAAGACCTAAGATAAACCATCTTTTTATACTTGAGGATTATTCTGAAATAGAAAAAGTGTATAACGAATTGATCAATGACATCGGCGACGATATGATCGGAAATCTTATAAGAATAAAAGGTCAGTTGCTAGGGCTTCAAGAAAGTTATGTAGAATTAGAAAATCATCTGAAAGAAACTTATCCAACCCTTTTTGAAGAACAAGTACAGCTTGATGATTTACCGTTTGGTCCGGTTAATGCATATCAAGTTCTATTAATGGAAACAGGGCGTACGGAAAGAGCTAACTATATTGGTGTAGCAATATGTGAAGAGATCTCCTCACGCATAGAGGAAATGGGTGAAGAAATTAGTCGTGTTATGCAATTAGAAGCTCAACTAGGATGTGCGATCGCTGAAAGAGATAAGGATGCTATTATAGATAGTATTGAAAAATTATACTTTGAGATGAACTCTAAAGCCAATTGGCCAGACGCATTTGCTACTGTTGCAACCTATCGTTCATATAAAGATGACCCGAAATTTCGGTCATTGAAAAATAGAATTTACGACGACCTAGATCTGATGAAAACAAAAATGAAAGAGTACCTCAAAGCCGAAGGCGAATGGAAAGAAGAATGGGATGAGAATTAATGATTTTAAGATTGAATTGCTAACTTAATTACCTGAAACAATACTATTATTTGAATGAGTAAAAAATTAAGCCCTGCAAAAACAAAGTTATTCTCTTGGCTTTTCATTTTAACAGGCTTGTTTTTTATTCTTATTGGTATAGGAATTATTCCTGTTGATGATTCGGAACTAAATGCTCCTGAATGGGTAATTGGCTTATGTGGATTTGTATTTTCATTAGCCGGAGTAATGATACTTGTTGGAGAAAAGTCACCAATTAATCACTTGTTAGCCGGCTTATTGGTCCTGAGCTTTGGTTGCATCGGTGGTTGGATAGCACTATATGGTGAAGCAGCTCATTTTTCAGGTGGAACTCCTTTTTTAAGTAACACCCAAAATGTTTGGATTGCACGGGTCTTATTTGGAAGTGGATCTCTTTTGTGTTTCGCTGTTGCCTTCTATACGATAATTCAATATCTCAAAAAAGATAGCTCAAAGAATAGCCTTAAAAAATGAGAAAGCAATCATTGCTGCAACAGTAACTTTGATAGCGGTTCCGGTCAAAAATCCTATAAAAGATCCCCAGGCTGATTTAAGTGCTGTTTTAACATCCTGTTTATAGATCATTTCTCCAACGAAAGCTCCAATCAGTGTTCCCAGAAAAAATCCTAATGGCGGGAAAAACAACATCCCTAAAATCATTCCAATGGTACTTCCTGTAACTCCATAGACCGTACCTCCAAATTTCTTGGTGGTGTAAGCAGGAAGTGCATTCTCAAGCACTAATATAGTCAAAACAACTATTGCCCATGTTACCAAGAAGAATGTACTGAACTGAGCAATTCCACTAAAGTGGAGCACTAAAAGTGCGGCATAACTGAAAGGAAGTCCCGGCAGCACAGGAAGAAAAGCTCCGGCTAAACCCATCAGGATTAATACTACTCCAAGACCAATAAATAAAATTTCCATGAGTTATCAGATTTATGAACTGGAAAGTACACGAGATTTATCGTTCTTTGTTGCAGATGTCTGAATAATCGGTTCTTGCACCATTGTAACTCTTTAGGTATCATCATCGGTCTTTTTTATACAAAACTTTAAATAAAGAATTTATGGCGAATGTAGCAGAACAAGAACAGGAAATGATGTTCGGACACCCGAAAGGACTCTTTTACCTGTTTTTTGCTGAATTATGGGAGCGATTCAGTTTCTATGGAATGCGAGCTTTACTAACTCTTTACATGGTAAATGAAGTCTTTGAAGCTTTAGCATCACGAGATATTGCAGCAGCGGCAGTATATGCTTCTTACGGATCTTTAGTTTATGCCTCAACTGTAATTGGTGGTAGAGTCTCTGATACTATTTTAGGAATGAGGCAATCTGTTTTTCTCGGTGGGGTGTTGATGGCATTAGGTCATTTCGTTTTGGCGATTCCCGGCGATGTCACTTTCTTTCTGGCATTAGCTTTCATTGTGGTTGGGAATGGCTTCTTTAAACCGAACATATCCACTTTTGTAGGTTCTTTGTATAAGGATGGCGATGCAAAAAAAGATTCCGGTTTTACTATTTTCTATATGGGTATTAATATTGGTGGATTTGTTGCTCCGCTCTTATGTGGATGGCTTGGTCGCGAATATGGATGGCACTATGGTTTTGGACTTGCCGGCATAGGGATGCTTACAGGTTTGGCCTTCTTTTGGAGTGGAATTAAGAAAAATGTTTTTGGTGATAATGGATTACCGCCAAGTCAGGAGGTTTATGAGAAGAAAGTGTTGGGTATCCCTCAAAAATACTTGGTTCCTATCTTAGCGTTCTTATCTGCACCTGTTATAGCATATTTACTATCCGCGTATCAAGATATTGGTGGAGGAAATACGTTCCTTGGAGAACAGAATATTGTGAATCTCATCTTTAAGATCATTGGGGTTGCTATTCTTGGTTACCTCGGATACATCATTGCAAAATCAACTCCTGATGAACGTAAAAAACTAATCGTTGCAGTATTCATTACTCTTTTCATGACCATTTTCTGGGGATTTCATGAGCTCTCAGGTAGTGTTATTACTTTGTTTGCTGCAAGAAATGTAAATCTCGTTTGGATCGATGCTGCACAGACTAATGCTCTAAATTCAATGTGGATCATCATTCTTTCAATTCCGATTTCTCTCTTATGGGGCTATCTCAGTAAGAAAAAGAAAAATCCACCTACTCCGTATAAATTTGCTACAGGTTTAGCACTGGCAGGTATAAGTTTTTATGTGTTAGCATTGAGTGGAAACAGCGCTGATGAATCCGGAATGGTTCCATTCTCTTATTTAATGATCATGTACTTCTTACTTTCTGTTGGGGAATTATTTATGTCGCCGGTTGGACTGTCTAAGATCACCGACCTGTCTCCTAAACGAATCGTAGCCTTTATGATGGGAATTTGGTTCTTGTCATCAGCTTATGCCTTCCAGGTTGTCGGTTTTATCGGAAAACAGCTGGCTATCGAAAGTACAGACATCAATGTGGGTGGACTTCAAACATTAAACACGTATCTGGGTGGTTTTGATTTGATCGCTAAGTACGCTCTCGGAGCTTCTGTGATCGTGTTTATTTTATCCCCAATACTTAAACGCATGATGGGCAACGTGCATTAGACTAAACTTTATCCAAAAAAGGCTTCTGGTATTAAATTGTCAGAAGCCTTTTTTGTTTGAATGAACGCATTGCACCCCTTTGATTTTAGCATTTGTTCTTCCTTAGAGATGTCATTTAATTCGTTGACAGTTTTGGTTTAGATAAAAGAGTCATCTCCACGCGTATGCAGGAGATCTGGATTTATCTACTTGCATAGTTATTTTTTAGGAAGATAATTTGAATCAAACTTTATGGAGTTTAACTATTTCATTTCAATAGATTTAAATATTGGTATTGAATGACTGATGTGATGCCTTAAGAAGTTAGTAAATAGAGAAAAGTTTAAAGCCTTTACATAAGATCCCGAAATAAATTCGGGATGACCTAGCTATTTTTTAAAAAGGAGTTAATTTCTAAGAAAAAATCAAAACCTCTTAGCAACACCTAATGTCAGATAAAGGTCATCCCCATCAGAATAAATAAACCCGGCATCAAGTTGGAAAGATGGATCTAAAAAGTGGACCATGCCCGCTTCTATCAAGTCACTGGAAAAGTTTTCATCAAAAGTTACTGCATACCCAAAGTAAGCTGCTGTGTTTTCATTTACTGAAAACCCCGGCGTGATATTAAAATTGAAGGAACCGTTACTTAATCCGTCAAAAAAATCGCCGTAACCGAAATTGGAGTTTAAGCCCCAAGTCTCATTAAGGGAATAATCAGCGAGAATCATAAACCGCGTTAAATAATATTCATAGTCATCATTAAAAAAAGGAAGGTTGGTGCGACTTAATAAAGACAGATTTAATTTTTCATCCCGAAAAGAACCCAAACTATATTTTAAAGCTACGGATTGTACCGCCACTCTTGGTTTATCAACTCCTTCAATAAACAACAACGAACCGGCATTAAACTGAATTTCAAGGTCTTCACTTAATCCCGTTCTTAAAAAGATTTGCCCGATATCAGAAAAATCACTACTGATAGAACCTCCTGATTCAAGATACACTGTCTTTGCCGGAACAGTGAACGTTCCATAACCTGCTCCAGGCCGGTCAGCAGAGATAGTTTGAGCTATTGCAGATCCAGAAAAAATAAATACTGCGATAACTAAAAGTGTGACAAGTCGATTATTCATAGTAGATGATTTAAGCTTATATTTGACTTATGAATGATACAAAGAAGAATAATTCAATCATACAAAAATCAGCGATAGCTGCCATTGCCACCCCAGTTGGAGAAGGCGGAATCGCGGTAATTCGAGTTTCAGGGAAAGACGCTATTTCGGTAGTAAATAAAGCCTTTCAGGGAAGAGACCTTACTACTTTAGATTCTCATACAGTCCATTTTGGTAAGATCATAGATAAAAACCAACTACCGGTTGATGAAGTGTTGGTTACTCTGTTCCATTCCCCCAAATCTTATACCGGTGAAGAAACAGTAGAAATTTCCTGCCATGGCGGAGTTTTAGTTACTCAGAAAGTTCTGGAAACCATACTTAGCCTGGGAGTAAAAGCAGCGGAAGCCGGGGAATTCACCCAACGTGCTTTTCTGAATGGAAAATTAGATCTGGATCAGGCTGAAGCCGTTGCCGATATCATTCATGCCAAAAGTATAAAAGCAGTAGACGCCGCTCATCAACAATTGGAAGGAAAACTTGGAGATTATGTCCGAACCTTTCGTCAGCAAATCATTGATGCCACAGCAATGATCGAGTTGGAACTGGATTTTATTGAAGAAGACGTTGAGTTTGCCAATAAGGAACAGCTCCAGAAATTACTGGAAGACGTAGATACAGAACTCTCAAATCTACTGGACACCTATGAAACCGGTCGTCTCGTAAAAGACGGAGTTAAAACCGTACTGATCGGGCGTCCTAACGCCGGTAAATCCACGCTGCTGAATACGCTAGTGGGATCAGACCGGGCCATTGTAACAGAAATTGCAGGAACCACCCGCGATACCATTGATGTAGATTGGAACTTTGATGGCTTGTTGTTCAAGCTCATAGATACCGCCGGACTTCGGGAAACCGAAGATGTTGTTGAAGCAGAAGGCGTGAAGCGCTCGCAAAAAGCTTTTGAACAAGCTGATCTTGTTATTTACCTCAAAGATCTGTCTCAGGCTTTCACGGAAGAAGAAAGAAAGGAAATTGCAGCGTTTCAGAAAAGAGCAGGCGAAACTCCTTTTATTCTGATTGGTACCAAAGCGGATATTGAAGCAGATCAGGAATGGAGAACTGAATTTGATTTGAAAATATCAGCGGTTAAAGAAGAGAATATTAAAGCGTTAAAAACTCTGCTGAAAAATCGTGCTCTTGAAAATAAACACTATGATGCTTCCAGTTTATTGGTGACTTCTTCCCGCCACCGGGATGCCCTTCAAAAAACCAAAGAGCATATTCAGGCAGCATTAACCGGTTTAGAAAACGGCTTAACAGGCGACTTTCTTTCTATTGATCTGAGAGCAGCTCTAAACGAATTGGGAACAGTTACCGGAGAGATTACCAATGAACATATTCTGGATTCCATCTTCTCACGGTTTTGTATCGGGAAATAAAAAAGCCCTACTCACTGAGCAGGGCTTTAAATTCTTTCAATCAAAAAGGAAAACTAACTATTAGTTATCCCCTTCGTTTCCTGAATCGTCAGAAGAACCAGCATCATTGCCTTGAATAGGAACCGCTGATTGAGTTTGAGAAGGAGCGTTCAAATCCTGAACCGGAGCTCCACCATCCTGAAGGATACTACGAGTTGGTCCGTCTCCTGTGCGATCTATAGCAAAATTAGCAAGAATACAGAGTACCAAAAAAGCACCTCCGAAAATTCCGGTCGCTTTAGAAAGTAAATCAGCGGTTCTGCGTGCTCCTAAACCTGAGTTTCCACCAAGAGCGCCTCCACCCCCACCGCCACTGATTCCGGATAAACCCGATCCTTGACCGTTCTGTAATAAAACAACTAATATTAAAAGTGCACAGATGATAGTTATTACTGCAACTATTATGTTATAAAGCATGATAAAATCTTAAATTTTTCAGAGCATTAAAGATATTCAAATTTCTATATTATCCCAAGCGTGAAACTATCATTTGATAAGGTTATTATCCATTCATGGAAAATTTTTTAAACAGCATAGCGGAATTTTTTCAAAGCTCGCCGGTAGTCACAAGCCAAATCCTTAAAACGCTTGTAGTTATATTCATTTTATGGATCATCCGTTCTTTAACTCTTCGCGTTGTCCATAAAAATGTTGAGAGTAAGCGCACCACTTATAAGTGGAGAAAAAACCTTACCTATATTTCTGCTTTTATTGGGATAATTCTTATTGCTCAGATCTGGTTTAGTGCTTTAGGAAATCTCTCAACTTATTTCGGATTACTTTCAGCCGGTTTAGCAATTGCCCTGAAAGACCCCGTTACTGACCTTGCAGCATGGTTATTCATCATCTGGAGAAAACCATTTGATGTTGGTGACAGGATTGAATTGGGTAAATCTAAAGGTGATGTGATCGATATTCGTCCGTTTAAATTTACCATCCTCGAAATCGGTAACTGGGTAGATGCAGACCAAAGTACAGGTAGAGTTATCCATATCCCCAACCATACCGTTTTCACAGAACAACTTGCAAATTACACCAGCGACTTCCAGTTTATCTGGAATGAAATTGGAATTATGGTCACATTTGAGAGCGACTGGAAGAAAGCAAAGGAAATTCTGAGCACGATCGCTGAAGAAGAATCCAAAGATTTTATTGAGCAGGCAAAGGAGCAAATAAAAAGAGCTGCAAAATCCTATCTCATTGAATACCGCTATCTCACTCCTATCGTTTATACCAATGTAAAGGACAGTGGAGTGATGTTATCCATTCGTTATTTAACAGATCCGAGACGTCGCCGAGGAAGTGCCCAAGCTATCTGGGAGCGAGCTCTCGATGAATTTTCCCAATCCGACTCCATTGATCTTGCTTACCCAACTATTCGGGTTTTTAATAATCCTAAAGAAGGCAAGCCGGATACAGGTGGACCTACTGAATAAGTAAATCACAAAAGACAAAATTCAAACTCCAAATCATCAACAAAGACTATCTTTGATATAGCATAAAACTTATTAGCCGGGGTTAATTCAGAATCAAATAAGCCTTAACTTTGATGCTCACAAAACATCAAGAGTAATGGCTCCTCCTAAAGATAAAATCACCGAACAGCTTATTGAAGAAGGCATCGATCCTTCTATACGTGAACATACTTTATTAGAAGATCTGATGGCTATTTCGGTAGCTTCGGTACTTCTTTCTTTTGGGATCGCTTTATTTTCAGAAATGAATTTTTTGATCGGAGGAACGGCCGGAGTTGCTTTCCTTACTCAGTATGCAACGGGTTTTTCTTTTGGTGAGGTTTTCTTTGTGATCAACATTCCCTTTTATGGTCTCGCTTTATGGAAACTTGGATGGAAGTTCACTCTCAAAACTTTTGTCACCGTATTTCTGGTTTCTCTTTGCTCAGATTATGTCCCCATAGTTTTTGAATTTGGAGATATAAATCCAATTTACGCAGCTGCACTCGGAGGCTTTTTAATTGGTACCGGCTTACTAATGCTGTTCCGACACAAAGCAAGTTTAGGTGGCTTGAATATCGTTTCTATTTACCTGCAGAAATTTCATGATATCAATGCCGGCCGATTTCAAATGTGCGTGGATGTAATCATTATCGTTGGTGCAATTTTTCTGGTAGATGTGATGGCTATTGTTTATTCTGTATTAGCGTCAGTCTTTCTCAACCTGATTCTGGCTGTGAATCATCGTCGTGGAAGATACCTGGCTTTCGACTAACCAAACGATATTCTTATGAACAGAAAAGACTTTTTGCTCCGCTCGGCAATGATGGGCGCAGCTACTATGCTTCCCATTCAAAAACTGGCTTTTTTACTTCAAACACCATTTACAACTCTGCGCCGGAATGTAGGCACATTTGTAGGCAGAGGAGGAACTATCGGTTGGCTGGCTACAAAAAATTCACTGGTAGCTGTGGATTCTCAGTTTCCTGACTCTGCGCAAACTTGTGTGGATGGCTTAAAAGAGAAAACAGATCATGTGATGGATTATCTGATCAATACACATCATCACGGAGATCATACAGCAGGGAACCCTGTATTTAAAGGTTTTGCAAAACATATAGTTGCACACCGGAATGTTCCGGACCTGCAGAAAAGGTCAGCAGAAAGCAGAGGGCAGGAAGCCATAGATGCTCTGGTGTATGCTGACTTAACTTACATTGATAAATGGAGCGAAGAAGTTGGAGATGAAACCGTTCATTTGATGCATTTTGGACCCGCTCATACCGGCGGTGATTCTGTAGTGTATTTCGAGAAGGCCAATGTTGCGCATATGGGAGATCTTATGTTCAACAGAGCTTATCCTTTTATTGACACCAATGGCGGAGCAAATATTAATAACTGGATTCAGGTTCTTCGAAAGACCGTTGATGAACTTGAAACCGATACTATCTACATCTACGGCCACGGAAATTCTGAATTCGGAATTACCGGAAACAAAGATGATCTGATCCTGAAAAGCGAATTCCTTGAAGCACTTTTGGAATACACTCAAAAAGGGATCAACGAAGGCAAGAGCAAAGAAGAAATTGCTAAAGCTGAGGTTCTTCCGGGATTTGAAGTTTTTAAAGCGCCGGGTTGGGGATTAACGTTAAGCAGAAATATTGAGGTTGCTTATACAGAACTCACTTCATCCTATGATCGATAGTTATTATGGAACGTTCATTTGCATCTTCAACTCAGGAATCTTCGTCTAAAACTGTTCATAAAACTGAAAATCGTTGTTTGTACTGTGGGCATGTGTCGGAGTTGATTTGGGTTCATGGTCACGGGCAATGTTCAAATTGCGGAATAAATACTGAAGAATGCTGCCGTGGTGAACATTGTGCTTTTGATCAGAATCAATAAACTGTTTATTTCTAAAAACTAAGCACAATTATTTGTTCGTTGCTTTACCCGCACAAGCGAGACCCTTAGATCTTTTAAGTCTTTAGCGAATAGCGGTGACTTAAAAGTAACAATAAACAGAAGTCTCCGACTTTCACTATCTCAACCTACTTAAATTAGTATTTCATTTATCTCAATCATTCCTGTTTTATCCTCATACCAGCTTGCACTACTGTACGGGTATTCAACTGCTTTTTTGCAGAAGCCTTCTTTTACAGGATTATAATGAATGTATTCCATTTTTTGGTGAAAGAACCCATTGCTTGTAATTTCTATCGGCCGGTTATCCTGTCTCCGGAATTGATATTTCTTATTGTTGGAATTCCTCTTTCCGGCTTCTCTGAACAACCACAACATCCAATTTCTTCTGCTTTCCTTTTTATTGATTTCCAAATCTTTAAGAATAGTTGAAGCGGTATACTTTTTGAAATCTCTGAGTATATTTGAAAGGCTACAGTCTTTTTTTGCACTTATCACCAAATGGATATGATTGGTCATTATGCACCATCCATGAATGTTTAACCCTTTTTCTTTCTGGCAATATTTTAAACTTTCTACAACACAATTTTTGTAATCAGGTCTGGTAAATACATCTATCCATTCCACCACAGCAAAAGTAATGAAATGAGCTTGTTGATGATTATAAATCTTAAATCCTGCCATAACTGAATTATAAAAAAGCCTTGCACATTGTATAATATGCAAGGCTTATATAATTATTTGGTAATTAGTTAGCAAGTCATAGACTTGCTATTTGTTTTAACCGGCAAGTTCTTTTGGCTCGTTCATTCCAGCTCTGAAGTCACCGCTATTCGCTAAAGACTTCAGAGATATTTGGGAGATTTTGGACTTAAATTCAGGAAAAAATCTCCATATCTACTCTCTTTTTTATCAATAACAAATTCTGCTTTTTCTTTAGAATAATAGTTATAGCGATCTTTATTCCATTGTTCAGGATCAATTGATCGAAATTGAATATTAAAAGATTTATATGGATGGCACTCTTGATAAACCACCTCTTTGTTTTTAACAAACATTAACTGGATATAGTCATCAGGTAGGTCTCTACCTGTTGCTAGAAAACCTACCGAACTATTTATATCGTATGAAGTTGAATATCCATTAAATACATACATTGTATCCCAGTCGAAATCGGTTAGTTCGGAAATTTTAAGAGAACATTCAGAAACAGATATACAATCTGAATTATGGTATTGAATAATGCCTTTAGAGATTTTAGAGTCATTAAAGTAATTACAACTCAAAGTCACGTAAATAAAAATTAAAAACACTAGCTTGTTCATATTAATAATTTGAATAGTTAAAAAATATTACGAGAAACCCCATTAAAATAATCTTTTTCTTTCTTTGTAAATCCCCACTCTGGTGCAAGCGTCCGCTTGTACCTTCCAATCTAAACTTTTCATATAAAAAAATGCATCCCGATTTTGGAATGCATTTTGTTTTAATTAGTTGTTCGTTTCTTTACCCGCACAAGCGGACGCTTGCGCTAGTTGGGACTTTGAATACTCCATCTGCTTCACTTACTGTAAATAAGCCAACATTTTTAAAGAAACTAAGAACACTTATAGCATTTTCTTTAATTGAAGAAGTTGGAGCTACTTCACTGATAGTTCTACCAATAATATTATTTAAAAGATCGGCAGCTTGATCAGCAGCTTCAACCGTGGGTTACCCGTCGGCATCATAGGTAATAAAAAAGCCCAACTCCGAAGAATTGGGCTTTCGTTTAATCTGTTATTACCTTCCGGCACAAGCGGATACTGAATCAAGTTCAGCACAGGCTGCTTGCGCTAGTTGGGGTCTTCTTTACTTTTCAAGTAATTATTTGATAAAAAATAAGATACAATACCAGCAAACAAGCAAATTACTATTATTATAATACGTGATGGGAAATCATCTCCTTCAAATATCGCATAGATGAAAAAACTAATCCCTGTCGATATTTCAATAAATAGAACTAATAGTGACACAAACAGACTAATTAACAATGAAATTATTTTTATTTTCATAACTTTATTCTCTAATGGTTAAAGGTATATCATTTGCCCTTGCCCAAGATATAACATTATCAATTATTCTATTAGCAGAATAATGACTTAATCTATGCCCTGGAAACCATTTATTTGAGCCATCTATTCTTTTAGAGCTATCTATTTTTCTATTTCTTGCCAAGAAATCAAATGGGCTTCCAACCTGAAAAGACTTTATAAAACTATTTGAAATATCATCACCTTGATAAGCGGCAATATCAATTATAAAATCAATATTTAAACCCTCAATATTATTTTCAGTAGCATACTCTTTAAGAGCCTCTATCAAACCTCTTGAATATGCTGCCCCCATACTATGCGTAACAATTTTAATTGACTCTGTAATATCCCCCTCATCATCTCGGGAAAGATTGTTAATTATTTCCTTTGCTCTTTTTTGGCCATCTTTATATCCAGCCTTTTTTCTTACATCAAAACTTCCACTTCCATAGTATAAGTCACTTGAAATAACACTACCTAGTCTTCCAGAAAAGCCCCATAAAGAAACGGAAGAAGTTTTACCATTATTCTTAATTATTCTCCCTCCATCGAAAAAATAATCTCTCTCTCCTGGAAAACGTTTCATTAAGTCTTCTGCAAAACTCCCCCAGTAAGATCTATTAACGTTTCCATCAAATGGAAATCCGTTAACAAATATAACAGCATTACCAGTTGGATCTAACCCATTCAAAGGATTATTCATTGTATAGTTATATGGAGACAATCCCGGATATTTATCCACCATTGGGTCAATACTTAACCAGCTTCCAATTTCAGAATCCAGGTAACGCGCTCCGGCGTAGCTCAGGTCAATGCCTGCATCGCTGTCGAGTTCATGCCCGGTAAACTTGTACCGATCATCGCTACTGGTAGTGTGCCTTCCCGACATGAGTTTACCAAAGGGGTAAAAGTCATAATAAGCAACGGGAGAATTGATGTTGTTTTCAATGGCGCGTGTACTTCCCAAATGATCTTTGATGAAATACTCAATGAAAGCCGATCCGTTTTCCGCGGTTCCCACAATATCCCCACCTGAGATTAGATTCCATTTATCCACGGTTCCGTTTACATAGGTGGCAATGGTTTGTCCGTCGGCTCCGCGAATGTAGGAAGTTACATCGGTTCCGTTGTCTTTGGAAACACGTTGGGCGTCGGCATCATAGGTATAATACACCGTGCTGCTGTTGGCTGTTAAGCAATAGGGAATTTTTAGTAAACAAAAAAGCCCAACTCCTAAGAATTGGGCTTGCTAAATTTATTTAGTGTCTATTTGCACAAGCGGACGCTTGCGCTAGTTGGGGCTAGTTGGTCTCCAACCACTTACAAAAATATTATAACTTCGCCATATCCGTTCCAGCCACTATCCTTGAATCCTAAATCTTGAAAAATCTGTTTTGCCCAAGACCTTACTAAATTCCAGTCCTCTGCATGAAACATTAAATCAAAGTCCCATTCTTCAGGTGAAAACTTGTCTAAGTGCGTCTTAAACTTGATAAGCTTTTCACTCTGTTCATTATTAATCCAACCATTTTCTAAATAAAAATGAATACTATCCGAGTTTATTCCATTATCTAGGTTCGCTTCTAACTCATCCATTATTTCAAAAACCTCATTTTCAAGTTCTTTCAATTTTTTTTGGGAACTAGTTAAAATGAATAATGAATTGTATAGACTAATCCACCATTGAGATGTTTCTTTATCTGTTTTCATTGGTCAATAAAAATAAATGTTGTTCCGGCTGCTTCCCCTTCATCAATATTTCCTTTATAAGATTTTCTATTTCCAAAAACAATCTTAGTTCTAACATTATTTCCGGAGACTCTTATACTTCCAAGTATATGCCTTCCTCCTTCTTCTGAAAATCGGATCGAATTAATTTGATGTCCCTCAATCAAAATTCTTGTTCCTCCTGATCTAGCGGATTCAACCGTTGCTTTATATCCTTCTTTAGTAAATATTTCTGCAATTTCATCTGCAGTTTTACCCAAGATTGAAATAGGGGAGGTTGCGGGAATAAAAAAAGCCCAACTCCGAAGAATTGGGCTTATAATTTTATTTAGTAACCAATCACACAAGCTGCTTGCGCTAGTTTGCGAAAATTTACTTTAGTTTGAAGTATTCCTCCAAAACAAGATTAATTCCTTCCTCTAAGTCAGAATGGTCTAATCTTAATGAGTCAAATTCTTGATTAGCAAAAGTAATTACCAGTGTAAAAAAATTACTTTCTCTTTCTCCGTCAACTTTGAGAATAAATACATCTCCATTCTTTCTAATGATTTCCATATACTTAGGCAAATCACTAAATTTTATTTTATTCATCAATCTAATCCTCTAATTAATTTAGTTATTTCAGATACTTCGCTAACCTCTTTGTTTGCAATCTTTGTCGCTAAGTCTAATAACTCGTCGCTAGATAATCTAATATTAATTGAGTTCTTTTCTGCAAAAGATTTGAGAAAATCTACTGCTGTTCTTTTATTGCCATTCTCGAACATATGATTTTGAATTATGGTTTTAAAGATTGAACTACCTTGATCAGCTATATCATCATAATAAGAAGCTGTATTAATAGCAGATTCTGGTGACCCGCTTAAAAGAGAACCATTACTATATTTCTTATTTAAAGTGATTATTTCGTCAGATAAACCAGCTATATCATCAAGGAGAGCCATTTTCAGCGGTTCCTACAATATCTTCGCCGGAAATAAGATTCCATTTATCTATCGTTCCGTTTACATAAGTTGCAATGGTTTGTCCATCGGCTCCACGAATGTAGGAAGTAGTATCGGTTCCGTTGTCTTTGGAAACTCTTTGCCCGTCGGCATCATAGGTAATAAAAAAGCCCAACTCCGAAGAATTGGGCTTTCGTTTAATCTGTTATTACCTTCCGGCACAAGCGGACGCTTGCGCTAGGTTGGGGTCAAAAATATTTTTCTATCAAGAATAAAAATGCAAAACACAATATTGAAGAAAAAATTAAAAGTATGACAAATTGTTTATCAATAAAGTCTGTCTTTTTAATCTCTTTAAGATCCCCTTCTTTAATAAAATAATGCAAAGCAATAAAGCTTAAGTATAATGATGGTATAACTATAATTAGATAGATAATTTTCTTAGAAATTTCTCTGAAAAAAACTCCACTTTGGAAAAAAACAAGCATTAAAAAACCACTTATCATTAATGAAAACGCTATTTTTTTTACTTCTCTATTCATTTTTAGTTTTCAATACCTAGATTTATTGGAAAATTTTCAAATTGACTTAAAACGAATTCACCAACAGTTTTTCTAAAAAACTCAGTATAATTTGTTACTGTATTTCCATCAGTATATATACTTATTGATTGAACTCCAAGAGGTATCGTTAGATTAACTCTAGTGTTATCCTCTAAGGCTGTAAAGCTTTCTGTTGAAAGTACATTTTTGCCCATAAAATTAATACTTGCATTTGGGTTATTGATATCTAAATTAGAATCTATCGAGCCAATTGAAGTACCGAGGCCTACCAATTCATTTCCGACTTCTGCTTCAATTCCTGAAATTACAAAATTTTCTGAAATTCCTTCTACGGGGCTATATTCAACTGACTTCTCAATACTGCCTGCATTCACTTCTATCAAATCCTTATTTTTTAATCCTAACCCAACCTGATAAGAAGCACCTATTTTAGTTTCATTTTTTGCTTTTTCAGCAGAACCTAATACATTTTTAGATGTTCTCGGGTTAAAAGCCACATTATTGAAGAACTTGTTAAGTTTTTTACGAGAAGAGTCTACAAAATCATTTACCTTTTTAACAAATGCTTCACAGCAAGCCATTCTACCATCCGGGTCAACCAAATTCAAAGGATTATTCATTGTATAGTTATATGGAGACAATCCAGGATATTTATCCACCATTGGGTCAATACTTAACCAGCTTCCAATTTCAGAATCCAGGTAACGCGCTCCGGCGTAGCTCAGGTCAATGCCTGCATCGCTGTCGAGTTCATGCCCGGTAAACTTGTACCGATCATCGTTGCTGGTAGTGTGCCTTCCCGGCATGAGTTTACCTAAGGGGTAAAAGTCATAATAAGCAACGGGAGAATTGATGTTGTTTTCAATGGCGCGTGTACTTCCCAAATGATCTTTGATGAAATACTCAATGAAAGCCGATCCGTTTTCCGCGGTTCCCACAATATCCCCACCTGAGATTAGATTCCATTTATCCACGGTTCCGTTTACATAGGTGGCAATGGTTTGTCCGTCTGCTCCACGAATATATGAAGTGGTGGTACTTCCTATTTTTTTAGAAACGCGCTGTTCGTCGGCATCATAGATATGATAAATGGTACTTGTTCCGTCTATGGTGTAGGGAAGATTTCTAGCATCATAACGAGCGCTTTGCAACTTTGTAGGATATAATCCGTTTTCGATCATATTTCCGTTGGCATCGTATTCCACATCCACTTGTTCCAGAATAAACCAGTCAATGATAGTATCAATTCTGTTGGAGTTGGTAACGGGATCAATTTCATATTCATTAGTTAATGAGCCGTTATTATCCCATCGTTTAATATTGGTTATTACTCCGTTCTTGTTGTATTCATTGATAACATCCCACGCATTTCCGGAACTCTGGTCTGCTGTATCTAAACGATTCGCACGGTCATAGCTGAAATAATAGGTTTTTTGACCGCTGTTTTGGCTTTGGTTCCACGAGAGCGTATCGATGTTTCCGGCAAAATCGTAGGTCATGTTTTGTCCGAAGCGATCACTGCCCAGTGTTCCCGGATCGTTAATGCTCGTTAGCCAACCTTCGCTACCATAAGTATAGTCTATGTTTTCAACACCGTTGCCAAGCTGCAGATCACTGAGTTGTCCATCCGCAAAGTAGGTGTATTCCGCATTTTCTACCCAGCTGCCTCCGCTACTGTTTCGGCTTTCGGTTTTGGCAAGTCTTCCAAGATTGTCGTAGCTGTAACGGAAATAGTAATCGTCGCTTTCGCCTGCTTGATAATCCATTTCGGTTACACGGCCGAGTTCATCATAGGTGTATTCAATCTTTTTCTCTCCCATACTGCTTCCGGGTAGATCTTGAATAATCCATTCCACCAATCCTTGACTGTTGTAGCTGTACCATGTTTTACCCCAACTATTGTAGCTGTGCATATCACGGTATTCTACTTTTGCTAGTTTTCCTTTGGTGTTATTAGCGCCTGCCTTAGCATTTGCTTCTCCATAAAAATACTTTTGCATAGCAACCTTGCTTCCGGTTACATCATTATTGGCGTTCATATTTTCAAAAGAGGTGACTCCATAGTATTCGCCGGTTTCGGTAATGCGGTTCAGTTCGTCGTAGTTGTTGTAGGTGAACGTGAAGGGTTTATAAATTACTTCGGTCAAAAAACCATACTGCGACTGGTAATAAACCGGCTCCTGATTGAGCTTGTAACTTCCTTTACCTACCGGGTGTACCCCTGAGGCATCGGTTTCCCATGCGGTAAAGTAATAGCTAAAAATATCAGATCCATCTTCGTATTCCAGATCGAAGTCAATTTCATCGTCTATACTGGATTCGGAAAAACTTATATCAAAATCTAACACACCGTCACCCGGGATACTCAACGTTTGATCAGAATACAAATGCGCATTATACAGCGTACTCTGGCTGCCATTATTCTTGTGCTTGGCCGATTCGGTAAACCGCAGATTTCCCCGATCGTCGTATCGATATTCATCGGAATCGTCTTTGTCGGGCATTTCTTTTTCGATCAGTTGCCCGCGCTGGTTGTAGTTATACGTAGTAGAGTCGCCTTCGGGAGCTGTTACTTTCTTAAGCTGATTTCGCAGATCGTATTGGAATTCGGTGATCAGATCGTCACTGTCTTTGGTGCTGTCACCGTCCATATCCACCATTGAAGCAATGGTGTTGCCCCAGCCATCGGTAAAACTAAACGAATGATTTCCGTTGGGATCGGTGCTTACCGTTTTGGAAAGTTCATTATCCGTAAACCCGGAAAAACCTTCCGAACTGCTGTTTAATCCGTAATCCATCACGGATTCGTTTTCTCCCAATCGTAAAAGGCTTGCGGCATTACCCATTCCGGTTTGTCTGGACAGCGGACTATCCTCGAACTTGGTTTGGGTGTAGGCGTATTTGGCGTCGGTGGTTCCACTAAATCCGGTATCGTAGTACTGATAAATTTCGCTACTTGTTGGCAGGGCTTCGCCTTCACCTCCGGCAAAACCGGTTCCCCACAGGTTATTTACAAACCCGTTGGTGTAGGTATCTACATCCAGTTGAATTGGTCGGCTCGTGATATACGGTCTTCCTCGTTCGTCGTACAGCGTTCCGGTGATAATGGCCGTACCGTCCGGAGCTTTGGTTTGAGACTGAATAGGTCTTCCAAGTCCGTCGAGGTAACTTACCGATTCAGTGCCTTCGTACAGAGAAGAAACTTCGGAAGTAGAAAGCGTGCGGTCAAAAGTTCTGAAGTCAGCAATATGACCATTAAAATCTCCCCATTGATCACTGCTTGGACGTGCAAGCCCAAGAGAAAGTGGAGAGGAATTAGAATTATCCAGACTTCCTAACCAGTAATTATCATCCCAGCTTTTTACCATATTTCCATTTACAAATAGCTTCGTAGGTACAGCGGAGTTTCCATCGTAGGTAAGAGCAAGATGATACCAGGTATCATTCTGAATTCCCGCATTATAGCTTTCTTTTGCATCTATAAAGTCTGTATCCAGATATACTTCTATATTGGTCCCTTCGGTTCCGATTTCAATATTATCATTAGAAGCGGAAGATGATTGCGCTACCAGCACATTGTTAACATCATGATTGGTATCGTTGGAAGTTCCGGAATTATCTGTCTTCCGATTAAACCATAAGGAGATACTGAACTCATCCGGGGTGTCTAACGCCGCAATGTCTCCAAAGTTTATAAAGTCATTTTCACCGTCAAAATAAGTCAGCTCTTTATGGTCTGCGATAAAGTCTCTTGGAGAGTCAGAACCTGCCTCAATCGAGCTAATAGAATTAGGATCAGAGGATGAAAACGACCCTGAATTAAAATCAGAGGAATATCGATAATCTATTATGTTTTTGGACCCCGTAGGCATAACCTGAAGGGAAAGCCGGTTCAGATCATCATATTCGAAAGAAGAACGCTCTCCGTTTGCTGCGATCTTTTCGATAAGCCGTCCTTTTTCATCGTATTGAGCCTCTACAAATAAGTCATCTCCGGAAGAAGGTCTTTGCCCGTTTACCGGTGCATTTTCCGATCCCTGAATTTGCTGAATACCGGTAAGATATACACCGGGAGCTGCATTTACTCCAACAGCGCTGTTAATGAGCGTACTGTCGTTCGTCCCAAAAAAGTATTTGGTTTTGATTCCTGCATTGTCTTCAATTTCAAGTGGATTTCCATAACTGTCGTATTCCATTACCTCAGCAATTTTTACAGCTTCAGAACTTGGATCAGCCGGAGCCGTTACATCAGAAATTCCTGAGCCTTCCCATTGCCATTGCTCCTTTATGTTCCAGTTGGTGTTTCCGGTAATAGAATTACTCCAGGTGGTCCAGTTTTTGGACAAGGTATCCCCTGTCGCATCTTCCAGTAATACTGAGTACACCTGAGAAATCATATTGGCACTTTTCATACCGGCATACTCTTCATACGCATAGCCGAATTTTTGCTTCTTGATGGTTCCATCTGAATTCGTTTGCTTTAACTCGCTCAGCTTTAGAATCTTATCGGAGGAATCATAACCATAGATATATTCGTCTTCGGTACTCATGGAGTTTGATCCCAACGCATCAAACATATAACTGGTTTGCTTACTCATATACTGCGTTTGGGAATTGAACGGAATTTTCTTGGTGGCGTAGGCCGTATCAAGAGTTGAGTTGTTCCATACGATATTAATTTCTACTGCGTAGGAAGTGTCTACCTCATTGGCGGAAAAGTTATATGCATTGACTTGTCGCTGAACGATGGTATCGTCCGATTTAAAATGTTCCACCTCTTTCACGCGCCCGCGTTTCCAGGTTTTATCATCCCGACCGGAGTGCAGGCTGTATTGCAGATCGTACTTGGAATATCCCTGGTTCGTGGATACGGTACCTAAATATTCCTGTACATCAGTGTAAGCTACGGGCGCTCCACCTATCAACCCTTTGGGCTTGGAGTTTCTCACTACAAAGGGACACGGATTGTTTCCATCTACCGCCGTATATTCATACAACTCAATAGGTCCACCTGTTAAATACCCACTACTTTTTGAAGTATCGTTTTGATCTAAATACGTATAGGTTCTCACTACATCGTTGGCGATGGAAATCCCATCATGCGTAGTTATACTTTTTATCCGAATCCCACCGCCGGGTTCTTTTTTTGCGGTAGAGTTTTTGTAATAGTCGTTCAACTCGTACACAAAAGAGGTGTTGCCTCCGGTGGGAAGGGTTACCTTTTTTAATGATCCCGTTACCGCATAAGCGAAAACCGGATCCCGGTCTGCTCCGGAAAGAGTGCTGGATGTCTCTGTTACATATACTTCCGGAATGTAGGTATTGTTCGAGGTTTCGCCGTTGTAGTATCCCCAGTGATCTATGGCATAAGAATTAAATGCCGGTAAGGTATAGGTATCATAATATTCGAGCTCATACGCCGGCAAGGCGTCGCTGTCAGTTGCACCAAATTCCTTAACCCCTGCCAGAGTCAACCGGTTACCAACCGTATCAGTATCCAGCACATATTTCTTAATTCTTACTGCTGAATCTGCTGTTTCCACCAGAATCGATTCCAACCTGCTCTTTGTGCTTAACCCAAAGGTATCGTCACGATCAAAATGGATCTTTTCGGTAGGAGTAGTAATGGTTTTCAAAAACCGATTGTAGGTCTTATTGGTGTTTTGAATATCAGTGTCAACTTCTGAGATCGTACAGGTTGAGTGACTGAGATTATTGGTACGATTTGTTGACATTGTTACTGTATAATCTGTTGTCAACCCGGAGTTTTCATAACTCAGGGTTATCTCATCGTCTCCATACGGCGATTCAATTTTGGTGAGGTACCAACTGGACGTGTATGTTCTTGCCGGAATATATCCTGGATCACCTCCTGATTTATTGATGGATGCCATGTATGTCTCTTCGCGTTCGGCAAAAGTATAGACCGTTCCGTCTTCTTTGGTCACCGTAAACTTGGCGATCTCTCCGGATATAGAGGTTAAGTCAGCCTCGATCTCCAGGTTTTGATGAGGAAGCAATACAATAGTTCCGTCATACTTAAAGGTAAACTTGCCGGAAAGCCCGGGTGCGCTTATGCTGAAATCATCCGGCTCGGCGTCCACCACTCCTGTCACAACATCGAATTTATACTGTGTAGAGCCGGGTGTGCTTTCAAAGTCATGTGCGTGATCGCCTTCTTCCAAATACCCTTTTGTTTGTTCGTCGGGTAACCCCCGTACAGAACGGACTATGGCTCCGCCGGCGTTTAATGACCAGCCCGAACCTACCCATCCCGGCACTTCTTCTACACGAACACCGGAAGCGTGATAACTCAGCGAAATCGGTATGCTCAGTTTCCGGCTTGAAGCCACATACAGCGGTATCGAAATCTGTGGCACCCCGGTGGCATAATTTATGGGATAGTCCTCAAATTTCTTGATCGAAGCTGCCGTTGGTGACGGCAAAGCTACGTTCTGAATATTTGAGCTTTCATTACTTCCGGATTGCCCCAATACTCCCTTTGGCAAGACTATCATCATAAAAAAGACAATCATACAAACCAGATAGGGGTTCTTGTTATTACTTATTTTTCTTGAAATGTTATTCATTGTAACCTCTCTTTTCTTAGTTCATTTTTTTGTTGTGATATACTTCGTATCACTTTCTTTAAAGCGCGGATTTGTCCCTCAGCTTGTTCTCTCTCTTCGCTTACTGTGTCGTAGTGCTCCAGCTTATCAATGATATGTGACAGGGTGGTTAACATCGCTCCCAGCAGCAGGATCAACTCGTTGAACTGATCTACAATGCCGTTTGCATCTGCGGTAAGCTGATTGATTTCCGGGCCTAGTCCGGCTACATTCAACCCTCCCAGACCAAGCGCTGCGAGCCCGACTCTGCGAACCCCCCTGCCTGCGGAAGTACGGCCGCTTAAAAACCTTCCCACTCTTGTATCCTTAAAAAATTTCTTTCTTTTCTTTTTAGGCAGATCTTGCGAATAGCTTTTATGTGTTCGTTCTAATTTCTGTTCTTCTCTTTTCAGAAACTGGCTTAGTTCTGCTTCCAGATTATCCAGTTTCTGTTCTTCATTTTTTAAATTCATTGTTCTCTCTTATCTAAAATGTTCTTTTTCTTTGTGTGCATCTTTTACCCGATGCCATATTCCCTGATTATCTACCTTGTAGAATCGCTTACCCAGTTTTCCATCTCTGAAATCGCAATGGAAAAAGTTTCTGAGTTCATACCAGGCTATGCGGGAATAATCACTCTCTATCAAAGCCTTTTTCAGCTTCAGAATGTTATCCGGATGACACGTCAAGTCCACAGCTCCCAGACCTTTAAAGGTATGTTCGCTGTTGCCGCTTCTACCATGAATGATCTCCCATTCGTAGGACCTGTACCCGCTGTTCGCCGATATCTTTATCCTGAAATCCAGCCTTCGCTGGATATCGTTTAGAATGGGTAAATGATACCTCAGTATTTTTTCTACTACATGAATTGGTATGCATGATTGTGGCTCCCTCATGTTGGGATCTACCAGAAAATCACTTATTGTGAAATACTTTTGCATTATGCTCTCTTGTGTTAAATTTTTATTGATAGGCTTGTCCAAACTCAGGTTCATGTACCTGATCCCGGAGATAGTAGAAGTATTCTTCGTCTACCAAACCGTGTTCATCCAGTACAATTTCTTCTATCAGTCCTTCTTGTTCGTCAAGCGTTATGGAAATTTCTTTCCCTTCTTCATCAAATACTCTTTGTATTTGTACCTGATCTAAGTTGTTAGTGTATAGCACACACACTTCGATCTCAGGCTCGCGGTCGAGCCATGTTACAATCTGCTTCATTGTGCCCTCTTTTTTTATACCGGATGCAGAAACAGAACATCTCGAGCTATTCCAGTTTCCTTCCGGTTCTCTCTTGTTTCTATTTAATGAAGAGCTCTCTTAACCAGCCTTCTGCTGATGAGTTGTTTGTCCTCCCCAAAACAAATATGCTAAACAAAATATATATGTGCAATATATGTTCAAAAGAAATTTACGAAGAGTGGGTGACAACCTGTGTCAGGGTAAAAAAAATTCTGATTATTTTTTATTGAATAATTTTAATCCGAAAAAATCAGGTGAGTTTCATTTTTTTTGATACAAACTTTCTTGTATCATTTTAATTGAAGCATAAAAACTTAATTTAAAAAAACTTCAGTCTTATTAATTCATTCACTCTCAAGAATTCTGTGAAATTTGGGTGCTTTTGATCAGAATCAATAAACTATTTATTTCTAAAAACTAAGCACAATTATTTGTTCGTTGCTTTACCCGCACAAGCGAGACGCTTGCGCTAGTTTGGTAAAATATTATTTGAGTTCAAATAATCTATACAGATTTTGTTTATCTGTTTTTACTAAAAAAAAGTTATCAGAATAAAGTTTCCCTTCTTTACATACATCACTACTAAGTTTTAAACAGTTATTTACAAAATAGTACTGTTGATTCGAAGGGAGTCTATAAAATTCTAATAGATAAGGATCTTTTCCTAAATCTTCTATAGTTTTTACATCTGGACCTTCTGCAAGGTATAAAATTAAGCTGTCTATAGACCCTTTTTGATCATATGAAGCACTTCTTAAAAACCAAAAAGTTCTATCCTCAATTTCAAACTTCGCTCTCCTTGAACCCGATATTGCTGATAAATCTTTAGTACTTGTACTATCAAAAAAAGCTACATCAAAAACATCCGAAATTTGAACTACTCTTTTTTCTTTAACATCACATGATGGTAGAGTAAACATTATTGCTACTATTATAATAAATAGAAGGTTAAAACTTCTTTTTTTCTGGGTATTCATCATTTTCTCTTCTCTCTAAAATTATTAAGATATATCCATGTTTTTATTCACTCTTACTAGCTTGACTTACAATGGAATTTAATATTTCTATTGTAAACCCATTTGAAGATTTATTTCGTGAATTATTCACCGCTATTCGCTAAAGACTTCAAAGATCTTTTTGGGCATACTTAAAATCAAATATTAAAGATATGATTTACCGCCTTTCCCTATCACAAGTATAAAGCTTTTAACAACATGCTCTTCATCCAGTTTTGGAATAGAAATTGAAACCTCCAGTTCTGAATTTTTCTTAAGGTCTGTAAATGGAATCCACATAAAAGTATATTGATTATTCGCAAAACTATACCCTGTATGGTTCGAATGATTTATCTCGTGACTATGTAAAATTATATCTCTATTCTTATCCCGAACGATAACTGTAAAGCCATCTAATGATTTAATTATTTCATCTTTAAGGTTTCCGAGTATTAAGTCATTTGAATTACCGTCAATAGAGTCGAAATAAAGTATCATTTGAAATCTCGAACTCATTCTTGGTTTCAACGGAAAAGAAAGAACTTGATCGTTTTCTTTTAAAATGAACTCTTTTTCAAATTCTACAAATTGTAAACCCCATCTATTAGGTTCTTTTTTAGTACAACTCAGGAATAGTGTTAATGCGATTATAATTTTAATCAAATTCATAGTTTCATAATTATTGTTTTATCATTCTTTTTTTAGTCTTTTTAGCAATGTTATTCATTGTCGGTAGCCAATTTTTTAGCTGTGACTAAAAGTATAGTAGGGCTTAAGAAGTAGTGTTTCTAATATCTTCTAAAACTCCCTTAGATCTTTTAAGTCTTTAGCGGTAGCGGTGACTTAAAAGTACTAAATAAACAGAAGTCTCTGACTTCCACTACCCGTAGCTCCGCTACGGAATGCTAACCGGAAGCTCTGCTTCCACACAAAAACTATATAATAAAATCAATAATCATATTGATATCGGAAATCAATACCGCGACGATTGGAATCTTCCCCTTCTGTAATGATCAGATCCCAGGTTTTAGTAAGAGCATATTCCAGAATAAATAAAGTTTTTGGATCAGAGCTGGTGATCTCATTTACAATAGCAAAAAACGTACGGTCATTTAGATACCATCCGGTTTTTATGGATGTACCTGTTTCATTCCCCACTCTGGTATTGTCGATCTGTACAACATCCACTCCAAGTTCTCTGGTCGCCAAAGCTTCCACTTCATCCAGTAAAACACCTGTGAGTAAGTCCGTTGGCGAAGAACCTCCGTTCTGAACCAATGCGTTTTGCCAGGAATCAAAAGCATAGCAAGGTTTATTAAACAAGGTATAGCAATAGATATCCTGTTGCTCCATAGGCGGATCGCTTTCAAAAACATACTCGGGATTTTCCGCTGTTCCCTTAATGATATAGTACAATGTAACTTCCTGTTCTCCTTTTCTGGATATTGGTACATAGGCACTTTTTACATTCAGATCAGGATTTGCCGGCGGGCCACTGAATATCAATTCTGCTTCTTCCAGCTCAAATCGTTTTCCTAACGGCCGCACATAACCGCTTGTACCTCTGAGACTACCGAATAATGAAAGCTCTCCTTTTGTTTCTTTCTGAGCATCCAAGTCACCTTCTATCTCTATTTCCAGATCTAAATATCTCCGGTTTCTTACAAAGAAGTTCCGCTCTATCGCAAACTCCATTTCAATCGATAATGAATCATAATAACTCACATTATTTTCTTCTTCTCCTTCAAGCGTGACATCTTCCACCGTTTTATCTCCGAAATCATCCAGAACTATGAAACCGTTTTTTACTGCAAATCTACCGGTTGCTTTCGGGGTGGATACAGGGCCACTTAATCTGGAATCAAGATCTACTACTAAATTATATTCACTGGTATTAGCAAGTTTAAACTGATTGGCCTTGGCTTCTATATCAAACGTAGTTGGATATAATCCATCAAGAGCGATGGTTCCGTTTGCATTAAAACTTCCTTTTCCACTTTTAGCCGATAATTGTTTAAGCGATATTTCGTCCTTGGAAAACTCTATTCTGGATTTGATTCCATCTACTTTTATACCTGCAATCGGTGATTCGAAGGACGTTTTTGTTAAATCAAAATAGCCGTTTGTGGTGATCTCATTTTCTGTTCCTTTCAGTGATAATTCTCCATTCAACGAACCTTTAAGGTTTTTGGTGAACTCTTTGTTTACGAAATCATTGAATACTGCAAGATTGAAGTTTCTTGTTCTTATTTCTGCTGATACAGGTTTATTTTCATCTACAGTATTAAGCTCAAATGTTTTAAAGTTATAAGAAAATGGAAAGTCGATATCTATATCAGCAGCTTTTTGCTTAGCGGCCAGAATCTCTGTGTTTATAAAGATGTTTTCTTTTTCCTGACTGTATCTGAACTCAGCAAATACTGAATCTAACCGAACATCTGAAAGCACAGGATCCTGAATATTAAACGAACCTTCAAAATTTGGTGTGCCCGCTGTTCCTGAGAGTGTTCCGTTAAAGCTTATAATTCCTTCCGTTCCGGTGATCTCAAATTTTTCCAGTGCTGATTTGAATCTTGATAAAGAGGTTGGACGGATAGTCAGATTACCTTTCACAGGTTGGTCATAAAATTCGTCTGAGAGTTGTTCCGGATCGGAAAGATCTATGGGAACATCCAGACTTCCCGTAATAACTTCTTTGCGATCCCAGATCAGTGATAAATTGGATTGTATTCTTTTATCCTTTGCATCAAAACTGATGCTGAATATATCTGCCTGAACACCTTCGTATTCAATATTCTGCAGTTCCAGATTTCCGCTTCCCGTAAGAGTTGTAGTCGTTTTATTAATATTTGCACGCCCGGAAAGAACCCCATCAATATATCTCTCGCTTAAAATGATTTCCTGCAAGATCCCGAAATCGAAATTTTCTCCTACAAACCAGATCTGTTGATTTAGGCTATCGGCATACGGCACAGCCAGAGACAGAAAAGCACCATTTGGAGAAACAAGTTCTAATGAGTCTGTTCTGATCTCACCATTTTTCACAGAAATGTTAAATGAATTTTGAAGTTTAAGGCTGTTATCATTCGTTATAAAATCCAGCTTATCCATAACCACAGCTATATGCATAGAATCAGTATGCAATTCGTACGTGCCTGCATTATTTATTCTGCCGTTTACATTATCCTGGATTTCAATAGAATAACTTCCAAAAAGAGAGTCTGCAGTTCTGGTAGAATTAGTTGTGACTTTTATATCCTGCAATAGCGTTTCATAGATCTTCGGGTCTTTAATATCAATTTCAAAACTCCCTTCCTCTCTCTCCTTCAATACAAATTCTCCACTTCCTGTCATTCCGCTTGCGAGGAATAGCTCGTCCACCACTATATTCTGAAGGTCGAACTCAGTTTTACATTCCAATATGCCTTCCTCGTTTTCATAAACATCCGCAGAAAGATTACCTTGAGCTTGCAAAATTTCCAGATTTGCTAGTTCCGCAAAAGGCTGAGTATTCTTGAGTTCGAGATCGAATGAAAGCACATTTTCGGGATCCTTCTCATCACTTATATTTCTTCGCCCACTAAAATTTGCATTAGCAATATCACTATCCAAAGTTGCTTCAGAAACTTTAAGAATGCCCTTATCAATGGTGTAGCTCCCATTTAGTACATTAATTGCAGCCCCGTTTATAAAGCTTGTATCTACTTTTGCGCTGCCTTCTAAAACCAGATTCTCCGGGTTCGACCCGCTACCTTTACCCGAAATATCAAAGTCTAAATCGGTTGGAAAATCCGAAAGCATCGAAAATTCAGATATATCTAAATCTTTGGAAGAAACCTGATAACTAAACGATGGGAGCTCAGATAGAAATTCCGTTGCATTGGCTTTAAAATTAATATCCGAAGTTTGTATCCGTGTAAAACCTTCTGTTTTTACAGAGTCTTTTGATATACTTGCATCCAGATAAACATATTTGATTTGTTCATCACCAATTATCAGCGGATTCGGAGAACGGGACGAAAACCCTCCACCGTAATTTCTCTGAAATTCTTCGCTCCTCGGATCTCTTATAGTGTTTGCGATCGTAAAATTCCAAGGCGTTTCTGAAAGTTCAAATCCGTTACCATCGCCTGTAATATTGATTCTGATATCTGTTCGCGGAGCATCTTCCGCCCAGTATTGTGCATTAAAACTATCCAGCCATAACCCAAATCTCCAGCTCGTTGTATCATTGAAAACATTTTCTATAGTTGTGTTGGCACGGACATTTTCTTCTCCGCTTGTGGTAATATCCAGATTAGCCAATATTTTTCCTTTTTTCAGACTTCCACTTCCAAAAAAACGTCTGAAATTATACTCTTCATATCGGATTCCTTCTATTGTAAATCCCCAGGTAATATCTGCTTTTTCGTATTCCTGACTAACTGAACCGTCCATTGTCATCTGGAATAAACCTGTTTGAACATCTACAGAGTCATTCGTTAGTGCTGCTATATCTAGGTTATCTCCTCTGATTCCTAATTGGGTAATAGTAATTTTATCCCTCAAATTAAAGGTAGCAGTAGCTTCAAGCTTTCTTGCAAAATCTGCATCAGCATTCAATTCTACATTTATACTTTCACGATCTCCTTTTAATTTTACTGCAACTACTACTTCCTCTTTTGGAATTTCAGTTTCAGCATACGCTCGTACATCTTCAGTTGAAAGCGGATCGAGTTTTATATCGGAATTGAATACAGAATCTTTCAGATTAGCAAACCCATTTGCCTTAAAAAGCGATCTGCCTGTATTCAGAACCAGATCCTGAAGCGAAACTTGTTGATTCTCATATGATCCTGATGCTTTAAAAGAAATTGACTCCGGAAGTCTGCCTTCTTTGATCTCAAAATTCAATTTAGAAAGTTGAGCTTCAATTTCTTCTTTCAACGCAAAACTCGCCCGGGCTTCAATACCTTGAATAGAAACTGATGAATCAGGGAGTAATTCGGGAGAATACAGAGAAACATTGCTTCTTTTGATACTTATGTCTGCTATCTCGAATTGAAATGAAGATTCTTCCGAAGTAGTATCAGGTTTAACAATTTCCTGAACATTAAATACCGCCGTAGAATCTTCTGTATATCCTGTTTGTCTTGCATGGACAATTGCCTCTGCAATGGATATTTGATCGATGTAAAATGTCCCCGACAGAAAACTCAGAACATCATATTTTGCGTACAATGTATCTACATATGCTATAGAGTCAGTTTCACCAACCTGAATACCTGTTAATCGAATTTCTTTCCATAAGTCACCGCTAAGTTTTTTAATCGAAAAACCAACAGTAAGATTGTCATTCCCGATTTCTTCAATCTTATTCTTAGCGAAATTTTGTACTGTTTTTGTTTTCAGTGACAGACGTAATCCTGCAATAAGTAAAACCAATACTAAAATAACCCATAAGGATCCCTTCAGTATTTTTACAAAAATATTTGTTGATGTCTCACTCATTAAAATGCCTGCCCTATACTAAAATGAAAATGCCACCTGTTCCATGCAGAACTCATACTGTCATCTCCCTGATAGATATTTAAATCTTGATCAGTAGGATTCACTTTGTATCCAAGATCAATGCGAATGGGCCCGATCGGAGATTCATACCGGACTCCTCCACCAACACCAAACTGAATCGGTCGGTTTTCTGTTGTACGAATTGTTTTCCAAACCTGACCGCCATCTATAAATCCTGCAAAGCTCAATCCTTTTATAAATTTGTCCACGTCCTGTCTCAGCTCAAAATTAAAACTAAATGTTGCTTTGCCACCGGTTGGTACATAACCTGAAAAAGCTCCCAAAGAATCGAATACTGCTTCTTTTGGCCCCAACTCTTGTCTCCCCCATCCGCGGACTTCACTAGATCCTCCATTGTAAAACCGGATATCAGCCGGTAAGGAATCCTGCTTGGAGTAATAAATAGATCCACTATTTACTCTGCCAGCAGCAACCAGACTTTCATTTAACTTTTTATATCCTCTTATATCCAGAGAAGCTTTCTGAAAAGAATAAGTAGCTTCGTTAAACAAACCCGATAATTCTAAAAATGGCTGAACAGTAAAGCCATTGCCTCCTCTTGGAAGTCCTTTTCTGGCATAGACGCTGAACTTAAACGATGAAATATTATAGTTTAAAATACTGTCCGGACTGACCACAGAAGTTCCATCTTCGTTTTCTTTAACATCAAATTCACGGTTCAGTGTAAAATCATAGTTGAAAGTTCCTGTAACCGATTCACTGTAGTTATATCCGAAACTATTCCTGATACCACCTGTGTCAATGGAATAAGCACGTTCAATTCGCCGTTGAACAAATGGCGAAATGGTAATACTGCTTTTAGTATTGTATACGTAAGGAAACAAATAGCTTGCTCCCAATCTCAAATCAAATGCAGAAAGTTTTGTATTCAAAGAAAATAACTCTCCTTTCCCTCTGGCATTTCTATGACTCCAGGATGCTTGCGCCCTAAATAATTTGTAGGAATTTAAAATTGTTAATCGCTCATCGTTAAACCTGTCATAGTTTCCTATTCCAAAAGTAGCCGCGAAAGACCTTAAACTTCTTTCTTTCACTCTTGCCAACACATTTATAGAGCTGTCTTGCTCCTGATCGGGAATTGAAATTAGTGCAAACCTAAGCAAGTGATGGCCAAACAATTCTCTCTGAGCTTCCCGCATTGCCTCATCACTAAAATATTCGTTTTTATCGACCCCTGTTTCCCTCCTGATATATTTTGCATTCAGTGTAGTTTCTCCTTCAACAAATATAGAATCGAATCTTGCTCTTGGTCCCGGATAGGTAAGCATTGCCACACTCGCCTTTTTTCCAGTGGTGTCTACTTTTGTTTGAACCTCAGTTTCAGCATATGGATATCCAAGGTTTCTCAATATATTTGTGAAGTCTGATTCCACCTGTGCTTTTGACACCGGTTGATAAATTTTTCCTTTTCTGTAAGGCAAGCGATTGAGTTCCTTTTTAAACTTCTCATTACCGTAGATAACTGAGCTGTCTCTCATAGATGTTTGCAGAAGTATTTGAACTGAATCTATTCTAATTGGTGTATTTTCAACTACCATAAATATGAGTTCTTTCTTCCACTCTTTATTTTTGGACTCCAATCTGTAGTTCACCTCAACTTCATTAAATCCGCGGCGCTGGTAGAACCTTTCTAATCGTATTACATCTCTGCGAATTTCCGTTTCCGAAACATAAAATCCCTTTTCATTAAAAAAAGTAATCTTCTTCCAAATAGAAGGGGCTTCATTGGAAATATACTTTTTAAGTACAATGTCTTTGTACGTATTATTTCCTTCAATTTTTACATTCCAAATACGGTCCGGTTTTCCTTCATCCTGAGCTATAAGCGGATAAAGAGGTGCGGTTACGAACATCAAAAAGATTACGTAAATTCTGATATGTTGAGTAAGTAATTTTTTCAATGTTTAATTAATAGCCAAATATTTAATCTGCATTCTTGTAGACTCAGCAGGTATCCCTTTATTTCTTGAATGTGTTTAATGGAACTAACAATGTACTATGTATAAATATTTAATTCTTTCTGTTTGTTTTCTCTTTTTATTTAACTGCAAATCGTCTGAAGAGTTTACAGGTTTTTCTTACGATCCTCCTAATGTAACGGATACTCAAGATAAAAAAGTCCATCCTCAACACAGAAGAATAATTGGTGCAGGAAAACCGGTCGTTTGGGTCTCAAACAATTTCGAAAGTGCCAGACTAAATGATTTTTATGCCATTAATGACAGCACTTTTGAAGTTTTTATCGAGCCGGAAAACGCACCGATAAACAACAGTCCCTGGTATGCATTCAAAATTTGGAGCGACTCAACCCGATCTGCGGTTATTCGTCTAAATTATAACAACGCACGTCACAGATATGTTCCTAAGATTTCTACCGGTGATTCTACCTACACTGTGGATATGAATAAAGCTGTTTATGATTCCACATCAAAAACTCTGGACTTTCAAATCAACCTTTCAAAAGAACCAATTATTGTAAGTGCGCAACCCATTTCAAACACAAAGTCTTATGATGACTGGTTAATAAAAATGTCTCAACATTCGTATGCATCAATTAGTGAAATTGGAGTCAGCAAACTCGGAAACCCCATTAAAGAACTAACTATTAATGAAACTGATCCTAATAGTGAAACAGGTGTTTTAATTATAATGAGCCGGCAACACCCTCCTGAAGTTTCAGGTTACTATGCTGCCCGGTACTTCATTGAAGAATTGATATCAGATTCAGAACTATCAAAACAATTCAGATCTGAATTCATTGTTCGTTCATTCCCTTTGATAAATGTTGATGGTGTTATAAATGGGCATTGGAGACATAGTGCCGCAGGAATTGACTTAAACCGGGATTGGGAAAACTTCAACCAACCGGAAACCAGAGCTGTTAGAGATGCTCTTTTACCTTTGCTTCAGGATCCTATGAAAACGGTTTATTACGGAATTGACTTTCATTCCACTAATGAAAATATATTCTATCCTATAGAACAATCTGTAAAAACATCTCCTGATGATGTGACTCAAAAATGGATTCCATTTATCCAGCAAGACAACCAATCTGTCAGGTTTGTTACAGAAGAATTTGATACCACATCTCCGATTTCAAAAAACTGGATCTATAAGACTTTTGGGGCAGACGCCGTTACTTTTGAAATGCGTGATGAACTTCCCGTTGAAACCATCGAGCAAATAGGCCGCTCAGCTGCTAGAAGTCTTATGAAATTATTGCTGGATGAAAAAAGTAAAGTCCAATAAAAAACTTTGCTATATCTTACATTTTTTTAAATTGCGGTATGAACGGATCTAAAATACTTACCGAAGGGCTGAATAACTGGAAGCTGAGGCTCATCCTTAGTGCGCTTTTATGCATCATGGGGCTTGCCGCTTTGATCAGTATGATTCTGGGTTTATTTATCAATTTGAGTATTTATGATAAATCTATAGTTGCCATTGCAATCTGGATGGTTGGTATTCCGACCTATCTCATTTTAAGCGGACTTGCCAAAATAACTCCTCAGTCTATAGCATTATTCATTAACGAAAGTACGGATCAAGTTCAGGGCGATCTGCAAATTCTGCTAAAAAATTCCGATGATCTTGATGAAGCTTCAAAAACCAAACAGCAAGAGCTCATTAGTTTTTTTCAGGATAATCCGTTACATAAATTCCTGCCGGATAAACCTGTAAAGCAAGCGTATCTATTGATGGTATCTTCCATGCTGGGCAGTTTTGGGATTTGGTTTATTTCTTGAGGTTTAATTACGAAGAGAGAAATTAAAACCTTATTACATGATAAATTTGGAATGAATCATTCAGCTTTAGAATTTAAATTCCGAACTTATGATGTTCTTAAATTCAAAATTGTAACTCATTAGCATTAACACTTCTTAAATGAAATATCTTTTTCCCTCATTTCTTTGCATTCTTTTTATCATTTTTACTTCATGTAATACAGGGCCTAAAGTAATAGACGATCTTTCTGATAAATCCTTTAACGTCATTAACCAAAATGGGGAATCGGTTACATTTCCTGACGATTATCAGGGCAAGTACGTTGTTGTTGGGTTTATTTATACGAACTGTCCTGATATATGTCCCTTAGTAACTCAGAACCTGATCAAAGTTCAGAAAGAGTTTAATAACCCTGATGATATTCAGTTTTTGGGAATCACATTTGACCCGAAAAGGGATACTCCTGAAGTTTTAAAGAACTACAAAGGACTTTTTAATCTGGACGATAATTTCGATTTCCTAACAGCTGATTCAACAACTATAAATGAACTAATGGATAGCGTACGAGTTCGTTCTCAGGTTTCATTTACACAAGTAAGGGAAGATGATAAAGAAGTATACTTTATGAACCATTCTGATAAAATTATGGTACTGGACAAAAAAGGCAGAGTGATTTTCGAATACGGCGGGAGTATGACCCCCGTAAACTACATTGTTGAAGACCTTAAAACTGTAAGGAAGTAATTTAAATGAAAACTTCTATCGTACTACTTTTTACAATATTGCTTTTTTCAGGATGTGGAGATGATCCAAAAAAAAATCCCCTTCAAAAATCTGATCCTGTTAAAATTCAAAACTGGGCCCGACCGGGTATTCAGGGACAAATGAGTGGAGCTTATTTTGTTTACAAGAACCCGCTTAATATTGCTGACACGCTTATTTCTGTTTACAGCCCACAGGCTATGATGACTCAAATACATGAATCATATACTACCGAAGATGGCCTTGCCGGAATGCGTGAGAAAGCAGAAATAATCGTCCAGGCAAAGCAGAATATCATCCTTAAACAAGGCGGATTACATGTTATGCTGATGAATCTTAAAACTGATTTGCAAGAACCCGATTCTGTTACAATCTCTTTAATATTCAATCAAGCCGGAAAAGTAGACTTAACAGTACCTGTAGCATCAAACAAATAATAAAGCCCGAACTTTTCACCATTCGGGCTTTCTGGGTTGATTAAGAAAATGAGCCGGGTTAATTGCTCATTATCTAATACGTAAAGCCCGCCATGTCGGATTGTATTTTATTATAAATAGTTGTCAGATATCAGCTTAGAGTAGTTTTTATAACCGAAAAGTATCTTTACTCTATCAAATGGAAGGAATTTAAATCCGTTTTGCTTAACTAAAAGGCATAAAAAAAGACATGTGTTGACATGTCTTTCAATAAAATTTTGTCAAGAAAAAGTTAGTAGGAAGAAAAAACTTCGGTAGTACCATCCTTTTTGACAAGATATACATCGTAATTGTCAGCTTCTCTTCCAGGAACTTCCATACCAGGAGAACCAATAGGCATACCCGGAACGGTAAGTCCGATAGCATCTTCAGGTTTTTCTTTTAAAAGTCGGTTAACATCCTCAATCGGAACATGTCCTTCAACAAAATACTCTCCCACCATTGCTGTATGGCATGATTCAAATCTAGCAGGTACACCTTTCTCTCTTTTTACTTCCATCAAGTTAGGAATAGGCTTTTCTACTACTTCAAATTGATCATCATTCATTAAAGCCGCCCATTTGGTACAGCATTGGCAACCCGGATTCTTGTACATTACCACTTCAATCTTGTTAGTAGAAGCAGAAGAAATTGTTGCTGAATATTCATCCTTTACTTCATTTTTTGGCCAGAATAATGCCGCTCCAAATCCTATGGTAAATAAAAGTCCAAATATTAAAATCTTGTTGTTGCTCATGATCAAATTTCCTTTAAAAGTTGACTTAAAATACAAAAATTTTACAACGTAATTTAGATTTCTCTCGTTAACACTATTAATTAGGAATACATCTTTCCTGATACTTCTTTTTCTGAACACTGAACTGTTTTATTACCTGAATTAATTTCAATCATCTTTACCGGTCTCTCTTTTTTTTGTCTAGATTAATCAACATCTTGAATCCATGCCGTCAAATTAAAATTCTCATCGCTATGACCACCAAACATCTTTTTCTTTTAACATTCTTTTTACTGTTCTTCTCTTTCACTGTAGCAGCACAAACATCTGAGTTCAAAGCTACATTTATAAAAGCTCAACAGGAAAACAAACAAGTAACGGTTACATTGTCTAATGGAACTACTTATGTCGGTGATGTAGTTTCTGTAGAAGATGAATCAGCCGGTGTACAAACCAAAGATGGTGTCTTTAATTTCAGATACGACCGAATTCAAAGTGTCAGAATCTATAACCCTGATGATAAAACTTCCGGTTGGCGCGACAATCCCGCAAAGAACAAACTTTTTATAACACAAACAGGTAAAATGTTAGATAAGGGCTCGGGCTATTATCAAAATACATACATCTTTTTTTCAAATTTCTCATATGGAATAACAAACGGAATTAGTATTGATGCCGGATTTAGTATGATTCCGGGGTTAGGAATTGATAACCAAATGTTCACCGTGGGTGCTAAAGTAGGAACCTCATTAAATAGTACTCTATACGTTGCAGGAAATATCAAATACTACAAATTCTTTGATATAGACGAAGGCGTTTCCTCACTGTTTGGTTCCATTACATATTCGAAAAACAGCTTAGATTTAACCGCCGGTACCGGTGTAGGTTTGGCAGAGGGAAGTTCATCAGATGCACTATTAATTCTTGGGGGACAATACAGAATCAGTGACCGTTTTGCATTTATAAGTGAAAATATCTTCTTTCCAACCGGTGAAAATGAATCTACAGCTTTAGTCTCATTTGGTGGTAGAATCATTGGTACAAAAAGTGCTTTTGATCTGGGTTTCTTTGGTATTGAAGAAACACTTATTCCCTTTGTAAGTTATACTCTCAAATTTTAAAATTTATGCAATCAAAAAAATTCTCTTATGAAAACCAGGAACTAGAAATAACCTGGGATCTCAAACGCTGTATACATGCCAAAGAATGTGTACATGGACTGCCTGATGTATTTGATCCCCAAAAAAAACCTTGGATCGACCCGGATAAAGAACCCGATTCTGATAAGATTGTAGAAACTATTGAGCGTTGTCCTACAGGAGCTCTTCAATATCATTTCAAGAATAAAAGCAATCCTGAAACACCCCCTTCATCCAATACAATAATTATTGATGAAAACGGACCTCTTTACGTTCATGGTAACATCGTTGTTCAGGATAATGAAGGGAATGAGTTACTCAGAGAAACCCGTTTGGCTTTTTGCAGATGTGGCAAATCATCCAACAAACCGTTGTGCGACAATTCTCATATAAAAGCTGATTTTGAAGCAGGCACTTCTTACAACCCGGAACGATTAGAGTTGGAACCGCAGGAAAATGAAGGTGGTGAGCTTCTGATCAAACTAATTGAAAATGCACCTTTTGTGGTAGAGGGGAATTACGAGGTGATAGGAGAAAACCAATCTACCAAAACCTGTAAGCGTATGAGTTTCTGCAGATGTGGTGCCTCTGAAAACAAACCATTCTGTGATGGAACACATCGCCAGATAGAGTTTAAATCTGATGAGTAACCCAACAATTCTTGTTTTAGCTGCCTTCTTAGCAGCACTTGCGGTAGGTTTAGGTGCCTTTGGAGCTCATGCTCTTGAAGAAACGCTTAGTCCAAAGAGATTAGAGACTTGGAACACAGCGGTAACTTATCACATGTGGCACGCCTTGGCTCTAATCGGGTTAGCTCTTGTTTCCAGAGTTTTTGAAGTTGATCTGACTTGGTCTTTGAATCTGCTAGTAGCCGGAATCTTTGTTTTCTCCGGAAGTTTATATCTGCTTTGCTTAACCGATACAAGTTGGTTGGGTGCGATCACACCAATTGGTGGAATTTGCTTTATACTTGGTTGGGTATTAGCAGGATGGAAATTTATAACTCAAATCTGACTTCAAATGAAAGCGATGTGGAACGGAAAAATATTAGCTGAAAGTGATAACACTGTAGTAGTGGAAAACAATCATTACTTCCCTGCTGATTCTATCAATGAAGAATTCTTTACTGATAGTGATCACAAAACAACCTGTCCATGGAAGGGATTGGCAAGCTACAAATCAATTCAGATTGACGAAGAAACCAATGAAAATGCAGCTTGGTATTATCCCGAACCTAAAGAAGCTGCTAAAGAAATAAAGAATCACTTTGCCTTTTGGAAGGGTGTGAAAGTAGTAGAATGAGCCTAAATTCAAGTTGTCGTTCGGCACATGCAGGCGATCTCGATTTCTTTAAAGCTTTCCCGGTTTATTATAAATCAGGATTCCCTGCTTTCGCAAGGGAATGACCTTAATTTCTTATCAAATAATAAAAGAATTTACAGCAATTCACTTGCAATATTAGCCAAATCAGAGCGCTCTCCTTTCTCTAAATTAATGTGAGCATACAGATCGCTTTTCTGCATCCGGTCTACCAAATAGGAAAGCCCATTACTTTGTGTATCCAAATATGGAGTATCAATTTGGAAAATATCACCCGTAAAAATGACTTTAGTATTTACTCCCGCTCTGGTAATAATGGTCTTCACTTCATGTGGAGTTAAATTTTGAGCTTCATCAATAATGAAAACTACATTCGACAAACTGCGACCTCGGATATACGCAAGCGGAACAATTCTGAGTTTATCCGTTTGGATCATCTCGTCAATTTTCTTGTACTGTTTGCTCGTTTCTTTGAATTGATGTTTGATGAAACTCAGATTATCCCAGAGTGGCTGCATATATGGATTGATCTTGGCTTCAGCGTCGCCGGGCAAGTATCCGATGTCCCGATTACTTAACGGAACAATTGGTCTGGCCAAATATATTTGCTTGAAATCACTCCGTTGTTCTAAAGCACTTGCTAATGCCAGCAATGTTTTTCCAGTTCCTGCAGCTCCGGTTATGGTTGTAAGAAGAATATTCGGATTTAAAAGCGCATGCATAGCAAAAGTTTGCTCGGCATTTTTGGGCTGAATTCCATACGCGTTAATTTTCTCAACCTGCTCGATATATTTTGACTTGGCATTATACCAGCCAAGAGCTGACGAACCATGGCTTTTCATTATATAGTAATGATTGCTGGGCGGGTTCATCTCCATCACATCTTTGGGTTTGATCCTACCTTTATCATAGAACTTACTTATCAGAGAAGGATCTTCAAGCTCCAGATCGGTTTTTCCTCTGTATAAATGATCGATGTCTTTTACCTGAACTGTTTCATAATCTTCAGCATCCAGATTTAATGCTCGTGCTTTTAGTCTCAGGTTTATGTCTTTTGAAACAAGTACTACCCGAGTATTTTCATTTTCGTTCTTTAACCTGAGTGCAGCATTTATGATGTGATGGTCGTTGCGGGTAGCTCCAAAAACTTTATTGGCATCAACATGTTTCCCCCCATTGCTAATAACTTTTAGTTTCCCATGAGACTTCCCATTCAGAGGAATCCAATCCTGTAACATGTTCTCATCAGAAATTCCATCCAGGTACCTGATGAATTCACGGGCGTGTAAGTTTATTACGGTATTTCCTTTCTTAAAGGTGTCCAGTTCCTCCAGAACTGTTATCGGGATTGCAACGTCATTTTTTTCAAAATTCTTAACGGCTTCATAATCATATAAAAGCACGGAAGTGTCGAGTACGAAGATCTTCTTCGCTTTCTTCTTAGGCATGGGCTAATCGTTTTGATTTATTCAGAGATCGAAACCTCTTTATGTAGATGATGTTAAAGAACGGTTCTTTAATTAAATCAAACCAAAATCAATATGCAATGGATGTGGAAAACTCGTCGGAAAATAATATTGAGTTAACAGTTCAAGATCCCCGAAGATGTTGATAACTCACCCATTAAGTTGATAAAGTGCTATACTCAGCGCAATCGCCGCGTTCAGGCTTTCAACTGAGCGATTATCTTTTGCGGAAGGGATCATAACCCGTTTCCTGCTAGGTGTAATGAGATTTTCGTCAACTCCATTGGCTTCATTTCCAACTATAAGAACTGTTTTGTTAGTCGAACTCATTTTTGAGATCGGTAACGCTCCATCATTTCCATCCAGTAAAAAAACCTTCCATCCTTCTTTCTCTAAAACTTCCAGATCTTGTTTCAAATCTGAGTTTCTGTATGGCAAAACCCCTGTTGCTCCGGCTGTACTTCTCACCACTTTCGGATGATGCAGATCTACTGAACCTTTGCCAATTAAAATCGAACTAGCTCTAAACCAGGTTGCTGTTCTGACAATAGTTCCCAAATTTCCCGGATCCTGAATTCTGTCTGTTGCAACGATCAATCCTTCTCTCTTTGATAGCTCTTCAACGGAAGCTTCTGTCGGAATTTCACAAACGGCTAGGATGCCTTGGCTGTTCTCAGTGTCAGAGAGTTCGTCAAATGTTTTTGTGTCGATTAAGTAAGAGCTTTTAGCTGTTAGCTGATAGCTCTTAGTTTCCTTATCAACAAAAACTTCCCGAACCCTCAGAATTCCATTTCCCAAAACCTGCTCCACTGCTCTTTCTCCTTCTACGACAAATAGTCCCTCTTTTTCACGGTACTTCTTCTGCCCGAGTTTTCTTAAAAGCTTGATTTGATTATTTGACGCTGATTTCACGAGTTCTGAGTTCTGAGTTCTGAGTTCTGAGTTCTGAGTTCTGAGTTCTGAGTTCTGAGTTCTGAGTTCTGAGTTCTGAGTTCTGAGTTCTGAGTTCTGATAAAAAGATACTTCATAATCTATCACTTCTCATGTAACTAATACTAATTATTTGGAGAATGATTTTCTATCTTTAGCCAAATCAAAAAAACGAAGCTAAAATAACTCATGGATTTTTTAAAGAAACTGGGAATTGAGGGAGTAAACGCAGGTACAAGTACCGGGCGAGTTTATCTGGAAAGCAAAAACCAAATTACCAGTTACACTCCTGTTGATGGAAAAACGATCGCTAACGTAACTACAACTACTAAAGAACAATACGAAGAGGTAGTTCAGGCATCTCAGGAGGCGTTTAAAGTATGGAGAGAAATGCCTGCTCCTCAACGTGGTGAAATTGTTCGTCAGATCGGCGATAAGCTTCGTGAGTTTAAAGAGCCTTTGGGAAAACTGGTTACTTACGAAATGGGTAAGATTTATCAGGAAGGATTAGGTGAAGTTCAGGAAATGATCGACATTTGTGATTTTGCAGTTGGGTTAAGTCGTCAGTTATACGGACTTACCATGCACAGTGAGCGCCCAAACCACAGAATGTATGAGCAGTGGCATCCGATGGGAACAGTTGGAATTATTTCTGCTTTCAATTTTCCTGTAGCTGTTTGGAGCTGGAACGCAATGATCGCAGCCGTTTGTGGTGATACTATGATCTGGAAAGGTTCTGAAAAAACTCCTCTTTGTGGAATTGCTATTCAAAAGATCGTTGCAAAAGTATTGAAAGAAAATGATCTGCCGGAAGGAATTTTCTGTTTGGTTACCGGCGACCGTGAAGTTGGAGAATGGATGACAGAAGATGAGCGTATTCCGTTGATCTCTGCGACCGGCTCCATCCGAATGGGTAAAGAAGTAGCTAAAGTTGTAGGCGGACGTTTAGGCAAAACCATCCTCGAACTGGGTGGCAATAATGCAATTATCGTTTCTGAAAATGCCGATATTGAAATGGCAATCCGTGCAACTGTATTCGGAGCTGTTGGAACTTGTGGTCAACGATGTACTTCTACCAGAAGATTGATTATTCATGAATCAGTTTATGACCAATTCAAAGATCGTTTACTCAGTATTTATGAGAATGTAAACATCGGGAACCCATTGGAACCCGATACTTTAGTTGGTCCGATGATCGATCAGCTTGCAGTAGATGCAATGCAAAATGCACTCAAACAAGTAGAGAAAGAAGGCGGAAAAGTGATCTTCGGCGGCGAAGTGTTAGACAGAGATGGATTTTATGTTCGCCCGGCTATCGCGGAAGCTAAAAATGAATTCGAGATCGTTCAGGAAGAAACTTTTGCTCCGATTCTTTATCTCATCAAGTACAAAACTATCGATGAAGCTATGAGCTACCACAATGGTGTTAAACAAGGCTTGAGTTCAGCGATGTTCACACTGAATATGCGTGAGGCTGAAAATTTCTTAAGTACACACGGTTCTGATTGTGGGATTGCCAATATTAATATCGGCACAAGCGGAGCTGAAATTGGTGGTGCTTTCGGCGGCGAAAAAGAAACAGGCGGCGGACGCGAATCAGGATCTGATGCCTGGAAAGCTTATATGCGCCGACAAACCAATACCATTAACTGGAGTGAAGAATTACCGCTGGCGCAGGGTATAAGTTTTGATGTTTAGCCTTCGGAATTAATAATGATGGATTATAAATTTTGAATTATGGATTTCATTGTAAATAATTATCAATGGATTATTGGTATCATCATAGGTGGAGGTGCTGAACGTTTAGTCTATAAGCCAATTAAATTCAAAATTGATGAGGGTAAAGTATACAAGCTACTAGAGAACACAACAGGTGAAGAAAAGAAATATGATTGGAGAACTACAAAAAGTATCGCCAGCGATATAAATCTAACTAAAGAAAGGGTTTATGAAGTTTGCTCAAAGAGCAAGAAAATAAAGGAGTCTAAAGGAAACAATGATGGGGTATGGTCATTAAGAAAAAACCCTGAAGATGAAGAGGGTAGCATATATAATGAAAGAGGAATGGTTGGCTTTTAACTCTTCTAAGGGTTATAGCCGAACCCTAAGATTTTTTATTTGAAAAAACATCGCTTAGATTTAACCTCGTTCCACATGCTCTGCGTTGGATTGTATTCCCTTTAAATTTTTGCTAAGACAACGCTGGTTATTGAAAAAGAAATGATTTTTACTATCTTGGAATAGCATAAATCAAAATGTTATGAAAAATAATAAAATCATTCTGTTTGCCCGAGGCACTCTGTTGGGGTTATTCCTGTTTTCCATCGGTTCAATGGATACAATTCTTGACCCTAATGAAAGCTTTACGACATTAACATTGATAGGCTTCGTTGTTGCTTCTCTTGTTTTAGGATATTGTTCAGTTAAATTCTCCTCAAAATTTTGGAATACCTGGGGTTTTGATCGGTTATCCGGACAATAACTTCTTTCAAGTGCTTCGATTAATTCGAGTTCTACTCTTAACCCTTCCAAAGTTGTTACGAAACAACTCTATCAATCTCAACCTGATCAACTCTGGAAGGGTTTAAATTAGAAAGTAAATCAGAAAACGGATTTACTTTCAACTTTTCTATTCTATATTCCTGAAAATAGAAACTAATCAACGCCTCATGAGATCCCTATCCATTCTCATTATTCTGATAATTGGCACATTTAACGTCAAAGCTCAAAACCAATCCCCTGAACAAAAGTTAAAAGAACTTGGAATTGAACTTCCCGAAATAGCTCCTCCGGTTGCAAATTATGTGAATGTAGTGCGTTCAGGGAATTTGTTATTTCTTGCCGGTAAAGGCTCTCAGAATTCTGATGGTTCCAGAATTACAGGAAAAGTTGGAGTAGATCTAACCATTGAAGAAGGATACGAAGCTGCAAAAAGCATTGCTTATCAACATCTTGCTGTAATTAAGAATGAGATCGGTGACCTCAACAAAGTAGTTCGGATCGTTAAAGTTCTGGGAATGGTTAATACAACTCCTGAATTTTCTGCTCATTCTCAGGTTATAAACGGCTATTCAGATTTTATGGTTGAGATATTTGGTGAAAAAGGAAAACACGCCCGTTCTGCAGTAGGCATGAATTCACTACCTGTTAATTTAGCGGTAGAAATTGAAGTGATCGTGGAAGTACAATAACTTTTCTTAATTACATTATCTTTTCTTAACAGAAGACAAAAATGTTGGCAAAAATCGTATCGGTTGTTTTCTTTACCTATATTATTTGATATCTAACGATGGCGATGGGGTTAAAAGACATATTACCAATTAAAAATAAGGACGAAAAAATCGAATTTCAGTTATTTGAAATTGCGATTTTTCTTACTGTTATTGTCTTTCTCTTCTGGACATGGTTCGCCTTTTATGCGGGATATCAACCTGTCATAAAAACGATATTCATTGCCAGTGCCATTATCTATGTGCTTATTTATATAGCCCAGAAAAGAAGCTTTTCTTTCCCAATTGTATCGTCTCTTTATTTTGGGTATAGCTTCTTATTAATGGCCTTTGCCTGGCTTCCCGGAGTTGGAATAACAGGGGCTATTCTTCAGTTTATTGTCCTTATTTTTATTTCGGGCTTATTGGTACTTCCCATCAGGGCCTATCTTGTTTTTATACTCTCTACCGCATTAATTGTAATCTCCTTTGCGATTTACGAGTATAACAATCCCGGTGCTGCGTCTCCTTACACAAATGAAGTACACAGGATCAGAGATATTTCTATTGCCAGTGTAATCGCTATACTTGTTCTGGGCTTTTCACTATTTACTTTTAAACGTTCTTATGTGAGAGATCGTGAATCTTTGGGTAAAGCAATTAAAGAGATTCAGGTTGAAAAGGTAAAAGCAGAATCTGCGGATAAAGCAAAATCTCAGTTTCTGGCAACAATTAGTCATGAAATGAGAACTCCTTTAAACGGTATTGTAGGTATCTCTGAACTGTTAGGAGAAACGGATTTAAATCCTGAACAGGTTGAAATGGTTAAAAACCTAAGCTACAGTAGCAATATGTTACATAGCCTTATCAGTGATGTGTTGGATCTTACGACTATAGAAGATGAAAACCTTGAACTCAACGAAAACAAGTTTCATCTGGAAAGTGAGATCAAAGACATACTGGAAATTTTCAGACCGAAGATAGATTCCAGAAAAGCCTTTCTCCACCTCCATCACGAACACGACAGCAGTATTCCTAAAGTCTTGTACGGTGATATTTCAAGGATAAGACAGGTTCTTGTAAATCTGGTAAATAATGGAGTCAAATTTACGAACGACGGTTCCGTAATTATACAAACCAAGTTGCTCAAGAGAGAGTCCGGTATTGCCACCATCCAGTTTTCTGTATCTGATACCGGAGTTGGTATTTCCAAAGAAGATCAGGATAAATTATTTACAAAGTTCTTCCGGACCAGGCTGGCAAACACTATCGAAGGAACCGGTTTAGGCCTTACTATTAGTAAACGGTTGGTCGAGCTTATGGGCGGTGAGATATCTTTTACTTCTCAGCTCAAAAAGGGATCTACTTTTTCGTTTGAGTTGCCATTATCATTAAAGCCCAAAACTCCTGAAAAAGAGGAAGCCTCCGTTAACGATGATGATCTGTCAGGGCTCAGAATTCTTATTGCGGAAGACGTTCCAATTAATCAAATGGTTTTGAGCAAAATGCTTAAAAATCTGGGCATTGAGAATATTGACATCGTAAATGATGGAAAAGAAGCAGTAGAAGCAGCCACTGATGATGAAAACGAATACGATTTTATTCTAATGGATATTCAAATGCCAAAACTGGACGGCTCCCAGGCATCAAGAAAGATAATTGAGTTCTACAGAGGAGATCTCCCGTTCAAGATCATAGCCGTTACCGCTAATGTTATGAAAGACGATTTTGTTTTATATCGCGAATCAGGCATGGTAGATGTTTTAAGCAAACCGGTTAACATAAAAATGCTTTCACATACTCTCCATAAGCATTACTCAGTCTAAGATATTTCTACAGGTGGAACTCAATTCGCCTGATAAGTTCTTCCACAAAACCAGCTTGTTCCGGCTTCATAAAAACACTTCTGAGAATCGTAACCATTTCTGAATTCACATCATATTCAGGATGTAATCTTTTAAACTCTGAAGCAGGAACTTTGAATAATGAAAGATAGAATGATTGATCGCTCATTCCTGCATCAAATACTTTTTTTGATGCATCCGAAATTTGAGAAGTTGTTTTACAACCGGATGGAAAATATCCCAGAATATCCAGTTCAGGGTTTTTATAGGGAGTGAGCTTTTCACTTTCATCCATTAATGAATATCCTTTTATTGCAGCCCTTCTGCACTGAGCCATAATAGCCCCAAAACCTTCTTTTTCCTTCAAAGGAAAGCATTGTAAGGTTGCCCATAAAGCAACAGCAGCGGCTCCGGCTCTTGAACACTCCAGACTTATTTCTCCTAAATGAAGATCATCAGAAGTAAAATAAGTGTAAGGCGAGTTGTGTTTATAAAATTTCCCGACTTCAGGATCTTTAAAAAGCACACATCCACATCCATATGGTTGTAATCCATGTTTATGAGGATCAACTACAATGCTGTCTGCTTTCTGCATCAGCTTCCATGAAGTTCCGTCAATTAATTCAGAATCTTTAAGCGCTCTGAAAAATCCTCCATAAGCAGCGTCTATGTGTATTCGGATATCATGTTTTTGAGCCCATGGAATAATTTGATTCAATGGCTCAACTTCTCCGAGCCCCGTTGTTCCCAGAGTAACAACTACAGTACCAATTTCTTCAGGATTAATATCATCCAGATCAAAATTTTTGTCTTGGGATATTGGAATTTTGACAGAATCTACTGCCAGCACTCCACACATTCTTTCATGGGTATAATGTGAATTTGATGAAAAAGCGATCTTTTTTCCGGGATGTGACTCTCTCGCAATCCACAGTGCCTCTAGGTTTGCAATGGTACCGCTAGCTGTTAAATGACCAAGGTACTCTTTACCATATCCGAAAAACTCCGCAAGCTCTGCAATCACTTCTTTTTCCATCTCTGACGAAGGGGGGCCTCCATCCAACGCATGATTATTCGGATTTATACTCATCGCTATTGCGTAAGCCGCCCATGCAACAGGATGGGGAGGCTTAAGCATTTGACCTGCATAAACCGGGTGATGAAAAGGATAATTACATTTCAGCTTTTGAGAAAGCCTGGAAAAGACCTCCTCTAATTTTTCATCAGAAACAGAAAGCGTGGAATCCTGATTCCACACTCCGAAAGATTGCTTCCAATTCAGCAGGCTTTCAAGCCCTGAATCAAGTGCTTTTTTTGCCTGCTGGTTCATTGCTAGTACAGATTAACTGAAAGGCCGGCCGAAAGAACCTGCTTTATCTGAACCTCGCTGGAAAAGTCATCATCATAGCGCATTTCAAATTGGAAAGAAGCACTTATTAATGAGTTAATTTGACCAACGAGTTCGTTGCTCCAGAAAACATCAGTTTCTGAAACAGGATCTGTAAAACTTGTAAACGTTTCCAGGTTACTTGAGTATTGAATGTTCTCAGCAACCGGGGTTTGAAATGAAATACCGGTAGTTAAACCACCCTCTGATCTGAAAGTATCTCCCTGAGGAACTCCGTAATTCGGAGCTAAATCCCCGTCTGAAATAAACGTTTGCTTGAGAGCTAAACCCGCCTCTAACTGTAAATTTGAATTCGCATTATATTCAAAACCTGCTCCTTCAGTCAGGTATGCAGGACTAAAAAATCCTGAGATCAGTGAATCTCCTCCCGCAGGATTCATTTTTGCTTCATAATCAAAACCGTCTGCAAACTGTGTTCTGAAATGTATTGCCCCGTACCCTGCTAGCTTACTGTCTTCCTGCAAATCATAAGTATTTCTTAATCGGATAGATATCAGATCGTCTGATTTTCTTGTTCTGCCGTCTATTCTTGATTGACCATATCTTAAATTGGTTCTGAAACCAAAAGTGTATTGTTCTTTTCGATACATTTTGGTGTATACAGTAGAAGCTGCTCCACTAACTGTATTAACACCCCCTTCACTCCAGTTGCTGTATGAGGCCTGAGACCCATTTAGATTTGCGACCCAGGTTTGTGTCCATCCGACAAGAGTATCAGGTACAACAATAGTTTGCGCCTGCAAAGAATTTGCGGTAAAAAAAGTAATTGCGGTTAATAGTAACGTCTTGGTAAAAATTTTCATCGTAAAATTTATAATTAAGTATTTTTAAAGAGCACAACTTGCTCCGGTTTCTCTTTCGAAAGCATAACTTCAACATGCTCGCCCACCTTCGTTGGAATGGTCATCCCTGTGATGTTCGACTTTATCGGATACTTTCTGTGTCCCCTGTCTAACAAAGTAAGTACTTCAATCCGTTCAGGTTCTCCGGCACTTATTATTGCTGATACAGCATCAAACATAGTTTTTCCTGAGAAAATCACATCATCAATGATAAGAACGAATTTTTCGGAACATTCGGGAAGCGGATTATTATGAGTCAGATTCTTTACATCGTATTGTATCAGTTCAATCGCTGATTCATTATGAAATGGTATCAGGTATTCAAATAATACCTTGGCTGTAGCAAATCCCCTTTCATTTAATCCCACGATCACCAGCTCTTGCTCAGGAGTTATTCTTTCCCAAAGCTCGATTGCCATCCTTTTCAAAGAACGTTCAACTCTGGCTTTATCCATTAATACAATTTGCCGTTTCATCTGCACATATTTATTTTGATAAAAGATAAGAAATAAATGCCCTTGAATGCGAAGTTATGAACATTTTCTAACTTAGAATTTATTACTTTACAGTGTTAACCTTTACCTAAAAAATTTGAGGTTTGATTATGAGCAGAGGATTAGGAACTTTAATTACAGGAATGGTTGCCTTCGCAGGTGGTGTTGTAGCCGGATTGCTACTAACACCAAAATCAGGGAAAGAAAACCGCCAATGGATAGAGGACAAAAGCCATAGAATTCTGGAAGATGGTGAAAAGAAAATTGGTGAAGTATCAAAAAACATAAAGAAGAGTGTTAAAGATAATTTACCTGATCTTTATGAAGCTACCGAATTACTACATTTTGAAGACGAAGAATTAGAAGAAGATGTCTGAAGCCACATTTCCATATTCTGAGCGAATTTTGCAATGGGTATGGAATGAGCTTTTGTTTGATAGCACTTCATTGACCACAGAGTGTGGGAAATCTATTCAAATCATCCATCAGGGAATCTTAAATCATTCAGATGGTCCTGACTTTAAGTCTTCAAAATTACTGATTGGAAATATTGAATGGAATGGTTCAGTTGAACTTCATCTAAAATCAAGTGGATGGAAAGCACATAATCACCATTCTGATCACAATTATAACAATGTAATTCTTCATGTAGTGGCAGAAGAAGCCCCGGGTCCGGTTTCTACATTATCAGGCAGTTCTCCTTTCACCCTTAACCTTCTCCCTTATATTCATTCCGATTTAGGATCTTTTATATCCAACCTCGATCATTCTGGAAAACTGCCCTGCTCAGGTAACCTAAGATTTATCTCTGAAGATGTTTTCCATGAACAGATTGAGCGATCTCATCAGGAATATTTAAACCAGAAAGTTGATGATTTTCTTTCATTCTACACTTCTGATGTATCCCAAAGTACAGCCTGGAAAAATGCTCTAACCATTTCTGTCTTTGATGGATTTGGGATCAGCCAAAACAGAGAACAAATGCGAACGCTGGCTTATGCTTTGCTGAATTCGGAGTATGATACCTTGCACAGTTTACAATCAAAAGCTAACCATACTGCTTTCAGTAGTTCAGAGATAAACTGGAATTTTAAAGGCACAAGACCGCACAGCCATCCGGCAAGCAGAATAAAAACTGCGGTTCATTTTCTACACCTTATAAAATCTACTCCTTTTAAAGATTTTCTGAATGCTCGTTCTTATAAACTCTGGAATGTGTGGTGCTCCGAAATTGGTATTCAAAAAGCCGGGCACCCTAAAATTTTATACGCCACTGTTTTTCTTCCTGCGCTATACTTTCTTGGAAAGTTATATCACTCGAAAAAAATTACAGCAGCAGTTAATGAAGAATGGAACTTATTTAAAGCTCCCATACCAAAAATTTTGCTTTCAGAGTTTGCACAGCTGGAAATTCCACCTTACTTGTATCAAAAAAAACTTGGTTCTATCCATCAGTTAAGGGAATATTGTAAGCCAAAGAACTGCTCAGAATGTTTAGTGCTAAAAAAAGTATTTTCATCTTGACTGCTTTTCGATCTATCTCTATCTTTGGGGTCTGTCGAAACAACATTTTTTGCCCGGTCGTCTAATGGCAGGACAGCTGGTTTTGGTCCAGTCAGTGGGGGTTCGAGTCCTCCCCGGGCAACAAACACTCAATAAGATAACAACAGGAGCCGTCTTATTGTTTTATGTAATCCTGAAATTTTCAGTGCTAGCAGTTAAATGGATACTCCTCTCGCAATATTTTCCGGACGAAGCAACCCTGCTCTCGCAAGAGCAATTGCTGAATCCTACGGAACAAAACTCGGTGACGTTACCATCAAGGAATTTTCTGATGGAGAATTATATGTCAAATTTGAGCAAAGCATCCGTGGCGAAGATATTTTCATTATTCAGCCAACTCCCCCACCCGGTGATAACATCATGGAGTTGTTGTTAATGCTTGATGCGGCAAAACGCGCGTCTGTAAAGCGAGTAACAGCGGTAATTCCTTACTTCGGATATGCCCGCCAGGATCGTAAAGATCAACCCAGAGTATCTATTGGTTCTAAACTCATGGCAAATCTGCTTGTTGAAGCTGGTGCAGATCGCATTTTGACCATGGATTTACATGCAGCACAAATTCAAGGATTTTTTGATATCCCGCTTGATCACCTTTATGCAAGCCGGGCTTTCATTGAACATTTTAAATCCAACCCAATTGAAAATCTGGTGGTAGTTGCCCCGGATGTGGGTAGCCTCAAAACATCACGAGCGTATTCTAAAAAGCTTGGAACAAGCCTTGCCTTTATTGACAAGAGACGACCAAATGCTAATGAATCCGAGATCATGAACATTATTGGTGATGTAGAGGGAAAGAATGTGTTGATAGTAGATGACTTAATTGACACCGCCGGAACACTTACAAATGCAGCAGCAGCCATGAAAGAAAGAGGCGCGCTAAATATTACTGCAATTTGTACTCACCCGATACTTTCGGGGCCGGCATACCAACGAATAGAAGATTCACCTATAGATGAAGTTTTAGTTACAGATACAGTAACCCTTCGCCAGCCTTCGGATAAGATCAAAGTGCTGAGCGTTGCGGATATTTTTGCTGAAGCAATTCAGCGTATCCATACTAACGATACCATAAGTGCACTCTTCGACAATTAATGAACAAGTAAGTAAATCCAAAAATGGCAAAAGCTGAATTTAAGACAATAGACGCCGAAAAACGTGATATTAGCAAAAAAGCTAATCGTGAACTTCGCGCTCAAAAAAGAGTTCCCGCTGTTCTTTACGGACCTGAAGTGAAAGAAAACCTTCACTTTTCTGTAGACGAATTAGAACTGGAAAGAATTTTAAGAACACAACAAACCAAGCTTGTTGAATTATCCTTCGATAATACCGTGTACAAGACACTGGTTAAAAGAGTTGAGTTTGACCCTGTTACTGACAGACCTGTTCACGTAGACTTTTACGTTCTTTCAGATAATCATAAAGTAACTTTACGTATTCCTGTTTCACTAACCGGAAATGCTCGTGGAGTTGTTGAAAATGGTGGACGTTTGTTCCAGCCAATGAAAGTAGTTCGCATCCGAGTGCTGCCTGAATTTATTCCTGCAGAATTTATAATCGATGTGAGCTCACTTAAAATTGGAGAATCCTTCCACGTAGGTGAATTAGACCTTGACGGAATCACCCCAATTGATGCAGAAGGAAGAACCATTGTTACGATCAGACCTCCTAAAGGTGCTGACTTCCTGGATAGCTTAACCGCTGATGTTGAAGGCGATGACGAAGCTGAAGGTGAAGAAGCGGCTGAAGGCGAAACTCCTGAAGGTGAGGAAGGAGCTGAAGGCGAAGGTTCTGAAGAAGAAAAAACTGAAGAATAATCAAAGTGATTAAGGCGGGAATGCCCAATTCAACACCATGTCCATAATCGTAGGATTAGGAAATATCGGTAGTGAATATGATGGCACCCGTCATAACATCGGCTTTGACGTTCTTGATGAACTGGCAAAAACGCTTTCAATTTCTTTTGGTCCGGGTGGCGGACCTTTTGAAATAGCTGAGGGAAGACACAAAGGACGCAAAATCGTTCTTGTTAAACCAACTACTTTTATGAACAGAAGTGGTACAGCGGTTAAGAAAGCGTTAGCTAAGTTCAACACAGATAAAAAAGATTGCCTGATCGTTTATGATGATCTGAATCTTCCACTTGGTACAAACAGAATGAAACCAAATGGAAGCGCGGGCGGTCACAATGGGATTTCTGATATTATTGAGCGACTTGGAAGTAATGACTTCCCACGATTGCGATTTGGTATCGGTGATAATTTTTCGAGAGGCCGGCAAGTAGAGTACGTACTTGCTCCTTTTGATGAAGATGAGCTTGAAGAAAAAAATCAGGCTGTACAACATGCTCACGACGCTGCCCTTGCTTTCGTGAATTTGGGTATAGAAAGGGCAATGAATTATTTTAATTGAATTACAATCATAAACTAACGAAAAGAGTATTATGCTAAACATAATCTATTTCTCAGCGGCGGCGGGTGTTATTGCACTTCTATTTACCGCATTAAAATCTTCTTGGGTAAGTAAACAAGAAGTGGGTACTGACCGAATGGCTAGTATTGCAGAAAGTATCGCAAAAGGTGCAATGGCTTTCTTAAAAGCAGAATATAAAGTGCTTTCAGGTTTCGTACTTGTAGTAGCTTTAATTTTAGCTTTTAGTGCTAATCCTGAAACTTCGAGCTGGATGGTTGCCATCTCTTTCGTAGTTGGAGCAATCTGTTCAGGACTTGCAGGTTTCATTGGAATGAAAGTTGCTACCAAAGCAAACGTAAGAACTACTCAGGCAGCTCGTACCAGCCTTGGAAAAGGACTTGAGGTTGCATTCGCAGGTGGTTCTGTAATGGGACTTGGCGTTGTTGGACTTGGGGTATTAGGACTTTCAGTTTTACTCTTCGTGTTCTCTCAAATGTTTGGTATTGACGGTGCCGGTGCTGTAAACAAAGTATTGGCAATTGTTACCGGGTTCTCTTTCGGTGCTTCTTCAATCGCACTTTTTGCGCGTGTTGGTGGTGGTATTTATACCAAAGCTGCTGATGTTGGAGCTGACCTTGTAGGTAAAGTAGAAGCAGGTATTCCTGAAGATCACCCGTTAAATCCTGCAACAATTGCAGACAACGTAGGTGATAACGTAGGTGACGTAGCCGGTATGGGTGCTGACCTTTTTGAATCTTATGTAGGTTCGATTATCGGTACGATGGTTCTTGGTGCTGCATTCATGACTATTCCCGGATGGAGCGACAATTTTGATGGGCTTTCTGCAGTAATGCTTCCACTAGTTCTTGCAGGAACAGGAATCTTTACTTCTATCTTGGGAACTTTCTTCGTGAGAGTTAAAGATGGTGGCGATCCGCAAAAAGCACTGAACATCGGTGAGTTCTTATCCGCTGCTGTTATGTTGGTTGCTTCTTTCTTCATTATCCAATGGATGCTTCCTGAAACATGGACATTCTCAGGAATTGAGTACACAAGCATGGGTGTTTTCTGGGCTACTATCTTCGGATTGGCTGCAGGGTTATTGATCGGTTTAGTTACTGAGCATTACACAGGTACGGGTACAAAACCAGTACTTTCTATTGTTAAACAATCTGTAACCGGTGCTGCAACTAACATTATCGCCGGACTTGGAGTAGGAATGATCTCTACTGCAATTCCTATCATTATTATTGCAATCGCAATTGTAGGAGCATACAGCTTTGCAGGATTGTACGGAATCGCAATTGCGGCTGTTGGAATGCTTGCAAACACAGGAATCCAGTTAGCAGTTGATGCTTACGGTCCTGTTTCTGATAACGCAGGTGGTATCGCTGAAATGGCCGAGCTAGAACCTGAAGTTCGTGAGCGTACTGATAAGCTTGATGCTGTTGGTAACACTACCGCTGCTATCGGTAAAGGGTTTGCGATCGGTTCTGCTGCATTAACTGCTCTTGCACTATTCGCTGCTTTCATTACTGCTTACAACGCAACGCATGAAACAAAGTTATTGGCGATTGATGTATTGAGCCCGACTGTAATGGCTTCTCTTTTTGTTGGAGCTATGCTTCCATTCTTATTCTCTGCTCTTTCTATGCAAGCAGTAGGACGTGCTGCCATGAGTATGATCGAAGAAGTTCGTCGTCAGTTTGCTTCTATTCCTGAACTGAGAGCTGCTCTTGACGTTATGAACAAGAATGGCGAAACAGAATACTCTGACTGGACAGACGAAGACAAAGCTACTTTTGATGCTGCTGACGGAAAAGCTGAGTATGAAAAATGCGTTGAGATCTCAACTACTGCTTCTATCCGTGAAATGGTTCTTCCCGGACTTCTTGCCGTGATCGTTCCTGTACTATTCGGATTTGTTCCGGGATTTGTAAGCGACGATCCTACTTTAGGAGCTCAGATGCTTGGTGGACTTCTTGCAGGTGTAACTTCTGCGGGTGTTCTTATGGCATTGTTCCAAAGTAACGCAGGTGGTGCATGGGATAACGCTAAGAAAATGATCGAAGAAGGTGTTACGATTGACGGTGTTGAGTACGGAAAAGGTTCCGAAGCTCATAAAGCCGGTGTTGTTGGTGATACTGTTGGTGATCCTTTCAAGGATACTTCAGGACCATCGCTAAACATCCTTCTTAAGCTGATGTCAGTTGTTGCTCTTGTTATCGCAACAATGATCTAAGCTTTTAATTTTGTACGGGCGGATGGATATCCGCTCCCTACATCCCACTCATGAGAAATTGTGAGTGGGATTTTTTTTGCGCCCCGTCTTCGCCATGCGTATTCAGGTGATAGCGAAGAATCTTCACAAATAAGTTTCCGTCATTTCGTTAACTTTGCAGATTCTTAGGATTATTCTCAGCATAATCTATAATTTTTAGTAAAACTTTTTTAGAATGTATCTGGAATTAAAGAATATCAATGAGCTATATATTTTACATACTGCAATTTTAGAAGTAAAATTTACTGAAAATTTATCTTCTAACAGCACGACCCTTAGCCCTTTTCTTAAAGATGTATCTAATAAAATAATAGATAAGTTAATTGATTTGTCGCATCAGTATTCAGATTATGGCTCTCCAGAGGAATGGAATTATTGGAGAGAATTAACTCCGGAAAGGCGTGAATGGAAAGTTATAGAATCCTATATAGTTCAAAATTCTGGCCATTGGGAAAAATGTAATCTTGAAGAGAAAAATCATTTTATTGATATAGTTATTAGTCCTTTTAAGATTCAAGACAAACATAGGAATCAATTATTGAGCCTTTAATTCTCAGCTTAATCCAGTTACTTTTTAAAGTAATTAAGCATCTAATTTTTCATTAAACTTGCAGTTCCTTCTCCCGAGCATTCGGGATCAGGATGACTTCGATTTTAATATTATCCTTATGCCGAGAATAGAATTACAAACTGAAATCAAAGCAGATCGAAAAATTGTTTTTGACCTTTCTCGTAGTATAGACTTACACAAGATATCAACTGAGCAAACAAATGAGACTGCGATAGCAGGAAAAACAAGTGGCTTAATTGAGCTGAATGAAAGTGTAACCTGGAAAGCTAAGCACTTTGGCATTTATCAGAAATTAACTTCCAAAGTCACAGAATTTGACTCTCCGAATTATTTCACAGATGAAATGATTTCAGGGGCTTTTAGAAGTTTTAAGCATGAACACCATTTTAAGGAATACAACCAAGGTACTTTAATGATAGATATCTTCGATTACAAGTCACCTCTTGGTTTTTTTGGGAAACTGGCAGATACATTATTCTTGGAAAACTATATGAGAGATTTACTGTACCGCCGGAATCAGATTGTAAAAGAGTTTGCTGAATCAGATAAATGGAAACAAGTATTATCAAACTAGAAAGCTTGATCTAAAATTTGAGATTGATCCTGTTTTAAATCTTATCTTTCCGTGCGGGCGGATCGCGATTCGCCCCCCCTACGATTACTTAAATAATTTTCTACGTATACATGAACAACTCCCAAATCCTAAAACTCATATTTCATCACGATCAACGACTTGATCAGCTTCAGGACAGAAATGCGAATCGTACCAAAGAGCAGATCGAGTCTACACTTGCTGATTTTATGAAACCGGACCCTACATACTCCCGATTATATTTCACTGCTACTGATCTGGAAAAAGAAGAATTCGGGTTAAACGTTCTGGAAGAATACAATGGATTTGTTTCCGCTTTGGAACAAGGATTAGACACCGGCAACTACCAAACTCATTCGGGTGATTTTGATTCTTTGAATGAAGCTATCTCCTCTTTAGAACTTGGAGAAGTAGTTCTATTCGGAGATAAAAAAGTAGACTTCGATATCTCTTCGCTTCATATTGACACCAATTCCAATGTGGGTCATTTGAAAACAGAACTAAGAGAAGTACTGGAAAACGATTTTGTAGTGATCTATAAAGAACAAGCCAAAGACGGATTTGATCTGCACCTGTTCTCTAAGAAAAATATCTACAACAAGTTCTTCCGCCCATTACAGAATATGCTCCCGGATGCATTCCGGTTCTTCAGCATTAATGGAAAGAAATTCAGATCCGAACGACATTTCTATTTTGAGACATGGACACTCGATAGACCTCCGCATGGATTTGAAGAGGTTTTTCCGGAGTCTGTACTCTAAAAAAGGTGTTACAGTGTTTGGTGTTATGGTATTTTCTTAACGAGAGAATACCATAACACCTTCACACACTAACACTATTCCTTCACTCCCGGCACATTCATCGGACCTGTATTTTGCCACCAGAACGTTCCTAATTCCTGCTTAACAGGGAACACCTGATCCAGTGTATTGGCATCGTATAATCTACCGTTTTTCATGATATAGCTTACAGAGTTCGAGTTACGAATATTTTGTAGAGGATCTCTATCCATAATTACAAAATCAGCAAGTTTTCCAACTTCAATGGTTCCAAGATCACGTTCTAACCCAATCGCTTTTGCGCCGTGAATAGTTGCAACTTTAAGTGCATCGTGCTCACTTAGTCCTCCACTCTGAATAGCCCAAAGCTCCCAATGGAATCCAAGACCTTGTAACTGCCCGTGACTTCCTACGCCAGCAATTCCTCCTTTTTCTACTATATCTTTCAATACTTTCGATTGCTCTTCATGTACATACTCTTCTTCCATGAACCAGCCCGCATTTCTTCTTCTTGATCTGGAATCTAAATTCTCGTGCGGCATAAAATGATTTAATTTCACATTGTCATGCGGACGCTCTGTTGCATAGAAATAGTTCTCCGTCCATGGACCTCCATAAGCCACCAACAATGTGGGAGTGTACGCAGTATTCGAAAATGCAACAAGATCAACCACATCATTATACAATGGAAAAATAGGTAACGAATGCTCATGTCCCGGATAACCATCTATCACTTGAGTGATATTTTCTTTCATATCCAATCCACCTTCTGTAGTTGGCATTAATTCCTGTTCACGCGCAGCTTCAATGATCCACTGACGTTGCTCCCGGTTTCCTGCTCCGTACATTTTAATCGTCTTTGTGTTGTAGTACGAACTGTATCGCTTCAATACATCTTTCGCATGTTCCAGATTCTTGATGTTCTCACTGCTGAAAACTCCTGGTCCCGTTGAATACACTCTTGGTCCAAGTAATTTTCCTGCATCAACCAAATCACTGTACGTCAATACATCGGTAGTTGCTGTTTGCGGATCACGGGTTGTAATCACGCCAAAAGCCAGATTTGTTAAGTACGACCAAAACTGACCACGATGAAGGTTTACCGGATGACGAAAATGAGCATGTGTATCCACAAAGCCTGGAATAATGGTTTTCCCGCTCATATCCATAATCTCAGCGCCACTTGGAATCGTGAAAGAACCTCTTGCTCCTACATTTTTGATTCTGTTATTCTCTACCAAAATATCAGCATTACGGATGATCTCATCACCATTCATAGTAATTGCTGTTGCTCCTCTCAAAACGATCATTCCTTCCGGAGTATCACGCTTGGCCTGTACTTCAATTCTTTTTTCTAACGGCTGATAACCTTCATCTTTCTTTTTCTCTTTTTTATCCTCTGATTTTTCCTCAGCATCTTCTCCTTTTTCCTCATCGTCTTCGTCAGAGTCTTTGGCTTCTTCCTTCTTTTTCTTTTCCATTTCCTTGGCTGCTTTCACGCTGTCTTCATAGGCTTCGGCATCATCCAGACTGTAGCGAATATGAGCATTTCCGATCGACCAATGAATGTTATTAGCTTCCCATCCCCATGCAGGAAATTGTGCTCCGATATCAGTTAATTTTTCTGTTGGAAATGAACTTGAGCCCCCAACACGGATCGTTGGAGCGTCTCCACCAACCTGTGGCACAGTAACTACATACAGATCATACCCGAGCTGAGCCAACGCCTGATCTCCTTCAGGAGCCATCCTTATCCAGGAAGCTCTTGGGCTGAAACTGGATCCCGGAGCAGGACTTCCCTGAACTTTCAGATGTTCTTTTTCATCGGTTCCGTCCCAACGAATAGAAGTAAGCCCATTAAAACTCGATAAGAAAATTCTGTCGTTTCCTTTTACGAAATGAGGATTTGATCTTCCGTTTGAATAAGCAATAAAATTATCTTCGCTACCATCAGCGCTAAGCCAAACTAAATTGGAAGTTCCTCTGAATGCAGTTCTTTGAGTGGCATTCCGAAAACCTTCGGAGTCACCGTTAATTAGAACTATTTTTTTACCGTCATTACTCCAAACCGGATGCTGATACACTCCGTTATCTTTGTTCAGTTGTTTTAACCCTTTTCCATTAGGCTTCACTTTATAGACTTTTCCTCCTTCAGGCTGCCATGTTACAAAGGCGATCCATTTCCCATCAGGAGACCAAACCGGTTGTGCCTGCGTTTCGTCCAGATCCAATAATTTCTTCGGAGTTCCATTAGGAAATTCCATCGTGTATACTTCATTAAGCGCAGTAAAAGCAACCATCTTTCCATCCGGAGAAGGAACGGCGTCTCTGATCTGAGTGATGGTAAATTCTTCGCTATCCGAGATTGGATATTCGAAATCGAGCTCAGGTCCCAATTCAATTGTACCGTTTACATTAAAAGGAATTTCAACAGCATCACCGCCTTCCGTGGGAATCTTCCATATTTTTCCACCATAAGATGCTACCACATATTTATCATCAGGAGTGAAAGAAATCCCCGGAAGTACATCTCTGGAAGCTCTCGATTCCTGATCATCGTGTTGAACCGGATATGCCAACCATCGCTCACTACCTGTTTTCAGATCACGAATAACTAATCCTGTATGCTCATCGTGACGCGTTCCATACACCAACCATTTACCGTTATTTGACGGAGTTGCTCGAAATGAAGAACCATAACGAGAAGCCTGAGTGGTCATATCTCCTGTTTCACGATCATAAGTTACAATCTGATATTGAGGCATAGACGCATTGTAATTCCAGGCACCGCTTCTTCTTGAAAACCAGATATATCTTCCGTCCGGACTGAAAGCACCTTCTGTCATTCTCATATTTCCGGGTTCTCTAACTAAAGCAGTTCCTGAACCTCCATCAACATGGTACATCCAAATTTTATGGCTCCCCGGTGAGTTTTTAGATGCGATTATATACTTTCCATCCGGAGCCCATTCAGGAGATTGATATTCGTTACTTTTTCCCTTTGTGATCTGCTTTTTCTCAATGTCATCTGATGAAAGATCGATCGTCCAAACTCCTTCTCCACCTGAAGCATCAGAAATAAATACTACTTTGTTACCGTCGGGGCTGAATCTCGGCTGGCTGTCGAACTGCATACCTTCCGTAATCTGTGTTGCTTCTCCCCCGGTAATTGGCATAGTGTAAAGGTCACCCAGAAAATCGAACACAATGGTTTTTCCATCAGGACTTACATCTAATGCTATCCATGACCCTTCATTCAGATCAAATGAGAACTCTCTTCCTGCTTCTAAAGGAAGATCTCCGTTTTTGATTTTTTCTTCTGTAGAATCTGATTCAGCCGGTTCATCTTGCGCAAAAGATGTAGCCGTAAAAATTCCTGCAATCAGGAAGGTTGAAAGGATCAGCTTAAAATATTGATACAACTTTGTTAAAATGCTCATGATATTTATCAGTAGTTAGTTCGAATTTAACCGAATCAGAATCTACTTATTTTCACCGAGCTTCCATTAGCGCTTTTACAAATTTTAAGTGATTATCGAGCTCCTTCTGTTTATCACATATTTAATTCGGCTCTGTGATTACTGCAGAACTAATTTTCAAATGTAAATGCACTTTTCCCATTTACTACAGGTATTGAAATCGATGTTCCGTCAAGATCTACTGTTATTTCTGTACCGGGATCAGGGTGAAGGGTAAAGTCTTTATCACTGCTAAAGATCATTAATCCAATTTGCTGCCCTGCTTCTATTATCTGATCATCCGGTTGTAAATCAAAAGTGACTGTATAAAACTTACCGGGCTTTAAAGGCTCGCTTTCAGAGATCGATTTATGATTTTGAGGATCTGCCCAGCCTCTTGTAATAATGTTATCTGTGATCTTAGCTCTGCGACCTTCTTCCCATGGTAACGCTACTAACCAAACTGATAGATTTGCAGCCGGCTTATTGCTTGCTAACTTCACAGTAATAGTCGAAACTCCCGAGATATGAACCGGCTCTGATAATACGGGAGTTGTAAACATTAGCCGATGATTTGTCCACTCGGCTTTTGCTAAAGATTCCCCATCAAATGACACATTATCGACAAAGGTTTCTGTTCCTTGTTTTGTTGTATTACCTGTCACCAGACCACCTCTTTCAGGAAAACCAGCTATTGGTTTAAAGGTTACCAATTCTGCTTCAGGATGAGGGTAATTAGCATAAGAAGTTGGCTTCAGACGGTCATCATTTTCGCGAACTATCCAGGATTTCGGAAGTGATTCAACATCATTATCCACACCAAACAGAAACTTTGTAAACCATTTATTCATCAGCTCCATAGGCGGTTCTCCACCATGCCCACCCTGATGATAGTATATCATATGTGGCACTCCCTTCTTTCGAACTGCGTCATATATTCGGTAACTGTGTTCAGGCATCACATTCCAATCATTAAATCCATGCGCCATCAGTACTGCCGCTTTTAAAGGCTTTATGTCATTCAAATAATCCCGGGAAGCCCAAAACTCATTGTAATCACCTGTAACTCTATCCAATCCATTCGCCATAATTGAATCCCGATATACACGATTGTTATGCGCACGGAATTCATCACTCCCGCTATGAATAAAATCATACAACACATCTACATCTTCTCCTAGATAACCTCCGGGAGAACGAACTAAGCCATTAGATCTGTAATAATGATAGTAAGAGGTATTGGGCGCAATCGGGATAATAGCTTCTAAACCTTCAACTCCCGTTGTAGCTGCAGCTAATGGCAAAGTTCCGTTGTAAGAAGTCCCAGTCATTCCAACTTTACCTGTTGCCCAAAATGCTTCAACATTTTCATTTCCATAGGGAGTTGAGTAGCCATTTGCTCTTCCATTCAACCAATCAATTACTGCTTTGGGAGCTAAAGACTCATTATCTCCTCCTACTGTTGGCGAACCTTGTGAAAGTCCCGTTCCGGGAGAAGATGAATGAACTACTATAAAACCTCTCGGAACCCAGTTTTTTATCTGTGAATTTGAAATAACAGGACGCTGTTCTCTGACTTCGATTTTTGGGCCTTTAATTCGGGCTGGTGGGTTTTCTCCCAATTCATGTTTTACATCCCAGAAAAAATCGAAAGGCGGTCTTGGAGTTCCTGCATAATACGGGCTTGATTCATAAACGACAGGTAGTTTCAGATCTCCGGATTCTGTTTGTTTCGGTCTTGTAACAGAAACATGCATTCTGTCTGCTTTTCCATCGCCATCAGTATCAAACTCTGTTTCCACCCAGAGATCATGTCTCACCCAGTCATCCGGGTTTTCAAATTCCGGTATAACCTGAGCTTGACCATCTTTAATAACGGGTACTTTTGTAGTTTGTGCATACGCATCCAATACCAGTAATGAAGCAATCGCGATTACAAATAATGGTCTTAAATATTCTTTAGAAATAAACATCTTGATCCGTTTTGATAATAATTGAGTTAATGTAATAGAAATTGACGAAAGTGTTTAGCTGAAGTAATTTTATTTTCTCAGATACTGTGCTTTAAAATTTAATTCATAGATATAGAACCTTATCTTCTTTGAAAATTATTCTTAAATGACCTTCATTCAAAAGTTACAAGCAGCAATATCAGGCTCCAATTCTACTCTATGCGTGGGCTTGGATCCGAACTTATCGAAACTTCCGGTTTCAGTTAAAAACCTTTTTAACTCTCCGGAAAAACAGGTTATTCATTTTTGTAAGATGGTGATTGACGCCACCAAAAATGACTGTGCTGCTTATAAGCCTAATCTGGCCTTTTTTGAAGCTTTAGGTTCTTCGGGATTATCCGTTTTTCATGAAGTACTGGCTCACATTCCTGAAAATCGTATTATTATAGCTGATGCAAAACGTGGTGATATTTCCACCACCGCCGAACACTACAAAAAATCTTTTTTCGATCAGTTTCATGTGGATGCGATCACCTTGAATCCTCTTATGGGTTTTGAAACGCTGGATGCTTTTACTGAAGACGAATCCAAGGGAATTTACGCACTTGCTTTGACATCAAACCCCGGAGCAGATGACTTCCTGAAAAAGCCGTTTGAAGGTTTTGACATGATGGCTCAGTACATCGCTTCTGAATTAGAAAAAAGATCAGGTTCTTCTGATGCACACCTCGGAATGGTGATTGGAGCTACACAGGCAGATCTTTCGAAGTCGGTTACTGATCTTCATAAAAAAGCATCTTTACTGATCCCCGGAATTGGAGCACAAGGCGGTTCTATTGAGGAGTTGGCTACTTCATTGAATGAACACGAAGGAATTCCATTGATAAATTCCAGCCGCGGAATCATCTATGCAGGAAGTGATCACGAAAACTGGACCGAGCACGTAGCTCACAAAGCCCAAGAAATGAAAGAGAAACTGAATATCATCACCAAAAAATATGTCTGATTTACCTGAAGTAATTGTGTATACCGATGGAGCTTGCAGCGGAAATCCCGGTCCGGGCGGCTGGGGAGCTATCCTGATCTGGAACGGCAAAGAGAAAGAGCTATCGGGCGGAGATCCGCAAACCACGAATAATCGCATGGAAATGAAGGCGGTGATCGAAGCACTTAAAGCCATGAAGAAACCTTGTCATGTTAAAATTCACAGCGACAGTGCGCTCATCATAAACGCCATGACCAAAGGCTGGATCGAAAACTGGCAAAAAAAAGGCTGGCGAAAAGCAGACAAAAAACCGGTTGAGAACAAAGAGCTTTGGGAAGAAATGTTAGCAGCAATGAAACCTCACAAAGTAAGCTGGATAAAAGTTAAAGGTCATTCAGGATTGGAGTTGAACGAACGGGTGGATCAGTTGGCGGTAAGGGAATCTTTGAAATTAAAGATGAAAAATTAAAAATTGGGTTCTTCCAATTCTTAATTTTGAATTTTGGATGTTGAATTATGACTTTTAATCTCGTTCCGAACGTCCTCGTTCGGAATGCTAAACAGAACTTAGGAACGAGGGTAAAGACTTCAAATTAAATAACCTTCAAACTTTCCTTCACCAAAATTAAAGTCTCTATTTTTTCTTTCTTCCAAAAAGCTTTCTAAGCCTGGGTATGGTCGATTAGTTTTTTCGCCATTTTTATATTGAATTAAAAGCGTTTGCCATTTCAGTGACATATCAGGTCCTGTAGTTACCAATAATTTTCCTTCTTCTTCTCGAAAATTCGGATGAATTGAGTCTCTAATTCTTTCACAAAGTAAATTACCAGCTCTTGTCAATTCCAAAGTTAGGTCTTCAACTAAATCTACATGATAATTATACTTATCTAATAATAGATGATATCTTTCTTGATCAAAATCTCTAATTTTATAAAATTTCTCAGTCCAATATTCATCATCTTTCTCTTGTTTATAACGATCAAATACTAAAGTTAAATCATTCAATACATTTTTAAAATTTATGATAGACCTTTCTAACTCTAAGTATTTACCTGGCCAGAATCTAGATACTACATAGTTTGGAATTGCTTTCAATGAATCGTAACGATCTTTGCTAATGCTTGGTTGTCCGCTACTTAACAAATATGAAGACCAATTTTCCCAATTATCAAAATCCGCATCATGAATTATTTTATCTAAATATTTAGAATATTTTAACTCTTCATTAAAATCATTTAAACTAAAATCTAAATTAGTCTTGACCCATTCTTCGTGATTACTCTTCATTTCATGCAGAAATGAAACTGAATACTTAGATTCCTGATCATCAATCTCCTTATGATGGTTTCTGCATAAAAGAATTAAGTTCGAATATTCATCCCTTTTACTTAACTCTAATTGATTTTTTCCTCTTGGACCGTCTTCCTTCCTTGCTACTATATGTGCTTCTTCACCAATTACAGAACTATCATCAGCTAAACTTGGATCAACAATCAGTTCGTTCTTGCAACCTGCATATGGGCATCGATTCCCCGATTTAGCCCATAGTATTTTATGATTTTTAAGACTGATACTCACATCTATTACTAATTAATTGAAATAACTTCAGTTAAAATATAATCTAAAGACTGCTTCCAAAAAAACTTTTACATAACTATTCTATCGAACTCTTGGCATGATGTACAAATATTTCTGTGATTTCGAACGGATGTGAGAAATTTAAAATAGTCTTACAGGCTGATCTTTAGATTTCTCAGTCGACAAGTTCCTTCGAAATAACAGCAATAATTAAAAATGAAGAATCGTCATCAATTTTTAATTTTGAATCCCTAATTCCTAAAGAGAAGCAAAAGGCCTCAACTCCATCCCATCAAATTCGCCAAGTTCGGCTTTCATTTTTCCGGTGATGGCGATCATAGCGGCGTTGTCTGTGCAGTAAGTAATTTTTGGGATATGAAGTGAAAGTCCCATTTTCTCAGCCAGCTTTTCTGTTTTAGCCCGAAGCATAGAATTTGCCGAAACTCCTCCTGCCAAAGCAATGGTTTTTACTCCTGTTTGATCAACTGCCCGTTTCAGTTTTTTTACCAGAACTTCTGTGATAGCTTCCGAAACACTGGCACAAAGATCATTCAGGTTTTCTTCGATAAATCCTTCTTCCTGATCTTTCACAAAATACAGTGCACTGGTTTTTAGTCCTGAGAAACTGAAATCTAAGCCTTCTCTCAAAAGTGCTTGAGGGAATTTGTGGAATTTGGGATTTCCTGACTGAGCTAACTTGTCCACAGCTGGTCCGGCAGGATATTCCAGTCCAAATACCTTACCGATCTTATCAAAAGCTTCTCCGGCAGCATCATCTCTGGTTTTTCCTAAAATCTCATGTTCGAACGGAGCCTTTACATGAACAAGTTGTGTGTGACCACCCGAAACGGTTAGCGATAGAAACGGAAACTCCGGTTTAGCATCAATGAAGTTAGCATAAATATGAGCGTCCATATGATTCACCCCAACAATTGGGATGTCGTTTGAAAGCGCCACTCCTTTAGCAAAACATAATCCCACCAACAACGACCCCATCAAGCCGGGACCTTGAGTTACCGCAATCAGATCGATCTCATTTATCGAGAGCTCTGCTTCATCCAGAGCTTGTTGCACCGTTTGAGATATCGTTGTCTGATGAGCTCTGGATGCCAGCTCCGGCACCACTCCGCCAAATTTTATATGGATTGCTTGAGATGCTATCACATTAGATCGGATTCCCACATCTGTTAAAACAGCTGCTGAGGTATCATCACAAGAAGATTCAATTGCTAAAATATTCATCTGTCAAAGATAACCACATAATCACTTAACTGCATTTTACTTGTTTCAATTACTGTAATATGTTTAATTGAAGTGCCACCAATTCTACTGCCATGAAAACCAGATCATCACTCCCTCTCCTTTTGTTTTTAATTTTTATAAGTACTGCGTTGCATGCTCAAAATGAAGTGGAGACAGAACGTCATTCACTGATTGGCATCAAAAAGTTTGGCATCTCTGTTGATATAGAAAAACCGATCGGTTTAAAAGAAGCGACTCTGAATCCGGCTCAGATACAAAAAAAGATCCGTGAGAGTTTTGAAACACTTCCTGTAACATTGTTAAGCTTTAACGAGCTTAAGGAATCCTTTTACAATCCTTTTTTCTATGTTCATGTAAACATCATGCAAGCTGAAGATGGTATCTATCCTTTTTCTATCGAAATGAGATTTTATCAACCCATAAAGCTGAGCTTAAAGAATGATGTGGAAAGTATGGCATCTACCTGGCATTCCGGTTATGTGGGAATGGTTTCTTTTGACAGAGTTAATGAAATAGCAGAAGTTGTTGTGGAAGCCACTAAAGAATTTAAAAATGAATTTGAAAGATTAAACTGAATGAATATCGAAGAATACAGAGATTTTTGTCTTGCATTGCCCGGCGTAACTGAGGGGTTTCCCTTTGGACCTGAAACCATGGTGTTTAAAGTGATGAACAAGATGTTTGCACTCACTAACATTGAAGCCTATGATTTTGTGAATCTGAAATGTGATCCTGAAAGAGCGATTACACTTAGAGAAGAATATGAGGGAATCAATCCCGGTTGGCATATGAATAAAGTCCACTGGAATTCTGTTAAAACTTCAGCTGATGTTGAAGATGAACTGTTTAAAGAACTCATCAGCCACTCATATGATCTGATCGTTGAAAGTCTGCCCAAGAAAACTAAGGAAGAACTTAAGCTTCTTTCTTAGATGTCTTTTTTCCCGGTATTAATCGTCCGAGAGTCTTTTTCAAAAAGAGTGTGAAAAATTCTCTTTGACCAAAAATGGTTCCATAGATATAAAGAAATAAATTATATAGCGGTAAAATTGTTACGATCCATATCAGCGCACGCTGCCAGAAAGGAAACTCATTCGTTACTCCTAAAAGATCGAATACAAATTCCCGGGCATACAAAGCGGTAAATCCTGTGCATGCAAATACTATTAAGATCACAATCACCTGAAAAGTACTTTCAATTCCCCAGCGTGATTTTAGCTTATCAATTATACTCATTTAAATTTTTTTACTTCTCATATTCCAACACTTAACTCGACAATAACGAGTCATTTAGTTTCCAAAGTTACTTAAAAACTAAACAAGTAATGCCGATAATTAGGTTGCAATTACAGATTACTCGAATTAGCTTCCGAAGCTAACTAATGAAGGACATAATTGGTTTATTTTTGGGTTTAAAAAATAAAAAATACCTGGTTGAATTTATTGGCAGTTTCTTTCTGGTTCTGGCTTATGGGCTATCAGGAGATGCTTTTGCTATTGGATTTATCCTGAGTGCGCTTATTTATATTGGTGCATTAACATCGGGAGCTCACTATAATCCTGCTATCAGTTTGGGAGCATTTTTTCTTAAACGAATTTCAGCGTCAGAGCTTTTGGGTTATGTAATTGCTCAAATCATTGGAGCTTTTTTAGCAGCCGCAACAGTCCTTTTCATTTCTTCTTCCGTCTTTTATGTGGAAGCTCCGATAAACTCACTGTTCTATAATCAACTAGGAGTTGAAACACTTCTGACTTTTGTGCTCGCACTTGTAGCTTATGTTGCCTGGATTGGTAACCCCAATCATAAAAGTGTAGCTACTTACTCCTTTGTGATGGGTTTTGCATTGGTGGCACTTTTTATAATGGCTCAGAATATATCGGGTGGAATTTTTAACCCTGCATTGTCACTTGGCACTTCTGTTTTGGATTATTTTCTGGGTGGTTCTTCTTACAAGGATATTCCCTTATATACCATTGGTCCTTTTTTGGGGGCAACTCTAGCAGCTTTTATGTATAAATTTATTATCGAGGATGAGTACTGAGCGTAAAGCTGAATGTACTTCCGGCACCAACCTCGCTGGCTACCATTACTTCAGACTCATGAGCTTTTAAAATTCTTTTCACTACTGCAAGCCCTAAGCCCGTACCGCCTTTATCTCTGGAACGCGCTTTATCTGTTCTGTAAAACCGATCAAATAATCTGTCGAGATGCTCCTGAGCAATACCAATTCCAGTATCCTTCACGGAAACTGTAACTGCATTTTTATGCTCTTTTAAAGACACAGCTATCTGTCCATCATTTGTATACTTAATAGCATTTGAAAGTAAATTCTCGATAACCTGTTCAATTTTGTCAGGATCACCGAACACATACGATGTCAGATCAGAATCCACAGTAATATTAATTCCTTTCTCTACTGCAATCGGCTTGTGAATCTCTATAAGACCATCTATAATTTGTTTGAGATCAAATTCTTTCTTTTCAACAAAGTTTTGATCGAAATCGTATTTTTGAAGCGTTTTAATCTCCTCAAACAAGCGAGTAATCCGGTTTATTTGCCTTTTTGCCTGCTGATGATATTTCACCTTATCCTCCTTAGACAGATTCTCTAATTCTATCATCTCAAGAGAGCCTGAAATTGTATGAAGAGGGTTTCTCACTTCGTGTGTGATATCAGCAAAAAACTGATTCTGCTTCTCATTCAGCTCTTTTAGTTTTTCGTTGTCAGACTTCAAAGTCCCCGCCATTTGGTTCAGTGAATCAGCTAGTGTACCAAACTCATCAGACCGTTTTAAATGAATTTCCCTGTCTAAATTCCCTTTGGATATATCTAACGCGGCTTCTTTAAGTTGTGTGATCGGCTTGGCCAGATACCTCGCAAAATAAAAGCTCACGATAAATACAACCAGAATAGATCCTACCATAGCGCCGTATATCAAATGACGAATACTCGCTTCTGCTGCATACAACTCATCTTTTGGCTGGCTGATTCGCAAATACCTTGCCGCTGTTTCGTTGTTTTGAATCCGTTCAAAAGCCACCAGATTTTCAAGTTCTTCTTTATTAATAATCACGGGTTTGTCGGAAGCAATGAGTTCTATTCTTACTTCATCGTTCAAAAATTCTGATGCATCCACAAATCCGGTATCCGGGTAGGCGATCAATTGTTCTCCTAATGAGTCAAACACCGCTACATTATATCCGGTTAAATCTGATACAAACTTAGCTTCGCTGAACAAGTTCAGATTGTGACCGGAGCCTTCGAAAGAAGTTGCAAACGTATGTGCATCATTTTCGAATTTTTGTATAGCTTCTTCCAATAAAAAAGACCGTATACTTAAAATAGCGTATGAGCTTATTGCTACTACTCCAATGCTGAGCAAAACAATGTAGGTAACCGCTAACTTGGACTGGATATTCATCGCTTTAAATACTCTCTGTTAAAACCATACCCAAGGCCGCGGTAAGTTTTTATAAGCTTTTCCTCATCTTTCATTTTAATGCGCAGGTTCTTGATATGCACATCTACAGTCCGGTCAAAAATATACTTCTCTTCATCTGTGATATGTTGTAAGATTTCAGCACGCGAGTACACTATTTTCGGATGCTTAAAAAACAGCTCTGCAATCAAATATTCCGTGTGAGTAAGGTCTATCAACTCTTCATTAATGAACATCTGTTTTGTTTCCGTATCCAGATAAACATGGTCATATTTCAGCCAATGTGCTTTTTCCGGATTCATGCGTCTTAATTGAGATTCAATTCTGGCTTTTATAAGATTTAAACTTGCAGGTTTTTTTATATAATCATCTGCTCCTAAGTTCAATCCCTCTATTTCATCAACTTCCTCATCTTTTGCTGTCAAAAAAAGAACCGGAATATCAGCGAGCACCGGATGCTGCCGAATATGTCTGCAAATCTCTTTGCCATCATGATTAGGTACCATGATATCTAATATCGCCAGATCGATCTCATGCGCTTTATCTTCAATAAGCTGAAGGGCTTTTTTGCCTTCCTGAGCCCATAATACTGAATAATCCTTCAGTTCCAGAAAATTAGCCAACATCCCTCCTGATTCAATTTCATCTTCAACAAGTAAAATGGTTTTTGCTTCCGTCACTGTTCGGCTATAAATTTGTGTTCTCATTAAAAATACTAATATTAGCGCTTCTAATTTAATGGAATACCTGAAATTTCCATTCTCTAAACTTGCTTAATGAAATACAACAATAAAACCGTCTGGATAACCGGAGCTTCTTCAGGGATTGGAGAAGTTCTCGCAAAGGCTTATTACAAAAATGGAGCTAATTTGATTCTCTCTTCGCGCAGGCAAGATGCTTTAGAAAAAGTTAGGACAACTCTCGGTGACGATTACTCCAGGGTAAAAATTCTTACACTCGATCTTTCTCTATCGGATACTTTTGCCGCTAAAACTACAGATGCATTATCACTTTTTGGCTCGATTGATGTTTTGGTCAATAACGGAGGAATAAGTCAGCGTTCAATTTTTGAAGAAACAGACCTTGATACAGTCCGCAAGATCATGGAAGTAAATTATTTCGGATCTGTTGGATTAACGCGAGAGGTTATTCCACATATGATCAAACGAAAAAGCGGGCATATAGTAGTTACCAGTAGTGTCGCCGGTAAAATAGGCACTAAATATCGAACTGCCTATGCAGGTAGTAAACATGCCGTTCAGGGTTTTTTTGATTCGCTCCGCCAGGAAATGTACGATCACAATATTGCTGTTACTCTGATCTGTCCGGGTCCCATTAAAACTAATATTACCAAGAATGCTTTAACCGGTGACGGAACTTCTTTCGGTAAAATGGGAGATATGCACGATACTGCTATGGATGCGGATGAAATGGTTGCAAAAATATGGAGCAGACTAGTTTCAGAAAAAGATGAGATCGTTGTTTCAGGCTGGAAAGAACGTATGGCCCTCTTCGTTAAACGTGTTTCGCCAGCGCTTCTGAATAGAATACTAAAAAATAGTAAAGTAGTTTAAATAAAGTCGATGAAGGTACAATTTTATACTTTGCTGACCTGCTGTATCCTGATGATCTCAGCCTGTTCAAAGACAATGAATCCTGAAGTTGTCTCACAACCTGAAACAAGCCCTCAGGTACAGCAATGTTCTGATAAGATTGTTTTCTATTCAAATAGAACAAATAATGGTGATCTTTATGCTTTTGATCCGGTTTCATTTGAAACAGTTGCATTTTTGGTTGCTGATTCTGCAATTGGAGCGCCCGTATTTAATTCATTCAACAATACATTGATTTTTGCTCAAAAAAGTACAACCGGCAGAGACCTGTACAGCAAGAATATTGATACAGATCAAATTACATTTCTGATTTCAAACCCGGCTGGAGATGAAGTCCCTGATTGGTCACCAATTGAACATAGCATTGTGTACTCTTCCGAAATCAGCCAGCAAAACTATTCACTTATTGTCAAAAATATTGACACCGGCCGAGAACAGGTCTTATATAAAAATGCACAGCAATCCTTTGATCCTGTATGGAGTCCTGACGGAACCCAAATTGCCTTTGTAGTAACAGACTCCGTTTTCAACGCTGATATAGCAATTATCAATTCTGATGGAAGTGGTTTCAGAAATTTGACCAATAACTTGAAGCTTAATGGTCATCCTGACTGGAGCCCTGACGGAAGTAAAGTACTCTTTTATATTTATCAGGATGGCGATGCTGATCTTTTTACTTTAGAGATCGAATCCGGTAGTTTAACGCAACTTACCTTTGACTCCTCCAATCAACTTGTAGGCAGGTTTTCACCGGATGGGGAAAAAATAGCGTTTGGTGGAGTAGTTGATAATGACTGGGAAGTTTTCGTAATGAACTCAGATGGAAACAGTAAAGAACAAATTACATTCAATCCCGGTTTTGACGGGGATCCCATTTGGATTCCCTGTAACTAAAGGATCTCAGCTATGCATAAATTTAAAAATCTATTACTGATAGCATTACTCGGATTAATTCCTGCTTTTTCATTTGCTCAGAACGAAACTGACTCAACAAAAATCTCGAACCAATTTGAGACGACTTTTAATATTGCACCTGCCGGGGCTATAGAATATACTACTCCTCAAAAATACGGCGTCTCTTTTAATCTTTCTTTCGGTATAAAAACCCGTGAAATACGATATTACGAAAACAATCCTCCTTTATCATCCCAATCTTTAAAAGGAGTTAATCTGGAAGCAGGCTTATACAGAGGAGGATATCGTTTTGGGGCATCCTATGTTAATTTGACATCTTCTATGGTCGGCGCTGCCGGTATCAGAATCGGGTTAGTATATTTAATGAACAACAGTTTCTCATCTGTATTAAAAAGTTCAGATTTGATAGGAATTGAAGCTGAACTCTATGCTTTTTATAAATTTAAAATTGGCCTTTTAAAAGTTACAAATGAAGATGTATATATACCGAGTTTAGGCTTTGGTTTTACAATAGGACCTAATCTTTTTTAAAGGTCTAGCCCAACCTTCTTCTTTTATTCAGATAAGCCAGCAAAGCTTTATCAAAACCTGATTCGGTATCCATTTCTTCGTAATCGATCTCAAACTCACTACACGCCATTTTAAATTTCTTCGTGTGTTCTTGCACTTTCGCAATGTAATCTTCACGAACCTGAGCAGGCATTACTTCAAGCTCCATTCCGGTTTCCATATCCTCAAACACAAATTTGTTATCAGAAAAATCCAGTTCCCTTTCACTTCTTTTTTCCAGCGTATTAAATAACAGAACTTCATGTTTGCGATGTCGCAAGTGTTTAAGTGATGATATCAATTCATCGTGTGCTTCTACGTTTTCAAACAGATCTGTTATTATCACTACTAAACTTCGGTGGTTTAACCGTTCTGCTACTTCATGAATTACTGATGCTGTTGCTGTGGTTCTTTTGATTTCATCTTTCTTGCCTTCCCTTACCAATTCTCTTTCAAGTTCCATGTAAATTTGCCTTAAATGAGCATAAGTACCTTTAGCAGGAATAAAGCTCTCTATTTTTGAGGAAAAAGGGATTAGTCCGCAAGCATCTCTCTGCCGATGCATCAAATATAAAAGCGACGCAGCATAATGAATTCCGTAGCGCAACTTACTCCACTCCCCAAAATGCTTAAACAACATAGATGAGCTTGTATCAAGCAAAACATAGCAGCGAAGATTTGTTTCTTCTTCATACTGCTTCACATAAAAACGTTCTTTTTTTGCGTACTGTTTCCAGTCAATGTGCTTGAAATCATCACCGGGATTGTATGGCCGATGTTCTGCAAATTCAACACTAAATCCGTAATATGGACTTTTATGCAATCCTGAAATAAACCCTTCTACAATTTTTTTTGCACGCAACTCAAGCGAGGATAATTTAGATAGTATATCCGGTTCTAAGATCATGATTTAGTTTACAAGTTCTACTCTATAAATGAAACTTTGGTATGGCTTAATAATTTTGAATTTTTAATTCTTAATTTTTAATTATTCAAGCCATGAAAAAAGTATTCACTTTAGCACTTCTATTTACCCCGTTTGTTCTTTTTGCTCAAAACTCAATTCAGTTTGAAACTCAGGCCTATCCTGCAGGTATTATTCCCGGTGTTCGTTTCGAATTTAATATCGGGAACAACTCTGACATAACTTCCCGAATTGGATATAATTTTACAGATCGAAAAGATTTTGGAAAAAATGATAATGAAGAAGGTGGTGGTGCGGGCTTTGGTATCGGCTATTTACGCACTAATTTCATAACTCAAGATATATCTGCTCACATAAGAACTGACTTTTGGTTTATGGATATTGACTGGGAGCAGAAGGGATTAATTGTTTGTGATCCCGAACCATGTCCCGGAGCAGTTTCCACAGGAACCACGGAAATTGCTGTACTGCAACCTACCATTGGATTAGAATACAATATTCCTTTTTCCACAAACCTGTTTCTGAGACCAAGCCTTTCTTTCGGTTATGAAATAAATATCAGAACTAAAGGCAGAGAAGTCGGTGAAGGTGCAATTCTATTGATAGGATTGAATTTAGGGCACAAATTTTAAAACTTGCTCTGATTAACTCTTCCAGAGTTATAGTTTTTTTGTTTTTTTTAATTCTCCAATTCCAACTCTGGAAGAGTTGATTAAACAGATCTGCTAAAACTACTTCTCTTTCGCTAAATAATATAATTGCATTACTCTTAGTTCATCGTACCCGATCTTCTTATTCAGATCATCATAAACCGGTCGTAGCATTAAAGGATTTTTCTTCTCAAAAGATTTCATAACCTGATCTCTTTGCCTCAGCGAAAGCTCGGAAGCCTCAAGCAATCCTTCCAATCTCAAAGTATTTCCATCATCCAGAAAGTCCTTTAAATGTTTGAGAATGGTCATATCCTTAACTCCGTGTTCTTCAGCAAGCAATTCAATAGATTGACCGGCATTAAATGCTTCGCCAACGATCTCGAATTTTTGCCCGCCTGTCTTTTTCCTGATCTGCTTTGCTATGGATTTCTTTTTCTCTTCTTTTCCATGCTCGGCAGCATAGTTTTTTATCACCCCAACAAAAGTGTCTCCGTATTTCTCCTTTTTTGCTGAACCCACTCCATACAATGGCTCTAAACTATCTTTGCTTTGAGGATAGAAGTAAGACATCTCAACCAACGTCGTATCCGGAAAAACAGCATATGGAGGAATATCCTGTTCATCAGCCAATTCCTTGCGCTTTAATCTGAGGATATCAAAAAGTGCTTCGTCGTATTCATTTTCAATTTCTGAGGACGTTCGAACTACTGCTTCTCCTTCAAGCGATGTTTTGCTTCTGTCCATAGTTCCGAATACATTTTCAGTTCCGTCAAGAACAGCAAGTGCGGGCTTTTGTAGTTTTAATCCTCCAAACTCTCCTTTACTGATATAATCCTGACGGAGTAACATTTTAGATATCTGCATCCATTGATCTTTGGAAAACTCTAAGCCGATTCCATAAGTAGAAAGTTTCTCATGTTCATTTTCGAGAATCTTTTTAGCTTTCGATCCACGTAATATATCCGCAATATGAGTAGCTCCGAATTTCTCTCCACTTCGAATAATCGTTGATAAAAACTGTTGGGCTTGTATGGTCAGGTCTTCAACATCGTCATCTACAGAAAGACAGTTATCACACATCCCGCATTCATCTTTGGGGTAAGTCTCCCCGAAATAAGACATCAATGGTTTTCTTCGACATTCCAAAGACTCCAGATATTTTACCAACTGCTTCAAATGCTTTTCAGCTACTTCTCTTTCTTGTCCTTTTTTCTTGTTGATGAAATATTGGATCTTTTGAGTATCTGAAGAACCGTAAAGAAGTAAACAATCTGCCCGAAGTCCGTCTCGTCCCGCGCGACCAATTTGCTGATAGTATGACTCTATATTCTGAGGCATATCGTAGTGCACGATAAATCGCACGTTCGATTTATTGATACCCATTCCAAATGCGATGGTTGCTACAATGATCTGAACATCATCACGGATAAAAGCACGTTGATTTCCGGCTCTCATCCCATCACTTAATCCCGCATGATATGGTTTTACTGAATAGCCTTCATCTTCCAGCGTCTCTGAGAGCTCATCAACTTGCCGCCTGGAAAAACAATAAATGATCCCGGATTGTTTTTTCCTTGTGAATAAGAAATCAAGTAATTGATTAACCGGATCTTTTTTGTCTACAACTTTCAAAAACAGATTGTCACGGTCAAAACTGGAAATGAATTCTTCGGAATCATCAAATTTCAGAATGTTCTTGATGTCTTCCTGAACTCTTGGAGTTGCGGTAGCCGTCAAAGCCATACAAACTGCATCCGGAAAATCCTCTCTTAAAGCTGCAATCTGCCGATACTCAGGACGGAAATCGTGTCCCCATTCTGAAATACAGTGCGCTTCATCAATCGTAAAACAATCTACTTTCAAATTTGAAAGCATCTCTCTGGTTTTATCCATCATCAATGTTTCCGGAGCAACATAGAGCATTTTTACCTTACCTGAAGTGATTTTGCGTACGTTAAAGTCGTAGACTTCCGGTCGAAGTGAACTATTCAGATATACAGCATCAACTCCATATTCTCTGAGTTGATCTACCTGGTCTTTCATTAATGAGATCAACGGAGAAATTACGATGGTCAAACCATCAAACATCATTGCAGGAATTTGATAACAGATCGATTTACCACCACCTGTTGGCATAATTACCAATGCATCTTTCTTTTGTAAAACCTGATTTATTGCCTGTTCTTGCTGTAGTCGGAAATCCTCATATCCAAAGGTTTCTTTAAGAATACTTTTTGCCTTACTGATCATTGATTGCGTTGATTGCACTGATTACTTGTTTACTTTGTTAATGAACCTTCGGAATTTAAGACTTTCTTCGCCGAAGTTTATAAGAAGTCCTATTTCTTTTTGGTACGCCTTCAAATAATTTAAAATTTTGATTAAAGTGAGCATTATTAATTTCACTCACAGCCTTTAGTTCTAAAATTACTTCACCGTTTATTATAAAATCAGCTCTTCTAAACCCAATCTCAATACCATCGTAATAAATCGGCATTTCAATTTCTCTTGCATGGCTAATCCTACATTTATCTAGCTCACGTGCAAGCGCTCTTTGATAGATAACTTCAGGATAACCACATCCAAGTTGACTATGGACTTTCATAGCGCAACCAATTGCAGTTCCTGTAAGTTCGCTATGCTTGTATTTTCTGTTTACTCTTGATTTCTTAACATGACTCATTTTTGTAATCCTCAAAATTTGATTATGTAATTCTTACATATACCAGTAAGACAGTTTCCATCAAATTCCTTACAAAAATCACCAAAAAAACCACTCATCTCTTTAATCAGCACAATTAAAGAAACCAATCATCTTCCAATCAATGCAATCAAAGAGATCAACGATCATTATTTAGACAAGTACAGGCTCTTAAACTCGAACGGTTTTTTGAAGTGTTCATCTTTGAAGTCTTTGGCAAAATAGATGCTTTCACCAGTTGATTTCATTTCCGGACCGAGTTCCTTTTTTACGCCCGGGAATTTATCAAATGGGAATACCGGCTCTTTAATAGCCCAGCAATCCAGTTTCGATTTCAGATCAAACTCTTTGAGTTTTGCTCCCAGCATCACTTTTGTACCGATGGCTGCTTCCGGTACCTGATTCGCCTTCGCCAGGAATGGAACCGTTCTGGTTGTTCTCGGGTTGGCTTCCAGCACATATACTTTCTCGTCCTTAACTGCATACTGAACATTTAAGAATCCCAGAATCTCCATCGCATCAGCAATTTTTTCCTGGTGATCCCGAATTGTTTGCATCACTTCTTCGCTCAATGAATATGGAGGCAAAACAGCCGTAGAATCTCCTGAATGTACTCCTGCCGGTTCAATGTGCTGCATCATTCCGGAAATATGAAGTTGATCTCCGTCATACACTGAATCCACATCCACTTCGATGGCATGTTCCAGATACTTATCAATTAGGAATGCATTTTCGGGATGAGTTTTCAGAATTCTGGTTACGTATCGTTTCAGTTCTTCTTCTTTTACCGCGATTCTCATTCCCTGTCCACCCAACACATAACTAGGGCGAATCAAAACCGGGTATCCAATTCTTCTTGCGATCTTTAAAGCTTCTTCTTCATCAAAAGCTGTTCCATATTCGGGGAAAGGAATATCTAATCTTGTAAGCAGATCAGAAAATTGTCCGCGATCTTCTGCAAAATCGATCATTTCAAAAGCTGTTCCAAAGATCTTGATTCCGGCATCAACGAAACGCTTACCAAGCTTAAGCGCCGTTTGACCTCCAACCTGAATGATCACACCTTCCGGTTTTTCGTGCTCGATAATGTCCATTACTCTTTCCCAATACACAGGCTCAAAGTAAAGCTTGTCAGCTATATCAAAATCAGTAGAAACAGTCTCTGGATTACAGTTGATCATAATAGCTTCGTAACCCATTTCTTTAGAAGCCAGTACTGCATGAACGCACGAATAATCGAACTCAATACCCTGTCCGATTCGGTTAGGCCCACTTCCTAAAATGACCACTTTTTTGCGATCGGTAACCTCACTTTCGTTCTCACCTTCATAAGAAGAATAGTAGTAAGGAGTTTTAGCAGGAAATTCCGCTGCACAAGTATCAACCAACTTGAAGACCGGCTTTAAATCTAAACTCTTTCTTTGTTCACGAACTTGTTCATCTGTAACTTCAGCACCGCTCTTGCTCAATAACCAAGCAATTTGTGTATCAGAGAAACCGGCTTGTTTCAATTCATAGAAATCATCTTTATCTATGGTTTCCAGAGTTTGTCCTTCAGTTCTGTTTTCCAGCGAAACCATATATCTGATCTGCTGCAAGAACCATGGATCTACTTTTGTGATGTCCGCTATTTCTTCTACTGAAGCGCCGAGTTTAAATGCGTTTCTGATCTGAAGTGATCGATCCCAATACGGTTTCATCAATCGTTCGCTAACGTGCTTGCGGTCCAGTTCTTCGTATCCATCAGCACCTAGCCCGTCTCTGCCAACTTCCATAGACTGCCACGCTTTATTGAGCGCTTCAGGGAAATTTCTTCCGATGCTCATCACCTCTCCCACTGCTTTCATTTGTGTGGAAAGTTCTTCATCCACACCCACAAACTTATCGAAGTTGAAACGAGGCACTTTGCAAACCACATAATCAATACTCGGCTCAAAACAAGCGGAAGTGTTTCCGGTTATCTGATTTTTGAGTTCGTCCAGATTGTAACCCACCGCTAATTTAGTCGCCACTTTCGCAATCGGATAACCTGTTGCTTTCGATGCCAGAGCCGATGAACGACTTACTCTAGGGTTGATCTCAATGGCTACAAAGCGATCGCTTCCCGGCTCCATTGCAAATTGAACATTACAACCTCCGGCAAACGTCCCGATAGAACGCATCATTTTGATGGCTGCGTTTCTGAGGATCTGAAGCTGCTTGTCCGTTAAAGTCTGAGTTGGTGCAACCGTTACAGAATCACCGGTGTGCACTCCCATCGGATCCATATTTTCGATGGAACAAATGATCACCACATTGTCGTTGGAATCCCGAAGTAATTCAAGCTCATATTCTTTCCATCCGAAAATACATTCTTCAATAAGTACAGAATGAACCGGACTCATTTCAAGTCCGCGAAGCACCATTTTATCAAAATCTTCTTCGTTCCAAACGATTCCGCCACCGGCTCCACCCATTGTAAATGATGGGCGAATTACGATCGGCAAACCACCTAGTTCTTCTTTGATCTCTTTGGCATCTAACAGAGATTCTGCTTGTCTACTTTTACACTGCTCAATTCCGATCTCTTCCATTTTATCCCGGAAAAGCTGGCGGTCTTCGGTCAATTCTACCGCATCAATATCAACCCCGATGATCTTTATTCCCCTTTCTACCCAGAAATTTTCTTTTTCCAGATCGCGGCACAGATTCAATCCTGTTTGTCCTCCCATAGTTGGGAGAACAGCATCCGGTTTTTCTTTTTCTACAATTTCTCTGATCGATTCCGTAGTCATCGGCAACATGTAAATGGAATCTGCCATCAATGGATCGGTCATGATCGTTGCAGGGTTTGAGTTGATCAATACGATCTCATAACCCTCTTCCTGTAAGGATCGACAAGCCTGAGTTCCTGAATAATCAAACTCACATGCTTGTCCAATTACTATAGGTCCTGAACCAATAATTAGAATTTTATGGATATCGTCGCGTCTTGGCATTTTTTGTATTCTGTATGTTTTTGAAGATTTAGATCTTCTGGTTTTTCAAAAATTTATTTAACTAAAATTCTCCCCTCCAGGGGAGACGAATAAATCAACAGTTCTTGATTTATTCTGAGGGGTGTTGAGTTAAATATTATACGTTCAACACACCCCTGAATCCCCTCTCAAGAGGGGACTTTTAATTTTTTCTTTCCTTCATCATATCAATGAATTCATCAAATAAGTATGCTGAATCGTGGGGTCCGGGTGATGCTTCGGGGTGATATTGAACGGAAAATCCCGGGAAGTTTTTGAATCTTAACCCTTCTATAGTCCCGTCATTCAAGTTAATATGTGAAACCTCTGCAACATCTTCTTTCACGCTTCCTTCAGTCACTGCAAAACCATGATTTTGAGTTGATATCTCAACCAATCCTGTCTTTAAATTTTTTACCGGATGGTTTGCCCCGCGGTGACCAACAAACATCTTTCCGACTTCAATTCCTTCACTTAAAGCCATTAGTTGGTGTCCAAGACAAATTCCAAATAGTGGCTTTCCGGTCGACTTAGCATACTCAACTGTTTCAAGCGCATATTCAGCGGTTGCATTCGGGTCTCCCGGTCCGTTGCTGAAAAAGAATCCGTCTGCATCCCAATCCTTAATTTCTTCTAAAGAAGTTTTAGCAGGAAATATTCTTAATGTACAACCTCGTGCATTCAGACTGTTGATGATGTTCTGCTTTATTCCGTAATCAAAAGCAGCTACTTTGAAATCACTTTCCCCGTTTACAGTCTGCGCTTCATTTCTGGAAACCTTTGAAGCCAGCTCAAGTCCGGTCATGTCTTCCCAGTCCTTCGCCATTTGCACCAACTTCTTTTCATCCAGTTCTGTGGACGAAATTACTGCGTTCATCACTCCTTTTTCTCTGATGTGTCGAACCAGTTTTCTGGTGTCTACTCCGGAAATCCCAACTACTTCCTGATCTTCAAGATATTCCTGAAGGCTTCCGTCTGCCATTGGATTGCTGAATTCATGAGAAAAAGCTCTGGTTATGATTCCTGCCACCATCACTTTTCTGGCTTCATCATCCCGCGACATAGTTCCGTAGTTTCCTATATGCGGATAGGTCATCATCATCAATTGTCCATGATAACTTGGGTCAGTAAATATCTCCTGATAACCGGTCATTGACGTATTGAAGCAGAGTTCTCCGCCTGTAATACCTTCATGACCAACTGCCCATCCGTGAGCTATGGTTCCGTCACTAAGTGCAAGGATTGCTTTTTTTCTTTTATGCAAAGACATGTATACTTTTTTGAGAATAAGAGTTGAGGGTCAAAAAAAATCCGACTACGAAGACCGCGCCGGATTGGAAAATGATATGAGAAAAAGGGAATGGCATCAATTGCACGTCCTTAATTTTGTGGCGTGCTTTGCCGGGATTTCAAAGCTGTAAATTGCTGACACTTTAATTTCTTTTGTAGCTTTGTTTAGAGTTCGATGAAGATAAGAAAGGTGAAGATTGGATTCAATTAGAAACCTATTCTATTTATGACAATCCTTATTCTTTTTTCCGATTAGCCAATCGAACTATCAGATAAATACTTCCACCAAAAATAGCTAGTATTATCGCTATCATTATTAGTTCTGTACTTCCTAATGAACCCATAATTATATTCTCCTTTATTTCTCATTGATACTTTGACCTATTAAACTCCCACTCAAAACAGATAATCCACTTACTAAACCACCGACAATTCCTGTAATTAAAATCACAAAAATGGGAGAGCCAACTCCTAGCATTTCAGCTATTCGTGTTGATAAAATTCCGTCGTTTGCTAAATGGATATAAAGAGCTTGTCCACTCCACAGTAGAAAAAGTGCAAGAAAACCGATTCCGAAAGCTTTACCCGTTTTCGGTTTCATTTGGAAGCCGAGAATTAATCCCGTGATTGCAATTCCCCACCAGGGGAGAATCAGGTTTATAAGGTAAGCGGTGATTATTAAAAGTATCAGTAAGATCATTCTATTAGTATTTAGTACTTAGTATTGAGGAAATTTTAAGCTAATTACTCAATACTAAGTACTATTTGAGTTCAAGTTTATATAAATATTCTTTGGGTTCTTCTTTCATAAAATTGAGTTTGAAGAGTTGTCCTGTTCTCCAAGGATCAACCATGAAATCGTAGTTTGGTGACCCAGGATTTCCGGAAGCGCCGCCCGGATATAATCCGTAACCTTTCACTTCAGGACCAAGTTCAACCACCATTCTCCAGGAAGGGCCAAATCCACCCCTTGTGGCATTTATCGCTTCCGATGATCCGCTGCTAAATAAATTCTGTCTGCCCAAGCCCGGAATACTTGCCAGATGATCGATATCATTATCTATGAAATATCCCCATTTCCATTTATCACCAAACTCACCTAAGTAATTCTTAAGCTCAGCTACTGTTTCATGAAAAGATGCAGTTACTATTTCTGATCTTGTTTCAACTTTATCAGTATCGATATCATCAATGAATTTAAAGCTCGGTTCTGCTTTTATGATCTCCACAAATCGATCTCTGGAAGGATATCTGAGTACAGCTTCTGTTGTTTCATATTCGTCATAAAAAACTGCTCTGTAAAAATTACCTGACCAATGACGAAAAAATGAGGGGGCTATTTCATTACCGTCCATGAAATAATCCCACTCTTCCATTAATTGAATAATTTTTGAATCCGTTTCAGATAAACTGTCTATATCCAACCATTCCAAAAGTGAGGGAAGTAATGTTTCAGCATAGTAGCTGTAATTATCCATCTGCATTTCCTGCATGTCTTTTGCTGTGATGTTTTCCATAGCAGCTAACCGGTCATTGATTCGTCGGCCTCTTTCAAACGGAGCGAAGTCATCATCTAAATAATATGGGTAATCGGGAGCAGCCGACTCCTGATTTGCCGAGCTCACAAACCCGCGTTCCGGATTTTTGATATTCGGATTTTGCTCAACAGGTATCCAGCCCTGCCAATCATATAAAGGATCTGTTCCGTCACTTACTGTTCTTCCCTGATATTCCCATTTATTCGGAAATTTCCCACTTACGTAAACTCCAATGTCTCCTTCATTTGAAGCAAAAACAAAATTCTGTGCCGGAGCTACCCAGTACTTCACAGCTTCTTCAAAATCTGAATAAGTCTCTGCTCTATTAAATCCGTAAAACGTTCTCAGGTCGTTTGATGGTTCGTGTGCTATCCATCTCAAAGCATGATAAACCGGTTCTCTTTCTTCATTTATATTTGGTTCTACTTTTGTAACCGGACCATGATGAGTATAAACAACCGTATCTAAAACCGTTTCGCTTCCTTTAACTTTGATCTCTTCAATTCGCATAGTGGTTGGGTTCCATTTTCCATCGTGCCAGTATTCTTTTTGCGACTCATCTCTAAATTTGATTTCGTACCAATCCATTACATCTGACCCGACATTGGTAGTGCCCCAAGCTACATTTTCATTGAAACCAACAATTACTCCCGGCGCGCCTTGTAGCGAAACTCCATAGGTATTTATACCCGGAGCATATAGTTGAACTTCGTACCAAATAGAAGGAAGAGTTAAGCTGAGATGAGGATCATTTGCCAGGATCGGGTATCCTGATTTTGTTTTTGATCCTGAAACTGCCCAGTTGTTACTTCCCACTCCTTCGGGTCGCTCATATTCTCCAAGTTCCACTGCGGATGCAGGTTTAAATAAAGTATCCGGAGCTTCAACCGGAATTCTTTCAAAATCCCATTCTTTGGATGTTGGAATGATAGGATCGTTTAACTCAGGCTTGATTTCAAAGAACTTTTCTATAAAATCTGCACCAAAATATTCCATGGTGTTACTGGTGCGGTCATCGTTATTTCCGCCGGCAAGCGTTCTAGTCATATTTTTTAAGAGATGAGCGGTCTTGATCGGAGTCCATTCTTCAGGCTCAAAATCCAGAATTTTATACTCCAGCGGATAATTCTTGGATTCCAGTGATGATATATAAGCATTTACTCCATCTGCATACGCATTTACAATTTCCCATGTTTTAGGATCTTGCTTCATCATTTCCAGAGCTTTCTCAGCCCCGTAAGGCATTCCTCTTCTTCGGGTGGTTTTATCTCTGTTTAATGCTCGTTCGCCTATTTTCTCCGCTAACCTGCCTGAAGCATCTAATGTCTGAAGCTCCATTTGAAACAACCTGTCTCTGGCAACAACGTAACCCTGAGCGAAATAAAGATCGTATTCATTATCTGCGAAAATATGCGGCACTCTCCGTTCATCAAAATAAACAGAAGCGTTTCCTTTAAAATCTTCTAAAACTAATTTATTGGACTCCGGGAGATCAGTTTCGGCATTCGCCCAAAAACCAGCTTGAGGATCAACGAATTTTCCAATTGGGGGAATGGTACCGAATTGAGTGTTCAGGGATACGATTGCAATTATAAGAATTAATAAAAGAATCAGAGCTTTTAAATAGTTCATTTACTGGTGTTAAAGTAAGATGGTGTTATGGTGTGACAGTGTTATGGTAGTTGTCCTAAAGTAATTATAGAAATTCTGTAAGGAATTGGGCTTGAAACTGTCTGATTATAGAGAAAGGAATTTAATAAAGAAACTAATGCCTAAAATTACTGCTTTTGAAGAGCTTACTTGTTGGAAAGAGTCCAGAGTTTTAGTTAAAAAAATATATTCTGTAACTCACGAGCCACCATTTTCAAAAGACTTTGGATTAAGAGATCAAATCCAACGAGCTTCCGTGTCGGTAATGACTAATATCTCGGAAGGGTTTTCAAGATATCATAGAAAAGAATCGGTCCGGTTTTTCGATTTCTCTCAGAGTTCTGCAGCCGAAGTTAAAAGTTTGCTCTATGTTGCTGAGGATTTGGCGTACATCTCTAAAGAAGAAGCTGAAGTTTTGAGAGAACAAGCAACATCATGCCAAAGATTGGTGTTAGGACTTATAAAGCATTTCAATAGATATTAGTGTGAAAGTGTTAGGGTGTTTTGGTATGATGGTGTTAAGGTGCGATTGTGTTATAGAATAATCACTCGCACCTTAACACTAGAACACTCTAACACTTTATTTGTTTAAACTAGCCTGCAAATCTTCCCAATCTTTTAAGAATCTGGCGAGTCCGGAATCTGTTAGTGGGTGATTGAGCATTCCCATGATTACATTCAATGGCATGGTTCCTACATCTGTCCCAACTTTGGCACATTCAACTACATGCATAGGGTGACGAATACTTGCTGCCAAAACTTCTGTTTCAAACCCATAATTCATATAAATATGAACAATGTCTTCAATTAACTTCATGCCATCACTAGAAATATCATCCAATCTTCCCATGAATGGAGATATATAGGTAGCTCCTGCTTTTGCTGCAATCAGTGCTTGAGTTGGCGAAAAGCATAGTGTGCAGTTCGTTTTAATTCCTTCTTCAGAAAACGTCTTGATAGCTTTAATACCATCTTTGATCAAAGGAATTTTTACTACCACGTTGTCCGCGATTTTTGCAATCTTTCTTCCCTCTTCTATCATTTCATTATAGGTAGTTGAAACTACTTCAGCAGAAACATCACCTTCAACAATATCACAGATCTTTTTGATATGGCCCTCGAAATCACGCACCCCTATTTTAGCACATAAACTTGGATTCGTAGTTACCCCATCCAGTACTCCGAGGTCGTTAGCTTCCTGGATTTCTTCGAGGTTTGCAGTGTCTATAAAAAATTTCATCTAGCAGTGAGAGTTTGTTAAAGTTTTGTCGCCTAAACATACGGAATCGAAGCATCTTAATCATTATGTAAAACGATATTTATGTTGCTTCTTTTTACATGACCAGTATGTAAGCCATGAACTAAATAGCGAACTTTACTGTCTATAAATCCACAAATTAAAACAACTTTTACGGACGTGACCAAACTTACTTTATTTGCAGTTTTACTTTTATCACTAACATTAATCGGATGCGGTAGTGAAGCCGAAGATTCCAACCCGGCACAAAATGCACGATTCTCCGGCTGGGGTGGTGGCGGATTTGGTGGAGACCGGGTAACCAGTGTAGAAACAGAACGGGTAATTCGTCAATCCATTTCAGAACAAGTCAAATCTTTCGGTACAATAAAAGCTCAGGATATAGTTGCTATAAATCCTCAAGTAAGTAACCGTATTGTTAAGCTTTATGCTGACTTGGGTGATACTGTTCGGCAGGGTCAAATTCTTGCCAAAATTTATGATACTACTTTCAAAGATCAGCTTCAGCAGGCAAAAGCACAATTGGAACAAAGTAAAGTAGCCATTGAACGTGATAGTACTCAGTTTGCACGTCAACAAAGATTACTTGAATCTAATGCAATTAGTCAGGCTGAATTTGATAACGCTTTTGCTACATATCGTAACAGTGTTTCTCAGTATCAATCTGCTGTAGCTTCAGTTACTCAGGCTCAGGAAAATTTTAATAATACGGAAGTTCGTTCTCCCGTCCGAGGAGTTGTAATTTCCAGAACCGGCGCCGAAGGAGATATCGCAAGTGCAGGACAAACCCTTTTTGAGGTTGCTAATCTTGTTGGGTATGAAACACGAATATACCTACCTGTTCAGGATTGGAAAGCAGTTAAGATTGGTCAGGAAGTTAATCTCAGAGTATCAAACGAAAAAGAATCATCAGCTAAAGGAGTCGTTTCCCGTAAAAGCCCCCAGCTTGATGCCACCACCGGTCTCGGCGAAGTGGTTATCACACTTACAGAAATCGGACCGAATATTTATCCCGGAGTACTCACTGAAAATGTAATCAGTATCGTTACCAAAGATCGGGCTATTGTAATCCCAAGAAGCGCGATGGTGGAGAAGGTTGAAACGATAGTAGAGCCTGAATCAAATACTATTCAACTTCAACGAACATACTCGGTTTTTGTATCTCAGGGTGATTCTGTTGCTCAACTCAGAACTTTAGAGCTGGGGATTGAGCAGGGAGACAGAATTGAAATACTTTCCGGACTAAATCCCGGTGATAATATCATTGTAACTGGCCAGCAGAGTCTTCAGGATCGCGGATCTATTAGAGTAGCATCGGGTTCTGATTTTCAATCTCCCCAACAGCAACGAGTGGCTGGTGATAATCAAGCCGGTAATGGGCAAAACAGACAAGCTCGCCAAGGTGGGGGCAGAGCCGGGCAAGGCGGAAATGCTTTCCAAAATATGAGTGAAGAAGACCGCACCAAAATGAGAGAGCGTATGCAAAATATGTCTCAGGATGAGCGCAGAGCGTTCATGGATAGTGTTAGAACTGCAAACGCTTCAGGGAACTAAAATGGGTGGACTTTCAAAACTGGCTGTAGACAGGCCTATCACTTTTTTAATGACGAGTCTGATCTTAATTGGATTCGGAATATTCGGAGTTCTCCAACTTCGTCTGAATCTATATCCTGACGTAAGCTTTCCAACCATAACTATTTTCACAGGTTATGAAGGTGTTGCTCCCGAAGATATGGAGACATTGATCACTCGACCAATTGAAGAAAATGTGGGAAGTATCAGCGGTATTAAAAGAGTTCGTTCTCTTTCCAGCCAGGGTGCCTCTGTTGTTAAACTGAACTTCAATTGGGGAACCGACCTTTATGAAGCTGAAAATGATGTTCGTAAGCAGTTAGGTTCAATTGAAAGATCTATCCCAAGGGACGCAGAAACTCCGCTGGTATTCAGTTATGATCCCAATCAGGAACCTATCATTGTATTGGCGTTGACTTCTGAAGCGCGAAGTTCTCGCGACCTCAGAACTTATGCTACACAGATCCTGGAACAACGCATAGAGAGAGTAAATGGCATTGCTTCAGCAGAAACTTCAGGCGGACTTGAAAGACAGATCAATGTAGTTATCGATAATGAAAAAATGCGGTTGTATAACCTTACAATTGCACAAATTTCAACCAGATTAAGTGCTGAAAACATTCAGGTGCCTGCGGGACAGCTTACAGAAGGTAATACGGTTTACTCACTCCGCACTATGGGAGAGCTGAAAAGTGTTGAACAAATCAAAAACACCGTAGTTGCAACCAGAAATGGACAATCTCTCTTTCTGAGAGACGTAGCAGAAGTTTCTGATGGTATCGCACAACCAATAGGAAATGTGCGTGTGGATGGAGAAGATGGTGTCATTATCAATGTATACCGTCAGAGCGACGCGAATGTTGTAGTAGCCGCAGAAGCAGTGATTGAAAATCTGGAGGAGATCAAAAAAAGCCTGCCTGCAGATGTACAGGTGGAAGTTCTTACAAACAAAGCGGAGTTTATCAAACAGTCTATTGAGAATCTCTTATTAACCGGCGTTCAGGCTATAATTTTGGTAGTTCTTATTCTACTGGCTTTTCTTAGAAGCGGACGGTCTGCACTTATAATCGCGATCTCCATTCCTGTTTCTATTGTTACAACATTCGCTGTGATGGACTTTGCTGATCTGAGTTTGAATATTATCTCACTTTCGGGCTTAACCCTGGCAGTTGGATTGGTAGTGGATGACGCAGTAGTAGTACTTGAAAACATTTTTAGATTCCGTGAAGAAGGCAAAGGACGTAAAGACGCTGCTATCATGGGTGCTAAAGAAGTAGCTGTGCCTGTGGTCATATCAACCTTGACTACTTTGGTTGTGTTTCTGCCAATCTTATTTGTTCCCGGTATCGCAGGTTTTCTTTTCAGAGATCTGGCGTTAACTATTTCCTTCTCGTTATCGGTTTCTTCATTAGTGGCTCTTACACTAATTCCAATGATGACTTCTCAATTCTATAAGGATGGTGAATTATCTATTGAAGCAACAAATAAAGTCGCTAATTTCTTCAGTAATCTTCTGAATAAACTCGAAGAATGGTACTCCGAAAAGCTTGACAAAGCCCTTCACAAAAGCGGGCTTGTGGTGCTGGTTGCAATCGTATTTTTTGTTGCTACTCTTCCGATCTTTAATATGCTTGGGGGTGAGTTTTTCCCAAGAGTTGATGAAAACGCATTTAATCTGGAGGTCACCAGAGAAGCGGGAGTTAGCTTACTGGAATTGGAGCGATCTATCGGTCAGGTAGAAAGCATTATTATGCGAGAAGTGCCTGAAGCAAGAATCATTGTATCAGATTATGGAGACAAAGAAGGAATTGAAGGTGCTGACAGTCCGGGCGGATTCACCGGTGCCGTTCGAGTGGAATTGGTTCCAAAAGATGAACGAAGTCGCACACAATTTGAGATAGTTAGTGCCCTGCTCAAAAAATTGGAAATCGTTCCGGGAGTTAGCATCCAGGAAACTATTCAGGATCCATTAAGCCCTGACGGAGAAAATGGACTTATTGTTCAGATCTTTGGATTCGACCCCGAGGTAAAGAAAAATTTGTCGGATGGTGTTAAAGAAAAGATCACTCAAATTGATGGCGTAGTAAGTGCATACAGTACTGCTGATCAGGGCCGTCCGGAACTTCGTTTAGTACTCGACAGAGAGCGTATTGCTCTGGTTGGGATGAATACCAATCAGGTTGCCACTGCATTAAGTGATGCTGTTCAAGGTAATATCGCCACAAGTTTTGTTGATCAGGGTGTGGAATTTGAAGTAAAGGTTGAATTGGATCCGAAACAAAAGGCTGCCTCTACAGATTTGGAAAACATACAAATTCAAACTCCTGCAGGAGATTGGTTGCCGCTCAGAACCCTTGCCAGAATTGAACGTTATACCGGCCCAACAAATGTAACTCGAATCAATCAGGAAAGAGTGGTAGAAATCTTAACTGAGTTGGATGGTGTGGATCTTAAAACCGCCAGTGCTGAAGCCCGTGCAAGTCTTGATGAAGTTGAATGGCCCGATGGCTACCGCTACGCACTTGCAGGATCTGCTGAAGAACAAGCTGAGTCATTTAACTTTTTGCTTATTGCTTTCGCTATAGCAGGGATTCTGACTTACATGGTTATGGCTTCTCAATTTGAAAGCCTGATTGAACCGTTTATTATTATTTTCACGATTCCATTGGCTCTGTCAGGTGTTTTGATCATTCTTGGAGTTACAGGCACAGCGATCAGCGTAACCTCAATGGTAGGACTTATCTTGCTTTCGGGAATTGTTGTAAATAATGGAATTGTCATGATCGATTACATCAAGATCTTGCAAGCCAGAGGTATTAACCGTCATAAAGCCATTGTTCAGGGTGCTACACGTCGTCTTCGCCCAATATTGATGACTGCACTCACTACCATTTTATCTATGGTTCCACTTGCGCTGGAATTAGGATCCGGTTCTGAAACCTGGAGCCCAATGGCCAGAACAGTGATCGGTGGCTTAACCATGTCTACCATTTTGATGCTTTTTGTTGTACCCAGCGTTTATAATCTGATTAACAGAGGTGTTGACAACCTTGGATTTGATGCTGTTCACAAAACTGATCCGCTTTTGGAAAATAATGAGGTATTATCATGAAAAAATTCAATCTTACCGGTGGTATTTTAAACCGACCAATCACTGTGATTATGTGTACGCTGATCGTAGTAGGGTTCGGTGTTTTTTCTCTTACTAATTTAAGAGTTACCCTTTTCCCTTCACTTAACATTCCGGTTTTGGCGATCTCTTCAGGATATCAGAATGTAGCTCCGGAAGATATCGATCGGCTTATTGTAACTCCGATTGAAGGAGCAGTTTCTGCCATTGAGGGAATTGAATCTTTAGAAGCACGAGTTAGTCGTGGAAATGCATTTGTAATTTTACGTCTGTTTGAAGGCACAGATATCAGAAAAACAGAATTAAAAGTTCAAAAAGCTATTGATCAGATCCGTGCTGATCTACCTGCTCAGGCGCGAGCTCCTGCTATCTTCCAGTTTGACCCGGAAAGCAGACCAATCATGCAGTTAAGTATTAATTCAGGACTACGAGGTTTAGATGAGTTAAGAGAAATAGCCATTGAACAGGTGGAGCCCAGATTAGAGAGAATTGTAGGTTTGGCTTCAGCTGACACGCGCGGCGGACTCGAAAGAAGAATTTATGTAGACGTATCACCAATGAGCCTGGCTCAACACAACATCGTTCCTCAGGATCTCGAAAGTGCAATAAGTTCAAATAACGTACAGCTGCCGATAGGGAATGTAGTAACTCAGAATATCAGTTATAGTGTTCGTGCTCAGTCACTTTATGACGATGTTGAACAGATTAAAAAAACCATTATAAAAGTATCAGATAATGGAATTCCGATCAGAGTTGAAGACGTAGCGGATGTTTCTGATGGTTTTACAGAAGTTACCAGCTTGGTAAATGTAAACGGAAATAACAGTGTATCTATTGAGGTTCAAAAAAATTCTGATGCAAACACACTCGATGTAGTTAAAGCTGTAGAAGAAGTAGTTCCTGAGATCAATGAAATTCTTCCCCCCGGCGTAGAACTCAGAATACTGTCTGACGAAGGCCAGTCTATAGAAGATTCTATCAATAACCTCTCTCAATCTTCCGTAATAGCACTCTTAGTGGTTATTTTTGTGATCCTGATCTTTATGGGCGGATGGAGAATCTCTTTAGTTGTAGCCACTTCCATTCCTGTTTCCATTGCAGCAAGTTTTGCAACCATGTATGCTGCAGATCTTACGCTGAATATCTTTACCATCTCAGCGCTGGCTCTGGCCATTGGGTTATTGGTGGATAATGCTATCGTTGTAGCAGAAAGTGTTGCCAGAAAATTAGAAGATGGGTTAAGTAAATTTGACGCCGCCCTAACAGGGACTAATGAAGTGGTAGGTCCTCTTCTTGGTTCTACACTTACAACTCTTGGAGTATTCATCCCTATTACACTAATTAGTGGGATTCAGGGAATTTTCTTTAAAGAGTTTGCGCTTACTATCAGCTTTGCAATCGCGATTTCCTTTATTTGTTCTGTGGTGTTAGTACCCGTTTTATCAGTTTTGGTATTGGACTCTGAGATGTTCAATAAAAGAAATTTTATGTTCAAGGCAATCCATAAGTTGGAAAATGGATATGGCAAAGTTTTAAGCTGGTTGCTTCTTCATAAATGGATACCCGGGTTAGCTCTGGTTGGTATTTTGATTGGAACAGTGGTGATTTATCAGGGAATAGATAAAGAAGGTTTTCCTGAAACTGACTCAGGAGAAGTTGATGTGAACGTGACTTTAACTGAAGGAACCCGTTTGGTAAAAACAGTGGAAGTGATGAAGGATTTTGAAACACAATTGTTACAAAAACCAGAGATCGAAACCGTTGTTTCTTCCATTGGAAGAAGTCGTTTCACAGAACAAACAAACAGAGGCAGCTTTACTCTCAAACTTGTTCCACTCGAAGATAGAGATATTACCAGTAGTGAACTTGCTGCAGCTCTCCGACAAGAGCTAACCGCTCCGGGAGTAACCATCCGTGCTTCTGTGGAAGGCGGTGGATTGCGTTTTGGAGGAAGAGGGTTCAGATCAGGAGGCGGATCCATCAGACTAAGTCTCATCGGGCCTGAAATGGAGGAGCTTCTTAAAATCTCAAAATCAATTGAAGATAAATTACTCGACGATCCGAATATCATTCAGGTAGATAATGGAAGAACCGATCCAACCCCGGAAATGCAATTTGTATTAGACAGAAACCGAGTAGGTTTGCTCAATTCCAGTATAAGTCAGGTTGCTAATGCATTGCGAACTCAGACATTGGGTAATCAGGCTGGTTATTTCAGAGCGGATGGCAAAGAAATCCCTATTGAAATTCGTACAGCCAAGAGCTCGCTTCAGTCCAGAGAGGACTTGTTTGATCTGGAGGTGTTACAATATGAAGATCAACGTGTGCCTGTAGTAGCAGTCGGTGAGTTTGTTGAAACCAAAGGCGTAGACTCCTATCAAAAAAGAAACAGAGAAATTCTACTCGATGTCAGCATTCAGTTTACCGGAGATGCCAACGAATATCGTGAGCTCATTACTAATTTTATCACTAATGAAGTGGTAATGCCGGAAGGTTATCGTTATGAATTTACCGGAGCAACCCAAGAAGCTCAGGAAGGTGCTCAACAATTTCTTTTTGCAGGATTAGCCGCGCTTATACTGATGTTTATGATCATGGCATCACTTTTTGAAAATTTCCGTGATCCATTTGTAATATGGTTATGTATTCCTATGGCTCTTTTTGGGGCTTTGTTTTCTCTTTATATAGTTGGAAATCCACTAAGCACTACAGGAAATATCGGATTATTTATGTTGGTCGGTATTATCGTAAATAATGGAATTGTACTTGTTGATTATATGCATTTGAAAACAAGAGGCATGGCGTTCGATTTAAATAAAGGATCAGAATTCCTGGATGGAATTATTTATGCTTGCAAACGACGAATGCGACCCATTTTACTGACAGCAATAACTACTATCTGTTCAATGATTCCGCTTTCACTTGAGTTAGGCGCCGGTGCTGAAATTTGGTCTCCACTTGCTAAAACAGTTATCGGGGGCTTAGCCTTTGGAGTGATCTTTACTTTGTTTATTACTCCTACAATTTCAGTTGGCTTTAAACAAGTAATAAACTTTATTAAAAAAATATGGGATGCTATTTTTACAAATTTACTCTCATCTAAAAAACAAGCTTTAGAAAGCTAACATGATATTTTTTTCTAAAACAATAGATATTGGAACTACGAATAGCTATTCTTGTTATAGTTAGAAAGAAAGAATTTTAATTTGAGGATTTTATTATGAACAAGTCAGGAAATTTTATTGCAGGCATTTTAACAGGAGCGTTAGCTGGAACCGTATTAGCACTACTTTATGCTCCCGATACCGGAAAGAACACCAGAAACCGTCTTTCATATCAACTAAGTAATTATAAAGATGAACTTAACGATTTGATCGCCCAGCTCCGAGAAGAAAAACAACAACTCATCTCCGAAGCAAAAGACAAAGGCGATAAAGTAGTTCAATCAGCAAAACAAAAAGCTGATGACCTTATTAAAGAAGCTGAAGGATTACTTGAAAGCATTGAAGATGTGAAAGAAGGGTAACTCTTTTCTCTCATTTAGAATCTAAAGGATGATGTTCGCAAGGATATCATCCTTTTTTGTTTATAGCTTGCTTTTTTAACTCCCAATCTTTAAATCTCAGTAACAAAGTATTGGAGGAAGCATGAGTTCACGTAAGCAATTTATAAATCAAATTTCCGGTGGGGCATTAGCTCTGGCTTCCACTGCCTTTCTTACTAAACCACTTTCTGCTTCTTTTTATGAAGAACTGAACTCATTTTCAGGGTCTGCTTTTGATATAGCAAAGGATGAAGATTTCTGGGCGACCGTTCAGCAGGCTTTTACGGTTGATCGCAGTCTAATAAACTTGAACAATGGCGGGGTCAGTCCTTCTCCGGAATTTGTTCAGGCAGCAATGAAGAAACATCTGGACTTCTCCAATCAGGCTCCGGTTTATAATATGTGGCGGATTCTGGAACCAAGACGTGAAGGTGTCCGGCAAAGAATTGCCCGAATGTTTGGTGTGGATACCGAAGAAATTGCGCTGACCCGTAATGCATCTGAAAGTTTACAAATTTGTCAGTTAGGAATAGATCTTAAAAAAGACGATGAAGTCTTAACTACAGATCAGGATTACCCGAGAATGATTACCACTTTTCAGCAACGGGAACGTCGTGAAGGAATAAAACTGAATCAATTCAGCATTCCCGTTCCGGCTGAAAATGATGACGAGATCGTTTCTCTGTTTGAGCAAAACATCACTCCAAAAACCAAACTCATTTTAATGAGCCATATCGTGAATATTTCGGGACAAATTCTGCCTGTTAAAAAAGTGGTTCAAATGGCTCGCAAAAAAAGAATTCCTGTAATTGTGGATGGAGCTCATGCCTTTGCTCACTTTTCGTTCAAGCAAGAAGATCTGGATTGCGATTATTATACAACCAGCTTGCATAAATGGCTGTTCGCCCCTCACGGGACCGGAATGTTGTATGTAAAAAGAGATAAGATCAAAGATCTCTGGCCTATGATGGCTGCTCCTGAAACCATGGATGAGAACATCCGGAAATATGAAGAAATAGGCACGCATCCTGCTGCAAACTATTTAGCAATTGGCGAAGCACTTACTTTCCATGAAGGCATCGGCTCTGACAGAAAAGAAGCTCGTCTAAAGTATCTGAATGATTACTGGATAGATCAATTAATCGACAACGAGCGGATAGTGTTACACACCAGCAGAAATCCAAAATACGCTTGTGCAATTGCTACTGTAGAGTTGAAAGGTATAGCACCAAATGACTTGAACTCTGCTTTATGGCGGGATTACAGGATAATTACCACCCCTATCAATCACGATCAATTCAAGGGAATTCGTGTTACTCCCAATGTGTATACCACGCTTGAAGAACTCGACAGGTTCGTTGACGCCCTGAAAGACCAACTCAAATCCTGAATTTCTTTAACATTTCGGTTCGCCAAAAAGCAGTGAGATTCACTCAATAATGCCGTATCTTTGGGCTTCTAATTAACTATTAAAAATTTATAAATGAGTTTACTAACGTTTTTTCTAATGGCACCACCCGCTGAAGGTGAAGGAAGTGGATATACAAGCCTTATTTTTATGGGCGCTATCTTTGTGGTTTTTTACTTTTTCATCATTCGTCCACAAAGCAAGAAACAGAAAGAAATTCAGCAGAAAGTTTCTGAAATGAAAAAGGGCGACAAAGTAGTTACTTCTTCAGGAATGATCGGTGTGTTAAATACAATTGAAGACGATTCTGTATTGATCGAAGTAGGTGGAAATACCAAGATCAGATTTTTGAAATCGGCGATCAATGATGTGAATCCTAATAAGCAGGAAAAAAAGTAATTCAGTCAAATGAGTGACTCTATAAAGTTTAATACTATACCTGAAGCCATTAAAGACATTAAAAATGGCAAAATGGTTATTGTTGTTGATGATGAAGATCGCGAGAATGAAGGCGATTTTCTGATGGCAGCAGAAATGGTTTCTACCGAAGCTATTAATTTTATGGTTACTCACGGACGTGGTTTGGTTTGTGCTCCGATTACAAAATCACATGCTGAAAAATTGAAATTAACCCATATGGTTACTGACGGCGCCGATCCGGATGAGGCTAATTTCACTATTTCCATTGACCATAAGCGATTGACTACAACCGGAATTTCAGCAGCTGATCGTGCTAATACTATTCGGGAAATAGCAAGTGATGATGCCAAACCTGTTGATTTCAGAAGACCGGGACATGTATTTCCACTACTTGCTGTAGACGGAGGTGTTTTGCGACGTGCCGGACATACTGAAGCTGCCATAGATCTGGCAAATCTGGCCGGACTAAAACCGGTTGGTATTATTTGTGAGATCATGAAGGAAAACGGAGAAATGGCCCGTGTTCCGGATCTTGCTAAGATAGCAAAGAAATACGATATGAAGTTCATCACCATTAAAGACCTTATTGCATACCGCAATGAGAATGAGTCTTTGGTACATGAAGTGATGGACATCAATATGCCGACCATGTACGGTGATTTTAAACTCAGAGCATTCAAAGAAAACCTGACGGGCGACATCCATATGGCGCTCACAAAAGGAAGCTGGAATAAGGAAGAGCCTGTTCTCACACGTGTTCATTCTTCTGATCTGATCGGTGATATTTTCGGAAGCCGTTTGAATGATACAAGCGAACTACTTCATCAGGCAATGCTTCAGGTTGAACGTGAAGGAAAAGGCGTTGTTCTGTATATGAACAGAAATCAACGCGGTTCTGTGCTTGTTAATCAACTCCGCACACTTAAGGCTATGCAGGAAGGCAAAAATGAGCCTCAGGAAGAGAATAATAATCCTAAAAAGAGTGATTCCAAAGACTACGGAATCGGAGCTCAAATTCTTAAATCTTTAGGAGTTTGTAAGATTCGTTTACTTTCCAATAATCCCGTAAAAAGAATTGGTATCAAAAGCTTTGGGTTAGAGATCGTGGATCAGGTTCCTATTGATACAAGTATAGATTTTCTTGACGATCCTGTAAGGAAAAATTAACAAGTTTATTATCTTCTTATATTAGTGCTGTTTTGGCATTAACACCTCCCCATTTGTACAGTTTATGAAAAAGTGCTCTTTAACTTTAGCTCTCTATTCATTGCTTTCAGCGACTGCTTTAAGTCAGATATCTTGGGATCCCGGTACCACCATAAGCAAATTTCAAAGCTTTTCTAATTCTGATCAATACTACTCAATACATATTCCTAAAAATTATTCTGACTCCATAAAGCATCCAATACTTTTTATAATGGATCCAAGAGGAAATGCGATGCATCCCTTAGAAAAGTTTAAAGAAGCTGCCGATTCACTTAATTATGTTTTGATGAGTTCATATAACACAAGAAGTGATTCTGATCCTCAAGTAACCATCGCTTCTTTTAATGCTATGCTAAATGATGCTTTTCAAATTTTTTCTCTAGATACTACACGGTTCTATTTAGCGGGGTTTTCAGGAACTGCAAGAATATCATGGAGTTTTGGTTATGAAATCAACGACTATGTTTCGGGTATAATTGGTGTAGGTGCAGGAATTGGTAATGGATTTTCTTTATTGGACAATGTTTTGGAAAAAGGAAAACCATTTAATTATTACGGTACATCCGGGTTTTCTGATTTCAATTACTATGAGTTATTAGATCTGGACCCTTTTTTAACAAAACTAGAGTTTCCACACCATATAAATTTTTTTGAAGGAGGACATCAATGGCCTGAAGCCGCTATTCTTCAAGACGCTTTATATTGGATGGAGCTAATGGCAATGAAGCAAAATAAAATCGATACAGATTCTCTTCTTGTTACTTCTCTTTTCGAAAACTGGAAAACAACTGCCGGTGCGATCCAATCCAAAAAAGACTATTATCATCTGCATCTTTTCCTTACATCAATGAAAAAAACTTTTGACTCTTTCGAGTTTATAGATATTTCTTTCATTGATAGTCTGAAAATAGAATTAATTGAAAATATTTCAGTAGAAAGCATCTCAGATGAGGCAAATAAAAATATTCAGGAGTACTATGGTTTTTCTCAGTTGATTCAAGATACTTTTCAAAGATATCACGCTGAGAATAAAAGCATTTCTTATCAAGAGCTTGACAAAATTCTTAACTTTTCCTCCCTTCTTAAACAAAAAAATTCAGAAACAGATCGCAGCAAGCTAAGATCTATAAATGCTTTCTTAGAGCTCATTTTTGTTCACGTAAATTTTTATCAGTTAAATAGCTATATAGCCAATAATAAGTATGAAAATGCGAAAGTATTGCTCCAGATTGCCAATACGATCAAAAAGAATCAACCTCAAATATGCAGCAAATTTGCAAGAGTTTATTCTCAACTTGAAGAATGGGATAATGCAATCGAAGCTTTAAAGTGTATTCAAGATATGACCTGGTACAATGAATTTATTTCAAGCGACTCTCTTTTAGCACCTCTTCGAAATACAACAGAGTTTAAAGATTTTATCCGGAACTAGATTCATCCTTTAAAACCTCAGGATTTACTGATTCATCTAATTTGGTCTCTTCGTTTTGAGAAGCAGGAAGTAATTTTTTACTGAAGATCAATAACGAGATTATAGATACAGATATGCCAATATCAGCTACATTAAAGATATAGGGAAAAACTGTCCAGTCATTTATCTGGAGGCTGAAATAGATAAAGTCGACTACATGTCCTTCAAGAATTCCACCGTTGCCTTCTACATACCCCATAAAAATCCTGTCCGAAATATTTCCAAAAGCACCACCCAGAATCAATCCCATAAATATCAGATATCCAATGGAAGCTGTTTCTATAGAACGAAGTAAATAAACCAAAATACCTGTTACTGCCAGAATAGCTATTGAACTCACCACGATGGTAGGCAACCAATCTATACCCATTGCCATCCCGGGGTTCTGAGTATAATACAACCGTAACCATCCTTCTATAAGAACTTTATTATGAAGTTCGGGAGAAGTACGGATAATGTATTTCGTGATCTGATCCAGTATCAGAACAACGGCAGCCGGCGATAAAAGCGCAATAAGTTTGGTTCGATTCAAATCTCTTTGATTAATTATCTACGCTTTAGTTTAGCATCAATACTTAACTGTGTATGTGGTACAGCTTCCAGTCTGCCCTTAGCAATTTTCTTGCCTGTAACCTTACAAACACCATACGTTTTATTGTCGATGCGCTTCATAGCATCATCAAGGTACTTGATAAATTTACGGGTGCGATTCAACAGAACATAGGTTTTCTCACGCTCCTGAGCGTCTGTGCCCGCATCGGCCATATGAAAAGAATAGGCAGATTCATCAGAAGCATTTTCCATGCTTTCACGTAGAGACTTCTGTAATGTATTCAGTTCGTCTTCTGATTCTTTTAGCTTCTTTTCGATTATTCCACGAAAATACTCCAGCTCATTGTCGGTATAAGGAGATACTCTTTCCTCGGTATTTGATTTATCAGCCATAACTTTATCCTTATGTATTAACTGTTCTGCGAATAGATATTTTGCAATCATCATCGCCAATTTCCCACTCTTTTACAAAGTCGGAAATGTCTAAATTTTCAAGTTTAATTTCTTCAGCAAGTGTTTCTCTTTTAATATACTCATCCATAGAAACCACCGCTTCTTTAAGATCTTCTGATCCCGTAAAACCAATTTGTATTCTGTCAACAACATCAAAGTCTGCTTCTTTTCGCATACTCTGTACTCTATTAACGAATTCTCTGGCGAAACCTTCAAGTTTTAATTCCGGAGATAATTCCGTATCGACAGCTACACTTAATCCGCGTTCCGTTTCAACTTGCCACCCTTCTAACCCTGTTCTAACGATCTCAAGTCCGTCTTCGTCTAATCTAATTGTTTCACCATCCTCAAGGGTCAGCTCAAGGAATCCGTTTTTTTCAAACTGAGTGATCTCATCCGTTGAAAGTTGAGCAATTTTAGCTGCAACAGGTTTCATTTTCGGGCCAAGCTTTTTTCCTAAAACAGGAAAATTAGCTTTCGCAGATTTATGCACAATTCCTGAGTCGTCATCCACAAACTGAATGTCTTTCACATTCACTTCTTCTAAGATAATATCTTTTACGGATTCAATGGCCGCTCTTTCTGCTTCGTCTTTGATCGGCAGAATAATTCTAGCCAGAGGCTGTCGAACATTCATCTCGATCTGGTTTCTAATGCGCAGAACAATGGAAGAGATCAATCTTGCCATATCCATTTTATGTTCAAGCTTTTTGAAAATCGCAGTCTCTTCTACAGTTGGGAAGAATGATATATGAACTGATTTTTCTTCCAAGCCTGTAACTCTGTTCAGGTTCTGATATAGCCACTCGCCCATAAAAGGAGCTATCGGGCTAATCATTTTACTCAAACTTTTAAGACATTCATACAACGTTTGATAAGCAGCTGTTTTATCAAGCGTATTACCTTCTTTCCAAAAACGTCTGCGATTTCTTCGTACGTACCAGTTACTTAATTCTTCAACAAACTCTTCTAATTCTCTGGCAGCTTTGGTCGGCTCATAATCCTCTAAAAATCCTTCTACTGTTTTAATAGTAGTATTTAATCTGGAGATAACCCATTGGTCAATTTCCGGACGTTCATTGGTAGGAATCTGAGAACCTGAGTACGTAAATCCATCAATATTTGCATACAAAGCAAAGAAGGAATACGTATTCACTAAAGTATTGAAGAATTTTCGCTGAACTTCTTTCAGCCCATCTTCAGAAAATTTTAAATTCTCCCAAGGTGATGAATTACTCATCATGTACCATCGAACTGTATCAGCACCGTATTTATTTATGAGTTCAAAAGGATCTGCTGTGTTCCCTTTCGACTTACTCATTTTTTCGCCATTCTCATCCAGTACCAAACCATTGGAGATTACATTTCTGAACGCTTCTTCATTAAAAAGCATAGTACCCAAAGCGTGCAGAGTATAGAACCATCCACGGGTTTGATCCACTCCTTCAGCTATAAAATCCGCAGGATAATTGTAACTGAATTCATGATCGTTATCGAACGGATAATGCCATTGAGCAAACGGCATTGCGCCTGAGTCGAACCATACATCCAAAAGGTCAGGAATCCTTCTCATGGTTCCGCCATCAGGAGCTTCCCATGTGATATCATCTATGAATGGTCTGTGAAGATCGATTTCGTCCAGCTCATTCAGCCCTGCTTTCTCACGAAGCTCTCTCATACTGCCTATACATTCCACATATTCAGGGTCTTTATCACTAACCCAAATTGGTATCGGTGTTCCCCAATATCTTTGTCTTGAAACAGCCCAGTCTACGTTGTTTTCCAGCCAGGTTCCAAAACGGCCACTTCCTGTACTCTCAGGTTTCCAGTTTATTTTTTTGTTTAACTCAACCATGCGTTCCTTAACGCTGGTAGTTTTGATAAACCATGAGTCAACAGGATAACTCATAAGCGGTGTTCCTTTTCTCCAATCAAATGGGTAATTGTGAACACAGGTCTCATGCCTGAACATCAGGTTCTTTTCTTTTATAGCACGCGCAATATCTTTATCAGCTTCTTTGAACCACTGCCCTTCAAAATCAGGTGCTTCATTGGTGAATTTACCTTCCCTGTCAATAGGATTGAACATCGGTATGCCTGCCTTTTGGCAAGAATCAAAATCATCCGCACCATAAGCCGGGGCTGTATGAACTACACCTGTTCCATCATCGGTAGTAACATATTCTGCTTCGATAATCTTCCAGGCTTCCGACTTATCAAATTCTTTAAAAGCAAAGTCAAAAACCGGTTCATAAGTTCTTCCTAATAAAGAATGCCCGGAAATTTCTTCCAGAATTTCAAAACCTTCTCCGAAAACCTGTTCTGCACAATCTTTAGCAACAATAAAATTCTCGCCTTCGAAAGATACTTTTGCGTAAGTAAGCTTTGGATTGATGGTAAGAGCCATATTTGAAACTACCGTCCATGGGGTGGTTGTCCAGGCCAGGTAATAAGTATTTTCTTCCCCATCAGCTTTAAATTTTACATAAACGGAAGGATCCTGAGTTTCTTTGTAACCCAAACTTACTTCATGAGAAGACAGCACCGTTCCTGAACCGGGAGAATACCACTGGATCTTGTATCCTTTATACACCAATCCTTTTTCAAAAAGCTTATCAAAAGCCCACCAAACAGATTCAATATATTCGTTTTTGAATGTGATATACGGATCTTCCTGATCCACCCAATAAGCCATTCGTGAAGTAAGATCATCCCAAAGGTCTTTATACTTAAGAACACTCTCGCGACACTTCGCATTGTACTTACCAATGCCATACTCTTCTACCTGAGAGCGACTTTCTAAACCCAGTTCTTTTTCTACTTCAATTTCTACAGGTAAACCATGAGTATCCCAACCGGCTTTTCGCTCTACCCTGAATCCTTTGAGCGTCTTGTATCGGCAGAACATATCTTTCACTGTTCGGGCCATTACATGATGAATTCCCGGCTTACCGTTAGCAGTTGGTGGGCCTTCAAAAAATGTGAAGGGTATTCCATCTTCCCGAGTTTCTAAACTCTGTTTAAAAATGTCATGGTCCTTCCACCAATTCATTGTCTCAACTTCCGACTTCGGATAGTTAAGCTGCTTTATTTCTTCAAACTTTTTCGACATATAAATATGTTGTCCACAGAATAATTTTAAGCCTCAAATATACAAAAACTTAGCAAAAAGCAGGCATTGAGTTCGGAATATTAGTTTTGTATGTAATTTCCTAAAACCGTTAAAAATTTTGTATCTATGGGCTTAGCAGTGCTTTTTTGCAAACATTAAAATTTTAATCCAGACATGAAAACATATTTACGGACAATTACTAAAGAAAATCCTTACAAATTGTGCTTTGTATGCCTCGGTAATATTTGTAGAAGTCCGACCGCTGAAGGGCTCTTTATTCATAAAGTAAGAGAAGAAGGATTCGAAAATTATTTTTATATCGACTCGGCCGGTACAGCCGCTTATCATGTGGGCGAAGGGGCAAACAGTAAAAGTCAGGCCACAGCAAATAAACATGGAGTTCATCTCCCTTCTAAAGCAAGAAAGTTTGAGTATGCTGATTTGGAGGAATTTGATCTTATACTGGCTATGGATAAGGAGAATTTTTCGAATATTCATGATTTGGACAGAAGGGATCGATTTGCTCATAAAATTAAACTAATGAGAGATTTTGATCCTTCTCCGGAAGACGGAAGTGTTCCTGATCCTTATTACGGCGGGTTACAAGGTTTTGAGAATGTTTTTCAGATTCTGAATAGAAGCACCGAAGCTTTGCTGAACGAATTAAAGCCTCATATTGAAGAATGATTCCTGAGCACATCAAGTCTGAAATTGAGTCAACGCTTAATCAGGAAATTATATCTGCCAACAACCAATCCGGTGGAGATATTAATGATGCTTCAATTATAAAGTTGAGCGATGGTGAATCCCTTTTCCTTAAATGGAATGGGTCTGCTCCTGAATGTATGTTTGAAACTGAGGCTAAAGGATTAGAATTGCTTTCTGATACAGATGCTGAACTTATAATTCCGGAAGTAATCTTAATGGGAAAAGACTTTCTTCTCTTGAGCCTTATTGAATCAGGTACAGAAAATCCTGATTCCTCTTTCCAATTTGGAGTAGAATTTGCAAAGTTGCATAAAAACTCTTCTAATTCCTTCGGATTGGATCACAGTAACTTTATAGGAAAACTTTCTCAGAGCAATAGCCCTCATCAAAATTGGGCTGATTTTTTGATTTCTGAAAGAATTGAACCTCAGATAAAACTAGGAATGCAATCCGGAAAATTTGGGGGTGATACTCATTCAAAAATTGACTCTCTTCATAAATCAGCGACAAATCTTTTTCCTGAAGAACCTCCTGCACTCCTTCATGGTGATTTGTGGAGTGGAAATTATATGTTTACAAAAAATGGAAAAGCGAGTATATATGATCCTGCGGTCTATTATGGTCACCGGGAAATGGACATCGCTATGACTCGTTTATTCGGCGGTTTTTCCTCTGACTTTTATGAAGGATATAATTCAGAATATCCTTTAGCGGGTGGCTTTGAAGATCGTATTGAGCTCTGTAACCTGTATCCGGTCTTGGTACATGCTAATTTATTTGGTGGAGGATATGTGAGTCAGGCAGCTGGAATTTTGGATAGATATTGTTCTTGAGATTTATATTCTGTTTTATTTCTGTGTATTTAGTCAGTACGGACAATTTATGAATTGTCCGTACTGACTAATAAAACCTCTGTGTCCTCAGTGGTTAACCTTTCCCCAATTCTTTCCTAACCACAGGCGCTACTTCCGTAGCAAACAACTCTATTGATTTCATCATTTTTTCATGAGGAACACTGCCCACACTCATCTGCATCAGAAATCTGTTGTGTCCGAAAATTTCATGCTGATATAAGATTTTATCAATGATTTCCTGTGGACTGCCAATAAAGTTAGCGCCTTTAAGTGTTGTTGAAGCTTCAAATTGTTCTCTGCTCATCGGAGCCCAACCTCTCTCGCTTCCGATTTTATCCATGGTCTGTTTAAACGCCGGAAAAGCAATGTCTTTTGCTTCTTCAGAAGTCTCTGCAATAAAGCCATGAGAATTAATGCTTAGAGCTGGCTTTTCTTTTCCATTCTCTTTAGCTCCCCGCTCATGGATATCAGCAAATTGCTTGAATTGCTCTGGCAATCCTCCGATAATTGCCAAGGCTAGTGGCAATCCCAGAGCGCCGGTTACATATGCTGATTTAGGTGTACCTCCTACAGCTCTCCAAATGGGTAATTCCGGTTGCATCGGCTGCGGGTATATTCCTTTGCCATCAATTGCGGCTCTGAAATTTCCAGACCAGGTAATATTTTCATTTTCACGTAGTTGAAGCAACAATTCCAGTTTTTCCTCAAACAACTCTTCGTAGTTCTGCAGGTCATATCCGAACAATGGAAACGATTCAATAAAAGAACCTCTTCCAACCATGATTTCCGCTCTCCCTTTTGATAACAGATCTAAGGTAGCAAACTGCTGAAAAACCCGAACGGGATCTTCAGATCCCAATACAGTTACTGTACTTGTTAAACGAATATTCTTTGTTCTGGCCGCAATAGCTGATAAAATTACAGCCGGAGCTGAAGCCACATACTCTTCACGGTGATGTTCTCCTATCCCAAAAACATCCAAGCCGGCTTGATCTGCCAGTTCAGCTTCTTCCAATAAATTCTGTAACCGCTTGGAAGGATGTAATCTTTCTCTGGTATTCGGATCCGGGTTATTATCTACAAAAGTGAAAATGCCTAATTCCATTATTGGTGGTTTTATAATTAAAAATATATTAGCGCTTTACGAAATTCCTTTAAACTTACCCTCCCCGCTCCTATGGAGCACCCCTCCCTAACATTAGGGAGGGGAAGGGGGTGGGTCAATATTTTTGAATCATTTATCTTAAGTTATAGAGATAAAATCATAACTACTGATAAATTAAATGCCTTACAATAGAATCATAAGCCTCGTTCCCAGCCTTACAGAATTAGTGCTTGATCTTGGAATAGGTAATCGCTTAGTAGGAAGAACTCGTTTCTGTATTCACCCTGAAGAATTGGTGAACGATATTCCAATAATTGGAGGAACTAAAAATCCGAATCTTGAAAAGATACTGGAATTAGAACCAGACTACATCATTGCCAATCACGAAGAAAACAGAAAAGAAGATGTACAAGCACTTCAGGCTCACACAGAAGTAAATATCACAGAAATTGATACTATAAATGACGCACTAAATGCAATATGTGAGATTGGAGGAGACTTAGGATTGGCATCAAATGCTCAAAAGCTTGTAGATGAAATTAAGATTTTGCTGTCCCAATCATCAAAATATCCACCTTTAAAAACAGCGTACTTCATATGGAAGGACCCTTGGATGGTTGCCGCCTGCGGAACCTATATTGATTCTGTAATGAAGCATTATAATCTGGAAAATGTATTTTCTGATCAGCAACGCTATCCTCAGATCTCTTTAGACGAACTGCATGATCAAAATCCGGAATTGGTCCTTTTGAGTAGCGAACCTTTCCCGTTCAAACAAAAACACATTGAAGAAATTCGCAAAGTTTGTCCAGACTCAAAAATTGAATTGGTAAACGGGGAATGGTTTAGTTGGTATGGTTCAGGTATGCTTGAAGCTTTCGAAAGACTTAATATCTGGAGAGCCAAAATTGATACTGGTATTTAATTTTTTGAGCTCTATGTGAACTCAGATTTATTCTGACTATAATTTTTCTATTCCTTTATTTAATTCTTACTCACAAAAAAGCACCATATGTGATCCAACTTACCCTGAACCAACCAAATGGTGCTCGAAGAATGTAGTATATGTTTTAACTACTTATATGCAGGAGGAGCAATACCGTTTGCTCTCAGATAGGTAACCATTTGTCCGCGATGATGAGAATTATGGCGAAGCACCCCAATTACCCCGGAAGTAAAAGGTCCGCTTTCTTCCGCGTTCATCACTATTTCTGTCATTGAGTCGAATTGCTCAGTTACATATTTAACCAACTCCTCTTTAGACATCGCATCTTCATCTCCGGGTGCCCAGGGTATTGGAGTTCCTTTCAGTCTGTTGCTAAACCACTCTAAACTGTAAGCAATGTGGTACGCTTGTGCTGCAAATGTTCGAACATCTTCCGTTGGCTTAAAAGAATAGTCATCTGCAGGCATTGCGTTAAAAACTTCGATTGTGAAATCTTTAGCAGAAGTCAATGTGCCTTTTAAGTAATCATATTCGCTATCCTGTGCCTGCCCGTTTAACTGTATTGATAATCCAATAATGATAAACAGGGGTAATATTTTGAAGAGCTTTTGGTTTTTCATAATAGTAAAAGTGTGTGTTTAGTTTAGAATAAAAAACTTACGCTTACTACACTGCAATGTTTTATGGTTCATGTTTTTTTACATTAAAACTAGTGTATCTGTCATTAACACAGAAAATAAATTATAAGTGAGCTATTTTTTCACTCTTTACTTCTCACTTTTCCCTTTTTAACATTTATTTAACATCTTCGGTCGCAACTAACTAAGATTGCACTCGTCTAAGGTTCAAGACTATCATCAAGAACCAAAATCAGAGAGTACAATCATGAAAATCCTAATCCTTTCTCTTATATCATTGCTGGTGCCACTAGCTCCATCAACAGATATTACCCCAACCGACTGGGTAACAAAACAAATTTCGGTAGAATCGTTTGCTGATCTTTCTATAGAATCAGCAGGAAATATTGTTGTTTTATACAACGAAAAAAACACACTTCAAATCAACGGTGAAGGAACCTGTGTTGAAGCATTCGAAACGAATGTATCTGAGAACACTTTACATATAACAAAAAAAGATGGATTTGATAACTGCAAAGCTGAAGTAGTTATTGGAGCTCCCAAAATTGTTGATATAAATGTGAAGAATGGCGGAATTATCAACCTTTCATCTGTTAAAGCGGACTCTATGTTCGCATCGATAGAAAGTGGCGGAATTATTAGTTTAGATGCTCAAAAGTTTCTTTATGGAAAAATAAAAGGTGGCGGAATCATCAATTATAAAGGAAATCCATTTGTTCACACCGATATTATAGATGCAGGAGAAGTTAAAAGAAACTAGGTTGAGAGAGACCTATTCATCAAGAGAGTGGCTTTCAATTAATTTTGAGAGCCACTTTTTTTTGATACTTAATATTTAGTAATCTCCATTATGCAAACTGTAGAAGATTACATATATAGATTTGAAGGCGATCAACAGGAGGTACTTTTATACTTTCATAATGCATTGACCTCATTTCCTGCTGTGACAACTAAGATCAGGTATAAGATTCCGTTTTATTATCAGAACACTTGGGTATGTTATCTGAATCCTGTAAAACCTGATAAAATCGCGATCTGCTTTTTAAGAGGATACGAAATGTCTAACGAACAAGGTTTACTGGAAAGCAAAGGCCGGAAACAAGTACTGAGTGCTGAATTCGCATCGGTTGATGAAATCCCTAAAAAGCTAATGAACGAGATCATAAACGAAGCACTCTTTCTGGATGAATCTGTGCCTTACAAACCAAAAAAGAATATTGAATAACGCATGATGAATATCCAATATCGAACTACATATGTATATATGGCTTCAAAACAAAACTTGGTTATTCGATATTAGTTATTGGGTATTCAATATTCCAACTCAGTCTTCATCTCTGATCAACAGAAGAACAGCACTGTGCGGTACTATAAGATATTTCTCATTTTCGAATTCAATTTCATGCGCTCTGCTTTTCAGAAAAATTGCTAAGTCGCCGGCGTTGGCTTGCATTCCAATATATTTTGTATCCTCATTGGCCTTCCAGCTTTCTTCAAAACCTGTGTTGGGAATGGGATAACCGGGACCTGTCTTTATTATATATCCACTCTGAATCTCTTCTTTTTCTTTTACAGAAGCCGGTAACACCAATCCGCTTCGGGTATGAGTTTCCATATCCCGTGGTTTGATGAGTACACGATCACCAACTACTATAAATTTTTCAACTGAATTAAGGTATTCCTGAATCATAATCTTAAAGTTTATGAAAAAATAAGGAATTCTGAACCTTTGAGTTTAGATTAACGTGTAGAAAACTAAAAATGATTTCAACTATGGACATGACTAATAAACTTTGCGTAATAACAGGTGCTAATTCCGGAATAGGATTCGAAACTGCAAAAGCTCTGGCAAAAAAAGGAGCTTACATTGTGATGGTTTGCAGAAATGAAGACAAAGCCATCCAAGCAAAAAATGAAATTCTGCAAACAGTAGATGATGCCGGAATCGCAATCGTAGTTTGTGATTTCTCTATTCAGAAAGAAATTCACAAAGCAGCCGAAGAGATCACATCACGATACAAAAAAATAGATGTTCTTATTAATAACCATGGTTTTATAGCTTCTGAAAGAAATGAAACTGTAGATGGGCTGGAAGAAACTTTTGCGGTCAATCACATTGGATATTTCCTCTTTACTAATCTGTTACTGAATAATATAAAAGCAGCCAAAAAAGCGCGCATTGTAAACGTAGCTTCCGACGCACACCGAGCCGGAGAATTTGATCCTGAGAATTTTCAGCTTCAGACAAATTTCAGCCCAATGAAAGCCTATGGAAATTCTAAACTCTTTAATATTCTATTTACTAAAGAATTGGCAGAACGATTGAAGGATAGCGATGTCACAGCAAACTGTCTTCACCCCGGCGTGATTCATTCTAACTTTGGGCAAAGCGGAGAATGGTGGGTAAGTTTATTCTATAGAGTATTTGGAGTATTTATGACCTCGAACAAAGAAGGCGCCGAAACATCTGTTTATCTGGCCAGCTCTGATGAAGTTGAAAATGCAAACGGCGCTTATTTCAAAAACCAGAAAGCAGTTGCCCCCAAAAAACAAGCCAGAGATATGGAAGCTGCAAAAAAGTTATGGGGAATCAGCGAAGAACTTTGTGCATTAAATACACAGCCGGATATTAGGTTATGAAAGCAAATATCTCACATTTTGCAACTATTTTCCCCTGTCATGATCCCGATGAGATTGCAAACTGGTATCATAAGAATCTAGGATTTACCATTAGTTTCCGATGGGAGGAACCTGCTTCTTATGTAGTCACTCACAAAAGAGAAGTTGTCTCAATTCACTTCTCAAAAACGGATAAAGAAAACCTTCAGCCTTGTTTGTTATACATATTCTGCCATGATGTAGAAGCAATGCATGCTGAATTAAAAGAAAATGGTGTAGAAATTTCTGAACCAGAGGATCAGGATTACGGAATGCGAGACTTTGATGTAGTCGATCCCTGGGGTAACAGAATCACTTTTGGAACAGGAATCGAATAATAGCCGTTCTTAAAGCTGTTGCCTAAATGGACGAACGATTACTTCCAAAGCTCTTTTGACGGAATCTCTTTTTTTCCATCTGAAATTTGTTATTCGCTCACAGTGATTCAGGTCTTCTTCAAAGTGAGCAAAAAGTTCTTTAAATATACTTTTGTCGATCATGACCAGATTGATCTCATCGTCTTTTAGCATAGAACGATGGTTAAAATTTGCAGAACCGATACATGATAGCTCATCGTCAATCATAATTACTTTGGCATGCATCATTGTTTTCTGATAATAGAATAATTCCACTCCAGCCTCCAGTAATCTTTCAAAACTGTGACCTGCCATTATTTTAGTAGCTCTTTGATCTGTGTACTTCCCGGGAAAAATGATCTTTACTTCTATACCTTCTTTGGCTCTTTTACTTAGCAGTTCAACAAGCTTTTCGTCAGGATTGAAATATGCAGTCTGAATAAGAATTCTTTTTTCAGCCAGTTCAATTAAAGATTGATACAAAAGAACAATATCGCTCCATCGAACAGAAGCAGAAGTACGAACGGTCTGAATCTTAGTAGAACCAATACTTTGAAATATGCTTGTTTCACTTTTATTTATTTCCAGTTCATTTCCCGCTTCGATCCAGTTTTCAGTAAAGGCAGCCTTAATTCCTTCAACAGCAGGACCTTCTATTTTGAAGTGAGTTTCTCTCCATTCATCTTTATTTCTCGCATCACCGGTCCACTCTTCAGCAATTCCCACTCCTCCCGTAAATGCTGTTTTTTCATCACAGATAAGAATTTTACGATGAGTTCTGTTATCCATTTTCCAAACTTTCCACCTGGAAAGTGGACGAAACCACACCACTTCAACTCCCGAATCGATCATCAGGTCAACAAGTTCCTGACGCATGGGAAAAGCTCCGTACGAATCAAGAAGCACTTTCACCCTTACACCTTCTCTGGCTTTTTTTGAAAATAACTCGGCAAATTCAACTGCTATATTTCCCTGCCAATACACAAAAGTCAAAAAGGAAATTGACCTTTGTGCCTTTGAGACAGTCTCTTTCATGGACGGAAATATTTCATCCCCGTTTTTTAATACAGTTACAGAATTGCCTTCGGTAAACGGCACCCCGATTGTTTGTTCAAGGGCTTGCTGATACCCCATATGTCATTCTTTAAGTAGGATTTTTTCTTCTCCCAAATAGTAATGAAAGCACAAATAAAACTAAAAATATATAAAAACATATTTCAGCAATATCTGCTGCGGCACCTGCAATGCCACCAAAGCCTAATACAGCTGCAATTAACGCTATAATAAATAGTGTAATACTCCATCTTAACATGGCTCTCTCCTTTTCTCTTAATTTAAAATCTATTCTCTCTTTACTTGGACCTTGCGATCAAAATACCCGCCAGCATAACTACAGCAGATATTAAAACAGGAACATAATCACCTGTACTTACTGCTACATCAGCTCCAAATGCTTCAAATGATTCGGAATCCTGAAAATACATGTAGCCGTAATAAATAACACCTATTAAACCTCCGGCTCCCATAATTTGTCCGATTGTCTTCTTCATAAAAATCTCCGTTAGTTTATGTTAGATAGTAGTTTAAAGGAAATCCTATGAAATTAGTTCCTTTATTTAATTCTACCCAAATATCTTGCTCTCAATGCAAACTGACCGGAACAGAGATTTCTAATATAAATTGGTTAGTACAGTTGTTATTTCATGTCACGGGTAAGCACTTCGCTCATATAATCAAAATAGGGACGGATAACCAGAAATGATTTTACTACTTCAAATACAAAATCTCCCGAAAGTACTTCCTCATCTGAAAACTTATGAGACAAATGAAATTGTTTGAACCGTATTAACTCGATATCAGGATGATCTTTATCAAAACCTCTTGGTGCAGTTTTTACCGCATCTCCCTGAAACGTTCCCCATATATTTTTGAAATCAGCATCTGCTAATATCTTTTTTAACGGTTTGGAGTCATGAGCAATATCTTCTCTGATCAATTTAAGATCTGCTGAATTAGGACTAAAAAAACCTGCTGCTATAAAACAGTTTCCAGGCTCAATATGAATATAATGTCCACCTCTCAGCCATTTCGTTGAACGGGCTATTCTGGCTCCGAAATACGGCTTATATGGTGATTTGTCTTTTGAGAAACGAACGTCTCTGTAAATTCTGAAAAGAGACTTTTTCCCTGAAATGGTTTCGATATTATCCACCTTCTTCATTTCAGCGATCAAATCATCCATGAAACCGATCATGTTTTCATGTGCCGTTCTGTAACGTTCTTTATTCCGCTCAAACCACTCACGGTTATTGTTAACCTTTAGCTGGTTTAAAAACTCCAGAGTAGACTTCTGAATTGCACCCATGATCTCAGATTTGTTATGGCTTCTGAGAAGATAATCAGAGAAGGTTGAACAAGAAACTTATAAATTAATTAAATGGAAGTCCTTACATATAACGACGTATTAAAAGGCATCCAATCACATGTAGGGACGTAAAATTTTACGTCCCTACATGTGATTAATATATTTCTCGCCATCAGATATAAATCAAAAACTCTAATCCTCTTTTTCTTCTTCTTTCAACACCCGTTTGTTATCATTAGAATCAGTATCGATCAGCTTATTGTATGGATCAATTCCGGCTGAAACAGGTTTTTGATCTACTGTTATACTTACCAGATTCTCGATCTCCGTGATCTTGTGTTTTTTCAGATACAGTACCGTTTCTTTGCCGTCTTCATCCACACCGAATACTCCCACATCAATCCAATCCTCAAGTGGAAACGATTGTAGCGGCCTTCTCCTTCCTTCTATCTCAATTGAAAGACTATCTCCCTGGGTGTTTTTATAAGATCGCTTTCCTTCTTCATCAGTTCGGTATTTGGTAGCATAAAATTCCAAATCAACTTTGAAGGTGCTGTCTTCGAGTGTTTCATAAGTAGCTTCTTTTACACTGTTATCATACAGCGTAATTGTTCTGAACATATCTTCCAGTAAATATTTTAAGGAATCCGGAGTTGCTTCATCCAGATAAGAAAGGAATTCAGTGGCTGTTGTGTAGGGTGGGTTTTGAAAAGCAACGGCTTCAATATATCTGCTTAGAGCAGAATTCATATTTTCCTCACCGATGTAATCACTTAATGCATACAGAACCAACGATCCTTTATTATAATGGATGTATTGTTGGTTTTCATTATAGATCAACGGCTTTTCTTTTGATGATTCAACCGCTCTTCCCAACAAATAACTATCTAAAGCATCTTTCAGAAAAATCCGCATTTTGTCTTCTCCGTATTCTTTCTCAAGTACTTTCAAAGAACTGTATTCCGACATGCTTTCGCTCATCACCGTAGCTCCCTGAACATTCGCACCAATTACCTGATGCGCCCACCACTGATGAGCCACTTCATGCGCCGTAATGCTGAACGGATAATCAACTCCATCTTCATTTTCTTCATCCACTTCTGCAATAAAACCGATTGCTTCAGAATACGGAATAGTATTCGCAAACGATTGAGCAAATCCACCTCCGGTTCTCGGAAACTCAATGATCCTAACTTGTTTATGCTGATAAGGACTAAATTCCTCTGTATAATAATCCAGAGATCTTTTCACTCCTTTGATCATCCGGTCAATATTGTAATCATGATCTTTGTGATAGTACACTTCAATGGCAATATCATTCCATGAATCCTTGGCTACTTCAAATTCTGCAGATATGAATGAATAGAAATTCAGCATCTTGCTGTCCATTTTATAATGGAAATAACGGCGGCCATTTTCGGTCCACTCATCCTGAAGATATCCGGGTGCAATAGCAATTTGTTCCGGAGAAGTGCTTATGGTGGTTTCAAAGTCTATCCAGTCGGCGTCATAAGCGATGTAAGTGTTCTGTAAGGCTGCAGAATCTGTTTGTGATGCCATACGCTCTTTAGGTGGCAAACCGAACTTCTCGCGCGATTCTTCGCCTCTTAACTCACTAGCAGGATTGTATCCGATACGGGGAAACAAACTGTTATTTACGAATGTACCGTTTGCTCTGATTGGGGAATTATTTCTGAAAATCCCATTCGGTTCATTCGAAATACTAAATGTAAACACTACCGAATCTCCCGGCTGTAATGCTTCCGCCAATTGGTAGATATCATAGTTCATGGAATCATCTTCCAATACCAGCTCAAATGGTTTCTCAAAACCAAACTCAGTTATAAATCCTCCATGATCTATGTGGATAGAATCAATAGCCACGTCTGTTTTGTTAACCAGAATATATTTTCCACGAGCTTCGAAGTCACGGCTTTCAGGATAAATATCCAGATCCACATTTACGTCTACAATTCTTGGCTGGGCTATATTCTCAAATTTCCCGTAATTCTTCTCCCAGTCTGCCAGTCTTTTCTCCAGCTCTTTAGACGACAGATTTTCATTCGCAATATTGTTCACATAATATATCCACGTTCCCATTGAAAGGAATCCGATCAAACTGATTGAAAACACAGCTTTCAGAGTGGGAGTGAATGCTTTTCGGGCGTCAGAAAATCGCTCAGAAATTGAATCGGGAACTCCACGCCTGAAGAAAATGATCGAAAGAACATACAGCGCCGTTCCCAGCAACAACCAATACAGCTTATAGATATAATAAGGAGACAAAGTTGACCCATATCCATTCATGTCGGAATATGCAGTGCCCGGCGATTGATTGAACTTGAAGATCATTTGTTCCACACCGATCTGATCTATAAAATTCAAACCAATAGATACGATCAATAACAGGAAAAAACCCATGTAGAAGTTTTTAAACAGCGTATGAACGAAGATCGCCAAAAGTCCCCAGATAACGACATGCACCAACTTGATGCCATATAATTCGAATAAGTACTGACCTATCTCAAAATTGAAATAACCGGCAAAGATCTGAATACCCATTCCCAGAAACATTATCCCCAATAATAAAACAGCCTGCATTTTCACCAATGCAAAAAACTTAGATAACAAAATTGCCCAGTTAGGCATAGGAGTGGAATGGACAAGCTGGTCGATCTTATCCGTTCTGCTTCGGTGGATGAGCATTCCTGCATATAAAAATGTGAGCAAATTTATGAACAAGCCAAAAAACAATCCCGGAAATTCCAGCATTTGCCAGGTTACCGGCAAAGTATTTGTTCCATAAATTTCGGCGCTTACAGTAATCGTTACCAGTGACAATAAAAGCCCGAGAATAGTAATAATGATAAACGCCCAGCTTTTAATAATGTATTTAAAATCCTGATTGGAAATTATCCATGCTGTTTTAAAACTCTCGATGAACGAAAAATCTAAATTTACTTCCGGTAACTTCACTGCCATTATGCTTCCGAAGTTCTTTTTAGTTACCGCTCTGCCTTCTTTTCTTTTGAAGAAACTGAACGAGAAAGCCTCCTGATCAAAACTGAATGTCCGGTATACAAATCCGAAGATCAGTAAACCAATACCTGTCCACAGCAAACGATTGTACATTATAATATCTCCGAAAGGCAACGGGTTTTCATTCCTCTCATAGATTGTCCAGTATTCTGTGTAATAATTGTTAGCCTGGGCTCCGAAAGGATCCAGCATTGCCGATAATATCTTACTGTCAGAATCCTGAGTAAGAACTGCGGCAAATGTCTGAATTATGATCAATCCCAATACAGTTAAAAAGCCAACACTTACATTTCTTGTGAATGTGACTACTGCAAATACAATGGCTCCGTAAAATATCAGATTCGGAATCAGGTAGTAGATGAACGACTGCACATAATTCATCAGCACAAACGGACCTAATAATTCGGGGTTTGTACCCGGCATTACACTTCCCAACATGATACCGATCGCAGCAAAAAGCATCACGATAATAGTGATCGTTAACCCACTCAAAAATTTCGCGAGCAAATACTCCCACTTTTTAAATGGATAAGAAAATGTGACCGAATGCATTTCATTGTCAAAGTCCTTAAAGATAGTACCGCCAATTATGGACGGCAGTAAAAAGAACATGATCACATTCATTTCATTCAGCAGTCCGTTGATTGCGATCGCTGAATTAACAATGGTAACTGAATTTATACTTGCCGTTATACCTTCAAAAATTCCGGCAGCTGCTGCCATAATAAAAGTGGACAGGAAGAACATGATTCCACAGTAAATGTAGAAAAGCGGCTTACGGAACCAGTACCTGATCTCAAATGAGAAAATAGAATAGAACATAATAAAATCTGTTAAGCAGCTACTACTTCGCTGTCTTTGTGAAGGGTTACGAAGTAAACGTCTTCCAACTCGGGGTTGCTTGCACCAAAACTTTCGTCCGGCTGGGTTTCACTGTGTACTCTTATATTCAGTGAATTATCCTGATTGAAATTAGAAGAGATCACATTGAATTTAGCTTCGTGTTCTTCCAGATTATCACGCTGGATATTCTTTGTCCACATTTGTCCTTTCAATCTTTCCACACCTTCAGTTGGGGTATGATGACTCAGGATCTTCCCTCCGTTCATGATCGCCATATCCGTACATAATTCTTTCACATCATCCACAATGTGAGTAGAAAAGATCACAATGTTATTAGTTCCGATCTCACGGAGTACATTCAAAAAACGGTGTCTTTCTGCAGGATCCAGACCCGCAGTGGGTTCATCCACAATGATCAGTTTCGGACTGTTCAGAAGCAACTGAGCAATTCCGAATCGTTGTTTCATACCTCCCGAATATCCTTTCACATTTTTCTTACGAACTTCCCACAGATTGGTAATCTCAAGTGCCGTTTGAACAATTTCTTCGCGCTCTTTCTTGTTGGTGATTCCTTTTAATCTCGCAAAATAAAGCAACAGGTCCTCTGCACTCATTTTCGGATAAACACCAAATGACTGCGGCAAATATCCGAGAGTTTGACGAAGAGCAATCTTGTCTTCAAGAATATTTATACCATTGAATGAAGCCATCCCTGAATCAGGAGCTTGTAGCGTTGCGATAGTTCTCATCAACGTAGACTTCCCCGCACCGTTCGGACCCAGCAGTCCAAACATGCCTGCGGAAATATCAATAGTTACGTCGTCAAGTGCTTTTACACCATTTTTGTAGGTCTTTGAAATATTGGATAGAGATAATTCCATAAATAAATTTTCTTTTGTGGATGAATAAACCTGCCTCAGACAGACTCCGTGATAATAACGAATACTGAATTAGTAGCAAAAAGAGATGTGGTTATTACAGAGCCAAATTAAAAACTATCGATACCCTAAAAGCAATTCGTTGATGACTTGATATTGTTTATAAGTCATCTCGCGGCGTATGCCCGAGATCTAGATTGGTTTAGGGGGCTTGCCTGTAATAACAATCCAGATTCCTGCCCTGCCTATGCCGCAGGCAGGGCAGGAATGACACTGTGAGAGTTTTCCCGTAATCTAAACCTGATACCACATTTGCTAGTTTTTTCAGCATCACTAAGAATACTTCTTCCTCACCCCAAAGTGTTCACGCAGACTGAAGTCCTTGCTTGCAAACCTAAAAGATTTTTCCATCGACCTTTAGAATTATTGGCGAGGAAAGAACGTAATGAAATCGACGGCTCCGAAGGAGCAATCATTACACTCAGGCTGATTCGTGAATATGGATCATACGCAGGAAGACCTTTTGTAATGATTAGTCGATGTAATGAAGTTCGCGCCAATAATTCTTGTCGGGAGCTTTTGGTACTGGCGCCTGTGCTGAGGAAGCTCAGTATCGGCACAAAAGTACACAGAGCCAAAGAACTGAATCCTGTAAAAGGCTTAGCTTAGAACAAGGGTAACTACAACGATGATCTGGAAAGTTGAAATCATTTCACCTTCTTCCCTTCCAGTAAAAGCTCTATGGTCTTTTTAATTCTTCGCGCTCTGGTTTCATCTTTTTTGGCATCATGAATCCAACCCACATATTCTCTCCGGTGACTGAAAGCTAATGAATCAAAAAAGGTTTGGGCTTCCGGGTTAGCGTCCAGTTCCTCTTGGAGGTCTTTCGGCGGAATTACCGTTTTAGTTTTGCGGTCAACTCCGGGTGGATCCTGACCAAACTTTGAAGGTTTTTTCTGAGCTCCTTTTTTAGCCACACTCATAATCGACCAGTCGGAATTCATCGAGATCAGTTTATTGGGATTCATTTTTAACCCGTTAACTATTCCCCAAATAATATCCCGGTTCAGGTCAGAAGAAATACTGCCACTCTTTTTAGGATAAGCCACCCATAATTTCCCTTCCCTTTCTGAGAATGACTTGTTCTTTGGGAGTAGTTCTGCCAGCTCTTTCTCATTGTGAACGAAAATAATTACTGAGTCATAAGCTTTTTTAGTTGCAGAATTTATATCAAGACTCAATCCATCAAAATCTGCTTCCAATTTTTCAGGACAGTTGATCAATAAAACAGTTTGCTCTTCTTTGATGTTTAATTTTTTGATCAGAGCCTTGTTCACGAACAGTCCTACAGTTTTAATGAGATTGAAATTCCACCACCGTTATTCATAACAATTGGAGTAAAATTAATTCGGTCAGGCATTTCATTTATTCTCATGTGTTTTTTAGAAAGATAGCGAGCCCAATATGTACCGATCAATGCACCCGCCGCCACATCTGATAACCAGTGTTTTCCGTGAGCAATTCGTGCAATAGATGTACCTACAGGAATAACTAATAAGGAATAGGTAAACGCATTAGGATAATATGACACCCAGGGAACAAATAGTGCAAATGCTGTGGAAGCGTGTCCGGACGGAAAAGAGGTTTCTCCTGGATGGAAAAAATCAAAATCATGTGGCCCGTCATTTTCATAAGGCCGTGATCTGGCAAATACAAATCTCGAAATATTCACTGTGATTGCCGTGTTAATTACCGCCTGAAATGAGGTGAAAGCTGCATCCTGTAATTTGTTATTTTTAGTCAGAAGGGTTGCTCCAAATATAGCTGCTGAAGCGGGAGCAACTATTTTAAATGTCCCAAATTCATTTGTTGTCTTAAGAAAATCAGATCCATAATATCTGTTTTGCACAAAAGAGCTGTTTGCCTGATCAAAGTTTGTCAGCCCACCCAAGGCAATTCCTGTATATCCTATTGCTACCCAATTACTGACTGTAAAGTCTTTGGTTAACGAAACCGGATCATTAAGAAACCAGTTTGAAAACCTTTTGCTTGATTCATAATCCTGTGCTACAATTCCTGTTGTTAGGAAAAGCGTCACCAAAGTTAGTGTTTTTATTCTTTTAAATTGCTTCATGACAACGTATTAGATAAGTGTGTACCCTCATTCATTCTACAAAACCGCGATATCAAATCAAAACCGAAGCCTTCCATTCATGATTTACCGAAATCTTAAATAAATTAGAATTATCTATTCTTACTTAACCAGTATCATTTTTTTTGTAATTGAAATCCCATCAATGGTAAGCATATAGTAATATATTCCGCTGGAATATGAACTTGCATCAAGTTTTACGGCTTGTATTCCGCTTCCCTTTTTTTCTTCTAAAAGAGTTTCCACTTTCCTACCAAGTGCATCAAATATTTCTAACTTTATAAACGCCGCTTTTTGAAGTTGAAAACGAATAGTAGTTGCCGGGTTAAACGGGTTTGGATAATTTTGAAAAAGTTGAAAGTCTGCAGGTATCTTACCTGTTTCCTCATTAGCTGTAGGTATTTTAAAACTAAAATCCCCCACTATCGGAAGATGATCAGAAGCTAACACTACGTCCTCTTTCTGTAATCCATAAGCGATCAAAGAATCCGGATGCATTTCCAGAGTGTGTAAAGAAAATGCATTCTCTGCCTCCATAACGGAACCGGTGTAAACCATATAATCTAATCTCCCCGCGCTGAATGACGAGCCGGAAGAGTACCAGGTAAATGTTGTTGGCAATCCCGGATTTACCGGTTTAAGATCTTCGAGATTTGTATTGTCCCAATCGGGAATAAAATCTGACCCGTAACTACTTTCATCAATAATATCTCCTGAAATTAAAGTAGCTTGCTGATCGGCAAAACCAACTAGATTCATATCACCCATAATTACTATCGGTGTATTTTCTTTAATATCGAATTCTGAACCGGATTTTGAATCTCTGACAAACGCCATGAATTCATCGATTTCTCTTTGTCTGCCTTCATTATTTTGGCAACAAGGCGGATGTGCAACAACTGCCAATAACTTTCTATCTCCCAAGTCTAATAAATAAGCAGCGTTTCCCGATAAACTTTTTTGCTTGATCACGGGATATCGACTCACTATCAAATTATCATTTCCAACATCGCCACTATACCACTGTTCTCCGGTTTCAGATGGAAGGAATTCCTCAATCAAAGATGCTGCCTGTTCGCCACTATTTTCATAGACCTCTTCCAATCCAATAATATCAGCATCAATGGCTTGAAAAATTCTTCGAAAGTTCTCTTTTGCTGAAGAGTTAAACAAATTATCCCTTTCAACATTGTAGGATAAAACTCTGAGGTCGTTCGAATTTCTTTTCTTCAACGAGTAGTTTTCGGGTTCATAGATATTCTCATCGTTAAATGCATATGTCAACGTTCCGGATCCATTATCCGGTAATAAGTCCCCATTTGATTCAGACGACCGAATCATAAAATCAAATGAACCGGAAGTAAACAAAGAAGTGCCATCTATTTCGGCATCACGATCTATTTTAATTTCAAATACCGATGAGGTCACTGTAGGCGCTGTCACCAAGCCAATATCATAGGAATTAAAACCGGAAGATTGCGGATCATAAAACTGACCACTGCGTTGACCAAAATTGAAAATAAATTCATAGCCAATTCCCGAAAAAAATTCTCCCGTCTCAGAATTACTGTCAAGATCGATCAATAAGGATATATTGTTCCCTTCCTGCAGATTTATCTCTTCACCTACTTCCAGATAAAAATAAATGTATTGATCATCATTATAGATCTTCAGCGTTTTGAAATCGATTGGAGTTCCGGAATTATCTCCTGATGCGTCATCATAAAAAGAGCTTATACTTTCCCAATCAGAAAAATCCTCATCAATGGAAATTGTCTGAGCCGATATTGAAACCGAAAAAAGTAATAGAAAACTGCAACATAGAACTTTTAGCATTTGCTTAACTATTCTCAATTCAAAATCTCCCACAAACTAATGCCTGTTCCACTCCGGGAGTCATTTGATCTAATCCGTTAATGAACTTATCCTCTCCGATCAGAATCTCTGTAATTTGTCCACTGTATTTAATCGCTGTTTCTCTCATAAATCCCATCATCGGCCAGCCCCATAATGCAGAGAATAGCACTCCGTCTTCTTCAAAATATGGATCCGTCAAATATGTACACTCAATTACATTTTCAACGGCACTTCTGTTAGTAGCACTGCCACCTACCAGATCGATAACAACGGTTCCGTCTTCAAGTAAATTCTTAGCATGCTCTTTGGTCACCAGATAATTTACACCCCGCAAATGAGCCGGTTGTTCTGCTCCGTTTATGATCAGATCTGCATCCTTTAAATATTCTTCGATAATTCCTTTTTGAGTCTGCTCTTTTCCAAGTACATGAATAATTCGAACTCCATTTCGGTGGCATTCATCAATTGCGCCCATTCCTACATTTCCATAACCCAGAACTACAGCAATTGCTTCTTCCGGCGATTTCTTCTTAGAACTTTTTTCTTTCAATAATTCCAATCCATATCGGGCTCCCGCTCTGCCGGTTTCATGAAGTGCTTCGATCTTTCTTTTACCAAATTTCGGCGATGGATTTACAAGCCGGTAATATCTTAATGCCTCATCACTATGTTCGGTTATAAAAGAATGTATATCGAATGTTCTTCCCGTTTCTGTTTTTGAGATGATTTTGTTCGGATCTTCAAAAGATGCAGAATCATATACAATGACTGAGTTTCTGTTCAGAGATCCCAATTCTTCAATACTTACATCTTCCGGGTGGAGAACCAAGCTTTTCGGAGAATGATCCATAAAACGACGAACAGCTCCAGTCATTCTTTCACTGTAACCAATTACATGGAATTCAACTCCGCTCACTCCCGCCCTTCTGATATCTGCTTCCAGACAATTTTCAGCTGCCATTAATCCCAGTATCAGATCATTCGGGATTTTTTCGGGCGACTGAACCACATATTCCATCGCCACTACGTTGATCTTATGATCTTCAAGGAGTTTTGCACGTTCCGGAAACGAACTGAAATGTGCCATGCAGAACAAAGTACTTTCTGATTTCATTAACGGAATACTTTCCATCGCAGGTCCTTTAAACTTGATGATCATCTCCTTGTTTTGATAGAGCTCTTCATTTTTCTGAAGCTTAGCTCCCGCTTCAATATATTCTTTATCTGAAAACCCAACTCCCTCTCCTGCTCCATGCTCTACAAACACTTCACAACCAAAATCGACTAATTTTTTAACATCATCCGGAATAAGAGCTACTCTTTTTTCCAATGCTCCTGGATTCTCAGGCGACTCGATTTCTTTCGCAAGTCCGATAGTTTTGTACATATTATTCTTTTGCTTCAAAATTAGGGTTCTGGATAATGCCGAAAAGATTCCCGAAAGGGTCTACTACAGTAGCAACGTATACATTCCCACCAACATGCATAATTTCCTCATCAGCAGTAGCTCCCAGTTCAATAAGTTTATTCCAGGTTTCCTGTATATCTATAACTCCCCAATATACGATGGAACCTGCAGTTCCGGGAACTCGCTCGGGTTGCAAGCCCAACTCATAGCCACCGATATCAAAGCCTACGTAAAACTCTTCATCAAAATATGGTTGCTCACCTAAAGCAACGGAATACCATTCTTTAGCTTTTTTTAAATCCGGAGCAGGATAAATTACAGTGCGTAATCCTTTAAACATGATCAATTAATTTGTTGACCATCAAAATGGTGAAATTCTGCGAGATAAGACAGGAGACAGAATACTATTTAGGAGTTACTATCAGTTTTGCTCTGTAATTTCTTTTTGGCTCATCATTTGTTTTGCGTATTTCTGGACTTAAACTTAAAAACTCGATCTGATAGCCATTGATAATAGAAGCCGGTTTCTTTTGCCACGAATAATCCTGATCCGGATAGTATAGATTAATTTCTTCCTGCTGATTATCAACAGCCAGCAGAATAGTTGCATCACCTGACCAAACACAATTAATATCTGCTACATTACAACGAAAGTCTGTCACATCCACAAACCTTATAGATATCTCCGTTCCTTCGAAAGTCAATGTTTTTCCATGACCGATCTCGAATTCTTTTTGAAACTCAGGGATGGGATTTGTAGAAGTTATATTTTCACTGCATGAAAAGAGCAGAGCAACCAACAAAAATGTTATATATCTCATAATATTCCGGCTTGTGAATTGAACATCAATTTAATCCTTATTCAGTAAAAATCAACTCATTTTGATACTAAGACTCATGATTCGTTAAACTATTTTTAATTCAATACCCTGTTTAAATCGTTTAAAGGAAATTTCGAAATTAAATATATAATTAGATGTTGATACATAGCAGAATTACCCCTATCTTTTTCGACTTTCCAAGAAAACACAAAAACGAGTTTAATCGTGGATACTTTAAGTTTTAAAACATACTCAGCAAAACCTTCCGACATTGAAAAGAAGTGGGTTTTGATCGACGCTGAAGATCAGCCATTGGGCCGCTTGAGTAGTGTTGTAGCATCAATTTTGAGAGGCAAGAACAAGCCAACGTTCACTCCGCACATGGATACCGGTGACAATGTAATCGTTATCAATGCAGAAAAAGTGAAGTTGACCGGTAAAAAGATGACCGATAAAACATATTTCCATCACACATTTTATCCTGGTGGTGAGCGCTTTATTACAGCTGAAGATATGTTGAAAAAAGATCCTACCTCTCTTGTAATGAAAGCTGTTAAAGGTATGCTTCCGAAAACTAAACTTGGCCGTCAGTTATTGACGAACGTCAGAGTTTATGCCGGACCTGTACATAACCAAACAGCTCAGAACCCTGAAATCATCGAGCTTTAATCGATTTATAACATGGCACAAGCTAATTACATAGGAAGAAGAAAAACCTCAACTGCGCGTTTGTACATCAAACCGGGAAAAGGTGAATTCTTAATCAACAAATTACCAATAGAAGAATATTTGCCTGTAAAAGCTATGCAAAACATAGCTACGCAGCCAATGAACGTAACTGAACTTGAAGGCAAGTACGACATCAAAGTTACTGTACGTGGCGGTGGAAAATCAGGACAAGCCGGAGCAATTTCTCATGCACTTGCACGAGCTCTGGATGGTGAGAACGAAGAAGTACATGACGCATTGAAAAGTCATGGACTGCTTACACGTGATGACAGAATGGTAGAGCGTAAAAAGTACGGTCAGCCAAAAGCACGTAAGAAGTTCCAGTTCTCTAAGCGTTAATACATTTACGCAACAACAATTTAACCACACATATGTGGCGACTCAAAGCCTGGTGTTTCGGTCTTGAACCGGGATTGGTTTTTGGGATTGACCCACGTAGCGGATTAACCTAAACACATATCTTAATACAATGCCTAAAGCAGCTTCAATTGAAGAACTATTAAAGTCCGGTGCACATTTCGGTCACCTGACTCGCCGTTGGAATCCAAAGATGAAAGACTTCATCTTTATGCAACGCAACAACATTCACATCATTGACCTTAAAAAGACTCAACAGTATCTGCAGGATGCTCTTGATGAGATCCAAAAACTTTCCCGTGCCGGAAAGACCATTCTTTTTGTAGGTACAAAAAAACAATCAACCGAGATCATCAAAACAGAAGCAATCCGTTCAGGAATGCCTTATGTAACTCACAGATGGTTGGGTGGTATGCTTACAAACTTTTCTACAGTTCGTAAAAGTATAAGTCGTATGCAAGAGATCGAGCGTATGAAGACTGACGGAACGATGGATGAGCTTACCAAGAAAGAAGGTTTGATGCTTGAAAGAGAGCAGGAAAAACTGGAAAACACTTTAGGTGGTATTGCTAACATGGGCAGACTTCCGGGTGCAATTTTCGTAGTTGATATCCTTAAAGAACATCTTGCAGTAAACGAAGCTATTAAACTTCACATTCCTGTAATCGCTATGGTTGACACTAATAGTGATCCTGATGTACCTGATTTCATTATTCCTTGTAATGATGATTCCGCAAGAACGATCCAATTAGTTTCTTCACAGATAGCCGACGCTATCATTGAAGGTGCGGCTGAAAGAGAAGCGCATCAAGAAGAAGAAGTAATGGAAAGTGCTGCTTCTGAAGCTAAAGAAGACAACGAAACTCCAGAAGTAAAAACAAAGCTTCGTTCTCGCAAGAAGAAAAAATCAGGCGACTCAAAGAAAAAAGCTGATGAGCCGACTGTAGAACCGGTTGACGCTAAAGAGTCTGCTGACACTGACGAAGAAGAATAATTTTAACTTTCAAAAACACTATTCAGAGAAATGAGTATTTCTGCTGCTGACGTAAAAAAACTAAGAGACATGACCGGAGCGGGCATGATGGACTGCAAAAAAGCATTGTCCGAAACAGATGGCGATTTTGATGCTGCTGTTGAATTGCTTCGTAAAAAAGGTCAAAAAGTAGCTGACAAGCGCGCTGATCGTGATGCAAAGGAAGGATTGATTCTTTCCAGAGTTAGCGATGATGCTAAAAAAGCTGTAGCTATTGAAGTGAACTGCGAAACAGATTTCGTGGCTCGTAACGAAGATTTCCAGGCTCAGGCTGATAGCTTCCTGAACGCGGCTTACGAAGGTGACATCGACAACATCGATGACCTGTTAAAAGCTGAAGTTAATGGAAAAACAATCGCTGACCACTTACAGGAAATGGTTGGAAAGATCGGTGAGAAGATCGAGGTCTCTAACTGCATTCTTGTAACTACTGAAGGATCTATCATTGATTACATCCACGCCGGAAACCAACTTGGTGTATTAGCTGAGTTTGATGGCGATGTAGAAAATGAAGATGTTGCTCGTGATGTTGCTATGCAGGTTGCTGCAATGAATCCATTGGCAGTTACCCGCGATGAAGTTGACGCAACTACTGTAGAAAAAGAACTGGAAATTGCTAAAGAGCAATTGATCAACGAAGGTAAGCCTGCTGAGATCGCTGAAAAAGCTGCTCAGGGTAAACTTCGCAGATTCTACGAAGAGCGTGTTTTACTGGAACAAAAATTCGTTAAAGACAACGGAATAACTGTAAAACAATATCTGGAGCAAAATAACACTCCACTTATTAAGTCCTTTCACAGAATTCAATTAGGCGAAGAGGCTTAATCAAATTTTCTTTACCTTAAGGCTGTTTTGAATTTTCAAAACAGCCTTTTTTTTGACCCATAATTTCAAAAACCAACTACAGTGGCAAATAAATACAAACGAATCCTTTTAAAACTTAGCGGTGAAGCTCTTTTAGGAACTCAGGGACATGGAATTGATGGTGATATTCTCACTCAATATGCCGAAGAGATCAAAAGTGTGCAGGAAGAAGGCGTTGAAGTTTGTGTGGTTATAGGCGGAGGAAATATTTTTCGTGGAGTAAAAGGAGCTACTGAAGGTATGGATCGCGTACAGGGCGATTATATGGGAATGCTTGCCACTATGATCAACAGCATGGCCTTGCAGGATGCTTTAGAGCAACAAGGCGTACAAACAAGATTGATGAGTGCCATCAGAATGGAAGCCATTGCGGAGCCTTTTATTCGCCGAAGAGCGGTTCGCCACCTGGAAAAAGGTCGCGTAGTAATTTTTGGTGCCGGAACCGGAAATCCTTATTTCACTACCGATACTGCCGGAGCCCTACGCGCCATAGAAATTGAAGCCGATGTAATTCTAAAAGGCACTCGCGTGGATGGAATTTATGATTCTGATCCGGAAAAAAATGACGACGCCAAAAAATACGATCGCATCACCGGTGATGATGTATTGAAACAACGCCTATCAGTAATGGATCTTACCGCCTTCACTCTTTGCCGCGAAAACAATACCCCGATCATTGTGTTTAACATGAATGAAAGAGGGAATTTCAAAAAGATCGTAGTGGATGGTAAGAACGAAGGAACTACTGTTGTTTGGGAGTGATTGAAACCTTTGTTCTACAAAAAAAGCCCGACTTCTTTCGAAACCGGGCTTTGAAATTCAATTCATTGAATTAACGATCATTCAAGAACATACACATCAACTGCGCTGAGTCCTTTATCCGTTTCTTCAATTTTAAATTCTACAGATTCTCCATCTTTGATACCTTCATTAAATCCAAGGTTCTCGATGTTGTTTCTGTGCATGAAAACATCTTTGCTTCCATTTTCAGGTGCGATGAATCCAAATCCTTTTTCAACATCGAACCATTTTACTTTACCGTATTCCATTATAAAAATATAAATATTACTCACATGTACAGATCGTATCCACAAAAGTGAATTGTTATCTTTTTCGGCTGTGAAAATTAAAAATTGTGTTTACAAACTAGAGAAGGGAAAACAAATACTGTACTAACTACTAAGAAATGCCGATACCTGACCTTTAACTTGCTTCCTTAAGGTCGCCTTTATTTGAACCAATCCCAAACTGCATACAATTCGTAACTTGCTTTTACATGAGATAAATATTGTGTATGTGATGTTTAAATCTCTATAATGGGTAAATTAAGATAGGTTAATATGGATATATCGAATATTTCGGGTAAGAATCGAGCTTCTTCACTTCTTGAACTTTCTCTGGACTACAACGAAAAAGATCGGGTACTGACAAGGTTTTCAGAACTAATCTGCCATATTTCGGGAGCCATGTACTCTCAGATCAATTTGATCGATGATGAAAATCAATGGACGGTCGCAGAATGCGGAATGGAATTTGAACATATTCCTGTGGAAGAGTCTATTTGTTATATCACCATCAACAATGAAGAAATGTACGAAATTGAGGATTTTCGGGAAGACAGCCAATTTCAGGTTCATCCCTTAGTAACTGGCTCACCTCATCTTAAATACTACTTAGGTTTTCCATTTAAGGATGAAAGAGGAGTTTTTATCGGCTCTTCATGTCTGTTGCATACAGAAACACTCGATCTGAATAATCAGCAAATACAAAGTCTCAAATTAATTAACCAACAGGTAGCTGATTATCTGATCCTGAAAAAGAAAGCTAATATTCAATCAGAAAAACTTGCCAAGCAGGAGAAACTGGTCACTAAAACCCGCCATGATATAAGAGGCCCTCTCTCAGGAATTATTGGTTTTTCCAGCCTTTTGGAAACTGAAATTGAGGATAATAAAATCCTGAAGAACATTGGCATGATCAAACAATCTGCTAAAAATCTGTTAGAATACGCGGAAGGAAGTCTTCAGTACGAAATAGACAAGAATGAAAATGAGCTCGGCACTTCTGTGTCTACAATCATTGAAAGAGTAAGTTCTCTTTATTCCATGCAAAGTACATTAAAAGAAATAGACCTGCTTTTTGAAAATCAATGCACAGATAGTTGCTCGATAAATACAATGGCATCTAATCAGATCATTAACATTATCGGCAATGTAGTTTCTAACGCGATAAAATTTTCTCCTGTGGAAGGCTCTATTGAAATATCCTTTGGTAAGACTAAGATAAAAGACGACAATTTCATTAAAGTTATCGTTGAGGATAACGGAACCGGAATTCCAAAAGAAAAACTGGAGGCTCTGCATAAACTCGAGTATGTACAATCCCAGAAAACTGAATCCGATATACAAGGGTTTGGAATTGGTTTAGTGGAAGCACTTCGTTTATTAGACCAGAAAGGTGGTAATTTTATGATCTCTTCTGCAATAAATCAGGGGACAAAAGTAGAGTTAAATTTTCCGGTTCAGGAAGAGTAGACATTTAAAATAATATTCAAAATATAGTTAAGATTTTCGGATATAATCCTTATATTTAAAGCCTTTTTCGGATACGAATTGAACGCAAAAACATCCAAATCCAATGAAACGTACATTTCAACCAAGTAATAGAAAACGCAAGAACAAGCATGGCTTCAGAGAGCGTATGTCTACAAAAAACGGACGCAAAGTAATTGCAGGCCGACGAGCTAAAGGTCGCCACAAGCTGAGTGTTAGTGATGAGCGAAAAGGGGCAAAGTAACATAACTGTTGCTCCACCTCGTAGATTTACCTTACCTAAATCTCGAATCTTACGTGGTAAGCGAAACTTCCAGAATTTATTTTCCGGAACGGCGCTCATTAAATCACCATCGGTGAATCTTCGCTACACTACGTTTAATACTTCTGAGTGGGATTTTAAAATCGGATTTATCTCACCCAAAAAAACAGGCAATGCTGTACAAAGAAATAATGCTAAACGAGTTATGAGAGAATCATTTCGTCTGAATCAGCATGAAATTATTGATACCGTACAGGAACTGGGTATTGGTCTTCACTGTGTACTCATTGCGCGCACTACAAACCTCAGATTTGCAGAAGTTCAAACTCACGTAGTAACTATGCTGGATGAGCTACGTAACCGACTGCTTTCTACAAATCAAACTATTTAAAACCGCAGACTTTTGGATAAAAACACCGCAACCGGACTTGGACTGATCTTTTTAATTATGGTGGCTTGGTTTGTTGTAAGCATGCCCAGCGAAGAAGAACGAGCTGCACAGATTGCGGAAAGAGCCCGACAAGATAGTTTAGCTCAAATCGAATCTGTAGAAAATGAAGAGTTTACGCCTTCTGTAACTGACAGAACTCCATCTCAGCCAACTATAAGAGAGCAAGCCACTGATCAACAGGAAGCAAATGTTCCCCAATCCGGTATCTTTGCCAGCAGTGAGGCTACAGAGCGATCTGAATTTGTGGTTACAACTCCTCTTTACACAGCGGTTTTCTCAAATAAAGGAGCCGGGCCTGTTTCATTTACATTTTCAGAATATAATTCCTGGAGCGGAGCTCCCTTCCAGTTGATCTCAGACTCAACAAAATCTGCTTATAACTTTGGGTTTTTGACTACAGAAAACCTGAATGTTGATACTCAGAACCTATTGTTTAGTCAAATTACAACCGGTTCTTCTCTCACACTTAATGAAGGTGATACTCGAGAACTCAAGTATGCTCTTCAGCTCAAAGATGGTCGCCAGATTGTTTATACATACACTTTCTTGGCAGACACTTATGAAATCGACTTCGATGTTCAATTCATTGGCGTCAGTGATTACATTATTGGAAGAGCTGTAGATTTCGGCTGGACATCCAAGCTGAATGTATCTGAAAAAGATAAAAAGCAGGAAGGCATAGATGCCGCTGCTTATGTTTATCTTGGTGAAGAGCTGGAAAAATTTAAGGTGGATGAGCCGGGACGTCAGGAAGAAACTTTTAACGGAAATATTGATTGGTCAGCTACCAGAACAAAGTTCTTTACGCAATTTATCAAGCCACAACACCAAACGGAAAGTGCTTATCTAACAGGTGAAGTTACCGGTGAAAACGACGATCCTTTAACCAAACATAAATACACCGCTTCAATCACATCTTCCATTCCAAGCGATGGAGTTCTTTCTTATAAGCTCTTTGTAGGTCCGCTGAAATACTACGAGATCAAGCAAGTAGATGAACATGCTTATGACATGGTTGAAGTTGGTTATAACTGGCTTCGTTGGTTCTCTGATCCGTTTGTTCGCTTTATTGTAATTCCTTTTTTCACATTCTTTAGCGGATTCATCAGTAACTACGGTGTACTGGTAATCATATTTGCTGCTGCTGTAAAATTGGTTCTCTCCCCTCTTACCTTTAAGAGTTATAAAAGTATGGCTGCGATGAGAGAACTTCAGCCTCAACTCAAAGAACTGCAGGACAAGTACAAAGATAATCCGCAGAAGCAGCAACAGGAAACCATGAAGCTTTATAAGAAGAATAAAGTAAACCCTCTGGGTGGATGTTTACCTAACCTTCTCCAATTCCCGATTCTGATTACTCTTTGGAGGTTTTTCCAGAATTCTATTCTTCTACGTCAGGAAGAATTCTTATGGGCAAGTGACCTTTCAGCTCCTGATTATATTATAAACCTGCCTTTTTCTATTCCTTTTTTAGGCGATGCAATAGGTGGTTTTGTGCTATTGATGTCATTAGCTATGGTATTTCAAAGTAAACTAACCGGTGGCATGAGCGGAGGAGGCGGAAGCAATCCTATGGCTCAACAAATGAAGGTACTGCAGTACATATTCCCGGTCATGTTGTTATTCATATTCAACAGTTTTGCTTCGGGTTTAAGTTTGTATTATCTGATTTTCAACGTGTTATCAATTGTGCAACAACTTTATATCAATAAAACGCTTGGGAAAGGCGAAGAAACAACACCTGCAAAAGCATAATTGTTTCAGGATCTTTTTGCGATCGTTTCAGAAGGCTGATTATCGTATTTTCAGCCTAATAATTTTACCCGATTGATAAAAAAATATCTCACAGATTTAACCCTTATTGGTGTTGCTGTAATTTGGGCTTTAAATTTCAGCGTTGTAAAAATAGCGCTTAATGAATTTGACCCGTACAGTTTTAACGCTATCCGCTTTTTCCTTGCCTTTGCATTACTTTATTATGCAGCCAAGAGAAAAGGTTTTTCCCTAAAAGTAAAGAGAGAACATTTCTGGGCTTTGGTGGGTATCGGTCTTATCGGAAACCTCCTTTATCAAATGTTGTTTATAGTAGGAATAAACCTGACCAAAGCAGCTAACGCCTCGGTAATGCTGGGCACTATTCCGATTTGGGTGGCTTTACTTTCTCAGTTCTTTACGGACGAAAAACTTACCATTGTAAAATCTGTTGGAGTGCTGTTTGCTTTTTCAGGAGTAGCTTTGATCGTTGCTGGCGGAAATAATGAAATCTCGTTTCAGTCTGAGACTTTTTTGGGTGATATCATCACTATTATTTCTGCAATTGTCTGGGCTGTTTATACTATACTATCAAAGCGGTACCTGAAGTTCTATAACTCCACTCAATTTTCTGCATTCATGGCGCTTATTGGGTTTATTTGTCTTTCATTGATCGGAATCCCGTCACTGATTCAAATAGATTGGAGTACTATTTCTCCAAAAGCATATGGAGGTGTATTATATTCAGGCACTCTTTCTGTTGGAATTGCGTACTTAATATGGAATAATGGAATCGTTAAAATCGGAGCAGTTCGGACTGCAACCTATCAAAATCTGGTACCTGTTCTGGGATTGTTTTTTGGAGTGATTATTTTGGATGAAGTACTCACCCTATTTCAATATATTGGTGCTCTTTCCGTTATCGCGGGCATCGTAATGGCAAGACTCCCTGTATCTTTATACAGGGCTAAAATTAATTAAATTCATTTATGTTTAAACACTATTCCTCCAAAAATTTATTAGGGATTTTATTTCTTTTCATTTGTTCTTCATTTCTGAATGCACAAAATAACGGGAATCAGCAAGAAGATGGTTTCAATATCGATTTATCCGATGTCTTTGGAGGTTTTTATTATACAGATCCCCTAAGTGTTCAGCTTGCTTCCAGGATTAATCCCATTGAAGCTTCTCTGGATCTGGAAAATTATGTTTTAGGTGTAAATGACCTGATTTCCATAAAAATAGACGGAGCGCAGTCTCTTTTTCTACGTGGACTATTAGTCAATCCTCAGGGAGATGTAACCCTGCCTGTTGTAGGGCCTGTAAATATCAACGGTCTTTCTATATCCAAAAGTGAGAAAAAAATTGAAGAAGCTACTGCTCCTCATTTAAAAAATGCATCCGTAACTATAACCATAGATAGTCCAAGACCGGTAATTTATCATGTAACCGGAGGTATTCCTTACCCCGGAAAATATTTAACCTATCCTCAATCACGAGTAGATCAGGCTATTTTTTCTTCTATCACGTCAGGAAACAGAGATCTTTCCAAATCTATCCCGAATTCCAGCGATTTTCTTACAAATGATAATTACTCATTCAGGTCAATTAAAATCTATCACTCTGACGGCACAGAGTCGGAAGCTGATCTTGTTAAATATTTCAGAACCGGTAGCCTGAAAAGTAATCCTTTTGTTAAGCCCGGAGATTTAATTAATATTATCCCTACTAACCGTGAAACTCCCAAAGTCAGTATTTCGGGAGCTGTAAAAGCAGACTATGAATTCGAATATAAAAAGGGAGACACACCTGCTCTTATTCTTAAATTTGGTGGTGGGTTTGAAGAAGTAGCTGATACATCAAAACTTTTTGTTTACCGTAGAAGTGTTAGTGGTATAGAACAGATCGTTGTTGAACCCAACCAATGGGAAACTTTTCAATTGCTCCCAAACGACAGAGTGGTTGCTCCATTTGGAGATGAATTTGATGCCTCTGCTTCGGCTTGGGTATACGGAGAAGTAAATATTCCCGGAAACTTCCCTGTTGAAAGCGGATCAACAACCGCCTTGGAGCTACTGCAAACTGCAGGTGGATTGTCCCAAGAAGCTTTGCCTGCAGCAGCCTATCTGGTTAGAAGTGGCGGCCAAAAAAATGAGATTCCCAATCAGTTTAATGCTGACCTCATGAAGAGAACATCAGATCAATATCTTCAGGGTCTTGAATATCTGGATGCTGAAACAAGACTTTCAAAAAACAAGGTATATATTGATCTTTCAGATAATTCTCAGCTTCAGAGTCTTAAGATTTTTGATGGAGATCGTCTTTATATTCCCAGAGATGATCAAACCATTTTCGTTTTCGGACAGGTTAACAATCCGGGATATTTCGGATATACGGACACCAAAACTGTAAATGAGTATATCACTCAAGCCGGAGGCTTTGCTCTTTCTGCAGATAAAGACAGGGTCTTTATTTTAAAAGCTGGGAATGCAACTTGGTTTAAAGTTGGAGAAACGGATCTTAACTCCGGCGATAAAATCTTTATAGATCGTCAACCTGTTGAAGAACTTAATGCGAAAAGAGCTTACGATATTCAAAAACAGCAACTCAGGAATCAAAGAACTCAATTGATTATGACTGCTATTACAACGATCACAGGTATTATTACAACTTATGTAGCTGTAAGAAGGTTGTAATTGGTTATCAGCTAAAACCTGTTCATTACCGTTTTTTGTAGTTCTTTAATTCCTTGTTTAGAGACGAAAATTGATTTCAGGATATAGCTAATTCCGGTTAGCACCTCTCTTTTCTTCAAAGACTCAATTCCGAATCTGTAAAAATGATTGGACCTGAGTCTTTTTTTTATACCCGGGTTTAATCCAAACTCCACAATATATTTTTCGGCTAACTCAATGGTTCTGAACATCATCCTTTTTTTATCTGCGCTGTAATTCTGTTGATGTTCATGCCTGATGCACAAAACTTCATCTATATAAAAGAATTTATATTTATGTGCGATTCTGATCCAGAGATCATAATCATCTCCCCCCCATTTAATTGATTCATCAAACAATCCCACTTCATCCAGCGCTTCTTTTTTTATAAGCACTGTAGGTGAACTGATCAGGTTTCTAAGGAGCATTAGCTCCAGATTTTTTCTAATCACCGGTTCCGGCTCTATTTCCTTTTTACGTTCAGTCACTTCTCCGTTATCAAAATGAACTTCTAAGTTCGAATAAAGTAAGCCATAAGAATTTTCGAGTTCACTAAAGGTCTGGACTTGCTGTTGGAGTTTCTCCGGAAACCATTCATCATCCTGATCAAGCAAAGCTATGAACTCTCCGTTGGAACTTTCTATGCCTTTATTTCTTGTTGCAGGAATACCTGAATTTGATTCGTTCCTAAGAAGTTTAATTCTGTCGTCTTCCAGATAGTTTTCTATAACACTTACTGAACTATCTGAGGAACCATCGTCAATCAAAAACAACTCCCAGTTCCGGTATGTCTGGGCAAGCACGCTTTTTATACATCTGTCCAGAAAATCCTGACCGTTATATATTGGTGTAATTATGGAAACAAGACCTTTCTTCAATCCTTTCCTCCGATCATTCCTTTTATTCGGGATCTCAAATTTTCATCAAAAACGTATATCCAAAACACTAAAAAGAGAACAGTTATAATTAGTAATACTATTCCGACTTTTACTCTAAGACTTAAACCAGCGCCGGAAATATAAAAAGATAAAGCTACAGGAATAATCGCTCCTAATATAAGAGGCAAAATACTGAGATCGACCTTAAACTTACTGGTGGAGTAAATATGTAATAGAATAAAATCCAATAACATTCTTGCTGAAGATGCATATGCGGCTCCAACAATTCCGTATTTATCGGTAAGCATAAAAAGCAATACAAGAAACACCGGTAACTCTATGATATGAAATTTAGCCGTGATATCGGGCCTGCCCAAACCCTGAATAAATGAAAACGGAATTCTGGCAAGAAAGTTAAATAAAGACCCAACTGTAATAATTTGAAGCACCAGAAAGCTTTCTGTTGCAAAATTTTCATCGATCCAAATTGCAAGAAAGTCTCTACCAAAACAAATAAAGATTATAGCAAAAATACCACTGGCAAGGAGCAGAAGATTAAAACTTGCTTTGTAAATCTTTGAGTTTTGTTCATCGTTAAAATCCTGATTTCTTGAAAACACTGGAAATAAAACTCCCACTAAAGCACTTGGCAGCATCCCCACCCTCTGGGTTATTTCGCTTGAAGTGGAATAATAGGCTACGTTCTCCATCCCTTCTTTGGAAGCTACAATTAACCTGTCCAACGCTGTCATTATCGGACTTATAATGGTTGATACCGTGATCCAACCTCCAAAACTGAATAAACTTTTTATATACTTTTTATCAAATGATGTATCAGTAAGACTGTAACTCATTTTAGAATTAGTGATAAACCTGTAGCATAGAAAATGAATAAATTTAACCGCACTCATATAGGCAATGATATATGCCAAATCTTTAGTGAACTCCATCAGAAGTATAATTCCGAAATAAGTTATCGCCCCCAAAACGACTTGTACTAGTGTAATTGATTTAAATTCATGCAAAGCTTCAAGTACACCACGATAGCTGTTTATCATGATCGCAAAAGGGATTCCTATTGCAAGAAACGCTAATCCTCGTATAACTTCATCTAAAAAATCCTCGGGCGGTTTAAGAAAATTTATAGTTATAGGTTCTGCAATAAGGTAGAATATCAACCCACCAATAATACCCAGCAGAAACGTGAGAGCTACTCCCGTTTTGAAAATATCACCGATCTCTTTGTCTTTGTCTTTTCCAATTCTTTCCGAAATCAATTTTGTAATAGCACGACCTAGACCAAGGTCGAACAGATTGAAATAGCCTATAAAAACCAATGCTATTGTAAATGCTCCATACTTTTCTTCACCTAATCCCTTGATGATGACAGGAATACAGATCAATGAGATGATAATTGGAAACACTTTGCTTGCAATACTAAAAAAAGTATTGGAAACAATTCCTTTCGACGTGTATGCTTTATTGATCACGTATAAAAATTAAACACTGTTTAGAATCTGGCAAGTTTGAAGTATCTTCAGGCGATGAAAATAGCCTTAATTAGTCATCTTTACCCAACAAAACTTTTTCCTCACCAAGGAAAATTTATTCAGGATCAATTCGAACTTTTGAATGATGATCCAAGAAACGAAGTTGATCTTATTGTACCTACTCCGCATGCTATTCCATTCACAGGAAGATGGAAGGCTTCAAAGTCTGAGCTTCTTTGTGCTCCCGATCAAAGCTTCAGAGTTCGGTATCTTTCTTTCCCAAAAAGAAGGTTTCCAAGCATTATCCAAAGATCTTTATCTAAACAGATGTTGAGCTTCCTTCGGGAAAAACAATATGATATTATTCATGTCCACTGGGCTTATCCTGATGGGTTAGTTCTGCCTGATCTTAAAAACTCAGGCTTCAAAACTGTTTTGACTATTCATGGAAGTGATTGGTATCAAACTAAAGATACTCCTGTTCTTTCCGACCTTATAGAAGAATCTTTTAGAGCATCAGACAGAGTTCTTTACTCAGGTCCTAAACTTAAACAGGATATAGAAAAACGATTCCCTGAACTGAGACTCAAATCGGATATCATTTATAACATGGTTGATACAGATGTTTACAAGCCTGTTTCAGAAGCTGATAAAATAAGTTTTCGAAAAAAATTGAACTGGGATAACTTAAAAACACATGTGTTAACAGTTGGCAGTTTAAGATCCGAAAAAGGAGTTGATCTGCTTGTAGAAACCATTACCGGAAATCCAGCACTTTCTAATACCTGCTTTCACATCATCGGAAACTCTGAAAATACCGAGTACTCACAAAAGGTTTTAAAAGGTATAGAAGAAAACCCTTTTAACAATATTGATTTCATCCCTCCTGTTAGCCCGAACGAGCTCATCAAATACTACCAAGCTTCGGACTTTTACGTTCTTCCAAGCAGACGTGAAGGCTTCAATGTCTCTATTCTGGAAGCCGCGTCTTGTGGGTTGCCGTTGGTGTGTACTAAGGTGGGAGGGAACAGTGAAGTAATAGAAAAAGGAACAGGAATTATTACTGAAAGTTTCGGAAAAGAAGGTGCAATAATGATCTTAAAAATGAGTCAAACCTATAATGACTACACACCTAAAAAACTCAACACGCTTATTGAAGATAGCTATGGGAAACAAGCATTTCTTAAAAGACTAAATACAAATTATAAATTAGCTTTGAACAGTTAACTCTGTCCTATCAGTCGTACCAACAAATTTAGACGCACAGAACAATAAACCAATATTGATAGTAAGAATACTGTGTAGTTGCATCCCTCCCAAAAACTGAAAGAAAACAAGATATCCGCAGAAAGAAGCAAATAAGGCCAATGCAATAGAAGTGTCTTTTCCTTCAGATTCATACATTTTTATTGTATTCCATCCGGTTTTTACAATTTTCCATAGCAAGAACATAAAAATAATAAACCCAATTAAACCTAACTCTGCCAACACAGTATAGTACTCGTTGTGAGGTTCATACACGCCTCCAACTTCCTGAGGTGGGTGATATTTCTGGAAAGCTGTGGAAAAACCCTGATAACCTACCCCAAATGTATAGCTGTCTAACCACATTAAAATTGCAGTTTCCAACAGGATAATTCTGAATCTGGATGAATCATCAGAAGATCCTGCAAATATATCAATTATTCTGTCCCCAAAACTAAATACAATATCCCGCACCGCATCGCTACCTAAAAAAATTAAAAATAATGTCACGAAGCTGTACAAAATAAAATCAAAGTTTCTTTGATATACGACTACGATACCTATTCCAAAAAACAAAGCTACCCATGTACTTCTGGAATATGTTAGAAGTACAGCCACCATAATAATCCCACAAATACTAAAAAGACTGATTTTCTGTTTAAGGTTTTTAGCGTTACCCATAAGTGATACCAAAATCAATGCTGGGAGTATAAAATAACTGCCAAAAATATTAGGATCCCTTTCTGCTCCACTAGACCTTATTATTTTTCTACCTGCGTTGATGTACTTAAGAGCTGTAACTTCAGGATTCAAAACTGACTCAACAATGCTGGGTATAGCTACCATAATACTTATGATAACAGCAGAATAACAAATTGTTCGAAGTTCTTTTATTGAATTGACAGAGTTATAAATAATGTATGTCAATACTATCAACACGACATACCTTATAACATTGAATAAACCTTCTGCACGTTCCGGGCTATAAATAAGAGAAAAAAAAATGACCGCTAGATATAATAAATACTCAATTTCAATACCATAAAAATGGAAACTAGCTTCTCTTCCTAAGATTTTTCTGACTAATAGAAGCAAAGCGCCTAAAATCAGAGCTATTTGAAATGCTGTAAGCGGTATGGCAGAACCCTCTGACAAATAAACCATACCAGACAGATAAGCTCCTGCTATAATAGGCACAACAATTACGAAGCCATTTAGAGCTTTTTTAATTGCTATCATTTCCAAGTTTTTAACGAATCCGAAAACTTTTTCAACCGAACATAATCCTCAGGATTTTCTGCTTTAATGCTGTTTTTCCATTCTTGAATAAAAACAATAAGCAGTGAAAGTATTACCCCAAACAGAAACGAAGCGATCATTATATATGCTCTTTTAGGGCCTGCTTTATAAGTAGGAAAAAGCGCAGGATCAACTATTTCCAATCCTGAGGTAACTTCTTCATAATTTAGTTTCTGTTGCTCGTATTGCGGGTATAATACCTTATATATTTCTTCCTGAACCACAACCTCTCTGTATCTTCTAAGATATTCAATAAACAAATCCGGCATTTCTTTAATTGAAGGAAAACTTTCAAAAGCTTTATTAGATACTTCGTCGCCTTCTACAAGTTGATTATATTTTTTCTCAAATTCTTTTTTCTGAATCTTCAAATCCGAAACTCGGGAGCTATTTTCACCCATAACCTCTTCAGCGTATCCAATTTCGATTTCAAGCTTCACAATTTCAGCTCTTAAATCTGCTATACCTTTAACCTGAGCTTTCGCCTGTTCTTCTACCTCGAGTATACCATACCTAGTTTGAAAGCTAACTAGACTATCTTCTGCAGTTTGCAATTCTTTTTCATTTTGAGCTAATCTATTTTTCAGCAAAAGGAAGCCATCCTCAACACTCTTTTTATTTAACTCTCTTACTTTTTCATCTAACAGTTCATAGTAATAATTAACCAGTGCAAAAGTTCTTTCGGGATCACTGTCTGTATATTCTAAATTAATTGCTATTATGGTATTAAATCCTAATCCCCCTTCTCTTTTTTCATTTATAACAATACTGTTATCCAATTTTCTTCTCAACGCTTCAGGTATCGTAGTACCATAAACTTCCTGTAAATTAAATCTATCAATTACCTGATTCTGAATTTCTTTATTCCGAATCAATATTAAGGTCTGATCAGATGTAATACTCGATCCTTTAACTGAGAGATTTGCCAACCCACTTAGTATACCTCCACTTGAAAAATTTACTGCATTACCATCTGTTACAATAAATGATACTTCGGATTTGTAACTTTTAGGCCAGACAAATGCAAGAACGGTTCCAATCAAACTTGAAAGAAAAATAACTATTAACAGAGTTTTCTTTCTTTTAGCAAGCGTAGTTGCAACATCTAATAAATCAACTTTATTTTCTTTAGCCATTTTTAAGGTTTCCAATCCTTTTATAATTAAATATTCAATACAAGTGCTAAGTTAACGATTTATATAAAGCGATTAACTTTTTTTCTTCGGTTGCCCAGTTATACTTATCGAGTACAGCTGCTCTACCTCTTTTACCCATCTGTACGCTTTCTTCAGAGTTATCAATCAACTTATCAAGAGCTAAAGCAATTTCTTTTGAAGAAAGAGGATTAACTAAAATTCCGCATTGATTATCTAATATTATTTCTCTCCATAGCGGAAAGTCTGAAGCGATTAACGGCAACCCTTCAAGCATGAATTCAAAAAGTTTATTGGGTTGAGCGTTAATGTGGTTTTCAATAGGATGGAAAATAACCAATCCTGCGAATGATTCTTGAGCAAACTGATGTAGTTCCTCTCTATTAATCCATCCAACAAAATCTACAAATTCCCAACCCGCTTTTTTTTTGATTTTTGTTTTAAGAATTTCCGGTGAAAACTGCCCAGCTAGTTTAAGTCTTACTTTTTTCCCTCTTTTTCTATTTAAGATATTTATCGCGTCAACCATTTCAACAATTCCCCTCACTAAAGTAATATCACCCACATAAAAAATACTATCACCTAGCTTATCTTTATCAACAAAACCTATTTTTTTTATTATTGGAAAATTTTGAATTAGTACACTGTTTTTAAAATTCAACCTTTCTTTAATAAACGGCGTTACTACTATTAAACCATCAAACTTAGGAGCAATAATTGATTCTAATTTTTCAAAAAATTGAGAAAAAAAATTTCTCAAAAACCTAGGAATCCATTCCTTACTTAAAATGTCCTTTGGAACATCTTCGTGTACATCATAAATAACCCTATATCCAAAAATCTTTAAGAGCAAACCAATGAGTATTAATTCAGGATCATGAAAATGAAAGATAGTTTTTTGGGGGTACTCTATGGCTTTTCTAAAGAGTACCGGTAACACTTTAAAAGGTCGCCCTAGTTTCCCTGATACTTTTGGTAATGCAATGATGTTTACCCCCTCAACTACTTCAATTTTGGTATGCTGAATCAAAAGATCTACATCGTATCCGTGATTAACTAATGACTTTGATATCTTATTAAAGATTCTGTTATCAAACACATGATGAGCGGAAGATATTTGCACAACTTTCATAGAAAATAATTGTTAGACAATCTCTAAAAGAGAATTTATCATTTTCATTGCTGGGTTTTCACCAAATAAATTCTCGTGTTTTTCTGGAATACTAAAACTTTCTATCTTACTACTCAAATTCTCAGATGAGGGGTTTAATAAAAGATTCCAACCGCTTTTAACCGTCTCTATCCATTCCGTTTCGGCACGTAATGTAACACAGGGCACTTTTAATATATATGCCTCTTTTTGAATCCCTCCTGAATCAGTAATAATTTTTTTCGCTTTCGACATTAGACTTAAGAAGTCTAAATAACCAACTGGTTCAAGAAAAATAAAATTCTTTTGATTAGATAAGTCAACGCTTTTTAATGCTTTTTTTGTTCTCGGATGAATAGGAAATATCACCCTTTTACTCAACCCATTAAGATCTTCTAGTATACTCTTCAATAAAAAAGTATTATCAACTGTACTTGGTCTATGTAAAGTTAATAAATGATATTCGCCTGGATTAAAATTTAATTCGTCTAATAGTTTTGAACTTTTCTTTGATTTATTTAAGAAATAATTAATACTATCTACCATTACATCGCCCGTATTGTTAGTTTTATCTCCTAAATTTTCGGCAATTAAATTTTTAACGGCAGTTTCAGTTGGTGCAAATAAATAATCACTTAAGTGATCGGTTGTAATCCTATTCAATTCTTCTGGCATTGACCTATTAAAACTTCTTAAGCCCGCTTCAATATGAGCAATTTTAATTCCTAACTTTGAAGCAACTAATGCACCTGCCAAAGTTGAATTAGTATCACCAAAAACAATTACTATCGATGGGCGCTCAATAATCAAAACTTCTTCAATTTTAATCATCATTTGAGCAGTTTGAAATGCATGGCTTCCAGATCCTACTCCTAAATTATAGTCCGGCTTATTGATTTCAAGCTCGTCAAAGAAAATCTTAGACATCCCTTCATCATAATGTTGTCCTGTATGAACAATAACTTCCTCAAAGTGTTTTCTAAGACTTTTAGATAGAGGTGCTAGTTTTATGAATTGTGGTCTTGCACCTACTATTGTGACTACTTTTTTTTTCAATTGATGTAAAAAATTTGATGTAAAATTAAACTCTCACCAGGTATTTTCTTTAGTGAATAAATACTTAAGCGCCTGCCAACCGTACCCAAAGAAATGAGCTATATTCATTATTAACAGGCTTAAAAAACACATTATGGCTAATATGAGAATAGGTGGAGTTTGAGTGTTTTCGGGTGTCCAAACCTCTTGTTTAAGATAATCTTTCTTTTCATAGCTAAACCTTACACTTTCAAAAAACACTAATATTAGTATTGCTGAAGAGACATAAATAAATCCAAAGTCCTGTTCAAGAACAAAGTCCATAAGCCCAAACAAAACCATGAAGAAAAGAAAAATAAACGGAGCTTTACTCCTGTACGGAATATCACCATCATGTTTTTTGTTGGTAATATATCTACCCCTTCCATATCTGAAATACTGAGTAAAAAGCTTCGTAAAACTTTTTCGTGGATAATACCATGAATTTATCAACGGACTAACATAGATCTTACCCTTTAATTCTTTTTTTAATCTCAAGTTAAGCTCTGCATCTTCATTTGTTCTGTTAACTTCAGAAAATCCACCAATTTCTCTAAGATCATTTGTTTGAAAACATCCTAAAAAAACTGTATCAGCATAACCTTCAAAGCTTTCGTCCATATATTTTGCGCCACCATTCCCAAAGAAATTCTTTACTGCAATAGCAATACCGGATTGAATCAACGTTTCTGCTTTGTAATTTTGAGCTCCGCCTACATTAGCCGCACCTGTTCGTAGAATACATTTTACACATTGCTCAACATAATCAGAAGCGTACCTGCAATGAGAATCTGCTCTTAAAAATATCTCCCCTTTCGCATTATTTATCATTTTATTTAATGCATAAGACTGGTACTTCTCAGGATTGTCTATGAGCTTTATTCTGGAGTCTTTCTTTGAAAGTTCAGTAACTAAACTAATTGTTTTATCAATACTGCCTCCATCTGCAATAAGAATTTCAACTATATTCGAATAGGTCGAGTTTAGAAATGAATTTAAGACATCTTCTATGTACTTTTCTTCATTTAATACAGGAATAGCAATCGTTACTGTAGGTTTGTCACTTGCAGTATTTTCCACAAAAATATATACGGTAGTATTTATAATTAGTGTTGTATAATAACTATTTACTAATTTATATGAGACATTTCTTTCTAATTCTTTTATGAAACTATTACTTGTTGGGCACCTTGCAATATCTACAAAACTGATCATTGCTTTAAAAAAAACTGGCATCGATTTTGCGATTCTGAGCACTGAAACAGAACAGTCAATTTCTTCTGATCATAGAAATGATATCTTGAACAACACTACTTTTTTGGGACAGTTTTATGATCACTTTAAACTTTTAAAACCTAAATACACGCGGTTTTTATTCTCTTTTAGTTTTCTAAGTGCTTTTGCACCAAAATTTCTTCTTCGCAACCTGACTTCCGCCCTTAAAAATTACGATCCTGATATAATAATCGGAAATTGGGGCACGGGAGTTTTACCAGAGATCAATCTCATAAAATCCCTTGGACAATCAAGTAATACTAAAGTGATTTTAAACATGGAAACCTTTCCAACTTCCTGGAAGTCAAAGAAGAGGGAGATTTTCGAAAGGCTATTACTCAAAACCTCAATGAAAAATATTGATGGATTGATCATTCCTACAGACGAAATGTATAATTTACTTTCTTCATATGGTTATGACCTTGAAAATAAAATTATCTACAAAAAACCGTTTTATTTCCCCCGGTCTCATTTTGTAAATGCCAATGTTAAAAATTCAGATACCGAATCAATGAAGGATCTGATTTTCTTGGGGAAGCCCGATCTATTCAGAAGTCTGAATTCGGTTCAGAATCAGCTTCTGGAAATTGCAGAGGCCGGAATCACCTTAAGTTGTTCAGAAAATTTTAACCTGACCCATAAAAATATCTTCCCATTCGAGCCTTTCGATATTTATGATTCCTGTTATAACTTTTCTAAAATTACTAATTCACATAAAGCTGCTTTGGTCACGTTTCGAATTCCGGAAGGTTCTGATCAACCTTTGAGATTTAATACTTCATTGCCTCATCGTTTTCTTCTGCCTTTAGCACTGGGTTTACCTACTGTTGTCCCCCGAAAAGGATTTCAGGCTGTTGGCTCATTTATTGATAAATATAAGATTGGATATCGCTATAACTCTCTGGCTAAGCTCAAAGAGTATCTCAATTCAGAAACTGTTTCAACTTCTAAGGCTAATATTCAGAAGGTTCAATCTGAGCTTGATTTTAATACTGATGAGTTCAGAGAATTTTTAAAAAGATTTGAGGATTAACCAACCCTATTCCCGCCACTCAGCAAATAAAGCACAGCCATTCTTACTGCCACACCATTGGTAACCTGATTGAGGATAATAGCCCGATCACTGTCAGCGACTTCACTTTCCATTTCCACCCCACGATTGATCGGTCCTGGATGCATGATCTTAAAGTCCGGATATTTCTCTAAATGTGAGAGTTTGATTCCAAACCTTTCATGATATTCTCGTAGCGATGGAAACAATTCTGTCCCCTTTCCCTGCCTTTCAAGTTGGATTCTTAATGCCATAGCGATATCGCACCAGGCAAGCGTTTCTTCCAAATTATGAGAAACCGTAACCCCAAGATCTTCTACAAATACCGGCATCAGTGTTTTGGGGCCGCAAATTACAACTTCAGCACCGAGCTTTGTTAAACCGATTATATTGGATCGAACAACCCGGCTGTAAGCAATATCACCAATAATTGCGATCTTCCTTCCTTTCAGCTCTGGATGAATTTGTTGCATGGTAAACATATCCAGCAGCGCTTGCGTTGGATGTTCATGAGCGCCATCACCGGCGTTCAGAATAGCAGCGTCCACACATTGTGTTAAAAAGTGCGGAACTCCCGGACTTTCATGCCGAACTACCACCATATCAATTTTCATGGAACTGATATTCTGTATAGTATCTTTGAGTGACTCCCCTTTTTTAGTGGAAGAAGTACTCGCCGAAAAATTCACTACATCTGCTCCCATTCTTTTCTGAGCAAGCTCAAAAGACAAACGCGTTCTTGTGCTGTTTTCGTAGAAAAGATTTACAATGGTTTTGTCTCTTAATGTCGGGACTTTCGGAACGGGACGATCCAGTATTTCTCTGAAATATTTTGCTTGTTCCAGCACAAATCGAATATCATCAGCGGAGTAATCTGCCAGTCCCAGAAGATGTTTTTGAGTGAAGTCATATTTTTCCAGATCTATGCTCATATATCTTCCTCCACATCTACTAAATACACGGCATCTTCACCATCAAACTCCTGAACTTTTACTCTGATTTCTTCATTCTCATGAGTTGGAACATATATCCCTGTATAATCTGCTGCTACCGGCAATTCCCGGTGACCACGATCTACCATACAGCAAAACTGAATTTTTCTCGGCCTTCCGTACGCCATTAAAGCATCCATGGCCGAACGTACTGTTCTTCCGGTATACAACACATCATCCACTAACATGATATCACGGTCGTACAAATCGAATGGAATCTCTGTGACCTGCACTTCAGGCATTTTAAGTTTTGAGCGAAAGTCATCCCGGTAAAAAGTTACATCAAGCACTCCGAAGTCGATATCTATATCAAATTCTTGTTTGATCACTTCTACTATTCTGCGACCAATGTAAACGCCTCTGGTTTGCATGCCTACAATGGCAAGTCTTTTTGGGTCTTCATAAGATTCAAGGAATTGATGAGCAAACCGCAAATAAGTGCGATTCAGGTCTTCCTCGGTCATGATCTGTGCTTTCTGCAATGGATCCATAAATTTTAAAATTCACCCAAATTTAAGCCACATTCAACTCAAATCACAACCTTTTGTGAAATGAAATAATCGAACATTTCATTTTCTTTCCTTTAGCTCCTATTCTCCCTATTTTAGAAGTCTTGAAAAATCGCTTTTTTAACACTTAAAAAGAATACTGTTACATGAAAATCCACGAGTATCAAGCTAAAGAAATTTTAAAAGAATACGGAGTTGCCGTTCCGGACGGAATTGCCGCCACTACCGTTGAAGGCGCCGTTGAAGCCGCTAAAAAAATGAAAGAAAACGGAGCTTCACTTTTTGTTGTAAAAGCTCAGATTCATGCCGGTGGACGTGGAAAAGGTCGCACTAAAAAGAACGATGCAAAAGGAGTTATCCTCTGCAAAACTATTGACGAAGTTAAAGAAGCAGCAGAATCTCTTTTGGGCGATGTACTTGTTACTATCCAAACGGGCGACGAAGGGCAGTTGGTTCAAACCATTTATGTAACGGATGGCGTTGACATCAAAAAAGAATTTTATGTAGGTGTGCTTCTTGATCGCGCAGTGAGTAAAAATGTGATCATGGCTTCTACTGAAGGTGGAGTCGAGATCGAAAAAGTTGCTGAAGAGACTCCTGAAAAGATCATCAAAGAATGGATCGAGCCGGGCATGGGACTTCAGGTAAATCAAGCTCGTCGTATTGCTTTTTCACTCGATTTAGAAGGCAAAGCGCTCAAATCCTGCATTAAGTTCATCATGGCTTTGTATAAGGCGTATGAAGAAACTGATTCCGATATGTTCGAGATCAATCCGTTGATCGTTACTCCAGATGATGAGATCTACGCTCTGGATGCAAAAGTAACTTTTGACGGAAATGCATTGTACCGTCATCCGGATCTGGCTGAACTTAAAGACGAAGCTGAAGAAGATCCTGCAGAACTTGAAGCTTCTAAGTACGACCTGAACTACATCAAACTAGATGGAAACGTAGGGTGTATGGTTAATGGCGCCGGACTTGCAATGGCAACGATGGATATTATTAAACTTTCAGGTGGTGAGCCTGCTAACTTCCTGGATGTTGGTGGTGGAGCTAATGTTGAGACGGTTAAAAACGGATTCAGAATTATCCTGGAAGATAAAAATGTGAAAGCAATTCTGATCAATATCTTTGGTGGAATTGTTCGTTGTGATCGTGTAGCTAACGGAGTCATTGAAGCAGTTAAAGATCCTGAAATTGCTGAAAAAGTACAGAATGTGCCGATCATTGTTCGTCTTCAGGGAACCAATGCTGAAGAAGCTAAAGAGATCATCGACAATTCTGGAATGAATGTGATTTCAGCTGTTCTTCTTAAAGAAGCTGCTGATGCTGTTGCTAAAGTAATGGCTTGATCATCTTCCTGCCCGACCCTGAAAGGGTCTCCTTGTTTAAGTATTTAACTAGAAGGGCTTTCAAGCCCGCTTGACAGAAAAGAATTAAAAAGCCCGGCTCACTGAGTCGGGCTTTTTTTAAGTCCGATTTTTTATCTAAACACGTACGGGTAATTCATGAATTACCCGTACGTGTTTAGCGATAAGGAAATCATTATTTAAAACTCCCATTTCAATTGAAGCAAGAAATTTCTTCCGGCTTGTGGGTAGTAGTAATTGAATCGTTGTTCTCCTCCAAATACATAACCATATGTATACCCGTTAGTTTCATATTTCTCATCCAGCAAGTTGTTGATCATCAAATTTGCAGTGATTCCCTTTGCAAAACTTAGGTTCGTAAATGCATAACTGATTCTAAGATCATTCACTAAATAAGGATCGATTGAACGGGCATCATTCTGAGTGTTGTCCAAATACTGCTTAGAAACATATTTTGTGGTCAGTTCAGTTGTCAAACCATTCTCCGAAAAACCCAGAATGGAATTCGCAATGATACTCGGTGAAAGCGCTATATCAGTATCAGAGAAGTTTCTCTCGATCTGACCTCCATTATCGTAATCGTCTATGAACTCGGTGTAATTTTCGATCTTATTTTTGCTGAACGTTGCGTTAGCAGCCCAACTGAAATTTGATGTTATGGAAATTCCACCTTCCAATTCTATTCCCAATCGGGAACTGTTCGGTACGTTTTCCCGAACCACTCCACCAACATCATTGATCTGTCCGGTAACTACCAATTGATCTTTATATAACATGGCATATCCGTAAGCGCCCACAAAGAATTGCCCGAAATCCCCACGATATCCTGTTTCAACATTATACAGTGTTTCAGGATCAGGGCGACTTGCTGCTGATGATTCCACATACTCATCACGAGTGGGTTCCTTACTTGCTATCCCAAATGATGCGAATAAACGATTTTCATCATTCACTGTGTAACTCAACCCGAATTTAGGATTGAAGAAAGTGAGGTTGTCTGTATCTCTGATATCAACTACTGAATTATTCTGAATGTCGATTCCGTCAAACTCATAGCTAATTGTACGAACCTGAAGATCCAGATATGAACTTAGATTCTCATTTAAAAAGTATTGCGCTTTACCGTATACATTAGCATCTGTTTTGATCGCATTGTTATCGTAATACCGATCTTCAAACTCACTGTTTCCTGCAAATCTCGCCCAGATAACTTCTCCAAAATGGTCACCGTCATATTTGTTTAATCCTCCACCAAAAGTCAGGTTCCAACTCGCAGAATGCGTGTACTTTGTTGAAAATACCATTCCGTAAAAATCATTGTCTAACCACCTTCTACGAATCAGGTCTGATTCGGTTGGGTCACCCGGATTAGCCGGAGTAATACCATAGTCAGCAAGATCTTCTCCTCCTTTATATTCCTCATAATATCCTGCGCCTTTTGTGTAATGCAATGAGGTATTCAATGACCAATTATCTTGCAGATTGTAAGAGTAATGTAGCTGGTAATAGTCCTGCCCATAATCATCTACCTGATTTTGATAAGGTGATCCTGATTTTTCCATTCCTGCTTCATTAAAAGTACGATTTCCACCTTCAAGTACACTTTCCTCAACGCCGTACCATGCTTGATAGGTAACCTCGTCACCGGAAAAAATATCCGCTTTTAGTAAGCTCCGTTTCCCTCTTTTTGAACCAGAAAGGTAAAATGAATTCAGGTCTGAGGAAGCTCGATCTATAAAACCATCCGAAGTGATTTGAGATAATCTTCCTTCAAAACTCCAGCCATTTTTCATCAAGCCTGAACCTAATCGAATATTAGCTTTTTGAGTGTTGAAAGAACCGATTCCTGTATTAATTTCTGCATACGGATCTAAACTATTACTACTGGTTTGTAAATTGACCGACCCTCCAAAAGCTGCCGCACCATTAGTAGAAGTCCCAACCCCACGCTGTACCTGAATGTTATCAATGGAAGAAGCAATATCCGGCAGGTTCACCCAAAAAACACTGTGTGATTCTGCATCATTAACAGGAATTCCGTTGATGGTCACATTAATTCGTGCAGGATCAACGCCTCTGATTCTGATACCTGTATACCCAATTCCTGCTCCGGCATCTGAGGTCACAACGGTAGATGGAGTAAGATTTAACAAATAAGGCACATCCTGACCGAGATTCCTTTTCTGTATTTCTTCCTTATCTAGGTTTGAAAAAGTAACCGGAATAGATTCATCCACTCTGGTGGCTTCCACCAGAACCTCGTCACTTACATAAGTGTCCGGAAGTAACAGAATCTGCAGATCTGACTCACTTCGTACAACAGTTATCGTTTTACTTTTGAAACCGGTGAAACTGATTCTTAATGATCTTTCTTCGCCTTCTAAAAGCTCGATCTCAAAAGAGCCATCTGTATTTGTGGAAACTCCGTTATTAGTTCCGTTTTGTAAAACAGTAGCTCCGATCAAAGGTTCTTTTGTCTGAGCTTCCAGTACTTTCCCGGAAATCTGAACTTGTGCAGCTGCAAAAGTTGACAGCATGGTGATTAAGGTCGCCACCATCAGCGATGATTTGATTAGTTGAAACATAGTTCCTCTTCTTTAGGAATGCCTGGTGGCCGTAGTTTTAGATTTGGCTCACCGGCAAAAATTATAAGTTTATTTAAAAAAGAGGAGGCGAAACAAGCGCATCTTAAAAATAGATAAGCGAACAGGTTTTCCTCCGCCGGCATTACCCGGATCAGGTAGTAGGGTGTGATCTCAGCCTTTGCACTTTGCAAAAGCACCCCTAACCTTTGTAGTTAAACTACGGTTGTAAAACTACGCACTATTTCATCAAAACACGAAAAAAACTGTTAACTTTAGCATCAATAAATTTTGAGTTCCATAATGAATCCACAATCGCTGTTTCTCTTTATAACGCTTTCACTTTTTGTTTCCTGTACTCAGGAAAAAGAGATCAGCTCTATGAATTCACAAAATTGGGAACAGCGCTCCGTTGATCCGTCGGGTTTAACTTCTCTTGAAACCGGTAGAACATACTTATCAGTTTACTCTCAAATATACAGCCAAAATGAGCGTAAAACACACGATCTGACTGTTACCGTGAGCATGCGCAATCCCAATCCGGAAGATTCTGTGTATATTCACAAGGCAGAATATTATGATAATAGCGGCGCACTCATCAGAACGTATTTTGATAAACCTATTTATCTGGCTCCTATGGAAACAGCCGAGATCATTATTGATGAAAGAGATAAAACCGGTGGGACCGGAGCAAATTTTCTATTCGACTGGAATAAAACCCCGACATAAACAGCCCTATTTTTGAAGCAGTCATGATCTCCACATACGGACAACAAGGACTTTCATTTACCACGCAAGGCGTGGAACTACGCTAATGACTTTTACATCTAAATAATATCGCAAAATAAATTTTTATGAAACTGAAAATACATTCCTTCTCTGCATTTTTAATTCTTTCAGCACTCACTTTGTTTGTTGCGTGCAATAATGAATCCGGAGACATTACCCCCGCTGATATTGAAAAGCACATCACCTTTTTTGCCAGTGATTCTTTACAAGGCCGTGAAGCCGGTTCTGCTAACGAAGCTATTGCAGCAAATTATATTGCTGATCATTTCAGAGATTTTGGTTTAGAACCTGCCGGAGATAACGAAACCTATTTTCAGGAATTTACTATTAACACTGCCGTGTTGAGAAATCCTCATGCCGGAGAAGATGCGGAAGGCGAAAAATTACTTTCCAAAAATGTAGCCGGATTATTACAGGGAACCGGAGGTTCTGATGAGTTGATCATTATCGGAGCGCATTACGACCATTTGGGATTCGGAGAATTCGGCTCATTATATCGCGGAGAACAACAACGCATTCACAATGGCGCTGATGACAATGCTTCGGGAACCGCAGGAGTTTTAGAATTGGCTGAGTATTTCTCTGCAAATCGACCAAAGAAAGATATTTTGTTTCTGGCTTTTTCAGGAGAGGAAATGGGATTGCTGGGCTCGGCTCATTATGTAGATAATCCAACAGTAGATCTGGAAAATGCCCTGGCTATGATCAACATGGATATGATCGGAAGAATGACCGATAAAAAGCTGATGATCTTCGGGATTGGAACAGCAGATAAATGGGAAGCCATTTTAGATTCAGCCAATACCGGAAATCTGGATCTGAATTTGGTAAAAGACGGAACCGGAGCCAGCGATCACACCAGTTTTTATTATAAAGATATTCCCGTACTTCATTATTTCACGGATACGCATGCAGATTACCACCGCCCATCTGACGACACCGAATATATAAACATGAATGGCACTGCATTGGCACTTCATCACTTGGTACGGGTGATTGTTCAATTGGATGACCTCAGCAAAGCGGATATGGAATTTATCGAAGCCCCGGGCGAACAACGCCAGTCAATGAGTTTAGAAGGACCAACCTTGGGCGTACTTCCGGATTATGGCTATGAAGGTGAAGGAATGAAGATCACGGGCGTAACTAAAGGCAGAGCAGCTGCAAATGCAGGAGTACAAGGCGGAGATATTATTGTAGGCATAGCCGGAGAAGAACTCGCTGATATTTACGCCTATATGGGAATGCTGAACAAACTAAAAAAAGGTCAACTTACAACCATCACTGTTTTAAGAGACGGCGAAAGAATGACGATGGATTTGCAGTTGTAGGTTTGGATTATATTCGACTTCATAATTCTCTTTAGTTACTAAAATTCTGAACGTTAGCGAATAATTGTATAGATTCTTGTTTGGATAATAGTATGTTATACAACCAAGCCAACCATCCTTCTATGAAATACATTTTGCTCGCCATAGTTTTGTTTGGAATGTTAAGTTGTTCAACTTTCAAAAATGGTGAAAGTGGTGGTACTGCCTGGTTTCCAGTTTCCTCCGATTTAGTTGATAGCGTAAAAGTCTTGAGAATTGGGAATGGCTTCGCTTCAATTTTTCCTGCCGAGTATGAGGCTCCTGATCAAAGTTTACAAAATAAAAGGCGATTTACTCCCTCTCCAACATTACTTAGACAGATTGAACCATATATTAAAAATCAGTTTAGCACAGCTTTTTTAGAAGCCACTGATAATTCTTTATCAAACAGATCTCCTTATGAGCATCCCCTTTCAAAAAAAGAAAAGAAAGAATATCAAAACTCCAGTTTAAAGTGGATTACAAAATTGAATGAAGAATATCCAAATTTATATCGGCAGTACATTGGATATTATTCAGATAATGGCGATCAGATACTGATGATTCAGTTTTTAGATTTTTCAGAAGATCCGAACGGTTGGAAAGATCATTTTCATGAATCGTGGGTTGCAGGTTGGCATGGATGGTACTATTCAAATATCAAAATTCTTACATACAATGTTAACAAATTCAAATTATCTGTTCATTAGCGAATGGTTGTATATCAAGCGTTTCAAGTCGGACGCAGGTAGGGTTTTCCGGAAAGCTTGTGGACAATAAAATAAATTAGTTACTTCAACAAAAACCGAAAACCCTCGCTCCTTAAACGCCGGGTCGTTATGTATATTCACCTTAATTAGAGAATTCATGAAATATCTTTTTTTGTGCTTCCTTTTAAGCTTTTCAGTTACCACATATAGTCAAGTAAGATATATCGAAGTAAATGGAACGCATGAATCTGTTCTTCCAGCTGATCAGGTTAGCTTTTCTATTAAATTAAAATCAGTTCAGGAAACTGTTGAGAAAGCAAAAAATGTGACCAATCAAAAATTGGATATTCTCCTTCAGCAATTGACTGCAATTGGGATATCTCAAACAGATATTAATGTGTCTCCCATCACTCTTGGGAAGAATTACACCTACGTTAATAACCAAAGGCAACAAGAAGGATTTTATGTTCAAGTCAATCTATCAGTTCTTTTGCAGGATTTGAATCTTTATTCAGAACTGACAGATGCTTTTGTTTTAAATAGTTCAATCGAAAATATTCAATCGAGTTATAATATTTCGGATTATGAGTATCAGCATCAATTAGCTTATGAAAAAGCTCTTGAGTCAGCAAAAAGCAAAGCTACTTACATGGCTAAAGTTTATGAAATGAGCCTTGGCGAAGTACTAGAAATTGAAGAAAACCCTTCTTGGTCAACATACTCTAATCCTTTTAATTCTGTAACGAGGGATAGATCACGGGAAGAAGATGAATTGGGTAAAGTTACAATACGAAGAAGTGTTCGAGTCAAATTTACATTAAATTAAACATACCCCAAGATCTTTTAAGTCTTTAGCGATAGCGGTGACTAAAAGTTTACGTTTCGGAAGTCTCCGGACTTCCATTAGTTGAGCCTTAAATCTATAATTCTGACCCACTCTTGTTCTCTCCCTAACATTAGGGAGAGAGACTATTAAACTAGCTAAGAAATTATTAAAAAGTCCCCTTCCTTTGTAAAGGGAAGGGACAGGGATGGGTTCAAAAATCCCGTTAGGGAATCCCGACTATAAGCCTGACCTTTATAGAAAGCTTACCTCTGTTACTTTTTTGAGGTGAGCAAAATTCTAAGATCATATTATTCATGAAAATACTAGTCCGAAACCTTACGCGAAGCATCACAGAAAAAGAGATCCAAGAGCTTTTTGAGAAATACGGTGTAGTTGAAAGCTGTGATCTGGTTCTTGATAAAAGCACGCGAAAGTCGAAGGGTTTTGGTTTTGTTGAAATGCCGAATTCTGATGAAGCTATAACGGCCATAAAAGAATTAAACGGCAAAAAATTTGTGAATCATCCGATTAGAGTTAAAGAAGCGGATTAAGTGCCGTTACCTCGTAATAATCAGATATTAGCTTTAACTTCGTTTCGGAGCTCTGCTTTCATGAGGCAGAGCCTTCATTTTGCATTCCGAACGGAGCGTTCGAAACGAGAAAAAACAAATAAAATACCGCTCGTCATTCTGAGCTTGACTCAGAATCTGTAATAGATCGGATCAGCGAATGAGTCTTACACAGATCCTGAATCAAGCCTTTCTATCAGCAGACACGTTCAGGATGATGTCGACGATTGAGGACCTAAACTAACTGCCCCTCTCTTATTCTCACACTAATATTATGGACAGAAGCTTTTTTAGTAAAATCTGTTAGAATTCTATTATTACATTACATTCACTTCTTAAATAATCTGATCTTATATGAAATGCTCCGTTTATATTGCTACCAGCGCCGATGGTTTTATCGCTAAACCGGATGGAGATATTGAATGGCTTCTCCGGGAAGAATATCAAGACGCTGCTAAAACCGGCTTAGTTTACAGTGAATTCATTTCAACAGTAGACGCGATTGTGATGGGTCGCCATTCTTATGAAAAAGTTCTGACTTTCGGTGATTGGTATTACGAAGGAACTGAAGTGATTGTACTGACAACCAAAAAATTAACCGCGCCTGAACATTTATCAGGAAAAGTTAGGTTCGAATCCGGAGCTCCAAAAGAAATTGTCCGAAAACTAACAAAAGAAGGGAAAACCCATCTTTACATAGACGGAGGAATTACAATCCAAAAGTTTCTTGAGGCCAAACTGATTAATGAAATGACTATCACCGTGATTCCTATTCTTCTTGGAAATGGAATTCCTTTATTCAATAATGGGAAAGAGGAGCAGCAGCTGGAATTGATGGATGTATCTACTTCAAAAAGCGGGACTGTACAAAAGAGATATCAGGTGAAATAACATAGCCATATCCGGAGCGGGACTTCGGAACGAACGGAAAGCCGGACATATAGAAATAGAAAGATCAGAGATACATACTCCGTCTAAGAATTCCACGATTAGAAAAATACCACTCGTCATTCTGAGCTTGACTCAGAATCTGTAATAGATCGGATCACAGAAAGAGCCTTACACAAATCCTGAATCAAGCCTGCCTGTCGGCAGACACGTTCAGGATGACGTCAAAGATTGAGATTACGACTTATGTCCCATTGTTCTTTATTCACAATTCCATCCCTAGCAATTTTTTCTCTATTTTAAGTTCTTTCATAAATGCATTTTTATCTCAAAGTGTGCGCATCTATTTCAATTCTTAAAAGAAGTTTATGACCATATCCGTCTACATGTTAACAGCTGCAGCTTTGCTCTTGATAAGTATCTTTTCAAGTAAGCTGGCAAGTCGATACGGCGTTCCGGCTTTGCTTATTTTTCTAGGTGTAGGCATGATCTTCGGTTCAGATGGATTAAACTGGGTTTATTTTGATGACTATCAGCTGGCACAATCACTCGGTATTGTCGCGCTTATCTATATTCTTTTTTCGGGTGGACTTGATACACAATGGAAAAAAGTAGGACCTATCATTTCTCCCGGTATTGCACTTTCCACCCTCGGTGTTTTAATAAGCGCCCTTGTTGTAGGCGCTTTCGCATATTGGTTACTTGGCTTTAGCTTGCTTGAAGGAATTTTATTAGGAGCCATTGTATCATCAACAGATGCCGCCGCTGTATTTTCAGTTCTCCGATCCAAAGCAATGGGTTTTAAATATCGCCTTAAGGAATTAATGGAATTTGAGTCCGGCACTAATGATCCCGTGGCTATATTTCTAACTATTGGTATCATCCAACTACTCACATTGCCTGAGTTTAGCGGGCTTTCTTTAGTGTTCCTTTTTCTGCGACAAATAGCTATTGGATTGGCTGCCGGATACTTGTTCGGAAAAACAATTACATGGGTTACCAACAGGATCAATTTAGAATATGACGGACTTTATCCGGTATTAACTTTGTCATTTGTTCCATTGATCTACGCAACAACGGATCTTTTAGGAGGCAGTGGATTTCTGGCCGTTTATCTTGCCGGTTTAGTGCTTGGTAATTCAAATTTTATTCATCGCCGCAGTTTGATCAGCTTTTTTGATGGTGTGGGCTGGCTTATGCAAATTGCCATGTTCCTGAGTCTGGGTCTTCTAGTATTTCCGAAACAGATCATCGCCATATCTATTCAGGGTTTATTAATTGCACTCGTTTTGACCCTGCTCGCGCGACCAATCAGCGTTTTTATGTCGTTGATGTTTTCCAGATTCAATGCCCGAAGTAAGCTAATGGTTTCATGGACAGGGCTTCGGGGCGCCGTTCCTATCATAATGGCAACATTCCCATTGGTTGCCGGAGTAGAAAATGCTGAGATGATCTTCAGTATTGTCTTTTTTGTGGTTGTAACATCGGTGATTATTCAGGGACCAACTATTCCATGGGTTGCTCGTCGCCTCCGTGTTGATTCTCCCATTCCACCAAAAACAAAATTTCCAATCGAGTTTGAACCTTCCATTGATACCAAAAGCGCGCTTAAGGAAATCCTGATCGAAAGTAAAGATCCCGTAGTTGGCAAAAATGTAGTAGATCTGAATTTCCCGGATAAAGCATTGATCGTGATCATAAACCGCGAAGGGAAATTTATAGTCCCAAGAGGTACTACTGAAATGAGACCTAACGATAAACTTTTGATACTCGCTAAAAAACAGTTAATGACTGAAATCAGAGGAATTTTAAAAGGAGAGAAATCTTTACATTCGAAAAATTAACCTTTTTCATCGAATGGTGTTCCATAGAATGCCGATAAATTAAACTTTATTATTGATACAAATGGCACGTAACGAACTGAAACGCCTCTTATTTGGGAGTGATAAAAGTAGTGATACTACCTTAATGCGAGTTGAAGTTAGTTGCAATAACAACGCATCCCAGGTTCTGGAACAAGCAATGGAAGCACTTGCTGTGATCCTTTCGGTAAATAGTGTTTGCAAAGATAAGGAAGAGTGGTTGACATCAGAAAGTTATGAGATGCTGGAGGCCTGGTTTATAAACAATATGTTGCCTCATAACAATGATGACAGACTGCTTGATGGCATTCAGAATGTTCGATGGTTTGGTGAAGACCGTGATTGGTTTTGGTGGTCTGCTCAGATTGCTGATGAAAACAACTTATATGTTTACATATTAGTCGCCGGATTTCCCATTTCAGGCTTTGATAGCTTGCGTTGGTTATTGGAATGTTGTGGCGCATCTGAAGTTGAACAGGGAGAAGCAGTTAAATCTTCAGATCTATAGTAATTATATAAATCTATAGAGTCATCTCCACGCGACGCAAGAGATCTGAATTAAGCTGTTAATTAGTGAACGTTATCTCTGCTTCAATTTTTTATGGAGTGAAATTCTTCTGCGTGAAGATGTCATTTTTAAAAGCTTTATTGAATTATTTCTCTTTAAGAAAGGACATTTGCTTCACTGTAAATCCAGATTCCCTGCATACGCGTGGGAATGACGTATAATCTTTTAAAAAAACTGTCAACGAACCAGTCTGCCGACAGGCAGGTTACCTGACATCTACAAGAATGATGAACTTATTTTGATTTATATCCAGAATCACTAGCTTATTTCTTTAACTAGCTACTCCATATGACAATTTTCGGACACATATCTGTTTTCATTTCCATCATTCTTGGATTAGCAGTAGTTCATTTATTGAGCGGATTATCTTTAATATTTGATACTCGAAAACAATCAAAAGTGTATTGGGTTCATTTATTGTGGACTTTCAATATGTTATTTGCGGTAGTTTTGATTTGGATAAGTAGCTTTGCTCTCTCTCCCATAGAAGACTTCCGAATGTTTCATTTTATCAATCTGCTGGCTTATGCAATCGTAACTTATCTGATGAGTGGACTCCTGTTTCCCGTTCAAGGAGAAGAAGTAATAGATTTCCGGGAACATTTCTCATCTAATAGAAAACGCTTCTTCATTCTCGGGATTATTTATGTTTTTGTGGACGGTGCAGATGGTGTTCTGGAACATTTCGAAACCGACATTCCGCTAGATATTGGACAATTTGGAACACTAAGTGTATGGCTGATTCTTTTTACTATATCTGTATTTAAAGACACCAAATTCTTGAATGGTTTTGTTGCTATAATCTTTACAATTGGTTTGATCGGATGGCTTGTAAGCATCATAGATACCGGAATTCTTGTTTGGTAAATGCAGCATAACATGAAACCAAGTCTACTGGTCGATTCCAAAAAAGCTTCCCTGAAAACTTTTTGTTTTCCTGAAATGGACTTGAGTTCCTCCAGAACTGAAATGAGAAAGCATAAATTCGTATTTATAATTTCCAGAGATCAGATTATACAGGCATTATCCGACGATTATAAACAATGGGTAAAGGAATCCAAAGAGGATGATGAACAATGTGGCGGGCCTCAAGATGAACTTGCTGAAGCCGGATATCCTGATTTATCGGAGCTGTTAAAAGATTCGGCACTCACAGAACTAGTATTCGGGAATTATCTTAACCGTGAGTTACTTGAGAGCTTTTCCTGGGACGGAAATGGCGAAATAAAATATTGGTTTGATCAAATCACCGGATGCACTATAAATAAAGAACTCATTCATTTTAACGGTATTTGTTATAGTAAAAAGTAATCTTTGAATCCCTCAGAAGTTTTCGGCCTGATTAGCATGCCGGATCATTTGGGAAATCAGACATTTTAATAATGAACATTCATTATTCGATATTCAACATTCTCTTCATCCTTTCCTGAATTTCCTCCAACATCAAATTCCCAATACTGCCTTCGTGCGTATGTTTAAGCTCTTTTGGAGGCTCAAAACTTCCATCTTCGATCTGTTTTGCCACTTGTTGATAAGCTTCACGGAAAGGAATGCCCTTAACCACTAATTCATTAACAGCCTCTACAGAAAAGATGAGTTTGTATTTCGGATCATCCAGAATTTCCTTAACCGGCTCAATTTTTGATACAGAATAAGAAGCTATCCTCAGACAGCTCTTTACTTCTTTGATTGCAGGGAATAACAATTCCTTTAACAGCTGGAAATCTCTGTGATATCCCGAAGTGAGATTGCTCAATGTCATCATGATCTGGTTCGGGAGTGACATCAATACATTCGTTTTGGCTCGAAGCAATTCAAACACATCCGGATTTTTTTTGTGAGGCATAATACTGGAACCGGTTGTGAGTTCATCAGGCAATTTTAAAAACTGAAAATTCTGGCTGTTGTACAGGCAAACATCAGCGGTCAGCTTGTTCAACGTTGAAGCCAGATTTGCCATAGCAGAAGCAACGATTTGTTCTGTTTTTCCTCTGCCCATTTGAGCGTACACAGAATTATAGACCATACTTTCAAATCCAAGTAAGTCAGAAGTCATTTGTCGGTTCAAAGGAAAACTAGATCCGTATCCAGCGGCAGAACCCAGTGGATTTCTGTTCACAACTTTGTAGGCTCCGTTCATGATCTCGACGTCATCAATCAAACTCTCGGCATACGCTGAAAACCACAATCCGAAACTGCTTGGCATGGCGGCCTGAGTATGGGTATATCCCGGCATCAAAACATCTTTATACTTTTCCGCCTGATGGATAAGTGCAGAAAACAGATCATTTGTGAGTGATCGTATTTCTTCTAATTGCTCTCTCAAAAATAACCGAATATCCACTAAAACCTGATCGTTTCTGGAGCGACCGGAATGAATTTTCTTTCCTACTTCTCCAAGTTTATTCGTCAACATTAACTCGATTTGAGAATGAACATCTTCCACTCCTTCTTCGATCTGAAACTTTCCTTTTGCAATGACCTGCTCCTGAATATTCTCCAGTTCTCTGATCAAAATCTCCAGTTCAGATTTCTCCAATAAACCGACGGATTCCAGCATAGTGATATGAGCGATGGTTCCACACACATCATGTTTTGCAAGCTCCAGATCCAGTTCACGATCTTTTCCAACCGTAAACTGTTCAATAAACTGATCTGTTTTGATTCCTTTTTCCCAAAGTTTTTTTGTCATTTTTTCCCGTATTTATAAATGAGTCTATTTGACACACCCCTGAATCCCCTCTCAAGAGGGGACTTCTAATTTATTTAGTAATTCAATATACGTCTCGATTCCTTCTTCAATTTCATTCAGGTAAATGAATTCATCGGCTGTATGTGAGCGATGTGTGTCTCCCGGTCCCATTTTAATACACGGAAACGGCATATGAACCTGGTCCGACATTGTTTGCGAGCCATAAGTTTTTATTCTAAGTTCTTTCCCTTTCAACACCACAGGATGATCCTCAGAAATCCCGGAAGCGTTTAGATTCAGTGATCTTGGATTTACCTCGCAGTCTACATGCTTTCTTATTTCTTCCACAATTTCTTCGTTACTATAGAATTCGTTCGGACGAACATCCACTACAAACCTGCACTCATGCGGAACCACATTATGCTGTGAACCGGCTTCTATTTGAGTAACCGTCATATTTACTTTTCCAAGCACTTCTGAAACCTGTTCAAATTCGAAAGTCCTGAACCATTCAATATCCTTCATTGCTTTATAAAGAGCATTTTCTCCTTCACTCCTTGCCGCATGACCGCTTTTCCCATGAGTAATACAATCCAGAACAATCAATCCTCGTTCAGCAGTCGCCATGTCCATGGAAGTAGGTTCGCCCACCACTCCCAAATCTATTTCGCCTAATTCACCCAGCACAATTGGAACGCCTTGTTTTCCCGAAGTTTCCTCTTCAGCTGATGCCAAAAAACCCAGATTGTAATTCTGATCGGTTCCTGCCAAATAAATAAAGGTATGTAATAAACTAACCAGTGGTCCTCCGGCGTCATTACTTCCCAATCCGATCAATTTTCCATTTTCAATAGTTGGGCTAAAGGGATCGTAACTCCACTTAGAAGAAGCTTTCACTGTATCGTGGTGAGAATTCAATAACAAAGTCGGCTTGCTGTCATCCTTATCAGAAGCCCATACCCACACATTATTCTTTTTTCTTTGTGGATCAAAACCGTGCTCTTTTAAATAACTTTCTATTAAATCCGCAGTTTTATCTTCCTCTCCACTGTAGGATTGAATGGAGATGAGTTGCTTTAATAGGTTTATGGCTTTATCAGAAAGAGTTTTCAATTCAACATTCATAATTAATAATTCTAAATTCTATTTAACCAACCTCGTTCCTTTTTCTTCTTCTTTAAATACATCAAACCCAACAATTCTGACTTTCTTAGCTCCTGCATTCAGTGCTTTAAAACCCAGATCCAGCTTAGGAATCATTCCTTCTTTTATGATACCATTTCCTTCCAGGTGGCGATATAACAATAAATTCATTTCGGTTATCAATTTCTCACCATTCATAACGCCTTCAAGATCAAAACATAGATCCATTGCAACATCTCCGTGTTTTGCCAAGCCTGAGGTAATAAAACCTGCGATATTATCAGCATTTGTGTTCAATAACTGCCCGTTTCCATCATGTGTCAGAGGTGCGATAACAGGTGTAATTCCTTCGTTCAATAAACTGTTTAATACGGTTGCGTCTACCTCTTCGATGTCTCCCACAAAACCAAAATCTATGGGCTCAGGGTTTCTTTTTTTCGATTGAATAAGGTTCATATCAGCTCCGGAAAGACCGATAGCATTACAACCTAAAGCCTGAAGCTTTGCCACGATCTTTTTATTCACCAAACCACCGTAAACCATGGTCACCACATCGATCATGTCGGAATCGGTAATTCTTCTGCCATTGATCATTTTGGTTTCTATTCCCAATTTATTTGCTACATCAGAAGCTATTTTACCACCGCCATGAACCAGAATTTTCTTGTCTTTAACTGTAGCAAAGTCTTGCAGAAACTGATCCAGTTTTGCTTCTTCATCTATGACTTTACCACCGATCTTTATGACTTTTATTTCACTCATCTTTCAGAATTTTTTTGAATATCGTTTGAACTGAAATAATTCTGTTTGTTGCTTCTTCGACCACCAATGAATTCGTGCTGTCAATTACTACATCACTCACAACCACATTTCTGCGAACGGGTAAACAGTGCATGAATTTAGCATCATTTGTGAGTTTCATTTTAGCTTCATCAATCATCCAGCTTTTATCTTCAGAAAGTATTTTTCCATACTCCGAATAACTGCTCCAGTTTTTGGCATAGATAAAATCAGCGGCTTCAAATGCTTTTTTCTGATCGTATTCAATATGCGCCTTCCCTGAAAATTCAGGAGCTAATTCATAGCCTTCGGGATGAGTGATCGTAAGATCATACTCCGCTTTTTGAGTCCACAGAGAAAACGAATTCGCCACCGCCTGAGGAAGCGCTCTCGGATGAGGCGCCCAGGTCAATACCACTTTCGGTTTCTCTATCTTCTTATGAGTTTCAATCGTGATAAGGTCAGCAAAAGCTTGCAATGGATGTCTGGTAGACGATTCCAGATTTACCACCGGCACCCGACAATGTTTAATAAACTGACTCAAAACCTGTTCTGAATAATCTGCTTCCCGATCTTCCAGTTTTGCAAAAGCACGGATCGCCACCAAATCAAAATAAGAACCTATCACAGCAGCTGCTTCTTTGACGTGTTCCGCTTTGTTTCCATTCATGACAGCTCCGTCAGCAAATTCCAATTGCCAACCACCCGCACCAACGTCAAAAACGGTTACATCCACACCCAGATTCTGAGCGGCTCTTTGAGAACTCAAACGGGTTCGTAGGCTGGGATTTAAGAATAACAAACAGATAGATTTATTTCGGATGTTTCCCTTTTCTTTGAAAGGATTTTTCTTTACTTCCAAGCCTTCTTTGATAAGGTCTTTCAGATCGTTCACATCATCAATTGAGAAAAACTGTTTCATGATAATTCTTCCTTTATAGCCTTTAAAAAATCCTCTACTTCTCTTTTTCCAATTCCCAAAGCGGGCAACAACCGCAAGGTATTTTTATTTGATGATGATCCCGTAAAAATGTGATGCTTATATAATAATGCCTTTCTCATTTCAGCGATCTCAAAATCAAATTCAACGCCAATCATAAGCCCTTTTCCTCGCACTTCTTTTACCTTCGGGAGCTTCTTCAATTCTTTCATCAGGTACTCACCCATTTCTTTTGCGTGCTTGATCAGGTTTTCCTTTTCCAACACTTCCAAAACAGCCAGAGATGCCACACAAGCCAGATGATTTCCTCCGAAAGTCGTTCCAAGCATCCCGAATGTTGCTTCAAATTTTGGGGCCGTGATAATTCCTCCAACAGGAAATCCATTGCCCATTCCTTTTGCCATGCTGATGATATCCGGCTCAACTCCGGAATGCTGATGAGCAAAGAACTTACCCGTTCTTCCGAATCCTGATTGTATCTCATCCAGAATAAGAACCGTATTTGTTTGATCACACATCGTTCTGATATGCTTCAGAAATTTAGGAGAAGGTGCATGAATACCGCTGATTCCCTGAATTCCTTCGATCAATACCGCACAAACATCTTCTTGTTTTAAGGCAGTTTCCACTCCTTCAAAATCTTCCAGTTTTAACCTGACGATATCAGCTCCTTCATTCACAGGAAACAAGATCTTCGGATTGTCAGTAGCCGCAACCGCAAGCGAAGTTCTCCCATGAAATCCTTTTTCAAAAGCCAGAATTTTCTTTCTTCTATTGTATGCAGATGCCATTTTCAGTGCATTTTCATTGGCTTCTGCCCCTGAATTACACAGAAATAAATTCCAGTCCGGATATCCCGAAAGTTCTCCCAGTTTTTCTGCTAATTCTTTCTGAATTCCGATGGGGACAGAGTTTGAATAAAACCCGATCTTGTTGATCTGTTCTGTGATTCGCTTCACATAGTGCGGATGTGAATGTCCGATAGAAATAACGGCGTGACCACCATACAGGTCTAAATATTTGGTTCCATCTTCCGTGAAAACGTAATTCCCTTTTGCTTTCACCGGCTCCACATCAAACAAGGGATAAACAGGTAATAGATCCATCAGAATGCACTCCCTTTTAGTTTCAATCCGGTAGTTTCTTCCAGACCAAACATCAGATTCATATTCTGAACTGCTTGTCCTGAGGCGCCTTTTATTAAGTTGTCGATAACTCCCGTTATCAGTAATTGATCTCCCTCTTTCTGAAGATGAATGATACTCTTATTAGAATTCACAACTTGTTTTACATCCACTGCTTTTTCTGAAATATGAACAAAAGGATGACCGCTGTAATAGTCTTCGAATAATTCACCGGCTTCTTCTAAGGACAACTCTGTTTTGAAATAACAAGCTGCCAATATTCCTCGTGTAAAAGCTCCGCGAAAAGGGATAAAATTAATATCACTATCAAAATCATTTTTAAGCTGAGTTACACTTTGTGTGATCTCCCCCAGATGCTGATGTGTAAATGCTTTATAAACCGACGCATTGTTACTTCTCCAGCTAAAATGTGTAGTTGACGTTGGACTTTGTCCGGCTCCGGTACTGCCCGTTATCGCGGACACATGAACATCATTATTCAACAAATTCGCTGATGCCAGAGGTAACAGACACAACTGAATACACGTTGCAAAGCATCCCGGATTAGCTACCTTTTCTGCTTTTTTGATCAGATCTTTATTCAATTCCGGTAATCCGTAAATAAATTCATTTTCTACAGATTTCAGACGAAAATCTGAACTCAGATCTATTATCTTCGTCTTTTCAGGAATGACTCCTGAATCTATAATTCCTTTTGATTTCCCATGTCCTGAGCAAAGAAATACAACATCCAATTCGTGATTTAGCTGCTCCTCAAATACCAAACCGATCTCACCGATCAGATCCGGATGTGCTTCATGAATTTTTTGTCCCGAGTGACTTTTACTCACCACAGAAGTCAATTTCACTTCAGGATGATTGATCAAAATTCTGATCAATTCACCCGCTGTATATCCTGCTCCACCAATTATTCCAACTTTAATCATTGTTCTGTACCGATTGTTGAATGAGCGTTGCGTTTGCCAGAATCTTCGTAAAGCCTTTCACATCTTCACCACTCCAACCCTGATTCATTTCTCCATATTGACCATGTTTCGATTGCATCAGATCAAATTCAGATTCAATACCTATCAATTCAAATTGTTTCGGCTCCAATTTCACAAAGACTTTTCCTGTTACTTTTTGCTGGGTATTTTCCAAAAAAGCTTCAATATCTCTCATCACCGGATCCAGAAATTGTCCTTCGTGCATCAGCATTCCGTACCACTCGCCCAACTGATCTTTCCAATACAATTGCCATTTTCCCAACACATGTTTTTCCAGCAATTGATGTGCTTTTATCATGATCATTGGTGCTGCAGCTTCAAATCCAACTCTGCCTTTTATTCCAATGATGGTATCACCTACATGAATATCCCTTCCAATTCCGTATGGTTGCGCAATTTCCTGAAGTTTTTTGATCGTCTGAACTGGATTTAACTTTTCACCATTAATGGATACCGGTTCACCATTCTCGAAACCTACCTCAACCATTAGCTCATCACCATTAACCAATTTCGTTGGCCACGCTTCTTCCGGTAAGGTTTGATGAGAAGTCAATGTCTCGGCGCCACCCACACTTGTCCCCCACAATCCTTTGTTGATGGAATACTTCGCCTTCGCCCATTCTTTTTCCACTCCGTGACTTTTCAGGAACTCCACCTCTTCTTCGCGGCTCAGTTTCATATCTCGGATAGGGGTGATGATCTCCATTTCGGGAGCGAGCACATTAAAGATCAAATCAAAACGAACCTGGTCGTTTCCCGCTCCGGTACTTCCGTGGGCAATGGCATCCGCGCCGATCTTCTTGGCATATTCTGCTATAGCTACCGCTTGGAATACACGCTCTGCACTTACTGAAAGTGGATACGTATGATTTTTCAGAACATTTCCGAACAACAAAAATTTAATTCCTTTCTGATAGAATTCCTGCTCAACATCTATGCATACATGATTGTTGATACCAAGATCAGCAGCTTTCTGAGCTAATTCTTTTTGTTCTGCTTCATCAAATCCACCGGTGTTTACTGCCGCAGTAAAAACTTCGTATCCTTTTTCTTTTGCAAGATGAATGGCGCAATAACTGGTGTCTAAACCACCACTAAATGCTAATACTACTTTTTTATTTTTCTTCATGATTATTTCCTTTTACTTGAAGGGTCATCCTGAACCTGTCTGCCGACAGGCAGGCTTGTTTCAGGATCTTCCTCTCTGCTTAATAGCTATGAATTTAAAACACCTTTAAAGGTTTAATTAGTTTTTGAAATGAAGCGGTCTTCATCTGCACCCAACGGTAAAACTTTCTGATGTTTGCTTCGCGTTCTTCTTTAGGTTTGTTATTTGGATGCTGAGGATCATACAACATTCCCGTGCACAGGCAATTCTTACGATCATTTCTGGAAAGAATGTCGTAATTGGGACAGCTTTGACAACCTTTCCAGAACGTTTCATCCTGAGTGAGCTCTGAAAATGTTACCGGTTTATAACCAAGATCTGAATTGATCTTCATAACCGGCAGGCTGGTTGTTATCCCGAATAATTTGGATTCAGGATATTTCTTCTTGGACAGTTCAAATGCCTTAGACTTTATCTTTTTTGCCAATCCAAGTCCTCTATAATCAGGATGAACGATCAATCCTGAATTGGCTACATATTTTTTGCTTTCCCAGATCTCGATGTAGCAAAAGCCGACCAGTTTATCTCCTTCTAAGGCGATAACTGCATTTTCGTTTTCGAATTTGGTTTTAATGTAATTGGGATCACGTTTTGCAATACCTGTTCCGCGCTGCTGGGCAGCTTTTTCAATAAGTGCACAGATCTCTTCCGCATAAACTGCGTGCTTGGATGAACCGTAATAGATAGAAACCGACATGTGGGTAAAAGATGGAAATCCCGAAGGATGAATTAGAATTGAACTGCTTAAATTAATTTAGATGAGATGGTAATCGCAGAAAACACGACATACCACTATGCGTTACCGCCGCCGCGGAATGCGCCGTACAGAGCGTCTGTCAATTCTATGTGCAAGAGATTTTTGCATGGCTTGTAAAATGAGGATTTGAATCTTTTAAAACAAGGGATGATTTAACTTTAATTTTAGATTATGTCATTTCTATAGATGTCATTTAATCCGTTGATAACTTTACTCTTATTCTTCTAAGCTAAGCCTTTTTATAAGATTCAGTTCCTTGGCTCCGCGTACTTTTGTGCCGACAAAAGTACCAAAAGCTCCCGACAAGAATTATTGGCGCGAACGCCATTGCATCGACTAATCATTACAAAAGGTCTACGAACGTATGATGCATATTCAAGAATCAGCCTGAGTGTAATGATTGCTCCTGCGGAGCCGTCGATTTCATTGCGTTCTTGGCTCGCCAATAATTCTAAAGGTCGGTGTAAGTTGGAAGTTGTTCGTGAGACTGGAATTAGTAAACGATACGGTTATCTCGCGGCGAATGCCCGAGATCTGAATTGAAATAAAAGAATATAGCCTTAATAACGACCCGGATTCCAATCAGGAACTTGGATTAAAAAAATCCTTCTTTGTAGGAGGTGTCTGCCGACTGCCGGACAGGCAGGCTCCCTAGCATTAGGGAGGGAGACTTTATAACTCCACTCAGATATTAATTACAGCGTCCCCTTCCCTTGATTAAGGAAAGAGACAGACCACTTCGGCCCGCAAGCAGGGATGGGTTCGCCTTAATCCTTGTTTTAGTTCACTCTTTTGCTATCTTAAGTTGATTTTGTACGTACAATTAGAGCGAACAACTTTTCGTATAAAATCCGAAAATTAAAAATTTCCGGCGATTGAAGTACTTAGTGAGTGATTTTTTTGTTCACCCTAATAAAGCCTCATTCGCATAATATTATGTTAGTTAAATAGCTTCAATAAAATTTAAGAGTTTATTATAAACTCACAGATAGTATACTATTATTTCAGAAAAGGATAATAATATGGGAAAAACGTCTCTTGCGGAAAAAATCAAAAATCATCCCTTTGTAGTTATAATAATCTTATTCGGCGCTTTTATAACAGGCCTAACAACATTCACTTCCTCTCTTAACCAAATTTCAAAACAAGTTGCATGTTTACCAATCAAAGTAGGGTTCGATAATGAATATCAAGGAGTAGGAACTCTAAACTATATTTTACAAAAGCAAGATTGGAAACAGATAGGAACAGTTCAAGGTGATAAATCAACCAGTAATCATCATTGTAGCAGTAATTGTAGTGGTGAGCCAACGAGAACAAATTATAGAATAGCTGTTTCAACTGATGATTTTAATCAGCCAAAGTTAGGAGATCGTAAATTATTGAATCCGAAGCTAGTTTGTATTTCAGGGCCCTGCGGGGCTTGGAATCAAGTACTAAATGTTTCTGTATCAGAAGACTCACTAAAGGCAAATGCCTCTTTCGATGTATGGAGTCACCCAACCAATTGGACATTAACTGCTGATATATATGAATTCCAAGTTATTTCGGAAGACCGCATGTTTAGAGATTTTAATTTATCATCTAAAGAGTTATTAAGGATAGAGGTTCCAAATGAGGCAGTTGAAGTAGTAATAAGTGGTAACATGGAAGATCAATGGAAGTTTGCTTTGAATCCACATGGTAAAAACAATTCTCAAATACTTAGTTTAAATGCTACGGAAAATAGTTTAGAACAAAGAACCTATATATATCAAGTAAATGATATTAGGTGCCAATAGTTTCGCTAACAAACGTTTCAAGTGGACTCGAACATGGTTCTGAACTTTAATTTTAATAATCAGGCTCGCGCTTAAATGCCGGGTCGTTAGCTTGTAATTAAATCCATTTATAAATTGTCAAAAAAATGTATCTATTGTGGGAGTGAAATAGAATTAACAAGAGATCATATTCCACCCAAAAACTTATTTCCTAAACCAAGACCTTCTAATTTAATTACTGTCCCATGTTGCAAGCCATGTAATAATTCATTTTCACTTGATGATGAATATATGCAAGTAATGTTTTCAATGAGAATTGATGTACATAAAAAAGAGACTGTTCAAAAAAATTGGCCGAAAATATTGCGTAATCTAAATAGAGATGAGTCTGTTGGCTTTTACCAATCGATTATGAGAAGTATAAAAGAAGTTGATGTAAAAACAAGTAACGGCGCAAACCTAGGCAAGGTTAGCACTTATGATATTGATTATAATCGAATCACAAGTGTATCTGATAGAATTGTTCAAGGACTGTATTATGAAACTAAAAATGAAATTCTACCAACTGAATACCATATCGACTCCTATTTGTTAGAACAAATCGATTTTGATGATAAGTTGAAAAAGTTATTTACAACAATATTTCAAGCACTTTCAACATCAACGGAGATAAAAATTGGAGAAACATTTTCATACCGAATAAAAGAAATGGACTTCGATCCTAGAAGCTGTTTTTTTTATTTTAGTATCTATGGTGAGTACAATTTTTTTGGTATGACATCTAAATAAAATTGCGTGAAGCATCTTTAAAAAGGATAAAGTCAAGAGCCTGGATTATAGAATGTGCCCTGCACATATCCTGAATCAAGCCTGCCTATCGGCACACAAGTTCAGGATGACGTCTTTGTTGAGAAGTCAGCCAATTCATCATTCAATATTCATTATTGAATATTGATTATTCCCCTCCGCCTTCCGCTAAGATCTCCAAAAACCTCGCAGATGTTTTTATCCCTCTATGAAAATCCTGAAGTGAGAATTTTTCGTTGGGGGAGTGAATGGCATCACTGGTTATTCCAAAGCCCATCAAAATAGATTCCACGCCAAGTACTTTTTTGAAATCAGCAACGATGGGAATGGAACCACCTTCACGGGAAAATAACACTTCCTTTTCAAACACATCTTCAAATGCCTGCGCTGCTGCTTTCAATCCGTAAAAAGAAAGGTCGGTAAGTGAAGGATGTCCGCCATGATGATCCGTTACTTTTACTTTCACTGTATCCGGAGCGATGGAATTAAAATATTTTGTGAATAGCTCTGCAATCTCTTTAGGATGCTGATCGGGCACCAAACGCATACTGATCTTTGCATTCGCTTTGGATGGAAGCACTGTTTTTGCACCTTCACCGGTGTATCCACCCCAAATTCCATTTACATCAAGAGTTGGTCGTGCCGAAGCTCGTTCGTGAGTGGTATATCCTTTTTCACCATGTACTGCGTCAATATCCAGAGATTTTTTGTATGCTTCTTCATCAAAAGGTAGCGCTGCCGAAGCTTCTCTTTCTTCTTCCGTAATTTCGATCACTTTATCATAAAATCCCGGAATCTGAATTACACCATTTTCATCTTTCAATTTGGCGATCATTTCACACAGAACATTCAACGGATTTTCTACAGCACCGCCATACACACCGGAATGAAGATCCCGGTTTGGCCCAACTACTTCAACTTCCATATACGCCAGTCCTCGTAATCCGTAAGTGATGGATGGCATATCTTTTCCAAACATAGAAGTATCGGAAATAAGTACCATATCACACTCCAGCATTTCTTTGTGTTCGGTGATAAAAGGAACCAGATTCGGAGAACCGATCTCTTCTTCTCCTTCCAGAATAAATTTCACGTTCACCGGAATTTCCTGTCCTGTTTTTCTGAAAGACTCGATCGCTTTTACATGCGTATACGACTGACCTTTATCGTCACTGGCTCCACGTGCGTACACATTTCCATCTTTTACTACAGGTTCAAAAGCGGGAGAATCCCAAAGCTCATCGGGATCGGATGGTTGCACATCATAATGTCCGTACACCAAAACGGTTGGTTTGTCGTCATGAGGACAATGCTCTGCATATACAATCGGGTTGCCGGGAGTTTCAAATAATTCTACCCGCTCAAGATCAAAAGATTCAAACTGCTTCAACAGAAAGTTAGCCGCTTCTTTGATCGCCGGTTTTTTGGAAGAATCGGTACTCACACTTGGAATGCGAAGCAGGTCGAACAGTTCTTCTTCAAATTTGGTAATGTTTTGATCGATATACTCTTGTGATTTACTCATGAGTTTTTTTGAATTATAAAATTTTGATTCCTTTGGCTTCTATCCAGCCGAATTGCCCGTTTCCTAATCTAATGTAATACCAGTTTTCTTGTGTTGCACTTTTTTTCCGGTCAATGGTCAGATCATATCCTTCGTAAGCCATACTTACCAGTTCCGCATTTTCAGTTGGAGAAGCAGATACACTGGATTCATCCATGATCAAAACGGCTTCGTCATATCTTTGATCTACATAGTCTACATAATAAGACAGCGAGATCACCAATACCGCAATGGTAAAACAACTGATGATAATATTCTTTTGCTTCGGGAGCTTTATCAGATTAAACCATCCGGCTATAATCAACAATAGAGCCAGACAAACAAAACAATAACCGATTACGAACAATCCAAATGTTCCGGGGGATATTTTCAGATGATCCACAGCTCTGTCCCACGGCAATTTGGGGAGCTTTGCGGATTGCCGGCTGAATTGAGAGTTTACAAAATCCAGCGCCTGATCTGCACTTTGTTGTGTTGACTCAAATTTTGAGGCCTGCAGAAAGTAGAACTTTGCTAATCCCAAAGAGTCGATTTGAACAGAAGCGATTCCCATATTCAAAAACAGCTCTCCGGAAATAAAGTTATTTCCCTCGATTTGCCGATACTTTTTTAAAGCTTCTCTATAGTTACCCTCTTCCAGCAAATTATTAGCTTCATCAAAATTAAGTTGTGGTGAAGACTGTCCAAATAAAACTCCGGTAAAACAGAAAAGAATTGATAGTGCCAATACTTTTTTCACAGAACCTTCCCCAAATCTTTGATCAGTTGTTTGGTTTTTTCCACATCATCTTCTAATCCTTCCTGTGAAATATTTGGTGCATATGCGATGGTTTCGCACTTATCAAAAATTCTCTTCGCCTCTATTATCACAGAATTATCAGCACCTTTCTTTTGGATTTCCGCAATTAAACTCTGCCCGGAAACGCCTGCAATCGGAAGATTCAGCTTGTCAGCTATAAACTGAGAAAGGGCTTTTTGAATTTTATGATATCCTTCTTTAATGTCTTCTGTGGTTTTTGCGTTGTCTAAAATATCCATCGCTTTGTCTTTGGCTTTGGTAGATCTTGCAAAACCGGCATCGTTATTCAATTTATCGTAGTAGTTCTTATAACCGTATGCTCCTATAAAGAGTAAAAAAGGAGTAAATAGCATTGCCCATATTGAGTTTCTTTCAGTTAAAGGCGTCCCTGATTTCTGTTTCCATTGCGCTAAACCTGTAACCGGTTCAATATCCAGACGCATATCTTCCAAAGAGGTCACAGTTGCATTAGGATCAATATCTGCTCTGAACTTTATTTCTGAAAGCGTAAAATATTCGTAGCTGTTTTTGTTAGGGTTAAAAGTAGCTATCCTTTTTTCAGGAATAGAATAAATTCCGTCATTGCGAGCAATAATAATATCGGTAAACGTTTTAGAGCCTGCTATCAACCTGTTGTCCCGGGTAATGTTTGTGTTTTCCTGTGGATTATATAACTCTAAAGATTCCGGGAAATCGTACTCAGGCTTGTTGAGAAGTGGGAGATTTCCTGAACCAGTGATCTCTGTTATGATTTCCACACTTTCGCCCACATAGGCTGAGCTTGGTTTTATGGTTCTTTTGATCTCAAAATCACCAACTGCTCCTATATATTCAGCGTTTTCAATGGCAGGTGGTCGCCCAACATTCAAAGTAACCGGAAGAGTTTTTAATTCTTTGTTTTCTTGTCCAAAACTAAAATTGAAGGGATCTCGCGCTGTTCTTCGGCTGTTTCGAACTCTTACCGTTAAGCTGTACGGACTTAAGGTCAACTCTCCTGCTTTGGTTGGGAAAAGTGCGTACTGTAAAAGCCGGGCTCTTTTATATCGAATTCCATTTATAATTACTGAAGTTGTTCTGGCTTGTGATGGGTTGTTCAATTCTTCTTTCCAGAAACCTTCAGCCTTCCATCCCGGAACGGTATTGTAATTAGATACTTCTACTTCGCTTTTGAAGTATAACACAATATCTGCTACAACCTGCTGTCCCACAACCGGATTTTGAGTGGTTGGCTCCAATCTCACATAAATATCAGGAGCTCTTTCCGCATTTCCATTATCGATAGTTTTAGGATCCAATACTTTGAACGCAATCGGTTTTGTAGCAAACTCTTTCCCGTTAACCGTCACTTTGATTGATGGAACAGTATAACTTCCGGGCGATTGAGCAATGAACTGAAAACCATAGCTTTGTGTCAGTGATGGCTTGCCATTTACATAGGTGTAGTTGCTTCCTGAAATAGTTCGGTTAGGCAAATATCGTAATCCGGAAATGTTTGGGATCTCCGGTCGTTCCAGGGAATTAAGAGAGGTTCCTGAAATTGCGATGTCAAGCTGAACCGATTCTCCTTCAAAAATATTGGTTTCTGTCAGAGTTGCCTGTACACTCACATCCTGTGCCAATATTATTGGATTGGCTAAAATCGAAACTAATAAGAAAAAAAGGATTGCCAGCTTATTACCAATCTTTATCATGCGTAGCGCTGTCTTTTGATTTCTTTTTCTTGAAGTCTTTCAATAATTCTTTTTCTTTCTGAGCCAGAGCTTTCAGGATCTTTTCAGCATCTTCTTTACTTATTTCTTTGGAATCAATTTCTTTTCCTTCTTCAGGTTTAGGTTCATTTTCTTCGCTTCCTTCACCTTGTTCCTGTTCCTGCTGCTCTTCTTCGTTTTGCTCTTGATTCTCTTGTTGCTGATCTTGGTTTTGTTCCTGTTGATCTTGCTCTTGTTGTTCCTGCTCCTGATTTTGGTTTTGCTGATTTTGTTGCTGCTGTTGCTGTTTTTCTTTTTCTTCTTCCAGCTTTTGTTTCAGCGCATTCAGTTTAGCATCATTCGGGTGCTGAAAAAGCCCTTCATCAACTATCTGAATAGCCTGATTCAATTGCGAATTGATGTACGAATTCGCCCCTCTGTGAAAGAAACTGTCTGCATCCTGAGCCTGAACAGTCACAGCAATCAAAGCCATTAATAAAATGCTTGAAAAATATTTCATAATTAATTGTCTATAGTACTTACGGTCTTAATTCGTTCCATAAAATCGTTGTAGTTAGGTTGAACAGTTTTGTCGTTAGCTGCGGCACTTTCCATCAAGTTAAATGCTTCCTGATATCTTTGCTCTGCAACCAACTGTTCTGCCCTTTTTTTCATCGCCTTTGCATATTCAGTAGGAGGCTCTTTTTCCTGATCCTGGTTTTGTTGATCCTGATTTTGCTCATTCTCTTCTTCCGAAGCTTTTTTCGCTGCTAATTCGTAGTTATGTTTCGCTTCATAATCTCCCGGGTTCAGTTTTAGAGAGTTTCTGAAATGATGTGCAGCAGGTTTCCAGTCTTCGTTTTCAGCTAATATTGTTCCAATGTTATATTGAGCCAAAGCTTTATCTTCGGCTGATTCAGCATATTCTTGTGAATTCAGATAAGCTTCAATGGCATCTTCTACTTTGCCCTGCTTTGCCAATGCATTTCCAAGATTGAAATACAACTTAGAATTCCCGGGGTCCTCTTCCAAAGCTAACCGAAATAGAGAATCTGCTAAAGCATAGTTCCCCTCATTGTATGCCTTATTAGCTTCTCTTCCATCACCCGAAGCCACAAAAAGAAATCCGATCAATATGTAAAACAAGGTTTTCATTAACTCTATCCCATTTCTTCCGTTACCTGTAGTGTTTCCTCATCCATCAACATATTAGTAAACACGTTGGTTACATCATCATTGTCTTCAAACTTGTCCATCATTTTCAAATTTGAAAGAGCCGTATCCGCATCTACTTTTGTTTCAGTTGTAGCTTCACGAATCAACTCTGCAGACTCAATCTTATTTCCTCCCTCTTCCAATGCTTTTCGTACATTAAAAAGATCTTCACGAGTCGTATACACAACGAATAAATCATCTTCTGATTGTATATCATCTGCACCTGCCTCAATGGCTTCCAGCATAAATTCTTCTTCGTCTTTACCCTCTGTGGCTACACGGATCATTCCTTTTTGCTCAAACAAAAAACTTACCGAGCCATTTGTGCCCATGTTCCCGCCATGTTTGGTAAAAATATGTCGAATATCAGCAACCGAGCGCGTATTATTATCAGTGGTTACTTCCACAAAATAAGCAATGCCACCCGGCCCGTAACCTTCAAAAGTAACTTCTTCATAAGTAGCAGCGTCATCTCCTTCTCCTGTTCCGCGCTTAATTGCGCGTTCCATATTGTCTTTTGGAAGATTTACGGCTTTCGCGTTATCAATTGCTAACGATAAACGAGGGTTTCCCGCAGGATCACCACCGCCTTCACGTGCGGCTACAGTTAATTCTTTGATCACTTTTGTAAATACTTTTGACCTCTTGGAGTCTTCCTTCGCCTTTTTATGACGAATATTCGCCCATTTAGAATGTCCTGCCATTAGATTACTACAATTAAGTTGCTGATTCAGGGTTGTAAATATACATAATAGTACATAGCCATCGTAAATTTTTTATGAAACCAAACTGTTAAAGGTTGTGTTAGAAATTCTGAAACAGAAGAAGATTGAGTAACTTTAAAAAAAGATAAGATTATACATGAATATTGGAATTGTTTGTTACCCCACTTTTGGTGGCAGTGGCGTGGTTGCCACTGAGCTTGCAAAAGTATTAGCCTCAAAAGGACATAAAATCCATATGATGAGTTATGCCAAACCAGCCAGGCTAGAAACGCTGGATTCCAATATTTTTTATCATGAGGTAGCTATTAATGCTTATCCTTTGTTTGAATACCCACCTTATGCACTGGCGTTAGCTTCACAAATGGTCAATCTGATCGAGTATGAGAATCTTGATCTTCTTCACGTTCATTATGCTCTTCCGCATGCAACAAGTGCTTACCTTGCTAAACAAATAATGGCTGAAAAAGGAATTCATGTTCCGGTTGTTACTACTTTGCATGGTACAGATATAACTTTGGTAGGTAGTGACCCGAGTTATAAACATGTAGTAGAATTCTCGATTAACAAAAGTGACGGAGTTACCGCTGTTTCTGACTATCTGAGACGTGAAACCTGCGAACGTTTTGATATAAAAACTGACATTAAAGTTATTCCGAACTTTATTGATCTGGAAAGATTTCAGAAATCGAATAAAAGTCATTTTAAAAGAGCTATTTGTCCTGACGGAGAAAAAGTTGTGGTGCACGTGTCTAACTTTAGAAAAGTAAAGCGAGTACCTGAAGTTGTTACTGTTTTTGATAGAATCCTGAAACACGGGATCGAGGCTAAACTTTTACTTGTGGGCGACGGACCTGACCGTCAGCGGACGGAGCAGCAATGTCGTGATCTCGGAATTTGTGATCATGTACGTTTCCTGGGAAAACTGGATCAGGTAGAGGAAGTACTTTCCATTGCAGATCTGTTTTTGATTCCTTCCGGCTCAGAAACATTCGGTTTGGCTGCTTTAGAAGCAATGAGTTGTTCCGTTCCTGTGATTAGTTCAAATATTGGCGGATTACCTGAAGTTAATATACAGGGCGAAACCGGGTTTCTATGTGATCTTGATGATATCGATTGTATGGCAGATAACGCCGTAGAAATACTTACAAATCCGGAACTTCATTCTCGCATGAGCAAAAATGCCCGAAAACGAGCGGAATTGTTTAATCAGGACCTCGTTGTTAATCAGTATGAAGATTATTACAAAGAAGTAAGAAGTGAGTTGCTAAGTGTTAGTTGAAATAAGCTTCTTTAGTTGTTAATTGAATATATTCCATTTACTTATTGCTGAAGCCTTTGCAACTGCAATATATTTGCATTTACTAAAATTCAACATCACATCTTGCTCTATTGAGTTGTCAATTACATAAGCAACAGCAACGGTCATATCTTTCATGTCACTATTTATGCTTTGCCCTTTAAATTTTGCACAAAGCACCACAAAATCTATTTCTTTGTTAATTTCTTTCTCTTTGTTAACCCAAAGAATTGAAGATTCCAAGGAAGCAAGAACGTAATCAGGTCTGTCTTTTCCAGGAAGCTCCTTTAAAGCTTTGGCTTTTATTGGTAGCTGAAGTTCTAGCTCTTCAGGCCCTTTTTCGATACTTGTGATTTCTATATTAAATGGCTTCATATATAAACTACTTGATTAAAGTAAATTTCTTTGTCTGCGTTGAGGAGGAAGTTCTAAGTCTGTAAAAATATACTCCACTTGAAAGATTATCAGCACGAAATTTTACTGAATGCTTACCTGCACTAATCACCTCATTTTGAATAGTCTCTACTAACTGTCCCGTAATATTGAAAATTTCCAGTGTCACTTTATCCTGTTTATCCAGATCGAAAGAAATTGTCGTACTTGGGTTAAATGGATTAGGATAATTTTGATACAGATTAACACTCACGGGTATTTCTGAATTGTCATCTGTACTAAGAATAACTCCATTAGTGGCACCCGGAGTTGGCTCATCCCTAAAAACAAATGATTCGTTTCCGTCTCCATCTCTTGCATATGAAACATCTGTTGTTTGTGCACCAAATGTAAGTGTGTTCACTGCTTCAAAATCACTTCCATTTTGTTTGTATAGACCAGCGTCTTCTCCAGCTTTACTCAGGTTAAATGAGGCATGCATTGGACCTTCCTTCTCATCATCATCCACCCAAACAATTAAAAACCCTTCTCCCGGAATTGTGGTATCCGGGAATGCCCATTTATCAGGATTCGACAAGTCATCCGTAAGAAAATATCCATTTAATGAAATTTCATCCTTGGTTGTATTAAAAATCTCTACCCAATCGGGATAAGAGCCTGATTCATCCTGAATGGTTGAGCTGTTACTCGCCATTAATTCATTGATAACAAGATCAGTAGCAACAGCAGAATTTTCCTGTACCAATTTTTTTGCGGGATTTTGTGGATATCGACTGGTTTTCCCTTCCTCATCCTGAGCCAGTACATGAAAGTTTATTTCATCTGAATAAGCTCCTAGTTCTTTAGATCCCGTATAAATGCCGTCACCTGCAATTCTGTCTGCTCCGTTTCCTTCATCGTTTAATTCAAAAGGATTTAAGAATTCAAGTATGTCCAGTTTAGCGCTTACAATATTCAGGTCATCATCATTAACTAAAGCTTCAACAACAATTGTTTTATTCCCATTATCAGTAAGAAGTTTAGATGAAGAGGAGTGTATAATAGGGTATATATTATTCAGTTGAAGTTGACTTAATACTGAATTTGTTCGTTGAGTTATAAATGGCTTCAAACCATATGGAACATGTCCGCCTAAAGCTTCAGTAAATGATTTGTCATAATCTTCAAAATCTAAAGCAGGCCAGTCTTTCGCTCTGAAAGTATCGGATTCAGCTGATGTCTGAACCATAGCCTTTAAACGATCAATTTCAGGAAATAAGCTGTCCTGATTAAAAGCGGTTTCTATAGTTTCATTCAAATAATAGCTGAACCAATCTCTAAATTTTTGGATGCCTAAAAGACGGTTTGTTAATGGGCGACTTTCATTCTGATTTCCCCAACTGTATATATTTCTAACTCCCCAATCGATGCCAAAGAAATCCACTCCAAGAGTATTGTCATAATCATAAGGTATTACAATAAACCTTCCATCATCAGGTGATTGATATAAATAGAAGTTATTCTTGTTGAATGAGTAGTTATCCCAATTACCTGTAAGCACATCAATAGCCATCCATCTCAAGGTAGCGTCTACGTCTAAATAGTCATGGACTTGTTCTTCGAAATCCTGATCGCTGGAATTGTTTAAGAATTCGATAAATGAAGCCAATCCGGAATAGTCATTTTCGGCTTCGTTAGTTTTGAGGTCGTAAGGCCTTCTTTCGTATTCTTCGTAGCTATTGTAATCGTCTGAATTTGGTCCGCGATAACTCAGGTCGGCCGGATAAAGGCACTTATATAAGTTACCGGAATCACCATCAAATTCTTTTTTCAGAAACTCATTGTCAATGTGCTCTACATTCAGGTATAAACCATAAAAAACATCATTGATATATAACGAAACATGATTGGATCTGGGAGCTTTGACACCCATCTTCTCAAAAATATCCCAACTCAATTTAGCTCTCATAATCGTTGGATCGTTATGTTCTCCATTCAGATTCATTTTATCTAAACCACGATATTCTCTTCCATCAATAAATGTATCGAATGAGACTTTGAATGATTTTTTCTGGGATGCTCTTGAAGTGTTCCCTCTCAACCTGAAACCTACACTGTCGACTGTTTCTGTAACTCCATCTTTAGTAATACTGAACATAGCATGGAATTCATGATCACTTTGCTGATTCTCATCATCTAAAATTTCATCGAGATAGTTCGGATCGATAGTAATTCTTACTTCCGGCAAAGTTGAATCATCAAAAAGCCATTTAGAACCTGATTGGCTAAATAATGCCGTTGAGCATAGAATAGAAAAACTTAGAACTGTCAGTAAATGTTTCATAAAATGAGTTGCATAAAAAAAGGAGCTCAAATGAGCTCCTTAAAGTAATAAAAAAAACTTAATTACTTAGTTGTGATAGGGATTGCTGCCAATGTTTTTCCCCATTGGAGATTCAAATGAGCTTTTGTGTCTGAAAGAGTATCGAAATAGATCGTGAATCTTTCAAAACTTGAAGCACCTTCTGTAGTAACTGCTGCAGGCACTCTCAAAACATCCTGAGACTTATCATACTGGGTTCCCCAACTAAGTTTATTGTTAAGAACAAACGTCCAGTTTTCTCCCGGAATAGTGTACAGAGAATAAGTTCCTGCCTTTACTTCTTTACCGCCAAACATTACATCATCTGAAAACGTGATTACAGTAGACTCGTTAGCTCCTGTTCTCCAAATCTGATCCGGCTTTGCTAGTGTTGCAAGACTTCTTCCTTTCAGGCCCGGGCGACCATATGTAATCGATACAGTTGTTGATCCAATATCCTGACTAACTGAGGCATTTGGACTCGGGCGATTTCCTTTTCCTCTTTCCTGTGCAAATGTTAATTCTGATGAGAGGAGAACGGCAAAAACTGCAAGTGCTCCCATTTTTAATAAAGCTTTCATTTCAATTCTATTTAAGTTGAGGGATTAGTTATCCGGGAATAAACTCTTATCAATACCCGGTATTATTTTTAAAGCATTTTTGTAATACATTTTTTTTAACACATTATCAGGAAGATTCAATCCATACATTTTCCAAAAAGCGTGTCTTTTTCTGAAATAGTCAAAGTATTCGTCATCGCTTTCCAACACTCTGAAATAAGTGTAGTACTCTTCGGGTCTGTAAGTGTCTTTTCCGAAAAGTAATCGATCCTGATATTTAATAAAGAACTCCCTTGCAAATCTTGGTTGTCTTCCTAATTCAGCAATAACAGCTGCAATCTCTGTGTATACATTCGGGAATTCATCCAAATGACGCCCAAGTCTTTCAAGATCATTTCCCATCCATCCTAAATGTGCATTAATAAAGGTAGTATTTGGGTGTTTCCTGAATACATTCCATTGTTCTGACATTACAATCTCCCAACTTGGAAATCTGGCTGTATCACCTCTATGCCGATTTGGAAAATTTTTCATTTCCAGCCAACGCTCATTTTTCTCATCGATCGGAGCCCAGAAAACTGCAGGTTCGCCCGTGTGAATTAAAACCGGAATTCCTAATTCCCCGGCTTTAGCCCAAACAGGGTCTATTCTTGGATCGTCTGTACGAACTCTTTCTTCTTCTGAATCTAAAGCCGTTAATCCTAAATTCTTGAAGATTTTAACTCCTCTGGCTCCGTTGTCATAATCTTTTTGGAGCTGTTGAACAGCATTTTCAGTCCAACCTTCTTCATCAATTCCCCTGAAGTCTATATTTGCGAACACAATGATTCTTCCCGTAAGGTCACTTTTACGGACATTATCTGTCATCGCTTTTAGTTGCTCACCTGAACGCCCACTTAAATTTACGATCACTTTCATATTCAGATCATCCATTTCGGAAGCAAGTTGTTTAAGATCTTGCGTTGCCATTCGCCAATGATGGCTGTGTACATCAATGAAAGAGAATTTTGCTTTGGTAATTTTCTCGCCGGGAACCACTAAAGTAGAAATAGGATCATACTCTTCAAAAGTCATGGTAGTATCGGCTTCCTGCGCCTTTATCATCCAGCTAGTCACCACCAAAATCAAAAAAAGAAATACAGTATTTTTCATAGTTGAAGTATAGTTAAAGAAGAATTTACGAATTGTAAAAAAATAGTCTCTTATAGATAGTTAAACAGCTAAAATCTAACTTCCGTTTTCCTTTAAAAAGAAATTTTTCATTGTCATCAGCGCTAAAACCCCCATTGCTACAATAAATAATACAACCGAAGCCCAGAATTCAGAACCGATTAGATTTTTAAAGGTTGGCTTTAATGCTAAACTGAATTCAGCTATCGCGATCACAAAGAATCCTTGCCAGAGCTTATATGGTACATCAAAGGCTTTTTTGGAGTAAAAATAGATAACCATAGCCATTACAGCGTAGCTACATAGTGTTGTGTATGCAGACGCTATCATTCCGAAATAGGGTACAAAAATGTAATTTCCCAGTACGGTAATCACCGATCCTATAAGAGTGATAAATGCCAGAACTTTTGTTTTATCCCCAATAAAAATGCCCGCCGAAAAATTTATGTACCATCCCTGAAACCAATATGCCATCAACAATGGTGATACAATATTTAAACCTAACCAATAATCTCTTCCGATGAGTGTTGCATCTGTAAAAGGAATCTTTATCTGAACGATAAATGAGATAAACAATGAAAAGAAGATGAATATAAAAGCAGCGCCTAAATTGAAATATCTGAAAGTTTCAGAGAACAACTTCGGAGCATCTTCTTCATCCGATTTTCTCATAAAAAAGGGTTGCCAGGCAAACTTAAATACCGTTACAAAAAGTAACATTACTACCGCCAGCTTGTAACCGGCTGAATAAATACCAACTATATCTTCTCCATTATAAGCGGTCCCGTCTCCCGCTAAACCATATAATTTAGTAAGTGTTTCGGAATCCATTTTCTTCAGAAAAACACGGTCAATCATTTCGTTGATCACATACCCAATTCCGGCAGGAACAAATGGTAAACCGAATATCAATGCTTTTTTAAGAACCTCGGTATCCCATGAACCTTTCATCATATCAAAAGTAACCAACCATACCAGAACTGCAGTTACTATTGAAGCAAGTATATTACTAATTAGAACCGCTTCAATGCTTAAGTGAAGCTCCAGAATCAAATAAAGGTTTAAACCTATATTTATAAGTACATTCAACATTTTCAGAAAAGCAAAAAGAACCGGTCTCCGCCCTAACCTGAGCTCAGCAAATGGTACTGCCGACATTGTATCAAATGCTAAAATACCCAACATCAGAGTAAAGAGTGGGAATGGCTCTGCTAATCCTATAATTGGATTCAGAACAGGGTTTAGACACCAAACTACAACTACAAGTACAACCGTTGTTCCCAATAAACACAATTGAAGTGTCTTAAAAATGTCTTTTGCTTTGTCTCTGTCTTTGGCATATTTGAAATAAGTAGATTCCATGCCGTATGTAAATACTACATTCAGAAAAGCAATCAGAACATAAATCAGACTTACAATACCATACTCATCGGTATTAAATACTCCTGTGTAAAACGGAACCAATAAATAGCTGATAAAACGGGTAAACACACTGCTTACCCCGTATATAAGCGTATCAGAAAAAAGTTCTTTAAGCTGCTTCAAAAGTTATTGATTTGAAAGATGTTCAATAGCTTGCACTCCTAATATGTAGCTATATTTGCCAAAACCCGTTATTATTCCATCCATAACTTCTCCTGTTAAAGACTTTTCTCTGAATGTTTCCCGGGCATGTATGTTTGAAATATGAACTTCTACTTTTGAAAAATTAATAGGTTCCAGTGCATCTCTTAAAGCTACAGATGTATGAGTATATGCTCCCAGGTTAGTGACTATTCCCTGAGTGCCGTCAACCATTGCTTCCTGTAACTTATTAATAATTTCTCCTTCAACATTACTTTGAAAGAATGAAATTTCGTGCTCTTTAAAACTATTCGAAATAAAACTCTGCAGTTCTTCCAAAGTTCCTGTCCCATAAATTCCGGTATCTCTTGTGCCTAAAAGATTTAAGTTCGGGCCATTAATGATTAATATTTTCATAATTCAACAGCTTTACTTATTAGTGACGCAATTTCTTTCATTCTTGATTCCTGAATCTCAGATTTTCTACCCAAACTTACCGGTTGTCCTTCAAAATAGATAGGAATTAAATGTATATGAGCATGAGGTACTTCAAGCCCTTCAACTATTACACCAGTTCTTATTGTTCCTAATGAACTATCTATAGCCTGTGCTATTTTTTTGGAAAAACCGATAAGCCCATGTAACGTCTCATCAGGAAGATCAAAAACATAATCTATTTCCTTTTTAGGAATAACTAATGTATGTCCCTCAGCAATTGGGTTAATATCCAGAAACGAAAAGTAATCTTCGTTTTCAGCAATTTTGTAACATGGAATTTCACCATTTATAATTTTAGAGAAAATACTTGCCATACTTTTACTTAATCTTTTGAATGCTTACAATATTCATCACAATGTACTGAACTTATAAAAGCTCTCAATGAAATTTTATTCACTCTTTTTTTTATTAGCAGTTGTATTATGTTTTCCTGTTTATGCGCAGAATGATTATTTAAGTGGCCCGGTTACAGAACAGCAGATCAGAGAAGTAAAAATCTTTGATTTATATACTGAGCGCTACAAACCGGATTCGGAAATTATTTCTGGGCTTAACGCAATTCAGGACTCTGTTTTGGTCGATGTTTTTATGGGGATGTGGTGCCATGACAGTAAAAGGGAAATTCCGGCTTTTTTTAAAATAATGGAGTCAATAGATAATCCTCTGATATCCGCTAAGTACACTGCCCTGGAATATAAAAGAAGAGGACCTGAAGAAATTATTAAGGCAAATAACATAAAAAGAACGCCTACTTTTATTATTTATAAGAACGGAAAAGAAGTTGGCAGGATCATTGAGGAGGTGGAAGTGAGCATGGAATCCGACTTATATCAGATAATTATTAAAGAATAATGAAAAAGTCGGAATATTACTCGATTTAAGATTGTCATAAAGTATATAAACCCGTATCTTTGGAGCCTTTCGCGATTGCGATGGAAGATCCGGTAGCTCAGTTGGTAGAGCAACTGCCTTTTAAGCCGTGGGTCGAGGGTTCGAGTCCCTCCCGGATCACAGCTTTACAGTTTACAAGAATCTCTCTTGACCAGCCCCTTACGATTGATCTCGGAAGGGGTTTTTTGTTACATGTACTTAAAATCTCTGATAAGCCCGGCGACGATCGCCTCTATCACTGCTTCATCTGAAAGTAGAAATTTCTTTTTTTCATCAGTAAGAATTATAGTGTTTTTTACTTCCAGCAGCTCTTTAATTATAGACCACTCTTCATTGTTAGCCATTACATTGCTTTTTTAAATGAGTGCATGTCGATAACGCTAGCATTTTTACCCGACTCATAAGCACTCTTGTTCACTTTCCCAGTTAATACTCTTTTCAACTCTTCATACTCTCCATTTTCAATCAAGTTTATGCAATAATGCAAAAACTCTGACAGACTCACGGAAGCAACATACCGGTAGTCCAAGCCTTCCAGTACATTTTTTATGTACTCTAAAATAACCGTTTCGTTTTCTGAGTCACTTAACTCAATAAGCTTTTCAAAAGAAGCAGCTTTACTATTTGCAGTATGGATATTATTCAATTTCATTCTACTCTTCTTATCGGTCACTCTCAGAAAATCCTTAACTCTTTTGAAATGAAAATTATGAGTACAAAAATTTAATAGACTACAAATCCAAAAAATTGATCTTTGGAGTTTAAAAACAGCGGTTTTTGTATTAAAAAAAATTAATATTAAAATTTTTTAATAATTAAGAGTTTTTAATATTATGTATGTGGAGATAACAATTAATAAATGGTGGTACAATACTATGGATCTTCAGACTTTAGTTTCGGAATACAAGACAAAAACTACTTCTTCCCTTAAGAATCTTATCGTAAAAGAATCTATCCCTCTTGTTAAAAGCATTGTAGGTAAAGTAAATAGTCCTAACTCTCCTTTATGTGATAGAGATGATTTAATTAACATCGGAGCAACAGGGCTTTTACAAGCTTTGGATAGCTATACTATTGATAAAGAAGTTAAATTTAATACGTTTGCTTATTATAGAATCAGAGGTAGTATCATCGATTATCTACGCTCAGTTGATGAACTATCAAGAACGAATCGGGCTCGTTACGGCTCTGCGCAAGAGTCTATTAGTTACTTACAACAAAAATTGGGGCGAACTCCTTTGGATCATGAAGTTGCTGAAGAAATGGGTCTTGAACTAAATGCCTATCATAAACTTCTTTCTAAAGTTCAACAGCGTGTTGCTCTTTCATTAGATGTAAGTATTAGTTCTGATTCAGAAAGCTCTCTTTCTGAAAGAATTGAAGACCTGAGCTTTGAATTACCAGATCAATCGATCGTTGATCAAGAAGACGCAGAACAGTTAAAACGCGCAATTAAATCCTTAACAGAAAGAGAGCAGATAATCTTAGCTCTGTATTATTATGAAGAGTGTACTCTAAAAGAAATTGCCGGATCCTTAAATTTAAGTGAGGCTCGTATTTCACAAATAATTGGTAAAATGTTAGTCACTTTAAAAGCGAGTCTTAAAGAATTGGTGCTTGTCTAATAAACAGTTATCAGGGGCCGGATTCTCGCTAATCTCTTTGTTCCTATTCCTTTTATCTGCATCAATTCTTCAATACTCGAAAACCCATTATTAGCCAACCTATAATCAATTATTCTTGAAGCGTATGTTTTCCCGATACCGGGTAACAGTTGTAAAGTAGCTTGATCAGCAGTATTTATATTAATTGGATAAACAACCTCAATTGCTGATCCAGTTTCAAGTTCTTTTGCTCTTAAAACTTTTGTGCCGATCTTCGATTCATTTTTCCAAATTGCTCTGCTATTTTCCCTGGCTATTGCTTCATATTTTTTAAAAACCTCTACAGAATCTTTGTTCTGTTTGAAATCATCGGAATAGGTTCCGAAACCATTGATAAGCATTTCTCTGTTTAGTGAATTTATCTCCCCTTCTTTATCAACAACTACGTAAGCAAAAAGTCGGTTATACGCTGAGTATGCTTCTCCTCCGTCGTAGTCATAGATCCTCACTCTTCTTCCTTCCAACAAATTCTTCAAGTAACCGGCAGAAGCACCTGAAAAGTAGTCTGCAGAATCTCCACCAGCATAAATAGATGGAACCTCAACTCCCAAAAGCTGTACAGGATATCCGAAACCCGGTACTATTTCGATCTCAAACTCTGCTCCGTCCCGAATTGCATACACATCGTACCATTTTTCGGGATCTGTTTTTGGAGAAGGCCCGAAACTTTTCCCTTGAGCCCTGTTCATTACTTCTTTAAAGTTCTGGTAGTATTGGTTTGCAATCTCATCAGAATAGATAATAAGTGTATTTTCATCGTTACTTAGCTCTGCATTGTTTGAGAAATTATATGAGCCGGCAATGACCACTGCTTTATCTTCAGGTGAAGGTTCATTTACATCAATAATGATTAGCTTGCTATGCAACTTTCTCGTTTCACGAGCAGGAAGTATAGTTCTGTTGCCTAGCTGTGCTTCCGGGCTACCCCAAATTGCACCTGTGTTTCGGTATCTACTAAAAAAACCGGGATCTATAACTCCTTCTAACTGAATGTCAGTACTAATGCTTTTGCTCCAAATTGCTTTACTTATTGGAATAGTTGGCGTAATTGCAAAAGCCTGAAATCTTATATCTGACTGTGTCTCAGCATTTATCACCTCTACAATTCGGTCACTTACACTTGGCTTTGTATCATCTCTGTTGATGGGAGCGAAGTAAACCTCAACTTTTGTTCCGCCGACATCAAAAATATGCTCGGATACATCTTTTTTATCTTTATGAAATACAGCCCGGTTCGGATCTGGTTTATCGCCGGCAGAACCCCACATCTGTTCAAATTCCTGCAAATACACAGCCGCTACTTCATGATCTTTTATAACAATCGTATTATTTGTGTTATATGCTCCGGTATAAGTCAGATTTGTAGAACCAGTCCAAACATAATCATCATTTTTATCCTCAGACAAAGCATCAATTACGGCGAATTTATTGTGCATATCAGCTCCGTCGTTGATTAGATCATTATCCGAGATATCTCCGTTTGGAAAATAAACATCCCCATCGTCATCAATAGAGGTAATGCCTCCTTTTCTGAAGATCTCCCAGATCCTTTCGTCCAGAACTCCCCCATCAGTTCTGTTATGATTATCAGTTACCACACGAACTCGTACACCTCTTTTTTTTGCCCCAACTAAAGCATGAGCTATTCTCTCGTCTTCAATATCATAAATAGATAAGTCTATACTGAACTTGGCTGAATCAATAAGGTTTTCCAGGGTGGATATAAGGTCCCATGAATCATTAGCTTTGTTTCCCTCTGTCATAACCGAAGTATCACTAGGCATATTAAAATATACCCTGATCCATTCGTTGTTTCTATTTTCCTGAGCTAAAACTGAAATTGAAAAAAGCAGAGTTAGAACTGTAATAAGAAGAAACTTAACTTTCATAGAATACTTTTAGCATTACCATTAATATGTAAATTAACGTATTTTCGAATACCTCATTGTAAAACTTCAACTTTTCAGCTTATGAAAACCGAATTTTTAAATCCGATTCATTGGAAAAAATCTGTTCTGGTAGTAATACTTTCTACATTTGTGATGATTTGGTTTGGTTTTGTAGACAGCTATAGCTTGCTTACCAGAATAGGTTTGAATAATCAAAAAGCTGATCTTAAAGAAAAGATTGAGGAGCTAAATGCTTCTACCGAAGTTTTAAAAACTAAAATCGATCATTTGAATCAGGACGCTCAACTCCTCGAAAAAATTGCCCGGGAAGAATACGGCATGAGAAAACCGGGCGAAACTGTTTATAAAATCCGACGAACCGATTAACCGGGATATCTTAAATGAAAGCAGTTGCTGTAGATCTGGGTGGCACCAATATTAAGGCCGCTATTGTAGATAAAGAAAAAGGAATTATTGAACAAACATCTACTCCAACCCATGCTGAATTAGGCAGAGATCATCTTTTAGATAGAATTAGCGCTACTATAAGAGACCTTGTTTCAAGACACGAAGTTATTGGTGTTGGAATGGGATTGCCGGGAATGGTGAATCTTGAACAAACCATTGTCAGAAATCCCCCAAACCTTCCGGGATGGGAAACCGTACATGCTGCTGAGGAAATATCAAAGCGCACCAATCTTTCCTGCAGAATAGAAAATGATGCTAATATTGCCGCTCTTGGTTCACTTCATTTTGGAGTAGGACAACAGTACAACGATTTTATTATCATCACACTTGGTACGGGCGTTGGTGGTGGCATCATAATTAATAAGAAATTATATAAAGGAACTAATGGCATGGCCGGGGAACTGGGACATGTGATTCTTGATTATCATGGCCCACTATCTAACAGCGTGACCAGGGGAACAGTTGAAGCTTATTTAGGGCAAAAGTTTTTAAGTCGATTTGCTACCGATTTGATCATGCAACAAACCAGCAATCCACTTTACAGTAAATTTCATAAAGATTTTGATAAGCTTGAACCGGTTGACCTTACTATGGAGGCGGACGAAGGCAATGAACTCGCTATCGAAATTCTGAGAAAAAGTGGGGAACGTCTTGGATATGCCATCATAAATTATACTCATATGCTGGATATTCGAAAATATGTGCTTAGCGGAGGCGTTTCACGTGCAGGCAACTGGTTATTTGAACCTGCAAGAGAAATAATTAAAAAGCATATGATGTTACCATTTCAAGAAGATCTTGAGCTTGTATATGAAGACCTTGGAAATGACAGCGCTTTACTGGGAGCAGCCGGGCTGGCCTTCGATTCTTTTGCATAAAAAACGCTTTTAATGGATCTCAAAAACTACGTACTTGCATGTGCTCGCTTGCTCTTTGCTTGTGTAATAGTTTTGTGTATTGCAACATTTTCGTTTGCTCAAACTAAATCTGATTCAACTTCTTCTGCAAATCAAAAAAGCCCTGCTGTTAAGAAAAGTAATGTAAAAGATGCCGTTGAATTTCAGTCCAGCGACTCCCTGGTCATAAATTTAAAAGATGGTCGCAAGGCCTTTCTATTTGGTCAGGCAAAAGTTTCTCACTCTGCAGGAGAGCTTACTGCAGGTAAAATAGAAATGGATATTCAAAAAAATCAGGTTGAAGCCAAAGCTGAATCTCAGACCGATACTCTATCTTACCCTGTATTGAAAAGAGAAACTGATGAGATCAAAAGCACACGTATTATATTTAACTATAAAACACAAAGAGGGAAATTTGAAGAAGCCAAAATTCAGGTTCCTGATGGTTACCTGATCGGTTCTAAAGTAAAGAATGTAAGTCAGGACGAAGTGTTTATTGAAGACGGCATTTACTCTACCTGTCCGCCTGATTATTTGTATTACTATATAAAGGCTAAAAAGATGAAAGTTGTGGATCAGGAAGAAGTATTCTTTGCCAACGCAAGGCTTTATATTCTTGATATTCCTTATCCAATTGTATTTCCTTTTGGCTATGTACCGTCTTCTTTTGAAAAGAGGCGGTCCGGTCTTTTAACTCCTACTTATGCTTTTGACGCTCAATCTTCACGTGGATTAGGATTACAGAACTTAGGATGGTTCCAATATTTTAATGATTACTTTACTGCCCAAATCAGTAGTGATGTATACACTTCAGGCACCTTTTTCGCGAATAGCAATTTTCAATACCGCAAACGCGATAAGTTTTCGGGGAATGTGCAAATAGGGTATTCCAGAGATCAAGGCTTAGAAGAAACGGATCCGGATTTTACACGAAGAATACAAAAGTCTTTAGTAGTTAATCACAGCCAGGATTTCTCACCTTATTCCACTATAAATGCCGGGATAAATTTACGTACTCAAGACTTCTACAAGCTAAACTCGTATGATATTGATGACAATGCTACCACAACCTCTACTTCCAAGTTAGCTTATACTTACAGACACCCTGAAAACGATTTTAATTTCAGCATTAATTCTCAGCTTGCTCAAAATTTCAATAATAACACAACCACATTAACCGGTCCAAATAGTACTTTTTCTCTTGCAACTATTACACCGTTCAAGGCTGAAGTTGGCAACGATTCAAAATGGTACAATAACGTAACCTTAAATTACAGAAATACCTTTAATTCCAGATTCAGGTACGCACCAATAGATGGTGATTCAGCAGAAATTACATTTATAGACGCTCTATTTGATCCCTCTAAATATGAAGAAGCAACGGGAGATGAAGATCATTTTAAATATGGTTTTCGACAAACTGCAAGTGTCGGAATAAGCAGGTTGCTCTCAAGTCCTTTTTTAAATCTTTCTGCAAGTGCAAATTTCAATGAATACTGGTATCCAACTTCAACCCGACAATTTTTTAGCCCTGATTCAACATCAGACCCAAATCCTGTTAAAACTGAATTAGTTCGTGGTTTTACCTCTGCGCGCGATTTCAATCTGGGATTGTCATTTTCAACCACTTTTTATGGTGTATCAAATCAGAAGATCGGTAAACTGGAAGGTTTCAGACATACAGTAACACCTAATCTTTCTTATAATTATCGCCCTGATTTTAGCGACGAAAGTTGGGGGTTTTATCGCAGCGTCCAAACAGATACTACCGGTAATAATTTTCGGCGTTACTCAATATTTTCAAATGAAATACTTGGTGGCCCCGGAGCAGGAGAACAACAGGCGATTACTTTCTCTATCAACAATTCCTTTGAAACCAAGATCGTGAGCAGAGACACCACCGGAGAGGTGCATGAAAAAAAACTTAAACTAATTGATAATTTAAGCGCGAGTGCTTCCTACAACTTTGCCGCTGACAGTTTAAACTTTAGTGATATAAATACCTCTCTTTCTTCCAATGCGCTGAAAGGAATACGGTTAACTGCCGGTGCTAATTTTTCTTTATATCAGGTTGATAGTTCGGGAAGAGAAGTTGATCGTTTTCTTATTAACAGCGGAAAAAAAATAGCCCAACTTCAAAATTTTAATATTTCCGCAAGTTATTCTTTCCGGGGAGGAAAAAACGGACCTGAAGCATATACTCCGATTTACAGAAGAACTTATGATCCGTATGACCAAAGCAGGTTCTCCCCGATAGATACTCACTTTAATGAAGAACCGGTAGCACCTCTGAATTCTCCTTGGAGCTTCTCTCTTAAATTCAGCTATCGCTGGCAGTATAGATTCGATCAAAGTCCGACCAGATCTGCCGTATTAAATGCAGATAATATTTCGTTCAAGCTCACCCCAAAGTGGCGTTTTAATACGAGGATTGGATATGACTTTATTCAGGAAAAACTCACTCCTTCACAATTCGGATTAACCCGTAATCTTGAATGTTGGGATCTGACTTTTCAGATCAATCCTTTTGGAGAAAATCAGTACTACTTTTTTAAGCTAACACTAAACAGTGCTCAGGTACAAAGTTTATTCCAAAAATTACCAATTCTGAAAAACCTGGAAAGAAGTTCTTCACCTACAGGAAGAGGCTATAACAGGTATTGATTGTGTTAATAGGTCGCAACCCTGAAGGATTTGCTTGGTTAATCAGTCTGCTAATTCTCCATATTTGTGTATCCAATATTGCTTAGCATCCTTTGAAATTTGCTTTGTTTCAGGTGATTTAAAGAATATATCCTCTTTGATACATTTTAAGAGTGATGTTTTCGATTCTTCTATCTTGCCCTCCTCATAGTAAATTTCTCCAAGAAGTAAATGAGGAGCCAAATGGGTAGGATACATGGACAATGCAGTTAAGGATAATTGTTCTGCTTTGTCAAAGTTTCCAAGTTGAATATTAGCGTAACTCTCAGTCAGATAAATATTTTTGTCGTTAAAATCTTTCTTGGCTTCGTTTAATTGATAAATCCCTTTCGAATATTGTTCATTGAATACATACGCAGATCCCAATTGATAAGAAAGCTCTCCCTTTTGTTCAAAACGATCCAAAGCTTTTTCATAATTCAAAATTGCGGCTTCCCATTTTTGATTAGAAACTAAATCTACTCCCTTTTTCCATTCATAATTTCCCGGATAATTTTTTAAAGTTCTATAACCTATAAAGCAAAAATATAGAAATAGAACAATGAAGCTTACCCATTTACTGATAAATGTGAGTCTTAAACTCTTTTTGGGCTGAGGAATTAACGCTAAAAAACTATACCCGATGACTGTTACAGGAAGAACATGCAAAGGAGTATCTACCAATGAATGGATAAGAATTGCACCAACTATAGTAAGCGGGATAATTTGTGCTAATGAACTACGCTGAAATCTTTTAGTTGATTTATAGGCAAACAAAATTGGAAAAAACCAAATAAAGCTGAATAGAATCCCTCCTACAATTCCTCCTTCTGCTGCACTTTGCAAAAACTCGTTATGAGCTTGTTTGATGTTGGCTGCTTTATGTTGCCATTGTTGGTTATCTGAATTAGAAAAATATTCCGACTGATAATTCAGATATTCCACACTATAATTACCTTGTCCAACACCTATGATTGGATTATCTGCAATCATTTCAGACGTAATCTCCCAAATCATTATACGCCCCTGTGATGACGCTGGATTTACCCAGTACAATACAAATACTGCACAAGCCAATAAAAAAGTAAAGGTTCCAATTACCTTCCACCTTCTAATTCGAATCGAAAGGACTTTAAGTTCATTTTTAATTGCATAAAGAGTAGCTGTTATTACTAGAACTCCAATGAAAGATAACCAAGCCCCCCTACTCTCTGAAAATATAAGCCCAATGATTATCACAACGATACCCAAACAGTAGAGTATCTTCTTTATCTTAGTAAAAGACCTTAAAAAAAGATATACCCCGGAAAACAATGATAATGTCAACAGAATCCCTACCCCGTTTGGCGTTCCTAACGTACCGATAAAGGGTGTTTTTATAGGATTTATTGATTCAGGATTAAAGACAAATAATTGCCAACATCCTACAATTACTTGAATTATTCCGACTATAAATGCCATCCAACATAAAGCATGAATAATCTTTTTTCTTTTATCGAATTGTTGAATGATGAGAACAAGAAGAAGTAAGCTTATATGAAGAAAGAAACTATCATTCCCGGGATGCGTTACCCAATCCGTATTATTTATTGATAGCCAGATTATCCTTATCAATATTAATGTTGGAATGAGACCTATTTTAACTTCTTTATTCTTAAGGAGAGTAATTAATCCTATGATCGGTATTAAAACTGTTAATAAAGCATGCTTTGGAGTAGTAAATGAATGATAAGCCAAAGGATCAATAAGCAAGCTTATAGCAATAACCAGCAAACAAAATAGAGATAGAGTTATTTTATTCATTACATAAAAAAGCCTTGACCGGATAAACAATCAAGACTTTATTTGAATTTGGATATTCAGCTATTTATTTAATCAGTGTTACTTTTTGTGATTGTATCGTTCCTGCAAGGTTAGCTCTTACTAAATATACTCCACTTGCCAAGCCTTCGGCGTTGAATTGCAGCGAATGGCTTCCGGCTTCATAGCGCTGGTTTGTAAGCACAGATACCAATTGTCCGGCAATGTTAAATACTTCTACTCTTACCCTGCCTGTTTCCGGTAAATCAAAGGAAAGCACCGTAGATGGATTAAATGGATTTGGATATGCTTCCTTTAGCGCAAAAGATGTTGGTAAAGCTTCTTCATCCGTACTTACTACTTCTTTTACTTTCTCAGTTAAAGAGTTTGTTTCCGATGTTTCATCTTTTCCACGGTGCTCGGCTCTTAATTCTTCCAATGTAGAAACAAGTGTTTCATAATCCGTAGCTGTGTTTTCTGAATCGATTCCTAATCGACTTAAAATGGCAAGTTCATTATACACAGCAACTGCCTCATCATACTTTCCCAATTGCTCCAGAGCGTTCGCTTTTATAAAGCCAAGTTCTCGTTTTATATCTAAGTTAGAGAACGTTTGTTTATATTTATTGATGCTTTTTAGCACACCTTTGGGATCCCCATCTTGCAACTGCTGATGAATTTGAAGCATCAGCGCGGTTTCGCTCGTTAACCGAGATCCATCTTCTCCAAAAGAAACCTGTTCAGCTAATTGCTTATCAGCTATAAAGTTTGTGAGTACCTCAGGTACTTGGTTAAATTCGGACTTTTTGTTTTCCGGTAACTGGTTATAATACCCAATCAAGCCATTCAAGTTCTTGGCAACCATTCGGCTTTGAGGGTTCCCATTGATGGAAGCCATCAGCTTATTGATCTCGCGGGTTTGTTCTAAGTATGCATCTCTTTCTGAATCTGAATGTAATCCGGAAGTTTTAGCTTGCACCGCAGAAGCTGATAGCACCATTTGTGGAAGTTCTCCTGCATTCATTTCTGAGGGAGTACTTCCTCTTGGCCCAAGGCTTCCAAACATTTGACTAGTTTGGAAAGGCGTATAATCCACCGACCCAAAGAACTTAGAAGAAGAAGGCGTAACATAGTTCCATGCGTTGTTTTCCATACCTACCGTCCAAGATATCGTGGATTCCCCTGAAGTGGTTTGGGCAAGATTATATACAAACTTGGAAGACGTATTATCCAAAACCGCCGTGTAGCTTCCGCCATTAGCATCGTGCCAACGAGCACTTGTGCTTGACAGATACACCTCATGGCTTCCATTGTGTCCTAGGTTATTATTTCCATCGGTTGTGGAGTACCCATCATACAACGTTGCATTGTATGCAAGCTCTACCGCATTTCCGCTATTGTCTTCAATGTCGTTCCCTCTAAAGTATTCGCTTCCTGAAGAGTTAGGATTACCAACTGTGGCATCATACACATACATCCCATCGCCTCCATTATCTTTGATGTTGGTATACTGAACACCACCATGCGTTTTTCTCATATACACTCCATGGCTACCGTTATCATGGATATTAGAATCTGTTATGGTAACGGAGCCCCATCCTCCTGAATAGTCTAGATCTGTTCGTATTCCGTAGCTCGAGTTATTTCTAATAGTACTATACTCAACCACATTATTGTCACTTCGGAAGTAGAGTGGGTTGATACCATGTTCTAAAATGGTATACTCAAATATATTTCCATCTCCACGAAGTTCTATACCATTCCAACTCTCTACCCCTGGATCGTACGTCCCGTCATAAGTAAAAGTGACCGGATCAGCTAATGTCCCAACCGATCGCATCTTGGAACCATCGGCAATCGTTATTTTGTTGTTGTAACCCATTTCCATGGTAGTCCCAGATTTAAGATCTATAACATATCCTGTATTTGGATTTCCACTACCTTCAGCATAGATATCTCCATTTACTTGTAGAGTTCCTCCACCAATAGAATTACTCAGAAAAAAAGAACCATTTTTTAAGGTTAAGTCTCCATTTACTTCAATAGAGCCAGTAGTAAATGTCATTAAGCAGGTACTTGGTCCATCAATAATAGTATCGCCATTAAAAACAATTTTACCATTATTAGAAGCATTGTATTCGGCTCCTGGACCCTGTATTATCGTAACTTCATCACTATCGATCTCTACATAGCCATTATTTGTAGAAAAGACCATTGCGTTTTCACCTAAAGCAAGTATAGAACCAGGTTCAAAAATTATTTGAGAGTTAGTTCCATCCGAAATTAATTCAGTTCTTTCTGTTACATTACTTTTCCCCTTCAAGTAAACAATAGCTCCTGATTCAATAGTTAGTGTAGTACTAGTTGGTATAACAAGCTTTTCTTGTATTATGTACTTGTTGCCAGATTCTAAGGTAATATTTTGTCCTAAAGGAACTTCCGCATCACGAAAAATAGATATTGTTTTAGTAAGTTCATCGCCAGGTTCATAAACACTGTCATTTAAATTGTCCTTATCTACGTTCGACATTACAATTTCGAATTCAAAATAATCATGACTACTAATTGCAAATGAAGAACTAAAGAAAAAACTCAAATAAAAAGTATGAAAACTCTCCAGAGTATTAAAAATGCGTGGTGCAACTCTTATATCATTGAAAGCCTCTCTACCATCATCTCTTCTATCACAACCCTGATTCTCATCGTTAAACTCACTATCAGGAAAGTTGACGCAAGAAAAACCATCGTAGTATCCTCCATCCATATCACCAGCATTCCATCTAAGATTAGGACTAAAAGTGTTTTCCACTGCATAATTATCGAATCTGTAATGTAAATTTGAGTAGCTATCAGCTTCAAAGGCATCATTTATTGGTTGACCAAAAGAATTACCATTAAAAAACCCATTAACAAAAATATCTACTTCATCAAAATCAAACTCATTCCCGTCTACTCTTATACCGAAAAATAAATATCCATCGTTGAATGTATCATCTTCCAAATAGTAACTATCATAACTTTGAACTTCATTTTCATCATTTTGTGAAAATACTAAAGAAAAATGCTCATCGTCATTCGTAGAGCCATTTTGATCTATCGGGCTGTCATTATCATTAATATGCTGTAACCTTGAAATAGGATTCCAAGTTAAATCTACATTATCAGAAAAAACACCTTGTTGAAAAGCTGGGGTTATAGCTGGTGGATAATACTGAAGGTCTAGGTGTGGTCCTGAAATATCTTCTATTGTTCCAATTAAGTCCCCCTCTGTAATGTCATCACCTACTTCAATATCAGGATCAGTGTCTATATGCGTATATTTCCAATACCAATATACATCGTCAAACTGTTGTGGATCGTACCTGCTACTCTGTATGATAACTATATTGGGAGCAGCTATAAAAACTGTACCAGATTCTATCGCAACTACATCATCTCCGTGCTGTGCGTTAGAAGAAGTTGAACTTGAGCTTGATACAATATCTACTCCTCTATGGAAATCATACTGATAATTGAAATTGTTATCTATATAATTTGAGGATATATAGTCATCAAGTCCTTGGTAAGGATATGCTAAATTCCCAGAAGAATAAGGTGATAAATTTCTAGGTCCAGGAGAAGAGGACAAAAAGAAATAACGAGTAGAAAAACCCTCATCAATTGGCCAATTCAAATTATTTTGTGCTTTTACATCAGTAAAACACAAAAGTAAAAGTGCGAAAAAAAATAAGGCTTTATTCATCCTATTTAGTTTTTTTGGATTTTGATTCTAATTGGTTTTGCAGGCTCTTTTTCAAGAACTATTTCTCTTAAGTTTTTTATTGAAAATAAACTTATACTTCCTTCTGATAGTCCTTCTGAAATAGTCTTTTTCACGCCCTGAAATTTAGTGATGCTTCCAGTAGCACGATCAAATTCATAATTTCTGAAATTTGAAATATCTTGGTAAGAAAGTAATTCTATACTGTCACTAGATATTTTTAAATCAGTCAGGCCGTAAGGTACAGAACTAGACATTTGACCAGATTCAAAGTCAAAATCTGAGTATGCATTGTTGTAGAGTATAAATTTTTTCTGGCTGCTTTTTCGAACATAAACTCCTAACTTTTCGCCTAAAAAAGCATAATCAAAAAGATTATCGAATATTTTTTGAGATAGTATACCTCCAGTTTGTATATCCATTACTACAAGCATCTCGTCTTTCCCTGATTTTTGCGTAAACTTTAATGCTGCATAATTTTCATCATTTGAAATTGAAATGTTACTGCCAGAAATAATTGATTCCTGAATTATATAATCATTAGGAATGGATAAAACATTCCTGCTTATAATTTCGTCCGTAGAAATATTGTATTGGATGATTTCAAATGAGTTTGACTTTTCTAAATTTTTTCGCTGATGGTCAAACCTTTTAATTGAATAAACTGCTTTCCTATATTCTCCAACTTTAGTTTTATACTCTTTTTTTAAGCTATCCCTTGTTGATTTTGAAAGCCCGCGATACCATTTTTTGTAATCCTCCAATTCTGAACGGTATTTTAAAATCTCTTCTTTAGATTCATCAAGCTCTTCAATGTCCTTTGTCATTCTTTGATTAACGATTACAAGTATTTCATCATTCTTAAATCCTAAAGCATAATTGGAAGATACCTTGTCACTGATATCAACTGATTTCGAAAAATCGAATGAATCAATAATATACGGCTTACCTGTAGGAGCTATAATGTATTGAAGGTTATTCGATAAAAGAAGCTTTGAGGAAGTAAGTAAAGGGGCTATTCCTTTTAAAAACCCTAAAGAGTCGACCAACGAAACACTCCACTCATTTTCTCTTATACTTTTAAGAAGTATTATATTTTTTGAATATTCAGAAGTGTAAACTTTAAAAGAACGCTCAGGGTTGTGAGAGTAAATTCTTTCAAATTTATCATTCAAAATTTCGAAAGAGTTTTCTTTAACGGTCAAATATCTGTCACTGGATATAAATCTTATATCTTCAATATCTGAATCAACTTGTTCAAATATAATATCATCTTCGCCTAAACTTTGTGCTTTTAACTCAAAACCTAAGTTTAAATAAACGAGCAAATGGAACAGGAATATGGAAAGAATTTTGGAACTCATAATTATTTTAATTAATTGTAATTTTTTTACCATGCTGTGTAATTTTTTCTGTTTTGTAATCATGCATTTTACTTATAACGTTTTTGACTAAGTACCATCTAACTTCAGACATTTTCATTGGTATTTGAACAGAAATCTCATAACAACCCTCTTTAGTTTTAATCATCTCCGAACTCAAGAAATCAAAGTCACTTCCTGTTAATCTAATTTGTAGCATATCTCCCTTCTTCATTGAGGTGTTCAATGAATCTCTCAAATAAGATTCACTTATCTGAAACCTTGCAATACGTTTTTGATCGTTGAAATAATCCACTTGTTCTTCATCTGAAATCAACAAACGATCATCCACAAACTCCCATCCATTATTTGGCAAATACCCTATGGAGGCCTCTCGTTTAATAATACGATATTTGTACTGCTCAGGGTTTCCATTACTAATGGATACAGGAACGGTTGTTTCGTATATCAGGTCATTGTCATCATCTTGTAATTCAATACCCAAAGGATCCCATTCCATAAAACTTCCCGTAACCACCACTTTATCTTTGTCGGGATCAAAAAATCCTAATACCTGTTGGTTACTCATCGAAACTGCGAAGGGAATTTCAAAGCCCATATCTCTTTTCCAAGATTTGTTGAATTCTAAAACTGGGGCGTCAGTGAGTAGTACTTCTTTCGTAATTGTGCGATTTGGAACAACTTCCCAGCCTCTATTTGCTAAATCTTTATTGATACTGGATTGAATTCCGAATTTAAAGCTTAACGTATCAGGAACATTGGTAAGCTTGATTTCATATACCCAGTCACTATTATTATCGGATAGGTAATGCAAATTATTCTGCCACTCATTAAAATTTCCGGCTATAAATACTTGATCGCCTGCCTCGGGATTAAACCTCCCCTCATCGTGCTCTTGTGCAAGATCAAGAAGAATTGCTACTTCTTGGTCCCCGCTACACCCCAGACAGATGATTATTAAACTTATTTGTATAAGTATGTTTTTCATTATTCTATACATTAGATTATTCTAATGTAAATAGCAAATCATATAAATATAAACTCTTGTTAATTTAATATTAACAGCTTTTCAGGGCTTCTCCAGTATGTCCAATGACTGGAATACGGAATAATTTTTAATGCAACATTCAAATCATTTTTTCCCAATTGCTCCTGCCAGAGTTTTACATCCGTGTAGGGGATATCGGTGTCTTCTTGGCCGTGAACGAATGTAAATATAACACTAGGATTATTGGATACTATCCGATTTCCTATTACAAACGCTTCTGTTTTATCAGGTAAAAACCAAGAGCTTATTAGATAGGCTTTTTCAATATTTATTTCTTGTTTGGTAAGTTCATTAAGTAGTAGTGGAACTCCTTTACTCCAAGTCATTACTGAGATTGAAGCGTAATTTTTTTGATGTTCAACGAAAAGACCCTTGAAATAATCATTCATAGTACTACCACTTTCTGTTTGATTGATATAGGGAAAGAGAAGAGGTTTTCCTGAAACTTGACTATAGCTATTCCACTCCACCATCTTGGAATGGCTTTGTCCGGCATACGTTTTGAAATAGTGATTTACGGTATCTTCAAGTTCAACATGTAAGCCCATTACTGCTTCAGTTACTTTATCTCTATTGATATATGGCAAATAGGTTCTGTAAAGATGCTGGGAGTGTACTATAGTCCTAGGACCTCCTATATAGTTTAGGTTCTCTTCTAGCAACTGCTCGATATCTATTAGAAACTCTGCTTTGTGTCGTGTTGAATAACGGCTTTCTGTTTCTTTATTGATAATCCATGGATGATGAATTTCTAAGCCTTTTCTATATGGCACAAACTTTGGTTCATTTTGTATTCTTGAATAAAAGCTTGTGACTTTATTCTTTAATTTACTCTCATGATAAATTGGAATGACTTCTTTGTATAAAAGTGAGTCCTTAGAGCTTATAAGTTCATATTCCAATAGTTTAAAACCATCAAAATTTTCAGGCAATTTAATTTGAGTTGGGGCTATATTTGCCAGAAAGCTCACCCATTCAGATTTAATTGTCCCCTTTAAATTTCTCCACCTAAACCTTAACCTATTTTGAGTATCGAAACTTTGTTTTGAATCTTGTTTTAACTGCACTGTTTGAATAGTATCGGGCAAAATCGTTGACAATGGAAGGTCACGATAAATCTCAGAGATAAAGTTTTCTATCAAAAAATTAGAGCCTTTAAAAGGTTCGATGGCATAATACAGCCCCCATCCCCCAGTGCCTTGATTGACCTGAAAAACTAGTTGATTTATGCCTTGTTCTAATTCAATTTTAACCCAATCATTATCCGGTTGTACGGCTCGACCACCAACTTTTCTTCCTGCTTCTTCTCCATTTAGAAACAATCGAAATCCATCATCAGAACCTAAACGAATTAAATATTCTCCTGCTTCTTCAACTTTAACATTATGAAGAACTAGAATTGTGGCATTTTCTCCTACATCTGAATAATCATGGAAAGAAACTAGACTGTCTGAAAGAGGAAGAGGCTCCCAAAAAATGTTTTTAAGACTGGAAATTATTGACAGCGAATCTACAATATCGAAACATCGGTCAGCATTATCACATTCTAAAGAATTTGAAACAAATCTTCCAGCTTGGTTTAAGGCTTTGTTCTTTTCGCACCCAAAAAAAATAGCCAGAAATACTATAGCTGATATAGATATTCTTTTATATAATCTCATAATTGAATATCAGAAAAGATTTTTCAATTATGAAACTAAATGAACTTACTACAAAGAATCCCTACCTACCGAAGCCAAATACTTTACCACGTACTTTCCAATAATATCAAATTCAAGATTTAGTTTGTCACCGGATTTCTTGTTTTTAAGATTGGTATGCTCCCAAGTGTATGGTATAATGGCAACAGTAAACTTATTTTCTTGCTCTCTTGCAATCGTTAAGCTGATACCTTCCATTGTAATACTACCACGACCAACGATCATGTTTTGGTTTTCTTCAGGATATTCAACAGTAATCAGCCAGCCTGTTTCTTCTTTTTCAATACGCTTAATAATTCCTACCGTATCCACGTGTCCCTGCACCAAATGACCTTCAATTCCTTTTTGCAAAGTAAGTGAGCGTTCAAGATTAACTAATGATCCTTCCGTTAACTCTCCCATTGAAGTTTTTCTTAAGGTTTCTTCCACACTTTGCACGGTAAAAGTTTTATCATCAAATGCAGTAACGGTGTGGCATGCTCCATTTATGGAAATACTTTCATCCTCATGGCAAGTTTCAGCGAAACTACATTCTATTTTGAACTCCATTCCACCACCATTCAGGCTTATGGCTGATTTTACGGTTCCTACTTCCTGTATAATTCCTGTAAACATAGTTCTAAAAATATCCGGTTAATAACATATCATCACCTACTTTTTCCCAGCCCACCTCTTTCAATTCTGCAATTTCATTCATTTTATTAATTCCAATATTCAACACAGATCTGGTTCCGGCTCCAAGTAACTTTGGTGCTATAAACACGCAAAGTTTATCTACCAATCCCTGTTTAATCAGCGCCGAAGATAATTGTTGTCCACCCTCAACTAATATAGAAGAAATACCTTTTCCGCCTAGTAGCTTAAAAGCTTCTCTAAGATCGACATGACCACCGAGTTTGGGAGTTTGAATAATCTCACCCCGAAAATAATTCTGTGCCAGAACTTTTAGCATTGGGTCGGCTTCATCTTGAGATGCTTCTTTATTCCAGGTTAGAATAATGGTTTTTTCTTCATGCTTATCAGAAAACAAATTTAAAGATCGGGGCAGTTCGAATGGTCCGTCAATAACTATACGCTTCGGTTGCCTTCCTTTAACATGTCGAACTGTTAAACCCGGATTGTCTGCCATTGCAGTTGTTCTGCCTACCATTACTGCATCGTATTCCGTTCTCCACTCGTGAACTTTCTTTCTGGATTGCTTGCCCGAGATCCATTGAGAGTCTCCATCAGCGGCGGCTAAAAATCCATCCACTGTTTGGGCAATCTTGAGAGTGATAAATGGTCTACCAAAATTTTGATGATGGATAAAAAACTCATTTAATTTTTCTGCTTCTTTTTCAAGAACTCCAACCTCTACTTCAATTCCTGCATTTTTCAAAATTCGTATTCCTGATCCATTTACTTTCGGATTAGGATCCTTCATGGCAACAACTACTTTTTTGAGCGGATATTTGGCAAGCATTTCAGCACATGGTGGCGTTTTACCTGTATGAGAGCAAGGCTCTAAAGTAACATAAACCGTAGCTCCATTGAGCTTTCTCTTATCTTTTACCGATACAATGGCATTTACTTCCGCATGGGCCTCGCCAAACTTTTTGTGATAACCCTGACCAATTTTGTTTCCGTCTCCATCAACGATTATACACCCCACCATGGGATTTGGAGAAACACTCCCCTTCCCTTCTGAAGCCAATTCTAAAGCTTCTTTCATCCAGGCTTCATGTATTTCTTGCAGTGTTGACATGTTTAAAGGTACGGAGTGTTAGTATGCATCAAAAACAAAAAAAGGCGAGAAGTAATCTTCACGCCTTTCTAAATTCTGAAATAGTTTCTTTAAAAAATCAGCTTTGAATTAAGCGACTTCGGTTATCAACAATATCAGCTTCTTTTTTAAGTTGCTCTAACCAGATTGCACCAAATTTCTGGTTGATCTCTCCTTCTAATCTGGTTCTGATTTGTTGCCTTGTTGCTTCATCCAAATTATCAAGGCTTGGAGTTTGTTTAGAAGTAATATTAACTATATAAGCCGCACTGTTTCCTTCAATTACACCTGATGTTTCACCTTCTTCCAACTCAAAGATCGCACCAATTACTTTGGGCTCACGACCTGCACGGGTTAAAACAGCCGAACTTGCAGCAAGGCCTTCAGCGGTAATAATTTCTTTTTCCATGGCAGCAGCCAGAGCTTCTACTGTTGGGTTTGAAGCCAATGCCTGTTTAGCATTCTCTACCGCTAAAGCTTTTTTCTTCTCTAACTTTACCTGAGTTTGAATCTGAGCTTTTACTTCTTCTAATGACCTATAACCTTCCTTTGTTTTTTCATCAAGCTGAACTACTACGAAATCAGTACCAAGCTCGATAACATTGGAAATATCACCTTCATCAGCTCTTTCCAAAAATGTAAGAACCTGCTGACTATTCCCTAACCCTGAGATAAAAGAACTTCCTTTGGTCGCAAAAATTGACTGTATCTCTTTGCCAGCTCTTTCTGCCTCTGTTTCAAAATCAGTCTCTTCATCGGCAAACAACTGAAAATCTCTCGCTGCTTCGTCAGCATCCCTGATAGTACCTTGCAGCGCTTCAATTTGCCTTGAGAAAACTACAAACTTGATTTCATTTCCGTTCTCTTCAACATTTTTGATAATGCTTACCTGTCCTGCGTTTAAGAACGGCTCTGTAACTTCTCCTTCTTCAATATCCAATACCGCACTATACTCTTCACGCACATCATCTTTATCAATAAAGGTAGCTGAATATGGAGTAGATGATTGTTGTCTGTTTAAGAATAAAGAATCACTTTCAGCTTCTGCAAAGTCGCCTCTCAGATCTGTTACTTCTTTAAAGATAGTAGCAGTATCATCAGCTGTTGGTAAGTAACTAAACTTAACTACGCTGGCTCTGTAGTTTTCTTCACGCTTATATTGTTCTTTATTGGCGTTATAATAGTCTCTTAAGTCTGCATCTGTTACTGAAATTTCTTCATCACTGATATCAGCAAAAGGAAAGCGCACATAAGAAAGATCAGCGAAAGTATTCTGCTTTAAATATTCTTGTTCAACCTGCTGCTTTGTTACCTGAACACCCGCAGCAATATAATTCGTTAGTTTTTCTTGTCTTCTTTTTTGACGTAGCTGAAGATCAAGAGCTATTGCTTGCTGAGAAAAGTTTTGGTCCGTCAATACCTGATCAATAGCAGCTCTGTCAATAGTGCCATCTTCACGACTGAAGTTTTGAACAATGATTGGATCCGGATTATCTCCATACACCATATCTAAAAGTTCTGCATCCGTAACAGTAATTCCAAGCTCGTCCATTTTCTGTTCGATCAATCTGGAGTTTACAAGCTCATCCCAAACTTGTTGCTCATAAATCGCTGTGATCTCCGGAGTCATACTGTTTCCGGTTTGTTGTACATACAAATTATTGTAGTACTGTACTCTCTGATTGTATTCCTGAAGAGAGATGTCATCTCCGTTTACTTGACCTAAATTATTCGGTCCGGCTTGCATTGCTCCAAAAAAGTCTACATCAGCCAGTACCCAAATCAAACCAAATGAAACAATAAGTATGATTACAATATATTTGGTACCGTTTCTCAACGTTTCCATTAAACCCATAGCAGGTGTCCTCTAAAACAGTTCTTAAATTTTTGATTATCTCTTGATGCAAAGCATCAAAAACAGCTTGCAAATATAACGGAATAAGCAGGAAATTGAAAGTCTAAGAAGAGCTTTCTTCATTAAAAGACCTCTACAAGCCTCATATGCTTGAGATATTTTTTCGGATCTTTCTGAATGTTCTTAACTAACTCGTTCAAATTAAAGGAAAGGCTGTCTAAATTGGTATATAGCGACTCATCGTTGACCATCTTTCCAAACGTTCCTGTTCCATCATTTATCTTTTCGAGAATATCGTTTAATGACAAAGTAGTTTTGTTCAGACCTTTGCTCAATTTCTCTAATTCCATGCTGGTGTTTTTTAAACTTGTGAGCATAGAATCTACTTCTGCTTTATTTCCTTCTGAGAGTTCATCGAAGTTTTGAGCCACATTGCTCATACTGACGATCATGGAATCAATATCATTCTTTCGTCTTTCAATCAACTGCTGAACATCTTTACCCGTTTTTTCGAAACTGTTTAAAGTACTTTTAATTTTATCTTGATCGTCGGAGTATAGAGAAGAATCTACCTTTCCCATCAATCCGTTCAACTTTGTTAAAGAAATATTGAGCTTGTCTATAGCTTCATCACCTTTCTCAGAAAATTTATCTATCAATCCTTGTTCAGTAACACCTTCTAAAAAGGATTCCCATTCAGCTTGTTCAGCATTATTCGATCTTACAATTTCTACTGTAACAGATCCAAAAACTTCAGGTGATACAAGCTTGGCTTTAGAGCCAACAGGTATAGGGATTGTGCTTGTTATATTCAGCGTGATCAGCATATTATCAGAATCTACCTGATATTCAATTCCCTTTACAGTGCCTATTTTTAAACCCTTAACATGAACTACGCTTCCCGGAAGCAAAGCATCCACTCTGTCAAAAGTGGTATAAAGCACGTTAGATTGTCGAAATACCGGTTGATCTTTCATGATTCTGAAACCGACAAAAGCCACAATGATTGCTGCTATTACCACGAGACCGATTTTCATCTCGTTACTTAGATTGAATTTCGATTTTTCCAATTTCTATGCCTTTATTTTATACTCACTTGCTGTTGTAAATTCTACAAGCGGCGGATGTTCACTCTTTTTCATTTCATCGATGCTTCCGAACCAGCTTAACTTTTGTGAATCCAGAAAAGCTACTTTCTCTGCAATTGACAACACACTATGCATATCATGTGTAATTACGATCGACGTAAGATCGAAGCTATCAGCCATACTTACAATTAATTCATTAATTTCTTCTGAAGTCTGAGGATCCAGTCCAGACGTGGGTTCGTCGTAAAGCAGATAATCAGGTTTCAAGATAATTGCTCTTGCTAAACCAACCCTTTTACGCATCCCACCTGATAATTCTGAAGTCGCTTTATTTCCTGCTTCTTTCAGATTTACCATATCCAATGCTTCCTCAACTTCTTTCTTTATCTCACCTTCTGTTTTGTTGGTGAAATATCGTAATGGAAATGCAATATTTTCAAAGGTATTAATTGAATCGAATAACGCTCCCCCTTGAAATAAAATTCCAAATCGTTGCCTCATTAATCTGAGTTCCGAATAATTCAGATCGAACACACATTGCCCGTCTATTATTACATCACCGGAGTCGGGGTACATAAGCGCATTTAGATGCTTTAAAAGAACTGATTTCCCGCAACCTGATTTACCAATTACGGCCAATGTTTCTCCATCTTCTATTTGAAAAGAAACATCTTTCCAGATCAGGTTTTTACCAAAACTTTTTGTGAGATTATTTATTTCTATCATGATTACAAAAGTATGGCTGCTAGTACAAAGTCTGCTAAAAGAATATAGATACAACTTAAAACTGTTGCCTGAGTTGTAGCATTCCCTACTCCCTCAGCACCTCCATAAGCAAAGTATCCTTTAAAGCATGAAATGGAAGTTATTACAAATCCAAAAACAAAGGACTTCAGAATTCCGAATACTACATCTTCAGGAAAAAAGAATAATCTACCTCCCTTCATAAATTCTGCTGCAGGTAAAATGCCATCAGCAGCTCCTGCTACAACTCCACCAATAATACCAAGCGTTGAAGCGATTATATATAAAACAGGAAACATTAACACACCTGCAAAAATTCTAGGTAAAACCAAGAAAGCTACCGAATTGAATCCCATCGATTCTAAAGCATCAATTTGCTCACTTACTCTCATTGTTCCAAGCTCTGTAGAAATCCTGGCCCCTACTTTTCCTGCTAAAACCAGCCCACTAATTACAGCTGCTAATTCTATGATCACCGATTGCGCAACAATAGAACCAACTATGTAAGCAGGGTAAAGATCAGTATCCAGTTGGTATGCTGTCTGCAGCGTAAGAACCGCGCCCGTAAAAGTACCAACCAAAATAATGATCGGAATTGACTGATATCCTATTTTTACGAACTCATTAAATAGATTCTCTCTATAAGTACTAAATTCAGTTACAGAACGTAAAGCTTGGTATAGTAGTAAGGTATATTGTCCGAGTTGCTTTAATGCTTCCATCAACTATAGAGAAAATTCATGTTTGTGATAACCATTTTCGGGCTTTGCTTATTCAATTGATTATATTACAAAACATTTTACCTAATTGTCATTTTCAAATTGAAAGAATCCAAATCTTTATTATTTCTTAGCCTTTTCTGCTTATGGGGAGTTTCTTTATCTGCACAATCGGATGTTTCCACCATTTTCAGATTTCTGGATGTAACTCCCAATGCCAATGCATCTGCCTTAGGAGGAAATCATACCGGGCTTTTTGAAGGAGATTATTCTTCTTTTCATATAAACCCGGCTTATTTATATGGCTCCGTTAACGGACAGGTTTCTGCTACTTTTGTCAATTTACTTGCAGACTCCAAAATGGGGTTCACCAATGGAACTTTTCAAATAAATGAGAATAATCAAATCGGGTTGGGTGTCAGGTTTCTCGGGTATGGAGATTTTAAAACACTGGATAAAGATGGAAATGAGCTCGGAGATTTTAATGCCATCGATATTGCTGTTTCCGGTGGTTATGCAACTAAAATTGCAACAAATTGGAGTGGTGGTGTTGCTCTGGATTTGATCCATTCTTCTTATGAACAATATAAATCAAGTGCTCTTGCAGTCTCGGGTGGTATCTATTATAAAAATATTGAAGAGCATTTTAGTTTTGGTGCATCAGTAAGAAATCTGGGAACACAGCTTTCTACTTATGCCGGTATAAGAGAACCATTACCTCTAGATGTTTCTGTAGGAATTTCAAAAAAACCGGAAAATTTTCCGGCTGAACTAAGCTTTACTTTACGCCGACTTAATGACTGGGACATGCGCATTGTTGGCGAAACTAAATCACCGGGGTTTTTCGATAATGCTTTCAGACATGTAATTTTCGGAGGTAAATTTGATTTTGGGGAAGACTTTCATATCAGATTGGGCTACAACCGTTATCTGCATGAACTTAATAAAACAAAAGAGAACTTTGACTTTGCAGGTGTTGGCATTGGTGTAGGGTTTACTGTTAAAGACCTGATCATTGATATCAGCAGGAACTCTTACGGCGAAACCGGCGGTGTGGTTCAGTTAAGTGTTAAAACTACATTATAGGAATGAATGCTTTTAAGACCCTTGTTGAAAATCCCGGATTAAAAAATATAGTCACAGCGTCATTCATTATGGTGATTATATTTTCTATTGGGTCTGTTGGGTATCACCTTATTGAAAACATGACATGGTTTGAAGGTCTTTATATGACCTTCATTACAATTTCTACAATTGGATTTACTGAACTTCATACCCTTTCTAACCAGGGACGGGTATTCACAATGTTGATCTTTGTAACCGGTATTGGTGTTATATCCTATATCGCATCACAGACAACTCAATTACTGTTCGAGGGTGAACTTTTTTATAAACGTGCTATGAAAAAAAGACTTGAGAAGATGGAAAACCACTATATTATTTGCGGTTATGGGAGAATAGGGCACAGAATTGCAACTGTTCTCAGAGATGCCGGATTGCCCTTAGTTATTGTTGAGAATAGAAAGTCTGGTATTGAACAGCTAAAAGAAAACAAAATACCTTTTGTTGAAGGAGATGCCGAAGACGAGGACACATTGCTTGAAGCGGGAATAGAAAAAGCTCAATCTTTGATATGCACTCTTTCCAGCGATCAGGATAATGTATTCACAACACTGCTTGCACGAGACCTGAATCCCAAATTGTTTATTTTAGTAAGAACAAATGAAACCACGAACAAAAACCGGGTATTAAGGGCCGGAGCCGACAAAGTAATTTCTCCGTATGAAATTGGTGCCGACAGAATGGCAAATGTAATTCTCCGACCACATGTGGATCAATTTGTTGATTCCATTACTAAGTACACAATGCAGGATCACACTTTTGACGAGGCTTTGATTGCAGAAGGCTCTGTTTTGAATGGAAAGTCGCTAGCTGAAATAAACCTCAGAACACAATACGGGGTTTTGATTATCGCTATTATACCAAAAGGCGGAGCCATACAATTTAACCCTGATAGTTCTTCTCAAATTAATGTAGGAGATTCCTTAATTTTGATTGGAGACTTAAATCAAATTGACAAGTTCAGAAAAGAAGTTTGTAACGATTCCAGACCGCTTGCTGAACGCACACGTAATACCGAAACTTTACATTTATGATCAGATATTTAACAGCAGGCGAATCTCATGGACCCGCACTTACGGGAATTGTTGAAGGAGTCCCTGCAGGTCTTCCACTCACAGAAGACGATTTAGCACAACATTTAGCCCGCCGCCAAAAAGGATATGGCAGAGGAGGAAGAATGGCTTTTGAAAAAGACCGTGCTATTTTTAATTCCGGTGTTCGTTTTGGAAAAACGATGGGCAGCCCTGTTTCCATGATCATGGAAAACCGGGCTTTTCAAAAAGATGAAGCCGGCTGGCCTACAGTAATGAATAAAGAAATTGAAGCTGACGGCATCGGAAAAATCACGCTACCCCGTCCCGGTCATGCTGATCTTGTTGGTGCCCAAAAATATCGTTTTGATGATATTCGTCCGGTTATAGAACGCTCAAGTGCTAGAGAAACCGCTATGCGTGTTGCCTGCTGCGGAATTGCTCGCCAATTTTTGAAGCATTTCGGAATTGAAATAGGCGGACATGTAATCCAGATCGGCAAAATAGGCTATCAAGACTGGGACTCTGTTCGAAAAACCGTTGATCCACTTTATGCTAGTGGCGCGGAAAACGTTTATAAAACTGCCGACCAATCTGACGTTCGCTGCCTTGACAAAGAACTTTCTGAACAAATGCGTGAGGAAATCAAAATTCAGAGAAAAGCGGGTTCTTCTCTTGGTGGAATTTATGAGATCATAATAACCGGAGTTCCTGTAGGTCTGGGAAGTTTCACACACTGGGATCAAAAGCTGGACGGGAAAATTGCACAGGCAATAATGGGCACTCAAGCTATGAAAGGTGTTGAAATTGGTCTTGGATTCGAAGCAGCTAAAAGAGATGGGCAAAATGTTCATGATGAGATTACTCATGATGGTTCTAAGTTTAATAGAAGAACCAATCATTCCGGAGGTATTGAAGGAGGAATGAGTAACGGCATGCCAATTATTATTCGCGGGGCAATGAAACCTATTCCTACCATGCTAAACCCTTTAGGAACAGTGGACATGCATACGCTCAAGGAAACTGAAACCAGATATGAACGATCTGATGTTTGCGCATTGCCAAGAGCGGTTGTAGTGGCTGAAAGTGTTATCGCACCTGTTATTGCCAATGCTTTTCTTGAAAAATTTGGCGGAGATTCTATCGCTGAAATTGAAGAAAGATTTAAATCCTTATAAATTTTGGAATCAAAAATTTCAAAGCTTGCTAACCAATTAAAGGAGAGTCCAAATGATTCTTTTTTAAAATTTGCTTTGGCATTGGAATTATTAAAAATTGATCAACACGAAAAAGCGTTATCACTTTTTAAAAATATTCGTAATAATGATCCTGATTATGCCGGAGTGTATTATCATTTGGGAAAATTGTACGAAGAATTAGGAGAGAACAATTTGGCATTGAAATGCTATAAAGACGGTATCACCGTTACAACCAAGCTTAAGGATCAACATTCACGATCTGAATTGCAGGGAGCACTAATTAATTTAGAGATGGAAATTGAGGACAGTTTATGAAGTCTATATTAAATAAAACCATTAAATCAGTTTTACTTAGCCTGTTCGTGGTCTTTTTTTCTAATACAATCAACGCCCAGGAACAGAAGATCTATCAAGTTAAAAAGGGTGATACTTTTTACAGTATATCAAAAGCTCTGGACGTTACAGTAGCGGAATTAAAAGAGTGGAATGGCATCAGCAGCAACGCTCTTGAAATCGATCAACAGTTAATCTACTATATTCAATCATTCCCGGAAGTAGTTTCAGATTCCCTACCTCCTGAAGACACCTCAACTCTAATCAGCACTTCATCCGGTACACCAAATACATATTATTTTGTAAAAAGTGGCGACAGTTTGTATAAAATTGCTCAGGAAAATGATATGACGGTTCAGGAACTAAAAGACTTGAATAACTTGACCAGCAATAATTTGAGAATTGGTCAGAGATTAGCAGTTAAGTCGGTGAGTATTGCACCGGTCGTTTCTGAGTTCTCTAACGAGTCATCCCCGCAGGGCAAGTTCGCACTTTACACTCTTTCAAGTTCTGATGATCTCAATTCTGTCTTAAATAAATTTGAAATGACGGAACCTGAGCTACAAGCGTTAAATCCACAAATTGATGTAAATAATTTAAATCTTGCAAAGAATATTACTGTTCTTCTGCCCCCATCAAAAACTTTTGATAACCCTTATTTGGAGAAAGCTGACCTTCAAGACCTTGGATCTGTTCCTGTTATGGTATATTCCGATTCTGATAAAGGAAATGCCACAACTAATGGTGAACTCTATAATGCGGAAAAATTGACTGCCGCTCACTCAAATATTTCAATAGGTTCGGTTATTTTTGTTGAAAATCCTGCAAATGGAAAAGGAATTTATGTTCGTATAAATGATCGTATTACTAACGCAGGATTGAAACTTTCTCACTCGGCTTTCCGAATATTGGATTTGATTCTTAATCAACCACAATCAGTTTCGATCTATACCGACAGTTAATGGGAAACACCTTAAAGACATATTTTTCAGATACAAAAAATCTACTTTACAGTTTTCTTATCAGTCTTCCGCTTTTTCTTGCTTACGAATTACTGATCCTTATCTCACAACCTGACTCCTCTCAAATAGTTCGAATTAGTGTAGATTCCTGGTTCAAATCTGTTTTTTCTTTATTCGGTGTGAATGCTGTTTCAATAACTCTTTTGATAGTAGCCTTATTCGGAATGTTTATCCTTTATAAAGAACGGGAACAACTACGCGAATTAAGATTTAAATATTTTCCTTTAATGATTGGAGAATCTGCTATTTATGCGGTGCTGGTTACCTTAGTGGCTACTTTCTTTGTGTCCATGGTTTTTGCGATTTCAGCCAATGATCCTATATCCTCACTTACCGGCTTACAAAAATTCGCCTTATCTTTGGGTGCAGGTCTTTATGAAGAACTTTTTTTTAGAGTGATCTTGGTTTCGGTACTTATTTTGGTCTTTCAAAAAGTATTTAATAACAAGACCTGGGCAGCAATTACAGCCGCGGTCGTTTTATCTGCTTTTCTATTCAGCATGGTTCACTATGTCGGATCAATGGGAGATCCCTTCACTTTGTCTTCTTTTACTTACCGGTTTGTCTTTGGATTGATTCTGAACGGCATATATGTTTGGAGAGGTTTTGGAGTTGCCGCCTGGACGCACGCGCTTTATGATTTAATGGTTCTTTTTATCCTATAAGGGTTTCACTAACTCGTTAATAGTGTTTATCTATTTACCTCTTTAGGATGTAATTGCTACATTGGAACAGTGTTAAAAAAATAGGAAACCATTGTAAGTTTCTTGTATATAATAACTTAGAAGGCTACATTGGTTTCAGGAAACTAGGACATTCAATGAGGGATAACAAAAAAAAGCAAAAAGAGTTTAACAAGGAGATTATTCCACATCTGGATGTTATGTATAATTTTGCGCTTCGTTTGACTACAGATCCCGTTGATGCTGAAGACTTGGTTCAGGACACAATCGTTAAAGCTTACCGTTTCTTTAGCAGCTATGAAAACGGCACTAATGCAAAAGCCTGGCTCTTCAGAATTCTTAAGAACTCTTTCATAAATAATTATCGGAAATCTTCGAAAAAACCCCAACAGGTAGATTACGATGAAGTTTCCTCGTATTACGAATCCGTAAGAGCTGAACGGACAGAAACTTCTGATCTGGAAAATCTCATGTTCAGAGAGTTAATGGACGATGAGATGTCAATAGCATTGAAACAACTCCCTGAAGACTTCAGAACTGTTGTTTTATTATGTGATGTAGAAGGTTACACCTATGAAGAAATTGCCAATATGCTGGATGTTCCGATTGGTACTATCAGGTCCAGACTTCACCGAGGCAGAAATCTTCTTAAAACTGAATTAATAGATTACGCTAAAAAAAGAGGTTACAGAGGAGACTGATCCAATATTGGATTCATATTATCAGATCTTTCTTTTAGCCCTAATGTTACTCTCATTGTAGTTCCCTCATTCAATTCAGAACGGAGAACGTAAACAGAACCTTTGTGATAGTCTTCAATAATTCTTTTAGTAAGACTCAGCCCTAAGCCCCACCCTCTTTTTTTGGTACTGAATCCAGGCCTGAATACATTTCTTACATGTTTTATATCAATTCCCGCCCCAGAATCTTCTATATCTATCAATATTTCTTCCCCATCTATTGAAGATGAAACTTTGATAAAAGAATTCTTTTGTGCAGAAGGCAAGGAATCCATCGCATTCTTTACCAAATTTTCAATGGCCCATTGAAAAAGATCCGGATTGATCATCACAAAGCCTTTTGCTTTAAGATTTTTTTCAACTTTAACTGCTTTTCCAAGCCTGGGCAATCTTCTCTCCATATATACCATCACCTGATCAAGAATAGGCTCAATATTCATCAATTTTAGTTCAGGCTCCGAACCAATTTTTCCAAACCTTTCGGCCACCCCGGCAAGTCTTTGAACATCTTTCTCTATCTCATTGGTAATATTAATAGCTGTTTCATCGTGCCGGTATTCATCCTTCATGAGTTGAAGCCATCCATACAAACTTGATATAGGAGTACCCAGTTGGTGTGCAGCTTCTTTAGCCATTCCCACCCATAAATTAGATTGTTCAGAGCGTGTAATACTTCTATATGAAGTATATCCTATTCCCAAAAGTAGCGCTAAAAGAAGAATTTGAATGAATGGAAAATAACGTAACATTTGAACGGTGGGGCTTTCTCCATAATACACTAACTGTTCAAATTGTTTTTTTTCATCTCCAAAAATGATCCGTACCGGAGGGTTCAAACTTCGGTATTCACGAATCAGTTTCTCTCGTTCTCTAGCGGTACTTAAACGTGTAGAGTCAATATTTTTTGAGGCTGCCAAAAAGTTTCCCTCTCCAACTACAATAGATGGAACTTTAAATCTTTCCTGGCTTAAAATGATTTCTTCTGTAACAAAATCAATTGAGCTTTTGGCATTTTCAGCATCATAAATAAGCTCAATAACGCTATCAGGAACACTTGGATATCGTTCAAGCATTTGTGCCACTTTAAGAAGCTTAGTACTGGCTTGTTCATTTACCGGAAGGCTGTTAAACTCAATTCCTTTTGCCCACAATTCAACACTTGATCGTTCTTGCTCTAAGATCTTACTTACTAAGTATTGATTATATACCACAGAACCGGCACCCAGAAATACCAAGAGGATCACCAGTACAATTTTTATCCTATTTGAAGGAACAAAGAGTTTCATATCAATAATCTAGAATTCATTGAATGTATGAATCTTTATGAAATGAAAAAGCCCTGTACATTTTTTCTGAACAGGGCTTTTAATTTGTTTATGCAGAAGCTTTTTGCTTTTCGTAAACCGGAGGAGCGTTCTTTACAATGGTTTCAGCCGTAATCACACACCTGGAAATATCCTTCATAGATGGCAAGGTAAACATGATATCCATCATTGCAGCTTCCATAATAGAACGCAAACCCCTTGCTCCCGTTTTTCTCTTCTTAGCTTGTTCAACTATAGCTTCTAAAGCTTCCTTTTCAAACTCCAGTTCAACATCTTCCATCTTGAAGAGTTTTTTATACTGTTTGCAAAGGGCATTCTTCGGATTTTGAAGGATGTCCAGCATCGCTTCATCAGAAAGTTCATGCAAACCACAGATCATTGGCAATCGACCGATCAATTCAGGAATCAACCCGAATCTTTGCAGATCTTCAGGCTCAACATGCGTAAAAATATCAGGCTGGTTCTTATCAAACTTCACACTATCTGCATTGTGAAATCCTAGAGATCCGGTAGACATGCGTCTTGATATGATATCTTCTAAACCAGAGAACGCTCCACCACAAATAAACAGAATATCAGAAGTATCTAATTGAATAAAGCTTTGTTCGGGATGCTTTCTTCCTCCTTTCGGTGGAATATTTGCAACTGTTCCTTCCAAAATTTTAAGTAGCGCCTGCTGAACACCTTCTCCACTTACATCGCGTGTAATTGAAGGATTATCGCTTTTTCGAGCTACTTTATCCACTTCATCAATGTAGACAATTCCCTGTTTGGCGCGATCTACATCATAATCTGCGGCTTGTAATAAATTACTTAAAATACTCTCCACATCTTCGCCTACATAACCGGCTTCAGTTAGTACGGTGGCATCAGCAATTGTAAAAGGCACATCAATGATCTTGGCCAGAGTACGAGCTAATAATGTTTTACCACTTCCGGTAGGTCCAAGAAGCACAATATTACTTTTCTCTATTTGAGTATCGTCAATCTCTTTGTGATTGTTATTGATGCGCTTATAATGATTATAGACTGCAACAGAAAGGGTTTTCTTGGCTTGCTCCTGACCTATTACATATTCATCCAGCTTTGTTTTTACCTCAACTGGTTTCAGAAGTGGTTTTACCGGTTTATCTCTTCGACGTGCTAAAGAAGCGAGATCGCTTTTGATAATGCTTGATGCATCTTCAACGCAACGGTCACAAACATAAACTCCCGGTCCTGCAACCATGCTGTTCACTTCAAGGCTTGAACGGCCACAGAATGAACAATTTACAATATCGTTGTTTTCCTTTTTATCGCTCATAGCCCTTAAATCTAATCAAAAAATATTTATTTAGCAGATTTAGCTCTTGAAACAACGTTGTCTACCAAACCATACTTTTTTGCTTCATCTGCAGTCATCCAGTTATTTCTGTCAGAATCATTCATGATATCATCTATCGATTTACCACTATGATCAGCAATAATCTGGCTTAGTTCTTTTTTAACTCTCAGAATCTCTCTGGCTTCGATCTCAATATCACTAGCTTGTCCCTGAACTCCACCTAATGGCTGATGGATCATTACTCTGGCATGCGGAAGACAACTTCTTTTTCCTTCAGCGCCGGCAGTAAGCAAAACGGCACCCATACTTGCTGCCATTCCCATACAGGTTGTAGCAACGTCACATTTAATATGCTGCATGGTATCATAAATAGCTAAACCGGCTGATACAGAACCACCGGGGCTATTAATGTAGAAGTTGATATCTTTTTCAGGATCTTCAGACTCCAAGAACAGCATTTGAGCTACCAATGAGCTGGCAACTGCATCATTTACTCCGCTTCCCAACATAATAATTCTGTCTTTAAGAAGACGAGAATAAATATCATAGGCACGTTCTCCACGGCTTGTTGTTTCAACAACCATTGGTACAAGGTTGCTCTCTATAGGTTCAATAGAACTATTCTTAGGTTGTGATGAAAGTGAGTTATAAAACATAGCCGTTAAGTAAATTTTTATTTTTTAGATTTCTTCTCCTGAAACTTACGGTACTTATCTTTGTCAAGTTCCGTGATTTTGACTTCATCTTCAAGCTTATCAAATACTTTATTCTCACGAATACTGCTTCTCAACTGTTCCAATAAATTAGGGTTCTGAGCATAGTATTGTTTAAGCTGATCCGGTGAAGCACCATAACGGGCTGCTTCCACAGAAATGAACTCATCGATATCTTCGGGTTTTATTTCGATATCTTCAAATGTTTCTTGCAATTTCTGACTAATGAAATACCACTGACCTTCTCTAAGACCACGCTCTCTCATTTCTTCTTTATAAACAACTTCATCAAAGTTTTCCGGAAGAGTACCGCCTTGCTGTTGCTTTTGTTGTTCTACATAAGAATTCAGTACCTGCTCTAAAAACACTTCAGGAACATCTACTTTATGAGCATCAACCAACGCTTCTACAACTTCATTTTTGAATAAATCTTCTGAAGTTTGATCATAGTACTTCTGCATCTGGCTTTTGATGTAGCTTTTAAACTCATCTTCTGTTTTTGCTTCACCATTGCTGTTTTTTGAAATGAACTCCTCGTTCATTTCTGCTTTGTTCAGCTTTTGCACCTTCTTGATAGTTACTCTGAAGCGATCTTTTTCATCACCTTCACCCAGCTCCATATCAACAACATCACCGGCAGATTTTCCTTTAAGCGACTTCAGGAAATCCTTAGCACCATCTTGTCTAAGGTCAATAACCTGATCAACATCTTCCTCTCCATCAACAGGATTTCCATCTTTATCCAAAGAAATTACATCTACGATAAGCTTGGAGTCTTTGGTTGCTTTTCCGTCAACATCTTCCCAGTTACCTTCACGCTCTAAAGTTCGCTCTATTTCTTCAGCAACTTCTTCGTCAGTAACATCATGAACCATCTTGTTCACTTTGATCTTACTGAGATCTTTCAGCTCTATTTCAGGCTTTGTTCCGATCTTAAAGATCACTTCCAGCTCGTCGTTTTCCCAGGTCATGTCAACCATCTCGGTCTCACCAACCGGATTGTACTCAGGAACTACATCCTTTTCGAAAACTTTTTGTACATACTTATTGATCTCTTCGTACTCGATCTCAGTACCAAATCTCTTTTTGATCATTCCCATTGGAACTTTTCCGGGCCTGAATCCCGGAAGTGCAATCTGACCTTTGTACTTTTTGTAGGCTTCGTTGAATGTTTCCTGAAGATCTTCTCGTTTTGCTGTCAGGGTAAGTTCTTTATCAACTTTTGTTAATTCTTTAACAGAAATGTTCACTTTTTCTCCGCTTTGTTATGTGCAATTCAGCTGTTATAAACAGGTATTTTTTAGAAAGGAAAGTACGAAAGGGGGGACTCGAACCCCCACGCCGGTTAAGGCACTAGATCCTAAATCTAGCGTGTCTACCAATTCCACCACTTTCGCATAGTTTAGAGCTCACAAAGATAGGGGTAAAAACAAACAAATTCCACCTTTCTAAAATGAAAATTTCAAACTAAAACTTATGCTCTGTCAGGTGAATAAAAAGTAAAAGATTTGGGTTTTGGCTTTGCTTTGCAGAAATTCTGGTACCATGCATAAAAATCTGCGACTACTCTACGTTACAACCGAAACTAAACAACAGGCTTCTGATCTCGGAAGAAAGATCATTGATGCAGATTTAGCCGCCTGTGTTAATATTATTCCCGGGATGGAATCTATTTATAAATGGAATAATGCAATTGAGGAAAGCTCCGAAACCGTCCTGCTCGTAAAAACACATATTTCGAAAGTACAACCGGTAACTCGTTTTATTTTAGATAACCATTCATATGATTGTCCCTGTATTATCAGCCTTAACATTGCTGAAGACGAAGGAAATCCGGAGTATTTAAAATGGTTGTTTGAGGAGTCTACAGAAAGATAATGATTCGATCAAAAAGAGTATCAGACCATATTTTGTGGGCAAAAATTGATCGACCTGAAGCCCGAAACGCAATCAATTTTAGGGCAATTGACCAATTAGAAGAGTTGGTTTCTGAATTAGAAACAGATGATTCTATAAAAGTTTTCGTTTTTTCGGGAGCAGGAAGAACAAGCTTTATTGCCGGTGGCGATTTAAAGGAGTTTCATACTATTACTCAAAAAGAGGAAGCCATACATGTATCAGAGCGCATGCAAAAGTTATTCAGACGAATTGAAGAATTACCTTGCTGGAATATCGCTTTTATAAATGGTGATGCATATGGTGGCGGCATTGAGTTTATGATGGCTTTCGATTTCATTCTTTCAGCTGCTCACTCCAATTTTGGCTTTACTCAGGGAAAATTCTATTTAACACCCGGTTGGGGAGGCCTTACCCGTTTAATCGAAAGAGTTGGACGATCTAAAGCATTGGAATGGCAGGGAAAAGCAAAAATTAAAACTGCTCAAGAATTGCTACACCACAATTTTCTTAATGCCATGGTTGAAGAACAAAACGTTTTGGAATGGGTTGAACCTCTTTTAAAGAACGGAAGAAACTTTATTAAAACGCTTAAACAAAACAGTGATATCAAATCACCGGAAAGATTTAAGAAGATGAAAGCTGAAATCGAACCTTTTGCTGAGCTTTGGGTGGATGAAAACCACACTTCCAGAGTTGAGAATTTTATCAAAAAGAATATAAAAGCAAACTAATCCTGTATTATGACAAAACTTAAACAAGCTTTATTCGGCGTCATATTTTTAATAATGGCTACTCCCGTCGTTGCTCAAAATGATTACCAAATTACATTGCTAAGAGCTGCTCCTGGAGAACTTGGTGATCTTATCCGCTATGTGAAAAAACAGAAATCTGATTCTGATGGCAATATGATGATTATGCGTCACAGCCAGGGCGATCACTGGGATTTGATGCTACTTGCACCTTTCCAAAAACCTGAAATGCATGATTACAGTAAGTGGGTAGATTTTCAGCATGACTTTTTAGCCGAATCAGACGTTAGTTGGAAAGAGTTGTTAGAAAAAGATTCTGAAGCGGGCTTATACCACATTGAAATGTTCAATGCTGCCCGCGGTTTACATGATGAATTGCTTGAGCAACGAGCAATGGAAAATATATACTATAACGAAACTAATCGTGACGGCAATGTAATCTTTGTGACTAAATTCGGGAGCGATGTAGATAATTTTACCCTTGGCTTCTACAAAGACATGATAGATTTTGCAACCGATCCTGACCTGACGGAGAAAGAATTTGAAGATGCCGCTCTTAAGGCCGGATTCGAATCTCGATCTACGATTGGATTATATCTGCGAAAGTTTTTGATTGGCCATAATGATACGATAGCTACGAAAGTAAACTAGTACTTACATCTGCTTATACAAACGCCAGATCATTGTGCTGCAACGAATCACTAATTTGGAAAGAACAGCATATTCTTTGGTAGAAAATACTTTACTTCGTTTCATAAGCATGTAACCGAAAATGGGAGCCTTAGCGGGGATCTTCATCTGATTTTTGATCAGATCTGATTCTGTTACTGCAAACATAGGGACTCCAATCTCTGCGGGTAACCCCTCATTACGCGACCCTTCAATAAATACTCCCATCTTACTATTATAAATATTGTTTGTGAAGTAGGGTTTTCTGTTTTTTATCATTCTACGAAAAACCAACTCCGTGTACATGTCTTCCGGATTGTAGTCAGCAGGTATCCTGGAGCCAACTGTGACCAAAAGATTTGGTTTTTCTTTGGATAATTTCCAAAACGAAAGGTGTTCCAGTTCAAAAAGTTTAGCAATTTGATGACAAAACTCCTGAGATACATTCAGAAAATCCATGGTTTCCATCCGTACCATCATATCCTGAACAAGGGTTTTCTGATTGGCTGCAAGTTTCTTTGACAAATCCGGCACTCTGAAATTACTAACTAACTTCATTTCTATACGCTGAGCAACCTCCATAGGACTTAAATGAAACATTTCCTTTTTTATAAAGTCTTTAGCTCCCAAATCCATCGCTTTTTGCTCTTTTTCAACAGTAGGCAAGCTGGTCATTAGTAAAATCGGGATTTCTTTTTTCTCTGAGTCCTTTTTTATGGCTTCCAGAAACTCCAACCCTGTCATACCCGGCATGTGGATATCACTCAAGATCAGGTCAATTTTCGTTTCAGAAAGAATGTTAATAGCTTGCTGAGGCTCTTTGGCATGAACGAGTTGGTATTTTTTGCCGATCAGATTTTTGACAATGATATGAGAAGATTTGTCATCATCAACGACTAAAATAGTATAACTCGTTTCTGAACTCATTTCCCTTTTACACGTTTTCGTAATGTCATTACGGCCTCATACTGGTTTTGACCTCGTGCAAGTATAATCGGCATTTTTTCCCCTTCTTCAAACTCTCGCATTAAAGCCCATGCATGCATCTCACTACTAACCCGTTCTCCACCTATTTTTGTAATTATATCTCCCGGCATTATTCCACAATCATAAGCCGGCCCGTTTTTATTAACACTAGTCACAAATAATCCATGAATAGACGGCACTCCGTATTGATAAACAATTTGCGAGGTCATTCTCGTGAATTCCATTCCGGGATCAAAATCCAGAGCAACTTCACCGGATTCTTCCAATTGTTTGATAATCTTTTTTACCCGATTTGCCGGAATAGCAAAACCCAGCCCAACAAAACCGTTGCTGGTTCCTCCTGTAAAAATGAATGTGTTTACACCAATTACTTCTCCATCGCTGTTAACCAACGGCCCACCTGAATTTCCTCTATTAATAGCTGCATCAGTCTGAATCATATCTATATACACACGGGGGTCTTTAGGATCGGGACGAAAATCTCTCTTCGTAGCACTTATTACCCCCACTGTTACCGAAGCTTGCCCATCATCAAATAAGCCAAATGGATTTCCCATTGCTATAGCCCATTCTCCTACCATCGCGGTTTCTGAATCACTGAATTTTATTTTTGGCAATCTTCCCTTCGGTTCTTTTATTTTTAGCAAAGCCAAATCTGCTAGTTCATCTGAGCCAAGTAATTCAGCCTCATAAGTATCTCCGTTTGATAATGCCACCATGATTTTCTTGGCGCTTTTACTGGCAACATGTTCATTGGTAACAATCAATCCATCCTCTCTGATGATAAACCCTGAGCCAATACTTTTTACTTCACGCTCTGATGGCATTTGAAAAAACCGGGAGAAAAAAGGATCCACCACACGATTATATCCTCTTTCAACTTCTGTTACCGTAATACTCACAATTGCAGGGCTGGCTTTTTCAACTGCTTTGGTAATAGCATTACTTCTGCTTTCAGAAATAGAGACCTGATTTGTTTCTACTTCTTTCTTTTCTTCTTCCGGTTCAAAACTCGCCGGCGAGGACTCGTATTCTAAAGGTGAAATAGTCGGAATAACTTCCGGCCTTTCTTTTTTAGAACAAGCTGTACAAAAAATTATAAGCAGTAAACTTGCAGTAGTAACTGTTCTCTTCATTCCCTAATCGTTAATCCATTGTTTTCTTCCAATACTGATGACATCTTCGATTGCTTCTTCCATATTACCTTTATACCAGGCTCCTGCTGCTTTTTTATGGCCTCCACCATTAAGCTCCCTTGCCCATTCATTTACATCAATGTCGCTCTGAGAACGCAGGCTTAGTTTAATTCTATCTTCGTCTTCACGTAAGAAAATGCAAGCTTTTACTCCCTCTATACTTAGCGGGTATGCTACAAATCCTTCAGTGTCTTCATTGGAAGTAGCCGTTTTCTGAAACATCGCTTTTGTAACGTACATAGTCGCAATTTGTTGGTTCTCATGCAAAGAAATGGTCTCCAGCGCTAAACCCAACAACTTGATTTGTTTCATGGGTTTTGATGAATATACTTTTTGTACAACTTCATCAGGAGTAAAATTTCCATATTCCAACAAAGTTGCAGCTGCTTTCATTGTGTCCGGTTTTACACTGTCAAACTGAAAAGAGCCAGTATCGGTTACAATTCCAACATACATTGCTTTTGCCGATCTTTCATCAATTTGATCAATATCATGCTCTGCAAACAAATTATAAACCAATTCACAGGTAGATGAAGCGTTCGTTTTTGACACAAACTCTTTAAAAACTTCATCCGGCTGCGGATGATGGTCAATCATGTAGAGCGGTTTTTCAAGTTCGATGATCTTTTCTGCGGTAGCGCCAAAACGATGAAGGGCATTCCCATCTACAAATACAAAAGCGTCAAAACCCTTCAGATCAGAAAAGTCGGGTTTTTTGATCTTTTTAAATTCAGTAAGCCATTCTAGGTTTTTGTTTACTTCATCTTCATTAAACGCGGATGAATCCACACCATTTTTCTGCAACCACAGACAAAGCGCAACTTGTGAGCCCAAACAATCTCCATCCGGACGCACATGTGAAAAAACTCCGATCTTTTTATGGGATAACAATTCCGGAATTAACTTTTCAAACATAGAATTTTCTTTTTGACCGCCAAAATAGATGTATATAGCCAGAATTCCATTTCTTTTTGGGGTGATTTTTTTCGAGTTTTACATCAAAAATATATGCACGCACTTATTATTTGTGGAGGAACGCCTCCAACTAAAGCTTTATTGGAAACCCATATCAAAAAAGCCGATATCCAAATTGGCGCTGATAGCGGAGGGCATGTGTTTCTCGGATATGGTTTTACACCGGATATCGTCCTTGGAGATCTGGATAGTTTCAAATATACCAATCATGAAAATATAAAAGTACTAAAACTTGATGACCAAAACAGCACAGATCTGGATAAAGCGTTGAATTATGCACTTAAAAAAGGCGTTACATCTTGTTCTGTTCTGGGAGCTTTGGGAAAACGCATCGATCATCAACAAAAAAACCTGTCTTCTTTGGTGGAATTTCATGACCGGTTTGAGTCTTTGGTTTTTGAAGATGATTACGGCAAAACATTCTTAGTTGATTCTCCTTATGAAGAAGACTTTCCGATTGACACTACTATTTCTTTTTTCCCTGTTTCAGGCTTTGTAGAGAATTTCATCTCCTCCGGCGTTCTTTATCCGTTAGATAATGTACGTTTAGAGCCCGGCGTTCAGGACGCCACTTCTAATACCGTAACAGCTTCTCCCGTATCTTTACAGTTTTCTTCCGGGAAGTTAGCGGTTTTTGTTGGAGATGGGAGTAAGATAAAGTGACTACCGACCATCGCATTTGTCTGTACAAAAATACAGTTAATTCATATTGCCACAGTTGTTTTTTAAATCCTGTTTGAAACAGGATTCTTTGGATTTTAGGATCTGCAGTATTCGAAGGGAGATTAAAATCTAGGTAATCCTGTTCATCCTTTTTTAATCTTGGTCAAAACCGTATTTTGGGATAGGGAAGTCGGGTAATCGCCTTATGCTATTATGTATGGGGAGGAAAGTCCGGACACCAACAAGTACCGCGCTCTGCGATCCCTCGGGCGTAGCAGAGGCTCTTTATCAGGAATGATACTGAGACAGACAGTGCAACAGAAAACAAACAGCCTCCAGCGCGGAGCATTGGTTAAACTTCAAATAACAAGCACCAAAACACAAACAAATCACAATGTTTAACTATTAAATCATTGATGTTTGTTTGAAATTTGGGTTTTAAACTTTGGAATTTCCAACGCTCCGCGTTGGCGGTAATGGTGAAAAGGTGAGGTAAGAGCTCACCGCTCTTAGGGCGACCGAAGAGGCACGGTAAACCTCGCGGGGTGCAAGCTCATGTAAGATGGTATACGCCACTTGTCGTGACGCCATCGGGTAGAGTGCACCAGATAAATGATTACCGAATCTGCCAATTGGCGGAGGAACAAAATCCGGCTTACAGACTTTCCTGTTGAATATGAAAACCTCGTCCGAAAGGGCGGGGTTTTGTTTTGTGGGTCTAACTTTATTAATATTAACTATGAAAAACATATTAATACTAATAATATTCTTATTTTTTACCAATCTGCTTTTTGGGCAGGTTTCTTCAGAAATCACTACAGATAAAGCACAATATGGAGTTGGAGAAACAATCATCCTTAAAGCTACTTTTTACAATGATTCAGATGCAATTCATACTTATAGAGGATCATCCTCTTGGATAGTTAGTCTCGTATTTTCTAGAATTAATCTTTTTGGAGATGAATACCTTACAGATGATTATAGAGATACACTATTTATCGGTGACAAAAGAGAATTAATCTGGGAATTAGATACCTCTTCATTGTTTCTTCCAAAAGAAAGTGGTGAACAAACTATTGTTGTAGATTATTTAGGAATAATTGATTCTGTTAGTTTTAATTCAGAACAATATTTAGGTGGAAATATTGATCTATATTTTGAAAACTCTGTCGACACGTCAACCATTCGCTTTATGGCGGACAGCTTAAATGCAGAAGTACTGGAACTCCGAAATGATTTTTCTAAATGGGGATTTTCAGAGATTCAAATTGATTCACTTGCAAATGAGTTAATCAAAGATTCTAGAGTCTTGCATATAGAAGTCTATAACAGAAGACTTGTAAGTCCAACTTCTGTCATAGCAACGGATATTAAAAATGAAGGAATTCAAAATTATAGCTTTCGCTTGCTTCAAAACTATCCCAACCCATTCAATCCAACTACTACATTTACATTTGAATTATCTAAACCAGACAAAGTACGATTTTCCATATTCAATATGATTGGTCGAGAGGTTGCTGTTTTGCAAAACAACAGACTTTCAGCAGGTAGCCATTCGGTGAACTTTGATGCAAGTAATTTAGCGAGTGGAATGTATTTTTACAGACTTAAAACTGCAGATAGAGTTCTTACGAAGAAATTTACGTTAATTAAGTGATAGAATGCTGACATAAAAATTAGTATAGAGCTAAAGCCTTAAGATCCTGAAACGAGTTCAGGAAGACGAACTTTTGTAATAATAATACCTACAAATTAACCTTGTAAGTCCCTTTTACGTTGCGGTCTAATTGTCGCTTTAAGTCTTTTTCTTTGATGCTGTCTCTTTTATCGAAGCTCTTTTTACCCTTGGCTACGCCGATTAATACTTTGGCATTTCCTCTCTTGAAGTACATTTTTAGCGGAACGAGCGTGTATCCTTTTTGCTGTACAAATTTATCGAGCTGACGAATTTCTTTTTTGTTGAGTAATAACTTTCGTTCTCGCCTCGGATCGTGATTGTAGTATGAGCCATGTTCGTACGGTTTAATGTACAATTCTCTCAAAAACACTTCTCCATTTTTTATAAAAGCGAAGGAATCAGTAAACGAAGCTTTTCCCGCTCGGATAGACTTCACCTCCGTTCCTTTCAGAACCAGACCTGCTTCAAACGTCTCTTCTACGTTGTAGTCGTGACGAGCCTTTCGGTTTTGTATGGTTGGTGTGTTGTTGTTACTCATGGTTCATTTATTGTCATTTCGCGGCGAAAGCCGAAATCTCGATTTTGATTACTATCGAGATCCTGCATCAAGTGCGGGATGACCCTTAATAAAAATTAAACTTCAAATCCTAGTTTACGGAGTTCCTCAACTATGCTTTCTTCCGGTTTACGATCTTCAAAGGTGGCGTAGATTCCCAGAATCTGCTCGATTTCACTAATTGCTTTTTCGTTATCAGGATTGATCTTCAGTACTTCAACATACTGAGCCAAAGCACCATTCATCTTATCGCGCATGTTATTTACGTTCGAATCACGATACTCCAGATATAATCCGTAGTTAAGGTGTGTTTTTTCTCTCAATGCCATTACTTCTTCTGATTCTTCCTGACCTTCCAGCAAAGTAAGAGCATCAGTATACTGATCATTTTCTAAAAACAGATCAACTTTTTCTGACAGAGACTTTGTGCTCGTATCTTCTTTTTTGCTATCCGCACACGCGGTTAATCCGGCGATCAAAAAAAGGATGAATAATTTTTTCATGGGTTCTATTGTGTAAATATTGGGTTCAAACTAATACAGAGTATAAATATAAGCATACTTAACCAGCCTAACACTTTTCTTCCTCGTGAAAGTGGCGTATAAAATGTAACCGGCGGATGCTCTACTTTTACCACAAATGTGATGAATAACGTCCATACGCCCCATATTAACGATGGTGAGCCTTCCTGCGGACCTTGGATCACATACAAATAAAGTGCAGAACAAATGAGCGAAGTGGTAAACATTGTGCTTACCCATTTCGATTCTTTTTGAAAAGCGATATGCATAACACAGAATAACATGATTCCCCAGATCAACCAGGAAAGTGCGCCGAATGAGGTATCGTATTTGCCGAGCAGATCGTGGAAGAATGGAACCAATTCAATACCAGCTAAAATTGTGATGAAGGAATAAAAAATTCTTGCTGCTATTTTGTGTTTTTTATAACCGATTAAAGAATAGAGGATGTGCCCGCCATCGAGCTGACCAACCGGCATTAAATTCAGCGCCGTAAAAAATAATCCAAACCAACCGGCCAGCAACCACGGATAGTGATACATTTCCCAAAGCGGTGGTACATTTTCAAAAAGCGATGCCAGAAATCCATACAATATGGTATTTCCGAATATAATTACCGCTCCTTCATCTTCTGATAAAACCTCTGTTGGATATTCCCCGGTTTGGGCCACATATGTTTTCAGTTCTTCGTGTCCTGCAAAATTCTGCACATGGCTTGGCTCAGGAAGTGTTGCAAATCCTACAATTAGTATAATTAAAGAAACAATGAATCCTGCTACCGGGCCTGCTACCCCAACGTCGAAAAGCTTTTTAGTTTGATGGATCTTTTCCTTTATCCGAATTACAGCACCAAGTGTACCGATCCCTACCGGGAGCGGAATGTAATATGGCAAACTCACCTTTATGTTGTGATAGACCGCCGCAAAATAATGTCCGAATTCATGAAAAGTAAGGAAGCTCAGAAGCAATGAAGCAAATAGTACTCCTCGTAAAAGATCTTCCGTTCCCGGTAAAACCAATGGACCAATAGTTGAAATTCCGTTTCCCAGCCCAACAAAAATAGAGCTTACAATTGAAACCGAAATAAAAGTAAGAACAAACAAAGCCAGATGTTTTAAGATCGTTTTTGTATCGGGCTTATTTTTCGGTTCTTCGCTTCTTGACAGAATTTCGAAATCGGTTTCTATTGATGATGGATGTTCGTCGTTACTCAAGCAGTTCCTCTTTAAACTTCTTCTCTTGAAATCGGCATGGTCATACATCGTGCGCCGCCACGACCCCGACATAATTCATGGCCCTGAAAACTTACGGCAATTTTGTTGTCTTGATTCAGATCGAGTCCTTTTTCTTCAAACTCTTCGATAAACTCAAACTGATTCATGTACGAATAGCCATGATCCACCAATGTGTTGAATGTATTTGTATTTCGCTCATATCCCACAATAACTCCGGGAGCCAAGGCAAACACATTCGCACCATCTGTCCATTGTTCGCGGAATTGATTGGTTCTGTCTTCACCGCCGCACTTTATAAAATCGTAAGTATTTGCTGAAAATTCGTTCAAAGCAGATTGTAGCGACGATCTGGATTCCGCCTGAATTGCTCCGTTTACTTTCTGTAGTGCTACCACATTATCTTGTTGCTCCATAATTGCCGGAGGAAAAGCAATACACTCAGAATTGCTGGCAAACGTAAAAATAGTATCCAAATGCATAGAAGAACGTTGCTTCGGGATATCGACAGCCAAGACTGTTTTCACTCCATGATTAAGCAGTCCATCTGCCGCCTTCATCAGTCCCGTGAATGAAGTACGCTCACTCATTCCTATCAATACAAGATCTTTGGACTCCACCAGAACATCTCCGCCTTCAATAGACTGATTTCCTGAAATACGGATAGCACTGTCTCGTACAGAATCAAATAGCGGATTAAATTCTACCAGTGTCTCCATCATCAATGATTCCCGAAGACGGGTTTTAGTTGCTGCTCTGGAAATCAAAATAGTGTCGTCCACAACCGCGGCAAGATCGCGAGTAAATAACAAATTCGGAGAAGGCAAGAGGGAAAATTTACTCCCTCCGGGCAAAACACCTTGTGTACTGAATTCCAGTAATTGTTGCGCGTCTAACTCATGCAGTTGCTTTTCGATCACGGACAAATTCTCTTCCGGAAATTCTCTTATCAATTGCTCAATAAAGAACGCTCTGGCATCTTCGTTTTGGATGGAATCCTTGAAAAGATCTACAATTTCTAAAACCTGACCATCTTTTGGCATGGCTGCTTTAAACAGATCCAGCATATCAAGATGTTCTTCTCTGGCGTCTTCTTCAAAGATGATGTCATCAAAAAGAAGCTCATCTTTAAGCTCGGGATTTACCAATGATACTTCATGACCCGGAGTGTGAACAATAACTCCATTAAGATGTCCGATTTCGGAAGAAACGTTGATTTTCATTTTATGCACTGAGTTTTATAATTCAGATAAAGCTAATGATAAAATCATCAAATTGGAGAGCATTTCTTTTTTGTATTTAAAGCAATTGAAACTGCTGTTCTTTTTCCAAACAAGCATTCACTTCTCTCAAGCGATCATTAATACTTTCTTTATCCAATTTGTTATCTATGAACTCTTCTGAACAGGTTAGAAAGTTGTCTACATATGATATCAATAAAGAAGTAAAACGCTTGCGATGTATATCAGAATAGATCATATGTTTGATGCAGTCGAGCAGTCGCACCAATACTGAAACGTCTTTCTTGCCGTATTCCCTGATCGGTACAATGATCTGAAACATCACGTCCTTAAATGGAACCGGGCGAACGAATACCAGTGGCTCATCTTCTGAATTCGGGATGTAATTTTGCTCATCAACTTCCATCAATTTCGTCAACAGATCAGATAATAAGTCGATGGCTTTTACTGCTGTTCCCGGATCATTGATTCCCGGACTAAGTGCCTTTACCGCAATTTCAGAGATCTGTTTAAAGCCGAACAAATAATGGTCAGAAACCCGCTCTTCCGTATAGAGTGTAAAATACGAACTCAATTGATCGATCACATCCTCATCCAATTCCTTACTTATCTCAATAAACGGATATTCTTTCACTACAAATGATCCAATTGACACTTTCACATTCAGTTTGAACTCGTGCTTTTTACAAAACTCCGTCAGTCCCGGGCCATCGATTTTCTTAAGATAACCCGAATCTTTTGCAAGACAGGTTATCCAGTCAGAAGTATCCGGCAATTCTTTTTTAGCATTGTCATGATCCACACCATTTAATTCCTTTTTGGTGAGCTTGTAAATATCATTCAGAATGAAATCCACCTGAATTTTTTGAGATATAGAGTGAATGAAATACACGAACAAACCCATACAAACTATGGCGAGTATCATACTTACAAAAATTCCCAGAGATGGCACAGAAAAATCAACCCCGGGTGCGTCAATATTTACGATCAGGATCAAGCTGTAAATGATACTTCCCAAATAGAACCCCAGAACAACTTGATGAAACTTGTCTGATATCAATCCGGGTATAACTCTTGGGGATAACGTAGAAGTGGCTCTGTTAAGCACGATCATTACCATCGAAAAGCTGAATACCATTAAAGAAATAAGACTTCCTACAATGGTTCCTAAGATCAATCGGGCATTATTGGAATCATGGACCAGAACGCGCTCAATATTGCTCTTTAGCTCTATTACAAGATCATTGAACTCGATCCTCATCACAAAAATAGAAAAAACCATGAATGCCAAAGCTATGATCGTAGGATAGAACGCAATGCTGTTTACGATCCTTTGATAGTACTTTGAAATTACGTTCATCCAGTGCTTCATATATCCCTATAGGTGTATCTTTGATTTTATTGGTAGCCCGAAAATCATCAATAGTTTCAATAAACAGCAATTTTTTATGCATTTAAGTTCAATCAGAGACTTAAAAGCTTTTCTTGGTTGTTGTATTTTTCAATCCTTACCTTTGATTCTATGATTTCAAAATCAGAAATACAATCATTACTCACTCTAATGGATGACCCGGATCCATTTGTTCAGGAATCTGTAAATCGTCGATTTGTGGAGCTTGGTGAAAATGCGGTTCCGATGCTAGATCAATATCAGGTTGATCTGAAACAAGGAGAGGAAAAGACCAGAGTTAATGAGCTTATCCATACGTTGACTTTTGAAGGCTTACAAACTGATTTTGTGGATGCATTGGAGAATGGTATAAAAAACAGAAAGGATCTGGAATCCATCATATTCATGCTTTCAAGGTTTGGGAATCCAACTATTGACACCAAACATTATAAAGATAAACTGGATCATTTCGCCGAAATGGTTGCTCCAAGTATTCGATATAAACTGGACGAGAAGAAAAAAGCTTCACACTTATTCAAATTTGTGTTTGAAGACCTGAATTTTAACGGAGATCAAAAAGACTATCACAATCCTGCCAATTGTTTTCTCGACACTGTTATTGATCGTCGGAAAGGATTACCTATTACCTTAAGTATGATAGTCATGTTCATTGCCAGACGGTTGGACCTACCCGTTTTTGGAGTAAATATGCCTATTCACTTTATGCTTACTTATATCGGTGAAAGAGAAGAATTTCTGGTTGATCCATATGATGACGGAACAGTAGTGAGCTACGATCAATGCTATTTCTTTCTGAAAAAGAATAATATTGAGCCAAAGCCGGAATATTTTCAGATGGCTTCGGACATGGATATTCTAATCAGAACCATTCGAAATCTTATTCAAAGCTACGAACGCAAGGAACAACTCGAGAAAGTAGAAGATCTAAAACAGTTATTGTCTACCGTTGAGTTATATATGTAAGTCTGTTATTTAGTTTTCGACTTATTTCTTTTTTTCCAGTGCTTCGTATCCAGATCCAGGTCCGAGAAGAAGTTTGTTAGCTTGTCCACATCATCCTTCTGGATATCAAAATAAAGCAATTTGTCTTCTTTGTCCTCAAAGTAATCCAATACATTTTGGTGATGTTGGTCCCACTCTTTTCCCCAACACTGAACCAATTCCTTTTCTGATGAGTGATAGTTATCTCCACATTTGCAAGATCTGTAAGTGATCAGATTATTATCCTTATTTAGTTTTAATCGACTATTGATCCAATCTTCTTTTTCTCTTGTATTAAAAATGAATTTGCTCTTTGGATAGTGTTTGTCCAGCTGCTTAAAATGTTTATAGGCGTAAACAGGTGGTGCTTCATCTACATTTACCTCTGTTTCTCTTAAAAACTTTCTGAAAATAGGGTATTTCCATTTCAGCTTTGGTAAACGCCACATATTCACTTTTTCCAGATCTGTATATATGTCGTATTTCTTGCAGTAGGTGAGTAACGGTTTATTTTTTATTCTGGCGAGCTCCATCCCTACAGCGATAGTGCCTTTTTCCCAGTGAGCTGCGCTATACCCGTTTTTTTCAAAAAAATACGCGATAGAACTAGTTCCACATCTGTTAAACCCTATCTGAAATATATATCCGGATAGCTTTTTTCTGTTAAAAAACAATATATACCCTTGTTAGCCTTTTTTTAAAATCCATTAAATCTAAGAAATTGAATTCAATTTTTTAAATTCACTTCTTTTCTTAAGCTTTGTTCGAAATTGATGCTTCAAATCCATATCCTCAGATATAAAATCTAATACACTATAAAAATGCATAACCAACACAGAGAAAAGCTTTTTTCATTATTTGATGACAACCAAAATGGAGTTGTATTTATTCAAGGAGCCGAAATTATGTATCGGTATGATACTGATTACGAATTTCCATTTCGTCAGGAATCGAATTTCTGGTACTTAACTGGAGTAAATGAAGCTGAATGTTCGCTCGTATTAGATCTAAAAAAAGAAGAATATCATCTCTTTGTTCCCGAACGAGATGCTCAATACGCTGTATGGCATGGGTATGTGAAAACAAAAGAGCAATATCAGGAGGAATATCAACCTGACTACCTTCATTACAGAAATGACATTCTTAAGGTTCTGAATGAACTTAAACCTGAAACCGTCTATTGCATTGATGATGAACAGGCAGAATTTGTGGAGGATTTGAACCGTGGTTTTAATGTAGAAACAGAAGCGTTAGTTGATGCCCTCACTTATTGCAGGGTTCTGAAAACCGATTGGGAATTGGACCAATTGCGTGAAGCTTGCAGAGTAAACGATCTGGCTTATCTGGAAGTAATGAAATCAATTAAACCGGGAATGTACGAATATGAAATGAAAGCGATTTTCAACAAAGTACAGATCGAAAATGGGTTGATGCAGGATGCTTATAACGGAATTTTTGCCTCGGGTGTTAATGCATCTATTCTTCATTACGTAGTCAATAACAGCAAAATCAAAGATGGCGATCTGTTTTTGATGGATTCCGGGTTTGAATGTAATGGTTACGCATCAGATTACACCAGAACTTTTCCGGCAAATGGCAAATATACCGATGTTCAAAAAGGAATTTATAACTCTGTTTTAGCAGGTATGGATAAAGTGCTTGACTCCATCAAGCCTGGAGTTAAAATGGAAGATCTGCATTTACTCGCTGCCCGAACTATGATGGAAGGCTTAAAAGACATGGGTGTTGTTAAAGGCAATATTGACGACATGATGGAAGAAAATATCTTTGCCCTCTTCTTCCCTCACGGTTTAGGTCACTTCTTAGGCTTAGATACTCATGATGTCGGAGGTTATCCAAAAGGAGTAGACAGAATTGAACGGCCGGGTATTAAATTTTTAAGAGCTCGTCGCGAATTACAACCAGGTATGGTTATAACAATTGAACCGGGAATTTACTTTGTTCCTGCGGTATTGGAACCCGCGATAGTTGATCCTGAAAAGAACCAATTCCTGAATACTGAAAAAGTAGAATATCTGCTTGGTTTCGGAGGTGTTCGCATAGAAGATGACATCATTGTTACTGAAGAAGGAATGGAGAATATGACGAACGTTCCTAAAAAGGCAGATGAGATTGAGGGTTTGATGAGGGGTTGAAGAGTTTTGAGTTGCTAACTCTCCAATTGTTTCCTCTATCTCAGGTTACATCTTCTCACTTATCATCAGGGTTTCTTTTCGTTTCAAATTTCCTGCTAATAGCTTCAAAACTCTTTTCTTTTTAACGTAAAGACTTCTCTTTTTTGCTACTAGCCGGATTTTTTAATCGCATATTTTCCGGATCCAATCAACATCATACCAAAAAACACAAACATCATCTTAAATGCATGCGAAGCCTGTCGCCAACTATCTCCGTCGCTTATGTGTGCATAAACTGCAACCAGCATCATTGATCCTAAAAGCATCGCAATGAATCTGAATTTATATCCTGCAGCAAAAAGGAGAGCTCCAAGTGTTTCAATAACCGCTCCCAAAAAGCCCCAAACCATAGCAATTTCATCAACTCCGAAATGAGGCATTACCTGTCCGAGTGAAATCCATCGTTCGTGACCACCCATTAGCTTTCCCCAACCATGAAAAAACAGATAATTCAAGCCCACTCCTACTCTGAGTAGCAGTAAACCTTCGTCTTTATATTTTTTAAGTGAATCGAAATTGAGATTAATTGACATATTATGATTATAGAGGTTGACCTGAAATTCAAATCAATATAATCAAACCTCATTTTTTTCACAGGTTAGATTGATTTGCCACAGAACTCTTATTTATATCCCGGAATATTTTTTCCAAGAATGATGTCTCTTTCCCCTGTAAGGATTCCACTTTCCATTTTATAGCTGATAATCCCGTTACTTCCACCCCTGGGAGTCGTGTTTTTTAGCTGTCGGGATGTAAGGTTCTTATCTCCTTCAAATAGAAAATCTTGTGCATAATAATATTTTCCATTTGGTTCCAGGATAGTCAAATGAATATGAGCCGGACCTGAACCATAAAACATGGGCTTTTGAGTATAAAAAGTGTATCTGCCATTACTGTCAGTTTTAATCCAATTTCTTATATAGCCATGACGTTTAGCCCACCCTTTTTCATCTCCTTTTTTAGGATACACTCCTTCTTCATTTGTTTGGTATACATAGAGGATAACACCTTCAGCCGGAGTTTTGCCATCTTCCTTGTAAACTATACCGGTAACTTTAATATCAACTCCTTCACTTCCGAATTCGGGCAGTGTATCAACTGAAGAAAGGTTCTGATCTCCATATTCGAACACTGCTTCGCATCTTTCACAAGGTCCGCCAACCAATTTTCCCTGAGCTTGAGAGGTTATTGTTCCTGTAAAAACTAAGAATGATATAAGTAGCAGTTTTTTCATAATTAATTTCGTTTTAACTCTTATTTAAAAAACTAAGCCGAACTACTAAAACTGTTTTAACCGCTCGTCTTAGATTCTCCGTTGTTAATTAAACCAATAATTCATTTTAAATACCACTCCTCGATTTTTTACTGCAAAATTATCTGTGTCATAATTGTCGTTGTACACAATAAACAAATCAGACATAGAGGCAAATCTCCACTGTAATCTGCTGTTCACGTTAAAGTTTTCTGCTTGTGTGTTATATTGCAGGAAACTGGTCCAGCTAAGATTATTTGAAAAACTTACTTCTGCCTGCGGACCGATAAGATGTAGTGTTGCTTCTCCATAATTATCAGGTAGATTTACTTTATTTCCTACATAACGAACTCCGAAATTTCCCCAGGGCTGAACTCTCATATTAAGTGAACCACCAAACTGAGTTCTGGTTCCGTTATAGAATTCTCCGAAAGAAGTGTTCAGGCTACCATTTAAAATTCCTCTGGTATCAGAATAATAATCAAACGCAATTCTATTGAAAGTGTAAGTATCAACAGGAAGCAATTCATCTCCGTTAATCAAGTTTGTTGGAAATAAGAGAGCAACTTTACTATTTCTGGCGCTCAAGTTTACCCCTCCCCAATCCTTTGTGTACATTTCAAAATTAGCTGATAAGATTCTATCAATAAAATCACCGTTGGTTCTTGTTGAACCTACCATCCAGCCCGAAAATGTATAACTGTTAATCCAGTCGGCATCCGGACGAATGGTAAATCCTGCCCACGGATTGATAAAATTATACCCTACTCTTTTCAATTCCCCTGCTTCGGCATCATACTGAAAAAGTCGATCTGAGAAGCCTAGTTCATTTATATAATTGTCTTCAACTCTGTCGGCAGTGATTCCAAAGAATTTATCGCCATCGCCATACATTAAGGTCGCACCTGCAAAATATGCATCATCAAATTTTTCTTCTGTTTGAGACCAATGGTATCTCGCATTTCCGTTCCAGTATCCGTTTTCAGAAGTATAATTGAATTCAGCTCCTATGGTTCGATTGTAATCCTCTCCCGTTGGGGAGGCTCCGTCAAAAGAAGAGCGGTTTGTGAATAGTGCTTTAACATTAGTACGCCCTACTAGATTTTGCTGAACTGAAGCAACCGTATAGTTATTGGCCGAAAGATCATTGACTGATCTGGTATGAGCATTTAAAACACCAACTCTCAGATCTTCACTTAAATTTCCTGTTACTCTGGCACCAAATAATATTGGTACAATTTCGCCATTATTTAACCCGATTCTTCTTGAGAAAAATGGCTTTAATCCCCATGTTCCGAAACTTCCGAACAGATCACTGTTTTCCAGAAAGAAGGCCCTTTTTTCCGGAAAGAAAATACTGAACCTGGAAAGATTGGTTACTTGTTGATCTACATCCACTGTAGAAAAATCCGGATTTACAGTAAGATCTAATTTCAGATTTTGTCCAACAGGAATTTTAGCATCCAATCCTATTTCAATATCATTTTCCAGTCCATTGCTTGCTGCTTGAAAATTTTTGTTCGATGAACCTAACACATACGGCTGAATAATAGCGCCTTGTTTTCTTTTAGGAGGAATGTCCTTGATCACCATCGTTCCTAAATGTCCAATATCAATGCCCGGAAAGCCCAGTGGTACATGACTCCAGGTAGAATATTCGTTTCTTTTCATATCATTCCGAACAAAATTGATTCCCCACTCTTCTACATTCGTATCATAGTTGATAGATTTAAAAGGAATGGCAAATTCTGCCACCCAGTAGTCATCATGAACTTTAACTGAACTGAACCAAACATTGTCCCAGTTTACATCGGGCCGGGTTCGGGAGTTTTCGATGCTGACCATTCCGTCTACCCGAGCTCCGGCAGCATTCACACCGAATAAAAAGCCGTTGGTTTGCTTGTTCATCGGATCCAGCACCACACTAAATCCATCGCTATCCCAGTGATAAGATGAATTATCTCTTTTCAATGTCTTGATAACCAGATCTTCCTTTTTTTGATAATTGATGGCTCCGATGTATAAAAACTCATCATCGTACATAATCCATGCTTTGGTTTGGTTTACCGCAAGTCCGGTATCTCTTGGTGCCTTATTTAAAAAGTCAGATGTAATGGATGCTTCACCCCATTCTGATTCCTCAAGTTCTCCGTCAATAATTACTTTGGTAGTTATTTTTGTGGCATTGAGTATAAAGTTCTCATAAATCGATTGCTCCTGTGCAACAAGTTTAGAATTAAATAGCATTGCCGATACAAGTAATAAAAAGTATTTCATGTTTCTGTCCCATTTATTGTTGGAACAGATATACGGGATTAAAAATACTCTTATTTATAGCTTGGATACGTAACTAGATATTATCGCCGGAAGACCTTTATTCGATGATTTTTGCTATTTACCGTAGCTAAAGTGTTGTTTATCCCAAAAAACACGCTGTTCGCAGAAATGAGAAAATCCTATACAATTTCTTTAGATCCAATGCGTACATTCATGCTTCGTTATGTTAAACATAGTTCACAAATATCAATCTACAGGTAATAGAATAGGCTGGCACATTCTCTTCTGGATGTGTTATATAGCCATGTATACCATTATTTATGGAAGTTATGCTGATAGCTACGGAGCCGAGTTTTTCTGGGCGATGGCTTATCTACCACTAAAAATCGCTGCAGCTTACTTTGTGCTATATTTTGTGATTCCAAGATATTTTCTCCAAAAAAAATATGTCGCCGCTACTATAATTACAGGTCTTGCCATTCTAATAGCCGCTGTTTTTCAACGAGTGCTTGACTACCATTACTTTTATCCGATGTATCATCATGAGTGGATGTCAGGCGGTGTGTTTAATATTTCCAAGATCCTAAAAACTACGCTCTCGATTTATCCTGCCGTTGCACTTGCTGCTTTTATAAAGATTACGAAATATTTTTATAGTGAGGAGAGTAAATCAAAAGAGCTACGCCAGGAGAAACTACAAGCTGAACTCAATTTTCTGAAAGGACAAATTCACCCTCATTTTTTATTCAATACACTGAATAACTTATATGCACTCACTTTAAAAAAATCTGAAAATTCCCCTGAAGTTGTTCTGAAATTATCTGAACTCCTCAGTTTTATGCTGTATGAGTGCAATTCCAGAACAGTTCCCTTAAGCAAAGAACTAAAGCTAATAGAAAATTACATCGCTTTAGAAAAAATACGGTACGACGACCGACTCACCATTACCTATGAAACGGAAGGTGATGTTTCCAAAAACCAAATACCACCTATGCTGTTGCTTCCATTTGTGGAAAATGCTTTCAAACACGGAACCAGTGATTCCATTGATGAAGTATGGGTTGATATCCACATAAAAGTAGAAGGCCGATCACTAAGTTTATCTGTAAATAACAGTAATGGCTACGATACGGTTGAAAAGAATGAGTTCGATTATCAGAAAGGCATCGGGCTAAAAAATGTTCATCGGCGTTTAGAGCTTTTATATGAAGATCATTATACCCTTGAAACAAACGATACAGAACATCAGTACTCTGTTTCATTGACGATAGAACTTGATGAACTTTTAGATCCTGACACTGTTTGAATCTCTCCTGCTTCATAATAGATGATGAACCCTTAGCCATTGAGGTTATTGAATCTCATGTGTCTAAAATTGATGGATTGGAAGTGAAAGCTACTTTCCAAAATGCTGTGAAAGCTTTTCAGGCTCTCCGGGAATCCCAAGTAGATATTCTTTTTCTGGATATTCAAATGCCACGTCTTACCGGTATTGAGTTCCTGAGAATGATGAAGAATCCGCCTAAAGTGATCTTTACCACTGCTTATCGTGAATATGCATTGGAAGGATTTGAGCTGGATGTAGTTGATTACTTACTGAAACCAATTTCATTCAATCGCTTTTTAAAAGCTGTAGACAAAGTTTTCGAACTTCATTCAGTTACAGAACACTCACCAAAAACTGCAGATGAAAGCAATTCCAAGCATTTTGTTTTTGTTCCGGTTGATAAGAAAAATGTGAAGATCTGTCTGAATGAGATCATCTACGTTGAAAGCAAAAGGGATTATGTGCTCATTAAAACCCGAAACAAAGAAGTGGTTACGCATCAGACATTGACGTATATGGAAGAGCGACTTCCTGAGTCTGAATTTTTAAGAGTTCACCGCTCTTTTATCATTAATACTAAAATGATCGAGAGCTGGTCGAACAACGAGATTGAACTTCCGGGTATTCAGATTCCTATTGGTAGAACCTACAAACGAGAAGCTTTGAAGGTCCTGAATAGTAATTCTGAGGTTTTGTAGGTGTTGGTCATCCCGAACTTCATTCGGAATCTTAAGCAAAAGCTTTCAGTTTTTCCATGTTTACCAACCTCTTAATGCTTGATACCAGTCTTTGTTTTATGCTTTGGAAGATAATTTTCAAGACCGATTCCTTACAAAGATCCTGAAACAAGTTCAGGATGACGTACTTATTTCGAAGCTTTGAGACCCGAAAAAGCGGAGGGTGATTGTGAAGTTTAGGAATTCTTAAACTTCACAATCACCCCTCGGATTATCCAAAGTAACTGTTTGGATAATCATCTCCCCTCAAGGGGAGAATGGAATTCTTTACAAAAAAAACCCGATTCTGCTTTTCAGAATCGGGTTTTTAAATTTTTTAGTGCTGTGTTTTATTCAGCTAGGCTGTAACGGGTTCTGGTTTTTTGCTTGTACCGTTTCCGTTCAGATCACTTTGGTCTTTAATTATGCCCGGCTCTTCTTTTCCGAACATAACTTTGTTCAAGCCTCTGCGACTTCTTTCAATTAAGCTGTAAAGTACCGGAACCAGGATCAATGTAAGCGCTGTAGCAAATAGCAACCCGACAATCACAGCAATCGCCATTGGTCCCCACCATGTAGCTTGCTCACCACCCATGTACACATAAGAGCCTAAGTTTGCAAAAAACTCGATCGGAGTATTTACCAAAACAATGAAATCAATATTGAATCCGATTGCTAATGGCACTAAACCAAGTGTGGTCGTAATTGCCGTAAGAATTACCGGACGAAAACGCACTTTTCCACCTTGCACCAACGCATCTCTTAAGTTTAATCCATCTCTGGTTCTTAAAATATCCACGTAATCGATCAATACAATCGCATTGTTTACTACAATTCCTGCAAGAGAGATAATTCCCAAGAAAGCCATCAAACCGAATGCCATCTGGAAAGTCACCAATCCGTAGAATACACCCGCCATCGACATTACTACTGAACTCAAAATAATGATCGGCTTTGCTATAGAGTTAAACTGTGATACCAAAATAAATGCGATCAGAAATACAGCTATCAGGAATGCAATTCCCAGAAACTCAAACGACTCGTCCTGCTCCTGTTGTTGCCCTGTCCAGCTGTAACCATATCCGGAAGGCATATCATCCAGATAATTGGAGAGAACTCCCTGAACTTCAGCTAGTACCGCATTTGCCTGATATCCTGATCGAACATCTGCACTAATGGTGATCACTCGTTCCGAATCTTTGTGATTGATTCCGCCAAGCCCATCTTTTACTTCCCATGTAGCTACTTCTGATAATGGAATTTGATTGCCTTCATGAGGAATGGTCAGATCGCCAAGTGTGCTTAGATCATCACGATACTCATCATTTAATCGAACAATAATATCATATTCTTCTTTACCATCACGGAACTTTGAAGCTTCCACACCATTAATCGCCTGACGAATGGTCATCCCGATCACGTTAGTTGAAAGTTCATAAAGCGCCGCTTTTTCGCGGTCTACATCTACTCTGATCTCGGGACGAGCTTCAGGAAGATTTGATTCCAGCCCATCCATTTTAGCGAATACAGAATCTTCTTCAAGAATGGATAAAATTTCACCTGAAAGCGTACTCAATTGATCCATATCTGGTCCGGAAATTTCAAGGTTTACCGGTTTCCCTGTTGGTGGCCCATTTGGTGGTTGTTCCACGGTAACTTTTGCTCCAACAATATTGTCGCTCATGTGATTTCGTAAAAACTCCATAGCTGCAAATACATCGCCCTCACGTTCCTGGAAATCCACAAAGTTCAAGGCAACAGTTCCTTTGTTTGGAGTATTTCCGCCGCCACCAGATCCCGGGTCAGCAGTAATACTTGCCCCTGAAGTTGCCAGCACACTGTTTACGTCAACCAGATTTGGAAGGTTCTTAACCCGCTGCTGAACTTCTTCAATAATAGTTTTGGTGTATTCCACATCCGAACCGATCGGTGTTTCTACCTGCACATAAACGTCACGTGGAGGTATATCTTCAGGGAAGAACTCCGTTCCGGGGTTAAAAGCACCTAATGCAACAAAACTCAAAACAAGAACTACAGCTGAAATTCCCAATACAGATAGCCTGTGGTTTAAAGACCATACTAAGGTATTTTCATATTTAGCAATCACTTTATTGAGACCATCTCGTTGCCACCATCTCCCTACCGGTTCTAATGCATATTTGTTAAGCGCCCAGAAAATAACACCCAGTATAATTAACATTGCCCAAGTGATGAAGTTTGAGGCTAAAAATATCAGTAAAAAGAATCCAACTACTCCGTACAAGATCTTCTTTCCATTAGACGTGAGTTTCGCCTCAGCTTCCTTGCCCTCAACAGTCATAAACAATGCACAGATCACAGGATTAATCACCAATCCAACAAATAGAGAACTTGCCAGTGTAATAATCAACGTTTTTGGTAAGTAGCTCATAAACTGGCCTACAATTCCCGGCCAGAAGATCATTGGTGCAAAAGCTGCGATTGTTGTAAAAGTACCTGCTATGATCGGAACCGCTACTTCTCCGGTCCCTTTCTTTGCGGCTTCAAATCGATCATATCCTTCTTCCAGATAACGGTAAATATTCTCTACTACCACTATGGCATTATCTACCAACATTCCCAAAGAAAGTATTAGTGAGAACAGAACGATCATGTTCATGGTTATTCCCACAGCCGAGAGAACTATAAACGAAAGAAACATCGACATCGGGATAGAAATCCCAACAAATGAGGAGTTTCTTACGCCAAGGAAAAACAATAATACACCAACAACCAGGATCAATCCGGATATAATATTGTTTTCAAGATTCGTAACCATGTTTACTACATCCACACTTTGATCGTTGGTGATCGCATAACGTGTAGTAGGTGGCAACGTTGGAATAGCCTCATCCAGAATCGCTTTTACTTCATTGCCAGTATCAAGGATGTTTTCACCGGTACGTTTTTTAATACCTAGCGTAATTACAGGGGCATCGTCTAACTCGGAGTACGTTTCTCTTTCCTTAAAACCGAATGTTACTTTTGCAACATCACGCACATAGATCGGGCTACGATTTTCACCTTTAATTACAATGTCTTCCAGCAATTTTGTGTCTTCATATTGTCCGGGAATACGAAGTAAGAATTTTTTTGTACCTACTGAAATATCTCCACCCGGAATGGTTACATTTTCATTCGAAATTGCCTGAATAATATCACCAAAAGCAATATTGTAATATTTCATCTTTGCAAGATCTACATCTACCTGAACCTCCCGCTCTGTTCCTCCTGTAAGATCAACCCCAAGAACTGAAGGAATTGCTTCAATTTTATCCTGAAGATCTTCTGCGATTTCTTTAAGAATGACCTCGTCATATTCCCCTGAAAGATTCACATTCATTATCGGGAATTCAGCAAAATTTATTTCCTGAACGGTTGGCTCTTCTGCATCTTCCGGAAGTTCCGGTTTTGCAAGGTCAACTTTCTCACGAACCTTTTGAAGTGCATCTTCAATATCCACACTTGGTTCGAACTCCAGATTGATATTTGAATAACCTTCAGCAGATGATGAGGTCATTTTCTTGATATCTGAGATATTACTCAGCTCGTCTTCCAGCTTTCGCGTTACCAAACTCTCCATATCCTCCGGAGAAACTCCGGGATAAATGGTAACTACAAATATATTCGGGACATTGATACTTGGGAAGCTTTCTTTTGGAATGGTCAGATAGGACACAATTCCCATGATCGCAATCAGTACCAATAGTACCAGTACACTAATTCTGTTATTTATTGAAAACGATGATAAACCAAACTCTTTTCTCTTACCAGGTTCCGGAAGAGAGGCTCCATTTTCAGATGTGCCGTTGTTATTGTTTTCGGTACTCATAATAGTTTCCGAGTTAAATTAATTTGCTGCTAAATTTTTGTCGTCTTTCACTGTAACGCGCATTCCATCATCCAGAAATGCTGAACCCAGTGTTATCAACTTATCGCCTTCTGTCAAACCTTCTTCGATGATAACATCTGTTTGATAGGAAAGTCCAAGTTTTACTTCTCTTTCACTTGCCACAGGTTTTCCTTCTTCATTTTCTGAAAGCACATACACTACATAGCGGTTGTCTTTTGAATACACGAATTCTTCGCTAATCACCAGAACCTGATTTTGCTCCACAGTTTTGAGTCTCAGATTTGCGATCATATCCACTTTATAACTCTTATTTTTCGGAAGCTTGGTTTCAATTCTAAAAGTTCTGTTTTGCGGATTGATACTGCCTCCAACATAATCAATAGCAGAGTTGAGAGTATCTCTTACCTGAGTATCGAACCAAACATCTACTTTATCACCAATATTGACCGCATCCGAATAACGAGCGGGAACACCTGCTGAAATTTTATAAGTATCGGATCCTATTAATCGAACTACAGCCATTCCCGGACTTACCATTTCTCCTTCTTCCACCATAATGGTTTCAACTTCACCGTTAAATGGAGCTTTGATGCTTGTATTTTCAAGATCGATTTTGATCGACTCCAATGCTGACTTACTTTGCTCATAAGCATACTTCGCATTCAGGTAATCTAATTCAGATCCGATCCCATCTTCTTCATACACTTTTTTGAGACGCTCGTATTGCTCCTTGGTTTGGGAAGTCATTGCTTCTAACCGGACTTTTTCCTGCTTCAGTTTGGAGTCATCTATTTTTACAATGGTTTGTCCTTTCTGAACCTTAGCCCCTTCTTCTACCTTATAGTCAATAACTCTTCCGTTCACTTCAGCCGATATCATGATATCATTTGAAGTTTCCACATTTCCAACAACTCTCACATAACTTGCAAAGGTGCTTGGAACTACGGTTGTAGTAGTAATATTTACTGTTTTCACAAGCTCTTCCTGAGTTTCCGCCTCTTGAGCCTCTCCTCCACAAGCCAGAAGTACTGTACCCGCTATAAGTATGGTTAAATAGTTTTGAACTTTCATTTCTTAAATTTATATAGTTAAATAATTTCTTTAGTTAGTTGTGTCTACAAATGGCACCATTCCGGTTGCCAGATCATAATTTGCTTTCGCGGTCAGATAATTAAATACCATGATTGCATAATTTACTTCAGCTTCCCGAACCTGAATTTCTGCTTCTGTTAGTTCAAGCTGAGATCCCAACCCATTTTCAAGTCTTTTCTTAGCTCTGTCATAACCGATATTTGCCTGCTCCAGTGCCTGTTTTCTGGCTGATGCTGTTTCAAAGATCTTATCTATTTCCTCGCTTGCACTCGCTACTTCATTTTGTGCCATCAGAATCACCATTCGCTTTTGCTCTTCGATATCTTTGTATTGGATTTGAGCCCTTTCCAAGTTTGCCATTCTTGAAAACCCTTGAAATAGTGGAAAACTTAAATTTACACCTAAAGTCTGAAATCGTTTAGCATCCTGAAAAAAGTCAGGGCTTCCAGCCTCGGCTGCACTCCATTGCAAATTGTAAGATGCCGTTAACGTTGGAAGAAATCTACTCTTTTCAGCTCTTATTTGTTTGTCTTGTAATCTTAAATTTGCATCTGCTATTCTGATATCACCCCTGTTTTCTGTCAATGAAAGAGAGTCGATTGTTGTGTTAGAGAAATTATAAGGATTCATTCTGTCTATAATTTTCAAATGACTATTTGATGATTCCCCAGCAGTTTCAGAAAATATATCGTACTCATTCAAGCTACCTTTAACCTTATAAGAAAACATTACCGGTAATCCCATCGCAATGTTAAGATTTCGATAGGCTTCATCAACCGCATACTTCGCTTCAATCTGTTGGGGTTTTTGGTTGCTCAACTGAACTTTTAATCTCAATACAGCATAGTCATCTACTATTCCAGCATCTGCACGCACTTCATTCTCTTTCAGATTTGTTTCCAGTCTTCTTATCTGAGCGTCCTGTAATCTTAATTGCTCTTGAGCAGCTAACACTGCATAATAGGCTATTCTGGTTTGGGTGATAATCTGTTGACTGGTTGCTCTGTAGTTTTCTTCCTGAACTTTTCTAAATACTGCTGAGCTTTTTAATGCAACTATAGCCTCACCCTTGAATAAATTTTGAGTTACAGTAAAACCACCTTGCCAGTTATTATCCGTACCAAAAGAAACCGGCACTAACACATTAGGGTCTCCATTAGGATCAAATACATTTTCAGGAATAAACTGAACAGGAAGCTCCACATTTCTGGTATAGTTTATAGAAGATGTAATATCCGGATATACTTCTGACCGAGCTATATTTACTAACTGATCAGCATCATCTATCGCAAGTATCGCACGGTTAATCTGTGGATTATTAGCTAGCGCCATTTCAATAGCTTGCTCAAGTGTTATTTTTTTATCTGAATAGCTTGTTTGAGCTTTTGAACTCATAGCTATCAAAAATGCTGTGATAAGCAAAAGCCCTAATCGTTTACCCATTTTGTTGTTGTTAGTTCTTATCATTAAAAATTTCAGTTGCCGATTACGTTAATTAGTTCCATTAGTTTCAAAAAATGACTGTGAGTCATAGTTTCCTTTCTGAGCCTCTGTAGCAATCCCACAACCAATCATTTTCATGAAGTTTTCAAACAGAGATTTCAGATTTATTCCAAGTTCATTTAACAGGTTGAAATGCTGCGTGTTTTGATGCTGATATGCCATACTTACCATTCCGTGAGAAGTAGCCCATAATATCAAAGCCAATTCTTTCGGATCATAGCTTGAATTTATACTTCCATCCTGCATACCAATTTGTATTGCACGAACCATGCAGGTAAAAGAACTTTGCATATTTGTGGAACAGGAATCTAGAAATGTACTGTCTTCTAAGTCGCTTGTCTCCTTCAGGTTATCATGAAATTTCATTGCCCTGAAATACTCCGGGTGCTCGGCCACAAAAGTCATAAAAGTCGCCCCGATCATATGAACCAATTCTATTCCCGGTTTGTCCTGCGTAAGCACCTTCTGAACTTCCTTGGTCAGCAATCCCGTTGCCTTATCACAAATACCTAAAACAAGATCTGTTTTGCTTTCAAAATACTGATAAAGCGACCCTTTGCTTACTTCTGCGCGGTCAGCTACTTCCGTCATATTAAGGTTGTCTAAACCCTTTTCCAGAATCAAAGCTTCAGCGGCCTCTAACATCAGAGATCTCTTCTGCTCCTTTTCCCGTTCTTTACGTTCTGAAATTCCCATTTTTTGACTGTCAGTCATTTTTTGAATTAAGGTCAAAAAGGTACGGGTAGTTTAACCTAATTCCAACTATGTTTTGTTAAGAAATTATGATCATAACATTGATTACCGATTTAATTTCGAATAAAACAAAAAACTCTCCACTTCCAAGTCTTCATTCTTTTGGTTATGATTCAGCACATTTAAAACACAGGTATTTTTTTGATTATAAGCGGACAGAACAACAATGCAACCATTCCAATTAAGCGATTAGCTGCAATTGATCTGGGAACTAATTCCTTCCATGCAGTTATTGTAGACCTGTATTCTGACGGTAGTTTCAGAAAGATTGAAGATTTTAAGGAAATGGTGCAGCTTGCAAAAGGTGGATTGGGTACACGCTTAGCTGAAGGGGCTTATTCACGAGGCATGAAGGCGCTAAAAAATATCAAAGTTTTGTGTGACAGCCATAATGTAGAACAGATTCTGGCATATGCCACCAGCGCCATACGAGAATCTGAAAATGGCGGGGAATTTATTCAGGACAGCATCGACCGTTATGATATTAAGATAAATGCTATTCCGGGATCCGTTGAAGCTGAATTGATTGGTTATGCTGTTCAGCACGGGGTTCGACTGAGTAACAGCCCTGTTTTAATGGTTGATATCGGTGGTGGGAGCGTTGAATTTATTCTGGGAAATGCTAAAGAATTCCATTTTCTAACCAGTAAGAAGATCGGGGTCTCCAGAATGACGGATATTTTTAAACCATCCGATCCAATCACCGCGACAGAAATTGAGAAACTGGAAGCTCATTATCGGGAACAGACTTCACAGCTAGCGGAGGCTCTTCGAACAAACAGAACTAACATGATCATTGGCTCTTCCGGAACCATGCAAAATATTGCTGCTATGATCGCTGCCCGCAAAGGTCTTCCGGTAGATGTTACCCTCAATGAAATGGAATATACTGCTAAAGATTTTTTCTCTTTTTATAAGGATTTCATCAAACTGAACCGAACCGAACGAAAGAAAATAAAAGGCTTAGACGCCAAACGGATTGACTTCATAAATACAGGAGTTGTACTCGTCAACTATCTGTTGAAAGAGTTTGGAATAAAGAGGGTTAAAATTTCTACTCAGGCGTTAAGAGAAGGTATTATCATTCGATATCTTAAAAAGGATATGATCGGATTACCCTGGTCGGGAGCCATGGCTGATCCTCGTCGCAGAAGTGTATTTGAACTCCTGAGGAAATGTGACTGGCATGAAGCTCATTCAACACACGTCGCAAATATGGCTTTGAAAATATTTGATGTGTTAAAAGACGAACTAAAACTGGAAACACCGGATAAAGAATTGCTTGAGTATGCGAGCTATCTCCATGATATCGGTTACTATATTTCGCATTCAAAGCACCATAAGCACGCACTTTATATTATCAGAAACTCAACACTCAAAGGCTTTCGTGAAGAGGAAATTGAAGTTATAGCAAATGTAGCAAGGTATCATCGTCGGTCCACTCCTAAAAAGCGACATGGGGAATATTGGAAGCTGGCGCCGTCCGTCCGTCAAAGAATTAAGAAGCTTTCGGGTATTCTAAGAGTTGCTGATGGTCTTGATCGGAGTCACTATCAGAATGTTCAGGAATTAGAAATAGACTCTACTGACAAAGAGATCATTTTCAAAATAAAAGTACAGGCAGACCCTCAACTGGAAATTTGGGGTGCGCAGAGAAAAGCACATTTATTAAGAGAAGTAACCGGAAAGAAGATTGTATTTAAAGTAGTTAATTAGGAATAGGGGAATTAGGAATAGGTTTACTTCTTTTTTCTATCGTTCCTCATTTTCATATACAGATCATATTCGTTGCCAAGTTTCTCTTTGAGTTCTTTTTGCTCCTGCTTTTTTGATTTCATATCTACTATAACTTTGTATACACCTATCAAGCATCCTAGAACAAGTATTAAAAGTATCTCAGTCATACCTTCTATTATATTAACCTATTCCTAATTGATCCTACTCCCCAAAACTACCTGCCGCTCCGGGAAACACAACCGGACTTTCAAACCCTTCTTTAGAAACAGAAGCCACTCCGAATAAATAATTATCGATTACAACATTTTCCAGCGTGTGTGATGTGCTACTTGCAGGAACAAACTCACTTTTTTCCCATTGGTTCGAGTCTGTTAGCCTCCAGTAGATCTTATATCCTGCTAATTGTGGGTTTTGTTCAGCGTTAAGAGCCTCCCATTTTAATGTCGTACTTGGTCGCACCGCTCCCTGGATCTGAACATTAACCGGTGGATTTGGTGCCCAGGCCATGCTTGCCATAGTGACAACATTTAGTCCCGTTAACTTAGCAGCATAATCAAAATCCACACCATCAATGGTATCCCCGTAGTCAATTCCATCCTCAGTTCTTATGTCCTGATGTTGCATTACATAATTTTCATTGGTTTCCATGATTCTAACCCCCGGAAAACCAACTGCGTTAAACGGGCGATGGTGCCCACCTCTTCCAAAACGATCCAACCTATAGATCATCATTACATCTAAATTCGTGATATACAGGTCTGCCATTTTATCCACGTAACGGGCTACATTTCTTGAAGGGGAATCAACCTCACCACCGGTAAACCGGCGAATTCTGGCCTCTTGTTCTGTTTCAACTGCTCTTGTTCCTTCCGAAAATACGCGAGCTGTAGTATTATTGATCACACCGTTAATTCCTTTGATGTTTCCGATCATATCATTGTTGAGAACCGCTTTAATTCTCCAGCCTTTTTCAAGTGCATAATCTGCTAAAATCTGTCCCCCGAAAAGTCCTTGCTCCTCTCCAGATAAACCAACATACATTATAGATCCCGGAAACTCATATTTAGTAAGCACTCTTGCCGCCTCTATAGCACCTGCCATTCCTGAAGCATTATCATTAGCTCCCGGCGAATCTGAAACACCGTCCAATGGATCTGAGACTCTGGAATCAATATCACCACTCATCATTACAAATCGATTTGGATCTGTGGTTCCTCTCTGAATCGCAACAACATTTACAATATTAACCGGGTCCGGAATTCTTCTTTGTCCGGAAATCACATCACTCACATAAAAGACTTCCAGACAACCACCACAGTCTGCTGAAATTCGTTCAAACTCTGCTTTGATCCATCTTCGGGCTGCACCAATTCCTCTTTTGCTTGAAACGGTATCAGAAAGTGTATGTCTGGTACCAAAATCTACCAATGTTTGAATATCTCTTTCAATACGCTCTGCTGATGGAGCCGCTCCGATCTTATGGAGCTCCTCTGGTGTTACTGACTGGGAAATAGCAAGATCAGCAGAAAAAAAGAATGCTATGCAAAATATGATCAGAAATTTAATTGATTTCATAAGAGTTAGTTTTTAGTTGAATTTTCGCCCTCATCTTGAGGGGGATCGTTATGCAAGCGTTTGTCTTGCTCAAAGTAGGCTTTTAAGTTTTCCTGAAATTTGATTTGTGCTTTTAGTCCCATTCGATGACCAAAAAATGCACCTGTACCAACTGCCACTAAAAGCATAGGTACATAAATTGCGGGTGAAGTTGCAGTTCCATCCTGATAAATATTTACCCAAACAGCAGGAGGAATTAAAGTAAAGATCGCAAACACATATGGTGCTACTGTAGCGCCATCTAAGCGCCTCATAAATCTTCTGCTGGTGATGGTTACCATATTCATGTAAATCAATCCGAAAAAGAAAAATAGAATGGTTCCTAAAGTGGTTCCATCATTCACTTTAGTTAGCAGATCGGAGGTTATCAGCGTAAAAGCTCCGGAAATAATAAGTATTCCGGTTAAGTAAAAAATAAATCGAGGAAGATTATTCAAAGCCTGTTGTTGGTTTAGCTGTTCTTAAAAAAAGAGAGTACAGAATATTGTGCGAAAAATCTATTTTTGCAGCCAGTTTAACGGATTTTGATAATCCTTGTAACGCACTACAAAAAGTAGGTTTTCACCTAACGGCGATTGAGCCACTCCGGAAAGGCCGATCCTATCGCCTGAATTTAACACCTGATTCTTTTGCACATCAATCCTGCTGAGATTCCCATATGCTGTGTAGTATGATCCGTGTTTTACAAATACTACATCTCCAAAACCACTGATGGGCGATATTTGAGAGACATACCCATCTGAAACAACTTTAACTGAAGCGGCAGGATCTGTAACAATATTGATTCCCAGATATTCTGTCACTGTTCCATAAACCGGGTTTCTGGTTCTCCCAAAGTTTTTTGAAACCGTTTTACTATTCACCGGCCAGGGCAAAGTACCTTTTGCAGCTGCAAACATACGCTCATTGTCCTGCAACATTTCATTGCTTACAGCAGCATCCCGAACTAAAGATTTTGAGTATTTAGCTACCTCTCTGTTTCTGATATTTTCGTCGGCGATTTCTCTGGCTCTGGCTAATTTTATTAAACGCTCATTTTCCAATTCCTGAATTCTTTCGGCTTCTGCAATCAGATCTGTAAATGCATTTTGAAGAGCTTCCTTTTGCTGCCTGCTTTTGGTGAGTTCAGCAACCAGATCTGAACGCTGACTACGAATAGTTTCAACCGTCTGTTTCTGCTGAGATCTTTGCCCATTAAGAATTTCTTTTTCGCTTTGTATCTCCTGAAGCACCACTTGATTTCGATTCAAACTCTGGCGCAGGTCAATCTGGATTTCATCGAGTTCGTTTCGTCTTCTTCTTATTTGTTCAGCTTGTTTTGCTTTTTGTTCTTCAAATTTCTTCAGATACTGCGCTCTGATCAGCATTTGATTGAAAGATCCGGAGGTAAGCAATAACTCTAAATTAGAAGATCTGCTGTTTTTATAAGCGAATAACAAAATCTTTTTATAATTCTCAATAAGTACTTTTAGTTCTTCCTGACGAATTCCAATTTCTTGCTCTGTTAAGTTTATTTCTTCCTGAATTTGTTTCTGCTCAGTTGTTAATCCTTCAATCTTATCGTCTTGCAGAGCAATCAATCCGTTTAAGCTTTCGTATTGTTTGTATGATTGATTGAACTTTGCTTCAGCTTCAGCTACTCTTTTTTGATAGGATTTAATACGTGCATCCAGCACATTGATTTCTGCTCTGGTGTTATTCTGTTTACTCAGAATTTCTTTTCTCTTTTCATCATACGTCTGTGCAGTAAGAGTTGCAGTACAGCCGATCAGAAACGTAAATAGTATTAAAATTCTTGACTTCATAACCGTTCAACTTTTATATCATCAGGAATATCAATAATAAGATTTAGTTCACCCGGATTCACTTCAAGCGATCTTACCTGAAAAACCACTTGTGAATTCCTGTCTGCACTTAATATGGTGATTTTTCTAGGCAAAATGTAGCCTTTAATCTCCCCATAGCTTTCATAGGTTAATGAAGAATACGGCAACCCTGAAGATCTTGCTTGTTCTACATAGCTAACGGTACCGGTTTTCTTGTTAATTCGTGCAATTCCTTTATTATAAAACCCCAGTATATATTCAGTATCAGATTGAAGGATTTTTTCTACATCTTCGATTTCAATTTTAAAATTCATCAGATCTAACAAGTTTACTGAAGCCAGCTCATTTAGATTGGTCATCCGACCATCTTGCACCGATACCTTTTGTGCGTATTTATCAATCTTGTTATAAATAAGGATAGAGTCAGCATCTACCAACATACTCCCTCCGGTAATTCCAATCCGGTTTTTAAAAGTCAACAAACTAAGAACGGTATCTGTCTCGAAATCAATAGTTATTCTATCGCTGTTTCCGGGCTCACTAACAAGAGCTCTTCCTTTTCCTTTTGCCGACACAAGATCTCCTGAATAATTTGGTATCCTATCAATGATCTCGTTTAAAGGAATAGAAACACGGTATAACTCTTCATCAGTTGTAAGCTTCTTGGAAGAAGTACACGAAATAAAAAGCAGAATAATAGTTGCTAATAAGTATTTATGAGATTGTAATTTCACTCTTGAGTTCTTTCTTTTAAATAAGTCAGAGATGGATCTTTTTTCAAAGCTTTTCTCCACCATTTTTTTGCTTCAGCAGGCTTATTCAGTTTATCATAAACATCTCCTAAATGTTCCAAAACTTCTGCGCTTGCCGCTTCATCGTCCAAATCGATAGATGCTTTTATAAATCTTCGGGCTTTTTCAAATTCTCCTGTTTTATAAAATACCCAACCCATAGTATCCAAATATGCCGCATTATCAGGATCAAGCTCCATTGCTTTTACCGCAAGTTCAGCTGCTCTGTCCAGTTTTTCTCCCCGAACAGACAAGTTGTATGCATAGTTATTCATCGCGTTGTGATTTTGAGGATCATAACGCAACGCTAATTCATAAACCCGATCGGCTTCTTCGCTGTTTTCAAGATTACTTTGTGCGTCACCTAATGTTGAATACACCACAGACTTAAATGGTTTTCTGGCAGGAGCTCTTGAAGCTCTTTCCAGCCACTTTACTGCTTCTTCGTTTTCATCACTGAGTAAATATGCCGTTCCCAAAAAGAATTGAATAAACGAATCTTCAGGTACATTGCTATCTGCTTTTAGTCCAACTTTTTTTGCTTCTTCTAACTTGTTTTCACTAAGTAATAGCTGAAGTCTCAACCTCCATGCTATGTCATCCTGTGGAAGTAATTCATTCCCTTTTTCTAACTTCTCTAAAGCTTTTTCTGTTTCCCCAATTTGAGAGTAGTATTGTCCTGAAAGTGTAAAAGCAGGACCATATTCAGGTGAAGATTCTGTAAAAGCGTCCAACGCCCAACCCGTTTCTCTTTTTAACTGCTCATTTAAAGGACTTTCCTGTTGCTTACTGTATAAGAATTGAGCCACTCCGATTTTTTCATCAGGTTGTATAACCTTGTCACTTAAAAACGTTCTGATCAACGTTCCGGCACTATCCCACTTTTGATCTTCAATAAAAATCCCCGCCAAATTCATTAAAGATTGAGGATCTCTTGCATTTCGGGTCAAAGCTTCATTTAGAACTTTTTTTGCGTTGTCATCTTTTCCTGTTCTTGAATAGTATTCGCTTAATAAATTAAGCGTATTAAGATTATCAGGATCTATCTCTCTCAACGATTCAAGCTGTGTAATTGCTGAATCCCTTACACCCATTGCTTCGAAGTTTCTGAATTTCATTAAATAAACAGAACTCTGTGGGCCTGTTAACTTTAAAGCACGATCTAAAACTTGATTACTCTTTAAATATTCCCCGTAATCCTGGTAGGTATCCGCCAGCATAAACAGTGCGTTAAAGTCACCGGGATAGTATTCAAGCAAGGTATTTAACTCTTCCAAAGTTGCAGTATTTTCTCCGGCTCTTCTGTATATCTGTGCTAATTTAAACCTGTACCATTTATTCCCGGGCGATTTTTCTACCGCTTCTTTTCCATAAAGCGCCGCATTAGGAAGATCTTCCATAGCAAAATAAGTATCTGCGATAGCATAGTTGATCCCTGCTGTAGATCCGAGTTGTTTTTCTGCTTCTATCAGAAGTTCCAGAGATCTTTCGTATTCTTGATTTTCAAATGCATCCAATCCCTGAACATACGCTTTTGTACCCGAAATCTTAGACTTTGGCTGAACCTGAGCTTGAGAATTAACTCCAATCCCAATACTGAAAACGAGTACTATGTGGAAGATTTTTTTCATCGATTATATCAACGTGAAGTATAACGGGAAAGTGCGATTTATGCTGAATTGATTACAGAATTTAAAATACACGTTTCCCAAAGATATCAACAGAGGTATTGTAAATAACTTCCTTCAAAATATTCTCCTTTTAAATCCCACATCTACTCTCCAATTCTTCTCTTCTTTTTGTACATTCCTATTGCTAGCAAAATCAGCTTAAGAATGTCAGAAAACTACCGCGCACTTACCAGAAAATATCGCCCGCAAAATTTTGAGGATATTGTTTCTCAGGATCACGTAAGCTCTACGTTGATGAATGCCATCAAACAAAATCGTTTATCGCATGCTTATATGTTCTGTGGACCCCGTGGAGTTGGAAAAACAACTATGGCTCGTGTTCTAGCCAGAACTATCAATGAAATTGATAACAGTGTTGATGGAGAATCACTGAACCAGACACTGAATGTTGTTGAAATGGACGCGGCATCAAACAACAAAGTGGATGATGTTCATCACTTGAGAGAAACTGTTAGGATTCCTCCTCAAAATGGTCGCTACAAAGTTTTTATTGTTGATGAGGTTCACATGCTTTCTAAAGCCGCTTTCAATGCTTTACTAAAGACTCTGGAAGAACCTCCTGAACACGCTATATTTATTTTTGCGACTACCGAACCTCACAAAGTTCTTCCAACTATTCTGTCACGAGTTCAGCGCTTCGATTTTAAACGTATAGCAGTAGATGAGATCGTGAGGAGACTCCGAAAGATTTCATTGGATGAAAACATTTCTATTGACGATGAGTCTCTTCATGTGATAGCAAAAAAAGCTGATGGCGCTCTTAGAGATGCTTTAGGATTGATGGATCAGGCCATTGCTTTTTGTGGAGACACCATTACACACAATGAATTGGTTCAAGCCTTAAATGTAGTTGGCACCGATCGACTGTTTCAGTTTATGAATTGTGTAAAGGAACATGATGCAGATCAGGGTCTGGAGCTGATCAATACGTTGCTTCAGGAAGGTTATGATATCCAGGAATTTTTGATCGGACTTACTGAACATCTGAGAAATTTATACATCGCCCATCATAGTAAACAACTTTATATGGTTGAGGCTTCAGAAGAAACAAAATCAAAATACAAACAGTTTGCTTCTGATTTTTCCAGAGATGATCTGATGCGAATGTTGCATTTAGTTTCTGAAGCGCAGATCAAGATCAAAGATGCTAACCAGCCCAGAATTCAGTTCGAGATCACTCTTCTCAAACTCATTCATATGGAGCGTTCCGAGAGTCTTGCTAAACTATTGTCCGATCTTGAGGAAGTAAAAAAAAACTCTAAGAATCTAGATTCCCTCTCTTCTCCCGAATCTAAACATGATGTTCAGGAGAAAGAGAATGAACACTCTGCTACTGAACCGGCAAAAGAGAATGTGAATACCTCTACTGAAGAATCTTCAACAGTAGTTGAAACAGAGTCACCATCTTCTGAAAAAGAACCGGAAACGACAGAAGTAACTGATGACGAATTTGATATTGGAACACCCGCTTTGCAAACCAGGTTTTCACAAGTAAATGAAGTAAACAAAGAGGAAATAAAAACCGAAATTAAAGTAGAAACTAAGGTTCAGCACTCTCAAGAGGCTAAGAATTTACAGATCGAAGACATCAAGAGTGCATGGCCGGAATTTATTGATTCTTTGAATGGATCTGTGTCTTCTATTTTAAAGATGCAAACCGAACGTGCTCTTCCGGTAAAATTGAAAGGGACTGAATTGTCATTAGAATGTGACAATCAGTTAGCAAAGACCATGTTGGACGAACAAGCCAAAGAATTGGCAGGAAAATTGCAGGAATGTATTGGAGTGTCACTTCGTTTTAATGTAGAAGTGTCACAGAAGATCAAACAAACGAAGGCCCGAAACCCTTACGAACGATTTAAGGAGATTCAACAAAAAGATCCGATGATTCGAAGTTTAGTAGAACGGTTTGGAGCAGAGTTAGAGTATTAATATAGATTTAAGGTTTTAGACATAAGAAGTAAGAGTCTTATTATTGATGATTTAAATTTTAAAATAATTTATAGTTATGAGTGATTTTAACATGGCCGATATGTTCGGCAAAGTCCAGGAAATGCAAGCAAAAATGCAGGAAAGTCAGGCCAAGTTAGCTGAAGTAACCGTAGAAGCTGAAGCAGGCGGCGGAATGGTAAAAGTAAAAGCTAACGGGCTTCGTCAAATTCTTTCCATCAAATTTGATGAGGATGTTATTGATCCCAGTGACAAAGAAATGCTGGAAGATCTGGTTGTAGCCGGTGTTAACAAGGCCCTTGAACAGGCCGATGAAGCTGCAAAATCTCAAATGCAGGAAGCTTATAAAGGAATGATTCCCGGCGGTGGAATTCCCGGAATGGACCTTTCTAAATTTGGACTATAACTGAATTCAAAATGAAAAATTAAGGATGAAGAATTGGCTCAACCAATTCTGAATTTTTCATTCTTAATTCTTAATTCCTTACATGCAGATAACCTCAGAATATTTAGAACGAGCTATTGAGCAGCTTGCGAAACTCCCAGGCACGGGCAGAAAATCGGCTCAAAGAATTGCCATCCATTTATTAAAACAGAATGATGAATACGCCCTCAGGCTTGCAAACGCGATCATTGATCTGAAAAATAAAGTGACTCGATGTGAAATCTGCGGCAATGTAAGCGATAACGATCCTTGCAACATTTGCGAAAACACAAAAAGACAAAATGGGAGCATCTGTGTTGTGGAAGAATTCAATGACGTCTATATCATTGAAAAAACAAATGAATTTCGAGGCCGTTATCATGTTTTAGGCGGAGTGATTTCACCAATGGATAATGTGGGGCCGGATAACATTCGAATTCAGGAATTACTGAAACGGATTGGTGGTGATGAAGAAATTACAGAAGTAATTTTGGCGCTCAACCCTGATGCTGAAGGCGAGGCTACTTCGTATTACATAAACAAATTATTGCTTCCCTACGAAGTTAAGGTGACTCGAATTGCTTATGGTATCCCTATGGGAACAGAACTTGAATTTATCGATGAAGCTACCCTCAGTCGCGCCTTTGCCAGCAGAAATAGTTTTTAAGGCTTATAAAATCCCTAAAAAGTGTAAACCCACTAGTGTTTAAGGAATTTTATAAGTTCCTTTACCTTTAATTTTGATTTATACAACTAACGTTTAACGTAATTAACCAACCCAGAATGAAGAAACTAGCACTATTTACATTTTTAAGTCTCTTTTCATTAAGTCTGACTGCTCAGAATACTTATTGGCAGCAGGAAATCGACTACAAAATGAATATTGACGTTGATGTAGACAAACATCAATACAAAGGAACTCAAAAGATCGTCTATAAAAACAACTCGCCTGACGAACTAACCAGAGTTTATTTTCACCTCTATTTTAACGCTTTTCAGCCCGGAAGCATGATGGATGTTCGTTCCCGAACTATTGCAGATCCGGACGGGAGAGTAAGAGACAGGATCTCTAAGCTTTCAGATGATGAGATCGGATATCAAAGAATTAATTCCTTAAAGCAAGATGGTAAGGACGTTAAATTTACTCATGACGGCACCATTTTAGTTGTTGAATTGAACAAGCCTATTAAATCTGGAGCTAAAACTACTTTCGACATGAAATGGGATGCTCAGGTTCCTCTCCAAATACGTCGTTCAGGTTGGAGTAATTCGGAAGGTGTTGAATTTTCAATGAGCCAATGGTATCCAAAGATGGCTGAATATGACTACACCGGATGGAACCCCAATCCATATATCGGAAGAGAATTTCATGGCGTTTGGGGAGACTTTGATGTGAAGATCACCATCGATCAGGATTATGTAGTTGGTGGAACCGGTGTTCTGCAAAACCCAAATGAAATTGGTCATGGTTATGAAAAACCCGGAACTAAGATAAACCGAAAAAAGCCCGGCCCTATCACTTATCATTTTGTTGCTGAAAATGTAATTGATTTCTTCTGGGGTGCTGATCCCGATTTTATTCATACCACAGCTCAGGTACCAAACGGACCAAAACTTCATTTCTTTTATCAGGAAACTGTAGACAAAGAAGCTACTCCTGAAGAAAATGCAGCATATATAAAATACTGGGAGCAACTTCCTGAACTAACAGTTAAGGGATTTGAGTATGCTAGTAAGCATTTCGGTAAATATCCATATCCTCAGTTTTCTACAGTTCAAGGAGGAGACGGCGGAATGGAGTACCCAATGGGTACACTTATTACCGGTGGAAGATCTCTGGGCAGTTTAATTGGTGTAACCGTTCATGAATTTTATCACAGTTGGTTCCAGGGAGTTTTGGCTACAAATGAAGCTCTTTTTGCATGGATGGATGAAGGATTCACAAGTTATGCTTCAGCAGAAACAATGTTGCATATTTTCGACAGGGAATCAGATTTTCCATACGCCGGTTCTTATCGTGGATACTATGGTATCGTTAATTCGGGTCTGGAAGAACCTCTGACTACTCATGCAGACCACTTTAATACAAACAGAGCTTACTGAGCCGCATCATATTCAAAAGGAGCTGTTTACTTAGGGCAGATGAGCTATATAATCGGTGATGAAACTTTCAGAAAAGGGATACTGAGTTATTTTGATACATGGAAAATGAAGCACCCTACAGCTGCTGATTTCCTAAGAGTTATGGAAAAAGAATCCGGCATGGTCCTGGATTGGTATAATGAGTATTTCGTAAACACTACAAAGACCGTTGATTATGGAGTCCGGGCTCTTGTTGGTGATGAAAACAAAACCGTTATTGAACTGGAAAGAATTGGTTTAATGCCAATGCCTATTGATGTTCTGGTCGAGTACACTGATGGAAGTTCTGAAATGTTCTATATTCCACTCAGAATCATGCGTGGTGAAAAGCCTGCCGAAAATAACCTGAAAAGAACCGTATTGGAAGACTGGCCATGGACTAATCCAACCTATACTTTTGATATTCCGGTAGCAGGCACTTCAGTAAAACGAGTTTCAATTGATCCATCTCAGCGTTTAGCTGATGTAGAACAATCCAATAATTCTTTCGATGTTGAGGGAATGATTAAGAAATAAACCGTATTTTATGGTATAGGCATCAAGCAGATTGTTTGATGCCTTTTTTATTTATAAAAGCTCTAAAAAATTATGTCAAAAAAAGACTACGCGGCACTTTCAATAGAAGCACATAAAAAAGCTCGGGGAAAAATCTCAATTGAGCCTAAAATGCCTTTGGATACTAAAGATGATCTTAGCATCGCTTATACTCCGGGTGTAGCCGAACCTTGTCGGGAAATAAATAAAGATATAGAAAAAGCTTACGATTATACAGCAAAAGGAAATTTGGTTGCTGTTGTCAGTGACGGTTCTGCTGTACTGGGCTTGGGTAATATTGGCCCTGAAGCAGCACTTCCTGTTATGGAAGGGAAGGCAGTTCTATTCAAAAAGTTTGCTAATGTTGATGCTGTTCCAATAGTGCTGAATACTCAAAACACGGAAGAGATCATTACGGCGGTGAAAGCAATTTCACCAACTTTTGGAGGAATAAATCTCGAAGACATTTCTGCTCCTCGGTGTTTTGAAATTGAAGAACGACTAAAAAAAGAACTTTCTATTCCGGTTTTTCATGATGATCAGCATGGGACCGCAATAGTTACTTTGGCAGGAATGTTTAACGCCTGCAAGCTGACAGGAAGAAAACTAAAAGATCTTAAAGTAGTTATAAATGGTGCCGGAGCTGCGGGTGTTGCTATTGTAAAATTACTATTTGAAGCAGGTGTCAAGGAAGTGATTATGTGCGACAGTCGTGGAATTATACATAAAGGCAGAACAGATCTGAATGACACCAAAAAGAAAATGTCGAAGCTCACTAACAAATCCAACGTTACCGGTGACCTTGAGGATGCTGTAAAAGATTCAGATGTATTTATCGGAGTTTCCGCGCCCGGAGTTTTAACACAGGAAATGGTTAAGACTATGACCAAAGATCCTATCATCTTTGCAATGGCTAATCCTACACCTGAAATAATGCCGGATGATGCCAGAGAAGCCGGAGCCCGAATAATTGCCACCGGTCGTTCTGATTTTGCTAATCAGATCAACAATGTGTTGGCATTTCCAGGCTTGTTCAGAGGAGCACTGGATGCCAGAACAAATAACTTAACCTCTGCTATGTTCATCGAAGTTGCTAAAGCAATTGCTGACAGCGTGGATGACTTATCTGAAGAAATGATCATCCCAAGTCCTTTTGATGATAGAGTTCCGGGAAGAGTTGCCGAAGCAGTGAGAAATTTTAAAAGTTAAAATAAACTTCTCTGTTCCTGATCTGATTTTTGCGCACGCTCGATAGTTGGATCTTCACGAAGTTCAAAATTATTGAGCATTTCCGGCATAAATCGTTTTTCATAAATGCGGCGAGCGATTCCATGAAGAGCTTTCTCTCCCCGGGGTGTAATGGTCAAAAAACCTCCTTCATCTTCCAGAATAAATCCAAACGATCGAAGGTCATTCACGATCAGGTACGCAAGTTTTTCAGTAACTCCTGAACTTTTTTCAATGATCTCCCGATGCGGAGCTTCATCCTGAGCCATATATAATTTCCCTAACACATTAAGCTCGGCTTCAGTCATTGGAAAACCTTCGCTGCCTTTAGTTAGTAAATTATCCCAGGTTTTTTGAGAGTAGTGAAGTCCAAACCAGTGTTTTCCTTCCCGAAGTAAATGATGAGTTACTGCGCATGCAAAATGCTTACCCGGATCCGCTTTCTTAGGCTCGCCTCTGGTCCGAAAAAGATTCACCATAGAAGCCAGATCCAACTCCTGTATGTTGGGCGGATATTTAAAATAGAAATTACTTCTCTTCTGCATGATCTGGTTATAACCCGTTACCATTTAGTACCAACAGAATATGCTGAAATTAAATCAGCCAGACCAATAAAATTTTTAGATGTTTGCCACTAAACCACAAAAGCACTAACTCATTTTACAAATCGGTGAAGTACATGCTACTTATTCTCTAGTACCTTGAATATTCCTCAATGGATATTGGTTATTGAATATTCAATATTGGTTATTCAATCTCAGCCTTTTTCCGCAATCAAAGCCACCGCTTCATCCAGCGTAAACTTCTCTGGTTCTGTCCCTTTCGGTAATCCGATATTCTTTTTTCCGTGCTTGATATAAGGGCCATACCTTCCGTTCATTACTTTGATCGGTTTTTTAGTCTCCGGATGTTCTCCCAGATCATTCAGCTCAGAACTCTTTCTAGGCGCTCCTTTCTGTTTCAATAACTCAACAGCTCGGTCTAATTCTACTTCAAGAACATTATCGTCTTTTGGTAATGACTTAAATTTTCCGTCATGAACCACATACGGACCATAACGTCCAACACCTGCTTTCACAACTTTTCCATCTTCCGGATGTTCTCCAAGATTTCTTGGAAGAGTCAAAAGCTTAAGTGCCATATCTAAATCCACATCTTCCGGCGTCATCCCCTTTAGAAGTGAAACTCTTTTAGGCTTTTTATTTTCTTCAGTTGCTTCTCCTAACTGAACATACGGCCCGAATCTTCCTGTCAATAAAAATACAGGGAGTCCTTCATCAGGGTGAATGCCAATCGGCTTGTCTTCCTCTTCCGAAAGCTTGATCAATTGCTCTAGCTTCTCTACTGTAACATCACTGGGATTCATATCCTGCGGCAACGAAGTTGATACATCTTCACCATCTTTCTGCATTTTAGCATAAGGTCCGTATCGACCTACAGCAACCTGAATACCCTCTAATCCTTCAAGCGGAAGGTCCAGCAGCTTGGCTTTCTGAGCATCAATCTTATCTTCCTGCTTATCAACTTGAGCGCGAAGTCCATTATCTCCTTTGTAGTAATCGTCCAGATATTCAACCGGATCCTGTGTTCCGTTTGCAACTTCATCCAGTTTGTCTTCCAGGTTTGATGTAAAATCACTATCTACCAGATCAGGGAAATTTTGTTCTAACAATGAAGTAACTGCAAAAGCAGTAAACGAAGGAATCAACATCTTACTTTCATTTTTAGCGTATCCGCGATCCTGAATAGTACTTATAACCGTTGCATAGGTACTCGGTCTACCAATTCCTCTTTTCTCCAGCTCTTTCACCAATGTAGCTTCAGTATATCTCGCCGGAGGTTTGGTTTCATGAGAATTAAAATTCAGATCCTGAAGGTCAGTTCCATCTCCAACCTTCATGGCCGGCAAAAACTTTTCTTGTGAATCCAACGCTGCTTCAGGATCATCACTTCCTTCAACATAAGCCCTGAAAAATCCCGGGAATAAGATCTTCTTCCCACCCGCTCTGAAATCAGCAGCGGTTCCGTTATTCTTCGCGGTGATCGTTACATTGGTAAATTCCAATTCAGCTTCTGCCATTTGAGTTGCAATGGTTCTTTTCCAGATCAGATCATATAATTTTAACTCTCTGTCCTTTAATCCTGATTTTTCAGGAAGAATGAATTTTGAACCCGATGGACGAATTGCCTCATGAGCTTCTTGTGCAGACTTACCTTTCTTTGTGTAAGTTCGGACACGATCAAACAAATAGTCTTCACCATACTGGTCTACAATTCCGTCTCGTGCAGCTGTAATTGCCTGAGAAGAAAGGTTTGTAGAATCGGTTCTCATATATGTAATAAAACCTTTTTCGTACAATTTCTGGGCAACACTCATGGTATCTCTTGCAGAGAAGTTGAACTTCCTGTTCGCTTCCTGTTGAAGAGTTGAAGTAATAAATGGAGGCGCCGGATTTCTTTTCTGAGTCTTTACATCAACATTAGTAACCGACCAATCTGCATCCTTTAGTTGTTCAACAAGATCTTTGGATTTAGCCTCATCAAGCAATACTACAGAATCCGGTTTTTTGAGCTTCCCGGTATTCTCATCAAAATCTTTACCGCTTGCTAATCTCTTTTCATTTAAGTGAGTAAGGTCTGCATTGAACTCATCATTCTCGCCACTTTTTTGCAGTACAGCTGAAAGATCGTAATACGTACCACTTCTGAATTTCATGCGCTCGCGCTCACGCTCTACCAGCATTTTTACAGCAACAGACTGTACACGTCCTGCCGATAAGCCCGGTGAGATCTTCTTCCATAACAACGGAGAAACGGTATATCCCGCTAATCTGTCCAGGATTCTTCTGGTTTCCTGAGCATGCACCAATTTCATATCAATATCACGAGTGTTCTCCAACGCATTGAGTACCGCTTCTTTGGTGATCTCGCGGAATGCCATCCTTTTTACCGGAACTTTTGGTTTCAGTACTTCCAGTAAATGCCATGAAATTGCTTCTCCCTCACGGTCTTCATCCGTTGCAAGGATCAATTCATCAACATCTTTCAATTTGTCCTTTAATCTCTTTACGATCTTCTTTTTATCCGGCGGAGTTACGTAAATTGCAAAATATCTGTCATCCGGATTGATGCCTAAAGTTGCCCAGCTTTCCTTTTTATATTTGGCAGGAATCAATTTTGCTGATGATGGCAAATCACGGATGTGACCCATAGAGGAATCCACATCATATCCTTTAGGAAGATATTTACTGATCGTTTTTGTCTTTGTTGGAGACTCTACTATTACGAGACTTTTCATACTCTTTCTTTAATTATAAACTTTCTATAAGAGCTTTCAACTCTTCTGCGTGCGCTTTGGTATCAACTTTTTCAACGGATGCCAAGATAGTACCATCCGAATCAATAACAAAAGCCGATCGGGAGGGTGCTGTAAAACTTTTTCCAAACATCTGCTTATCAACTATTGAATCTGTGGCTTCAGCAAACAAATAATCCGGATCTGAAGCGAGTGTATAATTGATTCCCTGTTTCTTTGTGTAATTCTTATGCGAGCGACATCCGTCTTTACTGATTGCAATCAAATTAAATCCTTTTTTATCAAACCATTCTGCATTTTCAGCTAGACTCAGAGTTTGTCTGTCACAACTCGAAGTATTGTTCTTCATATATACTGATACTATAGTCTTACGATCTAAAAGTTCCGAAAAAAAAACTTCCTTCTCTTCTCCGTCCTGTACTACTTTCAGTTTAAAATTTGTGTCGATTTTTTTGCCGGATTCTATCATTAATTATCTTCTATGGTGTTCAGTTGAGCATGAATAACGGATTTTCATAGTGCAATCGTTCAGGATAGCTGATTTTATAATTGAGTTATTTTCACCGATACTACTCCTCCTTTGAAGGAGGCTTAAAATCTCGTCCAGAGATTTTGCGGTGGATGTCAATCTTTTACTACGACTTCCACCTCATGCCCAATCTCAAAATTACAAGAGTTTGCAATAAAACACATCTCATTAGCTTTTTTATGAAGAGTTCTTGCTTGTTCAATCATTGATTCTTTTTCAACTACTACTTTTGGATGAAGTGTTACACTTTTAAACATCCCGCTTCCATCTTTATGTTCGGTCATGATTCCTTCCGCAGAATCTTCATATTCAAGAACAAGAACTTTATTGGCTGAACACAAATGTAGATACCATAGCATATGGCAGGAGGAAATAGATGCTAAAAATAATTCTTCCGGATTATACTTGGATTTATCTCCCCGAAAAGCAGGATCTGATGAGCCTTCCAGAGTTGGCTTTCCGTCAATCTTAACTACATAGCTTCTTTCGTAGGATTTGTAATCCAACGTTCCCGAACCCGAATTGCCCGTCCACTTTAAATTTGATTTATAATGGTGCTTCTTCATTACTTTCACCTTTCACCTTTCACCTTTCACCTTTCACCTTTCACCTTTCACCCAAAGAAGATACTTCGCCACCGCAGCAACAACTAAAGAGTGATGCACTTCCCCTTTTGCAACCAAATCCAGAAATTCGTGAAGCGGAATTATATGCACATTAATTCTTTCATTTCCATCCAGATTTTGATCTGAAACCCTCTTACAGTTTTTTATCAGATAAGTATGCGTGTAGTTAGTAAGCATAGCCGGATTTGAACTCACCTTTCCCAAATTGATCACTTCTGTTCCTGCAAAACCTGTTTCTTCTTTGAGTTCCCGGATGGATGTTTCTTTGGGATGTTCTCCTGAATCCACCATTCCGCCCGGCAACTCTAGGGTTGGTTTTTCAATTCCGTACCGATATTGTTCTACCAACACGATTTCATCTTCTTCTGTAAGTGCAATAACATTGATCCAATCCGGTGCTTCTATAATTGAAAATGTGGCTTTATGATCTTCAGAGTTTATCTTCATATCTCTACTTAAAACCTTGAAGATATTAGTCGTATATTCAACCTGCTCTTTGGTAGTAACCCAAGGCTCAATTGTATAATTAAATAGTTTTTTGCTCATGCCCGATTCACTTCTATTATCACATTCTGATTTTTCCACTCTCGAAGAACGTATGAAAGCTACGGAAAAAGCCTGCGATCTGATGGAGAAAATTTATGACTCAGGTAAATATCCCAAAATGCTGGTAGAACGTGCCTGGTCAGAACATAACCCGATCATAAAAGGGGAACTCGCTCAGCCTAAAGCACTAAGATCGTATCTGGAGCGTGAGATTCTTCGTCTTCTGGAAAAAGATGCAGACATCAAAATTGAACCATCACGGGATGTAATTGAATTGAACGACCCTCTTTTATTGGATCATACCGATGAAAGTAATTGGGATATCACCAAGAAAAAGCTCTTTCTTTTTAGCCCTGAACGAACTGACATTTCATTAGACCGTCTTCAGCATTACACAGGAACCAGCGCTCATGATTTTCAGCGATACATTTTGTTCACTAACTACGATATGCATGTTGAGGTATTTCTTGAAAAATTTCCTGACTGCGTAAAGCCTGAAAGAGAAGGTGTTCAGATGCCTGCTTTTCATCACAAATTAGATGATAACAAAGGTATCACACTGATCAATATCGGAGTTGGGCCTTCAAATGCGAAAACTATTACCGATCATGTTTCAGTACTTCGACCTGATGCCATGATCATGGTTGGCCATTGCGGAGGTTTAAGAAATCACCAGGAAATCGGAGACTTTGTACTCGCTAACGGATACATGAGAGACGATCGTTTATTGGATGACCTTTTCCCGATCGGAATTCCTGTAATACCAAATTACATCCTCAATCTATATCTCAAGCAAGTTCTGGATAATCACGGATTGAACCATCGCATTGGAACCGTATTTACGACTGCCAATCGAAACTGGGAATTCTCTAAAAAAGATACAGTTGAAAAGATCCATCAAAGCCGAAGTTTAGCTGTGGATATGGAATCAGCTACTGTTGCCACTAATGGTTTTCGATATCGAGTTCCTCATGCCACTTTACTTTGCGTAAGTGATAAACCACTTCATGGAAAACCAAAACTATCCGGAGCAGCACAAGCGTTTTATCAAAATTCAAAAGAGAAGCATCTGGAGATCGTGATTGAAACCATCGACATGATCAAGCAAACCCATCCGGACGGACTTCCAAATTCCAGTATTCGCGCCTTCAACGAGCCATTAATGGGAAGTGGAGAATAGTTGTAGAATATTGAATATCCAACAAGGAATATTCAATGATGATTTTTAAACGCTATCCAAATAAAGCTTGATCATCCTGATCCCGAATGCTCGGAGAAGGGTCTGCAAAAATACTAGTTTTACTAAAGATTATTTTACGGCATATATTTATTGTTTATCAATAAATAATTGTTGCTATTCAGAAATTCATTTGTTTTATTGATTTCAGCTTTTAACGAATTCATTACCTATGAAACTCAAGAAAGATTGGTCACTGGCTCATTTTCTGTACTATAATGTCTGGATCATTATTATAGGATTGATAGTTTCATTTATATCGATCAACAGCACGTATTTAACAGGAGGAATAACCTTCTTTATCAACGCTCCTTATTCTGATCCTATGGTTCAAGTTGAGTCGGAACAAATTATTTCTACAGACTTTTTGGTAAACGATGAGCATTACCTGATTCCGCTTCAAGTGAAAGGGAGGTTTCTGGTAAATAACTCAGAAAGCAGTTTTGCTACAAAAAACCTACTACTGATTGCAATTCGTTTTCTTAAAATGATAATTCTGGTCGCTTTCTTCTACCTACTTTCAAGAATTCTAAAATCAATTATAAAAAATAATCCCTTTGATCCCTTAAATAGTCGAAGACTTTTATCAATGGGTGGTCTTTTAGTTTTTCAGGCTGTTATTGCATTCGGTCACGCTTTATTTGTTGCTCATATTTTTTCTTCACCTCAAGTTGATCCGACTCTAAGCTTTAAAGCTGATTTTGAATCTGTAAACTCAATATTTTTTGGACTCTTAGTTATGCTTCTGGGCTTTATTTTCCGTAAAGCGACTGAGATCCATGAAGAGCAAAAATTAACGGTCTAGAATCATGGCTATTATCGTAAATCTTGATGTAATGTTAGCCAAACGGAAAATGAGCCTCACCGAACTTTCCGAAAAAGTGGATATCACTATGAGCAACCTTTCCATCCTGAAAACCGGAAAAGCAAAAGCTATTCGTTTCTCAACACTTGAAGCAATCTGTGAAGCCCTCGACTGCCAACCCGGTGATATTTTGGAATATCAAACTGATTAAAATTAGTTGGCCGTTGCAACTCTTCCAGAGTTATTGTTACCTAAATTCTAGGTTAAATCCATTTCAACTCTGGAATTGTTATGAAATGACTCTACTTCAATATTAAATATTCCTTGTTCGATATTCATTATTCATAAACTTTTGTAAGGAATCCCCTCCCAACCTGTCTTACTTGGCAAAAACTAAATGCCATGAATACAGAAACCTTTTCTTCCGAAGACTTCCTAAATAGAACTGTTAAAGATATGCGTCCCGATGAGCAACCCAGGGAAAAGCTCATTAAATATGGAGCTGGCTCTCTTTCTGATGCCGAACTCCTTGCCATTCTTCTGCGAACCGGAACTCAAAAAATGAATGTGATCGAAACTTCGAGAGCTCTGCTTGATCATTTTAACGGATTGCATTCACTCATCAAAAAGCAGTGGAGCGAGCTTCGGGTAATTCCCGGTATCGCGAAAGTAAAAGCCATTACTTTGGAAGCTGCTTTTGAACTTGCCAGAAGAATTCAGGTAGCCGGATTGGGGGAGGAAATTCAGGTAACTTCTCCGGAAGATGCAGTCGCTTTCTTTGGTCCAAAACTCCGTCACTTAACCAAGGAAGTGTTTATTGTTGCTTTTCTGAATCACAAAAAAGTGCTCACCGGATTTCAGCAAATAAGCTCAGGTGGAAGCAATGCCACTATTGTTGAACCGGCTGAAGTAATGCGACAAGCTATTGTCCATCAAGCCAATTCCATTCTTTTATTCCACAATCATCCTTCCGGAAATGCAAAGGCTTCTACTGCAGATATCCAGCTAACCAAAAGAATCTCAGAATCCGGAAAACTACTCGGCATCCCTGTAGATGACCACATTATTATTGCAGGTTATGATTTTGTGAGTTTGCGCTCGCTTGGCTCGCTTAATTAAAAATAATAGAATATAAAATTAGGAATAGGAGAATTAAGAATATGAAAACGGACAATATTATACAGATCAAATCTTATGACTTCGCTTTAAAAATCATAAAGCTTCATAAACACCTTATTTTGACTTATAAAGAGTATGATCTCTCCAGACAAATACTTCGCTCGGGCACATCTATTGGGGCTAATGTTGAAGAGGCAATTGGAGGAACAACAAAGAAAGATTTTAAATACAAACTTAGCATTTCTTACAGAGAAGCCAGAGAATCTCATTACTGGATCAGATTACTTAGAGATTCAAATTACATACCGAAAGATCAAGCTGAATCGCTACTTAAAGATTGTAATGAACTCCTTAAAATTATAGGCTCCATCATCAAAACCACTAAAGCCAATCTGAGAAACTAATTCGGCTTTTATTCCTAATTCTCTTATTCCTAATTCTTAATTCCTTTATATTTGAACTGAATTAAGAATCTATTTCCGAAATGAACGACTATCTCCAGCAAATCATCGCTGACGCATTACAACAATTTGATCTAGAAGAACTGCCTGAAATTCAGACTGAAGCTCCAAAAGACGCCAGCCATGGCGATGCTTCCACTAATGTAGCTATGATGCTGGCAAAACCTCTGCGTAATAATCCGCGAGCTATTGCACAACAGATCATTAACGGATTGAAGTATGATGAAAAGAAAATCTCTTCTGTAGAAATTGCAGGTCCCGGATTTATCAACTTTCGCTTTGCGGATGATTATCTCTACGATGAATTACAAAGTATTTTGGATGCCGGATCCGGCTTTGGAAGAACAAATGAATATTCCGGAAAAAAAGTGTTGGTAGAGTTTGTAAGCGCAAATCCAACCGGACCGTTGACTGTCGGGCACGGAAGAAATGCCGTTCTTGGAGACACCGTTGCCAGATTACTGGAATGGACAGGAGCTGTAGTAGACAGAGAATATTACTTCAACGATGCTGGTCGACAAATGCGCGTACTTGGCCAAAGTGTGCAAGCTCGATATTTAGAAGAACTCGGCAGAGATTCTGATTTTCCTGAAGGAGGATATGAAGGAGAATACATAAGAGAAATTGCAGCAGTATTAGCTTCTGAAAATAAAGATCTTTCTAACAATCCCGAAGATTGGAAACCATTCAAAGAAAAAGCAGAAGAAGCCATTTTTGCTGACATCAGCAATACGCTTGAAAGAATGAACATCAACATGGACTCTTTCTTTAACGAGCATAGCTTGTATGCTGATGGGTCTATTGATTCCACTGTTGAAAAGCTTCGTGAAAAAGGATTAGTCTACGATAAAGACGGAGCTGTTTGGTTTAAAACGACCGAATTCGGTAAAGAACAAGACACCGTTTTGATCAAAAGTACAGGAGAGCCAACATACAGACTTCCCGATATTGCTTACCACATGAATAAACTGGATCGGGGATATGATCTTTGTCTGGATGTTTTCGGTGCCGATCACATCGCGACGTATCCGGATGTGCTTTCAGGAATTTCCGTTCTGGGTTATGATAAAGAAAAAGTAGATGTGGTGATCTACCAGTTTGTGACAATCGTCAAAGATGGACAGCCTTTTAAAATGAGTACACGAAAGGCAAATTTTGTTACTCTGGATGAACTCATGGATGAAGTAGGCTCTGATGTAACCCGTTTCTTCTTTTTGATGCGATCTCCAAATACTCATTTAGAATTTGATATCGCCCAGGCCAAAGAAGCCGGAGATAAAAATCCGGTGTTCTACCTTCAATATGCTCATGCACGAATTTCCAGTATTCTTCGTAAAGCTGAAAAAGAATATTCGTTTTCCAAAGAAGCAGATCTTTCTTTGTTGAAACATGATTCAGAAGAAGGCTTGATCAAAACCATTCTCCGTTTTCCTGAAATGATTGTCGGCGCTGCTAATGCCCGTGAACCGCATCGTTTGATCAATTTTTTGAATGATGTTGCATCTGCCTTTACAAGTTTCTACCACGATTGCAGAATTATTGGTGTAGATGAAGATCTGGCTCAAGCACGAATTGAACTCGCAAAAGCAACGGCTCAAGTGTTGAGAAATGGACTAACTATCCTTGGAATTTCTGCACCGGAAAATATGTAATTGCGATCCTTTTATTTGATCACCATCATTGATTTTATCTGAACAAAATCTCCCGTTTTAATTCTGTAAAAGTAAGCCCCACTTGAGAAATTACGAGCGTCAAGTTGAACCGAATGAAATCCGGCTGATTTTCTTCCATCAACGAGTGTCATCACCAATCTTCCAAGGATATCAAAAACTTCAATTTTTATATCGGACTGTATTGGAAGTTCATATTCTATAACGGTTACCGGATTAAAAGGATTAGGATAATTTTGCTTTAGTTGAAACGAGTCTGGAATTTTTTCTTTTCCATCATTTGATGAAGTTAGACTTCGACTTACTTCTATATAAAATCTTTCGGCAATGCTCTCATCTTCTCCATCAAAATAAAACTCATATTCCTTTCTTTCTCTGAGGTTTACGGACTTGTTGACCTTGTTGTCTATCAATTTAATTTCCCAGTTTTCTGGGATATTTTCCATTTTTCCTACGCTGATGCTATAAAAATCCTTGCTGTTCAATTCTATTAGCAGATCGATCTTATCATTTTCGATATCAACAGGTCTGCCTTCAAATACTCTTAAGTCTTTAGTATTTGATAAAAAAGATATGCTACTATTATTCTGATTTAGTGAACGTATTCTATCCACATCAAACACATCCTTATCCAAACTTCCTCTGTCACTAAACACAATATGTGCCTGATCATCCAGGAGGATTCCTGATTCTCCAAACAGTTTTAAATTAATGTGCGCTACTGATTCTTCAGACCTTTTTTTGCCAAACTTGGCTGGAGCGTTTTCTGTTTTCTGAGACTGATTAAATCTTAGTTCTGAATTTTCGTTAACAGCCTGAACAAAAAAACCCTGCATTGGTGCTATATACCTTCCGGCAGTTCCAATTTCACCTGTCATGTTGTAATATTTAAAACCTGAACTTCCACCTCCGGAAGAAACCGAGGGATCCCAAATTGCATAACTCGTAGCTAAATCTGTTCCATCATTCACGATCTCATGCCAATCCAAAGTTCCCGCAAACGGATTACCCACCAGATTGTAACTCAACGAATCCTGCGAACCTCTGTAAAGATCTAAAGTTAAAGAATCCGGCTCCATGCCTTTCATTTCAAGATTAGCAGGCAATATTTGTTGCCCGTTTGGATCCGTGTTGAACATATAAAACAAATATCCTTTGCCGGAAGTGAAGGCTGAGTCTGCTCCGTAATATCCACTGAAATTCTGAGCTGTAGAATCAAACAGCCATAAACTTGAGTTCGGGGCTGTGGCTATGTTTGATGCCCAACTCCCTCCCTGAGTAAAAAAAGCGTCATTTAGCGAACTGAAATTTGCATCAGTAACAGGTGAAGATATCATTCTCCAACCGGATGCTTCTTCTGTAAATGCTCTGGAATACACAAAATCTGATATTAATTCCCCGCCCTTCTTGATTAGTTGTGCAGTGTTATTTTCATCGGAAATCAGAGTTAATTCTCCTACTGTCTGTTTTAATGATCCGGTTTCAAGGTCTAGTTTTTGATAAATATTCAGGTTTGAACCAACCTCAACAGTATCTGAAGAGACATCAATTTTCAATTCAGATAGTTTTCCTTTTCCGGAATTGAACTCAAGCGGGTCAAAGCCTTCTTCCCACCCTTTTACTGTAATTTTAGATAAACTGTCACCTGAAAATCCTTTCCCCGAACTCTTTTGATGAGACCCGTAAATACTTAAAGAACGCCCGTTTAATTTAAGCTCTGAATTTATTCCTTCGAACGAAATGCTCCCTATTGTAACATCTCCGGTTAAAGTTACACTATGTTTTATTACCGCTTCATCCGTTATTGAAGATGGAATGTTTCCGTATAACCACGTTCCGGAATCTGACCAATTCCCATCTGAAATAGTCGAAAACAAAACACGGGGTTCTGACTCGCTAATCAGAACGGACACTTTTTGACTTCCTGATAGCAAAGCTCCTTCATGAGCAATTGTTATTGTATATTCTCCCGAAACAGGTTCAGAGATATAGATTTGCTCAATATTATCTACATCGTTGTCTCCCGTTGTAGCAGCATTTCCCGGATTATTCTTATCCAATATCCAAGGTAAGAACACAGATGAATTCGGGTCGCTGACTTGTATATCCAGATCGTTTACCAGAATAATATCTTCGGGATCATCTCCTGAAACCGAAACGTTTCCTTTCGGATCTGTCCATGCAATAGTAACTATCAATGGCTTTGTGGATGTGTGCTCGTAGTTTATCTGAATCGTATTTGATGAGTTAAGAACCGTGTCTTTCAAAACTGCCCTACCATTATCAGCTTTATTCGCAGACAAAAATCTCACCGCTCTTTCCGTATTCATCAATCCCCATCCCATTTTATAATCGGGTCCTTCCACGCCCACATCATCTGCTGAATGCGCCAGTAGCGCTCTGATTGAAGCAGAGGAAAGGGTATCTGCATTTAAGTTCTGATAGTGCTCGCGAATTAAAGCCACAGAACCTGCCACCGCTGCCGTTGATGAAGAAGTTCCGGATGAAGTTGAATAAGCACTATTAGATGATACAGAAGAAGTATACGCCCCGGAAGGAACCACAATGTCAGGTTTTATTCTACCGTCATCTGTAGGTCCGAACCCTGAACCATCGGTCTGCGTAATTGAATTAAGAACTGAAAAGTCATTGACAGAGCTTTGAACTGCGCCAACAACCAGTACATTTTTTGAAACTGAAGATCCGGATATAGACTCAAATCCATTTACACCTCCATTTATCTGACGAACACTTGTTGAGTCTTCAAAACAATTCAGATTTGAATCGATCTTCCAGTGTTTTATCGGCTGAGATTCAGGACCAACACCTCTTATGTTTCCTGCTGCTTTTACTATTAGATAATCTGGTGCTAAGTAAGCCACACTGTCCCAATCCTGAGCCTGAGAATTGTAATAACCGAATTGATACGCCTTGGAGGGATTTTCAGATTCTAAAGAGTACCATGTAAAACCACTCCCGCAAACCGCTGACTTCGTCCAACCGGCTATCTCAGCATAAGGATGAGCAGAGGCAGTTAAACTATCTGCTGCTGCTTGTGCCATTTCCCCTATATCGTTATTCCAGTTATAAACCTCAACTTCCGCAGCATTTGCCATTCCTCGGGCGTCAGCATCTATACCCGACGCGATCATCGTTCCAACCATTTGAGTAGCGTGATCATCATTTGTGCCGCTTTCAGAATCTAAAAAGCTGACTCTTCCTGAATATTCCTGATGGGTGAGTCTCGGTTGATCTTCATCCCAGTACCCAATGATTTGTCCACTTCCTGAAAGTGATAATCCCGAAACTCCGCCACTCCAAAGAAAATCGTTTTTGAGAACTCTCGCCATTTCCAGGTTTGAACTTTGATAAATAACGGGAAGCTTTCCATCTTCAAAATCATAGAAATGGAAAAACGGGATGTTTTTTATCTTCTTTTGCTTAGAAAATTCTTCCTTTTTAGAGTCTGCGAATTCAAGAAGCTGCTTTTGCTTAAAATCCTGAGCGTACAACAAAGAAGAATACTGAATCATAAAAATCAGTATTGTCGCAATCTTGAAATGATATGTATAGTTAAGTTGACGCATAGGAATCTTAAACCGCCACAAATATAACTATACTTCAATAAATAGCACTTTTAACTTGCTCTTAACCTCGTAAAACAAACAATCCCTCTCGTAATCTGTTCTTCCACTTTAAAGCCGGCTTGTTTGAAGAGTTTGTTGCTTTCATCTTTCGTCCAGAACTTGATTCCTCCGATTCCCATCGACTCCTGAAGTAATCTTCCGTACCAGGCATCTGCTTTTATCAAGTGCATCATAAAAAGCACTCCATTTTCTTTTAATACTCTATGAGCTTCGTTCAAAACTTTAACTTCCTGGGTGAGTTCATTGAGTGTACCACCCATCACTATTCCATCAAAGGTTTTACTGAAGAACGGCATTTCTTTACCATCAGCTCTTACAAAGAAAAGATTTGTTTCATCAGCTTCTGCTTTTAACCGGGCTTCTTCAAGCATCTGCATAGAAAAATCTAAGCCTATAATATTCGCTTTGGATTGAGCTGCTTTTAATGCTCTGCCATAAAGTGCTGTTGAACAACCTAAATCGAGATATAATCCATTTTCTTTTGGCTCTGTCCACTCGATGAGTAATTCATGTTCTTTCTCGATCGGAAAATCTTCACCTGTTAATAAAGAAAGAGATCGTTTTCGCCAGATCTCTTCATAAATAGTAGCAGTCAATTTCCAATGATTGGTATAAGACGCTAAACTGGAGAAGTCAGGTTGATCGCCTAAAATATCGATGATGTTATTTTTTACATCGTATTCATCTCCACCCTGAGAGCATAAAGTTCCGCTAAAAGGTTTAGTCAGATTCGAAATTTCTTTCGGCACCTGAATGGCTGCTCTTTCGTTTTCCGGAGATTTTAATTCAAAGCTCATATGTCCTTTCCGTCTTTAATTCGGGGAAACAGTACGTGGTTACTGCTTTGGTGTTACGTACTCATTTTTGAAGTACTAGCGACACCTGTGCGCCTTTATCAACACTTAAAAGCTTTGCGGCATTTCCTTTATTTATACCAATTTCCAACATTCCTGAACTTCCTATAAATGCCGCCGGATCGCCTTCTTCAACATCTCCGAATGTATTCACCAAATGATCGATCATGGTATTACCGACATAGATCCGAACCTTTCTCCTTCCTATCATATCTTCAATAAGATCTTCAGAAATATTTGTGATCAGGTTTCCAAAGCGATCAATATGAACTACCCATCCTTGAAGACCGTCTTTATCACCAATTGGAACCGCCCAATGATATGTGACCAAATCTTTAATCGGATCGCCAAGTTCTTTAAGAGAAACTCCGTTGATAAGATGAGCTGCAACCGGAGCAAAAATATCTCTGCCATGAAACGTTCTTGACCGCTCTTTACGCCAGTACTTTTGTTTATTCAGCTTTATGGCTTCGTACTCAAACTCGCTATAGAAAAGCGAAAAAATGCCATTGTCAGGACCTACAAAATATTGATCATTAACTTTTAGAACGATCGGGTGACGCTCTGTGCCTACACCGGGATCCACCACCACCAGATGAACGGTATTCTTTGGAAAAAGAAATGCTGAATTACGTATTACCCATGCTCCCGCCATAATATCCTGAGCAGGAATATCATGTGAAATGTCAATGAGGCGAACATCAGGTGCTAAACCCAGAATTATCGCCTTCATCGAACTTACATATTGATCCTGAAGACCAAAATCGGTAGTAAGCGTAATTATTTGGCTCATTAAGAATAGTTATTCAACATAACAGGCATAACTACCATAAGAATTTCTTCGTGATCGCTTTTTTCTGATGGCCGAACTATACCTGCACGATTTGGGGATGAAAATTCAAAGCTCACTTCATCATCATCTATGTTACTCAGAACATCACCTAAATACTTTGCATTAAAGCCAATTTCCAATCCATCATTTGAGTATTCACAAGCAATCGTTTCTTTCGCTTCACTACTCATATCAAGATCTTCTGCTCTGATCGTAAGTTTATCCGTTGCCAGTTCAAGACGAATTTGTCTGGTTGTTGAACTCGAGAAAATAGCTACACGACGAACAGTCGAAAGCATTTGTTCTTTGGATATAGTCAGGAATTTGTTGTTGTCTCGCGGAATCACAGAATCATAATTCGGATACTGTTCATTAATCAATCTGGTAATAACAATGGTATTTTCGCTTTTAAACCGAGCGTGATCATTTGTTACAGTGATCTCACACTCTTCGCCGCTCGTTGTTTTTTGTACCAAACCTAACGCTTTATCCGGCACTATAAACTCTGTTTCTGCACTTCCCTTGATCTCTTTGTTTACATACTCAACTAGTCGATATCCATCAGTGGCTACAAACTTACTTTCTTCTGTACCGATCTTGAAATAAACACCCATCATCGCAGGGCGAAGGTCATCGCTTGAAACCGCAAACAATGTTTTGTCAATTGCTGTATTTATGTTCTCTGTTGACGCACTGATCTCAACTCCACCTTCTAAGGTCGGTATCTCAGGAAATTCGTCTGCATCATCACCAACCAGCTTATAATTTCCTTTATCCGTTCTGAAATTGATATTCTTTCGCTCATCTACAGTAAAGAAAACCGTGATATTTGGGAGCTGACGTAAAGTTTCCAGAAGTCGGCGTGCAGGAATAGCTACAGACCCTTCCTCTTCAATGTCTGCATCAATATATTCTACGATTGCAATTTCAAGATCCGTTGCCGACAATTTCAGTTTCCCATCTTCAAATTCAAAGAGAATGGTTTCTAAAATCGGTAGTGTGGCCTTTGAAGGCACTGCGCCAATTACAGCTGATAGCCCTTTATTGAGTTCGTTGCTTGATACAGAAAATTTCATGAATACGTAATTAGAGTTATTTAGGACAATTTTTTATCCAATCTTGCCCTTTCGAGAACGTGTGCTTATACTAAGAAATACTGGCTCTCTCCGCAACATTTGGAACCGGTAAAAAATCACCAAATAAGTATACCAATATATCGTTAAAGCGCTACTGTAAACCTTTACCTATTTTATTGCAGCATTAGATGAAAAGCCTTCTCTCAGTGCTTCTTTTTTTATTAGTTTTATCTTTTCAAACTTCCGCTCAGTCGTCATTAGCGAAGTATGGAAATGATTTTTTAAGTACCGGTGCAGGTGCCCGTGCTTTAGGAATGGGTTCTGCTCACTCTTCACTTACAAGTGATGTAACCGCAGGATATTGGAACGTGGCTGGGCTATCCAAAGTAACTGAGCCACAAGCTATATATATGCATTCAGAGCGATTTGATGGTATTGTTGGGTACGATTACGGAGCATTTGCAATTCCTCTTCAATCAAGGGACGCCGTCTTTTCTGTAAGCTTTTTTCGTCAGGGAGTAGATAATATTGCCAATACTTTAAACGCCTGGGATGCTGACCGAAACCAACCCCGGGAAAATCCTGAAGATTATATAACTCGTTTCAGTGCCGCTGATCTTGCGCTGTTTTTCTCTTTTGCAAAACAAAGCGATGAACGGTTTTCTTATGGAATTACCGCTAAAATCATCAATCAGCGGTTAGGACCTTTTGCACAAGCTTGGGGTTATAGCCTGGATGTTGGAGCACAATTAAAAACAGAGATCGTTGACCTCGGATTCGCTATTCGAGATGCAACCACCATGCAAAAAATGTGGACTGTGGATGAAGATGAGTTTGCCGGGTTTCAGGAAGTATTTGATGATTCCATTCCAAGCGGCCAGAATGAATATGTTCTTCCTTCCATAAAACTGGGAGTTTCCAAGAACTTTACGTTCAATGATTTTGATCTTATTACCGCCATCGATACCGATCTGCTTTTTGAAAACCGACAAGCTTATTACATAAACTACGGCAAAATGAGTATTGAACCTCATATGGGCGCAGAACTTACTTACAAAGATGTGATCAGTTTCAGAACAGGAGTTACTGATTTTATAACCGACCCGGAAGGTGGATTTTCTGTTTCCCCAACATTGGGATTAGGCGTTCAACTCTTGAAATTCAATTTGGATTACGGCTTCGCCAGCTTTGCGGGAACTTCCAGCAATTTGGGATATACACACAGGATTTCTTTGAGGTATAGTTTTACTGACTTCAGATAAGTTATTAAAATTCACTCAGGCTTTGAAAAATCCATAATATATGTTTCTTCATCTACCTTAAAAAAATCAACATCTAGTCTTCCATATTTATCTAGATGCTCTCTTGTAACAAATTCTCCATTTGCCAAATCGAGCCTCCTTCTAAAATATTCTCCTAACAAACTATTATTATGCGGTGTTTCGATCGCAGACCCAGCTTCGTTTTTTTGAGCTCTTGTGCAAACAAAATGCTTATTATCATCAGTTTGCACTATAAAATGCTTGCCTCTTGTTGGAAAAAAATCGCTGTTGTAAACTTCTGGTCTTAATTGAATATATGCTTCGTTCAAATTTCTATTGTAACCCTCTTTTGTTCTATGCCCCCAATTAAGCCCTGCAGAATTTTGAACTTCTCCCTTTTTAGTCGTCAAAGGAACTGTTATAGACTTTAAACCATTTTGTACTCCTCCTTCAGGATCAATCTTTTGAACTAATTTCATCGAACCCTGTAATTGTGAATCTCTTTGAGGTTTAAATATCGAAATATGATTTTCTATGTCATGAGAATTACAAAAAATTGTATTTGCTTCTATTTTTTCAAAATACTCTAACGCCTTTTTAGTATCACACTGTGTTAGTATTTCATAATGTCTTTCATTAAATGCTGTTTGAGTATAGTTGGCAGAACCCATAAAAGCATTGTCTCGATTATCTTTTGAACGCCATAAATATAATTTAGAATGGACTGGTTTATCAATATGAACATAACTGCATTTAAACATATCACTAAACTCATCTTCCATTAATTTTACAAAAGTATTATGATTTGCAATATCGATGCCATCTCTTTTAGTCATTCCAACAATTAATCTAATACTAATTTCATTACCTGAATTAATAAGATCACTCATATGATGAAAGCTCATTGCAGCAGTTGCATAGCCTGAAACGATTAAAAGTTCAGATGAATTCTTTGCCGGCTCAATTAAAGTCTTTTGGTACAGTTCTGAGGAAAACATTATTAACAGACTTCCTTTAAATATTCCTCTGAAGGTTCAAGAAGCCTTGGTGCGATTGATAGATTCGGAGAAACAGAATCATACTCAACTTTCGCTATCGTTTTGAGAATTGACTCAAATATGATTCTTACTCCTCTTGGAGGAACCGCCATTCCAATTTGTTTTCTTACACTTTCTTTTGATCCGCAAAAAACAAAATCATCAGGGAAAGTTTGGAGTCTTGCTCTTTCTCTATTCGTTAATGCTCTAGGCTCTTCCCAATGATAGACATGTGTTCCCCCCCCACCACTTCCTGTAACAGTATATGCAGGTTTTTCAGGGTCAAGTCGCTTATAAATTTGACTTATTTTTGCTCCCGCGACATTTAATTCAAGATGGTCTGGTAAATCGGCTGTAAATGCATTCTCACCTGGCTTAATATGCTTCAACCTCTCAACAACAGTCTTAGCATGATTGGTAAACTCATTATTGGGTGCGTCCTGCGGAATTGGTGGATTTTCAATTGCTGATTTAGATGTAATATCTACTTTCTCTAAATCAACTGGAGCTGGCACTTTAAAATTCAAATTTAAATCATTTCGAAAGCCTACTATTATAATTCTATGCCTCGCTTGTGGAACACCATACTTTTCAAACTTATATAAATGGGGGACTATTCTATAACCTGCATTCATCATTTCTTCAAGAATTGTTTCAAATGCTTTACCATCATTTGAATTTCTTAAACCCCCTACGTTTTCAGCTAAGAAAAAAAGTGGTTGAAATAATTTCAATGCTTTAATGCCGAAAGAATATAAAGGACCATAAACGCCATCTATGCCTTTTTGTTCGCCAACAATACTAAAGTCATTACAAGGAAACCCAAAAGCAAGTCCATCAATTTCAGATATTGATTTTAATTTTTGGAAATCAAGTTTCCTAATGTCTTTACATATAACTGATTTCGGATGTTCGTGGCATATATTCCTTCTATAAGTTTCGCAGGAATCCTTATCAAAATCATTAGCCCACACATGAGATATTTTATATTCTTTTGATCCATGTTTAAGGTTACATGTTTTTGCAGCGATACCGATCCCGCCAGGTCCTGAAAAGAGCTCTCCAAGTCTAAAATTAGTTTTGTTTATCATACTGGAAAATCTAATGAAGATTAGGTAAAAAAGCAGCTTTTAAAACAAAAAATTATTAACTACCATTACACATATAATACACATTATTAAGTTTTATTTAAATTAGAATATAATCTTGCGAATAATCCTCCTCGGTCCAACTGCATCCGGTAAAACGGAACTCTCACTTCAGGTTGCTGAAGAACTTGGCATTCCTATCATCTCTGTGGATTCTCGCCAATGCTACAAACATTTGGATATTGGAACGGCGAAACCATCTGAAAAAGAATTGCAAAGAGTAGAGCATTTCAATATTTCCAATCTTGAACTGGATGAACAGGATTCTGTTCAGGCTTTTTCAGAGCGCGCAGAAGTTTGGGAAAAAGAAATTCTAAAATCTTCAGACCACTCTTTTTTTGTTGGTGGGAGCACGCTCCATCTTCAAAGTTTAATTCGTCCTATCGATGAGACCCCATCCGCAAATAAAACAAATATTGCTGAAATAGAAGCTCAAATTGAAAGTGATGGTATTGAAGTGGTTTATGAAAAACTCAATGCTGTTGATCCGGACTATGTAAAAACGATGGACGGTATGAATCGCCAGCGAATTATTCGTGCTCTGGATGTATGGATGCAAACCGGTAAACCATTCAGCTCTTTTCACTCAAACGAAGAATTCGAGCTACCTGAAAATACGATTGTATTCGGACTTCACAGAAACAGACAAAATCTGTACGACCGAATCAATCAAAGAGTAGACCAAATGATTGAGCAAGGGTTAGTAGCAGAAACTCAAAAAGTCCTTGATATGGGTTATTCTAAGGATCTGCAACCACTAAATGCTGTTGGATATAGAGAAATAATCTCTGTTTTAAATAATGAAATGGATTTAGAAACAGCTATCCGGAAAATCAAAACTCAAACCAGAAGATACGCCAAACGACAGCTTACCTGGTTCAGACGCTGGGATTTTATCGAGTGGTTACCGGCTGATGAAAAAAAACCTGAAGAACTTAAAGAAATCCTGCTATCTCGTTTAGCAGCTAAGCAATAGAAGCCGTAAATTTGAGCTCACTTTTAAAACTCGTTCATTCATGTACAAAGCAAAAGTAAACGTAACACTGCGTCCCTCCATTCTTGACCCAAAAGGAAAAGCGGCTCACCATGCCCTTCAAAATCTTGGGTTAAATGATGTTCAACAAGTACGAATTGGTAAATTTATTGAACTGGATGTAAACGCTGACAGCAAAGAAGCTGCAACTAAAGTTGTGGAATCCGCATGTGCACAATTGTTAGCTAATGAAGTAATGGAAGACTACGAGATTTCATTCGAAGATTGATGAAACTTTTGGCTCAATTTACAGACTCAGATATTCTACTTGCTGATACTGATGAGCTGACGAAAACCGAAGAACAGGTTGAAGAGAGTATTGATACTCCCTGGCGATTGTTCTTGTTTGATGATGATATACACACGTTCGATGAAGTAATTGAACAAATCGTGAAAGCAAAAGGATGTAGTTATTCTGTAGCTCAGGACTTGACCTTTCAGGTGCACAACAACGGCAAAGCCTTGATACATGAAGGCGAGTTTATAGAGTGCCTGAAAATGGAAGGTGTTTTAAAAGAAATTCAACTTGTAACCGAAATAAGAGGTTAACGTGGCAACATTTGGAGTAATAGTTTTTCCGGGATCTAATTGTGATCATGATGCATATCATGCAATGAAGCACATCATGAAGAGTAAAGTTAAGTTTCTCTGGCATAAAGACACCGATCTTTCAGGTATTGATTTTCTTATCGTTCCCGGAGGATTCTCTTATGGCGATTATCTTCGTTCTGGAGCTATCGCTCGTTTCTCTCCTATTATGCAGGAAGTGGTAAAGTTTGCAGAAAAAGGCGGCCCTGTTCTCGGAATTTGCAATGGCTTTCAGATCTTATTAGAAGCAGGCTTGATTCCCGGGGCTATGATGCACAATCAGGATCTTCGATTTGTATGTAAGAATGTATTTATCCGATGCGAGACTACTAATTCTCTTTTTACCAACACGCTAACCAAAGGACAGGTTTTTGATATTCCTGTTTCACATGGTGAAGGGAATTATCACATAAATGAATCGGGACTAAAATCTCTTCAGGACCAAGACCAGATCTTATTCAGATATTCTGATGCGGATGGAAATCTATCTGAAGAATCTAATTTTAACGGGTCTATCGATCATATCGCCGGAATTACTAATGATGGCAGAAATGTTTTAGGCATGATGCCACATCCTGAGCGCGCAATGGAAAAATTGTTGGGTTCTGATAACGGTAAGATCATATTTGACTCTATTCTTAATTCCTTGTCAGTTGCTTAAGATTTAGTACATTAACTGAATCATGAGTGATCACACACAAACAGACCTGACGTTACATAGCGAAAAACTTGTTAAGCGGTACAGAAAAAGAACCGTTGTTAATGAAGTTTCCATTAATGTAAAACAAGGAGAGATCGTCGGTTTACTCGGGCCGAATGGTGCAGGAAAAACCACCACTTTTTATATGATGGTGGGCTTGGTTACTCCAAATTCAGGTAAGATATTTCTGAACGATACCAACATCACTAAAAAGCCCATGTACAAAAGGGCCCGAATGGGAGTTGGATATTTAGCTCAGGAAGCCAGTGTATTCAGAAATCTGACGGTTCGTGAAAATCTTGAGTCCATACTTCAGTTTTTTTCTGTCCCATCAAAAGAGATCAAACAACGAGTTGACAAACTAATTGAAGAATTCGGGCTACATAAAGTTGTAAACAACAAAGGCTATTCATTATCAGGTGGTGAGCGCAGAAGAACAGAAATAGCCCGAGCTTTAGTGACGGAACCTAAATTTATACTTTTAGATGAACCTTTTGCTGGCGTTGATCCGATTGCGGTTGAAGATATTCAGGAAATAGTAGCTCAACTCACTAAACAGAATATTGGAATTCTTATTACCGATCATAACGTTCATGAAACACTGGCTATCACTGACCGGGCTTATTTGATGTTTGAGGGCAACATTTTAATGGAGGGCACCGCAGATATTTTAGCTGAAAATGAAGACGCTAAAAAGTTATATTTAGGTGAGCAATTTAAATTAGACAGATATAAAAACGATTAAGACTATTTAGTAGCTATGAATGAAATAACAGTACAGGAATTAAAGGAAAAGAAAGAATCCGGGGATGACTTTTTTCTGCTTGATGTAAGAGAAGGCTTTGAATATATGGTATCTAACTTAGACGGAGAAAATATTCCATTAGGAGACCTTCCGTCAAGAGTAGATGAGATCAAAAATCATAAAGACTCTGAAGTAGTTGTAATGTGTCGTTCAGGTGGACGAAGCGGAAAAGCCCTGGAGTTCCTTGAGAAAGAAGGTTTTTCTAACGTTCACAATCTAAAAGGCGGAATTACAGCTTGGTCCAAAGAAATAGATACGTCTATGGCTGTGGCTTGATGCCAAACCTTTCCAGAGTTGAAACTGGCATGTAATTCTAATTTGGCTCGAACAACTCTGGAAGGGTTCAGTATAAACTCAGATTTAGAATCTTATATCAGATTAACTGGTTGCGGCAATCTGGTTCAATAGTTCCTGATTGCTTTCAGTGTTATTTAAAACCTTTAGCAATCCTAACATAGATTCTTTCGGAGATTTCTTCAGAAGGTACCTTCTGACCATATTTCGTTCTTCCAGTGAATCCGTTATAAACTTTTCTTCATTTCTGGTGCCTGATGCTGTGATGTTTATTGAAGGATAGATACGGTCATTTGCCAGCTCTCTGTCCAGAACAAGTTCCATGTTTCCAGTTCCTTTAAACTCTTCAAAGATCAAATCATCCATTCTGGAATTAGTTTCGATTAAGCAGGTGGCTATGATCGTCAAAGAACCACCACCTTCGATCTTTCTGGCAGAACCGAATATCTTTTTAGGGATTTCCAACGCTCTGATATCCAAACCACCCGATAACGTTCTTCCGCTATTTGTCTGAATAGCATTGTAAGCTCTTCCAAGACGGGTTAGGGAGTCTATCAACAGCACTGAGTCTTCACCCATCTCTGCCTTTCTCTTAGCGTATCCTAAAGCCATTTCTGTAATTCGAATGTGGCTTTGGGTCTTATTATCGTTAGATGATGCAAATACTTCCGCATCTGTTGAACGAATAAAGTCTGTAACTTCTTCCGGTCGTTCATCAACCAACAAAACACTCAATGGAATATCAGGATGATTTTCGGTAATACTTTTAGCAATTTGCTTCAGCATCACAGTTTTCCCTGTTCTTGGAGGAGCAACTATCAATGCTCGTTGACCTTTCCCTATTGGCGCCACAAGGTCGATGACTCTCATCTCTATATTGTCTGAAGGCTCACCCAACTTGATCCAATCAACAGGCATTATGGGGGTTTGTCGCTCAAATCTGCTTGATTTAGTCCAGGCTTCCTTCTCTTTTCTGTTGATACGATCTACAGAATAAACATGCTTATTTCCTCTTTTATCCTCTTCGTATTCACCTTCTAAAATAAGGCCGGGACGAAGATCTAAAGACTTAACCTCTTCCGGTTTTAAAAACGGGTCCTGTGGGCTGTAACTGAATTCATAATCCAGCTTTCTGATTAATCCCCAGCCTTTCTCATTAATTTCCAGGACACCGGCATAACGTCCTGAAACACCTTGATTTTCCTTCCAGTAGAATTTAGGAATAAAGACATTTCCGCCTTTATTTCTGTTCTTATTATTTCTGTTCTTGTTATTACGGTTCTTGTAATTTTTCTTGTTCCGTGCCATATAAATATTTGTTGGTCTCCTCTTCAGTAAGAAGCGTTATTTCAATAAATGTTGGAAATACTAAGGAGAGCGAAGTAAAAAAGAACGGTGCCCAGATTAGAGCACCGTCGAATTAATTAGGTATGAAAAGATACAAATGTTTTTGCTGATAGCAAATTAACGAACGGTAGTTGTTTTGTTGATCCAGGCATAGCATGGCGCAACAGAACCATCGATCTTAACTTTTTGTCCGTCTTTAAGGTTATCTAATCGTAAAAATTTGTCTTCTCCGGTTGGAGTAACTGGTCGGTAATTTCCTAACTGTGAATTTACAGTATTTGCTACCGAAGGATCTTTAGCTTTAGCCATGTTCAAATAGTCAATAATCAACCAGTAAACCATTCTGTCTTTTGCTTCCAGTTTTCTGTCAGCCACACAATTAGTTACTGCTGCATTGTAGATCGTTGCTTTTGTTATATAAGCCTGTCCAAAGTTAGGGTCGATTTTTATAGCAGCATCTGCAAAAGTATCCGCTGTTTTAATATCTCCCTGATTGATATAGGCATTAGCAATGCTAAGATTTGTTTGTTTTTTCTCTGCTTTGGTTTTGGCCATCTTCAGGGCTTCCTTGTAAAGCTTAATAGCATCCCCATAACGAGCGTTACTTCTTTCGGTTTCAGCCAGAGCTTTAGCACTTTCGAATGTTGGCTGAATTTCATGAAGCTTTCTACGAACCTTTGTTAATTCAGCTTGATTATCCTGATCTTCATAAGCCCCCTCTAAAGCCTTCAAAGCTTCAATATTCTTAGGAGACTCCTCAAGTATAGGCTTATAATAAGCTATTACATCTTCCGGAGACTCAAAGAGATCTTTTTGATAATTATTCAGTTTCTCTACTAAAGCTCCGGTAGCATACTTAGACGCTTCATTAATAACTTTTTGGGCTTTTTCAGTTTCTCCTTTATTAACATAGTTGCGGAGTAAATTATCAACGTAGTAACCTCTGGCAGTAGTTGTTGTCTTTTCCGAGTCCATGTCAAACATGATCTGGAACTGCTCATAAGCTTTTGAAACAGCGTCAGTAATTATGGAGTTGTTCTCCAGATAGTATCTACCCATCTGTTGATGAGTTTTATATACCTGATCTTTATCATCTTTATACAACTCTAACTTAATATCAAATACCATTAAAGCTGAATCAAGATAAGTCGCTTTTAAAGACGGGTCTGTCTGGTTTTTCGCTATCTCCTGATAGATTGTTGTAAATCTATCCAGTTGTCTTGATAGTTCGAACCCGGCATAACCTTCAATCGTAGTTGGTTTAGAACAAAGAATCCAGCGGCCATATTTAAGGGCAAAAGGATAATCTTCGTTTTTAAAATTAGATTGAAATATTGAAAATGCAGCAATAGGCTTAAGTCCATCTGGTGGTTCTGTAGCTGTACATTCAGCCTGAGCTGTTACTATTGCTGAGCTAGCTAATAAAAATGCTGTAATGAGTGTTAAACTTTTAATCATATCAAAATGTGTTGTTATCTACTGTCCTACTAAAACTACCTTGAGTATAAGAATATTACTTTAAAATTAATTAAGCTTTCTTTTCAAAAACATTATTTCTGTCAGATTCACAGAAAGATTAACTGAAAATATATCTTCTTTTACTAAACTATTTGAAGTAGTACCCCTCTTACCATACTGAAAACTAAGATCCAGAGAAGAATTAGTTCTCAGATTTGGGGATAATAATCCAACTCCAAATGAAAACCAAAGCGTATTTATTTCATTATTTCTGAGTTCCAAATGCCCTGAATCATAAGAAATACCAGCGTTGTATTTAATATTTGACAAAAATCTACCAGTGCTTCGTCGTGTTGGATTAACCTGTACTCCGAAACCGTAAACTTGCCTGTTTTTAAAAACACTTTCGTCTTCACCACTAAAACCATATTCTGCGTTATCCCACTCTTCGAATTGTGCTTCAGCAGAAATGCTTGTAGAACCATTAAATGAATAAGTAAGTCCTGCACCGATCTTTAAAGGAATACTAACATCAGCTCGTTCAACATCTTCTATTTGAACTTCTGTCTCTTCACTTCCAATAACCTTCGTTGATACTACTTCTCTTTTCGCATTAAACTCTATAGGCAATGAAATTGTTCCTCCAAATTGCAACATATCCCTGTTTGAGAAAATCCTTTTTTTATTGAGGACTATTCCAAACCTGTTTGCGAACCCCGCACCGTTGGTCTTAATATCAACGGTATTGATTCTTGCAATTCCGTCCAGAAAAACTAAGGTTCGTTTTTCCATCTCTGTAAGAAATGAATAAGAAGGAGCATACCCCACTAACATGTTCTCATTGATCTGATACCCCAAACCAATCTCAAATTTAGTTATCCCTCCGGTTCCTGTCCGGTTACTAAAATATTCGTTTGTATTATCGCCTAACTCATACTGCTGATTTGAACTTACGTCATAGCTTGTAACTGTCTCAGGATGCAGAGAAACAGAAAGCCCCAACTTGTTTTTCTGTATAGGAAACACAAGTTGTATACTCCCTAATTTAAACAACGAATTATCACCTTCATTAAAAGCATCTTTAACAGAGTACTTGCTGATATCAAAAGCAACTGATGCATTTGAAAATGCATTTGTACCCCAAAATGCCGGGTTGGCTAAGCTTGGAGATGCCGGATCATTTACAGACAGACCAAGTGTTCCCAAACCCTTTTCTTGTACAGAATTATTCATTATCGGAAATCCAGTACCGTAACTTGAATACACAGTACCTGATTTGCCTTCATCATTTTGGGCGAATGCACTATTAGAAAAGACTATAAGTGACAAAGAAATAAATAGAGCTACTTTTCGCATTAATTTCCTGTTGTTAAAATAATTTTGGGTCTCAAACTTGCATTTGCTGTTGTATCAAAAAAGATCGTGGAATTTAACGCCCCTCCATCAATACTCAGATTTAGAAAAAATTCTCTCTGATCCGGATCACTGAACACAAATTCATTGATATGGTCAGTTATATCAAATTTATAAGATTTATCTGTATTGTCTTTTATTGAAGTAAATCTTGGGGTGGTAAACTGAAGACTATATCTCAACTGTTGTGTATCCTGGAACCTTAAGTACAGAAAATTTATATCCGGCCTTATATGATCAGAAGGAAGCGAGTTTTTAGTTTGTATAGAATCTTCATACAAATAGAATTCTGCCTTCAGAATATTTCTATTGTCAACAGTTTCTGCTAAATCTTCGAATGACAATGAATAAAAACTTTCTAAGTAGTTATTCAAATAAATACGATCTGCAAATGTTGGTTTATTTTCTCTTTCTAAGTTAAATCCATGTCCAAAAACTCCTACTGATACACTGTCTTCCTCTTTGATGGTAAGGAAATTGCTTTCATTCATATTCGGGAAAACAATTTTTGATGATACATCTTCCGGTACAATTGCTAAACCAAAGAATTCAAAATTGTACAAAGAATCACGATTAGTGTCTTCATTATTAACATAATCGGCATACTCTAAAAAATAAGACTCTGCCAGATCTACTATAACCGAATCTTCATCAGTATAGCTAAACGACCCGATAGAAGTACTTTCATCGAACAACACATCATCAGAAGACAGAATTGTTGAACTTCTCCACCTTTCAGTTACTTTATAAACATTGAAATTGATTGTTTGGGTTGTATCCCCATAAGAGTCCCGGTCATTAAATTTTAATAACAACTTAAAACTTGTTGAGTCATTCAATGAATCGTCAGGAATGCCTAATAAAATTGGTTTCATCAATCCCGTAAACTCAAAATCTCCAAACAAAGGATCATTATATTTTCCCAAAGGCATATTCGAGAGGTCTCCGGAGAATATATCAAGTTCATCTTGTTGATAATCTTCCAGCAATAATGTATCAACTACAATCTCAGCGGGCTCAATAACTCCACCGCCCACAGAATTGCTGTCTTCACAAGAAATAAAACTTCCCACTATTAATACCGACAAAATAAGTCGCCATCCTCTGGCGACTTTAGAAATGCTTTTTTGCATCAACTCTTTATAAATTTTAAAGTTACTTAGCTATCTTATTATAGTATTCTGCAAACTTTTCAGAAACATCTTCAGGCGATCCTTGAATCTGATGGGGTTTTACACCTAACTCTTTAAAGCTTTCATCGAACTCATCCTTAAGGTAATTTCCTGTAACAACGTGATCGCTAAACTGAAGCCCTAATCTCAACAAGTCTACCTTACCATTATCTGTAAGTTTATTTATGTCTATATCTTCAGGAAGCCCTAATAATTCAAGGATTTTAGCAGTATCCGCTTGTCCTTCGTTTTCCGGGTGATGAAGATTATAAATAACCTGCGTATTTTTGAAAATCGCTTCGTCTTTATATTTCGTCTTCACCAGTAAAGGAATCAAACCAGCAGGCCAATCATGGCAATGAATTATATCAGGTTCCCAACCAAGCTTCATAACTGTTTCCAGAACACCTTTATTGTAGAAAGCTAAACGTTCTGCGTTATCTTCATAGAATTCATCCGTATTAGGCTTCTTGAAGAGTCCTTTTCTCTTGAAATAAGTATCGTTATCTAAAAAATAAACCTGCAGCTTTGCATTGGGAATGCTGGCTACTTTAATTTTCATGCTCTCAACATTATCTCCTACCTCAACTTCTATTCCGGAAAGCCTTATTACTTCATGAAGCCTGTTTCTTCTATCATTGATTGAACCATATTTTGGAAGAAGAATTCTTATCTCAAACCCTTTGTCTTGTAAGGAAGCGGGCAAAAACCTTAGCAAGTCTGCCGTGTAGGTCATTCTTGCAAATGGAGATATTTCTGCTGCTGCGTATAAAATTTTCATAAATAGTCTTTATTTCTCGTCGTTTGAAATTGAATTGTTCTTCATCATCTCTTGAAAAGCGGGGTCATCTATTGATATAAAATCCATCAATGTATCACTTCTTAGTCCTTGTCGTATCGTTTCCAAGGCAATCGCCTCTCTAGGAGGAATATTACCAAGGTTTACGTTGCTTCCATATTTCTTAATAAACCAAACCTGTTGTTCTTTTTTGGGTGCTTCAAATATAAGCTTTTCTACAGGAATTTGATCTGTTATCTCTTCAATTAATCCGGACCTTATTTCCCCGTTTGGCCTGAACACACCTACCGTTCCGCTTTCTCTGGCTTCACAAATTACTTTTTCTGCTCCAGCTTCTAGTTCTTCCCGAATCACTTTAACCCATTTGTAAGGAGGAACTATTTCGTTGGGATTTTTACTCCCGACTTCAGAGTATACTTTAAAATCTTTACTTAGATCCCTGATTATTTTTTGTTTTTTATCATCTGAAAGCCAAATTGTACCATTTGATACCTCCAGTGTATCGATATTATGCTTGTTCAATAGTTTAACATAATCATCCAGCTGACCTCTTAACAAATAGGCTTCAAATAACGTGCCCCCAAAATATACCGAAATACCGGCATTGGCATATACTTCAAGCTTTTCTTCAAGATTCTGAGTAACGACAGAGGTTCCCCAACCCAATTTTACAACATCTACTAATTCAGAAGCAACTTGGCAAAAATCTTCGCATTCTCTTATACTGAACCCCTTGTCCAGAACAAATGTCATTCCATTTGTTCGAGGTTTCGAAGTCCTATATGGTAAATTTTTTAACTTAAACGGCATATTGTCTTAAAATTCAAAGCCCTAAATATACTCATTCTAACATTAGTATTAAAGAACTGCTTTTTAGGTGCTATTTTCTGTTTGTGTTAGCCACTAAATCCAGAATCCTATCTTTATCCACTTCAAGCAGCATCTCCATAGTGTATCTCCATGTCCAATTCCCGGATGAAGTGCCGGGTATATTTGATCGATGAGATTCGTTAAGCCCCATAAAGTCCTGAAGTGGAAAAATTGCCTGGTCTGCAACCGAATACATACCAAGCCTTATAAATTCCCAATTCGGCTCGCTCCCATTAGATCTGGTATAAACTCTTACTCTGTGTTTTTCAACTTCAGGCGCTGAATTATACCACCCTATACTTGTATCATTGTCATGAGTGCCTGAATATACAACACAATTTTGCGGATAATTGTGAGGCAAGAAGCTGTTTGTAGAATCTGAATCGAAAGCGAACTGAATAATCTTCATTCCCGGAAAATTATATTTATCCCTGAGCTTTTCTACACCCTCAGTCACAAAGCCAAGGTCTTCTGCCAGAATCGGGAGTTCCCCACATTTTTTTAGAATAGTATCAAACAGCTTTTCACCAGGACCTTTCACCCAACGTCCGTTCTCGGCTGTTTTCTCAGAAGCTTTAATTTCCCAATAAGCATCAAAACCTCTAAAATGATCGACACGGATAGCATCACAAATTGAGAACATATGTTTAAACCTTTCTACCCACCATGAGAACCCATCATCCTCCAAAACTTTCCATTTGTATAGTGGATTTCCCCATAGTTGTCCCGTTTTGCTGAAATAATCAGGCGGAACACCAGCCACAAGTTTTCGATCGCCATTCTTGTCTACCTCAAAGTATTGTGGATTAGCCCACACATCAGCGCTATTGTGGTCTACAAAAATTGGGATATCCCCTATCACTCTTATGCCTTTTTTATTTGCATATTTTTTTAGAGATGTCCATTGATTTGAAAACTCAAATTGTAACCAATATTGGTGAGCGATCTCTTTTTTGTATTTTTTCTTCGCTTTCCGCAGTGCCTCAGGCTCTCTCTGTGCAAGAGACTCTTCCCACGTATTCCAAGGCTGCATTCCTTTGTCCAGGCCGCATGCCATAAACAGCGTATAGTCATCTAACCAAAACTTATTCTGCTTTTTAAAAAGCTTGAATTCTTTTTCATCTTCAGCACTGAGATTAGAATAAAATCTTTCAGAAGCTAATTTGAAAAGCTGGTCTTTGTTCTTGAAAGCTTTTTCATACTCAACTTCCACTTTTGAAGGTAATTCTGTTTCTGATACTTCTTTCTTGGTGAGCAAGCTCTTCTCCACCAGGATATCAGGAGCTATTAAATAGGAGTTACCTGCAAAAGCAGAATAACTTGCATATGGAGAGTTTCCATACCCAGTTGGGGTTAGTGGAAGAATCTGCCAAATTGATTGCTTTGTAGCTTCTAAAAAATCTATAAATGATCTGGCCTCTGAACCAAAATCTCCAATCCCATATTTTCCGGGAAAAGATGTAGGGTGTACTAAAGTCCCACTTGAACGAGGAAATCTCATTGTTATCCTTTTGGTTTTAAAATTAGTGCTGCTAGTGGAGGAATGGTAACATTTACATAGGCCGGCTGATTATGCCACTCTCCCCATTTTGCTTGGATCGACGAGTCTCCGGCATTACTTCCTCCGTAATATTCTGAATCGGTATTCATTACTATTTGAAATTCGCCATCTTTAGGAACTCCAATTTGATAGCCATGATGAACTGTAGGGGTAAAATTTAAAATTACTACAACGAAATCATCGGCGTTTTTGCCTCTTCTTATATATGAAATAAGGCTGTTATCAGCATCACTGACATCAATCCATTCAAAGCCTCTCCAGTCACTGTCAATTTCATGCAGGGCTTTTTCTTCTTTTGAAACCCTGTTCAAATCTTTTACCAGTTGCTGAAGACCTTGATGCTTCCCCCATTCCAATAAATGCCAATCCAATGAGTTGGCATGGTTCCACTCTGACCATTGCCCAAATTCCCCACCCATAAACATTAAATTCTTGCCCGGATGAGTATACATATATGCATAGAGTAGCCGAAGATTGGCGAATTTTTGCCAATCGTCACCCGGCATTTTCGAAAGCATTGATTTCTTCATATGCACTACTTCATCATGTGAAAAGGGGAGTGCAAAATGCTCTGAAAATGCATAAATCAACGAAAAAGTAAGCTGGTCTTGATGATACTTTCGGTGTATCGGCTCCTTTTCGATATAGGATAACGTGTCGTTCATCCAGCCCATATTCCACTTGTAATCAAATCCTAAACCGCCTGTCGCTGTTGGGCGAGACACTCCGCCCCATGAAGTAGATTCTTCTGCGAATGTAATTACACCCGGGTACAGAGTATGAAGAACATCGTTAACTTTTCTGAGGAAGTTTATTGCTTCGATGTTCTCTCTGCCACCATATTTATTAGGGATCCACTCTCCTTCTTTTCTCGAATAATCCAGATATAACATTGACGCCACGGCGTCCACTCTCAACCCGTCAATATGAAATTTTTCGCACCAATAAACGGCATTAGATACTAAAAAATTAATTGTCTCTGTTCTTCCGTAATTAAAAATGCACGTTCCCCAATCTAAGTGCTCTCCCTGTCGCGGGTCTTCATGCTCGTATAATCCCGTCCCGTCAAATCTTCTTAGGCCGTGATCATCTTTTGCAAAATGAGCAGGAACCCAATCCAGCAATACTCCGATCTCTGCTTTATGACATTCATTAACAAAAAACATAAAGTCTTCAGGTTCTCCAAAACGACTTGTTGGAGCATAATAACCTGTAATTTGATACCCCCAGGAAGGATCATAAGGATGTTCCGCGATAGGCAGCAGTTCTATATGAGTAAAACCCATTTCTTTTATATATGGAACCAGCTCTTTTGCCAAATCCTTGTAACTTAAAAACTCTTCTCCATTATCAATTTTCCTCTTCCATGAACCTACATGTAGCTCGTATATAGAAATAGGTTGATCCTGAGCTTGCTTCTCCTGCCTGGCGTTCATCCATTTTGAATCAGTCCATTCAAACCCGTCTAATTCAGACACAATAGAAGACGTTTTTGGCCTCAGTTCAGCTTTAAAAGCATACGGATCTGCTTTTAATAATGGCGCATCTTGAACAGGTGATTTTATTTCAAACTTGTATAAATCTCCCGCTGAAACATGGGGTATAAATATTTCCCAAATTCCCTGGTCATGAAACTTTCTCATGGAATGAACTCTCCCATCCCAGTTATTGAATGAACCAACAACACTTACCCGATTAGCACTTGGTGCCGAAACAACAAAATGAGTTCCTATAACATTATTTATCTTTTTGGGGTGAGCTCCCATGAACTCATACGCTTTTTGGTGATTACCCTCTCCCCATAATTGTAAATCATAATCCGTTAATTGCGAACCATAATTATACGCATCAACTACATCGAATTTTTTTCCTTCATAAGGAATGATTTTTAGCCTGTACTCAAATCTGTTTTTTCTTCTCGGCACAACCTTTTCAAACAAACCCTCATCTGAGATCTTATCAAGCTCCAATGGTTTAGCAGATCCTATTTGAGCCACAACTGCTTTTGCTTCTGGCCGGAAAGCTCTTATAACTAATTTTTCTTTCCCATTTTCTTTGATAGTATGCAGCCCCAGAACCGAAAAGGGATCTGCGTATGTGCCATCTGAGATCGAAGCTATTATTTCTTTACTAAGTGTTGAACTCATTAATCCCGTTTATTTGAGGCTGTGAAGATAGCAATTTTATCGAAAATCTTTTGGAGTATTCATCATGCTTTCCAATCATTCATTTTCTATTTTGTTGCCATGCATTATACAGGCCAAATTGCTAAGAGATATCTTTTCTCAAAGAAACATATCTCCCTTATTTCTACACTTACGTTTATAAGTATAATTGGTGTTACCATCGGTACGGCTTTATTGATAGTAGTACTTTCTGTTTTGAATGGTTTTTTTGATGTAGTACAAGGGTATTTACTTAACTATGATCCCGATCTGAGGGTGGAGGCATCCGGGTCAAGTACTTTTGTTCAAAATCAGGAACTTTTAGAGGAAATAAACTCTCTGCCGGAAATAACTTTAGTATCTCCTTATGTGCAAGGTAAAGCATTACTCACAAACAATGGCAGCAATAATAAAGTTGTTGAAATAAAAGGTGTAGAAAGCGAAAATTTCGTCAATCTCATTGAGATAGAGCAAAGCATTAAATCAGGTTTGTTTGATGTTAGCGTAAGAAACAGAAAGCCAGGGTTAGTAATTAATGAGCAATTACGAAACGAACTGGACCTTGAACTTGGGGATGAAGTTGCTTTATTAAGTGCTTCCGCTATGCGCAGAACCCTGACACAGATTACAGCCCCAAGACTGTATCGATTCGAAATTCGAGGATCGTATCAGCTTGAACAAATTGGTGGCGGAGCTCAGGTTTTTATTGATATTACCGCCGCACAAAGATTATTTAAAACGAGAAATAGCATATCAGGAATAGACATAAAAACGACAGATAGTGATTTAGCTCTATCACTGAAACCAGTACTCCAGGAAAAAATAGGTCCTGATTACAATGTATCGTCCTGGTATGATTTACAAAAAGCACTTTACGATGTAATGTATTTAGAAAAATGGGGTGCTTATGCCATCCTTATGATAATCATCGTTGTTGCAGTTTTAAATATTGTAGGTTCTCTTACAATGATCGTTATTCAAAAACGAAGGGACATCGGAATATTGATTACAATGGGTTACTCTTCATCCGCTATTAAAAAGATCTTCCGAAAACAAGGACTTTACATTGGGCTTATAGGATGTGTTTTTGGAGGCTTGATTGGTTTATTACTGAGTTGGTTACAACTCAAATTCCATATTATTAAACTTTCAACCGCTTTTCTTATTGATGCTTATCCGGTGCAGATCCAAGCTTTAGATGTGACAATTATACTATTGGGCAGCCTTTTACTTTGCATTGCTGCAAGTTGGTTGCCGGCAACAAGAGCTTCCGAGGTTCAACCCGCTGATGCAATTCGGTATGAGTAGAATTTAAAATTCTTACTCATTGTAAACATCGGGAAGGTCATTCTCATATAGAACAATATCTCCGGGCTGCAGATACGCTCTTAGAATATCGTTAGCTTCGAATAATGAGTTTACTACAGAAATATTTTCTTCGCCGTTTTCGGTAATTCTAATCCCTTTCAAGATTGGTTCCGCTCGTTCTTTACCAACCAGTATAACTCTATCAAGTTTAGCTTTTCCAATAGCCTCACCAAGTTTCTGGTTTTCAGAATATTCAATTTCTCCAAGTTCAACCATCCCGGGAGTGATTATAATTCTTCTTCCTGAGTTAAACTGCCCCAGTATTTCAACGGCATTTTTTGCACCAACAGGATTAGAATTAAAAGCATCATCAATAATGTAGTACTCTCCTGCTTTTTTAAGCTCAAGCCGATGCTCAACCGGTTCGATATTTTTCGCGCCTAAAACCATCGTTTTTAATCTGATTCCTAAATGATGTGCGACGCCTATTGCCAACAGCATGTTTTGCACATTATGAGAACCTAGTAACTTAGTCTGGATCTGCTCTGTTTCCTCTCCAACTTCAATTTTAAAACTTGTTCCTTCCGTATTGTAAGAAACACCACTTCCCTTAATATTTCCTGAGCTTAAACCCGTCAATATTCTCTTAATGTCAGATCTCCCCGCACCCATTTTACTAACATGAATATCATCAGCATTCAGGATTGCAACACCTCCTTGTGATAAATTATCTACAAGAGTTCCTTTTTCTCGCGCGATCACTTCCTGAGACCCAAAAGTTTCCAGATGAGCAACACCCACATTGGTAACCACAGAAATATCCGGCTGGGCAATATCACAAAGTTCCTGAATGTTTCCCTCGTACCGAGCCCCCATTTCCAATATCAAAATTTGATGGTGAGACTGCAGGTCGTTATTAATAACCTTACAAATTCCCATCGGAGTATTATAGCTTCCCGGTGTTGAACATACGCTGAACCTTTCTTTCAAGAGATCGCGAATCATGAATTTGGTACTGGTTTTCCCATAACTACCTGTAATGGCAATCACTTTTAGTTGGGGCATTGACGCCAACTTCTTTCTTGCCTGTCTTTTAAATCCTTCCTGAATGGATCTTTCTACCGGTTTTGTGACCCAACTTCCAACGAAAATAAAAAAGGGAATCAGAATGGCAGAGAACACCCATCCAAAAACTAAGAGTATAATATCGAAATTTAGAAGTCCGGGGCTGTAATTATAAAGGTATCTCCCGGTGTAAGCTTCAAAGGTCAAAAATCCCGGAAAAAGAACTCCTAAAATTATAACCGGGATCAACAATCGCTTAACTCTGTTAGTAAGCACCAAAGGCTTCTTCACTTTGTCCTGCTTATACCTTTTTACCGAACTCAACCAGAAAATCGCATAAACAAAGAATATTACTGCTAAAGTGTTTTTAGTAACTACTGATCCAAAAAAACCATCTGCAGCAACGGAAATCAATAATATGAGATTAAAAACTCCCAGATCAATTGGAATCACCTTTTCGTCCCAATGCGCTCTTAGCCATTGCCAGTATTCATTATTTTTGTACCCAACCTGCTGAAATGTGTGAACAAAGAACCGGGTTCTGTACCAATGGTATCTGAATAGTATAACACAGAAAAAGATTGAGAAATAATTAAGTAAAGTCAGGTACCAATCCAAGCCGTATATTATTAGAATGTGATGTTTAGCAGTTAAATATAGAACTCCTCGATATTGAGTGAGAACGCTCTTATATTCACCGCACAATTAAAACAAAGTTTCGAATCGGAGACAAATATATGAAATTAATTATCCCAATGGCGGGTCGCGGAACACGAGTTCGCCCTCACTCTCATACCGTTCCAAAACCCTTGCTTCCTGTTGCCGGAACTATGATCATTGAGCGACTGGTCGAGACTTTTATTCGAACATTGGATCGAAAAATTGAAGAAATTGTATACATATTAGGCCCTGATTTTGGTCAGGATATTAAAGATCAGCTTACGGCCATGAGCGATCGACATGACGCAAAAACAACTTTCCGTGTTCAGTTTCCTGCCCTGGGAACTGCACATGCTGTAGCTTGTGCGAACGAAGATCTTGAAGGTGAAGTGATTGTAGCTTTTGCTGATACTCTTTTTGACAGCGCAGAGAAATTTGACTTAGACGGAGCGGATAGTGTGATATGGCTTAAGAAAGTTGATGATCCTTCACGTTTCGGTGTTGCAGTTCATGAAGGCGAAAAGATCACGGGGTTTGTAGAAAAGCCGAAAGAATTTATTTCTGATCTTGCCATTATCGGAGTGTATTATTTCAAAGACGGTGAAGAATTGAAGCGTCAGGTTAACCGTGTAATGGATGACGGATTAAAAGGTCCGGGTGGTGAGTACTTCCTAACCGCAGCTCTTGACAACATGATCAATGAAGGAAAAGTTTTTAAAATTGCTACTGTTGACGAATGGCTGGATTGCGGCACTTTACCGGCTTGGTTAGAAACTACCGGCGAAATTGTAGCCAAAGAAAACCCAACCTTTAATGCTTCTAAGTTTCCGGGATCAGAAATTATTCCTCCCGTATTTATTGCGGACGGTGTTAAAATCGAGTCCAGCAAAATTGGACCGCATGTAAGTATTGAAGAAGGAACTACAATCAAGAATTCAACAATTAAAAACTCAATCATTCGTGATAATGCAGTTCTGGAAAATGTTGAGACTGAAGGCTCTACAATTGGAGCACATACTTCACTCAAAAACGTAAAAGGAAAAGTAGATGTCGGGGATCATTCGAATTTAGAGATCGAGTAACTTCCGATTAGTTTACACTAAAGCTTTTTGTAGCATAAACTTCATCTTCGTAGCCGATTAAATAAGCTTTGATTGAGTATGTTCCGGGTTTCAAATCAATATCAAAGTAAGTTGGTAATTCGAAGGTTTTACTTTCGTTTTTGGGCACTTTGAAGCTAGTTAAAGCTCTGGTACAAATTAATTTTTCTTCCGCCTTTATAATTTTTTCGCTGCTCTTGGTAATTAAGAAAGAAGCCTGACATCCGGATGAAAAGCTATACTCTTTAGTTTCATTAGAATCATTTGTAACGGTAAAAACTGCTTCAACATCTTGAACATTTGAAATTTCATTATTGTGTAACTCAAGGATTGTTCTCAAATCACCATCTCCGAAATTAATCCTATTACAGGCTAATAATAATAACGAACAGGTTATAATGAGAAAAGAAAGGTTGGTTAGTGCGGTCATTAAAATCAGAAATTATGTGATGAAATAGCTTTAATCTACTCTGAAGGCTTTTGTGGCATAAACTTCATCTTCATAGCCAATAAGATATACTTTAAGAGTATACTCTGCTTTCTCAAGCTGTTTATCAAAATAGTTGGAAAAAGAAAACTCTTTACTCTCATTTTTCGTTAACTCGAAACTAGTTGTTGCTAATGTACACCCCTGATTTTCTTCTGAATAAAAAACCTTAACCCCGTTTTGTTTTATTTTAAATGCGTACTGGCATCCGGTAGCAAAATGATATTTCTTTTTTTCATTCGTTCCATTTTTAACTGTGAAAGTAGCGTCAATATCGCCAATATTAGTTATTTCTACCTCTCCTAGTTCCAGATCGGTTGTTAAATCGCCCGAGCCGAAATTGATCACATTACATGAAATTAAAAGTATGGAAAAGCAAAAAATGTAAGTTAATGTCGTCTTCATAATTCTGTATTTAGCTGATCTTTCGACTATTACTTTCTAGATAAAGAGCGAATTCCTTTTTGTCAAGCTCTCCCTTTGACAATGCTATAATTACTGCATACAGGCCTTTTTTGTTGGCATTCAACCGATAACCATTTACATATAAGAAGGTATAGATTGCAATAAGTGCTGTTCTTTTATTTCCATCATAAAAAGGATGGTTCTGACAAATATGAAAACCATACGTTGCAGCCATCTCAAATATATCTTTACAAATGTATTCTCCACCAAAACTAGCCTGAGGCTGCAATAAAGCTGGTTCTAACAACTCTTCACTCTTTATTCCTGAAGTTCCGCCATAAAGTTCAATTTGATTTTCATGGAACTCTAAAATTGTCTTCTTATCAAGAAACTTTATCACTTAGCTAATTCATTTAAAACTTCCTTATAATCAATATTAGCTTGACGATAAGCCTCTGCCCATTCCTCAAATTCAACATTTACAGGCTTCAGGTTCAAAATTCCATCCTTTGTTTCAATAGAAAGTGTATCACCATCTTTAAGATGAAGCTCTTCTACTACGTTTTTAGGAAGTGTTAATCCCAGACTATTTCCAACTTTTCTAACTTTGGTTTCCATAAATTTAGTTTTGTTATAACAATGTTATAATCTAATAAATAAACTAATATGTACAGCTATTATTTCACCACCGTAATAACCCCGTTAAATTTATCAATTATGTAATTGCTGATTCCTCCCGTCTTCCCGTCATTTATATCCCATTTAAAATCAGCGCCGCCAATAAAAACTTGATCGCAATCTAATTTCTCAGCTGTTTTTATAATAGTTTTTCCGGGCTCGCCTACCTCCACTACCAACTCAGGATCCATTTCCGGGCCACTGTTTGTCTCGAATAAAAATTTCGCCATTTCGACAATTCCTTTGGCCGTGTCTTCGCTTTCCTTGGTATCAGCAACCACAAGAATCGTAACTGTAGGTTTATTTTTTAAAAGTGAGCTCAACAAGCCTGCGTGTTTTACTGCTTCACTTGCATATTTACTGCCATTGGTTGCTATTAACCAGTTTGATGGAAATCCCATGATTTATATCCTTTTTATTTACCCTTACTATTAATTTTATAAAACAAACCTCTGAAAGCATCCTATAAGATTGGTATCTTCTGCCGATGAATTTTCCACTACAAATACCTGCTTCACATAAGTCTGTTTTTGAAGTCATAAGCAAAGCCGCTGCTTCCATAAACCAACCGGTTTACATTGTAGGGGGTTATGTGCGTGACTTTTACCTTGATCGACTTAAACAAACAGAACCTGACCTCGACTTTGTTACGCTTGGCTCCGGAATTTCTTTAGCTGAGAAGGTTCATCAGGCTATAGAAGGTTCTCATCTTTCTGTGTTCAAACAGTTCGGAACAGCTCTTGTAAAAACTAAAGAGTTTGAACTAGAGTTTGTAGGAGCGCGCAAAGAAAGCTATCGTAAGAATTCCAGAAAACCCATTGTGGAAGACGGAACTCTTGAAGATGACCAACTTCGGCGTGATCTTACTATTAATGCTCTTTCCTGGAGTTTGAACAAAAAAGACTTTGGTACGCTAGTAGATCCATTCGGAGGAATTCAGGATTTAAAAAACAAGCTGATCCGAACACCCATTGATCCCAAACAAACTTTTGATGACGATCCGCTTAGAATGCTGCGCGCTATTCGTTTTGCCACCCAGCTGAATTTCACTATAGAAGAAAAGACCTATAATGCTATTTCTGAAATGTCTCCCAGACTTGAGATCATTTCTAAAGAGCGAATTATTACAGAGCTGAATAAGATAATAATGAGCGACAGACCATCAATCGGGTTTGCTCATTTATTTCATACAGGTTTGCTGAAGCAGTTTTTCCCTCAAATGCACCGACTGCAAGGTGTAAAAGAAAAGAATGGACAAACTCATAAAGACAATTTCTGGCATACCCTGCAAGTATTGGATAATGTTGTTGAATATGGGGGAGACCTTTGGCTGAGATGGGCCGCTATTTTGCACGACATCGCAAAACCTCCCACTCAACGATTTGACAATAAAGCCGGCTGGACTTTTCATGGGCATGATGCACTTGGTGCAAAATGGACAAAAGGGATTTTTCGTCAACTAGGCTTGCCGCTGGACGAAAGAATGCGATATGTGAGAAAATTGGTGCGCCTGCATCTCCGCCCTATTGCGTTAGTTTCAGAAGAAGTGAGTGACAGCGCGATAAGAAGGCTGATCTTTGAAGCCGGAGACGATATTGATGATCTTATGACGCTATGTAGAGCTGACATCACCAGTAAGAATGACAATAAAGTAGAGCGATTTCAGAAAAACTTTAACAGAGTTGAAAAGAAGATAAAAGAAGTTGAAAAAAAGGATCACATCAGAAACTGGAAAAATCCCCTTTCCGGTGAAGAGATCATGGAAGCACTTCAAATTAAGCCCAGCAAAACAATCGGTGATATAAAAGACGCTGTAAAAGAAGCTATATTAAACGGTGAAATTCCTAATGATCATGCTGCTGCTTTTGAATACATGATGAATAATAAGGATAAATTTTTGGAGGATGATGTGAAGAAATAACAAAGTTTCATCGAAGTTGCGCTTCTGGTAACAAAGTAGTTTTAAATTAGAAAACTACTTTGTTACTAAACACGAAGTGTTGACGTCACTTTGTTACTCTATCACTTAGAAAAAATGAAAGAAGTTTGGGTATCAAATTCATACGCTAAGATAAATATCGGGCTCAACGTTTTAGAACGTCTTGATTCAGGATATCATAACATTGAGACTGGTTTTTGTTTTATAGAGTGGACAGATCGTTTTGAGATAACACCATCGAGCAGAAACAGCTTGACAATGAGTGATGACAAAATTCCTGTCGATGATACTAATCTGATTGTTAAAGCTGTGAACCTTCTCGAGAAAGAAGCGGGATTAAAAGATCAGTTTCATATCAAAGTTCAAAAAAATATTCCTGCCGGTGCAGGACTTGGCGGGGGTAGCAGTAACGCGGCTACAACGCTCAGGATGATTAACAAAATCGCCAACCTGGGTTTACAGGAGGCAGAATTAATGGCGCTAGGAAAAAAATTAGGAGCTGATGTTCCGTTTTTTATTCAGGGTAAACCGGGGTTCGCTACAGGATTGGGAACCGAAATTGAGCCTTTAGATATTCAGCCCGACGGTTGGGTCGTCACTATTTTTCCGGGTGAACCAAGCAGCACTCCCGAAGCATATAATTTTGTTGAACCAAATCCTGAACCCGAGTTTTCTTTAAAGAAAGTTCTCATCGATGAGCCTTTGGAAGAATGGGAATACCTGATCATTAATGATCTCGAAGCTTCCGTTTTCCCACGAATGAATATCGTAGGAAATATCAAAGATCAATGCTACGAATTTGGAGCTAGCTACGCTTCAATGAGTGGAAGCGGTTCCAGTGTTTTTGGAATTTTTGAACAGGATTTTGTTGCAATTCATGCATATGAATCGTTTCATAGTCTCGGATTTTCAGCGAATTTATCGCGACCAAATTTTGAACCTGACCTGGGTATCTACAAGAAACAGATCAGCTAATTTATTTCATATTTAAGATTATCAATCAGCATCTATAATGGCTAAAAAGAAGACTTCTTCAACACCGGATCTAAGATCTGGGATGGATAAAAACTCCCTTCGCGAAGATATTAAAATGCATCTTCGTCACACCTTGGCAAAGGATGAGTACTCTACCACAAACTGGGATAATTACCGAAGCGTGGTTCTCACTTTGATGGATCGGTTAAATGAACGTTGGTTAACAACTCAGCAACACTACCACAATTCCGGTGCAAAACGAGTTTACTATTTATCCATGGAATACCTGATCGGTCGCCTGCTGGATAACATGGTAGTTAATCTGGATGTTCAACAAGAAATAGCTGATGCTTTACAAGATGTCGGTTTAGATTATGATGACATCCGAAATGCAGAATGGGATGCCGGACTTGGAAACGGTGGACTTGGAAGGCTTGCAGCTTGCTTTCTGGATTCCATGGCAACATTAGGTATTCCGGCTATTGGTTACGGTTTGCGTTATGACTACGGAATCTTCTATCAAACCATGGAAAACGGGTTTCAGATCGAAAAACCGGATCTGTGGTTGCGTTATGGAAATCCATGGGACATCGTTCGTCCAAAAGTTCAATATCCTGTGGAATTTTATGGCCATCAGGGTGCTGCTCAGAATGGAGATGGTGGACATCATTACAGTTGGCAAAATACCCGCAGAGTTCAAGCTGTTGCTTACGACACTCCCATTCCCGGATACGATAATGGTATTGTAAACAATCTGAGATTATGGAAAGCAGAGTCTGATGCTACTTTAGATCTAAAAAGCTTTAATCAGGGACAGTACATTGATGCTGTTAAAGACAATCAACTTGAGCAGAATATCACACGTGTTCTATACCCGAACGACAAAGTTTTTGTAGGTCAGGAATTACGATTAAAACAGGAATATTTCCTTGTATCCGCTTCTATGCAGGATATTATCCGACGTTTCAAGAAAGGGACTGATGACTGGAGCAAATTCCCGGAACGTGTTGCAATTCAGTGTAACGATACCCACCCTAATCTGGCGATTCCTGAATTGATGAGAGTTTTGTTGGATGATGTACATATGCCTTGGGAAAAAGCCTGGGAAATTACATCCAATACGATGGCGTATACCAATCATACTTTACTTCCTGAGGCTTTGGAAAAGTGGCCGGTTTCTTTGATGAGAAATCTGTTGCCAAGACACCTGAATATTATCCATGAGATCAATCGTCGCTTTATGGATACCATCAAAGCAACACATGGAAACGACTCTGCTCGCATGAAGAGAATGAGCATAATCGGTGAAGGAGAAGATCCTGTCGTACATATGGCACATTTAGGAATTGTTGGCTCCAGAAAAGTGAACGGGGTTGCCGCACTTCATTCCCGATTGGTAAAAGAAACTATGTTCAAGGATTTTGATGAGCTATACCCTGATAAATTCACTAACAAAACCAATGGAATTACTCCTAGAAGATGGTTAAAACAGTGTAACCCTGATCTATCAGACCTGATCACTGAAGAAATCGGAGATAAATGGATTACCGATCTTGATCAGCTTAAAAAACTGGCTCCATCAGCAAAGAAAAAAACTTTCCAGAAAAAATTTGGCAAGATAAAGCTGGAAAACAAAAAACTTTTGGCTGATTATATCAAAGAAGAACGAGGAATCGGTGTTGATCCAAAGTCTATGTTTGATATTCAGATCAAGAGGATACATGAGTATAAACGTCAGCTTATGGCAGCTCTGCATGTGGCTACATTATATAACCGTTTAAAAGAAAATCCTGATCTGGATATTGTTCCAAGAACGGTGATCTTTGGAGGAAAAGCCGCTCCGGGTTATGCAATGGCGAAACTTCATATCAAGCTCATTAACAGCATTGGCGAGAAGGTTAATAACGATCCGGAAGTTAGTGATAAACTCAAGTGTATTTTCCTAGAAAACTACCGTGTTACCTTAGCAGAAATGATGATCCCGGCCGCTGATCTTTCCGAGCAAATTTCTACTGCAGGAATGGAAGCATCGGGAACAGGGAACATGAAGTTTGCACTGAACGGCGCTCTTACTATTGGTACGCTTGACGGGGCAAATGTTGAGATCAAAGAAGAAGTTGGAGACGATAATATTTTCATCTTCGGATTAACGGTGGAAGAAGTGGACGAGCTTCGTCAACAGGGTTACAACCCTTGGGATTATTACAATGCCAACGCTGAGTTGAAAAAAGTGATCGATCAAATTCGTACCGGTTTCTTCTGTGAAGAAGACCCAACGCTTTTCCAGCCTATAGTTGACGCATTGCTCCACAAAGGAGACTACTTCATGGTTATGGCTGATTATGAAGCCTATGTGAAAAAGCAGGAAGAAGTTGAAGAGCTTTATAAAGATCAATCCGAATGGAACCGAAAAGCAATTTTGAATGTAGCTAACATCGGTAAATTCTCCAGCGACCGTACCATTCTGGATTATGCTGATGAGATCTGGCAAACAAAACCTGTGAAGTTGAAGAAGTAGTTAATTACTTAGATTTTTGCTTTGCAATTCAGCGGTACGGGTGATTCATGAATCACCCGTACCATGATTAATTTATCATCCCCAAAAGAAATCCTTAATTCCCTCGTCTAATTCATTAAATTGGCTTTAGTGGAAGAAAAGGAATTCATACAGAAATTACGGAATAAAGACCGAACTGCGTTTCAGCAATTAGTTCGTCAATACAAAGACCCTATCCTGAATATCTGCTATGGATATCTGAATGACGTTGATGACGCTGAAGACCTGACCCAGGAAGTATTTACTGAGGTATACAAAACCATTTCCAATTTTAAAGAAGAAGCCTCTCTTTTTACCTGGATGTACAGAATCGCGGTTTCCCGATCTTTGGACGAACTGAAAAAACGCCGAAGCCTGAAACGTGCTGCTTACTTCGAGAAACGTGTGCGATCAGAAGCAGCCGATTTGGAAATGTCTCAAACTGCATCAGATCTGCCTGATCCGGAAGAAGACCTCTACCAAAAACAACAGCAGTTATTTATTCAGGATTCTTTGAACCAGCTTGCTGAAACCCAACGAACGGCTTTTGTTCTTAGCCAACAAGACGGGCTTAGTTACAAAGAGATTGCAGACATCATGGAAAAAAGTTTGTCTTCTATAGAATCCTTGGTTCACCGAAGTAAACAGAACCTCAGAAAGATCATGGAGGACAATTATGAAAATTATTTTTAAAGAGCACAAGTTTTTACAACACATTTCGCCTAATCCTTTATCGGAAGAATTATGAAATCAGAAAAAGACATACAAACCCATATAGACCAGCTGATGAAAGATGCTGAAAAGCCTGCTTTTCTTTCAACCGGTGGTGATTTTGAAGAAACTCTTTTTGCTCATTTTGATGAAATTGATAATCAAAACGCTCCTAAAACAGCTACCTTCTTCACTCTTTCAGAAGTGCGAAAATATGCCGCTGTTATTTTAATTCTGATACTGAATGTTTCTGCCATTCTTTTTTATTCTACCAATTCTGACAGCGAACAGACAACTGAAGATATCTCAGAATATTCTGAAGAGTATTTTCCGGATTACACAACTTTAACCTCTTTGGAGTAAGCCATGGGTTTATTTGAAAACAAACGATTTACTATTATATCCATTTCTGTTCTGGTTTTATTGAACCTGATTCTTATCGGGTTAGTTGTTGGTCCTGAACTTGGAAAGCGAGATCGTGACCGAAGAGACGGAGACAAAAGAAGCGAGTACCTTGCAAAAAAGCTTGGATTTTCAGCAGAGCAAAAGCAAACTTATGATTCATTAAATACCAGCCATAAAACTGAGACTAAAGAAATTCAACAAAGAATCGATGAAAAACGCAGGGAAATGTTTCGCCTAACCCGTGTTGAAGGTGTTTCTATTGAAACCGTTGATTCTTTAACTACTGAAATCGGAATGTTAGTCTCCAACATGGAATTCCGAACATATGAACATATTTCAAATATCAGAGCACTTTGTACTCCCGAACAGTTACAAGAACTGGACTCGCTGGTTCAACGAATGATTAAGTCCAGACGTGACCGGGAAGGAGAACGAAAAACTCCACCACCGCCCGAAAATTAAGTATGGTGTGATTCTTTCAGATTTGTTTATTTTCATTGAAATAAATCTGAAAGAAAAATATGCAAGCTGACTCCACCCAATCATTACCCGCAATGGAAGATCTCACTCCCAGTGAAATCTTTGACTATTTAGGGACTCTTTTTAATACCACTTTATTTGAACTAAAAGATACTCCGGTTACACTTCTTTCCATTTGTATCTTCATTTTCTTTCTTGTCGGTTTTACTTATCTGGGTGGTTTTGTAAAACGTATATTAAATAACAAAGTCTTACCACGATTTATTAAAGATCCCGGATTACGATTTACGCTTTCAAGAATGACTCAATATGCTGTCATGATCATCGGGATGTTGGTTTCCTTTCAGTTTGTTGGTGTTGACCTGACCGGGCTTGCAGTAATTTTTGGTTTTCTTTCCGTTGGTATTGGTTTTGGTTTACAGAATATCACCTCCAACTTCATTTCAGGTTTGATCGTGCTTTTTGAACGCCCTATCAGTATAGGAGATCGCGTATTGGTAAATGATATTGAGGGAGATGTACAGGAAATTAATATCCGTTCAACTACCGTTCGGTCTATTAATAATATTTCTGTGATTGTTCCGAATTCGGAATTTATCTCAAAAAATGTAGTCAACTATTCATATGGAGATCCTACCTATCGTTTGGTTATTGATGTGGGAGTAGCTTATGGATCGGATCTTGATGTGGTACTGAAGGCGCTCAATGAAGTTGCTGAAGAAAGTGACTCCATTTTGCACACCCCAAAACATGATGTTCACTTGCGGTCGTTCGGGGATTCTTCCTGGAATATGAAACTGATCGTTTGGGTTGGAAATGTGAAAGAACATTACTCGATCTTAAATGAATTGAACCAAGCCATCGTCAGAAAGTTCAGAGCATATGACATCGAAATTCCATTCCCGCAAAGAGATATCAATTTTAGAAATGCGATGCCGAAGGGTGATGAAGGGAAAAGTGAAAAGTCAGACTTGAAAGGTGATGAGTGAGAAGTACAAAGTTAAATTTAAGCGCCATTTAGCGTTCTCTTTTATCTTAGGTTGTGCTTTGTTTTTATTTAGCGTTTTTCTTGGTGGCGGTGGGCACGGGCATCTTTTACCTTTACAGTTAATCTTTCCTATACCAGCATTAATTGGTTGTTTTTTCGGGCTTGAACTCTTTGCTTTTCTGCTCTGTCTTGTTCAGTTTCCAATCTACTCAACCATTATTAATTTAATACACTACAAAAAAATTTGGGTTTTACTTTTCCTTTTAACAATACATTTTAGTCTGTTTGCTGTACTTCATTCTTTGGAATAGCAAAGCTTAAATTGAGAAAACCATCAGATGGAATGATCGAAGAAGTGTTTAAGGTCATACGGATGCATTCCGCCTGACCACAAGGTAACAATTTAATATAATGTTCTGCTTTGAACGAATTAATACAAAAACTAAAATCGATATCTGATCTTAATTTAGAAGAAGCAGATTCATCTTGGATAGCACAAATTCCAAAATTTTATCGATATTATTTTGAAATCCAAATTCCGAAAGATGTCAATGAGTGGTTTGTAACACTTATTTCATCGGAAACTAATGAAGAAATTTGGTCTGATTGGGTAGACTGGTATATGTCAGGAGACATAAATAAAAGCAATGTTCGTGTCTGCTATCAAAAAGATATAGAGTATTTCATAGAACGAGTACTTGCTGCAACTGATTATAGAATAGTTAATAACCCCGGATTTAAGTTTTTGGGTAAGGAGTTTTTTAAAACCAAAAATCTGAAATTATTCATCAATAAAGAATGGGTCTTAGTAGAGCCCGGAGAACTTCCTGAAGACTTTGAAATTCCATGATTATATTCTGATTAATCATGGAATTTATTATCTGCATACCCAATACGGAACAAATCCTTCTCTAACCCATTAGAATAATAGATCTTTTTTACTTATTTCGGGTTTTCATGTATGAACAAGCGCAAATTTTATTAGATGTAACTATCGCTCTTATTATGGGTGGAATTCTGGGACTGGAGCGGGAATGGAAGCAGAAACCAGCCGGATTCCGAACCAATATGATCATCTCCGGTTCTGCAGCCTTATTGGTTTCTTTAGGCAGAGTTGTCATCGTGGATTTCAATCAGCTCATTCAGCCGGATGGACTTGGCGTTGATCCGATTCGTATGGTTCATGCCGTTGTAGTAGGAGTCAGCTTTATTGGCGCCGGAACGATATTAAAAAGCTCTTCGAGTCAGGTTGTACGATATCTCACTACTGCAGCAACCATTTTAATGGCCGCCGGGATTGGAATAAGTATAGCTCTTAAACAATATTGGTTAGGCGTTGGGACTACATTCATTCTTGTAATCATAAACTACCTATTCGGATACCTTAATAAACTTATCAGCAAAAAATCAGATTACGATTCCGAGTACAGGAAAGAGAATCTCAAGTAATACCGAGCCAGGCTTAGAAAAAGATCTGTGAGTTGGTTCCGATGTAAAACATCTTAACCATGCAATACACGCCCCTAACCCCCCCTCAAGAGGGGACTTTATAGTTATTTCTACATCTCCCACTTCTTTAATTAAGCTCTGATCAGTTCTGAATTTTACCGCCTTTGCTTTCAAATTCCTGAATAATGTTTTCATATTCACCATCCCAAACTGCTTGCAAGCGTTTGAACTGAGCATCTACCTTTCCCGCAAGTTCCTCATACACTGCGTATTGCTGTTTCGTTGGTCTTCCATATCCGGTAGCAACGGTGCTTGCTAAAGCTGCAAGTTTATTATTCAGCTTGATCTCAAAATTCAGTACATCCTGAGTTGCTTCGGCTTTGGTTTGCATGAGCTCATTTTCGATTTCAGACATAGCTTTTAGCATAGTCTTAGCCTTTTCCTGAAGCTCTTCGTTGTCTTTGGCTTCAGCCATCATTTCGTTGATCTCTTTCCGGACCTCACGAATTCGATTGATGGTTTTATGCGTTGTATCCAGTTTTGCTTTGATGGTTTTAACTAGCTCAAATTGAGCTACGAAATCTTTCTGAGTTACGTTTTCTAATCTTGGGTCTTTTACTACTTCAAAGCTTCGCTCTCCAACAACATCATCCCCAATATGCATTTTTACAGTGTATGTTCCCGGAATTGCGGAAGGCCCTGAAGTATTTCCTGCCCAAAGAATCTGTGTTCCGTCAATTCTGGTTACATCCGGGTAGTCCAATCCCCATACAAATTTATTGAGTCCTTTTTGGTTAGTTACAACACTTGGTCTTGTTTGGTCTTCTTCATAAAAGGTAGATGATTCTTTTACCGGACGATCATTATCATCTTTGGTGCTGGAATAGGTTCGTATAGTATTCCCGGAAGGATCCAGTATTTCTAATTTGATCTCTTCTTCCACTTCGTCTTTCAACGTGTAAAAGAAAACAGCTCCTCGTTCAGGATTTTGTCCTACTGTAGAACCGGGTCTGCTAAAACTAGGACCTCCGAACAAATATGTTCTCTCCGGCTGAAAAAGATGGTTTTCTGCTTTTGCGACCTGATCACTCATTTGATGCAGAACAGGAAGATCATCCAATATCCAGAACGAACGCCCCTGAGTTGCTACTACAAGATCTTTGTCTCGTTTATGAACCGCCATATCAGTAACAGGAACTGCCGGTAAATTTAACTGTAGATCCTGCCAGTTTGCACCTGCATCAAAAGAAACATAGACACCGGTTTCTGTTCCTGCATACAATAATCCTTTTTTGTTGGGATCTTCTCGAACTACGCGGGTGAAATCCATTACCGGAATTCCTTTTGTGATCTTCGTCCAACTTTTACCATAATTTGTGGTTTTGTAGATCATCGGAGCAAAGTCATTGAACTTATATCGTGTTGCAGCAAAGTAAGCAGTACCGGCATCGTGATGAGAAGCGTCAATGATACTGATCATTGTTTCAGGTAACCCTTTCGGGGTTACATTTTCCCAGGTTTCTCCGTTATCTCTGCTAATATGGATCAATCCGTCATCCGACCCTGCCCAAAAAGTACCTTCCTGAATTGGTGACTCCACAAAAGTAAAGATCGTATTGTAATACTCTACTGAAGTATCATCTTTTGTAATCGGCCCACCTGATTCTTTTTGTTTTTCCTTGTCATTTCTGGTCAGATCACCGCTGATCGTTTCCCAGCTCATTCCTTCGTCTGTTGATCGATGTACATGCTGTGAAGTGGTATACATCACATCAGAGTTATGTGGAGATATTATGATCGGAAACGTCCATTGAAATCTGTACTTCAGATTTTCAGCACCTGCGCCCATAGGGTTATCTGGCCAAACATCAACGCGATCACTCAAACCAAGTTCTTTATCATATTTGTTGAGGTATCCGCCATAACTTCCACCGAAAGTAACATTCGGGTCTTCCGGATCCGGAGCGATATATCCACTTTCACCACCGGCTACCGGCCACCAATCGCTTTCATCAATACCGAACCCATTTGTTCTGTTCTTGATTGCAAATGTGCTGTTATCTTGCTGAGCTCCATATACCATGTATGGGAATTGATTGTCGGTAGCAACCTGATAAATTTGTGCTGTTGCTGAGGTATAATACGACGACCAACCTTCTCCGCCATTGTATGTTACCTGACCTCCACCATCATCACCAATTATCATTCGTTGAGGATCATTAGGATCGATCCAAAGATCATGATGATCGCCATGAGGAGTTCCTATCCTGCTGAACTTACTTCCACCATCGGTAGATTTCCAAAACCCTACATTGAGAACATATACACCATTTTCATTTTTCGGATCTGCAATCACTTTAGAATAATACCATGCTCTTTGTCGAAGATTTCTGTCTGCACTTATTCTTCTCCAGCTATCTCCACCATTTTCTGAACGAAAAAGACCTCCTCCATTTTGATTCTCTATAATAGCCCAAACTCTGTTTGAGTTTGCAGGAGAAACAGCAACCCCGATCTTACCTAGCAATCCTTTTGGCATTCCCGGAAACTTTGAAATTTCTTCCCAGGTTTCCCCGCCGTCTTTGCTTCGGAATAGACCACTGCCTTCTCCTCCACTGCTCATTTCCCAAGGATTTCTGTAAGCTTCCCAAAGTGCTGCAAATAAAATTCTTGGATTATTTGGATCAACGGCGATATCGACTGCTCCTGTTTTATTATTTCTGAATAAAACCTTTTTCCATGTAGTTCCTCCATCAGTGGATTTATAAACGCCACGCTCTTCATTTCCTTCTTCTCCAAAAATCTGTCCCATAGCGGCAACCCAAACGATATCGTCATTTGCCGGATGTACTTCTATATCGCCAATAAATTGGCTTTCACCTAAACCGACATGTTTCCAGGTTTTTCCGGCATCAGTCGACTTATACATTCCATCTCCCGCGCTCATATTCCCTCTTATATCCGTTTCACCCATTCCTACATAGATCACATTCGGATCAGATGGCGCAACTGTAATAGCTCCAACCGAGCCGGTTTTAAAGTAATCATCTGAAATATTGATCCAGCTGCTTCCACCATCTGTAGTTTTAAAAACTCCACCTCCGGTAAATCCTGTATAAAAAGTATATGGCTGAGATTCATGACCGGACACGGCTACTGAACGTCCTCCTCTGTATGGTCCAATATTTCTGTAATTCAGATCTTTGAAGAGCTCTTTTTTATATGTAGGAGAAGTAGTTTCCTCTCCATGACCGAAAATCTGAGCTGTAGCGATATCAGCTATAAATATTGATACAATCGCACAGACGATTGCAGAAAAGAGTTGCTTTCTTGCCTTCATAGTAGCACCGAAGTTAGTTTAGTTAGTTATTGCAGAATTGAATAACTGAATGTATTGCTAGATAAGCAAGGAATGGGTAAAAGTTTGTGAAGCTACCCGCCGGCTATTAGTTTTTTTCAGTAGATCTGAACAAAATACTCCCTTTTCGCTCCGCTCTGATATCCCGTATTTTTTCGAATTGCTTTTTTTGATCTGTCTGGTCTTGCACCGATTGAGTGCCCCCGGAAATGCGCTCCAGCGCTGCTTTTAAAAAAGGCTCGTTTAGGTCTCCAATCTGGAACGGATCCAACAAATTCTCTGAAACAAAAACATCGGGTTGTAAACCCATAAATAGATCGGAGTTTCCTTCAGAGTTTTCATATCTCAAGTTTACTGGTACCATTGCGTAATTATTTTGAGGTGTTGCATCTTCTCCCTTGATCACAGTGGAACCATAAAATTGTCCACTTGTTCGTCCACCTATAATATTCACTGACATATGCGGAATTAACCCGTTGATAAGTAATTCGCTTGTATTTGAAGTCTCAGAACTGGTCAAAAAATATACACTCTGCAATCCTAAATTATCGGGGTCAGAATCAAACTTAATTCTCAAACTTTCAGAGTCCTCCCCTTCTTCATCTATTATTCGTTGCTCTTGTAGTGCATTATACTTAAACCTTACAAATACTTCTTCGTTCTGAGCAGCGGACTGAGAAACAAGACTGTTACCAATATTCTTTGCTGCATCAAAACTTCCTCCATTGTTGTACCTCAGATCAACGATCATCTCAGTAACTCCCTGGGCAATCATGTCCTGAAAAACGACGTCCACACTATCTATATATTTTCCATTTTCTCCATCTACAAACTCATTATAAAACAGATATCCGATCTTTGTACCATTTTGCTCAATTACATCAGTGTGAACAATGGGATTAAGCTCCATCTCAACCTGAGGGAGGCTTATCGTATTATCTGTAGATGTTATTGTTTGGTCTGCAGCATTATATCTGCCAAATGTATATGTAGTGGATGATTTCTCGGCGTAAAAAAGTTCTACCACATTAAACACTGTTAGTGGTGCGCCATCAATTTCGATTATGATATCTCCCCGGTTTAACCCCGAAGTATCTGCTGGTGTATTCGGATATATAAATTCTGCAACAATAAAAGCATCGAAAGAATTACTAAACCTTCCAAAAACCGGCGACAAGCCTGTAGTAAAAACTGTAGCATCACTCGTTACTTCGGAAGGCAATAATTTTACATCATCTACTATGTATGAATCGAAGTCGTCCGGATCTAACATACTCCCGAAGTAAGAATTCGGCACTATTGAGCCATCTACGTTTTCCGGAACTCTTTCATTCCAGAGATAATTCTCTTCCATGTTCTCTCTAATCCAGGAATTTACTTCTGTATACTCATCTTCATTTGGTCCAACGCAAGAGAGCAAAAATATCACACTAAGAAAGAAAATGTTACCGATAAGCTTTTTCATATGTTCTTTAGATTATCCAAATACGAATCTGAATGTTATTGTTCCCCATTGTGCTTGTTGAGGGACACCACTTGGAAGTTTTGAAAATTTCCAACTTCTTAATGTCCGCTGCACTTCCTTTTCTAACTCGGGATTCATTTTCTTCAACGGAATAATCAACCCTACTGAACCATCAGGTTTTACCTGAAATCGTACAGAGATAACCCCTTCTGTGTTTGCAGTATTTTCGGGCAACGGCTGAACCATCGGGTCTCTTTCGATATTCCCTTCCCACTTTAATTCGTATGGAGCAGATTTCTCTTCATCAACGCCTGTTCCCGCATCAGCATTTGTTTCTCCGGTATTACCTTTAGTGTCTCCGCTTTCTTTTGCTCCGTCACTAACCTCAAGATCTTCTTTTGCTTGCGGTGGAATTTCAATTTCTTCTTTTACTTCTTCCGCTGTCTCTTTGGTAGGATCTACAACATCCGTCTTAGGTGTTTCCACCTTTTCCTCCTTCACTTCTTCAACCTCGTCAGGTAAGTCAACAGGTTTGGTAATTTCTTCTGTGGGATTTGTTGGCTTTTCTTCCGGAATTGGAGTTTCTTCGACAGGCTCTTCTGTTTTAACTTCGGAAGGGTTTGGTCTTTTTGCTACTTCTTCATCTTTAACCTCAGAAAATTCTGCCAATGTTCCCGATCTAAACTCCCCGAACTCTACTTCAATGAAAGAAGGGCGGAAATTTTGGTTCATATCTAACGTATACCATAAAGAAAACAGAACCATAACGATGCTTATACTCAACGTAACCGTAAGCGCAACACTATCATCTTGTGTAAAGTTAGTTTTCTTCATCTTTATTAATTTATAAGGAACTTTGCTCTGTTGCCATTACCAGTTTTAAATTCAAGGCTTTACCGATATTCATAACTCTCACCGCATCGTCTACTTTCGCATCCTTATCGGCACGTAGTATAATCGTTTGACTCTGCTTATTATTGCGTGCAGCTCTTATCTGAAGAGCCAAAGAAGCTCTTGCAGTCAAGTCTCCATCCACATAAAACTCGCCTTCCTTAGTAATTGCTACCGAGATAAACTCATTTTGAGTAGTTGATCCGGACTCTGCTTTCGGAATATTCACTTTTATCCCAAAATTTGTTACGAATGAAGAAGTCAGCAAAAAGAAGATCAGCAAAAGCAAAACTATATCTGTCAATGAAGATTGAGAGAATAGTGATAACGGCGTTAACCTTTTATCTCCTCGTCTAAAATCGCGTGCCATAATTATGCCTGCTTTTTAGGTGCGGGTGATTGAAGCAGATCCATAAAGTCTGCAGATGCATTTTCAAGTTCAAAAATAGACCTGTTTATTTTGCCCAATAAAAAGTTATAGAATCCAAATGCTATCAAACCAACGATTAATCCTGCGGCCGTAGTAATAAGCGCTTCCCAGATACCCCCGGCTAATTCACTAGGATTAACATTTCCCTGAAGGGATTGAATATCCATGAAAGCCTCAATCATACCTGTCACTGTTCCGGTAAAACCCAATAATGGGGCTACACCTGCAATGGTTGCTAACCAATTCATTCTTTTTTCAAGAAAGAATATTTCCTTTTTACCGGCATTATCAATGGCATCTTCGATATCTCTAATCGGGCGACCCAGTCTTTTGATGCCTGCTTTAATAATTCTTGACAACGGTTTATCATGATCATCACAATAAGCCATTGCATCAGACTGTTTTCCTGACTTTAACAAGCCTTCAACCGAGCTTAAAAATCTGTCTGTATCAGTGTGTGATCGATTTAATGCTCTCCAACGTTCTACAATTACGTACATAGAAAGCATAAATAGCACGAAGATCGGGATCATTAAAATCCCACCTTCAATTAAAAGATCGAATAATGTAATTGTTTCTCCTTCAAGTGCCAGTGCTAACGAATCAGCAACTGCCGTTGAATCTTGAAATAGTAAAAGAAGGATGTCCATGTAAATGAAGTGTTTAAATTTTTGTGATGATATAATTTCCTAGTATTTCAGAATCAACTTTTTCAGCAGCAATAGCCGCATCTGCCAATGATTCAAACTGCCCAATACTTACCCTGTATAATCTGCCGAATTCTTGTGACGGTGTTTCCTTAATAATGACCCGAAAGCCGTCTTTAGATAGTTTTTCAAACTGTGCGTCTGCACCAGACTTTCGGCTTAATGTATATAGCACGATTGTATAGCCATTGTTCCCGGCTTCGGTTGCCGTTCCGTTTAAACCATAAACTTCAGCTTCTGTCTGAATATTAACCGGAGAAATAATACCTCCATCGCCCGGAGCTTTTTCATCAGCAACCAATGGAGCTATATCATTTTCTTGATTTTCAGGTATTTCTTCTTCAGTTATTTCGGATACAGGATCAGAAGAATTTCCGTTATTCTCTTCTGCTTCATCTGGAGCATTTTCACTATTCGATTCAACCTTCGGTACTTCTCTAACCAGTTGCTCCTCATCTGCTGCAGCATTTTCAGGAGGTGTATTTTCAGGCTGTGTTACCGGCGGAGTGCTCTGTGCTACTTGCGTTGAGGCTGACGATGGCGTAATTCCTTCAATATTAACAACACCAAAATAAGCTAACAGATATCCGGTTCCTCCCAATAATACCAGAGCAAGAATCATATATAAGAAAACCGGAGAACTTTGCTTTCGGTCTCTTGGACTTTTCGGAGTTCTGCTCTTTTTTTCCGTTTTCTCGTCTTCCTCTTCGTTTTTCTCCTCACCAGCATCCTTTTTAGTAGCTTTACCTGAAGACACATTCGTTACTACCGGTACAAAATCTTCATCATCATCTTCTTCGATAAGCTCATCAAATGGATCGTCGAAATCTTCTTCAGAACTATCATCTTCCAACGCAGAGAAATCTATCTCCTCCTCTGTTTCTTCTTCAGATACAGTTTCTTCTTGCGCAACTTCATCTTCGGGTTCAGAAACCTCTTCTTCAGAAGCAATTTCATCTTCAGTTGCAAAAATGTCATCTTCATCTATTAGTTCAGGTTCTTCCTCAGCATCTCCAAGCAAGCCTGAAAAAGCACCTTCCTGTTCTTCTTCTTTATGCGCTTCTATGCCCCAGTTTTCAGGCCCCGGCGCAGGCTCCTCTTCCGGGTCAGGTTCTTCTTCTGTTTCTTCTTCACTTTCGTCTGAACCAAATATGTCTTTAAGCGTGTCTTCTAAAGGCTCTTTTTCTTGCTCCTGCTCTTCAGTTATTATTTCTTCAGTGTCTTCGCTTTCTATCTCTTCTTCAACAACAGCTTCAATCTCCTCTTCGCTGAGATCACCTTCGGTCTGCTCCTGAGCTGCTTTTTCATGCTCCTCTGCTTCATTAAACAACTCAGCAAACGGATCTTCGTACTCTTCCGGTTCTTCAGTTTTTACACCGTCAAGAATTCCCTGAATAGGATTTTCGTCTTCCTCTTCCGGCTCCTCAGTTTCTTGGTGTTGTGCTCCTCCCGGAAGTTCGATGGGCTCCATGCCTACATACTTATAATTGATCTCTGTTTCCAGCTCATCAGATGGGATAAACAGTATATTTGATCCTAGTTTGCTGAAAATTCCAAATCCCTCCACTTCATATCCTTCACCTTCATCAAAAGAAGCTTTCATCTCGCTTATAAGCTCTTCCAGATATTTCTCGACTTTCTCTTTTTCTATTCCGGAGTTATCAGCAAGTAAGGCAATAAATTTTTCGTTATCTATCAGCATTGTTATTCCCCCATATCAGCTTTGAATTCAATACTGTCTTTTGGAGGAAGCATTACGAGTTTTCCGTCTCCCTTTCTTTCCTGCTGCTGGCTTGTGTGTTCTGCTTTAAAAGTACCCAGACCTTTTATTTCAACAGAATTTTTCATGATGATCTGATCACGAATCGTTAACCCAAATGCTTTTAAAAAGTCGTTCGTCATAGCTTATAAAGTTACTTTAATGCCTCCGAAGATTTGAAAAGGTCGTTCTTGATAACCCTGCCAAACCTCATAGTTTTGTCCCAGAATATTCAACACTTTCAAATAAACGCCAAATTTTTCATTAACCTTATAATCAGCGCTACCATTTAAAAGAAGATAACCATCTATTGTTTGCGCGCTAGAAGTATTTCCATCTTCTCTTTCTCCAATATACTGCACCCATGAACTTACTGTAAACTGATTAACCGGCTTAACTGAAAATACTGCCTCTGCACCTATTCTTTCTTCAAATGGAATGTCTCCTCCGTTTTTAAGTTCAGGTCTTTGTGCATATATAACTCCATCAAACCAGAATTTGTCGGAAACTATTTGTTGAGTCGCACCTATCTCCATTCTGAACTTGGACGCGTCTGCATAATTGATTGTATAGAATGTTTGTTCTGTATTTATACCGAATGTTCTCGAAGCTCTTGAGTAATAATTATAATTATCAATTGCTTTGTAAGAAATGGTTCCAAAGAGCTTTGTGGATTCCAGTGGCTTAAATTCTATTCCTCCATCAACTCCGAATATATATTGAAACTGAGTTTGAGCACTTGTGTTCAAAAACCTGTTTTGTTGATGATGCTCCCAAACAGATTTCATCTCCGGACGCGCATAAATCTGACCGGTTAGGTTTAACCCTTCTTTTACTGTGTGATTCATTGCTGAGTTTAAAATCAGCAAAGGCTTGTTTCTTAATCCATCAGACAGATAAGCTATTCCTCCTTCCAACTCAATTTCGGTGGCATAATTAAATAAACTGCTGTATCCAAATGTCGCTGAAGTACTTATCCATTGATTATCTCCGACTCCTTCGGCTGAATAATTTCCACCTTTAATATCAATTTTTGCACTAAGTACATCATAGAGCTTTGAACCCGCCCATTCTTTTTCAAAGCCTGCTTGTACAAATTGCTCTGACTGACTTCCCCGTAAAGCAGCATTTTGCCCCATAAGATCAACTCCTACAGCAGATGCATTCAGATACAACTCCCATCCTTCCAGTTCATTGGCATTGTTTTCAAGAATAAAACCTGCATTAAAACCCTGATAGTCTTTTTCTGATGTTCCCGGATTATCTGACGGCACATTATTTGATAATTCAAAAAGATGATTGAAATCACTGAATGCACCAACTTTAGCAGAGAGTTTTGCTCCGCCATTTAACTTTGTGCCGTAAACACCGTTCACATCAAAAAACCTGAACCCGGAATCCTGGTTATCTAAATGACCACTTGAACTGGAATAATCTATATTTACAGAAGCTATACTTTCACTATTTAATCTTCTTAGCACATAAGCCTCCAATTCCGGAGTAGTAAAACTACCAAAGCCTGCTTTTATAAAAGCATTTGTTCTGGACGGGTCTTCTAAAACCGATTTAGCAGGAGGTTCGGGTCTGTCAAGCTGGGTGAGAGCAATGCTGGCAACGGCTTCTTTATCAGATTCCATAAAGGGAACTCTGTTCGGGTCGATGCGGAACACTCTGGGTTTGGGATTAAATCCTAAAATCGGCTGGCGCCTGATTCCCGGAAATCTGGCTCTGAATTCACTTCTGATCTCAATATCCTGTGGATCTATTTCTGGTAATAATGAATTTTGAGTATTGCCGGTTTGAGCGAAAAGCGCCGGACTTATGATGAATAGAAGTAAGATAGTTGCAAAATAGGATCGTTTCATCGTCAAAAAAGAAGTTTTAAGAATGTACTAAAAATTTAGAGCAAGGTTAACCTGTGTACGTCAAAAGATGTACTGATTTATTCTGAGCTTGTTCCCTCAGTTTTAGCCGCATGCTTTAATGCAATATATTTATCCAAAACCAACAACAGCGGGGTACTTATAATGATTACAGCGAGTGTTGAGGCATGGGTAATGGTTCCATAAGCCAAACCAATTGCTTCCGGAACTGCATAAAGCAGAAATAAACTCTTGGTTACAAATAAGTGATAAGTGCCTACTCCTCCTGGTGTTGGGATTATAATTCCTACTGCTGAAACCATTGTAAGCACTAACGCATCTGCATAAGAAAGATCATAAATGGTGTGCATATCAAACATCCAGAATGGAATGTAAGTCATCCCGATATAGCAAACCCAGATCAGCGCTGTGTATAAAACAAAAAGTGGCCAGTTCTTGAGTTCCTTAACCGCCAGAACTCCGTCAATAAATGTCTTTGAGATCACTTTGAATTTTTCAAATCCTTTGGATATAAACTCTACTTTTGTGCTTAAAGATCTCAGGATAACATAGAATACTGCAAAGCCCAGAACTGCGATTCCTAAATATTTACCAATAGAAAATGCAAAGGAAAGAAGAACTTCAGAGTCGGTGATATCTATCCCAAATAAATTACTGAGTATTTCAGGATCTGAGACCATAAATATAACCACAAAAGTCATCAGCAAAAGCAAACTCACCATATCTATAATTCGCTCAAGAACTATCGTCCCTATCAGCTTACTGTTACTTTCGTCAACCTGACGAGCTACATACACAGGTCGTGTAACTTCTCCCAATCTTGCGAATGGAATGTTTGACAGATACCCCACCATCACACCTGTAAAAAGAGTAACTCTGTGTGGCGTTTTAGCTTTATCGTTGAATAATAATCTCCACCTTTCCGCCCGAATAAAATGTGCCGATAGCGTTGCCAATACAAATGGAATGATCCACCCGTAGCTCATGGATTTGGATGCTTCAACTATTTGCTCAAATTCTACTTCTTTGAATGCAAGCCAAAGAAAAAACCCGGCGATCAGAATTCCTGCAATTACTTTTAGTGCTGTTTTCAAGATCAGTACCTGGTATCAACTATTTCTGCATCCTGAGGGTAGCGTAGCACGAATAACTCTTCATTTTTAAGCAAAAAAGATCCGTTTTTAAATGTGGTTACAATCTCATTTTCTGAAAAGTCATAGGCTGTAATGCTTACCGGAATTGCTTCAGAATTCACTATGATCTCAACCGTCAGATACAACGCAAAATCATCGTCTGTTTTCATGATGATCTTTGTTCTTCCTCCACTTAATTTTTCTTCGGTGATGGTATAAGTGGAATCTACTCCGTTCAACATTCTGGAAGGAGCAAAGTCATCGTCTTCTTCAGAATAATCACTTACAATAACTCTGTTTCGAACTTCATCATACACTCTGGAAGTTTCTCCGTCCACGATCAGCAATTGATTTTCACTATCAAGTCGGTATTTATCTGAAGAAACCCAGATCTTTCCCTGGCTCGTTAATGATTCTTTTGTATAAGAATCATAATAAACGTGCTCAAAGTCAGCCACAAACACCTTTTCATTGTCGAAATTGGCTTTCAGCTTTGGAAAAACTTTAGTTTGTGCCTGTAGTGAGATCGCAAAAACGATCATCAGCAATGAAATAAGACTAGAGGTTTTCAAGGCCATCAAAGATCTCTTGTAATTCTTCTTCTTCCTGAACGAGAACATCGCGTGCGGTACTTCCTTGATATGGTCCAACGATTCCTGCATTAAATAATTGATCTATGATTCTGCCGGCTCTGTTATAGCCGATCTTTAATTTTCTTTGTAATAATGAAACAGATCCCTGCTGATGCAACACTACAACTTTGGCTGCAGCCTGAAACATTTCATCTATATCATCTAACGGATCCGGTATTCCTACATTGTCTTCTTGTATTATCGGTAGATGAAATGGTTCCTTATAACCGGCTTGTTGTCCGATAAATGAGTTTATTCTTTCTACTTCTTCAGTTGATACAAATGCATTTTGAAGCCTGGTCATTCCTGCGCCGTTGGTAAACAGCATATCTCCGGCACCAACCAATTGATCCGCGCCTCCCATATCCAAAATAGTTCTGGAATCTACTTTTGAAGCAACTTGATAAGCAATTCGTGCCGGGAAATTCGCTTTGATGGTACCTGTAATTACATTCACCGAAGGACGTTGAGTTGCAACTACCAAATGGATTCCAATAGCTCGAGCAAGCTGGGCAAGTCTGGCTATAGGCTCTTCAATTTGTTTTCCGGCTGTCATCATTAAGTCAGCAAGCTCATCAATGATAACTACTATATACGGCAGGTGACGGTGTCCCAGTTCTTCGTCCAGTTCGCCTTCTTTAAATTTCTTGTTATACGCTTTTATATCCCGAACCAGCGCCATTTTCAATAGATCATATCGATCATCCATTTCCTTACACACGCTATTCAGCGTATCCAGAGCTTTGGAAGTATCTGTTACAATCGGTTCGTCCGCATTTGGTAACATCGCCAAAAAGTGATTCTGGATATTTCGGTACAATGCCAATTCGATCTTCTTCGGATCGATCATCACAAATTTCAGATTTTCCGGATCACACTTATAAAGAAGACAGGTAATAATGGTGTTCACACCAACTGATTTACCGGAACCGGTTGCACCCGCCATTAACAAGTGAGGCATTTTTGTAAGATCGATCATAAACACTTCATTTTCGATCGTCTTACCGAATGCCACCGGCAAGGTCATGTCTGTTTCAACAAATTTCTTGGTATTGATGACCTGCTTGATGTACACCATCTCGCGCGTACTGTTCGGAACTTCAATCCCAACTGCAGATTTTCCAGGAATCGGGGATAGCATTCTCAATCCTTTAGATGCCATCGCCATTTTTAAGTCGTTAGAATAGCTTTCGATCTTACTGATCTTTACATCCGGAGCCGGCTCAAGTTCATACAGCGTTACCGTTGGGCCAACAATGGCGTTAATTCCAACGATCTCAATTCGGTGTCTTTTCAGCTTATCAAGAATGATGCGCTTGTTTTCCCGGATCTCTTCCAGATCTACTTCGGTTCTGTCTTCTGCAGGTACGTCTAAAAGGTCAATGGTCGGGAACTTATACCTGATAACAGGAACTTCTTTTGCCTTATCTCTATTTAGTTTATCAAGATCTCTTTCTCCTGCTTCTTCATCACCTTCGCCTTTGTACACCGAAACTTCCAGCTCTTCACTATCCTCATCCAGAACTTCTTTTTCTTCCAGATTGGAATTTTTGTCTAAAGCCGCTTTTTGTCTGTTATCGATGTCATCGGAAGCTCGTTTTTCCTTTTCGATGCGCTCCAGATCTTGTTCGTGAGATTTTGCAACGATGTCATCAATCGTAGGCGCAGGCGTTTCGGGTTCTTTAACTTCTTTTTTAGTTTCAGCTTTAGCGCTCTTTTTCTCTTCTTTCTTAGCTGCTTTTTCTTCTTTTGCAGATTCGCGTTCTGCTCTTCTTTCTGCTAAGCGCTCCTCTCTTTCCTGTGCTTTAATTTCTTTCTTTTCAGCGCGGGCAATGCGGGCGTCTTCCAGTTTTTGCTGAACATTTTCGATCCATAATTTCAGATTGTCGATGGATTTTTGAAGATCTCTGTCCCAAAGTAGAAGCAAAGTTACAATCGCCAACAACGAAAGAATTATTCCCGACCCGATACTGCTCGTAAAATTCTGAAGTACTTTTGAGATCGCTACTCCGGCTGCTCCGCTCCATACTGAATCAGCAGGAAAATCCAGATTGAAATTCATCCATCCCAAAACAGTAGAGAACAGGATCATACTCCAAACACCCAAAATGGTGATCCAGCTCAGATCTTTATAATTCCGTCTTCTGAAAATATGCCAACCCTGAAAAAAGATCAGAACCGCTAAGATAAAACTAGTGTACCCAAACAGTTGATGAACCACAAAATGCGAAAGATAAGCACCTACAGGTCCAAGCCAGTTTTGTACCAATCTGGAGGATGCATCTTTATTGAAAAGATCCATAAACGACAGCTTGGTTGCATATTGGTAATCTTCCGGTGTGTAGGAAACAATACTTAACCCAAGCAAAATCGCCAGAGCAATAATAATTACTCCAATGATCTCTACTTTTCGATTATCATCAATACCTGCTTTAGAATTTCCGGCTGTATTTAGCTTTTTCTTAGCCATTCAAATTGATTAAAATTCCATCCTTCATTCCGGGAAGGACGTCAAATTTATCTACCTCACAAACAAAAGGAATATCCCCGTCAGGAACAAGTTCTTTAAGACGAATAGCATGGTCGCTGGTTTCAATTGCTTTTTCCAACTCATCTTTATAACTCTGATATAAGCTGAAAGCGACCTTTACTCCGTCTTTGGTATTCTTCGGAAGCTTTCCTTTGCACATTTTATAAATAATCGACCCGGCAAACAAAGTGTCTTCGAGTGACATTTTTCCTTGCCATCCAGAACAAATCAGAACCACGTCATCATCATGATCTTCCAGTGCTTTTAAAATGCTTTTCTGGTTTAGAAAACAACCCACATACATTCGGTTTGCAAGCGCCGCTTTTTTGATCGCTTTCGTTCCGTTTGTGGTGTTGATGATGAGCGTCTTATCCGTTACTACATCTTCTGTGTATTCAAGCGGAGAGTTTCCTAAATGGAATCCTTCGATCTTATGACCGTTTTGCTCGCCACAAAGTAAATAGTCCTTGTTGTCCATAGTTTGGGCAATTCTTACCGCATCTTCCATTGCTCCAACCGGAATAATCTTTTTTGCGCCATTACTCAGCGCCGTCACCATCGACGAAGCAGCCCTCAGCACATCAATAATAACCGCAGATTTTCCGCGCAGATCCTCTTCCTGAAAGGACTGCACTGAAAAATATACATCCATGTAATCTAATCTAGCCATCGTAGTTTTTTAAAATATGTTCTCTCACTTTTTTATAAATGGAGGGCGTGTTACTGTAGCTTCCGCTGTTTTTTTACGGATCGCAATATGGATAGTGTTGCCTTCAGCAGCAAATTCTTTTTTCAAATAACCCATCCCTATTCCTTTACCCAAAGTGATCGACATTGTTCCGCTGGCAACTTCGCCAATGGTATTTCCTGATTCGTCCACTATTTCGTATCCATGACGCGGAATGTTGCGCTCATCGTTCATTACGAAGCCAACCAATTGTCGTGAATTTCCTTCTTCTTTTTTCTCGAGAAGAGCTTCTTTACCAACAAAATCCCCTTTATCAAATTTTGTGATCCAGCCCAATCGTGCTTCTAGCGGATGAGTGTCTTTGGTGATGTCGTTACCATACAAAGCAAAACCCATTTCCAATCTGAGTGTATCACGAGCTCCCAAACCACATGGTTCGATTCCAAATTCTTCGCCCGCTTCAAAAATAGCATTCCAAACTGCTTCAGGATCTACATTGTTTTTGTCGAAATAGATCTCAAATCCTTTTTCACCGGTATAGCCTGTTGCTGAGAACACGATGTTTTCAAATCCGGCAAGCGTTCCCATTTTAAAACTGTAAAACCCAATTTCTGAAAGATCCAGATCCGTAAGCTTCTGAAGCGTCTCCACTGATTTCGGTCCTTGAACCGCAAGCAAGCATGTATCATCAGACATATCAACTACGGTAGCATCGAATGTATTTTGGCTGTTTACCCACTCCAGATCTTTTTCTACGTTTGCGCCGTTTACTACCAAAATGAATGCATTTTCTTCGAACAATTTGTATACGATCATATCGTCTACAATTCCGCCGCCTTCGTAGCACATGCAAGTGTACTGAGCTTTTCCGGGAACTAACTTTGAAGCGTCATTGACAGAAATATGCTGAACCAGATTAAGAGCTTCCGGTCCGTGGATATAGAATTCACCCATATGCGACACGTCAAAAACACCCACATCATTTCGGACAGCTGCATGTTCAACTTTGATTCCTTTGTATTGAACCGGCATTTCAAATCCGGCAAATTCTACGAGTTTCCCGCCTTCTTTTTGGTGGATAGCATGAAACGGTGTTTTTTTAGCCATTCGTGTAGTTAGTTTAAAATCACTTTGTTCTTAATCTTCAACAAGTTAATGATTTTTAGAGAAAGGGATGGAATTAAGAATTATGAAATTTGGATGATGTATTAAGCTTTTTTTCGGATACTTTAAAAACTAAAAGTGTTCACTTTGGCGTTTATTCTTTATAATGAATATACTTTTGAACAATTATCATATCATTATGAAAAAGATAACTTTAAACGTTCCGGATCAAAAAGTAGACTTCGTGATGCAGCTCATCGAGCAATTGGGGTTAGAAGCATCCGCAGAATTTGAGAAAATTCCTGAAGAGCACAAAGCTATTGTTAGAGAAAGGATAAAATTATCTGAGGAAAATCCAGAACGCCTGTTGGATTGGGAAGAAGTAAGAAAGCAATTTACCTTTAAATCTGAAGTTTAATGTGTCCTTTTTTGAATTAATTTACCTCGTTCCGTTGCTCGTTAATACTTTGCTAGCAATGTAAGTTACAAACCTGTCTGCCACAGGTAGGCTTGCTTAACTAGTACTCTGAAGCCAGTACTCCGCTAAAGACTTCATTTATTATTTGGGTCATATTCAGGGTACAGAATTCAAAGTATTCCTTATTTGGTAAACATTTCTAAGAAAACCTATATAGCCTCTGTGTTTTAATTCTGTTTGATCCAGCTCTGATGCCAAATTTTCAATTTTTCTATCCATCGTATCAATTATAGCTACGGCTTTTTCAATCCTCTTTCCTTTAAACTCTATATACTCCTGAACTGCCTCTATCAACGATTCCAATAAATCCGTTACTAATTCTGAGTATTTCCTGATTTCTATCTTTGCATCTAAGACCGGTCTCAGAACATCCAACGGCTCTTCAAATATAACTTCAAGTTCTGTCTTTATTCTCTTTCCTTCTGAAGAACCCTCAGCATCAAGAGTTCTCGTTAAGCGCTCCACGTCATATAGTTTATTTATTGACTTGGTTACATCTTCTCTCCAGCTCTTTGGGTCATATCTGTTGCCATCCCATGGCCTGAGATCAATTGCCTGATATAAATATGAGCCTGCTTTTTTTCTGTCATTTTTTTTCTCTGCCAGAATTTGAATTGCTTGGCTCATTTTATGATCATCAGCATTTTTATAAGCACTAATAAGCTGCTTAAACAAATCTTCTGTTTGTTGTTGCTCCGGTTCAATATCTGTCGTTTTATTTTTCATTTCTTCAAACCTGTTCCTCTTAAGTAACCGCTCCGATAGAGAGTTCCAAAATCTTTTGAGAAGGTTTAATTTTCTAGTTTTTCTTAATTATCTCAAGCATTTTTAGTGGAAACTCTAAATCAGAAATCAATCTCATATCAACAATTCCTACTTCTGAGTTCATTAGGATTAAGTAGCCTTTATTATATTCAAAGATGCCCGATTGAATCTGGAAAATTTCCTCCTTCTTATTCCCAAATACTAACATAACGAAGGAATCAATATTCGTATTCGTAGGCAAGTATTCTAAATGAGGTTTACTTGACTTCTCCTTAAGTAAAGTGAAAATTTCACAAACCTCATCGGTATCTATTATTTGAATTTCTTTATTTCGGCTATCTGCATAATAGATCAACTCAATCTCCTTAACCTCTTCACATGAGGTAGAAAGAACCTGATTTTTAACCCTTTCAGGATCAGATGATGAACATGATATTATCATAAATGATATAATAAGAGCTCTATAATTATTCATTCTTTCACCACTTTTCCCTTCCAATACTCAATCTAATTCTTTGTATCTTTACAGCTGATTTAAGAATACAGAAAAAAATCCTTTAAAAAGTATATGTCCATCAACAAAGAGCAGATCAAAACCGCACTTGCTCACGTTCTCCATCCAAACGAAAAACAGGACCTGATCTCACTGGATATGATCCATGATATCATTATTCAGGATAAATACATTTCCTTTACGCTGGAAATGCCTGAGAAAAATGACGCATTGGCTCAGCAAATTCAACGTCAGTGTGAAGAAGCCATTCACAAGTTCATTGATGGCGAAGCGATCGTTGATATTCAGGTGGGCATCAATGTTTCAAAAAGAAAGAACAAGCCGGAACAGCCACCACAACAACCTCAACAAAAACAGGAGCAAGTTCTTTCCGGTGTTAAAAATATCATTGCCGTAGCTTCCGGAAAAGGTGGCGTAGGAAAATCTACCGTAGCTGTAAATATCGCTTCTGCTCTGGCTAAAGACGGATACAAAGTTGGATTGATGGATACCGATATTTACGGACCCAGTATTCCAACCATGTTCAATGTGTTCGAAAAACCGAATATCACTACACAAAAGAAATTAGTTCCTATTGAGCGACACGGAATCAAAATGGTTTCTATGGGATTTTTGGTGGATGTGGATCAGGCGATGGTTTGGCGTGGACCCATGGCTACCAGCGCCATCAAGCAATTTATGACTGAAGTGGAATGGGGTGAACTGGATTACCTGATCATGGATCTTCCTCCGGGAACAGGTGATATCCAACTTACCATTGTGCAAACCGTTCCGTTAAGTGGTGCCGTTATTGTCTCCACTCCTCAGGTTGTAGCTTTGGATGATGTTCGCAAAGGAGTGGCGATGTTCAAGAAAGTGAATGTCCCTGTTCTGGGCGTTGTGGAGAATATGGCCTATTTCACTCCACCGGATATGCCGGAAAAGAAATATTACATTTTTGGTGATGGTGGAGCTAAACATTTAGCTAAAGAAATGGGAGTTCCTGTGTTGGGTGAGATCCCCATCGAACAAACTGTTCGTGAAGCAGGTGATAACGGATTACCGATTGTCTTAGCTGATGACTCAAGTTTTTCAGCCAGAGCTTTTGTAGGAACTACTGAAAATATGAAGCAACAACTGGATCTCCGTTCAAAATCGGGTGGAGCTACTAAGAAAGTGGATATTAAATTCAGACCGTAAATCGCTGCGCGAAAATTGCAATGTTCAAATTTCAAATAACAGACCATCTCCCTTTCATGGGAGATGGTTTTGAGGTACAGAGTTACTAAACTATATGGCAGGCTCTTTTAAATAATCAATAAATGACCATCCTCTCCATCCTTGATCTTATCGGGACTTTTGTATTTGCTATAAGCGGTATCCGGATGGCGGCTAAGAAAGATCTGGATATTTTCGGAGCGGCGGTGATCGGCTTTGCTACCGCTATTGGCGGCGGAACGGTTCGTGATCTTCTGATTGGAAGCGAATCCATAACCTGGATCGGAGATATGACTTATCCCATTGTGATCTTGTCTGCAATTCCGTTTACTTATCTCATAAGAAACAGATTGGACGATATCAACAAACCACTCTTTTTGTTTGATACCATCGGAATTGCTTTGTTCACCATCAGTGGTATGGAAAAAGCGCTGGCTTTCGGATTGAATCCATTTATGGCAGGAATTATGGGTATGACTTCCGCAGTAGTTGGTGGAATTATCCGTGATATTCTGTGCCGGGAAGTTCCGCTTATTTTCCGAAAGGAAATTTACGCTACTGCATGTTTGATGGGAGCTTTGGTATTCTACCTCGGCATTTACTTTGAAATTTCCACCAATTTGAATTACATCATTACCACCGGAGTAGTTATCGGAATACGTGTTGCAGCCATTAAACTTGATCTTTCGTTGCCAAAAATGAAGGTTTGACCTTATCTGTTATATTTGGCAATAGTTGTTGTTGCTGAAACTGAGGGTGTAAAGTATTTCTGCTTTATTTGAAGGTATTTATCGTTCAGGAAAAATTTATCCTTTGCTTCCTCACTTTCAAAATAGATAGCAAAAACCCTGTTAATTTTAGACTCTGAATCAGTTTTTAATACTTTTTCTATTAAGAAATCGTATCTGAATCCTCCTCCATAATTTTTTAGAATCGGAGTCATTTCATCCCTGTACTTCTGGTATAGTTCATCATCAGTTACATTCAATCCTACTAATATTTCGTGAGGCATATTTGTTTCTTTTTTACTGTTTAATTGAAGTTATTCAAAGTCTGAATTATTTACTTCATCAGTTCTTCACATTCTATTTATAGATTTCTTCAAACAAACCCTTCTTATCATGTTTGAGAAATATTTTGATAAAGCTGATATTCGAATCACTGAATGGATGGCTAAATACGGATTGAGCTCGCTTAGAATCGGTCTTGGAATTATTTTCTTCTGGTTTGGGGCACTGAAGTTTTTCCCGGGATTAAGTCCCGCCGAAGATTTGGTTAGAAACACCGTGTATTTTGTAGATCCCGATCTGTTTATTCCGGTTCTGGCAACCTGGGAAGTTTTAATCGGTCTTGGCTTAATTGCCGGAAAGTTCATGAGAACTACATTGCTCCTTCTGTTCCTTCAAATGCCCGGAACTGTGCTGCCTGTTTTTCTTTTGCCTGATGTTGTGTGGACAAGCTTTCCTTTTGGTTTAACTCTGGAAGGTCAGTATATCGTTAAAAATTTGGTGCTCGTAAGTGCCGGATTGGTGTTGGGTGCGACGGTTCGTGGTGGTAGGTTGATCACTGATTCCGCTGATTTTGCGGATGCACATTGATAGTTTTTGTTTACTTCTCACCTCCTCTGTCTCCTCCTTCAAAAGGAGGAGGACTTGGTGATAAAAATTCGAATTTGCCTCTAAATTCCCCTCCTTACGAAGGAGGGGCGAACTTATTAGTAAAGCAAACATGGCAAGTAACCGGGGAGGTCAGCAAATGACAGACTTACTTTTTAGTCAACTTACTCACCAAAACCGTTACCAGTCCGCTGGCAATAAAAGCCGGAACCAGTTCATACATATTGCTCTTCAGAACCGGAATAAAGTACCAGATAATAGTCACCACAGTACCGGTAATAATTCCTGCTATCACTCCCTCTTTGGTGGTTCCCTTCCAGTAAAGTGCCAGAATGGAAGTTGGTCCGAGAGCTGCTCCCAATCCTGCCCAGGCAAAAAGTACAAGCCAGTACACTAATTCCTGAGCTATTAATCCAAAAAGAAGTGCAATAACCACCAACACAACAACAACTAATCTGCTGTACAGTACCAACTTCTTTTGGGGAATCTCCTCATCTCGTTTTAAGATCTTTTGGTACCAATCCCGAACCACACTGGATGCAGCAACCAAAAGCTGAGAATCTGCTGTGGACATGATCGCCGCAAAAATAGACGCTATCACTATCCCAAATAAAACCGGATGTAAATGAAGCTGTGCTAAATACGGATATAAGTTTTCTGAATCAGCGCCCGGAAGCATTTCGATATTTGCGAAGTATGCTCTTCCTACCAAACCTATTAATACTGCACCCGCCGCCATTACTATATTCCAGAAAGTCCCGATTCCTGCAGCAAATCGTAAATTCTTAGCATCATCGATAGCCATATATCTGGACAAAATGTGAGGATTACCAGGAGAACCTAAACCGATTCCCATAAAGCCGATAAAAGCTCCCACACTCAATGCCAACGGATCGATCAGCGCTGCGTCCTGAAGTTGGAGTTGCTCGATCATAACCGTCCACCCACCTAAATCCTGAATGGCTATAAAAGGGAGAAATACCAATGCAAAGATCATAAAAAACGCCTGAAAAGCATCCGTTAAGCTGACTGCCAGGAATCCTCCCAAAACCGTGTAAGCCAAGATGATAATTGCAGAAAGCATAACCCCGGTATTTTGCTCAATCCCAAAACTAGATGAAAAAGCTTTTCCACCGGCTACAAACTGAGCGGAGACATAACTCACCATAAAGATCAAAAAAGTGATTATAAGAATTGATCGCAATGTTCCGGTTTTGTCACCAAAGCGTTCTGCGAAGAAATCCGGAACGGTGATACAATCATGTTCTTCTGAAAACTCTCTCAATTTTTTGGCATAAGTGAGAAAAAGAATGAGTTCCACAACAGTATAACCAACCACCGCCCATATCGCTGAAGCGCCCTGAACATAAACCAATCCGGTTACTCCCAACAACAGCCAGGCACTTCTCCCGGAAACAACAGCGGAAAGAGCGATCACCACTTTGTTCATTTTTCTTCCGCCAATAAAAAACTCGCTGATCCCCGTTGAGGAAAAGCGAGCTGAATAAAGTCCGATGCTTATAAGTAGTATCAAATATCCGATGAAAGCATAAACCGCATTATGATCAACAGCTAGTTCGAAAACTTGAGACTCTGTCATTTGGTTAATGGTTATTTGTTATTGGTTGGAAGTAGCGCATAACAAATAACCGATCACCAATTAAGGGAAGATTCCCATTTGTTCGTACATGATTCCGATCTTGTTGATTGCGCTTATGAATGATGCTGTTCTCAAATCAGTAAGATTATGCTCTTCACGAATTGCAGTTAATTCATTGTAAGCCGTAATCATCGTTTCTTCTAAACCTGAATCAACAAGATCATATTCTGACGCACCGTGCGCTAATTTATCCATTTCATTTGCCGAGAATTTCTTACCTGAAATTTTCTCGATCTCCTGAACAATTCTGGTCAGACTTTCTTCATCAAAACGTTTGTTCATTCTGCCATAGCGAACATGCTGAATATTTTTCAACCATTCAAAATATGAAACTACCACACCACCGGCATTCAAATAAGCATCCGGTAGAATTAGTGCTCCACGATCTTTCAGCATTTCATGAGCATCAGCAGTAGTAGGTCCGTTGGCCGCTTCAGCTATGATCTTTGCTTTTACATTGGCTGCGTTATCGCCGGTTATCTGACTTTCAAGAGCTGCAGGAATCAACACATCACATTCCAGCTCAAGAGCGTCTTTATTTGATTTCAATTCTTTACTGCCCGGGAACCCTATAATACTTCCTGTTTCTTTTCGGAATTCCATCAATTTTTTCAGATCCATTCCATTAGGATCGTAAATGGCTCCCTCCATTTCAGCGACGCCAATCATTTTTGCGCCGGCTCCGGTCATGTACAAAGAAGCGTGATAACCTACATTACCTAATCCCTGAACCACAAACGTCTTTCCATCTATGCCAACGCTTAAACCAAGTTTGTCCATGTCTTTTTTCACTTTACACGCCTCACGGATTCCGAAGAAAACCCCACGTCCTGTAGCTTCCGTTCTTCCTCTGATACCACCTTGCTGTATTGGCTTTCCGGTTACACAACCTTCGGCGTTCAGATCTTCATTCATCTGGCGGTAGGTATCCAGAATCCATCCCATTTCACGAGCACCGGTCCCGTAATCAGGGGCAGGAACATCAACACCTGCGCCAATAAAACCTTTTTTAATCAATTCGTATGTGTAACGGCGGGTAATTCTTTCGAGCTCACTAACAGAATATTCTCTTGTACTGATCTTAACACCACCTTTTGCCCCACCAAATGGAACATCTACGATCGCACACTTATAGCTCATCAGCGCAGCAAGTGCCATTGTTTCATCTTCATCTACTTTATGGCTGTATCTGATACCACCTTTAGTTGGTGTTTTATGATGGCTGTGCTCCACGCGCCATCCTTCAATAACTTCAATATCTCCGTTATCTCTCCGAACCGGAAAAGTAACATGATAAACAGTATTACAAACTTTAATCTGGTTTAGAAGGCCTTTATCGAAGCGGGTATATCTCGCCGCTTTATCAAAATTTTTATTTACCTGCTCATAAAACTTATAATGCGACATATCAAAAATTTGGTTTTGCTTTAGGTGCTGCAGAATGGTCGCAATAATCTAACTTATAAACAAGGAAATAAGCTTTAAGAATTTCTAAGAAATTATAAATATAATTTTTTTTCACTATCAACCGCCCAAAAAAGCTGATTCAAAAATCAACCCAATTGTTAGTTTTTATATAATTCCATATTAATAATACGATTTCAAGATCCACTTAATACCTCTTGATATTGTCACTATTTATTTAAAGTGACTAATCCTTGCCTATTAAAAAGTATGTTAACAGAAATGTAGGCTTAAACGCTCTTCCAACTATTATACTATCTGATTTAAAAGATCAACGCAGAAAGCTATACAACCTTTTACCCTAATAGCATCACTAATTAAATAACATATTAACATATGATGTCCGACAACGGTCAAATACATGATAAACAATTGGTCGACTCATTCTTGGAAAACCGGACCAGAAAAAATTTTCTCCGGATTTATAACAGGTATGCGCCGGATTTATATCGAATTGCTATGCATTTATGTAACTATCAAAACCAACACGCTGAGGATGTAGTTCAAGAATCTTGGTTAACAGCTGTTCAAAAGCTGCAAGAATTTAAATTTCGTTCTTCCCTAAAAACCTGGCTTACAGGAATTTTATATAATAAGTGGAGAGAGTCGAATCGGTATCTAAAAAAACATCATTCAGAAGACATTAATCAAGATGGATTTGAAAATTTTCAACAGTCTAACCTTGAAGACATTTATAGTGTTGTAGATTTAAAAAAAGCTGTAAAAAGCTTGCCTGATGGATATAAAAAAGTATTGATCCTTCATGATATTGAAGGATACAAACACAGAGAAATTGCAGAAATTCTTGGCGTTAATGAAGGAACTAGTAAAAGTCAGCTTTATCATGCTCGACAATCTATAAAACATAAGTTGGAAGGTTATTATGAATTATAAAAAGGAATTTCCAGAACTATCTGAAAAAGAACTAGAAGCGTATGAAAAGTTAAAAGAAAGCATACAAGCGCCTGAGAATCTAAAAGAAAATATTCTCAACAAACTCGAAAAAAGAAACCTTATTCAATCCTCAAAAATCTCAACCATTATGTATCAAACAGCTGCAGTTGCAGCTGCCCTACTGATAGGTTTCTTTGCCGGAATATATAATACTGATAAATCTCAAACTCCTATGATTAAAAACGATCAGAATGAATATTTGTTGATATTATATAATGATGGTTTTTCTTCGAATAAAGGAGAAACTGAACTTACAAAAGAGTATACAGTCTGGATGGAGGGATTGAAAGAAACAGGAAACTACCTAAGCGCGAACCGACTGAGCGATGAAAGCAGGCTTCTTGGACAACATCTTTCTGATTCAGAAAAACTTGATGTAGGAGGATATTATTTAATCACCGCTTCAGATTTAGACCAAGCAGTTCAAATAGCAGAAACCCATCCACAAATAAAGTACAATGGAGGTATTGAGGTTCGCCCAATATTTCAAAACGAATAGACTAATAAATTCTATCGCTAATTACTGAACAATAATTTTGGTTAATAAAATTGCACAGTATAACAAACAAATATTTTCTTCAACAAAAAAATTAGATAAAAATGGATATAACTACACTAAATGTATGGGCTATTTTAGTAGCAACGATCTCTACTTTTATAGTCGGCGGACTTTGGTACTCACCTGTTTTATTTGCCAATTCATGGATGTCCTCGACCGGACTTACCGAAGAAGATTTGCAAGGCAGAAACATGGGGAAGATTTTTGGGCTTGCATTTATCTTTGAACTGATCATGTGTTTTAATTTGGCCATGTTTCTCAATGACCCTGAGATCAACGCTTCATCAGGAGCTTTTTATGGATTCTTAACAGGTTTTGGGTGGGTTTTCTTCGCTTTATGTGTGAATAGTTTATTTGAAAGAAAATCATGGAAATACATGCTTATTAATGGCGGGTACTGGGCTGTGTCATTTACTATTATGGGATTAATATTAGCAGCATGGAAATAGAGAGCCCCTTAATTGACATTGGGTAATTTGTGTGATACGAATTAGCATCAATACATGGAAAGATAATTAGTAGTGAGCAACTTGATCTAATGATTACACTATGATGGAAAAAAGTTATGGAATATCTAAAATGAAAAGAATCTTTTCACTGCTATTTTTAATAACCCCATTTTTGGTTAATGCTCAGATTATTCGAGATACAGTTTACAGTAACGCTGTATCGATCAATAAACTTGGAGACAACCCTAACCGAGAATTGTTTATTTATTTGCCTAAGCAGTATAAGGAGAACTCTAATAAATCATATCCCACAGTTTATCTTTTGCATGCTTTTGGAACCAAATTGGATTCTTGGTTAGGTAAAGATGGGTATGAAAACATGAACGTTTCTGAAGTTCTGGATTCACTTATAGAGCATAAAGTAATATCACCAATGATTGTTGTAATGCCCGATACCTATACACATTTGGGAGGGTCTTGGTTTACGAACTCTCCGTCTGCTGGAAATTGGATGGATTTTGTAGCTAATGATCTAACTCTATTTATTGATAAGAACTATCGTACAATAAAAAACAAAAACGCGAGAGGAATCGCCGGTCAATCACTTGGAGGATATGGAGCCTTATTAGTGGGAATGTCTCACTCTGAAGTATTTGGATCCATTCTGTCCATGAGTTCGCCTAATATTTTTAATTCGAATCCTTTTGGTAATCAGGCTTTCGAAACAGCTCTCCAAGTAATAGAATTTAATCCTGAAGCATGGAATATCTTTCAAAAATTAATGTGGTCTAAAGCAGTTTCATTTTCGTCTCTACCAGATTCACCGCCATTTTATGCTGAGCTCCCTGTGACAAAGAGTAAAACCGGTGAATTTCTTAACTATAAAGAAATTTGGGGGAAATGGGATTCGTATTTATTGAGCAATTATACTCCCCATTTTATCTCATCAATGAAACAACAGCAAATTATGCTACAAATTGGCGATCAAGATCCTTTGATCAATGAGTTAAAAAAGTATAGCGCTTTTTTGAATAATAATAATATCGATCACGAACTTTCTGTGTTTTCAGGAGACCATGTAAATGGGGTCCGTGGACAATTTGAAAATAGTGTATTTCAGTTTTTTAACTCTTACTTCAGAAAAAATATTGAAAAAAAATAAAAGAAAAGTCATCTCTTATGAACTTGATATTATTTAATTACATAAAGCATATTCTTAGATTTTTAATTGTGGTATTCATTGTCTCTTTTACAGATATAAATGGACAATCAACCATTGACAATCTTAGCTTCGTTGAAGGAAAGTGGAAGGCAACTTCAGCTGATTCCTCCTTTTCATCGATTTTGGAATACAGCTATTCTCCTGAAAAACTCCTTTTTATGACAACAAATCATTTATATGACAATAACGGAAATCTATTTCTGATATATGAAGGGGTCTATTTACAAGATGAATCACAACTTATTTATATCGTATCTGGTCCCAAAGGTGAATTGCATAAAGGAAGTGCTACTTTTGAAAATGGAAAACTAGTCCATCTTGCTAAAGTATATCCCGGAACAGAAATTAAGTCCTACAAATCTGAAATAAATACAAAGGATGGGAAATTGTACTACTATGCCAACTATTCCAATGAAACAGAATTTCCAAAAGATCTTGACTATTCTGCACCATTAGTCTACGAACGAATAAAAAACTAATAAAAGAAGCAAGATATAACTATAACCTTCTGAAGTTTTTGAAAATTACCCTCAGTATTTAAAAACCCAGCTATGAAACATACTATTATTTTCCCATTTATTATTCTTGCCCTGAATACTTCATTATGGGCTCAGAGTAATAATTTATACGCGTCTATGGATGAAGCACTTGACCACCACCGTAATGGTGAAGCTATGGATGACAGTTTTAAGGCCATTACATCATTTGAAGAAATAGTAAAGGAGCATCCCGAAAGATGGGAGCCTCATTTTTGGGCTTCTTATGTGTATACTCAAATTAGCCGTAGTATTTCTAACCGGGAATTAAGTGAAAGAAATTTAAAAAGAACAGATCTTCTGAACAGTTCTCAGAAGCATCTTGATATAGCTAAACGCGATATGTTTTCATCAGAGGTATTAAAATCTGACTATCATGTGCTGCAGGCGTTGATCTATTCCTTCAGAAGTTCCTCATCTTCATCTGATTTTGAGAGTGCGCAATATCAGGCAAAATATAACGAAGAGCTGAACAATGCTTTGTTGGCTAACATAGAAAATCCAGTTGCTTTGGTGAGCGCTGGCATCATTTTGTTTTTAGATGGCCGCGAAGAAAACGATTTCGGGAAAGTTATAGCAGGCAAAGTGATGCTGGAAAAAGCAGGAACTCTTTTTGATGAGCATAAAAAAGAATATTACACACAAAACAATTACTGGAATGCTTCTTGGTACAAGTATTGGCTTGGAAGAGTAAATAAGTTTTTTGAGACTGAGTAGCACTCTAAGGGTTTTATAAAAAACTACTTATGCAATGAAAAAAATAGCTTTTATAAATCTTTTTCTTTTTTTGTCCTTTAATTTGTGGGCACAGCATACTTTCATCGATGAAAGGAGTGCTATAGTAATAAAATTTTCTGGTGAAGGTAAAATTTTCCCGGCAGGTTGGTATTCAAGTTCAATCAGCCCAAAAACCAATTCATTGTCTTCAAGAGAATACTCAAGGAGCAGAAACATTATTCTGCGAGCACTTTCGAAGTATCCCGTCGAAGTAATCCAAAAAAATATTAATGCCGTTTACGTCTTGCATTCTCTTGAACTATACGGGCAAAGATTTGGAGGAACAAATTCCAGTGATACGATTTATTTATCTAATCAAGGATCCAGAGTTGGTTATAGTGATTTCTACATTGAACAGTTATTTCACTCTGAATTCTCAAGTATTCTGTTAAGGAATTACAGTCATTTATTTGATAATGCTAAATGGGAAAGTCAAAACAGTTCTGATTTTGAATACGGAAAAGGTGGAGTTGACGCACTTAAGAAAGGAGAATTTGATGAAACCTTCAATAAAAGCCTAAATGAAGCCGGGCTTCTAAATCAATATGCTACCTCTAGCCTCGAAAACGATGTTAATGCCTTTGCCAAGAATTTATTTTTGCCCAGGAAAAGTTTTGGTGAGCTGATTCGTAACCATGAAAGAATCCAAAAGAAAAGGAAATTGTTGATCAAGTTTTATAATCAGATCGACAACAGTTTCACAGAAGAACTATTTGATTCATCACAAATATGGAATTAATGCAGTTTATAAAAAATGATTGATAGTTAAAACAAACAATATGAAATGAGCCATTACCAATTTTGATACCCATCGATATCGTTATTGGCGAATTATATTCAACCTTTGAAAAACAATAAAAATAAACAGATGAAAACAATTATAACACTACTTATACTGGTATTTGCTACTACCACAGCAATGGCTCAAAAAACCAACCCAGATTACGATGCTGATTTAGCAGAAAAATTAGGTGCGGACGAGTATGGTATGAAAAAATACATATTCGTAATCCTTAAAACGGGAAGTAATGAGTCAGAGGACAAGGAATTTAAGAGCAATTGCTTTTCTGGGCATTTGAAAAATATAGAACGCTTAGTAAAGGAGAAAAAAATGATTATCGCCGGGCCTATGTTCAAAAATGCAAAATCGTACCGAGGTATTTTTATTTTGGATATTCCGACTATAGAAGAAGTGGAACTATTGCTCAAAACCACAGACCCAGCCATAAAAAATGATTTTTTAGAACCCGAACTTTACGAATGGTACGGCTCAGCTGCCTTGCCTGAATATCTTGAAGCTTCGGAAAAAGTTTGGAAAAAAGGATTTTAAGAAAAAGAGAATAACCGGTCAAAAATCTTCAATCAAAATGAAAAAATCACTTTTATATATCGTATTGTTATTTGCAATTCCGATTAACGCTCAAAAAGACCTTACGCCTAAACAATGGCAAGAAGACTTGAGGTTTCTACAAAATACAGTTCATAACGATTATCCCTTTTTATTCAAGAAAACAACTGAGGAGAAGTTCGATGCAGAAGTTGAAGCGCTCTATAAAGCTATTCCTAGGCTACAGGAACACGAAATTATTGTTGGCTTCGGTCGCATTGTTTCATCTTTCAAATATGGCCATACGCTGATTGGCTTCCGTCATTTGCCAAGCTTTCAGCAGTTACCATTGAATATGTACCAATATAACGATGGTGTTTACATTCAAGGTGTGCATAAAGACTATGAAAAAGCACTCGGTGCCAAGGTCATTGGCATTGGTAATGTAACCATTGAAGAAGCACTTCAAAAAATCCATCCCACCATTCCAGCAGAGAACGACCAGTTTTTTAAATCCTATGGTGTAATGTATTTAACATCGCCAGAAACCTTGCACGCTCAAGGAATCACCAAAGAACTGACCAATAGTGTCGAATTTACTTTGGAGAAAGACAGTAAAACATTCAGGCAAGTTTTCAAGGTTTTACCAGACCATAAACGGGTTCCTGTTACCTATAATTTGGTAGGTCAAGATGGCGATTGGCTGGAAGCAAGAAATCAAACGGAAACACCATACTACCTCAAAAACTTAAATAAGATATACTACGACGAATACCTACCAGAACGAAAAACAGTATATGTAAGGCACAGCCAAATTCAAGATGACCCGTTAGAGTCCATTCCAGAATTTTACGAACGGATTTTCAATTTTATAGAGAAAAAAAATGATGTCGAAAAACTTGTGATTGATTTGCGACTGAATGGTGGTGGCAACAACTACAAGAACAAGCCTATTATCACAGAAATCATAAAATCTGAAAAAATCAATCAGGTGGGCAAGCTCTTTGTCATAATTGGACGACGCACCTTTTCTGCCTGCCAGAATTTGGTCAATGAAATGAGCAACTATACCAATGCCATTTTTGTGGGAGAACCAACGAGCGAGAACATAAATTTTTACGGCGACAATAATCGTGTAGAACTACCCAACAGCAAAATCCCTGTGCGTTTGTCATTTGCGTGGTGGCAAGACAAACCACAATGGGAAAATGACGAGTGGTTGGCACCACATATTCCCGTGGATATGAGCTTTCAGGAATACAAAACAAATAAAGACCCTGTTTTGGAGGCAGCATTGAATTTCTCTGACCAGAATTACATCTTAGACCCAATGGCCTATATGACAGAGCTGTTCACAACTGGCCAAATTGAAAAACTGAAAGTTGATGCCACCAAAATGGTCAACGACCCAAATTATAGCTTCTTCGATTTTGAAGATGAGCTTAATACAGTTGCCAACAACTTGCTTGGTGGCGGCCAGACCAAAGAGGCCGTATTTGTATTCCAAATGATTACGGATTTATTTCCGAACTCAGCAAAAGCCTTGAACAGTTTGGCCGACGGCTATTTAAAAGCTGGCGATAAGGAAAAAGCGTTGGAGAGTTTCAAAAAGGCTCTCCTAATGAATCCTGATGGAAATACAAAAAAACACGCCAAGAAAATGATAGATTCAATAAACAATGGACACTAAAAACTATATTATAAAAAGCCTTTTTGTTCTACTCACTGCTTTTTGCACTACTGAGCACATCAATGCTCAGAACGATGTGGTAGCTTCAAGTACTTCCAAAATTCAACCCAAAGCAAAAGTAGATGACCGTGTAGAGCTTTTAACCATTATGGCTCGTTTGGCAGATTTCAATGAATATACCAAAAATGTATTGACAGACTATTCCAATGACATTGACAAGCATTTTTTAAAACATAAAAATCATCCAGCAATAGTTTTAATGAAAAAGCTGAGAGAGGAAGAAGGTCTTGGATATGATGCCGTTATGCATATGGCCGTATTGTTGAGTCCATCACCCGAACTGGCACCAAGAATAGAATTTACTACTGAAATCCCCGATGGTCGTTGGGGAGACACGGAAACGGCATTAAAATTTGTCGGGTTGTTACAACAATTTTATAAGGATTCTAATTTTGAAGGTTTTTTCAAATCGCACAATGAATTTTATGCGGTTGCTGAAGAAAGATTTCAGAAAGTATTGGACCAAGTAGATTTTTCTTGGTTTAGTTCATTTTATGGTATACCTACGGATGGTATAGATTTTCATTTCTATATAAGGTTACAAACAGGTGGCAATTATGGTCCTGAAGTAAAAATATCCGATAATGAGAAAGATATATACGCCATACTCAGTACAACAGAGACGGATGAAAAGAATATGCCATTATATTCGCAATCAAGATTACCTGTAGTAATCCACGAATTTAGCCATTCATTTATCAACCCTATTTTCTTTGAGAATATTGAAACATTCAAACCCTCCGGAGAAGTAATCTTCGAAGCCGTACAGAAGGAATTACAAAATATGGGCTATGGTAATTGGGAAAGCATTGTTATCGAATCAATGGTCAGGGCAGCTGTTATACGATACAGAATTGACCACGAAACAGATGTTAATGAAGCGTATGATAGAATTATTACAGAACAAAATTTTGGTTTTTTATGGACGGATGAGTTAGTGGCATTGCTCGGTGCCTATGCCCACAATAGGCAGACTTATAAACAATTCGATACTTTCTTGCCTGTATTGATAGGTTTCTTTGAGGATTTAAAAACCCGAGTTTCGAGAGAAGTTTATGAATTTGACCAAAGAATCCCACACGTTCTACATGTACTTCCTGTTTCGGACGGTTCAAATCAAATAAGCCCTAAGACCAATGAATTAATAGTAACTTTTGATAAGCCCATCAAGGCTAGGGAAAGCTATGCTATTGTAGTTAAAGAAAATGGCAATGAGAGTACATCAACCATTTTAGACACCCAACTCAATGAGGATGGTGTTTCTTTAATGATTAAGGTAAAACTGAATCCAAAATCAGAATATCAATTCAAATTATCTGGAACGAAATTCACGACTTTAGAGGGTTATAGAATGAAAGATTATATATTAAAGTTTACAACTTCTTCCAATTAAGGGCTAAAATTTTGTATTTATTTTGAAAAAAAATAAAAAAAACAAACCCTCTATTCTAATTGCTTCTATAGCAGTTCTGATAAGCCTATTTTCTCTGATCATTAGTTTAAGAGAAACACAGATACTAAAAGAACAGCAGGCCATAATGAAAAGTGAAAAAGATGCTTCTGTTTGGCCGTATATGGAGAATAGTTATACCATCTCAAATTCTGGAAATTCATCTTATAGTATTGTATTTACCGCTGTAAACAAAGGAATTGGCCCTGCAATTATCGATTCGGTCAGTTATCACTTTAAAAGTTATGAATTCAATAATTGGAATTTCCATAAGAATCTTCAAGAGTTGTTCCCAAATGTACTTATAACAAATGGCGGAAATGCAGAACTTGGCAACAGGGTGTTTTCTTCCGGAGAGAAGTTTATAGTTTTCAGGATTTCTATTGAAAATAAATATGATAAGTACAGTGATTCTGAATTGAATGTATTGGTTAATGACATTGCCTCAAACATTCACTTTAACTACTGTTACTGTTCGGTATACGATAGCTGTTGGAAGGTTGAGGGAGATGAGACTCTTCATTCCACTCGTCACGTTCTATAAAATAGCTTTTTGACCTCCTATATTCTTCGCAAACTGTTTGTAAGATCAAAGACTAAAAGAAAAAGAAACTTCGTTATAAATACATCCGACATTCGGGCAATAAATAACAAAATTTAAAAACGATGAAAACAAAAAAAAATCCTTTTTTAATGCTATTATTAGTATTGTTTGCCTGTACTCCTACAACATCTGTATATGAAAATTATACTGATGACGGATTGCTAGGCAGAACATGGGAACTCAAACACATTGCTTTTAAAAGTAGTGATACCATTACCCTTCCTCCTATAGAATCATTAAAAAATATTATTTCTTTTAGTATTCGAGAAGGTTCGAAAACTGATAGCACTTATGAATCTGTATCACGCGGCTTAAATTATAAGTTTCAAGGTCAGGGACCTTTAAATCAGTTTGGTGGTAATTATGGATATCAGAACTTGAATAATAACTCAGCTACTGTTGTCGTAGAAAATTTTTGGTCTTCAAATACGCTTTCTGCTGATATAGAAGTCAGAGAATTTGAAAATGCTATCTTCAAAGTATTATCTGATATTACAAAATATGATCTGTCTCTTGAAAATAATTTACTTGTAATCAGCTCTGACAATAGCAATTCACTTTTGGTTTTTAATCAAATTTTAAAATAAGATAAGTTTTTAATAAAGTTTAAAATAGAGACTTTTCATAGTCTCTATTTTTTTTAGAAATGATTTTAACCTGCCTGATTATACGTAATTTCCAACCATCCAATAACCTCAGAGCCTTTTTTTTCTGTAGATGTGAGGTTTATCTGATAAGAACACAAAGAATTCTTAGAACTTAATTGCTCAAGTCTCCCCATTGATTCTAGTGCTTTATCCATACTTATATTTGATTATGATGGGTTTATATTTAGAGTTTTGGGAAGGAACTTATCTTGAATCAAATGCCCAATTCATTGCTAATTTCATCTTTTAATCTACTTAGTTCTGTATTAGATAATGATACTTCTGAATTGATAAGTTCATACAAAGAAATACCGCCTTCCAATTCTTTCTTCCAATCCTTCCTCTCTAGTTTATCAAGCAGAATACAATATGTCGCCCCAATAGCATATTGAGGCCATCTTAGAAATCTTTGCTCCTCAACTGGAAAGCCACTGAACTCATCTAGAGGTTTTTGTAATTCAAGTTTTAGTTTAGAATAAATACTTTCATAAGTAAGCCTATTAGCTACAGCAGAACTAAGTAAACCTGTATAGGTAGCAGATCCTTCATTTCTTTGATACCGGTCTATCAAATCGGCAGCTTTTGCCGGTATCAAAGTATTTCTAATTTGTATAACTGCAACTAGTTTCTTTAATATGTTTTCAATTCCATTTTTGTCATCATTTTTATCCAAAAGTTTTAATAATAATGTGCGCTCAAAGTTTTGTACAGTTTTGTATCGTGCGTTATCAACTTGACTAATACTATCCAGTACTGAGCTATTAAACTTTATGGCTATTGTATCTCCTGGGGTTTGCTTCCAGCCAGGCTGATTACGCTGATAGCTATGGAAGGCTTCATGCAAATAGAAATTAACTCGATCAAAGTCATCTGTACCCAATGGTTCCATAGCATAAACCATCTGATTATTGATCTTATATTGAATAGGAAATGAACGCTTTTTATCCTTGTATTCAGGTAAATAAGACTCTTTATAGAATGCCCTGTCCTTTAAGGGGATTGGTAACTTTTTGTTAGGGATTAATTGATAGTCTCCTTCAGGTTTTTGATTAATATTATAAACATGAACAATACTATCATGTTTCATAAATAAGAAAGGCTCTTGATCAGACCAAAACCCTGGCCATATCAATTTAATTTGGTGGGAGTTAACAGTAATTTTACTGGCTATTCTAATAAAATCATCTGAAACTGCTTCATTGGATTGACAATAGCTAATCCCAAATTTTACTAAGGAAATCAATAGCAATAAGCTAAAAAATTTTATCTTGCATAGCTTTAATTGATTTAAAGTAGTTTCATACATAATAGCTTATAAAGTCGAATTTTTGTTTACTGAAGAAATTTTCATTAACTAAACTCTATATCGTCACTTTAAATAAAAAATGACCAGTTTAAAAGATTCCTTTTCTTCGAGCTATCACTTTTATCTTAGATAAATTGTACTATCCGAGAGTAAATAAAACTACTTGTTTTTTTGAGCACTCAATCCTAATGCTTTTTTAGATTTTTTCTAATGGATAAAAACCATAGCCATGGAAATTGATTTTTGGTCTGTATTACTTTTATTTGGATTTGTTCAAGGGTTATTTTTTTCAGGAATTTTAGTCTTCCAAAAAAAGGGGAATCGGCAGGCAAATTTATTTCTTGCCGCAATAATTGCGTTAATAGCCTTTGAGACCTTTACCTTCTTGATAATCAACACCAATTTATATTTAAAAGTACCACACTTAATAGGTACAGGTGTTCCCTTTCTTTTTTTAATTGGGCCCTTGTACTTTTTTTATATAAAAACTCTACTTGAAAATGAATACCGTTTTCAAACCAAACACCTTATTCATCTCTTACCGTTTGTTGGAGCCTTAATCTACAGGACTCCTTATTTTTTAATTTCAGCGGAAAAAAAAATAGCCGAGACGACATATATAAAAAGTGCAGCATCAGTAGAAATACCTTTAGAAGTGCTTCTTTTTTTTGGAGTACATACGTTACTTATAACTGGATATCTTTTAGCAGGAATAAATTTGCTTCACAAACAATATAAAGCATCAAAAGAGCCAATTATTAATGGGAAAAGGTTAAAATTAAACTGGCTTAAAGTATTTACTGCTACATTTGCATTGTACTGGTTGCTTACTTTTTTAGGAACAGTAGTTTTAGCTTTATTCGAAGCATATGTTCAGGAAGTAGATTATGTAGTAGTATTAAGCATGTCTTTGATTATCCATGTAATCGGATATTTCAGCATCAAAAAGTCTGCGCTTTTTTCAGATAATATTGGACGCTCTACTATATTAAAATATGAAACCTCACCGATAGACAAAAACGAAGCAAAGTTATTAGAAAAAAAATTACAAGAGCTTATGGAAGAGGAGAAGCTTTATCTTGATAACAATCTTAAACTTTCAAAGCTGGCTGAGAGGCTTGATACTTCCCCTAATTATTTATCACAGGTTATAAACCAGCATATGGAATATAATTTCTATGATTTTGTGAACGAATATCGGGTTCGAGAAGCTAAAGAAAAATTACGTAACCCTTCTTACAAGCAATTTACTATTCTGGCTATTGCATATGAGGTTGGCTTCAATAATAAGAACTCTTTTAATAAAGCATTTAAGAAATTTACCGGTACCACTCCTTCGGCCTTTATAAAAAACTAACGTCCTTTTATTTAAAAACTGTCACTCTTTTTTAAAAGTGACGAAATTAAAAAAATGAACCTTAAATTTATATCATAATTTTAATTAATAAACTATGAGTTTTGAAAAAACCAATGAAATTTCTGAGACCGTTCTCTGTTTTGATCTATTTTATTTTTACTGCTTTACCCTGTTTAATACATGCTCAAGATAATCAGAAGAATTTTTTACCAACTCAGCTTTTAGAAAACTTTGTTGGTATATGGCATGCTCCAGACTCAATATTATCTAAGTACCCCGACATGGCAAAACAACCATTGATTACTTGGGAATGGGGCTCAAACAGAAAGACGATAAAAATCTTTGAACATCATAGTGAGGGTAATAAGGAAAAAGGTGTTTTTGAGGGTCATATTTATTGGAATCCCGTTACCAATAAGATTGAGTTTTTTGGTTATAATAAACAAGACAATTTTTTGTTTAAAGGGGAATTTACAATCCTAGAACAAGAAAAAACTCAACGAATTTACGATGTATATTATCCTCAAACTCATCAATTTTATAAAAGCGGAAATGCTGTAATTTCTTTTAAAGAAACATATACACTAAGTGATGATAAAAATATTAAATACAATCACCTTTTATATTACAATAAAAAAGAAAACCGATGGGATCTATGGGGAAACTCCACTATGATCAGAAAAAATGATTGATTATATAGCCCTTTTTTAATGCTCAGAATATGGCAATGAAATATGGAGATGATCTGCCGTTCCCACATGTCTCAAAGTTTTGAATCCCATCAGGCGTAATGAGTTGCTTAACATGAAGTTTCTAAACTCTGAATGTCCTTTGGTTCTCAGGTCAATGGCATGAACATATCCATCCGGTTGGGGAAAGTGAAGGGAACTTTGGTTTACCGGTAATCCCATTTTTGTATAGTCTTCGGCCGATCTTTTTATATCTGTGATCACCAGATCTCCTTCTGCCAGAGTAGTTGTTGCCACTGCTACTCTTAAAATTGGGTGTAATGAACGATAAACTTCTTTTACCGAATCTGATTTAGCGTTTACACTCGATACGTAAAGTAATCCATACAGACAGAAACCGCCTACCAATGCTCCAACCCCTCCTAAACCATAGCGAAAGATAAGTTTCTTATTTTTTACTTTGCGAAACAGCATCACAACATATACTAATAAAATAGCGACTGTTGCCCCAATTCCCCCAAAAAGAGAAACCCACCCGTTTAAACCCTGATCGATATTTAAATAAATGGATGTTTTTATCAGCAAGAAAAAGGGAAATATGGTAAGAGTAAGAATTAATAATGCCCACAATCCAAGACGTATTAACTTTCTCTTGAATGAAAGCTTTTGAACCTTTTCGAGACGTTCTTCTGCCTTATAGTTGAAATTCTGATTCGGCTTTAGAAGCCATTCTATGTCTTTCTCTGAAATCCGTTCCATAAAACGGTACACGAATATGCTCCTTTCATGTTTCGCAAATCAGATTCTCTGATTCTTTCTGATAAGAAATGGGAGACTCTGCAAAACGATCACTAAAATAGCTGCCATAATGATGGCTTCGGTTGGGTTCTCATAAATAGCTCTTCCCATATTGTTCAGATTATAAGCAATGAGCAAACCTGAACTGAACAGGGAAAAACTAAAGGCCCAGTGTACTCTCATCCACATTACAAATCCTGAAAATAAGCATATAAGACCGATTAGCAGTTGAGTAATATTAGTAAAGATTGGAATGTCTTTATTCTGAAAATCAAAGAGATTTTCCTGTTCGGTAGTAATAAGGTTCCAGCTTCCCGAAACAGACATATAAAGCCCTACGGCTATAAAAAAGAGAAATAGAAAAAGATTGATGTTACGGTCTTTACGATTCATTCATATAAAACATTCGATTCATGGTACGGTGATGTGAATGCTTATACCGGGATCAGTGATTTTGTTCCCTATTTTCTTCATCAGCAAAAATCGGCTTCTTTTTTCTAAATGCATTTATTGTAAATAATGCCCCCGTAGATGTGATTGCAGCATAGAAGCCCGAACCGCGCAAATCGAAAAACAGTACTATTGCTCCTCCTATTAAAGCAGCTATTGCTCCGGTTAAAATACTTGGCACCATTTTAATTCCGTGTGTCCCTGAAAATGTATGGCTAAGCCAACCGATAAATGTTCCTAGTGTTAAAAATCCAAAAAATTCCATGTCATCAATGTTTTGTTGAATAAATTCCTATACACTTAAAGGAATTATAACTCATTGTAGTTCCGAATTGTATAAATTCTATCTCAAAAAATTAAACTAACTTCATTAAAATGAATATTTTAAAAACTCTTCTTCTTTTTTTATTTATGCTGATTTGGGCGTGCGCTCCCGATTCTTCCGTAGATCCTGAACTTGTAGCCAAAGCTGAAAAAATTCACAACAGTGTAATAACTCTGGACACCCATGTGGATATTAACACCAATAACTTCACTCAGGAAAAAAACTATACTATGAATCTGGATACTCAAGTTGATCTTCCAAAAATGGAGGCAGGTGGTCTGGATGTAGCCTTCCTAATCGTTTACACCGGACAGGGAGAACTAGATCAGGAAGGGTTTGATGCTGCTTATGAAAATGCGGTTTCAAAATTCGATGCCATTCACCGATTAACGGAAGAATTAGCTCCGGATCAGATTGAATTGGCGTTGACTTCCGATGATGTTCGCAAAATTCATGCTGCAGGCAAAAAAGTTGCTATGATCGGTGTTGAAAATGCTTATCCATTAGGAATGGAACTGGATAGGGTTAAAGAATTTTATGATCGCGGAGCACGGTATATGTCGCTTTCGCATAATGGTCACAGTCAGTTAAGTGATTCAAATACCGGTGAAAGAGACGATGTTTGGTTACATAATGGATTAAGTGATTTCGGAAAAGAAGTAATCGCTGAAATGAATAAATGGGGAATCATGATCGATCTTTCTCACCCCTCAAAGAAAGCGAATATGCAAACAATGGAATTATCAAAAGCGCCGGTTATAGCTTCGCATTCTTCTGCAAGAGCTTTGGACCCTTCTGTTAGCAGAAATCTGGATGATGAAGAGCTTATAATGCTGAAAGAAAATGGTGGAGTAGTTCAAACCGTTGCTTTCCGTAGTTATGTTAATTCTGAAAAGCATGATGCGTATCGTGAGGCTGCAGCTAATATTGAAAAAGAAGTAGCCGAAGAAATGGGTTTCGAAATGGTTTCAAGAGATTCCATCCGACAAATGAGTACTGAAACCCGCAGTGAATATTTCGCGCTTTATCAGGAAATGCAGAAAAAAGCCCAACCAAGAATTGAACAGGAAACAGCTGGCAAAGCTCCTTCAGTTGATGTATCGGATTTTGTTGATCACATTGATTACATGGTTGAACTGATCGGAATTGAGCATGTTGGAATCAGCTCTGACTTCGATGGCGGAGGCGGTGTTAACGGATGGATGGATGCTTCAGAAACACTGAATGTCACAATTGAGCTTGTGAAAAGAGGCTACACCCAAGAACAAATCAAGATGATCTGGAGCGGAAATCTTTTAAGAGTTCTGGATGAGGTTCAGGAAATTGCTGAGGAGATTCAAGGAGAATAGATTTTTTAATGTAATGTAGGGACGCAAAGTCCCTACATTAACCTAATTAATTATCTGGTTCCGATGCTCTGCGTCGGAACCTTTTTTATGTTCTACACCCGTAAGGGCAGTTCATGAACTGCCCTTACGGGATATCTAGTTTTCTTAAAAAGACCTGTACGTCTCAACTATATCTGCCCAAATTTTGTTGAAGCAATAAAGTAATTCAATTAAACACAATTTTAGATATATGAATATCCTAATAGTTGGAGCAAATGGTGGAATCGGCAGAATTCTTTCTAAGCAACTAGCACAGGAAAAAGGAAAGAATCCTATTGCAATGATCCGAAAAGAAGAACAGAAAGTTTTCTTTAAAGATATTGGAGTTGAAACAACAATGGGAAATCTTGAAGATTCTGTTGAAGATCTAGCTAAGGTTTTTCAGGGAATAGATGCTGTTGTATTTACAGCAGGTTCAGGTGGTAAAACTGATTACGATAAGACATTAGAAATCGACTTAGATGCAGCCGTAAAATGTATGGAAGCAGCTAAACAACAAAGTATTGATCGCTTTTTAATGGTCAGCGTTCTGAATGTTGATAATCGGGAAGCTTGGGCTACAACCGGAATAAAGCCTTACATGATTGCCAAGTATTATGCGGATCAGCATTTAATAAGGTCCAATTTAGATTATACAATTATTCGGCCGGGAAGTCTAACTGATGATAAAGGAACAGGGGCTGTAACAATCACTCCGGATTCAGAAACAACCAATAAAATTCCGCGTGAAGATGTTGCATCAGTTATAACTGCCTGCCTGAAAAATGAACATACGATTGGAAAAATTTATGATATACTTACCGGAGATAATTTGATAAAAGACGTTATAAAGTAAAACATGTATTAAATTTTAATTCTGGTTCTGATGCTTTGCATCGGAACCTTTTTTATTTCACCAACCCGTAGTAAGGGCAATTCATGAATTTCCCTTACTACGGGTTTTTTATAACACAGCATCATTATTGAGTTCCTTCTGAAATAATTTATATGTATAATACATGTAATGATTCACCAAGAAAATATCCGCAAAATCATCCATATAGACATGGATGCTTTTTTTGCTGCCGTAGAGCAACGGGATAATCCTGCTCTTCGTGGCAAGGCTGTTATTGTGGGCGGATCACCCAATGGTCGCGGAGTTGTTTCTACTGCCAGTTATGAAGCCCGTAAGTTTGGCGTTCATTCTGCTATGCCTTGTTCACAGGCCGCCAGACTTTGCCCGCATGGAATTTTTGTTAAAGGAAGGTTTGACGCTTACAAATTAGCTTCTCAACAAATTCGTGAGATCTTTTTTGAATATACGGATCTGGTTGAGCCACTTTCTCTGGATGAAGCTTTCCTGGATGTATCCGAAAATCATAAGGGAATGAGATCGGCCACACTTATTGCTAAAGAGATTCTGGAAAAGATTCAGGAGAAAACTCAGCTTACTGCATCGGCGGGTGTTTCTTATTGTAAGTTCATCGCTAAAGTAGCTTCCGATTACAACAAACCAAACGGACTTACACTTATCCCGCCTGAGGAAGCTGAAGTATTTTTGGATGAACTGGATATCAAGAAATTCTTTGGTGTAGGTAAAGCTACTCAAAAGAAAATGCATGCTTTGGGAATTAAAACCGGTGCCGATTTAAAAGAGTGGGCTGAAATTGATCTGGTTAAAGCATTCGGGAAATCCGGGCGCTATTATTACCGAATTTGCAGAGGCATAGATAACAGAGAAGTAAAACCTCATCGAATACGAAAGTCTTATGGGAAGGAGCGTACTTTCTCTGACGACAAGGGTGACCTGAATTGGATAACAACATTTTTGGATGAGTTGGCTGAGTCAATTTCTGATGGAATGCAGAAGATCAACGCCAAAGGGAAAACCATCACACTAAAAGTCCGTTACAAAAATTTCGATACCATCACCCGAAGCCAATCTGTACCAAATTACACTAACGATCATTATCAAATATCTACCGTAGCCCGGCAACTTCTGGAAGATACTGATGTGGGAAATCGTCAGGTTCGTCTACTCGGAATTTCGCTGTCAAATCTAAATCTTTCTGAAGATCATTATTATGAACAATTGGAGTTAGAGTTTAGAAAAGGGTTAGCGGTTAGCGGTTAGCGGTTAGCGGTTAGCGGTTAGCGGGGATATGGTTTTTTCACCTTTCTCAAAACGCAATACCAATATGTGCCGACACATATTCTTGTTCTTTTATAGAATCGTACCCTACACCAAAATTTAATCCTAAAGCTTTATTAAAATAAAATCCCAGTCCACCCTCAAATATTGCTCCATAAGTAGGCCTGTCATCCCCAATCAATTCAACGGATCTGGAACCAATTCGAGGCGATAAAACGATATAGGTAGAACCTGAATTATGTAACTGTAATGGAATTCCTAACAAAAAGCCACCCTCATCAGGGAAAGAACCTGCAGTAGGTATCAGTATTTGAAGTTCGAAATTAAGCGTTGTCGTGTATCCTCCATGATCAGAAAACCCGAATTTGAAATATGAATCAACATCATCAACATGCATATAGCCTAAATCTATGTAGCTTCTATGTACTTTTTGAGCATTAAGCGTTGCGGTTCCTAAAACAAAAAAACTGAATAGTAGCAGGTATTTTTTCATCTTCATCTATTAAATTGACATTTGAAACATATATTCAATATTAGTTTTTTTTGGGTTTTATTAAAACTAATCAGAAAATATACTCGTCTTATACCTGAAAACAACTTCGGGAAAAAGGAAATTGCAACACGATAAAATGGAAGACGCACGATTAGTTCAGGATTTTCTGGGAGGAAATCATCAGGCGTTCAATACGCTGGTTGGTCGGTGGCAAGGCAAGATTCATCACTTTGCTTATCGTTACTTTGCCAGCAGTGACGACGCCGCTGAAATCACCCAGAAAACGTTCATCAAGGCATATCAAAAGCTGGATACTTTGGATGATGTGAATAAATTTAGTTCCTGGTTATATCGAATAGCAAACAACCTTTGCCTGGATGAATTAAAGAGAGTTGGCAGAAAGAGAGCTACTTCTTATGAAACACTAAAAGTGGCTCCTCAAACGGAAACTGCTTCATCAGCAGATTCAAAAGTATTGCGGAATGAAGGGCTGGTTCTACTTCATAAAGCCTTGCTTCAGTTACCCAATGATCAACGCGTAGTAGTGATCATGAAAGAATATGAAGGATTGACCTTCCCCGAGATAGCAGAAATTTTAGATGAACCAATTAACACAGTAAAGTCAAGAATGTATTATGGATTACGAGCGCTGAAAAAAACGTTCGACTCCTGGAATATCAATAAAGAGGTGTTCAATTATGAATAAAGAACAAGCGCGATTACTCTTAATGGATTACATGTATGGTGAACTAGATGAGACAAAGAAGTCTGAGCTTCTGGACTTCATCAACAAACATGATGATCTGAAACAAGAATTTGAAGAACTCACTGAAACCCAGTCTTTTCTACATCATCTTCCTGTGCAGGACCCGGCTGAACAGCTCGTTATTATGGAACCTACAAAAGCTTCGTCTGAAGGATTTTGGCAAAGTATACTTTCCGCTTTAACCCCCAGAAATGCTTTTGCTCAGGCTGGTTTTGGTGTAGCTTTGCTTGCTTTTGTTTTTATAGTAACGGGGGCTTTAACAGGTTTGAATATGAGTTACTCTGATTCGGGAATTCAGTTGGGCTTTGGAGAAATTCCTACAACTGAAAAAACTTTCTCTGCTGCTCAGGTTGAACAAATTGTTCAGCAAATTCAGCGTGATAACGTGGCATTGGTTCAGCAAGTAGTAGCAGATGCTCAGGAACAACAGAACATTCAATTAGAAGAAACTTTTGCGAGCTTTGCTTCCTACTTAGAAAGCCAAAGAACAAATGATTTACGACTTATCAGCTCCGGCTTAGAAGATCTTAAAGAAAACACGTTTACGCGTTTTCGAGAAAACGAACAGGTATTAGGCGAAATAATACAAACTGTTAGTTATGGAAATTAAACAAGGACACACCATGAAACGAATACAACAAATATTACCCGCATTATTAATTATACTTTTAACCTCGTCCGTTGCTTTGGCTCAAAGTTTTGATGCCAACCGAATGAATCGTGACATAAAGATCATGGAGAATATTCTCGGAGAGATGTTTAAAACTTACTCCGAGAACTCATCTTCCAGAGCTGTTTTCATAGGAGACTTTACCGGGGGCTCACGAAATGTTCGTGGAACATATCTTCCGGGCTATGGAATTATTTTTAATGTACAAACCAGCTCCTCTTTTGTCTATACCAACTCTTCTTCAGAAAATGAGAGTAATTCTAATTCTTTCTATTATAGTTACAGTACCGGCAGCTCATCTGATGACAATGTTAAAGTAGACGAAGAAAGCGTTAAGGATCGAATAACTGAGTTTTTGAAAGACTATGCTTCAACTATAGGTCAGTTAAAACCAACTGAAAATGTGATGGTGATATATGGCTCAAACTCACGTCACTCTTTTCCGGCATTAGTATATACTTCTTCAAATGGAAAAGTAGATCGTAAGGAGAGAGAAAAACTGCCTGTAATCTCCGGTTCAGTAACAAAGAAAGATCTGGACGATTACCGATCAGGAAAGATCAATGAATCAGCTTTTGCAAGTAAAGTGCAAACCGCCTCAACTACTGATAAAGAGTATCTTGATCTGAAAGTAATGAGCAACATTTTTGAAACAGCATTGAAAGAACAAGGAGATGAGTCATTCCGATTAAGTGGAAACGTAAATTATCTGATGCTTGATAACTTTGGTGCTATCTTTAATCTGGATGCCAGTTACAGAACTAATAATCGTTTATTTGGTCGTGTTTCCGGAATTACTGTAACCGGAACTTATATAAGAACAGATTCGAGAGATTCACCTGATGCAAAAGAACAGGATGAAAAAGAAGCAGAGTTTTTAGCTAATGTTAATGATGCATATGCTCAGCTTAAAAGTAACATAAAAGAGTATCTGGTAGATTATGGAAGAACTGTTAGCTCTGTAAAGCCTGATCAGTATATTCTTACTACTGTTAACGTCAGAGGCCGCTATAAAGACATTCCTGAGCGAATCGACTTCCAACTTAAGAAGTCAGTGCTGGATCAATTAGACCGAGGACAGATCTCCCGCGAGAAGGCACTTGAACAAGTTGTTGTAACCGAATACTAAATTAATAGACTGAAATCATATCAGAGCCGTATTTGATTGAATTCAAATGCGGCTTTTTTTGATCTCTGATTTCGCTGATTGATTTACAGTGTGAATTCTGCTTCAATCTTTAAGGCTTCTTCCAGCAACTTCTCATATTCTTTTGCTTCAATTTCTTTACAGCCAAATCTGCCCAAGTGTTCCGTATAAAATTGTGTATCCCAAAGTTTAAACCCTTTCTTTCTTAAGATTTGATGACAATAAAACAGAGCTACTTTATCTACTTCTTTTTCTTTTCGGAACATGCTTTCACCAAAGAATGCACCTCCTAGTGTTACGCCATATAATCCACCTGCTAAATTTCCTTCTTTATACACTTCTACTGAGTGAGCGTTTCCGGATTGGTTTAAGATATCATAGGAATTAATAATCAGGTCATTGATCCAAGTAGTTTCCCGATCAGCACACGCATTTACTACTTCTCTGAAGTTTTTATCGACTTTTACTTTAAATTTACCCTGACGAATGATCCGCAGTACATTCTTTGTCATGTGAAATTCATCCAAAGGAATCACACCACGTTTTCGGGCGGAATACCAATCTACTTCTTCGTCTTCTCTTGAATCCGCCATCGGAAAAATCCCCTGAGCATAAGCTTCGAGTAATATTTCAGGCGGAATTATTTTCATTTTTTAGTACATAAATTTTAGTAGATAGTATTGAGTTTTCTCTCTCAATACTATCTACTAAATACTCATCTCTATCAGAACTCACAATAAAACATAGGCCCGGAACCAATTGGTGAACCCGGAGGCGCCGAAAGCGTTCTTGGTGATTCAAATTCGCTCGGATCATCCAAATAACTATCTATCATCATAGAAGCATGTAAAGCCATTGGATCATTTGATCGCTCAGCGAGGATTTCTGAAAGCTTTAAAAGTTCTGAAGCTACAACCGCTTTGGTTAGCGGATTCGATTGTCCGGAAGCATGGAGTTCTATCAGATTTTTTGTTACTACTGAGTTTACCACATCCTGAATGGAGCCTAAATATCCTCTTTCTTTTTTCTTATTCCAGCTACTTTCCATTAATTCGTCAATAGTTTTCTTAAGAGTAAGGTTGTTATCTCTTGCACCGTATTCTACCAAACGATTTGCTCTTTGAGGGTTTAAGATCAATCCGACAGATAGCTCTGCGGCTGTTTCAGCTATTCCCAGAGCGTCTAAACTTGGTCCTGTATTCCCACTGAATAATTCTCTTGATGATGAAATTCCTGCCGGTCTGGTTGGGATCAGGTCTAACAAATTCTCAGGTACCGCCAATACTTTTGGATCAATAGCCTTCAACATTTCATTCAGTGCCTTTCGTTGAGTTGCTGCCTCAACGATCTCCGGATTTGGCTGATTATCACCACGAAGCTTATAGTAATAATCCAGCCCACCAATCAATTTAACAGTCCCCTCAAGTTGGTATCTGTGGAATAAATAGATCGGGACCAATACATCTTCTAATTCAGACATGGAAGTTCCTTTTCTGATGTTAGCTTCGCCGAAATTATCCAAAGCAATTTTTCTCACTTCTAAAATGTGCGAGAGCTGAGTTGCAGGATCGCTTCCGTATTCCCATAAATGTGCGTAAGGATGAGCTCCTCCCTGTGGACGAGCATCACTGTCAGAAATATATTTTAGTCCATCTAGATGGGCCGCTTCCAGAATCTTATTAAGCGCTTCTTTTTCATTGATTCCATTTGGGAAATCCTGATATCCAAATTTGATCGTTACAATGTCCCAATCTCCGATACCAACATCATACGCATCACTCAGATCCAGTTCTCCGTTTTTGATATCCACTTTTGGGTGTGGGTAATCCATTACCGATTCACGACCATTTACACTGGCAGCAAAGTTGTGATAAATTCCCAGTGTATGACCAATTTCATGTGCTGAAAGTTGACGAATTCTTGCCAAAGCCATTTCCAGCATTCTCGGGTCGTCTTCATTTCCTTCTTCAAAGGGAGCCAATAAACCTTGGGCAATCATGTAATCCTGACGGACACGAAGTGAACCCAGTAATACATTTCCCTTAATGATCTCACCTGTTCTTGGGTCTGTAACGGAACCACCGTACGACCAACCTCTTGTTGAGCGGTGAACCCAGTTAATTACATTGTATCTAATATCCAAAGGGTGAGCATCATCAGGTAGCACTTTAACCTGAAATGCATCTTTGTATCCTGCGGCTTCAAAAGCCTGATTCCACCATCTGGCACCATCTAACAGTGCCCCGCGAACAGGCTCAGGTGTTCCGTTATCTAAATAATAAACGATTGGCTCAACAGCTTCACTTACCGCCGCACCGGGATTTTTCTTTTGCAACCTGTGGCGGTTGATAAATCTTTTCACCATTGGCTCGCCGATTGGTGTTGCATAATCCTGATAAGAAGTAGCATAGAATCCTCCACGGGGATCAAATTCCCTTGGTTCGTAATCATCGTCCGGAAGTTGGACAAATGAATGGTGTGTTCTAACAGTAATTGAGCTCGCATCAGGAGCAACAGAACGCAAATATCTACCGGTTGGATTTCCTGCAAAAGTGAGCATTACTTCGAATTCAGTATTCATCGGAAAGTTAAACGTCCCCTCTGCATACAAAGCAGATCTGTTTTTATCCAGACTGTAAGAGCCCTCTCCCATTCCTCTTAGTCGACCGGAAACGTTATGTGAGTCGTCAATTAAAAAAGGAGTCAGGTCGATCAGATAGGAACCATTTTCTTCGGCTTCAATTTTAAAACCATGAATTACCGATGATGCAAACGCTTCTCTTACTGATTTCTTTTCAAGCTCGTTATCCGACTTTGCCACGTAATCCAGATTTGGTTGGATAAGCATCAACTTTGGTCCACGCTTTTCGAAATAAACCACTCGCTGTCCTCCTTGTTGGCTTCTGTCCAGCCCAATATCATTTGACCCAACACCCGCAGCCAGATAATTAGCATGTAGAAACTCTTCGTTCAGCTTATCGACTTTGAGCCACATTTTATCATTGGCTTCATCAAAATAATAATCGAAATAACCTTTTGTGACTTTAAGCCCTTTGGTTTTTTCTTTGATGGTTGGGGTTTGAGCAGTCGCTTCGCTGAATAGAGAAATCAGAAATATTGGAATTAGAAATAGGGAGAAAAGTCGCTTCATTACTTTGTAGTTAGGTTAATATCTAAACTTAAAGTAACCGCTTTTTGATGGGATTTAAAATTCGGGTTAAAGCTTTTTACAGTTTAGAGTTTAGTAAACTTATCAACTACGCACATAAATGTCCTCCTTGGATAAAATTCTTTATAAAAATACAGCTTTAAACCAGTAGAGCCTTCAGGCTCGGAAAAATAGAACAAAACTTTTCTGCCGATTTTCACGATAACAGGATTTTATAAATCTAGTTTCTACTAAAAATGCCTTCCCTCTGCAAAATGTATGATATCATCATGATGATAATACAGGCACCACTTTAGTTTTGGATCTAAAATTATCAAATTGTCATAACTGAAAAATGTCTCTGCATATTTTACAGCCATTTTCCAGGTTGTTAATAAAACAGGAGTGTCTTCTGAACTAAAAACAGGTAACAATAGCACTTTTGATTTGAATGGAACTCCACATTTATACATCCATTTTTTTAAAGCTTCTTCGCTAGCCCATCTTTCGATTCGCTCAACATTTTTGTAACAACCTCCACTGAATGGCTTGTTTCCCCAACCGTCATCTCCGCAATTTACATTGTAAGTATCAGCAATTTTATAAACCTTGTCTGTCGATTCTTTGTCTAAATAAAAAAGTTGGTCTTTGTGTTCTAACGGAAGCGCTTCATACTCTGCTGGAGGAAAATATGCCCAACTTTCACCTTCATTGGCTTTGCTTCCGGTAAGTTTTTCAAGGTCTATCACTTCTTCAATTAATTTCTTATAACTTTCACGATTAGACCGGATTTTTCCCTTTAGAGTACCAAAAAATTAGTTGCTTGGGTTCAACAAAAAGCTGTTTAATCTTACGTCTGAATAATCGAAATCCAAATGAAGACCTTTTGTTGAGCCATAAGAGTACAAAACAATTTTTGTTCTTTTATCCTTAAAAACCCATTCATATCTCCATTTAATTTCCCCGTTTATAATTTCTGCATTGCTTTTTAGGCGTCCCACTTCAAGTTTCTCTGTAGCCGAATCAATTGTATATATCTGAGGTTCTCCGTGATTAGAGTTGTTTTCTTTGATGAGCATTTCTATCAAATTAAAATATTCATCTGTGGCGTTTTTCCTTTCTGATTCACTTTCCAAAGCATTAACACTAAGAATAGCTTTTGAATCCCAACTTCTTAATTTATTATCCAGAAAGACATAAGAGTTCTCATATTGTTGAATCCCGCTTCGTTTAGTAACTATTAGATAGGTAAATACTTCGGATTCTGCTTCCTGAACGTTTTGACCAGAAGCATTTAAGTCTTTTTTTATCGCATCGTACTCAGCTCCCCAAATGTTGCTGTCAAAACCGTTCTGCGAAAACACAGGGAACGAACACATTATTAACAATAGAGTTGTTATATAGATCTTCATAATAATCTATTTAGAAATTTATGATCTTTACAGAATCTCCTTCTTCTCCATTCTTCCGAAGTAATCTCTGGCGGCTGCCATCACTTTTGGTGAAAGCAGAATGGCTACGGTCATAGTTGGAATCGCCATCAGTGCAAACATCCCGTCCGTGAAGTTAAGCACAGCATTAATGGTTGCAACGGAACCGAAAATAATCGCTCCTGCATAAAAGAAATTGAAGTATTTTTGTTTGTCTGCGCCGATTAAGAAACCAAGACATTTGGTACTGTAGTACGAATATGTAAACAGAGAACTGAACCCGAATATCAGCACGCAGAATATTAACAGATAAACGCCATATGGTCCAAGTGCTGCCTCAAAAGCAGAAGCGGTAAGTGTAATTCCGTTTTCATCACCTGATTGCCAAACTCCTGTTACCAAAATTGCTAATGCGGTCATTGTACAAACAACGAGCGTATCAATAAATGGTCCCATCATAGCAACCAACCCTTCACGAACAGGCTCTTTTGTTTTAGCTGCTCCGTGAGCAAGTGTCGCCGTACCAATTCCTGCTTCATTAGAAAATGCAGCTCTGCGAACTCCGGTAACGATCAAAGCGCCAAGAGCTCCACCCATTGCGGAATTAGCAGTAAAAGCATCTGTAAAAATTAAAGCGAAGGTACTTCCAAGTACATCAATATTAATTCCAATGATTACCAACACACACGCTACATATATAACGACCATAGCCGGAACCATTTTGGAGGCTACTTTTCCGACTCGTTTGATTCCGCCGAAAATCACCAACGAAACAATAGAAAGGATTACGATTCCACTGATAAGATCAGTATTGAAGTGATTAGCAGCATCCGCTAAACCGTTTGGTATCAAAACAAAATCTCTAACAATTTGTGTAACCTGATTTGCCTGAAAAATGGGTAATGGACCAAATAGCCCTGCCACTGCAAAAAGCACAGCGAGTGGTTTCCATTTTTTCCCGAGCCCTTCCATGATCATGTACATGGTTCCGCCCTGAATGTCGCCGTTGGTATCTTTTCCTCTGTACATGATGGACAATGTACAAGTAAAGAATTTCGTTGCCATGCCCACTATTGCACTGATCCACATCCAGAAAACAGCTCCGGGTCCGCCAATGGCTATTGCTACTGCAACTCCGGAAATGTTTCCTAGTCCAACCGTTGCCGCCAGTGCACTTGCAAGCGCTTCAAAATGACTGATATCTCCCGGATCGTTCGGGTCATCATATTTTCCACGAAGAATATTTATGGAATGAAAGAAATATCGGTACGGGATAAAACGTGAGTAAATGAGAAAAAATAATCCACCACCAACTAACAAAACAACGAGCGGCGTTCCCCACATAAAGGATGAAAATTCGGCTAAAATAGTATCTAAAGTTTCCAGAGTGCTGTGTGTTTGTTTAAATATTGAAGACGTGAAGTTAACTTAGAAATCGCAATAATGATATGTTAAAGATTATTTTTAACCTTGGATAAGCTGTTCTCATATTCTATTATATTAAAACAATCCTTCTTCTTATGAAAAAAACGGTCTCTCTATCTTCATTAATACTTTTATTTTTCTTGCCAATTTTGGCAACTGCACAAGTGGATATAAGTTTTGAGACTGAAGACGGTGTTACCATTTATGGTTATGAATATCTTCATTCGGATAAGGAAGCTCCTGTAATTCTTTTATTTCATCAGGGAGGGGGAAATGCTTTGGCTGAATATTCTATAATTATCCCTAAGCTTCTAGAGGCTGGGTTTTCTGCCATTGCTGTTGATCAAAGAGTTGGCGGATCATATCTGGGAGGTGAAAATAAAACAGCTAAAACGGTGGAATTTAAAGATGGTTATTGTCATGCTTATCCTGATTTGGTAGCCACTTTAAATTATGCTCTAGGAAAATATCAAGGTAAAAAAATTATTGTTTGGGGGAGTAGCTATTCAGCTTCTTTAGCAACTAAACTTACAGCAGAATATCCGGATAAAATTTCCGGTTTGCTTTCTTTTTCTCCAGCATCAGGCGGGCCAATGGTTGATTGTAAAGCTGATCTTTTTTCTGGAAAAGTAACTGTCCCTACAATCTTTCTCCGCCCTGCTTCTGAAATGGAAAGAGAAGCCAGCATTGTTCAGTTTGAATTATTTAAAGAACAAGGTCATCGTGTTTACATTGCTGAAAATGGGGTTCATGGTTCTTCAATGTTAAATCCGGAAAGAGTAGATGGGCCAGTCGAACGACAGTGGGATGTCGTACTATCTTTTTTAAAATCAATTGAAAAGTAAGTTTTTTGATTAATTACACACTGCTTGTTAATTGTAGATCAAACTCTTACAGAGCTGAGAATTATATTCGGATTTCTGAGAATATTATTCGCAAAAAACTACCTGACTGTGAGATCAAATATATTTCATCACCGGGCGAGCTTTTAAATGAAGCTTCACTCTCAGCACAAAACTCCTCTGTTGTTATTGCTTGTGGTGGAGATGGCACGGCTCAAAGTGTTGCCAGAGGAATTTATGGAACAAATGCGTTAATGGGATTAATCCCAATCGGAAGTGGTAATGATTTTGCAAAATCCATCGGGTTAAAGACAAAACAACCTGTAGAATATTACCTGGATGTAATTCTTAAACAGCAATTGATTCCGGTTGATGTGCCTGTCATTAATGATCAGATCTTTATTAATACGGCGGGTATAGGCTTTGATGGATTGACCAATTATTATGCTTCCGGTTTCAAATCGCTGAAAGGAACCATGAAATATACTTTTGCAGGATTAAAGGCTTTTTTGAACGCTAAACCCCTTGTTGTTTCAGGAACAATTGACGGATCGGGTTTTGACCGTAAAGTTTGGTTGATCGCAGTTGCGAATGGATCTATAGAGGGAGGTAAATACCTGATCTCTCCTAATTCGATAAACTCTGACGGACTTTTAGAGTTGGTGATTGTCCCTGCTTATGATCGACTAAAGCTCGGTCTGGCTTTTATACTTCTGAGTTTTGGCAAAGCGATTCCTGATACTTTTAGTAAGGTAATTACTTTTAAAGAAGCTTCTTTAAAGATTGCAGATTCACATTTCATTCATTTAGATGGCGAGATAGGGCAATCAAGTTCTGGCTATGAAATAAAATTAAAGAGTGAGAGCCTAAATGTACTGGGAATTAAGTCTGGCGAGTGAAATAAATAAAATCTGTTCCCGGAGGGGGTATTCCCTTTTGTCTTAACAGTAATGCGATCTGTGCGCGATGATGCTGACCATGAATGATTACATGTTGTAGAATTTCTGATACTTTAGTTTTGTACTCGACTCCCTTTGAATTCTTATATGAACAAACCTCATCCAATTTTGGTAGAAACTCCAAAAAATTAACTACTGAGCCCTTTGACATCAATTCTACGCATTCATCATAACTAAGAGTCGGCCATATTACCGTATCTTCATTCACTTTCATCACCCGATTGTACCATTCCCTTTCAACATGAAGAAGATGTCCGAATTGTCTCAACAAATTAGCGTCCGTTCTTGTTTCAGCTGATTCACCAATAGCTTCTGCGATCAACTGATTTGCCCATGAATTATATGCTATTTGTTTTTCGAAATTCACTATCCGATCCCAAAGAATTTTGCAATTCCGTTAATAATGAACTGAACTCCAATTGCCAACGCTATAAATCCCATTAAGCGAGTTATTACAGTCATTCCGGTTTTTCCGATCAATTTGTTTAACCAAGGTGCTACTCTTAAAATAGCCCAAGCCAGAAATGCTGTTAGTAAAACCGCCACTCCTGTAACTATATAATCAAAAACACTGGTGGCCTGCGACCCGAAACCGATTACAACCGCAATACTACCCGGTCCTGAAAGTAAGGGCATAGCCAACGGGCTAAAACTCACATCGTCTTTATCCATCGCCGCCTCCTGATCCTCTTTGGAAAGTTTTCGACCAGTTTTTTCAGGATTCATCATTGAAAATCCGGCTCTCATAATAATTATCCCCCCCGCAATTCTGATTCCGGGCAGCGATATTCCAAAAAAGCTAAGGATATATGTCCCGATCAACAGAAATGTAATCAGTACAAAAAACATATAAGTACTTGCCTTGCGCGCCGTTCGGGCTGTTTCTTTTTCCGTATTCCCTTCAGTTAAAGAAAGAAATATTGGCATTGCAGTAAGCGGGTTAACTACTGAAAATAATGAAGTAAAGCTTGCTACAAGCAGCGCACCGGCTCCCATTACCTGGGTTGAAAAAGGGATAATATCTTTAAAAAATTCTTCCATAAGGAACCAAAGATACGCACCTTTTTATCAAAATTTTAGTATTTCGGGAATGCTTTTATCAAAGCTTAACTTTATTATCACACACAATCTTATATCTTCTTTGCAACAGAAATTAAATGACAACAACAGAATCAATATCACTCGAAGAAATGGTACTTCCCTTAGTTGAGGATGTGCTCTCAAAAGAAATTTCACTGGATGAAAAACTTTTCAGCATTTGTGAACTTCTTCAGGATAATGTTGAACATTTTGACTGGGTTGGTTTTTATAAAGCAGATCCTGATGTTAAAGATCAGCTAAAGTTAGGACCTTTTGTTGGCGAGCCAACAGATCATACTACCATCCCTTATGGAAAAGGCATTTGTGGACAAGTAGCCGTCAGTCACCAAACTTTTGTGTCTCAGGATGTTAGTGAAGAAGACAATTACATCTCTTGCAGCAATCATGTTCAGTCTGAAATCGTTGTTCCAATCATGAAGGACGACCGTTTTGTTGCACAAATAGATATTGATTCCAACACAAAGAATTCCATTTCAAAAGAGAAAAAGGAACTTCTCGAAAAAATTTGTACGTTACTGTCAAACGAATTCTAAATAATACTATGAGTACTTACGCCCTTACTGACGAAACATCAATTGATACCCTTATTTTCTGGATCGAAAGTTCCGACGGAAGCATTTCTTATGAAGAACAAGAAGCCGTGAAAAGAATTCTTTCCAATATGAAATATGATATGGAGACGTTCCAAAAAACCATGTCTCAGATTTCTGCTATGGGAACAGATGAGGTTAAACAAATGGCTAATGAAGCTGTTGACCACATTAACAGAAATTTTTCTGATGATGGAAAAAAGCTTACTTATAGTTTACTTGAGGCAATAGCTGCTTGCGATGGAGCCATTTCTAAAGCTGAACAAGAAAAATTGGATGCTATCCGAAGTGAGCTTGGCGTTTAGTGAGCATCGCTCCAATATGGGACTAAATTAGAAACTGTATAAAGAACCTCATCGTCTGAAGTGTTTTTCTCGTAATCTATCTCGATTCTGGTGGGGAATCCATTTTCCTCATCATACTTCACCTTCAGTTTATCAGCACCTCTTGCGTCTTTTATAACTTCAAATAGTTCATCGATGGTTTTGAAAAAATCTTTATAAACTTCTCCTGCATATTCATATGTGTTTTCGCCCGTTTGAACCATAACAGAATCCCTTTCAAAAGGATCCAGAACCTGATAAACCGTGTCTGCTTTTATTACTAGTACTGCAGGTGTAAGCTGTGGGCAAAAGCATCCCAGACCATATCTGTATTCGTAATCGACTACCTTTGATTCTTCCCACTTTGCAAGCGCCGCTTCGTATCCATCATTTTCATTTGTAAATAATGAACACGAGATCAGCGGAATCACGAAGAGTAAAAGGATATTTTTTTTCATGGATAGTTTTTTAATTAGATCTTTATGATCTACGTATCCCGCTACAAAAAATTGTTGCTACTCCGACAGTTTTAAACTGGAAATGTGCAGATTTATACTGTGATTTACTCTGAACCCATAATGTCCATCCGTATTCAGATCTCCTTTTTCCATACTGCTTAAAACTTCTCCGTTTAATGAAAAAATAATTTCATCGCCGGCCACTTTTACCTGAAAATCATTCTCAGCTGTGGATTCCGTTTCCTCTGTAAACATGGTCATTGCATCGGTTTTTGTCCAACCTTTTATGGTTGAAGTTTCAGAACCCGACCTCTTCTTGATCAGAAATTCTCCTGTGTTCCTCAAAAGAAAATAGATGTAGCTTTGATCATCCGATTTGAGATCCTGACCACCAATAAATAACCCGAACGCTTCTCTGTTTCTGCCCTTGGTGTCAAAAAGATATATCTTGGAATCCAGTGTGTAATCTCCTTCTGCTTTGTTATCAGCATGATAGTAGATTCCTGCAGGTCCGGTGGTTATATGCCAACCGGGAGTCATATTTACAAAAAACACATCTGCAGATTCTGAATCGGAACTAACATTCACATCGGCGCCAGCTTTATCGAATCTCCATTCCCAACCATTTGGTACTTTCAGGTTTTCTCCCTGAGGTTTGCTCCCGTCTGCTGCATTTTGAGCAAAAGAAAAGGAAGTCGTTAATAATACCGCTAAAATAAATCCTGTTACTTTTTTCATAGTGGTCTCCATGATTTGGTTTCCCTCAATAAAAGATTTTTTTGATTAAGATTCTTTGTGCTCTTTTCAGTCATCTATTTTGTTGCTTTCTCACATCATAATTGCCTTAGCCTCTAAAAGATACTATGCCAAATTCTAATATTCTTTGCTTTATGAACGAACACATTTGGCACCAGAAGTACAACTTTTTTAATGCATTACTGAACTTTGATACCAAGGGCTGAAGCCCTTTCTAGCTTATGGTCTTGACTTGTTATCTAAAAACTAGACGGGTATTCTTGTTAGATTAGAAAAACTGCCTCAGGATTCTTTATCTAGCATTTCTATTGCGGTGCTAACCTCTGAACTGAATGTAAAACCGTTATTTCTGAGTGTGGCATGACTGGCATCCATCACTTTAGTTTTAATCTGCTGCAGATCATTATTTTTTAAAAAGGTATTAATCCAGAATTGAACTTCAATTTGGATGTAGTTATCAGAGAAATTGGATAGGATTACAGCGGGCATCGGATCTTCAAGCACACCTTCGGTTGATTTCACTGCTTCCATCAAATATTCAAGCGCCTTTTTGGGTTCATTTCCATAATCAATTCCTATGTTGAAGCTAGACCTGCGAAGTCCGTCTCTGGTATAATTATTCAACGGGTTCTTAAAAATGATCGCACTCGGAATAAAAATATCAATTCCGTCGCCGGTACGCACATGCACATCACGAATATTGATCTGCTTTACAACTCCCTGAATCCCATTGCTTTCGATTAAATCACCAACATCAAATGATCTGCTGAAAGACATGAATAACCCGGCAAGCAGGTTTTCTCCGATCTCCCTGAAAGCAAATCCAAGTACAACAGTCAGAACACCACCGGCTGCCAGTACGCCTGATGCCGCCTTAGTTAGACCCATAATGTGAAGGGCTATTGTAATCCCAACCAGATAAAAACCCCAACGAGTTAGCCTCATTACCAAACGAAGTTTTTTGGTGGATGTAGCTCGCGCTCCTAACAGCCTTCTTAGCCCACGACTGGCGAGTAAACCAAATCCAATAAAAATTATCAGTACGATTATTCCACTGATAATAGTCGGAGCGGAATTTAGTGCCCGCTCAAAGAATTGAGAAAAACTGTCTTGAAATGTCTGCATGATTTATTTCTGATTTTGGACCCTGATTCTAACACATTATGCTAAAACAGACTACAATTCTAAATACTAGAATCCCACGTCTCAATACTATTAATTACAACCAATCCACAATATCGTCTTTACCTTCCACTTTCACATATTCAGAAAAGATCTCCTGAAGCGTTGAGTGTTCTTTCAGACTTTTTCTGCTGATGGAATCCAGATAAGCTATAATTCTTCCCTGATGTAAAATTGCAATATCATCACAAAGGTTTTCAACCACTTCCAGAATATGACTGGTTATGATCACGGTCACTCCTTTGTCTTTCAGCTTCCGAAGAACCGTTTTCATTCTTTCAATAGAAATTACATCTACAGCCTCAAATGGTTCATCCAGTAACAACACAATGGGCTCAGTTAAAACGGCTGTTACAAAAGCGAGTTTCTTGCGGCTACCTGAAGAAAGTTTGTGGATTTTTGTTTTAGCAAAATCTTTGATCTCAAAAAAATCCATTAAAGAATATGCCTTTTCGATCAAACCTTTTTTCTCGATTTCATAAATTTCACATACATACTCAATGAATTCAATGCTTGTAAACTGTTCAAACAATAATGGTGGCTGAAGAACAGACGCTATTTCCTTCTTTATTGCTTCTTCGTTCTCATCTATAAAGCGCATTTCATCTATGGTGATGTATCCTTCATCGAAAGACAACAATCCTGTAAGAACTCCTATCAGTGTGCTTTTTCCTGCACCGTTTGGTCCTATCAGCCCAAAAATCGAACCTTTTGGAATACTAAGGTCCAGCTCCTTTAGCACTATGTTATCATCATAGCTCTTAATCAGTCCTTTTATTGAAATGGCTTCACTCATTTATGTCGCTTTTTTAGGTCTTTTATTGAGATAATATTTTGTGGCATAGCCGATAGTAAATAAGCCGTAAAGTAATAATGCCATTTGCAGATTACTCATTCCAAACATGGTGATACCTTCTTTGTCGGCACGGATATATTCCAGCCCAAATCTCAATAAAGAATATCCACCTGTATGAATAAAGAAAATAAGCGGAGATTTTTTATCAGTATCCCAGATCTTTTTAAACACCCAAAGAACGATCAATATCAATACAACATCACCAAACATTTCATAAAGCTGTGTTGGGTGTACAGGCGCGCTTAGCGCTTCTGTCTGTCCCGGCAAACCTGTAGTTGATTCCCACGATGGACTTGAAAGCCTGTATTCCGTTTCAAAACTAGGGATGGTGGTTGCATAGCGGGGGAATTGGACGCCAAGAAATGAATTTGTTGCTGTTCCGTATGCATCTCCGTTCAGAAAACATCCTATTCTACCAACAGCCTGTCCTAATAAAACCCCCGGAGAAAGCAGAGAAAAATATTCCCAGTAATTCAAGTTGTTGCGTTTCACATAGAAATAGCCGCCGAGCATTCCACCTACTAGTCCTCCGGTTATGCTGTTTCCAGCTCCGGTTGGGCTAAAAATTACTCCGGGATTTTCGAAAAACACATCTGACTGCCAAAACACATAATGAGAAAGCCGGGCTCCAATTAAAGCCCCCACAATAGACCACACAATCAGTCCTTCAAATTTTTCTACTTTTCCACCATATTTTTCAACGCGGACTTTTGCCCACCATATACCAAGTACAATAGAAATCAGAAAGTAAATCCCTTCATAGAAATAGATCTGAGTAAAGCCGAGATCAAGATGTATAGGAAGCATAAGTAAATTAGTGTGCTATTAAATAAATGTTATTCGGTCCAAAGTCTTTTCAGAATCTGTTTTTTGAACAGATTTACAAGAAAGCTCATATGTCTCCAAAGGTAAACTCCTATTACAACAATAACCACGCTCATAATTGTAATTCTGTACCATTCCAGATTTTCTAATGGCACAAAGATCAGATAACCCATTGAGAATATTACAAACGTGATTACAAAAGTTACTTTTTGAGGTATAATAGGATGCTTATAACTCATTGAGGAATACGTCGCTTTTTGATATTGGTAGTAAGAACTCCAAATAAAAAGCACCATAAAACAGAGAAAAAAGAAGGTATTTGCAACAAATATCTTATATACACCCACTATTTGTGGTATTAATAATAATTCAAAAATTGTGATTATATAAAAGACCATCAACGGAAATATGATTACACCTAAGAATCTTTCTTTCAATTGTTTTTCCAGTTTAATCGGAAACTGTAAGTGCATTAGTAATTCCCTGTTTTCGTACCCATACATATTTGCCATCCCCATTGCGAGTAGTGCTACCGGAATTCCTGCAAGTATAGTCGGAATTAATATAGTTTGTGCAGCACTGTATTTTACCTGAAGAAGAATAGGAACGTAAACAACCGGAACCACTGCCAGTGTAAGCAATTGTAATTTATTATAAGGATGGATCATTACATAGTAGTAATATTTTCCGGCATTTATCCCCATCACACGTCTTAGGAAAGCCCACAGCTTACTTGTCTGTTGCTCTGCTTTTCTAATCGTTGGGTTAATTAATCCTTCACAGGTTTTCCGGAAATGATCAATTAAAATCAACCCGATCAACAAAGTTAGAAATCCGAAAATTATAGCAGCTGTTGACCATCCATATTCAACATTTACTGTTTGCAAAAGCAACCCACCCGGGCTCCAGGATAAAAAGGTATTTAATGTTTCAACTCTTGGAACAATTTGAATAAATATCTCTTGTGAGTTTTCAGCGAATAACGATACTGCCTGAAAAAGACCAAAGATCAAAAACAAAAAGCCTACTACAACACCTATAAATTTTCTCTCAACGATCTTGATGAAACGGTGTTTGATAGAATAAATCAGTACATAATTAAAGATAATTGCAGCCACTCCGATCAACACTTGATAAAAGTGAGACACCTGAATCATCAAAAACACGAGCCAGGTAAAATTGTAAATGATATTCACAGGATGACAAAACCCAATGATCATCAAATATCGGGAAAGCCTTTTAAGAGGAAACCCAAAACCGAGCAACTTTCTGTTTTCTGCAATATTTAATAGCCGCAGATTTGTGAAAGAGAAGTGCATAACCCAGTAGAAGTTTGCAAAAACTAAGAGCAGAAATGTATAGATCTCAGGGGTGAGCCACGGAATCTGTGTTTTCATCCATGGGTCGGTGTCCAAAAGAATTACAACGATCGCTGTCCCCACCAGATTAACTGTCATGATCCCCAAAAACATGATATAACCTATCAACAGCAACAGCTGAAACCTGTTGAGGTTTGAAACAAAAATTTTCCAATTTAAAGCAAGTAGCCGGCCAAACATGACGTCTTTTGATGAATTAGATAGAGTTTACGTCTTCAGTAATAACTAATCAAAATAAAAGTTGAAGCCAATTAGAAAACTAAAATAATTGTGTCTGCTATCTTCCATTATTTTTAGAATAGATGTTTGTTGATTTAGCGGCATTTGTTCTACACTTTCATTAAAAACCGGTGTAAATAAAGACGTGTATCTGCTTTCAAGAGTTATGATTACGGGCTTTGTTGCAAATTCAAACCCTCCCGCCATAACAAAACCGTATAAAAAATCTTCGGTATGTTCATTTATATCTCCACCAAAAAAGAAGTTGTCCAGCGATCTGTCCGGATCGGGCACATTAGATGTAAATATAACCTCTGAATTTGTTTTAACTTCCATGATACCGCCGATCATGAAATTGGGATTAATTTTATGATTCGGAAATAGATCTATCCTAGGTAATACGGAAAAGCCAATATGTTCGAATTCGTAATTCGCTTTTGCGGAAGAAGTTACTCTGGGGTCAACATCATTTATTCTGAATACAGTGCCGAGCGTTTTATAATCAACCTCTATCTGAAAGGATAGCAAAGAATTTTTAAGCCTCCTGTTGTAAAATACTCCCGTTTGATATGAAGACTTGCCTCCCCACTCTATATTTGCTACTCCGATTTCTGTTTGTTGATGTGACATACTTGAAATCGCAACCCCGGACTTCATCCCAAAGCGGTTTTGCTGAGCATATGAATACGATGATGATAAAACAATCAGAAAAAAAATGACCAGAGATTTCTGCATAAAATAAATCACATAAAAAAAGCAGTTCCGGAATTTGAAACTGCTTTATAATAGGGAATTTATCTTTTAGAATGCGAGACCTATTGTTAGAGCTAGTGCTCCGTTTTTAGCTGAATCATTAAAATCATCATCGGCAACATTGCTTAAGCCTGCGGTATACCTCAAGCCAAGTCTTATTTTACTAACGTCTACTCCGGCTCCAACAACAACACCAAACTCGGTATCTTTAGCATTATCTTCCAAGTTTAGAGATCCGTCATCATTTTCTATTTCTGCTTTTGTATTAAAACTCATATATGGACCAAAATAAACATTTGGTTTAGCTGCAGGGGTTTCAAATCCAAACTTTAATAAAACGGGAACTTGCACATAATTAACAACAAAGCTTGCATCTGAGTTTTCAACATCTGCTCCATACTGGGCATATAAAACCTCCGGCTGAACCGAGACAGGACTCATTGGAATTTTAAAATTTGCATACCCACCGATCAGAAATCCGGTTTTGTATTCTACGTCTTCTGTATCATTAAAGGTCGAATAGTTTAATCCTCCTTTTACTCCAAACTCGGGTAAAGATTGCGCTTTAGATTGTGATGACAATCCCAATGTTAGAGTTAAGATGATAAATAGAGAACAAAATCTTTGAATAGTATTCATATCTGGTTTTTTGATTATTTATTACCACTATTTCAACTCCATACAGCCAAAATGGTTCCATATTCTATTCTAATGCCTGACGGAGAATTTTTTCTCTTTTTGAAACATCATGGTTTTTTAAACGAAAGCGACCATAACTTTCATAGATTTTATAATGACATATTCTCTACTCTTTCTTTCTATACTGATCTTATTCAGCAGTTGCTCTCAAGACAATATCAAACATATTGATGGAAACACTATTACAGAAAAAGATCTTACCCAACGTATTCAAACTCTGATAGATGAGGCAGAGATCACTGGGCTAGCAGTTACTATATTCAATGAAAATGAAATAGCTTATCAAAAAGGGTTTGGTTATGCTAACTATGAAACTAAAGACACACTAACAACTGACCGGATCTTTTACGGAGCATCTTTCAGTAAAGCTGTTTTTGGTTATTTAGTAGCTGATCTCGTTCTTGACGGCACTATTGACCTTGACACTCCGCTTCAGGAATATTTTGATGTTCCTATTCCTGAGCTGGAATTTGAAAAAGAATGGCGCGGATTTGCTAATCTGACCGGAGATGATCGCTATAAAGATATTACTGCAAGAATGTGTTTAAATCATTCCACGGGTTTTCCGAATTGGCGTTGGCTGGATAGATCTTTCGATTTTGACAGAGATGGAAAAATTCACTTTTTCTTTGATCCGGGAGCTCGGTTCAGCTACTCGGGAGAAGGCATTATGCTTCTACAATACGCTATAGAGAAAATAACCGGAAAAGGGTTGGAAGAGCTCACAAAAGAAAGAATCTTTGACCCTCTGGAGATGACAATGACCAGTTATGTTTGGCAAGATCGTTTTGAAGGAGTTTTTGTTAATGGACACAACTCTGATCATGAAGTTATTCCCAAAGATACCGAAGATGAAGCCGGAGCTGCCGGTTCTATGGAAACCACCCCTGATGACTACACAAAATTCTTTGGTCATATTTTGCAAGAAGCCTCAAGTAACTCCGAGCTGACTCAATTGATGTTCTATCCATCAGTAAGAATTAACTCCAAAGCACAATTTGGAGTAGAAGTCTGGCGGGATACCGACGAAAACGATAACATCGAATTAAGTTACGGAATGGGCTGGGGGCTCCTCAAGTCTCCATATGGATATGGTGCTTTTAAAGAAGGAAGCGATAAAGGTTGGGAGCACTATTCAATTATGTTTCCGGAACAAAAAACAGGAATTATTATTATGAGCAACAGCGACAACGCTGAAGGAATTTTTAAAGAGCTTTTAGAAATAACTATTGGCGATGTGTACACTCCCTGGAAGTGGGAAAGGTATATTCCTTTTGACCAGTGAAACTGCTTTTTAAATTACATTATCACTTTTTACAGGTATTCTTTTAGATACTGTCCTGTATAGCTCTCTTTAACTTTTGCAATGTCTTCAGGTGTGCCTTCTGCTACAATTTGTCCGCCTGCAAAACCGCCTTCCGGGCCAACATCAATGATCCAGTCTGCGCACTTTATTATATCCAGATTATGCTCAATGATTATTACAGAATGACCTGAATTAACCAATTCGTTAAATGCTTCCAGAAGTTTGGCCACATCTTCGAAATGCAATCCTGTTGTAGGCTCATCAAAAAAGTAAATGGTGTGTTCGGAACTTTGTTTAGTGAGGAATCTGGCTAATTTCACACGCTGAGCTTCTCCACCTGAAAGAGTTGTAGCACTTTGACCCAAGTTTAAATAACCCAAACCAACATCTTCGAGCGGTTGTAGTTTATTTATGATCGTGGTTTCATCCACAAAAAACTCAATAGCTTCAGAAATTGGCATTTCCAAGACATCATGAATACTCTTACCCCGATATTTTACAGCTAATACATCCTTTCGGAAACGAGCGCCGTTACAAACTTCGCAAACAAGTTCGATGTCTGCCATAAACTGCATCTCTATTTTCTGAACCCCTTCACCCTGACAGTTTTCACATCTCCCGCCCGGTACGTTAAAGGAGAAATCCCCCGGAGTGTAGCCCATTATTTTTGCCTGACGCGTGTTTGAAAACACATCCCGAATTCCATCAAACGCTTTGGTATAAGTTGCCGGATTTGATCTGGAAGAGCGTCCGATCGGGCTTTGGTCTACCATTTCTAAATTATGCACACTCGCCATTCCGGACAGATCTTTAAACCGACCCACTTTCTGGTTATAAGACCCTATATGTTTTTGAATTCCGGCATAAACTGTGTCATGCACCAGTGTTGATTTTCCTGATCCTGAAACTCCGGTTACTACCACCATCTTTCCCAGTGGAAACTCGACATCTACATTTTTGAGATTATGCTCGCTGGCTCCTTCAAGTTTTATAGATCTTCCGTTCCCTTTTCTGCGTTTTTTCGGAATTTCGATCTGCTTCCTACCGCTTAGAAATTTCCCGGTTAGAGTATCTGATTTCAGCAGGTTTTCAAAATCACCTTCAAATACTACTTCTCCACCATGAACTCCCGCAAATGGACCAATATCAATTACATTATCTGCTGCTTTCATCATTTCCGGATCGTGTTCCACAACCAGAACGGTGTTTCCAATGTCTCTCAGAGATTCCAGAATTTTGATCAACCGGTCGTTATCTCTGGGGTGTAAACCAATTGTTGGTTCATCCAAGACGTACATACTACCGATCAACGAACTCCCCAAAGCATTCGCCAAACTTATTCTTTGCGACTCTCCCCCACTCAATGTGTTTGCAAGTCGATCCAGTGTAAGGTAGTCCAACCCAACTTCATCCAGGTATTTCAATCTTTTTCTGATCTCATACAAGATCTGACCTGCCACTCCCTGTTCAAATTCTGTTAGTTCAAGTCCATCGAAATAATCTTTAGCGTGACCGATGGTTAGCTCCGACACTTCTCCCGAATGCATTCCTCCAACTTTCACATACTGCGCATCTTTTCTTACTCTATATCCCTCACATTCCGGGCATCGACTATATCCGCGGTAGCGGGAATACAACACACGCATATGAACTTTATATGCCTGATCTTTCACTGTATCGAAAAATTTCCAGATTCCGATATAGTTTCCTTTTCCTTTCCAGATTATTCTCTTTACTTCTTTGGACAATTCTGAATAAGGAGTATCAATTGAAAACTTTTCTTCCGACGCGATCTTTATCAGATCTCTTAGATGGGTACTAAACTTCTGAGTAGTAAATGGAGCAATAGCACCATTTCGGATCGTCTTTTCATGATCCGGAATCACTAGATCCTCATCTATACCCGACACTTTTCCAAAACCTTCGCATTTAGGGCAAGCACCAAACGGATTGTTAAATGAAAACATTTGTGGGGTTGGCTCAGTAAACTCAATTCCATCCAATTCGAATCGTTCACTGAAAGGGAATTCATTTCCATTTCTTTTTTTAATGGATAACCTTCCGCTTCCGTTTTGAAAAGCTGTTTCCAGTGAACCTGCTATTCTTGTGATGGTTGCTTCATCATCTTTAAGAACTAAGCGATCTACAAGAACCCTGAACTCTTTTCCTTTGATCTTTTTTGTGTCGATCTCGCTATCGGTCAGGTCTACAATGCTTTCGTCATTAATATTAAGAAGCCTGCTAAAACCTTTTTCCTTTAAAACCTTCAGCTCTTCATCCAGTTTCTTTTTTTCGTGTTGGGGAATAGGATAAAGAACATAAAACCTATCTCCCTCTTCCATCAGCTTAAAGACCTCTTCAATAACAGTTTTCGGAGTGTCTTTTTTAACCTGATTACCGGATACCGGAGAAATTGTTTTTCCAATTCGGGCAAACAGCAATCTTAAATAATCATAGATCTCAGTTGTTGTTCCAACGGTTGAACGGGGATTGCTTGAAGTGGTTTTTTGCTGAATGGCCATTGCCGGAGAAATGCCCTGCATGAAATCGACATCAGGCTTATCCATTCTCTCCAGAAACTGTCTGGCGTAGCTGGAAAGACTTTCAACATAACGTCGCTGACCTTCCGCATAAATTGTATCAAAGGCGAGGCTTGATTTTCCGGAGCCCGAAACCCCTGTTATCACAGTGAGCTTATTTCTCGGAATTTCTACATCTATATTCTTGAGATTATGAGTCCTTGCGCCTTTTATTATAATTGGACGTTCCAGCGCTTCCTCTTTTGCTTCAACAGTAGCTGTTTCTTTTGTGGACATATTCTCCGTTATTAAAATCGAACCTTCAATATAATGTTTTGATTCATTTATTTGGGCATCCTTCTCAACAAAAGTTTTTGGTATTAGATTTCAATCCCCGGCTTTTTATTTCTTGATCTCGCTCACTTTCAATACATTCTTTAATTCAGAAAATCTAATCCCCAATTATGTCATATATAAAACCTCTTTTCATGCTTCTTTTGATGCTGATTTTCTCAGCTTCAATTTCAGCCCAGGACAACATCAAGATCATTCATGCCGGCTCTCTTCTGGCTATTCCCGGTGAAAGCCCCTTATCAAATCAAACAGTGGTTATTAAAAACGGGGTGATCGAAAGCGTTCATTCGGGTTTTAAGTCTTCATCTGATTTGGGTTTTGATGATGCTGAAGTAACCGATTTGAAAGATAAATTTGTGATGCCGGGCTTTATTGATATGCACACACACCTGACCGGAGAGCGAGACCCGGATGCTAATCCGCACGAATGGACAACAATGAATGATCAGGATCTGGCTTTCAAATCTCTACCTTATTTAGAAAGAACATTACACGCCGGATTTACTACTGTCCGAAATCTTGGCGCCGATGCTGAACTGATCGGTGCTATTCAAAGAGCCACCGCCAAGGGCCGCATTCACGGTCCAAGAATTATATATTCAGGTGGAGCTATCTCTGCAACCGGAGGTCACGGGGATTCACATGGCTACAGAACAGAAATACTAGAAATGGATGAAAATGTCGGCATTTGTGATGGTGCAGATGATTGCAGAAGAGCTGTTCGTGCCAGAGTAAAACAAGGCGCCGGAATCATTAAAATTACGGCTACCGGTGGTGTTTTAAGTAATACCGCTGCAGGCCTGAATCAACAGCTTACCGATGAAGAGATGAGATCCATAGTGGAAGCCGCAAATAGTTTAGGCAGAAAGGTTGCCGCTCATGCTCACGCTGCTGATGGTATAAACGCAGCCTTACGCGCAGGTGTAAGTTCTATTGAACACGGCTCTTATTTAGATGATGAGTCCGTAAAATTATTTTTAGAAAATGACGCTTGGTTAGTTCCAACGCTCTTAGCAGGAATTTCTGTTCGGGATGAATTGGTGGTAAACGATCAAATCCCTCCGGCCATCGTTGATAAAATAAACACAGTGGTACCTGTTGTAGAAGCCTCTTTTGAGCGCGCACTGAAAGGTGGTGTAAATATTGCTTTTGGTACTGATTCAGGAGTTAGCAAACATGGAGAAAATGCCCGCGAGTTTGAGATCATGGTCAATTACGGAATGAGTGAAAGTCATGCCATCAAAACAGCAACTTTAAATGCTGCTGAACTTTTAGGAATGAGAGATCAAATAGGATCCATTGAAGAAGGAAAATCAGCTGATATTATTGCTGTAGATAAAGATCCTTTGGAAGACATAAGCGAATTAAAGAATATTACATTTGTAATGAAAAGTGGTGTTATCTATAAAATGAAGTAAATAAAAAAAGGTGAGGGCTATCCACCCTCACCTTTTATAACTAACAATAGTATGATATGAAAAAGCTCTATTTGTAATTAAGACGAATAGAACCGCCGGAAGTTTTAGCTTTAATTTTTACTCCTCCTCCGTTTACCGATCCTCTTACTTCGTCTCTTTCATATTCTCCAGTAAAATTCTTCAACTCAGCACGCACTCTGTTCCCATCCAGGTCCAGGTCATAACCATTTTCTTCAGGAACGGTTACCGTAATACTTCCGCCAGAGGTTCTTAAGTTGATATATTCTCGGGGAATGGTTACTTCCGCATTTATTGATCCACCGCTGGTACTTGCATCAACACTTCCTGAAATTCCTTCTAACGAAATACTTCCACCTGAAGTTTTTACGTCCAGGTCTCCATCAACATTTTCAGCCCGGATTCTTCCTCCGCTCGTTCTGGCTTCGGTTGTTCCTACGATCTCATTAAGAGTTATAGAGCCCCCTGAGGTTCTGATATTAACTTCTCCGCGAATAGCCTCTGCCACAATGGAGCCACCGCTGGTTCTCCCTGTCTGACTTCCTTCTAAATTTACTAACTCAATGCTGCCTCCCGAGGTTCTTACGTCGCTCGTAGATTTGACAGGTGCATAAACTACAAATGAAACTGAAGGAGTGTTTCTGTTCCAGTTCCAATTTCTTGAATTTTCTCTTTTGGCGTGTGCTGTAACCGTGTTGTTTCTCTCTGATATCTCAATTTCCCAACCTTTCAGGTCTTCGTCATTAGCTTGTACATACCTGTTTCTTTTTCGCACATACATTTCAACAGTTACTTCGTCCGTGTCCTTTCCGATCACATCAATGCTCCCGCCTGATGTCTCTACATTTATTTTAACTCCATCATTTACCGAAAAGCGTTCAATTTTGTATGCATCATCAGATGATTGTGCCCAACCCATCTTAACTGCGGTAAGCATGATCACAAATGTGAATACCATCGATACTGCAACTTGTAATTTAAATCTTTTTGCTCTGTCCATTTTCAAACTCCGATTTTTGTTCTGAACTCCGTACGGTTATCATTCATTGATGTTTCAATACCGCAGATGTTAGACTTGTGATTTTGAAAAAAGTTACAGCGATGATGCTTTTGAATGATTATCATCCATAATATTAACAAACCCGGCTATTATTTCTCCTTCTACCCACACCATAATAATTGGAATTCTATTCATCGGTATTGGTATTTACCATTTTGTGAATCCCGGATTCTTCTTAAGAATTATGCCTGATTACATACCAAACCACAAAGCAATGGTTTTTTGGAGTGGAATTGCTGAGGTACTTGGAGGAATTGGAATTATAATTCCCTTCACAAAAACATATGCAGCTTGGGGATTGATTCTCTTACTCATCGCCGTTTTTCCTGCAAATATTGATATGTTCTTAAAAGCTTACCAGAAGCAGGGGTGGACTTTATATACTAGTCTCACCTTGCTTCGTCTCCCGCTTCAATTCGTACTCATTTATTGGGTGTATTGGTCAGCCGAACTCAAAATTGGTTAGGTTGTGAAACGGCGTTATCTAAAAATACTTCTTCCTCTTGCTTTGGGTTCGCTCTTACTTTTATTTCCACTGTTAAGAGACCTCCATTTTGAATCGGCTTTTCTTGCCTCCATTATTGGTTGTTTCCTTGCAGCAAAAGTTTTGGCAAAAACTAAAGATGAAGAGCGTTCATTTCGTTTAGCGATCGGCATAATGGGCTACATTTATATTATTGCCGTTCCTTTGTTTATTTCTTCGCTCATCAGTGGCTGTTTAACTTTTGACGGATTTGCATTTTGGATTTTACTTCCTGCTCCAAGTGTATTCTTTGGAGCGTCCATAGGTCGTTTATGCCGAATGATGAATGCTCCGATGCCGGCGCTGTTTTCTTTCCTGATACTTATACTTTGCAGCCTCGGTGTTTGGATGATCGAGTTTTTCACTCTTCCGCAGGTTTATTTTTTTAATCATGTTTGGGGTACATGGCCGGGTCCTATTTATGATGAAGCTCTTCAGGTTAGTGAAAACCTGCTTTTCTTTCGATGGATCACAATTCTCTGGATCATCCTGCTTTGGATTCTTCCCAATTGGACAGAAACTTCTCAAAACAGAATCGTCACTTTTTTAGCCCTTGGGTGCCTTTTGTTCAGCTATCTGAATCTGGATGAGATGGGAATTATTACTCCGCGCGAAACCCTTAAAAAAGAACTTTCCGCTCATCTCCAAACAACACACTTTGATCTTTACTTTGAGGAAAGCAACTTTACAGAACAGGAAATCGAATACTGGGCTCTTCGTCACGAGTTTCATTTTCAACAGATCATAGACATTCTGGAAATAGATTGGCCGGAAGACAGAAAAATAGAGAGTTATATTTATGCAAATTCCTGGCAGAAGAAAAAGCTGGTTGGGGCAAAATTCACCAGTTACGTGCCAATTTGGTTAGGTCAGGATCAGCTTCATATTGCCAAACAACATCTGGATGGCGTTTTGAAACATGAACTGGTTCATGTTATATCCAAACAGTTTGGGAATTCCCTTTTTAATGGAAGCTGGAGCATCGGCATGATAGAAGGAATTGCTGAAGCCATTGCAAAAGACGCATCACCCGAGTCAACTTTAGACCAGGTCATTTCAGCTGAATCTTCCTATCCTTCTCCAGAGCAAATGAAAAACGCCCTTTCCAATTCAGGATTTTACAGTTCTGCTTCTTCCATCAGCTATACCACAGCCGGTTCTTTTGTGCAATTCCTCGTGAATAATTATCCCGTTGAGAATTTTAAAAAGGCGTATCCCTCCAATGACTTTGAAAACTCTTACCCCGTTTCCTTTGAAGAACTAGTTGATGGCTGGCATCAACATTTAAAAACCATAGAAATTGACTCTGTTGATAAGCAGATTTCTGAGTTTATTTTCAGCAGGAGATCTTTATTTCAAAAACATTGTCCTCATGCATTTACTGAAGAACAGCAGTTATGGGATGCATATAATTTTCATGTTTCAAATCAGGATTCCACCAAAGCTTTAAAAACCATTGAGCAACTTTACGAACTCAGCCCCGATAATAAACTTATAACAAGAGAATGGCTCAGAGAACAGCTTTTGCACAGAAATTATGCCACTGCTTTGTATGCTTTTGATGCTACTGACACTCTTCTGAGTTTGCAGATCTTAAATGCAGATGCGCTGTTTCTTCATGGTGACATTTCCTCAGCTCAGAAATTGCTTCAGCAATTAAAGCCACAAATAGACTCTTCCGATGCTCGTAATTTTAAATACTCTTACAAACTCAGATCTGACTCTCTGAATTGGAACACCTTCCTTACTGCCCGATATAAAAATAAAGTTCCTCTACAAAACGATTTTATAAAGCTTAAAACCCCAACACAGATGTTGATTCTCTCTAAGGCAATAGAGTTAGGTTTCGTTACACATTATTTACCAGATGAATCATTAATTATTTCTCAAAAGCCATTAAATACAGACTGGTTTGATGTTTATGAAGACATAATAGAACAACTGGTATTTATAGAATCCATCGATAATACAGATCTTTTGATCAATTCTCTGGAAAAGCTCCCTCTCAGAGCAAGATATTCTGAACGACTAAGCGAATTGAAAGAATGGAGAAATTTCGTTTATTCAAGAATTACTGCTAATTAAACCTCAGATCATGAAAAACTTACTACTTTTTATCTTTATTGCATTATGCTCACCTCCTTTATTTGCACAGGACTCTACAAAAACAACTGCCCCGGAAACTTTCGAATATAATTGGGAAGGTCAGGATTTTACGATGCAAAAATACTTCATCGTGTTTCTGAAAGAAGGTCCGAACAGAAGTCAATCGGAAGAGGAAGCCTTCAAAATTCAACAAGAACATCTTGCATACTTAGCAGATCTCTATAAAAAAGAAATCATCGTTTTGAACGGACCGAGTCAGGGAGATGAAACCATCAAAGGATTTTCACTTTATGCCGTTGCCACAAAAAAAGAAGCTGTTGCACTTGCAAGCAAAGACCCCGCTGTAAAAGCCGGACGTTTGATCATTGAAACTTTACCCTGGTGGCTGGCCAAAGGAAGTGTTGTGAAGTGAATGACTTCTGTTATTAAAACTTTACTTTCTCTGTCATCTATATTCCGTACCATCAATAAATCTTAAAATTCCGATAAGACACACAATGAATAAGTATCAGTTTTTGCCTCATAAAGATTATAAAGAATATCCGGTTGAAGAAATGAAGGAGAGGGCTGTAAGTTTTTATGAAGATCTAAAGAGAAGAAGAACCGTTCGGGACTTTTCTTCACGAAGTGTTCCTAGAGAAGTCATAGAAAACTGCATTATGGCAGCTGGAACGGCTCCCAACGGTGCAAACAAACAACCCTGGCATTTTGCTGTTGTTGAATCGGCAGATATAAAGAAGCAGCTCCGTGATGCAGCTGAAGATGAGGAGCATGAGTTTTACCACAGGCGCGCTCCTCAGGACTGGCTGGATGACCTCGAGCAGTTTGATACAGATGAACACAAACCCTTTCTGGAAGAAGCGCCCTATTTGATAGGGATTTTCTCAGAAAGTTATGCTTTAGATGAAGAAGGAAACAAAGAGAAAAATTATTATGTAAAAGAATCAGTTGGTATAGCAACAGGAATGTTGATCACCGCTTTGCACAATGCGGGATTAGCAACTCTTACTCATACTCCAAGCCCGATGGGTTTTCTGAATGAAGTAATGAACAGGCCTGAAAATGAAAAACCATTTTTGTTATTAGTTGTTGGTTATCCCGCCGACGGCGTTAAAGTTCCTGATATCAAGAAAAAAAACCTGAATGAAATATCCTCTTTTATATAACTTTAGAAGTCTTTAATTAAAATATTTAAACGGTAAATTCGGAACTTTAACACCTACCTTTAGTGTAATCCAAAAAAATTAACAAGCGGATTACAATATGAAACGAACGATACTATTATTTCTCTTAATGACTGGAATCACTTCATTTGGGGTTACAGCGCAAAACTCAGATAACAGAACCTGGCTTTCATTGAATATCGGAAACCATCAATACGATGGAGACTTCGGAAATGAAATGGCTTCTTTCGATGTAATTAAAGACATATCGGCAGGCTTTGGGGTTCATCAATATCTAGGTAAATCCTTTAACTTTAATTATTCCTTAAATTATGGCTTGCTCGATACTGATTATGGGTCTAACAGGTTTAATAAGCATTTCCTAAATAATAATTTTACTACACATTTTAATCTTGCTAACGGAATTATCCTAAATGAAGCAGCAGCGATCCAGCCTTTTGTAGGTACCGGAGCAAGTTTAACTTACTTTTTTGGAGAACAGGAGAGCATTGAAGATAATTTATCATTTGCAATCCCAATTGTAGCAGGATTTAATGTTCCCGTTTCGGAAGGCCTTTCTTTTGAGTTCAAAGGAACATATAACAGAACTTTCAATGATGAAATTGATGGTGTTGTTGGAGTAGACGAACAAGACCATGATGATTTTTTTGTTGCTTCAGTTGGATTGAAATTCAGACTTTCCAAAGCTAAAGATTCTGATGGCGATGGCATCAAGGATAAATTGGACGCCTGCGTTAACATTCCTGGAACTACAGCAACTAACGGCTGTCCGGATAATGATGGAGATGGCATTATTAATTCTCAGGATCTCTGCCCTGATGTTGCCGGAACCGCCGCAAACAGAGGTTGCGCTGATTCTGACGGAGATTCGATTGTAGATTTCGAAGATGCTTGCCCGAATATTGCAGGGTCCCCCGAGTTTCAGGGATGTGCAGATAAAGATGGCGATAAAATACCTGACGGAGAAGACCTTTGTCCTGAAGTAAGAGGAACAGCAGCTACTGATGGGTGCCCTGATGATGACGGTGATGGTATTAAAAACTCAGTAGATCTTTGCCCTGCTTTTGCCGGAACTGCTAAATTTGGGGGATGCCCAGATAGCGATGGCGACGGTATCATTGATAAGGAAGATGATTGCCCTGCTTTAAAAGGAATTAAACCGAATAAAGGTTGCCCTGAAGTAAATGCAGAAGTAAAACGAAAGCTTGACGTTATTTTCCAAAACCTATTATTTGCTACAAATTCCGCGAATATTGACCCTACTTCTTTGGATGATCTTGATGAACTTGTTAAAATAATGAGTGAAGATGACGATCTGAGATTAAGCATTGAAGGTCATACTGATAACCGCGGAAATAATGACTATAATTTAGAGCTTTCCAGATTACGTGCCGAAGCTGTAAAACAACATCTTGTAAACGGCGGCATAAGCGCTTCCAGAATTAAAGCCGTTGGGTATGGTGAAACAAGACCTCTCACTACAAATGATACCGCCAACGGTCGTTTAAAAAATCGCAGAGTAGAACTAAACATTTCTTATAAGTAGAATTTAATTTCTACCTTCAAGCCCTGATCATTTTTTGTTCAGGGCTTTTTTATTTTATACACCATGGAAAACAAAACTTCATCAAAAAAGCGCCGGTCGTTTAAGCGAGAGCTTATTGAATGGGGAGGTATTCTGAGCGTTATCGGGATTTTGTACTTTTCCGGATTACATGTCCCTGTTATTGGAAATCTGCAACGCGTTTTGTTATGGACCGGGTTAATGACTCCGGATACAGAACTTCCCGAAAACCAGTATCGGGCTGCAAATTACAACCTTCCGCTCCTTTCTTTGGATGGGGACGAATTAATGCTTGAGGAGTTTGAAGGCAAAACGATCTTTCTGAATTTTTGGGCTACATGGTGCCCGCCCTGTATAGCTGAAATGCCCAATATTCAGGCTCTTTACAAATCGGTAGAAAGTGACAGCATTCAGTTTGTTATGGTATCATTGGATGAAGATCATCAAAAAGCACGAAACTACCTTGAAAGAAAAGAATACACTTTTCCGGTTTACTTCCTGAATGGCAGAAAACCCGGTGCTTATAATTCCACTGTAGTTCCCACTACATATGTTATTTCACCGGATGGTAAAATTGTTACTGAAAGAAGAGGAATGGCGGACTATAACACTTCGGGGTTCAAAGAATTTCTTCGTAGTTTCTAATTAAATAAAAGCTCCTTTAAAAATAATATGAAAAAAGTAATTGCCGGAATTCAGCAAATAGGAATTGGAAATTCTGATGTACATGAAGCCACCGAATGGTATAAGAATTATTTTGGTATGGATATCAAAGTATTTGAAGATTCGGGAACCGCAGACCTGATGTTACCTTACACCGGCGGAAAGCCCCATGACAGAACCGCAATTCTTACATTAAATATGCGAGGTGGCGGTGGATTTGAGATCTGGCAGTACACAAGTCGCGAACCTGTTTCCTCCGATTTTGAATTGCAAATAGGTGATCTTGGTATAAACTGCTGTAAGATCAAATCTTACGATGTCACTAAATCATATGAACAGTTTACTGCCGCCGGTCTGAAAGTTCTTACGCCTTTAAAAGAAAACCCTTCCGGAGAACTTAATTTTTTTGTTGAAGATCTAAACGGGAACATCTTTAACGTTGTGAAGGGATTGGGATGGTTTAAAACGAAGGAACGTCGACTTACCGGTGGTGTTTCCGGCGCGATTATTGGCTCTTCTGATATAGATAAAGCAAGAACATTGTATTCTGATATTCTTGGGTATGATGAAGTTGTTTATGACGAAACAGACATTTTCGAAGACATGAATGGTCTACCTTCCGGCCAGACTAAGTTTCGACGAGTGTTGCTCAGACACTCTCAGCCAAGAAAAGGCGGGTTCAGCCAAATGTTTGGTCCAACTGAGATAGAACTCATTCAAAGTGAAGATGGACGACGAAATCCTAAAAAAATATTTGAAGACCGATATTGGGGAGACATTGGATTCATTCATCTTTGTTTTGATGTGCAAGGAATGGATGCTTTAAAAAGAGAATGTGTAGCCAAGGGATTCCCCTTTACTGTAGATAGTGCTGAAAGTTTTGACATGGGAGAGGCAGCCGGGCGTTTTACTTACATTGAAGACCCTGACGGAACGCTTATTGAGTTTGTGGAAACGCATAAAGTACCTATCATGAAAAAATTAGGTTGGTTCATAGATATGACTAAACGTGACCCTGAAAAAAATCTTCCAAACTGGGTGATTTCAGGTTTAAAGTTCAATCGTATGAAATAAAAAAAGGATCAGATATTTCTACCTGATCCTTTTTAACCATTGATCCCTCAATTATAAACTGCTATTTGATCAGCATCATCTTTTTGGTTTTGCTGAAAGTACCCGCTTGTATTCTGTAAATGTACATTCCGCTTGAAAGATTACTTGCGTCGAAAGCCACTGTTTGAGCTCCGGATCCAAGCCTTTCATTTATCAAAGTAGCCACTTCCTGTCCTAGCATGTTATACACTTTCAAACGCACATCAGAAGCTTGTGGCAAATTGAAACTGATATTGGTACTAGGATTGAATGGGTTTGGGTAATTCTGTTTCAGCGTAAATTCTTTCGGGTTGAAACCATCCTCTTCGTTTGAAACCGGGTTTCCGTCATCATTTGCGGTTTCAACATTTGCAAAATAAACCACTACCTCCGAGCTTCCGTTTTTATTGGTTGCAGTATATGTCATCGGTCCCGGGTTTTCTTCATCTACTACCCACCAGAATTTTCTACTATCGGAATCAAAAGTCGCGGTTGCCGGCATATTTGTAATCTCTACATCGGGTTTTGAGAAATCCATATTCAGCGCACTTACAAAAAAGGACAATGTATCTCCCATGATTATAGGTATTGGTCCATCATTAAATACACCGGGATAATTTCCACCCACGTTTATACTTCTGGTTCCGCTGTTTGTAATCAAATCAAAATATGTGCTTTGATTCAGATATCCGCCTTCCCCAAAAACTGATCTTGGATACGCTCTGTAGTACTGAGGTAATAATTCTTTTAAATTATAATCCCATTGCAGAGTTACGTAAACTCTGGTTCCATCCTCAAGAGTCAACGATTGATTTCCTCTTCCATAGGTCGTGTCCCCGGCTACATTAAGGTTAAAACTTCGATCGCCGGTATTTGAGCCCCCTTCATCGTAAAAGCGCTCAAAAAATCCGGACTTATAAAGCTCTCCTGTAGTAAAATCTCTTGAGTATGTATCCTGTCGCACAACTACGTAATATTCACCTATTAGCTCCCAGGTTCTTACAGTTCTACTCGTCAGGCTTAATACACCTTCAATAAGACTATATGTTCTGACTTCTGTTTGATTCCCATTGATATCATATTCAAATTCAGTACGAATGATTGGTTCGTCAATTACAGGGCTATTGTTTTCATCTAAACTGTCAGGATAGACGCTGTAATTTATAATACTATCCACAACGGTTTCATCATTTGGATTTTGGAATGTTTTGTATAAACCTTGCGCCACCCACAGAGAATCTCCCCATGAATATTGCTCCCCTTCAATCACATTATTCTCATAATTGAAATGAAGACTGTCTCTTCCAACCAGCTTTTCTTCGATGCTATTCCACTGTTTTGATACTTGATAAATGTATCGGCCACCTTCTCCAAGCTTAGTGTAATCGTAGCTCCAATACCCGATTCTCCCATCGAAATTATAGGATTTATATGAGCTTAGACTGTAGTTTTCATTAGAAATATATCTTTGCTCTGATTCGGGATAATACTCCATTGTTTCTGAGTTATATCTTTCTGAAATCCTCAATGTATCCAAACCGTTCTCATCCTGGTACCTGAGATCGTGGGCGTATTTTTCCCACCCAAAAACCGGATTAAAATTCTCCGAGTAAGTCTCATAATCTGCTCCGCCTGTCGGCTCTTCTATAAATGCCGTTCTTATTCCATAATACGGTGTTCGGCTCCAGTTATTGAAATAAACCGCTTCCGAGGTATCATTTCCTGCTTCGTAAACACGGCTGTAATTGTGCCTGTCCGGAAATAATTCTAAACTATCTGGGTGCCACCGATACGATTCATTACTAAATAAATAATCTCCTGATGCAATATCTCCTTCGTACCAAAGCTGTCCGTACGATGAAGGCCGATACATAGAATCCTGCGGGGCTTTGTGCTCTTCAAATCTCCACGTAGTGTCGGGATTATTTACAATAGCCCCTTTTCTTTTAAGTTGATTGTATTCGGCCAAAAAAGCCTTCTTTTCTTGTACTCCGGTATTTATGATCTGTTCATCTGCAAGCTTCATTTGAGGTGATACCTGATAAATAAACGCTTGATGTGAAGTGTTTAAATATTGTGATGCGATCCATTCTTGAACCGTTTTTGTTTGTGCAAAAAGAGGCGAGGAAAAGTAAAGCACCCCTAGAAATAGTAACGTTAATTTCTTCATCTTGATTCTGATTAATTAGTAGTGAACAACATTGCCAAATTGCTGTATCACAAATTTCACAATTAATCGGCATGCAATAAATCGCCCGAATGGGGTATTCTCGGTTATAAATTTTTAAATGATATCTCTTTTCAACGCCAATCTAACCGCTGCAGCGCGGGAATTTACATGCATTTTTTTATAGATATTCTTGATGTGCGTTTTCACTGTCCAGGGGCTCAGAAATACCTCTTCCGCTATTTCTTTGTTTGATTTACCATCAATAACCTGTTCCAATATTCGAATTTCTGCAGGACTCAGATCAAAAGGAACTACTTCAGGTTCAGATTTGGAAGAATTCTCTTTTTTCGGTTTAGAAACCATTCCAATCAGTTTTCTTGCAATCGAAGGTGTGATCGGCGACCCTCCTTCCCTTACTTCTTTCAAAGACGACACTACTTCATCTATAGCAGTATCTTTCAGTAAATATCCTGTTGCACCAACCTGAATAGATTCAAAAAGCCGCTCATCATCTTCAAAAACTGTGAACATAATGATATCAATCTCTTCAAATTTCTCTTTAAGCTGAAAAGTCGTTTCTATCCCTGATATTCCCGGAAGCTCAATATCCATTAAAATTACATCCGGCATTTTCTCCGGTTCTGACTCAAACACATGCTTTAAACACGTTTCTCCCGATTCTGCTGTAAAAACCAACTCCAACTCATCATAGAAGCCCAACAACTCCGTCAGCCTCTTTCTGAAGATGTCATGATCTTCAACAATAGCTACCCTAATTTTTTTATCCGCCCCTTTGCTTTCCATAATCAATCTTTTGAACAAATATCTTTCATCCCGAGCCTATTAGCTATACCCCGAATTTGGTATTTATCTATATCGGTATGTTTACCTTGATTTCAGTTCCATCCTCTGTGTTCACTGAGATATTACCTCCCAATTCTTTCGTTCTTTTTTCCATATTCCCGAATCCATACCCCCCGTTAAATGTCTTTTGGTCTCCTTTAAAAGAGCCGTCATCTTTTATAAAAACGAACAAAGCCCCGTTTTTTTGATGTAATTTTATATTGATGGTTTCAGCATTTGCATACTTCAGTGTATTCTGAGAAGCTTCCTGAATTATCCTGAAAAGATTTAATGCCTGCGTGGATGAAAGTTTTGTTTCCTTGTTTCCTAAAATCTCGTAGTTAAACATCAGAGATTCTTTAAAAGCCGTCTGATTGTTAAAATAGCTTTGCAGATGATCTTTGAAGTTCACCAGGTTAAGCTCATTTTGATTAAGCGCCCAAATGGTATCTCTCAGTTGTTTGATGGTTACTTCAGCATCTCCCCTTAACGAGTTCATCAGAGAGGATGACTTTTCTTTATTGTCGATCTGATTGTACTTGTCAGCCAGCGACAGCCCCGACATTATATTTGCTAATTGCGATCCTACATGATCATGAAGGTCTCTGGAAATTCGTTCTCTTTCATTTCTGAGCTTGTTTTCGATTTCCATTTTTCTGATCTGCTCCCGAAGTCTTTTCTGAGAAAAATATCTTACTCCGAAAACAATACCTGTTAACAACAGAAGTCCTGAAACCAATCTAAACCAAACTGTTTGCCACCAGGGAGGAGTGATCTCAATATTAATTCTTGTACCTGCTTCATTCCATAAACCATCATTATTGGCAGCCTTTACTTTGAAAATATATTCACCTGGCGCCAGGTTCGGATAGCCGGCAAAATTTCGGTTTCCTGAATACACCCAGTCCGCATCAACTCCATCCATTTTATAAGCAAACTGATTTTGCTTTGGGTTTTCGAAATCGAGCGCTGCAAATTCAAAAGAAAGGAAGTTCTCGTTATACGCTAATTTAATATTGTTGATTTCTGTAGCTGAAGTATCTGAATGAAAAGGCTCGTCAAACAAATTGATACTAGTAATGTAAACCGGAGGAGTTCTGTCGTTCTTTTTTAACTCAGCCGGGTCGATGATGTTGAGTCCGTTTATGCCCCCAAAAACCAGCCTTCCATCTGTTAACTTTAAATATGCGCCGGTATTAAACTCATTATTCTGCAAACCGTCTTCTTCAGTAAGCACATCGAATTTACCCGTTTCGAGATCCAGTCTGGCTAAGCCTGAATTTGTACTCGTCCAAATATATTGCGCTTCTTTTTCTCCTATTACACTATACGTACTGTTATTGGGGAGACCGTCTTCTGTAGTGTATCTGGTGATAATATCAGTTAAAGAGTTCCATTTTGCTATTCCTCCGCCATAAGTAGCAAACCAATATGTTGAGTCGGTTTGCTGAAAAATACTTCTTCCATCATTGTGGGGTACAGATCTTACATTCCCCGGTTCATTTTGAAATGATCTTACTGATAAAATTTCCTGTCCTTGAATCGATATCCGGTCAAAGCCACGATCGTTTGTAGCAACCCACATATTCCCAAACCGATCTTCATAAAATTCGCGAATATTTTCCGATGAAATATCAGGCTGTTCGCTTTCCGAGTCTGATGTCAACTCTATGATATTTAAAACTGATTCTGTAATCAGCGCTTCCGGATTTTTAACTATCTGAATGCCCTCACCTTCATATCCCAACCATAGCCAGCCCCGGGAATCTTTAAATACCGTATGCAGATTTTTGCTTTTAATTATGCTGTTTTGGCTTGTAAACCGATAAGCTTTTATCCCTCTTTCTTTTTTTAATTCTTTATTTTCGATAAGCACCAATCCTTTTTCTACCGTAACGATCCACAGACCCGATTCCTCTTTTTCGATATCCCATATTCCATAAATCTGAGTGCTTGATAATCGTTCGTTAAGTGCCGTAAACTCATTTTTACTGAGATCATGAAACTGTACTTCTGCTCCGGTTCCTATCCAAAGCCCGTTCTCATCTTCTTCGAAGCCAAGCATAAAATTTGATTCGAATGTACCCGGGTGCGTCGTGTTATTAATGAGAGTAATGCCTGTTTTTTGTTCAAGTTTATAAAACCCGCTTCCCCAGGTATATACCCAGAGCTCCTGATTCGGATCTTCATAAATGTATGTAGCTCCCTGTAAATTAATCCCCGGATCGAACTTTGATATCGTTCGTGATCCATTTTCAAGATCGACAAAAAGAAGTTGATTACTGAGATATCCAGATATTAAAAACCCATCTCTTTCCACTACGAGGTTTCCGGATGAGTTACTCACCACACCCGTTTCTATACTTTTCTTTAGAAAATCCGGAATATAAGCTGAGGACATTTTTTCCAATCCTGATGTAACCAGATTTATCCAGAGATCGCCCATGGAATCAACCTTCATGTTTACTGTATTTGGAAATGGGTTCGCATCAGAATAACGTATTGGAACTGCATAGATATTCTGATCAGATCCGGGGTTGCTTAGAAATTTTTCTGTTTCTTCAGCCGGCAAATAAAACAATCCATTCAGCGAAGTAAAAAGCATGCTTCCATCCCCGAATTCCAGAAAAGCATTAACTGAAGTTCTCTTACTCCCTGTTTCTCCATCAACAATATTGGCGGGATAGTAACTCTTAGTTTTCGGATTCATCAAGCCTGTACTGTGACCAAAAAAAGCCACCCAGTAATTATCCCTGCTGTCTTTGTGTAAAAGACTAATTTCGTGTTCAGGAAAATCAGACTGTGCCGGTTCTAAATTTTTAAAACTTCGAAATGTTTCTGTAACAGGATCAAAAATATTTAATCCTCCGTCGCGCGTGCTCACCCTAAGGTTCCCGTCTTCATGCTGATGGATACCATGTATAAATCCATCATTGAGAGATAACGAATCTCCTTCATTAGGTCTGTACACTTTCATTTCCATCCCGTCAAACCTATTCAGACCATCCATGGTAGCTATCCAAAGAAATCCTCTTTCATCCATGGTAATACCTAAAACAGTATTATGGGAAAGTCCCTGTTCACCGGCATAACGAGTCTTTTTGAACGTGGGTTGTGCCCATAATTCAATAGAAAAACACGTAATTATGATCCCTGTTATAAAAAGCCTGACAAACATTTTGTACGATTTTTCCAATAATAGTATTTAAAAGAGCTACCGAAAAATTATTACTTGTTAATTTTTCCTCATCAGATCGTATAAAAAAGAGTTTTCTGCTTCTTAACATCATTCCATATAAACCCATATCTTCATGAAAACTTAAAAAATCAACACCATGGATCTGCAATTAAAAGGAAGAGTCGTACAAATTTTAGAAGAACAATCAGGAGAGGGCAAAAACGGTCCGTGGAGAAAAAGAGATTTTATTCTGGAAATTCCCGGTAAATATCCCCGGAAAGTATGTATCACTCAATGGGGAGATAATATCGATGCTCAGGCTGTTCAACAAAATGCTGAAGTTACGGTGTCTATCGATATCCAGAGCCGTGAATACAAAGGCAATTGGTACACTGATGTAAAAGCCTGGAAAGTTGAACAAGGAACCGGAAATCAGCAGGAGCAAGCACCGCCGCCGCCAAGCACTGAGGGATTTACAATAGATAAAGACTTCGACGATATGGACGATGATCTTCCTTTTTAGGAGATTATTTCAATAGCCAGCTCTTTCCATTTTCTAACCACAAAGACCACAGAGATTAATTAAGCTTATTCATCTCAAAACCTTTTTGCACTCTGTGGTTTTAAATGACTTTTCGCCGTACTGACCTCCCCAACTCCTGCACACATTTCACTTCCTCGCCAGCTCACCCCTCCTTGGTTAAGGAGGGGAATTCCTAATCATATTCAAAATTTCATCAACGAGTTCTTCCCCTTAATCAAGGGGAAGACAGATGGGGTCAAAACAAAAGTTCGTTTCCTTCCTTACCTGACCTCCTCAAAACCTTTGTGCGCTCTGTGGTTTACCCTTTCCGTGCTTTTGTGATTCCTTGCCAACAACCAAGTTAAATTCACCATTCTACCAAATACGACCTTCTTTACTCGATCTCATAACGCATTACTACGTCTGAAAGACTAACTGTGGCGCGTTGGGTTATTTCTGAATTGGTAATATTCTCGAAAGTCATTGCCGGCCCGGATGCCGGTTGAGCGATAATTACAACTTCTGAAGTAGTTGCTGATTCAATGCTATAAATTCCGTTATCATTTTGAGCCATTGACCCGGAAGCATTTATAGTGTCTGCCTGAAATACTATTGTATTAAATGACACTCCCTCAAAAGATTTATTTCCACCGCCAAGTGCCCTCGGCTTTTGATAATAAGCCTGCATTTGAGCAGCTATTACGGACAGATCAACACGAACTACATCAATGTTGTTTTGTTGCAATGTATTGGACATAGTATTAATAGCCAGTATTGTTGCAATACCCACTATCACTGTCACAAGTAGAATCAACAGAACTTGTTGTTGTCCCATTTAAACTTTTGCTTTAATTGTTATTTAAAAATACAGTTTAGCCCTTTATACTTACATATAGTAGTGAGATTTATTTAATTTTAATAAACGCTCATACTTAAAGCTTTCAAATACTTCTAAATTGATTTTTAATACACACTCTCTTATATCAAGAGTGTAATCCCCTTAACTTATTACATAATAGCATAAAACAAACATTTTGACCATTTAAAGATATTGGGTCATCCTGAACCTGTCTATTTTTATGGTAAAATTAATAGTTCAATTTTTGGCATACCCAACCTCCCCAACTCCTGCTCACATTTCACTTTCTTGTCCTTCCAAAAGAATGGGAATTCCTGAACTATTCAAAACTATATCAGCGAGTCCTTCCCCTTATCCAAGAGGAAGACAGACGGGATCAAACAAAAGTTCGATTCTTGTCATACCTGACCTCCCCAACCTCTGCACACATTTCACTTCCTCACCAGCTCACCCCTCCCTGCCTACCGGTCAGTCAGGCTTCAAAAGGAGGGGGAATTCCTGAACTATTCAAATCTATATCAACGAGTCCTTCCCCTTAGCCAAGGAGAAGACAGATGGGGTCAAACAAAAGTTCGATTCTTGTCATACCTGACCTCCCCAACCGGAGCCCACATTTCACTTCCTCACCAGTTCGCCCCTCCTACATTAGGAGGGAAGTTCCGAAACAGATTCTAAACCTTAACAACGAGTCCTCCTCCTTAACCAAGGAGGAGACAGAGGGGGTCAAAACAAAACCAGGCATTTGAAAACCTAAAAGTTTACTCCTCGCCATTCCCTGACCTCCCCAAAACCTACTCAAATTTTACTTTTGTGCCAGTTCACCCCTCCTGCAACAGGAGGGGAATTTCGAAGCATATTCTGAGTTGTATCAACGAGTCCTTCCCCTTATCCAAGGAGAAGACAGAGGAGGTCAATGCTAAAAACAAACCTCTGTGTTCTCTGTGGTTTAAGAAAAGGATAATCTTTTCGTGTTTTTGAGCTTTTGTGGCTATACTGAACTAAAGAAGCAATCAATTTTAAAAAATCCACCATGCGCCAACTCGTTTATACCAAAACCGGAAGTTATGATGTGCTTGAAGTTCAGGAAGAGGCGGATCTTTCGCCTAAAGACGATGAGTTATTGATACAGGTAAAAGCTGCCGGATTGAATTTTGCGGATATTCTCGCCCGAAAAGGTCAATATCCCGACGGACCCAAAACTCCATGTGTAATGGGATATGAAGTTTCCGGAATTGTGACGGATGTTGGTTCAGAAATTGACAAAAGTTGGATCGGCAAAAAAGTGATTGGACTATGCCGATTTAAAGGTCAGGCCGAGCAAGTGGTGCTGAAAGAAAAACAGGTGTATGAAAAACCGGCTCAGCTTTCTTTTGAAGACGCTGCTTCCATTCCCGTCACTTATTTAACAGCTTGGGCATTATTGGTAGCCATGGGCGGATTGAAAAAAAAGGAATCGGTACTCATTCACAATGCCGGTGGCGGGGTTGGACTCGCTCAATTGGATATTGCGAAACACATTGGCGCAACGACCTACGGAACAGCAAGTGAACGCAAACATGAATTTCTGAAAGAACGCGGACTGGATCATCCCATCGACTACAGAAACAAAAACTGGTACGATGAACTCATGAGACTCACCGATAAACGCGGTGTGGAACTGATCACCGATCCGTTGGGCGGAGATGAATGGAAGAAAAGCTACCGGGCATTGCGGGCAACCGGAAGAATGGGCATGTTCGGAATCTCAACTGCAAGCGTGAACGAACGCGGTGGATTAAAAGCCAAGTTTGAACTCATTAAAACCGTGATGGCGATGCCTACCTTTAAACCGCTTTCCCTGCTCGATAAAAACCGTGGAGTTTATGGCGTAAATCTTGGTCATTTGTGGCATGAATCCGAAAAAGCCGCTTCCTGGATGAGTGCTATTTTAGATGGAGTAGAAACCGGCTGGGTTCGCCCGCATGTGGACAAAACCTTTACCTTCGAAGAAGCCGGCGAAGCCCACCGTTACATCGAAGAGCGGAGGAATATCGGGAAGGTGGTTTTGGTTTGTTAAGATTATTTGCCTTTGACGTTTCTGTTTTAAACTATTATCTACAGTATCCTTTTTTTAAGTTAATAAATCATATAAATGCCCATTCCTGTAATTGACATCTTTGCCGGCCCGGGAGGTCTCGGTGAAGGTTTTAGTTCTGTTTTTGATGAAAATGGAGAGCGGGTTTTTAAAACTGTTCTTTCTGTTGAGATGGAAAAGTTTGCTCATCAAACTCTCACTTTAAGAAGTTTTTATCGTCAGTTCAGACCTAATGAAGTCCCAGAAGAATATTATGAACTACTCAGAAATAATTTAACTGAAGAAGAGCTGTATCACTGCTATCCTGAAGAAGCTCAAGCTGCTAAAAATGAATCAAAAAATTGGAAATTGGGATATCACGATGATTCTGTAAGTAATCAAAAGCTTGACAAAGCAATTACAGATGGTTTACAAGGTGAAAATAACTGGATTCTTACAGGCGGTCCACCTTGTCAGGCATATTCCGTAGTGGGTCGTTCCCGCCTGCAAAGAACTACTCTTGATGGAAGAAAGGATGGGCGAGTAACTCTTTATAAACATTATCTACGGATAATCGAAAAACATCGCCCAGCTGTGTTTGTAATGGAGAACGTGAAAGGAATGCTTTCTGCTCGCTCAAAAACTCAATCTATTTTTGAGAGGGTAATGAAAGATCTAAAAGCTCCTAGTTACAGAGTTTTTTCTTTGGTAAAACCTCCCCGAAATAACCTTTTTGATGAGCCTGAATATAAGCCTGAAGATTTTGTAATTCGAGCTGAAGATTATGGTATACCACAAGGAAGGCATAGAGTAATATTATTAGGTGTTAGAGAAGATTTTTATAATGATCAACCAACTTTTCTTATAAAGGAAAAGCCGGTTCCTCTACAGGAAGTCATTGATGACCTCCCACGTATCAGGAGCGGTTTGTCTAAACAGGACAGTACTTGGGAAAACTGGAGTCAGCTTCTTTCTGACTTTAAAAAGACTCCTTTTTTCAGCAATATTGATCCGGATGTTAGAGAAAAAATGCTTAAAACTATTGAAAATATTTCAAACCCATTACCGGGTTCGGGAAGCGAATTTGTAGCCTCCCGGGCTAATTCAAAAACAATTGAGTTTGAGAGAGATTGGTTTTTTGATGAACGAATAGGTGGCTATTGTAATCATGAATCCCGGGGACACATGAATTCTGATATTTACAGATACTTATTTGTATCCTGTTTTGGAAAGGTTAATAAGCGATCTCCAAAACTGAGTGATTTTCCTGAAAGCTTGTTACCCGATCATAAAAATGCTCAGGTTGCAATTAAGACTAAAAAGTTTGCGGATCGTTTCAGAGTTCAGTTAAAGAATGAGCCAGCAAAAACTATTACCAGTCATATTTCAAAAGACGGGCACTATTATATACACTATGACCCCACTCAATGTAGAAGTTTAACTGTCAGAGAAGCTGCAAGAATCCAGACATTCCCTGATAATTATTACTTCTGTGGACCAAGAACTTCTCAATATGTCCAAGTCGGGAATGCTGTGCCTCCGTTATTGGCAAAAAAGATAGCATTGATTGTATCTAAGCTGTATCCTAATTAAACATATAAATCTAAGGCTATAATTAATGAACATAGAGAAGCTGAAGCGATTTGAAGGAGAAGAAGCGATTCCACATGCTGGTTCTATGATTGAGAGTTTTCGATCAATTGGCTATAGTCTGTCAACTGCAGTAGCCGATATAATCGATAACAGCATAGCTGCCCAGGCTAGAAATGTATGGATTGACTTTGAATGGCTTGGGCCTGAAACTGTATTAGTAATTACAGATGATGGGGATGGGATGAATAAAAAGGAACTGGTCGATGCAATGCGTCCTGGTTCCAAAAACCCTTTGGCTGATCGGAGTTCCGAAGACTTGGGAAGATTTGGACTTGGATTAAAAACAGCTTCTTTTTCTCAATGCAGAATACTCACTGTAGCGAGTAAAAAAAAGGGTGCTGATTTACTACATCGCTGCTGGAACCTAGATTATGTGGGATATACTGGTGAATGGAAGTTGCTCAATTATCTCAATAAAGCGGAGTTTGTAGTGAGACTCGACAACCTGAGCAATGGTACTTCTGTCGTTTGGGAAGACATAGATTCATTGGTAAAAGGTACCAGCATGGAAGATGAAAGCGATCTTAACAATTTTCTGGACAGGATTAAGCTTATGGAGAAACATCTACAGATGGTTTTCCATTTATTTCTCGAACAGAGAAGGTTAAACATCTGGATCAATGACAACAAAATAGCTCACTGGGATCCCTACATAAGCACAAATGAACATTCATCACTGGTAAATAAATATGAATTAAGAGACGAAATACAGGTTAAATCATGGGTACTGCCTCATCATTCAAAACTACAGAGAGAGGATTTTGAAACTGCTTCGTGGCTTAAAGGGTGGAATGCCCATCAGGGGTTTTATATTTATCGAAAGGACAGGCTGATCATAGCGGGGGAATGGCTGGGCATGTATAAGCAGGAAGAACACAGCAAACTAGCCCGGATCATGGTGAATGTACCTAATTCCGCAACTCTTGATAAGGAATGGCAATTGGACATTAAGAAATCCACTATTCAGCCACCTAATGATATCAGGAAGAAACTTAAGAAAATTGCAGAAAAGGCTCGTAAGGAGGCAACAGATGTATATCGTCAGATCGGTAAGGTAAAAAGATCAAAGTTTGAGAAGGAAGATATACCTGTTTGGGTGCCGCATAAATGGAATGGTAAACGCTGTTACCAGATCAATAAGGAGCATCCCATAATTAAATCCTTTCTGGAAGAGTTTAGTGACAGCAAAACTCAGGTCAGGCGGCTTTTCAGATTGGTAGAAGAAACTTTACCACTAGCTATGATTGTCATCAACGAGAGTGAAAACAAGGACAATCAAAATGCGCCCTTTGAAGGTAAGTCTATTTCAGACTTGGTTTCTATGGTAGTAACTCTTTTTCAGAATTTAGTTGAACATGGATATTCGAAGGAAGAAGCTATTGAAGAAATTCTGAGGACAGAGCCTTTTAATTATTACCCGGAATTGTCTGAGCACCTTGAAAATCAATTAGGCTGAACCCTTATGAATATTGGTTTAAAGAAAATAAGGAATAAGTTATGGCCCAGTAAGTCCAAGTCAAACAGCAGTATTTTGAAACAAGATTTAAACCTTAAAGAATTAGAAACGGGTAAACACCACTTTCTGACCTCGGCAGCCGGGCTGAATTTTGCTCACGCGGCTTCGGTTTGCCTAGATAGCTGCGGACATGCTTTAGCTGTTAAAATGGCAGATGAGGGGTGTTTTGGAACAGAATATACCATTTCCCGATATCATGTAAACGGTCAGATGAAGCGGACGCACAATGATGAGCCGGTAGCCACAGAAGAAGGAGCGTACGGTGTGGCATTCATGGTTGCATCGAAGGAAATGGATGTGAAGGCTATAGAAAAATCCAGAAAAAAAACGGGTATTGATTACTGGCTGGGAACTGAAGATGATTTTCTGTTTCAAAATAAGTTGAGGCTGGAGGTCTCCGGGATTCGTAACGGAACCGACCAACAACTGGAAAGCAGGTATAATACAAAAATGACACAATCTGAGAAATCGGATTATACAAAACTGCCAGCACTGGTTGTAATTGTAGAATTTGGAAAGCCGCGTATCAAAACAGGATTAAGAAGGATCGTATGACAAACGAAGAGTTACAGAAACTGCACCGCCTAGCTATGGATAATTCCGAACTGGCACTTCGTGCCTTGCGGAATGGTGATCTGGCCAAATTTCAGGAACTGTCAGAAAGAGCATTTGATTACGAAAAAAAAGCAGCACTGGGATTGTATAATCAACACATCGAACCTTCCCGTTCGGTCCTGTTCAGGAGTGCAGCCTACATAGCACTTGATAAGGCTGATTTCATAGAGGCACGAAAACTGTATGAATATGCTTTGGAAGGAGACGTGCCGGGCGATCTCAGGGATGAACTGGAAGAACTGAAAACAGAGATAGACCGAATCCAGACAGAGAATGAAAACCTCATACAGTTTGCTCTTACTTTTCTTAATAACCGGCCCCGACCTGTGTCATCGGAGGAAATCAGCCAAGACATCCAGAGAGGGCTGAAATCCTTCGAAGAAAAGGAAATCAATCTCACCTATGTTCGTGAATACCTTGAAATGCAATTCAATATTGAATCTGAAAAGCACATTATCCTAGAGGAAGGCTATGAACCGTGGATACACAACAGGAAAGGAACGGTTGATAAAAGATTCTGGGAGCGATATAAAAAGTACCTGCTGAATGATCAGAAATGGGCCCCGGATACGGTGGATAAACTAGATGACATCACTGATGACGTTTTAGACCACCTGAAAGACCCTAAATCCACTGGAGACTGGGATAAAAGAGGCATGGTAGTAGGTCAGGTACAGTCTGGTAAAACCAGTAACTACATCGGTCTGATGTCAAAAGCGGCTGATTACGGTTACAAGATCATCGTGGTTCTGGCTGGGTTAACAAAAGACCTTCGGGCACAAACACAGCTTAGAACCGATCTTGGTTTTTTGGGATGGGATACACAAGTAGACAGAGCATCGCCGGAAGAGAGCAGGAGTTTTGGAGTGAGTAAATACGATTCTCGCCCTCAGGCTCACTATTTCACTACCAGCGCATTGGACGGTGATTTTAAAGCTACTTCTAGGCGGATAGTAGGAACAAACCCCCGCTCTGGACATGTGGTGTTAGTAGTCAAGAAGAATCCCAGCGTATTGAAAGAGTTCATCCGCTGGTTTGCTGACAGGGGAGATCAACTTGGAGACGGAAAAAGGTTGGTCAAGCGGCTTCCGTTGCTGCTGATTGATGACGAGGCAGATAATGCCTCTATAAATATATCACGGAATGCGGTTTCAACCATAAATGGACTGATACGCTCCCTGCTTTCGCTTTTTCAGCAAAGTGCTTATGTAGGATATACAGCGACCCCTTTTGCCAATGTTTTCATTCCACTTACAGAGGACGAAGATGTGATTTCGCGGGGTCTTAATATCCGGTTGCCCGAATTCTGGAAGTATTCCGGGCGCGATCTGTTTCCCAAAGATTTCATTCTGAACATTTTTCCTCCTTCCAACTACATAGGTCCGAAGGAGATTTTTGGCTTGGAAGCTGAACTAAGTGTTGAACCTGAAAAAGCCGAGACCGGTCTTCCTTTATTAGTGGAAATAAAGCCAACTGAATATGCCCCTTATTTTCCTGACAAACATAAAAAGGATGATGCTTTGCCTAGTGATTTACCGAAAAGCCTTAAACACGCTATAAAGTCATTTATTCTCACCTGTGCCATAAGAAGAGCAAGAGGCCAGATTAAGGCACATAATTCCATGCTTGTACATGTAACTAGGTTTGTACGTTGGCAAAATAAGGTAGCCAGCCTGATCAACCGCCAACTAAAAAGCTGGCAGCAGCAAATTCAATACAATCAGGGAACCATATTAAACGAGCTAAAAGGACTCTTTGAAAGGGAATTCCAGCCCATTACTGAACAAGTCATCAACGATGAAAGACACGATGATACTATAATTCGCCATCTTGAGTGGTTCGAAGTGGAAACACAACTAAAAAAGGCCAGTGCTAAAATCAGGGTGCGTGCAATACATGGCGACAGTACTCAGGAAGGCCTCGATTTCGATAATATTTCATCACTTGATTATTACAAGCACAGACACTCAGGACTATCAGTAATTGCCGTAGGAGGCAATAAGCTTTCCAGAGGTCTTACTCTTGAAGGTCTGTCCGTAAGCTACTATCTAAGGGCGTCTGTCATGTATGATACATTGATGCAAATGGGAAGGTGGTTTGGTTATCGTCCAGGCTATCTGGACTTATGCCGGCTCTATACAAGTGGCGAGCTGATTAAATGGTACAAATACATTACAGTGGCCTCTGAAGAGCTACGCAATGAATTTGAGCAAATGAAAAGGGACAGAAAGAGCCCGAGAAATTTTGGAATCAAGGTCAGACGTCATCCAGATGTACTTAAGATAACCGCAACAAATAAGATGAGAGCCGGACAGGAAATGGAGCTTACATTTTCTGATAAACTCAGGGAAACATGGTGCTTTAAACGGGATCAGAGAATACTTGAAAGTAATTACAAGCACACTTATAACTTCATCAACTCCCTTGAATTTCCCGAGTCCAATAATGGTCAGCAATTTGTCTGGCAGGATGAAAATAACTGGCAGAGAGTCCTTGATTTCCTTAAAGGATATGAAGCTGATAACCGCATAGAGCACCAAAAAATTATTGAGTACATATCAGAACAAGCAAAAAGCAATTTTCTGACGAACTGGACGATAGTGCTTGTTTCGAATGATCGCAATCAGAGAAATGACCTGTTCCAGATACAAGGTAAGTCTGTCTCAGTTGGTCTCACTATGAGAAGCGATTCTAGGGAGGGAGAAGGCAATTATTATGAGATTGCCAAGAGCCATATAATTGACCCCAAACATGAATACTTTGATTTTGATGTTCCTGGAGAAGCATTTGAAAAGGCCTTAGAAATGACCGTTGAAGACTGGAGAAAAAGCGAGCGAAGAAACAAAAAGCCTGATCCGCCTACTGTGCCAACCGGAAAGAATGTTAGAGCCATGAGGTCAGTTCAAAACGGACTACTTTTAATCTATCCACTCGATCCTAAACCAAAGGGCTGGGAAGAATCTGACAATCAGGCACCCATTATCGGTTATGCAATCAGTTTCCCTAAAAATGAAGATGATAAGAAGCTTCGGTATAAAGTTAATGAGGTATTTATGGAAGAGTTTGATTACAACCCTGAAGAGTTTGAAGAAACTGACTTCGATGAATGAAAAAGAATATCGCTAACTAGTGCTTACTCCACCAAAACCAACTCTTCCTACGGGGCTATCAGCCATCGAGCGCCGGATTCGGTGATCATCATTAAATCTCATCAATAAGCCAGAATGCGTTTCAACTCGGTATTCAGATAATAATGCTTGCCGCTGATCTCTTTCTTTTCCAGCAACCGAAGTTCCACTAGTTTGGCTAAATAATCTCTGGCTGTATTTTCCGCATAAATACCTGCATCTGTCAGGTGGTTTACTTTTGTGAATGGCTGGCTGAACAGAGCTTCCGTTAAATCTTCCGCTTTACGAATAGACGTTTCCTTTTTTATCATTTCTAAGATATCGTCTTTGGCTATCAATATATCTGACACCTTGTTGAATGTTAAGGTCGATGTGTATTCTACCGCTTTTAAGATATACAGTATCCAGGATTGCCAGTCTCCCCGTTGAGAAACACCCGCCAGTAAATCATAATATTCGTCTTTATGCTCCATAATGTATCTACTCAAAAACAGTATCGGATAATCCAAAAGACCCGTTTTACAAAGGTAATGGATCATCATAATTCTACCGGTTCTTCCGTTTCCGTCGTTAAAAGGATGTATTACTTCGAATTGGTAGTGTGCAATGGCAAGTTTTAATAACACCTCATCCGGTTCGTTAATGTCACCATTTAGAAAAGCTGTCAAGTTCTCCATTTTTTGCTCAATGATTCCGGGACCTCTTGGTGGAGTGTACACAGGTTTTCCTGCATTCGGTCCGCTCCCTCCCTGACGAATATACGTTCTGGATACCGGAGATCTGTATCCTTCTGTTGTTTCTTTTATTTGATTGAAAACCCCGGTAAAGTAACCCTGATCAAATTCTTCTTTCTGTTTCAAATAATGAAAGCCTTCCCATAAAGCTTCACGATAACGCAGTACCTCTTTAGCCGTTCCGCTCAGGGGTTGGTTTGCTTTGTCTTCACTGTAAGCTTTGTAAAGCTCGTCTTCAGTAGTAAAAATATTCTCAATGGCACTGGAATCTTTTGCCTCTTGCAGGGTAATCGAATTGATCAAAACTCCCTGATTTGGAATAGCAATGCTTCTTCCGTTCAAAAGAGCCAGTGCTTCTTTGGCTTTCCCCAACTGCTTATAGATTTCCAGATTTTCATACAACTCTTTGGGGATAGGGAGCTCAGGAAGCGAATTCCATGGTGTTTTCCGGTCCGGATTTACTGCGTAAAGCATTTTATCAGGCATCAAAAAATGATTTTTTTAATGTATGCTGACAATGTAGCCTTAAAACTCTTGTATTCCAAGACGCAAACATTAATTAAATTGTTTTTTAACGTTTGCGAAATTTAGGACCTCATTTTAATGTCAGATTCTGTGCAAACATTAATTATGATCTTTTTTAATGTGAGCATTTGTATTCAAAATACTTCCTGAATCTGTTATTTTCCCACCAAAACCAACTCTTCCTGCGGGGCTATCAGCCATCTTGCGCCGGATTCCGTGATCACCACCATTTCTTCTACACTGATGGTTATTATAGTTAATTATTTCTCTTTTTCGTCTTTTTAACCAACCGATCGAAGTCTGATTCAAAGGCTTTATCCTGTATAGGTCGGAATTTCTCGTATTCGTCTTCTGCTAATTTCTTGGCTATCTTAGCTGAAACCTTACCTGCATTTTTCAGAATTTCATAATCATTGAAATTTAAGAAGGCGTCCAGTTTTTCAACCCAGTCTTGCATCGTCATAGTTATTTGTCTCTCTGCCTGATTTTCTGCATAGTCTAAGTACATAGATACGATTCTATTAAGCCCACTTAGTTCTTTTTCTTTTAAATAGTTTTTGGCAACAGAAACATCGCTTTTGAGCACTTTTCCTTTGGGAGCCTTTTTCCAAGTTTTCAAGCCCATGTTTGGCTTTTTCGAATCTGCTCGTTCTTTAATTAATTCGGCAGCAGTATTCCCGGTAATTGCCCAATGCAATTTGTTTTGAACCGTTTTATAGAAGGTTCGGGTTATCTCTGCACTTGGATCGTAATCAATACTAGCTTCTGCATAAATGTCGGTGATCTTTTGATAAAATCGTCGCTCCGAGGCACGAATTTCCCGAACACGTTCCAGCAGTTCATCAAAGTAATCTTTACCAAAAAGCGTTTTGCCTTGCTTTAAACGTTCATCATCTATCGCAAAACCCTTGATCAAAAACTCCCTTAACGTTTTTGTAGCCCATTTACGAAATTGAGTAGCTTCAACTGAATTAACTCTATAGCCCACAGATATAATTGCGTCTAAATTATAGTATTCGATATTGCGCGTTACTTCCCGATCCCCTTCTTGTTGAACTGTTCGGAAATTCCGAACAGTTGTTGTTTTTATTAATTCTAGGGTGTCGTATATATTTGCTAAGTGCTCACTTATAGTCGGTGTTGATACTCCAAACAAATTCGCCATCGCTTTCTGAGAAAGCCACACAGTTTCATCTTCTAAAGCAACGTCAACTCGTATATCCCCTTGATTTGATGTATATAATAAGAAACTTACTTTTTCGTCTTTCCCCATGTTATTTCACTTTTATATCGAAATGGGACTTGTTAAGATTTTGCATGTGCTTATTTTTGTACATGTTGCTCTAGCACAGAAAGTAACAGTTGATGCACTAAGTTGAAACTAAAAGGAGTGGCATTTATTCAACTCAATTCCCCACCAAAACCAACTCTTCCTGCGGGGCGTTCAGCCAACGAGCGCCGGATTCGGTGATCACCACCATTTCTTCCACGCTGATGGTTTTGGTTCCGCCATCCTCAAGCGTCCAGGCATGGAAGCCATCGAAAGCGAAAACCATTCCCGGCTTCAGAATCTTTTGCGCTGCAAGACGAATACTTGCGGATTGCGAGCCGCCTAAATTTGGTCCTGTATCGTGAGCCACATAACCTACCGGATGACCCGTACTCCAAGGCACATATTCTGAGTTATTTTGGTTCATGAGTTCACGTTGTGCGGCATCCACTTCTACTCCTTTAACTCCGGATTTCATAGCATTAAACGCGGCGCGATTTCCGGCCTTGGCCGATTCCCAGTAAAACTGAATGTCTTCGGGAGCTTTGGTTTCCCCTGGTTTCAGGACATAGGCAAAACGTTGAATATCGCTTACCCAACGGTCGTACAGTTTAATTCCGAAGTCTGTTTGTATCACATCACCGGGCATAATGATTTTATCGGTTGCATGGGAATGTCCGCGATCCGGTCCGGAATTTACATTGGGATTCTGTGTCGGGTTCCATGCCTCGCCTACTCCATATTCTTCCATTTTTGCATCCAGAAAAGCTGCGACCTCGGCATCAGTGGTAACACCCGGTTCGATCAATTCATACGCTTCCAGTTGCCACTGCGCGGTTAACTCCGCGGCTTTGGTCATGATCTCCACTTCTGCCGGTAGTTTAATCGACAACCATTCGTAGATCAGTTCATCTGAGGAAATTAATCTCTTTCTGAAAACCGATCCCAATTGTTCTTCCAGATTCATTCGCTGCGTATAACTCAAACCATCCGCCTGAGCATTTCCTGAAGAGGAATTAATGGCAATTCGTTTAAAGTCTTTCTCTCTGATAAATTCAACCGCCTGTTGAATCGCTGATTTTCCTCTTTCCACCGGAATTACTTCATTATGAATATCCAGCTCATCCAGCGCCGTTGACTCTCCGGAAGGCGAATACACTCTGGAATGAAAACCATCTTCATCCACATAAAAAAGAAAAGCAGCGGTACCTCCAGCGTTTTCTCCTCCGATATGATCTGCGATCGGATCATTATTATTTTCGCGGCAGATCACCAGCCAAATATCAACATCAGCAGCTTCCATAGCCTGTGGCAAAAGTTTCGAAATCCGTTCTTTCCTAATTTCCGGCCAAGGCGATTCTCCCCATTCTATGGGTGGTTCATTTGAAATTTCTGAACAATTGAAAAGCAGTACCGAGATCAGAATAAGTAAATAGCGCATTTTTTCTTTTTAGCAGATTAGTTAGATGGAGAATAGTATCAATATAGATCAGTAAATGAAACCTTTTCTTACTATCCCCATTTGCGAGTGGATCGAGGGAATCTATTTTTTTGACCTGCCCAACTTCTAATCGATTTTTTTTCCGAGCCCGTTCACCCCTCCTTTTAAAGGAGGGGTGAACTACTTAGGAAGTATAATGTGGTCAGGCAATGGGGAGGTTAATTCAAAAACTTTGTTTGTAAGGAATTCCCTCTCAACCTGTCTTACTGTTTATCATGAGACAGAACAAATTACACGACAGACAATCCATGCGTTTACAGGAATACGATTATTCCAGTCCGGGATTCTATTTCATTACCATTTGTACGCAAAATATGGAGCATATTTTTGGGGATGTGATTACCGGCAAAATGCAGTTGAATGAATGTGGGGAAATTGCGTGGCATTATTGGAATACGATTGAAAATCGATATCCGAATACACACGTTGATGAATTCATTATTATGCCGAATCATGTGCATGGCATAATTGAAATTGTTAATGAAAACCCGTTCGTAGGGGCGATTCATGAATCGCCCCTACGAACGGAAATAAACACAGAATTGTATCTTAAAAATCGCCGAAAAATGTTAATTCCAAAAATCATTGGTTGGTACAAAATGAATACGGCCAAACAAATAAACCAGGTCCGACAAACATCCGGACAAAAATTGTGGCAACGTAATTATTACGATCACATCATCCGAAATGAAGAATCATTGTTTCATATCCGGGAATACATAAAACACAATCCCGAAAATTGGAATAAAGACCGGTTTCATATTAACGGTTGATAAATCTCTTTTTTCTGACCTCCCCTATTTCTTATCACATTTACTTTTCGAACCAGTTCGCCCCTCCTTATACAAGGAGGGGAATTCATGGACTTATTAACATTACATTAACGAGTCCTCCTCCTGTTCCAGGAGGAGACAGAGGAGGTCAACAAATTCAAGCAACAGCAAAATAAACAAACATACGGGGCTTATACTAGGAGACAACTTCGCTATCACGTGTGGATGGTTTGAACATACGCCTCCAGATCAAACACATCCATCGGTGATTCTTTTCTCAGATACAACGGATGATGCGGATGGCCCGCTTTGGAAATCTTTCCTCTGGTAAAATATCTGCATTTATTTTGCTCGAGAACTTCTGCGATGTCTTTCATACATCTGGATAGATATGGTCGCTTTTCGATCAACGTTCCCCATGCGCACCAAACGTCTAATCCATCCGGAAGGGTTTTTAACAGCATTTGAATGGCTTCTATATTTTTATCATGGATCGGTTTCTGAAAGCGCTTGTGCATCTTATCCGGATTGGTGGCACGCTGCGGATAAAGATTGAACATCAACCAACCATCGTAGTCTTTTTCTTGCGCAAATCGTGCTACTGATGCTACTGTCGGATCTAAATTTCCCGGAACAGCGGTGCTTGGGTTTACTCCAAAGCAGATCAATGGGTTGTTGCCTTCTTGCCCCAAAGAATACCGGGTTAAGGGCTCGTCATGATCGTAGATCCAGGGTTTGTTTGGGAACAAATCTATTTAGTTTTTAAATTGAAAATTCGAGATTTCTGATAGCTCTTATCTGTTAACTCAGCTCTTAATCCTACAAGGCTTTGAACTTCAAATTCCCTGTTTATATTTATTCCACTTAATAACTTTTTTATTAATTCTAATTCTTCTTTTTCAAGCCCCGAACCAATGGTAATATGTGGCTTTGATATTAATTGATAACCTTTTTTGCTAATTCTTAACTCCTTATTCAGGATATAAAATTTCCTTTGTATCTCTTTTAAAGAATCTGGAAAATCTGTTTCTAAGTATATCGTGCCTGACGACTCAAAAATTTTTATCTCATTTACCTGTAAAGTAAATGAGCCTTGTTCTTCTATCATTGAATTCCACTCTGAAACAATCCTCTCCTCCCTATCAGTAGTTAGAACAGTTTTGCAAACAGTAAGATGCGGCACCGAATTTTTATACTTATAGTTTCTTCCTAATATTTTACCTACATCTCTTTTCAGCTCGCTTACTATGCTTTTAATCTCCGGCGGTGGAGAGATTACTATTAAATAATCAAGGATCTGTGTTTTCGTCAAACTTAATCTTTCTTGTATCATGCAAACCTATCCGCCAACCGATTTATCAAATACCCGCTTTCATTCAATGCCTGAGTCGCAAACTTCCCGAAGAAATCTGTTACGCCTTCGAATTCTCTGATAAATCCTTCTCTGTCATTTTGTTTTACTAACTCTGCCAGTTTTTGATGGTGTTCAAAGAACTTCATCAACAGATCGCGCCGCTCTTCATTTGCGAAAACGATATCCGCATAAAGCTCTGCACTTTGAGCAAAGATTCGACCGGTCATCATCATTTCCGCTCTGTAAATCGGACTTGAATATTCCAGCATATCACTTGGACGAAGATCATATTCCTCCATAAAAGACCCATGGAGCAAAGCCACAAAATGTCGAAGTCCCTGCACCATATGCATTACATGGTCATGCTTGTTTTGATCTGCCTTAATTACACGCATTCCCCAAAGCTCGCACTGTTCCACAAACCAATCAGCTGCCTCTGCATTTCTTCCGGGACAAACAACCATCAACTGTTTACTCAGATTCTGAACATCAGGTCCATGCATCGGGTGCAACCCAACAACCGGCCCTTCGTGACATTCCAGCATCTTTTCAATTGGTGAAGATTTGTTACTGGTGAAATCTGCCAGAATGGTTTTTTCTGATAGTCTTCCTTTCAAACGCTCGATCACTTGCTCCGTAATTTTGATCGGCACAGTTACGATCACCATATCCAACTTTGGAGCTATTTCTTCCAATTCATACCAATTAGATTTATCAATGGAATATGCTTTGTGTCCGGTTTGTTCAGTGATCTTTTTATAGAGTTTTCCCATGCCTCCTTCACCACCGATATACAAGATGTGCTTTGGTTCAGCTGTAGCAATAGGAAACTTATCCTGAGATTGTTTGTCTCGAGATGAAGTCATGATCATTCTCAAAAAATCCTCTGCCCATTCAGGATCTATTCCTTTTTCTGAAGCTAATTTCTTGAATGAAGCTGATTTCTCATCCTCTCGTTTTGGAACAAAAACCGGTAACTGATTCTCAACTTTCGTTTTTATAACTGCATTTACAACTTCTGCACGCTCCGATAGAAGATCAAGGATCTGTTCGTCAATCTCGTCTATTCTCTTCCTGGAGCCTTCTAAAGCTTTTTGTTTGTCTGACATTCTGAATTATTTCTGTGTTCAACTTCCAATATAGCAGTTTGATCGTTCTACTTCTTCACTCTATTTTTATTGGATTCACCCGATCTGACTTCCCGGTTTCTTGCTCATATTCTCTTTCCAAGCTAGCTCACCCTTCCTACATTAGAACGGGAATTCCTAAACTTATTCAGATTTTCCGTCAACAAGTCCTCCTCCTTTTCCAAGGAGGAGACAGAGGAGGTCAAAAAAGTGGAATAAATATGAATCCGATTATTCAACTCAATATCAGGAACGAATCCTCCCTAATTTTACGTAACTTGTGTGTTGGTCAACATTCAAAACACAAACTATGTCAGAGTTTAAATTACATTCTCCATTTAGTCCCGCCGGCGATCAGCCTGCTGCAATTCAAGAGTTAACTGAAGGATTAAACTCGGGAGATAAATTTCAAACTCTGCTTGGGATTACCGGATCCGGAAAAACGAGAACCGTTGCCAGTGTTATTGAAAATGTGCAGCGACCAACACTGGTGATGAGTCATAACAAAACCCTTGCCGCCCAACTGTATCGGGAATTAAGTGATTTCTTTCCGGATAATCGTGTTGAATTCTTTATTTCTTACTACGATTACTACCAGCCGGAAGCGTACATGTCGGCGCAGGACAAATACATCGAAAAAGATCTTTCCATCAATGAAGAAATTCAACGACTACGATTGCGCGCAACCAGCTCTTTGCTTTCAGGTCGACGTGATGTTGTGATCGTCTCTTCTATAAGTTGTATTTACGGTATCGGCTCTCCTTCTGAATATGCAAAACTGATCGTTTCTCTGGAAACAGGAATGGAGATTCCAAGAAATACTCTTCTGTATGATTTAGTTGATCTTCATTACAACCGAAATGATAATGAATTCCGGCGTGGAACCTTCAGGGTTCGTGGTGATGTGATCGATGTTTATCCGGCCTATTCTGATGAAGGGTTACGTATTTCTCAATGGGGAGATGAAATTGAATCTCTTCAATTATTTGATGTAGATACCGGTGATATCAAAGAAACCGTTGATGAATTTAAGATCTATCCCGCTTCTCACTATGTGACTACAAAAGCCCGGTTGGAGGAATCCATCAAACAAATAAGAGAAGAGCTTCAATGGAGAACCAAAGTCCTTATAGACGAAGAAAAGTTTCTGGAAGCCAAACGCATTGAACAGCGCACACTTTTTGATATTGAGATGATCCAGGAGATCGGTTACTGTTCCGGAATTGAAAACTACTCTCGATATTTAAGTGCCAGAAAACCTGGAGAACGCCCTTTTTGTTTGCTCGATTACTTCCCTGATGACTTTTTAACGGTTGTCGATGAAAGTCACCAAACCATTCCTCAGATCTCTGCCATGTATGGAGGCGACAGGTCCAGAAAAGTGCAGCTGGTTGATCACGGTTTCAGACTCCCTTCTGCGCTTGACAATCGTCCACTGACTTTTGACGAGTGGGAAAACCTTGTTAAGCAAGTGATCTTTGTAAGTGCGACTCCAAGCAAATACGAATTGGAAAAAAGTGAAGGAGCTTTTACAGAGCAATTGATCCGTCCAACCGGATTGATGGAACCTGAACTGGAAGTTCGTCCTCTTGATAATCAGGTGGATGATCTGATGGAAGAGATTCGCCAACGAATCGAAAAGAAAGAACGTGTTTTGGTTATCACTTTAACCAAGCGACTTAGTGAAGAACTCAGTGAGTATCTGAAAAATGTGGGTGTTTCTGCGGCATACATGCACAGTGAATTAGATGCCCTGGAAAGAATTGAGGTGCTGTACAAATTCCGTCGCGGTGATTTTGACGTGCTTGTTGGAATCAATCTTCTTCGCGAAGGAATCGATATTCCTGAATTGAGTTTGGTAGCTATTATGGATGCAGACAAAGAAGGTTTTTTGAGATCGGAAACATCTCTTTTTCAGATTGTAGGACGTGCAGCAAGAAATGTTGGCGGTAAAGCCATCATGTATGCCAATAAAGTTACTGACAGTATGCAGAAGGTTCTTGACGAAACCGAGCGCCGTCGAAAAATTCAGATGGAATACAATGAGAAGCATGGCATAACTCCTCAAACAGTTACCAAAGAACTGAAGCCACTTGTTGATCCTTCGCTAATCTCTAACAAAAGCATGGACTTTGGACAGGAAGCTCAAAAAGCAGCGGAGCAGGATTATCTGGAATCTATTAAAGTCGCTGACGATGGAATTCAGTATAAAGCCAGTCCTGCTATGAACGAAGTTACTTTTGAAAGTAAGGATAAGTTGATCGAACACTTAAGGGCTACAATGCTTCATGCCGCCAAAAATATGGAATTTGAAGAAGCCGCAAGAATCAGAGATCAGATCGGGCAGTTGGAAGAGCTGTTATAGATCAATTCTGATTTTACTCTTAATGTGTTCAGCGAAAATCTCATTAATCACAAAATCAGTGATCAAAAAAAGGGAGCAAGCTTTTCATGACTTACTCCCTGAGGGATTTATGGAGTTTTAAAATTTCTGATATAATAACGAAACTTACTCTTCCTTCATTCCAATTTTCTTACAAAGTCTCGCAAGTTCTTCTTTCTCTTTATCGTCAAGAACGCTGAATTCTTCAGAAATCTTATCCAGGTGTTTAGGAAAAAAATCTTCAATAAAACTTTTCCCTTGTGCTGTTAATTCTACTATCAACGCTCTTCTGTCCTTTTGATCTTTTTTTCTGCTTACAAAACCACTTTTTTCCAGATTATCTATAACCAATGTTATATTTCCACCGCTTTTCAAAAGCTTTTGCCCTAGTTCTTTCTGATTTTGAGGACCTAAATGCAGTAGTGCTTCTAAAACACCAAATTGACTTATCGTAAGATTTGCTTCTGACAAATGTCTGCACAATCTTTGATTAAGACTTTCTGTGGCCCTCATCAATTTGATGAAAGTATTTAGTGTATTCTTTTGTTCTTTGGTGCCGTCAAAATGAGTTGGCATAGAAACACGTTAAATTGTTTAGTGTTAAGCTAATATATTGAATGTATGAACTAATAGCACCCCTTTTTAGTTCAAACTTACCCGGATTATATTCATACTGATAATTTTGATTACAAATAAGATCTTTTAAATGATACAACAATTAGTTGCTTTAAGAAGAGAAATACATAGATTTCCTGAACTAAGTGGTCTGGAATTTGAGACCGCCCAGCGTATTGTGAATTTTCTTTTACCGTTTGAGCCTGACCGGATCATTACAGATCTCGGAACCACGGGAGTAGCTACTGTTTATGATTTCGGAGACACTGAAACAACGATCATGATTCGATGTGAACTAGACGCCCTGCCTATTCAGGAAGTTAATAGTTTTGAATATCGCTCTGTCACTGATTCTGTATCTCACAAATGTGGCCATGACGGTCATATGGTAATTGTTGCAGGACTTGCGGAGTGGCTTCAAAATGCTTCCCTTCAGAATGCCAGAATTGTTCTCCTTTTTCAACCGGCTGAGGAAACCGGGGAGGGCGCTCCGGGAATTTTAGCGGATGAAAGTTTTGAACAGATTATACCTGATTACATCTATGCACTTCACAATCTTCCGGGATTCCCAATGCATCAAATTGTAACGACCGGTTCAGAATTTACTGCAACAGTACAAAGTGTCTCCATCTCTCTTCATGGCAAAGAATCTCATGCCGCTGAACCGGAAAACGGATTGAACCCTGCTTTAGCTATCGCAGAGCTTATCAATAGATATAATGATATTGTAGTTAATGATATTAATAGTGACGATTTTGCTTTAATTACACCGGTGTATAGCTCGATGGGAACGAAAGATTATGGTGTATCTCCGGCTAACGGTGAGCTGCATTTGACTATCCGAGCATGGACTCCGGAAGAAATGGATGCTTTAATGAAGGAAATTGAAAGTATTGCTCAGGACGTAGCGCTTAAACATTCCCTGAAACGTGAAATGCTTTGGTTTGATTATTTTTCTGCCACAAAAAATGATCCTTTTTGCAATGAGGTAATAAAAGAGTCTGCAAAGGAGAATGCTTTCCGATTGAATCAAAGAGAACACCCGTTTAAGTTCGGAGAGGATTTTGGTGTACTTACTCAGCGTTATCCCGGAGCAATGTTTGGTTTAGGATCAGGAGAAAAAACACCCGCATTACATAATCCGGATTACGACTTCCCCGACGAAATTATTGAAACGGGAATAGCCATGTTCAAAGAAATTATCCTAAAGACTTTAGCAAACAGATAAGCGCTAGCTACACATCATATACAACTGAAACAGGGGCGTGGTCTGAAATATCCCATTTCATTTCAATTTCTGCTTCAACAGCCTTGGAGGCCAACCCCTTTGTTGCTAAATGATAATCAATCCTCCAACCTTTGTTTCTCTCTTTAGAGGCTGCACGGTAACTCCACCAACTATACAGATCCGGCACATTTTGATGAAGATTTCTGAACACATCTTCATAGCCAAGTTCCAGAAAGCTTGTAACCCACTTTCTTTCTTCCGGCAAAAACCCGGATGTGTTATTCTGCTTTTCAGGATTATGTATATCTATTGCTTCATGACAAATATTGAAATCACCGCAAAAGACAACTTCTTTACCCTTTTTTAGATAAGACTCTCCGAACTTATAAAAATCGTCCAGAAACTTATACTTCATGTCCTGCCTTATGTCTCCCGTTGTTCCGCTAGGGGCGTAAACTGAACAAACGTAGAAAGCGTCGAATTCGAGAACCAAAACTCTCCCTTCTTTATCGATCCAATCCGTACCTACTCCTTCAAAAATATTGAGAGGTTTTTCTTTGGAGAAGACAGAAACTCCGGAGTATCCTTTTTTCTCAGCTATATGATGGAATTGATGATAACCCAGCTCCTTTACTTCTTCGGGAATCTGAGTTTCATCTGCTCTCAACTCCTGTATACAAATAATATCCGGAGTGGATTCTTCAACCCAGTCGATAAACCCCTTTCGGTATGCCGCTCTTATTCCGTTTACGTTGTAAGAACTGATCTTTATCAATTACTTCCCTTTGATGATTCCGAAATTCCTTTTTCCAACTTTCAGAGCAATTTCCTGACCCGATTCCAGCATAATGGTATGATTGATATCTTTGATCTTCTCATCATCAAGACTGATTCCACCCTGTTTCATCATGCGCTTTGTTTCTCCATTACTTGGCGAGAAACCGGTATCTCCAATAACATCCAGAAGTCTTAATTCTTCACCGGAATTATATTCGAATTCGGGAGCGTCGTCCGGAACTTGCTTATTGATCACAGTTTGTTCAAAGTGTTCTTTAGCTGCTTTTGCACTTTCCTCTCCGTGATACATTCTTACCACCGTATAAGCCAGATCATGTTTTGCATTCCGTGGGTCTTTTTCAGCTTTTTCTTTAACCGCAGGAAGATCTTCCGTTGCAATATCAGTAACCAGCTCAAAATAAGTGTAGATCAACTCATCCGGCACTGATAACGTTTTACCGTACATGTCGTTCGGAGCCTCATCTATCCCGATATAGTTGTCGTATGATTTAGACATCTTTGCAGAACCATCAGTACCAACCAACAACGGCATCATCAAACAAACCTGCTGATCCTGACCATCATCTTTTTGAAGCTGTCTGCCTACTAGTAAATTAAACTTTTGATCGGTCCCACCTAATTCAATATCTGACTTCAAATATACAGAATCCTGCCCTTGTGCTAATGGATATAAAAATTCGTGTAATGAAATAGCCTCATTATTCTCAAATCGTTTTGAGAAATCATCTCTTTCGATCATTCTTGCGACAGTCAATTTTGAAGAAAGGCGAACTACGTCTATAAAGTCCATCGGCCCTAACCAATCATTATTATTGGTCAGTGTAAGCTTATCTTCATCCAGGATCTTTTTCGCCTGATCTATATAAGTTTGCGCGTTTTCATTTACTTCTTCAATAGTCAAAGGAGGACGCGTTTTATTTTGTCCCGTCGGGTCACCGATCATTGCGGTAAATCCACCGATAATCAGGATCACTTCATGGCCAAGATCTTGAAATTGCCTCATTTTTCTTAAGATAACAGAATGACCTAAGTGCAGATCAGGACGAGTAGGATCAACGCCTAGCTTAACTTTTAGAGGTTTGTTCTCTTTCTTTGATTTCTTGAGTTTTTCAATCAGCTCTTGCTCAGGAACAATTTCAACCGCTCCTCTTTTAATGATTGCTAATTGTTCTTCAACACTTGGAAATGACATTGTTAATTATCTTTTAAAATGGGCAGGTTTTCTGCCGGATTGTATTTGTTGATGTTTTCCTGAATGGTTTCTGTAAATCCTTCCGCCCCGGGGTAAATGAATGCAATGGTTTCATATGCTGCGGGACCAACCTGAATTACATAGTCGTACAGCAGCGATTCTTCCCTGGTTTGTTCAGCCGGTACATTGAATCCTGAGATTAGCAATAGTCCGGCGCTTACGATCATACTGGCTTTGAGCGCTCCGAAAATAGCACCGACAACCCTGTTAACCGCTCCGAGTTTAACCGCTTCCAGAAATTTCTTCGTGAGGTAAGCGATTACCGCAATTATGATCAGTGTTCCAAGAAACAAGATTACTCCGGAAGCAAAAGGTATATATTCCGGGGTATCTTCAAAAAACGGAGCGATGATATTTCCGAAAGCGTCCATGTAATTGAACGTCAAAAAGATCGCTAGTGTAATTCCGACAATGTTGAGAATCTCTTTCACAAAGCCGTTTACGGCACCTTTGTATCCAAAATACAGAACAGGGATGGCAATTATAATGTCCACCGTATTCATTAGTTGCTGAGCTCCTCTTTAACAACCTTACTTACCAAACCGCCGTCGGCTTTTCCTTTCAGCATTCCCATAATGGGCCCCATAACTTTCCCCATATCCTGCGGACCTTCAGCTCCGAGATCTCTAATCTTTTTGGAAACAACTTCGCGTACTTCGTCTTCAGTAAGCATTTTTGGAAGATATTCTTCAATAATCTCCAGCTCAACCTTTTCTTTTTCAGCAAGGTCTTCACGACCGCCCTCTTCGAATTGGGTGATGGATTCTTTTCTTTGTTTAGCTGCCTTCATCAAAACAGCAATTGCTTGCTCTTCCGTTAAAGTAGCTTCGCCATCTTTTCGTTCGGCTATTTCTTTTTCCTGAAGTTTTGCTTTCAATGAACGCAGAACCTGCAATCGGTCTTTCTCCTTCGCTTTCATTGCTGTTTTCAGGTCTTCGAGAATTTGTTCTTTTAAAGCCATAGTATTTTTGATAATCCTTTAAAATTAAGCAAAAAAAAAGGTTACACAATTTTCTTGCGTAACCTTTTAAATCTTTTTTAACGTAATTACGCCTTATTGCTTTGGATAAAGTCTTTTACGTTATCCTGATCTACCATTGCTTCACGATAAGAGTACTTACCGTTTTCATTTTTAGTAGAAATGATAACCTTTGCCATACGGCGTTGAGCCGCTTTAGCTGCTAGTGCGTCTGAACCGAATACTTGTTTCTTAGCCATGTCTCAGATTATTTAATTTCTTTATGAACTGTATGCTTACGCAAAACAGGATTATATTTTTTTAGTTCCATGCGGTCAGTTTGCGTACGTCTGTTTTTTGTGGTCACATATCTAGATGAACCAGGTTTTTCAGTACACTCCAAAATCACTTGAACTCTGTTTCCTTTTGCCATTTTCTTATACCTCTTTTAACAGGGTTCCTTTACGACGAGCATCTTTCAAAACTTCAGTAATACCTTTCTTATTGATAGTACGTAAAGTTTTAGCAGACACTTTAAGTGTTACCCACTTATCTTCTTCTGGTATGTAGAAGCGTCTTTTCTGTAAATTCAAATTAAAGCGATGCTTAGTCTTATTGTTAGACTTAGATGAACGGTAACCGTTCAGTGCTTTTTTTCCGGTAATATCGTCTCTTCGCGACATCTTATAATAATTGATTTTTCATTGAGAAATAGACGCCAAAGATAGAGCTATTCTCTCCAAACATCAACGTTTTTAGTACTATTTTTATCAAAAAACTGAATTATTCACATTTTTCTTTAATTATCCACATTAAAACGGTTGTAGAAATTGGTTGAATTTGGCTTCAGAATTTTAATCTCTATTTTTTTTGATATAACTCTTCACTTTTTTTGATTTTGCCCGTGTAAGCACTATTTTCGACTATCAAATTACACATCTAATCAAGCTATCACCCCTTATTTATGGCGAAAAATAAACCTACCGATTACAAGGCTTCGAATATTCAAGTTTTGGAGGGTCTTGAAGCGGTAAGAAAGAGACCTGCTATGTACATTGGCGATACGGGTCAACGAGGTTTGCATCATCTTATTAACGAAGTAGTTGATAATTCCATTGATGAAGCTCTTGCAGGTCATTGCGATCACATAATAGTTCAAATTAACGAAGACGGCTCCATGACCATAGAAGATAACGGTCGTGGTATTCCTGTTGATATGCACCCTAAGCTTGGAATTCCTGCAGTTGAGGTTGTTCTGACCAAATTACATGCCGGTGGTAAATTCGACAAAGATTCGTATAAAGTTTCCGGTGGACTTCACGGAGTAGGTGTAAGTTGTGTGAATGCTCTTGCTACTGTTTTCAAAGCCGAGATTCACAGAGACGGGAAGATCTATAAAATGGAATTCGAAAAAGGAATTACCACTAAACAACTCTCAGAGGAGGGCAAAACAGACAAAACCGGCACGATCATTAATTTCATGCCGGATCCTTCCATTTTTACACAAACTGTCGAATTCAAATTCAATATTATTGCTGATCGTATGCGCGAGCTAGCATTTTTGAATCCGGAAGTTACCATCGAACTAATCGATGAGCGAGAAGAAGATGAAGAATTAGGAAAAGAAGTTTACCACTTTGAAGGTGGAGTTAGTGATTTCGTAGAATATCTTGACGAAAACCGCGAAACTCATATGGCTAAACCGATTTACATCCAGGGTGAAGTTGAAGGTGTTCCCGTTGAATTGGCAATGCAATATAACAGCTCTTACGCTGAAAACGTCCACTCTTATGTGAATAACATTAACACACGTGAAGGAGGATCTCACGTTTCCGGATTCAGAAGAGCATTGACCAGATCTTTAAAAAGCTACGCTGAAAAGAATAAGATCATAAAATCTAACAGCAAAGTTTCTATTTCAGGTGAAGATTTCCGAGAAGGAATTACTGCTGTATTAAGTGTAAAGGTTGCAGAGCCTCAATTTGAAGGTCAGACAAAAACCAAACTAGGTAATTCTGAAGTTCAGAGCGCTGTAGAAGTTACTGTTTATGATCAGCTTAATGAGTATTTAGAGCAAAATCCCAAAACTGCAAAAAAGATCATTGAAAAAGTTGTTTTGGCTGCAGAAGCAAGAGAAGCCGCCCGAAAAGCCCGTCAGTTAGTTCAGCGGAAAAGCGTAATGAGTGGCGGTGGTCTTCCTGGTAAGCTGGCAGATTGCTCTATCAAAGATCCGGAACATTGTGAAGTTTACCTGGTGGAGGGTGACTCTGCAGGTGGTTCTGCAAAAATGGGCCGTAACCGTAGTTTTCAGGCAATTCTCCCACTTCGAGGTAAGATACTTAATGTTGAAAAAGCAAAGATCAACAAAATCCTGGAGAATAAAGAAATTCAGGCCATGATCACAGCTCTGGGAACAGGCGTAGGTCACGGCGACGAGGCTTTTGAAGTAGATAAACTGCGTTACCACAAGATCATAATAATGACGGATGCCGATGTTGATGGTTCTCACATCAGAACGCTATTACTCACTTTCTTCTATAGATATATGCGCCCACTTATTGATAATGGCCATATGTATATAGCCACTCCGCCTCTTTACAGAATTACGGTTGGAAAAAGCATTGAGTACGCCTGGGATGATGACACCAGAGATAAAATGGTAAAAGAACTCAAAAAAGGGCGTCGCAAATTTGATGTTTCAAGATATAAGGGTCTTGGTGAGATGAACCCTGAGCAGCTTTGGGAAACAACCATGGATCCGGAGACAAGAACTCTTCAATTGGTTACCGTTGAAAGTGCTGCTTCCGCTGACAGAATGTTCTCAACATTGATGGGTGATGATGTTGCTCCCCGACGTGAGTTCATCGAACGCAATGCTAAGTACGCAAAAATTGATATTTAAGCCGAGACAAAACTAAAAGGATTTATTATTTAAGATATGGCTAGAGAAAAAATTATACCGGTTACTATAGAAGACGAAATGGAATCATCCTACATTGATTATTCGATGTCCGTGATTGTTTCCCGTGCACTTCCTGATGTCCGTGACGGATTAAAACCGGTTCACAGACGTGCTCTTTTCGGAATGAGTGACCTTGGAATGCTTCACAACAGAGGCTACAAAAAAAGTGCCCGTATTGTTGGTGAGGTTTTAGGTAAGTATCACCCCCATGGTGATACCGCCGTTTATGACACTATTGTTCGTATGGTTCAGGATTTCTCATTAAGATACCCGCTTGTTGACGGACAGGGAAACTTCGGATCAATTGATGGAGACTCTGCTGCTGCGATGCGTTATACAGAAGTCCGGATGGATAGAATTGCGGAAGAACTTCTTACCGATCTTAATAAAGAAACCGTCGATTTCCAGTCCAACTTTGATGACACACTGGAAGAACCAACGGTTATGCCGGCGGCTCTTCCAAACCTGTTAATCAATGGTTCTTCAGGTATTGCAGTAGGAATGGCCACGAACATGGCTCCGCACAATCTTACGGAAGTCATTAATGGCATCACGGCTTACATTGAAAATCAGGAAATTGAAACCAAAGAGCTGATGGAGCACATTACTGCTCCTGACTTTCCAACTGCCGGAATTATTTACGGCTACGAAGGGGTAAAAGAGGCTTATGAAACAGGTCGTGGTAAGATCACTCTTCGCGCTCGAGCTAACACAGAAGAACTTCGTGGTAGTAGAGAACAAATTGTAATCACTGAAATTCCGTATCAGGTTAATAAAAGCACCCTAATTCAGAAAATTGCTGAATTGGTCAATAATGAAAAGATCACCGAGATCTCAGAAGTAAGAGATGAATCGGATAGGGAAGGAATGAGGGTTGTTATCATTCTTAAAAGATCAGCAAATGCGGGTGTAGTTCTAAATCAGTTGTACAAGTACACACAGATGCAGACTACTTTTGGGGTTATCAATTTAGCCCTGGTTAAAGGACGTCCTAAAGTGATGGGGCTTAAGGAGTTAATACATCATTATGTAGAGCACAGAGTTGATGTAATTATCCGAAGAACTATCTATGATTTAGATCAAGCCGAGGCTCGTGCTCATATTCTTGAGGGACTTAAAATTGCTCTCGATAATCTTGATGAGGTTATCAAAACAATTCGAGCCTCCAAGAATCCACAAGAAGCCAACGTTGAACTCCGCAAGAAGTTTGCTCTTACTGATATTCAGGCGAAGGCAATTCTGGAAATGCGCCTTCAAAAACTTACCGGTTTAGAGCGCGATAAGATCGACACTGAATACAAAGAAATTGTAGAAAAAATTGAGCACTTCCGTGAAATTCTTTCCAGCAGAGATCTTCAGTTCTCGATTATCAAGGAAGAACTTCAGGACATTAAAGAGCGTTACGGTGACGAGCGAAGAACCCAGGTTGTTTATTCAGCTGAAGACTTCAACGTTGAAGATATGATCGCCGATGAAGATGTAGTTGTTACTATTTCTAATAAAGGCTTTATCAAAAGAATGCCTGTCAGCGGATACAGAAGACAGCGCCGTGGCGGAAAAGGAATGAAAGGAACTACCACACGAGACGAAGAATGGGTAGAACATTTATTTGTAGCCACCAACCATAATTACATTCTTTTCTTTACTGAAAAAGGACAATGTTACTGGTTGAAGGTTTATGAAATACCCGAAGGCGGTCGCCTTGCTCGAGGTCGAGCGATTGTGAATCTTATCGAAATTGATAAAGATGATCACATTAAGGCATTTGTCCCGGTTAAAACGCTCGACGATGAAGAGTATGTGAAAAAGCACTCTATCATAATGGCAACTAAAGAAGGACAGATAAAAAAGACTTCGCTTGAAGCTTATTCCCGTCCAAGACGCGATGGCATTATCGCTATCAACATCAAAGATAATGATTCTCTTCTTGGAGCTGAGTTAACAGACGGTGACAGCAATATTATTCTGGCCAACAGAAATGGTCGCGCCATCAGGTTCCACGAATCTGAAGCAAGAGAAATGGGTAGAAATACTTCCGGAGTTCGCGGCATGAATCTCGGCAAAGATGATGAAGTTGTGGATATGGTTGTTATTCGCAATACTCACGAAGCAACTGTTCTGGCTATCTCAGAGAATGGATTTGGAAAACGCTCTCTCGTTGACGATTACAGAGAACAATCTCGTGGCGGTAAAGGCGTGATAACACTTAAGGTTACTAAAAAAACCGGAAGTCTTATTGCCCTTAAAGAAGTCACTGATGAAGACGATCTTATGATCATTACCGAAAGAGGTAAAGTAATCAGAATGGGTTGTTCAGGAATCAGAACAATGGGAAGAAATACTCAGGGTGTTCGCATTATGAGACTGGATGATGAAGGAAACATCGCGGCCGTAACTCGAGTGGCAAATGAGGAAGAAGAAGAGGTTTAGAAATCTCAATTACTTTCCGCGTTTTCAAAAGAGGTTTCATTTTTATGAAGCCTCTTTTTTTATGCGGAATAATTTACTGCTCCAACATTTCCTCAAGAAGCTTCTTTCTTTTGAAAACCAATTCCTCAGGAGCAAGAATTTTAACCTGTTTCCCGAACTGCAGCAGCCATAAATTTATAAACTCCAGATTTTCAATTTCGAAGCTCACTTTAATTTTTTCGGCTTTTTCTTCTGATATCTTAAAATTTTTAGTGGGGAGATTTGCTTTAAACCGCTTATATCCTCCCTTATCTAATAACACCTCTACTTTATGTCGTATGCCGTCAAATCTGAAAATCAAGTCCTCTATGGACATTTCCTTCTTTTCTACAAAATCTTCTTCTAAAATTTCTATATCGCGCACCCTGTCAAGAATAAAGTTCCTGAAATCTCCACGAAGGTGAGAAAACCCGATCATATTCCAGTGGTCTTGATAAAAAACCAAAAGGTAAGGGTCCACTTTTCTGATTTTCTTCTCTCCGGATTTTGCTGTGTACAAAAACTGTATTCTTTTTTTCTGAGAAATTGCACTACTTATTTTATACCAGTTTCCCCCTTCCTTTTTCTCCGAGCCAAATTTCATATATGGATCTACAACAGTCTTTTTTTGCAAAGAGGCCATAAAATTTTTCAGTTCATCCGGAAGCACATTTTGTATTTTTACCTCTACTCCTTTTGCATCCTCTACAAGCCTGGCATCGATTTGTGACCTCACAAAATTAAGCCCTACAATAATAGTAGCTAGTTCGTGAGACGAAAACATGAGTGGTGGAATTTTAAATCCCGGCATCACCCCGTAGCCACTGTATTTGTCCCAGGTAATGGGTACATTTATTTCTTGTAAAGCATTGAAATCCCTAAATATAGTCCTTTTACTAACATCAAAATAATCCGCTAATTCCTGAACAGTCTTACGATCTCTCCCTTGCTGAAGCATCAACATTAATTTCAACCTTCTCTCAGAACTATTCATATGCACCCCTGCTTAGCTCTACAACTCCCTTCCCCTCATAAAACGGATCCATAAACTTATCATCCAGTTTAATTATGCTTAATTTAAAAGAATTCTTTACGCTTTTCGCTTCATCGACCGCCTCTTCATACCCCTTAAGAAAAATGATTTTGTTCCAATTTTTCTCTTCAACCATACTATAAAGTTGATCAATTTTAAAGGCGTGTTTTGTAATAATTATCGCTTCTTTGTCCCAGCTCATCTCACGAACATCTCCATGCCGACCCCTCACCCGGTCAGAAAGATTTAAGCCCAATATCATATCATTAACCGCAAAAACTTTCTTGGAAACAATGTCATTGACTTCAAATTGCTTGTTCTTAAAACACAACGAAAGCGGCAAACCCGGCAGGCCTCCACCCGAACCCGTGTCTACAAAAAAATCACTTTTCTGATAACTTTCGAATAAGGAAACATAGAGACAGTGTCTAACGTGCTTCTTCAGAGTTTCACGTGAAACATCTCTACTCACAAGATTAATTTTTGAGTTCCACCAAAGAAGCCGCTCCACATAAGCACTCAACTCTTCTTTGTTTTCACTATACAAAGACTCGATACGACTCTGCTCTACTTTTGTTATGTACCGAATCGAATGTTCCACGTGAAACTTACCCCTTAAGGTACACCATTAACACAGAAACATCGCTTGCCGACACTCCACTTATCCTACTCGCTTGGCCGATAGTTTCTGGTTTTATTTTTGACATTTTTTGCAAACCCTCAGAGGACAAGCTCTTTATTCTTGAATAATCTAAAGAAGAAGGGATTGGCGTGTTTTCCTTCTGAGCTAACTCTTCTACCATTTCAAACTCTTTTTGAATATAACCCGAATACTTAACTTGTATTTCTGCCTGCTCAAGAACATAGTTGTTTGTAGTGACTTCTTCGATGCAATTAGCCAGATCTTTGTCCGCGTTCATCATGTCGAACAAAGAAACCTGAGGCCTTGCTAATACCGTTTCTGCTTTTACCGGCTGACTCAAACCCGTAGTTCCTAGTTCTTTAAGTTTTGCGTTCAAAGCTTCCGGTCTAACAGTTTGGTTTGATAATATATCCAAGACCCGATTTAGTTCTGATTTCTTTTCAACGACCTTATCATACCTCTCTTTACTTGCAAGACCAATCTTATAGCCAATCTCAGTTAATCTGAGGTCAGCGTTATCTTGCCTTAATAAAATTCTATGCTCTGCCCTGGAAGTAAACATTCTGTAAGGCTCTTCGGTCCCCTTGTTAATTAGGTCATCGATCAACACTCCAATATATGCTTCAGACCTTTTGAGTATTAACGGCTCTTTATTCTGTACTTTGAGAGCCGCATTTATTCCGGCCATCAATCCCTGGCATGCCGCTTCTTCATAACCGGTAGTTCCGTTTATTTGGCCTGCAAAATATAAACCGCTTACTCGCTTTGTTTCCAGCGTTCTTTTAATTTGATGCGGCGGGAAATAATCGTATTCAATTGCATAGCCAGGACGTAGCATCACTACGTTTTCAAAACCGGGTATTGTCTTCAAGGCTTCCAATTGAATGTCTTCCGGAAGAGATGTTGAAAAACCATTCAGATACATTTCATAAGTATTCCACCCCTCCGGTTCCAGAAAAAGCTGATGCCTGTCTCGATCTGCAAATCTATTGATCTTGTCCTCAATACTAGGGCAGTATCGTGGTCCTGTGGACTTGATCCTTCCGTTAAACATCGGGCTTCTGTCAAAGCCTTTTTTTAGAACCTCATGAACACTATTGTTTGTATAGCCAATCCAGCAAGTTAATTGATCTTCTTGCGCGGGAAGTTTTTCTGTTAAGAAAGAAAAAGGTGTTGGGTTCTCATCTCCATCCTGAACCTCCAGCACTGAATAATCTATTGAGCGACCATCTACACGTGGCGGAGTCCCTGTTTTTAATCTACCTACAAGAAAACCCCTGTTTTCTAATGCTGCGGAAATTCCTACGGAAGCTCTCTCTCCCGACCGCCCCCCTCCATAATTACTATCACCAATATGGATCAGTCCGTTTAAAAAGGTTCCACTTGTAAGGACAACACTTTTAGAGTAAAACTTCTGTCCTGTTTGGGTAACCACTCCCTCAACCTTATTGTCTTCTGTAAAAATAAGGTCAACAACATTATCCTGTCTGAAAAAAAGATTCTCTTTTTGTTCGAGTAATTCTCTCATTTTCTGTGCGTAAAGCATCCGATCGCTTTGGCACCTCGGGCTCCACATCGCCGGCCCCTTACTTTTGTTGAGCATTTTAAACTGAACACCAGAAGCGTCACTAACTATTCCTGAAAGCCCACCAAGAGCATCAATCTCTCTAACAAGTTGTCCTTTTGCAACACCGCCCATAGCCGGGTTGCAAGACATTTTCGCTATGGCTTCCAGGTTCATTGTTATCAACAAGGTCTTTGATCCTAATTGTGCAGCGGCAGCAGCGGCTTCGCTACCTGCGTGCCCTGCTCCAACAACAATCACATCGTAAGAAGGGTAAATAGAAGACATGAAACTCTTTCTCTTTTATTGGACTTGAAATATACAAACAAAAAAACCCCTCACATAAAGTTTATGTGAGGGGTTTGCGATCCGGAAGGGACTCGAACCCTCGACCTCCTGCGTGACAGGCAGGCGTTCTAACCAACTGAACTACCGGACCTAATTGAGAGCACTAAATATACGGTTGATTATCAAAGTAAGTCAACCATTTATTGAAATCTTTTTAATATTTATTTTGAGAGCTCTTTTTCGATGGCGGTCACCAACTCCTCACTTTGTGGCTTTGTTTGGCTTCTGAACCTTCGGGTGAGTTTTCCTTCTTTTGATATAAGAAATTTTTCGAAATTCCATTTTATGTCTCCTTTAAAATCCGGGTTGTCCAGAGCGGTAAGGTAAGTAAATAGTTCTGCCTGATCATCGCCCTTTACTGAAACCTTTGAAAACATTGGAAACTCAACCCCATATTCAAGTGTACAAAATTGTTTTATTTCTTCATCTGTTCCCGGCTCCTGCCCTTTAAAATTATTTGCAGGGAAGCCTAATATAACAAGACCTTCATCTTTGTACTCCTCATATAACGATTGTAAACCTTCGTACTGAGGAGTATAGCCACACTTAGAAGCCACATTTACGATCATGACAACTTTTCCTTCATAGGAATCCAGAGAAACCATTTTGCCATCTATGTTTTCCGCCTTGAAGTCGTAAATTGAATTTGAACTGAAGTGAAGTGACCCAAATACTAATGTCAGAATAAAAATTAATCCTATTTTCATGAAATATTGCCGTTATTTATCGTTTACCTTTAAATGTATATTTAATTAAGTTAGTTCCAATGAAAAATATTCTTGTTTTATTATTTTTAATAACCACCTATTCGCCGGCTTACGCTCAAATGTTTTCAGTAGGCGGGCAGACTGAGCAGCGAGAGCCTGCATCTTCAAGCTATTTTAGAATTGGATACAGTCCGGTAGACTTTAACTACACCGGAGACAGTGGTACTCTACCAAATCAACAAAGACTGGATTTTGAATCACCGGCTTTAACTTTCTTCTTTGAGAACACATCTCTGAGTGCTTCTTTAAGTTTTGTTAATGGACTTACAACTTCAGGCAATGAGCGTTATTTAAATCTTGGAATCGACTATCTTAATCACTTTTCTTTTGTGCGAACGCGTACGTTTCAGGCGGGGATTCCATTCGGTTTAAGCTCAAGCCTTGTAAATGTTCAAAATGAACAAGAGAATAATGATTTTAGTCAAACCGTTTTTGCTTTTGGGGCCGGGGCCTTTGTTTCCGCCAGAATTCCTGAGCGACTTTCTTTCTCTGTTGAGGGGATTCCTTCTTACGGCTTCAGTAATTCGAGGGGCGGGCTTTTCGGCGGGTCAAACAAAAGCCTATTGGTTAGGGCGCGCCTTAACTTTCTAAACCTTATTAAAAGCCGTAGCATAAGTCTTGGTTATGACTATAAATTCTCCTCCTACGACCTTGATTCAGATGATTTTGATTATGACCTTTTATATCATAGAATAACACTAGGAATTTCGCTTTGAAACCCGACAAACTCCTTCTGGAATTAGAACAACTTTTAGAACAATGTAATTATACATTGAGAAAAGAGCGCGGCTCATTTAGAGGAAACAACTGCGTAATCGAAGGTGACCGTCTTGTCATCATTAATAAAAACAAACCGATTGAGTCACAGGTTGGGACTATCGCCAGGATACTTAGTGATATTGACTTGAGCGCCATCTATATAAAGCCTGCTGTAAAAAAAGAATTGAATATTTTATGGGAAAGATTGATTCTTTCTCCCCGAAGCTCTCTTGACGAACTGGATTTTGAATAATGAAATTAACCTTTCTTGGAACAGGAACTTCTATGGGTGTGCCGGTTGCGGGAGGCTTCGGAGCAAATCGATTTTCTACAGATCCGAGAAATACTCGCACTAGATGTTCTGCATGGATACAAACTAAAGACACTTCCCTTTTAATAGATGCGGGACCGGAGTTTCGCATTCAAAGCATCCGATCAAGAATAAAGAAGATCGATGGCGTTCTTATTACTCACGAACACATGGATCATGTGAGTGGGCTGGATGACCTGAGAGCCTATAATTATGTTCAGGAAAGCTCCATTCCCTTATACACTTCGGCCTCTTGCATTGAGTCGATTAGATCTCGTTTTGATTACCTGTTTGGAGAGAATAAATATCTGGGCTCCACTTCATTAGATCTTATTGAGGTGTCGAAAACTTTTATGTTAAATGAATTGAAAGTAACTCCGCTTCCTTGTTTTCATGGAGATCTGGAAATTCTGGGGTTTAGGATTAATGACCTATGTTACCTGACTGATGTGAAAGAAATTCCCGAATCAACTAAAGATCTGATTCGAGGATCTAAAGTTATGGTTATCAGCGGACTAAGATGGGAGCCCGATCATCCAACACATCTTACAATTCCTCAAGCCGCCAACCTTATAAATGAACTTGAAGTCCCGCGCGGATATCTCATTCATATGAACAGTTATGTTGATCACGGGCCATCAAACAAAAACCTGCCTGACAATATAAATTTAGCATATGACCAACAAGTAATTGAGGTCAACTAAAGAAATTTCTTTAGTTCTTCATTTGTTTTGAGTTGCTCTACTATTTCCTTAACTCCCTGAGCCTGATTAAGGTCACATATAAGAATGGCATCCTCGGTTTCAACAACTGCTGTATTTTCCATTCCCACAAGTGAAATCATTTTTCCTGAACCGGAAACAACCAGATTTTTTTGTGAGCCCGCAAAGGTAACATTTACCGCCTGGATAGCATTACCATCTTTATTCTTTTCTCCAAGATCGTAAACTGCTGTCCAGCTTCCTACATCATTCCATCCAAACTCTCCGGGAACCACAAAAACACTTTTTGCTCCCTCCATCACACCATAATCAATTGATATAGATTCACAATCCTGATAAAATTCGTTTACTGCAGCTTTGTGTAAATCTGTAAATAAGTCCTGTGAATTTAATTTAAGCAACTCGAACATCTCAGGAAGCTGATTCTTTACTTCATTCAGTACAGTATCTGCTCTCCAAATAAACATTCCACTGTTCCAGTAATAATCTCCTGAGTCCAAAAACTCCTGAGCCTTAATCTGGTCAGGCTTCTCCTTAAAGGCTCTTACTTTTTCGACGTTATTGCCTGCAATTTCTTCGGCAACAGTGCTGTCAGCGTGGATATAGCCAAATCCTGTTTCCGGCCTGTCGGGCTTTATTCCAATTGTTACTAAGTCATCTCCTGACTCTGCCTTTTCAATTGCGGTTTTTAAAACTTTCCTGAATTCCTCCGGATTAGTAATGTGGTGGTCTGCCGGAAGAACTACCATTACTGCGTCCGGATCTTGTTTTATCAAAAGCTCGGCAGCAATAGCAACACAAGGAGCAGTGTTTTTAGCCACGGGCTCCCCCACTATATTTGTGTCAGGAACTTTTGGAAGTTGCTCTTTTACTATATCAACATAATCATCGTTTGTTACCACAAGTATCCGCTCCTGCGGGATCAGCTCTTTGACTCGTTCGGCTGTGTTTTGAATCATTGTTCCTTCTCCAAACAAATTCAAAAACTGCTTTGGATATTTTTTGGTGCTTTTTGGCCAGAACCTTGTTCCCGATCCTCCCGCCATTATTACTGCATATACCATCTATAAATCTCTTCTGTTGTTAGTAAAGCCTTAAGGTATGGATTCTTGTATTCTTAATGAACTTTACGAAGGGTAAATTTGAAAGTGGTTCCTTCATTGACCTTGCTTTCAAAATATAGTTGCTCTCTATGAGCTTCTATGATATGTTTAACTATCGCTAAGCCCAGCCCCGTTCCTCCTCTTTCTCTCGATCTTGATTTGTCTACCCTGAAAAACCTCTCCGTAACTCTTGGAAGATCAGTTTCGTCAATGCCAATACCCGTATCCTTAACAACCAACATAACCCTGTTCTTATCTTTTTTAAAGTTCACTAGGTCTACTTCTACTTTTCCACCCTTAACGTTGTACTTAACACCATTCTCAATAAGATTTATTAGCACCTGCTTAATCTGATTCTTATCAGCCTTTACCTGAATATTCCTGTCAAAGTCATTTAATTTTAAGCTTACCTCATCTTTTTCCGCTTTATGGTGCAGACTGTCTATCACATCGTGTATTACTTCGTATAAATAAAAGGGCTCCAGATCAGACTTCAGCTCTCCCGTTTCAAGCTTGGATATTTCCATTAAGTCTTTTGTCAGATAAATAAGCCTGTTAACATTCCTCATTGTTTTTTTAAGGAATTCCCGGTTTACGTCTTCATCCTCTAGCGCACCGTTTAAAAGTGTTTCAACAAACCCCTGTATTGCAAAAATTGGTGTTTTTAATTCATGTGAGATATCACCAATAAATTCCTTCCTGTAATTTTCGATTCTGTTCAACCGCTGAATTTCTCTTTCTATAGTTCGGCTTGATTTCACAAAATGTTTAACCAAATAATCAATCTCATCACTATAATTGGTTGTTATATCCTGATATTCCGCAAACCTTTTTTTGGAAATATTACGCGAAATTTCCTCCAACTTGTTAAGTCTGTTATACTGTAACTTATAATTGAAGAAGTAAGAAACCAGCAAAACAAGAATAGCTATACCGAGAGCTGCTAAAGCTGAGTTTAATAAGGAAAGTCCGGAAAAGATGATAAGAACTAAAAAAGACGACGCTCCTGATGCCAGAGAAGAATACAGAGCTATTCTTAAGCCCAGCTTAAATAGCCAAATCTTTTTCTTTTTAGAAGCGGTCATTCTTTAAATCTATATCCGACACCCTTTACAGTTTCAATATAATGATCCCCAAGTTTCTCTCTTATTTTTCTAACATGGACATCAACCGTACGATCAACAACATAAATATTGTCGCCCCAAACCTTATTTAAAAGAGTTTGTCGATCTAATACTTTTCCTTTTCTGCTAGCCAGGAAAAAAAGCAATTCAAATTCTTTTCTTGGCAAATGAAACTCCTCTTCCTCTTTATACACGATATACCGATCCCTGTCTATTGTTATATTATGAACCTCAAGAATATTGGAGGTCTCTTCCTTTTCATCAAACCTTCTCAACACCGCTTTGATCCTTGAAATAAGCTTGGTTGTGCTTATCGGCTTGGTTATATAATCATCGCTACCTTTGTTTAACCCTTCGACCTCGGTTTTTTCATCGCTTCTTGCAGTCAGAAGAATAATTGGGATTTTTTTGAGCTCAGCATCCTTTCTCATTTCTTCGACCGCCTGCAATCCGTCCATTTTCGGCATCATAATATCGAGTAATACCAGATCCGGACTATGCTCTTTAGCCATCGCAATACCCTCTTCTCCATTTTCGGCTTTAAGTACATCAAACCCTTCCTTTCGGAGATTATACTCAATTAAATCTAAGAGATCTTTTTCGTCGTCAACTACAAGAATGGTTTGCTTTGCCACTTCCTTAGGGTTTTGTTAAGAGGTATGATAAGTTCTGCTACAATGGTACTAATGTCTGTCATTAATATAAAATGAAGAAATTGTTACGTCTTTTAGAATTAAGGATTCAAAATGAAGAACGAAAAGTTATTGATCACAAGTTATTTTTTCATTCTTTCTCATAAATACTGACTTTTCTAATTACGCTAGCACCTGTTTTACCTTCTTTCCATCCGCTTTGCGTCGAAATGAATCACTTGTTCAAATAGCTCAATGCCTTTTTGATTGCTGCCGGTGCTGTTTTAACACCATCTTCCTTAAGTGCCTTTGAAGCCGCTTCCTCTGCCTGGCGTTTTTTAAAACCTAAAGACTCCAGTGCTGAAACCACTTCGTCAGTCATATTTCCGGCAGCTGATTTTGAAGCGCCCCCGGAACTCTTAACATCTCCAAGCTTGTCTTTTAATTCCAAAATTATTCGCTCGGCTGTTTTTTTGCCTATTCCGGGAACTCTGGATAGCGAAGCTGCATCCTTGCCGGTAATTGCTCCGATTAAATGATCTGCCGGCAAGCCCGAGACGATTGTAATCCCAAGCTTTGGCCCCACTCCTTTTACGGTTATCAGTTTTTCAAACAGTTGCATTTCATCTTTAGCATAAAACCCGAACAACCTCTGGTCGCTGTCTGTTATATGGTGATGAATAAGAAGCTTTACTTCTGTTCCTTCTTTCAGGTGAGCCAATGTTTGTGCAGAAACTTCCACTCCGTAACCTACGCCCCCAACATCAAGATGTGCTTTATTTTCTTCCAGCTCTTCAACATAACCTTTTAGAAATGTGATCATGCTCCCTTAACCCTGTCGGGATTGTCCGCAACAAAACTTGCCCAATCCGACTTTTTATTATTTTGATGTATTTTCTTTTTTACAGCCCCGGGCAAGCCTTTTCCTTTCATATAATGACACCAGGCAACTGCCAGAGCATCCGTTGCATCATTCTTAAGCTTTTCATCAGGGAGTGTTACCATTTTGTCCAGCATAAAAGCCACCTGGTCCTTGCTCGCATTTCCATTTCCGGTTATTGCCTTTTTTACTTCTTTGGGATAATACTCAAAAGCAGGGAGGTTGTTGTTTTTGATGGCCAGTATCGCAGCAGCCTGAGCTCTTCCCAATTTCAACATCGCCTGAGGGTCAACTCCGTAGATCGGGGTTTCAACAGCGCAAGCAGTAGGTGAGTTTGATTTTATGATCCCGGAAATCTGGTCGAAGATATATTTTAACCGATCGGAATGATCATCCATATGTGCCATTTTTAATACATCACAACGGAGCGCAATCAACTTGCCCTTTTCCTCAGTAAGCACAGCATACCCCGTAAAGCGAGAGCCGGGATCTATTCCGAGGATTATTTCAGGCATTGTTTGTTGCTTTTATTTTCTACTTAAGGTCATCCTGAACCTGTCTGCCGACAGGCAGGCTTGTTTCAGGATCTTATATAACGGCTAATAATCTATTATAAACTTCTTTTCTTACTTACAGTCATCTCGCGGCGCATGCCCGAGATCTGGATCTTTAAAAAGATTGAGATTCCGGCTTTCGCCGCGGAATGACCTTAAAAGCGTTGGTTGTTTTAATTTTAATCTTCGTCTTCCGAATATAATTTCGCAAGATCTTCCATCATTTCTTCAGAAATGCCATTTGTTACAAAACCGCCATCGTGGAACAAATTCTGCATAGTTACCTTTCTGGTCAAATCTGAAAACATAGCCACACAGTAGTCTGCACATTCATCTGCAGAAGGATTCCCCATTGGAGCCAACTTCTCTGCAAAAGTATACATCCCGTCAAAGCCCTTGATTCCTGAACCCGCTGATGTTTTGGTCGGCGCCTGAGAGATCGTGTTCACTCTGATTCCTCTGTGAGCCAATCTGCTTCCATAATTTCTGGCGATAGATTCAAGTAGTGCCTTGGCATCATTCATATCAGAATACTTACTAAAAATTCTTTGTGCACCTATATAGGAAAGTGCTATCACGCTCCCGCCATCATTCAAAATGCCGGCTTCATCTGCATGATGCAGCACTCTGTGAAGAGACACAGCAGAAATATCAAGTGACTGCTGATACCACTTATAGTTGATGTCGGTATATTCTTTTTTCTTTCTGATGTTTGGCGACATCCCGATGGCATGAAGAATGAAGTCTACACTTCCGAGCTCTTCTTTCACCTTCTCCATCATTTCTTTTACCGCATCGTCATCTGAAACATCACAAGGAATAATGGGTGCATTTATTTCTTCGGAAAGAGCATTCAGTGCCCCTAATCTTAATGCAATCGGCGCATTTGAAAGAACCATTTTTGCGCCTTCCCTGTCACACGCTAAAGCAACACGCCAGGCGATGCTTCGATCATCCAGCGCTCCAAAAATAATTCCTTTTTTTCCTTTAAGTAATCCGTTTCCTTCGCTCATTGTATGATTTATTTTCTTTTGGTTGTTATTAACTATCCTCAGGCAGGTCATTCCGCGGCGAAAGCCGGAATCTGTGAGGCGTTGATTTAAATAAATTACTTTACATTTCTGATCTACCACTACAGATTCTGAATCAAGCCTGCTCTCGGCAGACAGGTTCAGAATGACCCTCTGAGAAAATCACGAATAATACATTAAAATGATAGGGGAAAAGGAATATTGAATAGCGAAGAGGAGAACACCCAATGATGAATTAATAATTTTTCCTTATTCTTAGTTCATGTCTCTAAAATTTAAAAGAAACTATTACTTAGATAAACTTGATAGAATGATGAGCGTCGATGCCTCTTCAAAAACTCCTTCGATTGCCTATCTGAATCCGGACGGCGTTGCCCGTACATGGATTCTTATTGCCGCTGTTTCAACTCCTTATTTGCTTTGGCTTTTATTCAAGTTGAAAAAATTTGGTTGGCTGATTTCTTTTTTGGTCTTTGTTTTGACTCCTTTTTTAGCCAATTATTTTTTAATAAATGACACCAACGCCAGCCTTCTGGTCTGGGCTATCACTTTAATTGACTGGGTGGTGTTTCTGTTCCTTCTTAAAAACAGCTATAATACATGGAGAGAACCTGATTTTAAAAATACACCAGGTTCGGATTTTAAACAGTAAAAAATTATTCTTAGATAATGAAACCCAGATGGCTCTACTTATTATTAGTAGTATTTACCATTCATGGTATAACATGGCTATTTTGGGGAGAGTCTACATTAGTCAGAAAACATTTGGAAGACTCTAAGACGAATTCTTTTTGTGTGGAAAATCATAACGGCTGGATTAAGTCTCGCGGCAATACTATCCCCTTTTATACCGCTACCTACTTAGAAAAAGATGTTGAAACAACTTTCAAAGATACTTTATACACAATCTACAGAGATTCTTTTGATTACAGTGTTATTATTGATAAATCAGACTCACTAAATATTGCATACGGCTATCATTTTTATAATGGGCTGCCCAATCCTTATTTCTTTTATAATGAAGTAGGTTGTTTGGAACATTGGTGGGCATGTGGTACCGGAAACGACTCTCCAGGCTACATTTCTGCATGGTTCTTTTATCGTTGGATCAATGTTTATGAAAGCGGTGACCTCTATAGTCAACTTTATGATTCTCCATTTTCCTTTGTTTTGGAGTAAAAACTCCCAAACTAGTAAATCAAAAAACTTTATCCACATTACTGTTGATAACCCAAGAATAAACTCGTATTTTTATCGGCTCTGAACTAAGCGAATAATCCTGTTCAAATAAATGTTTGATAGTTTATCCTCAAAATTAGATAAAGCCTTTCAGAATCTGAAAGGCGAAGCTCGTATCACCGATGTAAATATCGCTGAAACTATACGAGAAATTCGTCGTGCTTTATTGGATGCGGATGTTAACTATGAGGTTGCTCGCGAGTTCACGAAAGAAATTCAGGAAAAAGCACTCGGTTCAGATGTGCTCACCAGCGTTAACCCGGGACAACAATTCACGAAGATCGTGTTTGATGAACTGGTTGAAACTTTTGGTGGCGAAAAATCTGATATCGCAGTTGCCCACACCCCACCTACTGTAATTCTTATTGCAGGTTTACAAGGTTCAGGTAAAACTACCTTTACAGGAAAGTTAGCCCGTTACCTAAAGCAGGAGCATAAAAGGAATCCTCTTCTTGCTGCCGCCGATGTTTATCGCCCTGCTGCCGTAAATCAGCTTAAGTCTCTGGCATCCCAAATTGATGTGCCGGTTTATTCCATTGAACAACAAGATGCCGTTCGCGTAGCTAAAGAAGCTGTCGCCATGGCAAAAAGTTTGGCTATGGACACCGTTATCATTGATACTGCCGGACGTTTACATGTAGATGAGGAGATGATGAATGAGGTTGCGGAAATTAAGAAAGCCGTAAATCCTCATGAAATTTTGTTTGTTGTTGATTCGATGACCGGTCAGGACGCGGTTAACACAGCAAAAGAGTTTAATGAGCGGATCGATTATAACGGGGTAGTTCTTACCAAGTTAGATGGTGACACCAGAGGTGGTGCTGCACTTTCTATAAAAACCGTTGTAAATAAACCGATCAAATTTGTGAGTACCGGCGAAAAGCTGGATGCTCTTTCCCCATTCTACCCAGACCGTATGGCACAGCGCATACTTGGTATGGGAGATGTGGTATCGCTCGTTGAAAAAGCTCAAAAAGAATTTGATGAAGAGGAAGCCAAGCGACTACAGAGCCGCATTAGTTCTGATAAGTTTGACCTTGAAGACTTCCTCGAGCAAATTCAAAAGATCAAGAAGATGGGAGATTTCTCCGATCTTGTTTCTATGATCCCCGGCGCCAGCAAAGCATTGGATAACAACGAAATCGATGAAGACGCCTTCAAACCGATTGAAGCTATTATCTATTCAATGACGCCGGAGGAGCGTCAGAATCCGGAAATTCTTAATGGAACTCGTCGCAGACGAATTGCAGCCGGTTCTGGCACTACTGTCCGTGAGATCAACGATCTCATTAAACAGTTCGAACAGATGAAAAAAATGATGAAGACCATGTCCAAAATGGGAAAGATGGGCAGGGCACTTCAAGGATTAAAAAACCTTCCGATAGGTAGGTAAAACATTATTTATACACAACTCACTGGAGAACAACATTGATTAGAATTAGACTTCAAAAGAAAGGGCGTAAAAAACGACCAATCTTTCATATTGTAGTTGCTGACAGCAAAGTTGCTCGTGATGGTAGAATCATTGAGCAGGTAGGCCGTTATGACAACGTAACTGAGAAAAAAGAAGTGGTACTCAACGAAGACCGCATTCTTTACTGGTTAGGTACCGGCGCTCAACCGTCCGACACTGTACGTAAGATCCTTCGAAATGAAGGAGTTCTTTACAAGCGTCATTTGATGATGTGGGGAAAAAGCGAAGAAGAGATTGAAACAGCACTAGCTGAGTGGAAATCTTACCGCGACTCTAAAGGAGACGACAGCGATTCCCGTAAAGACAAGCACAAGGATGTTCTTGCTGCAGAAGAAAAAGAATTTAAAGATCAGGTTCAGAAAAAAGCGGCTAAAGCAGCTGTTGAATTAGAAACTGAGTCTTCTGACGAAGAAACTGCTACCGAAGAAACAGAAGCTACAGCTGAAGCTGAAACGGTTGAAGAAGTTGCAACAGAAGAAACCACTAACGAAGCTCCTGCTGAAGAGGAAACTGTAGAAGAAACAGCTCCTGAAGCAGATGAAGAGCCGAAAGTTGAGGCAAAAGAAGCTGCTGAAGAAGTAGAAGAAAATGTAGCTGAAGCTACTGAAGAGCCTGCTACCGAAGAAGCGACTGTTGAAGAAACAGAAGACGCTCCGGCTAAAGAAGAAAAAGAAGAAGTTGCTAAAGAGCCAAAAGCTGAAGCAAGTTCAACTCAAACTTCTGATGACATGACTGCTAAAGAAGCTATCGATCATATTAGAGATACTGATCTTGATGCATTAAAAGGGTTTATTTCTGACGATGAGTCCAGAAAGACCGTTATTGCAGCATGGGAAAGCAAACAATCTGAAGGATAATTTAATCCGGCTCCTATGAATCAGGAAGCCAATATACAACCATTTACTTTAGTCGGGCGCGTTGATCGCTCACACGGACTTGACGGCGAAGTTAAAATCATTTTTGAGTTTGACGATCCCGAAATTCTAAATGAAATAACTGTTGTGTATTTGCGGAACGAAAGGGGCGACTACTTCCCTGCTCGAATTAAAGATGTTCGAACAGAGGAAAAAAGAAATGAAATTTCGTTCTTTGTACATTTTGAACATATCGCTGATCGCACAGCGGCAGAAGAATTAAAAAATTCAGGCGTATATCTGGAAACAGATCTCGCCAATACTTTAATTCCTGACGTTGAAGAAACAAACAGCCTGCTTCACTTTGATGTTTATAACACAAATGGTGAGCACATCGGAACAGTAATGGACGTCATCGAGAACTCCATGCAATCTATTCTGAATGTTTCTTCAAACAACGGTTCTCTTCTTATTCCTAATGTTAGCCACTATGTGGTTAAGGAAAATTTTGAAGAAGAATCCATTATCTGCCAAAACCTGGAAGACCTCGGAGAACTTTAGAAATGAGAATTGATATCATATCTGCGGTTCCGGGACTGCTTACAGGCCCGCTGGAAAATAGCATTGTGCAACGCGCCAAAGAAAAAGGTTTGGTTGAGATCTTTGTTCACGATCTTCGGGATTACACCGAAGACAAACACAACAAGATTGACGACTACCCTTATGGAGGCGAGCCCGGCATGGTGCTGACACCTCAACCGATCTTCAGCTGTATAGATCATCTGACTTCCGAAAGGAAATACGATGAAATTATTTTTACAGCTCCTGATGGGGAAGTGTTTAACCAGGAAGAAGCCAACAAACTGTCACTTTTAGAAAATGTGATCATTTTGTGCGGCCATTACAAAGGAATCGATCAGCGAGTTAGAGATGCGCTAATCACTAAAGAATATACCATTGGTGATTACGTACTTTCAGGAGGAGAACTTCCAGCTATGGTTATTACTGATGCTTTGGTTAGATTGATACCAAATGCCATTGGAGATGCCGGAAGCGCATTAAGCGATTCGTTTCAGGATGGATTACTTGAAGCTCCTATTTATACCCGACCGGCCGAGTTCAAAGGAATGAATGTTCCTGAAATCTTAAGATCCGGCGATCATAAAAAGATCGAAGCCTGGAAAAGCGAGCAGTCTCTGGCAAAAACCAAAGAACGAAGAAAAGATTTGTACGAAAAATTTAAGAAAGATTATTAACGGCTGATTAGTCAGCAAAGAAACAGAATCATGGATAAGCTAAAACTTGTAGAACAAACGATAGTTAATGACGACATCGCTCAATTCACCGCCGGTGATACAGTGAATGTTCACTACCGTGTACGTGAAGGAGAAAAGGAACGTATTCAGCAGTACGAAGGTGTTGTATTGAATGAGCGAGGAAGCGGAGCTAATAAAACGTTTACCGTTCGTAAAATAAGCAGCAACGTTGGTGTTGAGCGTATTTTCCCTCTTTACTCTCCTTTTATTGCTAAGATTGAAGTTAAGAAACGCGGAAGTGTAAGACGTTCTAAACTATTTTATCTGCGTGAACTAAGAGGTAAAGCTGCTCGTATTAAAGAGCGCGGACAGGAAAGCAAAAAGAAGTAACATTCTCTTTTTAAGAACCGGATGCGGGCAGTCTAATTTGAAGCCCGTTTCTTCTTTTTTAAAACTAAATTTATTTAGATGAATATTATTCTTTTTGGACCTCCCGGAGCAGGAAAAGGTACGCAAGCAAAATTGCTTCAGGACAAATACTCAATACCTCACCTTTCAACCGGTGATATATTTAGAACAGCGATAAAAAACCAGACTCCTCTTGGCGTCAAGGTTAAGTCTATTCTTGACTCGGGCCAACTGGTTCCTGATGAAACCGTGGTAGATCTTGTTGCAGATGAGCTTAAAGACTCTAAATATGACAGTGGCTTTATCCTGGATGGATTTCCGAGAACGGTTCCTCAGGCAGAAGCCTTTGATCAAATCGCGGAAAACCAGAACAAAGCTATAGATGCTTTTGTTGTTCTTACTGTACCTGAGAAGGAGTTGATCTCCAGAATTCTTACAAGAGGACAGGGAAGAGCAGACGATACCGAGGAAAAGGTCAAAACTCGTTTAGAGGTTTATCACGAAGAAACAGAGCCGGTGCAAAATCACTACTCTTCAAAGGGTGTTGTTAAAGAAATCGATGGTATAGGAACCATTGATGAAATATTTGAACGCATTACTTCTTCATTAAAGTAATTGATTAAAAGCCATCACTTATTGATGGCTTTTTTTATTCGTCCTTAAGTTGTTTTATCATAACTCTTGTTTCAGGAACAGCCCCTTTTGATATTGTAAACTGAAGGCTCCCTAAATAATCAGAAAGCACCTCAAGTTCTTCGGAGTACCACTTTTTAAATGCTATTTCGTTTCCTTCTCCGTAGATCAAAAACTTCCTTGTTTCTGCTTCCAGTATATCGACCCTTTTTTCGATAACAGAAATCAAATTCGATCCGCGGTCAAGGCTGGAAAGGTAATCTTTTCCAATCGTTGTGAAGTTTTCCGACTCAAAGCCAGATCTAACTATCAGCATATTATTAGTGAAATCTATAGACCTGCTTAGCGATATTTGGTAATCCGGATTGTTGGCTAATTCATTTCTTAAACTGTCAACTTCTTCCTTTGCAGAAACAGCCTTAGTGTAAAGATCATCCAGATTCAACAGAAACGTTTCGTAATAATTGACCCTGTTCCTTCTTTCCACCGCTTCTTCCCTTAAAGTTGTTAAATAGAAGGCGCCGTAAACCCCAATAAATACAACGAATAGTTCAAGTAAAAGAAATTTCCAACTACGGTTTTGAATGATTTTTTTCATAAGAATAGATTAGAATATAGACAATCCTGATTTTGTTGTAAGTCTTTCCAGAACCTCCATACCTAAAACCGAATTTCCGGCTTTATTAAGTTTTGGGCTCCAAACGGCCACGCTATAATGCTCAGGAAAGACAGCTACAATACCTCCCCCAACGCCACTTTTTCCGGGCAGACCTACCTTGAAAGTAAACTCACCTGCCTGATCATAAAAGCCACAAGTGAGTAGAATTGCACTTAATCTTTTTGACTGAGAAGCATTCAGAATTCGTTCTCCGGTTACAAAATGTTTTCCATGATTTGCATATAGCAAAAAGGTTTGAGAGAGTTCTTTACAACTCATTTCAATTGAACACATATAGAAATAAAAATCCAGAACATCTTCCACCAAATTGTCAATGTTGCCAAACGATTTCATAAGGCTGGCGAGTGCTACATTTCTGTATCCGGTTTCTTTCTCAGACTCAGCTACCTTTTTATTAAAACCTATGTTTGGATTGCCCGACAGCTTTTGTACAAACTCGAGAAACTCCTGTTTTGGATTCTGAAGATTGGAGATCAGTATATCACAAACAACAAGTGCTCCGGCATTTATAAGCGGATTTCTTGGTATACCTGATTCATATTCTAATTGAACCAAAGAATTGAACGGGTTTCCTGAGGGTTCAACGCCTACTCTTTTCCACAATTTCTCTCCCAACATCGGATACGCCATTGTAAGCGCGAATACTTTGCTGATACTCTGAATAGAAAATCGTTGCTCGTTTTGACCGATCGCAAAATTTCCGTTTTCCAGGCTACAAAGATGAATGCCAAAACTATTTTCCTTTACATCAGCAAGTTCCGGAATATAGTTTGCTACCTTTCCCCCAAACCTTGCTCTGTCCAGTTCGGAATCTATCTCATTAAGTACTTTTTGATAATCCATCAATTTATAACATAGTTTTTAGCCAATTCAAGAAACTCTTTCACTTCCTGTTTTTGCCATTTTTTATCTTCACCAAATTCTTCAGCTAATATCTCCGCAACCTTTGGTGCGGCTTCAATTGCAGCTTCTGCATCTAACAACAGGGCCCGGGTTCTTCTGGATAAAAGATCTTCAATAGTTTGAGCCCACTCATTTCTTATTGCCCAAACCATCTCTGCTTTGATGTATGGAAGCCCCGGATGCAGCTGTTCTCTCATAGAATCATTTTCTTCCATTATTTTTTCAATAGCAACTTTATCTGAGCCATAGACACTCAGCGGATCATTCTTATCCACATTTTTTAACCACCCATGAATACGCTGGTTCTTTGTTTTTGTCTTTTTGAATTCTACTCCTGCAACCATCGCTGCCCGGTCGATTGTGTCTTCTGCCATCTTTCGATAGGTAGTCCACTTTCCCCCGGCAATAGTAACCAATCCTGATTCAGAAATCTGAATGTGATGGCTTCTGGATATTTCAGATGTAGACTTTGATTCCGGAGGTTTCACAAGGGGTCTTAGTCCTGCAAAAACACTCTTTACATCTTTTCTGGTTGGGTCTTTGGTTAAGTACTCTTTCGCATGTTTAAGAATAAAATCTATTTCTTCATCTAATGCTACAGGCTCTAACGCAGGCTTGTCAATTGGTGTGTCCGTTGTTCCAACAAGAGCTTTGCCGTGCCAAGGAACGGCAAAAAGAACGCGTCCGTCATCAGTATGAGGAACCATTATAGCTGCATCTCCGGGTAAAAATTCTTTATCCAGCACCAAATGAATGCCTTGTGCACACTGAATTATATTTTCGTGTTTCTGATCATCCATTTTGAGTATAGAATCAGAAAAAATTCCCGTTGCATTAACAACCGCTCTGGCTTTGATCGTAAATTCCTCACCGTGAATATGATCTCTGGCAACTACACCATCGATAAACCCTGAATCAACCTTTATCAATTCATTTACTCTCATGTAATTTACCGGAGTTGCCCCAAGGTCAGCAGCTGTTTGGGCTAAATTTATTGCCAGACGAGAATCATCAAACTGACCGTCATAATAGATTACTCCTCCCCTCAATCCTTCCGGCTCCAGCGTTGGGATCTTTTCGAGCACTTCTTCCTTTGAAAGTGTTTTGGATTTTTTGATGCCTAGTTTTCCGGCTAAAGCATCATACACTTTCATTCCTATTCCATAAAACGGACCATTCCACCATTCATAACTTGGAACTATAAACGACTGATGACTCACCAAATGCGGAGCGTTCTGAATAAGCAAGCCCCGTTCATGCAAAGCCTCTATCACTAATGAAACATCTCCTTGTTGTAAATATCGAACCCCGCCATGCACCAATTTTGTGCTTCTGCTCGATGTACCTTTGGCAAAATCAGCCATATCCAACAGCAATGTTTTGTAACCTCTGTTTGATGAATCTACGGCACAACCAAGCCCCGTTGCTCCTCCTCCAATTATCAGGATATCCCAATAATCGTTGTATTCTCTGATATGGTTTAGTGATTCTTTTCGGTTCATAACTAAACTTTAATTTCTAATTGATCAATTACAGATGCTGAATCAAGTTCAGCATGACGAAGTTGTCACACCCAGTTTTTGCTTTTTTCTACGGCTTGATTCCATTTTTCTAAAAGTCTTTCTTTCTCTGAAGTTTTCATTTCAGGTTCAAACCTTGCATCAATTTCCCATTTCTTTTGTAGCTCATCCGTGCTTTTCCAAAAACCAACAGCAAGACCTGCTAAATATGCCGCCCCTAATGCTGTAGTCTCCGTTACTTTTGGTCTTACGATAGGAATTCCCAGAATATCAGACTGAAATTGCATGAGAGTTTTGTTTACAGACGCCCCTCCATCAACCCGAAGCTCTTTAATAGAAATTCCGGAATCTGCTTCCATTGCCGTCAGTACGTCTTTCACCTGAAATGCGATTCCTTCCAGCGCGGCTCTTGCTATGTGTCCGGCTGTTGCTCCGCGCGTTAACCCATACATGGCTCCACGAGCTTTTTGGTCCCAATGTGGAGCGCCAAGTCCTGCAAAAGCAGGAACCAAATACACTCCTCCATTATCTTTTTCTGTCAAAGCCAGTTTTTCCACATCTCCTGATGATTCTATGATTCCCAAACCGTCTCTTAACCACTGAACTAACGCACCTGCTATAAATATAGAACCCTCCAAAGCATAGGTTGTCTCTCCGTTCATTTGCCAGCCGATCGTAGTTAACAGGTTGTTCTCAGAAGTAATAGCTTTTTCACCTGTATTGAACATGATGAAAGAACCTGTTCCATACGTATTCTTCAGCATTCCGGGCTCAAGACACATTTGTCCGAACAGTGCCGCTTGCTGATCTCCGGCTATCCCTGTAATTGGAATTCCATTTTCAAAACTATTCAGCTCAGCTACTGCAAAATCCCCGCTTGATGAACAAACATTCGGTAACATGTTTTCCGGAATACTCATCAGGTCCAAAAGTTCTGAATCCCATTTTTTATCGTGGATATTGAAAAGGAGTGTCCGTGAAGCATTTGTAATATCTGTAACGTGCTTTTCTCCTTTAGTAAGATTCCATATCAGCCAGCTGTCTATAGTCCCGAAAGCGAGTTTTCCAGCTTCTGCTTTTTGTCGGGCTCCATCTACATTATCGAGAATCCACTTAAGCTTTGTACCTGAGAAATAGCTGTCTAGAACCAGTCCCGTTTTTTGCTGAATTTTATCTGACCACCCTTCATTCCTAAGCTTATCGCAATAATCTGATGTTCTTCGGTCTTGCCAAACGATAGCGTTATAAACAGGTTTTCCTGTTTCCCTATCCCAAACTACTGTTGTTTCTCTTTGGTTGGTGATGCCTATCGCTGCAATCGTTTTCCCACCTTCAGCATATTTAGAAACGACTTCTTCAATTACTTCTTTTTGGCTATTCCATATCTCAAGAGGATCATGTTCTACCCAGCCATCTTTTGGGAAATGTTGTTTGAATTCTTTTTGGGCAACCCGTTCAACTTCTCCATTTTTATTGAAAAGAATTGCTCGGGAACTGGTTGTTCCCTGATCTATGGATAGAATGTATTCTTTAGCCATGAAGAAAACATAAAGCTATTTTTGTTTTTCTTCTGCTTTATTTTGCAGCCACTTTAAAGCCTTCTCTTTATCCACAAAAATCTTAGAAATCAATCCATTATTACTGGCAACCGTTTCCCAGAATTTCCAGTAATCTAATTTTGATCCTTCCACAAAAAGTGCTGCAATCACAGATTTGTGTTTTATATTTAGCTTCTCATTTTTTTTTGGATCGAAAAACTCCATAACCTGTAATATACCGCCATCCAACTCAACTTTACTTAAATCCTTTAATAACTGATAGCCAAGATTATGTGCTTTTTCCCGGCTTTTGGAGCTGATTTCTATTGCCGACTCCAAGTTCAGCTTCCCTGTTGCAACTACTTCAAGTATCTCTAATTCATCATGGCTTTTGAATTCAAGTTCATACATTACATCCCTTATTATTAATGCTTACATCAATAAACTAAATATTATCGTCAGCACAAAGCCTTTTGTTTGTAGCGGAATAGTTTACGGGAATTCATAGTGCTTATTTAAAAAGGCCTTTCTCCCTATTTCGATGAGTTCTTTCGCTTTATAGAACTCAAATGTATCACAGGTATCACGAGGAATTTCTACCAGAATATCCGGTCTGTAATGTTGTATCATCAATTCTGTAAGCCTGTCTTGTGTAAAACTGAATGTGCTTTCCATAAGCTCAAACAGCGAAAATGATTCCTTTTTCTTCTCGTCGTTGTTTTTTGCAAACTCTTTTATAGAATCCGGAAGTATATTTTCAAACCAGTACTTTTTACGCTGTTTCTTATCTTCCTTGATCAATAGATCCTCTACAATGGTTCTGGAATTAATGTCCACCGCCACAATGATTGCATCGTCTCTTTTTTGAACCAGATTTATAGGCAAAGGATTTAAAACGCCTCCATCCACTAATACAAGATCTTCATCAACAATGGGAGTAAAAATTCCGGGTATGGAAACCGACGCTCTCAAGGCTTTAAAAAGATCTCCTTTTTTAAAATGAACTTCTTTGTGATGCTTCATATCCGTTGCAACCGCTGTAAAAGGGATTTTAAAATCTTCAATTTTCTGTTGACCTGTTACCTCAATGTGTTTTCCGAACAGCTTTTCTCCTTTTACAAATCCTTGAGAAGTAAATGTGAAGTCCAACAGATCAAATACTCCTTTTTTGGTCAGGCTCAGCATCCATTTTTTGTATTCCGATAACTGACCTGCACAATAGATTCCCCCTACAACCGCTCCCATTGAACAGCCAATTACTTCTATGATCTCGTAGCCTTCTTTTTCGAGTTCTTCAATAACACCAATATGTGCAACTCCTCTGGCTCCTCCGGAACCTAATACAAGATGTACTTTTTTCTTCTCTGAATTCATCTTACAACCTGACTCTCTTTATTTCAAAAAAATTCTAGTTCTTACAACCCGATTCTTTCTCAGCTAATTTAACCAATTCCCAATACGGAGGTTTATATCCGTTTTCTTCTATAAATGAATCAACAGCTGTTGAGGTTTTCTCTTTTAACTGTTTGTGTCTTTGGATAAAGGCATCGCTTTTCAACGCCTGTGTTGCACTCATTCCTTCGGGAATCGGGCCTTCCGATTCAAACTGATTTTTGAGCCAACTGTTTCCTTTCATAATCCTTGCGAAAGGAAGCATCCACGGATTAAATTCAATCTCTTCTCCTTGTTCTGCACATAAAAGCATGGCATCTATTACTGCGTTGTATAAATGATCATCGAACAAACTTTCAGCGCTTCTCCACTCAGCAACCACCGAAAGTTGAGGATCGTATTCCAGATCTGACGGCATTTGTGTTACAAAATTCTCGACCCCAAAAGTGTTCAGTAATTTCACAACTCCGTTAGATGATATGGTTGATTCCGATTCCCACAACTGAATGCCATTATTTTTGTAAGCATATGATCCCACCTCGGAACAGAACATAGCTTCCGGATCATAAAAATTCATTTTGAAATCGTAGGGAATGTGTCGTTGTTGAACGACTTTAAACATTTCTTTAGCAGCAATATGAGGAAGCATCGGGTTTTCCTGCATTTCAGGAAGATCGGCTCTGGGGCGTAAAACCATAAAACGAAGTTTTCGATCTTTGATGTATTCCTCCAGCGTTGCTATAGCAACACCTCTTTCTATATGAGCTTCTATCAAATATGGAATATTGGTTCCTTCCTCTACATAGATCAATGCAACGTGCGAAAAATTACCGGGATAATCATTTCCTCTGGAAATAAGTGCTGAAACCTCTGCTCCGCCACGAGAAACCAAGAGATCTCCACTATGAACTTTTATTCCCAGAATATTTGTAGACGGTGTTTGCGACTCTTCTTCTTTCACATACAAAACAGGATCAATAGGCTCTTCTGATTGCAATAAAACTTCTTCTACTGTAGCGCGCATTCCGTACAGGGTTTTGTAAAGAATATCTCTGGTTTCTTTTTCTGATATATCCCAATCCGCAGATAAATCTTTGATCACTTTTCGTGCTCTGTTATATACCTCAAAAAACTCAGGATTTTGTTGGTCCTGAGCTGCAATAACCGGAGCCAGCTCAAAGAAACTGAGGAGGAGTTCATCGAAAATTACATCATCCGGTTTGGGTTCTCTGTTTTCAATTTCATCAACAATAGAGAACAGATCAGAAATGAGAGCTTCAATAACCCCGGGTGTAATTATCTCTTTATCCGCTTTTGCTTCAGTAAATTTGCTTTCAAGAAAGTCCCACCGTTCATCCTGATCCCAGATAAAAGGTGTTGAATTACCTTCGCTTTCAATATTGATTGTGGAGTTGTCTGGAATCAGTAATATTCCGTAGACAATAATTATCCCTAAAAGGCTGTAGATGAGTTTCTTTTTCATGGATAGAATTTAATAAAACGTATTAGTCATCCCGAACTTGTTTCGGGATCTTATGTTAAAGCTGTTAACTTCAAACTTATTCATAATCTTATAAATATATTTGTAGATCCTTCGCAAGTATGCTCAGGATGACTGGTTTTCCTTAAAACAAATATCAGTTAGCATTACATCTGTCGGGCATCCCTCGGATTCAATCGAGAACTGTCGATTGAATCATCTCCCCTGCCTACCGGACAGGCAGGCTTCAAAGGAAGATTTTGTATCTATTTCAGTTTCTCTGCTAAAATTGGATTCTCTTTCATTTTACTTAATACAAAAAATGCAGTTTTATGATCTAATCCATCAGCAAACCAAATTTCCTTCTTTTTATATTTAAATGTCATCTTATATCTGGCGTACATTGGGTTTTCTATTCCATAAATCTCATGCCACAGATATTCCTTTGGAACTAAATTTATTTTATCTATCACTCTCATTTCGTACTTCCACATTCTTTTTTTTCTAATCCAGCTTGTTTCTATAAATAAATATTGATTCTTAATCGTAAGCATTTCCTTTTTCATAATTTCGGATAAAGCTAAATAAGCAACTAGCAGAAAAATTGCGGTTACTATAAGTACATCAAGAATTGTATTCCAATTTATGTCGACAATCATAATTGTTGAAAACCAAAAAAATGTAATTATTGGTAGTAAACCGTACTTTATAGACATTCCAATTATTGGGCCCCATTTCAACGAGTATTCAACATTAAACTCTTTTTCCTTATTCACTTATCTACACTTTTTATTATCCCATTTTTAACTCCTACCAAACTTTCCACGTCATTAAAGTGCTCAATTCCTTCTCCCAATACAAATAGAGGCACTTCATTTCTGGTATGAGTTTTAACCGATAGATCTTCGAGATTTCCGTGATCGCTGGTTATTACCAATACATCTTTGCTTCTTTTGTGTTTGATGATATGAAGTAGAAATTCATCCAGCGGTTGTAAAACTCTACGGGCATCATCAATACTTTTGTTATGACCGGCTTTGTCAGTGAGATAATATTCATACAAAACCAGATCGTGATCCGGAACTACGTTCAGTAATCGTTTAGCAGCATCTGTTGCTGTAATTTTTGGGATATTTATATCCAGTTTTTCTCTCCAGGCGTTTTGGACGATCTCTGCAGTAAGTGCTTTTTCTGCCAGAATATCATCTGTTGAATTGAGCCTCATTTCTGCACTTTTGGTCATGAGTGTTGTACAACTCCATCGGTTTCTTCGGTTTGCGTGTTCAAAGAAAATGGGCGGATAAGCATTCATGAAATACGGCTTCTTTCCCGCTTTTTTAACCGCCTGAAAAATACTCTGCTCTTTTAGTAAATGTTTTATTCCTGAATGCGGAAATGGACCGAAATGCTTTCCTATAACTTTTGATGCATTTTGTCCGGTGAATAAAGTTGTCTGTCCTGTTCCACTTTGAGGAAGTCCTTCTACTCCCAGATTTGCGTCGATCGCTTTATATAATTGATTTGAAGATCGTACTCCTGTTCCTTTCTTAAAAAAATTCTCTCCGGAAAGGATCTGAAAACTTTCGTAAGAATCAGTGTGAAAAGGATTCTCTTTTCTTTCATTTCCAATACCAACCCCATCAATAAAAATAAAGATTACAGCCAATTTACTTCTCCAATATCAGTGTAACAGGGCCATCATTTACTAATTCAACATCCATCATTGATCCAAACTTTCCGGTTTGAATATTTAATTCAGAATGTTCTTTAAAATAGCTGATCATATCTTCATACATCGGTTCTGCTTTTTCCGGCTTAGCAGCTTCTATAAAACTGGGTCTCGTTCCCTTTTTAGTATTCCCATATAGTGTGAATTGAGAAACCACTAAAATTCCTCCTTCCACATCATTAACCGAAAGATTCATTTTTTCGTCTTCATCTTCAAATATCCGCAACTTCAGGATCTTATCACACATCCATTCCAGTTGTTCTTTAGTATCATCCTGATGTATTCCCACCAGTAATAATAAACCCTCCTCAATAGCTCCGGTAATTTCATTTCCGACGGTTACTGATGCTGATTTTACGCGCTGAATTACAACTTTCATATACTAGAATTATGTGGATTACTATGTGGAATACTTACTAACAAAAACTGGATAACTAAAATCGTTCAAAGTTCTCAACAAGTTTCCACAATTTATTCACCTAATCAACATTCAAAAAGAATAACTTTTGCTGTTGAACAGCTTAAGATGATTTATATGTACAATACAGATATACTTGTTGATAACGAAAAATATCACTTTATAAATTACTGTTTTTTATAAGAAATCTATCAACATTGATATCCACAAAGTTTTGTCAAGCGATGTAGAGAAAAAGAATAACTTTGTTATCCACAAATCCACACTCTCTACTACTATATATTAAATTTATAAATCTCATTTTATTTGTCTTTTAGGATGTGGATAAGAAGTGAGAAAAAGGATTCTCAAAGAGTTTTATAAGAACGTATATTTAAGCAATAAAAAATTCCTGATCTCATGGATAAAAGATACCCTATTGGAAATTTTGATTACGAGAAAGATCATGATCTAAATGATACAGAAATGTACATCCAACAGATCAAAGAACTTCCTTCAAAAGTGAGAGCTCTTGTTTCAGAATTATCAGAAGAACAATTGAATACTCCTTACAGAGAAAATGGTTGGACACCGATTCAGGTTATCCATCATCTGGGAGACAGTCACCTTAATTCACTGTGCAGATTTAAACTGGCAGTGACCGAAGAAAATCCAACAATACGTCCTTACGATGAAGCGGCATGGGCAATTTTAGGTGATTATGATTTGATGAGTGTTGAAGAAGGATTGAATTTTCTGGAAGCAATTCACTTGAAATGGATTGCTATACTTAGAACAATTAAAAAAGATGATTGGAAACGAACTTTTCAACATCCGGAATCGGGAATTAATTATAAACTTATAAATGCCTTAGCGATGTACGCCTGGCATGGAAATCATCACTTAGCTCATATTGAACTTGTAAGGTAACGATCTGTAACAAGGAGCTTCCCCTCCGAAGGAGGGGATTGAGGGGTGGGTCCGAACTGATGAAATTTTATTTTAAAAACTCTATCTAATGACAAAAAAGAAATTCACATACAAAGATTCAGGCGTAGATATCAAAGCCGGAGAAGAGCTTGTTAATTCTATAAAAGGAGTAGTTAAAGAGACTCATGGTCCTGCGGTGCTTTCCAATATTGGTGGTTTTGGTGGATTTTTTAAACCGGATCTGGGAGCATTCAAAAACCCTGTTTTTGTAAGTTCTGTTGATGGCGTTGGAACCAAATTGATAGTGGCGTTCAAGGCCGGAAAATATGATACCGTTGGACAAGATCTGGTAAACCATTGTGTGAATGATATTGCGGTTTGTGGAGCGACTCCTCTTTTCTTTCTGGATTATTTTTCCACCGGAAAACTTGAGCAAAATGTGGGCTATGATGTGATCAAAGGGTTTGCCAAAGCCTGCAAAGAAAACAATGTGGCATTGATCGGTGGAGAAACAGCTGAAATGCCGGACATTTACGGAGAAGGAGAATTCGATCTTGCCGGAACCATTGTTGGTATTGTGGATGAAGACAAGGTGATTAACGGAGCAGGAATCGAAAAAGGAGATGTTCTTCTTGGTTTCAAAAGTTCAGGATTACACACCAATGGATATTCACTTGCCAGAAAAGTCTTATTCAGTGAATATGATGTGAACGACCATGTGGAAGAATTGGGATGTACCGTTGCAGAGGAATTACTCCAAGTTCACAGATCCTATTTAGGTTTGATATCTGAATTAAAAGAAATGGATGGAGTAAACGGTTTTTCCCACATTACCGGTGGGGGAATGGTTGGTAATACGAAACGAATTCTTCCTGATGGTTTGGCTTTGGATATTAACTGGGATGGATGGGAACGTCCGGCCGTGTACAAACTGATTCAGGAAATTGGCAATGTTCCCGAAGAAGATATGCAAGCTACATTCAATCTTGGAATCGGATTGGTTTGTGTGGTTTCTGCTGATAGTGCAGTAGCTGTAAAAACGAAAGCTGAAGAATTGGGAGAAGAGGTTTTTGAGGTGGGGAGTGTAATATAATTCAAAATTAAAGATTAAGAATTATGAGTTTTGAATTAGAGCTTTGGGATGGAGAAATACATGAATCTGTATCAAAGGAAATAGTTATATCAAGACTTGAAGAGTTAAAAGGGAAAGAGAAGAAGTATTTAGTTATAAAGAAAAATTTTAGTTCGTCATTAAGAATTGAAATATATGGACTTAATAAATTTCATTTATATGTAAAGAAACTTCATAAGATTAAACAATCTGTTCAACCAGTTTCAAAAAATATATGCAAGAAATTAGTATTAGACTTTTTGAGTGGTAATAAAAACTGGAATAAAGGAATAAGATTTACTGAAATAGAACCTTTTGAACCTAAAGCTGAGAAAGAAATACCTTTCAAAAAAAGAAGTTTAGAAGAGTTAAAGGATCTAGAAAGGAATAGCTTAGTATTCTTGATTGGAAGCTTATTAATTTCCATAGGTGCAGGTTTTTACATGTATTCTAAATGGAATAGTATGATTGATATGGATGTGAGAATTTATTCTTTTGGGATGGGCGGAGCTATATTTGGACTGGGACTTTTTGTTTATACAATATTCGATTTTCTTGAAATAAGAGATGAGATAAATAAAAAGAAATGAGAAAATTACCACTGTCAATATTTGTCCTTTTATATTCTTGTTCCCTTATTCCAAAAGAAGGTCAGTTTGAAGTTTATAATCCTTATGAAGAAGCTTATTACTTAAAAATTTATCAAGCCAATGAAGCAGTGTTCGAAGAAAGTTTAAGTGATAGCTCTTTAAATGAAGCAATTTTGTTGGGTCCCGGAGAATCGTATTTAGTCAAATTAAAAAATCCTTATGAGGATTCAGATAGAATAGGAGTTAGTACTTATTCTGCTAAGAAAAACGAAGATAATGAGTACGAATTAATCAAAAGCTCGAGTACAACAATAAAATTTATGAAACAATCACTCTGGACGGAATGGAAACTTTAAAAGCAACAAATATGAATTTGAAATTCAACTTACTTACAATTTTTCTACCATTATTTGTTTTATCAGGTTGTATATCAACTAGTGAAACAGCAGGATTTAAAGGAAAAGAATTTTATACAGAATCCGGATCAAAAGTTGTAGTTGGAGAGTTGTTAACCGAACAAGGATTTCCGGTTAGCAATATTGAGATTAAGGTGAATAAAGAATACATCAATTATCCACAAGTAGCACAAAGAGCCGGAATTGAAGGAGTAGTTAAGCTTTATATTGATGTTTCAGAACAAAGTAAAATAGAAAAAACCAGAGTTACCAGAGGAATTGGCGGGGGTTGTGATGAAGCTGCATTGAACCTTATAAGAAACTCAGAATTTATTGTTACCTCAAATAACGATAACAAAACTACAGTCAGCGAACGGTATTATATTTCTATTTTGTATGTGTTGTAGATTAAAAAAATGATTACTAATTACCGAAAATCGTACTCCATTGGATAGTGATTATTGATGGCGTTCCATTTCTACTCTCACCTGTTACAATGATAGTTTGTGCAGAGTTATTTAAAGTTACTCCATCGTTGTAACGTGCACCCCAGAATCTCCAGATGTCAGCAGCATTTCTGCTCAAAGTTGGTTTTTTATTTCCAGTTTGTGTCCAAATATATTTTGCGACAACAATCTCCCATTCATTATCATTTGGTGATAAGAAGATGTATTCGGCACCAGAGGTTGACAGAGCAGGACAAACTTTCTGGTTATTGATTATTTCATCACAAACGGATTTTGTGCCCTCAGGAAAGTCGAATCTTTTCATTTCACTTGTTGTGAAACGTGCAGAAACCAGTCCTGGAGGTGTTACAGACATTTTGGTAGGAGCAGGAGTTTGAAAAGAGATTTTTGGGCCATTAAAAGACCGAGTGATAACAGACATATCAGATGAATATATATAAGCTGTAGCCATATATTGGTAGCTCTTATTAGGATTCAGACCTGAAGCAACTATTCCTTGCGCTTTGTCGCCTGATAGACGAAGACTATTACCGAACACTTTTTTTAAAGTATCGTTATCAACTTCATACACAGTAATACCTATACGCAGAATCTTCCCAGTGGTGTCAGCAACAAGTTGCCCACCTAGATTAGCACTGTAAGCATTGATAGATGTAGGCGCTAATGTTTTTACTACCTGTGGATATGTAATGGATAGTTGATTTCCGTACACAGAAACTTCACCATTATTGTCTGAAATAATTGCACATGCCCGTGCATAAGCTTTATTTCCTTGTATTGCCTCATTGTAAGGAATGCGCAAAGAGAAGGAAACAGAGTCGGGAGCAGAGTCGGAAGAAGATGTCTGTTGCAAGTTGTCTGTAGTTGGAAACTCATCATTTGAAATACAAAAGCCCAGACTCTTAATTTGCTGATTTTGAGTTTTAAAAAGGCTACCGGTTAAGTTTAAAAGTGCAAAGTCCTCATTTTGTTTTGTTTGCATTGTGGCTGCTGCACTGAAGTTTCGGATCATTCTCACCGCATAAGCCTGATTTTTTGACCTCCTTGTGCTTGAAGGAACACAGGTTACTTGATATGCTGCTCGGTAGTTACCGGTCACTTCTGAAGAAGTCCAATATCCATCCGAATTACAGTTACCCATAGGTTTTATGACATTTTTTATAACCTGATACATCTCATCTAGGCTAGGTAAATACCAGTTACTGTAATCATCCCTACTGAGAGTGCTTATCCATGCAGCATAGTTGAAGGGGGGAATATCTTCACCAGAATTTGGTTTTCCCAGCTTTTCTACTATTAATGAAGTGTTCTGCTTCCCATATCCTATACCAGTTTGTAGCGCATTTGCGGATTGATAAATAGAACCATAGTTCATCCATATGGCCTCTTTGGGAAAATCTGCTTTGTCTGCTACAAATCCACTTCCATAAGCCGATCCAGGTTCAGTATTAAGATAAGCGATGTAGCCACCTTGATATCCCTTGCCATAAAGTAAAGAGATATCAGAATTACAATCATTATAAATACTAATAGGAGATTCACCAGCATCCAGTCTGGTTTGTACAGATTCGTCAGTGCATGAAAGTGAGTCAGCAAAACTTATTTGAGTGAATAGTAGCAGTATTGTTGCAAGTGCTTGAAGTGCATTTTTCATTCTTTTCCCGGCTAACCAATTGAATGTTATTATTTAAATTAAAGAAAGTTGTATAGTTAATAGGTCAGAAATAGATGCTTTCATTAGGATTAGATAGCTCTATTTAGGTCTTAAATAACAAAATTTATTCAAAATAACTAGAAAACTCATAAAACCTTATACTTCTAATATGTGTTTAATTTTATTTATTCTATAAAATTGGTATTGAGTAAGTGGATATTTTTTAATAAAGAGAATGGGAATACTTAAAGTTAACTCGAGGAGATTTGATTTTGTAGAGATTTTGTCCGGTTTACAAGCAAGGGATTTATCCCGCAGCGATGTATTAAATTTTTAACCCCCTTAGGAATGCTAACATGGAGCCTGTCTGCTGACAAAGGCAGGCTTCGAAGGGAGATTTCTTTTCTGGTTAGTTTAACATTTCTTCCGTCCTTTAGAGTTTTAGTGGCTTTCATAAAAGAATTTCCTAGCCATAGATCCACAAAAGCAGACTTTGAAGGAAGAGTCTGTCAGTGTAAATCAATAAAATCACTAAATCAGCGATCCCAATGTTAAAACCCTATAAAGACCGGCTGTAAATTTAGTATCCCGTTTAATAATGGATAGTTTTCAACTAATTAAACTATTCACAAAGAAATTATTTTTTTAATGAAGATTTCAAAGATCGTTAAAGTATTCATATTAACTTTAATTATTGGTAGCACAACAATTACAGCACAAAATGTACCAATGCCGCAAATTGCTCCAGCTGATTCAGTATCAGATTCTGAACTGGAACAATTTGTATTAATAGCACAGGAATTTCAGGGAATAAGAATGGAGCTGGATAGCATGGTTGTTGCCAAACTGGAAGAAGAAGGAATGACCACAGCACGATTTCAGGAAATAATGCAGAGCCAACAAAATCCACAGACAGAAGATTTAGATCTTACTACCAAAGAAGAAAAAACGGTAGCCAATATGCAGAGCTTTTTGCAACAGGCAAGTATGAAGGCTCAGAAGCAACAAATGCAATCTATTCAAAATTCTGAGATGTCTGCACAACGCTTTCAAAGTATAGCTCAGGCAATGCAATCCGATAAAGAACTGGCTATGAGAATGCAAACCATGGCTATGGAAATGGAATCGAACTAGGGTAAGTGGAAGATCATCGTCTCCCATCTAAGGGAAACGAATATCAGCGCAAATCAAAAAAATCAGCGATCCTTAGTCGGCATACATTTGAATAAACCGTTCTTCTGCTTCGGTCTCTCCTATTAAAACAAGTTCGCTGTTTTCCGGGATTGGATCTGTAGGATCCGGATTTATTATCTGTTCTCCATCTCTGGTATAAGCAATTACATTACATCCGGTATTATGTCGGATGTCAGCTTCTATAATGGTTTTTCCCGCAATCTTAGAAGGTGTTTTTAGACTGAATACATTCAATCCTTCCGCAATCATAATAATATCGTTCTCTTCATAGATATTGAAGATAGCGTTGGCTCCCATCGTTGCGTAGGACATCACAAAATCAGCTCCGGCACGATGTAACGAACTCACATTTCTTTCCAGAGTGGAACGGGCAACAATGTGAATATTTGGGCGAAGGTGGCGGCAGTAAATAGTGAGATAAATATTTATATCATCCTGATTAGTACTGATTATGACGCTATGAGCCTTGTCAATGCCGGCCTTTTTAAGTGTGTTGATATCGTTGGCATCTCCAAGAATGAAATTCTTTTCATTCAGAATTCGGTCAGGGTTTTTATCAACAATTTTGAATTTGATATTCCGGCGCTTTAAGTGATAAGCCGCGGCTCTACCCACACGTCCACCACCAATTATGATAACAGGCTCCTCACTTATGGCATAGATACCGAATAACTCATCATATCTGCGAAGCTGATCCACAGAGCCGGCCATCATGATCACGCTTTGTTCACTAATTATGGTATCCGGGTGAGAGCCGAGAAAATGTCCCCGCTCCCAAATTCCAACAATATTGATTCCAAGTTTTTCCCTGAGTTGTGATTCACGAAGTGTTTTTCCAACAAGCGGAGTGTCGTAAGCCGTGGCTTCAGCAATTACAATATTTCCAAGTCTTCCAATAGTATGAACACGGGCATCCTGTCCAAGAACACGCCTTGATAAAGCCCTTCCCAGAAGATTTCCCATATGTAATACATGATCACATCCGGCTAATTTCAGAATATCAATAGAATCGTGAGAGTTTGCAGTAGCAATAATTTTAATATGCTCACTATTTTCTCTCACGGTGTGAGCCACGTTGGTATTGAACATATCAGAGCCGTTCGTAACCACCATTGCCGCCTGATGAATTTGGAGCTTTTGATAAGTTTCGGGATTGTCAGGTTCACCAACCATAACTCTGTATCCGTCATCGAACAATTCAAGAGCTTCTGTCAGGTCCTGAACCAAAAGCACATATTCCTTATGATATTGCTTCAGTTTTTCTACAAGGGCTTTTGTAATAGGATCAAAACTGGTAATAACCACATGGTTTTTTGTATTTGGAGGAAGTTCTTTTGGAGCCCTTGCTCGCGATTGCGCCTCCATCCACGGAGCATAAAAGAATTCTATGAATGTGAAGGGTAACATGATCAACAGAACCAGAATACCTGAACCCAGAACCACCATTGAAAATAAACGACCAAGATCGGACGTAAAGGTTATATCTCCGAAACCGAGTGTACTCATGGTAACCAGAGTCCAGTAAAATCCTGTCATCCAGCTGTGTTGTTGACCTTCTCTTTCCATAATTATATGAAAAAGGACACCATAAATGGTGATGAGAAGAACAAGAATACCAAGAAACTTAAGAAGGCGCGCTATATTTACCTTCGTGTTCTTATTAGAAATAAAGTAAGAGATCTGTGATGAAAAAAACTTCATGTAGAAAGATAATTTGTCTTAGGCTAATAAAGACAAAAAAATCTACAAATTTAATTCCAGCTGAAAATTAAATAAAGAAAATTAATTAGAGGGCAAGGGAGCTGGGGAATCATTTTCTAATTGATCACAAAAGTACGATTCCGAACTCCATTCATTCTTAAAAAGATGTGGAAGGGTCTCTATTTCCATCACTACAGAAAACTCATGCGAAGAACGCTCACATAGCTTATTAAAAAGCTGAAGGTAAACCTCCTTTTCTGAGTAAAAAGGAACATTCAGTTCAGAGTAACTATAGGAATGGACTGTGATTCTGTTTTCATCATCAAATTTAGAAAGGGTATTTGAGTTAAAGTTCGTTTTAAAGTCCTCATCAACATAGAGATATGCTTTGGCGGTTTTACCTGAAAACAGATTGAAAGATGGATATCCGGGCCACAGATTAAAGAAGTTGGTTGCGGGTAAGATCAGGAAAATAAAAATGGCAAAGCCTTTAGAAACAGAAGGGTTACTAAAAAGTTGAAAGGGGTCTTTATTCCAAAATAAGAAAACCAACAGAATCATCATTGCAATATTCCATGGTATAATGACTGTATTGAATGTAAAAAAGCCGAATAACACTTCATAAAGAATCAAAGAATGCATACCCAGAAGTAACAAAACAGAAATTTTTCTTGTTGAAATGAAGATCAATCCAACACCGAGAAAAGCTTCTGCCAAAGGAATAGAGTAGGTCAGCGCTCCAAGGTCAGGGACAACAAGTTCAGGTAGAGTATTTGTTATAAAACCGGCATTAACTTTATGAATCCCTGACCAAAAATATATCCCAATAAAAGCAATTCGAAATAATGTAAACAAGGTTTTTTCTGTAATCATCTTACAGCGGTAAGAGAAAACAAACGCCAAGAGAACAGAGAATATATAAACCCAGGGTTGCCATCGGTTCTGATCCTGAAGGCATAAAACAAATATTAGAAACAGAAAAAGAAATAAAGAGTGCGTTGAGAATTTGAAATCAAAAACTGAAAGTAATCCGGCAATAAAAAAAAGGACCAGTAAAGAGAAATGAAATAATCCTCCCGTTACAAAAAAATCAAAGACAGGGAGAATAGGAAAACTCCTGTCGTTCATCCAAAGAGGGAAAGAAGCGAGAATTCCGGCTAGTAGAGAGATAATTATTATTATCTGCAGCTTTTGATTCATTCCTTTTTTAGGATCGACCAATTAAAGAAAGATAAAAGGGTTATTTAATTGCAAAAACAACATCTGTGATATTTGCATCTTCAGCTGTTTCCTGAGGATTTGTAATGTAATGCTCCCAGGGATGAATGCCTCTTTTTTGTTTAAACTCTTTGCCTCTGGCCATGCCAATCATTGTAGACCAGGCATTACTAAGATGATCATACTTTCCTGTATGTCGGAGTGTGTAAATTCTTGTAGCAGGGATTTCTCCTGATATAAAATCATCAGGTAGTTCTTCAGGAACAGAGGTTACCCCAACACAAGCTGTATAAGTTGCCTTTCTTTTTACAATATCCCACTTATGATAAATACTGTAGGCCTGTCCTGCTGCGAGACCTTCATTTTTCATCATGAATTGTTCCAGCTTGCCAAAATCTTCCGGCATAGCCTCGTCCATTTTATCAATGTCACAAGTTGTTTTAATGCCTACATATTTTGCTCCCGGGAAATCAGATTCTCCCATCCAGTCAAGTTTGGATTTAACTTCTCCTTTTTCAATATAATCCTTAAGCATATTTAAGCCTCTTTCGTAATCCATACCGATAATGCCTTCCATCATTTTTTTCATCCAGAACATAAAAAAGGGGAGTTTACTGTCCATGGTCCATGTAACAGTAGTACGATCGTTATTATCAGAAAGCATAAATTTAACTTTAGCCTCAGATTTCCATGGTTTTAAGAAAGTAAGATCATACTCGATGGAATTGTTTTGGTTCTCTAAAGTAACACTCATATTACCTTCGCCTACTCTGTCTCCTTTCCACTCATAATATTTAGCATCTTCAGAAATGTTGACCTTTACTCCTTTTTCCATAATTAACCAAGGAGACCATTTCAGCCAATGATTAAAATCATTTAGTTTTGAATACACTTCATCAATTGTGGATTGTATTGTTACAGAACGTGTTACATTAATTTTAGGCATAATAAAACAGGTTTATGAAAAAGGAATTATAAATGAAATCAATCACACGTTTAAAAGCAAAAAGCTAGATTATTCTTAACAGAAAAAGTGAATGTTGATTTGTACCTTTAATCCATGGAAAAAGAAAGTATTGAATGATAAAAATTTCGCGTTTCCGGGCTTTTATAAGAAAGCATCAAAAAAGTGCACCGGTTGTTTTTTTTATACTGGGATTTACATGGGACTCATTAACACTGGGAAGTATTGACCGGTTATATGATCAGATTATTATCTGTGTGTACTTACTATCCCTGAGCCTGAGCTTGTACCTTTTTAATTTAGCAGATGACAATAAATGGAAAGAAACGTTCTTGGAGCGTTATGAGGATTATTTTCCGCTTGCTATTCAGTTCTTTATCGGGGGGTTGTGTAGCGCATATGTAATATTCTTTTCGAGAAGTGTATCATTTACAAAGACCGTTTCCTTTTTCATAATTCTGGTAGTACTTCTTTTCGCAAATGAACTTTTGAAGAAAAGGATATCGAATAAGTATCTGCAATTTGGCACATACTTTTTTGTGAATTTTACTTTCTTCACATTTTTTATTCCGGTATTGGTAAATACCATGAATACATTCGTTTTTCTGATATCAGGAGGAGTAAGTTTATCGAGCACACTAATTTTAGTGACTTTTATTTATGGAAAAAGTCCTTCTACACGAAGAGAACTCAATAAGACTAAGCTTATAAATCTGATCCTTATAATTTATGCGACAATAAATATCTTCTATTTCTTCAATCTTATACCCCCGGTGCCTTTGGCAATGGAAGAAGGATTAGTTGCCCATAACATTGAAAAAGAAAACGGAACGTATTCTGTGACTTATCAGAAAAGCGGCTTGTTTTCTCCATTTGATGACAAAACAAACTACACTCCCGGAGATAGTTTGTTCATATTTACATCTATTTTTGCTCCGGCTGATCTGAAGAAAAGAGTAAACCATCATTGGCAATGGAAAAACACACAAACCGGTGATTGGGAAACCTCCGATAAAATTGAATTTGAGATCACAGGAGGAAGAGACGGAGGTTATCGTGGTTATACATATAAAACCAACATTCTGGAAGGCAAATGGAAAGTAGATGTAACCACAAATGACGACATGATTCTTGGCCGTATAAACTTCACGGTTGTTTTCGATTCCACAAACACAAATAGAAACTTAGAAACAGAAATTTTTTAAGGCTCAATTTTATATTTAAAAACCTCAGCAATTGGTTTTTTAAAAGCATTAGCAATTTTAAAGGCAAGCTCAAGAGATGGAGAGTATTTAGCCGCTTCAATAGCGTTGATGGTTTGCCGGGTTACCCCAACAAGATCTGCAAGCTCCTGTTGAGTCATCTCGTTCTGATTAAAGCGAAGCTTCCTGATATTGTTTACAATGACCCCTTCTTCCATACTAATACCCCTTCCTGTATTGATAGATCATAATTGCTCGGCGGGTTGCACTGGCCAAGAACAGAGAAAGGATGAGGAAGTGAAAAACAGTAGAAAGCTCCAAAGAAAAAGGAAATTCAGAATTACTCATAAGACTCAGGTTTGATATGAATATTTGAACAAGGGCGATTACTATAGAAATAACTAAAATGTTATATCCGGCCTTCATGCCTTTTGCTTCAATAATAAAATCACGCTCATCTTTTTGAACTTTTTTGTTTCCCTCGCTGATCTCAACAATAATCTCAATAACTACAGCAATCCAGAATAAATTGAAAAAGGTTTTTACAAATGTACCGGAGAAGCCCTCTACGGTTCCTGGCAATCCAAAATTAAAGAGTATATAAAAAAATAAAAACGAAGAAGAAGTCGCTAATGAGGTCCATGAAAGAATTTCTTGTTTAGACATAGTGAATGAGGTTTAGTTAATGTCGGGTTTTCTTTACGTGATGTAAAAAATATGTTACATTTTTATAAATTTTTTTTTCAGATTTTAAATAAAAGTGTCTTGTGGTGATACAAAAATGTGTATTTTAAATTTACCTAACTAAAAGGTTAGCATGGTTTAAAGCCTTTCTTAAACCGGTTTCCAATTACTCGATTAAAAATAGAACCCATGGTTTATTCTGAAGACAAGTGGATCTCATGGGTGGATGAGCTCGCTGAAAAAGATATTGTAATTGTAGATGATTTCATCTCTAACGAACTATATAAAACGATCATGGACTTTTTCTCTGTGATTGAAGAAAATGAACGACTCAAAAAAGCCGGAATTGGAACCAGTTTGGATTATCAGATACAGAAAGAAGTACGAGGAGATCTTATTTATTGGTTAGATCCGGAAAGAGACACTCCACTTACTCCTTTTTTTAATTTGATGGAAGAATTAAGAGAAAAACTAGGAATGTATTGCTTCATTAGCTTATCAGGATCGGAGTTTCATCTGGCCAAATATCCAATCGGTTCAAAATATGAGAAACATATAGACCAATTTAACAAAAGGAGTAACCGCCAAATTACAGTGCTTATATATCTAAACAAAGGCTGGAAAAAAGGAGATGGAGGAGAGCTTAAAGTTAGTAATGAGGAAGGAGGATTTACAGTTGAACCAATAGCAAAAAGAATGCTTCTTTTTAAAAGTGATGTGGTTGAGCATGAGGTTTTACTTACAAATGTTCCGAGATATAGTTTGTCAGGTTGGCTACTACACCAACCGGCAACTTTGGGTAGTTTATTTGGTTAAATATTATTATTGAAGACGATTCCATCGGTATTTCTTTTTTATGGGACCCAGAATATCTTCTAAACCATTAGTTTTAATCTCATACATGGTCGAAAGCTGTTGTCCTAATTTACCTGGAGGAAATCCTTCTCGCTGAAACCACTCCAGATAATGAACAGGAAGGTCTGTAACGAAGCGGTCTTTATATTTTCCAAAAGGCATTTTAGCCTGAACCAGGTTGATCAAAAAGGAAGAGTCGTACAATTTCAATAAATAATTTAAGTTAAAAACAAAACCAAACTAATAAGATACAATTGAAAATAGCGCATTTATTTATTCTTATAACTCCCTTTTTATCCTGCACTGCATTCGAAAACGAGAATAATGAGATAGCCTACCGCTGGGAAAGTAATGAACTTGTAATAGAGAATGGAACATCTGAAACGTTTTACTATGCTGCATTTGAACAAGAGATATTAGCAGTAATAGATTGGGTTCCGGTTTCAACAGAAGAAAACGAGCTTTTACCAAACACTGTAAAAAGGCTAAAAGCAGAAGATATTTATGAGTATGAAGCCGGAGACACCATCGTTTTGTATTATTGGTCAGGGTCAGAACCACCGCATGAAATTTTTGAAAGTGTAAAAATAGAAACCTGAAAACAGAAGAGATAGCCTGTCGATAAAAACGGACTTATTTTGTATTATCAGTAAACTTAAAAAAAGAAGAATGCCTCAGGTAAAATTACTTAAGATAGCTCACGGAAGAAGCGGAGATAAAGGAAACGGATCAAATGTAGGTATTATAGCGCGACACCCCGATATATATCCATTTCTCAAAAAGGAACTCACTTCAGAAAAAGTAAAAGAGCACATGAAATATGTTTGTAAGGGGGAAGTAGAGCGTTACGAACTCCCGAATATAGGAGCATTGAACTTTATTTTGAATGAAAGTTTAGGCGGAGGCGGAACGGTTTCTTTAAAATTGGATGCACAGGGAAAAACTCATGCGTCTCAGGTTCTCAGAATGGATATTGATGTTCCTTCTGAATTGCTTGAACTTGTTGATTAGTTTTTCAATTCTTGTCCTTCAATCTTACGTCATAAAAATTCCAACAACCTGTTTCACAGTTTCCTTCGATCAGGCTTAAATTTGTTATAGAATTGGAATTAGGAGCCGGCTCAAAGAATAACAAAAGGTGTTGTTCGGTATTGGCCGGAATAACCATATTTCCATAACCATACTTGTCACTTCCCATCCAACCAAATTGTGATATTAAATCGTATCTGTTTCCTGAAGCGTCACGAACATATAGGGCAAAGTCAGACCCGGGGGAATGCAAGTTTCCACTGTAGTCCTGATCAATTTCATTAAAGAGCAAAAGCACTTCCAAGGCCTCATCAGTAAACCGGATTTCTTCAATGGAAATATTAGGATTAGTTGCGGAACCGGTAAAAAGAAAATCCTCAACTACGGTTCTGTTTGAGCGGCGGCGCAAAAAGGAATTAAAAGAGTTTAAAACACAACCCCCGCTCATAAAGCATTGTATATCCAATTCAGAATTGCTCTTAAGGCTTTTTATCCGAGTAGTTGAACCAAGAAGATAAAACGGGTTTCCAACACTAAAGCCGGTTAAGTTAAAAGTATCTACGGTGTCAGAGTCAGCACATTCAACAGCCAGAGACAAAGTAAAAGAAGAGTAATTTGAAATAGACTTTTCTGTTGGGGCACATCCCCTGTATTGTTTTTTAAGTCCGCTTAAGTAAAGACCTTCTGAATGTATCCATCTAGCCTCACCCAAGCTATTAATGCTGATATTTCCATTAACATTATCGGTAGAAACGCCGGTATGAAATTCTGTCGAATAGGTATCCCATTCACCAGAAAAAAAATTCTTTTGTGCTTTTAAATCAGAGTTCTGAGTTTGAATTAAAAATAGAGAGAGGAGAAATAAAGTTAGTCGCATATTTTTAGAGGATAGAGTAATAGAGGATTACAATTTTAGGAATCTAATAAAAACGAATCGGGATATCTACTTTTACAAGGTCCCAGGTAAGACTCAAAACGGTTGCTGAGCCTTTAAGATCTGAAAAGCTGATAGCGAAAGCCTCAACGGGAGAATCCAAATTTTGAACAGGAACAGTAAACCGATGCGCGTCTAATTGTTCGTTATAATCAAAAGCACCCCATTGACCCAAGCCATTATTTAGAATAATGGTCCAGCTTTCTTCATTTGGTATAGTAAATAAAGAATAAGTACCGGCGTCTATTACTTCCATATTCATTAAAACAGGCTCAGTAATAGTTATTTCGGTGGCTTCATTTGCTCCGGTTCTCCAAACTTGACCGTAAGGTTCCCACTCCCCAAAAATAGTTCTTCCTTTTCTATAAGGCTGTCCATAAACAACCTTCATGTAAGTGTTTTCATGCTCTATGGAAGCAATAGCGATAGGGCTCTTCCGATTTCCAATAGGTGCATCCTGAGGAGAATCAGGTTTTGATTTCCCGCAGCTAACACTGAAAATAAACCCAATAACCAACAAATAAGCAGTATATCGATTAAGCATCAGAATTCACCAAAAACAAATTTTATGTTATTACGAGTGGGCTCAAAAGAAAACCCAAGACCAAAATCAAAAGTAATGTTAGAAACGTTGAATTGAAAGTGCAATCCTGCACCAAAAACACTACGGCTTTCAGAAAGCAATCCTTCAAAATCATTTTGTTCTAAATTTGTGATGGTATGCGAAAATGTTGACAGATAGATTGCTCTTAAGTATAAAGGAAGCAACATTCCTCCTTCACCCGGATATGAGAGGGGAATAGTATAACGTGTACTGAACCTACCCAAATTATTAAAGGTTTCATTAGAGTTGGCACTTATCTGAAAGGCGTTATCTGTAAAACTTTCCGGAATAATGAGGCTTTTGCTGTACAGCGTAGCAGTGCTTTGGTTCAAAAGCTGAATATCGTATCGGAGCGACTGATTCAATTTTCGTAATGGAGCCACGTAACCGATTAATCCATAATATGCAGCCCAACGATCTCTTATATTGAGAACCCCTTGGTTACCGTCTGCAAAACTCAAATTCACGTCCTGATCATTTAAAGCTTTGTCCAAAAATCCAAAAACCGAAAACCCCGAGGAAGGTTGAATATCTCTTCTTTGTGTGAGTATGTTCCAGCTCAACTGAGCATAACCGCCGGCCTTATACTGTGTCTCAAAATCTGATAAAGGCTCAGGATCCAGATTGAAATATCTAAACTGCTCAGCGCTTATTCTTGGAGAAATATAAAGTGATTTACTTCTGGTAGTTGCATTAAATGTAAAGTCTACAGGAATACTTAAATCAAAACCTCGTTCCTGTATCATTACAGAATAGATGTTATTGTTACCAAAATCTAAGATCCTAAAAGAAGGACTGCTGTATGATCTAAGTTTAAATCCCGGCCAGAATGTTTTATTGGTATAAGAAAAGTCGTACCAAAGGCGACTTTGTATACCCGTTATTTCAGCTGTATAACTTTGGCTGCTTAAGGCGTCAATACTTTGTACACTTACTCCAAATTGATCAGCTCCGGAATTTTCTCTGGCAACAGGCAGAACAACTCTTGGTTTAAGCCAGGAAATGTCAGGACCATATTCTTCAACTTCCCATGAACTGGAATCTATGTCGGAGCCCATCAATGGGCGAGAAAGTTGGTCTCTAAGTTCTGCTCCTGAAAGAAGAGCGTCTCGGGGTACTCTTTTATTATAAAAATCCTCCTCATTGAGAAGGGCTATTTTCTGTTCCTGGTTTTGCTGAACAACATAAGCTATTGAAGATGCATCGGGAGAATAAGAAGCTTCAAAAGCATTAAATAGTGAATTTGTTTTTTGAATTATGTCCCCGGTTGAGACATTTAGCTCATAAATATTCATTGCAGGAGATTTATCCGCAGTGAACAGCAATTTTTGTTCAGACGGATGCCAATCTAAATCAAAAATGGAAGCATCTTTAAAAGCAACGCGGGGAGCTTGCTGAACATCCTGAGCAATGGTTTGTGGTGTTGTTATCCAAAGACCTTGTACACCGCGCTTATTCATGATCAAAGCTAACTGTTCCGGACTGGTAGGATTTGCCTTAATTGAAACAGGAGTGGCATTTTTAACAGATGCCAGGAGTCGGTGGGTATTGTTTCCGTCAATGGATATTATATTAACATTTGCTCCATCAGTTTGCAGGGCTATAATATTTGAACCTGAAATTGTAGGGCTGAAGACCCGATCTTTTTTAGTTATTTCGAACTGCTTATTAGTATCAAAATCGATCCTTTTCAGTTCTGATTTGAAAGCAGAGGCGTAGAGCAGGCTGGCATCGTACTCAGAAAATAAAATAGAGTTAGCAGCACGGTCGTAATCAATATTATAATCAGACACGGCATTTGCTTCAGCTATTTTTTGAGTTTTTTGAGACTTCAGATTATAGCTGTAAAAACCCCGCGGAGCATTGTAATGCAAACTGAAGAAAATGATTTCATCAGGAGAAGTCCAGATTGGTTTCCGTTGTGTTACTCCATCAAATGGAGAGTTTATTAAGAGGTGTTTTTCTGAAGTCGTTTCTCCAATATTTCTCTGTCGGGCAGCTTCTTCATCCTTTTTATCAGACAAATATTCGGCGAACAAATCTTCCGGCCATTTTCCTGTTACATGTTTTAAAGCGAAGCCATAACCGAGAAAAAAGAATTTGTTATGATATCGAATAGCTTCTTTGGAAACATCCTCACCATAATTTTGATGCAACCACTGAGTAAATGTGGACCCGGAAATATAGTGGCGATTATATGGAAGACTATACCTTGAAACATTGAAGGTTTGGCCGGCGCTCCATGGATCATTGCTGCTTACTCGGGCATTATACTGGTTATTGAAATATGCATAATTTTTACGACCACCATCCTCAGCTACATTTTCTGTTTCATGATGTACAGCAAGGCCTTCGTGAACCCCAACCGGAGGAAAGAAATTGAAACTACGAGCAAAATCGGGAGAAAAAATACCATATAACCAGGGAATAGAATGAGGAACAACTAAGCTTCCATGAGTGGCATGTAACAATTCATGAGGCAAAACCGCTTCAAACCAATCACCAGAACGCGGATTTATACTTTTTCCTTTGAAAGGAGCGGCATCAAATTCAGAACGAAAATTATTGGAAGTAACAAAACCGTTTGAGAGATCATTATAATTAGAAATAATGACAGGAAAGTTTTTGAGCTTGCCTCCTGAGAGTTCAACAGCTTTGGGATATTGGTTTTCAAGAATAGCAGCAGTACGAAAAGCTAAAGAGTCTTCTGATTCAGGAAAAATAATGCGAAAGTGTTTGGTCTTTAGCTGTTGCCAGTTTAAGCCTGCCGGACGATGAATTGGGAAGTAAACATTTTGAACGTTTGTTTGAGCTAGAGAAATATCTGTGCTCAATGAAAAAAGAAAGAAAAACAGAACAAGGTTTTGGAAAGATTTCATTAACTGGAAATTATATATCCGGGAAGAAATTTATAGATAGCCCAAAAATGTGAAAAAGCGCCCCCTAATACAAACAAATGCCAAATTTCATGAAAACCGAATTTTTCAGGAAAAGGGTCAGGTTTTTTCAATCCGTAAATTAAGGCACCAACTGTATAGAATAGGCCGCCAATAGCAATCCAATAGGAGAACATGTGAGGAAGCTGCTCCCATAGTTTTGGAAAAATTATAACCGATATCCATCCCATCAACAAATACAATACTGTTGAGAACCAGCGTGGTGCAGACATCCAAAAAACCTTTTTGATGATACCAATCAGTGCAAAAGACCAAATACCGATAAGCATCCACAGCCTCCATTCACCATCCAGAACGATAGAGCATATTGGCGTATAAGTTCCGGCTATAACCAAATAGATCATGATGTGATCCACCATTCGGAAACGTTCTTCTGTTTTAAAAGAAACATTTATAGCATGATAAAGAGCACTTGAGGCAAACATTAGAAAAACGGTGATTCCATAAACAATAAAAGAAATTCTTGACCAGCCGGGATCTCCCGAAGAATTAAGGATCAGATAAACAAGAAGGACAACAGAGCCAATGGCTCCAATCAAATGAGAATAAGCATTAAATGGTTCTCGTACTGGAAATAGAAATTTTGACAAGAAAATTCTCCGGTTTATAGAAATATTTTTGAATAAGTATAGAAAAGAGCAAATCCTGATAAAAACACAATACCACACCAACTAAGCACACGAAGCCATGTTGGTGGTCGGTGTTCATCCAGAAAATGCTTCGACATAACCAGGCGGTAATTTATAAAAGCAAGGACCGGTGCTGTCAGGAATGAAAGCGTGGTAGCTAAATCAACCATAAAAGTAAAACGATCTCCCGCGAAGTAAAGTACTATCAAAGAAATAATGGAAATTGAAATTATGAAGTACTTATAGCTTTTAGAAGAATCGGCACTAAACTTGGTGGATATGTTTGATAGAATTTGTCGTGATACTCTGGGATAGGCGTCAGTTACTGTAAGGGTTGTACTAAACATTGTGGTGAAAGCGCAAATTATGATAATGATATAAGCCCAATCGCCAAGCGAAGAAGTATAGATGCTTACTAATTGTCTGGAGAAAGCTCCCCCGCTATTCGCGAAAGTCTCACCGCTTCCAAACATGATCAAGGCACCAAGTGTAAGAAAACAAAGTGCTAAAACCCCGGCGCCTATATAACCGATATTAAAATCAGTGAGGGAATCTTTTAAGCTGGGTTGCCTGCCGGTCTGTTTTATTCGTTCCAAAGACCAAATTGAATGCCAGGCAGAACCATCAATGGGGATTGGCATCCATCCCATCAAAGCAATAAGGAAGGCGATTCCTGAACCCGTCCAAATACTGGGAGGCTTCGGTTTGGGTGCGTCGCCTGTATTAAAAACAGCCACAACAATTGCTATGAGAGTAGAGATGGTAAGTACTACCATAATTAATTTAATGGCACTATCCAGCGCAGAATATTGACCTGCGGCAAGAATAAGAATACAAATTCCCAAAATAATAGCACTCCAGATCAACGGGCTTAAAACAAGACCGGTTAATTCAGCAGCTAAACTTGCAGTTACGATAGTAACCGCCGCCTGAACCGTGAACATAGTTCCAACAGTAAAAACAACAAAAATCCAAAAAGCCCAGTCACCAAGTTTTTTATAGCCCTCTATCAGGCTTTCTTTAGCAATAATGGCATAGCGAGGACCATACTCCAAGAAAGGATATTTGAAAATATTGGCAAGTAAAACTGCCCATACTAATGCAAAACCATAATCTGCACCTGCTCGGGTAGATTGAACTAAATGAGAGACACCAACCGCCGCCGCCGCCATTATTAGTCCGGGGCCAAGTGCGTACTTTAATGTAGAGAATCTGGACTGACTTTCTGTATCCATAATATTGGTTAGTAAAGTATTAAACTTTTTGAGAGTACAAATTTTTCTTTCCATCTGTAAGTCGTAAAATGAGAAAATGAAAAAAAGTGTACATATTTGTTTCTGGCTCTGCTCCCTTCTTCTCATAGGTTGTGCAAATGAGATGGATGAGAAGGTGATGTCTTTCATGGATGTTAAGCCCTATGAAAGCGTTCCTTTTACCGTTTTTGAAACGACAGAAAGCAATTTAAGTATCAGCGATATTCTCTCAAAAGAGTACCAGGAGAGATTTGACAGTTTAGCTAAAACCAAGAGAGTTGAGAGAGCGAAAACATATTGGTTTAAAGCAGACCTGAGCAGTATTGATTTTGAAGAGAAAAACTGGGTGGTAAGAGTTGGTGGATATGCGCTCAATAACTTATACCTGAATCAGAATGATAGCATAATAATATCAAAAGCCGGAGATTTAGATCCTGTAACAAAGGAACTTGAACTGATAACATGGCGATATCACACAATGAATGAATCTAATTTGATTCAGGATAAATATGTGTATTTGGAACTGAGGGAAAACTACTTTCCGGCTCAGATCTATGAACAACAAATTCGTGTAATTCAGGAATCTGATTTTAAATCCAACTCTATAATTGGTTTTATAGATGATGCAGAGTATAATTTTAGAGCTGTATTCTTTTTAGGGGGGATTGCCTTCCTGTTGATCTATACGTTAGGAATATATTTTATCTATAAGGACAGGCTTTATTTATTATATGGAGCATACCTCCTTTTCTTGTTGATGTACTTAGGGGTCAAAATGTATCCGGCACAATCAACGGTGCTGTTTGGTGCATATCCAATATTTAATCAAGCCTGGAATGAAGTAACACAAATACTCCTTAATTACTGGTATGTTAGGTTTGTAAGGAAGTTTTTAGATGCAAAAACTCTTTATCCCTTTATTGACAAAGCTGGACGAATCATTGAGTGGATAATACTTGCATTCGTAACAACGGTGTTAATAAGCATTTTTTCTGACCCATTAAGCAGCTCTATCTATTATATAGTTACTACAGAAAGGTTGATGATGATAGCATTTGCCGTAGTCACAAACATTTATATCCTTTTGAATCTTAAGGATAAAAGAGGAATCTATATAATGGCAGGATCAACAATGTTATTAACAGGAAGTGTTACCGCCTTAATAATGGGTGACATTCAATACTTCATGATCGGGGTGATATTAGAGATATTTATTTTTGGTATGGGTTTGGGAATTTTGATGAAGCGGAGAGAAGACGAAAAAACTATTTTAAATAAGGAAATGGAAAAAGTGAAAATGAGAGCCTTACAAACTCAAATGAACCCTCACTTTATATTTAACTCGCTGAACTCCATTCGTTCTTATATGATAAAAAACGAGACCAAACACGCCTCAGGATATTTAGCAAAGTTTTCAAGATTAATAAGACAGATACTGGAATATTCAACAGAAGAATTCATCACTCTGAAAGAAGAACTGCAGGTTTTAAACTTATACGTTCAAATAGAACAATTGCGATTCCGGGATGAATTTGGTTTTATTGTTGAAGTAGATGAAAGCTTAAACGAAGAAGAGTTAATTGTGCCGCCATTAATTGTACAACCATTTTTAGAAAACGCTATTTGGCATGGATTGATGCAGAAGCAGGGAGAAAAGAAAATAGAACTTTCTGTAAAAGACAAAGGAAGCACAATTAATATAATACTGCGGGATAATGGAATAGGAAGAGAAGAAGCAAGCCGCAGTTCTTCAGGCTTAAATAAAGAAACCAGGTCAATGGCTATAGACCTGACCACACAAAGAATAGAGTTGCTGGAAGAAAAAGGAATTGAGGTAGATAAAGTTAAGATCATAGATCTTTATGATGATTCCAGGGCGCCAACAGGAACGGAAGTAAGGCTGGAGCTTCCAAAGATAAACAGGAAGCTAAAATGAAATTAAAAGTAGCGATAGTTGATGATGAACGGCATTGTATAGAAACTTTAAAATATGATCTGGAAGAGTCTTTTTCTGAGAAGGTAGATGTGCTTTTTGAATGCAATAATAGTGTTGAATGTGTTGAAAACCTTCGCTCTATAAAACCGGATGTACTATTCATTGACATTGAAATGCCGGGCTTAAACGGATTTGAACTCATAAAGGTGATAAAACCCAAAGAAACGAAAGTAGTGTTTACAACAGCACATGCTAAACATGCAGTTGAAGCCATAAATTTTAAACCGGAAGCCTATCTTTTAAAACCTATTGAACTTGAAGAGCTGAGCAAGGTAGTGGATGAGCTATATGCTTCAAAAAAACCCGCTATTGATATTGGCCTTTCAGATAAATTGGCTATTTCAACAACAGAAGATATTGAACTGGTAAAACATTCAAAGATCGTGTATGCCAAAGCAAGCAACAACTACACAGAGATCATCCTTGAAGACGGAGGCACTAAGCTTATCAGTAAAACGCTGAAGTTCGTTTCAGCACAGCTTCCTGAAAGTTCTTTTTTCAGAGTTCATAAAAGTTATCTAGTGAACCTAAACCACATCGAAAGATACAGGAAATCGGACGGGGGGATGTTGATAATGAGTAATGAAGCAGAAATTCCTGTCTCCGGAGACAAGAAAGAAGACTTGCTCATACTCATTCAAAGGTGAGTTTAACTAACTCTTGTCACAATCATACTAAGAAGTTATTCATTTCATGGCTGCTATCGCCATATTTGGGCAGGGATTTATGGAAACATTATATACCACAAGATGTCCTAGTCCTCAATTCCCACTGGTTTTGATTAACTTCTACCAAAATTGAGGAACTACAGCGTAATAATTGTATGAAAGCAGTTATTGCGCTTTTTTTGTTTAAACGCTTTTTTCAGCATTTTTCATATAGTAAAGCTACTATACAGAGATCTTAAAAAAACGAATAACTACAATACTTATGAAAAAAGCATTTCTTTTATGTGCGGCGTTAATATTTGGGTTTAATGCACAAGCACAAGTAACTCTTGATTACTATTTACCTGATGGGATTAAATACGATTCAAAGATCCCGACTCCAAAATCTGTGTTGGGTTCTGAGGTTGGAGAATGGCATGTTCGTCATGACCAATTGGTGAATTATATGTATGCGGTAGCAGAAGCATCAGACAGAGTATCAATAAGTGAGTATGCAAGAAGCTACGAAAGTCGTCCGCTTTTAATGCTGACCATTACCTCTCCTGAGAATCATAAAAATATTGATAGGCTGAAAAAAGAGCACGTTCAACTTACAGATGCAGCGAGTTCCGGAAATCTTGATATTTCGAATATGCCGGCAGTGATTACTTTAAGCTACAGCGTTCATGGAAATGAGCCGAGCGGTTCTAACTCGTCATTACTAACCGTATACCATCTGGCTGCTGCCCAAGGAAAAGAAATAGAGGACGTACTGAAAAATACAATTATTTTGGTAGATCCAAGCATAAACCCGGATGGACTAAGCCGCTTTGCACAGTGGGCAAACCAACATAAGAGTTTAAATAAATTAGTAACGGATCCGGCAAGTAGGGAATATAATGAAGTATGGCCGGGAGGCAGAACTAACCACTACTGGTTCGACCTTAATCGTGATTGGTTGTTAGTTCAACATCCGGAAAGCAAAGGAAGAATAGCAAAGTTCCATGAGTGGAAACCAAACATCTTAACAGATCATCATGAGATGGGAACAAATTCCACCTTCTTTTTTCAGCCGGGGATTCCATCCAGAACACATCCGTTAACACCGGAAAGAAACCAGAGATTAACAGCAAGCATCGCGGAATATCATGCCGAAGAGCTGGATAAAATTCAATCTCTGTATTACTCAAAAGAAAGTTTTGATGACTTTTACTACGGAAAAGGATCTACTTATCCGGATGTGAACGGCTCCATTGGAATTCTTTTTGAACAAGCCAGTTCCCGAGGACATGCCCAGGAAAGCGTTCATGGGATAGTTAAATTTCCTTTTACAATACGGAATCAGTTTACAGCTTCACTTTCAACAATAAAAGCAACTCAGGCTATGAGAGAAGAGTTGTTGGCACACATGCGAGACTTTTATAAAGAAAGAGCTGAAGCAGCAAATGCAGCCTCTATAAAGGCATATGTTTTTGGCGAAGAAGCGGATCAGGCAAGAACTTACCATTTGGCTGAAATGTTAAACCGTCATCAGGTAAAATTATATGAATTGAAAAATGACCTTAATACAGGCGGCAAAAACTTTAAAGCAGGAAAAGCATTTGTCGTTCCTACAAATCAACAACAATATCAGCTAATAACAGCTGTTTTTGAAAGAAGAACGGAATTCACAGATAGTCTTTTTTATGATGTTTCCGCATGGACAATGCCCTATGCATTTAACCTTCCTTTCGCGGAATTAGGGAATAGGGAGTTTAAGGACAATCTTTTAGGCGTTCAGTTTGATGGTGAAATGAAGTCAAAAGGTTCGGTTATAGGAGGAAAAAGTAACTATGCGTATGTATTTGAGTGGGATGAATACTATGCGCCTAAAGCTGTTTATAAACTTCTTTCAAACGGAGTTCGGGCAAAAGTAGCTTCTCAGCCATTTACATCTGTGACCTCTCAGGGAACGAAAGATTTTGATTACGGCACAATTATGGTTCCAATGGGTGTTCAGGATGACCAGCAACAAACACACCAGCTTATTCAGGAAATTGCAAAAGAGAATGGGATAAGTGTCTATTCCGTAAAAACAGGATTAACTCCAAAAGGAATGGATCTGGGAAGTAATAATTTTGAAAACCTGATTGAGCCCAAAGTTGCCATGATCGGCGGTAATGGGACAAATTCTTATGAAATAGGTGAAGCATGGCATTTAATGGACCAAAGATATCATATGCCATTAAGTATTGTAGAGCAAGATGATATCAGAGGTTCTCAGTTACACAGATATAATGTTTTAATTATTTCCGGATATGGATACAATGACCTGTCTGCAAATGACGTTGACGAAATAAAACGCTGGGTGAGCAACGGGGGAACGCTTATCGCATACAAGTATGGAATCGGCTGGGCTAAGCAGCATGGCTTGGCAAATGTAGAATTCGTTTCAGGAAATAATAATGATGAAGATAAGGGAGTAAAAACCAGACCGTATGTGAATCAAAGTAATGATTCAGGAGCAGGAGTAATTGGTGGGGCAATTTTTAATACAAAAATAGATCTTACGCATCCGATGGGATATGGCTTTAATAATGAAGATCTAACGGTTTTCAGAAACAGTACTCAGTTTCTACAGAAAGGTAAAAACCCATATTCTAATCCGGTAGTATATACTGACTCCCCATTAGCCAGTGGATATGTTTCTGATGAAAACATTGAAAGAATGAAGAACTCAGCAGCAGTTATCATTAGCAGACACGGGAGCGGAAAAGTTATTACAATGACAGATAATCCAAATTTCCGGGCATTTTGGTATGGAACAAATAAGCTGTTTGCCAATGCTATATTCTTCGGACATACAATTAGCGGGAGTACAGCAAATTAAGTGAGCATTTCTTTCGATATAGATGAAGCTATTTCGATTTTAGAAAGAACCCCGAAAGTATTATCAGCATTGCTTTCGGGACTTTCTGAAGAATGGCTTTTCAATAATGAAGGAGGCTCAACATGGAGTCCTCATCAGGTTTTAGGACACTTGGTATATGGAGAAGAAACAGATTGGTTGCCAAGAACAAAGATCATTCTTGAATTCGATGCTGCAAAAGAATTTGAGCCCTACGACCGATTTGCTCAAGACAGACTTTACACAGATAAAAGCCCCGATGAATTATTGGATCTGTTTGCAGAAAGAAGAGCACAAAATTTGGAAGCGTTAAAAGGAATGAACCTTTCCTCTGATGATCTTATGAGGAAGGGAAAACACCCGGAGTTCGGTGAAATTACCTTAAAAGAAATGCTTTCAGCTTGGGTGGTTCACGATTTAGGTCACATGGTGCAGATAAACAGAACACTAGCTAAGAATCTAAAAGAAGAGATCGGACCATGGGCAAAGTATCTTACAGTTGTCAGATCAAAACCGCCGCCGGAGGAATAGAAGGAGCTAATCATTTACGTAAGTATATCTCAAGTTGAAGACGAGATCTTCTTTGTGTTCTTCCCATGTTGACAAAGATGCGTTGCTAAAAAGGATTTTATCTTTTCCAGTCAAAAAACCTTTCAGTAAAAATAAAGGGTATGGGCTGTTGGATTGCTCTGGGTTTCTGTCATAGACAGAATCATTTAAGTTTTCGAAAACCAAATAAAACTGTTCATGCTCAAGAGCGGGTGATTTGTTCCCAAAATCAAACGTTACCCACCCTTCTTTATCCCCAAAAGATGTAATAAAATTCTGTTTCGTCAGGCTGCTATCCGGCAAACCTGTTTTAGGATGCACCGACATAAACTGAGCTCTGAAAAGACCTTCATTAAAAGGATTTTCAATTACAGCGACAGAAGCACTATATAAATTTATTGGCAAATGATTTTTGTTAATGTTGATAAGCACGGCAATCGATTTCCCAAGACGATTTTGTCCAATACCCGGAGCAAAACTCCATCCTAAAGCTTTTGGTGGTAAGCGTTTTTTCCCAATCAACACCTTACTTGGCCTTTTAGCGAGAACAGGAATTTCTTCAAGAGGATAGACTTGTGGGTCCATAAGTATCACTAAGGTATCAGAATAGTGCAATGAGCTAAAACCTACCGACCGATTAATAAAACCAATTGCCCGAATCAATATTGAAGTAGAATCCGAAAGAAACTTTTTATCAAAAGAAAAAAGTCCTAAATCATTGGAGTAAGTACCATATTTAGAATTTGAAAGACCAATATTGGCATATTCAATTGGTTTTTTATTTTCAGAAGAGAGCAGTTTCCCGACAAAATTTTGACCATAAGAATAGTCGGAAACAAACGAGAATAATATTAATAAGATCAAAGGTTTAAGCATTTGATAAAGTATGTAGTTATATAATCTAATCATCCCTTGGCGGCATTCCCAAAAGGTGTCTGAAATCAAATTTGTCTCCCATAGTTTTAAGATTATTAATGAGTATTATTGCGCGGTCGATCTTTAATTGGCTGCTTTTTACTGAACCAACATAATGGATAATATATCTTTTTTTCCCATCACTCAGGGCTTCAAACAACACGCTCCCTTCAGGGTCCTGTTCAAGCAATGCCTCAAGCTCCTCCGGCATTTCCATTCCATATTTAGAATGATCATGTCTGAGCTCCAGTGTAACTTCCGCCCCTAAAGCGGCGCCAAACTTCTTAAGTCTTTTTTTGTTTATAGAGATATATCCTCGTCCTTCACCAAAGGCAACCAATCCGCAGTGAAACGCCTCAAATCCATTTACAGAGCAAAGGAGCCTTGTTCCTAGCCCGCCCATTTGTTCGACCATAGTTTTCGGAATAACGACAACCGACATGTTTAGTTTTTCGAGAAGTACTACAGTGGTTTTCAAATGGAAAGTCTTCATGCGCAATGAGTTAGAAAAAGAAACTATTTAGTATAGGGATAGTTTATAGGGTTGAAAACTAACTAAAAAGAAACAAATGAAGGGTTTAAAAATAACCGGAATTATAATAGCAATACTTTTGGGCGTAGCATTAGTCATTGGAATGACTATTGATGGCATTGTTGAATCAGGAATAGAAGATTCAGGTAGCGAAATATTAAAAACAGAAGTGGAAGTAGATGACATCGATGTTTCTCTTTTCGGTGGTTCGGCAGATATGGACGGTTTTATAGTATACAATCCGGAAGGGTTTTCGGATGATGTTGCGATTTCTTTAAAAGGAATTGAAATTGAAATGGATGTTAAAAGTTTGTTATCTGATCAAATAGTAGTTAACAAGATCAGGGTAACCAATCCGGAAATACTATTTGAACAAAAAGAGACAAAAGTAAATCTAAGAGAGCTCAGCAGTAATATTGAGATGAGTTCAGATGATAAATCAGAGAAGACAATTATTATCAAGGAATTTATTCTTGAGCAGGGCAAAGTAAAGATTTCATCAGAACTGGAACAAAAAAGGTCAGCTGAAGCCAGTGTTGATAGAATAGTTCTTACCAATATTGGTGAGTCGGGATCTGATACAGTAGAACAGGCTTTAAGAGAGATATTCAGACCAATTATTCGAAATGCAATATCTGAAGCAGTAAAATCAGGCTTAATGGATCAACTTGAAGAAGGGGTTAAAGACTTAATTGATTTCTGAGAAAACACTATTTGTCTTCAACTTCGTAGGAAGCTTCGATATCGGCAAGTTTTTCGTCGATAAAACTTCTGGATAACCATCTTCCGGCAACCATAACTCCGGAGTTCTGTCTAAGATTTGAAATATCATCTAAAGGATTATTGTCCAGCAGAATAAGGTCGGCTCTTTGGCCCACTTCGATGGTTCCGAAGTTATCTTTGTGCGAAAAATATTCCCCTACATTTTTTGTGCCTGTAACCAGTATCTCATAAGGAGACATGCCCGCCTCACTCATTACTTTAAGTTCTCTGTGAATTGAAAAGCCCGGAACACTGTATAGTTGAGGTGCATCTGTCCCCATAAGAATCTTAACTCCTGATTTATTCATTTCTGAAAGAAGTCGTTGACGAAGAGCGGCGTGCTCACGGGCATTCTCAAGGTTAAAATTAGAGTTGTTAAGCAATCTTTTTGTCCAGGCATTATAACCGGACACAAGGTTTTTTGGGATATACTTTAACTCGTCATATTCTCTAAGAGCATCATAATCCGCAGCTCCTAAAATAGTTTCCCACAGTGCCTGAGTGGGAACAACCCAAACATTGTTTTCTTTTGTGAGCGCTATTAATTCATGAATTTTTTGATCAAGTTCTTTTCCTGTGTAGCTGTCAAGATATGCAACATATCCATCCATATGATCGATGGTCTCCTGCCCCATTTCAATGGCATGTATTATTCCCACATCCGAAGGAATATGACCGCCAAAAGTAATGCCAATCTCATTAGCAGTTTGTGCCATGACATCATACTCTTCCAAAGTTAGACCCGGATGGATCTTTAAGAGGTCCCAGCCCTCTTCTTTTTGCTGACGAACTTTACTTGCGGCCTCTTCTACTGAGCCGATTGAATTGCCGTTGAAACTTGGACCGGCCAGATAAAGACTTGGACCGATTATTTCCTGAGAAGAAACTTTATCTTTTAGTTCAAGCTGGTTAGCCCAACCCAACATGCCTCTTACAGTAGTAATGCCTGCTGCTGTATATAAAAATAGTGTGTTTTCAACATACTCCATATTCATATACCGTGGAGCATTTGAAGGAGGATCAGTCGGCGGAACATGCCCGTGCATTTCAGCTAATCCCGGAATAAGAAACTTGCCGGTGCCGTCAATAATTGTGGCATCGCTGTCAAACTCTACATTTTCGGATGGAGTAATAAGAGATATTTCATCCCCCCTGATTACAATCGTGTGGTTTTCAATAATACGATTGCTTGTCATAGGAATGACGGACACATTAGTAAAAGCCGTTACATTACCTGTAACTTTCTGCTTGGTTGTTTGATTGTTCTGTGTTTGAAAAACGATATATGTTAGTACCAATATCGCAACTAAAACAGCAGGTAGAGCTACTCGTTTCATGGTCTGTTAGTTATTTGAATACAATGTAAGAACAGGTTTGTGGAAACCTAAAACAACTTTTAGTTATTATTTTGATGAATTTTTACCGGTGTGAAAACTTGTAATTACTTTTGTGAAGTCAAAAGCTCTTTGATGGTTTGGCCAATCGAAATTTCTTGTTTTCGGTAACTTATAAATGAGATATCACCCATCATCACCGCGCCCCTGTAGAAAAGATAAGTACCGAATGCCATTATACAATGACTAATATCCAAATGATTGAACCAGGGGCTTATAGAAGTTTTTGAAGTATAAAAGAAGGCTGCTAGTGATGTAAATAAAATGGATTGACAAATGATCTTAGCACCTTTGTTTCCGGTCTTCCAAAAAGCATAAAAGCATAATGGAAAAACAACCAAACCCAATCCATAGGCAGAGTGAATCTGAACATAAAAAAAGTTTAAGGTGAGAAAAGAAAGAACAGCAAACCCAAGAAGCTCAACAACATTTGCAATGCCCAGAACTTTGCTCGTCGTTTTGGAAACTATAGGAGAAAGGAAAGAAATAATACCCCGTTCCAGAGCGGAAACGGCCAACATACTTATCAACCAGCCGGGGAGCTTCCAGCTCAAACCTAAAGCATACTGAAAAGCGTGACCGGTTATACCTCCAAAAGCGGTAGCAATAGCCATTATCAAAAAATATAAACGGAAGTATTGATGCGAGCTTCCCTGATGGTTAAGCTTTTTTAGTTTGATATAAGCATACAGACAAACTGCAGTAACCAAAAGATCAGTGAGAGTAACAACGGGTTCCATTATAAGAACCCCAAAAATTTCAATAGAAGGTTGCCCGCTTGGTGATGTCATAGTTACAGAAGGTAGAAAAAACTGTAACCAAAAAATTTAAGCAGGCTTAAATTTGCAGGAAAAACTATTCACAATATAAACTCACTCTTGCAAAGACCTATCAACAACCCATCAGACTTTTACCCCGCCTGATGGAAATGTAAATACTCTTCCGATATGGTCTAATTTATAGATTAAGAACACTCTAGGCTCAAAGATTTGAGCTTGTCAGATTATGCTATACCTGAACCTAAAATCATTATAAGTTATTCCTGGGAGAGTTCATTCTCACTGTGGTCACGCACTGCATTTCTAAAAGAAATAGCTGAAAGAGAAAACAGAACCGTAAAAAACATATTAATTGCCAATATTTGAGTAGCTGAATTATGAGGGGGTTCTTGCAGATATCCCAATAGAGCAATAATCGCAATGATCATAGGTATAGTAGCCATAATGAATAATGTATAGCATAATCCCTGCGTTTTAAATCTGGACAAGAAAGCCCCGATCAAGCCCACGGCCGGAATAATGAAATAAAGAAGATTAATTTGCTCTCCCTCGTGCCCGACAATTCCAACCGCCCCATTTAACCAAATTAAAATTAAAGTTGAAATGAGTGCGATACCGGCTCCAATTCGATATGAGTTGTTTTCCATATTATGCAAAACAAAAACAAAAACAGTTCCTGTTCCAAAAAGTAAAACTCCGGCAAAAATAAAGTCGGATAAGGTCCAAAAAACTTCGGAAGTAAACTGCATCGAAATTAGCGGGACGAGTAATAACACGGCTGTCCCCGCTGCTACAAATGCTAAATGTTTTTTAAGTGAGGATTCAGATTTCATGATGTAATGATTTATGATATTATAGTTAATGCACTTTGAATTACAAAGTAAGCACGTAAATTTTTTTATAAAGGTTTTATTTCGTTTTTGAGCCGGGTTCTATAAAACCAGATAGCTCCACACAGGATCATGAATAACGGAATTGCTCCGGGTTCATCTTCAACGGTGATCATAAATATCATAAGTACCAGACCAACCGTAATAAGTACAATCGAGAGTGTTCTCTGAACGGGGGATTTTTGTTGTGATTCGTTGTTCATTTTTGAGACTTGATTATAGCTTCCAATATATTCAGATGTTCTTCAAAAGCAGTTTTACCTTCCTGAGTTATATGGTATTTCGTATTTGGTTTGTTATCGATAAAAGTTTTTTTCACACCAATAAAATTTTCTTTTTCAAGAGTTTTGATGTGGCTTGCCAGATTACCGTCTGTAACATCCAAAAGTTCCTTCAGAGAATTAAAATCCAAAGTATCATTAACGGCCAATGCGGACATTATTCCCAACCGGGTTCGATTTTCAAAAGCTTTATGTAAGTCGTTTACTGAAACTTTCACCGCTCGTGCCTGATATGGATATAGATTCCATAAATAATATGAGCAACACCAAAACCAAGCGCCCAAAGAAGCAAGCTGTGCTCAGTAAAATAAGCGGCATTCAATCCCAGTGCTATTTGAAGCAGTCCCAGAACACTCAACTCATTGAACGTAAGTCTGCCGGCGCTATACAATGCTATTCCGTAAAACATCAAAGTTACAGAAGGAATTAAGCCAATAGATCCGCTATAAAATAGTATTAAAGAGAAAACAGCTCCTGCTGATAAAGGGATTCCTACGATACTTAAAAGCCTCTTTGATGCTGAATTCCAGACCTTCTCTCCTTTTTTATGTGCCTTCTTGTAAGAAAGCACCATCGCCGATCCTACAGCCAATACTAAAACCAAAAGAGCTAATAAAATGATTTCGGTTTCCACACCAGAAGAGTTCGCAGAAGCCGGATCGAAATCATATATATAATAAGCGATATACGCCCCTGTTAAGGCATAGAGCCCGGCCAGCACCCCGGATAAACCGGAAAGCGACAAAAATTTTGAAGAGCGCTCCATCATGGAGCGTATCTCAGCCAGGTCCTGATCATAATGTTGTTTTGTATTCATACAAAGTACTTTTTATTACAAAGTAATATATTTTATTATTTCTCGCAACAGTCAGTAATTTTTTAATCTCTATGAATAAAAGAACCGTTTTTCAGAAAATGGATTACCTGTTCAATAACATCATCTTTATTCATAATAAAGGTATGGGAATAGGGCATTTCAATATGGTCAGCCGTGCCGTTTAGCTTTGTGCTTTCTACAGATACTTTTCCATCATCGGGATTTGGTAACATTTGAGATAATATCGGATTTACGGTTTTGGTTCCTGCAATAATCCCCAGCTCAAAATTAGCAGGTCCCAGCCGGTTTGGCACACTTGACGAATCCGTTCCAAGTTGTAATCCTGCCGGGCCATTAACAGTCTTGTAGAGAATATTATCCTTCATCTCATCAGTAATTTCACTGCCTTTGTTAGGCGGGGCAAGCATGACCACTCTTCCAAGATTGGTTATTGAGTGTTCGCTTAAATATTGACGGATAAGAATTCCCCCCAAAGAATGAGATACAAAATGAACTTGAGATGAATCCGGACATGAAGCGACAGATCTTGGAATAATATCGTTTGCCAATGTTTCAATATCATGTTTAGTGGATGGGTAGGACTTATTTATAACGAAGTACCCTTCTTCATTCAGTTTCTGCTCCATTTTAGAAAAGGAATTATCAGATCGTGCCAATCCGTGAAGCAGAACTACACAATCAGAAGCGATAGAGGAATTCACAAAAAAAGTACAGAGCAAACTTAAAAGTAAAAAAGCCTTCATAATTTTGAATAAAAGAAAAGTTCCCGGTACGGTTAATACAAAAAGATGTTATCTATGAGTTGAGAGATCTAAATGTTAATTAGTTCACCTGCCACCAACGCAAACCAGAGTACATCTTATAGTAATTGAACACAATAAATTGATAGAGAACAGAGTAATTTGTAAAATAAATCTTTTAAGTAGTTTAGTAATTTCATTCTTAAGACTTTAACGAAGCTAGTATCAGGGAATTCATAATATTGTTTAATAATTTATTTAACTCACGCTTGATGAGAAACTTGCATAGCCAGTTTTATTGTAAGGCAAAGATCTTTTTACTCGGACTGTTGTGCGTATCCGGAATAGCGTGCGAAAACGAGTTTGATCCACTTCAGGAAAACGACAGATATGTTTTTTCAATGTATGGCGCATTTGATATACATGCCGACACTAACTGGGTAAGGGTGATGCCAATTGCTGAGACTTTGATTCCAAGAGACCCGGAATCAAACGGTACAACAGTAACCATGATTCATCAAAGAACCGGTGAAGAAACCCAACTACAACCCAAATTACTCCGTTTCAGCGGAAATGTTTATGTATGGAATTACTGGACAACCAAAGAGTTGGAGCCTCAAGAGGAATACATGATTCGCGCGGAAGCACCGGGAGGAAATCAAAGCTTTGCCATAATCACAATCCCGTCGGAGCTAGACATACCAGATGTAACGTATTCGGGGGGGAATGAAGAAGGAGAAATCAGAGGTACAAGTGAAGACACATTAGTAACCATGGATTTCAGGTATTTCATACAAGTGATCAGAGATCGTGTAGTTGAGCCAGAGGTAGAGGTTATTATTTCAAATCTGGATGATATAAACTTAAAAACGAATGGGGATTATTGTGCTGAAATAGATAACGCAGAGAAATTAGAAGAGATCTTATTAGCCAATCGGGGTGATATGATAGTCAACAGAAGAGAATTGGTTGTAATTTCATCCAGCGAAGATTGGCCCGATATTGCTGACTTAAGCGAAGAAGAGATTGTTTTGCCGGATGCAGTTTCAAATGTAGTTAACGGAACAGGATTTATTGCCGGAATAGCTAAGCGAAAAATAGTTATAACATCTAAAAGAGCCTCCGCAGAAAGCGCCCCAAAAAGAGAATGCATATAGACCGTAAAATGATCTACACAAACAGAATATGAATTTAAGCTTCCTTTTAAGACAGATACCGGCCGTGTGCTTTTTAATTTTTGGAGTTTTGATGACCAACTCCAAAGCTCAAGGATCTTTAATTCGTGGAATTGTTACAGATTACCAGACCGGAAAAGTACTCGATATGGCAAATATTACCCTACAACCAATGTCGGGTAAGGGAATAATTGGAACAACTACCGACAGTAACGGGCTTTATGAGTTCACTGATGTGGCCGCGGGTGATTATGTGTTTGTTGTTCGTTATGTCGGATACGAAATGCACATCGATACATTAACCATAGGACTAAGAGCAAGGAACATTTCAAATCATGTACAACTGAGACATTCCCGTGAAGAGCTTGAAGAAATCAATGTGCAAGGCGCGGTTGCAGAAGACATGAACCCCGGTCAGATTAGTATAAGCCCGCAAACATTCGGAAGAGCGCCAACACCCGGAGGAAGTGCAGACCTGGCAAGTTATATTCAAACTCAACCCGGAGTGGTTGCTGTTGGGGATCGCGGAGGGCAGTTGTTTGTAAGAGGTGGAACTCCGTCAGAAAATATGATGCTTATGGACGGCCTGCTGATCTATCAGCCGTTTCATATTATTGGGTTCTTTTCAGTATTTCCCGAAGATATAGTTTCGAATGTAGATTTTTATGCCGGTGGATTTGGTCCGCGTTACAGTGGTCGAACTTCTTCCGTAATGGATGTAAGGCTAAAAAACGGGAATCTTTACAATCAAAAATGGTCAGCTTCAGTGAGCCCTTTTGTATCGGATTTCTTTTTTGAAAGCCCGGTTCGTGAAGGAAAAAGCTCAATAATTGGTTCTCTGCGGGGTTCTTTGATCGAAGAAACAAGCGACGTATATCTATCGGAAAAACAGCCGATGAAATTTAACAGTCAGCTCCTCAAGTATTATAGCTCTAGTGGCGAAGGGGTAAACTGTTCTGCATTAATAATGCGAACTTACGATCGTGGTAGCCTCGATTTTGAATCGGATGATTATTTTAAATGGAGCAACATTGTTACAGGGGGTCGTTGTGCAGGAGCCTCTGCAGAGTCGAAGGTTTCGTTTGTCGATTTCAACTTCGGACTCTCTTATTTCACGAACGAGCAAGGAGGTTCTGAAGGAGGGTTGAGAAATTCTCAGATTTTCAAATCTCACTTAGACATGAACCTGACCTTATATCTTGGAGAAATACGGTTCGATTACGGTTTCTTTACTGACTACAGAACCATGTCTTATGATATTGCGAACCTCTTTGTTTCTCTTGATGAAAAAGCGGTAGCGTTTTCAAATGCCGGGGGATATTTGAAAATGGGCGTTAACATTGGGGAGAAAATTCTGATCGAGCCGGGCGTGTCTGTCACAAGTTATTTAAAACGATTATCACCAAGCGTGGAACCCAGATTGCAGATGTCATGGCAACCTCGCGGCCGGGTAGATGAAGAAATTCATGCTGCCTTAGGAATATATCGACAGCCATTTGCGGGGCTTACTGATTTCAGGGACGCCGGTACTTCCTTTACTACGTTTATTTTGTTACCCGAATCAGAACGGCGGATGGAAGCAAGGCACGCACTGTTGGGTTGGAGACAACCTGTAGGTGATTTTTTCGACTTTTCTGTGGAAGGATACTTCAAAGAAATAAAAGATACTCCGGTTGCTACCTGGGGACCGGTAGCTCGCTTTGCAACCACACTTGCCTATGCAGACGGAACCGTAAGAGGAGTGGACTTTAGGCTCAATTTAAATTACCGCAGGTTTTATATGGGATTAGGTTATGGCTATTCTATCACAGAATATACAACCAGGCAGGATCACTTTGGCACCTGGTTTGGCGAACCTGTACAAAGCTACAACCCACCGCATGATCGTCGCCACCAGTTAAATGCTCAGACAGGTTTCAATGTGGGGAATTTTTCTACAAATGTGAGCTGGTCGTATGGATCAGGTCTTCCTTATACTCGTCCGCTGGGGTTTGACAGCTTTTTTAGTTTTGATCAGCGCCCACCTGATGTTACAGAAGATTATGGGGAGCCCAGAGTGCTGCTGGACAAACCTTTTTTGGGACGCATGCCTGATTTTCACCGGCTGGATATATCTGTAGCGCAAGCTTTTAATGCCGGCACCAAAGATATAAAAGTTCAGGCCGGAGCAATTAACACTTATAACAGAGAAAACCTGTTTTATTATGATGTATTTAATCAGAAGGGAATTAACCAGCTGCCTTTAACGCCTTACGTGTCGCTGAAAATTGAGTCGAATTAATAAGGTTGTTTTATAAAGGATAGTGGAAGCTATTTCTCTAAGTTAGCGAACCCATACCCACCCCTGTCTCTTCCTTTCTCTTATAAAAAGGGACATTTAACTAGATCCTAAATTTATTTAAAGTGTTTCTCTCCCTACTGTTAGGGAGAGAACAAGAGTGGGTCAGGCTAATCCAGATCGTTATTAAGATTATATCCTTTTAAACCAATCCAAGATCTCGGGCATACGCCTGCCTTTGTAGGCAGACAGGCCGCGAGATGACCGTATTCGCCAATAAAATTTCAAAGCCACAAAAAACTTCCAATTAAACCGACCATTAGAATTATTGTCGAGCATTTTTGCCGACTAATGCTAAAGTTCGAAAGGGCTTAGAAATCGAACCTCATTTTCTTGGTCATAATAATAAAACACTGCAAACACATGCTGAAAGTTGGTTTTCGGCTTGTCACTATAAGGAACCGTCCATTCAACCTTACTTTTCAAGAAATCTATAAATCCGGAATCAAATTCATTATCAATTCCCTTGAGTGTCTTAATGCTGAGTATCTTTAGATTTCTATCAAATGTTATTAAATATTGGTAGAAGTCGTTTTGGGGCAGCTCAATTCCATCGTATTTTTTTAAATAGTCAGAAACATTTGTTCCAACAGGTTGGACAGAAAAATTTCTCTTTAAATTCGGTAATCTGGAAGTCAAGAAACCCAATATTTCAATTTCACGGTTAATAGCTTGTTGTCTGTTCTTTTTTGCCTTTCCTGTAAACCAAGGTTTTACCATTGGCTTGGAGTTGCTACACCAGCCAAAAGTCAATTTCCCTTCATTATTTTTAGTCGCATAGACAATCCATTCCTGACCCTTATTAACATAAACATCACAGGAAGTAACGATACCATGTCCGCGATTTCCATATACATAAAGAGTACTAACATCGCTTCCTTTGAAAACTTTTTCTGTATTAACCTCAATTTCAAACGTGTTGGATTCTTTGGTGGGGCTACCGAATACTTGATTTATAGTAACTTTACCAACAAAGTCAGATGTTATATAGTAGTTATTTGTTTCTTGCCATGAACGTGCACAAGAACACGCATTAGCATTAGAATAGCCAAGCAATAAAATAAATATGAGAAGGTAGAGTTTCATAATGGTGTACGTTTCTTATAGAAGTAACTCATTTATTTAATTGCCCACAAGTTCAACCTGGATTCGTTAGCCAAACTGCCGGTTTCTCTTTACATATTATAGTAAAACCTGGCTTCTATGAGGTTTTAAAATCGATATAAATTCTATATACTAATCAAGTATATCTCGGCTTAATCCTCCAAAACACCGAGTGAAAATGTATTACACTGCAAATAAAATAAATCTTATGAAACGTATATCACTTTTAAGTTTAATAGTAATGTTATGTGTCCCTGTGACCATGATTCAAGCTCAAACCACTCCGGATGGTTCATTAGAAGCTCTGCAAGGTTTCGGTCGGGCCGTTGACGTATCCGACGGTCGCGTATTTGTTGGCGAGCCATCTAACTTTCATCAGCCGGGCACCGTTTATATTTTTGGTAAGAAAGGTAACAGCTGGGATCAAATGGCACGGGTTATAGCCAAAGACGGTGTAATTGGTGATAATTTTGGTTCTGCACTGTCTGCAGATGGAAACCGGGTTTTGATTGGTGCACCTAGCGCTAATGAACGGATTGGAGCCGCATACATATTTGAACGCGGTCGTGACGGAACCTGGTCACAAAAAGCTAATTTTAAACTAGGCGACGATATTACAGCCGGCGGCTTAGGTGCAAGTGTAGCATTGACGGGCGATCTAGCATATGTAGGCGCGCCAAGCTATGCAGACGGAAAAGGTTCCGTAATGGTTTTCCAGCGTTCTTCGGGTGGTGTTTGGGCGCTGAAAAGCAACATAATGAATCCGGATACTTCCACAACCAGTTTTGGCTCATCAATTGCTATTGATGGTGATCAACTTGTAGTAAGTGCCCCGAATCGTGAAGGCGGTACCGTGTTTGTAATGAACAATATGGATGGTGAGTGGGCGATGGCTACGACCTTAAGTAGTAATCAGGCTCAGGAACAAAGTCGTTTTGGTTCCTCCCTTGCTATCAAAGGAGATCGAATTTTGGTAGGAGCTCCCCGTAACAACAATGCGATGGGAACTGTTTTTGTGTATGAAAATGTAGATGGAGAATGGAGTCCTTCCGGATTGCTTACTGCATTTGATGTTGAACGACGTTATCAGTTTGGAGCCTCTGTAGCATTTGCTGAAGATGAAGTTTGGGTTGGAGCTCCGGGAGCTAATGGTTCAAGCGGAAATATTTATCAGTTTATGATGGACGAAGGTGGTGCGTGGACAGGTTCTTCAAAGTTGCCTGTTGGAGAACAAGAAGCAGGCGACGGTTTCTCCGGCTCATTGGCCATGGATGGAAATGTTGCAGTAGTAGGATTGATCGGTGCTGATTATGGTGCGGGTTCTGCAGTAATAATGGAGAAAAAGGGCTCAGGTGATTGGGTTGCTTCTAAAATGATCATCGGAGAAGAATCTTCCGTGCTGGAGCCTGTAATGGGAAGACGAGTACAGTGTGAAGATTTAAAAGCCGAACAATTTGGTTGTAAAAATGTAGATTTGATCTCCTTCCTTCCCGTAAGTGATATCGGAGGTGGACGAGGTGTTCGTGTTAATGACATTTGGGGATGGACAGATCCTGAAACCGACGTGGAATATGCACTGGTTGGAAGAAATGAAGGAACTTCTTTTGTCAGTCTTGCTGATCCCGGTAATCCTGTATATGTAGGAAACCTGCCTATGACTGAAGGCTCTCGTGCAAATGTTTGGAGAGATATCAAAGTATATAAAGATCATGCTTATATCGTAGCTGATGGTGCCGGTGAACATGGAATGCAGATACTGGATTTAACTAAACTACGGGAATTTGACGGCGAACCGCTCCAGTTAGAAGAAACTGCTTTGTATACAGGTATTCATAGTGCACATAACGTAGTAATCAATGAAGAAACCGGTTATGCCTTTATCGTTGGCAGCAGCGGAGGTGGAAACACTTGTGGTGGCGGTCTTCATATGTTGAATATTCAAGACCCGGCAAATCCTGAATTTGAAGGTTGTTTTTCTGATCCATCAACAGGAAGAAGTGGTACTGGTTATTCACATGATGCACAGTGCGTGATATACAATGGACCTGATGAAGAACACCAGGGAAGCGAGATCTGCTTTGGCGCAAATGAAACGGCAGTAAGTATTGCTGATGTAACCGATAAACAAAATCCGGTTGCTCTTTCTACAGCTACCTATCCTAATTATGGATATGTTCACCAAGGTTGGTTGACAGAAGATCACAAATACTTCTTTCAGAATGATGAACTCGATGAGTTAATGGGAGCAGTAGAGCGTACTCGTACAATGGTTTGGGATGTGACCGATCTGGATGACCCTCAACTGTTGAGAGAGTTTTATGTAGAAATACCATCATCTGATCACAACCTTTACATCAAAGATGATAAAATGTATCAGTCTAATTATGTGAGTGGGCTTCAGGTGATTGATGTTTCCGACCCTGCAAATCCTGTAAAAGTAGGCGACTTCGATACAGACCCATTCTCTAAAGACGCACCCGGTTTTGCAGGGACCTGGAGTAACTATCCATTTTTCAAAAGTGGTTTAGTTATTATGACCAGTGGTCGCGAAGGTCTTTTTGTACTGGATACAAATGCTAAGGCAATCAGCCAGTAATTAAATCGTTTCAAAAACAGCCTATCTTATCATACAGATGGGCTGTTTTTTTAAAAGAATAATATCATAAGCAGAGAAAACTCCAATCATGCGTAGACTTTTAGGCTCGTGTTTAGCATTAATACTCCTTTTATCGACCGGATATGTAAAAGGCCAGATAGCTAACCCTCAATATATTTATACATGTAATCAAGGCTCGGCCAGTATCAGTGTGATTGATAATAATACACACGAGATTACAGCGGTAGTTGATCTGCAAGAACTGGGTTTTAGTGCCAATGCCAAGCCGCATCACGTAATTGCAGAAGCGGATGGTTCGTACTGGTATGTAACTTTGATAGGGGAAAACAGAGTCCTTAAATTTAACAGGGATAATAAACTGGTAGCTGAAACCGAAATGGAAGTGCCGGGACTAATGACGATGGATCCTCAAAGCGATATACTTTACGTTGGTCGCTCAATGAGTGCAGTGAATCCTCCTCAGAGTTTTGGAGTAATTAATCGCAGCGATATGAGCCTGGAATCTGAGAAAGATATGTTCTTTACCCGACCTCATGCTATAACGGCGTTACCGGGCAGCGATCGGATTTTCGTTGGAAGCCTGTCTTCAAATCAGTTTCTGTCCACGAGTTCAAAAGAAGATGATTCAGAATTGACCAATTTAAAAGGCATGATGAACCATATGCTGGTAAATTTTGCAATCTCCCCTGATAAAAAAACCATGGTGGGAACCGGTCAAATGACGGGCAAATTATTGATTTTTGATATTACAAACCCTGTATCTCCGGTGTTGGAAGAGGCTATTGCTGTGAATGCAGCACCATGGCATCCTGTGTTTTCCCCGGATGGACGGTTTGTATACTTTGCAAATAAAGGGACCAATACAGTAACAATCATCGATATGAAAAAGCGGGCAATAGATGCGGTGATAAAAGGCAAAGGACTAAGCCAACCACACGGCGCTACTTTATCTGCTGACGGCAAATTTTTATATGTAAGTAATAACAACCGAAACGGAGGTTATTTGCCTGAAGGGATGACGGCGGAAGACGCTCCGGGAACAGTAGTTGTTATAAACACTCAGAGCAAGGAAATCATCAAGGTGATCGAAGTAGGCAAAAATGCCACCGGAATAGGAACCAATGTTCAATAAAAGGTCTGATATTTTTAAGACACTAAAACACTTTTTTTCAGCAGTTTTTATTTTTACTCTGATCAATGCCTGTACTGCGCAAAAAGAACTGAGGGTGGCAGAATCAGCAAAAAACTATCAACAGCAGATAGATCCATTTTTTGTATTCGATAAAGAGGGCAATCAAATTCAGTTTCCATTTATAGGTGGGTTGAATACACCCCGTCCGCAATTTGTGGATATTGACAATGACGGCGATTCAGATCTGTTCCTGCAGGAACACTCTTCCGAATTAATGTTTTTTGAAAACCGTGAACCGGGCACAGAATCAGCTTTAAAGTGGATCACCAACACTTATAAGGATTTGGATATTGGCGAATGGTTTCGGTTTGTAGATATGGATCAGGACGGAGATATGGATCTGCTGACTGAACAACCATATAGTTACATTCGCTATTACAGAAATGAAGGAACAGCGGAAATGGCCAGCTATACGTTGGTTGCAGATTCCTTGCGAGATATCAATGGCACTCCGATATTCTCTGATCGGCAGAACATCCCCAACGTCACGGATATTGACTGTGATGGCATGCCCGACCTTTTTATCGGAAGCCTTGATGGAACACTCGCCCGTTATGAATCCCAGGGACGCGATGAGAAAGGTACCCCTCTCTTTAAACTCATCACAAAACGTTTTCAGGACATTGAGATCGTAAAACAATTTGGCACCCTCCACGGAGCAAATACGATGGCTTTTATTGATATCGACAACGACGGTGATCAGGACATTTTTTGGGGCGATTTCTTTGAACCCAGCATACTGCTTTTAGAAAACACAGGAAATTGCAATAATCCAGAATTTGTTCGAGAACCTCGTTCATTTCCACCATCCAGTCCCGTTATGACCAGCGGGTACAATGTGCCGGGATTGGTAGACTGGGAAGGTGATGGAGACATGGACCTGTTTCTGGGTGTATTAGGTGGAGCTTATAATACGAATGAAACCACGGCAGATAATTTCTACTTTTTCGAGCAGCAGGATAATCGGTTTGAGTTAAAAACCGAACAATTTCTTTCTATGATTGATACCGGAGACGAAAGTATTGTTACCACCGGTGATCTGGACGGGGATGGAGACCTCGATATGTTAGTATCCAATAAGATCGATCCTGATGACCGGAACTCTTCAGTTGTGTATCATTTTGAGAATCGTGGCACCAAACAGAAACCAGAGTTTCACTTGAGTGGAAGCTTGGAATTGCCGGCGGCCTATCACTATGCCCCTGAGCTTGGTGATTTAGATGGAGATGGTAAAGCTGATCTGATACTTGGGAATTGGAAAGGAGGAATGGACTTCTATCGAAATACAGGCTCCGGCTTTGAGTTGATCGGGGAAACTGCTGCTGACCTGCCACGAGGAAGTAATGCAGTTCCCTCTTTGGGAGACCTTGATTCGGATGGCGATCTGGATTTGATAGCCGGACAGTCGGGGGGCGGAATTGAATACTTTCGAAATGATGGGACAAACAAGGCCCCTGAGTTTATTTCTGTACCGGACGCATTTCCCGGTGTGGAAAGCTCACAACGCAGCGCTCCTGCATTATATGATATTGATGATGATGGAGATTTGGACCTCTTTTTGGGCACCAAAATCGATGGATATCTCTTTTTCCGGAATACAGGAACGGCAACAGATCCGATATTTACCAAAGAAGCTTTTCCTTTTACAGTACGCACAACGCAATTAGGAAGCCCTCATTTTAGCGATCTGGATAGCGATGATATTGCGGAGTTTTTGTCGGGCACCCGCGGTGGCGGAGTTCTTTTTTATAAACGCTGAAGACTTAAAAACGAGCGGAGCCGGTACCGGAGTCGGCCTTTAAACACCTTGTTAGCTGTATTTTTTATTTTCGATATAGCTTTGGGTAGTTTTTCAAAGTATTCAAGTTATTCTTTAAACCCCCGTTAACTACATCACTTTTGTGATAATAATTGAAATCTCCCAAAGTGTCTCTGGTACTAAGTGGATTTTCAGAAAGCCAAGACATCAATACCGTATCTGTAAATAAGTTTTCTCTTGACCATTCTGAATATAGAATATGATTAAATTTTTCATACTCAACTAAATCTGTAATAAAGTAGATAACCTCGGTTGTATCAGATAAATGTGGTTCAATTCTTTCAACAAATAATCCATAATCAATTTCAGAAAGAGCAATTAGCGCATACAATTTCCCTGGTCTGTCACCACGATTCAACAGATCGAGGAAGATTTCTTTTCGATCGGGTTGGCTCATTAGAGTTTGATAGTAAATTGCATTTAAATTTGCCTCTGGACCGCAACAGTCTGCAAAGAGATTTGTATTAAGGAGAGTTTTGAATGCTAGTTCTGGATAATCATTGAAAGGTGTTTTGATTGGTACCTCTTCTTCTGGAAAATTTATGATTGCTTCACCGCTTAAATCAAAACTCTCAATTTCCTCTTTTGAAAACTTCTCAATCCGCTCATGCCATGCTTTTTCTTGACAATTCTGTAAAAACACACAAACTAAAATTATCCTGAGATATTTATACATGGTTAATACAGCTACCGGCTAATTGTAGTGAGTCCACATTCTGATTATTTTAACAATTTTCTTCTTTTCGTAGATTTGATACACTAAACGATGCTGGATATTAATTCTCCGCGGATAAGCTCCTTCTAAATTACCAACTAACTTTTCATAGGGAGGATATTCTTCAAAAGGATTTTCCTTAATGATCTCCAATAAGTCTTCAATCTTTGCCTTTAATCCTGAGGACGCTGCTTTTCTAGCGTCCTTCTTAGCTTGATTGGTGTAAACGAGTTTATAGGTGCTCACCAGTCAAGTTCTTCTTCTGTTTCTTCCAAAGGAGTATTCAATCCTTGAACAATAGACTCTTGCATTCCAGGTATGGAAGTTAGATAAAGCGTTTCCTGAATAGCCCTCCAATCTTCTTCACCGATCAATATTGCATTGGAGCGTTTCCCGGTAATCTGAATTGGCTTATGTGTATCAGATGCTTCATCCAGCAATCGATAAATATCTTTGCGGGCTTGAGTAGCTGTAAGTGTTTTCATGGCAATACGATTTAATGAACGCTTTAAAAGCGTACGTCATTTCGTACATATTGTCAAGCTTTACGAAAAGGTAGCATTTACTTTGATATAAAAGTTTTCACTTTATTAGAGAGAGTCTCTAATTCTTCTATAAGGTTTGCTCTATTTTCGGTCCAATATTCACCAAATTCTAAGGCTGAATTAAACTCGTGTTTGTCAAGATCAGGATTTTCATAACTCCTTAAAGCATATTGAATACTAACTGTTTCAGTTTCAGAAACTGGAAATATGAACCATAAATTGAATTCGTACGAAGGGTTTTCACCTTCATAGGTTCCAGTAAGAAAATCAAGGATATAGATATTTTCTTTTTCAGGGTATTCGAGAATATCAAACTGAACATCTGGATTACTTTTTTGTATGTTGGCAACATGATAGTCCAAAACAAATTTAGGCTTGTAACCATTATAATTCCGAAAGGCGATCAAATTTGACCAAGTATCCCAATTTCTATCTGGATTGATATATTCAAGTAAATACCTTTCTGCGTTTCCTTGTTGCCCTTTTAGAATCAGATTTTCTCCATCGAAAATTAAATTGCCTGGGTAGTTCAGAAAGTTAATTTCCTGGCTATAAATTACCGATGAATGACTGATTATTAGTGTAAGTAAAAAGAAAGAGAAAATATTTTTGATCATTCTAATTGTGGTTATGCAACAACTTTGTAGGATTGTTCATTTCGTAACATTGCCCAACTGATATAATAAAATGCCATCCAAAAAACTGAAAAAAGTAACCAAGGTTGAGCTTGAGCTTCTTGGTTTTCAAGTATAATACCTTGATAGATAATTGCTACAAATGTATAAATGGTTAATATGCGAAAAGGTATCATCGGAATACCATCCCACATAGCTTTTATGGAATCTTGTGAACTCAAACCATTTTCCGCTTTTTCTCTTTTAAGTCGATTTGTTCTACTTGAAATAGCGGGAGCAAAACAGATAAATATTCCAATATGCAAAACGTGGAAAATTATTGGTAAATCTGGCGTAAAACCGAGAACTATTGAGATAAGAGCATAAATATTTACTAATGCACTAACCGTACCAAGAATTAACGAAAGTAATTGAAGTTTTTTCATAGTCGCTGCTGCTTAACGATCTGGCGTTTAAGCGGCGAGGGTTTTCGATTTTTGTGAAAGTAACAGAAATAATCAGTTACCTGAAAATTAATTTATGCGGAGCCACTACCCGAGTCCGACTTAAAACGCTTGTTATACTGTTTTTTTAGTAACTAATAAAACAGTTTGCGCCATTTAGGATCTGCTAATGATTTTTTGGATACTCCAAATTGATTTATATGATTAATAAAGGAATTAATTTCATGTTCCGTAGCTGTTGAGCTAACGATTATGACTTCTTTTGCGCCAGAGTGTTCTAATGCATCTCTCACTGCTCTCATTTCAATACTAGTGAAACCTTGTTCTGGCTCATAATCTAGTTGAAAGATGAAAGTCTTTCTAGATTCCCACCATTTTTTTGGGAAACACTTTAGTATAGATTGTAAGTACTGTTCTAAGATAAAAAATTCAGCTACTATCAAACGAGGGTGTTTGAAAGCATTTAATTCAATACAGTTCTCAGATGGTGTTTTTTGCGGACGGTTTATATTTTTGATATTTCCTGAATTAATGTAGACAATTGGGTTTTCACCTTCCAGAAGATGGTAATTAGAATTAAACTGTGCCCAATGGTCTAAATTCAATCTTTTTACGAATGTAGTTTCACGACCAGCTCTGATAAAAAAAGATTGATAAAGTGAATTCAGCTTCATTTGCAGTATAACGACCCGGCGTTTAAGCCTGCCTATGCCGGCTGGCAGGCGGCGAGCCTGGAGTTTAAAATTAAAGACCCGCACTTCGTCCGAGTCCGCTTGAAACGCTTGTTACGTGGCGGATTATAAACCATATGGGCTATCAGTTTCTACTGCTTTATCTAAAATATTAGACCAAACAAAAGTATTGATGTATTCATATGGACCAAAAAGTATAATTTGATTTCTCGTATTTCTAGTTTGATAAATTTCTAACATTATTTTGTTTAGTAATTCATCTGATAATTCAGAATTTCTAAGCCCAGCTTTAATTCTTTCTGATAAATGCCAGCTTGCGAAAACACCTTTTTTGATTTCAATATCCTTCATATCATCGTAAGCATACTTTTGTGGATAACCGGAGAAATATCTTCGCCTTTTAAATTCTTCTATTGTAAAATAACCTTCAAATAATTTGGCTTGCTCTAAGGTGTGATTGAGACAACCTCGAATGGTGCTGAAATAAGACTTACTGTCGGGAAAAATACATGCTTTGAGTACCACTGAATCTTTTTTTGATTCAACATGGAAGGAAAAAATAAGTTTAGCATTTAAGTCTTCCCCCTTAAAAAGCACACGTACTGTATCTAACCCATTATCAAAAAATGCACCTGTCGCCTTAGCAAGAACGGTATCAATAGGCTCAGAGGATTGGCTAAATGCTTTAATATTTCCATGAAATATAAAGATCAAAAGTAGTAAGGCTGTTTTTTTCGCCATCATTGTTAAGCTACATAACGTCCCCGCGTTTAAGCGGCGAGGGTTTTCGGTTTTTTTGAAAGTAACAGAAATAATCAGTTACCTGAAAATTAATTTATGCGGAGCCACTACCCGAGTACGACTTAAAACGCTTGTTAGGCACCGAACTGAGTTTTTATAAGGTTCCATATTCTTGATTAGTTGAATACCACCAGATTACATAAATGATAAAGCTCAATATAATGGTTGAGTAGGTAACCAATATGAAAGCTTGTTTCCTAGTCTTTTCTTTCACTTTCCATTCTTTCATTAAGAATATGCCCCAAGATATGATGTATGCAATACCGAAGGTAGGAGTTACATAATATGCAGTTAAAGTAATTGCAAGAAATGGATATAAGATTATTGGATCTGGACCAAGATTAAAAAGTGATATAAGTATGCTTTGGAATGCAAGCGCAACAATTACAAGAATTGGAAGAAAAGAAAAATAGTGAATGGTTTTTGAAATCTTTGCTTCTTCCATTTTATTGGCTTAGGTGCCTAACGACCCCGCGTTTAAGCGGCGAGCCAAGTTAAAATTATTAAAGTTCCGAACCCTAAACGAGTCCGCTTGAAACGCTTGCTATACGCATTTAACTGTTTTTGAGTGGAATAAATACTGAGTCGATGAGATTACTTCCATCCTCAAGCTTTTTGACCTTAACACCATGAAAAACTAATCGAAGCAGAAATACATTTGTCTCAATAATTACAGCGTGCATTTCTTTTTCTAATCTTGAAGACCAGTCTTTGACATCTAGGGCTTCATCATCAAATTCTAACCCTGGGTAAGCCATTGACCATTTCACACCCCACAGAAAGCCATCAGGTTCTCCAGCCATTTGCCACTTTTCGTAATCAATAAACAAGTTATCCCAAGAAGTTCTCCAATTTTCATCTGCCAACCTAGTCTTGAGGTTAACATCAACACAATGAGAAAAGCGGTATAAAAATCTTCCTTTATTATTATTCCAATTCGCTTCAACTAGGATATCATAATCACGCATATAGTCTGTATACCCATGACCTAAAATGGCGATGTCAAAAAGCGGATATTTTTTAAGAACTTCTTCTACTGACATAGATTTGTAGATGCGTATAACGACCCGGCGTTTAATGGGCGCAGAGATTAAGTTTTTGTTGAAGTAACAGATTTATTCTATTGCACACAAATTATTGATCGCACTCCGTCTGCGTCCCATTGAAACGCTTGTTATATGCCTGAATCTTTAATTTATAAGTTAAAAATTCTTTACCCATCTTACTGTATCTATTGGTTCAATATCTTCATCTCTCCAAGTTTTATTCGGAATCTTTTTCTGAGAGACAATAACTGTTAATGTATCAGTTAAGCCTGTTGTAGAAAAATAAAAACCAGTTCTTGTGATGTATGGAGAAGAACTTGTACCTAAATTTTTACTGGTTTTGCTATCAAAATCGATAGTATAGTTTAATGGCCAAGCTGGCCAGCTTGGTGCTGACAAACTTTCCTCAGCAGAAAGTGGAATTATTAAATGATATCCTTCGTCAGCTCGTGCTGTATATTTGAAAAAAAAATTTACGTCATACCCCCATTGGGATTCAACCCAAGCATCAGGAACAAATATTTTCTCTCCATTTCGAAGAGTAACTGAATCATCAAGAGGTTTATATAGTCCAATGTAAAATCCATTATCAATGGATTGTTGAATACTTTTTGATTGGGCACTTGAAGAATGATAACTCGCTTCTTGATAAGACCACCAATAAATAACTGAGCCATAGCCAATAATTAAGACAAGGATGATTGAAAATAGAATTTTTAATATCAATGATAGTTTCAACTTCAAAGGCATATAACGACCCGCCGTTTAAGCGGCGAGCCTGGGGATTAAAATTAAAGACCCGAACCGCGTTCGAGTCCGCTTGAAACGCTTGTTATGTGGTTATTTAAGCTCTCCAATTGATTCGATTTCTATGAGAGGTGGAACATTATACTCTTTTCCTTTGAAAAAAATCTGTCCTCCATTTTCAGAATAGATGTCGCTATAATTGATTTGGTCTGAAAAGTCGCGATCAACTAAGCCGAGACCTATTCGTTTAACTACAGCTACATCTATAAAATCTCCACCTAATGCCCCTTTATCTGGAGTACGATAAACAATGAGACTTCTGCTATTCTCAATTGGGGTTTCATAAATAGCTCTGTAACCATTGTTATTCATCGAAAAAACATCGTTTGCTGTGAAAATAATTGCTAACGACGAAACAGCATAGAATGGAAGTAGTAGTAAAATGTAGATTGTGAGTGAGATGAATTTTATCAAGTTCTGCTTTATAAATGTGAGCCAAAATATTCCAAGCAATGGAACCAAAAAGAATCCCAAAATCAAAGTGCTGTGTAGAGTATTATTTTCGAAAGTAATATTCGTTGAAAAACTAACAATGGTATAGGTCAAAAACACTAACCCATATACGATTGTAAATTTCAATAAATTAATTTTAGTGAAGATTTTTTTCATCTCTACAGAACTAACCACATAACGACCCGGCGTTTAAGCGGCGAGCCGTTGTTGATTTATGTTAAAGGCGTTGAGCCAAGTTCGCCTGCCCCGCTGTTCCCCAAGGAACGGGCGGGGAGTCCGACTTAAAACGCTTGTTATACAACATTGCAATGTCATCTAGAATCCACATTTCTAGTGACTGCTGTGTTAGAATAGTACAATTTTTGATTGCCAAAATTCCTTGGGTTCCACTTTTTTTATCTCCATCAATATACCACCAGTACGATTCAGCTTCCTTTGATTCAGTAATGAAATACTGAGCAGCTAAATCTGAAGATTTAAAGCGTGTAATTTCAGACGTACTGATAGGTCCCTCTAATCTTGTAAGGTCAGGAACCCAAGACAAATTTTTTGAGGTCAACTTATCGCATTTTAAATCAGTTTTTGGTTTTTCACATGATCTAAAATAATCAGAGCAACTACTTTTAAAATGGCTGGTACAACCAAGAAAAGAGAAAGTTAAAATGAATGCTGTAAATTGTACTGATTTCATGTTGTATAACATATTAATATGCGAAAAGGCTTCTATTATCGGACGTCGTATAAAATCCCAAAATCCATGATAATGAAGCTTATTTCCATAGTTTATTTTCATTACCAATGAGAATGTCTCATAACCTCGTCGTATAAAAGCCAATTATTTTTGTAAGGAATCTCATTCTCATCGGTCTTACTAAGATAACAACATTATAAATATAGACAAGTCTGTTATGGGTAAATCAAAGTTATTAGATAAGGTAAGGCAGGAAATAAGGCGTAGAAACTATAGTTACAGAACAGAACAAGTATATATAAGCTGGATTGTTAGATATATTCGTTTTCATGGTACCATCCACCCTGTAAAGCTAGGAAGTGATAAAGTACAAGAGTTTTTGAATGATTTAGCCAATCGACAAAACGTAGCCGCAAGCACCCAAAATCAAGCCTTGTCTGCTTTGGTATTCTTGTATAAACAAGTGCTTGGAAAACAGACCCTCAAACTCGATAATTTGAAGAGAGCGAACAAACCAAGTAAACTCCCAACAGTTCTTTCTCATAATGAAGCTCTTCTGATTCTAGAAAAACTAACCGGAAAGACTCTTTTAATCTGCGAATTGCTATTTGGAAGTGGCATCAGAATTTCCGAATGCTTGAGGTTACGAGTACAAGATGTTGATTTTGAAAATGAGCAATTATGGGTTCGGTCCGGGAAAGGAAATAAAGATCGGGTAAGCTTATTACCCAAAAAAACTATACCAAAGCTCAAAGAACAAATAAAAAAAGTCCAATTAACTCATAAAAGAGATCTTTCTAAGGGATATGGAAAAACGTTACTCCCGGCAGCATTGATTCGTAAATATCCTTTAGATGCCACAAAGTTGGAGTGGCAATATTTATTTCCTTCTACAATAATTAATAAAGACCCACGCAGCGGACTGGAACATCGGCACCATATATCAAGCCGACAGGTGCAAAGAAAACTTAGTACGGCGGTTGCGAAATCTAATATCAACAAAAAAGTTACTTGTCATACATTCAGACACTCTTTTGCCACTCAGTTACTTAAAAGTGGATATGATATCCGAACAGTACAGGAATTGTTAGGCCACAAAAACCTTAAAACGACAATGATTTATACACATGTGATCAACAAAGGCGGGAACTATATTAAGTCTCCTGTCGACACCATCTGCGAGGAGTGAATACGACGAAGCAGTCTGCCATTTGCGAGGAATCCCGAGGATTCGGGGTGACGAAGTAATCTCCCAGACGGGCAAAGAATAGGAAATCACTTCGTCTCACTCGTGAATTGGAATAAAACCTAAAATTTATGGAATTAGATAAAACATACTATGTATACCTGATGGCGAATAAACATCTTACAGTAATTTATACTGGCAAATCATCTGATCTGCAAAGGAGAACAAAAGAGCATAAGATGAAGCTGTCACCAAAGAGCTTTACAGCAAGATATAATGTAGACAGGTTAGTTTATTTTGAAGGCTACGAAACCAATGAAGAAGCAAAACAAAGGGAACAACAAATTAAAGCTGGTTCCAGAAAAAAGAAGGTAGCTCTAATTGAGAAAAATAATCCTGAATGGAAAGATTTGTCTAAGTACTGGGATTTAAATTAGAATACCAACTGCGAACGGAGTGAAGCAGTCTCCAGATTCGGGCAAGGAATGGGGGATCACTTCGCTATCGCTCGTGAATGAGTTACTTTTGCGAGGAACAGATGTGACGCGGCAATCCCCAAGAAGGGGAAACAACAGAGAGATCACTTTGCTCCGCTCGTGAATGTATCACCCCAATTTATCCACAAAGTCCAGCTTCTCCCACGGGAACTCTTCTCTTCCAAAATGTCCGTAAGCAGCCGTTGGTCTGTATATGGGGCGCTTAAGATCAAACCTTGTGATTATCCCTTTAGGTGTACAATCAAAAGTCTTTTCAACCAAAGCAGCAAGCTCCATGTCGCTCTTTTTTCCCGTTCCGTAGCTGTTTACATTAATGGAAACGGGCTCTGCAACACCAATTGCATAAGCGAGTTGAACCAGACACTCATCAGCTAAACCTGCAGCTACCAAATTCTTGGCGATATGTCTTGCGGCATAAGCGGCACTTCGGTCTACTTTAGATGGGTCTTTACCTGAAAAAGCTCCCCCGCCGTGGGCCCCGAATCCACCGTAAGTATCAACTATAATTTTACGCCCGGTTAATCCGGTATCTCCATGTGGGCCGCCAATAACAAATTTGCCCGTTGGATTTACATGATAAATGGTTTCATCATCGATAAGATCTGAAGGAATCACATTTTTGATAAGGATATTCTTTATATCGTCATGAATTTGTGACTGCTCAACGCCTTCGTCATGCTGAGTGGAAAGAACAATGGTATGTATTCGTTTTGGCTTTCCGGCATCATCATATTCAATGGTAACCTGACTTTTATTATCCGGTCCCAGATATGGAATCAGATCTGTTTTTTTACGAATACGCGCTAATTCTCTCAAAAGGTCATGTGAGAACTGAAGCGGCATTGGCATATACTGCTCAGTCTCTTTATTAGCGTACCCGAACATCATTCCCTGGTCGCCAGCGCCTTCTCTGTCTACTCCCTGAGCAATATCAGGGCTTTGTGTATGGATGGTGGAGAGCACTCCGCAACTTTCAGAGTCAAAACGGTAGGTTGCTTTCGTATACCCGATTTCTTTTATGACTTCTCTTACTATTTCCTGAACATCAACATAGGCATCGGTAGTAACTTCTCCTGAAACTACAGCCAAACCGGTGGTTACGAGAGTTTCAACAGCTACTCTTGATTCCGGATCCTGATCTAACATTGCATCTAGAATGGCATCTGAAATTTGATCGGCAACTTTATCCGGGTGCCCTTCTGATACTGACTCTGAGGTAAATAAATTCTTCATTCTTGTATTTTATTGAGTAAGGTTCTTTCGGTTACGAAGCGCAGAAAAGGTAAGAAGATTTAATCTTTAATAAAGCTTAAGAATCGAATAAATCCTTATCACTAGCCTTTCTGTCAATTCCCAAATACTGATAAGCTTTTGCTGTAGCTACTCTGCCTTTAGGAGTTCGTTGCAAAAAACCTTCCTGAATTAAAAAAGGTTCGTAAACTTCTTCAATAGTCCCCTTGTCTTCACCAACGGCAACACCAAGCGTACCCAAACCAACAGGACCGCCACTGTAATTTTCAATAATAGCCCGGAGCATTCTAATATCCATATCATCCAGACCGTTTGCGTCCACATCAAGCGCGTTAAGTGCTTTATCTGCAATTTTTTTGTCGATCTCTTTGAGGTTTTCAACCTGAGCAAAGTCACGGGTACGGCGTAGAAGCTTATTCACGATCCGTGGAGTTCCACGACTTCTGCGGGCAATTTCGTAAGCACCCTCATCCGTAATACCGAAATTCAAAATACCGGCAGTACGAAGCGCTATGTTATGTAACAATTCCACTTCGTAATAATCCAAACGCATATCAATTCCGAAACGAGCACGCAATGGAGCAGTAAGCATGCCTTTTCTGGTGGTTGCACCAACCAACGTGAACCGGCTCAATTCTATTTGAATGCTTCGTGCATTGGGACCTGAATCAATTACGATATCCAGTTTAAAATCCTCCATAGCGGAATAGAGATATTCTTCAATAACCGGATTTAGCCGATGGATCTCATCTATAAATAAAACATCTCCATCTTCTAAATTAGTGAGCATTCCGGCAAGGTCGCCCGGTTTTTCGAGAACAGGCCCCGTTGTTGGGCGAATATTTACATTCATTTCCTGGGCTATAATGTGTGATAATGTAGTTTTTCCTAATCCCGGAGGGCCCGAAAGAATTACATGATCCAGAGCGTCACCGCGTTGTTTAGCAGCTTTTATAAATACTTCAAGGTTAGATATTATTTTCTGCTGGCCGATAAACTCATCCAAACTGGACGGGCGTACAGAGTTTTCGAAAACGTCTTCTTTTTGCTCAGGATTTAGCAGTGGATTATGCACAGAATTTTGGTAAATATGTTTACACTAACTTAATAGAATTATACTTAGTTTATAATCGAAATGCGCATTGAATTTTGGAAGAAGCTATGAAATACAATTCTTTCTCCCCGGATAAGCTCGATTTTGATCCAATTGAGAATCAAAAAAAGAAGCGTGGTAAGAAATTGGCAAATTTAAAGAAGAATGAAATTCTGAAGGAGAAGGGATTGCACAAAGATTTAAGTTCAAGCAGTTTGAAAATTTATGGCTCGGAGTATTTCTTTAATTACGAGTTAAGTTGGTTAAAATTCAATGAAAGAGTATTAGCAGAGGCTCTTAATCCTAAAAATAAACTGCTTGAGAGGATAAAATTTATAGGTATAGTTTGTTCTAATCTGGATGAGTTTTTTCAGAAAAGAGTTGGGGGACTAAAACGTCAACAGCTGGCAGGCGTTAAAACACTTTCTGTGGACGGGATGTCGGCATCTGATCAGTTAAAAGAGATTCGCCATGAAGTGCTGAAAATGATTGAATCCTATAGAGGATGCTTTTTTAATGAATTAGTTCCGGCAATGGCTGAAAAAGGAATTAAAATTAAGGCATATTCTGAGCTTACGAATTACCAAAAAAAGGTAAGTGACCGTTTTTTTCAAAAGCAAATTTATCCAATAGTGACCCCATTGGCGGTGGATGAATCGCACCCATTCCCTTTTATATCAAATCAGAGTTTATCATTTGCTGTAGAGCTGGAAAATCCAAAGAATAAAGAAAAGCACTTTGCCCGTATTAAAATTCCGGCAAACCGCCCGCGGTTAATACAGGTTCATCGCAGGGGCAATAAAGTAATTCTGGTTCCTATTGAAGATCTGATAAGAACAAAGATAGATCAGTTTTTTCCGGGCATGAACGTTATTTCAGCTCATATGTTCAGGGTCACAAGAAATGCTTCGGTAGAAAGAGAGGAAGAAGAAGCCGATGACCTGTTAGAAACTATTGAAGATGAACTGAGAGAAAGGAAATTTTCAGAGATAGTAAGGATGGAGTTGGAAGCTGATATGCCCAAACATATCAAAAAGTATTTGCTCAAGAATTTGAATATAAACTGGAATGATGTCTATGAAATGAAAGGCACTATTGGATTAGTGGATGCTATGCAGATATCTATGCTTTCCGGATATCCAAGACTAAAGAGCCGTTCATGGACACCCGTTTTACATCCTGCTTTAAAACACGAAATGGATGAAGAAGCCCCCAGCTTCTTTAAGGTCATTCGGGATGGAGATTTTATGGTTCATCACCCTTATCACAGTTTTGCACTTACTACTCAAAGGTTTATAGATGAAGCCGCAAAAGACCCACAAGTTCTGGCAATAAAACAAACACTTTACAGAACCTCCAAAGATTCACCACTTATGCATTCGTTAATGAATGCTGCCGAAGAAGGGAAACAGGTTGCCGTTTTAGTTGAGATCAAAGCCCGGTTTGATGAAGAAAGAAATATTACTTGGGCTCAGAAACTCGAAAATTATGGAGTGCACGTTGCCTATGGAATTCCGGGTTTAAAAATACATACCAAAGTTACTATGGTAGTGCGGGAAGAGGCTGATGGATTAAGAACCTATTGTCATCTTGGAACAGGAAATTATCATCCTGATACGGCTCAGCTTTACGAAGATCTTGGTTTGTTTACTTGTGATGAAGTGATAGCATCTGATGTAACCGATATCTTCAACTTGTTGACAGGATATGCACCGGATCAAACATTCGAAAAATTAATGGTAGCTCCCAAACACCTCAGGAAGCAGGTAACAGAACTTATTGAGTTTGAAACTAAGGAAGCAAAAGAAGGACGCCCTGCCAGAATCATCGCAAAGATGAACAGTATGGAGGACCCGATGATCATACAGAAACTTTACGAAGCGTCAGAAGCCGGTGTGCAGATCGATCTGTTAGTGAGGGGAGTGTGCAGGCTGATCCCGGGCAAACCAGGATTGAGTGAGAATATTAAGGTTCATTCTGTAATTGGAAGATTTCTTGAGCATTCCAGGATATTTTACTTCAGTCATGCTGAGGAGCATTTATATTTTATTGGCTCGGCAGACTGGATGCACAGAAATCTTGATGCACGTGTAGAAGCTTTAACACCTATTGAAGCCCCAAAACTCAAAAAATACCTTCAATTCATTATCAGTGTATATTTGAGAGATAATATGCAACGCTGGACGTTAAATGAGGACGGAACTTATGATAAGGTTCCAAGACCAAAGGGTACGCGGAAAGTATCAACGCATAAAGTGCTAATGAATCATACTCAGGATTCAGAAAGCCCAATACCAATGGTTGGCTAATAGGTTAATTAGAAGATGTTCCCTCATCATCTTCGAAATCAACTTTACCCAGATCGTAATTAAGCTTTTGGTAGAGAACAAAGGCAGATTTTCTGAATATGCCATCACGGTTATATGCTTCACCTACAGCTGTTAATGCTTTTTCAAGTTCCCCAATGTTTACATACGCGTTACCAAGATACCAAAATGCTTTTTCAGCAATCATTCTGTTATCAGCAGCACGGGAAGTAGCTTCTTCAAAGTTTTCTATGGAAGCCTGATAATTTCCATCGTTATAATATATAATTCCACGATTTAAGAAAGCTTTTGAGGCATAAGGCTCTTCATCATAAGAGGAAATAACCAAACTAAAAAGTTCTAGCGCTTTTTCGTCATCTCCGGATGAAACAGCAGCAAAACCTAAATTAAGAAGTGAGTCTGCGCTGCTAATACTGAATTCCTGAGAACGAAGACCATCAGCAACTTCAAGCTGGTCGGCCGGGATGTTATTGACAATAAAATCATTCAGATCGGTAGGTGTTTCAATTCTGAAAAGCTGAACCATTGCTACGATTAGAATAGTTGCTGCCGCTGAAGCATGCCAGATCCAGCTTGGTAAAGGTTTGGGCGTAACAGGTTTCTTTTTAGTTTTAATCTTTTCAGTTAAAATTTTTTTTAACGAGACTTCTAACTCTAAACGGTCTAATAACTCAGGGTCTTTGGCAAACTCCACCCATAATGCATCAATCTCATCATTACTTAATGTGCCTTTCACATAAGCATCTATCTTTTTATAAATATCCTGATCTCTTGAACTTTCCATAATGAACCTAAATTATTAACCAATGTATTTCTAATACATTGGACCTTCTGACTAGTAAGACAGTTTCAGAGGGCATTCCTTACATTATTTGTTAATATTTTTTTTAAAACACTCATTTAGTACCTGAATGATACGATGTTTTTTTGTCCATGCATTATTAATGCTTATGCCAAAATGATCTGCAACAACAGAAGCTTCGCTGTCAGGATTTTCAAACCAATATGAAATGAAGGTCTTTTGTTTAGCTTTCAATTCCGTAAAGCAGTGTTTCAGTATGCCCTTGCGTTCTTCTGTTAAAAGGTTTTCCAATTGATCGGGCTCCTCCGAATGAGAGTCAGGAACTTGATCATAGTTAACTTCTTTCTGTTTGTTTTGATGCTTTAAGTAGTCGTGCTTGGCCGTTGCAAAAAGATAATTAATGATCCGATCCGGATGGTTTAGCTCATCGTTCTTTATTTTTTCAACCGCAAACATAATGGCATTTTGAGCAGAATCCTTTGCATCTTCAGGGGCGGCATCCATTCTAACCAATAAGAATTTGCACAGAACTTTTGTAAGAACTTCATAGTGCTCCTTCAATGATTTTTGGTCATCATTTTGAACAGCAGTTACAAAGTTTGAATAATTCATGGGTTAGTATCAAATTGTTGCTATAAAATAAGCGAGATTTGGAAAAAGAAAATGGAGAATTTTAATTTATAACCACTTAGTTTCCGACTGTGTATAGAGTACAACTAAATAACTTTGAAGGGCCATTAGACCTGCTGCTCTTTTTTATCAAGAGAGATGAGTTGGATATTTATGATATTCCTATCTCATACATCACTCAACAGTACCTTGAGTACGTTAATTTGATGGAAGAATTAGATCTTGATGTAGCGAGTGAATTCATACTTATGGCAAGCATGTTAATGTCTATAAAGGCAAAAATGATGCTGCCGAGAGAAGAGGATGAAAACGACGAAATAGACGAAACCGATCCCAGATACGAATTAGTTCAGAAGCTTCTGGAATATAAGCGCTACAAAGAGATGGCGGTTAAAATGGCTGATATAGACGAAGAAACCAGAAAGCGGTATAAAAGAGGTTATCCTGAAGTTGATGATGTAGATCAGCAAGCGTCCGGCGAAGCGCTAAAAGATGTTACTTTATTCGACCTTATTTCAGCATTCAGAAAGGTTTTAACAGATTTAGAGCGCCAGAGGATCGTTCATAAAGTAAATAAGGTTGAAACTACAATTGAAGAGCAGTCAGAATTTGTGCTAAATAGTCTTGCAAAGTCGGGAAGACAATCATTTGCAACTCTTTGCAAAGTGCTAACAAATAGGGTAGTAATAGTTGTTACCTTTCTTGCAATATTAGAAATGATAAAAGAGCAACAAATAAATTTATTTATCGAAGAAGACCCCACCGACTTTTATTTAGACCTGAAGCCGGTTGATGAAATAATTAGTGCATAACAACAAAAAATAAAGATGAAGAAAATAATATACTTAGTATTGGTAGTTGCTGTAGCCGGGTGCAGCGGATCAAAAGAAACAACAACCCTTCCCTCGGCCAGCATACATGATTTTGATAAAACCATAACTGTAGACGGTTTAAAGTCAGATCTCACAATAATTGCCAGCGATGAATTTGAAGGTCGTGAGACAGGTGAAGAAGGCATTAAAAAAGCCACAAATTATATTACTGAAAGATATAAAGAAATAGGCCTTACGCCTGTTGGAGATAACGGAACCTTTGAACAGAACTATGATTTAAGCGCCCCTGTTATTGACAGTTATAATTATACATTAACAGATAATGAAGGAAGCTTAATTAGTGAGACCGCTGTAACTAAAGAAGCTACGGGTGATTTCGTTACCGTTTTTGGCGGTTCTGATGATGTAAGTGGAGAAATAGTTTTTGCGGGATTTGGTATAAGTAATGGAACAACAAACCAGCTTCCTGAAGTTGTAGCGGATAAATGGGTAATGGTATTTTTCGATCGACAACTTACCAGCCAAAGAGCTCTGCAAACATTATCCGGTAAAGGAGCAGCAGGTGTAATTTTAATCATGGACTACAATGATCCGGAAGGATTTATGCAGAATGCTGAGCAAGCTCAATCAAGAATAGGTACGGCCGGGCGATTATCATTAGCATATTTACAAAACAACGGTTCGAGATCTGCTGCTTGGAACAGAATAAATCCTGAACTAGCAGCTAAAATGTTGGGTAAAGAAAGTGTAAGTGAATTAGTGGACATGAGCGAAGAGATCAAAGCTAACGCTTCTGATTTTAAGCCAATGGAATTGGAATACACGTTATCACATGACGTATCAATAAGTGAGAATACTGTTGTTGCATCTAATATCGCCGCTTTTTTAGAAGGAAGTGATCCATTATTGAAAGACGAAGTGGTTGTACTGAGTGCACATCATGATCACGTAGGAATTGGAAGACCGGACTCAACCGGAGACACTATTTACAATGGTGCTGATGACGACGGAAGTGGTACTGTTGGGCTTTTAAGTACAGCGCAAGCAATGGTTGCAGCTAAAAAAGCCGGAGCTGGTCCAAAAAGAAGCGTGTTATTTTTACACGTATCCGGAGAAGAAAAAGGATTGCTGGGTTCACGATATTATTCAGATCATCCTATCTATCCGATCGAAAATACCGTTGCCAATATAAATGTGGATATGATCGGTCGTGTGGATAAAGAACATGAAGAAAATAAAGATTACATCTATGTAATTGGAGGCGAGATAATTTCCTCAGGTTTAGATAGTTTACTTAGAAGTGCAAACGAAGCCACTGTAAATCTTGATCTGAGCAATAGATACAATGATCTTGAAGACCCGAATCAGTTTTACAGAAGAAGCGATCATTGGAACTTTGGAAGACTGGGAATTCCGTTCATTTTCTTTTTTAACGGAGTGCACGCTGATTATCACCGACCATCAGATTCAATTGAAAAAATAGAATGGGAAGCATTGACAAAAAGAACGCAGCTTATCTATACTACAACTGCGATGATAGCCAATTCCAGCGAAAGACCGGAAGTTGACAATCAGGCCTTTATTGAGAAAACACAAGCTCAGGCACGGAACTAAACGGTAAGTTTTTAAACAACTTTAAAACCCTCAAACAAAAACTTTGAGGGTTTTTTATTTACCGATCATTATGAAGGGAGCCCAATATACCGGGTGATTATAATAAGGGTGATCCAGCAATTCTTTTTTTGCCAGATGAAGAGCATTTTCTTTATAGCCAAACATAGGAGGCTCGTATAGATCAAAGAACAATTTAAATTTGTTCCATAACCCGATTTCTTCTTTCTCAAGGTGACTTAAATTTTTATAAAAAGACCCCATAAAAGAAGCAGTGCTTTTGTCGTAAACACTCCATAGGCTAACTACAACAGAAGAGGCTCCGGCTTTGAAAAAAGATCGCTGCAATCCATGAAGACCTTCCCCGCTGATAATTTTCCCAACTGCAGTATTACAAGCACTTAAAACCACCAAATCTGCATTGAAAGTTAACGAAGAAATTTCCTTGCTATTCAGATATCCGTCCTCTTGAAAGGCCCCTTCAGTCTCAACTAATTCAGAAAGTATCAATCCGCTTTGTTGGGGGTTAATTTCATTCACCTTTCCGTGAGTTGCAAAGTGCAGATAACGGAATCCACTTAAAGGGGAATTCTTAATTTTTGATTCGCTGACTTCCTGGTCTTTCAATGTCAGAACATCAGTGAACTCTTTAGAAATGGCATCCACCTCAAGAATTGTTGAAGGCAGAGAAGAGTAATTTTTAGTTTGAGAAGTTGAGCCATTTAGTCCGGAACCGGCTACTGCAAAAAGCTCTCGAGAAGTTGTTCTGTGAGGAGGTTCGATGTATTTATAGATGGTAGAAGAAGGAAGGTACTTGATGTTGAGTTTTTCAATTAAAAAAGAATTATTGATATATAACGCATCAAACGGTAAAAGAGAAAGTGATCTTGAAGGGACGATCAGAAGGTTATTAATTCCATCCAGCTTATCTGATACCGGTTTTAGAAGAAGCTCGAACAAAGGTTGCGATCTTGTGCCGATAATGTCAAAAGATGCTTTTTCCTGAATTGCAGTTCTAAAATCTGAAACCAACCCGGAGAGATGTTTTTTTGGAGATTCGGAATCTATTTCAACTGAAGTGTAAGCCGCATCATCTTTCGTAATCCTAAAAATTATTAATCGACGATCAGTGAACATGTACTCAATCAAAGCGTCTTCGCCAGACAGTGAATTTTGAATTTCTGGAATGGTGATAGTTTCAAGTTCATTATTGGCACGAAGCTTCGGATATTGCAAATGAAGTTCGTTTGTGAAAGACTGATGCTGAAATTCCAATTCACTAAGTTCACTTTTCAGCTTTGATATTGAAAGTTCATCTTTCGAATTTTCAATTTGCCGATAGAGCTTGTCTATATTTTTTTCTTTTTGTCTTAATGTAATCAGGGTGGTGTCATCAACTACATTTTGAAGATCTGATTCAGAAAAAGAAAGCCGTTCCAGCAGCACGCGCGCTCTGCCCCGTTCAGTTATTTCAAAAGCTTTGTAGATGTTGTCCTTTTGTTCTAAATACCAATATGCAACTTCGTTATAAAAGTCAGCATAATTACTAAAAACACCTGATTCAAGATTTTCTCCATATACGGAACTTTGCTCCCTTTCTATTTCGGCAAAAGCCAAATCAGCATAATAAAAAGCACTGTCACTACCCGCTTGATAAAATGCTTTTGCCAAAGTACTTGAATAAGAAGCGAGTTTATATCCTTTAAAGATGTTTGCTATTGCAAAGGCCTTTTTTGAATAATCAAGTGCTGCAGAGGTATTATTTAAAGCAAGATAAGCTTTGGAAAGTGAAGCGTAAGATCTGGCTTTTAATTGCTTAGACTCTGTTCCTTGCGAGAGATCAGAAGCCTTTTCTGCATAGGAAAGAGCTTCAGTAAAGTTTCCTGTTTCCTGCTCAAGCTCAGCAAATCTTAGATAAATTTCTATAGCATCAAAAGTATTGTCATTCTTGATTTGCTCCGATAAAATTTTGCTGTAAAGAGACCTCGCCAGATCAAGTTCCTGAAGCTTTTGATAGCAAAAAGCAATGTTTAATCTGGTTCTGACTGAAGTACCAATATTATTCAAGTCAGCCAGTGTTACGCTTTCGTTGTAATACTCCAGTGCATTTTCGAACTCACCAAGCGATTGATAAACGGAAGCAACAAATGTATACGCAGGAGTAATAAATGGTATATCGCCGACTTCTTTAACGTAGCTAAGATATTTCGAATAATTAGACAAAGCTTTGTCATAGTTTCCGGTTCGATGATAAAAAGAGCCTAAATAGTAATGAACGGTAGATGTGAGGTCGGCATTCTGTGTTCTTATCGTTGTATTGAAAGACTTGATAAGGTTTTCTTCTGCTTCTTCTGTAAAACCTAAAGCTTCATAAGCCGAAGCAAGGTTTCTGTATGATATAGATAATAAAAAAGGATCATCAATTTGTTCAAAGCTCTGTACCGCTACATGTCCATATTTAATGGCATCATCATAATAACCTAACTGATACTTTAATAATGAAAGAGAATTACTTACCTGAGCAATTCTGTATTTATCACCGGAGCTGTTAGCTAAAGAAAGAGCTTGAGAGTAATACTTTTGAGCATTAGAGTAATCAAGACTTTTTTTATATGACCAACCAAGGTTACTTTTAACATAAGCCTGAAGTTCAGGGTGTATAGAATCATCCAGCGATGAGTCCGCTTTTAAAATCCATACCGATCCCTCTTTATTATTTCCCTGATCCAGCAATGAAGCCCCCAAACCTACCGAAGCAATAATCCATTTTCTACTACTTTTAGAATTTTGATGTATATCCACGGCCTTTCTGTATATAGCCTCTGCCTCTGGATAATTACCTTTTCTATACACCTTATTTCCTAAGATTAACAGAGAGTCATCTTCTACATTCGCATATTGAGAAATGACTGAAGAAGGAAAAAACAGCGCGATAATCGGAACAAATAAAAAGCACTTCTTTTTTAAGATATTTGCAAGCCTTTGTAGCATACAACGAATATATTTTGTTGTTTCCATACAACCAAAAAATTAATCGGAGTACGATGGTTTATAAAATATCAAATACAGAAAAATTTAATACGCCTGATGGAGATGGCAAACCAGAAGGCCCCGGAGGCACAAGCACAGGTGGTGGTGAATCAGGAGGAACAGAAGTGAAGTAATCCTACTTCCCAAACCAGTTAGCACATAATTGGTTTGGGTTTTAAATCAGAAAAGGGCTGCATTGGACTTCTTTAGTAATTATTCTCCAAATAAAGCATTTACGAAATCAGCCCGGTCAAAAACCTGGAGGTCTTCAATTTTCTCGCCCAGACCAATGTATTTAACGGGAACACTTAACTCATTAGAAATACCAATAACGATTCCGCCTTTCGCTGTTCCGTCAAGCTTTGTTAAAGCTAAACCGGTAATGTCCACCGCCTCTGTAAAAGCTTTGGCTTGCTGCATGGCATTTTGACCAGTGGAAGCATCCAGGACAAGAATTACTTCGTGAGGGGCTCCTTCAACAACTTTGCCCATCACTCTTTTAATTTTGGTGAGCTCATCCATTAATGCTTTTTTGTTGTGCAGACGACCGGCTGTGTCTACTAAAACAATATCAGATCCTCGCGATTTACCGGAAGAAACAGTATCAAAAGCGACGGAAGCCGGATCCGCATCCTGCCCCTGTTGAACTATGGGCACATCCGCTCGTTCACTCCAAATAATGAGTTGGTCTACAGCGGCGGCGCGGAAAGTATCAGCGGCACCAAGAAGAACGCTTTTGCCGGCTTTTTTATACAGATTTGCCAGCTTTCCGATGGTAGTTGTTTTACCCACACCGTTTACACCAACTACTAAAACAACATGTGGTTTTACCGGAAAGTTTGCATCGAATTCTGCAGGTTTGTCTGAGTCATTATCTTTAAGAAGGTTCACGATTTCTTCGCGAAGCAAAGCCTGAAGCTCGGCCTGAGTTACAAATTTGTCTTTTGCAACACGAGCCTCAATTCTTTTAATGATTTCGAGGGTAGTCTGGACTCCTACATCAGAAGTGATAAGGATTTCTTCAAGCTCGTCAAGTGTTTCGTCATCAACTTGGTCTTTTCCAACAAAAGCACGCCCAAGTTTATTAAGTATCCCCTCCCTGCTTTTTTCAACACCTTTGTCTAAAGTTTCTTTTTTCTTTAAACCAAGTTTATCAAGTAATCCCATAGATCAGTTAAATTGTGCTCCCCGCATTATTTTGCGATAGCGATTAAAATAGTCAAAAAATGAATATATCATGATGAATGTACAGATATAAAGCAACCAATTGTGAACCTGTTCCGCCTCTCTGAAAAAGAAAACAGCAAGCCAATAAAGGGCCAGAACATTAACGGCAATTTTTCCGGATAAAATGGACATGGCAACTTTACCATACTTTATCTTGATAAAAGATGAGCCGATCATAATAAAAGAATCTCTGAACACATTCAGAATAAGAAACCAAAGAGGAACCCATCCTAACCAAACAGTATAAATAAACAGAGCAGCAGCACATAACTTATCCGAAATAGGATCTATCATTTTGCCAACTTCAGAAACGGTATTGGTTTTACGAGCTACAAGTCCGTCTAAGTAATCAGAAATACCGGCATATAAAATTAAAACAATAATGGTAGTGTCGTATTGGTAATCGTTTTGGATGTGCAGATATATAACCGGGATCGCTACCAAGAAGCGGGAAAAAGAAATCAGGTTCGAAAGCGTGAACACTCTTCCGGAAACCTGAACTGTTTTACCATCTATGTTTTTATGATCAACCAAGTAGTACGTATTATCTGTTAATATTGAAAGGTACGCTCATTAACCACACAAAGCCAACACAAATAAATACAAACGAAACAGGAATTCTGTTAAGAAGTAAAGTCAGGGCTGTTTTTTTAGCCAAGCCGCGGCTTCATTTTCGGTATTGAATATTTTGCAATTAACTCCCAGGTTTCTACCAAGTGTTTCGCCAAATTTGTTGTGTTCATAATGTTCTTCAACTAAATCAACAAAGGCTATTGATTTTCCTGCAAAGCCCAGTTTAAAAGAGGCCTGTATAATTTGATACATTTCAAAAACAGTACTCGCATTCATTTTAATGTTCTCTACAACCAAAATTTTTCTCAGGTCATATTCCTTCATCTTAACTGCAATTTCAGCCCAAATCGCATTAGATAATGCGATGCTATCCCGCTCAGCTTCGTAATAGGCGTATAAGTAATCTTCTCTTTGTTCTATTTCAAGTTTATAATCCTTCATAAACAGCACTTTAATTCCTTATAACCCATTATATTATAAAGAATTTTAAAGACCTAATACTAATGACAGATTCTAAAGAGCTGGTTGAAAAGCAAAAATTTTCTAAACAAGTTTTTAATGGCAAACTTTTGCATGTTTATTACGATGAAGTGACACTGCCGGACAATACCACTTCATCAAGAGAGTGGATCAAACATCCGGGAGCGTCTGCGGTAGTGCCCGTTTTTGATAATGGCGATGTAATGTTGATCAATCAATATCGGTATCCGGCTAAACAAATATTCCTGGAAGTTCCGGCCGGCAAAATTGATAAAGGAGAAAATCCTCATCAAACAGCAATAAGGGAGTTAAGAGAAGAAACAGGAATTGAAGCAAAAGAGCTACATTACGTAGGTCATTTTTTCCCCGCTATTGGATATGCGGACGAGGTGATCCATATCTACATTGCTATGGATCTGAAGCTTGATGAGGTCGCAACGGATGATGATGAATTTGTACAAAAAGAACGGTTGCCGTTTAAAGAGGCTGTACAAATGATTCACTCAGGCGAAATCAATGACGGAAAAACGGTCTGCTGTTTATTAAGAGCAGAAGAGTTTTTAAAAAAGTTGGACAGAATCTAGAGCAAGCCCTCTTGTTTAGCAAGTTCGTATAAACTTTGATGTAGTTTTTTGGGGTTCAGTTCTCCCCTTCTTGCTAGTTCCTCTATCTCAATCTCGTTAAGCATGATAATACAACCGGCAGAGGTCAGTGCTGCATCGAAGTTTCTTGGGTCTGCGAGTCGTAGCTTATCAAGATCTATACCGTTAGGTGAAACTTGTTTGTTTACTAAAATGTGAAAGATGTCTTCTTTGGAGTCTCCGAAACTTAATTCTTCAATACCTGTTTGTTCAATTGGAATCATGATTGTCTAAAAAATCTCTGGCTTTAATAATTTCTATAATTTCTTCTGTCTCATTATCAATTTTCTGCACCTGAAATAAACTGATAATAGCTTGTTCGTTTAATGTCTGAATCACATCTTGTATAGTTTCACAGTACTCTGTTTCACTAACCAGATCATTCACTCCCTGAACAATATACCGAAAAGAGCGTTTCTTTTTAGGTGGAGCTGCGCTTTTATCCGTTTCTTCAAAATATTCCCTGATAGCGTTCTCTGTAACAAACCAGCTTACACCTAGCTTGCGACCCTTCAATCGGCCTTCTCTTAAGTAAGCCCGAAGCGTCATTTTCGATATGCCAAGCATTTCATGCAGATCATCAATGGAATAAAGCGTTAAAGAACCAATTTTACGAGGCATGGACTAAAATTTTTTTTATATATTAATCTATAATTAGGCGCATAATATAAAAGATTAAATAACTATTAACTAACATTACTTATACATTACAAAAAAGATTTGGTCAGCGGGGTGTTCCCGTCGTATATTGGTGACAGTTGATTGAAAAACAAAGCAACCCGGCTGAAAGGCAGGGTTTTTTTATGCCCATCTGTTATGCTTTTCCTCTGCATTCATACTCAACTTATTTCTATCTTCAGAGCATGAAAAGAGCATATACTATTTCAATTCTTACTTTAGCGCTATTATCCTGTACCAGTTCCAAACTATATTATTCTTCAGATGCGGAAGATTGGAAAGCAAATTCGTTGGATCAAGAAGAGCTTATCTATGAAGTTTACTTAATTGGTGATGCGGGTTCTGCAACTCTGGATGTTCAGGAGCCTAATTTAAAGTTGCTTCAAAACAAACTCGAAGAAAGCTCTGAAAGTAGCGCAGTCGTATTTCTGGGAGACAATATCTATACCAAAGGTCTCCCGGATTCAACCCATCCGGAAAGAGATTTCTATGAGGCCAGAATCATTGAGCAAATGAAGACGGTAAAGAATTTCAAAGGGCGTGTTTTTATAATTCCGGGAAACCATGACTGGGATGATGGGGGCAAAGACGGTCTTAGAGCAGTTAAGAGACAGGAAGAATTTGTTGAGGCATATTTAAACAGAGGTAACACATTTTTACCGGACGATGGATTTCCCGGACCTGTAGATATAGAACTAATGGATGATGATGCACACCCATTACTTAGGGATGATATCAGGTTGATTATTTTAGATACTCAATGGTGGTTGCACAAATATGATAAATCGTATGGAGACACAGGAGAGTATGAGCTTGTTGACGGAGGAGATTTCCTCAATGAGTTTGAAGATATTCTTATAAAACGCCAAAAGGACTTTCTGTTGGTTGCTGCTCACCATCCATTGATAACCAAAGGTCCGCACGGAGGTTACCTTCCTCCTTCCACACATTTACGACCGCCGGTTATAGGAACATTTTATGCTTTGTACAGACGGGTATTTGGTCTTGAGCAAGATGTAAATCACTATAAGTATAAGAGAATGGCAAATAATTTAAGAAGCTTATTTGCCGGTAATGATCATCTTATTTACGCTTCAGGACATTCTCATAGTCTGCAGTATTTCAGAGAAAAAGGAAAAAGAGAAACCAGGCATTTTGTAGTAACCGGAGCCGGAACCAAAGACAATTATGCTGCAAGTGGCAGAGGTTCAGAGTTTAGCTATCAGGGGAAGGGATTTACCAAAGTAAAGTATATGGGAGATGGCTCGGTTTGGCTGGAAGCCTGGGCTCCGATTGGAGATGGAGCTGAAGGTGAGCTTATGTATAAAACACAAATGAAAGGGCCATATAGTGATCCGGTTGAGAAAGACCCTGAAGAATTACCAAATATTGATTATTCAGATAGCACAATAGTGATGGCCGCAAATCCTACCTACGATAATAAAAACTGGCTTTTTGAGGCTATTGCGGGATCACACAACAGAAAGTATTGGTCAGTGAAATCTGAATTCCCCTATTTTGATGTTTCGGAAATAAGAGGTGGATTGACTCCGGTTAGAATGGGAGGTAAAGGACAGACTAACACATTACATCTGGAAGATGCAGAAGGAAATGAGTTTGTTCTAAGATCGTTAGATAAACAGGCAGGAAAAATTTGGGATGAAAATCTAAAAAAAACCATTGCCCTTGATGTTGCTCAGGATCAGTTCTCATATATAAACCCATATAGTGCAGTTGTAGCCACAAAATTATCTGATGCTGCCGGTGTTTATCATACCAACCCAAAGATTTATTATGTACCCAAAGATCCTTTACTTGGAAATTATGCAGACCAAATTGGTGGTGAGTTAGCTCTTTTTGAAGAAAAATATGATAATGATATGAGTCATTCAGAAAGTGTTGGGCGCTCTGAAGAAGTTGTAGCTTATCGCGATATGATTCGGGAAGTAAACGGAGATATTGATCACAGAGTAGATCAGGAAATGATGTTGAGAGCGCGTTTGCTGGATATGTTTTTGGGAGATTGGGACAGACACAGTGATCAGTGGCGGTGGGCGACTTTTGAACCGGATGATAATCAAGGGAAAATCTATCGTCCGATTCCCCGGGATAGAGATGTAGCATTGATGGTGATGAATGGATTGATTCCTACGCTGGCAAAGTTCGGGCCGTATTATCAGTATCAAAATTTTGGAGATAATTACGGAAATCTGATCGGACTTAACGATAATTCTTTAGATCTGACGAGACGTTTTACCAACCAACTCACAAAAGAGCAATGGATGGAAATCACCGGAAATGTTCAAAACTCATTTACTGATAGTGTAATAGTTGCAGCGGTAAGTGAGTATCCTGATGAAGTATTTAAGAAGTATGGCAGTGAAACTATTGGCCACTTAAAGGCAAGAAGAGACAAATTAATGGAGGTTTCTGAAACCTATTTTGAGATGTTGAACAGAGTAGTTTCTGTACCCGGAAGTGATAAAAGAGAGCGGTACGAAGTTGATTTTATTGATGATGAAACTACGAGGGTCAGGGTATACAAGTTATCAGGAAAAGGTAAATTGAGAGATAAATACTTTGATCGCGTATTCAATGAAAAAGAAACAGACGAGATACGCTTATTCGCAATGGGGGATAATGACGAACTCAATTTCCGGGGAAAAGGATCGAATTCAATGCTCGTTACAGTTTCAGGTGGCTCCGGTAATGATGTTTATACTTTTGAAGACCTAACCAAAAAGACGGCCAAAAATATCGAGGTTTATGACACAGAAACGCTAAATGAGTACAATAATATTCCCGCAAAAACACACCGCCATTTAACAGATGATTTTACAGTAAACGATTACAATTACGAAAAAGATTTTAGTTTTAACCGATCATTTCCGGGATACTTTTTCGCATATAATAGTTTCGATGGTATTTTTATAGGAGGAGGACCAAGAATAGTGCGTAATGGGTTCAGAAGAGAGCCCAAAGTGAGTCATGATCTAAGAATAAATTATGCGCCCAAAACAGGAGCTTCTAACCTCAAATACGAAGGAATCTGGTACAGAAGAGCAGGAGAATGGGATATCCATTCAAATACCGAGTTCTTATTTCCTAAAAGCTACCAGAACTTTTTTGGACTGGGAAACGAAACAGTGGAGCTTGATCTGGGTAATAAATACTATCGCGCCAGATTATCCAGATACACATTCAGAGGTAGTTTATACAGGAAGATAAATCAAATCTTTTCACTGGAATTCGGAAATAGTTTAAGTATAACAGAAGTAGAAGGCGACGATGACGATGGTCCCAATGTTATAACACAACCCGGAATTGGCGTAAGCGAAAGCACGTTCGAAGATCAATGGTTTAATACTATTATCACAGAAATCTCGCTCAATGATGTAGATGATATGGTAAATCCTAAACAAGGATATAAATTTTCATACTCTTCAGATCTGAATATAGGACTTGTAAACACTTCACAAACGTTTTCGACGCTCAAAACACAACTAAGCATATTCTATCCGCTGCGATTCAGCCCTCAAATAGTTGTAGCGAACCGTGTGGGTGGATCTCATAACTTCGGGCCCTTCCCTTTTTATGAATCTAATTCTATTGGCGGAACAACAAATCTGAGAGGATTTAAAGGAAATAGGTTTGCCGGAAGAAGCACTTTTTATAACAACACCGAAGTAAGAATAGAACTTTTAGATTTCTATAAATATCTGCTTGGCGGAAAACTTGGAGTAACAGGTTTCTTTGATATAGGCAGAGTGTGGACAGACGGTGAAAGCTCCTCGCTTCTGCATAAAGGATATGGCGGTGGTGTATGGTTTAATGCTTTTGATTCCGTCTTGCTTAACTCTACAATTGGTATGTCTGATGAGGGAACATTAATAGAAATAAAAGCAGGATTTTTCTTCTAGATATTCAACTGTGGCTCGATTATTGATATATTGTACATAAATGCATCAAAAAGTAATAATTAGCCAAAATGCCAGAACCAAATAATTATAGATCATTAGCAGCAATTATGTTTGCTGATATGGTAGGTTATACCAGGTTGATGCAGGAAGATGAATCAAGAGCAAAGCTATTAAGAGATCGCCAAAGGAATGTAGTAGATAAGGTTATTACCACAAACAACGGCAAAGTAATGCAATATTACGGCGACGGGACATTAAGCATGTTTTCGAGTGCCATTAAAGCCGTTGAGGCTGCTCAGGAAATTCAAGAGCAACTACAACAAGATCCCCCGGTCCCTCTCAGGATTGGAATTCATATTGGAGATGTAGTCCACGATGCTGAAGGAGTTTTTGGTGACGCTGTAAATGTTGCCGCAAGAGTTCAATCACTGTCAGTTCCCGGAGGTGTAATGATGTCAGGAAAAGTCTTTGATGAGATTAAGAACCATCCGGGCATAAAAGTAGAAGCGTTTGGGGAACATGAACTCAAAAATGTATTCAACCCGATCAGCATATTTGCCTTGGCTAACAAAGGTCTTGTTGTTCCTGAGCAATCTTATATACAGGAAATTACAGGAAGTCATAAGAACAGTGTAGCGGTTTTACCGTTCGCTAATTTCAGCCCTAATCCGGAAAATGAATATTTTAGTGACGGAATTACGGAAGAGATCATCAATGCCCTTGTAAAATTAGACGGGCTTCAGGTTCCATCCAGAACGTCGGTTTTTGCTTATAAAAACACAAAAAAAGATATCAGGGAGATCGGCAAAGAGTTAAACGTAGCTACAGTTTTAGAGGGCAGTGTCAGGCAGGCAGGTAATAAAATCCGCGTAACCGCCCAGTTGATAAATACCGATGATGGCTTTCATGTATGGTCAGAAAACTATGATGGTGAGCTGAAAGATATATTTAAAGTACAGGATGAGATTTCGCAAAAGATAGCTGAGAAGTTGCAAGAGAATTTTGAATTCAGCCCGGTCAGCAATCTCTATGAAGCTTCGACAGACAGTGTTGTGGCATATAATCACTATTTACAAGGTCTGTATTATTGGAATAAACGAACTCCTGAGGCTGTACAAAAAGCAATTAAATGCTATGAAAAGGCTATCAAGAAATGTGCTACTTATACCAAAGCATATTCCGGACTGGCAAATTGTTATAGTTTTTTAGGGGTAATCGGGCACTTGAAAGGAAAGAAAGCTTTTATGAAAGCAGAAAGCTTTGCATTAAAGGCGTTGGAGCTAAACGACTTCAGAGGAGGCTCTTTTGTGGCTCTGGGTTATGTAAATCTTTTCTATAGATGGGATTTCAGTAATGCTGAAGCCAATTTCAGAAAAGCAATTACTATGGAGCCAAACAATGAAGAAGCGAGATTGGCTCTTGCGATGTATTACCGGATTATTGGAGACATGGAACGAATGTTTCACCATACAAAAGCAGCAAGTAAAATAGCTCCGGTATCATTGCCGGTATTACTTCAACATGGTTTCTCATTTTGGCTGCTGGGTAACCACGACAAAGCAATTGAAATCTTTAAAAAGATATTAGAATTAGATCCTTTATTCAGGTCGGCTCTGGAAGGAATGGCCCTGGTGTATGTTGCTGAAGAAAAATACGATAAGGCACTAAAAATGGTCAGGAAATATTTAGACCTTGTCGATTTGGAGTTCAAAGGAGGTACGCAGTTAGGCTATATTGCTGCTTTAAAAGGGAATAAAAAGTTAGCACAAGAAAACTTAGAAATAATCAAGAAAAGAGAGGAAGCCAATCCCAACCTTAATTTGAGTTTAGATTATGCAGTGATTCATGCAGCGTTGGGAGAAAGTGATGAGGCATTTTTCTATCTGAATAAGGCAGTAGACGAAAAATTAGGCGCTATTCTGCTCATCAAAACAATGTTTCCGCTAAACAAATTAAAGACTGATATCAGGTATTCTGAGTTACTTGAAAAAATTGGACTAACACCATAAGCTTTATTGCATCGAGTTTAGCTGTTAATTTTCTATATTCGGGCAACTTAAAAGATTGAAAATGTCATCAGATTCAGACTCAGATTCAAAAAAGAAATTAGGATCCAGAAAACGCGGGGTGTCCGATATGTTTCGGACCTCTTACCGAACACACATCGAATTAAGTGCGATTGCGGACAACAAATCCAACATCATGATCAGTATAAATGGAATTATTATTTCTATAATAATAGCGTCCATTTCTCCAAAGATCGACTCCAATCCATGGTTGTTACTTCCTACTTCAATTCTTTTAGTTACATGTTTGGTTGCGCTGATTTATGCTGTGCTCTCTGCTCGCCCCAGAGTCAGCAAAGAAAAAGTAACGTTGGAAGATGTGCGTGAAAACAAAGCCAATATCTTATTCTTTGGAAACTTCTATACATTGCCGAGAGCAGATTATGTAGAAGGCCTGGAAGAGTTGATGCAGGATAGCGAGCGACTGTATGACACCATGGCAAGAGATCTTCACGGATTAGGACTAGTACTGGCAAAAAAGTACAAACTACTACGAATTGCTTACAACATTTTTATGGCAGGTCTGGCATTATCAGTGATCAGTTTTATATTTGTTTTCTTCCAAATATCAGGATAATTAGTCGCTGTCAGATTCTCCCGAAAATGCGCTTGTAATACGTTGATTCATAAGACGGCGATAATTTTCATACTCATACTTACTTACTGTAAAGTCCGATTTATATTCGCCATCGAAACACTCAACAAGTAACTTATTTTCTTTTTCAGTTTCTGAGATAGTAACCCGGACTTTCCCAAGTTTGTATGATTCTATTTCTTTCATAAATGCATTTCGTTTTGCTAAAGATAGGCAGATCGAACTTAAATGGAGAACCTATTCTTTGCAGCCCCAGCCTGAATGATTTTTTTGATTAGCTTTTTTGCCAAATTCAGGAGCTTTATAAAAAACCGTCATACCATAAAAGTGAAGAGGTTCAGAATAGATGTTTATTTCCTTGCAATCTGTATTATCCGTAAAAAACGGTTTTTTAGAAGTCTCTTGGAGATGTTCTGCATAGCTATTTGACAATTCCTTTAAGTTATCATCAAACTCCATTAACCTATACACGGAAATAGTTACCATCGTAGAAAGATTTGAACTGAGTTTATCATATGCGTGATGAGCAAAAAAGTCAGCGAAAATTCCATTTGGGATGGAGTCGTTCTTCTCTAAAATGTCAAACTTATCCATCGCCATATAAGACAGGTGTAAATTTTGAGGAGAAGCTATAGCAACCTCTGTTACCTCTTTTAATTTCTCCATCATATATGGATTGCCGTTATTACAAGTTGAAAGAATAGTTACATCAAAATGAGAAGTGAACTTCTTTAGATCATTCGTAAATATCTCAGTATCAAAGCTCATGTCAGACATCGATCGATGATAGTTTCGATCTTTGAAAGTGGGAATCTCATGCCCAAAGTAGATCAAATATTCTTTAGCATCTTTTTTTAAGGAATAGGATTGATAGATCTGAGCTTCTGCTGTAAACCCGCCATCTATGGGTGAGTAATTTCCTTTATTTATCAGTTTTCCGTTTCTGTAATGATAGAAAACACGATCTTTTTTGGGGAAGAAAAAGAATGCTTTCCGTTCAGGTTTTTGATGAAATATAAAAACCTCACCTTTTTTTGCATTTCTGGCAGTTTCAATGGATTCCTTAAGAGCTTCTTCGTTTGCCTTTTTAGCCTCTCCCTGATCATGGTATAAGTAATTGGCATCTGCATGAATCAAAGATATGATGCGGTAATTAACTTCGCCGGCATCTTGTTTTTGGGAAATAGTTTTGGACCCGGAGCACCCGATCAAGAGAAAAACCGCAATAAGTAAAAAGACCACATTATAAGAATGCGGCCTTTCTTTAAGTATAGTTTGTACTGGTCTTTTTATCAAAGCAGAAGCAAAATGATAATGATTAGCAACAGGGTGGTTACTCCAATAGTAACTGTATCAGCTTGCTCCAGATCTTGTTGAACAAAGTTAGCAAAGTTATTCAGGTTATTGTTAGGAACTTTATTAAAACCATTTATTCCGTTTAGCTCACTCTTTTTTTCCTGAATATTACTTTTGAATACAGCTAATCCTTCTTTTTCAGAAGCGGGAACCGCGCTCATAGATTCAACTTTCTCAATAGAAGTGATCAAATCGTCAAACGAGTCATTTAAAATATCTCTTTTAGTCTCCGGAGTCTCCGCTTTTTCTACACTTTCAACCATCTTGTTGATGTGTTTTTTGAACATTGTTTCTGCATCAGCACTTGATTGCGCATTGATGGGAGACACAAGTCCAACAAAAGCTAAAGTTAATACTGAGAATATGAATTTTTTCATTTTTTAATCCGTTTGTTAGTATTGATATTACTTTAATGGAATAAAACCGCTTTCAGTTCCGTATTTTAAAAAACTAAATGAAACAGACTTTTCAAATAAGTGAATAAAAGACTAACAATTTTAATAGCCGTAGGAATTTTTTTAGGGATATTCCTTTACTCATCCTTAAAAAGTGTTGAACCTAAAAAGATTGAAAACGCTCCAAATTGGATCTCACTGGAAGCCGCTCAAAAGGAAGCTATAGAAAATGATAAGCTCATTATGGTTGATGTTTACGAGGTGGGCTGTAAATATTGCAGAGCGATGGAAAGAGAGGTTTATCCCGACACTACAGTTCGAATAGTAATAGATCAAGGCTATATTCCTGTTAAGCTTGACGGGAACTCTGAAGAGCTAATCCGATTTAATGGAGAAGAAATTGCTGCCAGAGACTTTGCACAAAGTAAAGGTGCGTATGCTTTTCCTACCGTTTTGGTATTAACTGCAGATGGAAAAGTTGTTAAGAAAAGAACAGGCTTTATGAATGTTGATGAATTAAGACAGTTTCTTTATAACCCGGGCTCCTGATCAAAAGAGCTCAAAATGGATATAATTATGAATAAAAAACTACAATCAGTACTAAGCATTTTAACAATAGCCTTGTTGATCATTGCTTGTGCAGAAAAACCTAATACAAATGGAACCGATGAGGGAGAAAATACTGTAGAGGCATTAAAAGTATCTCCCGAACTGTATTTTAGTGGAGTATCTATTCCCTGGGGAATGACCTGGCTTCCTGATGGAGACATGTTAATCACAGATCGTTCAGGAAAACTCCTTAGAGTAAAAGACGGAAATTTAGTAGCAGAAATTTCAGGTGTTCCTGAAGTGCTTGCCCGGAGTCAGGGCGGTTTGTTAGATATAGAAATGCACCCTGATTACGAGTCTAACGGCTGGATCTATATAACCTATTCTTCAACTGATGGAGAAGGAGATGGAGCAAATACAGCTATAATGAGAGCAAAGCTTGAAAATAATGCTCTTGTGGAATCAGAAGTGCTATACAAAGCAACACCGAATACAACGAGAGGTCAGCATTATGGAAGTCGTATCGCTTTTGATGGCGATGGATATCTTTACTTTTCTGTCGGTGACCGGGGTAACAGAGATGTTCTTCCTCAGGATATATCCAAAGATGGCGGGAAAATTTACAGGCTGAATGATGACGGATCAGTTCCTTCTGATAATCCATTTGTGACTGAAGACGGTGCCATTGACGCAGTGTTTTCATATGGACACAGAAATCCGCAGGGAATGACTACACACCCCGAAACCGGAAGAATCTGGGCACATGAGCACGGGCCACGTGGAGGTGACGAATTAAATTATATTGAAGCCGGGAAAAACTATGGGTGGCCGGTAATCAGTTACGGTATAAACTATAACGGAACGTCGTTTACTGACATCACCGAAAAAGAGGGAATGGAGCAACCTAAAACATATTGGGATCCATCTATTGCTCCTTCAGGCTTAGATTTTGTAACCAGTGATCTATATCCGGGATGGCAGGGAAAAGCCATTGTTGGCTCTTTGAAATTCAATTACCTGGTTATAGTAGAGTTGGATGGAACAGAAGTGAAAAAAAGAACGAATGTTTTAGAAGACATCGGAAGAGTTAGAAACGTAAAACAAGCACCGGATGGTTATATTTATGTAGCTGTGGACGGAGCAGGAATATATAAGATCATTCCTGAGAGCTAAACCGGAAGAGAGTTAAGTATTATAAAAAAGTGTCTGCTTTAATTAGTTAGACACTTTTTTTGTGTCTTTTATTTCTATTTCATCAAAACCATCATACTCATCCTCAGGAATAGAAATAGTTTCTGATGGAGAAGGAGTACTAACTTTTTGGCGACGCTCCAGAATTTGCTGAAGACGATCCACAAGATCTACCAGTCGCCCTTTTTTGAGTCGCTTCCTTTTATTCATGAATCGGGCATATAAAAAAGAAACAAGTCCGAAAATCCCGAACATGATTATTCCAACTTCTTCATCATTACCCATCGCGCCAAAAACGGCACCGGCAAACATCATGATTGAAGCAAATATTCCAACCAATACAGGAAGATAAAGTTTGTTGAAGGTTTTCATACTCTGCTTTACAGAGATCTTTAGCGCACCTCTGGATTCTTCAAAAAGAACCTGAGGAGAGTTTTGAGAAGAAAGAAATCTTGTAAGTCCTTCGGGACGTGCTTTCCAAAACGTTTTGCTCTTGCGATGCTTTAGTTCGCCAACGGTATTGAAATGATATTCAATCTGGCCCTTGAGTTCTTTAAGTGTTTCAGGGTTCAAACTTGAAGAAGAAAAACCTATCACTTCTGCATTAGAAAACCCGGCATCTAATATTATGGGTTCATCAACCGGAATTCCCTGATGCTCCAGCAAAGCCTCGCAAACGAAAGCGCGATTCAGCTTAAGAGAGTCTGTAATTTCGAAAAGTTCCGGGTATTCTTTTTCCAGATCAGCTAAAGGTGTTTGAGAAGACGAGCCATAGAATTTTTGGAACATCGTGGCACGGTTTACAATCCTTCTTATCTCATCATCCTTTAGATCAGCCATAATCTGTTAGTTAGCTAGTTCATTTTTGCTTTTGCAGAAGTTATTAATTCAGCGATTTCTTCTTTCGAGATTTCCTCTCTATTGTTGCAGTACTGGCATACAATTTCCTGAGATTCTCCCTTCATTTCTTTCAGGTCATCATAATTCAGCATTGATAGTGCATTCAGAAAGCGGTCTTTACTGCAACGGCAAAAGAAATCAACAAGCTGGCGCGAAAGTTCTTTTACTTTGATCGGCGACATTACTTTGTGCATTACGTCATCAATGTACTGTCCGTCTTCGAAGAATTTATGAACTGCGGGAAAGGAACTAAGTCGTTCCTGAAGCATATCAATTTGCCCGTCAGGTGCATCGGGTAGTTTCTGGATCAACAGACCTCCCGCTTCAGTAACTTCTCCGTTTTCATCCAACCCTACATCTAAAATAAGCGCGGAATCGACCTGTTCGGATTGAGTGAGATAGTGAGCGATATCTGATGTGACATCACCGTTTATCAATTGAATGGTGCTTGTTCTTGGCTCCGCTTCATTGTATAGTGTTTTGGAAAATGTAAGTAATCCAAGTCCAAGTCCCTGCCCGAATGTTGTGGATGAATCAGAGTAATCCAGTTCTGCAGAAGGATTGCCAGCGTAACCGCGCACTTCACCGAGACTATTCGCTTCGGCCACCAAAAAACTGATCGGGCCATTGCCTTCCATTCGGAGTCTTATACGCTCCTCACCTTTAAGTTCAGAAGCCATTAACATGGTGGCTGTAAGTGCCCTTCCCAGAATAACAGTATTCAAAAGCGAAAGGTTATGTCTTTTCTTTGCTTCTTTAACAAGCTCAGATGTTTTTACTACAGATATTTTAAAATGACCGTCTTCAGATATTCCTTTTATAAGGCGGTCTTTAAACTCGAATTCCTTCTTGTTCATGAATGTAAGTTCTTAATGAATAGGATCTATTGAATTCGTAAAGATAAGGATATTTGAGTGAGAATAAACGAATGGCCACAGAGAGAGTTTCTATCAGAGGGATAGAGAATCGCTTCTTAATACATGATTGCGATCAGCCGTTAGCCTTTGTGTTTTCAAGGCCACTAAAGCTAACGGTTAATTAATTCGAAAAGAAAAAAAGGAGGGCTATTACAGGTTTGAGGTTGAGCATAATAAACTACCCATCCAAAGCTAATCACTACAGCTCATCACTAACTCAAAAAATCACTTTCTGTCAGTCATATACATTTCGCCCATTCTTCCTGAAAAGTGACCTTTTGAAGAGTAGATTTTATGTGTTTTACCAACCTGGGCAATTCTTCTTTCAGCAAGTTTATTAGAAGCAACATGGGTTGGAATTTCATTCTCTTCAGAGAAATTCAAAATATCTAAAATAGTGTCGTAGATCTTCCCTGCTTTTTGCAAGCATCGCTCTTCGTTATAGCCTTCCAGTTCTCCTGCAACATTGATCAGACCACCTGCATTGATCACATAATCAGGAGCATAAACGATACCTTTATTCATTAATTCCAGACCGTGTTGATCTTCAATATCGAGCACATTATTCGCCCCGCCTGCAATAATATCACATTTGAACTGCCCCATGGTATCGTCGTTGATTACACCACCTAATGCACATGGGGTAAAAATATCTACATCCAGGCCATAGATCTCGTCCGGGCTAACCAAAGTACCATTTACTTCTTCAGCAAGAGCTTTTGCTTTTTCTTCATAGATATCAGAAATGAAAAGCTTAGCGCCTTCTTTAGCCGCGTGACGAGCAAAAGTGGAAGCCACATTTCCGGCACCCTGTAGTGCAATTTTCTTTCCTTCTAAGGAGTCACTTCCATACGCTTTTTTAGCACATGCTTTAACGCCCATATACACTCCGTAAGCAGTAACCGGAGATGGGTTACCACTTCCGCCCATAGACTTAGGAATTCCAGTCACAAACTTGGTTTCGGAATACACCCACTCCATATTTTCTTCTTCCATTCCAACATCTTCTGCCGTTATGTAACGGCCTCCAAGTCCATCCACAAAACGACCAAAAGCACGGAATAACATTTCTGTTTTATCTTTATGCGGGTCACCAATTATAACGGCCTTACCGCCCCCCAAATTTAAACCGGAAATAGCTGCTTTATAAGTCATCCCGCGAGACAATCTAAGAACATCTTTAAGAGCGGCGGCTTCGTTCTCGTAATTCCACATTCGGGTACCACCAAGAGCCGGGCCAAGAGTTGTATCATGAATCGCAATAATGGCACGTAGTCCGGATTCAGGATCTGAACACATTACAATTTGTTCATGCCCCTTTGTTTGAAGAGCGTTGAATATTGGAAAATTCGGATCAAGTTCTTTTTTATTCATTGTGTTTTGGATCGTTGCTTCAGTCATTCTAAAAATTCTCTTACTAAGTTCTAAATTCGATTTATGGAAACGCTTCCACGGGTTCTGCAAATCGGTGCACTTTTTTGCATTTACTTCTGATTTGCCAAATTCAATTAAGCCTCCAAATATAAGAAAACATCAACTATATATGGGGGTTTTAAAGGCATAATTTTATAAACGACGTTACTGAAAGAAAGATGAGGGAGCTTAATCGCATAAAAAGAGGATTTAAAAAATATTTAATCTTGTAACAGATTAAGTTTTTTAGCTACGATATTGTATTTTATAAGAAATAAGCATAGATGCTTTGGCGCTTAGGTTTGACCACCTCGCAGCCTTTTATGAATAAAAAAATAAATAAGGTAAACCATGTCATTCCGCTGGGTATTCGCGCAGCAGGACGAGGACACCCGTGCGCCTGCACTAAAGCAGAAGCTCGGAGTCCCGGCCAAAATAGCCGAATTATTGGCTATCCGCGGCATAGAAACATATGATGATGCAAAGCTCTTTTTCAGACCTACAATAGACAGAATTCATGATCCATTCCTGATGAAGGACATGGATCAGGCAGCCGACCGGCTAGCACTGGCTATTCGCGATGGCGAGAGAGTACTCGTTTATGGTGATTACGACGTAGACGGAACCACGGCTACGTCATGTCTATACATTTTTTTAAAAAAGTTTGGTGTGGATGTGGATTATTATATTCCACACCGGTTTAAAGAAGGCTACGGTATCAATCCTGATGGAATAAAGTATGCAGAAGATACGGGCTCTCATCTCATTGTATCGGTAGATTGCGGTATTACTGCCATAAAAGAGGCGCTGGTTGCTAAGGAAAAAGGAATAGATCTTATTATATGTGATCACCATAATGTTGGTGATGAGATTCCGGATGCATTAGCAGTATTAGATCCGAAAAGACCGGATTGTAATTACCCTTTTGACGGACTTTCAGGCGCGGGAGTTGGGTTCAAACTTATACAAGCTACTATCTCAAGGCTTGGACTGCCCAAAAACGTGGCATATCAATTTTTAGATCTTGTGGCGATTTCTATCGCATCAGATATAGTGCCTATAGTGGACGAAAACCGGATTCTCATGAAGGAAGGACTCACCATGATACGAAAGAAGCCAAGAGTGGGAATTAAAGCCTTGCTGGATCTTATCAAGATGCCAAGAGAAGATATTAATACCACGAAGATCGTTTTTTCTATAGGACCAAGGATCAATGCTGCGGGACGTATGGGTGACGCTACAACAGCTGTTCAATTGATGATTGCTGAAAGCGAAGCAAAAGGTAAAGCATTTGCCCATGAACTGGAATCTGTGAATATGCGTCGGCGCGACAAAGACAGCAAAACTATGGAAGAAGCCCTGGCAATGATAGATGATGTAATGGATCTTGACGAAACTTCTATCATGGTTCTCTACAAAGAGGATTGGCATTTGGGTGTGATCGGGATTGTGGCGTCACGATTGGTGGATCTATATCATCGGCCTGCAATTATGTTAAGCAGTGTTGAAGGAGTAATAAAAGGTTCAGGCAGAAGCATAAAAGGTTTTAATATCTACAACGCCATGAAAAAATGTGAAGACTTGTTAGAGCAATTCGGGGGGCATGAATTTGCTGCAGGACTTACCATAAAAGAAGGAAAACTTTCAGAGTTTAAGCGGCGAATGAACGAGATCGCTTATTTGGACCTTTCAGAAAGTTCTTTTGAACCGGAGCTTCAAATTGATACTGAGTTGCCACTGGAAGATATTGATATGAAATTCTGGAAATTGCTGAATCAATTCGAACCATTTGGACCACATAACTTAAGGCCAATTTTTGCCAGCCGTAAAGTAGAAGCAGTTGGCGTACCAACTATTGTAGGTAACGGGCATTTAAAGATGAAAGTTAAACAAGGCAATTCAGGAGTTTTTGATGCGATCGGGTTTAATATGCATGAATATTTACCATTTGTTCGTAAAGACACTTTTGACATGGCCTATGTGGTAGAAGAAAATCATTGGAATGGACGCAGAACCCTTCAGATAAGAATTAAAGATATTCATCAGAATTAATTATTAATCCTCATCTTTTTCTAACCCCGACGTCATACAGAACCTGTTTACCGACAGGCGGGTTCGTTTCGGGATCTTTGCCAAGGCTTGGGTTCATTAATCACTTCAATCTGTCATCAAAGCCTGCACACGACCTCCCCGGCTTCCGGACACATTTAATTTCCTGACAAGATTCCCCTCCCTGCCTGCGGCATAGGCAGGGCAGGAATCTGGGTCGTTATTACAGGCATATTTCATAAAACCAATTCGGATCAGGGGCATAAACGCCCTACTAGCATAAATTTTTTTCTGGATAATTTGTAACGAAAAATAGTACGGACTGAAAATCCGTGTGACATAATTTAATTATCAGCTCGAAAACTTAATTTCCTATTGCTGTTAGATAATAATCCTGATATCTTTGTCGCCCTTCAAGCTATCAGCTTAAAGGAAAATCTATCGGGACTGTAGCTCAGTTGGTAGAGCAACGGACTGAAAATCCGTGTGTCGGCGGTTCAATTCCGCCCGGTCCCACCTTAGAGCCCCATTCATTTTTATGAGTGGGGCTTTTTTGTTTATAGTTTCTTTGTCACACATTCCTTTCAAATGGCAATTGAACTAATCCTTTTCGTCTTCCTGGCCTAGTTTCATCACACTATAAACAAGCTTACATTCGGGGAGTTGGCTGAGGTGAGAAATCATTTTGACCTCGAATTCTTTACTATCATCATAAACAGAGTAACGTTCTATAACGTCCCCACAGAAAGCGTCTAATTCTACATCAATGTCTTCCATTCTTTCTATATCCTTACCTATGAGCGCTTGTTCTTCAGATGAAGCGCTGGTCAAATAAGCAAAGAAATTAGCTTGCGCCTGCTCTTCGCCGACCTCTAACATGTCAGTCATTAAATCGATTAGCTTTGGATGGAGGGCATCAAAGAATAGATTCATACACTCACACATACCTTTAGCGGCAGCTTTTGCATCTGTTTCCAGCTTTTGTTCTTCTGTTTGGCCCGTAGCTTGCGCATTTGCAGTAGCGATGAAGACAAAAGCAGTTAATAGAGTAAGGAGTAGGTTTAAGAAGACTTTTTGCAGCATTTCTATAAGTAATTTTATTTTGATGACAGTATAGAGAATAAAAGAGATAAAATTTTTAATGGGTCAGAAAAAGAATCTTTGGATTAGCCCTTCCTTTTTTGACGCCTTCTGTCTTTCCATTTGATAAGGGGAAGCACTTTTTAAGTAAATCTCAGAAGCTTTAAAACTCAGACGTCATCCTGAACCATGTACAGACCTCCTCAATCTTCGTCATTCCCACGCGAATGCAGGGAATCTGGATTTCCATAAAGAATATGAGTTCTAACCCAATCCGGATCTCGGGCTTTCGCCGTGAGATGACGGGGCGCTGAGTTAGATATAGTCCTACTAACACCTAAATCCGTCATCCTGAACTTGTTTCAGGATCTTTGCGAGGGCTTAGGTTTATTAATTACTTCAATCTGTTACCAAAGTCTGTGCGGACCTCCCCAATTTCTAAGCACATTGTACTTTCCGGGCAGCTCGCCCCTCCTTGGATAAGGAGGGGAACTTCCTGGTGAATTCTAAAACCCGTTGAAAGCTGGTAGCTATTTAATAATTGAAAGCCTTCACCAACGCTGTCATCCTGAAGTGGAAATGGTTAGCTAGAGCTCAGAAATCATAGCACGAAGGATCTCAAATAACCTAGCTGCATCTCTCTTACTTTTGGCTTGACCCAAAAGTAACAAAAAGTCAAGACGAAGTATTAAAGCCGGGCTCGCAGAACCATCGCTGAATAATTCCAAAGGTCATCGTTCATTTTCATCTATTTCAGAGCTTCTCACCAGAGAGGAATTATTCCTCCGTAGGAGACGCTCTTGATTCGTTCTCACTTATCCGGCTTTAATACTAAGGTCGGAGAATAGGTCATCCTGAACTTGTTTCAGGATCTTTGTGAGGGCTTAGGTTTATTAATTACTTCAATCTGTCACCAAAGTCTGTGCGGACCTCCTCAATCTTCGTCATTCCCACGCGAATGCAGGGAATCTGGATTTCCATAAAGAATATGAACTCTAACCCAATCCGGATCTCAGGCATACGCCCGCCTTCCAAAGTAGTACGGCAGACAGGCCGTGAGATGCCGAGCGCTATTGTTTTTGGAAGCCATCACAAACGCTGTCATCCTAAGTAACCGCCAGGTGTGAATGCCCTGCTAGCTTAAATCTTGATGTGTGAGTTTAAACCTGAAGGTCCTTCAGGACCGGCGATTTGTGTATTCGAAATCATTCCTCAAATCCATCAAATACCACTCTCCCATCTACGATGGTGCCGAGAATTTTTCCGCCCCACAAAGAATCGGGATTTTGCTCTCCCAAATTCAACACATCAATTGAAAGGATGGTCAGATCAGCTCGTTTTCCGATTTCTATGGTTCCCAGCACCTTTTCCTGAAAGGCTGCATAGCCCGACCAGCTTGTATAAGCCCGGAGCGCTTCTTCCGGTGACAAAGCCTGTTCGGGATACCAACCGCCATCTGGTTTTCGGTCTTTATTTTTCCGTGTGATGGCGGCATAGTATCCGTAAAAGAAATCATGATCGCTTCCCGTGAGATCTGAATTAAATGTCAACGGAACGCCGTTCCTGCGAAAAGTCCTCCAGGCATATGCTACCTGAATTCGTTCGCTCCCCAAACGATCTTCAGCCCATCCCATATCTTCCGCCATGTGTGGCGGCTCCATAGAGGCAATCAATTCCAGATCTGCAAAGCGCCTGAAATCTTCGGGGTGAACCACCTGCGCATGTTCGATCCGGTGGCGATTCTTTTTGATCTCGGGATTACCCTGGAAAACCTTGGTGTAAAAATCCAGCATGTCACGGTTTCCGGCGTCCCCGATGGCATGAATCCCCAATTGAAAACCTGCTTCCATCATTTGCTGAACAAGTTGCTGATCAAAGCCATAATCTTCTCCACTTATACCACGATGGCCCGGTTTATCTGAATAATCGTCCAGAAGTTTTGCTCCGCGAATTCCTAACGATCCGTCGTAGTACGCTTTCACGGCTCGTACTGTAAAAAGCTCTCCGACTTCTGTCTCCGGCCCTTTTTTCATCCACTCTTTTAGCAATGTGGAATCGGTGGCTTGCAGCATTGCATATACCCGAACCGGAGAAACTCCCTCGTCTTCAAGTTCTTGATAAGCATTTAAGTAATCACGATTGGTTCCTGCATCATGAAAAGCCGTGTAGCCCGATCGTGCCATCACTTCCATTCCGTGCAAAGCAATGCGTTTGAAATCTTCTGCAGTTCGGGCAGGGAGCGCTTCTTCCACCAACTCAGCGGCGTTATTTGTGAAAATTCCATTTGGGTTTCCATCATCATCTTTCATGATCTCACCACCTACCGGAGAAGCCGTTTCTGAAGTGATACCCGCTCTGTTCATGGCTTGGTAATTGGCAACCGCGGTGAAGCCGTGCGTTCCGATGATAAAAACAGGACGATCTGGAAAAGCTTCAGAAAGATCTTTCGCAGTTGGTAATAATTCGGTCGACATACTTCCTTCGTCGTAGCCAAATCCCAGAATCCAGTCGCCTGCTGCCGTCGATTCATCCTGCCGTTCCACTAACCGTTCAATGATCGCCTGCTTGTTATCCAGACCGGTGAGTTCAATTTTTCCGAGATCTTCCCCGAAATAATACGGATGAGCATGGCTGTCTACCAATCCCGGGATAACTGTTCCGCCCTGAGCGTCGATCAATTGTGTGTCTCTGGTTTGATATGTCAACGCTTCGGCCTCATCACCAACAAACAAAATGGATTTCCCTTCAATTACGACAGCTTCAGCATCGGGAGCCCAACTTCCATCCGCAAAAGGAGCTGATGAATGAGGGTTTCCTTCCAAATCCGGTTCTTCCCAACTTAGCGTATATACTTTGGCGTTGGTGATAATGATTCTTGAATCCCTGGCTTGTTCATTACATGCTGAAAGCATCAGTAGAAAAATTCCTAAACAGATATTTTGAAGTAGTCTCATTAGTTAATTCTGAGTTAAGGTCCGGAATGAGAATACAAGATAATCGGGAATAAAATAAAAGATGAACCAGGATTTTTCAGGATGGTAGGATTAGCGGGATTAGTTTCTTTCCCCTTCCTGAACCATGTGCTGAACTTGATTCAGTATTGATTCCGAGATCTGTGCGGACCTTCCCTCTCTTCGTCATCCTGAACTCGTTTCAGGATCTGTGTAGGGGCTTTAAGTTATGATTTTTTATCTCTTTTAAATCAACGCCGGGAAAAGACCTCCCCAATTCCTAGCCATACTCAACTTCCTGACCAGCTCGCCCCTCCTTGGGTAAGGAGGGGAATTCACGGGTAGTTCAGAACTTAGTCAACGAGTCCTCCTCCTGTTGCAGGGAGAAACAGAGATAGTTGGAAAACAACAAGTTGAGATTCTATCCTTGCTCTCCCAATCTTCGTCATTCCCTCGCGAATGCAGGGAATCTGGATCTCCATAAAGAATATGAATTCTAACCCAATCCGGATCTCGGGCTTTCGCCCGCCTTCCATAGTAATACGGATGACGGGCGGTGAGATGACGAGCTCTATCTTTTTTGGAGGCTTACCTAGCAGAGCCGCAATCCTGAACTCGTTTCAGGATCTTTGCAGGGCTTGGGTTTATTAATTACTTCAATTTGTTACCAAAGTTTGTGCAGACCTCCCCGGTGTCTGAACATATTGTACTTGCTGACCAGCTCGCCCCTCCTTGGATAAGGAGGGGAATTTCTGAGCATATTCTAGATTTTGTAAACGAGTCCTCCTCCTGTTGTAGGAGCCTGCCTGTTCGGTAGACAGGGAGACAGAGGAGGTTGAAATCACGTACGTCATTAACCAGCGATACCGAAGTGGAAGTAACTAAGGCGAACATCCGTAAGTCGCGCATTCTATTCCGACCGGGTTCTAAGTTTGCTACCATGTTAAATAACTTGGAGTTCGAAAAATCATGATAACCAAAACTAGTAATCCCTAAAGGTATGGCTGCATTCGTGGTCATGCCTTTTTTTGTTGCGGTTCTTTCCTTCAAGTGATGCGGATCAATTGGACAATTCATAAGCATCAACCGAGCAATTGATAAGGATGAGTGATTTTGTGGATGGGGAGTGGGGCTTATTTTGGTGTTATGAATGGTGGTTTCGTTACACAATAGTAAAAATATTTTTCTCAAATCGTTTTTAAACCCAACTCCTTTAAAAAAGCATTATGTTCTTCAGTATGCTTTTTGATTCTCTTCTCTATTTCAACTAACTCTTTATTCACCTCATCGAGGTCAACAATTGCCTCGGCTTCCTGTGTGCTGACATAGCGAGAGATGTTCAGGTTGTACCCGTTCTTTTCGATGTCGTTTATCGAAACTCTTTTGGCGTAGCGCTCAACTTTTTCTGGTCTTTCGATGTAGGTATCAACGATTCTTTGAATATCTTTTTCGCGGAGCTCGTTTTGCCGTTTACCTTTTTTGAAATTTTCATCCGCACTAGCATTGATGAATAACACATCGTCTTCTTTCTTACACTTTTTTAGTACCAGAATACATACAGGAATCCCTGTAGAGTAGAACAGGTTTGAAGGGAGCCCGATTACCGTATCAATGTGATTGTCTTTGAGGAGTTTGGTTCTGATACGTTCTTCTGCACCGCCTCTGAACAGAACTCCATGAGGAAGAATGATAGCCATAGTTCCTTCCTGACTCAAATAGTGGAATCCATGGAGTAAAAAGGAAAAGTCAGCGGCTGATTTTGGAGCTAAGCCATAGCTTTTAAATCGAAAATCTTCTGCCATAGCATCATTGGGCTCCCAGCGCAAACTAAACGGGGGATTAGCAACCACCGCATCGAACTCAGTTTTTTTAGAGGGATTCATCTCATTCAGAATATCCCACTGATTCTTCAGCGTATCTCCATGAAAGATCTCGAACTCGGTATCTTTCATGCCGTGCAACAGCATGTTCATCCGGGCGAGGTTGTAAGTAGTCACGTTGTTTTCCTGCCCGTAGATCTTACCAATGGTGCCGTCTTCGTCTTTGATACGCTTTCGCACATTTAGTAACAATGAACCGGAGCCACAGGTAAAGTCCAGAACCTTATCCAGCTTCTTCTTTTTTCCAGTTTTGGGGTCCTGACTATCTAAAGAGACAATCTCAGAAAGAATGGTGGAAATTTGCTGAGGGGTATAAAACTCCCCGGCTTTCTTACCGGAGCCCGCTGCAAACTGACCAATCAGATATTCATAAGCATCACCCAGCGTATCCGTGTCGGTGGAGAACTCTGCAATGCCTTCGGCAATTTTCTGAATAATCGTGCAGAGTTTATTATTACGGTCTTTAGGAGTCTTCCCCAGCTTTTCCGAACTCAGGTTGATCTCAGAGAATAAACCTTTAAAGGTGCTTTCAAAGGACTCATTCTCGATGTACCGGAAGGCTTCTTGCAGCGTGACAAGCAACTCTCCGTTCTGAGTCCGAGCCATTTCGGCTATGTTACTCCATAAATGTTCCGGCTTGACCACATAATGCACTTTTCGCCGCATTTGTTTCTCAAACTCCGGGGCATCGTCTTTATTTGCCTCATACCAGACTCCAAGTGGAGTGAGATTATCTTCTTCATCCAATTTGGGGTAATCAGAACCCAGTTCTTTTTTTGCGGATTCTTCGTAATTCGAGGACAGATATTTCAGAAACAAAAAGGAAAGCATGTAATCTCGGAAATCGTCCGCATTCATAGCTCCGCGTAACTGATCCGCGATGTTCCAGAGAGTTTTTCCTAATCTATCCTGGTCTTTTTTTGTCATTAGTTCAATTTGAAATTATACCTAATTATTAGCTTGCCAAAAATATCGTTAAAAAGACGTTCTTCGTTTTGAGACATTTCAGCCGGTTGATATCTAAAAGCTTGTTGATGAGAAAGCGCATTTAATTCATCTACCTTTTGATCTGCATTTTCAACTCCTATATCGGATAATAAACGGCCTAGTTTTTTAGACCCCATGAAAGAGTTGATATTTTCAAGAACTTGCCTGAGTAGAACTAAATGATACTTGTAAAGCTGATTGTTCATTGCCTCCTGAAGAGTTTTAAGCAAGTGAAGATGATATAAAAATAATCCACTAGTTGTCCCTCTGAATTTAAAATCACCTTCTCTGTTTTCAAGAACAACAAGTCTCGTTAAATTTGAAACTCCTGAGTTTCCATCATCAGTTTTGAGCCAGGTAGCAAGTATCGAAAACAGGCCTATATGATGCGTAGATACAATTATTTTATCTTTTTCTAAATAGTTTGCCTTTATCAGATCAAAGATCGATCTAGTAGTTATAAATATATTGTGTTCATCTAAACTTGAAACCGGGTCATCTATCAGAATATGTGCATTCTGCTCATCTGCCCATCCATCGACTTCAAATAGAGCCAGAAAGAAACACCAGACAAATGTGCGTTCTTCTCCACGGGATATTTTGACAGGCTGATCGGACTTGTCATTGACGAAAAATGTAATTGACTCAATACCATCCTCAGGGTTCGCATGTTGATTCAGGTTAAAATTATAAGCCGGTAAAAATGGCTGTAATTTTTCCCGAATGCGATTGTCATCTTCAACTAAAAGACTATGAAATTTATTTAACGTACTTGGTACTACAGTCAGCTTCAAATTGGCATTTTCATGTTCTTCATCATTATCCCAAACAAATAAATCTTCACTGAATGCATTATAATACACACCCGCATGATCTCCACCACTTTCTGCTTTCGTAAGGTCCTTATACTCAACCGAAAGCCTGGTTTTACCACTTGAGTTCAGAGCATAGATCAATACAATACTATCAGCATAACCATGCAATTCCTGCGCTATTTCTTGAATTGTTGCCATACCCTAATCCTCCACCTTTGGAAACAACCCGTGCATTAACCCTTTTTTGTGCTGCTGCAACTCTTTAATTTTCTCGATCTGTTCACTGATCAATTCATCAATAACTGAAAGACAGGAAGCAATTTTTTGCTGCTCTTCTAAACTTTTCGGATAAAAAATCTCAAGTTCTTGTTGTTTCGTAATACCTATATAAGCTCTTGTTCCTCCTCCAGAAACCGCACGCAATCTTTTTTGAAATATATTTGATGTGAAATAACCAAGTAAGTAACTATTTGAGAGCTTAGAACTATCTTTTATCCTATAGTATGTTACTTGTGGTGTAAGCATTATATAAGGGTACTCTGTTTCACTAATAAAAGCTACTTCTCCAACTGTTCCTTTATGCGAAAGCAAAACATCTCCACTTTTTGCAAATCCTTTTCTAAGTGAATCTGCTTGCTCTTTACTTAGATAGGAGCACGTTGAAAAATTTATTTTTCCATCTTTTAGATCGCTAGCCATAACAAAAGGGATCCCTGAATTCACGTAATCCGATGATTTTGGATGAATACTTCCATGATTACCATCTTTGGGCGCAAAAAGTATCTTTAGATCTATCAAGTCTTTAACTGTTGATTTCACCCACTCCCCATCCTTCTCAAACTCAGGAAAGCGAATCTTGGGCACAGTCTCACCTTCTTGTGGAAACAGGTTTTGCAATAATCCTTTTTTGTGGTCTTTTAGGGCTTCCAGCTTTTCGTTTTGGGCAGTAATCAAGTCATCTAAAGAAGAAAGGCAATCGGCTATTTTTTGTTGTTCTTTCTTGTTAGGAAGTGGAAGTTGGATTTTTTTTAAAATTTTTAGCCCAATTCTTTTTCTTGTTGAACCAGTAGACTTACTTAATATTATTTTTCTGATGCGCGTAGAATTAACTAGTGAATAAATAAAATATTTTGAGTTTTTGTTTTCATCTACGACCAGTCTTATACCATCTGATGCCATAACAGCTCTTTCCAGTTCATCTGGTATTATACAGGCTCTCCCTACGGGATCCCCCATCTTGGATAAAATTATTTCTCCTGGAAATATATTACAGCTTAAAAGTTCATCCGCCTTTTTTTCAGAAGTATAAATCTTGTATTCGTTATTAAAATGTCCATCTCCAATATTTTGAAGCTGAATAATTCTTACACCTTCTGAAGTGTATTCGCTTGATTTAAGATCTGACCCAAACGGCCCACCAGTAAAACTCCATTTAACGTTTTTATCTGCGATTTTAATCAAGTTTTTCTCTTTCCAATCTCCTGTTTTAACAAATTCAGGAAAACGTAATTCAGGTACTAACTGCTTCTCTTTACTCATAAGCTGCTAACCCCGAGATTTCACGCCCTTCAGCCAGTTTCTTTAATTGGGGCACTAAGTCTTCCATCAAGGCCAGTTCTTTTGTTCGGCGCTCTTTCCAGCTGAGTTCCAAAGGTTCCAGTAAATCGGTGAGTTGCTCCCCGTCAAAAATCATCCGGCTCATAATCTGTTCCACAAAGGTTTTTAAGTCCGTCGTTTGTAACCCGTGTTTATTCGCAATTTTTGCCAATTCTTTTTCGTGCTTTTCTACTTTAAAAGTTTCGTAACCCTCACGTAGCGTTTGTACACCTTTTCCACTTTCCCAATCCAGACTGTTAATGTAATCCGTCAGGTCTTCCTCTTCCTCCATCAGGTTCGCATTGGATTTCAACAGGCTGATTACCTGAGCCTTACTCATTTTTTGCTTAGAAGGTTTTTTCTGGGTACTGTCTGCCACCAAGTTCATGATGTAATCGTAGTCAATCACCGCAGAAGCAAAAAGCACAAACTCAAAATCTAACTGCTGAATATCTTCAGGTGCGTCGTCTCCTTCTTTTTGCTGAATTTTCCGTAGTTGTTTAGCCGTTTCTAAGTACGAGCTTCTGAATTCCTGCAAAGACTCTTGGGGAAGAATAGTCTCAATAGTAGCCTGTTGTTTTTCATCCAGATCCGTGTATTGGTCGAGTTGAGTTTTTAGTTTCTGGACTTCCTTAAAGTTCTTAATAAAAGCAACTTTTGCAGCATCGCCTCTCAGGTTGTATACTTCCTCTGGTTCATTTATCAGATTATGCTCTCGCATAAACTCACCTAATTTTTCTACCGCTTCCTGATATTTATCAATCACCACAGGTGCGGGATCAACCATCCAGATTTCTTTGGCTTTTCCTGCATCTTCTCCGGAAAAGAGCGTGATAGCTTGATTAACCAAGTCTTGCTGTGAACGAAAATCCAGAATATTTCCGTAAGGCTTGCTTTCATTCAGCACCCGGTTTGTACGCGAAAATGCCTGTATCAATCCATGATATCGTAAGTTTTTATCTACATATAGCGTATTCAGATATTTGGAGTCAAAACCGGTAAGCAACATATCCACTACAATGGTTATATCAATTTTATTTTTATGCGGATAGTCTTTGTTGCTATACTTTTGATTTTTGATACGACTTTGTACATCCTGATAGTATAGATCAAAATCGTTGATGCTATGATTGGTATTGTATTGTAAATTGTAGTCATCAATGATCTCCATCAAAGCCTGCTTCTTTTCTTCAGGATTGTGCAGATTGTCTTCTTTTTCCTGAATTAAATCTTCCTGAAGTTGCTTGATATCAGCTGCATTTTTCTGGCTTCTTTGATCTCCTTCTTCAGCTATTAATTGTGCCGGTGGAGAATATACGCACGTTATATTCAGCGGAACATAATCATCATTTTCTGCTCTTTTTTGTTCCTGAATCTCCTTGAAAAGTCGATAATATTCTATGGCGTTATTGATTCTTCCGGTTGCAAATACGGCATTAAATTTACGCTGATTGGTTGCGGCATTATGCTTTTCGATAATTGCTTCTGCCACAGCTTGTTGCGAGACGCCTTCTCCCGGCTTAGGTTGATGGTCTCCTTTGCCTTTAAAGTAATCGATATGGAAACGTAGAACGTTTCTATCATCTATGGCATGAGTAATGGTATATGCGTGAAGTTGCTTTTCAAAAATGGTTTCCGTGGTTTTGTAGTACTCAGTCTTGTCTTCACGAACTTTATAAGTTGCATTTTCATCAAAAATGGGGGTACCGGTAAAACCAAATAATTGTGAGTTTGGGAAGAATTCTTTTATGGATTTGTGATTTTCGCCAAACTGAGAACGATGACACTCATCAAAGATGAAAACCATCCGTTTGTCACTTAATGGTTCCAATCGCTCTTTATAATTTTTTTTATAAGTCCCGTCTAAGGCAAGTCCCAGTTTCTGTATCGTGGTAACAATAACTTTATCTTCATAGGAGGTAGAGAGTAAACGCCTGACCAACATTTCAGTATTGGTATTCTCTTCGACACTCCCTTCCTGGAATTTGTTGAATTCCTCTCTGGTCTGGCGGTCAAGGTCTTTGCGATCTACTACAAATAAACACTTTTCGATTTCCGGGTTACTTTTTAAAAGGGTGGAGGCCTTAAAAGAAGTCAGTGTCTTTCCGCTTCCAGTGGTATGCCAGATATATCCATTTCCCCTATTCTCATTGATACAATCCACAATGGCTTTCACTGCATAAATCTGGTAGGGACGCATGACCAACATTTTCTGCTCGCTTTCCACGAGAACCATGTATTTGCTTATCATTTCACCCAGTGTACACTTTGAAAGAAACTTCTTTGTGAACGGTTCGAGATGTGTAATCTTTTTATTGTCTTGATCTGCTAAATGATATATGGGAAGAAACTGTTCATCTGCATTAAATTGAAAATGCTGCTTTTTATTGTTAGCAAAGTAAATGGTATTACTTCTATTGCTAACTATGAATAGTTGCATAAAGCACATCAACGAATTGCCATACCCATTGCCCGGCTCATTCTTATAATCAACGATTTGCTGCATCGCTTTTCGTGCAGAAATATCCAGTCGCTTTAGTTCGATCTGAACCACGGGTAAACCATTAATCAACAGAATAATATCATATCGTTGATTACTATTTTCTGTATTCATCCTCAACTGGCTAATGACTTCAAAATCATTCTTACACCAGTCTTTAATATTTACTAAGGTGTAATGTAGAGGAGTGCCATCTTCTCGTTGGAAATACTGCCGTTCCCGGAGTTTCTTTGAAGCTTCAAACACATCCGGCTCAATGATATTTTCTCTAAGGCGTAGAAATTCACTTTCGGAGAGACGGACCCTGTTCAGTGTTTCGAACTTCTTTCGGAAGTTTTTCTCGAGTGCATTCCTGTCCGTAATATCAGATCGATAGGTGTACTTCAGCTCCTGCAGCTGTTTAAGCAAGTTTTCTTCTATATGCTGCTCTTTTGTCATGCGACTAAGATAATATTTTAATTATAACTTGATATACCTTATTGAACAAAAGAGGAGAGGTTTATAGTCTTTGCACAACCCCAACCCCACAATAACCAACCGGCACAAACCAAACCGATTGCTACTCTACCTAATTAAAGTATATATACCCACTACGTTGTCTCAAGAAGCTTTTTAAAAAATTTACTTTCCCCTGATTCTATGTAAGTTAAGAATTGATTAAACTTTGCGCGATTGAGTCGCCAATAATAATATATATCTGTTTAATTTCATGAGAAACTTTAAAGCACTATCTGTAACATTTCTGTCATTGGCATTGAGTGTTTGCGTTATGACCACTTCTTTTGCTCAGGAAATCACTGAAACTAAAACAGAGCAAACCGCTGCACATCTGAAGCAGGTTGAAGTTCGGTTTGTATGTATGCAGAACAACAAAGCTTTCGATAAAGAACAAGTTCCGGTTACCATTGATGGCGTCGTATATTTTGGATGCTGTGACAACTGTAACAAAACCCTGAGTAGTAAGGAAGAAAACAGATATGCACTTGATCCGGTAAGTAAGAAGAGGATTAATAAAGCAGAAGCGATAGTAGGGGCTACGGCTGATAACTCGATCTATTACTTTGAATCCGTAGAAAACCTTAAGGCTTTTGACCCGGAAAAACATCTAGTAGCTGAAAAATAGGATTGACTGAATAGAATTATCTGCTCATTCAAAGCTGTCTTCTATATTCTATTAGGACTATATAATTAACAGGAGCTAGCAATGTGCTTTTAAAGTTAATTCCACCCCCAGCCTTTCAATAACTAATCCTGACTTTTTAAAGCTAATTACAGATCGTAAGTGATATTCAACCCGCAGTATAACCCGCAAATTTATTGCAACTGAATCTAGATTAAAAACCAGTAATTCTCAGGTATTCAGCTACTTATAGATTTAAACTTACCCGCAAAAGATCTCGCAAATAAATAGCAGCACTTAACCGACCGAACGGCAACCGATCTTATAAAACAACTGTTGGATGAGGAGTTGGTAAGTTCTGAATCGCATCGATCCCCGATAAGATTTAATGTGCCGTCAAAAGTAGTTGGGTACTATTTCCCGGATCTCTATCCGGTTGGGTCTATTTGAAGAATTAGTTCCACCCCCAACCCCTCAATACTCAACCCCGCATTCACCAAACTAATCGCCGTTTTCTGGGCTTTTTTGGAAGTCTTGTCGCCGTGAATGCCGTAAATGGGATCGTCGATGATGGGATAACCCCAATGTTCTAAATGCAATCGGATTTGGTGCGTACGACCTGTTTTGGGTTCGCATTTAATGATAGCTGAGTTTTCTTTTCGTTCCACAACCGTGAAAGTGGTTTCGGCAGGCTTAGCGTTGGTGAGATCGGGATTGCTTTCAAATACAAATCCGGTTTTACGGCGGATCGGCGCAGTGATGGTCACGGAGTTTTCTTCAGGAACACCGGATACTTCAGCAAAATAGGTTTTCTGTACGCGTCCTTCAGCAAACTCGGTCATGGCGCGTTGAGCAAAGACTTTGGTTTTGGCGAAGAGTACGATACCGGAAGTCACTGCATCCAAACGATGAACAATTTTCAGATCGGGATAGCCCATTTCTTCCAGCATAGCCGTAAGCGTATTCTTGAAATACCGTCCGCCTGGGTGCATGGGCAATGGCGCAGGTTTATACACTGCGATCCAATCCTCGGTTTCTTGCAAAACTTCAATTTCATCCGGTACGCTGGGTTCTATCACCTTCGGGTTGTGGTGAAATACCGAATCGGATTTTTTTAGCAAGACATCCGGTGCTGCAGATTCTTCATTCAGCCCCACTCTTCCGTTTTCAATGCGGGTTTTCCACTCTTTTTCCGGCCGGAAAGGAAAGCGAGTTGTCATCATATCGATCAATGATCTTCCAACAAATTCGTCTTGTACTTTAAAACGATGTGTGATGGGATAAGGGCTTACAACCCGAACCTTACGACTGCTCAGCTGCTTGTTTGGAAGCATGTCGGTCTTTGAAGTCGTCGCCGAAATAGTTGTACCATTTGCGGAAAGGTTTAAAAGCATTTTCAGGATCAAAAGGACGGCGATATTCGCTTTGTTTACATTCCTCGCTGCAGCAACCTTCCATGATATGTGCGCCTTCTTCGGAGCAGACGAACAGTTTATTGCATTCCATGTTTGCGCAATTCACGTAAGTATCGGCAGGTTTTCCGGTGATCTCACATTGCGCAATCGGCGCGAGGTCTTTGGGATTTACAGGTACAACCAATCGATCATCAAACACAAAGCATTTTCCTTCAAAGTGCTTGCCTTCTTCTTCTTTGGCATAGCGAAGGATGCCGCCGTGCAACTGATTTACATCGTCCCAGCCTTGTTCTTTCATCAGTACAGAAAATTTTTCGCATCGAATACCGCCGGTGCAGTACATCAGCACTTTTTTGTCTTTGGGAATCTCAGCTTCTTCCAGCCATTGTGGAAAATCAAAGAAGTTTTCGACGTCAGGTTTCAATGCTCCCTTAAAGTGACCGATCTTAGATTCGTAATTGTTTCGTACATCGATCATAACGTGATCTTCCTCTTCCATCACTCTGCGCCACTCAGCCGGAGATAAATGATTTCCTCCGTCTTTAGGATCAACACCATCCACATGCAGAGATACAATTTCTTCTCTGGTCTTACAGATCAACTTAGAAAACGGAATATAGTTAGATTCATCCGTCTTAAATTCGGTATTCTCAAATCCGGGAATGGCTCTTAAATCGGTTTTATACTGCGCCATTTGTTCTTTGGTGCCTGCAGCAGTTCCGTTTATTCCTTCAGATGAAATATAAATACGTCCTTTGATTCCCAGGTCTTTGCAGTATTGCTTGTGCTGTTTCGCAAACTGCTCGGGATGTTCAATCGTATTAAAATAGTAGTAGAGAATAACTTCGTACATAATTCTTAGTGTAATTCTCGTTTAAAATATTATCTTTTCAGTGGAGTTTATTCTACGGGGCAAAGTTACGAATTTTATATTTAAATAATGTTGAGGCGACTATGGTGTTAAGAGCAAAATTTTTGTGTGGTTTGATGGTTACTGCAATGCTGGCAGGATCAGCATATGGACAAACAAGCCGGCATCAGATCCCGGATATTATTCAGGAATTTAAAAAGGGAAATTCAACTGCAGATGAGGCGCTTCAACAAATGCGGGATCATTTTTCAAACGGAGAAATTCATAAATGCTCCGCTATTGAACATATTTTTGTTCATAAGTATAACGATGAAATCTCTTCCTCGCTTTTAGAAACAAATGATAGGTTCAGAGAAAAATCGGCTCAGGCAACTTATACAAGTCCGTCAGGTAAATTTGTACTTACCTATCAAACAGTAGGAGATGACGCTGTTCCCGCAACGGACAGTAATACCAACAATGTGCCTGATTATATTGAAGAAGCCGGGATAGCTGCAGATTCTTCTTACAGCTATTTGGTGCAAACATTGGGTTTTGGTGATCCTATCCCTGAAGGTTCTACTTACGATATTTCTTTTGAAGACCTTCAATCTGTGTATGGTTTTGCAGAAACTATTGGAGGTGATGGTCCGGGTACACAAATAGTTATCGAAAATGATTTTGTTGGATTTCCGGAGAACGATGATCCGGATGGTGATCAACTAGGAGCTTTAAAGGTAACGATAGCTCATGAGTTTAAACATGCTATTCAGTTTGCTCAAAATAATTTTAACGGAGATTCGGATCTATGGGCAGAAATGGATGCAACGTTGATGGAAGAAGTGGTCTATGATCTGACTAACGATTATTACAATTATTTGGGAGGTACCGGAGATGTGTTCGGAAATCCCGGAATCACGGTGGCACCGGGCTCATACGAAGACATAACATGGGCGCTTTATTTTCATGAAAAGATTGGCGCGGATTTTTGGCCGGGCGCATGGAACAGAATTGAGAACAGTATTCCGGATCTGCCGTTATTGGATGCTGTTGAACAGGAACTGGCATCCCGCCAACTGGATTACACAGAATCTCTTTTAGAGTTATACTCATGGCATTTTGCTTCGGGCGCTTATAATAATGTTAACTTCGGCTTTGGCGAGAGTTTGTTTTACCCAACTCCGAATGTTCAAAGAACGGATACTCAAATTGGTGATGTTATGTCATCGGATATTAGTTTAGGAAGACTTGCCAGCTATTTCGTGAATGTGAAACCTCCATCCAATCAAACCGGTGACGTTTCCATTATCTTAGATACCGATTCTCCTGATATAACTCTTGCTGTAGTGGCTATTTTTGACAATGGCTCAGTTTCATTTGAATATGCAGAACCGGAGGGAGAGTTCATGGTGGTAAGTAAAGGTTGGGCATGGTCTGATATTGATCGTATCGGAGCAATCGTACTTAACGAAAACAGAACGGCATCTCAGACATTTAAGATCAGAATATCAGACACTTTTTCTACGTCTGTTTTTGTTGATGATACAAAGCCTGATGTAACAGAACTAAAACAGAATTATCCTAACCCTTTTAATCCGAGTACAACTATTCCCGTCAGTATTTCGGAATTTCAAAAAGTAAAAGTGGATGTTTATGATATGACCGGAAGATTGGTGAGATCTGTGTTTAACGGAACGCTGCCAACCGGAAATCATGCATTGTCTGTAAATCTGGAAGATCTGGCTTCAGGAGTGTATATGTACCGACTTCAAACCAGTGATAATGTTCAGATCAAAAGAATGACGCTGGTGAAATAGAAATAAATACCAAATCCCAGGTTCCAAATTACAAATAGCAAAAGTCATTTAAGGTCATCCTTATAGATGTCAGGTAATTCGTTGAGAGTTTCTTGGCTTTTAAAAAGCTGTCACCCTGAGCATCGATATTTGTGAGGCATCAATGTTGGTTGCGAAGGGTCTCAAGTGTTGATGCGTTTAGTTTAAATTATGAGTACCAAATTTCTGATAAATCTCTCCAGCCCGGATTTGCAGATTCAATCAAAGCTATCTTTTTTTTTCTTTTCCATCCCTTAAGCTGCTTCTCTCGTTCTATAGCTCTGCCCACATCATCAGTTTCTTCATAATATACCAACTGGTGAAGATTATATTTCTTAGTAAAACCTTCTCTTAGTTTGGATTTGTGTTCAAACACTCTACGTTCTAAATCATTGGTTACTCCAATGTAAATCATCTTGGACGTATTGCTTAACAAATATATGTAATAGGTTTTAGTCATAATAAGTAGTAAGACCAGTTCAGAAGCTATTCCTTACAAAATATGTGTTTATTTCATTTGAGATCCTTCGATGTTATTCACTCATTTACCTATATCTCAATTTGGACCACTCAGGATGACAGCCTTGATTTTTCAACGAATTACCTGACATCTATAAGGATGACGATCCTTTATTCAGAAATCCTTGTTGGAATTTGAATTTTGGTATTTAAGCTTTAGTCGGTAGAATTTTCCCTTCAACAACACCGAAACCTATACGATAGTCATCGTTTTCTGCATACCCTGTCATGATGATATTATCGCCGTCCTGAATGAATTTTCTTTCGGAGCCGTCATTTAATTGAACAGGTTTGGTTCCTTTCCATGTAAGCTCTAGCATACTTCCGTAAGAATCTTCAGTATTTCCGCTGATGGTTCCTGATGCATACATGTCGCCGGGACGCACATTACAACCGGTAACCGTTTGATGAGCTAATTGCTGCGCCATACTCCAATACATATGCTTGTAATTTGATGCCGCCAGTTTGTGAGGCTCGTTCAGGTTTTCGTTATCCAGATAAACTTCCAGATTGATATCAAAAGTAGAACGGTTTTTCTGATTTAAGTAGGAAAGGACTTTCGGATCCTGTTCCGGCATATCCAATCTGAATGGAGATAAAGCCTCAAGCGTCACGATCCATGGGGAAATACTTGTCGCCCAGTTCTTGGCAAGAAAAGGTCCCAATGGCTGATACTCCCATTTCTGAATATCGCGAGCACTCCAGTCGTTAACCAGAACCATTCCGAAGATATGGTCTTCAGCATTGTCTACGGAAATCGTATCACCAAGCTCATTGCCCGGACCGGTAAAAAATCCGACTTCCAGTTCAAAATCCAGAAGCTTGCTTTCTCCAAATACAGGCTGGTCGGAATCGTTGGGAATGGTTTGTCCTTTTGGGCGGTGCAGATCCGTTCCGCTTAAAACTATGGAGCTTGCACGACCGTGATAACCAACGGGCAAATGCTTCCAGTTAGGCATCAGAGCATTGTCAGGATCGCGAAACATAGAACCCACATTGAATGCATGTTGCTCAGACGAGTAAAAGTCGGTGTAGTCTCCGACCTCAACAGGCATAACCATTTCTACATCTTCCATGGGAACAAAAACCCGTGATCTCAGCAAATCATCATCTCTCAAAATTGGATTGTCTTTATCGAGGAGATTCGTCAATGTTTCTCGCGCTTCCTGCCAGGCCGGCTTTCCAAGTCCCATAAAGAAATTGAGTGTGGAATCCTGAAAAGCGAATTGATCCTTTAAATATTTGCCGTCAAATAAACCCGCTTCATCGAGAACAAAAAGGTCGATCACATAATCACCAATAGCAGAGCACAGATGAATCTCTCCATCTTCAGTTTCGAAAGCGCTGAACGGAAGGTTTTGTATTGGGAAATGAGATTCTTTATCAACGGATATAAATGAAGTAAGCATAAAGTCTTTTGAGTTTTAAGAGGTCATCGTAAGGTAAAAAATCCTCGGCTTAGTTAAGAACTGTAATCAACGGCGATATAGAATCGGGAACTCAAAAGGTAAAAATTAGTAAATAAAATGTTTGGTGTACTTAAACGTGCTTTTTGTAGCCCATCAATAAAGTGCACTAAACAACTTAATATTAATGAACAAAGAGGATATGAAATCCAATAATATACTAACACTGTTAGTGATAGGAATTCTTTCTATATCACTTTCAAATTTTACTCAAGCTCAGGCTGTGATAGGTCCTGATCTTCAAAACACACTAAACACAGCCACGGAATCTGTTGAGGTGATTATCACCTTTTGGGGCAATGATGCTCCCGATGCCGGCGAGTTGTCGATACTGAATGAAGTAGGTATCTCAGTAGGTTATTCTTTTCAAAGTTTACCTATGGCAGGCGCTATTGTTACTCCTGCACAAATTACTGATTTGGCATCCAGACAGGAAATAAGATCGATCTATTTAAATAAAGAGCTTTCTTATTTCAACAATGATGCAAGAGCTATTACAGGTGTAGATAAAGTTCAATCTAACGCTGAGTTTACATCTCAAAACGGCGGCTTCCCGATTTCCGGAAAAGGAATTGGAGTTGTTGTGAATGACAGCGGGGTCGATGGAACTCACCCTGATTTAGAATATGGAACCGCTCTGGTTCAAAATGTGCTGGGATCAACAAATTTACATGCATACAGCGATTTAGCTCCTGTGACATATGTTGAAGATGTGCCCAATACAGATACTAATTCCGGTCATGGTACACACGTTGCCGGAACAGTTGGTGGACGTGGTGTTGCTTCTAATGGCAAACATCAGGGAGTAGCTCCCGGTGCCGATCTGATTGGTTACGGATCAGGTGGAGCTCTTTTTGTACTTGATGGAATCGGTGGCTTTGATTATGCCATAACACATCAGTTTGAATATGGAATCCGCGTGATCACTAATTCCTGGGGTTCTTCAGGTAATTTTGATCCGAATCACCCGATTAACCTGGCTAGTAAATTGGCGTATGATCGTAATATTGTAACGCTTTTTGCTGCAGGTAATGAAGGACCCGGAGAAGATACTCACAATCCATACGCTAAAGCACCGTGGGTAATTTCTGTTGGAGCCGGAACGAAAAGCGGTGAGCTTGCTGACTTTTCATCAAGAGGAACAAAAGGAAGAAGCGGGACTTTTGAGCTGGATGGAGAAACGTTCACTTTTGTAGATGAACCAAGCCTTGTAGCTCCCGGAGTAGATATTATTTCAGCGAGAACGGTAGCTCCAATTCCTTTATTAGGTGCTGATGCAGACGCAGAATTAATAGAGCCGTCAAATTTGGCTTTTTATACCACCTCAAGTGGTACATCAATGGCGACTCCGCATGTAGCAGGTATTGTTGCATTACTTCTGGAAGTGGATCCGACTTTAAATCCGGATGAAGCTAAAAGTATTCTTCAAAGCACTGCTACCAACATGCAAAGCAGAGAAAGTTGGGAAGTTGGTACCGGATATGTGAACGCATTTGCAGCCGTTCAAAAAACATATGACAGAAACGCTGAATTCGGAAGCACAATTAACGCCAACAGAGAATTTAATGGCGAAGCTCAGTTTGATACTCAGACAAATCCATTTACAGTCAATTATGATCCGAGTGGAGTTACAAACGAAACACATAACTTCTCCTTAACAGGAAATGAAAGTGTGCTTTCAGTTCGTGCGAGTTTAGAAGGTGTTGCCGGAGAAACCGGAAACCCTGTTAACCTTATCGTTATTGATCCGAACGGTGTTGAATACAGTTCAGGAATTCCAGTTCTATTCACGCTTACCTATCTCAGAGAAGTTCAGGTTACAAACCCAATTGCAGGTGAATGGGGTGTGGAGATTCGCGGACTGAGAGGTGACGAAGCCAATCCAACAAATGGTATCGGCATAGCTGAAACAGTTTCCGGTACTATTAAAACCCAAACAGCTATTGGTTACACCGGCTTAAATGATATAAACGGTCATCCTGCTGAAACGGCTATAAAGCTAGCCATCTCAGAACGACTTGCTGATAGTTTTAACGATAAAAAGTATAAGCCAAACAGAAACCTGAAGCGTATTGAGCTTGCAGAATATCTGGTTATGGGACAAGAGATCCGACAATCATTGCCATTGAATGGGAATACATTCAGCGATGTAGACGGAGCTTTCGAAACATTGATAGCTCAATCGGTAGTAGCTCAGGGAGCTCCATTAAAAGACGCCACTCAATTTGACGACGGTGTTATGCTTGCAGGGTCAGCTTCAAGCTTTAATCCCAATGGGAATGTAACCAGAGCAGAACTTGCCTATTCTTTAGTTCAAAGCTTAGGATTACAATGGGCTGCAGAAGAAATTGGCGAAGAAGATGTTACTGTTGTTTATAACGACGAAAGAATTGCTGTTGAAGACTCAGATGAGATCCCGTCAGCATTCAAGCCACACGTACAAATTGCAATTGACCTGAATATCCTGAATGTGACGTTCAGCCTTGAGCAAGGACCATATGATCTTGAACCTGTAGTTAAAGCTGAGTTTAATCCCGGAGAAAACGTAAGCAGAGCAGATTTTGCCGTTGCAGCAACAAGAAGTTCTACTGCTAGTTTCGAAAGCACAGAAACACAGTCTAAATCGCTGGCTCAAGATGAGGAAATACTTACAGAGCAGGTTGCTGAATTCAGGTTGGATCAAAACTATCCTAATCCATTCAACCCGAGCACAACCATTTCTTATTCTGTTGCTGAGAACGCAGATGTGACTTTAAATGTGTTCAACATGCTAGGGCAGAAAGTAGCGACACTGGTAAACTCCAGACAAGGTGAAGGTTCTTATACCGTAACCTGGGATGCTTCTAATGTGGCGAGTGGTATTTATATTTATCGCTTGCAGGCAGGGAACAAAGTATTCACCAGAAGAATGAATTTGATTAAATAAATTGGTTTGATCAAAGAATCAAAGTCGGGTGTTTAATTACATCCGGCTTTTTTTATGCAATTAGATTTAGTTTCTGAAGATCCTCGACAGGCTCGTCAAAACTACAGCTCCCGAAAGAGGTTACAGAAAGATCGCGTAACATGTGCAGCTCTTCAAAAGAAACAGATTGTCCTTTCCATGAAAACTCAGTTTCATCAAAAGAGAAGTTTGAAGCATTTTCGTCATTCAGAATTTCCAGTAACTCAGTTGCACTAAGCTTTTTGGAATAACTTAACAGAGACGCTCCGAACACATTCAGAAAACCATGCATCTTAGTTTGTACAGAGTCATTAAAGTGACGAACAGGATGGTGTAGCCCGGCCGTGAATTTTAGAGGGACAGCATTTTCCCTGGAAAAAGTAATTGCTTCAGCCAGATAATCCGATGGAGGAAATTGAAAAGCTTCTACTCCACCGCAACGTATCTTAAAACCGGAAAAACAGTAATTTTCTTTTTCATTTGATTCAAGCCACTCATTGTGAGTATGAATTCCCTGAACCAGTTCTTTGGCATAATCTATGTCGAATTCGAATCCCGGAACTTCAAAAAAGATCTGATAGGGCAATGTTTCAGACTTTGCCATGGATTGAACTGTGTACTCAATAGCAGCTTGAAGGTCGGATGAGTTTTCTTCCTTTAAACAAGCCAGTGGTACCTTAATTTCTAAAGTGGATACGCGGATTTTTTTTTCTGTGGATGCAAGAGCATTCTTAATGACACTAACCGTGTTGTCGATTACTTTTTTGAAGCTATCAAGATCATCAGAAGCAGCACCAACCAACGTTATTTTAAAGGGAGAAGGAGATTCAGGCTCCGCATCAATGAGTGTAATCAGGTCACGCAGCAGTCCGGTTCCGACAACAAATTTTGAAAGCATCCATGATTCCTTCTGCTCAATATGAGACAGATATTTTCTGAAAGCCTCTTCCAAAGGCAGCTCAGAAGGCGGATATAAGCCTGCATAATCAACAATGTGGGATAAAAAGGGCCGTAAACTAGTCTTCAATTGAATTTAGATTTTTAATTCTGATTACAAGAATAACTTAACAGAATTATATCAAAATTGTGAGTATCCTGAGGCTATTATTTGTAATAAAGCATTATTTACAGGGATTATTTGACAAAATCAGACTTTTGTTGCTAATTGGAGTTAACTAACTATGGGATATGAATAAATCAGAAACGATAAAAGCACTTAGTGAACGACTTGAGTTAACTCAAACTCAAACGGAAGAATTATACAACTCGCTAGTGAGTACTTTTACAGAGCACCTGTCAAACAACAACGGCTTCAGTATTCCCGATTTCGGGAGCTTCAGCTCTGAGATCAGAGAAGAATACAAGTCCTATAACCCGCACTATAAGCAAATGATGCTGCTTCCTAAAAAGAAAGTGGTTCGGTTTTCTCAAAGTTCAGCTTTAAAAGATGAATTCAACGAGGTGGAGCTATGAGTAAAAAGATCACATTTTCGGAATTGGTAAAAGCGTTTGCTGAATCACATGATCTTACTCAGCAGAAAGCTGAGGACATGATCCGCGGAGTTTTTGATCTGGTAATTGACGATCTGGAAAAAGATGGAAAAGCATCTATAACCAGCTTCGGTAGTTTCGAATTAAAAGACGTTGCTGAAAGAACGGGTATAAATCCGCAGACAAAAGAAGAGATCGTAATTCCGGCGCATAAAAAAGTATCATTCAAGCCTTTTAAAGCACTTGAACAAACTGTAAATGCCCCTTTTGCCGGATTGGAACCTACCTTGCTGGGAGAACAAGCTGAAACAGAATCAAAAGAAATAGTAGCAAAGGAAGAAAAAGAACCCGAAGTTTTTGAAGATCCGTTCGAAGAGGTAATAAAGCCATCTGAAGAACAAGCTGAAGCACAGGATTCAGTTGGGGAAGACGTTGAAGAGGAACAAGAAGAAAAAGAAACGGAAGCTCCTCCTGTTTTTAAAGCACCAGAAAAGGAAAAAGGCAATGAAATCAGCTGGGTTTTTATTGTTTTAGTACTGTTGATAGCCGGAACAGGAATTTGGTTTTTCTTTCTGAGAGATCCCGATCCGGGAAATATTGACAAGGCAGTTGCAGGAAATCAGACTCCGGCTCAACAACAAACAGAACAGGTTGAAAAAGCGCCACCGACTGTACAAGAAGAAAAAACTCCCGAGACTTCAGCGGCATCATCAGAGGTAAAAAATAATGTTAAAGCTAAGCCGGACGTACAAAAAGAAAAGCCGACCCCAAAAGAAATGACCACTTATATCATCGAAAAAGATGAGTGGATGTGGGATATTTCAAGAGAAGTATACGGAAAACCCTATTTATGGCCGCTAATTTTTGAAGCAAATAAAACCGTTAATGATAATCCGAATTTAGTGGAACCGGCTAATACACTGATGATCCCTTCGTTGGGAGGAAGTTCCTCTAATCTGACAAAAGAAGATTATGCAAAGCTGGCAAAAGCAACGAAGTTAGTTTCTGAGGCGTACGCCAAAGCAGGCAATGCGGAAAGAGCGAAAGAATATTCAAGATTCGCCGCAAAGTATGAAAGGCATAGTAAAAACTAAGCGGTTATAAGATCTAAAGTGAGGGCGTCGGCGATTTTTAATCCTGAGGAACTGAGCCGGATAGAATCAGAGTCAAAATGAATTCTGCCCTCTTTTTCTTTTCGCGCTAAGTATGCAAGCTGTCTTTTAGAAAGCTTGTATCCGTACTTTTTCTCCAGCTTTTCAATTGAGACACCTTTTACTGTTCTCAGCCCGAGCATGATCCGTTCTTCTGCCAGACTTTGAAGAGATAAGTGTTCTTTTTCGGATTCGCTGAAATCTGTTTTTCGAAGATATTTTTTCAGATCCGGCTCATTTTCCCAGCGGTGTGCAAAAGTCTGTGATTCATCCCACCGGAACGAATGTGCTCCCGGTCCTAACCCAAGATAGTTTTTGTGCTCCCAGTAATTTGCATTATGAACAGCTTCCGCTCCTTTTCTGGCAAAGTTGCTTACTTCATAACGGTGAATTTCACTCTGTTTCAGCTTCTCTTCAACCAGTTCAAAATGCTTTTCAACGGTTTCATCTTCGGCGGGGATTAGCCTGCCAAGTTCCAGTTGTTTTCCCAATCGGGTTTTAGGCTCAATGGTCAAGGAGTAGGCAGAAACATGGGGTGGATGAAACTGCAAAAGAATGTCCAGATCTTTTTCCAGCATTTCTAAAGTCTGCCCGGGATTTCCATAGATCAGATCAGCAGTAAATACATTTATTTCCGAAGCCTTAAGCAACTCCAAACATTTTAAAGCTTCTGCCGAATTATGAGTTCGGTTCATGAATTTAAGCAGATCTTCATCAAAGGTTTGAACTCCCATACTCACCCGGTTCACACCTATGTTTTTGAGGTCAGACAAATACTCTTTGGTTACATCGTCCGGATTCAGTTCAACGGTAACTTCTTTCAGATTTAAATTGAATGAGCGATCTAAAGCCGTGAATATTTTATCAAATTGTTCTGCGCTTAGTAAAGAAGGTGTTCCACCTCCAAAATAGATGGTGTCAATAACGTTGCTTGAATAGATCGAGTCTTTTTTTGAATGGATCTCTTCTACAAGCTTATCGGAAAATGCATTCTTATTGTCGGGTTTGGTAACAAAATAGAAATCGCAATAGGAACAAGCTTGCTTACAAAACGGGATATGGATGTAGATTCCACTCATAATTAGGAATAGCGGAATTAGGAATAGAAAAGAAGGTATTCCTAATTCTTAATTCCGTTATTCCTCATTCCTGCTATAAAAAGGATTCTCTTCGTATTTGTCTTTTTGCTGATATGCACGAAGATATTTCACATAGTTGGAAGCATATTTCGGAATGGATTTTACTTCTTCTTCCGTAAGCTTGCGAACGGCTTTAGCGGGTGAGCCCATATACATATATCCGCTTTCCAGGGTTTTGCCCGGAGGAACCAAGGTGCCCGCGGCAACGATCACGTCCGGCTCAATAACAACTTCATCCAAAATGGTAGCGTTAATTCCGATCAACACGCGATCTTTGATAGTACATCCGTGTACAACCGCCCCGTGACCAATAGTTACTTCATTCCCGATAATGGTTGGGCCTGTTTGATTCATCACATGAATACAAACGTTATCCTGAACATTACTTTGGTCTCCGATCTGTATAAAATTCACATCTCCCCTGATGGTTACATTAAACCAAACACTGGATTCTTTTCCCAGAGTTACATCACCAATAATATCTGCGCTGGGAGCAACAAATGCAGTTTCATCAAACTGAGGAGTGCGTTTTAAAAATTCGTAGATCATGAGCCTTTGTTCATTATAATTAAGTAAGGAGTAATTACTGCCAACAGAGTTATAAGATAAAGGAATAATATCCCAAAAGTTTTAAGAAAGGTCTTCCACCAGGAGTTATCAAAAACTCTTTTGAGATAAACAACAAAGTAAATCAGAAACAGCGAACGCTCCAGGATCTGGATGGTGGCAATCAAATAGTAAAACAGCGATCCCTCTTCTATTCCAAAATAAGTATACGCCCATGTGGCAACAATAGAAAAAGTAAGAAGAACAAACCATATGGAGTGTATATGAAGCGAAAAGATCAAATACTCAACATAGTAGCCATTTCTTTTTTTGTGATGCCACTTGGTAATTAGTGCAAAGAGCGGAACAAGTACGAACATCGACATTTGAATCAACTTGCCAAAACTTGAATCATATTGATCGAGGCTGAGATTCACCAAAAATACCTGCGTGCTCTCCGTAATTATAGCAAGAAAGAAATAAAGAATACTTATAGAAATATAAATTCTGAGTGGTGGCAGGTAAGTTGCCCGATGACCGGAAATATATTCTTTGGTGATTTTTCCCGGACGCAGAAAAAGATCTTTAAGCGTTTTAAAAACCCGGTTGTCAACATTGAAGAGAGTTTCAACAGTATCTTCCAGATATATACGAAGTGGCAGTTTAGTAGGCTGAAGCTTTTGTCCGCAATTAGAACAGTAATTACCTGAAACGCTTTCATCACAATTCAGGCAATTGTTATCGGGGACGGTATCAATATGGCTACTCATAGCTGAAAGTAAAAAACCCTGATGAATATTATTCAAAAAGAATCTATGCGCAAAAAGTTGAATTGGAAATTGATTCATAAAATGAAAGCGCTTACATTCTTGACAATCCGATACGTTGAAATGGCAAAAAATCTCTTAATAAACAGTATAAAGCACATCTTTGAATTAAAGAGCCTGCTCGGAATTACAGTAAAGTGTAGTTTCTTCGTCCCAATTTTGTTGGCGATCTTATTCTTTTCAACAGGTGTTATTAACGCTCAGGTCAGTTCATCACCTGCATTTCCTTCCAGATCTAACAGCATTACCATTGTATTTGATGCCACAAAAGGAAACCAGGCTTTGCTCGGGCATTCCGGAGATGTGTATATACATACGGGCTTGATCACAGACCAAAGTAATCCCGAAAATCCACCGGATCCTGTGGGAAATCCCGGAGACTGGAAATTCATTAAAACAGCTTTTGGGCAGAATACTTCTGCAACCAAAATGACGCGCCTTGAGACAAACTTGTACTCCTTAACGATTTCGGATGTGAATGTTTACTACGGATCTGCTTCAGCGAACGAGATCTTAAAACTAGCAATGATCTTCAGGAGCTCAGACAGCGAAAAAATTGCTAAAACTGAAAGCGGAGAAGACTTTTTTATAGAACTGTTTTCCGATGGAGTTTATGTTCGCTTCAACGAGCCGGGTGAAGAGTCTTCTTTTTTAGAAAACGGAGAAACGTTGGATATTCAGATTTTGGGTGCGGCTCTGGGCTCAACGCTTCAATCCCTGGAATTATTTGAGGACGGCGTAAAGCTTGCTGATACAGCTAACGATACTTTGGACTACGTGTTAACAGCAAATTCATCCGGGAGAAAAACTCTTACGGCTATTGCCACCAATACTGAAGGAGAAAAAGACAGCGCTTCAGTTTATTATCTGGTTCCTGATGCCGTCAATGAAAGCCCGAGACCAAACGGAGTAACACAGGGAATCAAATATTATGAGTCTGACCCTACCAAAGTAACACTGTCATTGCTGGCTCCTTTTAAAGACCATGTTTATGTGATCGGAGAATTCAACGACTGGGAGGTTTTGCCGGATTTTCAAATGAATCGGGAAACAGTAAGCTCGAACGAAGTATACTGGTGGATCGATATAACAGGATTAAATCCCGGGCAGCAATATGCCTTTCAGTATTTGGTGGATAATGAGATCAGAATTGCAGATCCGTATGCTGAAGAAGTTCTTCATCCTGATGACAGTTTTATATCGGAGTCAACGTATCCGAACCTGAAAACCTATCCGTACGGAAAAACGACGGAATATGTCTCCATCATTGAAACGGATAAAGAAGAATTCAATTGGACGGATCAGGACTGGGTACGTCCGGAAAAGAAAAACTTAGTTATTTATGAATTGCTGGTGCGGGATTTCTCCGCAAAACATAACTATCAAACGGTTATAGATTCTCTGGACTATTTACAGAGATTGGGAATAAATACCATCGAACTAATGCCTGTAAACGAGTTTGAAGGAAATAACAGCTGGGGTTATAACCCGTCGTTTTATTTTGCAGCAGACAGATATTACGGACCTGCCGAAGATCTGAAAAAACTAATTAATGAAAGTCACAATAGAGGAATAGCTGTAATTGTTGATGCGGTTTACAATCATTCTTTCGGGCAGTCGCCAATGGTTCGCCTTTATAATGAAGGAGATTACGGTAAGCCTACTTCAGAAAATATTTGGTTTAATATCGATGCCCGTCATCCTTTTAATGTGGGTTATGATTTTGATCACACAAGCCAGTTTACCCAACAATTTATTGACAGCGTAAACAGATTTTGGGTGAAGGAATTTCATGTGGATGGATTCAGATACGATCTGAGTAAAGGATTCACTCAAAATTTCACTTCAGATGTGGGAGCATGGAATCAATACGATCAAAGCAGAATAGATCTGTTAAACAGAATGAAAAACCGCATTCACGAAGTATATCCGGAGACGTACCTGATTCTTGAACATCTCGGAAATAATGACGAAGAAACTGTGCTTGCAAACAGCGGATTCATGCTTTGGGGTATTATGCACGAACAGTATAAAGATGCAGCTCTTGGTTATAATGGGGACCTGACCAATGTTTCTTATCAAAACAGAGGGTGGAATGATCCGCATCTGGTCGGCTATATGGAAAGTCATGATGAGGAACGGATCATGCATGAAATTGAGAACTTCGGGAATGCTTTTTCGGGTTATGACACCAAAGAAAAAACAACGGCTTTAAACAGAATTAAGATCGCCAATGCATTTTTACTCAGTGTTCCGGGGCCCAAAATGTTCTGGCAATTCGGAGAATACGGCTACGACATAAGCATAAATCAGAATGGAAGAACAGGAGAAAAGCCGATCCTGTGGAGTTATTTAAATGATGCAGATCGCTATCGTTTGTATCAAACGGTGTCAGAACTTTCGAAACTTAAAACAACGCATCCTTCTTTTGCTACTACAGATTATTCGCTGGATATGGGCGGAAAGCAAAAGCGAATTCTGCTTCGTTCTGCAACAGATGTTCAGATACTCGGAAATTTTGATGTAGTCAGCGCTGATGTATTTCCATATGGACACAATTCCGGATCGGGAAAGTGGTGGTATGAATATTTCAGCGGAGATTCTTTGTTGATTAATGAGTCTTCAGTTCCGGCTATTAATATGTCGCCGGGAGAGTTCAGGATCTACTCCACTGCTAAGCTTGGAAACCCACCTCCGGGAATTCTAAATGAAAAAGCTGGACAAATCAGTCTGAGCTCAGAATTAGTTGAGTTCGAGGAATTTTCAGGAGGCGACGTAAATCCATCTTTTCAAAAAACACTTACTCTTACAAACACCGGAAGTGCCGAACTTACGATTACAGACATTTCTAATTTCAGTTCTGAATTTTCGGTTAGTCCGTTAAGTGCCTCAGTTGGTGTGGGCAGTACTCTTGATCTTGAGATCACTTTTGAGCCATCAGGCTTAGGTAATTTTGAAGATACATTTACGATCGAAACCACCGGAATCGGGTCGGTAAGTTTTCAGGTGAAAGGAAGTTATACCGACGCACTACCCGGAAAACCTGTAATCACAAATCCTCAGAACGAACAGCAGAATGTTCCTCTGAACGTAGTTTTTGAATGGCAGCCGGTGACCAACGCAGATACTTATGAAATTGAAATACGAGAGGCAGATACGGACGAGATCAACGAAACGGAATCCGGACTTGCCGACAATAGGTTTGTAGGCTCTGATCTGGACCTGGAAACAGAATATAAATGGAGAGTCAGAGCAGAAAACAGTTTTGGCACAGGCGATTGGACTTCATTTTCGACTTTTACAACGCTTCCGGAAGTTCCCGACGCAATACTTTCCGGTTTACCTGAAGATAGCGCCACAGATGTTTCTACCAGTCCGGTGTTAACATGGAACGAAAATTCCGCGGCCACTTCTTATGAAATTCATTTGGCTACCAATCCGGAGTTCACGGAAAATCTGAAAGTAAAAGATGAAATAGAAAGTTTATCCGTACAATTCGTAGGCTTATCAGCCAATAAGGAATATTTCTGGCGAGTTCGGGGAAGCAATGTTTCCGGAGATGGGGTTTGGTCAGCTACACGAAGTTTTACAACCAGCTCTGTAGGAACTCCTGATCTGGTATTTCCGGTCAACAACTCTTCTGATGTGGCTTTAGATGCCGAGCTTAAATGGAATACAGCTGCCAATGCTGAGAGTTATACAATTCAGATATCGAAAGAATCCAATTTTAAAATAAGAGCAGAACAAACAGCTGTTACTGATACTGCTTACGCACCGGATTTTCTGGAGAGAAATACGACCTACTACTGGCGTGTAAGATCCAAAAGCTCGGAATTCGAAAGTGATTGGTCAGCTACGGGTATTTTTTCCACTCCTTTTGATGAACCAACTAAACCGTTTTTAATTTCTCCTGTTAATAATGAAGAAGATGTAGCAGATGTCGTCTTGTTTGACTGGAGCGAAACCGAACGCACTTTCTGGTATCAGATGCAGATCTCTGAAAACGGCGGGTTTTCTTCAAAGGCGGTTGATTCCACGAATATTCTTGAAAGCGAACTGGAACTCAGTGATAAACTGAACAGAAACACTACTTATTTTTGGAGAGTCAGAGCCATTAATTCAAGCGACTCAAGCGCGTGGTCTGATACTCTTAGTTTTTCCACACTACCGGAAATTCCAAACGCTCCTATCCAAATTAGTCCTGCAGATAGTGTAACTGACCTGAACACAGACCTGACATTTAAATGGAGAGCAGCAGAAATTTCATCCGATTACAGATTTCAGCTTTCTGTAACCAAGAATTTTTATGAGAAAACAGATACGCTGATCAAATCGGATACTTCTTTTTCTGTGACGGATCTTAAATTCAACCAGACGTATTACTGGCGAGTACAAACGCTCAACAAAGGTGGCGTTTCAAAATGGTCGAAAGCTCGGCTGTTTAAAACGCAGGTCGATCTGCCTGGGATTCCCGAATTAATAGCTCCTCAGATAAATATTACAGTTGATCCCTTTGTAAACAGGTTTGTATGGAGCAAAGCGGACCGCGCTTCTACCTACCGTTTTCAATTGAGTAATACTTCCGGTTTTGAAAGTGTATTAAAAGACTCGTCCGGCTTTGTTGTTCAAGCGCTTGAAAACGTGCCACTTCCTGAAAACACAACCTTGTTCTGGAGGGTGCAGGCAAAAAATAAGGCAGGTAACGGTGCATGGAGTGCCGGTCACGAAATAAAAACTTCCATCGCCACAAGCATAGAATCCGAAGCGCTGCCAAAAAATTACGCGATGGATCAGAACTATCCGAACCCGTTTAATCCATCCACAACCATTAAGTATGCATTGCCAAAAGCGGAAAGAGTATCTATCACCGTATTTAATATGATCGGGCAAAAAGTGGCAGTTCTGGTTGATAAAAGACAAGAAGCAGGATTCCATACCATTACTTTTAACGCGTCAAATCTGGCAAGCGGAATGTATATCTACAGAATTAAGGCGGGTAGCTTTAGCCAGATCAAAAAACTAACCCTCATCAAATAACAAGATCATGAAAAGAATTACCGGCTTATTTCTTCTTGTATGTCTGATGGGATCAGTATCACTGAACGCCCAGATCTTCCAACCCGAAGGGGTTAATATTCCCGGCAGCTGGAACGGATTTGCGAACTCGAATGATTCAACGGCAATGGGCAACTTCAGGATGAATTATCGATCTTTCGCCGGGGGACAATACCTGACCACTATTGAAATAAAAGCCACGGACGGAGATACTTCAGCAGGAAGTTATGCAATGCTTTTTACGAGTGGACCTGACGGAAACAATTTTGGGAATAAATGGGCGGATGCAAATCTAACAATTGACGGATTTGCCGATCTAACCTATAACAGCGGAGCCGACAACACCATTACAGTAGAAAATGATTTCTTCTACACGTTAGTTTTTGATGACAACGGATATGCTAATTCCTCAGCGGCTGTTTTAAAAACATCTGCTGCCCCGGTAAATATAGTTTCTGTAACGGGCACCCCAACCGGGAATGTTGCTGCAAATGATCCGGTAACGATTGCTGTAGAACTGGATAAGGCAAAATCAGCTGAAGAAAAAGTCTATATTCGATATTCCACAGATAACTTTGCAACAAGTAGCGCAGTTGAAATTACAAACTTCACAGGTACAAGTGGTTCCGCTGATATTCCGGGTCAGCCTGAAAATACAGTGGTTGAATTTTACGTACTCACAACTACATTGGATGAATCGAACTGGAATTCCAACATAGACCTTGCAACACTGGCTTTTGATGTAAACGGAGGCTCTAATTACAGATATTTTTACGAAGCTAATATTCTGCCCGCAAACGGAGCAACCGCTGTTGCCAAAACTCCCGATTTCAGTTGGTTTTCTACGGATGGAGCTGCCGGATATGATTTTCAGCTTTCCGAAACCAACGACTTTTCTACAACGGTTGAAGACCAGTCCGGATTAACAGATACAACCTTTTCAGTTACAGACCCGCTGGATATAAACACGAAATACTACTGGCGATTTAAAACTTCATCGGCTACCGAATGGTCCAATGTATATTCGTTCACTACCCAAACAGAGATCACTTTTGCCAATCTTCAGTTTCCATCTGAAGTGGTTATTGATAGCGGAGAAATTTTTCAGGTCTATGGACAATTGACCGTTCCCGGAGTTACAAGTTTGTCCGGAGAAAGTGCGGATGTATCAGCTTGGGTTGCCGTAAACGAAAACAATACCGATCCGTCCACATGGGATGAAGTAAGCTGGAAGCCGGCTGCTTTTTTTGAGGACAAAACTTCCACCGACGAATACAGCACTTCACTTGGGTCAGAATTAGAAATTAAAAAGTATTATTTCGCATTTCGGTACAAATATAAAGATCAGGATTTCGTGTATGGCGGAGTGAATGGCTTTTGGAATGCAGGCACTAGCCCTTCGGGAGAGTTGGTTGTGCTGGAAATTCCCCAACTTGTTTCTCCATTAAATAACGCAACTGAAATTTCACTGGAAGCATTACTGGATTGGTCAGCTACGGATTCCAGGATTCAGGGATTTCATATTCAGTTAGCAAATGAAGCTACATTCAGCTCTCCAATTATTGATGATTCGGGATTGTCGCCCGTATCTACAGAGTACACGGTAGCTCCTGGGGTTCTTGAAAATGAAACCAAATATTTCTGGAAGATTCGTGCTGAATATGATACTACTTCAAGTGGCTGGTCAGAAACGCTGGCATTTACAACTCTGGCCGGAATTCCGGATAAGATCACGACGCTTCTTCCTGAAGATGATTCTGAAAACATTTCTTTAGCTCCGGCCTTTTCCTGGAATCAGGAAAATCGCTCCGACTCTTATTCAATTCAGATCTCAACGGATAACAATTTCACTTTTATTAAAACCAATTCGTCTGTTGCTGATACTCAGTTTGTATTTACAGGTCAGGATTCGCTTTCTGTTGGAACCCGATATTACTGGAGAGTTCGAGGAGTGAATTCAAGTGGCTCGGGCGCTTGGTCAGATACGCTTACTTTTAAAACAGAACTAAAAGTGCCGATGCTGATTTCTCCTGCGGATGAAGCTGAAGATGTAGTTACAGATCCCGAATTGGTCTGGAGATCGATCGACGGCGCTTTGAATTATGATCTTCAACTTTCTAAATTATCTTCATTCAGTACAACGGTTTCTGATACATCTGCATTATCTGATACTACTTTTCAGGCAACACTTATGGAAAATTCTACTTCATATTACTGGAGAGTAAGAGCAAATTATGCTGAGGACATTGGCGATTGGTCGTCGGCTCAATTATTTACTACTAAAGCTCCTGCTCCATTAGCGCCTGAATTACTGTCACCTGAAAACGGAAAAGTGAATCTGGATTTATCTCCAACTTTACAATGGGCGAATGTGGCTGATGCGGATTCGTATGATCTGCAATTATCAACAGAATCGGATTTCACTTCAGGAATAGTAACAGACAGCTCAGGAATTGCCACAACAACTTTGCAAACGGACACACTTTCCAGAAATACCGAGTACTTCTGGAGAATACGAGCGGTGAATAATACCACAGGCAATAGCGAATGGTCAGAAACCCGATCATTTTCTACCATTCCCGAAATTCCCGGCGCATTCAACTTGCTTTCTCCCGTTGATGAGCAGGAAAATACAAGCTTTCCGGTTACATTTGTTTGGTCTTCAGCTGCCGGGGCTGCTGATTACAGAGTTCAGTTTTCAACAGACGACACTTTTACTTTTGTTTCTGATACTACCACAACCGATACGGTTTTAACGGTTAATTCGCTGTCAGCGACAACAACGTATTTTTGGAGGGTGAAGGCATCCAACGCGGGAGGAAGTACTGAATGGTCAGCACCATTTGAGTTTAAAACGGGAATTTCCGGTTCTGAAGGACCTGTTCTCATCAGCCCGCTAAATAATGCAGTAAACCTAAGGTCGCCCGTAGAATTTGCTTGGGACAGCGTAGCATTGGCGGAATCTTATACCATACAACTGTCCGAGACTTCAGCATTCGAATCAATAATTACAGACAGTTCAGGAATTACGGATACTTCTGTGTTACTCACACCGGTTCAAAAAAGTAAACGATACTTCTGGCGTGTTCAGGCAATGTCGTCATCAGGTGCAAGTGCTTGGTCGCAGGTGTTTTCTTTCGAAACGGAAAAAGAAATTCCGGCTTCACCACAATTATTGCTTCCGGCAGATCAGTCTGCAACAGACCCACAGGAAATTGAATTTGTATGGACAGAAGTTGCTGATGCGGAGAGTTACGATATCAGGATCTCAAAAACGGAAAATTTCAAAATTTCCATCGACAGCACGGTAACCAACGATACTACATTAACTTTACAGTCTTTTAGTTTTGATACCGATTACTATTGGCAGATCAGGTCAGCGAATGCATCAGGTAAAAGTGCATGGAGTGCAGTATTTAATTTTAAAACCAATGTTCCACTTCCCGGAATTCCTGAATTATTGAGTCCCTTGGAAAATGACGCCATAAATGATCCTGTTGTTTTTGGGTGGAATAAAGCCGACTTCGCCGATTCCTACCAACTTCAAATTTCAGAAACGCAGAGTTTCGAAAGCATGGTGGTCGATACTTCGGAAATTTCCGGAACTACTGCTGAGATAGATGGCCTTGCTGAAAACACTGAGTATTTTTGGAGAGTACGATCTGAAAATACGACAGGGAACAGTGAATGGTCGGAAGCTGCTGGTTTTATGACTCAGATCTTTACTTCTTTGGAAGAGGGAAGTGTGCCGTCAGAATTTAAGCTACACCAAAACTATCCGAATCCGTTTAATCCGGGCACAACGATCCGGTACGATCTGAAAACCGCAGGATCGGTTAGCATTCGTGTTTATGACATTACAGGAAAAGAAGTAATGACCTTGCTGAACGGAAAAAGATCTGCAGGCAGCCACACTGTGAACTTCAATGCATCTGGTCTGGCAAGCGGAGTGTATATTTTGAGAATGACCACTCCCGGTTTTGTTCAAATCCGAAAAATGACGCTCATAAAGTAATAAACAGACAGTACTATTAGCCGATTTGCACGAAAAGCTATTGTTTTTTTAGTTTTCGTTTATTAAAATGAAAGCGCTTTCATTTTTCTTGGCGTTTTAGGGATTCCAAGGGGTAACAAATAATTTTAAAGAATATAAAAATGAAAAAAAGAATACAGCTTTTGCTTGGAGCAACTCTGATCGTTTTCATGGGATTGGGACAGGCTTTTGGGCAGACTATAATTGCATCTGACTCTGCAGGGAATTACTCAAGTTGGTCAAATGGCGATGATCAAGGATATGGATTTACTTCATGGACTCTTGAAACCATTACTAATGGAGGAAGCGCGGGTCATTTTATTGGGAGTAGTTCTGCGTCGGGATTTGGAGATGTTAATACATCAAACAAGGCTTTTGGAATGTATGGTAATCCTAATCCAGGTTCAGGGCAAAATCAAGCAAATGCATTTAGATATGTTAATGAAACTGGATCTGAATTATCTTCTAACGGCAGAGGATACTTACTGGAAGGACAAAAGCTCGAGTTTGATTTAGCTATTGCATTTCGAAATGGTTATAAAGGTGTAGATTTAGTGGACACTGCAAACGGATTTTTATGGAATTTTAATGTGCAAAGTGATGACTATACAGTAACTACTGATGGGAGTCTAGGTTGGGGCTATTCACAAACTTCTATATTTGAGATTTCTGTAGAGCAAGTTAGTAGCACACAGTTTCAGGTTACAGTTGTAAGAGGAGATTCAACTTATACTAGCTCAAATATTACTGGAAAAGTAAGTGGGTTTAAGCTTTATGTAGGTAATACTGATGTTGGAAATGCTTTAAACAATCTTTATTTAAATAACTTCTCAGTAACTACTACGAATTTTTATAGGGTTATTACAGGCTCTGCTGGCTGGCGTTTACTTTCGCTTCCAATTACAGGCGGTACAGTTGAAGATATTTCAGATGATACTCCTGTGCAAGGTGTTACAGGTGGAGATAATTCCGGATCTGATGCAAACTTCATTATCTATGACGAAACCGGTGCGTTTGAACAACCAACCAATGTAAGTACTGCATGGGATGATGGTTTAGGTTTCGGATTGTATTTCTTTGACAACACTACAGCAGGAAGCTCCGAATTACCCGTCACTTTAGATGCATCAGGATCAGAACCTTCAAGTGATGTGGTTGTTGATCTATATAGCGGAGCTACAGGAAGATATACTTTAGTTGGAAATCCTTTTGCTTCAAATGTAGATCTGGCAGACGTTTCTGCAAATATCGGGATTTCATCAAACATGACTTTTTGGGACAATGAAGCAGGTTCATACACTTCTGAGAATATATCCGGAGGCTTGGTAATTCAGCCGTGGCAAGGATATTGGGTGCAAACCTCTAATTCTACTGCCGGTGGTCAACTAACTTTTGGAACAGCTGACAAAACTACTTCTGAAGCAGATACTACTCATTTTGATAAAGCAGTACCTAATTCAATGAAAGAGTTGAGCTTTACCATTCAAAGCAACTATAACACAGAGAAAAATTTGAAGATTCAGGTTGCAGATGATGCTTCTATGGAATGGGACAACTACGACCTTATAAAACTGGGATCGCTAATACCTCAGAATGCATCAGCAGCTTTTGTTGGAAAACTGGATGGAAAGACAGTTCTAAAAGGAATCGAAGGAATCCCAACTTCACTAGATGAAGAAATCACGCTTCCAATTCTTGTTGATCTTACCGGTGAATCACAGACTCTTACTCTGGATTGGGAAGGTCTGGATAAAATGCCGGATTCCTGGTCATTTATGCTACATGATTACGAAACAGGTATTTCATATGACTTAGAATCTATTGAGAAATATGAATTCGATGTTATAATCAATGATTCTCAAGAAAAAGTTAATCCACTTAGTGTAATAAATAATTCAATCGGAACACCAATGCGAGCTAAGTCAGGATCTACTCCAAGATTTGGAATCACAATAGCTCCAGGTACCTCAGTTGGTATTGATGATGAAGTTGATGCACCAACAGAGTTTGCGTTAGGTCAAAATTACCCGAATCCGTTTAACCCAACTACGAATATCAATTATTCCGTGGGTGAAGCCGGTCCTGTGAACATTACCGTGTATAACGTAATGGGACAGAAGGTAGCTGAGCTTCTAAATACGACCAAGAATGCAGGTAGCTATCAGCTGACTTGGAATGCAACGGGCGTGGCAAGTGGAATGTACTACTACCGCTTAACGGCTCCGGGCCAAGTACTAACCAGACAAATGACATTAATTAAATAACAGCTATTAGCTGACAGCTGTTAGCGTTTAGCTTTGAATAAAGCTTCTAAACGCTAACGGCTAAACGCTGAGAGCTAAAAGCTTTTATTACTATGAAAACAACACTGACACTTATTCTAGCATTAACAATAGTACTCATTCTGTCGGCTCTGGCGATGGCGCAACCGGGCTTACCGGGCGATCCTGCTCAGGCTCCCATTGACGGCGGGTTAGGCTTGCTAGCTGCTGCAGGCGGAGCGTATGCCTACAAAAAGCTTAAGGGGCGTAACAGCGAAAGCGAAGACGTATAAATAAGATCATGCTCATTAACGAGCGTAGCGAAGTGATCTCCGAATCACTGCCCACTTTTTAGCAGGTCAGATATTCACTGATTTACAAAAAGTTCCGATGGTCTCCGTCGGAACTTTTTTTGTTTTAGACGCTGTGGTTTATGGCTGTTCGGACTGAAGTCCTTGCTGGTGAACTTGTTGCTGAATGATGATGGTGGTGTAGATTTGGTCAGGCACACCAGCCGGGACCTGCCTATGCAGGCCGGTTTATCCCGCAGCAATTGAAGAACTGATCGAATGATATGTCGCAGAACCTGAAGGATCTGCTGGTTTAAAATCATATAAAAAAGTTTAAGCTAGAAGGGCGCTTACGCCCGACGGAGGGTTAAAAACAGAGCCGGAAGCTCAGAAAAAACCACAAGTCCCCACAGAGATCCTGAAACAATACTGAATCAAGTTCAGCACATGGTTCAGGATGACCCTATATTTTACCGTTCAAAAACTGTCAACGAATTACCTAACATATACAAGGATGGCTTTGTAATTTAATTCCGAAACAGGAACCTCGTTAATTACTCGTCAGGCAGCGTCTTCTACATCATCCATTTTAACGCCAACAAGTCTGCTTACGCCGGTTTCGGGCATAGTAACTCCATACATCATTTCGGCTTTACTCATAGTCTTTTTGTTATGAGTGATAATGATGAATTGAGTGTCATTGCTAAAGCTTTTGATCATTTGAGCAAAGCGTTCGATATTGGCATCATCTAACGGAGCGTCAACCTCATCAAGTACACAGAAAGGCGATGGTTTAACCAGATAAATTGCGAAAAGTAATGCAATAGCGGTTAACGTTTTTTCTCCACCTGAAAGCTGAGATATTCCCGATGGGCGTTTACCACGGGGTTGAGCCAGGATTTCAATTTTTGCTTCCAGCGGATCTTCCACATCTTTTTCAATGATCAGATCACAGTTGTCATCTTCAAAGAAAAGTGTTTTAAAAACTTCCTGAAAGTTGGTGCGAATCTTTTCAAAAGTAGTATTAAAGCGTTCTGTGGCAGTATCGTTAATTTCAGCGATGGTTTCCAGTAGCTGTTTTTCAGCTTTGTTAAGGTCGTCAATTTGTTCTTCGTAGAAATCCAGACGTTCTTTCTCTTCTTTGTACTCGTCTATGGCAAGAGCGTTAACCTCTCCGATGTTATTTAGTTTTTGACGAAGCCATCCTATCCGTTGTTTTACCTCATCGGTAGACATGTCCTCCGGCATTTCGCCTTCAACCTGCTTCATCAGAATTCCATACGTTTCCCAAATATGATCCGTCAAAGCCTGACTTTGCATTTCCATCTTTTCCTTAGCCATGGCAAGGTGATGAACGAGCTCCATGTTCACTTCTTTTCGACGGCGAACTTCTTTCAGTTCTTTTTCAAATTCATTGATCTTTCCGCGCTGGATGCTGGCAGCTTCTTCTGCTTTTTTAAGAGTTTCATCCGCTTCAACTTTCAATTCCTGGTTGTCCGAAAGCTCCTGTTCCAGTGATGTAATTTGCTGGCTATAACTTTCAATCCGGGCTTTACTCTCTTCGGTTAACTTGGTTCTGTTCTCAATTCTGGACTGAACACTGTTTATTCCGGTTTCAGCTCTGCGAACATCCCGTTCATGATTTTCGACCTTATTTTTCAGATCCTGATGTTGCAGTTGAGCATCATTATATCTTGTTTGAGCAATGCTTCGGTCTTCTTCAAGCGACTCCAGAAGATCTTTCTTCTGATTCTGCTTTTCGTCCAGTTCCAGCATTTTGCTTTGCAGCTCTTTCTGCTTTGGCTGTATGGAGTCGAGTTCTTCCTGAGCAGAACCCTCGTTTGTTTTCAGATGATCTTTTCTGTTAACAAGCTCACCAATATTCTTTTGATACACCTGAACTTTCGAACTCAGGCTATGCTGCTGTTGCTCGAGCCGGCGAACTTCCTGCTCTTTTTCTTTCAGATTCTGACTCAGATTTGCGACGTCCAGCTTTTCATATTTCTCAACGATCTGCTTTAGGTAATCTTCCAGCTTGGCGATCTCTTTTGAAGTCTGAGCTTTTTCCTTTTCCAGTTTTTCGATCTTATCCTTTAAACCAACTCTTATCCCGGCATTTTTACTCTTACTACCACTTTGAAAGAATCCGGATTTTGTAACCACTTCTCCGTCGTAAGTAACGCCAATGGAAGAAGAATTTTTTATTCCTGAATAGGCGTCTTCCACAGAGTCTGCTATTAATACATTTCCGAGTAGCAATTGTTTAAGCGCGGAATATTCTCTTTTTGATTTAACCTGATCGAACAGGCTTCCATCCTGAACTTCGTAAGTAGCTGCCAGCTGGTCCAGTGGAATAAAAGTAGCCCGCCCCTTCTTGTTCTCTTTAAGAATTTTTGCAGCCCGCTGTGCCTCATCAAGAGTTTTGATCACAACATAATTCAGAGCATCACCCAAAGCTGCTTCCAGAGCAACGGCGTGCTTTTCATCGGTATCAAAAATTTCAGAAACAGTGGTCAGGTCCTTGAATTCAAATCGATGTTTATCTATCAGGTACTTTACACTGCTTGGGAAAGCTTCATTTGAATTAGCGAGTTCATTCATCAAATTGATCTCAGATTCCAGAGAAGCGTTTTTGCTTTGCAGAGTCCTTAGTTCATCTTTGATCTCGTTCTGTTTTTCCGCAAAACTTTCTCTTTTCTCTCTGGCGCTTTCCAATTCTACTTCAAGCCCGTCTCGTTCTTCCGTAAGAGTATCAAGCTTACCTTCTATCAGTTTCTGTTCGCCATTCAGATTGTCAACTTCATCATTAAGATCTACGATCTCATCATCGATCCGCTCCAGATCACCTTCGGTATTTTCCAGACGGGATTCGATCTTTATTCGTTTTGTCTGAAGTTGATTTAATTCGTTGTTGGCTTCACTCAGCTGAACTTCAATTTCGTACAGCTCGTGCCGTTCACGGTTATATTGCTGCTGTATTTGGGAATACTGTTTCTTTGATTCTTCAAGGGTATTGGAAGATTTTTCCAGATCGTCATCAAAAGACTCCAGCTTACTTCTGCTGTTTGAAAGCAGGTCCATCAGCTCTTTCAGGTCAATTTCACCCTGTTCAATATCTTTAGAATATTCTTTGATCACCTTTTCTTCGTTCTGAATTTTTTCTTTGGTGATCCTAAGAGAAGTATCCGCTTCCCTGATGGCATTGTGAAGTTGACTTACACGTCGTTGAGCCTCTGCTTGCTGCTTTTCTTTTTCCTGAAGATTAGAACGAGCTTTTTCATCAGAGGACTCAAACTCTTCAGCTGCTGTGGTAATTTCTTTCTTTTCTTTTTCAGCGTTATTGATACGCTCCTGTAGCGGCTCAAGCTCGTCTTTTATCTTATTGAATTCGTGAAGCGTAAATCCCTTATCAAGAGATTCGAGTTCTACTTTGTATTTCTTGGCTTTTTCAGCTTTTTCTGCTTGGATTTCCAGAGAACGTGCCTTTTTCCGAAGCTCGATCAGAAGGTCATCAACCCGCTGAAGGTCTTTTCTGGTTTCATCAAGTTTTCTGAGCGTTCGCTTTCTTTGATCTTTATAACGGGTAACTCCGGCAGCCTCTTCAAACAAGCGGCGACGATCGTTATTTTTGTCATTCAGAATCTCTTCTACCATTTTTAGCTCGATCACAGAATAAGCATCCGAGCCCATTCCCGTATCCATGAAAAGCTCCATGATATCTTTTAAACGGCAGGAAGTGTTGTTGATCAAATATTCGCTATCACCGGAACGATACAGCCGTCTGGTAATAGTTACTTCGCTGTATTCAATGGGAAGAATGCCTTTATCATTAACAAAGGTCAGCGAAACTTCTGCCATTCCAAGAGCTTTCTTTTTGGCCGTCCCGTTAAAAATAACATTGCTCATTGCGGAAGAGCGAAGCAATGAAGGGCGTTGCTCACCAAGTACCCACCTTAAAGCATCAACGATATTGGATTTACCGCAACCATTAGGCCCTACAATGGATGTTATTCCGCTATCGAAGCCCACTTTTGTTTTGTGAGCAAAGCTTTTAAATCCCTGTAAGTTTAGTTCGGATATATACATTTAGATCAAAATCACAAAACTCAAATTTCAAAATACAATTCTATAATTGCGATTTTTGAATATTGTTTACGGTTTCTTATTTGAAAATTTGTGTCTTGTAGTTGATTAGACTGTCATGATTTCACTTTCTTTTTGGGAAAGATAATCATCTACTTTTTTGATGTTACTGTCTGTAATTTTTTGGACCTCGTCCTCGGCTTCAAACTTAGAATCTTCCGGTAAGGAGTCTGCTTCAACAGCTTTTTTAACTTCGTCGTTAGCGTCTCTCCGGGTATTTCTGATACTGATTCTCGCTTGCTCAGCTTTGTCTCGAGCAACCTTCACTAACTCCGTTCTTCTTTCTTCGGTAAGTATTGGTAAAGGTATTCTGATAAAATCACCGTCGTTCATAGGATTAAGCCCTAAGCCGGCAGCCATTATAGCTTTTTCGATATCCTGAAGTGAGGATTTATCATAAGGAGAAACCATAAGCATTCTTGGTTCCGGAACAGTGATGTTTGCCAATTGTTGAAGAGGAGTTTGTGAGCCGTAGTACTCAACTTTTACACCCTCAACCAAAGCAGGATTAGCTTTCCCTGCACGGATATGAGAGAACTCTTTTTTCAAAAATGAAAAAGCTTCGTCCATTTTTAAATCTGCTTCATCAATAATGTCTTGTAATTCCTCTGGGATCATATCAAAATGTCTGGTTGAATATTATTAAGCCTGTTTAGCTTTGCGAAGTTACTAAAACTCATGGTTATTTATTAACAAAAAAAAGCCCATCCGAAATCAATCAGAAAGGGCTTGGGGTACAAAGGGATAAATTTTATAAATAAACAATAGTAGTAGTTACCGTGCCCGTATACCGGCCGACAAGTTTTTTATTTTCAGGTAGTGATCCGCTTATTGAAACCTGACTTGTTCCTGAGCGAATATCCGAAGTAATAAGGCTGTCTGTTTCAATTTGATATGTTTCCCCATGTGAGTTTTTTACCATCGAATTTTCCTCAACAGAGATCAACACATCAGAAAGAGGGGTGGTAGTAAAAATAATTTCACCATCATGAATGGAAGATGTATCGTCAGTTAAAAAGAGATCAGAAACTTTTTCCGCCTTAACGCCACTGATAACCTCAACCGAAACAATCATTGTAGCAGTCTCCTGAGCGCGCAGAGCAACAGACAAAAGCAGCAATAAGGGTAATAAAAAGAAGGTTTTTTTCATTCGACAGTGATTGTTGAATCACTTATCGACAAATATTAAAAAATTTTAATATTAATTTTCTCTAATATAAACAATGTGCTTGAACCTTCTTAAAGTCCAATTAGTTTTTTAAACCAAAGCTTTTTCGCTTTCTTTCTTAGAGTCATAAGTTTTTCCCGGGATACAGATGCATTATTGAAATCGATGTGAAGAGCTTCAATTGTTTTGTCGGGTTCTTTTACTCCCAGTTTATTCAGAAAAGTAAAAAAACCGGCCCTTGTGTAATTCTTTCTATTCTCATTTAGAAGGTTTAGCAAGTATTCCCACTTTTCAGGGCTTAGAGAATACTCAATTCCAAGACCTTCTGCATCAGCAAGGTTTCCGCTGTTTAAGCAAAGCTCGAGTTGGTGTTCCAGATTTGAAGGAAGAGGTTCGGGGCGTAATAATTTAGGACTATTTGATTCTTTCTTACCATACGGGAAGAAGCTCTTCCACAATTCTCCTGATTGTGGATCATGGTAATATACCTCGAAAGTTTTGTCATTTTTTCGAAGGGGAATCATTTGATTGATTCTTTTGACTTGTTGATGGTAATCTAAAACATACATATGACTTCCTGTTTAATAATTATATTCAGAAACGAGCTTAATGTTCCCCATCAAGATTAAATCGTCTTCAAAAACAACAAAGTATTTCTGAAAGCATTACTAATTATCAAAAACCTTGAAACTCAAAGTTTCATTATTTTAATAATAGATAAAAGAATAAATTAGTCAGGTGCTCGTAACAGATGTAATCAAATTCTACCAGTGAAGATTATTTTAAAGGCGTACTTAATATTCTTTTTTCCATTGCTATTATCAGTGGAAGCTCTCTCACAATCATCATTGGTGCCATCTTTCCATCCTGTTTATGAATGGTTATATATACAAAGGGTGAAAGGGTTAATCCCGGATTATGATTATGAATCATTGCCGCTATCCAGATCGACTATAAATGGATATTTACATGAATTATCTGATAATTCAGTAATCAGTTCTAAAAAAGAAAGAATAACTCTAAATAGCTTTATTCAGGAATTTGATAAAAGTCATTTGTTTAAAGAAAATTCTCATTCCCTTATTACAATTGAGTCGAAGGTGAGTTTTGATCGGTTTAAAGATTGGGCTTGGAGTGATAATGAAAAACATCTCTTTTCATATAATGATTCTTCTGGATTTTTAGTTTTAGACCACGGTTTTGGAAGAAGGGCAATGTTCGTAAAAGACGGAGCTAATAATAGAAAAGCGCCTTATATAATTAACCAGCATTGGAGAACATACGGTAGCTATAAGAATTCGATTGGATATCATGCAGAGTTAATACGAGCAGTACCAGTTGGTTATAAGAGAATTTTTGAATACGATGGATTTTATAGCTATAACTGGAAATCTTTAACTCCTTCTCAAGGTCAATCAAATAATTATCACTACGAGGCATATGTTACCGGTAAATACAGAATTTTTGAGGCTTCAATAGGAAGAGGAAATCTTAAGGAGGGAATAGGGCAAAGTGAAAACTTGGTTTTTTCCCGTTCTTCAATTCCGTTGGATTGGATAAAATTTAAAGCCGGTAACAAGTTAATTAAATACTCATTTATCCACGGAACACTAAGTTGGCCAACGGTTGGTTCAACATTACCTGGAGATTCAACAATCAGCACTAGAAATTCTCCAAGAAGGTGGGTTGCATATCATAAATTAACAGTAAAACCGAATTCAAAGTTTTCTTTTTCGGTTTACGAAATGATCAACTACTCTAACCGAGGTACGGAACTTGCATATATAAACCCGGTTAACAGATATGCTTTTGCCGAGTGGGAGTTGCAAAATCAAGATAACGGATGGGTAGGAGCATATCTGATCATACGACCGGTTAATTCTCTTGAGGTTTATACAGAATTGCTCATTGACGATCTAGGGAATAAAAAAGATATTTTTACAAAAAAACAATTCCCTCAAACTAGTAGATTTGCGAGAAAGTACGGTATAAATCTTGCAACAAAGTCAGGTATTTATTTTTGGAGTGAGTATTCCAGAATTGATCCATTTACCTATTCTCACCCAAGCGACTTAAATGCACACACTGATAAAGGAATTGGACTTGGGAGTCAAATAGGTCCTAACGCGGATCGATCTGAAGTCGGAGTAAAAGTATGGGGAACAGGAAGATCATTTTTGTCTTTGAGTTATTCATATAACAGAAAAGGACTTGATCGGTTTGACTCCAATGGCGAAAGAATATTCCTTGCTGGCGCTGACCCGAATGATGGCAGAGATTTACCTATTGATCGGTCAAACCTATTTTTGGATGGAGATTTACACGAATGGAATAGGTTTCTTTTAAAAGGAAGCTATGAGCCTAAAAGAGGATATATATTCGAGCTAAATCTTGATGTGAGAAAGATGGTCAAAGGAAATCAAATGGATGATTTAGCAATTCTTTGGATGGAATTTACTTTCGGTTTCTAACTATTCTTCAAAATAATCATTAATTCCTGTTGTCTTGGTCTCTATCCATTTAAGTATTTCAGGTATTGGTCTCTCAGGAATAACAACAGTATTTTGGTTTTCAAAAGCATTAAAATACGTAGAGTAATTAACGCCATATTTTCCTAAATCCGGAAACTGAGAGGTGTCTCTTGGATTTACAGGATGATAAATGTTGTCGTATGAGTGCGCAATAATCGTTTTAATATCCGTATGGTCCGGCGCGAACAGAATACTCATTAGCGGAGCATCCCAATCATTATGAAAACCATTTGAAAGACCATATTCAGTACTCAAATCCATAAGTTTGGTATCTTGAGCCAAGATTAATCCTGGAGGGTTTTCTGCCAAAGTTTCTTGAAATACAGCTAAATATTGATTCCATTTAGCTGTAGCCATAATATTCCAATAGATCTGAATCATACCCATAATCAATATTAAAAAGACCGCGTTTTTTTTCCAGTAATCTGAAAATGTAATTTTTGCCGTCACTATAAAAAATAATGGCACAACCAGAACTACAGATAAATAGATATTAATTGAGCGAACCTGTTGGTGAGTTTCGGGAGCCATAGCTTCAGCCCAAAATATCGGGCTTAAAAGTGCAAGTGAGCCTAATATTATCAGAGTTAAAAAGAAGATTTTTCCAACAAAGGGAGCTGGTCCGGTTCGGGGTTTGAATATTCGATAAACTAAAATAAAAACGGTTATAAGACTAAAAAGTAATGGAAATGATGGGTAGCCTTCTTCGTCTAAAAAAAGAAATAAGCCCAAAACGAAGGTAATAAAACTGGTTTTGTCCTGAGGGTCTAAAACCGAGAGGAAAGATAGAAAGGCCCCGGAAATAAAATAGATTCCTAATAAAATATAAGCCCAAGCCAGAAGATCTTTTTTGTTATCAAATTTAGAAAATCTCCAAAAACTTAGGAATGCAAGCACCGGTCCTAAAATCATCATACCCTGATATATTCTGAGTGTACACCATCCTACTAATACAATAAGAAACCAACTCTTCCAAGATGATCTAAATAGAAGCTGGATAACAATTACCCAATAGATAGCAGTTAACAGGCGTCCCGGGGTAATAGGAAAAAACTCGGTTTGCATGTATATGCCGAACATCCACATTAAAGGAAAAAGAATTAGTGCTTTTTTGTCTTTTGGTAAACTAAAAAAACAACCTAACAAAGAGATTAGTCCAAAACTAAAATACCAGCCCGTATGAATTCGCGCGAGCGTTGGTATATCTGTTATTCCTGATTTTATAGATGTAATTAAGGGGAAATGCTGTACAAAATAAGCGAGTTGCCTGTCCCAATGCCAGTGTACCGGTTTAACGGTTTCAAGAATATGAACAAAGTAGATAGTGCCATCAGGGTAAAATATTCTCATGGAGTATGTAGCGTAACATACATATATGAATAATCCGGCTACAAGAAACCAAAAAACTTTTTCTATTGATAATGATTTAAACTGAGAAGTATCTACCATTTTATCTTTTTTTCGAACGCGAATTGTTTGGTGTAAAAATTGAAGAAAAAGAACAAAGCGCTGACCCCTATTTTCATAAAGATAGGATGCTCAAGAAAAAAAGGAACCATATATAAATAGTGAACCATAAGACTTGCAAGTACTATAGAAAGTAATGAAAAACTTATTGACCAGATTATTGAAGATGTAATTGTTCGTTCTTTTGAAAATATAAAGTTTCTCTGAATCAGAAAATTCGTAATCATACCACAACTTTGAGCAACTCCTTGCACTAGTGCTACCGGCAGATTTGTAAACTGAAGAAGAATAAAGAACACTCCGTAATCAAGAGTAGTAGAAATAGCCGATCCAATACCAAATTTAAGCTTGGGGTAGACATATTTAGTAAGCGCATGTTTGAATTTTGGGTTAAGTTGACTCAACTTTTAGAGGATTACATTTGAATTATTCCATAAAGCATAACAAGAAAAATGATACGGTTTTTTTAGCCCTAATAATAACCGTGGCTTTACTTATACGCTTAATTTGGGCTTTTTTTTTCGCTGAAGAGTATTGGGGCGACGCATATCATAATTTATGGATTATAGAAGAATACAAAGCTTATGGTGAGTATTACGATTATAAAAATAGACATGTAGTTTGGCTGCCATTATATCGGGTTCTATTAATCTTCTTCAATTACTTAATAAGTTTTGTACAACAGGGTTCAAATAGTCTTGTGCTGCTTCCTTTTTTACTTCAATGCTACTATGTATTTCTAGTTACTAAGTGGGGTATTCAAAACCTGAATGTGAAAATCAAGTATTACGGAATCTCAATTTTAGTATTCTGGCCATTGCCGATTATTTTCTCCGGCTTACAAATGCCGGAAAGCTTAGCGCTGGTTTTGACTAGCATATTAGTAGTTAAGCTTTTAAATAAGTTAACTACAGCTTCTTTAATAACAATTATAGTTTGTTCTTCTTGCGTAGCGCTAACAAGACATGAAGGCACAGCTTTCCTTATTGTTTTAGGGTTTATATTTTTTGTTCTGAAAGATTATAAAAGAAGTATATCAATTATCTTTGGTATTTCATTAGGTTTGAGTATTTGGAGCATTTGGAACTGGAAAGTTTTGGGTGATCCATTTTTTTGGTTGACCAGCAAATTTACTGCCTCAGGCTCCGGTGCTGAAGAAATTATTCGGACTAATGGGTTGCTGGTAAGAGGTGCTGAATCACTATTAGCAATCTTGTTTATACTTCCTTTTTTTCCTGTTCTGCTTAGATTTTTTCAAAAAGAAAAATTGATGTTAGTCTTTAGCAGACTTAAAGAAAGAGAAAGTCCGGTTATTAAGGTTCTTGTTGGTAATGCAATTTTTCTAGCAGCCTTTTTTATAGGTTCTTTTTTCTTTTTTCATGGAGCAGACCCAAAATACTTATTGGTTGTTGCGTTGCCCTGTTCTTTATCTATTGTTTATTATTTACAAAGCACAAATAATTCGAACCCAAAGACATTTTTGTCGCTAATTTTAATCCTTATACCGGTGTATATGGGGGTATTTTTTTATAGATCTTTTAATTTGAGTTTAGAAAGAGAAATGGGTTTTAAAATTAAAGAAGCAGTGGATATCAATAAAACAGTGAAAATTTGGTCAGATTTTCCTCCGGTTTTATTGTATGCAGATTGGGATCCTAAGAATACAATTAGCTCCGAACAGATAACCATTCTGGAAAATTATTCTGAAAAAGCTTTTTCAATAACTGAAACCTTGAAAAAAGAAAGAGTCGGATATCTTATAAGTGCTAGAGCTGACCGAACAAAGCTGTTCGAATATATACCTGAAATTTCTACCGGAGATACTGTAATAGTTGACTCTATTACTTTTATAAGAATTATTACTTCAGAGCCCCCTGTTTGGACCGGTTTACAAAAGAATAAAAATTTATTTGACCAAACAGAGCTTTTTGTGAAAAGTAAAACAAGGCCTATTTATTTGTGGAAACTCGAGTACTAAAATAATGTTCAAAGAGACTTCAGCTTTTCCTGAGCTTGGTCTTTAAAAAACTCATCATTATGATGTTGATTCTTTAACGTTAATAAATGCTCAAAATGCCATTTTGCATTGCTTTTGTTTTTAAGCTCAAGGTGTGTTAATCCAAGCCAATAATGATGAACGGGATAATCATCCAGCTCAGCAGCTTTCTCAAAATAATCTAGAGCTTTATCCAGAGATGCTTTTGGAGCCGTACCAAAAAACAGCCGGGCAAGAAACCTAAGAAATCCTCCGAATTGAGACACTTCATAATGCCATCTTCCCAGAATATGAAGAGCGCGGTCATTATTCGGATCTAATTCCAAGGCAATTTCGGCATTGATTCTTACACTATCTGCCAATTGCACTTTTTCCTTGATACCATTCACATCTAGAATTCCTGCGTATGCCATAGCTTTATGTTCAAAAGCATACTTATTTTTAGGGTCTAAAAGAGCAGAGATGGACGCAGTTTGTAATGCTTTTTGAAAATACATTTCCCTTGTTTCAACATCCTTGGTTCCTCTTTGAGAATAGCTTTGATCTCCGGCTTCAAGATAACATAATGACAATTGACTGAATGCCTCACTTGATTCTGCACAAACATTTAGTGTAGCGCCTTCAAGTATCTCTATCTCTTTCATTAAATCCTTATCAGAACGAGCTTTTTTTGCGGATTCAAGATAGGTTGTACAGCTTTTTTTGGAGCCTTCTTTAGTTGTAGAAACAGGCGTTTGAAAGACAAACAGAATAAATATAAAACCTATAAACATAGTTTATTTTGTACAGCTATAATTGTTATCATTGTAGCTAATTTAAAATCAGCATGTCCAAAATAACCTTTTTTCTCTTAAAGATTTTCTTGTGTTTGGTAATTAGCAACTCTTTGTTTTCACAAGATAGAGATAGTGTTAGATACGGAGTACTACCCGGTTTTTCATATGATTCAGATAACGGCATAAATGCTTCTATAGATTTGCAACGCTTTAATTATAGTGATGGTATTCTGCCATTTAAAAATATTAGCAGATACAGAGCAAGTTATCGAGGTATTGGAGCATATTCATTTTCTTTATATCACGATGAGGTTAGAACATTTAATACTGATATAAGATCTTCAGTAGATTTCCTCGTATCCCAAAACTTTGGCAACTACTTTCCGGGCTATACTGTGGATGGTAACTTTTCTAAAGAGCGATTTGATACCACTTCTTTTTATCAATTTGATAGTTTTTTATTGAATATAGGGGGATCTACAAGAGTCCCTTTATCAGCTATTATTGGAATAAAAAGAACAGATATTAAAATTGGGTTACGAGTAGTTCATGAAAAACCCTTTAATCTTGAGCCCGACTCGTATATGGCAACTAATCGACCAACGGGATGGGACGGGTCAACTTATACATTTGTTGAATTGGGGTATTTGAAAGAAAACAGAGACGACGAGTTGAGGTCACAAAACGGGTATTCGGCCGGACTGAGTCTTAAAACCTCACTTCCTGTTTTAAGTTCGTCTTTAATTGGTCAGGTTTACGGGGAGTATAAATTCTTCAAAGAAGTTACAAAGGGAAGAGAGATTCCTGAAGTGGTATTTGCACAGCGATTTCTTATCAATCAGGCCATTGGAGATATTCCATACTGGTTTGCTCCTACTTTAGGCGGCGGCGGTTCTGCACGTGGCTATATTTACAGACGATTTGTAGGCCATGGACTCGTTCAGAGCAATACTGAAATCCGAACATGGTTATTTCAACTTCCTTGGCTTGAAGCACGTATAGGCTTAAGCGCATTTGTTGATAACGGAATTGTATACGATGCCTCTTTTAAAGATAAACAAAGAGCATCAACAATAGGTTTTGGAGGGTTTACTACTTTATTTAACAAAGACTTTATTCTTAAATATGAAATGGGCTTTTCAAAAGAGGGAGTAGGGATATACGTGGGTTCCGGCTTTGCTTTCTAACAATTACTCGTAATCTACGCTATAATCGTCACCCATCCATTGAATTTTACGAGTGAAAAGAAATGAAAGAGGGATATAAGTAAAAGCTATTATTTGTGCTAATTTAAGAAATGGCAAATATCTAATATGAGCCACTAAACTTAATTTCCGTTGTTGAGCTGCTAATAATATAAAATCACTAAATAGCTGTAACGCAATTAAAACAATAAAGACATCCCATGAAAAAACCCAGCCGTAAAAAGGAAATGTGAACACAAAGAACCCCCACCAAAAAGATGAGTAAAGGATAAACCAGTAGTCTGAGCCGTTATCAACCCCCCCACGAAACCAACGCCTTAGTTGACTCAGATAATGACTAAAACTCGGTACCTGGCTTATAGAAATTGTAGTTTCAGGACTGACAGGCGTAATTATATTTGTATCAGCGCTAACCGCCATATTTAATAAAGCAAGATCTTCAGCAATACAAAATTCAGCTTTTTCAAGTCCCCCTGCCTCCTCATAAATATCTCTTCTAATTGCCATGTTCGGCCCAACACAAGCAAAGGGGATTCCCCAACCAGACATTCCTAAATTAAACATCTGAACAAATGCCCACGTGGCTCTTTCTAACTTTCCTTGGAACCCCGTTGGTTTTACAACAATTGCACCACCTATCATTCCGGTGTTTTCATCAATCACACTCATGCTATGAGAAAGCCATTTTGGATGAACTTCACCATCAGCATCAGTAATAAACACCCAATCACCGGTTGCATATTTCATCCCGCAAGCAACACCTCTAGCTTTGGCTTCTAAATGTGTGTCCGGCATGTTTTCCGTATGCAAAGCCAACACATGTTCATTTTGCGAAGCAACTCGATTAATTATTTCCTTTGTGCTATCATCAGATCTATCATTAACGAGTATTATTTGCAACAACTCTTTTGGGTACTCTAGATTTAAAAGAGACTCGATACATGAAGGAAAATCCTTTTCTTCATTTCGGGCACTCACAAGTACAGAAACTTTAAGAGATGGGGATACTGTTTGTTTTGTCTTACTATTTAGTAAAAAACCAATAGTTAAAAAACTCAGTAATAAAGGAGCGATTAAAAATAAACACCAAAGAATCCACACGACCCAACTCGCCTGAGAGATATCCATCAACACTTGATCGAAAAGAATTGATATGTCGTTTAGAGACATATTTCTAAGCCTTTCTTACAGATTGGACAAATATTGAACCAAATCCTAAGGTTAGCAATATATGAAAAGGTATGAAGGCAACGCTTACAATAGTTATATCGATAATAAGTGCTAATAAAAAGGTAACGGCAAATATTCCTTCAAACCATGTTATAGCCGGAACTTCACTTGGAGAATATATTTTATTTTTCCACGAGTCATTACTGTTTAGAGCATTGTACTTAGATGTTCGGTGAAAGAAAGATTTATTGTTTATGAATCCGTCAATTAATGAAACCACCATAAAGAATGGGAATCCGATAATTAATACCAAGAAAGGGAAAAAAGTACTTTTCATCTCCTGGAATTTTCCATTCAAGTTATCTGCATATTTATCAAAAACAAGCCAAGAAAACCAAGGAGCAATTAAAATATTTATTAGAGCTAAAGATTGAATAGTAAAAAACGTTCTTAATTCAGGGCTTTCTTTCAGTAAAAATACTAAAGGAATACTTAACATGGCCAATAGTAATACACCGACGTTTATAAATACATTTAAAAGATCAAAAATGGCGTGTACTTTTACCATGAAGGGGAGTTTTGCTTTAATCAGATTCCAGAAATGTTTTTTTATAATTTGGCCTCTTCCTTTGGTCCATCGATACTGCTGTACCTTAAAGTCGACCATGGTTACCGGAAGTTCTGCAGGAGCTACAATCTCATTGTCATAAGCAATTTTCCAGCCGTTCATTTGAGCTCTTAAACAAAGGTCATAGTCTTCAGAAAGAGTTTCTCCTGACCAGTTACCGGCATCAGCAATGGTCTCTTTTCTCCAAAGGCCACCGCTTCCATTAAATCGCAAAAAATAACCGGCAATGGATCGGGCTTGTTGTTCTATCATAAAGAACGCATCATGCAACAGTGATTGAGCTCTTGTTAATAAACTATAGCTTCTGTTTAGATGCCCCCATCTGGTTTGCACAACTCCAACCTGTTCGTCCTGGAAATAACCCACGGTTTTGTATAAAAAATCTGGGTTTGGTCTGAAATCAGCATCAAAAATAGCTATGAACTCACCTTTGGCTATCTGAGTGCCTTCATGTAATGCACCCGCTTTAAATCCTTGTCTGTTCTCTCTGTGAATAACAACAACATCAACACCATTCTCTTTCCAATATGCGGCTCTTTTTTGAGCTATTCCTAAAGTTTCATCAGTAGAATCATCTAATACCTGAATTTCCAATTTATCGGATGGATAGTTCAACTTGGCACATGCATCGATTACATGTTCAGCCACATACATCTCATTAAACATTGGAATCTGAACGGTCACATAAGGCCACTTTCCATCTTCATATAAAGGAGCTTTAGTAGAGTAAGTTTTCTTGTTTTTCAGAAAGATATAGAGCAGGTGGAATTGTCCAATCGAATATATAGTAATCAACAAAGGGCCGATGGTATATAAGACAATAATTGTATACTGGACAGTTTGATTCTGAACTAGCTCTTGAAGGAATGTAATAATCTCGGTCATTTACGCCGTACGTAGTTTCTCTAATTTCGAGTATAATTTATAGCAACAAACATACGCCTATATTTTCTTTATTGATAGAGAAAGTTAGAAGGAGATAAAAGAAAGCCGGGGCGACATGATTTGAAATAAAGAACCGGGTATTTACTGCCCGGTATCAATTCGTCCACATCGAACAACTTCCGGATAGATGCATGTACCAACTTCATATATATCCGCCCAGGCAAACCAATAGCCCGTAAAGGATCGGGTAGAATTTAATCGTTCACCAAGTCGCGGTCCTGATACTGCACGGCCAAAAACATCCCACCTGTTTCCTTCATTATCTTTCATAACTATTGGGAGAGAATCCTGAACAGCTTTAAAGGTAAGAGTAGAGCTGCTTATGTTAGCGTAAAAACTTTCGGCTAATTCCATCTCTTTATTTCCTGCAACTACAATGTCATAATCATGGTAATTTTCATTGATAACAGTTACAGTATCAGAAAACTGGCTTGTTGAGTATACCCGAACAGGAATTTCATCCTCCACTGAGCTTGGTAATACTATTCCATGCACTCTTTCTTTATTCGGTAGTCTTTGGTCGATATCGTTAGGCGGAAATACAAAATCTTTATCATTTGTGAGGTATCCCTTTCCATAAGCATAGTCTCGGTAGCCATTTGTACTGGCAGAGCTTGGTCTGAGAATATCTGCTTCAGGAAACATTTTAATCCAGGTTGACCATTTGGTTTCTATTACATCAATCATTTGAGCTTCTTTACCACTCATTGTTCCTTTTACGCTCTTCATGAACATTTGAGACCACCGATTGTCAGTTTCCCTGTCATAAAGTATCAGGTTATTTCTAAAGAGAAGGCCCGATACACCAAATTCAGTGGAAGTTCCTTCTATTTCAGCATTCCAAGCCATACCTGTTCCTGTTAAGGGGCAATAACTTAGTACAAATGAAGTATCGCCAATTTTATCATTAACAATTTCATGCCAGTCCAAGACCTGATGTGGATATGCTCGTACTTCATTATCTATCAATATGCCTATAACAAGGCGATCATCCACTATAAAATCAATTTCTTCTTTAGGAACAAAAAGTGGGTCATCAATAGATGGAATGCCATCCTTCCCGACCCCTCCGTCACGAATTTCATTTTTAGGTAACAGCCATCCATCATTATCTACACTTTCATCCTTCTCATCTTCACCGGATAACGAAGTATTTCCATTGCATGCACTAAAGGCTAAAAGTGATGCTATAAAAATGATATATGTGAAAAATGATTTCATAATTCTAAAAAATTATGCGTGGGTTAAAACTATAAAAAAGTGAAATATCAGCGGCGTAAGAGGTAGTTGACTGTGTTCCGTTCAGGTTTTGATAAATGGGAAATTGACCGTTTAGTTGCACCGAAATTCGGCTATTAAACTTATATGAAATGCCGGGCAAAATGTAAGCCCATTCACCTCCCGTATTGGCTAAACTTCGGCTATCAAGTTTGTGTGAAGTTGTATGCCTGTACCGGATCATAAAAGTATATGAGAACTTCTTATATAATTCATTCCCTACTCCGAGAGTAGATACAAACTCATTACCAAATTTATAAACATCTCCGGGCTGATCTGATCTGCTTGCTTCCCCTGTAATTTTATATGAATTGGCCATAAACATATTTAAGGAAGTCTTAGGAGCAAATGTTTTAGACAAATAAGACCAGAAGAAACCATCCCAGGCTCCCGTTCCGGGTTGCATATCTGCATTTAACTGAATGCCATTAGCTCTAAGATCAAAATCACCAAACGGTGCTTTAAAACCGGTCCCAACAGCTAATTGATACTGGCTGTTATATGTGTTCTGATGAACTACATATTTGAGCATTATTAGAGCGTCTCCTAACCCAGTCGTTGTTATTGTAGTAGGGTTATTGCTTTGCAAGCCGGAGGTTCTGGTTTTGCTGATGAAGGAGAAAGTGCCTGAAAATGTAAGTCTGTTCGTTAAGCCATAATGCAATTCAAGCAAACTGGATTTTGTATTTCTTTGAACACTTTCTCTGTCCAGCTTTTGCGAACCATTATACAACCCGTCGATCGCGTGATATTGATATTTAACACCAACCAATAGATTTTTTTCAGCAGCAGAACTTATTGTTTGTGAACTTAACAAGGGGGCTCCGGCGCATCCACATGTTTGTGCCGTAACCTGATTAATGCTCAGATAAAAAAGTATTATTAAAAAGTTGGAAAAAAAGCGCACCATAAAGCTCAGTAGAGGTTAACAGTATATCAATACAATAAAAGGAGATCTGCTTTGCCTCACAAAAGTGTAACATAAACCGACAAGATAAATGTTGGGTTGCCAGAAGCGGCGAAATGACTTTAATGATATAAAAAAAGAGAAAGTAAAAAGATAAGTCGGGGCGACAAGATTTGAACTTGCGACCCCTCGGCCCCCAGCCGAGTGCGCTACCGGACTACGCCACGCCCCGATTTTATAATCTGAAAGATACATATCCAGAAGAGCAAAATTCAATTATTTATTATTGCTTACAAGTTTTGCAAAAAACTTTTGCTCTACTCCTCGATTAATTCATTTAGCACAAAGATTTGTAACCCAGTAGGCAAACTCAATCTTAATTTATCTAGCTTGGGTTAACAACTGGATTGTTCTTCTTCCTACCAGCATTTTTCTTCATATACTTTCTCTTCCAAAATGAGATAAGTGGCCCTCCAATCATTCCTGGTAGTATCCATGCAAGCCATGAGTATTCTAAATGCGAAAAATACCGTCCACTAATTGTTACTGCAAAAGCAGTTACAGCAGCAATATAGGCGCCGCAGAAAGTTGTCATATGATGATAAAACCACCACAACTTATCGCCAATCTCTTTTTTCATGAACATTCGGATATCATCTGAAGCAGCCCAAACTGTTAATGCCCCAAAAACGAAAAGAAGAATGGTTAGTGGGTTCAAAGTTCCTTGATCAATAAGCCTTGAAACGCCGGTAAAAATAAATGAAAGCCCGGCGATCAAAGTAATTATTGCGCCGAACCAGTCTACCCAGGTTTGTTCACCTGCTTTTTTACGATAAAGTACCCTGTATCCTGTAAAACATTGATGAAAGCTGAAAACAGAAATAATCAACAAAAAGAAGTTAAACCGGATAAATAAAATCATTAAAAGAGCACTAGCAAAGATTCCGAACATGCTCCAAAAAAACACTTTCCCGGTTTGGCGATGAAGTTTGCCTCCTTTTTTTGAAACCATTGGAATGATGCCGGAGAATAAGCAAGAAGCTCCGAATGCTACGTGAGAATAAATTAGTAATTCAGCCATGATGAAATATTCATTTTAATATTTCTCTGAAGATTAAAAGCTTACTGATTTTGTAAAAGTGTGCGGGATAAATATCATAAGGAAGGGATATATATCAGATATTCTGTGACGGATGTAAAGAATCCGGGACGAAAAATTAACCGTTTTTACTCCAGTCTTCAATCTTTTTCATGTACGAACGGGAAACGGGGATATAATCTTTTTCATTTTCAAGCTCCAAAGTAAATCCCTGAGCATTACCATTAATCTCTTTAACCTTATTCATGTTTACCAGAAAACTACGATGACATCGAATTAAAAATGTAAACTCCTGAAGTTGTTCTTGCAGGCTTTTTAATGTCATACGAACCTTCATAACAGATTCAGTTTCAAAGTGAAAGATGAGATTGTTCTTTTGTGACTCAACATAAAGCAGAGATGATATACTGAAGTTTCTGGAGTCTGAGGTATTAATTTTGAGTGTCCAACGATTCGGAACATTAATCTCGGAAAGGTGCTCAGAAATGGGCTTCTTTTCCTCTACTTTATTCTTCAATCTTTTATTCGATTCAAGCAGATGAACTCCGATAACCGGTAACAGGCCAATAAGTAAAGTAATCCAAATTAACTTGAAAAGATCTTCCCATCTAAAACTGGCATCAGACAGAAATAAGACGAATCCATAATTGGAAATACCAATTGTAATCACCATCCATACAGAAAAAAGAAGCGACTTCATGCTAAATAAAGATTCTGAAACCTTACTCGATGGTAACAGTTTATGCTCAACAATCAGATTTAAAATAAAGACAACAGAAGAAATCAAACCAAAACAAAAGCTGATTGCTACCAAAAACAGAAAAGAGTAGTCCTCTTCTCCATAAATATAAATTGTAACTCCAATCCAAACCATCAAAAAAACCCCAAGTATCGAAGTTCGTTTGGATATGATGTATGCTAAAGATGACATCCTATTTTTTTGATTGACAAAGTTCGATCAAAACTCCGTGATTATCTTTTGGATGTACAAAGGCTACCAATTTATTATCTGCCCCATCTTTGGGCTGTTCGTTCAAAACGGTAAATCCTTCTTTTCTGAGGCGATCTAGTTCGGAATGGATATTGACCACTTCAAAAGCAACGTGGTGAATACCTTCTCCCTTTTTCTCGATGTATTTATTGATGACCGAATCCGGGGTTGTTCCACCAAGCAATTCCACCTTTGATTGTCCTGTAGTAAAAAAGACTGTTTCTACTTTCTCGCTTTCAACAACTTCCCTTTTATCGCAACTACGGTTTAAAATTTTCTCATAGGTTTTAACAGCTGATTCCAGATCCTTTACAGCAATACCGATATGGTCTATATGCATAACTCAAACTTTTAATTTCATACAAAGTATGTATTCATCATTTTAATTTCGAGTGAAATAAAACATAAAAAATTACTCAAAAGTTTTTTATGACAACTCGCTTTTTCCGTTGACGCATTTCTTAAAATTCCAAAACCTGAATAACCCCAAGGAGTTACGTTTAATTTTTGTAGCTTTTTACCTGAAGATTTTATTTACTGTTAATTCATTTCATCAAATTCTTTTTGGGTTAAAAAAGCCAATTATTTAAGTAGCGCGGCTTTAGAACGATAAAGTGATCAATTGACATTGTTTACAAATTATGTGGAAACCAATACACCTAGATTTTATTCTTGGGAGGTACGAACCATTCGACAAGCGCGTAATCGTTGTTCTGATTGGCTGGATACTTTTGATTTCGGGAACCATCTGGTTTTCACTGAATAATTTACCTTCTGACTGGATCGATCCCGGAGGGAATAAAAATGAACTTTTGAAAATTTTCATTCTTAACCCGTCCATGATTATAGGTTTATTGTTGCTGTTCTGGTTCGGTTTCGAATGGTCTTTTATAGTTGTGTTCTTATCCATGTTTATTATCGGAGTATTCAGTAGTCTGGATCCTTTTTGGGCTATATTATTCGGGCTTTCATTTACATTTACACTTTCAATTTATGCGATCGTTTATCACTGCTTAAATTTCTCCTATCAGTTAAGATCAGTGAGTAGTATCGTCTTATATGTGGGGACATCATTTGTAGCATCTACAGCAAGTTCTCTTGGTACTTTTATATGGAGTCTGGAGCATGATTTAAATGCATCAGAAACCATTTATATGTGGAACGGCTGGTGGTCAGGTTCTTTTCTTCAAACTGTTTTTATAATAGCTCCGATTTTATACATCTGTTCGCCGACTCTGGAAAAATGGAAAGAGAAAACCTTCGAATTTCCGGAAAAGAAAGAGGTTTCTACAAAATGGATATATAGTACAGTCATTTTGATAACAGTTGTGATCTCGGTTTTTATTTTTTCGGGAGATTATCTCGCCAAAAAGAGAATTGCTGAACAGGTACATACCATGAAAACCCTAACCAGCGAAGCAATTGTAAGTTCGATTGAGTCATTTGGGATCATTACATGGGTTTCCATATGGATAGTATTTTGTGTAGGGATTGGTGCTGTATTTGTAATTACCAGTTGGAATACTGAACTAAAGAAGAAAGTGGAAGAGCGCACAAAATCTCTTTCTATTGCTGAAGACCGTTTAAAGGAATCACTTTCAGAAAAGGAAACCTTGCTGAACGAAATTCATCACAGAGTAAAGAATAATCTTGCCGTTGTAATTGCACTGCTTGATCTGCAACGAATGAGGAACACTGATCCTGGAATCAGAAAAGTACTTGATGATGCCAAATCCAGAATTAAGTCGATGGGATTTGTACACGAAACTCTGTATCAAACGGAAGACTTTGCTAATGTTGAATTTTCAGAGTATCTGGATCGTCTTTGTCATTCTCTTGAAGCAACATTAAAGTCTCCTGATAAAGAGATAAATATTGTTCATGATTGCGATAAAATAAGTCTGCCAATTGAAAAGGCCATTCCTTTAGGGCTTCTTATAAACGAAATAATCGTGAATTCTTATAAACACGCATTTAAAGAATTGAAAGAAGGCACAGTTAGTTTAAGCCTGAACAAAACAGGTGATGAGTACTTTCTGGTGATAAAAGATAACGGAGTAGGTTTTTCCAATCTCGAAAAGCCGGGCAAAGACTCCAAAAGCCTGGGTATGAAATTGATTAAAACCCTGACGAAGCAACTTAGAGGTAATCTGGATTTGCATTCGGAATATGGAGATACAAGCTTTAGGCTTAAATTCACGGTTGATCATCCAACCGCTGGAGAAGCTGATTCATAGAATTGTTTACGGATATCAGTTTATCAAAAAGAGAATCCTCTTGGAATCAAATATCAAAATAGTAACTTTCATGATGTAGTTATTTAAAGAAAAGGATCATGAAACTTACTCTTCCTTCAGTCAATGAGATTGCTTTGCGTAGTTTAAACACTACAAAACGATTTCCTTTTGCTATTTTATCCGCTTTGGCAGCAACGATCTCAACAATTTGTTTCTCGGAAATCGAGTTCTCAAATACGAAAGATTATTACTGGCTCAGTGATATGATCTTTGTTTCAGTGCTTGGGGTTTCGTTTTTCACAGGCATCCAGACTTTTTCGGAATCATTGAAATGGGACAATACTAAAAATATCATCGTAAAAGGTACTGGGTTGCTGATGTTGGTTGGTTACTACTTCCTTCCGGAAGGATATTTATCAGAAGGAGCCAATGAGGTGTTTTACAGATATTTCGTTCTGTTTTTAATCTCTCACCTCTTTGTGGCCTTTGCTCCATTTATTAAAAACCCTGATGTAAATGAGTTTTGGGGATACAACAAAACGTTGTTTTTGAATTTCCTTATTTCGGCATTGTATAGTGCAGTACTGTTTTTTGGACTGAGCATCGCTTTACTGTCTATTGATAATCTTCTGGGATTCGATATTAAAGACCAAAGATTCATGCAATTATGGGTCTTTTTAGTGGGGATTTTCAACACGTTCTTTTTTTTGGCAAGGGTTCCAAAGATGGGTGAATTTGAGCCATCAGTCACAGAATATCCGAAGGCACTGAAGGTTTTTGTGCAATATGTATTGATACCAATAGTCACTATCTATATTCTTATTCTGTATAGTTATCTTGTAAAGATCATAGTACAATGGGAGCTACCAACAGGCTGGGTGGCCAACTTAGTTCTCAGTTTTTCTATTGCCGGAATATTTTCATTGTTACTGCTTCATCCGATAAAAGATGAAGCTAAAAATAACTGGATCCGACTGTATTCAAAGCTTTACTACATTGGGTTGGTTCCACTTGTCGTTTTACTTTTTGTATCAATAGGAACTAGAATTTCGGAATACGGAGTTACCATAAACCGATTTTATGTAGCAACTTTAGCAGTATGGCTGGCTGGAATTGTGATCTATTTTATTGTTAGTAAATCAAAAAATATAAAAGTGATTCCGATCTCTCTGGCGCTTATAGGCCTTGGAATTACCTTTGGACCTCTGAGTGCTTTTTCGGTTTCGGAGAGGAGTCAACAAGGAAGAATTACGGAGATATTGGATTCGAATAATATGCTAAGCGAAAATGGCACGGTAATTATAGACTCAACAAAGGTTCCTTTAATAAACAAAAAAGAATTTTTTTCTCTTGTTAGATATTTAGTACAAAATCATGGAATAGAATCTATGCAACCCTTTTTTAATGAAGATATTGAAAACATTGTTAGAGGGAATAGCAGTAAAATTGATGTGTATAAAATTACAAATGCAATGGGAATAGAGCGTGCAGAAAGTCGGCAAAATGATGATACCCTGGGGGAATATTTTAGCTTTATATCTAGGAAAGACGAGCAATATGAAATAAAAGGATATGATTATTTACTCTCATCAGTATATATGGGTTCTAATCCTGTAGATCAAAAAGGGGAATTTAAAATTAGTTATAATCAGCTCGAGGATAGAATTATAATATTAGATGAGGGTTCACAAAAAAGCATTTCGGTTGAAATAGAGCCTGTTGTAAACTCATTGACTTCAGAATTTAAAAATACGGATCGTGTAAGTGCTGAGGTTAGCAGCAGCTTAATGAAACTAGAGGGCGAAAATGAAGATTTTAAAGTAAAGTTAATATTTGAGAACTTAAGTGGATATCGATCAGATACACTTTTGGTTAAACACCTCAAAACACATATTTTTATAAAACTTAAATAATGAAACATCACTCACCTGCACCTGCTTCAAAAAACAAACATCCTTTTTGGCTAAAGTCCTCGGTTACTTTGATAGGGCTTTCACTTCTGTTTGTGATTCTGAGCTACGGAAAGTTCATTCTGATGCCTCTGGCTTTTGCAGCTTTTATTTCGATGCTTTTAAATCCTGTGGTAAGTAAACTCGAAAGCTGGAAGTTAGGCAGGGCATTTAGCATAATTCTGACATTGTTATTGGTGTTGGTTGTTTTTAGCGGAATTGTGACTCTGATATCAGCACAATTCGTACAATTTTCTGAGCGAATTCCGGAAGTAACTGAAAGACTCAAGTCTGTTACTGCTGAAGGAGTTCAATTCTTAGAAGAAACAGTTGGTATTTCTGAGGAAGAACGAACGAATTATCTGGAACAAGGCCTCAGCAATCTCATTGACAAGAGCGGACAATATCTCGGCTCCGTTGTAAGTGCAACTACCAGTGCTTTTACGCTGATGTCGTTGCTACCCATTTTCATCTTCTTTATGCTGTACTACAAAGAAATGTATCAAACCTTTTTCAGGAAGTTGTTTGAACGTAAAGAAGGTAATTCTATGATCGATGGGGTGCTGGATAATGTACAGGAAGTCACCCAAAACTATCTCGTTGGCATGCTTACAGTAATCGGAATTCTGGCAGTATTGAATACAACCGGTTTATTATTGATCGGATTAGAACATGCCATTTTCTTTGGAGTATTTGCTTCTCTTTTAGCGGTGATTCCTTATATCGGCATTATTATAGGGGCACTGCCGCCACTGTTATTCGCTTTTTTGTTGGGAGATTCTTTATTGACACCTTTATTAGTGATTGCTGTTTTTGGAACGGTTCAGTTTCTGGAGGGCAATTTCATTACTCCAAGAATTGTGGGTTCCAAAGTGGCTATCAACCCTTTTATGGCAATGCTAGCTTTGATTATTGGAGGAGAGTTATGGGGAATTTCCGGAATGATCCTTTTTGTGCCATTGATTGGAATTCTTCGTGTAATCTTTGAACAAATTGAAGAATTAAAGCCGTACGGGTATTTGCTGGGGAACAGAATTGAATACTAACCCGTATGGCTTTGCTTATGATTAGATTTTAATTACAATGCTTCATCCTATTATTAAAAAAGAAAACTAACACCGGGTTTATTATTATGAAAACATCCTTTTTTTCTAAGGTTGCTGTAGTCGTACCATTCTGTGTAACCATTATTTTGGGTTTCATTATTCAAACAAATGTTAGGGCACAAGAAACCTGGCATTCTTCTACAAAAGATGAAGACAGACCGCTTTTCACTGAATACTTTGGTCCGGAGGAATTTGCAGACAGAAGAGCAAAGGTTTATGATGAGATTGGAGAAAATTCTATAGCTGTCATTCAGGGGGCACCAAGCCCTACTGGTTATCATCACTTCAGACAATACAATGAGTTTTATTATTTGTCCGGAATAGAGTCTCCTGATGCATATCTGATTTTGGATGGGAATAGCAGAACGGCCACGATATATTTGTACAATCGAAAAAGCGGGCGCGAATATGGAGAGGGAAAAATACTTTCATTTGAAGATGCAGAGTTGGTAAAAGAGTTATCCGGAATTGAATCTGTTGGATCTTACGTTGCTTTAAAAGAGCATTTAAAATCTTACAACGAGAACAAGCAGATCGAAAATATATATACTCCTTTTAGTCCATATGAAGGTTTAGGAATGACCAGAAGCATGGCAAGACGCGCTTTGAATGATGTTAAAGAAAACCCTTTAGATACAAGGCCTGCAAGGCATGAGAATTTTATAAATGAACTAAAAAAAGTATCACCGGATCTGGCTGTAAATGACTTAGATCCTGTTATTGATGAGCTGAGAAAGATCAAAAGTCCTAAGGAATTAGAGCTGATTAGAAGATCTACAAGATTACAGGCAGAAGTGATCATGGAATCAATGAGATCAACAGAAGTTGGAATAAAGCCTTATGAACTTGAAGGGGTTGCAAACTATATATACTGGACTCAGAATGTTCAGGGGCCTGCCTATTATGCTCTTATTCATTTTGGTCCGGACGCTTATATGAACCATTATCACGGAAGTGTGAGAGCAGCAAAAGACGGAGATATGATCCTGATGGATTACGGTGCCTATGACAGATATTATTCCAGTGACCTTGGACGGATGTGGCCTGCAAACGGTACTTTTAATCCGGTTCAAAGAGAATTGTACACGTTCTATTTGAGAATTTATGAGGCTATTTTGAAGAATATAAAGATCGGTTTAACTCCACAGGAAGTAATGAAAAAAGCTGTGGTTGAAATGGAAAATATTCTTGAAACAACAACTTTCTCTAAACCGCTTTTTAAAACCCGCGCTGCAGAATTTGTTAATTCATACAAAGAGAGATCTAAAAGCTCGAGAATGTCTCTTGGGCATGGCGTTGGAATGTCGGTTCATGATGTAGGAGATTACAGTGCTCCGTTAGAGGAGGGAATGGTTTTTGTAATAGAGCCTCAATTCAGAGTGCCTGAAGAAAAGATATACATCCGGCTTGAAGATATGATAGTGGTTACAAAAAATGGCGTAGAAGTAATCAGCGACTACTTACCACGAGATATTGAAAGCATCGAAAAGATCATGCAAGAAGAAGGGTTATTACAGAAGTTTCCGGTCAATATTGAACACTAACTAGTTTTCCCCAAAGCTATACTGGCTCCAACACTAATACTCATATTATAATATTGTCCATTAGTATTATAGCTTTCGGTAGAATTTAAAAGGTTTCGTAAGGCTAAAGTTAATGCCAGTGACCGATCAATTACCCACATTTTTGCCGTAGCGTTTAATAAATAAATTGGACGAACATGAGAAGTAGTAAAGATTGGATTATTCTCCAACTGTTCAAACTCAATGATATCTCTTGGAGATACATACCGGAACTGAATTTCAAAAACAGCATTTTCATCTGCACGATATTGAATGGATTGAGAAAACAGAAAATAACTTAAGTTTCTGACGCTATTAATGAATTGCTCACTCCCATACCGAAGCAGATGACCGGAAAAGGAGGTTTTGAGAAAGGTTTTTGGAACAGGATTATATTTAGCAAAAAACCTATATCCAACAAAACCTACATTGTTCAAATCTGAATAAGTGATGTCAGAGTCTAACTGTAGACCTGAATCTTTAAATCTATAATCTGTATCAGTATGTACATATTGCCAATAATGTTTTAAAAAAAAGCTCCCATTTAATTGGTACTTCTTTTTAGAAAGACCCGAATTGATTTCAGAAATAGAATATGTATTAATAAAGTCTGAGTTATTGGTAACGGTATGATTTTCTTTATTGAGATGCGCAAAGCCCAATCCATTATTCCATAGATTGAAATTATAGCCGTTCCCATCGAGGTTCCTTCTGGTAGTTGAAATGTTGTAAGACAAAAACTGGTTTGCCTTTCTTTCATACTCTAATCCGAGAGTGTGGTTACCAATGATCGCTTTTAAATTTTGAATATCATTTTTTTGAAAACCAATAATTAGGTTTGCATCGTGGATATCCTGAGTGTTTCCAGTGACCTTATCATCCCAAATAATAACGTTATTGTTTAGATGTAAAGAAACTTGGCCGTTATCTGTTGGGAATCCAAAAGAAGAGGAATGTGATAATGAAGTTTCATCAATTCCATAAGTAGGCACAGTTGTTCCTTCTAAGCTATCTGCAGAAGAATGACTAAAAGTGAATTGGGATTGTCTAAATGAAGAGGAATTAACAGGTTTTATAATACCGGAAACTTGAAACTGTTTGTGTTTTGCAGGTATCTCAATCCCGGTTAGAGGATACCATGTGTAACGTTCGGGAGAATAAATAAAAAATGCACGGGTATTTATAGTGAAACTACCAGCATTTATCTGATTTAAAAGTGAGAATTCCTGTTCAATATTTCTGGGCATTCTGGGTTGACCATCTGGTCTTCTTGAGGAGGCTCGGTTAAACCGAAAGTAATTGAGTTCTCTATCATAAACGAGTCGATTAGTGTAAGAAAATCGATCCCTGCTGTATACAAATTTTGAGTTCAGAAACTCAGGATACGTTATAATCACACTCTCATTGTAATTAATGGCGTCGATATTTACAGTCTCGAGATCAGAACTTAAATGTGGTCCCGGATCATTAATTTCATTCACAAGACTTTTATTCAATGTTAAAAAGCGATCAGTATTTTTGGTGAAGATTTCAATACTACCATTTGGAGTGAAAAAACCTCGGTTAAACTGGGAAGTTTGTTTAATAACTACAGAGTCAATTATTTCGATAGGGTAATTAGGAATTGTTTCCAGATCATTGGTCAGCCATTGACTATTATAAAAACTTCCGTTGATAAAGACCTTAGGAGCAGCTTCCAAAGAACCTGAAAATAAAGATGAGTGTGGCTCAAAGTTTGTTAAACCATAACTATCATAACCCCAATTTGAGTTGGAATAGATCCATTCTTCGAAGCTGAAATATGGAGTAGTGTTTTCATTGGGCTTTAAGATGATCTCTTGTGAGAATCCTTTTAAAGAGAATAATTGTACAAACACATATATCGTAAGGGCTGTCTTCATTCTGTTACTCAATGAAAGATTGAATATTCTTTGGTAACTTGATATGAAACTTAATTCCGGCTCCCAAAAACCACATATTCTGGCGGTAATAGTTGAAGACCTTTCTGTGTTGGATATCCCCAAACAATATAAAATTCCCGATCCTTAGTTGAGGTTCTACAGAAAAAGAAAAATAAAGCTCCCTTTCTTCGGCATTAAAGTCAAATTGGTCATCCTCTGTGTCTGTTTTTTGGATGCCTACAAATACACCAGAGACAATCGAAATATTTTTGTGATCAAAAATGCGAAAGCCTAAATACGATGAGAAGTTAATAGATGAAAAATCAGAAATTTGATCACTTTTTGATTCATAATCAAATAAGTCAATATTCAGTCCGGCGGTACCAATATAAAATGGAGTACGAAAATTGAAAGATTTGGCTGAAGTCAGATTCCATCGACTAGCATAAGACTCGTCCAAAATGTTAACTTTACTTGTAGATATACCAATATCGACAGAACTAAAAGGCTGGGCTACCAGCTTGGAACAGGTAAACATCGTAAAGAGATAAGTTGATATAACTAACACCTTCATAAGTCGAACATCAACGTGCTCCAAAAAACTTCAGTACTTCTTCGGCGCTTTTTGTATTCAGGACGCGTTCTTTTTCGTATTTACCTTTGCGTGCAATTCGGGTTCCATACTTCATCAGGTCGATGCCGTCAATAGTATGGGCATCGGGATTAATGGAAGTCATCAATTCAACTTCTTTGGCTTTGTTTCCGAATTTCCAGTCAAGGTCTAATCTTCGCGGATTGGCATTGATCTCGATAGCGGTATTATGTTCTGCCGATAAAGCGATCAACTCATTTAAGTCGATCTTACTTTCTTCTCTTTTCAGTAATAAACGGCCGGTTGGGTGACCGATCATTCGTGTGTATGGATTTTTGATCGCATTTCTGAACCGCTCCATCATTTTCTTTTCAGGCATTTCTAACGATTGGTGAACAGATGCGATTATAAAATCAAATCCTTCCAGAATATCATCCTCGTAATCCAGACTTCCGTCAGCGAGAATATCTGATTCGATTCCTTTAAAGATCACAAAATTTGTTCCAGCTGATTTAAACTCCTCATTTAAGGCATCAATTTCATCCCATTGCTGCTTTACTTCATCTGGTTTTAATCCGCCGGCATAAGCCGCTGTTTGGGAGTGATCAGTAATTCCTAAATATTCATATCCTCTTTCGATACAAGCTTCAGCCATTTCTTTGATGGAAAACTTCCCATCACTCCAGGTGCTGTGCGCATGAATCACTCCACGAATATCATCATCAGTTACAAGGTCAATCTGCTTATGGGTTTCGAAAATATCAAACTCACCACGGTCTTCCCGTAATTCCGGAGGCACAAAATTCAGATCTAATAATTTATAGATATCCGCTTCAGTTTTGAAATCCTGAGGAGCCTCCCAATTGGTTTCGCCGTCTTCTTTGAGCTTATATAAACCATATTCATTCAAACTCATACCTTTATTTCTGGCACGAGACCGCAGCTCTACATTGTGTTCTTTACTTCCGGTGAAGTACATCAAAGCAGCGGCAAAGTTTTCCGGTTTAACGATCCGAAGATCAACCTGCCGGCCATCTGTAGTTCGAACAGAGCTTTTGGTATCTCCTTTTCCAAGGATCTCTGTTACTCTTCCGTGATTGGTGAATACTTCAAATAAACCCGGGATATGTTTTTCATCCGCGGCAATAAGAATATCAATATCACCGATGGTTTCTTTGGATCTCCTCAGCGAGCCGGCTACTTCAATTTGCTGCACACCTTCAAGGTCTTTCAGGCTGCCAAAAATATCATCAGCTATTTTTTGAGCTTCATCCAGTCGGCATCGCTCATCATATTTTTCCATCCACTCTATGGATTTCTGAATTTTTTCGGCTGACTTTCCACCTAATCCCGGAAGCTTCGCAAGCTCACCGTTATTGATCAATTCTTTCAACTCTTCAATTTCAGTAATGCCAAAGGTCTCATGGATTTTGAGGATATTCTTTGGGCCCAATCCTGAAATTTCAGTCCATTTCAAAAGTCCCGGAGGAATTTTCTCACGAAAAGCTTCCAGCACGGGCATTTTTCCTGTTTCAGCATAAGCATAAATATCTTCTGCGATCGACTTCCCGATACCCTTAATATCAGTCAGGTTCTTGTTGTTGATGTATTCGTTGATATCATCGCTCATCCCATCTACAGTGAGAGCGGCTTTATCAAAGGCGATGGCCTTAAAGCGATTCTCTCCTGCCAATTGCATGAGTTGGTAAACTTCTCTGAGTTTGGATGCGACGTCTTGATTGCTGGGCATAATATTTTTTTAGGCCACAAAAACTCAAAAACACTAAAATTTAAGTTTTCTACATTCGTGTTTCGGTGCTTTAGTGGCAGATCTTTAATTCAAGTTAATATCGTTGTTTTTTAATTGGGTCTCAATCCAATCTGTAAATTCGGAAACTCTTGTGTAGAATTCATACACATTATACACACCTTCCGGTTTTCCCATTCCTCTGCCATTTTGATGTGAACTTACACCAAGTATATATGCCTGATCGCCATCAAACCAAAGAGCAGGACCGCCACTATCGCCCGGTCCGCTTATTCCCTCTAAAGGCAAAGCATCTTCCGAATCCGGAGCATCAAACGTAAAACGAATGAAACCGTCATCACGAGTTCCGTCCACTCTGTTTTGAGCTGCACGCATTTTCCGGTCTTTATTGATCGAACCTTCTACCATTCCTTTATCTCCGGTGCCTGCCCATCCCGTTCCTGCAAAAATGATCTCTTTACCAACTTCGTCGTTATTATAGTACAGTTTTGCCAGTTCAACACCGGGAACATCTTCTTCAAGAATAATAATAGCGATGTCGTTGGCAATACTTCTGCTCATGTCGAATTCCGGATGATTGATGATCTTTTTAATACCGTATTTAATTCCATCAACGGTAACATCGTCTCCAATTTGTGGAACAGAAGCAACATGAGCCGCTGTAATGATTACATTCGGCAGGATGAATGTTCCGCATCCTGCATTAAGTCTGATTGCGGAACCGGCATATTTTTCCGCTAAAGCGATGTATTCGGATTCGTCTACATCATGTCGCATAATTATTTCAGGGCTAAAGCCGGAAAAGAAGAAAATGATAAGGGCTAATCGTAAAAGCATAATTACTGAGTGATTTAAGATTTCCGTAAAAGTTATTCAAAAGAGTTGTTCAAAGGAAAAGTAAACTGTAAAATCCATCTTAAATAAAATTTGACTGCAAAATTGGTTAGCTCACTGCAAATTCTCACTAAATTTAAATTCACAGACATGAATCGAATTCTAAAATCTTTCATATTTCTATTAGTTTTATCTACCTCCACATTTGCACAGCTGCAATCTCCGGCAGAATTTTTGGGATACGAGCTCGGAGAGCAATGGACACCACATTATAAAGTTCATGCATATTTTCAGCATGTGGCTGAGAACTCAGATATGGTCGAAATCGAAAAATACGGCGAAACCTACGAAGGAAGAGAGCTTGTAATCGTAACTGTTTCTTCTGTTGAAAATCAAAATCGCTCTGAGGAGATAAGAACAAATAATTTAAAGCGAGTTGGCTTTATGAATGGAGAGCCATCGTCGGATAAAACCCCAATAGTTTGGTTAAGCTACAACGTTCATGGAAATGAAACGTCGTCTAGTGAAGCGGCTTTAAATACGATCTATAAGTTAATCACGGAAAAGAGCGAGTGGTTGAATGATGTAATGGTGGTTATGGATCCCATGATTAACCCGGATGGTAGAGACCGATATGTTTACTGGAATAAATCTGTAACCGGAAAAGAGCCGAATGTAAATCCCGAGTCCAGAGAACACAGTGAGCCGTGGCCGGGCGGAAGAACTAATCACTATTACTTTGATCTTAACAGAGATTGGGCTTGGCAAACACAAGTTGAAACACAACACAGAATTCAAGCTTATTTATCCTGGATGCCTCATGTGCATGTAGATTTTCATGAGCAGGGTTTCAACAGCCCGTATTATTTCGCTCCTGCTGCCAGACCATATCATACCGCTATTACCGATTGGCAAGGTGAGTATCAAACAATGATCGGTAAAAATCATGCGAAATATTTTGATCAGGAAAACTGGTTGTATTTCACTAAGGAGTTTTTCGATTTGTTCTACCCTAGTTACGGTGATACCTGGCCAACATTTAACGGCGCAATTGGAATGACTTACGAACAAGCCGGGCATAGTCGTGGCGGACTTGGAGTGCGAACTGCAGAAGGTGACACACTGAGACTTTGGGATCGCTTAACACACCATTCTATAACAGGGCTTTCTACCGTGGAGATTACTGCTCAAAACAAGGAAAGGGTTATAGATGAATTCTCGAACTATTTTCAGCAAACAAGAGAAAATGGTACGGGGGAATACAAAACATTCATTGTTAAGAAATCCAGCAATCCTGATAAAGTAGCCAGCTTACTACAATATTTGATCAAGCAAAATATTGAGTTTGGAGAAGCAGCAAGCAGCTCGCGGATGGAAGGGTACGATTATTCAACAGGTGAAACAGGCAGAGTAAACATCGAAGAGGGTGATTATGTGATAAGCACTTTTCAGCCTCAGGGAACTTTGGTAAGAGTTTTGTTCGAGCCAAAACCTGAATTGGAAGATTCTCTCACCTATGATATCACAGCATGGGAAACTCATTATGCTTATGGATTGGAAGGTTTTGCTGTTAAAGGAAATGTTAACCAACAGCCTGTTTCCAGCAGAACAACAGGAACAGTATCGGCAAATGTGAATAAACCATATGCATATCTGGCCAAGTGGAATTCTTTAAATGATCTGAAGTATTTGGCTGCACTTCTTAAAAAAGGAATAAACACTCGCTATGCTGAACAACCTTTTACGATGAATGGAAATAAGTATGAAGCAGGAACGCTTGTGATTACAAGAAACGGCAATGAAAAATTGGGTGATGATTTTGATGAGATCGTAAAGAAAACTGCAGATGAACTTGGTCGTTTTATTACTCCGGTTGCCACCGGATTTGTAAACTCAGGGAAAGACTTCGGGTCATCCTCAGTGAAGTTTTTAACAGCACCAAAAGTTGGATTAATAGCCGGTGAAGGAACAAGCTCAAACATGGTAGGACATATCTGGCATTATTTTGATCAACAGATTGATTATCCGGTAAATCTTATCAACAGAGATGATATTGGGTATATAGACTGGCATGAATATGACGTTATGATCATGCCATCAGGGTCTTACGGAAGAACGTTCGATGAAGACGGACTCAATGATCTGAAAGAATGGATAAGAGGAGGAGGAACCTTGATTGCTGTTGAAGGAGCAAACGGGTTTTTAGCCGGCAAAGATGGATTTAATCTTAAGAGAAAATCTTCAGACGATGATGATGACAAGAAGGACGAAAATCCGAATGATAAACTGAAAAAGTATGGTGAGTCAGGCAGGGCATCAGCATCTCGTTTAAATGCAGGATCCATTTTCGAGTTAACCATGGATAATACTCATCCATTAGCTTTTGGATATGGCGAAACTTATATGTCGTTAAAACTTGGTTCTGCAGGTTATGAGTATTTAGAAAATGGTTGGAATGTAGGAGCTGCCAAAGCCGGTGCTGTAAGAAGTGGTTTTGTAGGAGCCGATGCAAAAGAAAATCTTGAAAATACGCTTTCATTCGGAGTACAGAACATGGGCAGTGGAAAAGTGATCTATATGATAGATAATCCACTTTACAGAGGTTTTTGGCACAATGGAAAGCTGTTATTTGGTAATGCTGTGTTTTTTAATTAAAAACAATATATTATCTGCTAAATTGATCAGTAAGAATTCTTTCTAAACTAATACATATTGGTTTTTGTTTACTGACAATTTTATTTGTCGGTTGTGGAGATATTTTTGAGAATTGCACACCTTTAAATAACGATTTTAACTATTTAATACGGGTTAATTCGGAAAACTCTTCGTTTGAGATTAAAGATTTAGACGAAGAAAATCAGGCTGTTTCATATGGAATAGACTATTATACAACCGAACTACTTTCGAACGATAAATTACTCCTGAAATCAGCAGAAAGAAGTTACATTTTAGATTTGAATTCTTTAGACATAAGCGAATCACTTGAATCAGATCGGTATAATTCCGAAGAGATTTTAGTGAGCCCGAACTCATCCCCGGATGATTTGCTGATAACTAATTCGAATCATGGAACGTTTAGTTATTCGGATTCTATTTCATTTCCTATTAATGTGTTAGAGTCAAGCATATTCGGAATGGGAGAATCAGGACAGTTAGATAAACCTGTTATCTCATTAAGGGCTTTCAGAGACGAAAAAAATAAAGTTATAATACCCAAATTAAGATTTCCCGTTAAATCGTTTCTTAATAACAAAGAAGGTATAATTGCTTTTATGGATGAGGAAATAAAGGTTGTTTCAACAGATAGTACTGAGGAAAATTTTTATGTGAATAGCTTTCATTTTAGTAGAAAACTAGTATTACTGGATGAGAACACGTCTGAAATTAAAGAAGTCTTGATTGAGCTTGGCGACAATTCTCAACAATATGATAATATTGACGATCTCTTTTTTTCAGCAGATCAGGAAAAGTTAGTATTTCAAGAGCAAAACAATGTAGTGATTGTGAATTTGTTAACAGGAGAAATGATAACTATAGAAGAAAGGCTAGCTCCGGCCATTTCTCCGAACGGCATTCTTTTCTCCTATTATGGCAATAACGGACTCTCATTATATAATTCGGAAACTAATATTGAGGAAGATCTGCAAATCCATTCTACATATAATAGTTATCCATTAAAAAATAAATCTGACTTTTCAGTTAATTCAGATAAGCTTTTATATCCAACTATAAATTGGGATAATGATATCCAAAAACTAAAATTTGAGGAATTGAGCCTGAGCGGTAAAGATGAGGGTAAAGTCGAAACTTTATTCGATCTTGAAAAAATATTTTCTACGAAAAATAAAGACAGAACATACATTACTGTAAGTCGGCCGGCTTATATTAACGATTCTGAATTTATATTTTTAGTTAATTACAAAGAGGCAAGGTATTGTGATTAACAAAAGAGCAGCTCATATTATATTTATTTCGTTTTCACTTTTGTTTGTGTACTCATGCGGTTGTCCTGATTATGAAGATTACGGTACTGAATCAATTGTTTTAGAATTCAAAGTTGATGGGACTAATTCATATTGGAATGAGATCCTGAGTACTTCTTCCCATAATTACTATTACTCAAGAGATTATTCCGCAGACTTAGATTACGAATCAAAAAATGGATTGATAATTAATAACAACTGGGTTGTAAATCTCAATTCTAAAAACATTTTTGAAATTCCTGATACATATCAAGAATGTGAAACAAGGAATAGTAAAAAAGCTTTGCTCTGCACTGTTATTGAGCCTCTTGAAGTTAGTAATTCATATTCCGACACTGATGTAACAGCACAGGAGGGACTTTCATTATTAGTTGAGATCGAACTTGATGAAAAAGCGTATAGTTTTAAGCCTGTTTCTATTGACACTTTAGAAGTCAGATCCGCAAATTTTATTAGCAAAAACAGGTATAAGATTTCAAGAATTTATAAACCCTCCTCAGGACAAGAAGATGTCTTTTTCCAGGTCAGCCATCAAACCCGAGAAGTGGTGACAGACTCTTCAGGGACTGTTATAAATGATTTTGTGTTCTATCAGGAAATAGAACAATATAAACGAGATAGTAGCGCTACCTTAATTGCAAGTTATGGATCTGTTGAAAGCACCATTGATGGCCTTGATTTTGATCATTCAAACACATCAAACATTTTTGTGTATTCAAAAGATGATATGATTCATCTTGTTAAAGATGATGGGAATACCGAGAAAATTGCAGAAGGAACCTTGCCGGAAATATTTGAAAACGATGAATATATACTCTTCAAAAATAAAGACGGTGGAGTTTCATTACTTGAGTTGCAATCCGGAAAAGTTGAACATTTAAGTGATAATAACTCACTAAATTCGCTGGCCATCGATGAAAAGAATAATTTGCTGTTTTATATCAGCAAAGATTATGATTTGATTTCTTATGACTATAAAGCTCAATCAAAAACCATATTGGCTTCATTGATATCATATATTCTTGAAAGAGAAAAAAGAGAGGGCGCCGGATATCATTACAGTTTAAATAACCCTAAAGTTTTTCTGGATAAAGAAAACCCAGAATTCATCAAAGTTATTTCTAAGGGTGACTATTCTGTTTTTATCGTGTGTGGGTAAATATATTATTCTTTCGCCAGTTCCGCTTCACTGGCAATAAACCCAAATGAAGCCCAGTTTCCGGCGTCATAAACATTTTGCCAGATTTCCATTGCTCTGTCTTTTCTGCCATTGATGTTATGCCAGTTTCCTATTCCATATCCAACGGTTGCGTTGCTTAATGCATCCGTTTCTGTATCCAGAAGTGCATTTGGATCAAACTCTCCTTTGAAAACCAAAAGCAGTTTATGATAACTGTCATTTTCGATGATATTCATCTCTGAGCGGACGGGGTCAATAACTTTCCCTGCAAACTCGTCTTGTCCATCTCTTCTCAGGCTCATGTAATACCAGTAAAGTGCCGCTATCATCATGTCATCATTGGTGCTTGCGTTGATGCATTCAACATATGCTTTCTGGGCTTTTTCGAAATCACCGGTTAAGTAATAAGCGAGCCCTAAGTGGTACCAAATATTGGTATGCAAGCTACTTGTTGGACTATTCATTTCATTAGGGAGGCCGTCTTGCTCAACAACATCCTCTGTACTTCTAATGAGTTCGGCAGCTTTTTCCAGATCTTTTATTGCGTAATCAAAAGCACGAAGAGAGATATAGCGATGTCCCCGGTGCCGATATAGCGCAGGATTCTTAGAATCTTGCTCAATTCTTTTTGATAACAGATCAACAGCTTTTCTGTATTCTCCATTATATCCTAAATACCGGGCCTCCCAGATCACAGCTTCGGTTTCAGCGTCTCTGGATCTTTCCAATAGTATCAAAGAGTCAATTCGTTCCGCGAGTTCCTGTTGCAACATAGAAGAGTTAGTTTCTAATGTATCTCCTAATAATGAAACGGTTTGTACTCCTTCAGGAAGGTCTGTGAATTTTTGATCAGGGGTTGAACAAGCCAGAATAAGCCCGGTAAAAATTATAACTGATAAGTATTTCATAAATCAGATTTGGCAGTTAGTTATTCCCTAAATGTAGGAAATACTAAAGAAGTACTAAAACCGGAAACGTAATTTATACTTATAAATCGATTTCGTGATAGATAGGAGAATCCTTAGCAAAATCATATAATGTCAATCGGCGTAGATTATAGTATCCCGTCCAGTAATTTCTTAAAGCCTGGATATAATTTCTTCGTGCGCTGTCTTTTTCATTTTGAGCAATAAAAAGATTAGTGATGTCTATTTTTCCGATCAGATATCTGTTTTTTGAAACATCATATCGGCGCTCTGCGATGTTATCAGATATTTCAGCTAGTTCGACTTGTCCTTTAAGTAATTCAAACTCACGAACAGTACTTCTAACGCTTAGCTCAAACTGTAACCGTTGATATTCAATATTGTTTGCAGTAGCCAGCTGTTGATTGCGGGCAGACTTTATCTGGGCAACATTCTTACCCCAGTTAAAAATCGGAATTTGAAAACCAACATTAAAAAACTGTCTGTTGTCAGGGTTTGTGTATAAATCTTCAAACTCAGTTGAGGTTTGGTTTAATCCATAGTCTGCTCTCAAGGTGGCTGAAAATCCTGCATTTTTCTTTGCCTGATCGTAAGCTTGATTCGCCTGTATTTCGTCTAGTCGAAATTGAAGAGACTGGCTATTATTTTCTAAGGCAAGTTCTAAAGCTTTATCGAAATCCAGATTTATATCGGGTGCTGTTTTCGGGGCTTTTACTTCAAGTGTTACGTTATTATCAATACCAAGAAGAGCTTTGAAATTTTCTGCAACTCGTTGATAGTTTAACTTTGCATTCGTTAACGAAGTTTCAGCGTTTCTGTATGCAAGTTCTGTTTGAAGAAGGTCATTTTCAGCGAGGCTTCCCACTTCGTATCTGCCTTTAGAAATGTTGTATATAGAATCATTAACTGTAACATTGAACTCTGCAATTTCAACATTGATCTTAGAGATTAACACATCAAAAAAGCTTTGAGTTACTGTAAAAGAAAGATCTTCGAGATCTTCTACAAATTGCTTTTCAGCAATCTTGAAGCGAAGGGGCTCAATCTTGTTCCTCCATTTCAGATTATTGAACTGAAAAAGAGGTTGAGTATAACTTGCTATTAGAGGTGTGCTCTGCCATGCATATGTATTCTCACCATTGAAGATTCCAAGGCGTGTTATGCCGGTTGAAAGGGAAAGGTTTCCTCCGGTTGGCAAAATGTTTTGACTAGCCGAAAAATTTATAGAAGCTTCTGACTGTGTTCTTCTAGAAAAAACAACGGTACCATCATCCTGTACATTTGCAAAAATTTGATTACTGAAATTGGGGGCATCTCCTGAAAGTGTAAACCCGGGCAATAGATCTGCTCGGAATGATTTATATCTCCATTTAGAAGCAATTAAACTAAAAGTTGCAGCCCTGGAAAGCGGACTGTTGTCTTTTGCGATCTCTATGCTTTCTTCGAGAGACAAGGTTCTGGTAGTTTGGCCAAACAGTTGAGTTGTTCCGAATATAATCAGAGCTAAAAATGGAAGAAAAAATCTTTTATTCATGTCTTAATGCGTGTACTGGATCTTGTTGCGCGGCACGTTTTGCAGGGAAAAATCCGAAGACCACTCCGATTAAAAGCGCTACACCAAATGAAATGAAAATTGAAATAGGGGTAACTATGGTGGCTATATCAGCAGTGGCTTCAATTGCAAAGCTGAACAGCATTCCGAGAATAATACCCAAAATACCCCCGGTAATGCTTATGGTTAAAGCTTCCGTCAAAAACTGCAGTTCAATATCTTTCTTTTGTGCTCCTACGGCCATTCGAACTCCAATTTCCCGGTAGCGTTCAACAACAGAAGCCAGCATGATATTCATAATGCCAATACCTCCCACGATCAAAGAAATAGACGCAATAGAGGAAAGAACAATATTGAAAATTCGTTTGGTTCTTTGTTCTTGTTGAAGCAGTTGTTCTGGAACTATGATCTCAAAATCGACAACGTCGTTATGTCGGCGTTTTAACATTCTGGACAAAACTTCAGCTATTGGTACACTATACTTTGTATCACTTACCCTTATAATCAGTTTATCAAGCTGATTATAATTTCCATCGCCCCCTTTATTTGAGCTACTGGAAGAAACCATCATTCCTCCTCCGAAAAAAACAGTAGAGCTTCTGCCGCTTAAATCCTTTTTTGTGAGAAGTGCACGGTTTTTGAAACGAAGAAGTACTGTTGTTGCAGGAGCAAAAATATCCAAATTGTAATTTCTGATTCCCAGACTTTCGATGTTTTCAGTAGTCAGTTCTCTCTTTTTTAATACCCCGACAACGGTTAACCAAAGGTGACCAACTTTAATTTTTTTGCCAATCGGATCTTGTCCGGCAAAAAACTTAGCCCGAACATCATAGCCAATAATGCAAACGGGTGATGAGTTTTCTATTTGAGCATCTGAAAAATTAGAACCGTCAATTATTTCGAAGTTATTGATATCAAAATAATCATCATTTACACCAACCAATTTTCCGGTTCTCATTCTGGCGTTTCGAATAAAATTGGTTTCGTAAACAATCTCCGGGCTTACAAACTCAATTTCAGGTAAAACCTCCTGGATGCTTTTGAGATCTTCCAGTGTCAGTCCCGGTGAAAACCTTTTAGCATTTTCAGCAGCGTTTTCTTCATCAACCTGACCTTCTTCTTGTTCAATTACCGGTTGAATGATCACATTATTAGTACCCAGCAATTGCATTTGAGAAAGCACTTCTTGCTGTGCTCCTGTACCTATCGCTAACATTGCGATCACAGATCCAACACCGAAGATTATTCCCAATGAAGTAAGAAAAGCACGCAGCTTATTTCTGCGAATTGCCTCAATGGCTATATCAAAATTATAAAGGAGTTTTTGAAGCACGTTGAGTAGCTTTTAATTGTTGGATGTAATTTCGTCTTGCAGATAAGTCTTGTTAACTCCTGAAGTATCTTCAGGCATTGACAGATACAAACGGTCATCCATTGAAATACCTTTATGAATCACGGCTTCATTCTCGTTTATAAGCCCCAACTCAACTTGTTGCATTCTAAAGCCAAGCCCGTCTTTAAGAAATACAAAACTAAGTGAATCTTGTGCATGAATTGTTTCTAAAGGGATTGAAATTGCATCGTTTATTTTATCAACCTGGATCTCATTACTGGTTGTCATAGCCGGACGAAGCAAGCTATCTGTTCCTGCAATTTCGATTATAACTTCGTACACTTTTGAATCTGAGTTCGGGCGCTGTTCTCCGATATTAGCAACACTTGTAACGGTTCCATCAAGGATTTTTCCCTGCACGGCATCGAGTCCAACAATTACTTTTTGGCCTTCTTTTACTTTCTGGATATCAATTTCATTTACATAAGTAAGAGATTCCATAACTGTAAAATCAGGAAGCTCAGCTACAATAGGGTTCCATGCACTTACTTCTTCACCAACAGTAATTTTACTTCCGTTCCAATTTCTTTTATAAATAAGCATTCCTTTGTCCGGAGCATATACAGTAAACTCAGTCATTAGAGCTCGGATCTTATTTAACTCATTTTGTTTTTTTGAAAGCTCGGCCTCAATTTCACTTATTTTGGCAACAGCCTGTTTAACTTTCGTCTGATAATTTTTCTTTTCCTGAGCTAACGTCCTTTTTGCTTTATCTAACTCTATCACTGCCTGACGCTGAACCGCAGGTGATTCAAACTTAGACTGATCAACAGCTATTTGACGTTCTTCTAATGCATATTCAAGATTAATGAGATTGTCTCGTGCTTGTGAGAGTGTAAGCGTACTATCTAATTGAGCTTGGGTTACCTGAGATTGAGCCTGTTGAACTTCGAGTTGAGCATCCTGCATCTTGGCAAGAATTGGTGAGCGATCTAATTCAGCAACAAAATCTCCCTCCTTTACAATTGAACCTTCAGGTATCAGGCGTTGTATCTTCATATTATTAATACGAAAATCCCTAACCCCTTGAGGTCCTTTAATTTCAGTAGAATTTTTTGCTCTTAATTCTCCGGTACTTATAACTTCAACAACAAATTCTCCCTGACGGGGAGAAGTGTAAAGTTCAGTAGTTTCATCTTTGTTGCCTCCAAAAACCACCCATAAAATAACTACGGAAAGCACGAGAGCAATTGGCAGAATAAATTTCTTTTGCATAATTATGTGTATTAGAATTTCCCTAATAATACGAATTTAGACTTAGACGAACCTACTAATAGAATAGTTTTACAAGTAGTGATTTTTTACAGGAATTATCAATCAGTCTTCCTGAAACTCATCTTGTTGGTACAAGACTTCTCCATAGGAAATTTCTTCGCCTGCTAATACAAGAATAGTGGTGGGCAATCCTTTAAGTCGTCTTTGAATATCTCCATAATAGCTCAGGAAGTTTTCGTCAGGTTCTGCCATTCCCATAAAAATCAGATCGGTTTCTTTTGAAGATTCGTGAAGGATCTCATCAAATGATCTTCCATTCGAAACGATAACCTGAGCTTTAGCTCCGGTCCGAAGTTTTTTGCTGATCTCAGTAAGGTTTTTTTGAGCATCGGCCGCTCCTTTTTCTGAGCTGACCACCATTTTAAGATATACCTCAGCATCATACCAGCTTCTGCTACTCTGCAACAGGTAACCCAAAATCATCATCAAACCACCATTGCCTTTTAAACCGCCCCACCAGATATCAATTCTCTTTTTCTTGCCAAATCCTTTGTGTTTGTCATCGTGTACAATAAGTACGTTTCTCTGAAGGCGATGAAACGTTGAGATCATTTGGCAATAGTCTTTTCGAATAGCTTCATTTTCGCTGTCACCAAGAATGATTGTATTGGGAACCAGTGCTCCAAGTCCGTACGCTTCAACTAAACGTTCTCCACCTTTAAACGGATCGTCAGCAGTCAGAACTTTTACTAATCCCTGAATTCCTCTTTTTGCAAGAAATTCACGAATATTATCCTCAATTGTATTCTGATGCTCTACCGAAAATCTATCGTTCGTAATTACGGTTGATACTGTTAATAAGCCTCTATTGTGAGTAATGGATGAAGCCAAATCTATCAAATGCCACCTTTTGGTTGGAGCTCCTGAAAGAACTAAAGGATTTGGTCGCCAAGTTTTTGAATCTTCTTCCACACGTATTCTAAGTAAGCCGGCCCGGGTAATGGCCATCCAGATACCACGCCGTACATCGCCCCAGGTGGATTGCAGTTCTCTTCGCTCTAGCCAGAAATAAATCGCTAACACAAAAATAAAGGCTACAATAGTGGCTGTAGCATTGATAAGAAACATTACAGCAATACAACCAATTGCACCAACTATAGAAAAGATCCAATGAACTTTAAATTTTGGTCTGAAGGATGGACTTCCAAGAATACGCTCTATTCCCGCAGTAATATTTAAGACTCCATACGTTGTAAGAAAAAACATGGTAAGAACGGGAGCAATAAGATCAAGATCTCCGAAATAAACCGCTGCTAAAGCGAATCCTAAAGTTACCACTGTTCCGATTCTCGGGGCGTCATCGTCACCGGATCCCTGCCCAAGAAAGTTCATCCATTTTGGTAAAACGTGGTCCCTAGCTAAAGCCTGAAGCACTCTGGGTGCACCTAATATACTTCCAAGGGCGCTGGAAAGTGTAGCTCCCCATACCCCGATCAAAATAGCATCACCCCAATATGAGATCTGGCGCATGATCAAAGGATTTTCAATCAAAGTTAAAGCGTCTGCTCTGTTTGCTAAAATGATGGGGAGTCCCATGTAAATCAGATAACCAACACCAACCGCAGCAAATGTTCCCATAGGGATCGACTTTCCGGGTTCTTTCAGATCACCACTCATATTTACACCTGCCATAATTCCGGTTACAGCAGGAAAAAACACAGCAAAGACAACCCAAAAAGATTCTGAATTTCGATCAGATGCGCCCCACATTTCTATTTCAGTAGGTTCAATTGGTTTGCCAAATAATAGAGAAAGCAATGAAATCCCAATTCCGAACATAATAAAATACTGAGCCCGGATTGCTGTTTTTGCAGATACCAAAGCCAAAACAGTAACTAAAATTGTAGTGGCAATGCCTACCAATTTAAAATTCAGATCCGGAAAAACCTGAACAACACTTTCCGCAAACCCAACAGTGTAAAGCGCTACAGATAATGCCTGGGCTATATAAAGTGGAATTCCAATTGCCCCACCAGATTCGATTCCTAAAGAACGACTGATCATATAATAAGCGCCTCCTCCTCTTACGCGCTGATCGGTTGCAATGGAAGCAATGGAAAGGGCTGTTAAAAAAGTAATAGCGGTGGAAAGAGTTACTATTATAAGCGTACCTAAGAGCCCAACATTACCAACTACCCAGCCAAAGCGCAGGTACATGATCACGCCTAGAATAGTAAGAATGGACGGAGTAAAAACACCACCAAACGTTCCAAGACCTTCTTTAGAACTTTCTATTACACTTTCGGCTTTAGGAACATTATTGATAAACGGGATTTTCATTTATCAACTGTGATTGAAGTGCGAATATTGAGCTGAAGAGTAAAGATCACTTCTATTGGAATGTATTATCCAGCATTCCGGATTCCAGATCATATTCTGAAGCATATTTGGTCTCATCTATGATCTTCTTAGGATTATTGTTTTCATCAACAATAACAACGGTTGGCTTATGAGATTTTGCTTCTTCAGGAGTCATGTCTGCATAACTGATCACAATAATTCTATCGTTAACCTGTGTAAGACGAGCAGCTGCTCCGTTCATACAACATATGCGGCTGCCCCGCTCTCCGGGAATAGTGTATGTTTCCAGGCGGGAGCCGTTAGTAATATTAAGAACCTGTACTTTTTCGTACGGAAGAAGGTCGGCAGCGTCCAAAAGGTCCTGATCAATGGTAATGCTTCCCTCATACATAAGGTTAGCTTCTGTAACTACCATTTGATGTAATTTCGATTTAAACATGGTTATTTGCATTCTTATAACCTCAAATTTCCAATATTAAGTTGTCGATCAATCTGGTTTTTCCCAAATAAGCAGCGATTGCTAACACGTAGCTATTTCCTGTGGAAAGCTTATCAACGGGTTGTAAAGTGTCTAGTGAGTATACAGAAAGGTAATCATTCTCAAAGCCTTTTGCTTCCAGCTCGTCTTGTTGATGTGAGATCAATAAAGACGGTTCCATAACTCCATTCTCTATTTGTTGAGCAACGTAAGTTAATGCCCGGTATAAGCTTGGTGCAAGCGCTCTTTCTTCTTGAGATAAATATGCATTCCTACTGCTCAAAGCTAAACCATCTTCTGCACGACCGATTGGAGCCATAAGCAATTCAACGGGATGATTAAACTCATTCACCATTTGTTCTATAATGCGAAACTGCTGATAATCCTTTTGCCCGAATACGGCTACATCAGGATTTACAATATTGAAAAGTTTGTTCACCACCAGCGCAATTCCCTGAAAATAACCGGGGCGACTTCCGCCGTCTAAATGAACATTCAACTCTTCAATATCAATGCTGAAGTATTTTTTTCCTGACCCGTACATGGTTTCCGTGTCAGGCATAAAAACTACATCCACGTTTTCTTCTTTGCAAAGCTTCAGGTCAGCTTCTATGGTTCGCGGGTACGTTCCGAAATCTTCGTGAGGAGCAAATTGTTCAGGGTTCACATAAATGGAAACAACGATCGCATCAGCATGTTTGTGCGCCATCCTGATGAGCGAAAGGTGGCCTTCATGTAACGCCCCCATAGTAGGTACAAAAGCTACTTTTTTGTCCTTAGATTTCAGGTGATTAACCTGTTCCCGAATTTCTTGTATGGATTCCGCTGTTTTCATTTGAGCATAAAAAGAGACGCAAATAAGCGTCTCTGAAATTTTCAGTTAGGTCATCCTGAGGATACTTCCGAAGGATCTACAAAACAAACTAAATGAAAACATTTAATTTTGAAGATGCTTTGCTTTTGATCTGAATGACTTGATACTTAGTTAAACCGCACGATCCATATCAAATCCCTGAAGAATTTGTTTAATCCTGTTCAGGAATGCTCCACCATGTGCTCCGTCAATAATTCTGTGATCGTAACTCATTGACAGATACATCATTTGTCTGATCGCAATTACATCACCGTTTTCTGTTTCCAGAACTACTGGTTTTTTCTCAATAGCCCCTGTACCGATAATGGCAACCTGTGGCTGATTGATGATTGGGGTTCCCATGATGTTACCCACACTTCCGTAGTTAGTTAAAGTGATGGTTCCCCCAACGAGATCGTCCGGACTTAATTTCTTGCTTCTGGCTTTGGTCGCTACTTCATTCACGGCTTCAGCTAGTCCAACCAAATTCTTTTGTTGTGCTTTTTTCATTACCGGAACAATCAATCCGCCTTCGCCGCCTTCTCCCAGAGCAACAGCCAAGCCAAAGTTAATATCCTTTTTAACATGGATCTCATCACCATTAACAGAACTGTTAATTAGTGGAAATTCCAACATCGCTTTAATGATCGCTTCAACAAAAAGAGGTGTGAACGTAAGTTTATGTCCTGTTTTCTTTTGGAAAGCATTCTTGTTAGCGTTTCTCCACTTCACCATGTTAGTAACATCTACTTCAGCAAAAGTAGTAACGTGGGCAGAAGTCTGAACTGACTTTACCATATGCTCCGCGATCATCTTACGCATGCGATCCATTTTGATGATCTCAACTTCACCTGAAGGAGATTTTATATCCAATTGACCGGCAGAAATAGATCCGTCGCTGGATTTAGAAGTACTTGTGGATTTTGCGGATGTTTTTGACGGAGCTGATACTTTCCCGTTCTTCTTATCCTCGACGTATCCAAGAATATCTTTTTTGGAAACTCTTCCGCCCTGACCAGAACCTTCAATGCTTTCCAGTTCTTCCTGGCTGATTCCTTCTTCTTTAGCAATAGAACGAACAAGCGGTGAGAAAAATCTTCCGTCGCTTCCCATTCTTTGTGGTTCGGATCCTCCGGAAGAATCACTTGATCCATTACTTTGCATCAATTGATCAGGAGTAGTAGCTGCGACTTCTTCTTTAGATAATTTCTTTTCTTCTTTCTTTGCTGATGAAGAACCGGAATCTGATTTCGGAGCTGATGATCCTGAACTTGCTCCTTTACCGGTTGAAATAATTGCAATCGGTTGACCTACTTCGATGGTGTCATTTTCCTCGGCTAAAATTTCTACAAGGGTTCCGGCGGCAGGTGAAGGAACTTCACTGTCTACTTTGTCAGTAGAAATTTCTAAAAGCGTTTCATCTTCTTCAACTTCATCGCCAACTGATTTATTCCAGCCAATTACCGTAGCTTCAACAACAGATTCTCCCATTTGAGGCATCATTACTTCGATACGTTCTCCGTCATCATCTCCACCACCGGAGTTTGATTCTTCGGCAGCAGGGGCACTTTCTTTTTCTTCCGCTTCAGGCTCAGATTCTTCTTCTTTAGTTTCTTCCTTTGCCTCTGGTTCAGGAGATGAATTAGTGTCTCCAACGGCATCTGCATCGGTCTCAATAATGGCAATAGGTTTACCCACTTCAATGGTGTCGCCTTCTTCAACTAAGATCTCAACAAGTGTTCCGGCTTCAGGTGAGGGAACTTCACTATCTACCTTATCAGTAGCAATTTCGAGCAGTGTTTCGTCAACTTCTACAGTATCACCTACAGATTTGCTCCACTCAATTACTGTTCCTTCCATTACCGATTCGCCCATCTGGGGCATTACTACTTCTACCTTAGCCATAAAAATCTTTTAATTTGATGCCTTAACGGCGGTTTTAGCTGCTTTTGCAAAGGACTGTAAAGTTCTACATTATTCTAATTAGTTCAAAATGCTTATAGTTCCTTTATTGATAGAAAAGCGCTTTTAATAAATCTGCTCATAATAGTAGTTTTACTATTTGCCCAAGGCCTGAATATACTCCATAAAGCGAATTTCAAAACCCGCATTTATGAAAAGCTTTGGGTTTGATATACCAACCGGCATACCTGCGGAAACATTAAAATCCAACCCGTTAAAAAAGGACAAACCAAATCCGGCGCCTACCATTGTGCTATTGATAGAGTTTTCAGAGCTGGTCCCCACGAGATTATATAACAAACCCGAAGCATAAAGCAGAAAGTGGTAGTCACTTACGACAGGTTGTTTAGGAGGTACTTTTCGAATGTATTTTCTCCCATAATAGTTGAAAACTTCACCCTTGCTAAATGAGTTTAAGTAGGCATTATCTTTTAATTTTATCTTTAATCCAATTTTTTCACCAAAATATTGGAATCCGGATATATTGTTTTCCTGTACTTGTTGACCATCACCCGGAAACCACATAAAGTTTCCACCCACAGTTAAGTACAAACTAAAAGGTCTCCAGCGATTGTATTTCATTTCAGATAATGATGCTAATACTCCTTGTACATCTACGTTTACATAATCGGCTGAATCGGTTTTAACCAGTTCTATATGATCGTTGGTTAGACCTACTACTTTTTGTAGAACACTTTTCAGCTTTCCGTCAACAAAGACATCCAGAGTGAGATAAAAGCTCTTAAAAAATTGCTCATAACTTTGTATATCATCCAGATTTTGTATAGAGCCGAATAGTTTATAGAAAGCCATAAATGAATCACTATCTTTCTTTGATAAACCTAGTTTAACCGATAAAGAGTCTACAGCGTTAGCAACTAATTGTAATTCTGCCTTTCGCAAGACGAGCTCTACTGATGAAGTATCTCCGGAGAGTGTTACAATGGTTCTGGCAACGGGGAGTAATTTTTTCCCAATCAGAAAAATTTGTTCATGATTCTTTAGAGTACCTCCAGTCTCAATTGTAGACTTAATCAGCAGATCTTCAATCTCTGCAAAGAATGGTGAAAATTCAGCAACATATTTTTCCGGTATTTCTTTTAATTGCTTCTTAAGATGGTTGACTAGTTTTTGATAGTTAGCTATTTCAATTCTTGATATATCGATATTAATATCCGGGTTCAAACTTCCCAATGAGTTTGCAAGACTATCCAATTGTCCTGAAAGCAATGTATCAATACTACTTATCTGAAGACCATTCCGATAAATAAAATCGAACACTCCAAAAGCATCTACGTAAGCATTTATATACTCTTGTATATCCTGAAATACTAGTTGAGCATATTCTGAAGTAGCCGCCCCCCCTTTCTCTTTTAAATCTTTCTGTAACTTTCGAAATTGATTAAAAGCGGTTTGAAATTCTTTCCTCTTACTTTCTGTTAATGAATCTATTTTTTGTATTCTAGAATCATTAGATAACTTGAGGTTAGTATATTTCTTCTCTAAACTGTCAACATCTTGTTTTAATATACTCTCTTCTCTTGATTTGTTTTTAACAGCAGTTTGAAGCTTTTTTCTTTTATTATCTATTGATAATTTCATTTTTTTTATTGAAAAATCATTGGACAATATCTGGTCAAAGCGCCTTCGCTCTAAACTGTCAACATCTTGTTTTAATTTACTCGCTTCTTTTGCTTTATTTCTAAGATCTATATAAGACCTAAAAAAGGCATTTTGTGTAAACCCTACCGTTTTCTCCTGGGAATTAGAAAAAAGATTTTCACTTATATACCACTGCGAATCTGTAAACCTAAAAAGTCCTCGCTCTTTCAATGTTTCATTTTGTTGTAGAGCTTCTGCTGTCATATCAATTAAGAACACAGCAAACTGTGTCAAAATATCGCTATTGTAATCACTAACACTCACCTTGTCATCATCAAGTTTTTCAGTAAAAACCTGAGCATATTTTGGATTTTGAATCATCTCAACTAATGAAGAAGGGGGCGGCATACTTTTATATTCTTCCGGTAATATATATCCTAATGACATAGCAAGCTTATTCAAGTTATCACGCGCATCACCATCAATTACTCCCACGTAATGATTTACGAAAGCAAGAACCACTGCAACATTTACTGTGCTCTCTAAAATGTTTTTTGTCTGTACCTGTGGCTTACTTCCAGATAAAACTACGTTCAGTAAATCATTAACATATGCTGAGATTAAGCCGCCTGCTTCATCTAAATCATCAAGCAACATTGTTTGAATGAGCCGTACTTTTATCTCGTCTTGTTTTTCAGCAATTAACTTAGCAATTACCTCTGCATCCAAGTCTCCTTTGTCAAAAGCAATGCCACTTAAGCCTGCTTGGAGAGTCGGAGAAGTACTTTGGCTATATAGAAAAGAAGTGCCAATAAAAAAAAGTGCTAGTAACCCTGTCAAATTCTTCATAATTCCCCCCAGTGAATTTAACAGATAGTAGTTAAATTCATTACATATAGCAACTTAATTGCTAAAAGCAACCTTTAAATCTTCGACTAAATCATCAGGATGCTCTAAACCAACGCTTAATCTTATAAGGTTTTCAGGAGAATGAGATTGATCACCTTCACTGGAACGACGATGTTCCCAGGTGCTTTCAATCCCACCAAGGCTTGTAGCCCGGGTTATAAGTTTAGAGGAGGCAACTGCTTTAAGAGCTTCTTGTTCTGTTCCATCAAAAAGAAACGAGATCATTCCTCCAAACCCACTCATTTGCGCTCGGGCGATTTCATAGCCTTGGTGAGATTCTAATCCCGGATAATACACTTCTTTTACTTTTGGATGGTCAGAGAGGAATTCGGCAAGCTTTTGAGCGTTTTCATTATGAGCTCTCATTCGATACGGAAAACTCCTGATACTTCTGCATAGTAGCCAGCAATCTCTAGCGGAAGGAACTGCACCTTGACCTTGCTGGATATCTCGAATTCGATCAAACATTTCATCTTGTTTTGCTGAAATGATCGCGCCACCTAAAATATCGCTGTGCCCGGCTAAATATTTTGTAGTGGAATGCATTACCAGATCTGCTCCGAACTCAATCGGATTCAGATTTAAAGGAGATGGCCAGGTATTATCTACACACACTTTTGCATTGATGGTTTTCGCTAAAGCGCATACCTTTTCCAGATCAGTAATATGCATTAAAGGATTGGATGGTGTTTCTACATAAATGAGCTTTGTATTAGGGCGGATGTTATTTTGAACATCTTCCAGGTTTCTCATGTCAGTGAATGTAAACTCTAGATTCCATCGCTTACCAAAAGTGTTCAACGTTTTTCGTGTTCCATGGTACACATCTTCCGGTACAATTATATGTGAACCCTCCTCCATTGCCTGAAAAATGCTACCGATAGCTGCCATGCCGGACGAAAATGCTGCACAAGCTTCTCCTCCTTCTAATTCTGCGAGGACTTTTTCCAGTTGCTGGCGATTTGGATTACTATGTCTGGTATAAAGAAAATCACCATCCTGATGTCCGGCTTCAGAGTGTTCAAAATTAGTGGAAACTTCTATGGGAGGAACTACAGATCTTGATCCCGAGGAATGATCGAGAGACCCATGAATTGCGATGGTTTCTATGTTTTTTGATTTTTTACTCATATCAAATTTCCCGAATTGCTTTAATACGTTGAAGTGCCGGAGGATGCGAATAATTCAAGAATACATAAAATGGATGTGGAGTTAAATTAGAAAGATTATCTTTCGATAATTTTTTCAGTGTGGCTATCATATCATCAGGTTTGCCAGTTGTAGTGGCGGCAAACTCGTCAGCTTCATATTCGTGTTTTCGGGAGGATATTTGCATAAATACAGATAGTATCATATCAATGGGAGCGTACAACATTCCGAAGAAAATAAGCCCGGCATACACAGACATCTCATCCATATAAAAGGCATCAAACAATCCTTCGGCTTGCAAGAAAATGGAAAGCACAAATAGCATAGCTCCCGTTTGAATTACACTGGTGATCATCCCTTTAATGATGTGTTTCTTTTTATAATGACCAATTTCATGAGCAAGCACGGCTACCAATTCATCATTCGTATGATTTTCAATTAAGGTGTCGTAAAGAGCGATTCGTTTGTTTTTCCCAAATCCGGTAAAGAACGCATTCGACTTGCTTGAGCGTTTGGAGCCATCAATTACAAACAAACCTTGTAATGGGAAGTCAACTTTGTCAGTGTATTCTTCGATAGCTGTGCGTAGCTCTCCCTCTTCAAGTGGAGTGAATTTATTAAACAACGGCATGATCCATGTTGGGGCCACATATTGCATTATCAAAGAAAAAAGAGTGATCGCAATCCACGCGTATAGCCAGGCCAGATCACCTGTGTACATAAAGAAAGCAAGAATTCCGGCAAGCAATGGCATTCCGATCAATAGCCCAAGCCCTAATCCCTTAATGAGATCCAAAACAAAGGTTTTTGGTGTGGTTTTGTTGAATCCGAATCGTTCTTCGATCACAAAAGTGGAATAAATGCTGAATGGAAGCGAGATCACTGACTTGGCAACCATCAATACAGCGATGTAAAGTAATCCCGTAACGAGCTCTCCAAATCCCCAGGCTCGTACAATTTCATCTAGCCAATTAAATCCACCTGAAAACCAGAAAGTGAGTAGCACAACAAGATCAAAACCACCGGTTATAAAGCCAAAACGAGTACCAACTTTAGTGTATTCCTGAGATTTAGCATAAGTGTCTTCGTCATAGATTCCTTCAAATTCATTAGGCAATTCTTTGGATAATGATTTCAGATTCAGATAATTGGAAACCAGATCGAGTACAAAATCCACTGCGATGGTTGCAAGGATTATTATGGCGTAAATGTTCATGAGAATTATAAGAAGTAATTTTTTTTATCGATTTTAAATTAGACAAACACTCAAACTAATTCCTACTAGTTTTAAAATGAAAAATTCAGATTCAAATTGTTTAGGATTTAAAGGGTCATATCAAGAAATAGAGACTCCTATTTTCTGTGATGAAGCAAAATCAGAACACGGCATTTCTGTAAGACATTCTAAAATGCTTACAAATAATGAACTGAGGTTCAGAATGAATGCAGAAGACGGCTCTGCGTATATAAGAACGGTGACTACCAAAGAGTCTCAGGGCTGGCAAAACGCGCATTATCACAAATATCTTAAAGAAACATATTTGGTTGAAAAGGGATGGATCGGATATGTAGAAAAACTGAATGAAGAAATAGTATTTAAAAGGTTTAAGTCAGGAGAACTTTTTACTACAATACCTAATGTAGCGCATAATGTTTTTATGCCCGCAAATTCTGTAATTCATACAGTGAAGCATTCTGCTAATAAGGAGTTAACAGAAACAGACTGGTTTGGTGATAGCGAAGATTGCAAGCAAATTTACAGCGCAATTAGTAAAACGAGTTTTAAAGAGGGGCATTATGATGACTTCCCCACTATGGCGAAACTCGAAAAGACAATAAAGACAGAGCTTTATAATGAGGCATACCGACATTTTGATACTCTAATTTGGCAAGTTCCGGCTTGGTCTTCAGCATTATTTGCTGCAGTAATTGCAATAATAGGAGCGGTTTTTGGTATAGATTCGGAGTCCGCTTTCTTTTCAGAGTTTATTCCTCAGAATATTTTGGTCTCGGTTCTGCTGTTATTCTTTGGATTATTTACACTAGCACTTTCTTATGCTTTATACAGATTCAGATGGCATCAATCAAATGTAAAACCCTGGGGCGGACGCTTAATATCGCCACAGTTCTTTTTGCAATTACTTGTTTCAATTGAGGCTGGAATTTTACTGGCAGGAGCATTGATGTTTTTGTCAGTAGAACTGACTTATCCCGTTTCGGTAATTATAGCTTTGATTGCAGGGATATCCACTTACTATGAAGTTAGACTTCTTACTAAGACAAAAGTTGATTCCTATTCAGGTTTCACAAAAAACATAGATCATGGATCTTCTTTTACTTCTGATGTGATCAAGCAAAAGGGAAGTTGAACTTTGTAAGGAACATTTCTGAAATAGGCCTTAAAACAAATTCATTTATGGTTTAGCGATGTTTTATATTCATTAATGAGCTCAAAAAAATTCAAGTCTTCGCCCAAACGCTATCACCCTAAAGGTTTAACCATTTTATATGAGGATCATGATATTCTTGTGATCGATAAGTCCAGTGGGTTACTAACCATGGGGAATGAGAAGGAATCGGTTAATACTGCTCATTATCTTCTGAATGAATATGTAAAGAAGGGAAACAGCAAGTCGAAGAAGAGAGTTTATATTGTTCACCGGTTGGACAGAGACACTTCCGGAGTTTTGATATTTGCTAAATCAGAGCAATCAAAAAGATTTCTACAGGATAACTGGAAAGATTTTACCAAAACATATCATACTGTAGTTGTGGGGACGCTGTCAAAAAAGGAAGATATTCTCAGTTCATATTTGGTAGAAAACAGCATACATAAAGTGTACTCAACAAATAATCCTGATGAAGGAAAGCTGGCAAAGACGAAATATAAAGTCCTTAAGGAAAACCCGGATTTTAGTTTGTTGGAAATAGAGTTGCTTACCGGACGCAAAAATCAAATTCGGGTTCATCTTGCTGATAAAGGTTGCCCGATCGCCGGTGATTATGTATACGGACAAAAAACAAAGGGTGTTAGAAGATTACTGTTACATGCTTCCAAACTTTCGTGCACACATCCTGAAACGAAGCAACAGATGAGTTTTGAAGCTCCTTTACCTAAAGAGTTTGAACGATTGATGAAGGGTAGCTGAGGTTGAGCATATTTTCGAGGTGCTATTCGTCAGATTCACATCAAGCTTTGTGTTGAATGATATTGATGCAATAAAATTAGTTTAATATTAAACTATTTAATATATTTGTATTGCTTTAAACAAGGAGGCGATATGAAACACAATAAAGGATTACATCACATTTCAGTTTTAGCAGGAAATCCAGCAGAGAACTACGACTTTTATGTAAAAAAATTGGGAATGAGAATGGTTAAAAGGTCTGTCAATCAGGACGATCCCTCTACATACCACCTTTTTTACGGAAACGAAGCAGCTAACCCGGGGTCCAGTATAACTTTTTTCCCATGGCCGCGAGCTCATAAAGGAATTCCCGGAAGCGGAGAGTCTGTAAATGTTGCTTTTCAGGTTCCCGAAGGAACAGAAGACTTCTGGAAAGAAAGATTGAATGCCCATAATATTGAACACTCAGATATCTTTGAAATATTCGGAAAACCCGCATTGCGTTTTCAGGATCCGGACGGGCTGGAACTGGATCTGGTATTTTCCGATCAACCCAAAGAAAAAGTGAGTGATTTTGAGAGCACTGTTCCAACTGAATCCTCAATTCAAGGCTTTTGGTCTACACGTCTGAAGGTAGCTGATCCTGATGCAACTGCCGACATACTTAAGGATGTGTTTAAATTTGAAGAAAAGAACTCAGAAGAAAAACTGACCAGATTTGCCACAGACGCACAAATCGGAAGTAATGTGATTTTAGAAGAATCGGTTAATGTACAAGGAAAAGGTGGACGGGGAATCGTGCATCACGTTGCTTTTCGTGCAAAAGATGAAGAAGAATTGGCTGAACTAAGAGAAAAGGTGCTGGAGAAAGGATTACATCCAAGTCCGGTTATAGACCGGCACTGGTTTAAGTCGGTTTACTTTCGTGAGCCAAGTGGAGTTTTGTTTGAAATAGCTTCCGACGGTCCTGGTTATGACGTTGATGAAGATTTTGAGGAACTCGGCGAAACGTTGATTCTCCCACCTTGGTTAGAGCCAAGAAGAAAAATTATCGAAGATAATCTGCCTGATTTAGGCATCTAAAAGCTAGCGTAATGGAAATATTCAGAGTTGATAAAGAAAAACCGTTTAAAGGGCCTCATCAGAATCAGAAAACTGCATTTGGAGGAGTTGATCTTAGTGATGCAAAGTTTGCCATGATCATGATTCACGGACGTGGTGCAAGTGCAGAAAGCATTATCGGTCTTGGCAATGAATTTGAGACGAAAGGAAAGGTTGCTTTTTTGGCGCCCCAGGCAAGTGGCTTTACTTGGTATCCGTATTCGTTCCTTGCTCCGACAGAGAAAAATCAGCCGGGATTAAACTCGGGCTTACAAGCTATTTCTGATTTGGTTTATCAAATAGAAAAAAAAGGCATTCCTAAAGAAAATATTTTCCTTCTCGGGTTTTCTCAGGGAGCTTGTCTTGCGACAGAATTCGTTGCCAGACATCATGGAAAATACGCCGGAGTTATCGGATTAAGCGGAGGTTTGATAGGCGATAAAATTGTTCCGTCAGTCTATTCCGGAGATTTAGAAGGAACACCTGTATTTCTTGGGTGTAGCGATATAGATCCTCACATCCCAAAAGAAAGAGTAGACGAAACAGAGGCTGTCTTTGAAAAGATGGGAGGAAATGTCACAAAAAAGATCTATCCGGGGATGGGACACCTTGTCAACGAAGATGAGATTCTCGAAATACAAAGAGTTTTAAATTCTAAATTATGAATGTTGAATAAATTCAGTACAATTCAACATTCATAATTCTTCATTCTTAATTTCTTCAAATGGAAATTCTATGGCTTGGCCTTGCCTACGTTTTAGGTATGGTTGTTAAACAACTAAAACTACCTCCTTTAATCGGATATTTGATAGCCGGAGTAATTCTCTCTGCATTTGGTGTGTCAGACGAAAATGGCCTGCTCCACTCAATCGGTCACTATGGCGTTATTTTTCTTTTGTTCACAGTTGGTTTACATCTAAGGATAAAGAATATCATCCAGCCTGAAGTATTTGGTGCCGGAAGTATTCACCTTGTGATTAGCGCCGGTATCTTTTTGGTAATTGCACTGGCTTTCGGTTTTTCTGCAATTGAAGGCTTAATCATTGGTATACTTCTTGGATTTTCAAGTACGGTATTGGCTGCAAAAACACTGGAAGCACGCGGTGAACTGAATGCGTTTCATGCTCGTGTTTCAATTGGTATTTTAATTGTACAGGACTTAGTGGCAATTACAGTTTTAGCACTAACAGGTGGAGGAATTCCATCTGTTTGGAGTTTCGGGCTGATTTTATTGCCTCTTTTAAGACCACTTCTCTTCAAACTACTTACATCAAGCGGTCATGAAGATCTGCAACTCCTTTACGGGTTGTTACTTGCAATGGGTGGTGCCGCTTTGTTTGAAGTGCTGGGACTTTCCAGCGAATTGGGAGCACTTGTAGCAGGAGCGTTACTTTCAGGAACTCATGAATCGGACGAACTTTCCGAAAAATTGTGGGGACTTAAAGAAGCATTTCTGGTCGGCTTCTTTTTAGAAGTGGGACTGGCAGGCTTACCAAATATGAATGACCTCCTGTTTGCAGGTGCATTATTTGCTGTTCTTCCAATCAAAGCAGTTTTGTTTTTCTTTCTGCTGATACTGTTCAAACTCCGTTCAAGAAATTCATTTATGGTGACTCTAACATTAACCTCGTTCAGCGAATTTACATTGATCGCAGGTATGGTAGCCGCATCAGTAGGCTTTATTCCGGAATCCACGATCATCGTTTTTGCACTATTGATAGCAGTTTCATACACAGTGAACGCTCCACTATCAGCAAAATCAAATAGCTTATGGAAAAGGTTTGAACACAAGCTTATTCCGCTGGAAAGAAATGTGAAACACCCGGGTCAGCAGGTGGTGAGTTTAGGCGGAGCCGAATATTTAGTAGTTGGAATGGGACAGGCTGGTTCTTCAGCTTACGACTATTTAAAGGAAAGAGAATACAGAGTAACGGGAATGGATTCTGATCCTGCTCAGATCGAATACAATTTGGGGAAAAAAAGACGCGTAGTTTATGGCGATGCTCAGGATGCTGAGTTGTGGGAAAACATAGATCTGTCAAGTGTAAAGGCAATTATGCTAGCCATGCCTTATGCTGATACAAAAATCCAGGCTACTAAAATGCTTCGTGAGAATAAATTTACCGAAGATATTTATGCGCTTACTATGAGGGATGAAGAGCATCAGGCACTTAAAGAAGCGGGAGCAAACGCAGTATGTTTACCACTGATACAAGCCGGAAGAAAACTTGCTGAAATAAGTATTACTGACGAGATTGATGGATCTATGTCGCTTGATTTAAATATGAAGGATTTTGAGTGACTGATATTTTAAAAAAGACAGGTCATCCTGAACTCGTTTCAGGATCTTAAGAAAAGGCTTTGATTATGATTATAGCAAAAAGACTTCATGGAGCCTCACAAAGATGCCGAAATAAATTCGGCATGACCCTATTGGTCAGTTTATCAACCATACAAATATGCCCGATTACTCATTAAATATACGAACCGAAGAATTTCCCAAAGGAAATCTGTTATCTGAAAACATCCTGATCGAATACGGAGATTATGAATGTCCGTACAGCAGGTTGGGATACAGATATGTTCAAAAAATTCTGAAAGAAGATTCAGACCTGAAATTTATATTCCGCCATTTTCCGATCAAGAATAAACATCCACATGCTGAAATATGCGCTGAAGCAGCTTTATGTTCAGGTGATCAGGGAAAGTTCTGGGAAATTCATGACCTTATGTTTGCAGACAATCAGAACCTAAGCAGAGAGAGGCTTGAAGAGTTTGCTCAGGAACTTGATCTTGATAGAAGAAAATTTCATGTAGACCTGGAATCGCATAGTTTTTTGAGTTGGGTTCAGAAAGACTTTAGAAGCGGAGTTAAACACGGTGTAAATGATACCCCGACTTTTTTTATGAACGAAACCAAGTATGAAGGTAAATTAGCGTACAAAGAGTTATTGGCTTTTATCACAAATCATAAATTGAGTTGATATGTCGTGTGAACATGAAAACATGATCAAAATCACAGAACCCACAACTCATGAATGTGAAACTTGTGTTCAGCAAGGAGATGAGTGGGTTCATTTGCGAATGTGCATGACTTGTGGTTATGTGGGCTGTTGTGATTCTTCAAAGAACAAGCACGCCAGAAAGCATTATATGAGAAATGATCATCCAATAATCAGATCAGTTGAGCCGGGCGAAGATTGGCGCTACTGCTACATTGATAAGGAGGTTCTATGAGCACATTAAAAGAATTTGCAGTTCAAAAATTACAAAGCTTCCCGCAGTTTGAGAATGTGCCGGTGGATCAACTTGACTGGCTGGTAGAAAATTCCCGAATCTGTACCTACATGACCGATGAAAAGATTATGGAGCCGGGTTCTGAGATCGATAAAATGTTCATCATATTAGATGGAAGGATAAGGATTCAGCTACCAAGGGGAAGTTCTTTTGCTAATTTAGGTGATTTTGAAACCGGTGAAATTTCCGGGCGGCTTCCATTTTCCAGAATGCAATCTTCAATAGCTCATTTAGTAGTGGTGGAAGACGCAACGATTCTGGAAACCCATAGAGATCTTTTTGTTGACATCACAAAACGGTACGAGTTAATTGAAGCGCTGGTTCATCAGTTATCTGATCGTATTCGAAGCTTCACTTCTCAACAGCAGCAAAACGAAAAGCTGGTAGCATTGGGAAAACTTTCTGCGGGATTGGCTCATGAATTGAATAACCCAGCTTCTGCAATGGTTCGGGGAGCTACTGAGCTCAAAAAACGCTTATCTCAAACTCCGGATAAGTTCAAAGCTGTGATGAATATCAAGCTTACCAACGAACAGGTAGATGCAGTGAATGATTTAGTGTTTAAAAAGGCGGGAAATGGATCTTCAAATCAGCAATCATTAATGGAAAGAGCGGCGCTTGAAGATGAACTAACAGACTGGATGGAAGATCACGGTGTAGAAAAAGGCTTTGAATATTCTGAGACATTTGCGGAGTTTTGTTTTAATACTAAAGATCTTGAATTTGTTTCTTCTCATGTAGAAGACGAATATTTACCGGCAGTTTTAGGTTGGATCGAGGATGTTCTCACTACAGAGAAAATGGTTGAAGAAATTGAAGATTCTGCCCGACGAATTTCCGACCTAGTTTCTTCAGTTAAGACCTATTCTCATATGGACAGGGGAACCGATAAAGAAGTGGTGGAGCTTAAGAAAGTTCTAAAGAGCACAGTTACGATGCTCAATCATAAAGCAAAGCAGAAAAAAGTAGAAATAGAACTAAATATCCCTTCTGATTTATCAGAATTTTATGGGTACGTAAGCGAATTAAACCAGGTATGGACGAACTTACTCGACAATGCAATCGATGCCGTGCCCCAAGACGGAAAAATCGAAGTAAAAGCTGAAGAGAAGAATAAAAATCTGTATCTGTTTTTTAAAGATAACGGGAGCGGAATTCCGGAGGATGTGTTACCAAAAATATTCGATCCTTTTTTTACCACTAAAGATGTTGGTGAAGGAACCGGATTAGGGTTAGATGTAGTCCACAAAATTATTGAAAAACACGGAGCATCTATTGATGTAGAATCAAAACCGGGAGAAACAACATTTGAACTCTGTTTTCCATTGGATTGAATTATTAATTTTAAATTTTGGATTATGAATTACCTTTTGTCACTTCGAACGCATGTGAGAAGTCTAAAAATTGCAATCGTTACTTAATCATTAGATATCTCGCTCTGTTCGATATGACAAAGTCTTTTGCTCATAATCCAAAATTCAGCATTCAAAATTTATAATGAAGAAACCTATAATTTTTACGATCGATGATGATGCTCAGGTGCTTAGAGCAATTACTAGAGATCTGCGCAGTAATTACAGGAAAGATTATCGGGTAATGAGCACGCAATCTCCGAAAGAAGCATTGGAAAGTTTACCTGAACTGAAGAAACAAGGCGAAACGGTTGCGCTATTTTTATCAGACCAGCGAATGCCTGAAATGATTGGGGTAGATTTCCTAGAGAAAGCAAAGAGACATTACCCGGAAGCAAAGAGAGTTTTGTTAACAGCATATTCTGACACAGATGCTGCAATTCGGGCAATTAACGAAGTTCAGCTGGATTATTATTTACTGAAACCATGGGATCCGCCTGCAGAAAAATTATATCCTGTTTTGGATGATTTGCTGGATGAATGGCAAGCCAATTTCCGTCCCGGTTTTACAGGCATCAGATTAGTAGGATATCAGTATTCACCGAAATCGCATTCAGTTAAAGACTATCTTTCGGGAAACCTGATTCCTTACCGTTGGTTAGATATTGAGGAAAATGAAAAAGCCGCTGAATTATTAGACGAGAATCAAATTGACCAAAAAGATCTGCCTGCAATATTTTTTGAAGATGGCGAATTTCTTACTGAACCTAGTCCGATTCAGATAGCGAACAAACTGGGAAAAAATCCATCAGCTTCAGAAAATGTATATGATGTAGTGATTGTGGGTGCAGGTCCGGCAGGATTAGCAGCGGCAGTATATGGTGGATCCGAAGGGCTGAAAACGTTGCTTATTGAAAAAAGAGCTCCCGGAGGACAAGCCGGAACCAGTTCACGAATCGAGAATTATCTTGGTTTTCCAAAAGGATTAAGCGGTTCTGATCTGGCTAGACGTGCAATCACACAAGCCACGAGATTCGGGGTCGAATTTTTATCCCCACAGGAAGTGATCGATATCAAGCTGAATGATCAATATAAAACGGTTTGTTTAGCGGATGGAAGTGAGATCAATGCAAAAGCGGTAATTGTTACTACAGGTGTTAATTACAGAAAGCTGGAAAGCAAAGGGATTTCAGATTTTACCGGAGCGGGAATTTATTACGGCGCTGCCATGACTGAGGCTCATGCCTTCAAAGATAAACAAGTCTACATTGTTGGAGGAGGCAATTCAGCCGGACAAGCAGCCATGTATCTGTCTACATTTGCAAAGAATGTATTCATCACTATTCGTAAGGATTCGCTGGTTTCAAGTATGTCGTCTTATTTGATCGATCAGATAAACAGAACCGAAAACATCGAACTTCTTGGAAACAGAGAAATTGTAGAGGCATCAGGAAATGGTCATCTACAAGGACTGAAACTCCTGAATAATGAGGATGAATCAGAATCCGAAGTAGAAGCTGACGGTTTATTTATCTTTATCGGTGCAAAACCTTATACCGATTGGATTCATGATAACGTAATCAAAAATGATCGCGGGTTTATTGAGACAGGGCGAGATTTGCAACGCTACAATGAATATTCAAAAGTGTGGAAGCTGGAACGTCAGCCCTATTTATTGGAATCCTGTGCTCCCGGAATTTTTGCTGCGGGGGATGTCCGTGCCGGCGCGATGAACAGAGTTGCATCCGCCGTTGGCGAAGGCTCCATGGCGATCAAATACGTGCATGAATATTTAGCGGATTCGAATTTGTGATCGCTTATTTTAATTGGATGTGAATTTATCAGGAAATAAATTGTAGGGACGCAAGATTTTGCGTCTCTACATAACATAATTATGTTGAATTGAATGATGTCAGAGGGATTCAAAAACAAATATCGAAATGAAACAACAAGGTTAAAATCCTGGAATTATGGCTGGAATGGATCGTATTTCATAACCATTTGCTCGAAGAATAGAGTACATTTTTTTGGAGAGATAGAGAAAGATGAAATGTATCTGTCTGAAATCGGAATGATCGTAAACCAGTGTTGGGTAGAAATCCCTGATCATTACCCATTTGTGAAATTAGGAGAATTTGTGATTATGCCTAATCATGTTCATGGGATTATAATAATTGATAAAAAAGACGATGGCAGGTTTTCAAAATCTAATGTAGGGTCGCAAGATTTTGCGCCCCTACATGCATCGAATAAAAAAACAAGCTTCATTAAATAAATTTGGACCTCAATCCCAGAATTTGGCGTCTATTATTCGGGGATTTAAAATCGGTGTTACCAAACAGGCGAGAAAGATCAGAACTGATTTCCAATGGAAAGCCAGATATTACGATCATATTATTAGAGATCAGGAATCATTCAATGCTATTTCGGAATACATTAAAATGAATCCTGAGAATTGGAAAGAAGACAAATACTATGAATAAAGAAAGCCTACATCCATTTTGGACTTTAATTTCGACACTTATTATCTCAATAGGAGCCGGTCATGGGGTTGCTCCTGTCGTAGTAATTCAGTTTTTTATGATTTTTAATTTTAATGAAACAGATCAAATCTGGTTTATTCCGACAATAATATTTTTTTTCGGACAAGCATTACTTTTAACTTCATTATTTACCGAGAAAAGAAAAAATGTCTATTATTTTACGGGGTCAGGTGTAATACTTTCTGGGATTCTATTTTTGATATTTATAGGAATGGAGGATTATAGCTCTGAAATACCTACTCTAATCACAATGGTGCCATTCCTGTCTCTTGTGATAATTAGTTTAATAAAAGCCGGCATTGCTAGCGATAAGGGTTAATAAGGTATTATGAATATTTATTCGAACATTCCTAATTCCTGTATTCGTAATTCCAGCTCCCCACCCCTCAAATCCTTCCCAATCACAACTCCCGTATTATCTATCAAAAAAGTAGTAGGTGTGGAATAAACACCATACTTTGTAGCGACAGGAGAATCCACTCCTTTCAGGTCAGAAACCTGAGGCCAGAAAATCCCGTCTTTTTCAACGGCTTTTCTCCAATTATTTTTACTTCGATCCAGAGATACAGCCAGTATTTCAAATCCTTTCTTCTTGTATTCCGGATAGATCTCTTTGAGGTTTTTATTTTCAGCGCGACATGTTGGACACCAGGATGCCCAAAAAGTGAGTAGAACTGTCTTTCCTTCAAAATCAGATAGCGAAACCTGATTTCCACCTAAATCTGGAAGAGTAAAATCCGGTGCTTTTCTGCCTACAGTTATCTCCTCGTAATTAGAAACAAGCTGTTCTTTTTTGCTATCAATAGTTTGATGTTCTAGAGTGCCATTAAAAATAGAATAGACTGTGAAGAACAGAGGATATTCAGGACTTCTGAAATAAAAAGGAAATGCAACAGCGTACATTACAGCCAGCCCTGCAGGAATCCACCACCATTTAAATTTCATAGTATTTTTGATGAAAGATAGAAAAGTTTACAATTCTGTATTATCACGAAAGGGTAAAATTTATAAGTAGTTAGCATACTATTCCACATTTTTCCTGTGGATAACTTTACTTGCTTTTACACTTCGGCGGAACTATAATGTTACGACCCACTTGTGTAATCTCTGTGATTTGGGACAGAGAGCATCCACCTGCCAACCGTAATTGGCTGTCACCACTCACCGGTCGCCTTAATATCATAAACGATAACTAACCCCGGAGGCGATATGCGTGTACTCGCTAAATCTTTCAGGAAGATTACGGCAATTTCTTTTGTTCTTACTCTTCTAATCTCATCTTTTGTACTTGCGCAGGATGTTAATTTCCGCGTAATGACTTATAACGGACTTAAACTTGACGGAACAGATACCGATCGTCAAAGTGCATTCCAAACCGTGCTTCAGGCGGCAAACCCCGATGTTCTTCTTATGCAGGAAATTGTGGATGCTGCCGGAGCTGATCTGATACTTACGGCGCTTAATGCCGGAGGAAATCAGTATTCAAGAGCCACTTTTATAAATGGCGTTGATACAGATAATATGCTGTTCTACCGAACATCGATCGGAACTCTTACTTCACAAAATGAAATTCCCACTGCACTCAGGGAATTTTCAGAATATGTAATGCAGATCGGAGATAATGAGATTCGTTTCTATAGCGCACACCTAAAAGCAAGTTCAGGTTCAACCAATGAGCAAAAGCGATTGGATGAAGTAACGGTATTGAGAAATCATTTGAATAATTTGCCGGCAGGAACTGAGTTTGTAGTGGTAGGTGACTTCAACATGTACGACAGTAATGAACCCGCTTATCAAAAATTCATTGCCAACGAAGCAGATAACGATGGTAGAGCTGAAGATCCGCTGGCCTTTTCAGGAGGAGTTGGTGATTGGCATATTAATCCTGCTTTTGCAAATGTACATACTCAAAGCCCAAGAACTACACAATTTGGCGGAGGAGCTCACGGAGGATTAGATGATCGATTTGATTTCATTCTTACTTCTTTTGGGATAAACGACAACTCGAAAGTAGATATGATCCCGGGAACCTATACTGCTTTTGGTAACGATGGAAATCATTTTGATACTTCTTTGCTTGATGGTCCAAACTCAGCTGTAAGTGCAACAGTAGCTCAGGCAATACATGATGCATCTGATCACCTTCCGGTTTATGCTGATTTCGTAAGCTTAAGTAACGGTGGAAGTGCTGGTAATGATGTGCTGTTTAGCGAAATCTTTTATGATACACCGGGAACAGATTCTCAGGAGGAATGGGTAGAGCTTTATAACGCAAGCGCTTCTCCAATTGATATTTCCGGATGGGTAATTACTGATAACAATGGAACCGGGTCATCTTTCACTCTTCCAGGCTCTTCAATAATCCAGGCAGGTACTTATTTAACGGTTGCACGAAACGCTTCCGGGTTTAACACGCTGTATGGTTTTGATGCAGATGTATCCGGATCCTTACCAGCACTAAATAACGGTGGAGATGCCTTGCTTTTAAAAGATGATTTAGGAACTTTGATTGATGAAGTTGCGTGGGAAGGAGGAGCTTCATCAGGAACACCTTCTGGATGGGGAAGTAGTTCAAACCCTTCTGCTCCAACAGGAAGTTCAATAGAAAGAACAAGTTTAACTGATACAGACTCATTTAGCGACTGGAGTGTAGTTAACGGAAACGGAAATCCTGAAACTCAAGCAACTCAACCACCATCAGCCGGTGTTATTGTTATAAGCGAAGTGCTTTATGACACTCCCGGAACAGATTCTGATGAAGAATGGATTGAGCTATTTAACGCAGGAGGATCCACCGTTGATATTAGTGGATGGACGATTACAGATAATAATGGTACCGGCTCTACTTATACTTATTCTAATGGAGTGAGTTTGGCAGCAGGAACGTTTTATACTGTAGCAACAGATCAAAGTGGATTTAACAGTTTGTATGGAAAGAGTCCGGATGATTCCGGCTCCATTCCTGCACTTAATAATGGCGGAGATACAATCATATTAAAAGATGGACTGGGATCAACTGTTGATGAAGTTGCTTGGGAAGGAGGGGCTTCTTCAGGAACCCCATCCGGTTGGGGAAGTTCAAGCAACCCAAGTGCGAGTACGGGATCATCAATAGTTCGCTCGGACCTTTTTGTTGATACCGATGCTTACTCCGATTGGATCACAGCATCCGGTAATGGAAACCCTAACACTCAAAGTGATGGCGCTGTTTCAAGTGAAGCGTTGCCTGAAGGGGAAGAACTCTTCACAGAAGAACTCCCCACAGAGGTTACACTTGGTAACTATCCAAATCCATTCAACCCGACTACAAACATTCATTTTACATTGACGGAATCAAACAATGTAAGGTTGACGGTTTTTAATATGATCGGGCAGGAAGTAGCGGTACTCGTAAATGGGTTTAAAAATGCAGGAAAGCACGATGTAACTTTCAATGCTACAAATCTTTCCACCGGAGTTTATATCTATAGATTGGTTTCAGGCGGACAGGTAAAAGTGCAGAAAATGTTACTTACAAAATAGGCTTATTACCCTATTGTTGTTAGCAATCACGAAAGAGCCGGGGAACCGGCTCTTTTTATTTACCAATCTATTCCAATTCTGTCTTTAATATTATTTTTCAAAGAATCTTCGAGCTCTTTCTTTTTCTTTTCTAACTCTTTCTTCTTCTCTTCAACTTTTTTGATCTCTTCATTTACCCGATTTTCCAGCCTTTCATATTCTTTTCGGATCTCTGCTTCTTTTTCATTTTTAAAAGCCAGAAGTTGCTCTTTTCGGTTACCAATTTCATTTCTTACTCTGGATTCTATCCTTTGGCGAGCCCGATCAACTTCTTTACTTACCGTGCTCTTTAAAGCATTCACAAAAAGATCATCTACATTAGAACGGACTTTTACTTTTAGTGGTCCGTCAAGATTATCAACTAGAGCAGTAACATTTATTTGATCGGTACTGGAAACTGCGTCCCGAATCAGTTGTTGAATTCTGTCTTTAGATAGGTTTTGTCCGAAATCGAAAGCAATTCCTTTTGCTTTATAACCAATTTCACTATTAAACCTTTTGTCAATGATGCTTACGGAAGCTGAAACTTCGCCGGTTCCTGTTTTTAAAGGGTAAGGAAGTAATTCAGAGGGGGAAATTTTTGACCCTTTTAATCCAAACCCATCATACGTAAAATTGATAGTTTCCCGTGGGTTCTCACCTAAATAATTAAATTCTCCGGTAAGGGTCATCGAGCGGTTTGAATCGTCTTTTCCTCCAAGATTAAACCTGATAGGCTCTTTTGTTTTCTTTTGATCGCTGCTGATGTTTGTAATTTGTCCGGCAAGCTGAATAGCCGTTTTTGTTTCTCCGGAAAGATCTATGTTTTGAATCCAGAGTTTTGGCCAATCATATTTATCGCTGAACTTATAATCTTTTCCTTCATAGCGTTCAATTTTGTCTTTATCCTCACCAACCAAACGACTTCCATATTTTCTCGCAATTGCCACGTATTCTAAATAACCTGAATAATCAGCAAGCAGGTTTTCACCGAAAAGTGACTGAGCAATATTCCCCGGATCAATAGTAGGGAGTTTGGCCATATTCATTGCACGTTGAAAATCAGCCTGAATCCAATTATCAATTCTGCCAACACTAAACTTTGAATCGCCGAAATCTTCCTGAAAATCATTTTTTAAATTTTCTGCCCGCGTTTTCAGGGAGTCCACTTGCTTCGCCAGTTTTTGGACATTTTTAATAGCTTCAATCGCTTTCTTAGGGTCTTTTATTTTCTTGATGTCAATAGCATTGATCGTTTTTTCAATATCAGCTATTTCTTTATTAATCTTTGTATTTGCAAAGGTACTGTCCCACTTTTGATAATTTTTTGAAAGTCCGTTTCTCAGTGAATCAATTTTTCCAGGAGCTTGCAAATTTAACTTCGACATTAAACTGTCTACATTAATATTCGTTTTAATATTGGTGAACTCCATATTGGCATTTCGGGAAATTTCTGAGGTCACATCCCCAATTACCTGAGCTACAAAACTTGGTTCAGCATTTTTTTCATCTTCCGGAATTTCAAAATAACCGTCTGTTTCTCTTTCGGTATCCATTTTAAAATCTTTAAAAATAATATCCTCAACAATCACTCTTTCCCACCAGGTTGGCCAGAAAAGAAAATCCAGCTCCATCTCCCCTGTTTCAAAGCTGTTACTCATGGTGTTTTCGGGATTGGCAACCTGGAGTCTGTCCCAGCGAATTTTTAAGTCAATCAAGTCGATATCGAAACCTTCAATCTCAACCAGTGCACCATTAGCCACACTCGCTTGGTATTCAATTTCTGATTCAACTATTGAGTCAATACTAATCCAGCTTATCAAGAAGCCTAATGCGGTAATAATTGCCAGAAAAATTAGTCCTTTAATTCTCATAATTATCCTCTTACCCTAGCAACAGTTTGATATACTGAATAAAGCTTTGTGCCTTTAAGGGCTTTTGCAAACTTAGTTTTCATTACTTTTTCATGTATGTGTTTCCTGTATTGAATAACTCCTATTTTTGTAAGTGGAAACATAGGAATACATAAAACTAAAGCGCTGATAAAACTTCCGATCACAACCGTGTTATAAAACTTGGTAATTGCCCAAAGCTCATTGTTATACATTGAAGTCCAGGTATCCTGCAAACCATCGTTTTCGAGTATCCAGATTCCAAAGCTGTGAAATAACGGGTCAGCCAGATAAGCGATACCACTGAAGATCAGAAAAGCCAGTATCGCCATTCCAATATTCACTTTTAAAATAATGATCAAAACCAATATTACGAGATTGTGAACCGATACGACAGGAGTAAGACCGATGATCATTCCAAGAATAAAACCACCTGCCAGTTGGTTAGGAGAAGCCTCAGAAGAAAGCGCTTTAAGAAGCTTTGCAACATATTTCAGTATTAGGAACATACTATACTAATGAATTTTAATGGTATTCGTTCCAATATAAACGAATTTGACTAGTTAGATAAATGAATTCGTGTTAAATTCAGAGAAAATTAAAACCGTCGAATAATGAGATATATATACTTTGCTACCATTTTGTTGCTTGCACTAACTTCGTGTAAAGAAAATAAAAGCAACAATAATGATATTCCTTTCCCATGTGAAGGAGGTTTGTCTGACAATCAATATGCCTGCGAAAACATTGATCTTTTTGCTGTTGTCACTCCACAAGAATTACAAGGGCTGGATAAAAATTCCACTCCCACAGTTAATTTGAATGATATTTGGGGTTGGACAGATTCACAAACCGGAAAAGAATACGCCTTGGTAGGGTTAACAAATGGAGTATCGTTCGTTGATGTTTCAGATCCATCTGCTCCGATAGTGATTGGTAAACTAAATGAAAGTAATATTTCAGCTAAATATAAAACACTGACAGATCCAAACTATGAAGCTTGTAAAGTAGGTATTGGCGATACTGAAAAATCAAAGTCTTTGACAGAAGGTTCTGTCTGGAGAGATCATAAAGTTTTTGATGATCATTTATTTATTGGAAGTGACGCTCAGTCTCACGGAGTTCAGGTCTTTGACCTTACTAAACTGAGAGCATACAGTGGTTCTTTTCTGGAATTTGACCATGATGCTCTTTATTCAGATTTAGCAAATTCACATAATATTGTCATAAACGAAGAAACAGGTTTCGCATATGCTGTTGGAGCCACGAATGCGGACACTTGTAATACAGCGGGTTTGCATATTATTGATATTAATGATCCTGCCAATCCAACATTCGCGGGATGCTATGAAGATACTACCCCACCTCGCCGAAGATCAAATTCAGCCTATATTCATGATGCACAGTGTGTGATTTACGATGGTCCGGATTCCGATTATGCAGGAAAGGAAATCTGTTTCAATGCCGCAGAGAGATCTTTGGTAATTGCTGATGTAACAGACAAAAATGATTTGAAAACCATCTCTTTTGCTACGCAACCAAATATGTACTATGCACATCAGGGATGGTTGACAGAAGACCAAAATTATTTTTTAATGAATGACGAACTGGATGAATACAACTTAGGCCGAACAACTAAAACGTACATATTTGATGTAAGAGATTTAGATAACCCTGTTTTTATAGATTATTATGAGCATAACACTCAGTCTATAGATCATAACTTGTATGTAAAAAACGATTATGTATACGCTTCAAATTACGTTTCGGGTTTACGAATTTTAAGTATGGATAATCTTGCAAGTGCAGAACTCACCCAAGTTGGATTTTTTGATTCAGAACCTAGTTCATTTAGCGAACCAAACCGGGAGTTTGAAGGAGCATGGAGCAGTTATCCTTATTTTAACAGTGGAACGGTTGTAATGAGCGACATAAATCGCGGATTATTTATACTAAAAGCTAATTTAGATTAAATTATTCCAGATTTATTTTTTGTAAACCCAGATAACCCTTGGTCTTATCGAAGCATTACGATCAAGGGCACATTTCTTTGAGTTAGGCGCTATTTTCCGTACCTTTTTTCCGTTTTTTACAATTAGAATACGTTCAAAATAAAACGAACTAATTATACTCCCACTTAAACATTTTTATGGATTTATTTGACAAGCTAGAGGGCAGACCAAGTCCCTTAGGACCATTTACATCAGAAGGCTACGGATATTATACTTTTCCAAAATTAGAAGGTCCTCTTGGACCTGAAATGCAATTCAACGGTAAGGACATGATCGTTTGGAGCATTAATGATTATCTGGGAGTAGGAAGTAATTCCGAAATAAAGAAAATTGACGCGGAAGCAACTGCTAAATATTCTTTGAGCTCGCCAATGGGAGCTCGGTTGATGACAGGGAACTCAACTGAACACGAATTGCTGGAACAAGAACTGGCGGAATTTTCTCATAAGCCTGCAGCCCAATTATTAAATTTCGGTTATCAGGGAATCATGAGTGTAATTCATGCACTAACCGATCGTAATGATTTTTTGATTTACGATGAATTAAGTCATGCCTGTATAGTTGATGGAAAACAGTTGTCGATGGCAGACAAGTCAGTTTTCAAACACAATGATATTGAGAGTTTCAAAAAGCAACTTTACAGAGCTGCCTCCAGAAAAAAGGATAATTCATCTATTCTTGTTGTGACTGAAGGTGTTTTCGGGATGACCGGCGATCTTGGAATACTTAATGAGATCATTGAGTTAAAAAAGGAAGTGCCTTTCAGATTGTTAGTTGATGATGCGCATGGTTTTGGTACTTTGGGAGCTGATGGTTCAGGAACAGGAACACAATTAGGCTGTCAGGATGGAATTGATATTTACTTCGGAACTTTTGCAAAAGCTGTTGCATTGATTGGAGCTTTTGTTTCTTCAGAGCCTCGTGTAATTGAGTTTCTGAAGGCAAATGTTAGAAGTCAGGTTTTTGCTAAGTCTCTTCCTATGCCTATAGTTGTAACTGCCAGAGAGCGTTTAAAAATGATCCAAAAAAATCCTCAGTGGAGAGAGAAACTTTGGGAAAACACGATCAAGCTGAGAGAGGGGCTTCAAAAGATTGGTTATACTGTATTGCCATCAGAAAGTCCTGTAACGCCGGTACTAACGCAAGGTAGTACTGATCTTTGCCAAGATATTATGCGCAAGCTAAGAGAAGAGCATGGAGTGTTTGTAAGCGGAGTTGCTTATCCTGTTGTGCCAAGAGGAACGGTATTAATTCGTCTGATTCCTACTGCTGCCCACAATGATGAGCATATAGAAAAAACATTAGAGGCTTTTGACTCTATCAAAGACTTCGTTTTTGCAGCAGCTGCAGAAATTGCCAGTTAAATTTATAACGAGTTTCATCAGTTATGAAACTCGTTTTTGTTCATATCCGAATTCGTAACTGTAAAGAATTCGGTTTTTGAATTATCTTTAAGTTTTATTGACTAATAATTATTCTAGTGTTACAACGTCCACAAACAATCTTTCTAATTCTATCTGTTTTTTCAAGCCTCGCCGTTTACTTTACGCCGGTATATGACAAAGCAATGCAAGATCCTCAGCTTTGGATCGGTTATGGCTTAGCTACCGGGCTTGTTATTGCCATTATTATCTCCATTTTTTCCATTTTTAAATATTCTGATCGTAAAAACCAGATTAAATGGACTAAAGTGGCAATGCTGTTCCAACTTGCTGGAATTGGTTTCGCAGTTGGAGTCTTGTTTTCTCTGGGTGGAATTGGTACGTATTTATGGGACGAAGCTTTGGGATCAGGCTTGGCTTTGGTAGGGCTATTTTTTCAAGGTCTTGCGATTCGCTTTATCAAAAAAGATCTTGAATTAGTTCGTTCAATCGACCGCATAAGATGACCTCAGTAAGTTCAGAAGAGGCTTATTCTCCCCTTAAAGTTTATGGGGCACTCTTCATCGGTTTAACGGCATTTAGTTTAGCCCCGATCTTAGTCCGATTTGCAGCAAGTTATTCAGGAGTTTTGCTGGCTACAATCAGAACGATTTTAGCAGTATTAATACTGGCTCCTATCTACATATCGTACAAACTAAAAAAGGAAGTTAGGCCTGTTGAGTCACGCAAAGAACATGTTTTGGTTGCTGTTGCAGGCTTGGCGTTAGGTTTGCATTTCATTGCATGGATCAATTCCATTTACTATACATCAGTTTCGTCAGCTTCTGTTTTAGTTTGCATTCACCCAATTATTCTGATAATTGCCGAGCGTACATTAATGAAAACTTCATTTCGCCCAATAGTTTGGACGGGGGTTATCATATCTTTTATAGGTACTCTGTTGCTTGGTTATTTTGATCTGGATGCTTCAAACACATTTCCACAAGCCGGTTTAGGGAATACGTTAGCAGTTACAGCTGCTGTGATATTTGCTTTATACTTTTTGATAGGAAGAAAGATCAGGCAAAAAAGAACCTGGATAGGTTATGTGTTTCCTGTGTACGCTTATGCAGCAATTACATGCACAATTTTTTTATTAGTAACTGAAGGTATGCCATCACAAATTGATGGCCGGTTATTTTTGATTGGACTCGCTTTAGCAGTTGGTCCTCAAATATTTGGTCACGGATCGTTGAACTATGCAGTTAAATATGTTTCAGCTACACTACTATCCACATTGATACTTGCAGAGCCCATTTTAGCCTCAATCATAGCTTACTTTTTATTTCAGGAACTTCCATTGCCGCTTTCAATTTTTGCAATGATGATCATTTTGGTAGGAATAAGTCTTACTTGGAGAAGAAGAAGCAAAACGACTTAACTGGTAGGTGGATTCGATTAGTTTTCGAAAAGACGCAGAGTTTGTTTTAGTTCATCAACTCTAACCGGTTTAGGTAAGGGATGAACATTTTTCATGTTAGAAGCCATTTTAAGGTGTTCATAAGTGGTATCTCCTGATAATATCAGAAATGGCGTTTCATTATTTTCTTTACGGAGCGCTTCTACAACATCTAATCCTTTCATTGTCCCCAGCAAGTTCTGATCACTTACTACAAAATCAGGTTGTAAGGCTTTTATTTTTTCTAAACCATCTTCTCCTGTTACAGAAGTTTCGATAACATCGTAACCGAGTGTTTGTAACATTTTTTTTTGGACCACTGAAAGCAAATGATCGTCTTCTAAAAGAATTACTTTTTTCATGGGAAAGCCTTTTTAATAACCTGTGCCTTTGAAACCTACTTTATTATCGGTTAAGATTAAGAAATCTTAACCTAAATAGTAAGTTTTTATATCCGCTTTATAAATACGAGATTTTACGTTAGTTAGATGGGAATACTTTTTGTTTGTTACTTGAAATAGGCTTCCGCAATTGAAACAAACTGCTTGGGCTTGTCAAGAAAAGCATAATGGCCGGCATCTTCAATAACCACCAGAGCTGATTTTTTAATTCCTTGTTCAATTCTTTCACCCTGATAAACAGGAGTTGCGTCATCATTTCGCCCCCAAAGCAAAAGTATGTCATGTGGAATAAGAGGCAGGCATTTTTCAAGATATTCAGTAACCGATTTTACAAAGGTTTCCCTCATAACTCCGGAAAGTTGATTGTATTCGCCCGAACCAAGACTTTTCCATATGGAAGTTTGTCGAAGCTTTAAAAGGGCGGGCTCTCTGTAAGATTCCGGAAGAATACTGAACGGAAGTTTTAATAATTTGGCCAAGTACTTCCTGAAATAAAACTTCAGCGAGCGTTTTGGTTTCATGCCGGCACCGCCTGTAATTAAAACTTTTTGAATATGTTCACTTCCAAACTTTCTGGAACAAAGCTTTAAAGTAATTCTTCCGCCAAATGAATGTACAAGCAGATCAACAGGTTCTTCAAATTGGTTGCTAATGAACGATTCAACAGCATCGGCATAATCATCAATACTCCATGAAGTTTTTGGTTCAGGAGAATCTCCGAATCCCGGAAGATCTAAAACATAGGAAGTTCTGATGTGAGCCAAAGATCTTGCAAGAGGCATCATCACACGCCGGCTACTCCCCCAGCCATGTAAAACAATTAAAGGTTTTCCTTCGCCAATCACTTCATAACTGATAGACAGATCTTTATATATATATGTTTCTGCATTTGCCATAATATGTGTAAACATCTCACTTAACAGGATCGAATACAAGTTGACTTGCTGATAATTTGTTCCCTTATTTACTTCATATTATCGTAACTATGAAAAAGCTTAAAAGAGATATCTTTTTTTGGATCGAGAGACTTCAGATCACTCGTAAAGAACGAATTGTAATATCGTGTCTAATGTTTTTAGTGATTATGATGTTTACGATTTCAGCTTTGATAACAAAAAAATATAACTCAAGTTCAGATAATTACGCAGCTATTTTAAAAGAATTTGAAGAAAAGTCGGCTGCTATTGAGGAGAGAAAAAATTTAGCTGTCAATGATTCTCTGATTGAAAATGAAGAAAAGGGAACAAATACCGTTACTTTAAAGATCAATATAAACACTGCGGATATTAATGAGCTTCAAAAGCTGAAAGGAATAGGTTTAACTTATGCGCAACGAATTGTTGATTACCGCCAAGAAAACGGCGAATTTAAAAATATCGAAGAGCTCTTAAATATTAAGGGGATTGGAGAGAAACGATTAGAAGACATCAAATCGTTTATAACACTAAAGTGAATTATTAAGGAATATATGCCGGATATTTTATGGGTAGATGACCAGATCGATCAACTTCGTTCACACATTATTTTTCTGGAGAAAAAAGGGTTTAATATAGAACCTGTTACAAACGGGGAAGATGCGATCGCAATGATAAAAGAGCAGATATTTGATATCGTATTTCTTGATGAGCAAATGCCCGGAATGGATGGAATAGAGACGCTCGAGCAGCTCAAGAGCATAAATCCTCAGCTTCCGGTTGTTATGATCACAAAAAGTGAAGAAGAGTCTATAATGGAAGATGCTATTGGGGGTAAGATATCTGATTATCTTATTAAGCCCGTAAACCCAAATCAGATTCTTCTTACAACAAAAAGAATTTTAGAACGATCAAGATTACAAAATGAAAAATCTGCTCAAACCTACCTGAAGCAGTTTGGGGAGATTTCTTCTCGAATTCATCCTAACACAGGATGGCAGGAATGGATCGAGATTTTTAAAGAGCTCTCTAAATGGAAAATAGATCTTGAAACCGGAGACGAAAATTTAGTTCATGTTTTAGAAGATCAAATTCAGGAAGCGAATAAAGAATTCGGTAAGTTCATCGAAAATGAATACCAGTCATGGCTGACTTCAAAAGACGGTTCACCTGTATTATCTCCTTCAATAATTGAAAAGTATGTACAGCCCCATCTTAAGAAAGGAGAAAAAACAATGTTCTTCATCATTGATTGTATGAGATATGATCAATGGTTGACTTTTGAAGCCGTACTTTCAAAGTATTATAATATCGAAACCGATTTTTATTATTCGATCTTGCCTACGGCAACTCCATATTCCAGAAATGCAATTTTTGCAGGTTTATATCCTTCAGATATAGAACGGCTGTATCCGGAGTTGTGGCAACAAGGTCAAGATGAAACGTCATTGAATCGTCATGAAGAAGAATTACTTAAACGGCAATTAGATCGCTTGGGCATTGAATTAAAATTCAAATATGAAAAGGTATTAAATGCAGAGGAAGGAAAGCGAATAGCAGATAAAATGCAGAATTATACGCAGTCAAAATTTGCAGCGTTTGTATATAATTTTGTTGATACCCTTGTTCATTCGCGATCAGATTCTGATGTAATCAAAGAATTAGCACCTGATGAAGCAGCTTTTCGATCGATTACAGAAGCTTGGTTTCTGCATTCCAATTTATTGCAGATGTTTAAAACACTTTCAGAAGAAGATGTTACGGTAGTTGTTACAACCGATCATGGTTCAGTGCGTGCATTACGAGACACCAAAGTGTATGGAGACAGAGATACAGCGAAGAACCTGAGATATAAATATGGAAGAAACCTGAAAGCCGATGAGAGAAATACTGTTTTCTTTATGGAAAACCCTCTGGACTACAAACTTCCTGAGGTAACAGGAGTTAACAATTATATCATCGCTAAAGAAGATTACTTTTTTGTGTATCCAACTAATTACAATAAATATCAGAACCGCTATAAGGATACCTTTCAACATGGTGGTGCCTCAATGGAGGAAATGATCTTGCCGGTTGCAACGATGAAGCCAAAGTAGAATGAAGTTCAAAAGCAGTTCGGTAAAAGAGACTATCGAAATTGGGAAAAAGTTTGCAGAAGAACTGAAAGCCGGAGATGTTGTATGTTTGGAAGGTGATCTGGGAGCAGGAAAAACACATTTTGTAAAAGGTATTGCTTCCGGATTTGGAATAGACCAGGAAAAAGTAAACTCACCAACATTTACTCTTATAAATGAATACTACGGAGAAATACCCATCTTTCATTTTGATTGCTATCGCTTAAAAACAATTCAGGAAGCCTTAGAAATTGGCATCGAGGAATATTTATATGGGGAGGGCGTTTCAGTTATCGAGTGGCCTTCAAAGATAAAAGAAATAGTTCCTGAGAATGCTATTCAAATAGAGATAATACATGAAGGAACTTCCGAAAGAAGCATTTTAATTTCAGATCGTAGCTAAAGTGCCGTAAATTTAATTATGTCATCTACTAAAAAGCGAAGGCTTTCATACCGTTTAGATTTATTGCCGGTGATACTTCCCTATCACTTACGGGCGAAGAACGACCTGAAGAAGGGTGATCTTGTATATTACGGACCAAGTCCCGAATACTATGGGATCGGCGAAGTAGTTCAGCTCGAAGAAAAAGTCTGTGTAGTAGATTTTCGCGGAACCGGACTGATGGGAATTCATAAAGATGAACTTAGGTCCAGCTACCTTATTCCAATTCATAAGCTCAATCTCTCCAGAGTTTTAAAAAGCCAATAATGCAATCAATCATTGAAGGGATAGTTAATGGGATATACCAAACTTCAGGTTTAGAGTGGGTCGCAGTAATTTGCGGCGTAGCAAGTGTAATTTACTCCATGAGAGAAAATATTTTGGTTTACCCTACCGGGATTATCAGTGTGCTGATTTATGTGTATCTGGCACTTGAATACAAGTTGTATGCTGATATGGGAGTTAACGGATACTACTTCGTGATGAGCGTGTATGGCTGGTACTACTGGACAAATACTGATGGTAACAAAGATCAGATTCCTGTGACTATCAACTCCTTAAGAGAGAACTTTTATTCAGTGGGAATTCTGGCAGGAAGTTTTGGGATATTGGTTTTTGTTCTCATCAATTTTACCGATAGTGATGTTCCATTCTGGGATGCATCAACCACTGCATTTGCGATACTTGGAATGTGGTTAATGGCTCGTAAGAAACTGGAAAACTGGATAGCCTGGATCATAACAGACTTGATTTCCATACCACTTTACTTTTATAAAGGATTGGTACTAACGAGTTTCCAATTCCTGATTTTCACTATTCTGGCAACAATGGGTTACTTTGCCTGGAAGAAGTCATTAGAAGAAAATGGGTTTAACTCAATCAAATAAAAAAGGGAAGCCGTCCGACTTCCCTTCTTGGAAACTGTGCTGATCACAGATATAAAACTCTATTCTTTTAAATAGAAAGCTGCTCTTTTGCTTTATCAAAGAATGATTGATCAACGACTATACGACCGCTGTTCTCATCAATAATTACTTTATTCATTCTACGAACTTCTACCTGAGTTTGTGGAGGAAGAGCCATGCCGAATGCGGCGCCTCTGTCCATAGCTACAACAGCGATGCCATTGTTTAGCCCGTTTCTCAAGCGGTTGTAGTTACGCAGGTAACGTGCGTCTACTTCTTTCTCTACTTTCTTTCTTTCTTTAAGAAGTTGAGCTTCTTCGTCTTCAGTAGATTTAGTAACTGACTCAAGACTGCTGCTCTTTTCTTCGAGTTCAGCTTTTGCAGCATCGAGTTCAGCTTTAGCCTCCTCGATTTCAGGGCCGATTGCTTCTTGTCTTTTGTCAATTTCTTCGATACGAGAAGTAGCATTTTCTACTACCTGCTTTTGAGCTTCAATTTCTTTTGTTAAAGCGTCATACTCTCTATTGTTACGAACAGCAAGTTGCTGGTCTTCATATTTCTTTGTTTTCTCCTCAGAGCTTGCTAGTTCAAGCTTAAGGTTATCATATTCTACAATAAGATCTTTCTCTTCTTGCTCAAGTTTTGACAGACGGGCCTCTTTACGGGCAATATCTGTTTCAATATCAAGAATCTCTTCAGGAAGATCGCCTCTTAACTGTTTAAGCTCATCGATGCGGCTATCTATATATTGTAAATTTGCTAGTTGTTGAAGTGCTTCTTTCATGGATTGCTTTTCAGCTTTGTTGAATGGATTTTGGTTTGGATTCCGATACATAGATTTGCATCGGATTGGTTACTACATTAGTAACAGTTACAGAAAGGTTATCGAAAGCTTCGGATAATTCTTTTCTTAAAGCTTCCGCAACCGGAAATTCACTCTCATAATGCCCTACATCTACTAATAGAAAATTCTCTTGCTCTGTAAAATATTCGTGATATTTAATATCAGCTGTAACAAAGGCGTCGGCACCGCTTTTAATGGCTTTTTCTTTCAGAAAAACTCCTGCTCCGCCACAAACTGCCACTGTTTTAATTCGGTTTACATCTCCTGAAAAACGAATGGCTTTTACATCAAGTGCCTGAGATACTAAGTGCAGGAATTCATTTTTTCCTAAACCTTCTTCAGGGTATTGACCAATTACACCCATTCCAAAGTTATTTGAAGTGGAAACAAGATCCGTTATCTGAAGCGCGCCTTCTTTAAGTAAACCTTCTTTCTTAAGTCCTTTTCTGAGTGCAGGTAAGTGATGTTTATCAATGATTGCTTCAAAACATCTGAGATCGCTTTCTCTGCTCTCTACGCTATAATGATGCACATCTTCAGCTGAATAATAATTTAATAACTGAACCATGGAATCACTGTTCTCCACGGAGCTTACAAGACTTATTTTTTTACTGATGGAGTAATTCTTTGTAAGAAAACTCAGATCATCAAGACCCAGCATATTTGCTAAAACAAAAGAGACACCGTCTAACGCAGCGTCCAGATTTGTGTGAGCAACTAATAAACCAATGTCATTTTTTATCAGCTTATAAATGATCCGTCCTTGTTCATCGGTAGGATTGATTTTTCCGATCTTGCTGAAAATAAGTGGGTGATGCGCAACAATAAGCTCACAATCATTTTGGATGGCTTCGGCTACAATTGCATCTGTTATATCTAAACAAGTAAGAACATTTGTAACTTCGGCATCAGGGTCTCCTACAAGAAGTCCGACATTATCGTAATCCATTTTAGTTCCGGGAGGAGCCCACTGATTCAAAAAGGTGGATATGTGTCGGATTTTTGTAGCCATTTATCTTTTACCTTTTGGAATGTTTAAGATAAATTGACCCGACGGGAACGCTATGAATTTGTAGAAAGTCAGTTTGTACAATAGAAGTTGATTTAGGCTTTCTTTGAGCTCCCAAAAATAAGGGTAATTATTGAATGATAAAAGCCTTTATTGATGTTATTAATGTAAAATTAATACTAAACCACTGATTTGAATGGAAAAATCACAAATTTGTGAAAATATTGAGAAAGTAAAAGCCAAAATTGAGAGCGTATGTAAGAAAATCGGGAGGGATAGCAACGAAGTCATGTTGGTTGCAGTGAGCAAAACCAAACCGGTTTCTTATATACAGGAAGCAATGAATTGCGGACAAGTTGAGTTTGGAGAAAACAGAATGCAGGAACTGGAAGACAAGATTCCTGAGTTTGAAGGAAAGAATGTCTCCTGGCATATGATCGGAAACCTTCAGACTAACAAAATTAAACTCATCGCAGATAAAGTGAACTGGGTTCATTCCATTGAAAAGCTGAAATATCTTAAAGAGTTTGAAAAGCGTTCTAATGGAAATAAAATTAACGCTCTTATTCAGGTAAACATCAGCGGAGAAAAGCAGAAAGGAGGAGTTGAACCGGAAGATCTTGCTCAGCTTTTGGAATCAGCTACAAACTTTGAAAATGTAACTGTATGTGGCTTAATGGGGATGGCTACTTTTACAGATGACCCTGAGGATGTGCGCCATGAATTCAAATTGTTGAAAGATCTTTTCGATGAACATCAGAAGTTTAACTCAGGAAGCGTTAATCTCCGGGAATTGTCTATGGGTATGAGCAATGATATGGAAGTTGCAATTGAAGAAGGAGCAACCATGGTTCGGGTAGGAAGCGAAATATTCGGGGCACGAAACTATGATTAACCATTCCCGTAGTCGGCATTGTACTATTAATTAAAAACAGGGCATTATGTTATTTGGATTACCATGGTGGGCAATTATACCAATTATAGCTGTAGCGGGCGGGCTTTTTATTGAGTACCGAAAACAGGAACTAAAAGCCGAAGAGAAAAGAATGGCAAGTTCAAAAGAGATACATGAGCTTCGCAAAATCATTCATAATCTTAAAGCGAGAATAGAAAAATTAGAAGGGTTGGTGTCTTCAACGGGTTCAGATGTGAAAAAAAATGTACCGTTAGATGACATAGAGATAAAAGATGAGTACTATTCAGATGGAAATGACGACTCAACTAGAAACAGGGTACAAAACTAGGAGATAGGTTATGCCTGAAGAGATTTTTATAATAATTCTTACAGCAATAGTTTCGGGTACTGGATTTGTTACATATATAGCAAAGAAAACCTTTGAGATAAACAAGATCAAAGCTATGAAAGACAAATCCGGTAGTGATATAAACCCTCAGTTTTTTAAAGCTCTAGGGGATTTCAAGAAAAGTACAGAGCGCAGAATTGCCAATCTGGAATCTATAGTTGCGGATCTTGAAGAAGAAAAGATAAGAATTCCAGAAGCTTCGAATGCGGGAGAGATTGAGATCGAAGAAAAGGAAGTTCGTTCTTCTGATGAAAAAGAAGATGATTCTAATCTGAGGAACATGTTAAACGAATAAGTGTTATTTTATTAACTGATAAGATTACTCTTAAAATATTCGTGCAATGAAACTTACCCCTCTTGAAATTAAACAACAGCAGTTCGAGAAAACCCTCCGCGGTTTTGATGTTGCTGATGTTCAATCTTTTCTGACGCTGGTTTCGAACGAGGTTGAGCATTTGCTTAACAAAAACAAAGAACTTGAAAATCAGATCGATAAGCTAAATGATCGTGTTCGCCATTATGAGCGTGTAGAAGAAGCGCTTCATGAAACACTGCAAACCACTAAGGAGTCAGTAGCTCAAAAACTGGATGGAGCAAAAACAGAAGCTCAGAACAAGATCGATAAAGCAGAGATGCAGGCTGAGGGAATTCTAAAAGAAGCCAACCATCAAAGACAGCAAATTAGGCAAAACATTCAGCGGTTGTTAGAAAAAAGAGAAGAGATTATTGCAGGAATGAATTCCTTTCTGGAAAATTCTCATGAATCATTATCAAAATTTGGTAAAGATGAATTGGGCATTTTTAACTTACCCAAGGAAGATTTGCAGGTGGGGCAAGATTCTGCAGAGGAAAGAAAGCCTCGTTTTGAACTAGATGAAGAGGAGCCAGACACCGAAGAGACGAAAAGCAAAAAAGATGAGGAAATAGATCTCTCCTTACCTCCAGGTACAGAGCATCTTGATGATATCCTCGACGAAATAGATTAACAATATTTTAATTAACTATGGCATTAGACACCGTTGAACAATTCCGTTCAAAAAGAGATGAAGCACTAGATTTTATACAATCAAAAACAGATTTCCAGCCGGAGTATCTGTTGATCCTGGGAACCGGTTTAGGTCAACTGGGTGAAGAGATAGATATTCAGGATTCTATCAGCTATTCAGATATTCCTCACTTTCCGGTTTCTACGGTTGAAAGTCATGCGGGAAGATTACTTTTCGGAATGCTGGGTGGCAAAAACGTTGTAGCCATGCAAGGACGCTTTCATTTCTATGAAGGATATACTATGCAGCAGATCGCGTTTCCGGTAAGAGTAGCCAAAGCACTTGGTGCTCACAGTCTTTTTGTAAGTAATGCCTGCGGCGGAATGAACCCCAATTTTGAAGCCGGAGATATTATGTTGATCACCGATCATATTAATTTTTTAGGCGACAATCCTTTGATCGGTCCGAATGATGATGAATTGGGCCCACGATTTCCGGATATGAGTGATCCTTACACGTCACGATTGAGAGAAATTGCTCAGAATGTAGCACTCGATAGTTCTTTAAAAATGCATCAGGGGATCTATTTAGCTATTTCGGGACCAATGCTCGAAACCAGAGCTGAATACAGATACATGAGACAGTTGGGAGCTGATGTTGTTGGGATGAGCACGGTTCCTGAAGTTATTGCAGCTGTTCATATGGGGATGGACGTGCTTGGAATATCAGTAATTACTGATGAATGTTTTCCCGATTCACTAAAGCCGGTAGTGCTAGAAGAGATATTTGCAGCGGCTGCACAGGCCGAGCCTAAAATGACACAAGTAATAATTGGAGTATTAGAACGACTTTAGCCAATTTTTTATCCACAAAAAGCGTTACTTTTCCACGTACCCTTGCGTGAATGGATAAAATTTCTTTTCTATGAACAACCCACACATTTGCGAGAAAATATATGAGCATGGATGGATTTAACGGCGAACTTTGGAATGAATTTCAATGGGAAGCCCATCTTAATGAAGTAGAGAAAAAAAGTGAGCAACTCAGAAAGTTTATTGAGTCTGATGTAAAAGGAAATGTGCCAAGATGGATCACTCTTTTAAAAGAAAGCCTGAGTGAAGATGATGCTTTTGAAGCTTACGTAGAAGAAGAACTGTTGATGGACGAGGCTTACTTCCCTGAAGATGAAGACGACTGGGAAGACGAAGATGAATTTGATGATGAAGACTTTTTGTTTGGCCTGGATGAATTTGACGAATTTCCGGATGCCGAAGAAGATGACTTTGATGCAGGAGAAGAGTGGAAAAGCTTAAGTGAAGATTTTGCTCTTTCCGATAATGGTTCGTTAGACAATCTTGGATTATTCAGGGATGCACGCTTTTATGCAATTGATATTTTGAAATGGGCAGAATCAGTTCCTCCAAAAAATCAGGATAAAGTTTTTTTGGAGTTTGTAGGCGACAGCTTAAAAATTGCCGCAAAATTAGCCGGTGGCTACTCTTTTGGGTTCGAGCAAGAGTTTTTAGGGGCAAATATCGCATACACAAAAAAGTCACTCAGATTCGCAAACCAATCATTAGAAATGATGCGAAAGCTCAAAACTAAGTCCTGTTTTACTAAACAAAGCTACACGGAGTTTAACGGTCGCTTATTTGAATTAAGAAATGATATTGGTGTATATGTACAAGACCTAAGAGATCGTTTCAATAACTCTGTTGATTGATATAGAGTTTAGCTGATCCTTTTAACGAGATTTTGAATACGTTCATCGAATAAAATTTATCCCGGTTTCATAGTTTCTTTTCTTTGTTTTGCAATCAAAAACAAACCATACAATTATGAAATCGTTAGTAAGAAATATCATTTACCTGTCTTGTATTCTGATTCTTTTCTCAGGGTGTTTTCTCCAATCTTTACACCCTTTAATTACTCAAGAAAAAGCTGTACAAATAGAAGGTTTGGAAGGAAGGTGGGAAACGGAAGATTCCCGATGGACATTCTTCAGAGACTCGAAAAACATAAAGAATATGTCTCTTAGCGGATTAAGTGTTTCAGGAGATGTAAAGTTTAGTTTCGATGAAGGAGACGCTCTTTCAAAAGACGACCCAGCCTATTTTGTAGTATATGAAGATCTGAATAAAGACATTCCTGATTCAGTATTATTAGAAGCCAAAATCGGTAGAATTAACGATACCTATTACATGGACATCACCGTTTCTGATATTTTTCGGGATGTTAATTTCGAGAATTATCACTTATTTCCCGTTCATACATTTTCGAAAATCAAAATTGAAGGCGATAATCTGAATATTGAGCTATTCAAATCTGACTGGATATCAGATCTGATCCAGGAAAATCGTGTGAGAATTAAACACGAGGTAATTGGTGAAAATGTATTGATCACCGCATCAACTGAGGAACTAAACAAGTTTGTCAAAAAGTACGGAGCCGATGAAGAAGCTTATGAAGATCCCATTAATTTGAGAATGGTAAGTAATGAACTTTAACAGAAAAATTGTAAACCAGATTGTCCAGAATATAGTGTTCTGGACAATTTCTTTTGTGATTACATTGAACTTGTTTTCCAGAGGTGATGAGATCAGTAAGATCGACTGGATCTACACATTTTTGTTTCACATTCCTTTTGTTATTGTAGTTACTCTTAACATATATCAGGCGGTTCCGAATATTCTTAAGAAGCATAACATTTGGTTATATCTATTTTTGATCACTTTTGCCGGATTTGGAGTAGTTCAGGGAGCGTATCACCTTTCTTATGGTCCCATTGCTGATGTTTTGTTTCCGGAATACTATTTTGTTGGTGTTTATAATCCGCTGGAGCTGTTCGGTATCATGGCTATTTATGTAACCACATCTACACTGATAGAGCTTTCAAAATCCTGGTTTAACAGAAAAGAAAAGGAAGTGGAAATCGCACAACTGGAAGAAGAAAAAACAAAAAGTGAACTTAAAGCTTTGCAGGCTCAGATAAATCCGCATTTTTTGTTCAACAGCCTAAACACGATCTATGGTGAAGCTTTAAAAAAGACGGACAAAGCTCCTGAAATGATTTTAAAACTGTCCGATATTCTAAGATATGTTGTTGAGAATATGAACAAAAGCGAGGTGCAACTCGAGCAGGAAATAGAATACATAGGGAAATTTATTGATCTGCAAAAAGAGCGATTGAGCAATCCTAACAGAGTTATCTTTATAGTAAATGGAAATGTTGAAGACCTGAAAATTCAGCCCCTTTTATTGATCACATTTATTGAAAATGCTTTTAAGTATGGTTCTGTATCAGGATTAAACGAAAGAATAAAAATATCGTTGGCATTAGAAGACAAAACTTTGGAAATGATTGTCGAAAATGCTCTTAATGAAATTGAAGTAATTGATAAATCAGAATCATCCGGTACAGGATTGGCAAATACCCAAAAACGATTGGAATTTTCATATCCCGGAAAACACAATCTGGATATAAAAAAGGATGAAACTACATTTAGAGCCGCACTTAACATTGATCTCTCATGATACGCTGTATAATTATTGAAGACGAACCCATAGCAAGAGATGTACTTAAAACCTACGTTCAGGACACGCCTTCCATAGTGTTAGTTGATGAATTTGAAAATGCGGTTGACGGATTGGCATTTTTACAAAAGGAGTCCATTGACCTGATCTTTCTGGATATAAATATGCCTAAACTTTCCGGGATCAGCTTTCTGAAAAGTCTGGATGATCTTCCGAAAGTAATTATTACAACAGCCTATTCTGAATATGCATTGGAAGGCTACGAACTGGATGTGGTGGATTACCTGTTGAAACCATTCTCTTTTGAACGATTTTTGAAAGCAGTAAATAAAGTAACGTTAAAAAAAACGGAGACAAAAAAGGAATCGATCACGGTTAAAGCGGATGGAAAATTGTTCAGGATCAGTTTGTCCGAAATCTTATATGCAGAGGCATTGGGCGATTATATTACACTTTATACGGATTCTCAAAAACTTACCTTTAACAGTACATTAACTTCATTCATTGACGAATTGAATTCCGGAGGTTTTATAAGAGTTCACCGGTCTTATGCAGTTTCTCTTTCTAAAATTAATTATGTAGAAGGGAATATGATCTCTATCAAAGAGCATGAAATTCCGGTGGGGAAATCGTATAGAGATGAATTCAGGAAGAGGTTTGAGAAATAAAAAAGCCGCTTCAATTTTTCAACTAAAGCGGCTTTAAAGTACACCCGAGAGGGTTCGAACCTCCAACCCCCAGAGCCGAAATCTGGTACTCTATCCAGTTGAGCTACGGGTGCACTTAAATATAGGAAACCTATATCTCATTTACATAGAAAATCAGGATTTAGAATACCTAATTTGGGCGATTTACAGACTTTAGTGCTTCTGTTAGTTTTATAGAAACCTTAAACAAGTTTCTTAGTCATGAAGTTAAAGTATTCGGTCTTATTAGTTACTATTATTGCAACAACAGCAAGTTTAACGGCACAAAAAACCTATCGTCAAATTTATTCTGATCCATCAGAAGTACAATCCGGCTATCTCGGGCTTCATTATTTTGGAGTGGACGCAGGTTTCCGCAATTTATCAGGAGCTTCTATTCTTAGTGTTGGAGCAGAGACGCTGTATCCCATAACCGATAAGCTTAAAGCGGAAGGTCTGTTTCTGTATTCTCTGTTCTCTTTAGAAAAGACAAGTTTTCCATTTTTGTTTAATGCTGGTGCTGAGTTTACACTTTCTTCAAAAACCAAAAACACCACAGTTCCGGTATTGCTGGCATTCAGCTATGAGAGAAATTATTTAGAAGGAAAAGACATCAACACATATACCACGGTAAAATTACCGGGAGATATAACTTCAGAATTGAATGTAAGAGGAGGCCTGTATTTAAGAAACAGCGCTTTCGAGTACGAAGAGAATTTTACTTTTTACGAAGTGACAAACATCTTTCATAAAGGAATTTACGCAGGTTTGGGTTATACCAGAAAGCTATTTATGCATATTCAGGACAGCGATGGATATACTTTTGCTTACGCAAGAAATTTTCGTCCTTTTGTGGATGTTCTTGTCCTGCCAACATCCGTAGATGTTACTTCAGGAGGAAACACCCAAACAATAGAAGAAACCTTGGGTTGGAGAGCCGGAATGACCTGGCAGTTAAATCCGATGACCCAAAAACAAAATTTTGACCGAAAGATAGGGTTCTTTGGAAACCTGCTGTACAGATTAGAATTTGGTCAGCGTCCGCTGGAAGGGTTTTATGTTACTACCAGTATGGCTTGGACGATTAAGAAGTTTAAGTGAACCCGTCTTAAATACTTCGGCTTGCCTTTTTGTTACTAACGCCTATCCTGTTGAAGGACGGGAGGTCAAGACAAAAGTAAGCCCTTGTACTTTTTCGGTTGCAAGCAGGACTAAACCTGCCTGCGGTAGGCAGGGTCATTGCTTGTTTATGCTATCGCTAACAATAAAGAACATAAGCTAGAAGGGGATTTATCCACGGGTTTCTAATATCCATCGAGTTATTTATAAATGTTAACGTACTTTTGTGCCGATACTGAGCTTCCTCAGCACCAAATGCTCCCGACAAGAATAATTGACAACAATACCCTGCCTAAAGTATCAACATCGCATCACCAAAAGAATAAAAGCGATATTTTTCTTTAATGGCGTGTTCATAAATCCGGTGCATTTCATCAAAACCCATGAGCGCAGAAACCAGCATTAGCAACGTACTTTTGGGGAGATGAAAGTTCGTGATAAGTGAATCAACAGCTTTGAATTGATATCCGGGAGTAATGAATATATCAGTCTCGCCACTTTGAGGTTCAAAAGTTCGTTCGTTACTTGCCAGTGATTCAAGCACTCGTACACTCGTAGTTCCTACTGCCGTGATGTGATCCGATTTTGTCAATTCTTCGGCAGTTTTAGTATTCAGTTGATACCATTCGCTGTGCATGATGTGTTCATCAAGCTTTTCAGTTTTTACAGGAGCAAAAGTACCGAGCCCAACATGAAGCGTTACTTCTGATTTTTGTATTCCCTGAGCTTTTAATTTAGAAAGCAACTCATCAGTAAAATGTAAACCGGCCGTAGGAGCAGCTTTGCTTCCAAGGTCTTTTGCATACACCGTCTGATATTCCGAAGCCAGAGATTCATCCTGTTCTATATATGGAGGAAAAGGCGTGTATTTGAAAGACTCGAGTTCAGGAGCATCAAGATCATGAGAAAGAATGATCGTTCTTAAACCATCTTCGGATACATGGGTAACTTCAGCGGTAACTCCATCAGCAAGCTGGACGGTTTTCCCGACACGGAATTTCTTCCCCGGACGTACTAAAGCTTCAATGGTATTATTGTTTCTAACTGAAGTGACGAACAGTTCCTTTTTACCGCCATCAAACATAAGTCGGCACTTTTCAACTTTGCTGTTATTTACAACAAGGGTGGTTTCTTTGGGAAGATATTCTCCAAGATTATAAAATAAATCGTCTTTGATCTGTTTTGAAGCACGATCGTAAACCAATAATCTGGCATGATCTCGAGGGTTTGTCGGGGATTGTGCTATCAGTTCTTCAGGGAGATGGTAATCGAAATCGGAAAGAGTGTACTTCATTTAAAGTATTTGAATCAAACCTTTTCCAAAATAGATAAAACAGCTTCTCTAATCCCTTTCACTCCAATTCCAACTTCATCATGCAACTCTTCCTGTGTTCCGTGTTCAACAATAACATCCGGGATTCCAAGAATTTTTACGCTTGGGCGGTTTTCTTTTTCGATGATGTATTCAGCAACAGCGCTACCGAATCCACCCATTTTAGCACCGTCTTCTAAAGTGATGATGTGATCATATTTCTCACAAATTTCATCAATCAATTCTTCATCCAAAGGTTTAGCAAATCGCATATCATAATGACCGATATTAATTCCTTCTTCAGCTAAATCATCAGCAGCAGTAATTACATATTTACCAATAGGACCAAAACCCAAAACGGCTATATTTTCTCCTTCACGAAGTTCTATTCCTTTTCCAATTTCCAGGGTTTCAAATTCTTGACGAACAGACATACCGGTCGCTTTTCCACGTGGGTAACGAATTGCCCATGACGCATCTTCAAAAGTGGATGCCGTGAACATCATATCTCTCAGATCTTGCTCATTCAAAGGAGAAGAAATAACCATATTCGGAACGGTTCGCATATAGGCGATATCATATAAACCATGATGTGTTGGTCCGTCAGCTCCGGCAAATCCGGCACGATCAATACAAAAAACTACAGGTAATTTCTGGATAGCCACATCATGGACCAGCTGATCATATCCTCTTTGCAGGAAAGAGGAATAAATAGCACAGAAAGCTTTTTTTCCTTCGGTGGCCAGACCAGCAGCGAAAGTAACGGCATGTTGTTCAGCTATTCCCACATCAAAAGCTCTTTCAGGGAAAGTGTTCATCATTGGCCAGAGACTGGAGCCACTTGGCATAGCCGGTGTCATGCTTACGATACGCTCATCTTTAGCTGCTAATTCTACTAAAGCTTCGCCAAATACATCCTGATATTTAGGAGCTCCTTTAGTTTTTGGAGCCGGATTAAGTGCTTTTCCTGTAATTTTATCAAAAGGGCTACTGGATGCGTGCCACTTAGTTTGCTCTCGTTCTGCAGGAGCAAATCCTTTTCCCTTCACAGTTACAACATGAAGGAGTTTAGGCCCTTTTACCGTTTTCAGATCCTCTAAAGTTTTTCTGAGTCCGTCTACATCATGTCCGTCCATCGGACCATAATATTTAAAACCAAGTGCACGGAACAAAGAGCCCGGAGTAATAGCGGCAGTTACAGCATTTTCCAGTCTGGAAGCAACTTTACGCATTTTTTCACCGGCAGATTTGAAATGCCCGAGCATATCATAAATCTCATCCCTCATTTTATTGAAGGTTTTGCTCGTAGTGATATCTGTTAAATATTCTTTTAAAGCACCAACATTAGGATCAATAGACATGCAGTTGTCATTCAGAATAACAAGGATGTCACTGTTCATTGCTCCTGCATTATTCATTGCTTCAAAAGCTAAACCTGCAGTCATGGAGCCATCACCGATTACTGCTACCACTTTACGATCGCCTTTATCTAATGTATTAGCTACTGCCATTCCAAGAGCGGCAGAAATTGAGGTGCTGGAATGACCCACACCAAAAGTATCATATTCACTTTCAGTGCGCTTTGGGAAGCCTGAAATACCGCCGTATAAACGGTTTGTGTGAAATTGTTCTCGTCGCCCGGTTAAAATCTTGTGCCCGTAAGCCTGATGGCCAACATCCCAAACCAAGCGATCTTCCGGAGTTTTGTATACATAGTGGATAGCGGTTGTAAGTTCTACAACGCCGAGACTGGCTCCAAAGTGACCGCCATAAACGGAAACCATGTCGATGATATAATTCCGGAGTTCATCACAAACATCCTGAAGTTCTTTTGGATCAAGTTTTCGAAGATCTTCAGGAGTATTTATCTTAGATAAAAGCTCACCTGGTTGTGGTATATTCTGTTCCATAATTTGTTAACTATTTACTTCATTAACCTGTTCAATACGAAGTTCAGCATCGTTTAGGATTTCTGTACAAAATTTGGAGAGTTTTACTCCTTCTTCATACAGATTAACAGATTCCTCCAAAGTAATGGACTCATCCTCTAATTTGGAAACTATTTCTTCCAGCTTATTTAAAGCCTCTTCAAAGCTCGGTCGTTCCTTTTGGTCCATTAATTTTTTTGGTGTAGCTCTATAATGATTAGTTAGTTCCCTAAAATAAGGGATTATTATGTAAAACACATTTTATGGAAAACTGAATTTTGTGTTTCTGTGATTACCAGAATGAAGATTTTTTGTCAGAAGACAAGTGGAGTAATTATGAAACGTGTCTTTTTGATAATCGGAGCTAAAAAAGATATTAAATAGTAATAACTTTGTTTTTATTATGGATCATATTTCCTTTGGTCAAATCTATTTCCTAAGTATTTTTTAATTAACTTTTTTTTGGCATTTGATATTAAATAATCTCCGGTTCTTTTTCTTCGAAATAAGTTGTCAAAATCAATATTCTCTTCCTGTTTCAGCTTATCTGAATTTAATACTATTTGTAAAGGGTAATTTTCATTTATAACATTTTCCTTAAAATAAAAATAATTTGAGGCCATTAATATTGAGTCTCTGATATCACTTCTTTTAAAAAATATTTTTAGCTGTTCATTTAGAAAACCAACAACGATAAGTAAAATGAAGCAAACAAAACCAAAACGAAGATCAGGATCAAATGTAGGTTTCTCGATGTTAAGGCGCGTAATATATTTTGTGATAAATTGAGGTCTATCATGGTCTGTTTCAGAGTCAATTACTCTACTAATAATGTCAATAAAATATTCATTCGACTCTGAGGAAAGAGTAGTTGCAATTGCATGCTCATCTAATAAGGTTAAACCATGCTCCCAAGTTTTTGCAGCATTTGTAAGTTTAACTAGGTATTGTGCTGTAAAGTACTCTTGCATTGAAAGGTGTGAGTACTCGTAATTTCTGTAACCATTTTTTAAAATTAAACCTGTATGGATTTCAATTTCTTCAATTACAGCATCCCTATCAGTTTCACTAAGACTCAGCTTGTTTTTTATTTTTTCGTATGAAGCACAATAATCTTTATAGTTAAAATCCCCTTTCTTACCCTTTATTCTTAGAAAGTACGACAGATTTTCTAAGAACAGTTCTTTCTTTCTTACATTAAAATTTTTGATAGTGGGGCTTCTAATTATTAGGCGATCTTGATCCCATTCTTTTATTAAAAGGCGAGCTATATCACTATAAATTTCAGAAGGCTGTTCTGGAATATCTTTTGTTCTTTCAAAAATAGCACATAAATGGGCTAATGTTAATGGACGTACCTCAGTTCCTTTATAAGGGGTGAGGTTTATCTTTTCGATTAAGAGTTTTCCATTTTTCTGTCCAAGCCAAGAGTAGGAAAATTCATTTATTTGATTATCGGATAGAGGGGCAATTTCTAGTTCTTCAACATTTTTCAAACCCTTAACGTAACCTCCAGTCCTGCATGTAATAATAATCTTACCATTGTCAACATTTAATAAAAGGTCATCAAGGTCCATAATCACTTCATTTTTAATTGTCAATGGCAATTCATCGAGACCATCCAAACAAAGCAACACATCGTGCTGATTGATAAGGTCAATTAATGCTTTTCTTCTGAGTGATTTTAATTCATGTGGTTCAAGTTCTTTTTTAGCTTTAATAATCACACCAAATGAACGCAAGAGTTGGTCATACAAAAGATCTCTATCAGATAATTTTCTAAACTGTAAAAGTATCGGAACTTTACTTGTGTTAGTAAGACACTCCTGTATATTTTTTTTAATCGTGGTAGTCTTTCCAGCTCCTGGGTTTCCTAAAACTAAAAGATTTTTGTCGTATAAATGAAGAAGGCTTGCCTTGAAAGATCTATCGTTTTTAATGCTATCACTAACAGATCGTTTAACTAAGTTCAATTCTAAATCTAAAAAAACACTTTTAAGTTCTTTACTTCGAATAAGTTGTTTAATACTAATTTCACTGGACCAATTATAAAGATAGTTTACATGCTGTTTTAAGTACTCTTTGGGGGAGTTGTCAATCCAAATTGTCTCCGTTAAAGAATTACTTCGAAATTTTGTTTTTAAAAAGCCTGAGATAGACTTAATTATTTCTGCTGTTGCTGGTTTTAAAATGTATTCTATCATGGAACTTGGTATAAGTAATTATTTAAATGTGAGATTCCACACCCTAAAACAAATATTGTATCAATCAAAGTTTTTTAATCATCAAATGATATTAAAATTTGTTCCAAGTTATTCTTTGGATCGAATTACCGTCACTTTCAAATATTAAGGCTTTATCCCGACTGGTATAGTAAATATCAGAATGTGTGGATTCTAATCTTTCAACGGCTTCAGGGTGGGGATGCCCGAACCGATTTCTTTTGGCAACGGATACAACCGCTATTTCCGGAGTAACTTCCTGTAGGAAAAATAATTCTGAACTGGTTTTACTTCCGTGATGTCCCACTTTCAGGAAGTCAGTATCCAAAAGAGCCCCGTAATTTTCTACCAGTCTTCGCTCCTGATCTTCCCCTGCATCGCCCGTGAACAAAAACTCGTTTTCGCCATGAATTATATTTAAAACTAAAGAATGTTGATTGGGGTCATTGTTGAACTTTCCTTTTTCAGGTCCTAGTACTAAGATGAGCAGGCTCTCATCAATATCAATTGTTGTTCCGGCATTAAGAGATATTACGGGGACGCCTTTTGAATTAGCGATGCTGATATAATCTCTGTACAAATTTGATTCATATTCAAATCCGGAGTTATAAATAGTGTCTATATCAATTTCATTTATGAGGTCCTTGATGCCCCCAATGTGATCTGCATGTGGGTGAGATAAAAAGATGGCATCGAGCTTAGTAATGTTATTCTCTTTGAAATAAGGAAGTAAAATTTGTTCTCCTGAATTTGAACCCGGACTCCAGGTTCCGGCATCAATCAATATATTTTTTCCATTGGGAGTCTGTAAGAAAGTAGCGTCTCCCTGCCCCACATCAAGAACGGTGACAGTCATTTTGGGAGGTTCAAGCGTTCTTAAAGCAGAATCCAGGGGAAGAAAGAATAGAAAGAACAGAGAAGTGGCCATAAGCTTCCATTTTATATTGGGATTTCTCCATGAACCGATCATAAAGACAAAAGAGATCCAGAAAAGAAATATCAGAATACCTGGTTTTTGTACCTCAAACCAGGCTCCGGAAAGCTGAGAAGAAAAAGAGACAAAATCGCTAAGGGCTGCAAGAAATACCAGAGAAGGATAATTGATGAAGAAACCAACTACAGGAACTACAGAGCTTATTATCAAAGCTAAAAGTGAAAGCGGAACAATGAGTCCTAACAAAGGGACGAATAACGCATTTGCCAAAGGGCTGATGAGTGATACTTCGCCGAAGTAAAAAGCCTGAAGTGGATATAGTCCAAGTTGGACTACCAATGAAATGATAATAACCATGATCGGGGTGCCGTACCATTTTATGCGAACCCAGTAAGGAATTACATTTTGTATAACAGGAAGCACTAAAAGGATTATTAACACGGCACTGAAAGAAAGTTGAAAACCGATTTCAAAAAGTTGAGAGGGATCGAATAGCAGGATCACCAATGCTGCAATGCCCATTAGGTTCAGAGAATCACTGCTTTTGGAAAACAATTTACCATAAGTTAAAAGAACAGCCATTACTGAGGCGCGTAGAACCGAGACCGAAAAACCGGTGAGCCCGGCATAAAAAACCAAGATCAATATCAGAAGTACCAAGCCAATTTTTGTCCCGTGCTTTTTTGTCCAGAAATAAGGGATGATCAACCAAAAAGGAGCAATGATCAAACCAACGTGTAGGCCTGAAACTGCCATAATGTGTGATAAGCCTGCTCTGGCAAAAGCTTGCTTAGTATTTCCCTCCAATTCATTTTTGTAACCTAAAAGTAATGCTTTTGCAATAGGAGCCGTTTCAGAATCAAAATTTTGATCCACCAATTTGAGTGCTTTTTTGCGAATTGAGACCCAGCTGAATAAAGAAGATTCTGGAATGATTTGTATCACTGAATCAGTCTTTATTTGAGTATAAATATTTCTGGATTCAAGATAACCCATGTAATCAAATTGGGTTGGGTTTCTGGGTTCGGAGATTGGAACTACGGTCCCTATTATTTCAATTTGATCTCCAAGCTCAACTGGGAGGTCGTTATCCCAAAGTATTCTGCTTTTGAATTTCATTTCAGAAGTAAAGCCGGAAAGCTTAGTACTAGTTACAGTAAGGTCTAATCTTTTAGCTCCAGTACTATTTTTTGAAATGGAGAGAACATTGCCTGAAATCTGAATCTCTACCCACTCCGAATCAGATATAAGCATCTCAATAGCGGTTTGAGTCTTTTTTGAGTTTACGGAGTTAATTGTAAATCCAGAAGTAAATATGATCAGACAATACAGAAAAGTAGATGTTCTGGTCAATCGGATAGAAACCGTTTTCCTCGAAAGGACCTCAATAATGAAGTAAGCAGCTACTAAACCAATTGAGGAAAATATGAGAACGAGCAAATCCGTCACGAAAAGTTGTGAACAGAGAATTCCGGCCATATAAAGCATTACTACCCGAAGTGCCGGGAACTGTTCGACAGGGAATTTATATGAAGACCTCTTTTTCACATACAGTAAGACAGGTTAAACGGAAAACCTTACAATATTATTTAATAAATATTGAGCTTATGTTCAACTGTATGAAAAATAAAATCAGATAGAGAAACTTGTTCCGCAACCGCAGTCTTCAACAGAATTGGGATTATCGAAGGTAAATCCACGAGCGTCCAACCCATCAGGGTAGTCGATCTCAATTCCTTCTAAGTACATCAAGTGTTTAGAGGCGACAATAACTTCAACTCCGTAGTTCTCAAAAACCACATCATCTTCAGTTCGGTAATCTAAACCTAATTTATAACTCAATCCCGAACATCCGCCACCTTCTACAGCGACTCTGAGAAAGAGATTGTCATCCAGTCCTTCTTTTTCAATAATTACCCTAACTTGTTTAGAAGCTCTTTCGGTGAGAGTAACGGGCTCGCCGGTCAACTCATGTTTTTCCTCTTTGTTGGGTGAAGTTTCTTCTTCATCCACATCGATGAGTGAGGAAATAATATCGTCTAGATTTTCGTCTTGATTGGTCATTGCTCTCCTTATTTAGAACAAGTCAAAATTACGAATTTTTATGCGAAAATGTATAATGAACTACACCTTTTTGTTCATATGTATCCAGAACTCCGGCACTAGCCATATCTACAAGAATACGTTCGGCTCTGTAGGTTGTGATATTCGAAATAATGGAAAACCGTTCAATAGTTATATCCCCATATTCATTTAAAAACCGGAACAACTGCTGCTCCCTTTCACCGTATTCAAAAGTAACGCCTGTGGCTGATGTCTTGTTTTTTAGTATCTCAACTCTATCATCTGAAGCAATGATATTTTCATCATCCTGACGAATATATACCGATCTTTTGGACTCTCCTTTTACAGCGATGGGTTTGTTTTCAGATTCAGGAACCTCTACAACCAATACATCCTTTTTTCCTGCGTGCACCATTTCAATGTTAATATTGAGAGCAGGTACACAAACCTCTTCAGCAGCCTGCCTTAGCCAAAATTCTTCTTCGTAATAGCTCTCAATTCCAACAATATCACCGTTATCATCTACTCCAATCAGGATTCGACCTCCATTAGTGTTGGCGAAGGCAACCATTTCTTTTGCAATTTTTTCGGGTGAAGCAACTTTGTGTTTAAATTCGAGAAAAGAGCTTTCTCCGGTTGCAATCAGATTCTTAAGGTCTTTGAGCTTCATATCAGAAACAGTAACTGAATCTGAGTTCTGCAAATATAATTCGTACTCGTCTTTCATGATATTATTACTGACCAAAGTCAGCGTGTGTTCTATTATATAGAAACTTCGTCTTTAGGATCTCTCGTCATCAACGTATTCAAAGCGTCTTTAGGGTCTTCATTTTCAAATAAAACCCGGTAAACTGCACAAGTGATCGGCATATCAACATTATTACGTTTTGCCCAGTCGCGAACAGATTTAGTTGTCTTGATCCCTTCCGCAACCATATTCATGCTGTCAATAATCTCATCCAGTTTTTTACCAAGTCCAATTTGTGAACCTACATATCTGTTTCGGCTGTGTTTTGAAGTACAGGTAACAATAAGATCTCCCATTCCCGTTAGACCTGAGAAAGTTTCAGCATAACCGCCCATCATTACCCCCATTCTTTTCATTTCATGTAATCCGCGGGTAATCAATGCAGCTTTGGCATTATCTCCAAGTTCTGCGCTGTCTACAATACCTGCCGCAATGGCCATGATATTTTTTACGGATCCGCCAATCTCAACACCTATAATATCATTATTCAAGTAAACCCTGAACATTGGAGTGAGAAAAGTCTCCTGAATAATTCTTGCAGTTCTTGTGGAATAAGAAGCTGCAACTACGGTAGTAGGTTTTAGATGAGAGACTTCTTCAGCATGACTTGGTCCATAAAGTACTCCAATATTGTCTTCAAGGGTGACATCTTCCATAACCTCAACCAGAATCTGTGACATGGTTTTAAAGGTGTCATTCTCGATTCCTTTAGAAACGGTAACCAGGATCTCATGTCCGTCTAAGCATGGTTTTATTTTTGCGGCAAGTTCTCGTAAAGTGTGTGAAGGAGTAGCAAACAAGATCATATCCTGATCACGAAGGCAGTGTTCTAAATCATCGTAAGCTTTAATTGAGGCAGGCAATCTGATGTCAGATAAATAAGAAGGGTTTCTGTGATTGTTGTTGATACTGTCAACCACTTCTTTTTCACGAGCCCATATCTGAACATTATTTCCGGCGGTATCCAAAACAGTTGCAAGCGCTGTTCCAAAACTTCCGGCTCCAATAATGGTGACATTCCTCATACTTCAACCTGTTTATTTTTAGTTTCAGGATTCACTTCCGGTTCCTGTGTTTCTTTTTTTGATGAAGAGCCCACTTTACTTTCGGTTCCGGCCAGAAGGCGGCTAATATTGGATTTATGCTTCACAATAATTCCGGTAGCTACAAAAGCACCAAAAATAACCATGCTTCCATCAACTAATTTGTCGAATCCATACACATACTTCATAACGATCAAGCTTACAGGATAGAAAAAAGAAGCAAGTATTGAGGCAAGTGAAACATATCTAGTTAACAGGATGGTAGTCACAAAAATGATAGATGAAATTCCAATGGAAATAGGTTCTATTCCAAACAACATCCCGCATGCCGTTGCAGCTCCCTTTCCTCCTTTAAACTTTGCAAAAAGAGGAAACATATGCCCGATTACTGCAAAAAGTCCACAACTGATTTTAAGGAAAGCATCAACTTCCCAGTTTGGAGGCGAAAGTGGTCCCGCAAACATATCCCATGCTAAAGCACTTATCCAAAAGGAAGCAACAAAACCTTTCATAAAGTCCATAGTGAAAACGGTAACTCCCGAAGGCCATCCTAAAACCCGAAAAGTATTAGTGGTTCCGGCATTACCGCTACCATGTTCACGAACATCAACTCCTTTAAAGAGCTTTCCCACCCAAATTGCGGATGGAATAGATCCTAATACGAAACTGATTCCTAAAACAGTAAGTGTTGCTAGCATGTATTTTTATTTTACCCCAAGATACTACCTGAAGTATAAGAAAAAAATTAAACGTGTCTTTCTGCGTGATAAGAGGATCTGACGAGAGGCCCGCTTTCCACATGACCGATACCTAGTTTTTCACCGATCTCTTTGTATTCTGCGAATTGATCAGGGTGTACCCAATCCATAACCGGGTGATGCATTTTAGTAGGTTGCATGTACTGACCGATAGTTAGCACATCGACTTTATGATCCACACAATCCTGCATTAACTCGATCACTTCTTCACGAGTTTCACCAAGGCCAACCATAATTCCGGTTTTTGAGCGGATTCCTTCTTCTTTAACTTTGAGGAGTAGATCTAATGATCGTTGATATTTTGCTTGAGGGCGAACTCGACGATACTTACTTGGAACAGTTTCCAGATTGTGACTTAACACATCCGGAGGAGTGTCGATTACGATTTGAAGGGCATCCCAAACTCCACGAAAGTCAGGGATCAAAGACTCAATGGTTACTCCGGGAATTGCTTCACGAAGAGCAGTATGAGTAGCTGCAAAGATTGGTGCACCACCATCTTTTCTGTCATCTCTGTTGATAGAAGTCAGAACTACATGCTTCAATTTCATTTTAGCTGCGGCGTCAGCAACACGAGCAGGTTCATCCCAATCTAGCTCTGCAGGCGGGCGACCTGTTTTAATAGCGCAAAATGCACAAGAACGAGTACAGACATCACCGAGAAGCATGAATGTAGCTGTTCCTGCGCCCCAGCATTCTCCCATATTCGGGCAACGGGCTTCAGAACAAACGGTATTCAGCTTATTCTCATTGATAGTATCCAGAACTTCTTTGAATTTTCCTCCTGATGGAAGCTTAACTCTAAGCCATTCCGGTCTGCGCTGTGTTGATTTCTTTTCTACTACTTGTAGTTCTTTGATCATTGGGATGTTTTATTTATAAGTCATTCAGAGCGAAAGCGATGAATCTGCACAATGCTAAACCAGTAGAGAATTAGTTGAAGATTCTACGTTTTGCAGATCCTTCGGAAGTATCCTCAGGATGACTTTTTCTAAAAAAATAAGTTACAAAAAATTCTTCTCTAGTTCTGTTTGTGTACCGCTTGGTTTAATACTTGCATCGAAAACATTTTCGAAGTGTGTAACGATCCTTTCTTTTACTTCTTTGAGGTCAATTTTTGTGCCTAAAAGTTTTTCTAAACTGGTTACTTCTTTGTCCTCAATACCACAGGGAACGATGTTGTTGAAATATTGTAAGTTCGTATTCACATTCAGTGCAAAACCATGCATGGTTACCCAACGGGAACAACGGATTCCCATTGCACAGATCTTTTGTTCACCGATCCACACACCTGTAAGTCCGTCTATTCTTTGTGCATCAAAACCATAATCAGCACAAACTTTAATGATCACTTCTTCGAGATAACGAAGGTATTTATGAATGTCAGTAAAATATCGGTCAAGATCCAAAATCGGATACCCAACTATCTGTCCCGGCCCGTGATAAGTGATATCTCCGCCGCGATTAGTTTTTACATACTCAGCTTGCTGTTCCTGTAGTTCAAGGAGTGAACGAAGCATATTTTCTTCGTCGCCGCTTTTTCCTAGTGTATATACATGCGGATGTTCTACAAAAAGAAGTACGTCCTTTTTTCTTTCACCCTTAAACTCACCAATCCTATCCAGTTTTTTCTCGTCAATGATCCGTTGCTGAATCTTGTGCTGCAAATCCCAAACCGGTTGGTAGGATTTTAAACCGAGATCATATAGTTCTATGGTTTTTTTCATTTACTTCTCTTAGTCATCCTGAGCGAAAGCGAAGGATCTTCACAAATAGATAGCTGTGAAGATCCTTCGGAAATATCCTCAGGATGACCTTATTATCAAAGACAAAAATGGCTCCACAAGGGAGCCATTAACAATATTTAGTTGCCATTTCGAACGAATGTGAGAAATCTAAAAGTTGTTTCAAAATCTGAAACTTAGATTTCTCCCTCTGGTCGAAATGACAGAGGCGCTGATAAATAATCAGCACATCAGCGAACCTATTTTTTAACCGGAGTTCCTAAATGAACACCTTCGTTATACGCTTCAGCTACAGCTTCCATTACCGCTTCTGATAATGTCGGGTGTGGATGAACAGCGTTGATGATCTCGTGTCCGGTAGTTTCCAAGTCACGGGCTACAACTGCTTCAGCAACCATTTCAGTAACGCCGAATCCGATCATGTGAAGGCCTAACCATTCACCATATTTAGCATCAAATACAACTTTAACGAAACCTTCTTCATGTCCAAGAGCGGTAGCTTTACCACTTGCTGATAATGGGAATTTCCCGACTTTAACGTCGTATCCTTCTTCTTTGGCAGCAGCTTCAGTTAAACCAACAGAAGCAACCTGAGGTTCGCAATATGTACAACCAGGAATATTTCCATAGTTAATAGGTTTTGGATTTTTGCCGGCTAATTGCTCAGCAAGCACAACTGCTTCATGGGAAGCTTTGTGAGCTAACCAGGGAGCACCAATGATATCACCAATTGCATAAATTCCATCAACGCCGGTAGAGTAATCTGATTTATCAACAACAATGGCGCCCTTCTCAACTTTTACGCCAATATCTTCAAGGCCAAGACCTTCAACGTTTCCGGTAACACCAACAGCAGAAAGAACAACATCAGCCTCGATAGTTTCTTCTCCTTTTTTGGTTTTAACAGTCACTTTTACGCCGGAGCCTTTTTTCTCAACTTTTTCTACTGTGCTTTCCAGCATTAAATTCATGCCTTTTTTCTTGTAGATCTTACCAAGCTCTTTTCCAACATCCTGATCTTCAACAGGAACCAAAGTTTTCTGAAGCTCAACGATAGTTACTTCTGTTCCTAATGTATGGTAGAAGTAAGCAAACTCAACACCAATTGCGCCGGCACCGATGATCACCATTTTCTTAGGTTGCTTTTCCATGGTCATCGCTTTTTCAGAATCGATGATCATTTCACCGTCGATCTCCAGATTTGGAAGTTGACGAGGACGAGCGCCTGTAGCAATTATAAAATGCTTGGCTTTAATGCTCTCAGTTTCTTTTCCTTTTTCGTCATTTACAGCAAGCTCTGATTTTGACTTGAAAACACCCGTTCCCATGAAAACATCGATCTTGTTCGCTTTCATTAAGAACTGAACACCTTTGCTCATTTTATTGGCAACGCCACGGCTTCTTTTAACCATACCGCCGAAATCAGCTTTCACATCTTTTACAGAAATTCCATAATCATCGGCATGTTGAATAGATTCCATAACTTCTGCAGAGCGAAGTAACGCTTTAGTTGGAATACATCCGATATTTAAGCAAACACCACCAAGGTGTCTTTTTTCTACGATTGCGGTTTTAAAACCAAGTTGTGATGCACGGATTGCAGCTACATATCCGCCGGGTCCCGACCCGATTACACATACATCAAATTCTTTTGCCATGATTTCCTTTTAATAATTTTTTCAAGATTCAGATGATTCTGCCACTAGAGCACAAATCACGAAAGAAAACACATTTTTGTGCTTTCGGGTTTCCGTGGCTCATAACTAATTTCTGAATCCGGTTTAAGAGTAGAATTAGCAAATTCGCCAAGACTTAAAAGATAAGGGATTTTGTATTGAAGTTCGAGTTTGTAAGAATCATTGTTTTAATACTGATACAACCTTTCACAAAATACTATTTCTACTTCGATTCAGTTTTATTATAATCAGGAAATCATTTTACAGATCAGGACGGTACAATAATATGATAAGGTCAGATTTAAAGAAGGGAGTTTTTGCGCTTCTGTTAATTGTTTTTGGATGGAATGCGGTTGCAAATGCTGCGAGCAATCCTGATGAGGAATACAAAGCGAAATTGATAGAGCATTTCGAAAAAAAAGGTGTGGATATCCGACCTTATTTCGAAGATTCCAGGTTTAAATTGATAAATGGTATCACTAAAAAATTTACCCGATCAGCTGAAGTAAAGATTGAAAGCTTTGAAGATTATCAAAAAGTGTTGGGCTATGACAATAAGAAAAACAAGATCGCTTCTTTTTACCAAACTCATAAAGAAGACCTCGCCAATGCTGAAAAAGAATATGGAATCCCTAAAGAAGTAATAATCGGGATATTAGGAGTGGAATCAGAATTCGGCAAGTATGAAGGAAAGTACAATCCTTTCAATGCGTATGTATCTATGATCAAAGAAGGACATCGGGCTAAGTTTGCTTTGGCACAATTAGAAGAGTTAATTGAGTGGGCAAATAAAAGAGAGGTAGATATTTTGGCTCTTAAATCCAGTTACGCCGGAGCAATGTCATATGCACAGTTTATTCCCTGGTCGTTAAACCGCTGGTTTGTAGGGGATGACTTGTACGACATGAGCAACAATATTTATTCGGTGGGTAAATACCTGGCTCATTTCAAGGAAATAACCGGGAGTGTAGAAGATGCAATTCTCAGATATAATAACAGCGGGTTATACCAACAGGCCGTACTTGGTTTGGCTGAAGATGCGAAAAAAGTGACAAGCCAACCATAGTTTAAACACTCTTCAGGTACGATTAAAAGATAAAGTTTGGATTTAGATATTTTTATTCTACATTTGTAGAAACAATTCTAAATTTGTAGAGTAATGCAATTATCTCAAACTGAAGAAGAACTGATGCAGCATTTGTGGAAGTTGAATAAAGCTTTCATGAAGGACCTGCTGGAAGCCTATCCGGAAGACCAACAACCTGCTCCCACTACAGTAGCTACGCTGTTAAAAAGAATGCAAGACAAGGGGTTTGTAGACTATAAACAGTTTGGAAGATCAAGGGAATATTTTCCGCTGGTTAAAAAGTCTGATTATTTCTCGAAGCATGTGAATGGATTGATCAAAAAATTCTTTAATAATTCCACGTCGCAATTCGCCTCCTTTTTTACTTCAGAAACGAATCTATCAGAAAAAGAACTACAGGAGCTGAAGTCCATTATTGAACGGGAAATTAAAAAGAAACAGTCATGATAGTATATCTTATTAAATCAGGTCTTTGTTTGGTAATCCTTTTAGGAATCTATTTACTATTTCTTGAACGAGAAAAAATGCATCATTTTAATCGGTTCTATTTATTGTTAGCTTTGGTAATAGGATTGACGGTGCCTTTTATCAGTTTTGAGTGGTTTCCTGATCCGGAAACTACTAGTACCGAAACCCAATACGCTGCAAAATTAGCAAGAAGTTCTGCTAAAGTGATTTCTGTAGTGACTACGACTTATTCTGATTTCATAGAAGATGTAATAGAACCGGAAATAGAAGAATCAAATCAGAAAGCGACAAAAAAAATAGATCCATTAATTCCTCCTGAAGAAATAGCTGAATCAACTGATGAGGAACAGGTCAATAGTTCAGAACCGAAAGAGGAGAAAGTTTCTATTACCGAATCAAGGGTTCGGGAGTCAACCCCACCAACAATTATCTCGTTTAAGGATGTAATTATAGGAGTGTACCTTGTAGTGACCTTATTTTTATTCATTCGATTAATTAATGGATTATTTGGTTTCTATCATAAAAAAAGATTTAATGAAATAATAAAATATGGTTCTGCAAAAATTGTATTGATTGAAGAACCTACTGTACCTCATACTTTCTTGAATACTATTTATGTAAATAAAGCTCAGTTCGAATCAGGAGAGTTAAGTAAAGAAATCCTGGATCATGAACTTACTCATGCCCGACAAAAGCATTCATGGGATGTGCTCTTTATTGAGCTTTTGAGACTTGTATTTTGGTTCAACCCGCTCTTTTACTTTTATAAAAGAGCGATTCAAATCAATCATGAGTTTTTAGCGGATGATTCCGTGATTACAAAGACTCAGGATTCAGTCAGCTACCAAAAGCTGTTACTGAACTCGATCTTTCCAACTTATCAAACCAATCTGGCTAGTACTTTCAATTATTCGCTAACCAAGAAGCGTTTTAAGATGATGGTGAAGGATTATTCATTCATGTCTGTTGCTATGCGTAAAACATTGCTTATTCCGATGCTGGCGGGCATTATATTTATGTTTTGTACAGACATCGGGACTGAAAAAAAGATCTATGAAATTAATGGTATGGAATATGTTCCCGCATACTTTTATGATGGTCATGAAGCCAATGAGCTTGTTCTAATCGAGTATGAAGAAAGAGATAATTCATGGAATCCGGGTGTATATAGGCACTATGATAGAGATGGGAATTTATATACCGGAGAATTGATGTTATACGATAAAGAGAGTGGAAGATTACAATCAAAATATGAGATAAAAGATGGAAGACTATTACTGAGAGTAGAATATATAGACCCTCCGACCGGAAGGTTTTCTATGATGAGAACTATTTATAGTGATGAAAAAGAATCTGTTGGAATGTATTCTCCGGATAACAAACTAACTGGTAGTATTTCTAGAATCAATGGCTCTAAATTTTCAATGATCGATATGACGAGTCTAGATTCTTTAGATTTATGGTCTGATCTGTATTGGATGGGAGAAGCAAAAGATAGCTTAGCTTCTGATACAGGTTTAATAAGCACATTTACCAGAGATGGTTTCGTAGAAAGCATGCGTTTATCAACTCAAGGTGATAAAAACATACCAATAAAACTAAGGCATATTGAGGTGATCACAAACGAAGCGAAAGAGAAATACGAACGAGCAGTTATTGAGTATAAAAGAACACTATCTAATAATGTTGAAGATCAATTATGGTATGCCTATGAGGAGTTAAAATTACAACGATCAAGATGGTTGGCTTTCAGAAGAGAACTTTACCACAATTACAAAGATGAAATAGCACCATCGATACCTCCAATGCCTGCCTATCCAATTAAAAATTTAACTGAAGAAGTTACAATTGAAATTAAAGCTGATAACAATCTACTGGTAAATGGTCAAAGTATGACTTTAGACGAACTGGAAAGTGCATTGATAGATTTAACTGAAAGTCCTGAGTTGGTAAGAATGAACGTTAGTGACAATGCAAAGTTCGGAAGCGTAACCGATGTTCAAAATGTTCTAAGAAGGCAAAAAGTTTATAGAATAATTTATAATCATCAAAGAAGTGATAGCAGCGTTGTATTAACCTTGCCTCCTGCAACTACTGAAGAACAGACATCTCTGGAAAGTCAGGATATTATGCGAATATTGATGAGTAGTCAGGCTTTGATCCTGATGAATAGTGAACCTGCACAATTAAATGAAGTAAGAAAAAATGTGAAAGGTTTTTTGGATGATGATAGCAGAGACCCTAGTAAAGTTGTTTTTAGTATCAAAACCTCACCTGAAGCTCCATATGAATTATATCTTGAATTACTTGAGGAAATTAGATCAGCAATTAATGAGATGAGAGATGAAGCAGCTGTAAACAAATTTGGTTCAACTTTTCCGAATCTTGCAGAGGATAGCCCCGAAAGAGAGGTGATCCGTAAAATGTTTCCGATGAAAGTATCAGCTTATTCAGAAGATTCGAACAACAAACGTAGCTATAAAACTCCTTTACATAAGGAGTATGCAGAGCTTTCTGAAAAGTTTGATGAGACAGAAGCGATTTATTTAGAGACAAAGACAGATGAGGATCTAATAAAGTATTATAACCTATACTACCAACGAAGTAGTCTCTATACAAAATTAAAAGAAATTGATTCTGCAATAAAAGTACCAAGACCTGCTGTGCCAGTAAAAAGAGAGCAGTACGAAAGAGTTAAGAATGATATCGAAGATAATTCAGAGTCATGATTGCCTATATTATTAAATCCAGTTTATGTCTGATTGTACTTTTAGCAACCTATCTATTGTTCCTTGTGCAAGAATTGAATTGGAAACGGAATACGCTCTCATAAACAGTGGCACAAAAACGGGGTACTAAAGTCGGAAGCTACTTTTAGAAAAGGCTTCCAATACTTTGGTTTAGTAACGGTGTACGACAAGAACGGGAAAATTATAGAACAAGCCAGATATAAAGATGGCAAGGAAATAGAGGTACTAGTTACTGATAATTGAGCTGTTGTTAAGGGGTAAGTACGCCTACTTAGCTACTAATCCAACTCCTTCGTCATGAACCACCATTTGGGTTCGCCATACTCAAATCCTTCTCTTTCATAGAGATTCTGTGCGGGGTTATCTTCGCGAACTTCGAGTGTAATTTTGGAGCATCCCATTTTTTCAGCTTCTTCGTGAACGGCGTCCAGAAGTTTTGTTCCAACTCCCATACCTCTTGCATCAGGGTGAACGGCTACGTCATGAATTTTGAAAGTTTTGCTGGCAGTAAAGGTTGAATAACCAAGAAAGCAGGTTACGATCCCAAGTACTTTTTCCTCATGATATGCCATATAAGTCATTGTAGTAGGTATTTTTTTCATTTCAGCGATCATATCAACTCTTACTTCTTCGCTGAGTGCTTCATCCTGACCCATGGGATCTTTGGCAAATAAGTCTACGATATTTACAATATCAGCAGCATGTTTAGGGTTATCAAGATCGGCTTTAATAATTTTTACTTGCTCGGAAACCTTAGTTTCAGTAATCAATTTTAGTATAGATGCATTAATTTTTTTGCGAACCTTAAACTATGGACTTTATAGCAGCTTATAAAGGGGAAATGAAGATCTTTACAAATTGGTTACATAATTACAATTATGGAACAAAATACCTTTAGAACGATTTAAGCCATTATGTACAATTATAAAACACTTTTCGGGGCAGTAATTTTAATTACTATGCTTTTTACAGGCTGTAGTAATAACAATGGAAATGATGGAAGTGGAAGTAGCTTTTCCAGCACACAAGATGTTGGAGATTCCGCTAACGACTTTTTATCAAGCAGTAACTACAGTTCATTGATTATAGAAATAGACTACGTTGAAGGATTTCAGCCGACCCAAAACGCGCTGAATAATTTGAGGTCATTTCTTCAAAATCGACTCAATAAAACCACCATTTCCATTTCATTAGATGATGAAATTCCCTCGCCGGGGAATTCTCCATACTCCCCTCAAGAGGCTTATGATATCGAGAAGGAGCATAGAAATACTTATACAGAAGGGAACACTTTAGCTGCCTATTTTTTAATCCTTGACGGGCAATTTGAACAGGAAAATGTATTGGGATTCGCTTATTTCAATACATCCATGGCTTTGTTAGGTGGTACTATTGCAAATAACTCAGGGAGTTTCAATCAGCCAAGCAGAGAAACTATGGAAACAACGGTTTTCCAACACGAGTTTAGTCATATTCTTGGCTTAGTAGGTAACGGAACTCCTACCGTACAAGATCATCAGGATGAAGCCAATGGTGCTCACTGCGATGTGGACACGTGTTTAATGTATTTTGCAGTTCGTACGTCAGATTTTGCAAGCAATCTAATGGGCGGAAATGTTCCGGAATTGGATTCTCAATGCATTCAGGACCTCCAAGCGAATGGTGGAAAATAGTAGAATAAGAAATAGATTAATCAGCCTTGCTTGAATTTGAACAAATGCTGAGCGCCTACTTTCTCTTCTGCTTGATTTAATGCATACATGGATTCAAAAAGTACGATGGGGTTTTCTTCCATATCTTTCGTTACATGTGTAGAATAACTGGACTCCAGCTTTTTAATAACTTCAGGTTCATCATTTGGCAACCATCTTGCACAATAGTAAGAAACAGGAGTTTTGACTAATTCCACACTGTATTCTTCCAGCATTCGGTGTTCAACCACTTCAAACTGGAGCACACCTACGGTTCCCAACAAAAGTTCGTTTCCAACTCCATTTGGCACTTCAAATACATGAACCACTCCTTCCTCAGAGAGCTGCTGCAGTCCTTCCCGTAGCTGCTTTCTCTTAAAAGGATCTTTAGTGGCTACTTTCTGGAAATGTTCAGGGGTGAACAATGGAATCACATCAAATCGAACATCATTTTTTTCATAGATTGTTGTTCCGATTCTGAAATCGCCGGGATTGAAAATAGAAACAATATCGCCGGGATAGGCTTCTTCCATTAATTGGCGTTCGTCACCCATTAAGGTATGAGGAGTAGCCATTTTAATTTTCTTGCCTGTATGAGAGATAACTACATTTTGTCCACGCTGGAATTTCCCTGATGCAACCCGGATAAAAGCCGCGCAATCGCGGTGTCCGGGATTCATGTTTGCCTGCATCTTAAAAATAAATCCTGAAAATGCATCGTCAATTGATCGCTCTCCTCCTTCTGAGTGTTCATACATCTGTGGAGAAGGAGCGAGCTTATGGAAATAGTTCAAAAATACGTCCAGTCCGAAATTGTTTAATGCGGAACCAAAGAAAACCGGAGTTACTTTTCCGGTGCTGTATAACTCCTTATCCATATTTGGATACATGTCTTCGATGAGCATCACTTCCTCACGGAAAGCATCCTTTTCTGCATCAGAAAGATTACTTTGTTCAAGCGCTTCTTCAACCGACATTGCCTCTGTGATTGCTTTCTTTGTTCCGTGATCGGCTTTTTCATAAACATGAACTTGTCCACCGATTACATCATAGATCCCTTGAAATTTTTGTCCGTAGCCCATCGGCCAGCTCGCAGGAACGGCTTCAATTCCTAGTTTAGATTCCACATTACTTAAAACTTCGAGTGGATCCATACCGGGACGGTCACATTTGTTCACAAAAGTAATTACGGGAACCTCACGAAGTTTACAGACTTCAAACAGCTTTTCAGTTTGTTCCTCAACCCCTTTTGCAACATCAATAACCATCAAACCACAATCAGCTGCAACGAGTGTACGCAATGTATCTTCAGAAAAATCTTTGTGACCGGGAGTATCCAACAGGTTGTACTTGATACCGTCTTTTTCGAAACGCATAACGGAAGAAGTCACGGAAATTCCACGCTCTTTTTCTATCGCCATCCAGTCGGACGCAGCGTGATGCGAAGCCTTTCGGGCACGTACTGAACCCGCTTCATGAATAGCTCCGCCATAAAGTAGTAACTTTTCTGTGAGCGTTGTTTTACCCGCATCCGGGTGAGAAATAATTGCGAATGTACGTCTTCTCTTAGCTTCTTTTAGAATAGGAGAATCGGCAGTTGCCGTTGATGACATGAAATGTTCTTTTGCTTTAATTTCTTAAAAATAAGGTTTAATAGACTTTTTTACCTATTCTATTGTTGATTATTTAAGTTATAACAAATACAATAGATTATGGTACGGTCACTAACCTCATGGATTTTAGTTTTTTGTTTCTCCACTATTGTGAGTGCACAAGTAATAGATGACAGTTCTATTGAAGAGGCACAGAATGGCGGATATACATTTGTTGAAGGAATGTTCGTAGCTTATCTGGCGGATACGGTCTCGCCGGGATTTATTCGCGAACAGTTCAGAAATCTTGAAATTACTGTACTTGATGAGTACATCAAACCAATAGTGATTTCAATAGTAAATTCACCATCTGAAGAGAGTGTTGAAAAGCTTAGAAACCATAAAAATGTTACTGCATTTTATTCAGGTTCATCAAAGAACGAGGCTATGAGGCTTGAGAGATTATTAGAAGGGACTTCGCTTTCAGAAGATCAAAAGGAGCAGATCTTAAATGAAGCCGCACCCGTTGATATTTATTTCGTCGAATTTGATTACTCGATAAACAGAAGAGCATTGAAAAAATTAATGGGAGATTTCAGAGATGTGGCTTATAAAGTTATCTCAGATCAACCCAGAACAGTCACCTTAAAAGCAGAGCCGGGAAACGAGCCATTATTAATGGATAAAGTAGAACAACTCCATTTTGTAGAAAGTACTGCGATGATCGGGACGATTAAGAACTAGTGAGTTTTTATTCAAGGTTTCAATAAAACCTTGAGACATTGACTCTTCTCTTCATCAAAAAAACGATAAGCTTCTACTCCATCATTCAAATCAAAAGTATGAGTAATCACATCTGTAAGTTGAAGATCTCCGTTTTGAACTAGTGGAATAAGTTTTTCAGCATAAAAACGGGAAGAGCACCTTCCTGCTTTAAGGATAACATTTTTATCGTACATGTCGGGTGGAGAAAAAGGTAGCTGATCAAAAGCTTGAACTCCTACAGATGCCAAAACGCCACCAGGACGAAGAATATCAAAAGCAGTTTTCATAGACGCTTTACTTCCCACGGCTTCAATGACTGAATCTACTCCAATTCCATTTGTTAGCTCAAGGATCTTCTCTACAGTATTTTCTTTCAGATAATTGACAGGAACTGTACCATTCTGTCTAGCGAATTCTAACCTGAAATCAATTCCATCAACAGCATAAATCTTTTTGCAACCAAAATATTTAGCTACTTTAATTGCCATTATTCCTACCGGACCACAACCAACCACCACACATGTATCTTCTGATTTTAACTCTGCCAGTTCAGCTCCGAAATATCCTGTTGAGGCAATATCAGCAAGTAAATTTCCTTGTTCCCATGAGAAATCGTCCGGAAGATGAACCAGAGTAGCGTCTGCCATTGGAACACGAACATATTCGGCATGCACACCATGAAGTCCGGAGCCGTTTTCTCGCCATCCGTATAGCTGACTTTTTACACAGCGGGCGGTTAATCCTGCTTCACAAAAATAACACTCACCACAATTGACTGTAAATGGAGATAAGACCCTGTCACCGATTTTAAAATTAAATACTTCTTCACCAACATCTACAACAGTTCCGGTAAATTCATGTCCCATTATAGTTCCGATATCGGTCCCTGTTTCCCTTCCATGATACACATGCATATCAGAGCCACAGATGGCCGCTCTTTCTACTTTTACAACGGCGTCTTTTTTAGAAATTATTTGGGGCTCAGGGACTTCAGAGAGCTGAACAGATTTAATTCCCTGAAAGGTGATTGCTTTCATTAAGAATTAATTGTCATCCATGTTAAGAGCGGGCTTTTTTTGACCACGATGACAGGTGGTGCAGTTTACAATAGCAGTGCGATCACCTAAAGCTTCAATGTCAGCGAGCAAGTCATTGTTAATTTGCGTCACCATTTTGGACATTTCTCTGGTTATTACTTTCTCAGCTTTTTCATCACTGCTCCAGTTCTCAGGATCATGACAATGAATACAGGTAACACCCAAAGAGCGGGAATAACCCATTTCCATAATAGAAATTAGCCTGCCAGCAGGAACTCTGTTCAACATTTGAATATTCTTGTAAACCTTTTCGGAAGACTCATTTTCCAAGCCTTTGATTTGTTCCCGGAGTTCTGCAATAGCCTTTTTTTGATCGAATTCTGAAGTGTCAGACAATGCAGAATAGTTCGTTTTTTCTCTTTCCGGTTGTTTGATATCAACTTGAGAAATACCAAAGCTTATCAAAATAGCAGTAAATGATAAATATAGAGCCTTCATAAGAATTCAATTAGTTACCTCAATTAAACTGAAAGAATCCTCTTTTTCCATTAAAAAAAGTTCGGTTGCAATATTTTACTTACGGTCCTTCACTCTGTATACAAATTTTAATCCACTCCAGTCTTCATCTACGGCACAAACCTTTACATCTACCAAACCAATATTCAGACCTAAAGATCTAACTTCACTTTCAGGAAAAGTAGCTTCATATTTTTTTGACGCCTTTTTTATCCAGGAAACCCAGATCAATCCATTTTTATCAATTTTATCTTTAAGAGGGGGAAACAAATTGTGAAGCTCTTCTTCTGTTTTACAGAATACATGAATGAAGTCAATCAGATCGGGATGGCTTTGGTTTACCAGTTCAGCTTCTTCAGGGAAATCGCCCAGTAAATTCTGGTAATGACCGGGTTCATTAATAAAAAGAATTTTGTAACCGGGCTTAATACCAAGTTTTTTCAATAATGGAGTGCCTGAATATCCTGCCATAATTCAAGTTGTTTATCTGAATATAATACAGAAATGTTATTAGACTAAGTGCTTGATCATAAACATGAAATGATGAGCTTGGATTGCCTGTTATAATGTATAGAATAGAAAAGAGAATAATAACACAAATTGAGATTTTATGTCAGGTAATGAAACACCAGTAGATAATACAGCATTAACCGAAAAGGAACTTGATCACTTCAAAAACAAACTCTTTGATGAGCAAAAAGAAGCCGAAGACAAGATCAATGAACTTGAGCAATCCTTGGAAGAGATCGAAGCAAATAAAAGTGACAGAGCGTCTTCATCTGCGCATCATCAAGGGAATTTAGGTTCCTGGGAGGAGCAAAGAGAAACAAAGTACACTCTGATCGAAAAGCAGAAGAAAAAACTCGAAAAAATTAAAGTAGCTTTAGATCGTATCGCTACCGGTAATTATGGAACTTGTGTAGTAACCGGTGATCAGATTCAAAGAGAAAGGCTGGAGATCATGCCATATGCTGTTCACAGTGTAGATGCTATGGAAGGAAATATAGAATCGGATGAGAAAGAACGATTAAGCGTAAATGAAGCTATAGATTAAAGATTCCGTCAATTTTTGCCTAAAAGTTCTGATAGCGGATTAATTAGAATATTTACAGACTGTTCAAAATCGAAGGTTATCTCTTTATGAAGATCAACATTAAAGGCGCCGGCTCCGGATTGTATAGTTGTGTTTTTTGAATCTCCGTTTGCGAGAAGATCTAATGAAGAAGATAACAAGGCTGTATTCTGCCCGCCTTTATTCAAAACACAGTTTAGTTTTGTTGATCCAAAAGGTGTAGATGTTAAAGAAACTGCTAATTTTACAGAGTCATCAACATCAAAGATGCTGTAATAGTTAGGAAGAAGTAATTCTTTCGGAGCACCTTCGAACTTAAAATACTTTGGCAATGAATTTCTTTCAGAGCCATATAAGAATTCACAACTTTCCAGCACCCATTTTCGTGTTTCCGGATGTGTTTTGTTTCCGGTAAAGCCTCTTTTATTCCAATACTCAAAGTCTCTTTTGACAGTTGATCGAGCGTTGAATTTTTCCGGAATGTGAGGCAAGACACTCACAGAATCTAATTGAGTATCAAACCAAAGATCTTCCAGACCATTTGTAATAAGCAAACAAGGAGCTTCTACTTTTTGATTGTACCGAGCGATCTGAACAGAGGCTTTTTTATTAAGTGCTATTTCAGGAGCTTTACATTCAACTAAAAGAAATGGCTTGAAATCTTTATCGAAACAAATGATGTCTGTTCGGGAGGCAGATTTATCTCTGGGTAAATTAACGGGTGATTCGAATGAAATTCTTGAAGCGGAAAATCCGGCTTCCAGTATCAAATAGTCAACAATTTGAAGCCGAACTCTTTCTTCAGGCCGATCAACGAATGATTTTTTGAGAACAGGGTTCCAAAGAAGTTTGGTGCCATCCCTGAATACATATTGGGGAAAATGATTTTTTGCTACGCTCTGCAAATCGGATGTTTTGAATGAGAAAGAAAATAAGATTTAGAAATCTTATGCCAAACAAATCTATGAACTTCTTAGACAAAACATATCAGCAGAAACTGAAATAAACATAAATCACCAGTATCTTCAGTAATGGTTGATCAAGACAAAATTCAGTTCGAAAAATTTCATCCGGTTTGGTGGGCTCCCGAAGTTCATACTCAAACGGTGATAGCCTCTTTTACAGAAACTAAAGATCCTGATTCAGAAAGAATTGAGATTCCTACACCTGATAATGATTTTCTGGAACTGGAAGTAGTGGATCTTAAAAACGAAAAGCCGGTTATAGCACTTTTTCATGGGCTTGAAGGTTCTTCTCAAAGGCATTATATCCGGAATTTGATGAGTGATTTGAGACAAGTCGGGTATTCTTCCGTTGCTCTGAATTTCAGAAGTTGTGGAACTAAGATGAATCTGCAAAAAAGAATGTACCACTCCGGTGAAACGGAAGATTATAAAACACTTTTCAGTTGGATGAAGGAGTATTTTATTAATTCTGAAATCTATGCGGTGGGTTTTTCATTAGGAGGAAATGCATTAGTTAAATCGCTTGGTGAATTAGAAGAAACACATCCTGTTAGTAAAGCTGTAGCAGTTTCTCCTCCATACGATCTAAAAGGTGGCTCATTAAGAATGGATAAGGGGTTCAATAAGGTTTATCAAAAAAGATTTTTGGATACGCTATCGGAGAAGGCAGATATGAAAAGAAAGCAATTCCCTGATTTTCCGAAATTCACAGGAAGCTCTGTTTATGATTTTGATGATCAGGTAACAGCTCCGGTTCATGGATTTGAAGGCGCAGATGATTATTATGAGCAATGCTCATCAAAGCACTTTTATAAGCGTGTTCAAAAACCGTTATTGGTTATCCATTCCAAGGCAGATTCTTTGTGTCCGCTAGAATTTGCACCTTTTGAAGATCTTGAATCAAACAAATTTATTAGGACTCTGTTTACAGAATCAGGGGGTCACGTTGGTTTTATAAGCCAAAAAAGAGGATGGTTAAACCGAACGATCATCAAATGGTTAAATAGCTAAAACGATTTGTATCTTGGCAATGTTAAAGCAGTTCATATAAATAAAATTCATACATGGTAATCATTATAGGAGCTGGTCCGATTGGGTTGGCAACAGGAATCCAGCTTAAAAGAAAAAATATTCCATTTAAAATTATTGAAAAGGGATGTTTGGTTAATTCTTTATTCAATTATCCAACAAATATGACATTCTTTTCAACTTCTGACAGGCTTGAAATCGGAGATGTCCCATTTATTTCTCACGGTCCCAAACCAACACGAAGTGAAGCTCTTGAATATTACCGAAGAGTGGCGGAAAGCTTTGAATTGCCTATTCACTTATATGAAGCCGTGGAAGCTTTGGAAGGTGAAGACGGAGATTTCACGGTTACAACAGACAAAGATGTTTACAAAGCAGAAAAAGTAGTTGTTGCCACAGGGTTTTATGGAAGCGCTAATATGATGGATGTGCCGGGCGAAGAGTTAGACAAAGTAAAACATTACTATGATGAACCACATCCTTATGCATGGCAAAAAGTGTTGGTTGTTGGTGGTGGAAATTCTGCAGTGGATGCTGCGCTGGAATGCTACCGTGCGGGAGCAGATGTGTCTGTTGCTGTAAAATATGATACAATAAAGCCATCAGTTAAATACTGGGTAAAACCTGATATCGAAAACCGAATTAAGAACGAAGAAATTACAGGTTATTTTAATACCCAGATAAAAGAGATTCGGGAAAAAGAAGTTGTGCTAAAAACTCCTGAGGGTGAGAAGACTATTGAGAACGATTTTGTTCTGGCGATGACGGGGTACCACCCTAACTACCCTTTGATGGAAAAATTTCAGATCGAACTTACAGATGATGAAAAATGTATGCCGGTTTACAAAGAAGATAGTTTAGAGACCAAGCGAAAAGGAGTTTATGTAGCAGGTGTTGTGTGTGGAGGGTTAGATACAAGCCGGCTTTTTATTGAAAACTCGAGAGTGCATGCAAATCAGATTGCCGACCATATTGAGGAGAGACTGGGGAAATAAAAAAAGGGCAAGCGATCTATATCACGCCGCTACGACCAGATTACCGCTGCTGCATTCCTGCCCTGACGGAGTTCAAAGGGAGCTGGCTGTATAGGACTTGCCCTAAAAGGGTGACAAAGATACAGGTTTTGACAATGGAAATTCAACTTTAATTCTGGAGAGTTACAAGTTTTAAGTAATAAGCTACAAGATTCTTTTCATAAGTGTTTGTAACATTTTTTGAACTTCTTCATTCAGATTGAGAGTTTGCAAAAGTTGGTTACTGTCAATTACATTATTCTGTTGCAATAAGAGAATTTGTGTTTCTAATTCAAAGCTTGATCCAAGTGCGATTTGCAAAAATCTTTTGAAGTCTTTTTTACTTTCTCTGCTACTACCTTCAGCGATATTAGATGGAATAGAAATAGAACAGCGTAAAATTTGATCCCTGTAGGTATATCTTTCCGAATTTGGGAGTAAGCTAACAACTTTTGAAACTTCGTTTGCTAGTTCCATACTGCGTTGCCATACTATTAATTTCTTAAAATTCTTCATAGTCTTGAAGCTTGGTCTAAAAACTTATACCTATTTACTCTTCATTACAAAAACGCCGTCCCAAGAGTCTCCGGGAGGATTTTTCTTTAATTCTTTGGCTCTGTCAAGAAGTATGAGTGAGGGATTATTTTCATGAATTTCCAATTCGAGGGATTTTTGGAACAGTTTAATTGCTACCTCCCAATTTTGAGACAAGTATTTTTCCATTCCCTGCTCATATAATCCAATACAGTCGAAGAGATTTTGAGAAGCTTCTGAGCGAAGATCTGCAACCTCAAACATTTTTACCGGCTGGGTTCTTCCTTTCACAACGATCTTATCCAAATAACGGAATACACAATCGTTACCAAATTTTTCGGCTTCAATTTTTGTAGACTCGGTGATCATGTTGTAAACACCGAATGCCTTTGCGCCACTTTCACAACGTGCTGCGAGATTTACATTATCTCCCATCATGGTATAATTGAATCGATTTGCTGAACCCATATTTCCGGTAATCATTTCTCCGGTATTCATACCAATTCGGTTTTTCATATTTGCGACAATATCAGGCCAGCCATCTTTTTGCCATTTTTCACGAAGAACATTCAGCTCTTTTTGCATCAATTGAGAAGCAACACAAGCCCGTAGTGCGTGATCTTCAAAAGGAAGAGGAGCACCAAAAAAAGCCACAATAGCATCACCAATATATTTATCTAATGTTCCACCCTTTTCAGTCAGAATATTAGTCATTGATGTTAAATATTCATTGATCAAAGTAACCAATTGCGTCGGACTCATCTGCTCCGAAAAAGTAGAAAATGATTCTATATCACTAAAGAAAGCGGTCATATAAACCTGATCACCACCTAACTCGGGATCCGTTCCTGACTCTATCATTTGTTCAACCAGTTTTGGTGACACATAGGAAGAAAACATCCCTTGAATACGTCTTTTCTCTTTCTGTTCAACAAAATACTGATATGCTATTGTACCAACCTGAGCTACAAAAAGAGTTAATAAAATCGCAGTAAGATTCAAAAAAAGATTGGCATTCAAAAAAGTCTGAATTACAATAAAAGTGTATCCACCCATAAATGAAAACATTGAAACTCCACCCCAAATCGGGCCAAAGAATCGGTTGATAAACACCAGAAGAAGAGAAAAGAGAGCCATAAGCAGAAGTACAGTAGTAGCGCTTTGTCTGCTGATATAGTTGCCATCCAAAATAGTTTGAATGGCATGTGCATGGATTTCATATCCCGGGCGTAATAGTTCTTCTTTCTCTCCTAACGAATTGATTTCCGTTTTCATGAGGGGAGTTTTATAGAAATCTTTAAGGGCGGGCATGGTTGCACCTATAATTGCGATCTTATTCTCAAAAACACCTTCATAAAGCCAGCCTTCCTCAAAATCAGGATCATCAAAAGCATTGATGTCAAAACCTGCATCTCTTTCCATAGTAGTTGTATAGTCTGCATCATCAATTACTTCGGCAAAATCATAAACAGGGAAATGAGCTTCTTCACCATAATAGTTTATGATAAAAGAGTTGATAGCATCTTTTTGGATACGGTGCTTTCCTAACTGAAAATGGAGTGAAGTATTATCATCTACATTGCTAACAGAGTCTCTGCTGATTCCGTCATAAATTATTAAAGCTTCGATACCTAACTTATAGTAGTCTTGGTTGTTGAAAGTAGTACCAAAAGAGTATGTTCTGATGGCCCCATCAGTATTTGGATTAACATCCACCAAACCAACCGGATTCGGATTGTTAGCCTGCAGGATCTGTTGAGGAAAAAGTGTAGTTTGTGATTTTCCGTCCTCATAATCTTCTTCCCTGAAATCTCCTGCCAGAACAACATTTCCGTATTTTTTAAGTGCATTTGCAAAAAGAGTATCATTCTTTAAGTCATATTGATCGGGCTGATCAAATATTACGTCAAATACAATAACGTCTATTCCGGCTTTATTAAGATTTTCAATCAATTTTGCATACACATTAGTAGGCCATGGATATTTTTGAGGGATCTCAGAATCTGCTTCATCACTTATCGGAATAAGAACGATGGGAGAATCTTCAACTGATAAAGGACCTCTTATCTCGAATAGTAGATCACGAAAATCCAGTTCAACCGAGCGAAAGGTTGGAATGTTTGAAAGAAAACTGGATACAAGAAATGCTAAGCCTGCAATAAAGAGGTAGATGCCAACAGGCTTACGTTTCTTTTTCTTAGAAGACATCAATTAAAAGTTAAATAAGTAGCGGAGAGAAACAATGCTATCGTTTGAATTTCCGGCACCAGAAACATTGGTAAAGTTAGAGTCAAAAATGAACGAGTGATATTTGTTAATGTCGTATTGTGCACCCATTTGAATTACAAATGTATTGAAATCAGATTTAACGACATTAGAATCTAAAATGAAGTAATCATTTTCCGGGTTGTTGTCACCTTCAACTGCAGGATCAACGATCAGGGCTCTGGTTTTCGAGGTGTTACTCGTTATCGCCAATCGACCATTGAGGTTAAGTTTACCATCAGCTAAGAAATAGCTGAATCCTGAATAAAGTCCAAAGATATCAAAATTCGCTTGTCCACTTCCGGTTTCCGTATTATTGAATGTAAGTCCGAGCTGAGTTCTTAGTCTTACTTCATTAAATCTGCTGGTAATATTAAAGGAAACAGCAGAGCTTTTTACATCCCCGAAAGTAAATACTTCGTCTTTAGTGTTTAAGTTATTAAAACTCAATGAAGCATCGTGGATCATATTAAACAACTCGAATTGTTGAGTTAAAGATCCACTTAAATTTAAAGTTGTGCTTTCTTTTGGTACTGGGGTAACAAGAGTATCTATATTGCCTGATTCATCAACATCTATCACAAAATTTTGAACGGCAGATTTTTCGAATCCTGGCGTTACAAAAGGGTTAAATCTGGTTACTCCGTTTTCTCTGTTTCTGAATCTGAATCCCATACTCATACGAGGTAATTTTCTTGAAACCGGATACCAGCTTAAATTGGTTCTGTAGGTATTTGATTCGGTAGTAGCGTTTTTATTATTGGTAACATTATCTTCCAACGTCTCATATCCTAATGTTACATACAGACGATTTTTGAAAAGTCTGAATCTATCAGAGGCTGTAAATCCGGAAATATCCCGACGAACGGTTGAATTCGCAAGAGAACTAAAGTTTGGACCAACCCAACGATATTGAAGTTTAAAATTATTTGATGGATAGTTTATTGAAAACTCAGTATTTGAGCCAAGTATACTGGTTGGGAAAAAGGGTTCAGCTTCAGAGCTATCTGTATTAAAATCCTTAACTCGGATAGGAAGGATGTTCATGTTTTCATTAATAATGATCAATCGGGAAAGGCTTTCAAGAAGATCTGCGTCCTCTTGGGTGATGTCGAAACCTAAATCATCTGCTCCCTGTACTGTAAGTGGTCCTCCATAAATATCATTATTTAAAGCACTTGCAACGGTTTCACTTTCTAAACGAATCTTGTTTTGAGCAAAACCCATTCTCAAAGTAGTGCCGGCTACAAAGTTTCCCTGAGGCCGTACACTACCATTCTGCACTTGAAGTAATTCCGGATTACCCTGAAGTTTTTGGATATCACCCTGATCCAGATCAGTATATAATGAGGGAGGTGCTTGCAGTAATGTATTGAAATTACGGATGTTAAAAATCGAAGTGGTATCATCTTCGACTTTCATCGCATGTACGCCTATTTGAAAATGTCTTTCATTACCTAAAGCAACTCGGGCTGCGGTAATTTTTCTGGTGAATGTTCCTTTGCCCAGATCTTCAAATTTTAATGTGTATGTAGTATCTACAACATTTCCCGAGCCGTCAGTTTTTTCTTCTCTGTCAACTCCTGAGTAGAGGTTGGTTACTTTTCGGTTTACTTCTCCATAAACAAATTGAACGTTGAAATTATCCTTGAAAAGATTTGCTTGTGTATTGATGCCATAAATTCTTCTTCCGGAGATGGTGAAACGACTAATATTTGGGTAAACATGACCGGCATCAAGTCGTAGCCACTTGCCCAGTTGCAAATTCGCTCCATACCTGTTCTGGGGTTGTAACCGGTCTGATTCTTGAGAAGTAAAAAAGCCATTTAGTGAATACCTGAAAATGCCATAATTTCCTGAAATGTTAGATCTGGCGGTATATGCATCATTAGAATTCCCGGCAATTTTTTGACTTCTAGCCCCCAGTTCAATTCTTCCAAAAGGTCTGTTTGAGTTATTCCCTGCAAAGTCTGCGGATCTTGCTTTTGATGGATCTACTACATCAAAATCCCACGATGTAACAAGAAATACATCCGATTCAGTATGATATTCAAGTTTTATAGTATGCCTTCCATTTTTCAGATCTTTGGGTACATAAGAAATAAAGTAATCGCTGGTGTCAGCAAGTTCAGTTACATCCCTGTTATCAATAAAAAGCCTGAACTCACCTGAATCAAGAGTGTTTATATCATAATAAAGAGCAATGGCTATAACTACATCATTTGGAGCAAGTGCGTTTCCTGCAACGGGGGATAAAATGTTATACTCAATGTCTTCATTTCGTTTAACTGCTTCAGGTGACTGCTCATCATTTGAATTAACAATGTCGACCCGGATAGGGTTTTCAGTTGGAGAGTTTTCGGGAAAAAAGACTTGTGATCCCGAAGTGAGATTTAGTTGAAAATAATATTCAACACTGGAAGCTGTAGGATCAGTTATTTCAAAATTAGCTGTGAATACTCCATTTCGGAATTCAACTTCCTGTTGCTGATATCCAATACCTTGATCAAAGTTATAGAACAGAATTGCTTCTTGAATATCATTTTGATTTACACTAGGTACAATAAATTCTAATGTATTTATTTCATCCCTGACAAGAGCAGTCGGGGACTGGTGTTGTACAGTAAATTGAGCTCGCAGATCAGTATGTATAAAAGTGAAGCATAAACATAGTAATGCAATTCTAAGTACCCAGCTTAGCATAAATCTCCTTTAAAGGCTACGAAAGTTTAGTAATTAATTACCTTTCTCGTAGTAATCAATGGTTATATCTCGTATTTGGCCATTAGCATCTTTGAATCTGAACTTGATTTGTTTTTTTATCAAGTCTTCATCCAGTTCATCGTAGCCATCATCCAAATCAATAATATCATTATCGGAGAGTGTACCCGATTCGATTTCATTGGCATCCTCGTTTACCTGAGCATACATTTTTTCGAATAAAGATACTGTTTCCCCGGATTGTAATGCCGTAACGTCAACCTGACCTTCTTTTACCCAAACATAGCCGTCAGAATTGCTTCCGAATTGAGTTCCTTTCACTGAAGCCAGTGATCTTGAAGTGGAAACTTCAAAGTCATTATTACCTTGCGGCTCAACATTTAAAAAGATCTCGCCAAGGCTAAGGTCAATTCTTGTATTTGAACGTTTCGAAGTTCGTTCGCTTTCACCTCTAACAATTAACAATGATTGAGGTTTAACTTTAGCAATACTTTTGTCCATAAAAACTACCAGAGCATAGCCTTCTGAGTCTGTTCTTAAAGTGTCGCCATCAAAAAGCTGCTCACCTTTATCAGTATCTAGGTCCAGCCTTTTGGAACGGTCAGCGCTTTTATTTTCTACATCAACATTAGGCTTGAACCTTTTTACGATAGCTAAAGGTCTGTCATTTTTTTCAAACTCGACTTTCAGTGCACCCGCGAAAACAACTAAGCACATTATTATTATGGAGTATGGAAAAACTTTCTTCAAACTCATTTTAATTGCCTCCACTTAAAACTATTTCACCGGATTCTATTTTTCTGAGCAATTCAGCTAAAATTATAGAAGCTTGATTTCCGGAATAAGTAACTCCATCTATTTGAAAGCTTTGAACAGTATAACCGGAACTTATCAGGCTTTCGAAGCGTCCAGTTCCTACAAGGTTTATAATAGCTTTTTTTGTTTCTTCTGTTATTATGATAGGGGCATCAGTGGTTTCAGGTTCTGATAACTTAAAGCTCCAGATTTCAGAGGTCCTTTCTTCAAAATTAACTCCGGATTGTATAGAAGTACTTAATTGCCAATAGTAAGTTTGTCCTGGTTCGAGGGGTTGAGCTCCGGAAGATGGGTACTGAAAAGATTCTCCAACTATTTTTACATCCAAATTCTCATATTGGAGCAAAGAACCCCCGTCAGCAGGAGGAGCAGAGCTTCGGGCGCTCTGTAAGAGCGACTCAGGGCTGTCTGTGTCAGATCCTTTCACTACTAACAAGCGATATTCAATTCCTTGTTCACCTTCCCAGCTAAATTGTGGATATGGGTTAGTTATTTCAACGTTGGCATCAGTAACATCGCCGGGAGTTCTAAGAAAGAAGTCCACGGATTCTGAGACAGGAACCCCACCGCCTATTTCCGCTGTAACGGATGCTAAATCAACTCGACCATTTTCGTTAGTATTTTGGAAGATGATGACCTCAATCGAATAAATATCTGCAGGTAAAGTAGTAGAACCATCCAGACTTTCAATAAATTTATCACCTTCTGTGGTTAAGCCACCATCAAATTTTACTGTTTCCGTTATTCCCGGAACACCATCTTCTGATAATGTATTATTATTAACATATACAGATTGCATTGGCTGAAGTGAAAAAGGAAATCCCGGCATGGTAATTACATTTACAATTTCTCCGACCTTTCCTGCAAATACTCTTACCTCCAGAAAAAGATCAGAAACAACTTCGTTTTTTTCGTTTTGAATAAAGCCGGAAACTAAAACGGGACCGCGACCTTCACTATCAAGTCCTAAGCTGGTTAAACCAATAAATTGTGAATTGGACAGAACGTCACTAACATCAATCTGAATACTTACTATTTGGTCTTGAGCAATTATTTTTTTGTTGGGAACAAAAGCAAATACAGCTAGTAAAACTAGTAAAGCAGGTATTTTTCTTACTTTTAGTCTATACATAAGTTCATCCCTTGTTATTTTTCAAAGAGTATAATACTAAAACTGAACTACCTTTCCATTTTTTTTTAAAAAATGTGGGCTTTTTAACAATTGAAAAAATGGAATATATGTACCTAAAGAGCCTTTAGGGATTGAAAGTGGAGCTACAGGGATTCGAACCCTGGACCTTCGCGCTGCCAGCGCGACGCTCTAGCCAACTGAGCTATAGCCCCATTTTGAGGTCAAAAATAAATAATTTATAAACAACTTTATACTTCGTTTTAAAGAACTCTAAATTTTCTTACTTTATATAGATACAAAAAGATTTTAATTTTTTTTGAAAAGAGCTTCAAGCTTGCTGATAATTTTTTGGAAGCCAACATTTTAACAAGAACAAAATAACTACAACGAAATCAATAACGATGAAAAACTCTAGACTAACCTTAACTCTTTTCTCCACATTGCTGGTTTTTGCTGTATTTACCGCTTGCTCGGGTACAGAAGAAATTTTAGCTCCTTCTGATCGTACAATGGAGTATTTAAGATCTTTAGATGAAGAAACTTTACGAACATTGGATACAGACGCCGATAGTTTAAAAGATTACTCTGAAATGTATGAGCACGATACAGATCCTTTAGATGCTGATACTGACGACGATGGCCTTACTGATGGTCAGGAAGTAAATGAATACAACACAAACCCGCTGGTTGCTGACACTGATGGTGACGGACTAAGTGATGGTGATGAAGTTAATTCCTACAACACCGATCCTAACAATGCTGATACTGATGGCGACGGGCTAAGTGATGGTGACGAAATTAACCGATACAATACTGATCCTAATGACGCAAATGGTGATGCGGACGGAGATGGAGTATCTGATGTAGATGAAATCAATACTCATGGTACAGACCCGAATAATCCAGACTCAGATGGTGACGGTTTCACTGATGGTCAGGAGCTTGAAATGGGAACAAATCCAATGGATGGTTCAGATCCGGTTTTCATTGATATGAATGCTTTTAATACTATCAATTTTGGTTTTGACCGTTCAAACATTAGCGATGCTGCTGCTGCAAATCTTGCTGAAAATGTTGAGCTGCTTAGAAATGCTCCTGCATTCAGAGTTCGTGTTGATGCTTACACCGATCATGTTGGTGGAGATCAGTATAACTTAAGACTTAGTTTACGTCGTGCTAAATCAGTAGTTGACTTCTATACAAGTAATGGAATTTCTGCTGATAGAATCGAATCTCAAGGATTAGGTAAAGCACCTGTTGCTTGTATGGACGAAACAGAAGAGAGAGGATGTGAGGCGAACAGACGTGCAGAATCACACCCAATTAGTACTCTAAAGTATTCTCCGAAGAAATAAAATTGAATTAGTTCAATTTAAAAGGCGAGTCATTTGGCTCGCCTTTTTTTATGTCTCTATTTTTGATCAGAAAAACCTGGCTACGCTAACTCCGGGGAAAACACCAGGCTCATCAATTCTGAAGGCCAGATCGAAACGGAAGAGGTTGAATATGTTACTTACAGAACCACCAACTTCAAGGTGAAGGTCGTTGGTTCCAACCAGCCCATAACGGGTGATATTGGAAGAGGGATTCCAGGTTTTTCCAACACCTGCAAATGCAATTATGGAAAGCCCTGTTTTCGGTGCGTTTCTCCATCCAAGCATTTCTAAAGGTACGCTGCGGAAATTATGTTCTGCATTAACCGCAAAGTAACTGGCTCCCTGATAGGGAATATACCTCTTGGACCTGAAAGCCCCGAAAGGGGTTATGTATCCAAAAGAAGCATCTAAAGCGCCATTTTTTTGTACTGGAAGATCACCTAAATAAGTTCCGGCATTTACCCGGATATCCAGCGCATTGGGAAAGAAACGCTTTTTATAGAAAGTATTGAATCGTTTAAAAATATTGATCTTAAATCTGGTATAGTCCCAATCACTTCCAATGGCTTTGGCGGATTGTTCCACACTTAAACTGGCACCATTGAGTTCAACCACTCCAAAATTATTGGTTAAGTCACCGCGAGTAATTTGGAATCGAACAGCACTTAAAGTACCGTCTTCAACTTGGGGATTTATTCTCTGTAGGTTATCCCTGCCTATTATATCATAACTGGTTTTGTAATTGATAGAGCTGTGTTCTTCGTAATTATAGTACAATCTGTAAGTAAATCTGTGGCGAGGAGGTCTGTATCCTGTTCCGATTTCCAAGCGCTCATTTCTGTAGTAATTGAAGTAATCATCAAAGCCAAAAAGTGGCATAGTGCTAGCAAAGGTTAAACCATAAAGATCAGACTCGTAACTGCTGAATGTATCTGCGTTATATTTTGCTGAAACTACAAACCGACGTGTATTTGCAAGAGGCCACCAACTTAAAGCAGCTCCGTAAGTGTAATCTTCATAACCAAAGCTATATCCGAAATTCACTGTTGAACGAAGTCTGTTGTTATAATATCTGCGTTCGTGTTCCAGTCCAACATTAAATACGTCTACCCGATTGAAGCGACCTGTGGGTGAAATGTTGGTTAATAGTTTAGAAGCAAAACCGTTTTTACGATTAGTAATGTTGCCCGAATTTCCTCCTTCACCTGAGCTTGATCCAACTGAAACGGTTGTTTCACCGTCACTTGTTTCTTCATCCCAATCTATGAAACGGGTTAAAAACCCTTTTGGACGAAAAGATTTCTCAAGTGTTGCTGTGCTGTCCAAAGTTTTGTAAGCAGCTTCTTCTTTGGCTGATAAGGGAACGGGTTCTACAGTATTGGTAAAAACGGAGTCAGGTTTGTTAATTGTAGTAGAGTCTATGCTAAAAAGGCTATTGTCCTCATATAGAGAATCCGGCATAGTCACATTAACCTTATAGTTATTCATTTTGGAAACCTGATGGAAGCCAATTGGAGGGAATCTCAAACCAACAATCCCAACTTCAACTAAGCCATCTATCCGAACATCGACCGGTAGCCAGAAGTCTCCCCCAAAATTACTGAATTGTTGTTCGTAGTATAAGTTGAAATCCTGAACCGGAGGAGGGAAAACGATAACGTTATTCGGTTTCAGTTTTACGGATAAAAGCGCGAAATCCTCATCAAGTACAAAGATCGTTCCTTCAAAAAGAGGCTGAAGTTTACGTCTGGGTTCGACAGAGATCTCAAAAACAATTTTGTTATCAATGCTGGTAAAGTCGACAAGTTTAAATGTATAATATTTTAAAGCTCTTTCATCCGTAATTCCTACAACATCAAAACCTGCAATATCCAGTTCATCATCATAAAAATTGGGTAAGTAACTTACGCCGGCAAAGTTATCCGCACCTTCCATGTTTGCCGTTTGTCTTCGGGACTTAAGGACTTCACGAGGACCTCTTTTTCTGTCCCAGAAAACTTCAGAGACACTCTCTGTTACAGAAACAATAGTTGTGTCATTTAAAAGCTGCTGTCTGGAATAGGCTTCCGCTTTATAGGTGTTAAGTTTTGCTCTCCAGATCTTTTTTCTTGCTATCACTTCTTTCATAATAGCAATAGCCGGATCTTCTGTAGTTACTACAAGCTGTTCCATTTCGGCAACGGATTCTTTCAATAGAAAATCCAGCGGTTCGGATTGATTTCTGTCAATAGTTCTTTTTTGAGTCTCAAAACCAATATAACGAACCACGATGGTGGCAGGAAAAGATCGTACTATCAGGCTGAACTCACCGTCTTCGTTGGCAATGGTTCCGGTGTAGGTTCCTTCAATGATAACATGTGCAGCAGGAAGGCGCTCACCGGTTTTTGCATCTGCAACTATACCGTCAACCCGGATTTGAGCAAGTGCAGATACTGAAGTAAGAAAAATGAATGAAAGAAATAATAGTTTTTTGAGCATAGCCTTTTTTTGTTCGGGCATCTTTACTGAATTTGAGATCTATTGTTTCAATGGATACGAAACAATCCTTACAAAATTATACAGTTAAGGCTCTTAAAACTAAAAAACTATTTAAGCTTGCTCTTTCCTTTTAAAACAGCTCCGAGAACACCTGAAAGAATAGCAGCTCCAATAATAGACCAGATTATAGGAAATTCTCTTCCAGCTATTTCTATAGACCAAAAGCGGGGAAGGTCCAGTTCTACAGCGATCCACTTACCAAGTATAGCACCGATAAATCCAACTCCTGCTGAGATAAGACAACCTCCGCTGCCAATTTTAAAACCGCCTAAACTTTGCCCGATTCCACCACAAATTGCAGCAATTAGTAAATAGATAAGAAAATCAAAAAGTCCCATAATGTTATTGTATTGCTTTGTTTTGTTCTAGAACGATAGCTTTTTCCAAAGGTTTCATAATAACCTTATCATCTAATTCAAAGATGTCGCGATTGTCGGTATGCACAATATAGCGGTCGCCTCTGAATAGTACATAATAAGTTATATCATGACCTCTGAACTCTCTTCCGATAATAGTTCCACAATCTTCTTCAACTTCAGCTTTAGCAATTCCAAGATGTTCCGGGCGAATGGAACACAGGATTAGTCCCTCAGCGTTTTTATTGATTCGAACCTCGCCGAACTGTGTATCCACTTCTGTACCACCGCTGGCATAAGCGCGGAATAAGTTTGTTCTGCCTAAAAATTGAGCTACAAACTGTGTCTTTGGCTGATAATAAACTTCTTCAGGAGTTCCGATTTGTTCGATCTTTCCATTGTTCATAACAGCAATACGGTCGGCGAACGAGAGAGCTTCTTCCTGATCGTGAGTCACCAAAATGGCACTCATTCCGGATTTTTTCAGAACAGCTCTCACTTCCTTTCTGGTTGAATCTCTGAGCATGGCATCCAATCCTGAAAAAGGTTCATCCATTAACACCAGTTTTGGTTTGGGGGCAATGGCTCTTGCTAACGCCACTCTTTGTTGTTGCCCGCCGGATAGCTCATCAGGAGTTCTGTCTCTGTACTTTTCCATCCCCGTTCTGCACAAAACTTCTTCGGCGTATACTTCCCTTTTGTTTTTGGGGATGTCTTTTAAGCCGAATGCAACATTTTGAATAGCTGTCATATGCGGAAATAATGCATAATCCTGAAAAACAAATCCCACTCCTCTTTCCTGGGGTAAGACGTGAACTTTATCTTGCTCAACAATGGTGTTTTGGATCGTAATGGATCCGGAATCAGCATACTCAAAACCTGCAATTAACCGCAAAGTGGTAGTTTTTCCACACCCGCTAGGGCCCAACAATGCAAAAATCTCGTCTGATTTTACATCAAAAGAGACATCGTTTACAACAGGGTTGTTCTTTGTAAACGATTTCGAAATATTTTTGATTTCTACTATTGAGGTATTCATAATGATTCAAACAAAAAGTCGTTTAAGTAGATTCATTCTGAATAAGATACAGCTTTATATAATTGAATGGCTTGTTTTTTCTTTTGATTATTTGGGAAACAAGCCGTTAAAACGTAAGTTAAATAAATAAAAAAATTACCCGTTAATAAAACTATCTACATCATGAAATATATTGGAGTTAAACTATTATTTGTAGTGCTTGGTTTTACCATAATTACAGCCTGTGGTGAAACGGAAGAAGAAAGAAGAGCGAAGGAAAGAGCCCGAATGGATTCGCTTAGAAAAGCTCAACAACAACAGATTGCGGAAGAAATGGCTCGTCTGGAAGAAGAAAGTAACACGGAATCTACAGAGTCCAATGAGTCAGCTTCGGAAGAGATGAAAGAAGAAACCGCTGGTTACACTTTCAAGGAAAATGGAGAATATGCGGTTCAGGTTGGAGCTTTCCGGTCGGAAGATAAAGCCAAAGGTTATATTGCAAAATGGTCTGATAGAAATTATCCTAGCGCTTACACCGTAAAAATCGGTGAAGAAGAACATGGGGATGTATGGTTCAGGGTCAGAGTCGGATTCTTTGGTTCTAAAGAAGAAGCTGCAAACTTAGGCGCAGAACTTGCCAAAGAAATCAACTCAGGATACTGGGTTTCCAAGGTAAGATGATCAATTTTAATTGTCTGGAATTTTAGTTGTATATCTGCCAGGCATTTACGTAATTAAAGGCACGCTCAAGTAGCGTCTCTCTTGATGAATAGTCAGCCCCTCACATCCGAAACATGTGCGGGGCTATTTTTTAGGTGAAATTTTTACTGTTTAGTCAATATAATTCCACCTGTAGCATTCAGCCCAATGCCATCATTGATTCCTAAATAACTTCCAAGAGGAGATAATACAAATCGAGTTGGTTCTTCGGTTATAATAAAACGGATTTCAGTATCACTTGCTTTGATCAACCTCGCCTTTCCGGAAGAAGCGGTATATCCTGATTCAAAGTCAAATTCTAAAGTGTTACTATTTATTTGAGTTGAATTAGTGAGAGTATGTTCAAATTGATTATTTGCTGATTTAGTAGCGCAATCATTCGCACCACCGTGAATACCTCCATCTACCATGCAATGGCGCCCAATAAAACCGCTACCATCTTGGAATATTTTTATCGTCATATTAATATCACCGTTTTGGTAGTTCCAGTCACCAACCCAAGAAAAAGTAATCGCCACGTCTTCATGCATTTCATCGCTTGGTAACTTATCCAGTTTATCAACATTCAAAAAAATACCACTTCCAATTGTAATCAATGTTAAAAGTATAATACTTAGTAATTTCATAGTTCCTATTTGTTATTGTTGACAATGAACATTTCTTGTTAGTGAATTAGCTTTATCAGAAAAATCGTTTACTCTATTTGTCCATCCATTTTGAAATTCTACTTGAGTAGAATCATCTTCAATTTGGTCGCTATAGTGATTTAACATTTCGTCTTTAAACCTATTGTGTATAAGATCTGATTGTCCTGCATCAATGGCGTTTTTAATCGCCGCTAAAGTATTACCACCTTAGTCACATATAATCGAGATATCGTTTCCTCATTACAACAAAAACTTTGTAACCTTTTTTTTCTGCTTCCGTAATCGTATACCTTATTTATTTTTCATATTCTCAAGTTTACACTATTATTGGAATGCATTTAACTCTCAATAACTTTTAAAACCCCACAAGAATGAAAAACTTTGGTATTTCTATACGGGAAGTTGAAAACATTCGTGTACTTGATATAAGTGGCGAACTTGACGCCCATACTGCATCTCAGCTCGAAAACTCTCTCAAATCTCTCATCGACCAAAACGAAATTTGTATCATCGTAAACTGCAAAGGGCTTGATTACATAGCCAGCGCAGGTCTCGGTGTTTTTATGGCATACATTGAAGATGTAAGAGGAATGGGTGGCGACATTAAGCTCACAAATATGAATGAACGAGTATACAATGTATTTGATCTTCTCGGATTCCCGACACTCTATGATATCCATGACGACGAAAGCGAAGCTGTAACCGGATTCAACAACTAATATATTTTGGCAACTTCTAACAACATACACTCTTTATCAGTTGAGGCTTCAACCTCTCAATTGGCAAAAGTACGTGATTTTGTTGCTGAACATGCCGAAAGACTTGGATTATCCGAAAAAGAAATAGGAAATATTCGTCTGGCTGTTGATGAAGCTTACACCAATATTATAAAGCACGCTTATAAGAACATTCCTGCAAAGCCCGTAGAAATAGAACTGGGTTCAGATAATTCCCAGCTTTGGATCTCGATTAAAGATGAAGGTGAAAGTTTTGATCCGGGGGCTTATAACGAACCGGATATAAGAGAAAGAATAAAAAATAAACAACGCGGCGGTATGGGAGTGTATCTGATCCGCAAGTTAATGGATAATGTTCAGTACAATCGTTCCGGACATATGAATGAAATCCGAATGATAAAACACTTATGATGCCGTGAGTTCTTCTGCTAATCTTGATGAACGGCACAGTCGATTTGAACTTCGAACGCTTTTAGAAACAAGCCGATTATTAATTGAATCTCAGGACCCGGACTTTGTTTTAAACAATTTGTTGCTGATAACAATGGGGAAGTTATTAGTAACCAAAGGAATGATCCTGATCTTTAAGCCCGGTGAAAATGTGTACTACGCCTCCAGAGCTAAAGGACGTGGCTGGCTGAAGGAAAATGATGAAATACCTATAGATTTTACGAATGCAGATCTGGAAACTTCCGTTTTACATGGTGAGAAGTATGCTTCTGTTTTTGAGCAGATTGGGATAGAAAAAGAAAGTATCCTTTTTAATCTCAAAACGACCAATCATCATATTGGGTTTTTGTGTCTTGGACCAAAAGGGACCAAACAAGAGCTTACAGAACGAGAGATCGAGTTTATTGAGAGTTTGACGATCATTTCCTCAGTAGCGATTGCCAATTCCCGAATGTTTAAGGAAATGCGTCATATTAATCGGCGCCTGGACAGAAAGGTTCATGACCTGAATACGCTGCTGGAACTCAGTAAGGATTTTAATTTGATGGTGGATCGGGACGAAATTGCGAGAGTTTTCAAATTTGCGATGCTTGGACAAATGTTGATCCGAACCTTCTTCTTCGCTCTGGATGTGGATGGAGAAAAGTCGATTGTTTCAATCAGTGGGATAAAAGATGAGCCATCCAAAGAAGATCTTGATACACTTTTTGAGCTGGATGATGTCACTCATATTTCCGAGAATTCTGATTGCGAATTTTTGAATGAGAATAATATCCGACTGGTGATCGGGTTGAAATTTCAGAACGAAAAGATTGGAGTTGTTGGCGTTGGGCTCCGCGGCAATAAACAGGAATATGGTCCTGAGGAAGTTAACTTCCTGCAATCTTTGGGTAATCTGGCTCTGTTAACCATTCAAAAGTCTTTGCTGCTAGACGAGCGCCTTCAAAAGCAAAGAATGGAAGAAGAATTAAATCTGGCAAAGAATATTCAGGTAGGATTGTTACCTGACCCGCTTCCGGAAGTTGATCGGTTTGATCTTGCCGCCATAAATATTTCTTCGCGACAGGTTGGTGGAGATTATTTCGATTTTATAGAAACTCCGGAAAAAAATCATTTAGTGGCAATAGCTGATGTAACCGGAAAAGGGGTTCCTGCCTCGCTTTTAATGGCAAACCTGCAATCTATGTTACATGCTCTCGCTCCGATTGATGTAACCATGAGCGAAGCTACCGGAAGCATTAATGATATTATTTACAACAACACTCCGGCGGATAAATTCATTACGTTTTTCTGGGGGATTATTTCTGAGAACGGAACAAGGTTCAAATATGTGAATGCGGGACACGACCCGCCGATTTTATTCCGGAAAGGATCTGATGAGCCGGTTTTACTGGAAGAAGGCGGGGTAATTCTTGGCGCAATGCCTACCATGATGCCTTATGAAAGTGCTGAAATTGATCTTAAGCCCGGTGATCTGATGGTCTTCTTTACAGATGGGGTAACCGAAGCGATGAATCCTGAGCAAACCGAAGAATATGAGACCGAACGGTTGAAAGAATGCATTCGAAAGAACAGGAATAAAACTTCTCAGGAAATTCAGGATGCGATCATCAAAGACATCAACGAATTTTCCAATAACATTCAGTACGATGATATTACTACGATTGTGCTGAAGGTTGATGAGTAGTTTTATCCGGATTAACTCTTCCAGAGTTATTAATTCTTTTATTTTCTGAATTTAGATAGTGCAACTCTGGAAGAGTTATATGGGAGTAAACTATAAGATAATTTTCTTACTCTATAATATTCAGAAAGTTAGCGGATAATTATATAGATTCTTGTTCGGATGATGTTATGTTACTTTCGCTCAAAAATGATGTAGAATTATGAAAATATTTCTTCTCCTCCTTCTTATTGTACCATTAACTAATACAAGAACTTTTGCTCAGTTTGAGTTTGGGGATATTGATGTTTCTTCAATGAGTGAAATCTTCAATTCAGAAAACGGAGATTTATGGGGGAAAAAGAAAATGGGTGGTACTTACAAATTTGAAGAAAAAAATTCCGAAATCTGGGTTGAGAACCAATTTTCTGGTTTAATCCTGAATAATAAATACATTAAACAAAATTCAGCTAATTTTTCTGCTGATCTTAAGTATGAACAAAGTAAATTAGTTGAACGATTGACGAAACAGTTAAATAAACAATTTGGTGATTTTGAAGAGGTTGAATATGACAATTCCGCCTTAGGAGGAGGAAAAACTAAGATGAAGAAATGGAGCTATCAAGAAGGCAATCACATCTACGAAATTTTATTAGGGAAACTAGGTCAATTCACAAGTCTTAATATTAGGCAATTAGATAATCTTCCTGATTTTTAAAAATCCAAACTTCAAATTGTGTTACCCTAGTTCCTAAGCTCTGCTTGGGAATTTAAAACAGGAGCTCCTGCTCCGTTTAGTTTTACATCAATAGCAGGTTTACTTTTAAAATTCACTTTATGAGCCTTTCCATAAGATCCCGAAATAAATTCGGGATGACGATTTTTTTTAAGGAGGTAGCCAACTAAAGAAAGACGTCTCTAATTAATCGTCTTAAATCCTAAAACTCCCGGATAAGAGTCGTTTCTGCTTTGGGATAAAGCCAGAATAGCTTCGTAGGTATTGGATCGGTTGGTGATCTCATTCACGTAACGAACGGTTTCAATTCCACGACAAAACCCATACCGGGCGTGTTGGTAGTACTTACGCTGCATCAATCTAAGTAGTGCTTTAGAGACGCTTTCCCATTCATTAGGGTCATCGTTATGGTCGATTGCTAAACGTCGTGCATCCGCAACATGTCCCGGACCTGCATTATAAGTAGCCAGAGCAAACTGCCACTGAGAAGTAGAATCCATATAGGAATAATGATCCATTTGTTCTTTCAGAATTCTGGCTCCTTCACGAATATTAATTTCAGGATCGTATAAAGATTCCAGTGGAATTTCAGAAAATCGGGGTAGCACCTGCATAATACCAACGGCGCCTGCCCAGCTTTCGGAATTGGGGTCAAATTTAGATTCCTGTGCAGCAATAGAGGTTAACATCACCCAATCCAGATCAAATTCATTGGCAACGGTTTGTAATAGACTGTCGTAAGGAGAAATCCCACCAAACCGCTGAACTTCTACGTCCGGTGTGAAATAATCTGCGACGGGAGTACTGCCTTCAAAATATTTTTTGCGGAGCACGTTCAGGAAAGCTGATCTTTTTGGAACGCCTTCATTATTAAATCTAAAATGTTTGTATAAGTATTTGTTGAATTTAGTTATCAGGTCAGGCGCGTTTTTTCTTACCGCCCAGGCGATGGTATCATTTTCAGCAATCATAGGCCCTTTAACAAGACCGTCCATATATTTATTACTGGCCTGAAAAAAGTTGTCATCAGCTACGGTGGCACTATACGTTCCGTTTGCAACCTGAAAAAGCAGCGCTTCGGTGTCCATGTCATCGCTTACAACATTGATGGTAAGGTCAAAGCCTTCATCCTGAAGTTCTTTTAGCTTCACATAGTATGAGCTATTACGACGAACGGTAATCGGAATGGAACTCATGTCAGTTATGCTTTCGGGCTCCTGACCTAATTCTTCTGACAATACAATGATCTGATCTACTAAATTATAGGGACGGGTAAAATCTACAACTTCTTTTCGCTCTTCTGTGATCGTATAACTGGCTGCGATCAGGTCTCCTTCGCCGGAATTTAAAAGATCGTAAGGGTTTTCATTCTCACCGATAATGATCACTTCCAAAGCCAGTTCATGTTCTTTGGCAAAGTTTTTGACCAGCTCATATTCAAAGCCGGCTTGTATACCGCGATGCAGGAAATAGGTACTGGAGCTATAACTCGTAATTACCCTGAGAATGCCTGTGTTTTTAATTTCCGCATAATCTCTTTCAACAGGTTCGGTGATGGTGGCAAGAATAGGCACCTCTTTTTTCGGAGCCTCAGGAGCTTGAGTGCAACTGATACTCAAGCAAGTAGCTATGAGCAAAACAAGAATCCATTTAGACCCGGAGTTCTCTCCAATAAATAAAATATTTTTTGACATCATACTTTTCTACTCCTTAAAGGTGGTAGCGTTTTGTATCATTTGATAAAAATACTACATAAAAAGCATTAATTTGTGGAAATTAGTTCAATCTAACACTCGTAAAAATAGGTAAGTACAAAATTTACAAACTGTTAGGATAATTAATAGGAGGGAGTAAAGTCACACTTTGTGCTGTAAAACGGTCCTACCAACTTGCTTTCCGGCGAGTATTTTTTCAATTTCATCGTCCAGTTCATCTATAGAGACTAGATCATAAGCTTCTTCAGGAAAATCGAGGGCTGTCTCATTAAGCATTTCCCAGATCTTTAAGCGAAATGGCATTTTAGTAATTCCGGAATCTATTCCCAGAAGACTTACTCCACGTAGGATGAAGGGATAAATATTGGTATTGAGTTCATGACCTAAAATATTTCCACAGCAGGCTATGGCGCCATCCTGTTCCATTTGTGGAATCAGTGCTTCCAGCATCTTTCCTCCCACAGTATCAATAGCAGCAGAATAAATTCCTGAATTAAGCAGTGCTTTTTTCTCAGGGTAAAGATCATCTCTATGAATTACTTCTTCAGCTCCCAATAATTCTAGAAGTGGTTTTTGATCCATTTTTCCGGTCACCGCGATCACGGAGTATCCAAGTTTTGCGAGAAGATATACAGCCATGCTTCCAACGCCGCCGGTAGCCCCTGTTACAACAACCGATCCTGATTCCGGCTTGATCAGTTCCCGTTTTAATCGGGTAACTCCGTAAGCGGCAGTATATCCGGCTGTTCCAATGATCATGGATTGAAGCAGCGTCAGATTTTCGGGAAGAGGAACAGTCCAACCCGCCGGAACTTTGATGTATTCTCCAAATCCACCAGAAGTGTTCATTCCAAGATCGTACCCGGTCACAATCACTTTATCTCCTACTTTGAACGATCCGGTTTTATCTTCCATAACCTCACCTGCAGCATCAATTCCCGGAATAAATGGATACGATTTGGTTACCCCTTTATTTCCGGATGCAGACAATCCATCTTTATAATTCAGTGATGAATAATGCACTTTAATCAAAACATCGTTATCCGGCAAAACCGAAAAAGGAACCTGCTTTATTTCTGATGAAAAAGTGCCGTCACTGTTCTCTTTTACCTGATATGCTTTGAATGTGCCGTTCATAGATAAATAACTGATTGGTATAAATTTAAAAAAAAATTCAACTCGCGACTTACGTCCGAGGTACGGATTGTAATTCAAGTTAACAAACTTCATTAAAATTTAGATTCCTGCGTGCGCATTTAAGGAAGTTTATCAGACCCTCCCCGCTCCTCAGGAGCACCCCTCCCTAATCTTAGGGAGGGGAAGAGAGTGGGTTTAATTTATAGTTATTTCAACACCTTTTTCACCAATCCTAACTTCAATTCATCGTACGGAGCATAGCGGATAGGAACATCGGGCCAGAATGGTTTTTTCATCACACTCTTTTGATGCGAAAAAGAATCAAAACTGGATTTTCCGTGGTACGACCCAAACCCACTGGCGCCAACTCCGCCAAAACTCAAATGATGATTTCCAAGTTGAGCGATGGTGTCGTTTACGGCTCCTCCACCAAATGAAACAGTATTTAAAATACGATCTTCGAGCTTCTGATCGGAAGTGAATATATATAGTGCGAGTGGTCGGGGACGAGCGTTAATGATAGATATACAATCCTCAACTGAAGTGTAATCCAGAACAGGAAGAATTGGTCCGAAGATCTCGTCCTGCATGATTTTGTCTTCAAGAGAGATATTGCTGAGTATAGTTGGGGCGATGTATCTTGTTTCTTTATCTGACTCTCCTCCGATTACAGTTTCACCATCACTCAAAAGGGAAGTCAATCGATCAAAATGTGCATCATTGATAATTCTTGGGTAATCAGGACTTTCTTTCGGGGCATCACCATACAACTGATTTATGGCGGCTTTAAGATGTGTCAAAAATTCCTTTTTTACTGATTCTTCCACCAACAGATAATCAGGAGCAACACAAGTTTGTCCTGCATTTACAAATTTACCCCAGGCGATCCTTTTTGCAGAAATTTCCAAATTAGCCGTTTCATCAACTATACAAGGACTTTTCCCTCCTAACTCTAAAGTAAGAGGTGTTAAACGTTCGGCGGCATCACGCATAATTATTTTCCCGACGCGAGTACTTCCTGTAAAAAAGATATAATCGAAGTCCATTTTTACCAGCGCTGAAGATTCTTCAACACCACCGAGAATGACTTTCAAAAACTCAGGTTCAAAAGATTCAGAGATCAATCGCTCTATTACTGATGAAGTATGTGGGGTAAGTTCAGATGGTTTTAAGATCGCGGTATTTCCTGCGGCAATTGAGCCCACCAGGGGCTGCATCGAAAGCAAAACGGGATAATTCCAGGGAGCTATGATAAGGGCTGATCCGTAAGGCTCTGTAATTATGAAGTTCTTGGAAGGAAAGTTCACAAGTGGTGTTGAAACAGATCTCTGTTTGGTCCAGGATTCAATGTTTTTCAGTGCAAAATTGATATCGGTAATTACTAATCCGATTTCAGTAACGTAGGTTTCAAAAGCGGATTTCTGAAAATCTTTATGAACTTCGTCGATCAGTAATTGCTCATTTTCAGTTAGAATTTTTTTCAGCTTCTTAAGCTGTTCAATTCTGAAGGAAATATCTTTCGTAGCTCCTGTTTGGAAGAACTCTTTTTGTCTATCCAGATGTATTTGCAGATCAATCATCCTTTGCTCCTTTTCTTCCTGTGAATGTATTCATAGAACTGTAAACTTTCAGAATCTTTCCGGCTACAAAATCATAAATTCTTGCCGGTAAAATTCCCCTCACAAACGGGCTGAGTTTGATCATAAAAGGCTCTCTGAGGATGAATTTTTCCTTTTCAACGGAATTCATAATTTTCGATGATATCTTTTCAGGATCAAGTAGCGGGATCAACAGCGGGGCTTTCACTCCATCAAACATTCCTGTGTTGATGTAGCTTGGCATGACGGTAAGAACTTTTATGTTTTCATGATTCTGTTCCAGTTCAATTCTGAGCGAATCTGACCATCCAACTGCTGCCCACTTACTGGCTGCATAAACCGTCATTCCGGGATTAGGGGTTAATCCCGCGGCGGAAGCTATATTGATAATACGACCAAATCCCTTTTCGATCATTGCTGGTAAGAAGGCTCTGGCAACGTACATCATTCCCAAAGAATTCACGGCCAAGGTATTTTCGATGTCTTCAAAGGAATGATCCGCGAAAGATTTACCTACAACAATTCCCGCATTATTAAAAAGTATATCAACAGAACTGTGTTCATCGATTACCTTTTCTGACGCTTCAGACACTTGCTCTTTATTTCTCACATCAACCAGGTTTGTTGAGACTGAATATCCTTTTGATCTCAGCTCATCGGCCGAGGAGGAAAGTGACTCAGAATTGATGTCCCACATTACAAGATGTTTTGCGCCTCTTTCCAAAGCCATTCGCCCCATGATAAAACCAATACCACTGGCTGCACCTGTAATTAAAATTGTTTTGCCGCTAAAGGATGTCATGAAATATAAGTTTTAACGAAATTAGGCTATAAAGTATCTAATCAAATTCACAAAAGTGCCGAAAAGTATTTATACTCGTTGGATAAAAGAATAACCAACGATCTCAAACAATGAAAAAGCTTTTTGTATTAATTTTACTAGCAGCAACCGGAATTTCCTGTTCAAATTCGAAAGTGGATAATGCCGCTAAATTAATAACTAAAGACGGTATGATGAATCATATCGAAACACTTTCTTCGGATGAATTTTTGGGAAGAAGTACCGGGACGGAAGGTGAAGAGAAATCCGTTAATTATTTGGTAGAGCAATTCAAAGCTATGGGGGCAACCTCAGGTGTAGATGACGGAAGTTATGTTCAGCGTTTTCCTTTATTAGGGCAAAAAACGATGAACCACTCCATGGAAGTGCGAAGACCTTTAAGAAGAAGTACAATAAACACCTTTACTTTTTTTGAGGATTTTGTTGCCTGGCCTTCAAATCAAAGTGAGAATGTTGACATTAAAGATGCTGAACTGGTCTATGTTGGTTACGGAATTCAAGCACCTGAAGAAAACTGGGATGACTTCAAAGGCGTGGATGTAAAAGGGAAGATCATCATCATTAAAAATAATGACCCTGAATATGATGAAGATCTGTTTGGCGGGAAGACAAGGTTATATTATGGTCGATATACTTATAAGTATGAGAAAGCCAAAGAAATGGGCGCTTTGGGAGCGATCATAATTCATACTACACCAACAGCGGGTTATGGTTGGGGTGTGGTTTCAAATGGCTGGAGCAGAGAGCGCTTTTATGTGAAGAGTGATGAAAATGCAGATAAAGGAAATACAGAAATGAACGGTTGGGTAACTTATGAAGCCGGCAAGACTTTGTTTAACCAAGCGGGACTAGACATAGATGAGATGCTGGAAGCGGCAGATTCACCAGACTTTGAACCCGTTGAATTAAAGAATACAGGGCTTTCTGTAAGTATAGAGGCTGAATACAGAGATATTAATTCCAGAAATGTAATTGCAAAAATTGAAGGAAATGATCCTGAATTAAAGGATGAATATTTGGTTTTAACAGCACATTATGATCATTTGGGAATAACAAAACCTATTGATGGTGATTCAGTAAATAATGGTGCAGAAGATAATGCTGCGGGAGTTAGCGCAGTGTTGGAGTCAATGAAAGCGTATAAATCCATTCAACCGGAATTAAAAAGAAGTGTACTTGCTGTGGTTGTTGGAGCTGAAGAAGTTGGATTGTTGGGCTCGCAGTATTGGGCAGAGAATCCAACAGTACACCCAGGAAAAGTAACAGGAAACATTAATCTGGACGGGATGAATGTATACGGAGAGACTAACGACTTGGTAATTATCGGCTACGGAAGAAATACATTAGCAGATAAAGTTGTGGAAGTGGCCGAAGAGCAAGGCAGAGCTGTAAAGCCGGATGCCAATCCTGAACAAGGAATTTTCTATCGATCAGATCATTTCAACATGGCAAAAGTTGGTATACCTGCGATTTTTCCGAATCCGGGAAATGAATTTGTGAACAAACCCGAAGGATATGCCGAAACGGTAGATAGTGTTTCTGCTGCAAATTATCATTCTGTGAACGACGAAATTAATGAGTATTGGGATATAGCAGGCGCGGTTAAAGATACCCGTTTATTTTTTGAAGTTGGTTTCAGAGCATTGAATGATGATAAATTACAATCATGGAAACAAGGTGATGAATTTGAAGCTACAAGACTTAAAATGCTGGAGGAACTCAAGTAGTTTTAAATGAAATTGATTGAATCACATAGAAAAGAGATACCTAAATCCAGTTGGGTATGGAATATTCAATCTAAAGAACTGAGTTTAGGTCTTACTTTTCTAAAGCTTTTTGGGGAAGATGCTGACCTTGTTCCCGAAAATTTTAAAGGGGAAGTTCTGAAAGCTTTTTGCAGTGCAGAAGTAAGGGAAGGGATTCCTTTTTATCGGAAAACCCATCATAATATTAATGGTACAGAATATTTTGTGGAATGGGTTGGGGAGGCTATTGAAAGGAATGGTGAAGGTGGTATCAGCAAGATGGCGGGTTATGCTGAATTGGGTTCCTCTCCTGATGATTTTACTCTTTCGTTGAATGAAGAAGCTCTCTTTTTTACCCGGTTGATGGATAATATACGTGAAAGTGTTTATTTCAAAGATCTTCAAAGCCGGTTTATAAAAATTAATAAAGCCTGTGCAGAAAAGTTTGGGTTAGACGATCCATCAGATATAATCGGTAAAACTGATTTTGACTTTTTTGAGGATGAACATGCCAGACCTGCATTTAATGATGAGCAGGAAATTATTAAAACTGAAAGGCCGATTTTTAATAAAATTGAAAAGGAAGTTTATGCAGATGATTCATCAAAAGTGACATGGGCATCAACAAGTAAATTGCCTTTGTACGATGGGAATGGGGTCTTAATAGGCACGTATGGAATTACCAGAGATGTAACTGAAGAGCAGATTGCCAAAAAAAAGCTGAAAGAAAGTGACGAAATGTTTCAGCGACTTTCGGAACATGTTCCTGGTTTCTTCTATCAATATAAATTTAACAAAGATGGAACTTCTTGTTTCCCGTTTGCCAGTAATGGAATTAAAGATATTTACGAACTGGACCCGTCAGATGTAAAGAGTAATGTTGATGGAATACGATCCAGAATTCATCCTGAAGACAGAAAGCGATTTACAAGTTCTTTGAAGAAAGCTGTTGAGTCAAAAAGTGTGTGGAATTGTGATTACAGAGTTCAGCTTCCTCAGAAAGGAATAAGATGGCTGAGGGGTAATGCAACTCTGGAGGTTGAAAAGGATAACAGTATTCTCGGTTACGGATATATCAAAGATATAACAAAAGAGAAAGAGGCCGAAGAAAAGCTAAAAGACAGAAATGAGTTATTTACAAAACTATCTGAGCAAGCTCCCGGATTTTTGTACTTGCACAGAGTTGATGCAAAAGAGAAAGTTAGTTTCCCTTTTGTAAGTGAAGGAATCAGAGAGGTGCTCGAGCTTGAGCCGGAGGATTTGCGATCAAGCATAAAACCATTATTGAGATTAGTTCATAAAGAAGATATTGCCAGAGTAATGAAGTCCATAACCTGGTCCGTGAAAACACAGCAGGAATGGAGTTGTGAATACAGGATTATATTACCAAGAAAGGGACTTAGGTGGGTTAGAGGAAGAGCAAATCCTGAATTACAAGCGGATGGGTCTGTTTTATCATCAGGATTCTTGTCTGATATTACCAGAGAGAAATCCATATCTGAACTGAATGACAGATTAAGAAAGCAGTTTGAGTCTGTTTTAGATAACGTCCCAAATCTGATATTTGTTAAGGATCTTGAAGGCAAATATCTGATGGCAAATAAAGCTACACGAGAGTTTTTTGGGCTAACAGAAGAGGAGATCATTGGGAAAACAGATGTTGATCTTGGCGTGCCGGAAGCAACAGCTAAAGAGTATAAAGTTGCTGATGAGAAAGTAGCCAGAACAAAAGAAACATTATTTATACCTGAGATTAAATCAACAGATGCTTCCGGGAATGAGGTTTATCACCAAACCATAAAAGTTCCTTTTCAGCAAGAGGGATCAGATGACCCGGCTGTATTGGCTGTTGTAACGGATATTTCTCAGCGAAAGCAAAAGGAAATGCAGCTTAATGAAACGCTGGATATTGTTGGCGAACAAAACAAAAGGTTATTGAATTTTGCTCACATCGTTTCTCATAATCTTAGAAATCATGCAGGAAATATTTCTATGCTTTTATCCCTGTTTGATGTGGAGGAGTCGGAAGAAGAGAAAGAAGAATTGATGGGTTATCTGAAGACTGCATCAGAAAGACTGAACGTTTCTATAGAAGATCTAAATGAAATTATTGATCAGCAGTACAAAACAGAAAAAGATCTGAAAGAATTAAAACCTGCTGAAATGATCAAAAAGGTAAAAGAGATTCTGATATCGGATATTCTGTCTTATAACATACAGTTTGAAGAAAATATCGATACTGAGTTAACCATAGAGTATAATCCTGCTTATCTTGAGAGCATTACTTTGAACCTGATCTCCAATGCAATTAAATACAGAGATCCGGATAAAAAGGCCAAAGTCAGCATAGATCTTTACGAAAAAAATGGACACCCATTTCTGGAAGTTTCGGATAATGGATTAGGGATTGATTTGGACAAACACGGGGACAAGTTATTTGGGATGTATAAAACATTTCACGGTAATGAAAACTCGAAAGGAATTGGCTTATTTATAACAAAAAATCAGATTGAGTCATTGGGAGGTTCAATCGATGTAGAAAGTACACCCGGAAAGGGAACAACATTTAAAATTAGATTAACATGAGCAATACAAAAAGCGTTTGTATAATTGACGACGACAAAGTGTATACATTCGGGGTTAAAAAGATTATTAAAAGTCATTTGCCTGAAAATGATGTAACAACTTTTGAAAATGGAAGAAAAGCACTTGACGGTATACAGGAAATGATGGAATCCGGTGCAGGTCTTCCGGATCTTATTTTGTTGGATATCGACATGCCTGAAATGAACGGTTGGGATTTTTTAAAAGAATTTGACGCGATCAGATCGAAGTCTGAAAAAGAAGTCGAGATCTTTGTAATCAGCTCCAGAGTAGATACCAATACTGAAGATCTATACAAAATTGAATGGGACGAAAAAGTTTCAGATTTTATTAAGAAGCCTGTTCAGGTAGCTGCTTTAAAAAAGATTTTATCTTAACCACAAAATTAAAAATCAGAATCATGAAAAAGCATAATGTAGGGATATTTATAGTTTCCGTATGTGTTTTTCTGTCATGCACTAACTATACAGAAACCTCAAATAATGCAGGATATGTAACTTTACTGGGTAACGATACATTAGCTGTTGAAAAATTTGAAAAAACGGATAATTCAATTTCAGCAAAAGTTGTACTCCGGAGCCCAAGAACATCTCTTAAATCGTACGAACTAAGCTTAACAGAAAATGGCGGAATTGAAGAAATGACCATTACAGATTTTGATCTGGAAAGTGGTTTTGATTCTGAAGGTGTGTTGGAAAGATCGTACAAGAAAGATGGAGACTCGCTTGAAGTATCTGTTCTAACTAACGACGGTTCCTACAGGGTTATAAAATCAGGATATGAAGAAGGAATACTTCCTTTTATAGATATGGTTCACTGGCCTTTTGAGATTGCTTTCAATAATGCAATGGAAACAACCGCTGATAGTATTGATCAAAAATTACTTACAGGAAGCAGGGCTTCTACTTTTATAGTTGCAAAAATAGATGCCGACTCGATGACCATACGCCACCCATCACGAGGTGTAATGGGCGTAAATGTAGATAAAAATGGTAATATTATAGAATTGGATGCTTCTCAAACAACCAGAAAGCTCACCGTAAAACGAAAAAATGATATCGAAATAAACAGTATTGCAAAGAGGTTTGCAGCATCCGATAAACAGGGGAATCCATTTGGTTCATTATCCGGTGCCATTGAAGAAGAATTTACAATTGGAAATGCCGTATTTAATGTTTCTTATGGTTCACCACAAAGAAGAGGAAGAGATTTATTTGGTGGCATTGTTCCTTTTGGCGAAAGATGGAGAACAGGAGCAAACCGAGCTACTCATTTTACAACGTCTTCAGATCTTGTTTTCAGTGACGTCGAAATGCCTGCCGGGGAGTACACTCTATTTACCATTCCGGAAAAAGACGGAGGTATTCTTATCATCAATAAACAAACTGGCCAAAATGGAAGAACATATGACGAAAGCAGGGATTTAGGAAGGGTCTCAATGATGGTTTCTGAAAAAGAAGACAACACCGAAGGTTTTACTATCCTTGTGGAAGAAGAAGGAAGTGGTGGCGTGTTAAAATTAGTGTGGGGAAATACCGTTTATTCAATTCCATTTAACTTAAAGTAAACGTTTTCAATGAAAGTACAGATTTGGTCAGATATTGCATGTCCATTCTGCTATATCGGAAAAAAGCGCTTAGAACTAGCTGCAGAACAAACTGACACTCCGCTTGAAATCGAGTGGATGAGTTTCCAGCTAGATCCGAGTGCACCTGAAAAAACGGATAAATCCATTTATGAAATTTTAGCAACTAAGTATGGCAAAGATATTACTTGGGCTAAGCAGATGAATGCAAACATGATTGAAATGGGAGAAAAAGCCGGACTGACTTTCAATGTCGATATACAAAAGCCCACCAATACTCTCAAAGCCCATCTTCTGTTGCATCAAGCGAAAGAAGAAGGCGTGCAAACTAAGCTAAAAGAGGCCTTTTTTGAAGCTTATTTTGTAAATGGAGAAAACATCAGCGATACAAAAACACTATTAAAAATCGCTGATAAAGTTGGTATAGATGCAGAAAAAGCAGAAGAGGTTTTAAGCAAGAAGGAACATACTTCAGAAGTAAAAGATGATATTAATCTAGCACAGAGATATGGCGTTCAAGGAGTTCCTTTTTTTATTTTGAATAACAAATATGCGTTTTCAGGTGCGCAGCCAATTGAAGCTTTTGTTCAGGCATTCGATAAGATATCCGAAGAAATAGAGGCTTCTTCTTGAGTATTCTGTTCGTCTTCTAAAATTGCAATTAGTAAGGTCATAGAGCTTTTTATAGAATAATACTCTTTAGTGACGGTGAAAAGCCCAACAAAACAACATATTAAAATGAATATACCTGCTGAAAGAGCTAAGGTACTTCCCGTTTCAATATATCCCATAAAGTTATATACTATATAATATAACCCGATTGGATAAACCCCAAACGATCCGATAAACATATTTTTATTCTTCTTTAGCTGATATTGTGCAAATCCCATTAAATCATTCTGTTTTAGCAATTGCTTTTCTTTATAAAACAGCCCGTAAAATTTTGAATTGGAAGAGTTTTTGAGAATAAAATTTTTGATTGCTTTTTTATCCATAATTAAGAGGGTTTAAAAGTTAAAACTGAATATGATGATTTTTTCTACTCTTCTATTTAGGAATGATTAACTCATCTCTTATTTTAATAAAAATTGTTAGCAAAATAAAAACATAGTGAATTTAGATTTATTCGAACCTATTTCTAAAACCCAGAAACAACGGGTTAATTCTGCGATGGGGGAGCTCCCTCCTCATAAGCCGGGAGTGTATACTATGTATGGAAAAAAGGATGAAGTCCTTTATGTGGGAAAGGCGAAGGATCTGTTTAAGAGAATTACGTCTTATCGATATTCAAAATCTAAGAAAGTACAAAGCATGATTGCCCAGATTGACCGAATTGGGTTTGAGATCTGTAAAACTGAAATGGATGCGATTCTTTTAGAGAATTTACTTATTCGTTCACTACGCCCCCCCTTTAATCATGCTAATAAAAAACCGGAAACCTACTACTATGTATCAACAAAGCGGCGGGGAAATAAAAGAGAATTCAGACTCTCGATGAGAGTTTTAGACGAGTACACAAAAGTGTACGGCTGTTTTAAAGGTCATACCAGAGTAAGAAAAGGATTAGGGGCTCTTTTAAGATTATTGTATTTACAACATCGAATGATCGACAGTGCACACTATCTGCCTTCTCAATTACTGGGCAGGTTAGCTCCTATGCGGTTTAATTGTGAAATAGATAAGGCTTCAAAAAAGTTAGTACACGATTTTTTTCTGGGGAAATCGAAAGTATTGATCGAGGAATTTGAAGAGTTAATTTCGAAGAGAACTTTTAAAGATAAATTCACTAAAAAATATTTCAGTAATGAACTTGAGCAGCTGAACATTTTTTATGCACTGGGTCCGGAGAGGAACAGACTTATGAAAGAACAGCTGGAATTGGATTCTCACCTTATAAGGCAGGAAGAGCTCGATGATTTCCAGGTCTATACCAACTAGAAAAGACTTTTCCCGAATTGACATCACAAAAAAGTGCTCATGTTATTAACCATGAGCACTTAAAATCCAGTTCAAAAAGTAACTTATTGTAAGGTCCCAATCACTTCAGTTTTACCTGAAATTTCAGTAACTATTTCCATTTCTTGTGGAGAGGTCATGTTTAATACTCCTGAAATAAGTTGTTCCATACCTCCTTCTAAAATAAGCCCGGTTTTTCTGTCAATTTTTATAGTTCCGGATTGTACACCTGATAAGTCGGGGGTCATAGTAGCACCGTTTGTAACCAGTTCTCCTCCTTCAGTAAAAATATCTGAAGAAACATTCAGAGTCACTGTTTCATCATCATAAGAAGCAACTTCATAAGTAGTTTGAATATTCATTGTAAATGGAGCTGAAACAGATTGATCCTCTGTCCACAGATTTCCTTTATTTAACTCTTTATTCGGAAAAACGATCAGCGTTCTTTTAAGCTGATCCTTCATGGTCTGTGTGTTATATTGAGAAGACATTTGAGATTTAAAAAGGGATAACTGAGTCTCCTCGGTAATACCCATATTGGCTGCCATGGAATCTAACATTGCTTCAAATCCTGTAATGTTTGAAACCTCTCCTGTTTTACTCAAGGTAAATTGTAGTTCTCTATCCAAAACTGAAGCCACCGCTTTAGCGGAGCCGGTTGGTTCGGTTGTAGCAGTTTCAGAGTCATAACTCAATCCTGCCATCGGTTGATTTATCATAATGCTTTTATACACCATTTTAACACTGTATTTACCGTCTTCAAAGTCAGTAAAAGTAAGCTCAATTCCGTAACCCTGATCACTTTCAACATCTTGTGATTGTCCCATAAAGGCTTGAGAGATATCCTGCTCAAGAACCACTTTTGTTGAGTAGGTAGTGCCCGAACTGAGGTTGTAATTAAGAGTAACCTGAGCGCTTGCCAAGCCGGCTACCAAAGTCAGCATCATAGATAGAGAAAGAATTTTTTTCATGATCAAAAGTGATTTATTAAAAGAGTAATTGATACTACAGGGTACGAAAAAGTTAAATCAAATACTTAGCTTTGGGTTCTGAGGACATATTCTTTAAATCCTTTACAAAAGCTGTTCCCTGAGTTGGTATAAGGTTTTGATTCAGTTTGCTTTGACAGATCAACGGGATTGCAAACCTGTTCAAAGGTTGAAAAGTCTAATGAAACATTCTCTCTGCAGCCGGACTGAAACATTTTCAAACTTAAATCATAGTCTTTTGAAAGCTTTGCAAAAGACCGTTCTTTTTCGAGATGTTCTTCAGATTTTGGATCCCCGAAGTCCAGATATGTAAGCCTGAGTTCCAGATCATCTAATCGTTTCTTTTTCGCATCGAGATCTGCAGCACTTTGTTTGCAAGCAAGCGCCTCCTGAGGGGAGAGAGGTTTGGGTGACGCACTCTTCTCTGCCGTGGCATTATTAACTTGTTCCATCACATTTTTATGTTGTCGGGCGTTTGCGTCATCCATATACCGAATGATCTCTAGGATCATAAAATCCTGATCTAAAGTAAGAAATCGAATCCAATAGTAGTTTTTACCTCTTATAGCAATCCAATGATCGTTATCAGCTTGTGGAGTAGATTCAAATAACTCATAATTGTTTTCGAACCGTTGTATAATTTTATCTTTTATGGAAAAAGCGTCATTTTTGTCTGTAATTTTCAACCCTAAACCACCGGATCTTTCCTCGTAGTATTGATTTTGAAGATCTCTCTCAACTATATCACGAATGGAAATTCTGAACCCATTCGGAAAACGGTTGTTTCTTTCAGAAGGGATAATCTCGTACTCATAATTTTTTTCTGAAGTGTCCAGCGTTTTCTGAACGCGGAGGTTAGGGCTGCTGGCTATATCATTGGCAAGATCTTTGTCTGTCATCAAATCAAAAAATAAGCTGGTAAGATCTTCAAGTTCCTGACTGGTATATAGTGGCTGATCTTTCAATAATGAATCGGATGAGACTTCTGTTTTATTAGTTGGGGGGTTGTAAATCTGAGACTGCATAAACGGAAGAGAGTTTTCTACAAAACTCAATCTTATAAGGGCGGCAAATACGAAAAGTAAGGAATAGCGTAAAATCAGGTAAGCATGTTTTCGTTTGATCATAAACCCGACTATCAGCGTTATGGTACTGATAACAAATACTGATACAATTCCCCAGAACAAAAATGATTGGTTTAATATGGGATTTCCCCATGAGGTATTAGCAACAGGGACGATCAGAAAGAAACCAAGGAGAATAAAAACGACACCGATTAGAAATTGAACCGGATCAAAAGTAGTTCTTTCGGTTTCAATTCGGTTTTCTTCCCAAACCCCTTTAATTTTTTGTACGGTAGTCCCGCAAAGGCTGCAACGTGCAATATCCTGAGCCGAGGGTGCTTGCCTGATTCTGCCACATCCGGGACAGATATAATTCTCTTTTTCCATAATAAACTTTTGATGTTTGTAACTGAAAACAGCTCAAAAGTTCCGAAAATGAATAGAGAAACTACTTTAATTCCAGAATAACAGTTGATTTAGCACTAACCGAAAAGTCACTCGAAAGATCAATAGTTCTGTTATTTATAACATTTTGTCCGGATTTAAATTTGTCCAGAATTTCAGCGAACCTTGCACGCTCCAGCGTTGTGTTTTCCTCATTGTTATTCAAAACAACCATAACAGTTTGATCTTTATGAACTCTGAAATAGACATACACATTATCCTGAGGAATAAAATGTACAAGTTTACCTTCATGGATAGCGGGAGAAGAATTTCTCCAGTGAATTAGTTTCTTAGTGTACTCATGAATTTCATTTTCTTTTTGAGTTCGTCCTTCTTTTGTGAATACAGAACGAGAGTCGTTTGGAAAACCACCCGGCATTGTTTGCCTCCAAGCTTCATCATCGCCACCTCTGTTTTCATGTCCCATCATGAGCTCGGTTCCGTAATAGATCTGCGGAGTTCCGCGTGTTGTCATAAGCCAGGCAAGAGCCATTTTAAATTCGGCTTCTCTTTTTCCAATATGTTCGAAGAAGCGGCTCATATCATGATTATCAAGAAAGGTCACATTTTTCATAGGATCTGAATACAAAAAATCCTGAGAAAGCACATAGTATAGTTGGCTAAGACCTTCTGTCCAGCCAAAGTCTTCATTGAATGCTTTACGAACAGCAAAGGCGAATTGGAAATCAGTTAAACTTGGTAATTCAGAATCGTATCCATCATCAACTCCGTCTTTGTCTTCCTGCCAATAAGCTTCACCGGCAACGGTATTTACCCAAGCCTCTCCTACGATATTAAATCCTGGATAGGCTTCCAATACTTCCTTCGACCAGCGAGCCATATAATCTTTATCCGGATAAACATAGGTATCCATTCTGATTCCATCAACGCCGGTATACTCGATCCACCAAAGTGTATTTTGGATCAAATAATCTGTTAACAGTTCATTATCCTGATTCAGGTCAGGCATTTCAGGAACAAACCAACCATCAACTAATTTGCGTGAATCAAATTCAGATGCGTAAGGGTCGGAAGCGACAGCACCTCTGAAATTTGTTTGGCCCAATTTTTCAAAATCATGAACCCAATCTTTGGTTGGCAAGTCCTTCATCCACCAGTGCTGATCTCCAATATGATTGTGAATCATATCCATGATAACTTTCATCCCGTTCTCATGAACAGTTTCTATCATGGCTTTATATTCTTCATTGCTTCCAAATCTCCGGTCAACTTTATACAGATCTGTAGCGGCATATCCATGATAAGCGCCATACTTGGTTGTCATATCATTTTCGAAGAGCGGAGTAAACCAAATTGCTGATATTCCCAGATCTTTGATATAATCTAGATTATCAACCACCCCCTGTATATCTCCGCCTTGTCTGCGTTGTGGATTAGATCGGTCAGCAGATTCCAGCATTCCTTCAATGGTATCATTATCCGGATTTCCATTTGCAAAACGATCGGGCATCATTAAATAGATAACATCTCTTGAATCAAAACCCTGATAACGTCCTTCTGCAGGTTCTCTTTCTAAAAGTTCATAAGGAACCGTAATAGATTTATCTTCATTTTTAAGGATAATGTCCATTTTTCCGGCTTCTGCCTTTTCGGAAATATCTAAATAAATGAACAGATAGTTTGGAGAGTCAACAGCTATCTGACGTTTGATCTCAACTCCGGCATAGTTAACTGATGCCCTGTATGATCCGATATTTTCACCGTACAACTGAATTTGCAGCTCTGTAACCGGCATATTTGCCCACCAGAAAGGAGGATCGATCACTTTTATATCCTGAGCATTGGAATTAAGAATTAGTAAGGAGAAAAAAAGAATAAAAGAATAGATGGTTTTCATGCTAAAAAGAGAATTTTAAACCTGCACCTGAAGAAGTTATTGTAAATGAGAATTGGTTCTGGGGCATACGATTCAGAGTTGCTAAACCGTTATTGTATTCATTAACGCCTCTTCGTGCATTTTTCACCGCTGAATTATAGATAGGGATCGAAATTACTGCTATTCCGGCGCCTACATAAAATAAATTCCAATTGGGGTCGCCACCACCAATAGCCGTTCCTAATGGCCACCCGATAAAAAAGCCTCCTATGGCACCAACAATTGTTGAAGTAGTTGCCTGGTTTTTGCTCATACGTAGAAAAGTTGCAGCTTGCTCATTTTGATCAACAAGACTTAAAGTTTCGTCAAAGTTCAAATTATTTCCATTATGCTCGAACTTTATACCGGAAAAGAAGCTGTTTTTTACGGTAAGTGATTCATTAGTTTGTCCAAAAATAAATCCGGAGGAAAAAAGAATAAAAAAAGAGGCGAGGTAAGTTTTTTTGATCATTTTGTATTCGTCTAAAATAATTTAAATGTGGTTTATAATAGTAAACCCAAAAGAGAGAATCTTATGAAAGTGCTTACATTTGGTTTTGATAGGAAATGAAAACTTCAATTCTATTAGATTATTTTTAGGGAGAGGTTATTATTTGGCATCTTTCGGCAAGTATATCGGCTTCAAGTTTCTTGTATTTATTTTCTACTATTCTGCCATTATTGTAACGCACTTTAACCTTTTCATTTCGGCCATACTTTTTATCCACTACAATAGGTGTTCTGGTAATAGATGAATTTATAATTTGATTCATTTGCTCAATAATAGACTTTAATCCTTTTTCATCTATCATTGACGTTCTTGTTCTCTTGGAATTTTTGATTAATTGGATTGTCTTATTAGAGTATTTAATTGCATTATCATGATGTTTAAGGCTAAAATTTAGGTTAGCAAACCAATAATAAATTATTATTGACTCGGCTTTTATTTCTTCATCATCAACATCTTTAATTTTAGCATCAATTTTTTTACATAATTCAATTCCATCATCTATTTTTTTTAAATCAGAATAATTCTTAATTGCTACAGCAAATATATAAATATCATCACTCGTTACTTTGGCAGTATCTAAAAAGAGGTTTAAATATTTATTGAAGTATTTAAAAAAGTCATCGCTTTTTGTAGATAAATTAAGAGCTAAATCTCTATATACATTGGTTAGGGTGGATTTCGAAACATTGGATTCATCATCTAAGATGTATTTTAAGATTTCTATTTTTTGACTAGAGATTTTACTGGTTAAGTATACAATTTTATACTTCTCGACTTCTTTTTGAAATAATTCCGAGTAAGAATAATTCAAAAGTTTTTCAAATTGATATAGGTCTTCTAGATTAAAGCTTAAATCCAGATAACTATATAAATGATCTTCTGAAAAACTTATTGAATAGTTATTTTTTGTATCAAACTTTATTTCACTTTCAATGATTGAATCAATAATTTCAGTCTTTAAATTTGCATTTTTTTTATCCGTTAAATTATATAGGGATAGTTTTAAATAAAGAGAATCAGATAGGTTAGAATATTTTAGAGCTTCTCTTAAACTATCAATTGTTTTTTCAATATCACGATCTTCAAAAGTAATCTCAGCTTTAAAAAAGTGTGATAAAGTTCTGAGTTTATTTAATTCTTGTTCGGTAGTTTCATCTTCATCCTTAAAAGTTGAATCAAATAAATCGCCAAACAATTTTAAAGCACGTGTTTTATCATCATCGGCTATTACTCTTGCTAAATTGAATACTGCATTTCTATAAGCGAAATTATTTGACTCATTAATAACTACTTCTTCTAATATTTCTATTCCTTCTTCTTTTAACCCAATTCCAATTTTACATATTCCTAAAAGAGATTTAGAATTACGTTTATAAAGTTCTAGGCTATATTCGTTTGAAAAATATTTAATGGCGGTATCTAAATCCGATTGATTATAGAAAGCAAAACCAAGATTATAATTACAGATTTCTATTTGCTCTTTTGTTGGACTAGAATTAGTTAAGAATTCGGTGAGTGCCGAAATTGCTTCGCTAAATTCAGATTGTTCAATTTTCTCAAGACCATAATTGAAATTGTCTTGAGTTTCTTTATCTACTGAAATAATCCAATCTTCAGAAAGGCTTTTTTTAATAATCGGATTTTTAATTTCTATTGTATTATCGAATTTTGAATTAATAATCCCGAATAAATACAGTTTCTTTTTTATTTCATCACTGAGTAATTGACTTTTATTTCTTTGAATATTGAGAACAGCCCTTCGTACTTTTTTTTCAGTTTTCACCAATTCTCGTATATGATCAATTGGTGCTATATCATATGTAGTGAGATACTTTTCCTTGATCAAAGTATTTAGCGTATCAATGTTGACCTCTTTGTTTTCAAGTATAAGATTTTCTATGGTAGAGCATATGTCAAATGTTAATCTAGGATTCCCATTTGTCCAACTATAAATACCATCCGCAACTTCTTTAGGAACTTTAAGGCAACTTTTTTTAATAAAGGATTTGTGCTCTTCCAAAGTAAAATCCTCTAGATAAATCTTGTCACCAATATTGAAAGGAGATTTATTGCGGTCTTTAATTAATTCGGTCGGCTCTATTACTCCTGAAAGGATATAAGTTAATCTTTCAAAAACAGGAAAGTTCGTTCTAGAAAAATAATTACTTCTTATTTGCGCAAATATATTATCGGAGTATTCGGCGCTTCTGAGGGCGTCAATTTCGTCTAAAACTATAACTATATCACCTTGAAAGACATCTAATATAATTCGTAAAGAATTTGAATATTCTTTATGTGGAGGTAATTTTTTCTTTCTTAGATTCTCAATGTCATTTTCTATTTGCTTAAAGAGTATTTCATTAGGTTCTATTATAGTGTCAATTATATTTCTATAGCATTCACGCTCATGCTTAAAAACATTAGATAAATCTACATAAACAAATAATCTATTTTCATTTTCCAAAGTCCTCTTAGCATTGAATAATAGATTAGTTTTCCCCATTTGACGTGCAACGAGAACATAGCCCGGTCGCTGCATTTCATCAACTATTCTCTTCAATTGATCATCAGCACTTCGGTTTACATATAAATGAGGAGGTATAGAAGTATATTTTTTTAGCTTTTTTTCCATTATTCAACAATTTCATCAAGAGTTGTTTTAATTGCTTTTTCAACAGACTCAGTACTTTGATCGCCGTAGACAATTACTTTTTTAAAAATACTCTTGATTACTCTTGGGGAGTATTTTGATTCTTCAATTATTGCTGATTTCATTTTGCTTAAATCTATATTCAATGCCTCTGATATTGTATCAAATAATTGTGATGAATAATTTTCCCAAGAGTCACAACAGATATACTGAAAATGATCAATCGCTTTTGACTTATTCTCAATTATATTTTTAGGGTCCGCTATTGTAGAAACTACAAATTTTAAATCATTTTGAGGTTTTTTGTTGCTATAGTGGGTTACCAATTTGATAAAATTGTCAGCAATATTTCTTAATACATGATCCTCTGCTACTGAAAGCTCGTCAATAACAATTACAGTTTTAGCAGCACCATTATCGCATAATATTTTTGAAATCTGTTTAAGAATATTAGGTTCTTTAAGGTCTCTTTCAGTGGATAATTGTTCTTCTAATGTGCATAGAATTTCATTAAGCACATCTTCTTTAGATACAATAGTTATTGGACTCAAATCGCAAAAACAGTATTGAATTTGTTGATTAATCAAGTTTCGATTAACTAGCGCCGTTTTCCCGAATCCTGATTTTCCAAAAACCCAAATATTACTTATTTCAAGAGCTTCTTTAAAATTCGCATCACTGTCTCTTTGAATATAATAAGGCTCATTTAATTTCGTATAATTATTAAATAGGATAAGGTTTGGATTAGAATCTTTAGGTAAATTGACTTTCTTAGGTACTAAATGTGCATGAATCTCGTCAATTTTAATTGAGTCTTCTATCTTAAATATTCGATTATACAAGTCATATTCTTTAAATAAGTCGATTAACTCATTTCCATTTACTAAAGATATAAATCCTTCATTTTTCCCATGTTCTTTAAGCTGCTTATGTTTCCATTCAAACCACCAACCATTTTCATCAATATCAATTACTCTGGGCAGACAAAGAACCCAATTCTTTAACTCATATTTATCTGAACCAATAGCTTTCTTAAATGACTCTCTGATTTGACCTTGTTGACTTTTATCAAAGCTCTCAAGAAAAAACTTACATTGAATTACAGTTATTGGCTCTATTCCAAACTCTCCTATAAAAATATCAATTCCGCCATCACCCTGTTTTACTTTTACTTGACTTACATGTTGCCCTTCATGTTTTTTTTTAAATAAAGTTTCACAAGCATCTTCAAAAGCTTCTCTTGCCCCGGCAATATTGCCATGAAGAGATTTAAAATCCGTCCAACTTCTATTCATAAGTACTTAAATGATCTGATGATAACCTTTATTTTTTAAAGTTTAATATCCTAAAATAAATTCAATAAAAAGAATGGTTTTTTTATCAAATAAGGATTCATTATGTCCTCATAAAGAAACAGATGTAATAGTATGAATAGTTAAGTTGTGTATTAGATTTGCAAAATCTTAAAAAACCAGTTTAACTCCACCATTAATGACAAAGCCATCAACAGGGGCGTAGATGTCTTTGAAGTCCGGATCACTTAAACTTCCCGTGTAAATAGCATCAAATTCAGATTGTCGGGTATCCAGAAAGTTTTCGAAGTTCAGGAATAATGAAATATTCTCTCCGAATTTCTTTTCAGTCATTAAGCCGGTTATCCAATAAGATTTACCTTTACTTCCATCTCCTAATTCCTGAGGACTGAAGAAATATGCTTCTAAACCGATCCAGAACTCTCCATGCTTCTCATACATCAATACATTATTTAAACGATGTTCAGCCACCAATGGAAACTGAGTTACATTCCCATTATAGTGTTCCTGAACATTGGCATGAGTGTACCCGATAAATAGTTTAAGGTCGTCGTAACTCCATTTCATATTTACTTCCACTCCTTTTGTATCTACAAATCCGTCGGGTTGTATAAATTCAAAATCAGATGGATTCATACCAACAGAATGCGTTCTGGTTAGCTGAAGAGGATCATCAATTCTGGTATAGAAAAGAAGTATATTCGTAGAAAAAGAAAGTTCATCTGAAAGAGCCAGTTGGAAATTCGTATCAAAATTTCCGCCAAATGATCGTTCTGCTTCCAGTAAATCTGTATCAATAGGACGAATATTTTGAAACTGTAATTGCTCGGCATCTTCAGAAAAAACGGTAGGCGATTTATAACCTAATCCACCGCCTGCCCGAAATGTGAGTTGTTGAGAAGGCTCAAACATCACAGATAGTCTTGGTAGTGCAAATGTTCCGTATTCACTGTGATTATCTAATCTGAAACCTGTTTCTAATGTCCATCTTGGTTTTACATTCCAGATATTTTGAATGAAAGCTCCAACTACTGCGTCATCAAAACTAAGATCTAGTCCGGGCGTTCCCTGCGATTGATCAAACTTGTCCGTCCACAAATTAACTCCGGCTATCCACTCAGATTCATCTCCAATAAAACTGATATTTGCTTCACTAAATGAAGAGGACTGTTTCCCGGAAAAAGTGAAGTCGGGAATCTGAACAGACCTATCATAAAAATTAAGACTGTTTTTTAAAGCTATTGAAGTCGACGTATTGATTTGATGGTTGAGTTGAAATTGACTGGAAACACGCTCGGTTTCATTTCTCTCGTAGTATGGATCGTTAACGTCTTCACCTTCTATATAATCAATGTTCCCTCCAAGACGATCTTCTGTGACCAAATTCAAACCTACATTGATAGATGTTTGTTCTGTAGGATAAAGAAACAACTTCGGATTTAGAGTAAAACGCTCGAATTCGGGAATAGCAGTTAATCCGATATCAGCAGGATCATAAGCCGTTCCTTTATTGTAAGAAGTAAAGATAGTCGTTCCGATTTTTTCATTTCTTTTAGAGTAAAATCCGCTGGCATCGAAACCAAGTGCTGAAGTACCGTTAAACATAAAACTAAGTTCAGGTTCGTCTTCGGGACTTTTTGTGATCAGGTTCACCAGCCCGGCAATTGCTCCGCCACCATATAAGGTAGAAGAAGAGCCTTTAATAACTTCTACTTGTTTGAGGTCTAATGGAGCGATTTGCATCAGACTTAGTCCACCGGAAAATCCGGAATATAATGGTAGGCCGTCTCTCAATAATTGAGTGTATTTACCATCAAGGCCCTGAATCCTGATGCTGGAATTATAACTGGTAGCAGACGTTTGCTGAGTTTGAATTCCGGTACTTTCATTTAGCAGCATGCGGATGTCACCGGGTTTCATATTTCCTTTTTCCGCTAATTCTTCTCCGGCAATAAACTCAACTCTGGTAGGTACGTCTTCAATAGTTCGGCTGCTTCTTGTAGAGCTTACCACAATCTCAGCCATTTCTTCATGGTCATGTTCAAGCTCAAAGATCTGGTTCTGCTCGGAGTCAGCTAAAGGGAAAGTTCTGCTAAAAGAGATGGTTTCATATCCAACATATCGGATATTAATAATGTGAATTCCATCAGGAATATTATTAATTGTAACTAAACCATCTGCATTTGTTGTATTACCAATGCTAAGATCAGGAAGGAAAACGGTTACTCCGATGAGGGCTTCTCCGGAGTCGTGGTCTAATATTTTAGCTTTAAAAGAGTTTTGAGCAAAAGTAGTTTGACCAAAAAGAAGGAGCAGTGAAATTATAGTATAGGCTATTCGCATTTTATTTTTTTAAGCAACTCAAATTCTAAGGATGAAGTGAGTAATATTCTGAATTTTAGCAAAAAGAAATTACAGAGTTGAATTATTAATAGTTTATAAACTTTGCGACTTTTTATTGAGCTGATGTGTCTTATGGGTGAATGCGCGCAAACATGAATTCCTAAAAACGATCTGTGTCTGATTCTGAATTTACTGACTTATTGAAACCTCATTATAACGATGCGGTTAATTATTGCAGAGCTTTATGTTCGGGAGCTTCAAAATCGGAAGCTGAAGATGTGATGCAACAAGCATTGCTGAAAGCTTACGAGAATTTTGATTCCCTGAGAGATAAAGCAAGCTTTAAAAGTTGGTTTTTTCAGGTCATAACAAGGACTTTTTATAATTCGGTTCGCAAGCCGTTTTGGAGCAGGTTTGTGTCGCTAAACAGTGAAGATGGTAAGGCAGCATTTCAGGTTTTTGAAGATGAGTTCTTTGAAGACAATCAAATGTTGATCGCAGCTTTATCTAAAATCAGCAAAAAAGAAAGAGCGGCTATTCTTCTGTTTGAAATCGGAGGGTTTTCTATTGAAGAGATCACCGCCATACAAAAGGAGAAAAGCGAATCGACTATAAAATCTAGGTTAAGCCGGACCAGAAATAAGTTAAAGGAGTTCATGGTACAGCTTGAAGGAGAATCAGGTAAAAAACTGAAATCTGTAAAGCTAAGCAGCGTAAAGTCGCAAGATTTTGCGACTCAACTGGAAACAAATGATCTATACCATGAAACCGCTAAAGTTATCAAAGAAATTAAATCCATTGGGTGATATTATGAACCTGCCGGAAGCTATTAATCAGCTAAAAAATACAAAGCATGATTCTTCTTTTGAGAATTTGGGTGATTGGTTAGAAAACAACAATTCAAAACCCGGAAAAATGAAATCACTCTATAAAGTTGCAGCATCCTTAATTTTTACAACACTAATCTTAATAGCTTGCACCGTTCCTGTACAACACGAAGAAGAAATCGGATACATGATCAAAGGGCTGGCACCCGGAATAGAATCTAAGACCAAACCGAATGTTGCCTCAAGATTTGAAGAAGAAGGTCTGGACATTTCGCAAGTAAGTATCAGCCAGGTTTTAATAGAGCATGAACAAACAGGAGAAACCAACGGTGATAAACTCACAGAAGTAGTAATGGTACTACCAAAGGCGGATTATCAAATGGCTGAACAAAAGAAAAGAGCTTTAGCAAACGTGTTCAACTTTCAATCATTGGAAATTCTTCCAATCGAAGAGACGGTTGAGCGAACCGTTTTTGAATCAGCCTTGCACACTTTTGACCTTAAAGTAAAAAAGGAAATTAGTGAAGAAGAGATCGCGATCAGAATCAATCGTTTTATACACGAAAACAGTGAACGGATGCATGGAGATGCTAAAATCAAAACTGATAAAGAAGGAAACAGAATCGTAGAAATAAGCCTGATCGATGCAACAGATAATGTGAATGATTTCGAGATCAAATACGAGCCGAACGGTAATGCTCATTATCAAACAAAGAAATCAATAGAATCTCTTCATAATGATTTGTCACCTGAACGACCGGTATCTGAAAGAACAAAAAACATGAGTGCTGAAGAAGTAAAAGCTTTAAAGTTGAGAGAGATCAAAAAACGGGAAATGAAGAAGCAAAAAGAGCAATAGAACCTGATCTAAGAATTGAAGCAAGGAAGGCGATCTATACAGGTCGTCTTTTTTTGTTAAAACCTCACCAGATTACCAAGGGGTAATTCTTTCTCTGAAGAACTTTTTAAACCCAGTGTAGTGCTTTCAAAATGATTCGGAAATCCGGCTACATTTGGAAGCATTTTTCTTAGTTCTGATAATGGTAGTTGTGGAGAATAGGTATTTAGAATAAAAAATCTGTTATTCGGCTCTAATAACTTCATTACATTTTCTAAAAGTTCAGGCAGATCACGATTCAGCTTCCATCTGCCTCCTTTGGGTCCAAGACCAAAAATCGGTGGATCCATAATGATTCCGTGGTATGTGTTACCGCGACGTATTTCCTTTTCAACAAAAGTTGGCGCATCTTCTACGATCCATCGGATGGAATCAATATTATTGAGTTCTGCATTTTCCCTTGCCCAATTAACTACGCTTTTTACTGAATCGATGTGGGTCACTTGAGCTCCCGAAAGATCTGCGGCTAAGCTTGCTCCACCCGTATAGGCAAAGAGATTCAGGAATTTTGGAGTGATTCCCTTTGAGGTCAACTCTTTACATTTTTTGTTTATGAAATCCCAGTTTTCTGCTTGTTCCGGAAAGATACCGGGGTGTTTAAAAGAACCTTGGCTGAGTTTAAATACGATTTCAGAATCTCCGAATGGATAGGAAATATTCCAATCGTTGAGACTTTTATTCCAACTACCTTTTTGGCTTTTATTCTCAGTAAAAATTGCATCAGCACTATTCCACTCGTTTGCAGGTTTTGATTTTTTCCAATTTGCAGATGGTTCCGAGCGATCAAGAACTATTTCGCCAAATCGCTCCAGCTTTCGACCATTACCATGATCAATCAGTTCATAATCTTTCCATTTTTTAGGATGTATCATTGATCTAACTCCCTAAGTGCTTGAGCAGCTCCGGCATTTAATTCCCAGTCATAGTCTGAGATATCGTTTACATCTGTTCCGATAATATCTCTGATCTTTGGAATAACTTTTCCAAGATCTCTATATATATCCAGAATAAAAGGGTTATTAGAGTTTAACCCAAAAGCCATTGACCATACCAAGAAATCTTCGCAATCTTCATATTCTTCGACCGCATAAATGATCAGTTGAAGGATAAGAGCCTGATTTCCTTTTTCAGCATCTTCGTATTCATCATCTACCGGAATAACAGCAGAATAATCATCACTATTAAATTCAATTTCCCGGAAATAGATACTATCCATTTTAGGATTCGTCGGCAAAACAGTCATTTTGATCTTTTTGTCGTCTATAATTGAATATAGTGCTGCGATCTGTGGATATTTATGTTTGGCTTCTTCTATTGTCATTCATTTGAATTCAAGAAAACATCCGCAATTCGGAAATGAAGATTGTCGAAGCTAGCCCCCGAGCGATTAATAGTATAAGCAATGATCATCCGGTGTTCTTTATTCATCAAAAACATAGTACTTCCTCCAACAGAACCACCTGAATGTCCAAACCAATAATTTCCTGCGTGTTGCAAGGTGCTGTATCCCATTCCGTAATTAGTAGACTTGCCATCTGAAGTGGTTTGAGGAGTGATTAGAAGCTTTTGGGTCTCTTCATTCAGAAATTCATAATCGAAATGTGCTTCTCCAAATTTGATCAAATCCTCAGTAGTTCCGATAAAACCACCACCGGCCCATTTATAACTATTATCTACATAAGGAGCCTCTACATTTGTTCCATTTCTCCAGATATAAAATTTAGTCCTGTTTTCAATGTCTTCATCTGCCCAATCAGGAACCGTATTATTCATATTAAGCGGCTTAAAAACTTCCGAGTCCATGTATTGCAAAAAAGGTTGTTGAGCAGCGTTTTCAACAACAGCACTTATTAAATTCCATCCGTAGCTCGAATATTGATATTTGGTGCCGGGCTCAAAAAGCAATGGATCATCTTTGAAGAAAACCAAACCTTCTTTGACCGTCTCATATTTTTTAGTGCTCATAAATTCATCCCCGTGATAATGCCTGATTCCTGCAATATGTCCTGAAACCTGCTTGATCGTAATGGGATACTGCTTTCGCGGAAACTCCGGTACCCACCTCTGAATTTCGTCATCAGGTTCCAGTACATCATCCTGAATCAATAATCCTAATCCGGCTGCAGTAAGAGTTTTAGATACGCTTCCGATTCTGAATAAAGTTCGAGAAGGGTCTACTTTGATTTCATTTTCGACGTCAGCAAAACCATATCCTTTCGACCAGATCATTGAGTCATCTTTATACACTGAGATACTCATTCCCGGTAATTTATGTTCAGAAAAGAATTCAGTTACAATAGAGTCGGCCTGTTGAATCTCATTCTCGAAATCCTGAGTGAATCCGGAGATGCTGATAAAACAAAAAAAGACTAGCAGAAAATGCTTTTTCATAATCGATATATTAAATGAATTTATTTCAGCAATGTACTATTTATCTCATGATTAATCGAAGGATTTCAGCGTGCAATGAGATTGTTTAACATTTTGTTTTCAGAATGTCGGGGCTCCAAAATTCAATCGGCAAATTATCCGGACGTATGACAGAGAATAATGTACTCTAAAAGTCTGAAGCTGGTTAGAACGTATGGAAGGTGATGAATGACACTTTTCGATGATTGAAGAACAGATCAATCCCGAATAAAAGGATTCTCAGAACCAAATTCGAGCGGCTCATATCTCCAAATACTGTCAATGAGAAAGTCTCGAATCACAAATTCATTAGCATCCACATGGTCAACCCGAGCAATATATTGGAATCTGTATTTCTTTGAAGTATCGGATTTTAAAGCCGTCATGATTACCGGGTTTAATCCGTAAAACAGATTTCCGAAAGACTCAGCTTCAGAATAATGATTGTATGGGTTTAGCGGATCATCAACAACTAAAGAATCCGGTAGAATCCTGTCAATCTCTCTGAATGTTTGCTCGATAGCATCGGTAGACATGTTTGCTTCACCGGGCATCAAATAAAAATCACTATCGTCCATCGTCCAATAAATGAATATTATAGCAACTACAAATAAGAAAGCAGTTCCCAGGCATCCGCTTCCGCAGCCACTGCTGGTTTGGTTTTTTGCAGGATCAAAAGTTGTGGAATCCTTATTCATGAACAAACCTAATCAATTTGATGACTAAAAAAACGACCTTTTCAGGTAGTGATTTGTGTAAAAGTGAAAATTACATTATGATGAATAATAGATTAATCCATATACGTTTAAAACAGATCCCATGAAAAAAATACTATTTATTGGCTTGCTAACACTTGGATTATCAACGGTTAATAAAGCTCAGATAACAGCCGTAAATATAGGATATCAGGAAAGCGAGGTTTTCAGTTCTGTAACTGTTGGCGGATTGTTTGACCATGCTGATGTAACACTTTTTCTTGGCTCACCTGATCTGGGTGATGACTCCAACTTTATTGTGGGGGGAAGATTTGGGTATATGTTCCATTTGTACAACGATTTCAGCACAGCTTTTTATGTTGGTCCTCATGTAGGGGCATATTTTTTAGAGAGAACCAATTTTGATAATTCCGGTTTTGACGATACGGAATGGGAAAGCAGTTTAAATTACGGGCTTACCGCGGGTGTTTATTTTAATCCTATTAATCTGGCTGTAAGTTACGGAGTAGATGATCTTTTTGAGACAGAATATGTAGAGTTTAAGGTTGGGTTTAATTTCATGGAAATCATGGGAATGTAAACTTTATGATATAAGTTCAAATTCCTTTACGGTTAGTCCATATAATCGATCACCAAATTAGCCATCGCTCTTACTCCAAGCTTTAGCCCACTTTCATCAATATAAAAATCAGGAGTGTGGTGACCTGAGGCTTCACGGTCAGGAGCTTTCCCTCCAATAAAGAAATACAATCCCGGAATTTCATTTTGGAAGAAAGAGAAGTCTTCCGCTCCGGTAATGGAATTGATCAGTTTTACATTTTCTTCGCCTGCTGTTTCTACTAATGTTGGCAACATTTGAGCAGTTAACTCAGGATCGTTATATGTTATAGGGTAGCCTTTGTTGATGGTCAATTCAGCAACAGCGCCATTACTTTCCGCAGTATTTTGAACGATAGTCTCCAATCTTTTAAAGATCAGTTGCCTCATTTCTTCATCTAAAGCTCTGATGGTTCCCTGCATAGTCACTTCTTCAGGAATAATGTTATTTCTTACTCCACCATTAATTACACCAACCGTAACTACAGCTGCTTGTCGGGTTAGGGGCATGCTTCTGCTCACAATAGTTTGAATATTATTGATGATCTGAGCAGAAGTTACAATTGGATCAATTCCTCCCCATGGAGCAGAACCGTGAGCTTGCTTTCCCGTAACTTTTATATCGAAGCTGTTAACACTCGCCATAATTCCTTTTGGTCGGTATTCAATTTCACCAACCGGTGTGTCATCAGAAATATGTAATCCGAAAATGGCGTCCACATCCGGATTTTTAAGAACCCCTTCCTTTACCATCAATTCTGCGCCGCCTTCTTCTCCTTTGGGAGCGCCTTCTTCAGCCGGCTGAAAAATGAATTTCACCGTTCCTTTCAGATCATCTTTCATTTCTGTCAGGATCTGAGCGACTCCCATTAAAATGGCAATGTGTGTATCGTGTCCACAAGCGTGCATTACTCCAACTTCATTTCCCTGATATTCTCCCATTACGGTAGATTTGAATGGAACATCAGTTCTCTCAACTACGGGAAGGGCATCAATATCAGCTCGCAGAGCAACAACAGGACCCGGTTTCCCTCCTTTTAAGATACCGACCACTCCAGTATGGGCAATTTCGGTTTGGACTTCCAGTCCGAGGTTTTCCAAATGCTCAGCAATTTTCTTAGCAGTATTGAATTCGCGATTGGATAGCTCCGGATTTTCATGAAAATATCTCCGCCATTCGATCACTTGTTCTTCGAGTTCGTTGGCTCGTTTGTCAATCATCTCTTTGAGATCAGAAGATTGAGCGGTAAGGGATAACGTGATAAGGGAAAGAGTAAGAAGCGAAAGAAGTTTTTTCATGGTTAGAATATGTTGATGAATTGACCCGAAAATGTATAGTAAAAGGAGGTGGTTTTCAATTTCTAAATTAATCAACATAAAAACCCCAACAGCCATACCAACTATCAGGGCTAATTTTATCTTCCTCTTTTTTTGCGACGCTTTTTTCTCCAGGGAGCATCCACCTGCCAGTCGCCGGCCATAATGCAGCCAAATGGCATGATCTCATCCACAACTTCGCCAAGGCCAAATGTTTTCATCTGTTTTTGAACAGACTCTGCATTTTTATAGGCACTTGGAAGTTCAGAAATATCGATATGATCAGAAAGAGACGATGAAATTTACTTAACTGGGCGTACCTATTTTTAAAATATTGTTTCCTTCAACTATACCGGATGTATTTTTATTCATGCCCTCTCTCATCGCATTAGCAACAGTTTCAGCTTTTATAGGGTGAAATTTTTTTAGCCCCGGTATTTTGCAAACTACTTTTGCAACTGCGATCCCGATGCGTTCTCCCAATCGAAATTCATCTCGGTTTCCATCCAAAAAAGAAGGTCTTAGAATTAATGTGTTATCAAAAGGCAGCTCTTGGACAGCTTTGTCCAATTCTCCTTTAATGCGAGGATAGAAGGAACCCGAATCTGAATTAGCCCCTAAAGAAGAAACCAAAGCATAGTTTGAAATCCCATTTTCTGAAGCGATTTTAGCGAAATTATATTGATAGGTGTAATCAATTTTATACTGTGCGTCTTTACTCCCGGCTTTTTTAAGGGTTGTTCCCAATGCTGAAAATAAATGATCTCCCGAAACAAGTACCCTCCATGATTCTTGGTCATCAAAATCAATGATATGTTCAGTAAGTTTTGAGTGAGAAATCCCTGTACTACGACGATGTAATACTTTTATAGACTCATATCTCTCATCCGATAATAATAGTTGAAGAATATGTGAGCCAACCAGTCCGGTAGCGCCAATAAGAATAGCTTTTTTGCCCATTATTTTACTTTTTGTAGTGAATTTATAATTTCAATTAGTAACAAATTAATAACAAGTGGCTCTTATTATTGTAAGCCCAAGGCTATGATAATTGATTATCTTTAATGATTGACCATAAATGACGATAATTAAAACGGAGAGACATTTTTATATTAAGTTTTCTTTATAAAAATTAGATATTGTATATAAAACATCTAATAAGAATCAGGCTTCGTATAATGTTATCCACAATCTAATATAGTTATGAACGATTATTCTGATGTACTATACTTAACAGCTGCAATGGTTATTTACTCTTTTTTAACCATTAATACTTCAAGAAGTTTTTTAAGCACTTCGGAAACAGTGATCCGTTCTGACGTCGAATACAGAACTATAATAAGGGCACAAGATGTAATTGAACAGGTTAAGCTGGTTCAAAGAGCAGATGAAAATATGCTCAATCCCAATCACATAGACTATATGTTTGCGGGTTATCCAATTACAGATAACGAGACTTATGGTTACAATGATGAGTATACCGATACTTTCATAATTGATGCCAGTTCAGAATATATTGATGAAGGTGATCCTCTTGTAAGAAGATACAAGGTAACGGTAAATGTTATTAATGAAGAAGTAGACCCGAGCACGGAGGTTGACTTAATTTTTATTAAGTCTTTTGAACGATGAATTTAGGATTAGCTACTACATATATCATCGGGGGATTAATGTTGCTATCAATTTTAGCGTACAATTACTCTTTGTTTAATTCTACAGTTGAAACAACTTCAAGTGTTATTACACAAAGTAAGCTTGATAACATCGTATCTATACTTCAAAATGATTTAAACAGAATAGGTTATGACCGCGGGATTTCAGATGCTTTTGTAATGGCGGAAGACAGCGCGTTTATTTTTAGAGGAAATATTTTTGACAACGATGGCTCAGATGATTTTGATTTAGTTGAATGGGCTATTACTTCGGAATTAGATACAACGACTACAAACCCAAATGATTTAGTTTTAATCCGAACTTGGAATCAGACTCCAAGTATCCCGGCAAATGAAATTGAATTCCGTTATTCAGTTCGTGACTTTGAAGTTAATTATTATGATATAGATGGTAATGTGCCTGTACAAATGGAAGACATAGTACAGGTTGAAGTTGAAGTACTGGTAGAATCTGATGAGCCATACCTGACTAAAAAAGATGGAACTCAGTTGTATTACAGGTCCTATTGGAAGCGTAGAATTGTAGCAAACAATTTAATTTATTAGGAGGAACTATGGGACGATCAATGCTTTTACTGGTAAGTGGTTTGGTAGTACTATCAGGAATAATCCAGTTTTCAAATAGTCAGCGAGCAAGCGTTCTTCCCGAACGTTCAGCACAAGTAATAACTGAAGTACAGGCAAGAAATTCAACAAACAGTCTTATTCAAACAGCAATTGAAAAAATAAGAAGTGATAACACATGGGAAGGTGAGCTTACAGGAGGAAATATTCTACCCGGAAATGCAACTTTAAAAACTTATGATATTGAAAATATCGAAGAACTTGACGCTGTAGATTCTTTATACTCAGTGGGAGAAGGTGGCTGGGATACATTTAAAGTTCTTTTATTTAGCGAAGCTACCTACGGTGACAGTAAAGTAATTACAGAAGTATTAATGAGAAGGGATTCGTTTTCTAAGTATTCCTACTTCTCAGATAAAGAAAAAACCAGTTCTGGTAATAATATATATTTTTATTCATCAGATGAAATTAGTGGGCCTATACATACAAACGGAACGTTCAAGATGTCAGGTTCGCCAACGTTCTATGGTCATGTTTCAAGCCCTAATGAATGGAGAGGCAGAGATGGTACCATTCTGGGTGATGCTACTCCGGATTTTCAAGGAACTACAGATTTTAATGCACAAGCCAGAGAGTTGCCGTCCGGTGCAAAAGTAGCTGCTTTAAAGAGTGCTGCTATAAGCGATGGGATTACCTTCAATAGATTATCTTACATGATTATGCAGTCTGATGGAAGTATCGATGTGAGTGAATATAATAGCCATACAGGGAACTGGATGGCCTTTGTCAATTATCCCAAAGAAACTCATAATGGAATACTTTCATCTAGCGAAAAAATTTATTTGGAAGGCACAGTTTCAGGGCAAATAACAATACATTCAGAAGACGAAGTAGAGCTTTATAATGACATTGAATATAATGTAGATCCAAGAGTAGATAACACATCCACAGATTTGTTAGGGGTAGTGAGTGAAGGAGATATCATAATAGATAAAAATGCTCATTCAAGGACAGGATCTAAAGACCTTAAGCTACATGGTTCATTTATGGCTTTGGGAAGCTCTTTTCAAGTTGAAAATTATGTTTCAGGATCTCATAGAGGTAATATTGATTTACTTGGAGGGATTATCCAGGAAACAAGAGGGCCGGTAGGAACTTTCGGTAGATATGGTGTTACTGGTTATACAAAAAAATATGAATATGATGAAAGATTAGGAAATTCAATTCCTCCTCATTTTCCGAGAGAAAGTGTTTTTACTGTGGTTTCCTGGAAGGAGAGGGTAGTTTCAAATACTAGTGGATATTGAAATAAAACTGAACAAAGACTTTTAAAAAAAACAAATACTAATAAAAACAAAGTACTATGAAAAAAGTAATACTTATGATGGCGTTTACTATAAGCTTAACAGCTTTTAGCCAAGCACAAACATCCGTAACATTTAATGTTGATATGAAATATGCTCTGGATAACGGGCTATTTAATACTTTAACAAATAAGATCTATTTGAAAGGCGATATAGCTCCATTAGGTGAGAACTCAGCTCAGTATTTAGAACTTACAGACACGGCGCCTATTGATAGTGTATATTCAGTGGCAGTGGTATTTCCCGCTATTTATACTAATGACCTGCTTAAATATAATTTCGTGATAGAGAGGCTTCTTTCCACAGAGCATGAAGAAAGAACCAGAGAGCTAACGTTAAGTGGACAACCGGAAGTTCTGCCGGAAATTAAGTTCAATTCTTTTGACTGGTAAGTATACTTCTTGACATTATTTAAGAAAGGCACTTCTATTAATTTGGGAGTGCTTTTTTTATATGAGTAAGAAATGGATTGTAACTTTATTCCAGTGATTCTAAAACTCTTTTTACAATTCCGTCCATTGCTGAGCTATTGATCCAACGAGCAACAATAACCAAGTTATTTTCCTGATCTACGTACACCATATTTACTCCCGAGCCCAGATGAAAGAATGCAGACTCCGGAGCGCTGGGTAAACGTTTCTTGTCGGTATTTAAAAACCAGTTCATGAATCCATAATCGGATTGAGCTTCTGTTGGTGTTTGAGCCATTCTATTCCATTCTTCAGAGATTAATTGTTGACCGTTCCAGTTTCCATTGTTTAAAGTAAGAAGCCCAAATCTGGCTTGATCTCTGGCAGAAATAAACATCCCTCCACCCCAATGTCCACCGCCACTCACTGCTTGCATTTGCTGCCCGTCAATCACAACCCACGAGTTTTCATAGCCTTGCCAACGCCACGTTGGTGAAGCGCCAATTTTATCCATGATATTTTCTCTGAGAACTTTCGGTAATGGCTCTCTTAAAACATTCATAGCAGCCAAAGCCAAAATATTCACTCGCACATCGTTATATTCATATGTGCTTCCCGGTTCTTTTCTTTCTCTGTTTCCCCATTCAGAGCGCTCTCTGCTTGGTCGATCTGCCCAGTCCGGTTTTCCCCATAAAGTTCCTTCCCAATCGCTTGTTTGACGAAGTAAATGATTCCACGTAATCTTAGAATTATGCTCCCCTTTAAAAGGTTCCATCACTTTTTGTGAACCGTAATGATCAGATTTGTTTCTGTTATCATCCCATTGCATTTCCAAAATCGGTGCCATGTACGGATCTACTTTATCGTTCACATCCCGAATCAGCCCTTTGTCATAGGCCAGACCAACTGTATATGATAAAAAGCTTTTGGTAACACTATGGGTCATATCTACTCTGAATGGTTCTCCCCATTCAGCAACTATATATCCGTCTTTAATAATGATTCCGGTTTGCGGTCCTCGATCTTTAAAAGGGCCAATTCCATATCCAAAAGGCTCACGACCAAATGTTCCATAATGATTCTCTTCCATACTTCTTGGATTAGTTGACTCCATTCGTTGAGCATATTGAACAGCAGAGTCAATTAGAGCAGGATTTAATCCAAGCTGAGAAGGATTCTTTTTTTCCCAGTCACCCCATTTGCCGGGAAAATAGGTTTGAGCAGAAACGGAGCTTGTAAAAAACAATACAACCAGGAAAAGAAAGGAATGCTTATTCATATCAATATATTGCGTTAGTTATTGATTGAAAATAGCTGAAGAAACCACAACTGTACAATTTAAAACAATCTTTTACTTGTTCATGAGCTTTGACCGGATGTAATTTGGCTTATTCCTGTATAAGTCACTACATCATCCAATGTAATTTTTTCATCATCTTTCCCCATCACATATTCGATATCAATTGAGTATGAAACCAGATCCAATTCCTCAAGCAACTCATCGTAATCATTTATATGGGCGGGATCTTGTTCCAGTTTGTCAACTAATACAGGCCATCTGTTTTGGAGTATAACCCATCGAAAAAGTTTTAATGGATCAACTTTATTTTGTTCGATCAGCACGAGATTTCGATATACGGTGTATTGGTTTGCCAACCGTTTAACGGCACGAGGGTTATTTCCCAAAAGTTTATGATGTTCCATCAGCAAATGTTCAATGTCTTCAGTTGTTTCATTAACAGTTTCCAGCATAATGTTTTGAGCATCTTCAATAGTGGTATTGTATTGTTCAGCAAGCTCTTCAAGGTTTGCTTCTCCAGAAAGCACAGCTTCCTGCCCTGTTTTTTGGAGCTGTCTTTTTAACCCTTCTGTATTTCCTGTCCCACTCAATTGGTTATAACTTTCCTGTTTAAGAATATGCCCCCAGTAGCGGCTTATTTGTTCTGCAGATGGATTGGGAAGTCGAATGGAAAGTTGAAAATTCTTCTCAATGAATGAGTAACCAAGTTTAGTCCCTTTCTTCACTGTGTCTGTATATTCCGAATATACGTTTTCAAAGCTTTTGGCTATCCAGTGTTTATCTGCAGCAACCAGATAGAACACTTTTTGCTCATTAAACATAGTTTGAATTCCTTCAAGCAATGAAACTACAAATTTACCGTCACAACGATCTAAATCGTCAATAAAGACCGCAATGCGGTAATTTTCTTTTCCTTTTCTGTGTTTAGTTTGCAGATCCTTTATCAGATCTTCAAAATGTTGTTTGATATGTGCTGAAGGGTTTTCGGTTCTTCTCATAAAGAGCCGCGCATTTTCAGGAGTGTTCGTAATAAAAAATTTACTCCACGACTGTCCGATTGCCCAAAGTGAACCGAGAATAGTTGAGGCAGAAACTACAATTTTAGCCGTTTCAGGTAATTCAAGGAAGGAAATACCCAAAAGATTGCTGGCACTTAAAATCAGAAAAATTATAAAAGCAAAAACCGAAAGTATGAGCAAAGTACCGCTATTTAATCTTCTTATATGTTCATTTAACCTGACTCTGAACCTAAACCTCTTGCCTGATTTGTTAGCAATCTGTTGTCTTCCCTGTCTGTAAACGGCATCCAGAAAAGTCCACCAAGGCGGGTCCACATCTTGATTTTTCCATGCATTATAATGGATAACGACCCAGCGATCGTTACCGGCTTCCTGTAAGCCGTTTTCTAAAAATTTCATGAACGAGGACTTACCTTCTCCCCATCTTCCCTGAAGGTGAGTCATAAAAGCATGACACTTCTTATTTCCAAAAATGTCGTCATTGATCAGTTTTGCTAAACTTTTAGCAATTGGTTTTCGACCCAACTTGTCTTCTAATGCGGGGTCATCGAGGTGGAAATCTATTTTTTCGTTTTTTCTATTTACTGAAAGATATTTCCAGTCTTCAAGAGAATCACTATAATAACTGAAGTCAAAATCTGTAGAATAAGAAATAGTAATTGATAAAGGTTCATTTGTAATTGATATTACATTTTTACCCCATTTAATAATTGAATTTAAATAATAAAACCTTTCATCTTTTGAAATAAGAGGTATACTTGATATTAGAATACTTTTTATTTGGTGAGGTGTTTTTTTAATGAATTCAAGAGGAAACGAATTATTTAAAGAAAAATAAGGTATTCCATTTGATTCATCGTTTAAAGTTATAAGATTCTTTTCACTTCCTTTAAGCTTATATACACGAGGTCGCTTTTTATCGTTTTCAGAAGTTTTAAATGGAGGGAGCCCTAGTTCTGAAAAAAAAGTATTTAAGTAATAGCGGTTCTTTTCAATTCTCTTTCCGTCTATCTCAAAAATGAACAGGTCTTCATTCTTAGGAAGAAGTTCTTTGCCAAAAATTAACTTTAAGCCATCAATTTCAAATGAGTCAAATTCCTGATTAGGTACACTTTTACTTTCAGCATTTTCTCCACGATCATACTTTGTATTAGCATCGTCTTTTTTAGTTGCCATTTCATAACCCGTTTTAATTCTATATAAAGAACAAAAGAATCAGGAAGAAAAAAAGAACTACTTGTTAATCAGGCTTATAATTGGATCTTCATTCCCTCAAAAGCCACGTTAAATCCTAAGCCTTCCACTTCTTTTCTTTCAGGTGAATCCAGTATCAAAGGGTTGGTGTGATTGAAATGTATGAAATGAACCTTTGCTTTCTCCGAAGCGGGGAGATTTTTAAATAGCTGAATACTTTCTTCCACAAAAGGATGTGGAATTTGACTTATATCTCTTCCGGGCAACTCATCAGAATCATAAAAAGTAGCATCCAAAAACGCATAATCCACTTTTGAGATTTCTTCAATAATGGATATGTCCCAAATGTCCCATTTATTGATATCAGGAATAAAAAGTACGGATTTGTTTTCTGTTTCAATCCTGTAACCAACTGTTTCGGAGTATTCATCCCGATGTGGGACAAGAAACGGAATTACTTTTATGTTTTCAGAAAGCTGAACGATAGAATCAGCAGTCATTTGTTGAAGTGCAATATTCTCGAAATCCACCAATTGCTTCCATGGCCCATTCGTTTGTAAGTAGTTTTTCATTCGGGGCATTGTATAGACAGGAATTCCTGAAGCTCCCATAACTTCATGGCCGAAGTGCATTAGTCCCGTATAATGGCCAATATGGGCATGAGTAAGAAATACCCCGGAAGGATTCTCAGTTTTCCCGGCATATTTCTGAGCAGCATGTAACTGATCTTTCAAGTCCGGAGTAGCTTCAAATAACCAGTATTTGCCTGAGGCATGGTCAATTAGTCCGAGCGAAGTGGCATGACGTCTTTTTTCTTTTCCATCCCAGTAGAGCCGACAGTTTTCTTTTTCGCAACCAGCTTGAGGAAAGCCGGCATCTTGGGCAATCCCCAGTACCAATAATTCAATTTCAGAAGAATGATTAGCAACAGGTTTATCGTTCGAAGAGTCGTTTCCACATGAAATCAGAAATAAAAAGAAAAGAGGAATCAAGTTTTTCATTCTGAAAGGAATGGAAATCAAAGCAATAAAAAAAGCCCATACTTTATATATGGGGCTTTTTCAGAAATTCAGATATTATTTAATCCGAAAGGAAATACCAAAAGTAAGGTTTACAGTAGAAATGGGTTGTTCAAATGTACTTCCGTTAATGTCAAATTCAGGGTTCCCTGATATAATGTCAAAATTTGAAGTCAATGCAATGACATCACTTAAGTTATAACGCAGTCCACTGCCAATAGAAAATGCCCCACCCGAACCTTCCATTTCTTGGGATCCATCATCAGGGTCTAGTGTTGCAGACGATGTTCCTATCATAACTCTGAGGTCTAGTTCTGTTTTCCCGTCTTCACTTGCAAACGAAAAAAGAGGGCCCACCATAAATGATCCAAACCCCCAAACAGGTTCATCCCCATTATTTGCATCAATAGGATATGCTGAACCGGAAAGCATTGCTGTAATACCGATGTTCTTTGAAAACAAATACCCAAAGTTTACAAGATTAATAGCTACTCCATTTTCAGCAAAGCCGGCGTCTTGATTATTTAAATCACTGTCAGCAAAATCTCCGGTTGGGAAAGCTGCACCAAGAGTTACAGATATAAACCCGTTCTTTGTACGGGCTTCCTGAGCAAAAAGACCTGATGAGAGAGTTAAAAGTAGAAATAGAGAGATAAGGGATTTCATTATTGGCGGTATTAAATTTTTAAGTTGATGGTAAAGTAATAATAATCAGATATTAAAAAAGCCCCACAGAAGAAAATCTGTGAGGCTTTAGATTTATTTACAGTCGAATGAAATTATTTGGTTCCGTAAAATCTTTCTTTTACGATGTGGTCGCCTTCCCACTTCTGCGTTGCTACCTGTTCGATCTGCATTCTGTCGCCGCCTTTAAAGGTGACGTCCATTGTGCATTCAACGGCAGTAGTTGCATTTTCTTCGTTCGAAGTGATAGACTTCACATCAAGGCCGTGAAACTCTTCCACACTTGAAAAGAATTCGATTTCACGTTCCCTGTTTTGTTCTTTTCCGGAAACTACTTTACCATCTTCAAGTACCATGTCGCAATCGGAATGGTAATATTGATCAAAAGCATCCATCGCTTTTCCTTGCCCAAGTTGAGTATAAATATCGTTTATCTTCTCTAAATAGCTCATTTCTTAAATATATTAGTTTAATATTAAATAGTTCTGTATTGATGTAACTAGAGAGAAGTGAGTTTCGTTCAAAATTTTAATAAAGGTCTAAAAACTAAATCAAGAAGTATAGATAGATTGGAGTGACCTAATACTTTAGTTGATCTATGGAATGAATTATTTAGATTTTAACTCTATTAGCCTTAGTTCAATTAAGTCATGAAAAACCTGTTCAGCTATCTTTAGGTTTCCAAAGTCTGTATGATGATTGTTATAAGTTTTTTCTAACGGATATTCAGTAAGCATACTATCTGTATCAATAAAATTATACATATTTGATACTGAGTCAATTAGTAAAGAATGAGGTCTTTTATCATTAAGAAAAAAAGATTCCATAAAATCCACATTTGGTAATTGTAAAAGTACAAACTCGGAATTTTCGTTGGCCACAGAATTAGAAAAGGACTCTAAAATGTGAAACATAACGAATAAGCCTTCTTCACTTTCTTCAATTCTTTCAGTGTGACGAACAGGTTTATCAAAAAAAACAGCAGAAAAGGCTTTATATGTCAATGACCAACCAAAAAATCTATTCTTAGATAAAGGTCTATTATCTTTAAAATATTCATATTCTGACAATTCAGAATCTGTAAAGTTAAATGGAAGTTCATTTAAATCATCAATATTGTATGAAGAGACACTCATTAGTGCTAATGAATCACCAGATTGATAATATTTAGGTTTAATAAATGGAAGACCTGTATATAAATAATAATTTGGGCGATAGACATTAAGATTTCTCCAAAAGTTTTCTAGTTGAAATCCAAAAACAACTATATCGAGATTATACTCACGCCCAAGATTTAAGTATCTTATGTAAGCTTGATCCATTCCAAATCCACTTACACCAAAGTTAATTACTTCTGCATCTATTCCATTTTTGATTAAAATCTCTTGTAGATGATATGCTAATGATTCATCAAAATAGACACCGTCACTATGAGTGAAAGAATCACCAAAGAGTCCAATTCTGACTGTAGAATCTTCTTTAAACTTTTCGTAATCAATATCTGCCCTGATTCCGTCAGAATTTGAAACGAAAAGTGAATCTCTAAAAACACCATTTTTTTTTATAGTCCAACCGGTTTCTTTATCAAAAGAGAAATAATTTGACTCATCTATATTGGAAGTTAGCTCAGTCCAGTATGCATCATCCGGGTAGATTCCAAGATTGATATAAAATCCTCTGATATCGTTAAAACCGTATACCCAGATTCTAAATACTATCTCAATAATCAAAAGACTTATAAACAATAAATAGAATACATAGAAAGCTTTTTTGATCATTTTTTAGTCATTAAGAATCAACCATGATTTAAAATCAACTCCTCTCCAGCATCCTCTCTAAAGAAAGAAGTGCATTTTTAGTTACTTCTTGTGAAACACTGATCTGATTAACAACCTCACCCTGTTCCAGTTTCTCGAGGCTCCAAAGTAAATGAGGAAGGTCAATTCTGTTCATAGTTAAACAAGGGCACATAAACGGGTTTAAGGAAACAATGGTTTTATCGGGATGCTCGTCTTTAAGGCGATTAACCAAATTCATTTCGGTACCAATAGCCCATTTTGATCCGGACTCGGCTGCCTTCAAAGTTTCGATGATAAAATTGGTTGACCCCGCTAAGTCGGACGCCTGAACAACATCGTATGTACATTCCGGGTGAACCAGTATCTTCATTTCAGGCTCTTGCTTACGAAGATTTTCAACATGCCGGATATTAAATTTTTCATGTACAGAGCAATGTCCTTTCCATAAGATGACTTTCACATCTTCAAAGTTGCCTTCGTACTCAAAAGAATTTGTCAGGGGAGCATAAACAGCCATTTCTTCCAGTTTTACTCCAAGTTTAACGGCTGTATTTCTACCCAAATGTTGATCAGGTAAAAACAAAATTCGCTTTTTTTGGGTGAAAGCCCATTCCAGCATTTTATCAGCATTTCCGGAGGTAACGCAAGCGCCACCGTTCTTTCCCACAAAGCCTTTAATAGCAGCAGTAGAGTTCACATAAGTCAATGGAAGAATAGTATCACCCCAGATCTCCTGCATCTTTTTCCATCCTCGCTCAGTCTGGTCAATGTCCGCCATATCAGCCATAGAACAACCTGCTCTCAGGTCAGGAAGAATTACTTTTTGATCAGGACGGGTAAGCATATCAGCAGTTTCTGCCATAAAATGTACGCCACAGAATGTAATGTATTCGGCTTTGTCCATTGAAGCACAAATCTGAGCTAATTTCAGTGAATCTCCTCTTGCATCAGCAAATTGAATTACTTCATCTTTTTGGTAATGATGTCCCGGGATAAATAATCGCTCGCCGAACTTATTTTTTATCTCTTTAACACGGCTCTCCATTTCCTCAACAGAAAGTTCTGAGTAGCGTTTTGGAAGAGATACTTCCGATTCAACTTCTAAAATGTCTAGTACATCCATGGTTTAAAAATAACGCCACAAAAACTCTAAAACACGAAAGGATTTATAAATCTTTTAATTGACAAAATAATTCGTGTATATGTGTTTTAGTGGCTGATCTTAAGTATTCAAATTAAAACTTATATCCAATGCTTTTACAGAATGTGTGAGCCAACCTAATGATATTACATCAGCTCCACAGCCTTTAAAACTGCTAATCGAATCAGGAGTGATTCCACCTGAAACTTCAACTAAAATTTCTTCGGGGATCAGCTTTACCAATTCTTTGATCTCTTCCGGAGTCCTGTTGTCAAGCATAATTACATCTGCCTTAGCTTCTACTGCTTCTAACACTTGCTTTTTAGATTCCGTTTCTACTTCGATCTTTACCATATGACCAATTTTTGAACGAACCAGATCAACAGCTTTAGTAATACTTCCGGCTGCTTTTATGTGGTTATCTTTGATCATAACTCCGTCATCCAATCTGAATCGGTGATTTTTTCCGCCTCCACAAGTTACAGCATATTTTTGGAGCGCCCTGATTCCGGGCAAGGTCTTTCTGGTATCAACAATTTCGATCGAAGGGTCATCCAATAATTGTATAACTTCAGCAGTAGACGTGGCAATTCCGGACAAATGCTGCACCAAATTAAGAATGACTCTCTCAGCAGAAAGTAAAACCTGTGTAGACCCTTCTACTTCAGCAATTTTCTGTTTGCTACCTACAGAATCCCCATCTTCTTTCAAAAGATTTACGCTTACATTCTCTCCCAAAAAATTATAAGCTATTTGTAAAACATCAAGCCCTGCTAAGGTGCCTTCTGCTTTTGAAACAAATGTGCCTTTTGAATAATGATCTGTATCAAAAATGGATTTGGAAGTAAGATCTCCCATGCCAATATCTTCGCGAAGAGCACTTTCAATAATTTCTTTAAGATGAATAGAGATCATGGCTGTAAAGCCCTAAATTTTTAGGTATTTTATTAAGACAATAAAGATACAGCATTTCTTGAAAAAGAACGATTTATGATTTACCTGGATCACGCAGCAACAACTCCTATTCACGACACTGCTCTTGAGGTGTTAGTGAATGTTTCTAAACACTACTACGGTAACCCAAGTAGCCTTCACGACATTGGTGCGGAGGCTAAACAATTACTGGATGCCGGTAGACGAACGATCGCTAATATTATTAAGGCAGAAGCTGAAGAAATCATATTTACCAGCGGCGGATCAGAGTCGAATCAACTTGCGATTAAGGCGCTCCTTAGTGCATCGGATACTTCGCGAAATCATATTATAACTTCTGAAGTTGAGCATTCTTCGGTCAGAAATCTATTTGATGAATTAGAACGTTCAGGCTACAAAGTTTCAAAAGTAGAAGTGGATGCTTCGGGCATGATTTCTATTGATGAATTGAAAAAGCTCATTACCGATGAGACATCATTGATATCTATTCAGCATGCAAATTCTGAAACAGGCGTTATTCAGGATCTGGCAGCTATTGGAAAACTTGCGAAGCAACACAATGCATTTTTTCATTCTGATTGTGTTCAAACTTTCTGCAAATTAGGGATAGAGGCTTCGTGGTTAGATGCGCTCTCTGTTTCTTCTCATAAAGTGTATGGACCGAAGGGTGTGGGAGCTTTTTATTTAAAAAAAACAATTGACTCAAAACCTGAAATACCCGGAACATCTCAAGAAAAGGGGTTGAAAGCAGGCACCCAAAATGTTGCGGGAGTTGCTGCTTTTGCCACCGCTGCTAAGCTGAATTATACAGAAAGAACAGATGAGCATATCAGATTGACAATGCTGAGATCTAAATTCGTAGAAAAACTGGAAAATTCAGGTATAGAATTTATTGATGAAGGCTCCCCGGAAAACAAGCTGCCTAATATTCTTGGAATAAGGTTTAAAGGGATGGAAGGTCAGTTTTTAATGCTGGAATGTTCGCAGGCAGGTTTGGCCATTTCAACAGGGAGTGCTTGTCAGGTTGGTTCGGATAAGCCGAACAGAACAATGAAAGCAATGGGAAGATCGGATGAAGATGCCAGAGAGTTTGTAAGATTCTCATTTGGAAAACTAAATACCGAAGATCAAATTGATGTGATAATTGAAAAAATAGGCACTATCTTAAGCCGTCATTTTGCTAAAGCGAAATTTTAATTAAGATGTTTCGTTAGAAAGCTGAAAATCAGAAAAAAATCATCGACATGAAGAAAGTATTATTTTTTACCCTGTTGCTGGGTTTTGCAACCGTAAATTTTGCAAATGCTCAGGACAGAGAAATGCCGGAGTTGCCCGTACTCAAAATTACGAAATTCAGTGACTATCAATGTCCTGCATGTAAGTTTTATGGACAAATGCTGGATCAGGCAAAAGAGGACTTTGGCGACCGAATAGAAGTTATCTATAAAAATTACCCGTTGAGAATGCATCAGCATGCTAACTTGGCTGCAAGAGCGGCTGAAGCTGCCCGTGAGCAAGGTAAATTTATTGAGATGCATGAAATGCTGTTTACCGGACAAGAACAATGGAGCAGAGGTAAGGCAGAAGCTATTTTTATAGGCTATGCACAAGATCTGGATCTTGATATGGACAAATTTAAACAAGACCTGAATTCAGCAAGATTGAACCGCCGCGTACTTGCAGATAAAAGAGAAGGTACGGCTTTGGGTGTGAATTCAACTCCTACTTTTTTTATTGATGGCAAGAAGGTTGATCGATTACCTCAAAATTATGCAGGTTTTAAAGCAATGATCGAATCTCGGTTTAAGTATTGATTTATAAACAAACTCTCAAAAGCCTGGTAAAAAACTATCGGGCTTTTTTTATGTTCAAAGTTTTGTTCTGAAACGGAATGTAAAACGCTGATGTTTGCCTGTTACCTTCTTATATTTAACACATGGCCAGAAAAAAATTCCAAATCCCAGAAATGTATAAATCGCCTGTTATCCGAAAGGTTAAAGAGGCGACAAAAATAATCGATCCAATGAAGAAAGACCTGGAGCCGACTGTGTTGGATTTTGGTCCGGTTCAGTTTTTGATCCCAAGGTTTTTCGGATTTTGTTACGGAGTTGAAAATGCAATAGATATAGCATATCGGGCGGTTGAAGAAAATCCTGAAAAAAATATCTATTTGCTAAGTGAGATGATCCATAACCCAACAGTGAATGAAGATCTGCTGAAAAAAGGGGTGAAGTTTTTATTTGATACGGACGGAACGGAGAGAATTCCCATAGCTTCTCTTAGGTTAGAAGACATCGTAATAGTACCGGCTTTTGGTACCACGGTTGAAATTCAAAAAGAACTTCAAAAAGTTGGGATCGATCCATATGAATTCAATACAACTTGCCCGTTTGTAGAGAAAGTCTGGAAGCGAGGAAAACAACTGGGCAAAAAAGAATACAGCTTAGTAGTTCACGGGAAGCACGAACACGAAGAAACCCGGGCCACATTTTCGCACAGTGCTGAACATTCTGAAGTGGTTGTGGTTTTGAGTCCAGATGAAGCTGAGATCTTAGCAGGTATCATGACGAAAGTCCGACCGTTGTCAGATTTTGAAAAGTATTTTGGACATAAATCTACTCCGAATTTTGATCCATATACGGACCTGAAACGCTTCGGAGTAATCAATCAAACCACCATGCTTGCTACAGAAACACAAGAAGTAATGGATATTCTGAAAGAAGCAGCCATCAAACTTTATGGTGAGTCTGATATCCTGAATCATTTTGCAGATACTTCTGATACACTTTGTTATGCAACCAATGAAAATCAATCGGCAACATTAGCATTAGCAGACACGGATGCAGATATTGCTTTAGTTGTGGGGGGATATAATTCTTCAAATACCATGCATCTTGTTGAGATACTGGAACATTCCTTTCCTACCTTTCATGTTCGCGATGCCGGAGAAATCAAATCAGAAGCTGAAATAACTCATTTCGATCAGTGGAAAAAAGAAACACTTGAGACCAAGAATTGGCTTCCGAAAGATAAACCCCCATTAAAAGTAGCACTGACCTCGGGCGCTTCCTGCCCTGATGTTCTGGTTGACGAAGTGATGCTCAGAGTACTGAAATTTTTTGATGGTGCAAAAGAAGTGGACGAAGTAATAGAGCCTTTTGATAAAAAGCTGTCAGCTGAAAGCTAGCAGCTTTTTACTGATCCACCACACTGAAATAAGCCACCGCCTTGGGTTGGAAACTCCTCAGTTTTAATGCATACTTAGTGGCAATTAATTCTATATCCGGAGTAACAAACCCGGTTTCGTCTTCCAGAATTTTTCTATAGGGAACGTAAACCACATACGGAGTTTCATTCTGAATCTCAGAGAATTGTTCCAGCGGAACATCATATTTAATGACTATGGAAGAGGGGTTGTAGGTGATGTTTTGTCCTCGGGGAAGGTTCCGGGTTCTTATATAAACGCTTACTTCGTCTTCTGTGAATTCAGAAACATTAGCGGTTAAAGCCAATTCATTTAATGAAATACTCAATAACGGATTATCGTTTGTGATGGAAACCACTTCTGCAATATCATCCTTGATTCCGGAGATCCGTAAAGTATCATCAATTACCCATTCTGTAACTTCATTCATCTGTGAAACGGCTCCGGTAACAGAAATGCTGTCCGGAGAAATAACAGGATTACTGATCAGTCCAAAGCGGGATTCAAACTCAAAGTCCCAGTTTAGTCTTATAGGTACTTTTTTTGTGATCTTATTTTCCAGGTTTACTGTAACAAGAATAGGTTCAACTTTAGACACTTCAACTTCCTGATAGGAGTTCATCTGCTGGCGAACCTGATTAAATAAATTCACTTCAGATTCATCAACATCAACAGGAATTGAAGGCGGGTTGTTATATAAATTTATGAGAGGAAGAGCCGTTCCGGTTAAGCTTACTTCCACAAACTCCGGCAGGTTATCAGTCAGTGCTAAATCATTTGGAATGTCCCCAACTTCAAGAGGCATGTTCACCGTGATATTGAAAATTCCGTTCAGGTTCACAGCAAACCATAAACTTATCGCAATTACATATGCGAATACAAAAACCAAGGCACTTTCCTTAGTTACCAGTTTGCCATCGTCATCATCTTCACCCGGTTTTGTTCCCTTTTTAACATAGGAGAGAATGCGGTCTTTGATATTTTGAATAGGATTGTCAGACATAACTGAATATAGATTTGAATGGCGCCTTATTCAACTAGCTACGAACAATGATATCGCCTACAACCTGAGACTTTACTTTAGCATTTAATCTCTTGGCAATACTAAATCTATTGGCATGGATCTCGTGTCTCCAAACCTGATTAGATACTTTAATAACCAATTTTCCTGATTCAAAATGAATATCGGTAACCTGAGAAGCAATACGTTTGCCAACTACTTCCTCCCAAACAGAAAGCACCATACCTTGCCGGAGTTTCTTTTTATGAGGAAACTTATCCAGATATTTCCGGAGCGAATCACTTATTGGTTTTGGAGTATCGAATCTCATACTTCTTCCTTGATTACACCATTATTAACAGAAAAGAATTTATTTCTATTCCCATCAAAATCGACATACTCTTCGAAAGGTACCGGATTTGCTGAGGTTATAAAAGTTTGCCCCTCGTGATTTTGGAGTGCCTCTAAAAGAATTTCTGTTTTTTTAGGATCCAAATCTCCAAAAACGTCATCTAACATCAAAATAGGTAAGTCATCCAGCTCATCAGAATAATAGTGAAGCTGAGCGAGCTTTAATGATAAAGCGAATAGCCTGTGTTGACCCTGAGAGCCAAATCTGCGAAGTTCAAAATCATCCAGGTAGAATACAACCTCATCTCGGTGAGGACCGGTTAATGTTTGTTCACGTTCAATTTCTTTGTCGATGGTTTCTTCAAGAGCTTGCTCATATTGAGTTTGAATTTCTTGCGGATTTACAGAAGGTTCACAGAAAGTCTGGTATTCAAGTCCGGTAGTTAGATCCATTCCTGAGATCATGGCGTAATCTCTTTCAAGATATGCTTTGAAGTTTTCCAGCACCTTAAAACGAGCAGCTATTATTCTTGAACCGGTTTCTACAAGCTGAAGATTCCAAGGCTCTAAATAGGTTTTCAGTAAGGAAACAGGGCCTTGGAAATCTTTTAAGAGAGTGTTTCTTTGTCGACGAACTTTTCGATAATCAATGAGATCTCTGAGGTATGAGATCGAAATTTGACTGATAAAAGAGTCAAGAAATGAGCGCCTCTCAACAGGGCCTTCAAGAGTAAGTTTTTTGTCATCGGGAGCGAGAACAACTACAGGAACCATTCCTATCAGGTCAGAAAGGCGATCCAGCGGCGAATCATTTACAAAGATCTTTTTTCCGTCGCCGCGGGAATACGAACAACTTACATCAAATTCAGAACGGATCTTACCTTCAAAATGTCCTTTTATCATGAAGTACTTCTCTTCATTATTAATCACATATTGATCAGTGGTAGAAACAAAACTACGCGACATGCACAGAAAATGAATGGCATCAATCAGGCTTGTTTTGCCGGCTCCGTTAGGCCCGGTAATCACATTTAAGTGTGGCGCCCAACTTACCGAAGTTTTAACGTGATTTCTGAAATGAAGTAATTCTAGCGAAGTAATTCTCATACTTCAATAGTACAAATAATCACACCAAAAAATGAAGATGTAGTCGTGTATCCTATTTTATTAAAAGCATTTTCTTTGTAAGAACAGAAGATTCAGTTCTGAGACGGTAAAAATAAAGTCCGGAACTCAGGTCTGATGCGTCAAAAGTTACCCAGTGTTTCCCGCTTGACATATGCCCGTTTGAAAGTACTGATACTTTTCTTCCAAGTTGATCATAAACTGTTAACGTAACAGTTTGCGGGCTATCCAGCTGGTAGCTGATAGTTGTACTTGGGTTAAACGGATTCGGGTAGTTCTGATCTAAAATAATTGTATTCGGAACATCCGAAACGAGGTTTTCATTTTCGGTCATATTTTCAGGTTCAAAACTCCCAACAGGCATTGGGTTTCCTGCATTAGCATTGGATGAAGCTCCATTGTAAGCGTCATTTCCTGAAAAAGTCCAGTTTCCTTCAACAAAAGTGTTACCGTCCGGACCTGTAAAACTATTTCGGTAAGCCCATCCATTTGAGTAAGACCAGGATGTTGCATCTCCGTCTATTTCTCCAAAAATATCCACTACAAATTCATTTCCGGTAAAGGCTTTAGTTGAGTCAAAGAATAATTCAATGGCATCATCACCATTTATTGCTACAGCCATATCGTCGGTCAAGTCAGGATTAAAACCGAACCAGGTATTAAAGTTGTCTTCTTCTGTGGCAACATATAAAAACTCTCCTTTTGAAACAGAGCCAGAAAGAGTGATTTCAACCCCATCACTTCCCCCGCCATTATTTGCAGAGCCAATTCCATAAAACCCAAGATCTTCAATATTGTCAATTGCAAATAGTTCAACACCTTTTGGAGTTCCTCCGGTTAAAGTTCCATCAAAAACACCCGTGAGTATAAGACTGGAAGATGAGCCGGAACCAATTACAGTGACAGGAGGTGAATCCCCAAAATCAGATACGGTAACTTTGGTTGCCCTTCTTCCTGTTTGGGAAGATTGATCTTCCGTCCAGTCAATAGTTGCTTCAGCTATGTTTTCATACTCTGTGAATACAAAAGTTTCGCCATCAGGATCTTCGGTAACCAGCCCTGAATCAAAGTTAAAGTTAGCAGTTTTTTGTTGACCGTTATCGTCATAATTAACTGTAAAAATATCACTCTGAATGTTTACAATCTCGCCGTTTAAGGGATTTGCTATCGTCGGGTTTGGATTACTGCTTCCACCAAAATAAGCTCTTCTTACCAAGGTGGTATCATGGACAAACGGGTTGCGATTTCCTTGTGCAGATTCAGCTCCCAGGCTTCTGTCAACTTCGGCCTGATCAACTGGATCAAGGTCGTGCCACGCTAGAAGAACATCTTTCATACCATTAAAGAAACTTGCATCGTCTCCAACATTTGATTCGTCCTGATAAATAGTCCAGAAATAGAAAATAGCTCTGGCTGTATTTCCTTTATGATCTTCTCTTACTTCAAAAAGGGAACCACTTAATAATTCGCTGTATTCATCAATATTGGAAGAGGGAGTAGAAGTTAACTCTGATGAATTACGAAACCATTTAGTGGTTTGATTATCTGGACTCTCTCCAAATGGCAAGCTGCCTCGTGCGCTATTGGCTTCAATTCTTGTAGGGAAAATGTGATGAATGTCACCCCGCATAGGTTCGTCGCTGTCAAATAATCCCTGAGGCCATGTGTGTTCTGTATTTATTCCTTTACTGAAAGCATCACCTCTTGTATTTGCAGTAACCGTGAAGCCGGTATAAACTCCAATAATTTGTCCGCTTTTGTTGTCAATACTTCCGTACATCGCATCACGTGCACCGTTGTAGCCTAAAGCATTGGTTACAGAATAATTAGCTTGTAGACTGTTAACTAAAGTCTCTCCGGTTTCAGTTGGAAAGATGCTGTCGTTTTGAGCGAAAACGGAGCTTGTAAAGAGTAAAAAAAAGAAAATGAGTAAATAACGCATAAGTATATTTAAAGCTGAAAAATTAAGTGATTTAACACGAGGAATTAGAAGCCAAAGGTATCATGCCCCATATAAATAGCGCTGTCACCCAGCTCTTCTTCGATTCTGAGAAGTTGGTTATATTTTGCAATACGATCCGTTCGGCTCATGGAACCTGTTTTGATCTGACCGGCATTAGTTGCAACGGCTAAATCAGCTATGGTTACATCTTCAGTTTCCCCCGAGCGATGAGAAATCACAGCGGAGTAGCTGTTCTTATGAGCCATTTCAATAGCATCCAATGTTTCGGTAAGTGTACCTATCTGATTTACTTTGATGAGGATCGAATTCGCTATTCCATTTTCGATACCGTGAGCTAATCGTTCTGTATTTGTAACGAAGAGATCATCTCCAACCAACTGAACTTTATCGCCAATTGATTCGGTAAGTTTTTTCCAAGCATCCCAATCGTTTTCAGCCATTCCGTCTTCAATAGAAATGATAGGATACTTATCAGCCCAGTTGGTCCAGAATTCAACCATTGCGTCCGTATCTTTAGTGGAACCATCACTCCATTTAAACTCATACAAACCCGTTTCAGAATTAAAGAATTCTGATGAAGCAGGATCCAACGCAATTAAAACATCATCCTGAGGAGTATATCCGGCTTTTTCGATTGCCATCAGAATCACTTCGATCGCTTCTTCATTAGATTTTAGATTTGGTGCAAACCCGCCTTCATCCCCAACAGCTGTACTGTAGTTTTTATCGCTAAGTACTTTTTTAAGGTTATGAAAGATCTCAGCTCCGATCTGTAAAGCGTGACTAAATGATTCTGCTCCGGCAGGCATAACCATAAATTCCTGTAAGTCCACGCTGTTATCTGCATGTGAGCCACCATTAATAATGTTCATCATTGGCACAGGCATAACTTTTGCATTTACTCCGCCAACATATCTCCACAGAGGCATTCCCAGGTCACTAGCTGCAGCTTTAGCGCAAGCAAGGGAAACTCCAAGAATGGCATTAGCGCCAAGCTTGTTTTTATTTTCAGTACCATCAATTTCAAGAAGGTAACGGTCTAGTGCTATTTGATCATAAATTGGAAGTCCGCGAAATTCATCGGCAATCAAGCCATTTACATTTTCAACAGCTTGCTGAACTCCTTTGCCCAGAAAGTAGTCTTTGTTTCCATCTCTTAGTTCTACAGCTTCATGTTCTCCTGTAGATGCTCCTGAAGGAACTGCAGCCCTGCCCATAGCTCCACTGGAAAGAATAACATCTACTTCTACGGTTGGGTTGCCGCGAGAGTCTATGATTTGACGTGCAACTAAGTCTTCAATAAAACTCATTTATGATCTCCAATTGTATTAATTTTTTAGTCACTAAAGGTACCACGATTTAACATGTTCTTAAAACGCTTTTACCAAGGTTTTAATAACTTAACTTTTTTATAACAACAGATATATTTTGACCGAAGAAAAACAACACCCCTGGGTAATTCTTTTTGATATTGATGGCACATTATTAACGGTAGACCGAAAGTTTAACCGCCCTTTGATCCGAAGTATTTTAGACGATTTAGGGATCAATTATCCGGATATGGAAAAGGAGGGTTTCTCCGGAAGAACAGATCATGATATTCTGACCTCTTTCTTATTAAATCATGATTTCGATGAAAAGTTGTATCAAAAGCTAAAAGCGGAATATTTATTGAGAACAGGTTCAGAAATGAACTCGGAACATGTGATTCGGCACTCTCATATCGACGAAGCAATTTCTTTCTTCGACAAAATGGGAGCATATGTTGGGTTGTTAACCGGAAATTACCCAAGTGCTGCTCAAGCTAAATTGAAGGTTGCAGGAATTGAATACGACTTTAAATTTGGAGCGTTTGGAGAGTTTGATAAAGATAGAAATCAGCTGCCGTTAATAGCGCTTAAAGAAGTAGAAAAGAACCTTAATATCAAACCGGATCCATCAAGGTTTGTAATAATCGGAGATACTCCTCGCGACGTAGAATGTGCAAATTATGCCAATATGAAATGCGTAGCTGTTACAACAGGCAGATTTACTAAAGAGGAGCTGGAGCCATTCAATCCGAATGTGATAATATCAGATTTATCAAATCCGGAAGAATGGTTTAAAAAGCTAACACAGGCTTAATCCCACATCCAGCCAAAAACAAAACTTATTTGAGCTGACCCATAGTAACTTTTAGGCTCATAGCTTGTGGTTGTTTGGAGTTGACCACCTTGATAACGCGGAAAATTATTCTGATCAGTTAATGGTTTTGATGGTTCTAAAATCTGCAATCCGTTCGCAAAGTAGTAGAAGTTGTAGCCAAAGGTCATGCTTTGTAATCGGGAGAAATTACTATTGAAGTCTATACCGATTTCAGCACTGCCAGTAGCTCCCAAATGCCAGTCACCGTCTTTCCATCCTGTAAAGATATCGTTTGTTCGTTCAAAGCTTTGATACAGCTGTGGATCGTTTTCTCTGAAGCCATTGTCATTCTGATCATTGAAATAAGGATATGAAAAAGCCATCACAGGTCCTCCGCTCACGCTACCAAAAAATCTAAAATTATCTGAAACTTCCTGAGCAAAAAATCTTTTTTTCAAACCGATGGACAAAGGAAACGAAACTACACGCTGATATTTGTCAGGAACAGTTTTCGTGCCAAAGAAGTAATCAATAAAAGTCTGTTCTCTTGGATCTTTAATTCCATTAATTCTAAAAGTTAAATGGGCTTCAGTATATCTGGTGATCACTTTTCGATATTGACCCCCAACCCCAAAACCAAAGTCATTAGCACCAAATATAAATCCAAAGCCTGATTTGTATCCTTCGTCATATAAATTCTTTGGTATTTCTTTTTTTCGTACTTCTGGTTCTCCAAACTGAGCAAACAAATTTGTAGTGCAAATTAATGTAATCGTCGCTAAGCTCAATAAAAATAGTTTTTTCATATCAGTAAATTGTTGCTTGAAAAGAAAGGTAACATAAATTCAACGAAAAATAACTGATTTTCTTATTGCCTTAAGTTAATAACATGTTATTTTCAGCCAAAATTTAATATGAAATAAATACTGAGTATGAATTCACATACCACGTTTCTGGTTTTTGGTCCGGCTGCAACCTTGCGCAGAATGTCTGATAAAATGTTTAAAGAATATGCGCCAAAATTTATTTATGAGCACAGCAAAGAAGGAGATAAAGACAAACTTTATGTTGCTGTGTATGAAGAGTATGAAAAGCAGATAAATTCCAGCGTAACTTTAACTTGTATATTTGAAAATACTCCGGATCACAATAAAATTGTTCTCAAGAAAACCGGTGGAAGAATGGGTTTTAGAGGAAGTTCTCTTTCTGAAGAAAGAAACGTAGAGTCTAATGTAATTGACTTTATTCTGGATTTTGGAAAACGTTTTGGGCTAACAGTTCAGGAAGAGCAAATTTCTGATGTTCCCTCAGACGATAAAGAAGAAGAGTAATGCCTAACACTCGTAATGAGTGGACTGTACTTTCCATGCTTGAATGGGCTACTTCTTATTTTGATGAGAAGGGTGTAAAATCGTCTCGTCTAAGCATTGAATGGTTACTTGCTTACGTTTTAAATATAAAACGGTTAGATCTGTACTTAAAATATGATCGTCCCCTGACGTCAGATGAACTGGCTGAATTACGCCCTCTTGTTAAGCGAAGAGCCGGTCATGAGCCATTACAGTATATCACGGGAGAGACAGAGTTTTTCAATTCCATTCTAAAAGTAAATTCGGAAGTTCTTATACCCAGACAAGAAACTGAGCAGCTCGTACAGGTTATTTGCGAAGAAAATAAGAGTGCGGATAGTATTTCAGTTCTGGATATTGGAACCGGATCCGGTTGTATACCTATTTCGTTAAAAAAAGAATTTAAATCATGGAATGTTTTTGGAATAGATATTTCAGATGGCGCTCTTTCTTTAGCTAAAGAGAATGCTGCAAGAAATGAAGTTGATGTCCATTTTCTTAAACATGATTTGTTTGATCCAAATCTGTACTTATTAGAAAATAAATTCAATATAATTATTTCAAACCCACCTTACATTCTTCAAGAAGAAAAAAATGGACTGGATAAAGAGGTAAAAAACTTCGAGCCTCACCTCGCTTTATTCTGCAAAAGCACAAAAGAAATGTTTAGCTCAATCGAGAATTTTTGTGCAAAAAACCTTAAAAAAAATGGGGTTATTTATCTTGAGATACACGAAGACTATTCGCAAGAAGTATTAGATATTTTTACTGCTCAAAACTGGAATGTAAGAACAGTTCAGGATCTGGATAAAAAAGATCGTTTTGTTGTCGCCCGAAGACCATAAAAATTTAATGAAAGCGCTTTTTCCTGAGTCAAATTTAAAATGTGGAAAACTTGTGGAAAAATAATTTTGTTTAAATTCTCCACGGTGAAACAAGGGGCAGTTCTTTGTTACGGTAATGTTATGGCATGTCAAGTTAAAAGTTAAGGATTCCCGATATTTTTTTTAAAATACTGGGGCACAGTTATTTAATGGTTTTTTATAATTGTGGATAACTTTTAGAAAATAGCATTTATTACGTTTGACTTGAGGTAAATAATTCTTCATTTTCAATTCAAGATTTAAACAAATCAGCAAATTTTAGCTGTGGATAACTAGCCTTGCGATTGGGGTTGAAAGGCAAAAATTTTTTAGGAGTTTTAGAATTGAGGATGATATCTGCTGAGGAAGCATGGAACGAGTGCTTAGACATTATTAAGGATAACATAAGCTATCAGAAATTTAAGTCTTGGTTTGAGCCGATCAAACCAATTTCACTCGCAGATAATACGTTGACTATCCAGGTACCAAGTCAGTTTTGGTATGAGTGGCTTGAAGAACATTACTACTCAATGCTCCGATCCACGCTCGCAAAAGTTTTAGGACCCGAAGGCAAGCTGGAATATTCTATTGTGATGGAAAAATCTGAGCACTTTGAACACAACAGATCTATACGTCTTCCGCAACGGCCAATGGGACCGGTTGAACCTCAGGAAATGAATGGTGGGTATAAAGATTATTACCCGGAAAGAATAGAAAACCCATTTGTAATTCCCGGAATCAAAAAAACCAAAGTAGATTCAAACTTAAACAGTTCATACGTTTTTGATCGATTCATTGAAGGGGATTGCAACCGTTTGGCTCGCTCTGCGGCAATGGCAATAGCCGATAACCCGGGAAGTAATTCATTTAATCCGCTCTTTATCTACGGGCCCACAGGTTTGGGCAAAACTCATTTAGCTCAAAGCATCGGAAATAAGATCAAGCAGAAGTTCGGTGATGAAAAGTCTGTACTCTATATCTCTTCAGAATCATTTACTAATGAATTTGTTCATGCGATCCGTAATAACAGAGCAAGTGAATTTTCAATGTTCTACAGAAATATTGATGTACTCATAGTTGATGACATTCAGTTTTTTAGCGGGAAGGAAAAAACTCAGGAAGAGTTCTTCCATATTTTTAATGCTCTTCATCAGGATGGCAAACAAATTATTCTAAGTAGCGACAGAGCTCCAAAAGATGTTCCGGATATTGAGGAGAGATTGATCTCAAGGTTTGGATGGGGACTAAGTGCCGACTTACAAATGCCTGAATATGAAACCAGATATGCGATCCTTGAACGTAAAGCTCAGGATAACGGAATAGAAATTGATTCCGAGATCATCGAATTTATTGCTCATAACTTCAAGTCGAATGTCAGAGATCTGGAAGGAGCTATTATAAAATTACTCGCACACGCTTCTCTTCAGAATATTGACGAGATCGACCTAGCCATGGCAAAAAGAGTTTTAAAAGACATGGTGAAAGAGTCAAACACTCAGATCTCGATTGAATCTATTCAAAATTATGTGTGTGACTATTTCGGAATTGACACTAACAAAGTTCGTGAAAAAACCAGAAAGCAAGAGATCGTTGAAGCTCGCCAGATTGCAATGTACTTTTCTAAGAAGTATACTAAGTCGAGCCTGAAAACTATAGGTCTACACTTTGGAGGAAGAGATCACTCAACGGTAATTCATGCTATTTCAACGGTAGAAGAAAGGGTTACAACCAGCCATAAGCATAAAAAGATGCTTGATGAGTTGCAGCAGCGCATCGAAGTAGCAAGTCTTTAAGCTATGGATAAGCTCGTTATAAAAGGGCTGAAATTTCATGGACTCCACGGTGTTTTTGAGCAAGAAAAGATCATAGGAAATATTTTTGAAGTCGACTTAGCCTTTGGTCTTTCTCTTCAAAAAGCAGGTGAAACAGATAACCTGGATCATACTATCGATTATGCAAAAGTTCGATTGATGGTGGAAGAAATCATGGAAAGCCATTCTCTCAATTTGATTGAAACATTGACGCTAAGAATTGGGAAAAAGCTCTTTAAAGAATTTGATTTGATCGATTTGGAAGTGAAAGTAAGAAAACTCAATCCGCCCATGGAGGGAGAAACTGAATATTCTGAAGTCTCAATGCAATGGCCCAGATAGTAATAGCTCTAGGTTCAAATCTGAATGACCCCCATCAACAGCTGATAGATGCAAAAGAGTTTTTAAAACAGATCAGCAACTCTGAAATTGTTTCTTCATCTATTTATAAGTCTGAACCGGTTGGCCCAAGTGAGGATGATTTTCTTAATGCTGTCATTAAAATAGATACCGATCTAAGACCGTCTCAGTTGTTCAATGAGCTCAAAAAACAAGAGAAAAAACAGGGAAGACCATCCCGATATCCAAAATGGACATCGAGAACCATAGATCTTGATATAATTGCATATGATAACTTGGTGCTTGAAACAGATACCCTTATTATTCCACATGCAGAGTATAAATACAGAATGTTCGTTCTGTTGCCTTTAAAGGAAATTTTTCCGTATTGGAAGGATATAAAAAATGCTCTAACCATAGAGGAGATGATAAAAAAAGCTCCTGAAATCAGAATAGAAAAAACAAAGTTAGCCTGGTAGATGTCGAACCATTTTGATTTTATTGCTATTGAAGGTGTTATCGGAGCAGGGAAAACATCGCTGGCACATTTGTTGGCTGAGCGTAAAAACGCCAGAATTGTACTGGAGGAATTTGAAGATAATCCGTTTCTGCCAAAATTTTATGAAGACAGAGAGCGGTATGCCTTTCAAACACAGTTGGCTTTTTTAGCGAGCAGGTTTAAGCAGCAACAGAACATGATGAGCCAGGACCTGTTTAGCCAAGTAACGATCTCAGATTATATTTTTGATAAGGACAGAATTTTCGCTCGGTTGAATCTGGATCAGGATGAAATGGCATTGTATGACAATATTTTTAACATTATGCAGGGAATTGCACCTCAGCCTGACTTAATTATTTTTATACAATCGTCGGTAGACCGTTTGATGGAAAATATTGACAGGCGGGGAAGGGATTACGAACAACATATTACCAGAGATTATTTAAAAGAACTGAACGACGCCTACAACCATTTTTTCTATCACTACAACAGATCTCCATTGATCACAATAAACGCATCGGAAATTGATTTTGTTAATAATGAAGAGCATTTAAATTATATAGAGCAGCAAATATTCGAAATGCCTTTACATTCAAAAACACATATTCATATAGCACCGTAACTATGCTTTGGAAGCTTTTACTAATTATAGGTTTTATACTTTTTTTAAGATACGTGAACAGAATGTTCTTACCTTCCAAGAAGAAAAATAGTCAATTCAATCCGTTTCAGGGATTTGGAAACACTAGGTCGACCGGGAGTAATAACAAGAGAAAAAATATCGACCAGATTGAAGACGCTGACTACGAAGATATAACCAATAAAGAAAATTAAACCCATGAATTTCGAAGAGAAATTAAATCACGGTTTCGAACTACTCAAAGATAAAGATATTGATCATGCTTTAGATATAGCTCGGGAACTTCAAAAAGAAAACGAAGAGTCTCATGAAGCATATTATCTGGAAGCACTGATATTTCAACAGCTGGAACAATTTGATCTGAGTTTAAAGAACATTGATAAAGCGATCGAATTGGATAATGAGCAGGCTGCTTATTTTAATTTGCGGGGAAATATTCGCATGAATAAAGAAGAGCTGAAGGAAGCCGAAGAAGATTTTGATAAAGCAATTGAACTTGATGACTTTGCCGGCGCTCACCGAAGCAAGGTAATGTTAATGTTGATGACAGAACGAGGCGCGGAAGCCATTCCCTATACCATCGATCGCATTAAGAAATCTCCGCAAGACCCTGAGAATTGGATCCTAATGGGAGATATGATCAAGCGCGGAGGCCAAGCTGATAAAGCTGCTACTTACTACGAGCAGGCGCTTAAGATAGACCCTGAGAATGACTATGCTCGAAGACAGCTCGAAGAAGAGTAAGGAATAAAGGAATATTGAATAATAAATATTCAATATTGAATCTAGATTTTAAACTTCAGGATTAACTGAATCGTCTTACAAGCACATAAAGAGATTCGCCTACGCCTGAAGTGCTGTTCAAAAAAATAGCATTGAGCGTTAAAGCCTGCTTTGATTTTTTCAAGGCGGGCTTTTTTGTAGTTTGAGAAGTATAGAAATGTTGTAATGTAAAGACGGAGCTACGGTGTGATGGTGTTAAAGTGTTAGGATATTTCTTTAGAAATTTTCACCCTAACACTTTAACGCCATCACACTAATTATCCATTCTTCTGGTGCTTTTTTATGAATGTAATGGTATATTTGTCGCCCTACTAAGCTCACGTGGCGGAATTGGTAGACGCGCACGCTTGAGGGGCGTGTGACTTAACGGTCGTGATGGTTCGACTCCATTCGTGAGCACTTTTTAGAAAGCCTGTTTCAAATTTAGAACAGGCTTTTTTATTTTAACTGTATGATTACTGTTTATGCATTGTCAAGTTTACGAAGATCTTATATCTATGTGGGTATGAGCTCTCAGTTTTCCAAAAGGGTTGAACGACACAATAAGGGGCAAAACAAAACGACAAAACCATATGCTCCTTTTAAACTGGTTTATACTAAAGAATTTACCACTCGAAAAGATGCCAGAGCCCATGAAAAATATTTGAAATCGGGTGTTGGTCGAGAATTTTTAAAATCTATTAGTAAAGAAAAAGAATAAAGCTTGGCGGAACCTGCCTGCCGATCAGGCAGGTTGGTAGACGCGCACGCTTGAGGGGCGTGTGACTTAACGGTCGTGATGGCCTGCCTGCCGGCATAGGCAGGTTCGACTCCATTCGTGAGCACTTTTTAGAAAGCCTGTTTCAAATTTGGAACAGGCTTTTTTATTTTAATGGTGAGAGTTTAACCAGATCATTAACAAATGCACATGAAAATAAGCCTTACTCTTATTCCAATGACCACAAGGAAATTGAAATGGACTTATATAATAACGCAGTAGGTATTAGTGTTGGATTAACTTCATACCCTTTTACATTGCACCATGAAGTACCATTTGCTTTAAGAAATGGAGGATTGAGGTATTTGACGAATTTAGATTCTAACTGCCGTGCAACGGATTCATCAACTTTAACTCCAACCAATCGCTAATTAATGAAGCCTATTTATTTTATTGCTTTAATTTCATGTGTTTTTTTTACTTGCAACGAAGCTAAGTATGAATGTAAAATTGAAAATTTTTCGAAAGTTCAAAAAATAATTCTTAAGCCAAAAGCTTTTGGGTCTTATACCACATATAGTGTCTCTATTACAGGTACTGTGAATGATACTTCGATTGTCCGAATTTATGATGGGTTCCCAAATTATTTTTCTGGAGAAGTAAACTTTAGAACTAGAGGGGACTATTATGGCGAGGTGCCATTTATTGTTAATTTTGAGCCTCATAAAGCAACATCAGGTAATTTGAAAATAGAAGCTTCAATTTTTTAATTTCACATTAAAGACGGCTAGTAAATTCTATCACAACAAAACATTCTATTTGTCGACGGAAAGCTTTCTAATCTGAAGCATTGGCCATTCTTCTAATTTCGGGTTATTCTTTTCATCATAAAATGCCCACGGGCTGTTTGCGATGAAATAAAGGATTCCGTTTTTGATGACACCAAGCGTCGGTTCATTTAATTCCGGAACTGCTCTGTCTATTATTTCCATAGATGAACTGCTGATATCAATTTTGGCAACCTGAAAAGGCTTAGTGCCATTCTGCATCAAGTACAACTGGCCGTCAGAAAGATAAAGTCCATCAGTTCCACGAGTTAATTGGTTTTCAATAAGAACAGGGGTGATTTCTCTGGTAGGTATATCTACAGAATACACTCCGGTTATGTAATCAGATATATAAAGTGTGTTTTCTTTTCCCAAAGCTAATCCCTGAAGATTAAATAATCCCTCAGGCTTTAAGAATTCTTCGGGTTTACCATTCTCCTCAGTAATTTTGTAAACGATCGGCTCAGAGGAATCAGAAATATAAACCTCTCCGTTTTCAGTTGTTACCAAGTCACCAAATACATGATGACCTCCAACAGAATACGATTGAACTAATTTATTTTCTGCCAGATCAATTTTCAGCACGGCAGATTTCCCGTCAAGAGAATCTGAGTATTCGCAATAATTAGGGAGTGCTGAGGCAGTCACCCAAAGTATATTGGAATCTTGTTTATCAAATGCCATTCCCATTGCGCCCCAGAATCCAAATTTCTTTAGATCTACGATGGGTTTATGCTCTGATCCATCTCTATTGAATGAAGAAATAAGTCCGCACCGGACATCAGAAACCAAAAAATTACCAGATTCAGGATGAACAGCTAATCCTTCAGGGTGAAAGCCTTTTTTCTCAAATTCAAAATGAAGGGAGCTGTTGAGAACGGGCTTATTCTGTTCTTCAATCTGGGAGAGAAGTTTCTGATATTGTGGTAATGACTTTAGTGGGGCTAATTTTTCATCTTGGTCAAAATCATCTAGAGCATAAAAAGAAGAGCGGTAATTCAGAGTTTCAATCGCTTTAACCGGCAATTCATTCAGAACATATGCAATAGCCAGATTATATAATATGACCCGATGATTAGGTCTTAATTCATTAGCTTTTTGAATATGAGTAAGAAAAGAAGAATAGTTTTCAGAGTCATAAGCCTTAAGGGCTAATTGGTATTCTTCACCAGCGGTAGTTTGAGCAGAAGCATTAAAGCTAAGAAATAGAGAGAAAAGCAAAGGAGTCAGGATCTTCATACACAATACTTTGTTGATGTTACTATCAGAAAAATGCTAAGGATAAACTTGCGGTGCTGAAAAAGTATATTTTTTTTACAATTAATTTACAGTAATTGCTCTTACTGAGAGGTTTTAAAACTTGTGATTTAATTTTAATGGATACCCATGTTCCTGGTTCGAATTTTTGTAATAACTTTATTTCTTACTTCGTGTGTTCATAAATCAGTTTTAGAAAAAGATTCTGGTATAGACAGATTATCAGAATTAGTTATGGAAAAGAAGAGCATAAGTATAGAAGGTGATGAACGAACATATTCAGTCCTTGTTCCAAAAACGTCTGATTCAATAAAAGGCATTTTCTTTTTATTTCACGGTTCTAATGGAAGCGGAGCAGAGTTCAGTATGGGGACAGGTTTCAATGAACAAGCAATTAAAGAAAATTATATAGCTGTGTATCCGGATGCTCCGATCGGTAATTGGGCTGAAGGGTGTAATTGCAATAACGCTGATCGATTAGAAATTAAAGATCTGGAATTTGTTGATGGAATCATGGACTATTTAACCACAGAGTATAAGGTTGTTGACGGAAAAAATTACGCAATAGGTTTTTCACAAGGAGGTTTATTTACCCAAAGGTTAGCTTGTGAGCGGTCAAAGAAGTTTGATGGATTCGCTGTGATTGCATCAAATATGTCGAAGCCGCTATCGGTAAATTGTACACCGGAAAGCAAGGTGTCGCAGCTTATTATTCAAGGTAAATTTGATAAAGTGTTAAACTACGAAGGTTCTGATAATGGAGCACTTTCATTACTATCAGCAAAGGAGACCATAGAATTTTGGGCAGAACAAAATGAATGTGCTTTAGAAACAAAGAAAATTCATGAAGAGAACTCAAATATTTCTGTGACCACTTACTGTGATGAAGACAAACAAAGTAATTTAAGACTGATTACTGTTTTAACGGGTACTCATTCTTGGTTCTTTTATGGAATCAATACCAATGAAGAGATTATAAATTTCTTGCTAAAAAAAAGAAATTAATTCAAACCTATATTATGGGTATCACATAACCTGATCTTTTTTAATAAAAACTTTTTATCCATCTCGTGTTTAGAAAGATCATAAGCGACCTGAAAATAGGGTTTAATTAGATTGTACAACTAAGATTGAACAAGCACATATGCTTTTGCTGAATAAAGTAAATATTACAATGGCTTCATTAATATATTTCGATTTTTTTCAAGAAGTTTAAGTCCAAATTTCGGGCTTTCCATTCATTCAGCACTAACGATAACGCCTTCAGACATTTTTTCTACTAGACAACTCAAAGAATTTAGTTTAAATCCGTTATTACTAGTTTGACTTATAGGGAGGCGGAGGCATTAATGTTGTACCCTATCGTAGCAGAAGCTGTCATAAATTCAAACTTTCCTGATCTAGCATCAAAACAAACATTATGAAATTTACTATTTGCCTTGCCAGAGGCAAGATCGTTAGGACGATCAAAACAAGACTCAGTAACAAGCTTTGCAATCGAGAATGTTTTCCCTCTGTCAATATATACCATTGCCATTATTCTCTTCCACTTCGACAGAGAAACTGCGATTTCTGATTTCATTATTCGAATCTAAAACTCATTCTATTGCGCATCTCAAAGCATTTGCTTGCATCGCTACATGATTCCGACCAACAACTGCAAACACTATATGACCATTCTTAACAGCTTTAACGAGTTGTTGATACATGTAATAGTCTCGAAACTCACTCGATGAGCGATTGACTTTGTTTGTAAACACACTGCCAGTTTCGTCTGAAGTTGCTGTTGGAGAAAACCAGTTCAACGGGTACTCCCACCAATTTGTATTCCTTGGCCAGTACTCTCTAACTTTTTCTTCTAAGCTCTCTAAATCTTTAATTTTGCCATTAAGCTTTTCGAAACCATTATAGTATTCTATCGCATCAACAGTCCTTTTTCTTAGTGCTGTTTCATTCATGCCATTTCTTTCGCGTAAATGAGCAATAGATCGTAGGATAAAAAATAAAATAATTTGATCTTGCGAAAATTGAGTCTGCAAATGTGAAATTTCTTCTTCTTTACTTGGTTCCAGGGATTTAGCTTCTATTCCTGATTCGCTTGCAAGAAAACGAACCAAACCTGGCTCTCCACTTTTCTCTATGCTTTTGGATAGATTTTCTTCAAAGCCTGATCCCGTTCCTTCATAAAATGCAATTGTGGGAGAAATCTTATCCCAGTAGCTTTCTAGCTTATTATATTGATATTCATCGGGATCAAAAGTATGATATACTCCAAAATAGTGGAGTCTTCCGCTACTTACAGAATCATATAGGTTTAATTCCCACTCAGGATATCTAAAACTTGACCATTCTTTATAACCTATTATCTTATCTCCACACACTTCTTGTGCACTAAGCCCAAGTGTTGCTGAATAGGTTATTATTATAATGCTTAAGTATGATTTTATTATCATTTTCAAAGTATCAATTCAGAATGTTCATGGATTTTCGTTTTCAACCATTACAACATCAAATAGTGAGAACAAATTACTTTCAAACTGTGGTTCCGATATTTGAGCTAACATTTCACAACTCGTCGGCAAAAAGATTAAGGAATAGATTCGAAATTTCAGGAATATGAAGTTTGGAATGGAAAATCTACTTGGAGTCATGATTATTTTACCTTTAAACTATACAAATTACCGTCTGAGCTGCCGAAGTAGATATTCCCAACATCATCAACTACAGGCGTTGAAAGGATTGAACCCAAATCATGAATCATTTTCTCTGATTTGAGATAATCTGCTCCATAGAGCTCAAAACCATCTTTGAATGTGCCATCAACTTTGAAAATATGATGATAGTTGTCCTTACTTGCCTGGGTTTGAAATTCCCAGTTAGTAGTCCCTGTTTTTGGGTCAACAGCTAAAACTTTACCATCGAAGGTTGCAAATAGTATACTCTCTTTATATGGAGTTGCGGCCGCAAACACGCGCATGCTTATTTCTTTTTCCCACACTTTCTCTTTTGTTTTTATGTTAAAGCAATAGAGCTTGTGGCCATCTGATGATCCATAATATATATGATTATTATAAATCAATGGAGTAGCAATTATCCAGCCGTTAGGCAGCCTATAATTCCATGATCCTGTTCCTGTTTTAGCGTTCACTACATAGAAGTTGTAATCCCTGCTTCCAAAATATACAAGGTCATTGTGAATCGTGACAGCTTTTTGGATTTCTCCCTTTGGAAAATATTGGGTTCCAATCGTTTTAAATTTCCAAACTAATGCTCCATTGTATTTGTTAAGCTTATATAAATATCCATCAAAGCTTCCTATAAAAACACCCTCCTCATTTACAACAGGAGTTGCATGAACGACGCCTTCTGTTTCGAATCTCCATAACTCATTTCCATACTGAGGATTTAATGCATATATATTATGATCGCCGCTTCCCCAATATAAAATACCCTCCTCTATTATTGGTGAGGAGAGGTAATAATCCCACAATCCGTAAGGCTTTTCACTTTCTGCGTCGAATTGCCAAATAAGTTTACCTGTTTTTTTATTCAGACAATGGAGGGTGCCATTTCCGCTAGCGATGTAGACCTTGCTTTCATCAACAAAAGGAGTTGAGTGTACCTTACCTTCAGTATTGTATTTCCATATCAATTTACCTTTTTTCGAGACTGAATAGATGTGATTATCACCACTACCAAAGTATATAGACCCTCCATCTAGTACAGGGGTAGAGTATATACGCCCATCGCTTTCAAAAACCCAGTTAACTTCAGGTTTAGTATTTTGAGCAGAAAGACAAACAAAACTGAGAATGGATGAAAGTGCTAATAAAGCAATATTCTTGTTAATTATTTTCATTGAGTCTTTACTTAGTAGGTTCGAAATTTTTCTGTATCCAATCCAACATCGTATCCATATAGCCATCAGCAAACGGACTCCCCTCAACGTGTCTCATTCTTATACCATGCCCAGCCTCTGGAAAAACCTTAAATTCAGCTTTTTTAAAGATAGATGGTCTAAGGAATTTTTCCCATTTTGAAATAGAAAGTTGGGTTGGATGACTTTCATCTTTACCTCCGAACATTAGAAGGAGCGGAAAGTCAATTTTCTTTATATCGTGTTCAGGATTGTAGGTGGCCACCCATTCCCAATTCACTCTGTTTTGCTCGCTTGGTAATATCCTATCAAGCCGAATGTATTGATACCACACCTTTTCTTTGGACTTGGCTATTTGATCATTTAACTCATTATAACCCTTACCTGTCTCGAGATAGTCAAAGTATTGATTTACTAAACTCAAAGCCTCCATTTTATCATCCTCTGACAAATTCGCCTTATCTAAAATGTTTTGATAAGTAAAGATTTCGGATTCCTTAGGTGAGGCTCCACCTCCAGAGATAAGAACTGCAAATGAGATACTCTCGGATTTATTTGCTACTATCGGTCCAATCCAGCCTGCCTGACTTATTCCCCATATCCCAATTAGGTCTGAGTCGATACGTGTATCTTCATTTAGAAGTTTTATAGCCTGAACAGCGTCATCTGCCAGATTTTCCAAAGAACTTGCAATCCAAGACCCAGTTGATGAGCCAGTTCCTCTTTTGTCATAAAAAATACTGGCGATACCTAGTTCTACAAATTTTTCTGCATAAGACCTAAACCCTTCTCTAGTATGTGGACCAGATCCATGGAGAAATACTATGGCAGGGAAAGGGCCTTCCCCTTTTGGTATTAATAGTGTCCCACTGAGAGTTATATTGTCATTTTTAAATTTCACTTCTTTTTCAATTAATGAATCTTGAGCGCTTACCGCATTAGTTATGAAAATTAATATCATGATAATGATAAAGCAGTAATATCTTATTCGGTTCTTCATAAGTATCCTTAAAAAATTTCTATTTATACGGTAAGTACCTTATTTGATTGTACGAGCAAGAAATTTCTTTATTTCTTCCCAAAGCTCATTAATATTTCTTTCATTTCTGAGAATATGTCCTTCATCTTCAAAGTATAAAGACCTTATTCCAGTATGTCCGACTTCTTTCAACACTTCAATCGTAAACTCTGGAATAATTTGTTCATCCTGTAAACCTACAACTACAAGTAAGTTTCCATGTAGTTGATCCAAATTTTTATGAGGGGAAGCTTTTTTGTAAATATCTGGGACTTCTTCTGGAGTTCCTCCCATAGCACCAGGCAAGCCCGTCATTAACGGAAGTTTTCCCTGTGAAATCCAATCTAGTGGACCATTAATTGCAATACCTGAGCTAAATAAAGTTGAATGTGTCATATAGTATAAAACCATTGCAGCTCCATGACTGTGGCCTAATAATGATATTCGACTTGAGTCGGCGATATTTTCCTCTACCAAATGAGATATCATTTTTTCAGTATCTATCAACTGAACCTGGCCATATCCTTCAACTTGCCTTTCGCTTGATATTCCGCGAGTATTTGGCCTAATCACAGCCCATCCAGAGAGAACTAACTCCATTAACTTTCTATACAAAAAATAATCAGCCCCGGGGAAGTTATTGGAATAACTTCCATATGGTATGATCAAAAGTGGGTATGGCCCTGGTTGATCAGGATGTATAAGCTGCCCAGTAAGCTTGCGTCCATTAATTGCTTCCCAATAAATAAGCCTTGATTGGATTACATTAAGTTGATCAAGATTAGTACCATAATTTGTGATTCGAGTTGGATTCGTTAATGGATTTGATTTATCAACAAGTTCTGCTCTCCATAAATCAGCTGGTGATTGTCCGTTCTCCTTTGAATACAAAATATAATGTGGTTCACTATTTGAAATAGAATGCAGTCGGTGGACGTCTGAGCCTGTCGTTAAAAAATGAATCTCATTCGACTCTATATCTGTAATTCCGATATGTGCGGATGAGTCTTGTCCTTCAGAAAATAACAACCCAAGATTATTTTTCGTCCAACCGACATACCCTTTTCGCGGAATACTATCATTAATTATTGTAGCCTTACCACTTTTGTCAATTATTGCAATAGCTCCATTTAGTCCAACTCTTAACCAAAGCTTTTTTTTATCAGGGGAAAGTAAAAGGTCACCGAATGTTTTGTCTTCTTCAAGTAATTTTTCAGTTGAATTATTCTCAATATTAAATCTAAATAGAAATGAATTCTGCTGCTTAGTTTTTCTGGTCGAAACTAAAAGATTGGAGTTATCTTCCCATACAAACCCCGTCTTACCAATAGGGTCATTTGTTGCTGGAGAGATATTTCCACTTTGTAGATCAATGACCCAAACTTGTAAATGTGGTTTAAATGTTGGCTTCGCTATCCATCCCAGAAAAGCAATTCTTCTCTCGTCAGGCGACCATGCAGGCCTACCATTTCTTGACCCTATATTGTCTGCTAATGAAGCTCCAACAATGGACCTGAATTTCTCAGAATCTGAAGAATTAAAAACAACTTCAATGCTTTCAGATCTTGTATTGTATATTTGGTATTGTGGTTGGCTATCTTTTTTCAGAAATCTGAGAAAAACCCTTTCAGAATCTTTTGTCCACGCAGCAAAAGGGGATACCAACTGAATATTCGATCCAGAGGCAATACTTCTAACTTTTCCATTATTATTAATTAATACAGAGCCCTTATGGAAGTAAAGCACTTTTGAACCATCGGGAGAAATGAGCCCATTGAAAGGCTCCCAAATTTCTACACTCGAATGTGCTTCAGATTCACTCTGAGCAATGACAGGACTAACAGATACTACAGTCATGAGAATACTTACTAGCACAAAAGCTCTGTTAACGTTTTTTTTGTATGTATAAAAGCTGAAATTCTTAATGCTGACTATATACATTGAACTATACATAATTACTCTTTCAATTTATTTTTTATTCGTTCGATGGATCTGTTGTACCAACCAAGGTTCTGTTTATCTGCTGAACTAAGTGTATGCATTTTCACCATAGCCTCAGCTTTGCTGAAATTTTCCAATGCTTCAGGTAGGTTTCCGTTTTTTGAGTACAAATTTCCTAAGTGGCCATAGGTTGGATAATAATCAGGAAAAAGAATGAGACTCATTTTAAGTAAGTGAATTGCTTCCAGAGGCCTATCAAAATCGTAATGTAAGGCATAGGCAAAATTGATAGCTTCTTCAGGCTGGAAAAAGACATAAGCCGAATCACTCCTGTATGTTTCATCAAAAACATTCTGAATTTCCTCAATAGATTTTATCTTAAAAAGCTTAAAGAACTCGTCTGTTGTTGGAGGCTTGGGCAAAGATTCTATTGTTCGATATTCAATCAGCTTCTCATTTTTTGGAGATTCCAGTAGTTCATTCAGTCTAATCTCCTTACCTCTTTTTAAGGTCGAATTGATAAATTCAATAACTGTAGATGTCAGGTGTCTATAAGAATTTATGACTTTGGTCATCTTTTCGGATTGATCATCCGTAAAGAAATATGTGCTATACACAAGCGAGTTAAAGTCACCGTGCTCTAAAAAGGGATATTCTACAAAGAGGGATTCTGAGTACTTAAGCCCCGAAATAAAATTATTAAGCTCACTGCTCGTTTTACTCGCGCTTATAAATAGGTACGGAACATTTATATTTTGAAGGCTATAATAAGGATTGGCTTTTAACTTGTCCTCATGGAGTGAGACAGAACCATCCAGACTCACTACTGTATTAATATTGAGATTTCTCATCTGCACCAAGGTTGAAGCTAGCCCACCCCAACTCCAACCCATTAACCCAATATTATTAATATCAGCATGAGAAAATGTGCCTCGGATTTTCTGAATTGTAAACTCAATATCCCTTGCTTGAGACATTAACCCTATAGCTGTTATTTTCGTATCGCTTGAATTTGGACCTTTTGACTCGTGCGCGGCCACTATGTAGCCATGACTTGCGAGCAACTCACAGAGAATAAAGTTTTCAAATTCATCTCCATACCCCCCCGGAGAATATACAATAAGCGGGATTGAACTATTATCAAGTATCTGTGAGCTCTCATTGGCTAGAACTGAAGAATGGAGTAGTTTTTCATGGTTAATAGCTGACGATACCTGGTTGAAGTAGGAGGCCCATGATGTACTATCCGTTTTACTTTCTCTAATATAGTTTTGAATTGAAAGGCTATTATCCTTATTTCTTTTTGAAGGGAACCATACCATGATCTTTATGTCACGGCCTTGGCTCCCCTCAAAGCTTCTGGAGTAATCAGTAGCATTGATCACCTGATAACCTACATCATATTCGCCTTGTTTGAAGACATCGTACAATTCAGCATTGTGTAAGGCTTGACAAAAACTTATCAAAGGAAGTAGTGTTAATATCAAACAGTATAATGTGATTTTATAATTTATTGACCTTTGAATTACTGATTTAACCTGCTTCATTTGACTCCTTCTTTATTTCCGCTTTCGGTGTGCTAATTTTCTATTTTTTCTTCAGCCTCTTTTACTACCAAATCCTTCAATTGTATCAGGATGGCATCAAATTGAACATGTTTATCCATCATATGAATCATATCGAATTCAAAATCCTCCCATGTGTCCAATGAGGCTTGATTGTGTTGAATTTGAACTTCTAATTTGTCCAGGGCATTTACAAACTTTGCTTCAGTAGTTTTTTTTAATTCGAACTCTTGCCATAAATCATATATCTCATCACCTACTGAATTACCTAGAATCTTTTTAATATTTTCAATAGCAATTAGCTCATTTTTATTTTTTAACTCCTTTATTTTAGGATCCTTCAGAGTTCTCATTGCCGGTATATCACCAGCTTCCATTTCTGCAATATCATGGATGACGATCATTTTGAGCACTTTTACCAAATCCACTCTGGATACCAGTTCTTTTTCAAGAAGTAATGCCATGAGAGACATTCTCCATGAGTGCTCTGCCACACTTTCCTGTCTACCATTTGAAAGCCAACTATGGCGCACTTCACGCTTTAAATTTTCAGCACTTTTAATGAATTCGTACAGTGTAATCAGTCTTTTTTTAGCCATTTTAAATTTTTAATATTTACATGTTACCAAAAAGTAACATATATAAAATAAAATTCCTACATTTGATTGAACATTCAAAGGCAACTATGAAGTGTCAATTGATCATCTGAGTTTAGATGACCACTATAACCCCATCACAAACCTAAATAAAAGGATAAATAAATAGCCTGAGTACAACCTCAACGAATGGCTACCAAGTTCAGGAAGATACCATCTGGAAAGCTCTTTCAGATCCCACCAGAAGAGCATTGCTTGATATGATAAGGACGAGTCCAAAAACCACTGGTGAATTAGCTGAGCAGTTCAGTAGCTTGTCTAGATTTGCGATAATGAAGCATCTGGATGTATTAGAAGATGCAAAGCTGATTTCCATTAAAAGGGAAGGGAAATACAGACTCAATCACATCAATGCCCTCCCTATACAGAAAATATATGAAAGATGGGTAAAAAAATATGAGGCTCAGTGGGCTTCTGGGCTTTTACAACTAAAAGAAATAACAGAATACAAATCCAATATTGATCATTTAACTAAACAACTCATTATGGAACAATCCCAAATCATTAGAATTCAAATGGAAATCTCAATCAATGCAAGTATTGAAAACACTTGGAGCTCACTGATAAATGATATTGGACTATGGTGGAGAAAGGATTTCTATACGAGCCCAAAAACCAAAGATTTCATTTTAGAACCACGCCCTGGAGGGAAAATGTATGAAGATTATGGTAATAATGAAGGGCTCGTATGGGCAGAAGTCATCATTTTGGATTCACCAAACATCCTTGAATTGAAAAGTCACCTTTCCCCTGAATATGGAGGTCCGGCTTTCTCGTTTCTCAGATTAGCCCTTGAATCAACAGATAGTGGAACGACCCTGACCCTCAGCGATACCGGCATAGGTAAAATGTCTGACGAGGCAAAAAAGCAGACTGAAGCAGGATGGAAATCACTTTTTGAGGTCGGATTCAAATCATATGTTGAATCAAAAGATTAGTACGATGAAAAAAATACTTACCGCCTTTATGTTTCTAATAGCGACCAATGCTCTCGCTCAGCAAAAGGAAATTCATTCAATCCTACAGGAACAAGTGGAGGCTTTCAATACCAAAAATATTCCTCTATGATCCACTTTAATTTCCAGATTTAAATCATCCACCCATTTTTTAAATAAATTTCGGGCAGATAGATCTCCTTTAGTCGATGCTAATCATTTTACTCATTTTTCTCCCAACGACCCAATCGCTTTTATTTGATTTATTCTTCCTAAAAGATGATCAATATCTATTTCCATCAACGGTTGTTTATTTTTAAGGAATCGGGAATTTGACCTTCATACTCATGAAACATATCAATATGAATTTTCCAGTCTCCTTTTACTTTTTTCCAGATAATAAGATATGTCCCGTTAGAAGGACCCCATTCTTTACCATCATAAATCCCGCTTAATCGATAATACCCATAATCATGTGCATAATCTCCATTTAATAAGATATTTGCAGGATATATCTTGTGTTCTTTTATAATACTATGATCAGGTTCTTTCCAATACTCTAATAAGTTTTCATGGCCTTGAATAAAGCCTTTACGATTTGCAATAACCAGACCTTCTTTTGTATATGCTTCCACAATCTTATCAAAATTTTTATTCATGTAAGCTTTAGAAAACTCCTCGGATTTTTGCTGTAGTACTTTTTTAACGTCCTCTTCAGTATTTATTTTTTTCTCATTACAGGAAATAGAAAAACAGATAATTAAAGGTAGGAGGTATAGCATTCGATGTAAGTTATAAATGTTCATTTGGGGTGATTTTTCTGATACGTTTAAAATTTTCAGCTTCATATATCTCGATAGATTACAATGATTAGTGAAAACACTTTGCTCCTGAAGAGTAAATATGGTTTGTTTGGATTATTTTTAAATTGACAAACATGTTACTAATTAGTAACATGTTTGTCAATTTTATTAACCAAATTCTCCTTTATCAAAAAACAACTTAAAGAAGATTCAATCTGGAAAGTTTTTTCAGATTCTGTCAGAAGAACATTACTTGATTTGCTGTAATGAACATTTGATTGAAATATCGGATGCAGGACACGTTAAGTTTAAAAGAAATAGTAATTAATGTTAATTCGAGGTTTATATGGTTTTAAAGAAACATACTCATTTCATTATCATAGCTCATCAGTATTCTAAAAGTATAGGGCTATGTATAGTTATATTCATTTTTGGCACAGGTTTATCATTTGGTCAAGAACGTAAAACACTCAAGGTTGGAGAAAAAGCTCCAAATCTGATAATAACAGAATACATTAATAAATCTGATTCTAGTCCTAAAACTTTGAAGGAGTTTCAAGGAAGATGGGTGATTCTAGAGTTTTGGGCCTCTTGGTGTCCAGCTTGTATTAATGGTATCGATCATATGAATGAAATAGCTCATTTTTTCGGAGAAAAAGAGCAAGAAATAGTATTTATTACGCTTAGTGCTGATCCCAAAGATATCTTAGAAAAATTCTTTAATAATCGCCCATCGGAAACTTGGGTTGCCTTCGATGAAAAGGGAGAAACCTTAGAAGCGTATAATATAGGAGGGTTTCCACAAGCTGTAATAATTGACCCAAATGGTGATATAAAAGCATTTATTCATCCTGACGATTTAAATATATCGATGGTATCTCAGCTATTAGACGACGAGTCACCGATTATGAATAATCACTATCTTTCATTTAGTGGAATTAAGCCAGAAACGGATTGGGATAAACACACATTAATTGACGAGTCTAATAACAGTATATATTCACAGGTTGTATTGCATCGCTCTGAAGCCTCTTCCTCTTTTTTCCGCTATTTACCTACTCCTGGAAAAATCCTTGGAGATGGTGTATCACTTTCAGACTTGATTCAACATGCATATGGAGTTTCAGATTTCGAGTTCAGAAATAAGCTTGTACAATCTCCTGATAGATATAGAGTTTCTGTAGTTGCGCCTACAAAGGATCATTTTGCTGCTAAAAATTTACTAAAAAAAACTCTGGAAGAATCTTTTAACTATCAAATAAGTTGGGATGTAAAAGAAATGGAAGTTTTTGTCCTCAGAAAAAATAATAATCTAACTTCTCAAAACTTTCAGGTTAGTTCTGGTCAGATGGGTGGAATCGCAGGCCGAACAGGATTTCATTTAAAAGCTGTTCCAATGAGTTTTATAGTATCTTCTTTAGAGAGTTTTGCTTTACACAAGCTAGTAATTGATGAAACAGGCCTTTCAAAAACCTACAATTTGAATGTTGAATGGGATGCTGGAAGTATAGAGTCAGTAATTGAAGCTTTAGAAAAAATTGGTTTTGATATAAAAAAAGAAGTGCGAAAGGTGCAAATACTAGAGGTTACTCATATGTAGCTACTTCAAAATAATCAGGCTTTTAGCTTGGCTTTAAAAATTGTTTGTATGAATGTCAGAGATTTACATAAGCAATTTTTTCAAATTCATACATTTTTCTCGAAGCACATCTGGCTTGGACGATTCTTCAATTATAAATAATAACTATCTTAATAATGAATAAATTTCCACCTATCTGTTTAATTCTATTTTCTTTAATTACTTTCAAAGTAGATGCACAATTAATTAAAGATAGTCCTAATCAACAAAATGTTTATGTAGATAATTATGAGCAAGTGATGGCTCAATGGGACACTCCTAGGCTTAAATGGACGCCTTGCGATAATAAAGTCATTAATACAATACTAAATGTTGAGTGTTCTTTATTGGCGGTCCCAATTGACTGGACGCAACCATCAGGGCCTTTAATTGAATTAAATCTCGTTCGAATAAAGGCACAATCTTCATCGGATTATAAAGGGGCTGTATTGGCTCTTTCAGGTGGACCAGGTGGTTCTGGTATTGAAGACATGCCCTACGTCGCAGAAGCCTTACCGCAATTGTGGGATAACTTTGATCTACTAACACATGAACCCCGTACTACACTTGCTCTGAAAACTTCTCCAACTATTTGTACAAATCCATCAGGTGCTATTATGGATCTTCCTAGGGATTCCACGCATTACGAACAGATTTTAGCACCACTTCGGGAAGCAGTAGATAAATGTCGTAATGCGGTAGATAATGGGCTTTTGGATTATTTGGATGGGCTTTCTCAGGCGCTAGATATAGAAGCAATCCGAAGAGCTGTTGGTGCCAAGCAGCTGAATATAACTGCACAATCTTACGGTGGAGTCATTGTAGCCACTTATGCACGAACTTTTCCTAATCGAATCCGAACAGCTTATTTGGATGGTGTAGCAAGCCATCCCGACTTTCCATTTGTTCATGGACCTAAAACTCAACAACGAGAATTTGAACGTTTTGCTGACTGGTGTGAAACTAACCAAGATTGTTTGCTTTTCGGGCAGGATATAGTTCAAATTTGGAAGGCAGTGGTTGAAGATGCAAACAAAAATCCGATACCGGCTCGCTCTCAACGATTTGGTGAATATTATCTGTCTGGAGCTCAGATACAGTTTCTAACCAGACGATGGCGAGATCCTGGTGAAAATTACTCTGGTTGGAAACAGTTGGCATATGATATTGACTTAGCCCGAAAAGGTGATGCATCTCCATTCGTTGATTGGGCAATTGGGAATCTAATGGGCTGGGCAACACCAATTAGCTTAGCACTCCAATGTCCAGATGGGGCAGAAGGAATTGTTGGGTTCAAAAATTTCCAAACTCGTATGAACTATTATAAAAAAGAGCGCCCATTATTTTATGGTATAAAGCTTTTAGGAATGACCTGCGAAGCTTGGCCCTTATCTGTAGCGAACCCCCCAGCACCTCTTCCAGTTGAGAAACTTCCACCGTTTCTTGGTGCAGGCACTCTTGCAAACGACTTCACCAGTACAGCTCAGTTTTTGGATCATATTCCAAACTCTATAACTATTTCAGTACCTGGTTCAGGTCATGTTATCTACCTTGGAGGAGTAACTGATAAAGCACAAGAATGTGTTTCTGAGCATATAACTCGCTATATAAAAGAATTGAAATTACCTAAACCTAATATACAATGTGGAGCTTAGGATTTTGTCGTTAAATTTATCGATGTCTTTTCGAAAAATACAAGGAGTAATACTGCCAAAGTTGACTATAAACCACTTTTAGGCATTTTCTAAAGTATCTTGCTTTAATTGTTTAATCAAAAATTATTTGTAGTCTAATATTAATTGAAAGTTACTTATAAATACTTAGCGGATAGATTTTTAAATTGACAATCATGTTACTAATTAGTAACATATAACTATGGTTAAAGCAAAATCTACATTATCAAAAAAACAACTTAAAGAAGACTCAATCTGGAAAGCTCTTTCAGATCCCACCAGAAGAGCATTGCTTGATATGATAAGGACGAGTCCAAAAACCACTGGTGAATTAGCTGAGCAGTTCAGTAGCTTGTCTAGATTTGCGATAATGAAGCATCTGGATGTATTAGAAGATGCAAAGCTGATTTCCATTAAAAGGGAAGGGAAATACAGACTCAATCACATCAATGCCCTCCCTATACAGAAAATATATGAAAGATGGGTAAAAAAATATGAGGCTCAGTGGGCTTCTGGGCTTTTACAACTAAAAGAAATAACAGAATACAAATCCAATATTGATCATTTAACTAAACAACTCATTATGGAACAATCCCAAATCATTAGAATTCAAATGGAAATCTCAATCAATGCAAGTATTGAAAACACTTGGAGCTCACTGATAAATGATATTGGACTATGGTGGAGAAAGGATTTCTATACGAGCCCAAAAACCAAAGATTTCATTTTAGAACCACGCCCTGGAGGGAAAATGTATGAAGATTATGGTAATAATGAAGGGCTCGTATGGGCAGAAGTCATCATTTTGGATTCACCAAACATCCTTGAATTGAAAAGTCACCTTTCCCCTGAATATGGAGGTCCGGCTTTCTCGTTTCTCAGATTAGCCCTTGAATCAACAGATAGTGGAACGACCCTGACCCTCAGCGATACCGGCATAGGTAAAATGTCTGACGAGGCAAAAAAGCAGACTGAAGCAGGATGGAAATCACTTTTTGAGGTCGGATTCAAATCATATGTTGAATCAAAAGATTAGTACGATGAAAAAAATACTTACCGCCTTTATGTTTCTAATAGCGACCAATGCTCTCGCTCAGCAAAAGGAAATTCATTCAATCCTACAGGAACAAGTGGAGGCTTTCAATACCAAAAATATCGATGATTTAGTAGCTAATATAACAGATGATTTCAAATGGTATTTCATTGGCCCGGACACACTTTTGTTGGAAGTTTCTGGCAAAGAACATTTTCGAAAAAGTATGGAGTCTTATTTCAAGTCTATTAAAGAAGTAAAATCTGAAATAGAAGAATTTGCAATTGAAAACAATCGAATCAGCTTCAAAGAAGTAGTGAGGTATACAACTTCTTCGGGTGCTGCTCAAAGTGCCTCGGCAATGGGTATTTATGAAGTAAAGGATGGCTTGATATATAGAGCTTGGTATTTTTTCTAGACCTTAATACTGAAACAGAAAAAATGAGTGAAGTAAAAAAGGATAGGCTTTATTTTCTAGATTGGCTTAGAGTGCTGGCTTTCGCTCTTTTAATCTTATATCATGCTGGATTAATTTTTGTTGATTGGGGGTACCACATTCAAAACGATGAATTAAGTGAGAATCTCAAATTACCGATGCTATTTTTGAATCATTGGCGATTGCCTCTTCTTTTTTTTATTTCTGGAGTTGGTGTGAGTTTTTCATTTAAGAAAAGAACTACATCAAAGTATCTAACAGAAAGGTTTAACCGTTTGTTTGTTCCATTAGTTGCAGGAATTATATTCATTGTACCAATACAGGTGTACTATGAGAGATTGTATCATAATAAATTTGAAGGAAGTTATTTCGATTTCTTCCCTCAATTTTTTTACGGTATTTACCCTCAAGGTAATTTCATGTGGGGTCATCTTTGGTTTTTAGTTTACTTAATTGCTTTTATACTAATAGCCCTTCCTCTATTTAATTTTATTCGGCAAAAGGAAAATTCTCCTGCTTTGAACAGAATAAATGGGTTTTTACAAAGAAAAGGCGTGCTACTAGTCATCTTATCCATCCCAATAATTATAGCTAGATTGACATTACGGGAATCTTGGCCTGATAACAGGAACTTAATATCAGATTGGTATAATTTATCAGTCTATATCATTTTCTTTGTTTATGGATACTATATAGCTCAGGTTCAATCACTCTGGGTTTCTATTAAGCAACAGAGGTGGGGATACTTGATCATAGGCATTATTAGCTTTTTAGTCATTTATCTAGGAAATCATCAATCTGGGATAAACTTTTTAGAAAAAAATCAGGTTGGATATTATACATTCGAGATCCTTACAATGATAAATATCGTGGCTTGGATGCTTTGCTGTCTCGCTTTTGGAATGGCTTACCTCAATAGAAACAGCAAACACTTGAGCTACGCAAACCAAGCGGTTTATCCCGTTTTTATACTACACCAATCAATCTTGATAATGGCAGGATACTATGTACTTGATTTAGAGTTCAATCTATTTGTCAAACTCATCTTAATTACTTTAATAACTTTCGGAGGTTCTAGTCTCATCAATCACTATTTTGTCCTTCCTTTCAAGGTTACACGCGTACTATTTGGGGTAAAACCTTTAAGTAGAGGTGAAGTTCATTCAATATATCCTAAAACTCGTCAACATTTGTGAGCATCTGTTATGGTTTACAATTATTCAGCTTTTAAATAAAAAACTTTTATGCAAAATAAACTTAATTATTCCGTTTTAATAGGAATAGCCTTTTATCTGTTTTCATGTCAAAATGCTAAACCAAATCACAATCAAGAATTAGTTACAGGATTAGATAGTCTAATTAATTTGGAGATTAACAAAAAGAAAATTCCCAGTATAGCTCTCGGAATAGTAAAAAATGGAGAAGTTACATTGGCCAAGGCTTATGGTTTAGCAGACATAGAAAGAAAAGTAGAAGCAGATGAAAACACCATCTATCAAATTGGGTCAGTCACAAAAATGTTCACAGGTCATTTACTGGCTAGTTTGATAGCAGATCATAAGATTACAACTTCTGATACTTTAGCTAGTCTTTTCCCAGATGCGCTAAATTTCCCAATATCTCCAACAGGACAAGTAATAACAGTTAAGGAAATAGCCACACATTCATCTGAATTTCCAAGATACCCATACAACCTAGAAAGGGAAGATCCCAATCCGATCAAAGGATATACTTATGAACAAATGCTTGAAGGTATTTCAAAAGTTAAAATAGATACAGTGATTGGGGCTAGATATTTCTATTCAAATTTTGGCTTTGGTGTATTAGGAACAGCCATGGAAAACCTAACAGACCAAACTCTTTCCGAACTAATGAATTCCAGAATCTTCAAAAAGTACGGAATGGAAAGCTCCACTTTGGAATATGAAGATAAGTTAAAGCAAAAATTAGCAACCCCTTATCTGGAAACAGATCCGATCCAAAAAACTGAACCATGGGATATGGGTAAGTTGTCAGCAGCGGGTAATGTATTTAGCACAATAAGTGACTTGAATAAATTTATGATTGAAATGATGAAGGATAATGAAATTAATAATATCCAGCAGCAGCGCTATTTCTCTATAAATGATTCTTGGAGTTATGGTCTTGGGTGTTTTATTGTGAACTCAGAAAAACTAAATACTCATTTAGTCTATCATGGAGGCGATATAGATGGATATGCTTCCTCGTTAACGCTCTACCCAGAACATGGCTTAGGTGTAGTCATTCTTACCAACTGGGGAGAAGGACAAAGTATAGGTGATGCTTTTGACGGAATATATTCGATAGTAAATAATCATTTTCTTGATAAAATTTCTAATGAATAAAAAAAAATTATGCATTTATCTCAATCTCTTAAAATAGCAGCAAATCAATTTACAATGAAGCGGGCTTTAATTTTACTATTCACTCTATTCTTTGGAATTAAAGGTGTTGATGCTCAGGTTATGGATGATCATTGGTATTTTCAAAGCACCGACAAAACTTCCTGGATTTTTGTACGAGATATAGGTTCTGGAGAACCAGTAATAGTCATTCATGGTGGCCCGGGAATGCCACACGATTATCTTCTTCCTATATATCAGGGGCTTGAAGACGAGTTCAAATTTGTTTTCTATGATCAACGTGGTTCTCGAAGCTCTCCTACTAGAGATACTACAATTTCTATTGATGATCACATCATTGACTTAGAGACTTTACGTGAATCTATTGGAGTTAAGAAGATCAATGTTGTATCACATTCAGCTGGATCCTACATATTGTATGAGTACTTAAAAAAACATCCTGAAAAAATAAAAAATGCCATTTTCTTAGGAGCGGTTGATCCAAAGAATGGAAAAAAAGAATTCTTTACTCAAGATGAGTACCGGTCATTCGAAGTATCAGATCAGCAAAAAAAGAAATTCAGAGAGAGGGATGAAGTTCAATACTTAATAGATTCTTTAGGATTCAATAGATCGGATCTAAATCCTAAACAACAATATGATTTGAGGAGGATTAAGTCTGCAGCTGCAAATATTTTTGATATTCGTAAGTGGAGGCAAGTTGAATTTTTCTTTGCAAACGCCTTGACTGCTAAATCTACCATGGAGTCCATAGACTTCCAATATGACCATACGGAACTCCTTTCCAATTCGAAAAATGCAATTACGGTTATCAATGGACAATATGATATAGTAATTGGAGGATTCAACAGTCCAATTTGGTCCAGTTTCGTGCGATTCAATGCACCCAATATAGAACTCAAAATTATTGATAATGCAGGGCATTTAATATGGATTGATCAGCCAAATAAATTTCAAATTGCTTTAAAAGAAGCCCTAAGAAGTGGAATTAATTAAAACTATGAAAATAAATCAATCAATAAATAGGCAAATGTGGGTCACTCTTTTACTAGTAAGTTCATTGAGTATGGTACAGTCAAGTAATCAGAAAAGTGATATTGTACTGGTCAGAGAAACATTAAATATGTACTTGGAAGGGACGTCAAATGGTGACCAGGATTTGTTAAGGGAAGCATTTCATCCCGAGTTCAATCTTTATACAGTCCGGGACGATGGAAGTTTATGGATACGTTCAGGAGAAAAGTATATTTCAGGGTTTAAGAAAGGAGTAAAATCAAATCGGAAAAGTAAAATTCTCAATATTGATATTGAGAATACAGTTGCAACTGCCAAGATCGAATTGATAATGAATGGAAAAGCTTATGTCGACTATTTTCTGCTTGCCAAGTATGATGGTAATTGGAAAATTGTTCATAAGAGCTATGCGGCGAAGTCTGAATAGGGAATAGCCTAGGTTTTCAGAACAAAAAGAAATTGAAATTTAAAAATTCTACACTTGGAAAGATTCAAGAATGGCAACCATGAATGAGAGGAATGAAATAAAATTATTCTTGGCTATTGTTTTTACTTTCAGCATAGGTATGTCATTATTTATTTACCTAACAGGAAGCCAGGAGAGCCCATATTTTCTACTATCTTATTTCCTTATGTTGGTTCCGGCCGTTGGGGTTATGATAGTTAGAGTATTTTTCAAGAATACGTTTACTAGTGGCTATAATAAATTTAGTCTTAAGTGGTTTCTAGTTGGCATTGTAATTTTTCCTTTAGTAATTCACGCTATTTGTTTACCTGTTGTCTGGCTGGAAACTAATTATTCGATTCCTTGGGTCTCTTGGCTAAAGTCAGATGGTAATGGAATCTTTCATACTCCTGAGCAGATAGGTTGGGGATCCATTACTATAAGCGAGTTATACTACAGACTCATACTAAATGCCGTAGTTGGATTGGTAGTAGTTTCAGTTCTCTCCCTATTTGAGGAACTTGGGTGGCGTTCATGGCTACTTCCTCGTTTAATCAAAAAATTAGGAGTCCATAAAGCTATTTTGATTAGTGCAGCTTTATGGGCAACATGGCATATCCCTTTCGTTATCGGGGGTATTCATTCTATCGAAGGTGTCGATTGGTACTGGATGCTATTATTTAATCCATTTGGTCATTTTGGAGCGGGTGTATTTCTTGCTTTTTTGTGGATCAAGTCCCGAAGCATTTGGGTCATTGCGTTCGCTCATGGGTCATTAAATAACTGGGGGCAATTTGCCTTTAAATATATGTCAGATGACCCAGCTCCGGGGTTTCCATGGCTACTAGTTAGTTTGAATATTTCACTCCTGCTAATTGGTTTATACTCCTATAAGTTTCAGTTAAACAAATTGGTTGATTATGAAACTCCATAACATTGGAATTATGCTACCGCTTTTCATGATTGCTAATCTTTCAATAGCTCAACCGGTTCAATTTCGATTTATTGAAGACGCTGATTTTCAGAATTCGATCGAAGAATACAAAAGTATTTGTGCTATAGAGGGTGATAGGATCATCCAGGCTTTAGAAAATAACTCAGGCTTAAAATTTGATTCTTTATCAGTTTGGATAAAAGTTGTTGATGGTCCCAGTAGAGCGAATTATGATACGCTTGAGATGAGATACTCCTATCCTAATAGCACCAAGAAGGCAACCCTGGTGCATGAACTGGGTCACCTATTAACATGGGATTTAATCCCCGGTGATGTCGAACCGGGTACAGCTCCAACTCCTCACTACATTCTCTTTTTATTCCTGTACGATACATGGGTGGATCTCTGGGGTGAAGAATTCGCTAAGGAGCAGGTGGAAGTTGAAAGTCTAAGAAAAGGAATTTTCAACTACGCTGAATTATGGCAATATATACTCGAGAAAACTAAGCAACAACGAAAGAGAGAAATAAAAAATATCATCAAACAATACAGCAATTAAAATTATTAAAAAGTAAGAAATCGATATAAAGCTGAAGATGAATGTAGGAGTTTCGGTCAATCAAAAGTGAAGCATCTTAGCATAAGGATATAGGCAAATTAGAAACAAATATGTCAGAGGCTCAGCTCGCCTATTTCTGTCGGATCATGTATGATCTAAAATACTTTCAGAAGAAGAACTAAACAGAAATGTAAAAACTGGCTGCAAATAACTTCGCCACTACAAATGTGTAAGAAATCTCACTAAAAAGTCTGAAAGCTAAGTATTCCAATTCAGATGCCACCAATTGAAAAACTATTGAAAGTTAAAACCATGAATGCAAATCAATCATATGGAAAACAGATATGATTCATTCCTTTACTAATGTCCAATTTGAGCTTAGCTCAATCAAATGATAAAAAAGGCGACAGTGACACCCATAAGGTATGTGAAGTACTTGAAAGTATTTTAAAGGTACTGGTTATGGTGACCCAGGATTGATTCTTAAAGCATTTCACCCCGACTATAATCTTAACACTGTTAAAAAGTGCAGTATCTTAGTGATCCGTTTTGGGAAAAAGTATATCTTTAGTTTTAAAAAGTAGTAAAACCACATAACTTGGTAGTGATTTAAAATAGGGTATAATACTTAATGAATTTTAATAACCGAACCGTTTAGTTCATGTTTAAACTCTTTCTGTCGCAAATCTGAATTTTCTTTAATAAAAGCTTTTTATCCATCTCATGTTGTGAAAGATCATAAGCTACCTGGTAGTAAGATTTAGCTTTTCCGTATTGTTTATCATCAAAAAGCATAGCTGCTTTTGCGGCATAATATAAATGTTTGATGGGCTTTGAGATGTTTTCTTCTATCTCTTCCAGCTTAATGAGACCAATTTCTGAACCTTTCCATTTACTTAATGCAATCGCATAATTCATTTGGGTAACCGGATTATCATCGATAGTTGTCAGTTTTTGATAGCAAAGGGTTATGCTTTCCCAATCTGTTTCTTCAAAACTTTTTGCCACACAGTGGATAGAAGAAATAGTAGCTTCAAGATGATAGACTGAGATACTTTTTGTTTTTCGTGATTTTGCAAGAAATGAGGTGCCGGCATGTATCATCTCTTTATCCCACAAAGAACGATCCTGAGTTTCCAGCTCAATCATTTCTCCATTTGTATTTAATCTGGCCGGGAATCGGGCCATGGAAAAGTAAATAAGTGCCAGCAATGCATAACTTTGAGGCTGGTGATCACCATCGATACTTGAAACCAAAATTGCAAGACGAGAAGCTTCAAAGCACAGATCTTCATTGATAACAGAGTTACCTGAGGTTTTCTTATAGCCCTCATTGAAGATCAGGTAAATAATTGTATGAACGGTGTCAATACGTTCCTTTATTTCGTGAATAAATGGGGCGTTCAGGTCAATATTCTGCTCCTGAAGAGATTTTTTAGCCCGGTATATTGCTTTCTTAACAGCTTCTGAACTACTTAGAAGTGCGTTTGCAATTTCAGCATTATTAAACCCTGACAAGATTTTAAGGGTCAACATTATTTGTTCTTTCTTACTCAGAAAAGGATTGCAACATGCAAAAAGAGCTCTCAGTTGACTGTCTTTGATCTCTTTGTCCAAAAAAAGTTCATCAACTTTTTCTTCCAGTTTCTCGCCGGCAAATTGTTCATTCAGCCGGGTTCGGTTACTTCTTTTTTTAAGCTCGTTGATGAGTTTATTTTTTGAAACCTGCATCAGCCAGGCTTCAGGTTGTTCGGGAACACCTTTGATACTCCAGGTTTTCATTGCAGCCAGAAATGTTTCCTGAATAATGTCTTCAATGAGGCTGGAATTATCGAAGCCAAACAAGCGAATCAGAATAGAAAACATCTTTCCCGACTGTTGCCGAAAAAGATGTTCTATGTTTTTTGAATCAGAATATGTGAGTTTGGTATCCACTTACATTTTCATGACTTCCCGAACTTCAACACTTCCGCCCAATCCCAAAGTTGGACATCCTTTTGCCAGTTCAGTAGCTTCTTCCAAGCTATTTGCATTAATGATGTAGAACCCTCCTAGTAGTTCTTTCGATTCTATAAATGGTCCATCAGTGACGACTTTGTTTTTCCCTGTTATAGTTTTAGCATCGGGAAGCAATGGCTCGCCGGAATCATAATGATCTCCAAGGCTCTCTATCCAGCTCATATGCTGTCCAATTTCTTTCTGCATGTCTTCGGGAGACATTTCATTAAAAGCCTCTTCCCGGTCAAATAATAATAGCATGTATTTATTCATGATCTTTCAATTTTTAAAGTTGATGTTCACTCTGATAACAAATCAGAATTAAAAACGGGGACATAATTCGAAATTAGTTTCTTGCTTTAAATCGAACGGCCATACCTCCACCTCGTGCCATATTTATTTTTAAGGTAGAAACCGAGTTTACGATCTGCCCATATTTTATAAGTAACTGAGGTCTTAATTCATAATCCGCGGCCGGTCCATCCGAATAAATAATGGCCTCATATTCTTTTCCATTATCCAGAAAACTCAAATCCACAACATATTCCCGGGCATTTTCATCGGTTACAGCACCCAGATACCAATCATCAGAATTTCGGTCTTTTCTTACAACAGTAACATGTTTCCCGATTTCACCTGCAAGTACTTTTGTATATTCCCAATCAGTTGGAACTTCCTTTATAAAATGAAACGGTATAGGATAATTTTCATAGTTATGCATTAGGTCAGCAGCCATATGAAGCGGACTGTAGATAACTACATAAACAGCCAGTTCACCTGCCAGAGTAGAGTAAACCCTGTTCTTTGGTCTGCCTTCGTCATTATCTTTCAATAAAAGATCGAGCACTCCTGGAGTATAGTCAAACGGACCGGAAAGCATTCTGGTAAATAAAATAGTTGGGATGTAATTTGGGGGATTTCCTCCATCTCCACTCCAGGCATTGTATTCTTGTCCACGAGCGCCTTCTCTGGTCATCATGTTTGGCCACGTTCTGCGTATTCCTGTGTCTTTGATCGGCTCGTGAACATCCAACATAATTCCGTGCTCAGCAGCTTTTTCAACTACTTTACGATAATGACGAACCATATACTGTCCATGATGCCATTGCCCGTTCGCGATCATATCACCTACATAGCCTGATTTTATGGTGTTGATTCCCAATTCTTGGTAATAATCAAAAGCTTCATCAATCTGAGACTCGTAGTTTTCGATTCCTGTTGAAGTTTCGTTATGCATGATAATATTGGTGCCTTTGGATTGAGCATATTCCACAACTTCTTCAAGGTCATAGTCCGGATAAGATTCAGTAAAACTGAATTGATCAGCATTTTTTGTCCAGTCGCCGTCCCAGGTTTCATTCCAACCTTCAACCAAAACGCCATCAAACCCGTGTTTTGAAGCAAAATCGATCCATTCTTTGGTGTATTCAGTTGTAGCTCCGTGCTTATCGCCCGAGTGCCAGGTTTTTCGATTCAGGTGCATATCCCACCAAATGCCCATGTATTTCCCGGGCTTGATCCACGAAGTATCTTCAATTTTAGATGGCTCATTCAGATTCAGTTCAATGTAATTATTCACCAGCCCATCCAGATCTTCATTCACTTTGATGGTTCTCCACGGAGACACAAAAGGAGTTTTTGCCCGAACTTTTTGTCCGGTTCCATCCATCCATGGAAAAAGCGTTGCCTGCAGTTTGTTATCGCCCCTATTGATCAGCGACATTGAGGAATAATCCGTTAAAGCGGCTTCATGAAAACTCAGATATAGTCCTTTATCTGTTTTCATAGTAAGTGGAGTAGCCGCAGTATCAATTTCAGATGCTTTTGATGCAATATTTAAATGTTCGTATCTGTTCGGGATGTATGCTTGCAGCCACCAGGAATCATGATCATCAGCTAATACGAATTCTGTTTTTTCTTCCATGATCACAAATTCATTCAATGATTCCTGATCAGGCCATTCATAACGAAACCCAAGACCGGTATCATACAATCTGAAAATGACATTCATTCTTTTGCCCGAATCGTGTTTAAGATAAACGGCCAACTCCTGATGATTGTCTACAATTTCTTTAACCTCACCCCAGGGCTGTGTCCATATACTGGAAGAATCCCGTTTCCCATAACCGATTACTTCGAAGTTTTTACTAAGATCTTCATCTTCCAACACCACACCAAGATCGGATGAAAGAATTACAAACTCGGCACCTTTATTTAATCGGTAGGTAGGAACACCGCTTTTTAGTTCAAATATCAGTTGAAGTTGTCCTGATGGAGAATCCAGTAATTGAACGGGAGAAGTCGCTTTCTTTGCCATTCTGTCAATTTTGGTGTTCAGGCAGGATGTAAAACCAATTAATAAAAAGATCGGCACAAATCTGAAAAGGGTAGACATTTCGTAGAATATAAGTGAGTGATAAAATGGAAGGTACTAAATGAAGTTATTACTTAGAAAATGAAATGGAATTAGCGGTTATATATGTTAACCATTTGTGATATAACTCTAAGCCTAAATACGTTACTTACAGAAAACAAGAAAAACATGAGAAACACTATGTTTAAGAAATTAATATTTACAGGACTGTTTTTGAGCCTTACATCGCTGACTTTTGCGCAAAGCGAAAAAATGGAAAAGAAATTAGAAACAGCAACTTTTGGTGCCGGATGTTTTTGGTGTGTAGAAGCTGTTTATGAATTGGTAGAAGGCGTGGAGCATGTGGAATCCGGTTACTCCGGAGGACATGTTGAAAACCCTTCATATAAGGAAGTGGTAAACGGAAATACAGGTCACGTGGAGGTGGCTCGTGTTCATTACGATCCTTCGGTAATTTCTTACGAACAACTTCTGGAAATACACTGGCATTCTCACGATCCAACAACTTTAAACAGACAAGGAAATGATGTTGGGGAGCACTATCGATCTGTAATTTTTTATCATAATGAAAATCAGAAAAAGATTGCGGAAGAATCATTAAAGAAAACAGACAAGTCAGGGCTTTGGGATGATCCGATTGTAACTACGATCGAACCTCTCAAAAACTACTATGTGGCTGAGAATTACCACCAGAATTACTTTGCGAATAATCCTAATGCGGGATATTGCTCTTATGTAATTGCTCCGAAGATCAAAAAATTCAAAAAAGACTTTAAGCATTTGTTGAAGAAATCTTCTTCATAAGATTGAGCATAAATTGATTAAGAAGCTTGTTTCTGAAAAGAGGCAAGCTTTTTTAATGCCAATAAAAAAGCCCTCCGAAATTCGAAGGGCTTTATAAATGCAAGTAGTGAAGACCTTAGTCCTCGTTTGTTTACTTATTCATTAGTTTTTTAAAGTCGTTGAGTGTGCCACGCACAGCATCAGCCGACTGATGCATAAGATCGCTTTCTTCTTTGGTTAATTCAACCTCAATTACTTCTTTGATTCCGCCTTTACCTAATTTCACAGGAACGCCGATGTATAAATCATCAACACCGTACTGGCCATCAATATGAGCGCAAACCGGGAAAATTCGGTTTTGGTCAAGTAAAATAGCTTCCACCATCTGAGCAGCAGCAGCACCCGGCGCATACCAAGCTGATGTTCCCATCAATCCAACGATCTCACCACCGCCTTTTTTAGCGCGGTTTACAATTTCTTCCAATCTGTCATCAGAAATGAAATGAGTGATAGGCATTCCTGCTAAGGTTGTGAATCTTGGAAGTGGAACCATGGTATCGCCATGTCCACCCATCAGCAAAGCCTGAATATCTTTTGGAGAAACGTCTAATTCTTCTGCGATAAAAGCACGGTAACGAGCGGTATCAAGAATACCCGCCATTCCCATTACTTTCTCGTACGGAAGTCCGGATGCGTCTTTTGCAACCTGAACCATAACATCTAGCGGATTGGAAACCACAATAATGATCGTATCAGGAGAGTGCTTTACCAATTGCTCGGTTACGCTTCTTACGATATTTGCGTTGATCTCTAAAAGATCGTCACGACTCATTCCCGGTCTTCTCGGGACGCCGGCAGTGATAACACAAACATCAGAATTTGCAGTATCTGCATAATCAGTAGTTCCTTTAACTCTTGTATCGAACAAATGAATCGGTGATGCTTCCCACTGATCTAACGCTCTTCCCTTTGAAGGGTAAAATGTTTTATCGTCTTCTTTGCGTTCAAGATCAACGGCGATTACTTCTTTGGCGAAGTCTCTTTGAGCAACGCTTAATGCTACGGTTGAACCAACATTTCCACCTGCTCCTACAACTGTTACTTTCATTTGTTTGTATCTAAATTTGAGTTAAACGATTACATCTTTCTTCTAACACTGGAAATTATGAATTTTAAATGATGAATGTTGAATTAATCGAATTCTATATTCGTAATTCAACATTCAAAATTCATAATTTTTCACTCTTAATTTCGTCTTGAGTCTTTTCCCCACATCAACTTATTCCGGAGTGTTTCAAAATAATCCTGACCGGGTAATCTTATTAAGTTAAAGGCCAGATCAGAAGCAATGATCTCAACTTCCATCGGTAGCGTATCCACTTTACAATGCACCCCATCATATGAAAACGAAACATCGCTTTCCTGTTCTTCAACTCTGATCTTCAGTGGTTTGTCTGACCGGACTACCAAAGGCCGCGTAGTTAACGTGTGCGGATTGATAGGTGTAACCAGCATTACTCCCGATCCCGGAACAACGATAGGTCCTCCGGAAGATAAATTATAAGCAGTTGAGCCGGTTGAGGAGGATACAATCAACCCGTCAGACCAATAAGTGTTTATCAAACTGCCATCATATTCAGCCGTTATATTGATCATAGCTGTAGAATCTTTGCGGGCGAATAAAAATTCATTCAAAGCATAATATTCATTTCCGGTAGAATCGACAGCTTTAAGAAAATGACGTTTGTCAATAGTGTAGTTACCGCTTTTTACTTTTTGAAGCGCATCTTTAAGATCTTCAAATTTGGTGTCGGTCATAAAACCCAAGCGACCACCGTTTACTCCCAAAATTGGTTTTGAAGAATGAGATGAAATTCTGGCTGTATATAAAATCGTACCATCTCCACCAATTACTATAACGATATCACATTCATCAATGGCTTCCTTGTCAGAATTGGTTTTTTGAATTACTTCAGGATTATGGAAACCGGTTAGCTTACAAGTTTCTTGAGAGATCAAAAGTGAAACAGAATTCTCGCCCGCCCACTCGATTGTTTCCTTAAGTACCTCTTTCACTTCAAATTTATTGGGATTGGCAACTACAGCAAATTTCATATTAATTTGATTCATTAATAGTTACCCCATCAAAAGAGATATTCCAAGGATATTTGGAGATGCTGATTCCTGAAATGTTTGATTGAGTTAAAACCAAAACAGGCATCTTCCAACTAACAGTTTTTTGTGCTCCCGGGAATCTGATAGTGGAAAATGAAATATCATCGGTGATTGCGTAGGATGAATTTAGGACGATGGTAGCCCCGGTGCCCGATAATTTTTCTGCAATAGCATCAATCAGGAACACTTCAGCAGGATTACCTGTGTAGGAAATATAAGCTGTTTGCTTTCTCAGGCTATCCGAAAAAGTTTGTCTATTTTCGATCTCGACAGAGCCAAGTGTTTTTTCAAAGTTGAGGAAGTCATTGTTCTGAGATACTAAATAAGAGAATAGTGATGTATTTCCGGATGCCTGGTTATAATAAAAGTTGATCTCATTAGTAACTTCAGGATCATAAAGAGAAAAAGAGGTCTCAAATTTCAAATCTCGGGATCCAGCAGAATCTGTAACTTCTTGTATAGTATTCGGACCAAGTTCAACTAAAGCATCCAGAATGCCATTCGTAAAATCCTGATAGAGCTCAGATTCTGTTTTTCCATGTGTAATATCCAATCGGGTTGGAACTGTTTGATCCTGAAAGTATTCATCATTTGACGCCAGAATTAAAAGGTTGTTTTTTTTCTGAGCCAGATAAAAACCACCTGTACCAATAGGGTCTGAAATGGGATTGTTATTGTTGGGAATGCTTTCTTTGGGGTAAACTGAAGCCAATGGATGAGCTAGTTTTTCTAGTAATTCTGAATCTTTCTTTGCAAGTTGAATGACCAGAGTTGAGTCGTTAGAGGAATAAATTCCCTCAATGGATTTAATGGTTCTGTTAGCAGGGATTTTTATAAAAGTTTGCTCTGTATGAAATGCATTAAATCCTTTAACAGCTTTGAACATGTCTGCCGCATTATCAGGTACTAATACAGATGCCATACGTTCAAAATTAAGCACAATATCTTGAGGAGTAACAAGTCTTCCAATACCGCTTGTAAATCTGGAATCATTGTGATAAAACAAATTGTCGCGCAGCGTAAATGTGTATCTAAGAGAGTCTCTGGTTATGGTCCATTTTTTAGCAATAGCCGGCTTCACATTTCCATCAGCATCGATTTGGGTCAAACCATCATAGATCAGAGCGTTGATTCTGAACTCGCTACTTGTAGTAGCAAAAAGAGGGTCTAAAGTTTGAATGTTGTTTAGTTCTCCAATCTTCAGATTTGTAAAATCATCCTGAACCTCGGCTCTTTTTGCAGTATCGCCGGTTTTTTCAGAGGGTAACATCCCACTTGAATCGTCAACAATGGTTACTTCAGTGCTTTTTCCACAAGAAATAATCAGAAAAAGTAAAAATAGTATGCTTATCGCTTTAAATCTCATAACTAGTTTTTTATACCTTTTAATCCTTTAATGCCTTTTACTGCTTTTTCATTCAATAGGTTAGTCTCATAACTCTGAACACGGCCATTTTTTTGCCGATGATTTTGGATAGCAATTTCTATCAGTTCATCAATAAGCTGCTTAAATGAGATGTCAGATTTTTCCCATAAATAGAATGAGAAAGAACCAGGAATAGTATTGATCTCATTGAAATAAACTTGTTCTGTTTCAGCGTTTACCAGAAAGTCTAATCGTGCAACCCCGCTTGCACCGAATGTCTTAAAAGTTCGGATCGCCAGCTCCCTGATCTCTTCGGTAAGTTCAGAAGAGATATCAGCGGGAATAACACGATCTGCAGAAGCCATTCCTTTATCAGCGCCTTCTCCGCTTTGATATTTGTCTTTAAAAGAAAGTGTTTCCGTGGTTCCCAGTGGTTTTTCGCACACACTGGCACGACATTCCTGTGCAGTTCCTAATACTGAACAATTTATTTCCATAAGCGGATGAACAGCTTCTTCGATCAATAAGTGAGCGTCGTACCGGAAAGCCATTTCAACCGCATTGACCAACTCATCTTTCGAAGAGGCTTTAGCTACACCAATACTGCTTCCTAAACTGCATGGTTTAACGATCAATGGATATCCAAGAATTTCAGCTTCTTTGATTATCGTTTCCTGATCAGTTTCCCAGTTTGATTCATAAAAATCCAGGCTATCTGTTACCGGGATTTCATTGGCAACACACACTTGCTTGGCTTTTACTTTATCCATCCCTAAAGAAGAAGCCAAAACATCGCTTCCTGTGTAAGGCACATTAAAGAAATCACAAATTCCCTGAAATGCACCGTTTTCTCCGCCACTGCCATGAAAAGCGCAAACAACAGCATAAACCGGATAGGATTTCGGCTTAGAAAATAATCCCGAAGAGTTTTGTTGCTTAAGGTGAGTTCTTCCGATGTCATCTTTAACAAAAGCGCATTGAAGAGCATTCTCTTCCAGCAATGACAAATCTTTGTACGTTTCTAGCTCTAAAAGCTGATTGCCGGTAAACCATTTTCCGGATTTACTGATATACAACGGAACGAGGTTGTATTGAGAATTTTCCATACTGGAAATAGCTTGTATAGCTGAAAGCACAGAAACTTCATGTTCAGGAGAAACGCCGCCGAAAGCAATTATCAAATTCTTAGTAGACATAGAGATAATGAAATTTTTTTATTGATGGAAAATAGGGAATTGTTTGTGCTTTTCATTAACAATTAAACTCTTTCAAATTTGTTCCGACACAAGTTTTTTCTGATCTTCAATGTCCTGTCAAACCTTCAAAATTCATACATGAAAAAAGTAATTTCGACCATAAATGAACTGGATTTCACAATATCTGATCTGAAGCCAATGCCGGCTCCAAAAAAAGTGTTGTTAGTAAAACCAACTCATTTCGCCGTTGAGTATGTAATAAATCCGCATATGAAAGGACATGTAGGGCAAATTGATAAAATGGCTGCCATGGATGAGTGGGAGCATCTGAAAAACGGATACGAAGAATTAGGATTTGAAACGCATGTACTTGAAGGCGTTCGGGGATTGCCCGATATGGTTTTTTGTGCAAACCAGAGTCTTCCTTATATAGATGAGAATGGGAATAAAAAAGTTTTGATGAGCGTGATGCATGCCGATGAACGCAAGGGAGAAGTGTCACACATTCAAAAAATGTATGAAGATAGTAGTTATCAGGTATTTCATTTAGATGAAGACAAATTTGATGATTTTGAAGGAATGGGTGATGCACTTTGGCACTACAAAACAGGTTTGATATGGGGTGGATATGGATTCCGTTCCTCTCAAGAGGTTTATGCTTTGATCTCTGATATGTACGATGTACCTGTTATTCGATTAGAGCTACTCAACGAAAAATTCTATCACCTGGATACTTGCTTATGCATTCTGGATCAAAAAACGGCGCTAATCTACCCTAAAGCATTTACCAAGAATGGTCTGGATCTGATCCACGCTTTATTCGACAATGTTATTGAAGCATCTAAATATGAAGCAGAGGAACTTTTTGCTTGTAACGCTACATCTCCTGACGGCAAAAATGTGTTTATCCAACAGGGCTGTACAGATGTGAATCAGAAATTAAGAGATCATGGTTTTAATGTGCATGAATTCAGTACTGCCCAATATCTGAAAAGTGGCGGGAGTGTATTCTGTATGAAGATGATGTTGTGGTAAGGTTCGACCAGGATTCTAATTGATTTTCAAGATTGACATGATTTACTTATTTGGTATTGTTTAGCTTGCATTGAACTGGTGTAATCCTGCTCATCCAGTAAATCCTTAACAATCCTGGTAAAAATGAAGCATAAAGAAACCACTCACCAAATTATAGGATGTGCTATGAAAGTACATACCACGTTGGGGAATGGTTTTCAGGAATCGGTTTATCAAAAATGTTTAGAGATTGAATTGAACAAAACCGAACTATCGTTTACAAGAGAGTTTACGATGCCAATTATATATGACAGAGTTCAAGTTGGTACCAGAAGGGTTGATTTTTTAATCGAGAAAGAGATTATGGTGGAGTTGAAAGCTGTAATTGAACTTGAAGATGTTCATTTGAATCAAGCCAAGAACTACTTAGAAGCATACAATGTAGAGACTGGTTTACTCATAAACTTTGGTGCAAAAAGTCTGCAGTTTAAAAGGCTGTTTAATAATCACCGGAGGGACCAGGATTAGTTTAGGATTTTCCGGATCAGCAGGATTTAATTCTGATGCCATAATTAACTAGTTAGTTATAAAAGTAATCCTGGTAATCTTTTAATCCTTCCAAATCCTGGTCCGTTTTTCTTTTTGAATTCCTCTACCTACTTTCAAGTAATAACTAACTTATTATTACTATGAAAAAGCTCTTCTTCCTATCCTTTGCTCTGTTATTTGTATTTGGGGCATGTGATCCTGAACTAAACCGACTCAAACAACAAGCTGATAACATCACAATTATGCGTGACGATTTCGGTGTGCCTCATGTGTATGGGAAAACCGATGCGGACGCTGTGTTCGGATTGATGTACGCACAGGCTGAAGATGACTTTCCAAGAATAGAGCGAAATTATGTGTGGGCAATTGGTCGACTGGCAGAAGTAGAAGGTGAAGATGCATTGTACAGCGATCTTCGTGCTCGTTTATTTATGACCAAAGAAGAAGCGATCGCTAATTACGAAAGTGCACCTGACTGGCTCAAAGAATTATGTGATGCTTGGGCAGATGGATTGAATTATTATCTGGCAACTCATCCGGAAGTAGAACCAATGCTTCTGGAAAAGTTTGAACCATGGATGCCAATGTATTTCAGTGAGGGATCGATAGGCGGAGATATCGAACGGGTTTCAACAAGAAGAATACAGGCTTTTTATGAAGACAGAGCTTCACTTTCTTTAAATGAGTTTGGAAATGGATTAACAGTAGTTGATCCATATGAAGAACCAAAAGGATCGAACGGGATTGCGATCTCGGGAGAATTGACCGAATCAGGAAATGCGATGTTGCTGATCAATCCTCATACATCCTTTTATTTCAGAGGAGAAGTTCATGCTGTAAGTGAAGAAGGATTGAATGCGTACGGAGCCGTTACCTGGGGACAATTTTTTATCTACCAAGGATTTAATGAAAATACCGGATGGATGCACACTTCCACTTACACCGATGTTATCGATGAGTTCAAGGAAACCATCGAAGAACGCGACGGGAAATTAATGTACAAGTACGGCGAAGAATGGAGGGAGGTTGAAACCGATTCAGTCACGCTAACATATTCTGAAAACGGCGAGATGCTGGAGAAAACGTTTCCGATGTACCGAACGCATCATGGTCCGATCACTCACATGATCGACGATCAATGGGTGGCAACAGCAATGATGTGGGAACCGGTAAAAGTATTGGAGCAATCTTATACACGAACTAAGAAGGCGAATCATGCAGAATTTAATGAGATGATGGGTATCAAAACTAATTCATCCAACAACACTGTCTTTGCTGATTCTGAAGGAAATATCGCATACTATCACGGAAACTTTATCCCGATCAGAGATACTCAATTTGATTACACCCAACCTGTGGATGGAAGCGATCCGGCTACCGATTGGCAGGGACTTCATCCTGTTGACGAAGCTATCACTTTATTGAATCCCGGGAATGGCTGGATACAGAATGCAAATTCAACTCCGTTTACAGCGGCTGCAGAATTCAGTCCCAAGAAAGAGGATTACCCGAATTATATGTCCCGAATTCCGGAAAACTTTCGCGGAGTTCATGCACAAGATCTTTTGAAAGAAGCAGAAAACTTAACGCTGGATGGTTTGATCGAACTGGCTTACTCACCAAGAGTTCCTGCTTTCGAAGAATTGATCCCGGGAGTAGTTCGTGCTTACGATCGTTCTTCCAACAAATTCGGAGTTCCTAAAGAAGCCATTGATGTGTTAAGAGATTGGGATTTTACCACTAATGCAGAATCAGTAGCTATGACCATCGCTCATTTTTATGGAATCAATTTCATGAGAAATGGAGAAGCTCCCGATGGATTGAATTTCATGGAGCGGTTTTCATATTACGGAACAAAAGCCCCGTTTAAAGAACGGTTAGAAATTTTGAAAACAACACTCGACCAACTGGATGAAGATTTTGGCAGTTGGAATATGGCCTGGGGAGAAGTAAACCGCTTCCAAAGACTGGATGGAAGTATTGCTCCAAATTTTGATGATGATCAGCCAAGTTTACCTGTTGGGCTTGCCTCCGGCAGATGGGGAGCGTTAGCTTCGTACGGCGCCCGAACCTATGATACCAAAAAGATCTACGGAACTTCAGGAAACAGTTTTGTGGCCGTAGTGGAATTTGGCGATCAAGTAAAAGCAAAAAGTATCCTCGCCGGTGGACAAAGCGGTGATCCTGATTCGCCTCATTTCTTTGATCAGGCAGAACCTTACATAAACGTAAACTTCAAAGATGTTGCATATTACCGCGAAGATGTTGAAGCAAGAGCCGAAGAAAAGTACAAGCCGGGGGAAAGGAAGAATTAGAATGATGAATATTGAATAATGAATATTCAATATCGAATGTTCAACACGGAACATCGATTATTAAATAACTAGTCATCCTGATCCCGACAATTCGGGAGAAGAATCTGCAAAGCTACTACCTACAACGAAAAGAATCTACGTCATCCTGAACCATGTGCTGAACTTGATTCAGTATTGATTCAGGATCTGTAAAGTGAAGCTCGTTGTTCAAAAATGCATTTCAATCAAAGCTCAACTCCCTACAGATTCCGGATCAAGTCCGGAATGACGAAAAGAGACTTTATTATTGAGCTATATTTTCATTCATACGTCCTCTTCCCTTGGTGAAGGGAAGAGACAGAGATGGGTTCGAAAAACCGAATTTTGTCATTTCGACCGAAGAGAGAAATCTAAAGATTTTCTTTTTTGCTTATTTTTAGATTTTTCAGTCGTTGTACTATTTCAAAATAGCAATTAAGTAATGGAAGCAGGAGCTTCTGTGTAGCATTCCGCACCGGAGGTACGGAACGAGGTGAAATGCTTTTTAGGCTTGATTCCATTTTTTTAGTAATTGATTAATAAGGTCTTGAGGAATATCTATTTCAAGAAGATCAAACTCACTCTGGGTTAACAAATCAATTTGAGGTTGCAGCGATCTCAGCTTTTTAATTGTACCTGATTTTATCTGTTCTAATTCTTGAACCAATAAATAGGCTTCATAGTAATTTGAACTATAAGTTTTTAAATCATTTTCAAGGTGAGATTTATTACCAAAAGTTTTACTTACATAATTAACTTGGAAAAATGTGGAAAGACCCTCATTGATAACTAGTGTATCAAGTAGTTCACCAGTATTTTTTCTAGAGGGGTGAAGTAAGTGGCAGACTTCATGAGATAGTTGAAAAAGTAACTGGATTTCATGTTCAAGAACTTTTTTTGAAAGAGCAATAGAAATTGAATTTGTATCTAGATGATATAATAGGCGTGGACCATTTTCAAGAACTTGTACTTCAATAAAATTCCAACTTGAAACCCTGTCTCCAAATTGCTTTTCAACATCCTTTAGTATTGATTCAGCGAGTCGTGTTAACTGAGATTTCATTTACTGGATTATTGAGCCCAAAATATTATCATCCATCCAAGAATCTATACAAATATCCTCTAACTTTCTGAATTTTAATAACTAAAACAAAAAAAGCCTCGCATTAAAAAAACACGAGGCTTTTAAATCAGCGAAAATCAAAAAGAATCACTGTAATCAGTGATCCTAAATCAGTGATCAATCTTCACCCAAAAACGGATATCTGTAATCTGTTGGAGTTACAAAGGTCTCTTTGATCGTTCTCGGAGAAACCCAACGCAGCAAGTTGATCATCGATCCTGCTTTGTCGTTAGTTCCTGAACCTCTTGCTCCACCAAATGGCTGCTGACCAACAACGGCGCCGGTCGGCTTGTCATTGATGTAGAAGTTTCCGGCAGATTGCTCCAATCTCTTGGTAGCAACTTCGATCGCATATCTGTCCTGACTGAAAATAGAACCGGTCAATGCATACGGAGAAGTGTTATCCACCAACTCAAGTGTTTCTTCGAATTTGTCTTCGTCATATACGTAAATTGTAATAACCGGTCCGAAAATCTCTTCGCACATGGTTGTGTACTTAGGATCTTTAGAAAGCAACACGGTTGGCTCTACGAAATATCCTTTCGACTTATCATAGTTACCACCTGCGATCACTTCCACATCTTCGCTCGCTTTTGCGTTATCAATGTAGCTCGCAATGTTATCGAACGACTTTTCATCAATAACCGCATTTATGAAATTGCTGAAATCTTCCGTGCCACCCATTTTGAATGATTTGAGATCTTCGATCACATAATTCTTCACATCTTCCCAAAGGTTAGATGGAATGTACGCTCTGGATGCAGCTGAACATTTTTGTCCCTGAAACTCAAAAGCACCACGGGTAATAGCGGTTGCTACTTGTTTTGCTTTAGAAGATTTGTGAACCATAATGAAATCCTTTCCTCCGGTCTCACCAACAATTCTCGGATACGATTTGTACTTTTTGATATTCTCACCAATCGTTCTCCAAATATGTTGGAATACTCCGGTACTTCCTGTAAAGTGAATTCCACCAAAATCTTCATGAGAAAAAATAATATCACCTGCAGTGGGCCCATCCACATAAATCAAGTTGATTACTCCATCAGGAACTCCCGCTTCACGGAATACTTCCATCAATACATTAGCAGAATAAATCTGAGTAAAAGCAGGCTTCCAAACAATAGTATTTCCCATCATTGCCGCTGATGTAGGAAGATTCCCAGCAATAGCTGTGAAATTGAATGGAGTTAGTGCGAATACAAAACCTTCTAAAGGACGTTGTTCTAATCTGTTCCAAACACCTTCCGATGATTCCGGTTGCTGAGCATAAATCTGTGTCATGTACTCAACGTTGAAACGTAAGAAATCGATGATCTCACAAGCAGAATCAATTTCAGCTTGAAATGCATTTTTAGACTGACCCAACATGGTAGCCGCGTTCAATTTTGCACGGTATGGTCCTGCAATTAATTCAGCCGCTTTCAGGAAAATACTGGCTCTGTGTTCCCAACCCATATTTGCCCAATCCGCTTTCGCTTCCATAGCTGCATCAATAGCCTGCTTAACATGAGAAGCATCACCTTCTGAAAAATGACCTAAAATGTGTTTGTGATCATGCGGTGGTGACATCGGCTTTTTGTTATCGGTAGTAACTAATTCACTTCCGATATACATTGGAACGTCAATTTCTTTTGATCGAGCTTCTTTGAGTGCAGCCTGAAGTTCTTCTTTTTCAGGAGAACCCGGAGCGTAGCTCAAGATAGGTTCGTTGATTGCCGGTGGGACGTTAAAAAATCCTGTTGCCATGGTTTCTGCTTTCCGTTTTGTAATTCAAATTTTTAGAAACTTAAATATACGGCTTTGAGGATGGATTATGAAACGGGCACTGATCGTTATTAGCTATACTTATAATTGTATTGACCTCCCCTCTTTCCCCTCCTAAGATTGGACATCCTTTGTCTCCCTGTCTGCCGAACAGGCAGGCTCCTGCAACAGGAGGAGAACTCTTTGTTACAGAACTATCAAATACTGAGTTTAGTTTGGCTTTGATCTTTCCCTCCTTGTGAAGGAGGGACCGAACCACTTCAGAATAAAATTAAATCGTTTAGTTAGGGAGGTCGTTATTTCGGTTATAAATTCTCAATAAACTCTTCCGCCTTATCAAGATGATCTTGTAAAGTTTCTTTACTCATTCTATCGAGATTACTTAACAACATATTTAATCTTGGATTTCCCTCAAAAAAATCACGATGTACGTGCATAAATCTCCAGAACAGGGCGTCCCAGGTTTCATTCCAGTCAGCCTTTCCGTAATCACTCATTTTCTTGATGTAATTACTGCTGCTGATGTACGGCTTTGTAGCCATTAATCCACCGTCGGCAAATTGACTCATTCCATACACGTTGGGCACCATTACCCAATCATAAGCGTCGATATACATTTCCATAAACCATTTGTACACTTCATCGGGATCGAATTCACAGAGTAACATGAAATTACCAAGGATCATTAAACGTTCAATATGATGATTATATCCTGTTTTAAGCACTTTCCTGACAGTATCATCAACAGGTTCAATTCCGGTGGTTCCATCATAAAAAGAAGAAGGAATTTTTCGGTCAAATCCCCAGAAATTCTCGGTACGCTCTTGAGTTCCTTTCTTTTCATACAACCCACGCATGAATTCTCTCCAGCCAATGATTTGTCGGATGAATCCTTCTAAAGAATTGATTCGAACATCATTTTCTTCAGCATATTTTAGTGCCTCATCAATCACAAACTGTGGAGTTAGCAATCCAACATTCATCATTGGTGTGAGCACACTGTGATTCAGAATTCTTTTATCTGAAACGATGGCATCTTCATAAGGACCAAATTCATCAAAACGTTGCTCTAAAAATTGATGGAGCCACTTTTTTGAACTTTCGAAGTCAGTGGGGTATAGTTGGATCTCAACTAGTTCTCCGTAGTTATCTGAAAAATGCTCTTCTACATATTTACGAGCTTCTTTGTAGAAATCGGTCTCTTCAGGGAATTCGATGTTTGGCGGAGTTTTCTTTGAGGGATATTTCTTTCGGTTTTCTTTATCGTAAGTCCAGTCGCCACCAACAGGATTGTCATCATCTTCGATCAAAATCCCTCGTTTTTTCCGCTCATCTTTATACCATGATGTTTGAAAAAATTTCTTCTCTTTAGAACCGAACCAATCCTGTAGATCATCCCGTGTATTCAGAAAGAGCTGATTTTCATATTCTTCGATTTCAATACCATTCTTATCAGCATAATCAGTGATCCTTTTTTCCAACCAGTTGTCCGTAGGATTTAGCACACAGATCTTTTCAATTCCTTCATCCGCAAGAAAAGCGATCAATTCTCTGATATCGGATCTTTTATCTCTCGCTTCGATATACCCCACTTTTTGATCCTGATCCTTTAGCCAGGATTCGTAGAACTTCATAGTCGCTCGATGAAAAGCGATCTTTTGCTTATGAAATTTATACTGATTGAAGAACAGTTCTTCTTCAATCAGATAAATGGGGTAATCATTTTCCAGAATAGGGCTTTCTTCAAAAAGCTGATGAGGGAAGATTAAGTTTACGGTTTTCATTGTATGTGATTTAAAATTGAGGTAAGAAAAACCTTCCCCTTGTTCCCCTCCTGCTGAGGGGAAACTCGTTGTTTGGTTTTAGATCTTAAATTGAGAGTTTTCCTCCTTCTGGGGAGGAAACAAAGGTGGGGGTCATTAATGCTCATGAATTGTCTTTATGCCTCCTACACCTCTCACTGCAATATTTCACATTATCCCAGTTCTTCTCCCATTAAAAGAGAGTCCACATACCGGGCACATTTTTTCCGGGAGATGTTCTTTCTTATGTGCCATCAAACAGATCTTTTGGATGATTGAGTTCTTTCTTGGCCTTATTCCAGAATTTGAAAAAGGATTGATAATATCCCTTCACCGAAAACATCCAGTCTCTGGAATCTTCATTTCCGAGATAATTATTAAGAGGATGTTCTTTGAAATAAATGTCGTCTTCATTTAATGAAAACTCGTTCTTTAAGTGATCAAATTCTCCAACGTAAGTTTGTAAGTTCGGGATGTTCTCACCCAGATCTAACATAAACTTAATTGAATCTTCCGACACCGGATATTTCTGAAAAACGGAAGGTTCGATCAATAGAATTCGATTTGCATCCTCGCCCTCTCTCCAAGTGGGATCCATATTGTAAAAATTATAGATCAAAGTGAGGTTATCAGAATTTATAGTCAACTCATGTGATTTCGGGAGCGGGGTTTTTAGATTTGGTGAGGTCAGATCTCTTAGAATATCTGGAATCTCCATGGAATCGAAAGCTTCATAAGGTACATCTAAAAAAGTTCCAGTTTGATCGGTATAACAATATTTGTTGATGTTATTCTGATTGGCTACATAGGTTTTGTTGCTGTTCGCTCCCGCCACCCACTGCCAGCTTAATGCGTTGCTTGCCCAATCTCCGTCTTTCAAATAATAGTACATCCATCGAGCAGGAGTTTTCCAATGACTTCCACCAATAGAACAACAAATAGCCGCGATATACATCCGAACATGATTGTGTAAATATCCGGTTTCATAGAATTCTTCGATAGTCTTATCGATCGCTTTAATTCCGGTATTCGCCTCAACAATCACTTTAGGCATTTGATGATTTTCAACATCAGGTTGTGGTCGGCGGAGATCGGAGTTGATCTGATCTTCTTTTTCTGCCCAAATCAATTGCCAGTAATCTCTCCATGCCAACTCCTGAAGCCATTTTTTGATCTCCTCGGGCTCGAACCCACGATCCAGCGTTCGCTTCATTACTTGTTTTGTAGAAATAACTCCTCGAGAGATATACGGTGAGAGGCGACTCACATCACCATCAATAAAATTCCTTGTTCTTCCGTAATTGACCGAGTCTACCTGATCAATCTGATCTAGTATCTCTGAATATTTAGTTTTAAACATGCTGTTTTAACAGCTGAGAGCATTAAATCATTTCAGGCTTTTCCTATCAAATCCTGAGCAATAATGCTGGATGAAAGCACGCCGGGAAGTCCCGCTCCGGGATGTGTTCCGGCTCCAACGAAATACAGATCTTCCACGTCTTCAGACTTATTATGGGGACGAAACCAAGCGGATTGAGTCAAAATCGGTTCCACAGAAAATGCAGAGCCTTTGTGACTGTTCAGTACGTCTTTGAAATGAAGCGGGTCGATGTAATGCTCAGCTACAATGTTCTCCTGGAGATCAGGTAGATAGTTCTCTTCAAGGAAATTCATAATAGCGTCACGATATTTCGGCGCAAATTCATTCCAATCTGTGCCACTGTCCAGATGAGGAACAGGAGAGAGTACATAAAATCCCTCATGGCCTTCCGGCGCAATACTGGAATCTGTGATAGTCGGCATGTGTAAGTACAAAGAAAAATCATCAGCAACATGCTTTTTGTGGAAGATATCGTCCAGCAAACCCTTGTATCGCTTTCCTAAAATAATATTATGATGAGCTAATCCCGAATCCAGATATCTCTTTTTAGTGCCGAAATAAATCACGAATAGCGACATGCTATACTTGGTTCGATCTACCTTTTTATCAGTATATTTTTTTCGATGCTTGGAGTTGATCATGTTCTTATAAGTGAATCCTACATCAGAATTCGCAACTACGATATCAGCATCTAAAACCTCGCCATCTTTCAGTCGAACACCTGTTGCTTTGCCATTTTTTACCAGAATTTCATCAACTTCTGCTTCCAGTTGAAACTTTCCGCCCTGTTCAGTGATCAGTTTTTCAAATGCATTTACGATCGCACCTGTTCCTCCCATGGCATAATGCACGCCCCATTCTCTTTCCAAATAATGGATCATGGCATAGATCGAAGTAGTATCAAACGGGTTTCCACCAACCAAAAGAGGATGGAATGAAAAACATTGACGCAGAAAATCATCCTTAATAAATTTAGAAACGTACTTATAAACCGTTTTATAGGATTGAAGCTTAATCAGATCAGGAGCAACTTTCATCATATCCATAAACTTCAAAAAAGGCTGATCAGCTAGTTCCACAAACCCTTTTTGAAAGATGGCTTTAGTTGTGCTCAGGAATTTCTCGTAACCGTCTACATCACCCGGACTTCTTTTCTTGATTTCCTCAATCGTGAATTCATGGTCGTTGTTGTAATCAAATTTTTTACCATTGTGATCAAAGATGCGATAAAAAGGATCGCAAGGAACAAACTTTACATAATCGGAACGCTTTTTCCCGGCGGCTTCCCAGATATCATCAAACATAAATGGAGCAGTAATTACCGTAGGGCCACCATCAAATTTAAATCCGTTTTTCTCATAAACATATGCACGTCCCCCAAGTTTATCTCTCTTTTCTAAAATGGTGACATCATGCCCGGATGAAAGTAGACGTGAAGCAGCTCCTAATCCTCCAAAGCCGCTTCCAATAACAATAATTTTTTTTCTCATGCTGATGAATATAATTTTAATTCATCGATGTAACCCAAAATGAAAAGAAATAAATCCCGATAAAATTAATCGTTCTCGATTTGTTTTACGAATCCATTAAAACCTTTTCGCTTAAGACTTCTCATATCTTTTTCAGCTTTACTACGGTCTTTATAAAGTCCGTAGTAGATTCTGTATACCGTTCCTGAGTTTAGATTCAGGGTTTCAACTCGGCTGCCTTTTATTTTGTTGGATTGTGTTTGAGCCGGGGCGAGATCATTGTAGGAGCCTAGTTGAACAGTGTAGGTAGGAACTTTAAGGTCAGTGACCTTTGAGTTCTTGAGATCGCCTTTAACAAGATAAAGTTTAACATTGGCGGTTCCGGGACCTATCATATCAACAGCCTGAGCAGCTCCCTTTGACAAGTCAATGATCCTGTCTTTAGCAAAAGGGCCCCGGTCGTTAATTCTTACACGGATAGATTTTCCATTGTCCTCATTTACTACAATAACTTCTGAATTGAAAGGAAGTGTGCGATGAGCAGCTGAGATCCCATTCATATCGAAAGTTTCTCCATTAGCAGTCAATCGCCCGTTAAAATTTGGACCATACCAACTGGCAACGCCTGTTTCAATTAACTGACCTTTTTTAGTGGGTAATGAGGATGTGGATGTAGTGACAGTGCTATTCGCATCTGCTGTTTTAGATGCCCGCCGTGTTGCACCACAAGAGATAAGAAACATAAGTGTAACTACACATAGAAACACATGTTTTAATAATCGCATAGATAGATGATGAGTTTTCATTCTGAAGATAAACAATTCATATACCCAAATACCACCCAAATGGGTAGTGAAAAAATAGACTCATTCGAGTACGTTAGCGGTAACCAAATTGAACATTATGAATTATAAGTCTTGTTTTTATATAGTTTGCCTAATCGTATTAATGCCGATAAGTGTATTTTCTCAAAGTGGGATTTTGCCGGCTTCAGGATTTGTATCTAATAATAACGTATCGCTGGTCTTTTCAGCCGGAGAAACAATAGTTGGCGAGTTTGGGAATGAGTCGATGAGCCTGATTGTGGTTTCTATTCCGGACCTTCCTGTTATTCCAACTTCTATTGATGAACCGGGAGACCTGCCTAAAGAGTTTGGCTTAAGTCAGAATTATCCAAATCCTTTTAACCCTTCTACAACTATAAATTATGCTTTACCAAAAGCCTCAGATGTCTCAATAGATGTATTCAATATTTTGGGAAAGAAGGTTGCTTCGTTGGTAAATCAAAGAAAGACTGCGGGCAATCATTCCGTACAGTTTCAGGCCGCTAACCTTTCGAGCGGAGTGTACTTCTACACACTTCGTGTTGGTGGAAGAGTGCTCAAATCACAAAGAATGTTATTAATCAAATAAATAAAAAGTCATGAAATCAATTCTACAAAAGATAGTATTTAGTTTTATAGTAGTTCTTGTGACAGCAGTCAGTGCTTACGCGCAGGTTCCACAAGGCTTTAATTTTCAGGCGGTTGCTCGGGGAGCAACAGGAGATATTTTAGCTGAACAAGCTTTAGGGGTACAAGTTTCTATTATTAAAGGAACAGAAGACGGGAATCCCGTTTATGAAGAAGCGCATACTGTAACAACAAATCCTTTGGGACTGATCCAGATCGTAATTGGAGAAGGAACAGCAGCTGAAGGAAACGATTTTTCAGCGATTGACTTCGGAAACGATAATTATTTCGTGAAACTAGCTATAGATCCGGCTGGTGGAACTGAATATGAAGATCTGGGAACAACCAGATTGCTTTCAGTACCTTATGCTTTAGTAGCGCAGAAAGCTGTTGAAGGGGGCAATGGTACGGGTGAAAGCATTACAAATTATAACTTAGATGTAGCTGAAGGCGATACTGCATTTCAGGTTACAATTTCGGGAGATGAAGGAACCGTTAATAACTCTGCTTTCATTGGTTTAGCAAAAACTAACGGCACGAATGTTGGAGTTGAGGGAAAGGCTCACTCAGATACCGGAAACGAAGGTTTACAGGTTGGAACCTATGGTGAAGCATTAGGGGATGGTTCAAGTTCACATATTGGTGTATACGGCTACTCACAAGCGGATGGAGGGGGAAGTTCTTACGGTAGTTATTCCAGAGGTGGTGGCTCCGGGAAATTTAACTTCGGAGTATTCGGAATAGCAAGAGGTGATGGATCAGGTGAAATAGTTCCTTTAGGAGAAGAAGTAGATTTCAACTTCGGTTCTTATAACATAGCCGGGGGGTTTTACTCCAGAGGTAACTTAAACGGGAATGTAGGTGTAGAGGCTGAAGCATCAGGAGAAAATGGTGGCAGAGCTGATTTCGGCGTGATATCGAGAGCCATAGGAACCGGAAACAGTCCAAACATTGGTGTTCGTGGAGAAGCTTTTAATTCTCCTGAACAGAATGTGGCATTAGAAGGTGAAGCAAACGGGAGTACATCTAATCTTGGATTAAGATTGAATGTGCATAGTGGAAGTTCTAATATTGGTATGGAAGTTAATGCAGATACTGCAGCTATTTTGAACGGTCACTCAGTGATTAATGGTGACCTTACAGTAAATGGTAATATTTTTGGTTCAGTTGGAAGCGGAAGTGCAAATGGACAAACTCTGGATTCACTATTTATTTCAACGCAACCTGAAGCAGAATATCAGCGGAACACAGCTTTTTATCCTGGTTTTCTTCGTAACACTGATCAGGATGGAAATTTTGTAACACTCTCGAGAAGAGCCTTGCAATATGGTGATACCGACTCAGAAGGAACAGGAAGTGTTTTTAACTGGTTCAACAAAGGAAGCATGCAAGTTTCAAATGCAGATTATGCAAATGGGGAGCGAGCTTCAGGAATGAATGGCGGTTATTTCTATATGGATATATATAAAAACGAGAATTTCTATGTGCCGCTACAGTTTGGAATTCAGAATGCTGCTGAAGGTGGTAGATCATGGTTTGAAATGAGTTCACTATCCCGGCAAGAAAATCAATTAGGACCTTTATATAATATTAGTATTTCGAACGACCCAAATGGCAATGATCCTTCTGGTGAATCTTCCCAAGTAATGATGTTTGGAGACACAAGTCCGAATTTCCAATACGGAGGTCAGTCCTGGGAGAATAACGATCTGGCATTCTTAAACATTTTCGGAAGCACCCCTAGTGGAGATGGATGGTATCTCACAAATGCAGAGATACATGTAGCTTCAGATGGTACGGATGAATGGGGAGCTGTGAGCCTGAAGAAGACCAATATTTCTGGCCAAACAAGTCAGGAGACCATTTTGCTGGACGGTGGAAACGGAAATATCAATATTTCAGGAACATTGAATCAGTCTTCCGATGAACGATTGAAAAAAGATATCAGAACATTAGATAATGCTCTTGATAAAACTATGGAAATGCGTGGTGTTTCATACACTTGGAAGACAGATATATCCAACGAAGACCCACAAATTGGCGTGATTGCGCAGGAAGTAGAGAAAATCTACCCTGAGTTTGTGCGAACTGATGAAAATGGCATGAAATCCGTGAATTATGCACAAATGACGGCAGTATTGATCGAAGCCGTAAAAGCTTTGAATCTAGAACTGCAGGATCTAAAAAATGATAATGCTTCACTTCAGGCTAAAGTTGAAAAACAGCAAGAGCTTGAGATGAGGTTATCACGAATCGAAAAATTATTGAGTTCCGGTAATACAAATACACCTAACTCTTTAACTGAAGATTAAAAATAACAGCAGGATTAAACATCTGAAGGTTGGTGAGGGATCAACCAAAGGGTGTTTACTCTTCTGCAAATCCAAAATAGTTGTTGTAGCTTAGTTAAATTGTTTAGGTTGTAGGGAAACCCGTTTGATTTCTATCGAGCGGGTTTTTTGTTTTAATTTTGGTCAGGATTATAAGGGCTGTATCTTCTTGTTAATCTAATTTATCTACAGAATGTATATTACTTATTATCTGATTGCAGCCAATGCGATTGTTTCTCTTATTGGGTTATTTATGAATCCAAAAGTAATTGAAGTTGGGATGATGATGCCTTACCGGACCATCAGGAATAAATCTTGGTACGAGTTGATAACATCCGGCTTTGTTCATGGAAGCGTATCTCATTTGTTATTTAATATGATAACGCTCTTTTTCTTTGGGCCTATTTTAGAAATGCAGATTGGAGAGGTTCAGTTTATGGGGCTTTATTTTACCGGTTTAATCGCATCTTCAATTCCATCTTTAATAAAACACAAAGACAACCCTCAGTATGCAACGCTTGGTGCTTCTGGTGCAGTTGAAGCTGTTCTATTCGGATTCATTCTCTTATTCCCTTTTGAGCCCCTATACCTGATGTTAATTCCTATAGAAATTCCGGCGCTGTTATTTGGAGTAGCTTTTATCGGATACAGCATTTACGCCAGTAAAAAAGAGGGAACTATTAATCATGAAGCTCATATAGCCGGCGCAGCATGGGGCGTATTTTACATGCTGGCTTTTGTTCCCTTTGCACTAGACCACGTATTATCGATGTTGGGACTCAATTAGTAATTGGTATTTAGTACTTAGATGGTAGGCTGTTGATACATTCTAACATCTAAGTACTAATTACTTTATTTATCCATTCTTGTTTCTGAAATCTTTCATGAAATCAGTCAAAGCTTTTACACTCCTCAATTCGCAAGCATTATAAATACTGGCTCTGATTCCGCCCACACTTCTGTGTCCTTTAAGAGCAACGAGATCGTGAGTTTTTGCTTCCTGCAGAAACGTTTGTTCCAGATCTTCAGAAGGTAAACGGAAGGTTATATTCATTTTTGATCGGGATTCAAGCTCAGCAGTTCCGCGATAAAAATCATCTGAATCGATAGTACTGTAAAGAAGTTCAGCTTTCTCAGTGTTCACTTTTTCAAAATGCTTAAGGCCACCTTTATTTTCCAGCCACTTAAGAACCAGACTAACCAAATAAATAGTAAATGTAGGCGGAGTATGAAACAACTTGGCAGTGTGTGTTCGGTAATCAAGCATAGTTGGGATGTCAGATTTTTTGATCTTAGCCAGAAAATCCTTTCTGATAATAACTACAGCAACACCGGATGGTCCCAGGTTTTTTTGCGCACCTGCATAGATCAATCCATACTTATCAATGTTGATAGGGCGGGAAAGAAAATCTGATGAAGCATCACAAATTAAAGGCACACCGTTGGTTTCCGGTTCAGAAGCAAACTGTGTTCCAAAAATTGTATTATTGGAAGTATAATGAACAAAATTGGCATCAGGAGTTAAATTCAGATCTTCGGAAGTTGGAACTCTGCTAAAATTCGAATCCTCACTGCTGAAAGCGATGTTTACATTTCCGAATCTCTTTGCCTCTTTAATTGCTTTTTGAGACCATGCGCCTGTATTGATGTAATCAGCTGTTTCACCTTCATTAAGAAAGTTCATGGCAAGTTGAAGAAATTGTAAACTTGCACCACCCTGGAGGAATACAACTTCAAAATCATCTCCAAGACCAAGGATATTTTTAAGGCTTTCGGTTGCGTCCGTATTTACTTTGGTATAGTCCGGCCCGCGATGGCTCATTTCCATTATAGAAGAGCCGGTTCCGTTGTAGTTTAACAGTTCTGACTGAGCTTGTTCTAAAACTTCCAGAGGTAAAGCAGCTGGACCTGCACTAAAATTATGAGCGCGTTTCATGTAATAAGTGAATGTGAGTTAAAAAGTATGAATTAAAAATCCGGATCGTAATTTTGGTTCGAACCAGGTAGATTTCGGGGGCATCAGCAAACCGGCATCAGAAACATCAACCAGTTCCTGAATATTGGTGGGATACATGCTGATTGCCATATCAGCTTTGCCGGAATTAACCAGTTTCTCCAGTTCGTTGGTGCCTCTGATTCCCCCAACAAAAAACAGATTTTTATCTGTTCGTTGATCCGAAATACCAAGTAATGGTTCAAGCAAATGCTCCTGAAGTCTGGCCACGTCTAGTGATGATGCAACGTCAGATTTATTACTCTCAGGAAGTGATAGCGAGTACCAGCTTCCATCCAGATAAACACATATATCACCTTTGTTTTCCGGTTCAGGATTTGATGTTTGTGTCAGTTCAAAATGATCTTTCAATGAGTTAAGAAAATTATCCGGAGTGGAGTATACAATGCGGTTATAGGAAAGTATTTCCATTTGTTGCATCGGAAAAACTACGGCGGGAAAGAAGTTATACTCTTCTTCTCCTGTATGATTTGGATTCTGCTTCTTCATTAGAGCAGCAGTTCTTGAAGCGCTTGCGCAACGGTGATGTCCGTCTGCTATGTAAAGATTTTTAATTTTTGAAAAAGCACGATCGAATTCTGCGCTGTTATCAATTTTCCAAATCAGGTGTTCTACGTCTTCAATTGTGATCTGATACAGAGGCTCTTCTTTACTTACTGTCTCCATCATTTCAGAAATGCCGGCGGTATCATCAAAAGTTATCATAACCGGTTCAGCATGTGCTTGCTGAGTAATTATATGTTTTGTCCGGTCGTCTTCCTTATCCGGTCTGGTTAACTCATGCTTCAGAATAACTTCATTATCATATTCAGCAACACTTACACAGCCAAAGATTCCTGATTGAGAACGCCCTCGCCAGTTCAGTTTATAAACATAAAGAGCGTCTTTTTCCTCCTGAACAAAATGCTCAGAATCTAATAGTTTGGATAAGTTTTCAGCTCCTTTTTGATAGACCTTTTTGGCATGAATATCCATACTCTCGGGAAGATCGATTTCAGGGCGAATAACATGTAAAAAGCTATCGGGTTTATTTCGAGCTAATTCTCTGGCTTCATCAGTGTTGATCACATCGTATGGAACACTAATTATGTTTTTCGCAGATTCAGGTTTTGGTCGCCATGCCTTAAAGGATTTTACTACAGCCATACGTGATATTAATTTTGGATTTGGTGTATAAATAAAGGTAATTAAAAATCATCTTTATTTATGTGAAAACACCTTATTTTTATAAAAACTACTAAACGAAATAAACCGATAGATGAATACTGATAATTTAAATCCTGAACAACAAGACCAGTTGCTGTGTATGATGTTAATTCAACAGCATCAGCAAATTGCTATGATGGGTCTGGGAAAGCTACAAAATCCGGCAACAGGCGAAATGGAGAAAGATCTTTCTTCGGCTAAATACGCTATCGATACGCTTAATATGTTGGATAAATATACAAAAGGTAATCTTCCTCAAGAGCTGAAAGGATTTTTGGATCAAACACTTACCACTCTTCGTTTAAACTATGCCGACGAAAAAAAGAAAGGCGAAAGCACGCCTTCAGAAGAGCCAGAGAGTGAAGACTAAAAAAATAGAAGCAGCCGGCGGGATCGTCTTCAGAAGAACAGAGAAAACCCAAACTGAGGTTTTAATGATCTTCAGAAACGGCTTTTGGGATATCCCGAAAGGTAAAAGAGAGAAAGGTGAAACCATTGAGATGTGTGCGAGAAGAGAAGTGATGGAAGAAGTTGGTGCAGATTCACTTCCATCAATCACTAACGAACTGGTTTCTTCAAAGCATTCGTACAATCAAAAAGGTAAAATATACCATAAGACAACCTATTGGTTTGCGATGTGTTTTGAGAGCCCGCAATCTTTTACTCCTGAAACTTCAGAAGGGATCGAATTGGTAGAATGGGTAGAGATTGATAAAGCAATCGGGAAGGTAGGGTTTAAAAACCTCGTTCCTGTTTTGGAAGATTTTAAAGTAAAATTGTCGGACATAAAAAAAGCGTGAATGTTGCCAATCACGCCTTTTAATTTGATCTGAAAATATATCAGTTACTGAGTTTGAATAAAATCGGTAAACTCATCTGAACTTGTACAGGTCTACCACGCTGCATTCCCGGAGAGAATTGAGCAGTTTTAACAACTCTGAGCGCTTCTTCGTCACAGCCACCGCCAATTCCACGAATAACACGCGGGTTAACAACGTTGCCGTTTTCATCAACCACAAATTGTACAGTAACACGGCCTTCTATACCGGCTCTGATTGCAACCTGAGGATACTTCACTCGTTTTTGAAGACCTGCCTGTCCCCCTTTAAGTTCCGGCATATTTTCCACAACTATAAAGATTTCCTCTTCTTCATCTTCTGCAGGAGGAGGAGGAGGAGGTAAGTCCATTGGCCCATCTAAGTCAAACTCTGCGATATCCAGAATTTCATCCTCGATGATCTCATCATTAGGAACCTCTACAGGGACCGGCGGACGCGGTGGTGGAGGTGGAGTTTCAATTTGTTTCGTTTGAATGGCCTCTTCCATCACAACTTCTTCCTGCTCATCAATCGGAGGTGGAGTCGGGGGAGGACTGTATAAGTTAATTCGTACAGCTGCGATAATAAAAAGTAATGCTACAATTAAACCTACTTCTAGGTAAACATTGTAAGATCGCTTTAAATCAGCCTTCGAATCTTTTCTTCTGTTAATCATAATGAATGCCTTTTTTCATGAACTTTAAAGAAAATGATATTTCAGTTTGACTGCAAGTTATATTTTAATCTTTATGTAAAAAAAACGTGTTTTTTGAATAATTATTCTGTTTGAGTATTCAAATACTATCTTTTTAGTTTGAAGTTGACCGATTGCACCATTTTTACTTTCACTAAGGTGCCGTTTTGAACTCCAGGTGAGAACCGAACAAGCTTGATAACTCTCAAAACTTCTGCATCCAGTTCAGGGTGAACTCCTCGTATAATTTCGGGATCAATAACTTTTCCTTGTTTATCTATAATGAACTGAACATGTACACGGCCTTCAATGCCAATATTCTGAGCAATTTTTGGATACTTAATTTTAGAGTACAAAGCTTCTTGTCCGCCAATAATGGTAGGCATTATTGGTAAAAATTCAACAATATCGTCATCATCTGTAGTCTCAGTTTTTGGAGGAACAGGTATTCTGTCGGCAAAGTCGCCAAAATCAGGGAAATCCGGAATATCGATATCCATTGGGGTATCATTTGGTTTGGGAGTAAATATCATTGGTTTTTGGGGAGCAACTTTTTCGGGGGGTGTGACCGGAGGAAGATCAATAATTTGTTCCGGATCTACAGAAATCTGATCTAAAATATCTGAATCATTTTCAGATCCAATATTAACATTTGTAGCAGCGATCAAAAATAAAAGCGAACAAATAATTCCTATTTCAGAAAGTATGAAATGATTTTTCTTTAAGTCGAAGTAACGATTCTTTTTCATAGAGCAAGAGATTTGTTAGTGGTGTGCTCTGGTAATAAATCTCTTTTTGAAAGATGTTAGTATAACATAATCATGCAGTATGGTTTTTTTCGGATGGGAACATAGATTTGAATAAGAAATGAAGTACAAAAATTGCAAACAATGCACCCAATGCATCGGCAACAAAATCCATAGTTTCCGGGCTTCTGTTGGTTGGAACTACATATTGTAGAAACTCGATCAGCAGTCCATAGAAACACCCAAGAGAAAAGACTTTCCAAAGACCCGGTTTTCTTTTCGTGCTACTTGCCCTGAAAACACCAATCAGAAAAGTCCAACCTGCAAACATGATAAAATGTCCAATTTTATCATAATCCCAGATGTTCAGAGAGAGAGATGTTTTAGATGGATAGAGAGTAGCCACCAATATAGTTATGGTTGTGAAAGCTACAAGAATGCCAAAAAACCGTTTATATTTAAAAATAATATCGATGAGTGAGTCCTGACTAGATTAAATGAATTGGCTCAAGTTCAGAGTTTAAATTGTTAAAATGAATACTCGCTTTTTGTTTGCCATCAATTAGTGATTTGATGCATGCTGAATCAGGTTCTTTCAAAGCCAACAGGTATCCACTGATTTTCCCGGCAAGTATATCCCCGAAACCCGCCCGGGAAAAGATTCGGGTATCATAAGCCGTTAAATAAGTATCACCCGAAGTTGTTCCCAAAATACAGGGAAATCCTTTTGACAAAATAGTAATATTTTTTTCTTTCGCAGTTTTGGAAATCTGGATTAGCCGGTCGAAGCCGTCTTGAATTTCTGAAGCCAGTAAATTTTTTAACTCGCCCGGGTGTGGAGTCAAAATCCAGTTTGCATTATCAGGTTTTTTCCAACTATCAGATTCAGAAAGAGCGAAGAGAGCGTCGGCATCGATTACGACATTTCCGCTAAAATCAGAAAGTACTTCTTGAACAAAATTTACGGTTTCAGGATCTCTGCCAAGCCCGGGACCGATTAATAGCGATCCCGGCTTTTCATTTAAAATCGATTGAACCTGCTCAAAGTGAGAAGTTGAAAAATGAATATCCGTATCAATACCAACTGGTTTTTTGATGATTTGAGTCAGGTTCTTTTCATAAATATTGAGTAATCCTTTTGGTGTTATTAAAACAACTGCTCCAACTCCGGTACCCCAGGCACTCTGTGCCACTAAAACTGCCGCTCCGGTCAATCCTTGTGAACCTGCTATTATATAAAGAACTCCTCCGTCATATTTGTGTTCGCGCTGCTTCGGGCTAGAGTTTGATATCGAAAACCAATCTTCATGAATTAAATAAGCAGACTTCTCTTTATAATGATTCGGAAAAGGAAGTTCGCACAGTACAATTTCACCTGAATGCTCGAATCCCTCATTCAGATAGAAACCTGTTTTTAGCGCTCCGAACGTAATAGTAAAATCGGCTAGTACAGCATTCCCCATTTTTCTCCCTGTATTAGCGTGTAACCCAGAAGGGACGTCCAGCGAAAAAATAGTTTTGTGAGACCGATTTAAGCCATTGATCACATCATCATAAGGGGCTCTGATTTCAGAGTTTAATCCGGTGCCGAACATTCCGTCCACAACAAAATCAAAATCTTTATAATTGAAGTTTGATGTCCAATCGACAAATGAAATATTACCTTCAAGCTTTTTTAGCAGTTCTAGGTTTTTGGATGTGTCCTCACTTAAAGAATCAGTTCCATCAACAAAACAGACAGTAACCGGATGATCCTTCTCAGAAAGAATTCGCGCTACAACTAACGCATCTCCGGCGTTGTTTCCTTTTCCGCATATAAATAAACCAAGAGATTTGGAATCGATTTCAGACAGGATGAAATCAGCAGCTTTTGTACCTGCAATTTCCATCAGTGTGAACCCATCAATCCCGAATTCATTGATGGTACGTTCGTCCATTCTACGGCACTGCTCAGCGGAACATAGATGATATGGGTAGGGAATTTTGACCATTTTGTTGTTTAGTTAACCACAAAGGTCACAAAGGAATGATAACTAATATTCCATAAACACTTTGTGTTCTCTGTGGTTTAAAAAATCAGTAAGACCTTGCGAACAACACTTTCTGATTCGAAGGTTTTCCGGTAACCATACACTTACCTTCTTTACCATCATTTTTTAAAGGGATACAACGGATGGTTGCTTTGGTTTCATTTTTAACCAATTCTTCGGTTTCATCAGTTCCATCCCAATGAGCGTAAATGAATCCGCCTTTTTCTTCCAGAACCTTTTTGAACTCATCGTACGTTTCTACTTCTGAAGTGGCTTCTTCTCTTCGTTTTTTTGCGGCTTCGAACAGATCAACCTGAATGGTTTCAAGCAATTCCTTAACCATTACGCCAATTCCTTCTCTGGATTCAAACGATTTGCTTAGAGTATCTCTTCGGGCTAACTCTACATTTCCTTTTTGAACATCTCTTGGTCCGACCGCAATTCTCAATGGAATTCCCTGTGCTTCATGCTCCGCGAATTTGAAGCCCGGCTTGTAATTATCTCTGTCGTCCAGCTTTACCCGGATTCCAAGATCTTTAAGCTCGTTGTAAATGGAATCACCATATTCAAGAACAGTTTCTCGCTCTTCATCACTTCTGTAAATCGGAACTATTACAACCTGAGTTGGTGCCAGACGTGGTGGAATAACCAATCCCTGGTCATCCGAATGAGTCATAATCAGTCCGCCGATCAAACGGGTTGAAACGCCCCAACTTGTAGCCCAAACCAGTTTGTGATCACCATCACTATCCTGAAATTTCACATCAAAAGCTTTGGCAAAATTCTGTCCCAAGAAATGCGATGTTCCTGCTTGCAGAGCCTTTCCATCCTGCATCAAAGCTTCGATACAGTAAGTATCTACCGCTCCTGCAAAACGTTCGCTAGCAGTTTTAACTCCTGTGATAACCGGCATTGCCATATAATCTTCGGCAAAAGTTCTATACACTTCTAACATTTGAAGTGTTTCTTCAACAGCTTCTTCTTCAGTAGCATGCGCAGTATGACCTTCCTGCCACAAAAATTCCATGGTTCTGAGGAACAGTCGGGTTCTCATTTCCCAGCGAACAACATTCGCCCATTGATTCACTAAGATTGGTAGATCACGGTACGATTGGATCCAGTTTCTGTAGGTATCCCAGATTATGGTTTCTGAAGTTGGTCGGACAATGAGTTCTTCTTCTAATTTAGATTCCGGATCAACCTCCACTCCGCCATCTACAGCTTTTAAGCGACTGTGGGTAATAACGGCGCATTCTTTGGCAAAGCCCTCCACATGTTGGGCTTCTTTTGAAAGAAAAGATTTGGGGATAAACAGAGGGAAGTAGGCATTTTCATGTCCTGTATCTTTGAACATTTTATCCAGCCCTTGCTGCATGTTTTCCCACAAAGCCATTCCCGTAGGACGAATAACCATACATCCACGCACCGGGGAATGTTCAGCAAGTTTGGCTTCCTTTACAACATCCAGGTACCATTGTGAATAATCTTTTTCTCTTTTTGTGATCTTCTGCGCCATGTAGGTCGTTTTTTCTTGAATTAACTTTTCCAAAGTTGAAATATGTAACCTTATTAAGTTGCTTCAATACAACTTTGGAAAAGTTGTTAGGTTAAAACCAAAGGTAACAAACTTAGAAGTGAGTTTTAGCAGATTTCCCTGAAAAATTGTTTACGGTTGATGCAGGAAGTCCTTATATTTGGAGCTCTTTGAAAAAAAGAAAATCCACTAAAGCTCAAAATCGCGAATTGTCATTTGGAATTTGAGTTTTGAAGCTTTCAATTTATTGACCAAATGCCGTGGTAGCTCAGATGGTTAGAGCGCACGACTCATAATCGTGAGGTCGGCGGTTCAATTCCGCCCCACGGTACATAAATAAAGCCTTAAGTTATTGTCAATCAATTTCTTAAGGCTTTTTTATTTTCGATAGGTACAACAGTGGTAAAACAATTATGCAACTTGTTTACTTGTTCTTTTATTAATTAGAGTTTCAAAATTAATATTGACCCTATTTTCCACTTCTGATATCGGAACCTTCCATTGAGTGGATAAAAAAATATATACATCCCTTATATCTGAAAACGGATAACTTGAACTACATTTAGTAGTAAATGGTGCATCACTTTCTACTAATACTTGTTTGGGCTCTAGAGATGAAACTAATTCTTTTCCTTTTTTTGTACGTATCATCTTACGGTTTATAGAAAAATAATATCCTTGATCAATTGCGTCAATTGCATTGGTCTTACTACCTGTGAACCAATGAAAAACCACATACTTAACCTTATTGGTTTTTAATATAGATAAAACGTCTTTTTCAGCTCCTCTAGAGTGAACCGAAATAATTTTATCAAAAAATGAAGCTACTTTAGTTAAGGTATTAAAGACTTTTAATTGTTCATTAAACAATTCCTTTGAAACTGATCCATCCAGACCAATCTCTCCAACAAAATCAGTTTTCAGAATCAAATCTTTAAATAATTGAATCTCTTCTTGAATATCTACATAATCGGGATTTACCATTAAAGGATGGAAGCCCAAAGCTGGATGCAAAGACTTAATTCCTTTGTAAAAGGATAGTCCCTCACTAAAATGACTAGGTAAGTTTGTAACAGAAATAATTTTTATAACTTGATCTTTCAGTTTCTCCAATAAAAAGTGTGGATTCTCAAACTGATCAATGTGGCAATGTGCGTCTATTATCATTCTAAAGCCTATTAGCCTTATTTTTTAGAATATTTTCGATTTCCAGTAAACCTTTGTCTACGATATTAACAAAATTAGTTAAATCCTTAAGGTCATAATTTCCGTTACTAAAAAGCAATGATGTTAACTGATCTATTGTATAGCCTTGATCAAGAAAGTTAATAAGATCTCTTAAGTCTTGGTAAAAACCCGCTTTTGTATTTAGAATCACTTCATTTTTGCAAAAATCTGAACCAAAGCCTTCAGAATCTAACCCATTCTGATATAAGGCAGACCTACGAATAATACACGGGACACATACTCCACATTGCTCTTCTTGTCTCCTAATCCAATTGATGGTATGCCCAGTTTTTGAACAAGATACAGAATGCTTATAGAGTAGTTTAAAATTATTTAGGTTTTCACATTCATTAATCATTTCACCCTTAGTTTTCAGTAAATAAGGGTTAATTACTTTTTGCTTTATATTAATCTTTTCAAGAATCGTATTGAACTTTTTAATTAAAAATGGGTTAGTTGTTCTAGTACTGCATGAACCTCTTCTTGATGGACTAAAGGGCATGTTCAAACTGATAAATCCATTTTCAGGGATCACAAGATCAATATTATTACCAACTGACTCAGTAGCATAAATTCCAAGTGCTAGAAACAGAAGCGATCTACTTCTAGTAGATGTTTCAAACGAATATTCTTTATTGTTTGCTGAGTTTTTAACAAAACCGATTCTAACTTGCTGTAGATGGGTTCGCCCAGGGTATCTCATTGATAGCTGAGAATAAAGATTAGCTTGAGCTTTACTTACCCCCGAAATATTGCCGTCGTAGTGACCCAATAATTGAATATTTCCTTTATTCTTTTCTAGAATATCAATAGCACCTATTAAAGAATCCATTCCTCCAGAAAAAAGAGAAACTTTATCGACAACTCCTTTTAAAGTATTTTTCTGATCTAGTTTCTGCTGAGCTTTATCTAATTGAAGAATTGGATTTCTTAACTTTTGAAACTTTATATCCCATAAGTCCCCAGTCAAAAAACTTAAGAGTGTATTAAGTTCATCTATAACTCCTTTCCATTTATTTATTTTTGCAATTGGAATTTCAATTTCAATCTCTCTAGTCCAATTATCAGGGAATAAATTTCGAGGAATTATTCTATCAAATATATATATGATTGAAGCAATAAAGACCAGATCCAATACAGTTTTATTTGGAAACCCAAACCGATCATAAATACTGTTCAGATCTATATCTAACGTTACTTTCTGAGACAATTTTGGCACAGAAATTTCGACTACTGAAATATTATTCCATTCCCTCTTTTTTTTCAGAACTTTAACTTTAGCCTTCATATTATTCAAAGATTGAAATTACTTCTTGCAATATATCTTCTATAAATTTGTATGATTTTGGATCACTAAAATCTGTTTCCATAATATTTTTTGTTTTGGACTCTTCTCTTGTCCGTTCTAAAGCGAAAGTCTTGATTTGATCTTCCAATAATTTTTTTGCTGGTTCAGCCCCATATTTCTTTTCAAGCGTTCCGTAAAAAGATCTTTTAATTTGCTCAATTACATAGTACCCAAAGTATCTTTCGACCAGATCGGTTAGATCTTCATCATTAGTGCTGTTTTCAAATATTTCTTCAACGTCACTTTCATCTTTTGCATCATTAAGCAATTCTTGAAGTAATTCATACATAGCACTTTTTGCATCCGTACTATTAGTGTATGAAGTCTGATCACAGAGAAAATCTGTTAACTCTAAACAGATTTCAGAAATACTTTTTCCATTTAGATTTTCTCCGAAATACTTCTCAAATGTTTCCTCAACCCCTGCATTTGCTATCTCAGATACAAAACTACTTAATTTGTGACCAGCTGATACTACTGCCTTAGAATTTCCAAAACCAGAACCACCACTTTTATATGACTTAGACCCTCCTGATGACTGAACAAATCCTTTCATTAAAGGAAAGATCTTAGGATTATCTGAGTTTTCGCTTATTTTTCTAGTAGCCCTAGAAAACTTATTTTTTGTGCTACTCCAATTAGTTCCAGAAGGAAGATCAATACTTTTTGAAGTTCCCATATCACTTTTCCTTTGTTTTTAATGCTTTCGAAATTTTTGAATCCGACTCTTTAATTTTTTCAATTAGAGCTTGAAGTCTTTCCTTATGCTCACCCTCAAATGAATCTAATAGCTCTCTTAAAAGTACTGCAAGTGCTGGAGGGAGATCTTTAGGATTTATTTTATCAAGTGTTTCTATGATGAATGAATAAGAAGCCTTTAATTTCTTAACACCAAAAAATCTAAAAGCTTGGTAATTATTAAACTTATCAGGCTCCTTTTGAACTTTTGTTTTAAGTAGTTCAAATATCTGTTCCTGATCGTCAGTCTGTAAAGAACTAATTTCCAAAACAGTTGCTTCAACATCTGAAGCTATACCAGATACCAACTTCTGATAAAGTTGTTTAATAAATGGAGACACCAAAGAAAGATTAGAAAGTGTCGATTCCAACCGATCTCTTGCGATCCAAAAATAGTCTCTCAAGTCCACTTCAGATAAAGGTGGATCCAAATCAATCCATTTTTTAATAATTTCACCTTCCCATGCATCTCCCATTTCAGTTTCGAATGAAGGCTCCAAGATTCCTTCAAGTTGTTTTACCTGAGGAGGAAAACCATCGTAAATTGCTTGCCATTGAAACAGCTGTTTAAACATATTAGGCTTAACATATTCTAAGATCATTAACTTTACTAATACTTCATCCCGAATCGAACTCAAGTTAGCTGTGGTTGCGAGCTTCTTACGAAGAATAAATGCATTAAGAAATCTTTTAACTTGTCTTGGATTCCCCTTTAGTCCTTCGGTAATTAGCTCCGAAGATTTAACAATGAATGTTAATCTATCTTGATACTCCTCAGAAAGATCTTCAACCGGTATTACTTCTTTAACATCTGAAAATGTAAACCTCGAATACCTATTATCCTTCAGTTTGTCCTTGTACGCTTTTAAAACTTCATGATAATTCGAAATGCTTAGTTCCTTTTGAGAAAATAAAAGAACCATATAAGTCTCAACTTCGGATGGGGATAATTTTGGAAGATGATAAGGTATCTGAATTAATTTCTCTAAATAATCTCTTACTAAGTCGTTTGCAGAAACTTCAGATTCTTCGTCACTAATTTCAGAGATATTATATCTAGTCGAGATAGAAAATCTAATTATTCTTGGGTCAGCTCCTATTACAAAAGCTGTATTATTGACATTCAAAAAAAGTTTAATTGCTTCTAAATTATCAATCAAACGATCTGGAGAACATCTATCTAAATCATCCACCAAAATAATGAGCCGTTTGAATTTTGTGGCTTCAATCAAATCCTGAAATTTATCTCTAAAGCTCTTTACATCCATGGGATCGAAGTTTGCGAACTCCATTTTTTCGAACTTCTCCTTATCAAATACCCCGTCTACCCCTTCTTGAATATTCTGAGCAGTATCAATTGCCATCTCAGGCAATAAAGAGGTTCCCCCAGTCAAATAGGCTCGCAAAAGTGGTGTTGCGACATTTTTTGTTCCCATTCTTAAAAATCTCATCCACCTTATTGAAGAAAGAAGTCTCAAAGCAAGGTCTTTGACAGATTCATCACTCTTTCTTGATTCAAGTAACTGTAAAACAATAGAACTCAGAATAGCTGATTTTGCATCATCATATCCTTCAAATAGCCAACCATTAAAGTATATACATATTGAATCGTCTTCATCTTCAAACTTAGACTCCAGCATCCGCATCACGCTAGTCTTTCCATTTCCCCAATCCCCAAAAAGCCCAACTGTTAACGGAAGCAAAGATTCATCAATTATTAATGACTTAATTAGCTCGGCATGTACCTCAAAGCCAATTAAATCTTCTGTTGTCTCATTGTCTTGCCACATAAATCTGAATTATTTCAGGTCTAAATAACAAATTCATATGTTATTTACTATTAAATAAATTCAAATTTTAAGCTTACCCAGAGTGAGAACACTTAGAACAAATACTCCTGCACTTACAGCGATTTTCCAAAAACTGTCTTCATTGTCTTTTTCTTCGGTAAAATAAAGATCATAAATTTCTTCTTTACTCATTTCATGTGCATGTCTTGCATGAGAAGTAAGACCTCTTAGGTCTTTAAAAGACTCATTACATACTGGACATTCTATATTTTGTTCTTCTACTTGTTCATTTTTCATTGTTCTATTGTTTTAGTATTAATTTTACGTTTAAAAAAGGCTCAGAAGCCTTTTCGAAAGAGACTCCCAAGCCTTTTTAAAAGGTTGTGATTATCTTTTATACCCTTTTAAAAGCTGTTTTTTATTGGAGTAGAAATCGTTGTTTTGTGTGCTCCTTTTAGAGTCTTTAAAAGACATTTTTCGTGGTATTGAAAGCGAAAAGGTTTCCAAAGCAATTCTGAAATTGTAAAGGAAAGTTCTTTTCCGACTTTTATACCTTTTCTACACTTTGAACACGTTAGATCTCCGTTCTTTACAGGTCTATCTTTTGACCAAAAACCAGATCTTTTATACAATTCTATTAGACGATCTAACCTTTTCATATCACTATAAAGGTTTCGTCTTTCATTTCTTTGGTAACGTACTTGCAACAGTAGCTAGCGACGTCCTCTCTGGAGTTAATAATTTCCACCTTGGCACGTCCGTACTTTTCAAACCAACGGCTCCAAATAAGTCTTGCTGTTGGTTTTTGAAATGGATCGAAACGTAGCAGACCGTGGAGATGGACTTCTCCATATAAGCTTCCTGACTCGATGAAAAGTACCACAAGGTCTTTAGTGGCAAACTTTCTAAAAAATCGTTCGCCAGCCCTACGTGCGCTGTTAGGAGTAAAACTTCCGTCTCGGAAGGTGCCTGTGAAGAAATAGTCCCATTCCTCAGTTGATAGCCAATTTGTGTACTCTTGTTGGAGTTTATAATTTCTTTCATAACTCATTAAAAAATCCGTTTAGTCGCACAAGCAATATCGAATTGCTTGTCCGCCTTATTAATCTTATTCATTGCTTCTAAAGAGAACCGCGTACCGCGGGGACAAGGATAGAGCCCCGCGGTACGCTGGAGCTCGATCCATAGATCGTGCCTTTTCTGCAATGTGTTATGAGTTTTTTCACACAGGGAAAGTGTCTTTTAAAAGGAAACCGAGAGGCTTTTAGAACCTCTCAGCTTTCCCCGTGCGATCAGGTTGCTCTCCAGCAGAGCCTGAAAATGAATGGCATTATTTCTCTCTGCTTTCTATTCTGGAATCATTAAAAAAGGCATCGACATCATTGATATGATACCTGATTGTTCTTCCGTTTTGTGAATAGGCTAATTGCTCGCTATCCCTTAAATACTGGACATGACGTCTTGAACATTGAAGAACTTCCATAACTTCATCAGTTGTAAGCCACTCTTTACGGGTAGCTTCTCTGATAACTTCAGGAAGAACTTCGAGAACAGTCCTCTTAGTAACCTGAGAAATAATCTGTTCTAGTTCTTCTTTTGTTGGGATGTAAGCTTGCATAAGCAATGAATTAATTCCTGTTTCATTGCTTCTATTTTAAGAGTAGTTAATAGCTGGAGGAAATAGCTGTAATAACTGGAATATAGCTGGTCTGAAATAGAAACTGTTCTACTTGCGCATTATACCAGCTTCTTTATCATAGAATTTAATCCAGTTCATTTCAGTCTTGTAATCATCTGAATCTTTTCTCGCTTTTATATTCTCAGTAGAATTTTCATGATTTCTAGCTATGCTTGATAACTCTTTATATGATTTTATATCTGGATTTTCTTTAGCGATTGTCATCACAAACTCATAATCAGATTTTATGTAAGATGTTCGTTTATTTTTAGACTGATCAATGAACTTTTGAGCTACTATACTTGGTGAAGGAAAACCTTGTTTTTCCTTCAATTCTCTAACTTTATTTTCATGTTGATTGGGCTTAAAATCTAAAAGGTTTTTTAAATACCCTTTTAACACAGTAGCATCATACAGTTCATTATTACGATGGTTGGCTAAGTATTTTTTGACAACAAGAGAAGTATGTTCACTTTTATAACTTTTTCCTGTAAAAGAATTTGTTAAATCCTTTAAGGTCGCTTCTAACATTTCAGCGATAGAATTATCATTTTCAGCATTTGGCAAAGGTGACGGATTAGAAATATGGAGTACCCTTCTTTGTTCCTTTGCCGTTACATAATTTGCGACTTCAATCTCTGTAATATCCTTGGAACTCCATTTGCCTTCTAAAACTTGCTTTTTGATATCACTACGAATTCTTCCAAGTCGCTTTTCAATATCATCGACTTCAAACTCTATCAATTCATCAGGGTAGGGAGCTTGATCATATATAGATTTAAATTTTTCGGTTAGTACAGCAATACTTAATAATGAACCTTGCTTAAATGTATCAAAGGTAAGTTTTTCAATAATCCGAAAATCATGTTCAGAAATGAACCCATTTTCAAACATTTCTCTAAGTAAATGAAAAGAATAATCTGATGAACTAAAATTAGTTACATCAATCACATTTAATTCAACATCCCTTCGAATATATCCCTTAAGCCAGTCTTCATGTGAGTACGAATTTATTAAGTCCATCTAAAACACCTTTTTCATTGCTTGATCGGCTAATTGTTCATCTAATCCTTTCAAATATCTCTGTGTAGTTTTGATCTGTGAATGTCTTAAAGTTTGCATTACTTCATAAATACTTAATCCTTTTTCTACTGCATATTGAGCAAAACTATGTCGTGCAACATGAAATGAAATTCCATCAATAGGAGAGATATCAAGCTCCTCTGTTTCAATCTTTTCATTAATCAGTCCAGCTATTTTTCTAAGCCACTTATTAATCAATACATTTTTAGAGCTTATTCTTTGCCTCAAATAAATAGGATCTGAATAGTCTTTACTGTTATTGAAAATAGGGAAGATGAATTCATCTCTTTTTCCTGAATACTTAGACAAAATTTCTTGCTGAAAATCATTAAGCTCAACAGTAAATACTTTTTCATTCTTATTCATTTGATAAGAAAGACGGCTTTCATTGATATTCTTCCATTTCAAACCGCATAAATCACCAAAACGAATACCACCACTATAAAACGAAAACATGAAGTAATGGCGAGTATGCCAAAGATTCGAATATTCTTCCAGATCTAAACTTTCAATCGCTTTAATCTGCTCAAAAGAAAGCTTGGTTTTTGGTTGAGGCTTGCCTCTCTTAGCTCCATCAAAATTGGCAAAGGGATCAATCGAAATAAGATGCTTTTGAAGCGCCTTTCTGATGATCGCCCGAATTGGCTCAAAGTTCTTATTTATCGTTGAGGCTCGGTTGTCATATTTGCTCTGTAAGAAGCGTTCAAACCTTTCCAGATACTCCGTATCAATATGCTGTAAGGGAAGAGATCGTTCACCTTCAAAGGCTTCAAGCTTATTTAAAGTTACTCCAAGCGTTTTAATTGCTGAAAGTTTCTTTTGATCGGTTAACTCTTGTTCATAGCTATCTGCTAATTCAAAAAAGTCTCCAGATTGCTGTTGTTTCAAACGGTTCTGAATTGCCTTGGCAGAATCTTTTCCGTGAATGCTAAGTTCGTCCTGTACTTGTTCGGCTTTGGTTTGCTCTCTGGTTAGAATGTTATTCAGAGCTTTTGCATTTCGGTGCGTTTTTCTGATTACTTCTTTTTCTTTGTTCCAGTGCTTAGGTAAAATATAAACACCCGTACTTACATATCTTGGCTTTCTATTCTTTGTAATCCGCAAATATACAGGGCATTCTCCATTGGCTCTAGCCTTATCTTTGCGCATATAAAAATGATATGTTGTACCCATGTTGTACCTGTCTTAAATTAGAGCATCGCAAACACGATACCAGTAAATAGGTACAACAATGGTACAACATTTTTTGTTTTTCCGCACTTTTCGGAACTGAAAATTTCACAAAAAATTCTAAAAAGTGGCTTTAAATGTGTTAATAGCACATTTTTTAGGAAAGGACATGAGCAGGGAATAATTCCGCCCCACGGTACATTTAAAAAAGCTCAACTTGGAAACAGGTTGAGCTTTTTTTAACATTGAAATAAGAAATATTTTTAAATATTCAATTTATAAATATTTTTATTGTTCCTATCAATAAAGTAAACAGTACCATCATTTCCTACAGATATCCTGTCTGCTATACGATTTGAGATTCTATATTCATTTCCGGTATGTAAGTTTTTAATATCGCCATCAGGTTGTACATACCATAACTCATTAGTTGGAGAGTAAGCGATATCCCATGATTCATCGTAATGATCAGCTAAACTAACTGTCCATGAAAAATAGTACGTTGGGTCGCTATTTGCGGTAGTAACAGGAGCATTCGAAATAGCTCTATTATAAAAGAAAGAACCATTTTGGCTTCCATATTCACCCCTCCCTGAAACTATTCCATCAGTGTTAAGTGCAACATCAAATACTTTACTAAAAACTTCACCATTCTGAGAAGTTTTTGAAGAATGGTATTCCCAGTTTGAATTTTTCCATGTGTAAACTCTATTAAAAGATGTGCTTCCATTAACACCGGCAACAGATACAGAGTAATTTGGGAGGCCGGATTCATTTCTTTTCCCAGAAATATCTCTACATTCAGATGAGCCATTTCCTTGCATATGAGTCCAACCAGATGAAGACCCTATCAATTTATAATAAATTTTATCATTGTTTCCACATAATAATAACCTATTCGAAGTTGAAGAAATTCTTTTTCCTTCTCCTCCACCAGGCTCACGAACCCATGAACTGCCATTGAAATAGTAAACCTTACTATTGTTGCCAAGTATATAGACTTTGTTTCTAGCAACTATGTCTTTTCCAGTTCCACTACTACCAATTCTAGAAGCAGTAACATTAATAACAGAAGAATTATTAGATGGAGGTGGAGGATTATCAATAGGTTCTTGAATACCTTCAAAACTTTGCCTGTCAAGTTCCTCTGAATTATTTACAGAGCAACTAAATATAAAAATTGAAGTAAAAAGCAGAATAATATATTTCATATAATTTAATTAATTAATGATTATAAATAATAGAGTAACCATATAAGTATTTGTTACATATATGGCCATAACATTTGATGACTTTTTTCGTAAAAATTTATCATACATGGTATTAACTGTTTATTAAATCTAATCCATATCAAAAATAACTAACTAAACGTGAACAGGTCAGATCAGCTCGAACTCATTTATATTGCTCAAAATGTATTTCTGAAAGCATACGAGAAGTACAAAGAAGTAGTACAGGATTTGACCGAAGAAGAAAAAGAGCAGTCCAATCTGATCACTTCTATTCATGATTCACTCCAGAACCTGAACCGGAAGATAAAAGCCCATCTTAATGGAAAAATCGATATCAACAAACTACTGGATGAGTTTAATTTTGAAAAAGGAATTCTTGAAGGGGAGTTGGATCTGGCTCAGAATGCCAATCCAAGAGTAAAGAGGCTGGCAAAAAGAATATTAGTAAGTATTGATGAGTTTCTGGAAAAAGCAGGAACCGGAAAAAAGTCAATGATTCCTAAAAGGTTTAAAGATCCAAGTCAGTTCAAATCTAAAAAGATTGCTTACTTGTTATGGCTGATCGGTTTTTTCGGAACGCTTGGATTTCAACGGTTCTACCTGGAAAAATACGGAACAGGACTGGGTTGGTTTGCTACCGGTGGTGTTTTCGGGTTAGGTGCTTTTTACGACCTCTTCACTTTGGGAAAACAGGTAAAAGAACACAACAGCATCGTGGAAATGAAATTTCATGAACTAAGGCAATCCGAGAAAAATCATCAAATTTCCGGCAGAACAGATGATTTTTATCCATAAAAGTCATAGTCAGTTAATATAAAGCAACCATTTCCTAACTGATTAATTCCCACCAAAGTTATAGCGCAAGTTTAAACGAAAGGCCCTGCTTGACCAACTATACTGGCTGTTTGTATATGAAAATGGTTGAATGATTTCACGATCACTATTTCTTGAATTAAACAGATCTCTGATATTCAAAGAAATGTTAGCTTTGTCATCCCAAAAATCTTTTGACAGCCCTGCTCCTACAAGAGACCTGCCTGCGCGAGTACCTTGTGTAGTTTGTTGAGCTCCACGATAGGACAGGTATGACTGAAAGTTCCAGCCATCCAGAAATTGCCATCGAACTCTCAAACGACTGGTAAAAGTTTCGGATTCACTTTGATAAACCTGATCTTGAAAACTACCTTCTCTGTTGGATTGGTAAATATTTAAACTTCCTGAAAGTTGAAGTCCGGTAAAAAGCTTTTGGTCGGCTGAAAACTCAACTCCCCAGGCATCTTCGGTAGCCAGATTGATCGGAGTTTCTGTAGTTATACCATTATCAATGGTGGAAACATCTTCAATGACGTCTGTTCTGTGGCGGTAATAAAAACTGGTGAGCACGGAGCCTGTTTCCCAATAGCGCAAATAACCTGCTTCATAAGAATTGCTGAATTCCGGCTTCAGGTCAGGGTTTCCAACTTCACGGTTTCTGTCGTTTTCGATTTCCACAAAAGGCAATAACTGTCCAGACCAGGGTCTGGAAATTCTACGACTATAACTCAACTGTACTGAATTCAGCTCGTTGATCGTATAGGATAAAAAGGCACTTGGAAAAAAATTTGTGTAATCCTGAGAGCTGGAAGTGCCTGATTCATCTAATTGCGAACTAATTCTGGTATTTTCGGCGCGCAGACCAATTTGATAAGTAAACGGTTTGATTTCGCCTGAGTAGATGCCATACAATGCATTAATATTTTCAGAATAAATAAAATTATCAGCAGGGCCGATATCTTGACCGGATCGCACCCAGTTACCATTTTGGAATTCCTCTACCAGATAATCATTATCCTGCCATTCATAATCATAACGAAGTCCTGCTTCCAGTTTTCCTGATTCACCAAGAGGTTGTTCATAATCAATATCAAAACGTGCCTCCCTATACACTTCACCGGCATTAGTTCGTTGCTGAACAGCAGTTCCGCTCCCTTGTTGCACGACCTGATCAAAATTTATTTTTCCATTTTCCTGTCCGAATTCGAAATCGAGATCTGCCACTAATCTGTGATCCCGGTTCTTATTGAATTTCTTTTCATATTGGACTCGGACATCAAAATCATTTTCCGTTTCATCTTCCAGTACTTCCCGTTCCGTTTCCTGAATAATACCCCAGTTCTCATTGGCTGATTGATACACCTGGTCGTTATCAGGGACATAATCGATATAATTTACAATCTGGTCCTCGGTTTGATTTTCCAGATTAATTCTGGATGAAATGGTAACGATTTGATCGTTATCCAGAAAGATATCTGCTCCGATATTAAAACTAACTTCCTTTTCCGTTTCGTCCGTTTCTGAGGATTCGTTGTAAGCATAAGTGGTGTCATTACTGAAACTCTGAAAAGTACTTCCGGTTTCAGGTTGATTTTCGTATTCAACCTGAGCATCAGCAAACCAATTAATTCTTGTTTTTTGGTAGTTAATATTAGTCCCTAAGCTATAATCTTGCGGATAGCCGGCATTGGCACGCATGGTTCCGTTAAATCCTAGTTCAGCTCCTTCTACCAAAATTATATCAATAATACCACCGGTACCATTAGCAGAGTAACGAGCAGATGGATTAGTGATGATCTTTACTTCTTCAATCAATCCCGAAGGAATACTGCTTAAAGCATCGGTTCCGTTTCTTACCAGGTTTGAGGGCCGGCCATTAATTAAAATTTGCACGCCCTGATTTCCTCTCAAACTCACATTTCCTTCAAAATCGGTTGAAATGGAAGGAACATTATCCAGTACATCAAGGGCTGAACCACCCAGGCTTGTAATATCGTCCTGAACATTAAAAGATCGGCTGTCAAAATTCATTTCCATATAGGAGCGCTCTCCCCGAACTTCTACCTCATCCAATTCGGCTTCTGTTGGTTGAAGTATGATGGTGCCCAAATCGAGTCTTTCACCTGACTTTATGGTTATTTGTCTTCTGACATCCTCAAAAGCCAGAAAAGTAATTTCAATGGAATAGGATCCTGGATTGAGCTTAAGCGAGAAACTTCCCTGAGTATCACTGACGGTACCGGTCAGTAGCGAATCATTTTGATAAACCGCAACAGTAGCATTAATTAAAGGTTCACCATCATTGTCGAGAACTTTACCGGCGAGATTGTCGGATGTTGCAGAATTCTGAGCCGTTAAGTTCACAGATAATAGCAAGAATAAAAAGGGTAAAACCAGCAATCTCAGATCAAACATTCGCTTTCGAGTATTTAGTTAATTGATTATACAATCAAAGTTAACCTGCAACCTTGCGCTGATTCTGTAGCAAAACTGAATCAATTTTGAAGTTTAGTCTGTTTTTACACTCTTTAAACTTATTCGAATGGTATGCCAGTTTTTTTCTGTGGTATAAGAGATGGGCATTTCGTTTTGATCAACTATTCTTTTTACGATGGAAAGACCCAGACCAATAGATTCAGAATTTTGTTCGTCTTTTTTAAATCTTTCAAACAGGACAGATGGTTCAGTCTTCAATTCCTTTCCGGTATTAGAAATTTCAAGATATTCGTTGTTTAGGCTAATATTAATTTTTCCACTCTCAATGTTATGGTTTATAGCATTTCGGAATAGGTTTGACCACAAAATCTCAGCAAGTGAGGGGTGTAATCTTAGAATTACAGAATCACTTATGTCAGTAACTAATTTCAGGTTATTGAGACTTAATAACTCCTGAAAAGCATCAATTCCATCCTTAACTATCTTACTTATATTTACCGTTTCGTTTGTGGAGAATTCATGGTTTTCGATTTTTGTTAACAATGCTAAAGAATCATTCAATCGAGAAAGTTTATTCAGCGTTATTTCCAATTTTTCCACATAGCTGTATTGTTGCTCATTCAGATTGGTTTCAGTAAGCAACTCTAATTTGCCTTTAGCGATAGCAACCGGAGTCTGAAGTTCGTGAGAGGCATTTTCGGCAAATTCCTTCAAATTATTGAAATCAGAAACAGCTTTTTTTGTCATTTCCTCAACAAAGATGTTCAAGTCTCTAAACTCTTTTACATTGGTTGGTTCGGCTTTTAAGTATTCTTTTTCGTTGATTTGAAAATTTTGAATTCTGTTAAGGGTATTTCGAAACGGTTTAAATAGAGGGCCTGAAACAACAAATCCTATTCCGACAGCACCAAGCACCTGTAAACCCAAAATCCAAAGCAGAATAGAAATAACAGCTTCTCTCACATCATTAGATTCAATCATATTTCCATATGTAGAAATAAAGTAAGTTGTATCATTGATGTTTCTGAAAGCAGAAACTTTCACATTTTTTTCTTCCCGCTCAAAACGGTCATCCCAAATAAGTGTGTCGGATACTTGCGTGTTGTTTTCTTTAAAAGTATCTAAAGGAACAATAACCAGGTTTTCATCCTGATCGAGCTCTCTGAATTTGGCAAAGGTTTTTCCTTGCTCCAACAAGTAAGTAACTCTGTCAATTCGGTCAAGAAATTCAAACTTCAATTCCTTGTCTATTTCATCTTTGATGATATGGTAGGATATAATACCACCTATACCGAGTACAACAATACTTACGGCAAGATAAATGAGCAGAAACTTAGTGAACAGCTTCAAATCGATCTCCTGTTAACATTGAATTTATAACCAATGCTGTAAATACTTTCGATGTAATCATTTGCCCCTGCCTGAATAAGTTTCTTCCTAAGATTTTTGATATGCTGATAAACAAAATCCAGGTTATCGAGATGCCCCACATAATCACCCCATAAATGTTCAGCAATGGTTTGCTTGGAAAGCACATGGTTTTTATTCGAAGAAAAATAGAGCAACAGGTCGTACTCCTTGGGAGTAAGATCGACCAGAGTTTCGTTTACTTTCGTTTCCATCTTTTTTGTATGAATAGCAATTTCATTGATCTGAACAACATCATCTCCATTAAGATTATTTCTTCGGTAAACAGCCTTAATGCGAGCATGCAGTTCGGCAAGTTGAAAAGGCTTAGTTAGGTAATCATCGGCACCGATTTCCAGACCAGTTACTTTGTCGTCCAGAGAATTTTTTGCAGAAATAATAATAGTACCTGTTTGAGGGTGTGCAGACTTTAACTCTCTCAAAATCTGAAGACCACTTCCGCCCGGAATCATCAGATCAATGAGGGCAATATCATAAGTGAACGACATGATTTTATTGAATGCGGTATCGTAATCGGAAGCAGTTTCACAACGATATCCTCCCCGTTTCAGGTAAGTGAGAATATTTTCCAAAAGGTCCTGGTTGTCTTCGATAACTAATATTTTCATAGCAATAATAAGATAACTCTAAACTTTGAAGGAAAACTGAAGAGAACATTGAATAACCAGAAGCAGATCGAATTTGTGTAGTTTTTATTTTAGAATGAGTTGAAAACCTGAAATTCGATACAAAAAAAGCCGACCCCAAATCAATGTAGGTCGGCTAATATCATCTACAGACGGCTATTACCCCATTTGCAATTAAAACATAAGTCTAACGCTCAACACGCTCAATAGTGAGATTTGCGTAATTTGTATACGTGTTTTTATGTAGATACTCTGTAAAAGCCAAAATTCAAATTACTAATAACAGTCTCAGACAATGAAACAATAGATAAGCTAAGTTACATCGTTGCTGAGAGCGTAACGAACAAGGCTGGCAGTGTTTTTTAAACCGAGTTTCTTGAGGAGATTGGTGCGGTGTTTGTCTACCGTTCGGGGACTAATAAATAACTTTTCTCCGATCTCTGAGCTGGTTAATCCTTTTACGATATATGAAAGCACTTCCTGTTCTCTGGGTGTAACAGAACTTCGGTTTCCTTTTTTTAATCGGGATAATCTGAGGTACTCCCGTGTCATCATTTTTGAAAATTGCTTACCAAGATGTGTTTCTCCCTCAGAAATTTTTCTGGCCGCTTCCACAAGCTCGATCTTATCGGCAGACTTAAGGAGCAATCCGTTTGCACCGGAATCCAGAAATTCATTCAGAGTTTTTTCTGATGCATTATCTGTCAGAATTAAGATCCTGGCGTTAGGGAATTTGTCGGAGATTTTATTGGCTAATTGAATTCCACTTATTTCAGGCATATCAAATGAAATCACGCACAGTTCAGGTAACACATTTTCGTACGCTGTTAAAATGAGCGCACCATTATCTATTTCGCTGAGGATCTCAAAGTCTGCCTCACGAAGAATGGAACTCAATCCATGCCTGAAAATTTCGTTGCCGTCCGCAACAATTGTGGTAATAGTACCCATGAGACCTCCCCAGGCTCATTGGTTTACAAATGGACAGCTAATTTAATTAAAATAGTTGGTTAGGCAAGAATTATTTTTTCTTGTTGATATTTTGATCAATAAAATAAGGGTCATCCTGAACCTGTCTGCCGACAGGCAGGCTTGTTTCAGGATCTTATGGAATGGCTAAGTTTAAATATCCGAGCATTTATTCTTTTAATGTATCCTACGTACGTAAAACTTTTGTAATGATTGAGTCGATTGATATTGGAAACCCGGGGATAAATCCACTTCTAGCTTATGTTCTTGTCTTAAACTCGTGCATAAGCAAGCAAGGACCCTGCGGGGAGCCGCTTCGGCTAAGGTAGGCCGAAGTATGTAAGACGGGCTCACTGATCCTTAAGAATAATTTAAAAGTTAGAATATTATCAAAAAACTCAATCCACTCTTAATGCTCCATAAAACAGTTCTAAACCAATTCGTTTTTACCAGCCCATCAATCAAGGAATCAACTTTGCCGTGTTTTAATGCATTATGTTTCGGTACAGATAAAAAAGCTGTTGACATCCAGATCATTACCACCAGATAAAAGCCAATAGCATTTAAGGTTGTCAAGCCTTCCATCCATGCAAGAGTACCTGAAGTCGCAAGCTCAATACTCATAACGGGCATTACAATAACTCCGGTTTTCACAGAGTGATGCTTATGGAATTTTGCGAAGTTCTCTTCATTTAAAAAGCGAAAAGAAGGATAATGAACTAATTGCACATACCATATCAAGCCGGTCATAAAAAAGGTGCAGAAAGTATTTATCAAAAAAATGGTTTCAAGCGACATCAAACAAGCTATTCGTTATTGTATTCCTTATTTTTGGCGATCTTATAACCAAAGTTTTCATTCTACGATTCACTTAACCTAAAAATGACTTTAAAAAGAACACATACCTGCGGAGAATTAACAGCCGAGAATATCGGGGACGAAGTAATATTAAACGGCTGGGTTGGTCCACGACGTGATCTTGGCGGTGTGATCTTTATTGATCTGCGCGATCGCTATGGAATTACTCAGGTTGTTTTCACTGAAACCGATGAAAAATTACATGCTAAAGCAGAAGAGCTGCGTGCTGAATATGTTGTAGGCGTGAAAGGAAAAGTGATTACACGTGGTGATGAAAATGTGAATCCAAATTTGGTTACCGGACAAATCGAAGTAGAAGCTACAGATCTGATCTTTTATTCAGAAGCAGAAACTCCTCCGTTTGAAATTAAAGACGGCATTGCTACAAATGAAGAAGTTCGTTTGAAATATCGCTACCTGGATCTTCGACGTGCTGAGATGCAGGAAAAAATGATGCTCCGTTCAAAAGCATACCATGCCATTCGATCTTATTATCATAAGAATGATTTCGTTGAAGTAGAAACACCTGTATTGATGCGTAGCACACCCGAAGGCGCGCGCGATTATCTGGTTCCGAGCAGAGTTAATGAAGGAAAGTTCTTTGCGCTTCCGCAAAGTCCTCAGACTTACAAGCAGCTATTGATGGTTTCAGGATTCGACAGGTATTTTCAGATAGTGAAATGTTTCCGTGATGAAGATCTGAGAGCTGACCGTCAGCCGGAATTTACACAGGTGGACGTAGAGATGAGTTTCGTAAACGAAGATGACATTTACACCTACCACGAAGGTTTGATGAAAATGATCTTCAAGGAAACAATCGGAGTTGATATTGAAACTCCATTTCCTCGAATGACTTACGATGATGCCATGAATACATATGGCTCTGATAAGCCGGACACTCGCTTCGGAATGGAATTCAAAGACTTTTCTGATATCGTTAAAGACGCCGAATTCAAAGTATTCTCAGGAACGGTAGCAAATGGTGGAGGAGTAATAGGAATTACTGTTCCCGGGCAAGGAGAAATGGGGCGTGGAGCTATCGATCGTTTAACAGATCGTGTTAAAAAAGAAACCGGCGCCGGCGGACTTATTTACATCAAAATGCAGGAAGACGGACCAATGTGCAGCGTAGGTAAATTCCTGACTGAGGAGATCGTTTCTGAAATGGTAGAAGCTTCCGGTGCAGAAAAAGGAGATCTAGTTTTAATTCTCGCCGGTCCAAAACCGGATGTATTAAATCAACTTGGGCAGCTGAGATTAATGATGGGTAAAGATCTTGGCTTGATTGATGACACGAAATTCAATCTTTTATGGGTTACCGACTTCCCATTATTGGATTGGGATGAAGAAACCGGAAGATATCATGCAATGCACCATCCTTTTACTTCACCAAAAGAAGAAGACATGGAATTAATTGATACAGATCCGGCTGCTGTTAAAGCAAGAGCTTATGACTTGGTACTAAATGGAAGTGAAATTGGTGGCGGTTCAATCAGAATTCACAACAGAAAAGTACAGCAAAGAATGTTTGAGCTTCTTGGGATTGGAGAGGAAGAAGCAGAGGAAAAATTCGGTTTCTTACTTTCAGCATTCAAATACGGAGCTCCACCACACGGAGGTATCGCTCTTGGTTTGGACAGAATCGTGATGTTGCTGACAGGCGCAAAAAGCTTACGAGATGTTATAGCTTTTCCGAAAAACCAGAAAGCGCAAAGCATTATGGATAACAGCCCTGATGTGGTAGATAAACACCAATTAGATGAATTGCATATTCAGATAAAAAAGAAGTTAAGCTGATGAAAACAGGCGGCATTGACGGGTGTAAAATCGGATGGTTATTCATTTCTTTTGATGATGGAAACGAAAGATGGGAAGTACTTGAAACCAAGGAAAAATTAGAAGAAAAATTTCTTGAAGCAGATCGTGTATTTCTTGATATGCCTATTGGTTTAGAAGACGAAGATTACACTCGTGAATGTGATGCTTTAATGAGAAAAGAAGTAGGTGGAAGTTATTCTTCCAGCGTTTTTTCTCCGCCAATTCGTCCTGCGCTGGCAGCTCCCAGTTATGTGGAAGCAAATATGATCAGCTATGAATACACCGAGAAGAAGCTGTCTCTTCAATCCTGGAACATCACTCCAAAGATTCAAATGGTGGATGATCTGCTTACTACTCATAAAGGACTTGAAGAAAAAGTTCTGGAAAGTCACCCCGAACATTTATTTCAGATATTGAATGAGGGTGAGATCTTTCAAAAGAAGAATTTAAAAAAGGGGATTAAACATCGCCTTAAATTGATTGAAGAGGAAGAGCCTGTTGTCGATGATTTCTTTCGTGATATCAAAGAAGAATACAGACGAAGCGAAATTGCTGAAGACGATATTGTAGACGCAATGGTGCTGGCTCTGTTTGCTAAATGGTCAAAAGAAAAACCACTTAAAACAATTCCATCAGATGTTGAGAAAGACTCAATGGGATTACCCAAGGCTTATCATTTTGTTAAAGGAAAGATTTAAGACATAAGATGTAAGATTAGTGAGACATATCTTACATCTTATGTCTGGTATCTATAATCTATTTCAGGATTTTTTTGTATTTCACTCCAGCTTTGTGAACGTAATTTATTCCATTGAAAGCAGCTATTCTGTAAGCTTCACTATATGTAGGGTAATTCAACACATGATCGATAAAGTAACGGATATCACCACCTAAATTCATTACTGCTTGTCCCAAATGAATGAGATCGCTGGCTCGTTCGCCGATAATATGAATGCCGAGAATTTTAAAGGTCTCCTGATCAAAAACGATCTTAAGTAATCCTGTTTGTTGATTACTTACATCGCCTTGAGTTATGTTTTTATAATATGCGCGCCCAACAGCTACATTAAATCCTTTATCAATAGCTTCCTGTTGAGTAAGACCAATATTCGAAATTTCGGGAATAGAATAGATAGCAAATGGTATTTGGTCGGGCATTTCCAGCGAGTTGTTTTCTCTAAACATTTCGCAAGATGCGATCCTTCCCTGAGAAAATGAGGCAGAGGCTAATCGCGGGAAGCCGGAAGCATCACCTGCAGCAAAAATATTGTCTACCGAAGTTCGGAAGGTGCCATTTGTTTTAACAAACCCTTCTTCGTCGAGATCAACTCCTACATCTTCTAATCCAACACCATTCGTATTAGGGAGTTTCTTCCCCAAATAAAGTACATGTTCAGTTTCCAGAACATATTTTCGTCCCTTTTCTTTATCTCCTTTAAGAGTATGCATTACTTCTACTGAACCTCGGAGATCATTAACACTGATAGAAAGGTCTCTTACTCTTTTGATTACTTCTATGGAATGATCTTTTAAAACAATTCCCAGCTCTTTTTGTATATCCTCGTCAAGGAAGGGAAGAAATTCCGAAGTGTAGCTGAGAATAGTCACTCTCGTTCCAAGCGATGAAAATGTAGTTGCATATTCAAGGGCATTGACTCCACTCCCAATGATCACCATTCTTCGCGGAATATGAGTTAAAGAAAGAACGGAATTATCATCTAAGACCAGATCATGATCAACATTGAAGCCATCAGGTTCTTTATTATGACTTCCGGTTGCAAGCAGAATATATTCCGCAGTGAAATTCTTTTTTTCACCCTCCCAATTTTTTACTTCTACTGTATGATTATCTTTTAAAGTCCCGTAGCCTCGGTAGGTATCTACTTCATTTTTTAAAAGATCATTTTCAACTTTCTTATTCTTGCTCTCCAGGATCTGATCTTTGTAAGAGAGTAAGTCGCCCATTAAATATTTTGAATAGGGCTTTTCTTTGGCTTCTTCAGGAAATTGATTCTGATAGCGTTGAATAATTCGTGAAGTTTCACGGAGAGCTTTACTCGGAACTGTTCCGGAATTTATCCATGCTCCACCTAAATGTTCCTGATTGGCTTCAATAACCAGAACTTTCTTATCAAATTTTGAGCTTTGCATAGCACAGGAAAACCCTGCAGGACCGCTACCAAGGATAATTACGTCGTAATCGTACTTTTTCATAGATTAGTATAGTGAGTGTGAGCTTGAAAGATAGCCCATTTTTAACCCTAAATCAGATATAGAATCAGCTAATAGTGTAAACAAATTGAAAAGATAGACACTTTATATAACCACAGGAACGAATTTAACAATGTCATTGCTTATTTTAATAAGCGGAAAAAGTGGCATCAAATTTGTAGATGTCTGAGAATAGAAATTTAAATTAACAAAGAGGAACCATGGCTTACGAATTACCGGAACTACCTTATGCTTACGATGCATTAGAACCTCATTTTGATGCAAGAACGATGGAGATCCATCATACCAAGCATCACCAGGGATATACAAATAAAGTAAACGCAGCTCTTGAAGGACATGCTTTTGCAGATCTGGATATCGAAGAAGTACTAACCAGAATTAATGAAGTACCTGATTCAGTGAAACAGGGAGTCGTCAACAACGGTGGGGGCTATGCAAACCATAAATTATTTTGGAGCATTCTTTCACCAAATGGAGGCGGAAACCCGGACGGAGATATCGCTGAAGCTATAAACGAAAGCTTTGGAAGCTTTGATCAATTCAAAGAAGAATTCAGCAACGCTGCAGGAACACGATTTGGTTCCGGATGGGCATGGTTATCAGTAGATGGTAGCGGAAACTTGAAGGTTCATTCTACAGCAAACCAGGATAGTCCTTTAATGGATGGATTGACTCCGGTTCTTGGGTTGGATGTTTGGGAGCACGCGTACTATTTAAATTATCAAAACCGACGTCCTGACTATATTTCAGCATTCTGGAATATTATCAATTGGGATCAGGTAAACAAAAATTATAAAGACGCGAAATAATCTTTTTAAAGAGATTCGTATCTTAACTCCAATTTAAAAGGAGAAATTATGCAATTTGGATTTGGAATAGGCCCAGATACGTCCTGGATGAGAGAAGAACTCACTCAATTTGGTGTGGAAGAACTCAAAACTCCGGAAGATGTAGACCGTGCAATGAAAGAGTACAAAGGCACCATGCTGATGGCGATAAATTCGGTATGCGGTTGCGCTGCCGGAAACGCCCGACCGGGTCTTGGTATTGCCTTAGAAAATTCTGAAGCGAAACCGGATCATATGGTCACTGTATTTGCCGGACAAGATAAAGAAGCAACTGCTCATGCACGAGCTTACTTCAGTGAGTATCCACCATCATCACCTGCGTTTGCATATTTTGTGGATGGGGAAATTAAAGCAATGATTCCCCGTCACAGAATAGAAGGCAGAACAAGTGAGGATGTAGCTAATGATCTTAAAATGGTTTTCGAAGCCTTTGGAAAAGAAAAGGATGAAAAGTAAAAACCTTTAAATGATCATCATTTATTTAAACCCTGAGTATTAAAGTACTCAGGGTTTTTTATTTTAGTAAAATTAATAAGTGTCGATAACACTGTTTGTACTAAAATTTTGGGAACTGAATGAAAAAAGCAATTATCGTTGAAGATAATTTACTGATAGCAGTTGTTTACAGGCATTACCTCGAGAAAATGAATTACGAGATCATTAGAGAAGTAACAACAGGAGAAATGGCGATCGAAGTTTTGGCTAGCAAAAAAGTCGATATTATTATCATGGATATTATGCTGAATGGTGTAATAGATGGTATTGATGCTATGATCGAAATCAGAAAGCAGACGAGTAGCCCCGTAATCTTTGCAAGTGGTAACTCTGATGCATTAAATATGAACAGAGCTTCTGAGGTTTCAAATTCAATTTTTTTGATTAAACCGGTTACTGAAGACGATTTCACAAATGCAGTTCATAAAATGACAGGAACAAAAAAGCCGGTCTGATTACTTCCCACTCCCAAAATCCACTTCTTTACCGTCTTTGAAAATCCTTAATCCATCAGGATTACTTTTTGAGCCATTCGGGCCATATTCAGTAACGCTAGCTGCTAATTCTTCTTCTGTTCTGGGTTCACCAACTTGTCGAGGTTCATCTTTATGGAATGAATCTACATGAAGTGTTTGAGTCGGGAACGCAAATTCAACACCAACTTCTTTGGCAAGTTTTAGAACCTCAAGAAAGAAATTGTGCTTTTGTTGTAATTCGGTACTCCAATCAGGCACTTTAAAGAATACATATACCATCACATCTAAAGAGTGCGCTCCGAAAGCATTGAAGTGGACTTCATAAAAATCCTGACGGAAATGAGAATTTGATTTTACAATCGCTTTAATGCCTTCCACAAAAGCTTCCATTTGTTCAGGAGAAGTTGAATAGGTTAGATTCAGAGTAGTCAATAAACGACGATATTCACGGAGCCCTAAATTATCAACTTCATTATTGGAAATGTTTGAATTTGGAACGCTCACCAGTGAGTTATAAAAAGTTCTTATTCTGGTTGACCTGAAGCCCACTTCTTCAACAGTACCTTCTACTCCGGCAACTTTTATCCAATCACCAATTCTGAAGGGTTTGTCAACAAATATGGTTATGGAGCCGAAGAAATTAGCCAAAGTATCACGTGCGGCAAGCGCTACTGCAAGTCCACCAATTCCAAGACCTGCTATTAAAGAAGCAACATTATATCCATTGTTTTGGAGGATAAGAATTATCCCCATCACAAGAACAAAAAAGCGAAGTGTTTTACGAATCAGAGGGACGAGTTGATCATCCAGTTTGGTTTCGGTTTTGGATGTTAATACACCCAGATACTTAGAAAACACATCTGAAAGATTATAGAATAACCAAATAAATCCTACAGAAACGGCTATTTCAAGAATCAGTGACAGATAGTGATTAACCGTAACAGAGAGCTGAAGGTTGGTGAAAGTTGCCAGCCAGAAAAACATCATAAAAATAAAACCGAAAGGCTTATCTACTCCGTCAATCAGGTCATCATCCCAGGTAAACTTAGTCTTTTTGGCTAATCTGTGAATGTAGTTATCCAGAATAAATTCGAAGATCTTTCTGAAGATCAATCCGAGTAAAAGCCAACAAAAAACAGCTATGTATTGCCATATTTGTATTCCAAACCAATCCTGTTTCAAAGACTCGGGTAATTCTCCAACAACAGCTTCAACTAAGGATGAAAAAGTATCTCTGTATAATACAGGAATTTGTTCAATTGTAGCTTTTGAGAATATCCATTCATCATTTGTCTTGGTAAGATAAACCTCAGGAAGCTCATCAAACAAAATATACTGCTGCAAGCCGGAGAGGCTATCCACATAATTTCTTGTATTTGGAACGTTTTCATATTCGACTAATAAACCTCTGGCATCGAGTACTTTTTTTAATTCAGTCGCAAGTTCAATACGTTCTTCAACAGTGCCTTCAAGCTTCTTCATTGTTAAAGCCGCTTTATTCAAATCTAAATGACCTGTTTGTTGCCAATGCAAAAAAGTGTGCAACGATTTCTTAGGGGTGGATAATAGTTCTGACTGTGTATTTTGAAAAGCCAGCACTGATCCCGATAATAAAAACAGTAGAGAAATAAACCCTGATGCGAAAAAACGTTTTAAACTCATAAATAAATCCGGTTAATTGATAGCAAACAAAATAAAGAATGTTTCGGAGGCATTAAAAGATGAATAATAAAAGAAAACGGGTAACAAAAAACAGAAAAAGCCGTAGCTTCAGGAACGCAAAATTTAAATAGACTAAAGGGCAGATTAAGAGTGATCAACAGAAACTCTTACATACTAATATTGCTGGGGGTTTTGGGATTTACCGGGTTTGTGTTCCTGAGGCCTTATACAGATTTCTATGCCGGAGAACCAATTTCTGAAAGTAGAAATGAAGTAGAATCAAAAGTAGCTCAGTTGTCTCAGGCATTTGGCTTTTCGACAGATAGTCTGGAAATTTTTACATCAAGAAAGCAGCACGTTCAATATTTTGATGCCATCAATGACACTCTTAATGGCGAATTTTCCGCCTTTGAATTAAATCAAAGAGAAAGAAACCTTCAATCCTGGGTTAGCGTAATTGGTAAAAAAGGGGCTGTAAATGAAACTATTATCAATCCCGGAGCTCTTTTCGAATCTTATGGAAGATTTAAAATGCGATTTTCCAATTCAGGAAAAATAACGAGACTTTCTTCTAACGAATTTGCACCCAATCCTACTTTTCTGAAGAGTAGTTCTCCTATTGAAATTGCTGAAACGGTAGTTGGCAATATTCTGGGCTACGATCTTAGTATGTACAAATTTCTAAGTTCAGATGAAGATACCAGTTCCATTGCTCAGGAAGAGCTGAATCCGGAAACACCAACTCAGATCTCAAATAGTTCATTTAGTTCGGGATTGGTATTTAACTGGATTAGGAAAGGGGATAATTTTGAGCTTCCTAATACGCTGTCACTCAATCTGGAATCAGTGATTAAGGAATACGAAGATGACAATACTTTTAGTACGGAATTTGGATACCAGATCAATTCATTTGTAGCAAAGAATGAACTTGAGCCTGAAAATTTTGATGCTGTAGCAAATCGACAGGCCAGTACTTTTACGTTTGTATTTTTCGGATGTTTGATCTTGATCGTAGCATGTGCTTTTACAGTAGGAATTAAAAATATCTTCAGAGGAAAAGTTGAGTGGCGCAGAGCTTTATTCATGTTTGCCACAGTGGGTTTAGGTGTATATGGGTGGCAGGCAATGTATGCGATGAGTTCGTTTATGCCCTTTTATGAGGATACCGTTTTACTAGGTGCGGCAATAAACAGTTTGGTTTTTGGATTAGCAGTTGGATTGTACATGGCCTTAGCTTATGTAGCATGGGAAGCATTGGCAAGATCTCAGAAACATGCGCAACTTGATGTTATTGACGCTCTTTGGCAAAGAAAGTTTTTTGTAAGAGAAGCCGGTTCCGGTCTTATACATGGTTTTGCTCTTAGTGGAATTATCATTGGGCTTTTCAGTCTAATGGTTTTTGTACTCAATTTGTACTTCCTTCAAGCGGATAGTCAGTTTGGATTTACAGAGCCAAGTAATGAATTTCAGTTGTTAACAATGAACATGAGTAGCTGGACTACCACCTGGTTAGTTGTTTTTGTCCAGATCGGTTTTGTTTATGGGTTGATCCATCACTGGGTCAAGAATAAATGGCTTGCGTTAATTATAAGTATTTTATCAAGCGCGTTATTCGTATCTGTTTTAGGAAGACTGATCGCTACAAATGGAGAATTTTTTCATGATTATATAATCTTTTTGGTTGTTTCTGTAGTAACAATAATTGGTTACCGGATCTACGGGATTCTTACAGTTTTAACTGCATGGTGGGTTTTTGCAGTAGTGTATATGATCACGCCGTACTGGAGTTCTCCCAGTATTGAAGTAGCTTACATTTCCTGGGCTCAGGCTGGATTCATCGCAGTTCCACTTATTTACGGTTTAATTTCATACCGACTTGGAACCCCGCTTTCCGAAATAGGCGATTATGTTCCTGAATACGAGGAAAAAATTTCACAACACTTAAGAGTAGAAAGAGAAATAGAAATTGCGCGTGAAAGTCAGTACAAATTGATGCCTGTAAAACCTCCACAGGCCGAAGGGTTTGATGTTCATGGATTTTTCCTTCCTTCTTTTGAAGTGGGCGGCGATTATTTCGACTATGTATTAAGCGAAAATGGAGATGGTTCTGCAAAGGCGCTCACAATGGTTGTTGTGGATGTTTCCGGGAAAGCTATGAGGGCGGCTATGCCGGCAATTTTTACCAGTGGATTGCTTCTATCAAGAATGAAAGAAGATTCCCCGGCCGAGATTTTGTCAGAAGTGTGTGAGCCTATTTACAGTCGGACAGATAAACGAACTTTCATTACCTGTGCTATGGCAAGATATGATCTTGCTTCGAAAATGCTCAGTGTTGCAAATGCAGGACATTGTAAACCCATTTTAAAGCGAAACGGAAAAGCAGATTTTATTCAAACGCCCGATCCAAAATTACCATTAGGTATTAAGCCGGATGTGAAATACCAAAACCTTGAATTCAAACTTAAGAAAGGTGACTTTTTCTTGTTATACTCTGATGGGTTACCGGAAGCGGCAAACGAGAAAGGTGAATGGTTTGGTTTTGATGAAGTTCCGGCTCTTGTGGAACGTATTGACACAGATAACCTTTCTGCTAATGAGATAGCTCAGGAAATTAAAAGAACAGTGCAAAAATTCAGTAATTATCAGTTAGCTGATGATACCACTGTAATTTGCTTAAAAGTATAACTAATAATTAAAGGCCTAACACTATGGCTCAAGAAACAGATTTCTCATTCAACGTACCGCCGGAGTTTGAGAAAATTACGAAGAACATTAAGTCGATTGCTATCGGTTTAGTAGCGGTATTGGTGATATTCTCATCTTTTTATACAGTAGAAACAGAAGAGGTTGGAGTTATAACCAGATTTGGAAAATATGTTTCCAAAGCACAACCGGGTTTAAATTTTAAGGTTCCTTTCATTGATCAAGTACAATATGTACCTGTTCGAAGGCAGCTTAAAGATGAGTTCGGTTACAGAACGGCATCTGCAGGGGTGAATTCAACGTACAGAAAAGCAGGTTATGGAGGAGAGTCTTTAATGCTTACAGGAGATTTGAATCTTGCTGATGTAGAGTGGGTAGTTCAATATAGAATTGATGATCCTTACAATTATTTGTTTAAGGTCAGAAACCCTGATGAAACACTACGCGATATTTCAGAAACCGCAATGCGCCAGATCGTTGGTGACAGAACGGTAGATGAAGTTATCACTATTGGTAGAGCCGAAGTTGCATCAGAAGCAGAGTTAATCATTCAACAGATCTGCGATGAATACGAACTGGGTATTAAGATCGAGCAATTGGTACTACAAGATGTGAATCCACCGGATCCGGTAAAACCTTCTTTTAACGGAGTAAATCAGGCTCAACAGCAAAGAGAAACATTGATCAACCAGGCTCGCGCTGATTATAACCGCGTAATTCCTCGTGCCGCAGGTGAAGCAGAGCAAACTATTCAACAAGCAGAAGGTTATGCACTTGATCGTGTGAATACTTCAGAAGGTGAGGTTTCCAGATTTAACGATCTGTATTCAGAATATATCAAAGCTCCTGAAGTAACAAAGACTCGTATTTTTCTTGAAACAATGGAAGATATCCTTCCAAAGATGGGACAAAAGATCATCACGGATGAAAAGGGAAACAGTGTAATACCATTGCTGCAATTACAAATGAGTGGAGCTAAGGTGAAAGCAAATAATGATGGAGGAACACCATGAAGAATGTAAAAGGAATAGGATTACTGATCGTACTTGGGGTTATAGGTTTAATAGCATCTCAAGCACTATTTATCGTATCAGAAAAAGAGCAAGTAATTATAACCCAATTTGGTGAACCAATTGGCGAAGCCATTACAGAGCCGGGCTTAAATGTTAAAATTCCATTTCTGCACACGGCTAATTTCTTTGAAAGAAGATATTTGGAATGGGATGGTGATCCGAATCAGGTTCCAACGAAAGATAAAGTATTTATTTTTGTGGATACATACGCCAGATGGCAGATAACTGATCCTCTTAAATATTTCGAGACTCTTGGTGATGAAGACGGTGCTCAATCACGACTTGATGATATTTTGGATGGGGAAACCAGAAATGCAGTTGCTGCTAACGATCTGGTTGAACTTATTCGAAGCACGAATCGTGAACCGGCTCAACCGGATGAGATAGCAGATATTGTTAGTGACTCTCTGCAAGCCATTAATGTGGGGCGCGACGAAATTCAGGAGGAAATTCAGAAACTGGCTAACGAAAGAGCTAAAGACTTAGGTATTGCGGTTCTGGACTTCCGGTTCAAGCGAATCAACTATGCTGAAGAAGTACGTCGTACAGTTTATGATCGTATGATCTCTGAGAGAAACAGAATTGCGGATAAATTCCGGTCTGAAGGTCAGGGTGAAGCATCTAAGATCAATGGTGAAAAAGAACGTGAGTTGAAAAGAATTCAATCAGAAGCGTTCCGTGAAGCGGAAACCATTCGAGGTAAAGCAGATGCGCGTGCTGCTGCTATTTACAATGATGCATATAATAAAACTCGCCAAGCCAGAGAATTATATGCGTTTGTAAAAAGCATGGAAGCTTACGGCAGAACTATTGACAAGGAAACATCATTGATCATTTCTACAGATAGTGAGTTTTACAGATATCTGAACTCAATAGACTAATAATCTCTATAGTAGTTTAATCAAAAGCGAAGTCTTATCAGGCTTCGATTTTTTTGTTGGGTTTGAAATCATTCTTAAAACTCTCATCTAACTCAAGTTTTCCGGATGGATTTCGTTTTCGGGCATATAAAAGAATACAGGTCAGAATAAAAATCATTCCTAGAATTCCCAGCAATCCGGCTTCAGGACCAAACTTTCCTCCTGTCCACAAATCAGGACCAACTTCATTGGTTTGAAGAACAGACCTTCTGCCGTCCAGTCCACTTACCGGTAATCCGTAAATTCCACCCATTACCCAGTTCCATGAAAAGTGAATTCCTATGGACATGGCAAGTCTGCCTGTTAACAGAAATGGAACCGCGAGCATCAATCCTGCCAGAACAATATTCAAAGTAGATATTGTGGATGCATTTGGATTTCCGGCATGCGCTAATCCAAATAATATGGATGTAAAAAGTACAGCAATCCAGGAAGCTTGTATAGAAGTAATCTTCGCGAAAGTAAATCCTTCAGCTAAGTTTTTTATCGGATAACCGCGGAAAAGGAGTTCTTCATAAAACCCAACTGAGAGCATTGTCATGAAGTATGTAAATGCCGACCATCCCCACATTTCAATTCCTGCTCTTTGCCAACCGTAACCCGTAATTTCCAACCAGGAAAACCCGTATTCTATCGAAAAAATGATGGTCTGAGCCAGAAAAGCAATCAAAACTCCGAGCCCAAACTCTATCCACCAAATTTTTGAGGTCTCGAGACCAATTGAAGAAATGGAGCGTTTATCCATTCCCTTTACAACAAGAATAACAGCCACGAAGCATCCTAAAGAAATAAGGAGCGAAGCAACCCAGCTAATAGTGACAAACCCTAAAGGTGCAATTAAAAGGAAAAAGAGAACAAGGAAAACCACGATTCGAATTCCGGCTCGGAACCTCTGTTCAGAATTATTGTAAAGAATATTCATAGGGGTTGGTTTGTTATTGACTTGTTCAATCCATTCCTTAAAATACTAACTCTTTAAAGAACTACATCATTATGAAAAGATATGTTTTGCATACCGAGAAAGAAATTATAGAAGAAAATTTTAGTGTTACATCTTCATCAGAGTCACTATTTGAGCCTTCGTATAATGTTTTTCCGGGGTCTCCAATGCCGGTAGTTTTTTATGATTCTGAGCGGGAAATTAAATCAGCAGTTTGGGGAATCAGTTCAAAAAAAGAAAAGATCACAAGCTTCAGCAAAAATGAAGTAGAAGAGGGCTCGATTAAAGACCTTAACTTAAAACCGTGTTTGATTCCGGCCAGTGGGTTCTATTTATGGAAGCAATCCGTTGATGATAAATATCCTTTTTATATAAGAATGTTGGGAAGAGAGGTCTTGGGATTGGCAGGGCTATATCAGGAAGTTGAAGACAAGAACGGAAAGAAGTCATTGGAATTTGCAGTGATTACAAAAGCATCAAATGTTTTACTTCAACCGTTAGAGCCTACAATGCCTTGTATATTAGATCCCGGAAATTTTGAGCAATGGATAAAAGGTAATGAAAAAGAGGTGCTGCAATCTCAGTTTCAGGACACACAATTAATACCGGATTTAGCGGTATACAGAGTGCCTGAATTGGTTAATGATCCGTCAAAAAATTCAAAAGAACTTATACAGGCTATCCCAAAGCTGAGAGACGATGACTAAAGGAAATTTTGATTCCATAACTGATTCGATTAATATTCTTAAAACTTTAAATAAGCGGAGGAGTTATGGAAGGTAAAAATATGGCAGTGTGGTTTGAGATACCTGTTCATGATATTAAAAGAGCTAAGAAATTCTACGAAACGATTTTTGATATTGAACTCTCAGGTATGGACATGGGAGATGAGTTTAAAATGGAAGTTTTTCCGGGCGATCAGAACTCAGTAAGCGGAGCTCTGGTATATAATGATTCATGGTACAAGCCAAGTAATACTGATGGACCTCTGATTTATTTAAACGGAAACCCGGATCTGCAAACGGTTGAAGATCGAATTGAAGCTGCCGGTGGTAAAGTTACGATTCCAAAACGCGAAATTTCTCCTGACCACGGCTATATGGCGGTCTTTGAAGATACAGAAGGGAATAGAATAGCATTGCATTCAGATAGTTAGCATGATAAACTCCAAAAAGAGGGGAATTTTTTTTACAATATCTTTAGTTGTAGTTTTGCTAATCAACCTATCAGCTATTGTACTAGGACTTGCAATAATTGCCTTTGAAGAATTTGTTAGTTCAATCTTAAACAGGCCGTTTAGTTACTGGTTTTATTTTCCAGTTTCTTTCTTCTTATATCTAAATATTTACTTGGTTTTCGCAATTCTAAATTGGAAACGGTGGTCTGTGAGGGCATTCCTTTTATCAAACTTTATACTTTTTGCTTTTATGATTTCAATAGAAAGGATTATGATCTTCTCTTTTCTTCCGATATTTACAATTGTTCTAATATCTAGTGCGCTTTTTTTTGAAAAAGACAAGGGGATATGGTTTGAGAAGATTAAAAACGCGAATGTGAAAAAATAATGTGCTTTGGAAACTTTTGACATAGTAATGGTTATCGCCATCATCCTTTTTGCAAGGCTTGGAGTGCGTTTAGTTTACAAATGGTATGCCCAAAAAAATGAGAACGATTCTGAAAACTGACGAAACTAATAGTATTTAAACGGCGTAGTTTTCGGTCAACAAAATACTTCTAGTTATGCATTTACTTTCAACAAACTTGTCCAAATTTTTTTCCATACTAATTATTGGTGTTCTTTTTTCTTCCAATCTTAATGCTCAATCTACTATTCAGAAAGGAGTAAATTTATTAGAAGAGGGGAAGATCGAAGAAGCCCGGACTTTTTTTAAAAATTATCTTAGTTCAAATAAAAAAGATGCGGAAGCTAATTTTTATATGGGACGCACTTATTTTGATGAAAATGCTTTTGATAAAGCAGCCGATTGGTTTGAAAAAGCTGCAGATTTAGATGATAGGAATTCGAAATATCATATGTGGCTGGGGCATTCATACGGATCAAGAGCGCAGAATGCACCCAAAATAAAGCAGCCTTTTTTGGCAAGAAATTCAAGAAAGAATTACGAGAAAGCAGTTGAACTTGCTCCCAAAAATATTGAAGCCAGAGAAAGCCTGATCGAATATTATTTACAGGCTCCGGGATTTTTAGGAGGAGGAGTTGATAAAGCTGAGAAACAAGCAAGCGAAATAGAAAAGATCGACCCTGTAGCAGGAGGCATGACTTGGGGTAGGATTTATACTTATACAGATCAAACTGAACTTGCCCATGAAACCTACTCAAATTTAATCAAGAATCATCCTGATGCAATGCCACCTTATTACAGATTAAATACTTATTACTACAATCAAGGCGAATTTGATAAGGCTGTGCAATTAACAACGAATCAAATAGCTCAAAATGATACTACTCCAATTATTTATGTCAATCGCGGGAATTCATTGCAACAATTAGAAAGATTTGATGAAGCTTTAGATGATTATATAAGAGCGCTTTCACTCGATTCAATGATATATATTGCTCACTATCAAATAGGTAGATTAGCAGCTGTATCGGGAACACGTCTTGAAATTGGAGAAGAATCCATAAGAAAATTTAATTCCAAAACAGAGAGTTATAATGACGCTACTTTAGCTTGGGGATACTATAGGTTGGGAACAATCATGGAGCATAAAAATGATATTGAGTCGGCAAAATCCTCATATGAGTATGCTTTAAAACTGGATAAAGATCACGAGGAAGCAAAAAAAGCCTTGTCTAAACTGAAGTAGATTTAAAAAGAAACCAAATTATTTTCTGAGATCAACAGATGGTGCTTGTTTTAAGGAGGCGAAATAGGCTGCCCCCACGATACTGGCTTCGTTTTTGAAAGTGGCAGGCTTAAGTTTTGTGTTGATCTTAATAAAAGGGAATGTCTTTTCAGGTTTTTTACTCACCTGTCCCCCCAGTATAAAAAGATCGGGATGGAAAACACGTTCGTAATGTTCCAAAGAAGCTTGTAATCTTTTAGCCCAGGTTTTTCTTTTGATACCTTCTTTTTTTCGAGCTTTATTAGAGGCCTGATCCTCAATAGGAATTCCTTTAATTTGCATTAACCCAAGTTCAGTATTTGGAAGGAGTAATCCATTGTTAAAAATGGACGAGCCCACACCTGTTCCAACAGTTAATACAATGGTAGTTCCTCGTTGATTTTTACCGGCACCAAAAGTCATTTCAGCCAAACCTGTGGCATCAGTATCATTAATGACGTTTACATCGCAACCGGTAATTTCTGAAAAAAGATGATTGGCATCTGCGTCAACCCAGGCTTCATTTATTCTGTTCGCGGATAATACAATTCCTCTGTTCATTGCTGCCGGGAAAGCGCAACCGATTGGGCCATCCCAATCAAATTGCTTAACAATGTGATGCATTTTAGAAATTAATTTATGGGGACGGGAGTCTTCAAGTTCACCGGTAGTTTTTTTCTTGGATATTATTTCTCCAAGAACGGTATTTACGATCGCTCCTTTTATTCCATAGCTGCCGATATCAATGCCAAGAACTTCCAAATTGCTAAATATACCTGTTAAGCTTTTTTATCTTAGAAACTACAAAGAATTCTCTGTGTTCTTTGTGGTTAAAAATCACTTCTCAACCATTACCCAGCCTTTATTCTCTACCATGTCTTTTGCATACTTCCATTTAATACCTTCTTTCACTTCACCGGTGGTGGTATTTTGAATGCTTACTTTATCATTTCTGCCGGGCTCGTCTTCAACTACAACGGGTTTACGTTTTACATTCGGTCCCATTGGTTTTTGTTGATTCCCGTTCTGAGGCTGTCCACCTTGCATTCCCATATTGGTTGAGTCAGCCTGACTAGCTTTCATTCGACTGGTATCAAATCGGGATTTTTGTTTTTGTGCTTGTTGAAGGCTGTCATTATTGGCTTGTCCTTCCGGGATTGACTTCCAAATGGTCGAGATTACCTCGGTATTGATCATTCCGATCAACTGCTTGAACATATCAAAGGCTTCGCGTTTGTATTCCAACAGTGGATCTTTTTGTCCGTATGCCCGAAGTCCGATACCTTCTTTTACTGAATCCAACTCGCGTAAATGTTGCATCCACTTGTCATCGATAGTTGCCAGAACAGCTGTTCTTTCCAAAGCTCGGGCAACTTCTTTACCTTCGTTTTCTAATGCAGCATCAACATCTACAACAACACGCATTCTTTTAATACCATCAGTAAAAATTACCTGAACTCTTTCAGGTCTGTTTTCAGCTTCGCTTTCAGCAATTCGCTTCATTACTTCGTAAAGAGGTTTCGCCATACGCTCTTCTTTCTGGCGGTATACTTCCAGCGCTTTGTCAATGATCTTGTCAACAAGTTCACCCGGATTCACTTTTCTCCAGGCTTCCTCATCAAACTCTACATCTACAGCAAGATTTATGAGTATTTCCTGATGAAGTCCGGAATAATCACCAGCAGCAACAGCATTTTCAACTAAATCTTCCACGAAATCTTCCAACATATCCATGATATCAGAGATCAACTGATCACCGGAAAGAGCGTGGCGGCGGCGAGCATAAATCACATTACGCTGATTGTTTAATACATCATCATATTCCAGCTGCTTCTTTCTTATGCTGAAGTTATTCTGCTCCACTTTTGATTGAGCTCGTTCCAGAGATTTTGTCATCCACGGATGAGTGATAACTTCGCCTTCTTCAAAATTCAATCGGTCCATCACATTGGCAACCCGATCAGAGCCAAACATAGACATCAGATTATCTTCCAGAGAAACATAAAACTGAGACTCACCCGGATCTCCTTGTCGACCGGAACGGCCACGAAGCTGAAGGTCAATTCGTCTGGATTCATGACGCTCAGTACCAAGAATTGCTAATCCACCATTTTCTTTAACGCCGGGAGCTAATTTAATATCAGTACCACGACCTGCCATATTCGTTGCTACAGTAACAGCTCCGGGTTGTCCGGCAGATTTTACGATCTCACTTTCACTTGCATGTTGTTTTGCATTCAATACGTTATGAGGAATTCCCGCTCTCTGAAGCATTCTACTCATGGTTTCAGAAACATCAACGCTGGTAGTACCAACCAAAACAGGTTGTCCTTTTTCATGATATTCACGAACCTTTTCAATGGAGGCGTTGAACTTCTCACGCTTCGTTTTAAAGATCAGATCTTCTTTATCATCACGTTGAATAGGTCGGTTGGTTGGAATTACAATTACATCCAAGTCATAAATTTCGTTGAATTCACCTTCTTCTGTTTCAGCAGTACCGGTCATTCCCGAAAGTTTGTGGTACATTCTAAAATAATTCTGAAGAGTAATAGTAGCGTACGTTTGTGTAGACGCTTCCACCTTTACTTGTTCTTTTGCCTCAATTGCCTGATGTAAGCCATCAGAATACCGACGACCTGAAAGTACACGGCCTGTATGTTCATCAATGATCTGAACTTTGCCATCCTGCACGATGTACTCATCTTCTTTCTCGAAAAGGGTGTAAGCTTTCAGTAGCTGATTTACAGTGTGAATTCTATCACCACGCTCCGCAAATAAACGGTGAAGCTCGTTGAATTTTTGTTCCCGCTCTTCACGAACTTCTTGTTTTGCTTCTTCTATTTTTTTCTCTTTGTATTCATCGCTGAGGTCTTTTTGATTAACCTCTTCGATCTTGTTTTCTTCAAGCTGTTTAATTTCTTCTTCGATGTCAGAAGTTTCAGCGCCTAAGTCAGGAATTATAAAAAAGTCAGGATCTTCACCTTTTTTGGTAATGAACTCACGACCTTTTTCAGTCATCTCTATGGAGTTCAATTTCATATCCACGGCGTAATACAAATACTCGTCTACTTCAGGCATATTTTTGGCATTATCCTGAAGATAAAATGCTTCTGTTTTTTGGATCATCTTCTGGATGCTAGGCTCCTGAAGCATTTTTCTGAAGCGTGAGTTTTTTGGAAATCCGCGTTGTGCTCTGAATAGCGCTAAACCAGCTTTTTCTTCGTCCCCGGCTTCCAGATGTTTTTGACCTTCCTTTACTAACTCAGAAACCAATTTCTTTTGGGCATCAACCAGCGATGCCATTCTGGGTTTCATTTCCTCATACTTATCCGACTTATTATCGTTCGGAACCGGACCTGAAATAATAAGTGGTGTTCTTGCTTCATCAATAAGGATGGAATCAACCTCATCAATAATAGTATAGTGATGTTCGCGCTGAACCAATTGTTCCTTTTCGATCACCATATTATCACGGAGGTAATCGAAACCAAATTCGTTATTAGTTCCGTAGGTAATATCTTTGCGATAAGCTTTTCTTCTGCCTTCAGAATTTGGTTCGTAATTGTCAACACAGGCAACTTCCAATCCGTGGAAATTGAAGATAGGTTCGTTCCATTCGGCATCACGTTTTGCAAGATAATTGTTAACCGTAATTACGTGAACACCACGTTCCGCAAGCGCATTAAGATAAGCGGGGAAAATAGCGACGAGTGTTTTACCTTCACCGGTTTTCATTTCTGCGATCTTACCCTGGTGAAGTGTAATTGCTCCGACGAGCTGTACGTCATAAGGTATCATATTCCATTCAACTTCATCCCCCGCTACTTTCCAGCTTTTACCGACAAATCGACGGCAGGTATCTTTAAGCACGGCATAAGCTTCGGGCAAAATGTCATCTAGTGTGTCTTCAAGTATATCGAGCCACTCCTGTTCCAGAGTATCCAGTTCATCAGCTAACCTTCTGCTTTCTCCCTGTGAAAGGTTTTCAATGTCGTCCATTTTAGCCTTTACTTCTTCTATTTTTTTAGAAGTTTCGGCGGTGGCATCTTTGATCTTTTGTTTGAATTCCTGAGTCTTTGCTTTCAGTTGTTCATCGCTCAATTTCTCCATTTCAGGTCCCAGAGCATTGATTTCATCTACAATGGGTTGGATAGTTTTAATGTCTTTTTCACTCTTGGAGCCAAAAATTTTGGTAATAACCTTTCCGATCTTGTCTAACATAAATTGTGCAAACTTTAAATAAATAAAATGATGTGTACGCTATTTACATACAGCATGATAAATTACGCAATTATTGTACCAATTTTTTATAGGATGTAGGATATAAATAGTAAATAGTGGTTGTTAGTAATAAAAACCATATATTGCACACTTACACAAACAATTATATAAGTAAATTAATATGAGTACAGGAACAGTAAAGTGGTTTAATTCAGATAAAGGATATGGTTTTATAACACCTGACGAAGGTGGAAAAGACTTATTCGTACACCACTCTGAAATTCAAACTGATGGCTATGCAGAATTAAAGGATGGTCAAAAGGTAGAATATGAAGTAGGCGAAGGTCAAAAAGGACCATGCGCAAATAATGTTGTTGGTTTATAAGCCAATCATTACGTAGTTCCTGACTTAAAGAAAGGAATTTTCGGAAGCTTGCTTCCAACATAAAAATTAAAAGCCTCATTCTGTTTACAGGATGAGGCTTTTTTTATTTTTCAAAAAAGGACATCATATTTTTTTGATTCAACTCGGAGTGGATGGCTTCAAAGTTTTTATCGGTTCCAAACCATTTCATGGCTTCCTTCTTATTAATGTTGGTGCTTTTGTCCGTTGAAAAGGAGTGCCAACTACTAAAATTCCAATCACTCGGTTTTTGAACAAATTTATGATGAACCGGATTGTTGTGTATGTAAGCGATCAAATAAACAAAATATTCATCTGAATCAATGAGTTTGCGGTTGAAGTTAGGTGTAAAAAGACTGCCTTTGCGATTATATTTTTTGTTGTAGGTTTTTGTATACGAATTAAAAAGATTAGAGAACTGCTGACTAATAGCCCTACTAAAACCTCCGAGGTCTTCAAGACCTCGGAGGTTTGGTTTATCCTTTTTCTTTCTAACAAATTCCAAAATTTCATCTTCTTTCCTAACCCGAACCATCAAATGTAGATGATTAGGCATCAGGCAATAAGCAAATGTTTCTACTACAGGATGAACATAATGCTGGTAACGACGCAAGAAGTACCGGAAATTTTCATCACACCGAAATAAGTTTTCATTTCCATTGGCATGTGTCCAAATGTGATAGGTAAGTTCCGGTTCTAAAGGAATTCTTTTTTGGGGCATGGCATACAGGTAATTTTTATAGTTTTATAATCCTCCAAAGTCTGCCAGCCGCTGGAGGATTATTCAAGACATTAACTTTCACTTTAATGAGTAAGACATATTGGAAGTCAATTCCTTACAAAAAAGTATAGATTGCTCCTTGAAATGATAAAACCCTCAAAAACGTTATTCACAGAAAGACAAAGGGTTAAAAGATTTGTATCTTCCAAGTCTACTCGAATTTTTAAAATTATTCTGAAATGAGCGACAAATTTAAAAGCACTAAACAAACATTTGAAACGGGGACCGGGGAAGCGACTTATTACAGTCTTCCTAAGCTTACTGAAATGGGGTATGATAAAGTAAGTCGACTTCCTTTCTCGATAAAGATCTTATTGGAAGCCGTGTTGAGAGAAAACGATGGATACGCAATAACAGATGCAGACATCGAAACACTGGCAACTTATAACGCAAAAAGCCCGGAAGGGGAAATTCCATTTAAACCATCACGTGTGGTTCTGCAGGATTTTACCGGAGTCCCGGCTGTAGTTGACCTTGCTGCACTCCGATCTGCTATGCAGCGAATGGGAGGGAAAGCAACAGATATCAATCCGCAAGTTCCTGTTGATCTGGTTATTGACCACTCAGTTCAGGTTGATATGTTTGGCCAAGATGCGGCGCTCATGTTCAACGTGGAAAAAGAAATGGAACGTAACAACGAGCGTTACGAATTCCTAAAATGGGGTAAAGAAGCTTTTGATAATTTCAGAGTAGTACCTCCGGGACGTGGAATCGTTCACCAAGTTAATTTAGAGTATTTAGGTCGTGGAGTTTTTACACGTGAAGAAGCTGACGGAACTAAAACGGCTTATCCTGATACATTGGTAGGAACTGATTCTCACACAACTATGATCAATGGACTTGGTATTCTGGGTTGGGGTGTTGGTGGAATTGAAGCAGAGGCAGCAATGCTTGGCCAGCCTATTTCTATGTTGGTTCCTGAAGTTGCCGGAATGAAATTAACAGGAAAACTTCGCGAAGGCGTAACTGCTACTGATCTAACTCTTACTGTTACACAAATGCTGAGAAAGCACGGAGTGGTTGGTAAGTTTGTAGAATTTTATGGTGACGGTATCAGCAACATGAGTTTACCTGATCGTGCTACAATCGCAAATATGGCTCCGGAATATGGAGCAACGATGGGTTTCTTCCCAATTGACAGCGAGTCGCTCCGCTACATGAGAAGAACCGGTCGTTCGGAAGAGTTAGTAAGTCTGGTTGAAAATTATACTAAAGCTCAAGGATTATTCAGAACGGATGATACCCCTGATCCTGAATTCTCAACAACACTTGAACTGGATCTAAGCACAGTGGAAACGTCTTTGGCAGGACCAAAACTTCCGCACGACAGAATTACGCTCAGCAACATGAAGAAAGCTTTTGAAACTTCATTGACTAGTGATAATCCTACGATGGGTTTTAATCTTGCTCAGGAAAGACTCGCAAGCAAAGGACTGTATAAGAATGGTCAGGAAATTGAAATGACTCATGGTGATGTAGTAATTGCTGCTATCACAAGTTGTACAAACACTTCTAATCCAAGTGTAATGTTAGGAGCAGGGATTGTAGCTAAAAAAGCTGTTGAGCGCGGGCTTAAAGTTCCTGCATATGTGAAAACTTCTTTAGCTCCGGGATCGAGAGTTGTAACTGAATATTTACAAGAAGCAGGTTTAACCGAATATATGGATCAACTAGGTTTTAACTTGGTTGGTTACGGATGCACGACTTGTATTGGTAATTCCGGTCCATTGCCTGAACCTGTAGAAAAAGCGATTAAAGACGGAGATCTTATCGCAGCGGGTGTTCTTTCCGGAAACAGAAACTTTGAGGGACGAATTCACCCATGGGTAAAAGCTAATTTCTTGGCATCACCTCCATTAGTGGTAGCTTATGCTCTAGCTGGAACGGTTAACATTGATATGAATAACGACCCAATCGGTAAGGATAAAGATGGAAATGATGTTTATCTGAGAGAAATCTGGCCAACAACAGAAGAAATTGCTGAACATTTAGATAATGCAATTCGTCCTGATCTTTTCAACAAAATGTATTCTGATATTTTTGAATCACCAACGTGGGAAGAAATTCCTGTTTCAGGAGGGGATCAGTTTGCTTGGAGCGAAGATTCTACATACATACAGGAACCTCCTTTCTTTATGGACATGAAGGAAGAGCCTGAGCCGATCAAATCTATTGAAGGTGCTCGTGTTCTTGTAAAAGTGGGAGATTCCATTACAACCGATCATATCTCACCGGCGGGAAATATCAAAGAAGATGCTCCTGCAGGTGAATACTTGAAAGCGCATGGAGTAGAGAAAAAAGATTTCAACTCTTACGGATCTCGCAGAGGAAATGACCGTGTTATGACACGTGGAACATTTGCTAATGTTCGATTTAAAAACCAATTGGCTCCGGGAAAAGAGGGTGGATTTACTGAATATCACCCAACCGGAGAGATCACAACTATCTACGATGCTTCATTGAAGTATAAAGAGAATAATACTCCACTGATTGCTATAGCAGGAAACCAATACGGAACGGGTTCGTCTCGTGACTGGGCTGCTAAAGGTACTAATCTGCTTGGAGTGAAAGCAGTTATTGCTGAATCTTATGAAAGAATTCACAGATCTAATTTGGTTCAAATGGGGGTACTTCCTCTTCAGTTTAAAGAAGGAGAAACTCCGGAATCTCTTGGTTTAGATGGTTCTGAAACATTTACTATTCATTTAAGTGATGATATAAAAGCTCGCGAAGATGTAAAAGTAACTGCAGTAACTGAGGATGGTAAAGAGATTAGTTTTACTACAAACAGTAGAATTGACACGCCCGTAGAAGTAGATTATTACCGAAATGGTGGAATCCTCCATACCGTGCTTTTAGATTACTTGAAGAAAAGTAAAAACTAATAGTTAATTCTCTCTTTTAAATTAATTGAAAAGCTCCGTTTGTGAATACAGGCGGAGCTTTTTCTTTTTTACATAAAAAAACCTGATATTGGAAAAATTTAATTCAGGTAAAAGTGCAAAAAATAGAGCACACTAAATTACTTGTTCATTCCATTCAGAGTATTGGCAGGGCAGTAGAGCTTAAGGAACTTCTTGTAAAGAGTATGAACGCAATACAAACTGTATTGGGTACAGAAGCCAGTACGTTAATGTTGCTGGATAAGGGAACAGGGGAGTTAAATGTGAGTATCCCAACAGGTCCTGTTAAAGATGAAATTAAAGGTTTTAAAATTCCGAAAGATAAAGGAGTTGGCGGTTGGGTAATTCAAAATAACAAAGCGTACTTAAGCAATGATGTTTCGAAAGATGATGCTTTTTGGCAAGATCTTAGTGCAGATTTTGAAACCAAAAGTCTGCTTTGTGTTCCATTAAGAGATAGAAATGGGAAAGCTTATGGTGTCTTACAAGCAGTAAATAAAGAACTTGGTCTTTCATTTCATGAAGAGGACTTAGAAGTATTTAAAATACTTGCTGAACACATTTCTTTAGCCATTCAGAGGAACAAAGAATATGATGAAATGGAAGCAAAGCTTGAGAAAAAAACACTGCTTTTGTCAGAGACTCATCATCGGTTAAAGAATAACTTATTCGCTATTTCTGCACTAATGGAACTAGAGTCAAACAGAATAAAAGAAGGTAGCTCTGTAGATGTTTTAAAAAATGCCAGTGCCAGACTTAAATCGATTGCTCATCTTCACTCATTATTATATCAAAGCAATGGGTCTGATGAAGTAGGAATTCAGGTTTTTTTACACCATGTTGTAAGAGATGTAACACGAATATATAATCAAGAAGAGAAGGATATAAAGGTTGAAGCCCAAATTGATGATATAGAAATACCGGCAGAGTTATCTATTTTGTGTGGGCTCACTTTAAACGAGTTGCTTATTAATGCTTTTAAGCATGCTTTTTTTGATAGAAATGCCGGTACAATTAACATCAGAGTCAGGAATTTAGCGAACGAAAAAATTCAATTGAATCTGTCAGATGACGGGATTGGGATGGCTGACTTAGAGAATCAATCAGATCATTTATTTGTTGTTCATGCTTTTGTTAAGCAAATGAATGCAAAAATCACTCATACACCGAGTGAAACAGGTACTAGCTTCACAGTAGAAATACCATTATAAATTTATATTCTTCCTATCTTGTAAATTAATAATACGACTTTTGTTTTTTGGGTTGAAAAAAGCATCTTTACAGTTTATAAATTTATGTCTGAAAACCATCAAAATATGAGACTGTTGCTTCATGCGATTGAGGGAATCAATCGTACAATGGAGCTAAAACAACTTCTTCTGAAGTGCATGGATTCGGTGTGTTATGTAGTTGATGCCGAAGCAAGTTCTTTGATGTTGCTAGATAATTCAACCGGAAGATTACATTTAAGTGTTCCAACAGGACCTGTAAAAGACGAGGTAAAGGGCCAGATTATACCAAGAGACAAAGGAGTTGCCGGTTGGGTTTTAAAAAATGAGAAGCCATATCTGGTCAATGACATGGCAAAGAGTAAAGAGTTTTTTGGGGATATAAGTAAGGGCTTTACAACAAGAAATATGATTTGTGTTCCAATGTTTGATTCCAAGAATAAGGTAATTGGAATTATGCAGGCATTGAATAAAAAAGAGAACCGGGAGTTTGCTGAGAAAGATATTCCGGTTTTAGAAACATTGGCAGCACATGCCGCTTTGTCTATCGAAAAAGCTAAGGAAGTTGATGATCTCAAAAACACAATCAAAGATAAAGAACATAGGTTAAAAGAAGTTCATCAAGGTTTTGAGAACAGTTTATCGGCATTAAATGCATTGGTTCAGTTACAGGTTCCGTTGCTGAGTGATGAAAACGCCAAATTTTTGATGAAATCTACGGGTTCCAGAATTGAGACTATTGCCCATGCTCATAATATCCTGTTTAATTCAGAAGATAATGAGCTAATAGATGTAGGATTCTATTTGGGGCATCTTACATCAACTATCGTTGAAATATTCGGAGATTATGACAAAGACATAAGTTACAATCTGGATATCGATAAAATAGAATTAAAAGCCAGTACTGCATTAACAGCAGGACTTATTATAAATGAAGTTATTCTGAATATGTACAGGGATGCTTTCATCGGTTATGATAAAGGTAAGATCGCAATAGCGGTAAAGAAAGATGGCGGAGATAAAGTTTTAATCAGTATTTCGGATAATGGAAATGGGATTTCTGAGTATCTGGATGGAACAGTTGCGGGGAATCTGGCATCAGTCGTAATTCAAACTCTCGGTGATAAACTTAATGCAGAATCCAGACAGCATATGAATGAAGATGGGGGAACAACATTTACACTGATATTCTCAAGAGAAACAAATAACCCACCTTCAATATAGTCCTTTCATAGCAAACACTTTCAAAGCAATTTTTTTCAGGGGCGTTTTTAAAAGTAGTTGAACCATTATCGTTGTTAAAAATGGAAACAATTGCTTTCTTCCCATTCTCATATTCCACTCAGCTCTACGTGAAGCTTTTTTTACAATCTTCTTTTGTTGTTTCTGGTAATCTGATAAGATTTTAGCTTCTTGTTCAGGATTTCTCCAAATTTTGGATAAAGCCTTTGCTAATAACCATGCTCCAATCCAACCTAAATTCATTCCTTGTCCACCGATAGGGCTCACTACATGAGCGGCATCACCACAAAGAATAACACGGTTCTTAAAAAAAATCTCAGCAGAAAGGCTCTGAACCCCAAAACTACTGATCATTGTACTTTTGAGAGCGTTCAAATCAATACCAATTCTTTGCTTTACAAAATCAGCAAGCATGTTCGAGGTTGGAGAATCAATATATGAATCGGTTTTTACCACCCAGCGACGCATGTTATCCGGAAGAGGAAAGGATTCTATTAAACCTTGCTTAGGTAAAAATACAACAGCCTGATTTTTATAAGAGGTATTATCATCAAAGTCGCCCATCATGTAAGTGTCGGGATATCGCTTACCACTGTAAGGGATGTCGGATTCCTTGCGAACGAGACTGTTTTTGCCATCACAGCCTATAATATATTTTGAGGTGATGCAGTTTTCCTTTCCCGCTTTTTGATACCAACAAGAAACTTTCTGATCAGTTTGATGAAAGTGTGTAACTGTGGCTTCAGAAATTAAACCTTCAGGATTAAGTTCCAGGAACTTGGCAAGCAAAATTCTTTCTGTGTAAAACTGTGGGCAAGCCAGAATAAAATCATAAGGAGCTTCAAGTTGATCGAAGTTGATACTTCCTAGTATTTGATCCCCATTATGAGCTAACCCTTTTTTAATAGAAATTCCTTTTTCAAGAAATTCATTTATCAGCCCTGTTTTTTCAAATAATTCCAAAGAGACAGGATGAATTCCGAGAGATCTTGAATCCTGAACAGGCTCAGCTCTTTTTTCGAGAATGATGCAATCTATTCCTTCTTTAGAAAGACAAATTCCCAGAAAAAGTCCTACAGGTCCACCTCCTACAATAGTTATTTCTGATTTATTCTTTTTCATAGATTAAAATCAATCTGTAGGGAATAATCCGGCGAACTTTCCAATTGTCCGGTGCTATTTGAAATAGCTCATCAAATGTATAACTGCGTTTTATGGAAATCCTGCCATCATAGGAAATGAAGGAATTTCTGAAGAAAAGTTTAGAGAGCGAAGCAAAAAAAATAAAGCCTAAATCGCTCCGCTCAATGTCATTAAAGATGACCTTTTTTGTAGCCAGTAGTTTTGCTTCAGAGCAAATAGTTTCAAAAGAAGGTTGGTCTAAGTGATGGAGAAGATGGTTTGAAATCACAAAGTCATATGAAACTTGCTCATTAACCAGATCAGTAGATAAAGCGTGTCTGAACTGTATATTTGATGGAATTTCTAAAGTTTGGATATACTCTAAAGAGCGGGAATCAGAATCAATAGATGTTATATCTAGATGGAAACCATCTTTAGCTGCCAACTCTGATAGTTGTAAGGAAATATCTCCACCTCCGAAACCTATATCCAACAATCTGGCTTTACCGCTTTGTTGCTTCAGTATCGGTTTGATTTCTTTTTTATAGATCAGTTCCCATTTTGATAAGAGTTTATTGATTGTTCTAAACTGGCGATAAGTATTTTTTAATTTCTCGGAGTCACAGTTTGGGTCGTCCATTAACTCCTGGAGATCAGGTTTTCTATGACGTAAAAAAAGGGGCATCAAACTACCTTTAATAATCCACTTTCAATAGTAAGCCCGGGACCAAAAGCCATAGGTAAAACTTTGGAGTTTTCTTTGGGATTGGAATTCATTAATTCATTTAAAACAAAAAGAACAGTAACGCTACTCATATTTCCGTACTGAGCCAGAGTCTTTCGTGATGCTGCGACCTGATATTCTTTAAGGTTTAAACCCGACTCTATTTTATCTACAATTGCTCTGCCTCCGGGGTGGATAGCCCAATAGTCAATATCAGAAAGCTGAAGATTATATTTGTCAAAAAGGGGCTGTATTACTTGTTTTAGATTGCTTTCAATTATATCAGGAACGTAAGTCGATAAGATCATATCAAAACCATGATCTCCAATATCCCATGCCATATCTTTTTCTCCGTCAGGAGTCAGAGAAGAAGCAAATCCCTGAACTTCATATGAAAGCTTTAGAGGTATTTTTTGGCTTACCAATGCACCTGCTGATCCATCAGCAAAAACAGAAGCTGATATCAGATTATCTAAATCCGTTTTTTGCTGAAAATGCAGGGAGCATAGTTCGGTAGCTACAATTAGGACCACTGCATCCGGGTTGTTCTCGCAAAAAGAGTGAGCCATTTTCAATGCCGGGAAAGCAGCAAAGCAACCCATAAAGCCTAAATGAAAACGTTCAGTTGAAGGTAAAAGCCCTAGTTGCTTAACAAGATCATAGTCAGGTCCCGGAGCATAAAAACCGGTACAAGAAACTGTAATTACATGTGTGATATCATCTTTCTCAAATTGAGGGTTGTTCTCCAATAATTTTTTCCCGGTTTCAACAAATAAAGAAGATGCTGATGTTTTATAGATCTCATTTCTTTCCCCTGTAGTTGGAGTGGAAGTAACGGAGCCATTCAGATATGGGTTTGGTTTATCGGTTTGATGAAATTCATTTATAACAGAATGACGTTTTTCAATACCCGACTGTGTATATATTCGATGCAGAATGGCTTGAGTTTTTCTGTCTTTGGCTAAAGCAGATTTCATGATTTCCCGAACTGAATCCTGAGAATTTGATCCTTCAGGGACAGAGGTTGCTATGTCGTGAATGTATACAGGCATCGTAAATTATATTATACAACTAACTCTACGAATTTGTATCACGAATAGTTCATGTTTTAAGTGAGGAAGTGAGGAAGTGAGGAAGTGAGGATCACTAATCACCAACCGTTAATCTGTGAAAACGAAAGTTATGAAGAACTGCAGCAACAGATAATCCTGAAATCAATCCAACCCAGAGCCCTTCGGGACCAAAATCTGAAATTATTCCCAGATAATAGCCAATAGGAAAGCCGATCAGCCAGTAGGCAATAAAGTTTACGATCATTGGTCTCCGGGTATCTTTTAAACCTCTTAACGCTCCAAAGCCCCCAACCTGAAGTCCGTCTGAAATTTGAAACAATCCTGCCATAAATAATAATGATACAGACATTTTACTCACCAAAGGGTCATCAGTATAAATGCTGATTATTGTTTCCGGGATCGAGAATAACATAATTGCAGTTAAAGTCATTATAGAGCCACACATGGCAATGCCTACAAATCCGCGAAGTCGTGCATTTGATAAGGAACCCTGTCCAACTGAAAATCCAACACGTTGAGTAATGGCCATGGATAGACCGAATGGAATCATAAATAAAGTTGCCGCTACATTTATTGCAATTTGATGGGAGGCTGAAGCTTCAACGCTAAGTGTTCCCATCAAAACACTTACACTGGCAAATAAAAGGATTTCCATAGCAGTACTTGCTCCGTTTGGAATTCCAACGCGCAGAAATTCACTGAATATTTTTGGATCAGGTCCTTTGGTCCGGGCAAAAATATCAAACCTTTTAAATGGTTTGAACCTCATCATGAAACCAATAAAAATAATTGCAGCAAAGAGGTTAATTAGCGAGGTTGCATAACCCGCGCCAACAGCTCCCATACCGGTTATTCCAAGACCGCCATACATGAAGATATAATTGGCTCCAACATTTAGTACAAGGCTTATCGCTGCAATATACATAGCGGGTTTGGTTACAGATAAACCTTCGCTGAAATAGCGAACTCCGGCATATGCAAACAAAGGTAGCAGTCCCCAGGAAATGGCTTTCAGATAGTCAGTAGCGATAGGCACAATTTCACTGGTAACTCCAACTAAGTTCATGATAATATCCAGATTTCTGGTTAGGAAAAAAGTGGGAATAGTGAGTAACAAAACAAGCCAAAACATTTGCCTGGCACTTGTTCCGATTTCCTTAAATCTTCGGGCTCCTAAATGTTCAGAAACAATAGGATTGATGGCTATAAGTGTTGCCATGCAGAAAATGGACAAAGGCAGATACATAGCATTGCCAATTGCTACTCCTGCAAGATCAAGCGCAGAGAGATTCCCTGCCATTACAGTATCAGTAAAGTTTAATCCCATCCGCATTAATTGTGTGGCAATGATGGGTCCTCCTAATTTTAACAGGATGGAACTTTCTTTTTTTATTTTTTGGGAGGTAGCCGGCATGTTAATTTCTTAGCCGGTAATGGTACGAAGAAGGAAGGTGAATGGTAAACTATTCTGTTTCTTTTCCTGTAAAAAGTTCAAAACTTATAGTAAAGGTTGTTCCCTTTCCTACTTCTGAAATGAAGTCGATTTCACCACCATGTTCTTCAACTACTTTTTTGCTGATGGCAAGACCTAAGCCTGTTCCACTGGATTTTGTACTGAAATTTGGAACAAAGATAGAGCGTTCATTTTCAGCTGAAATACCCTCTCCATTGTCGGTTATCTCAATATTTGCTTTGTAATTAGTGTGGTGGCTTTTTAAAGTGATGATCCCTTTGCGGCGCTTGGGTATGGCTTCAATCCCATTCTTAACTAAGTTGATAAATACTCTTTGTAACTCATCTTTCACGCCATTAATCCAAAGCGGGGTTTTGTTCAAACTAAGGTCGATTTTTATTGATACTTCATTTGAGTACAGGTCAGCTACATTTTGAAGGATTTCATTCAAGTCAATTTTTGTGAATTCTTGTTCTAAAGGACGTGCAAATTTTGAGAAATCAGAAGCAATTCGGCTTAAGGATTCTATCTGGTCGATCATGTTTGAATTTATTTTGGCGACTTTTTCCTTTAACTGTTCAGGATCAATATCAGTTGCTTTAACCTGACGTTGTAAATGTTGAAGATTTAACTTCATTGGAGTGAGTGGGTTCTTGATCTCATGAGCAACTTGTTGGGCCATTTCTTTCCAGGCAGCTTCTCGCTCTGCTTCCACCAGATTCTTTCTCAATTCCTGTAACCGGTAAACCATAAGGTTAAAAGCATTGGTGAGTGCCCCGATTTCATCATTACTTTTGACTGGTAATGTAGTTTCAAGGCTACCATCAGAAATCGTTTTAATTCCCTCAGTTAATTCTTCAAGAGGGTTGGTCATTTTGTTAGCAATCAAAGCAGCGGCAAAGATGAATATTCCGAATACCAGAACAAAAAGACCTACGAGATAACTTATAGTGGTAAGTAGCTGTTCATTAAACGTTGGCGTTTTTAAAAAAGTAGGAATCGCTGCAATATTGGTTATTACTCCTTCTTTTTTAACGGGGGTGTAGCCAATTAAAAATTCCAGCTCACCCAATGTAAATTGTTCAATTTCTATTTCACTGCCATTAGTTATTATAGCATTGTAGACATTCCAGGGTACCTGAGCAGGTAACAAGTGTTGAGAAAATATTTGTGGAGCAGTTGATCCAACCAAAGTGTTACCTTCAAAAAGTACTGCATCAGAATTAATGAGGGTGCTGGATAACAAAAGGGTCTGGTTAATATCACTTTCTTCACTATTCTCAAAAGTGGAGTTTATACCCACTAGTTTATTTTCCAGTTCGTCAATAGTGATGTCCTGGCTTTGGTTTGTTATTGCTACTGAGGAAGTTGCGATTAATGCAATCAGACAAAGCAAAGACGCTATAATAAAGCGGTCAATAAACCGATCTTTAAATTTTCTGTTAGATTCAAAAATCTTAAAATCTCTTCGCCATTGAAGAATTATTGAAATCATAAAAATGGAGACCAACAGATAGAAAAAGAACCTCAGAATGGAAAAAACATGGTTGAATAATGTAACTTCTAAGGTAGAAACTTTAACTACCTTACTTGGTGAGAGCTTCCAGAACAATTCTACAACCTCAGCCCCGTGAATGGTCTCAGAAGTTACAAACAAAGAGTCCTGATTTAATCTGGAATCAATTTCTTCTGAGAGCATAGAGTAATTAGGTATTTCTAAAGGTAATCCGGAAAGAGAGTTCCTGGTTAATATTTTGTTCTCATATTCACTTAAAAGAAAAGTGGAGTACGTGTCCTCTTCTTTTTTGCTGGCAACTACAGCACGTAAGGGTTTTCTATATTGTGGCTGTTCCTGATATACTGAACATATGATCCATCCCAATTTTTCTTCACTTGTTGGAGATTTGAAAAATGGAATCCAGCCCTGTCTGAACGAAGTGTATTTTGCCGGTGGCTGCTCGAGTGGATTTCTTCGAATAATAGGTCTTATGCGTTCTCTTCTGATACGTTCCTGTACATAAGGCACTTCCAGACTGAACATATCGTAGGCTTTTGTCCACCCCGGAGCGTTTAAATTAGAAGTAAATTCTGAAATGGGATCACCATTGCTATCTATTAATTGAACTGAAAACGAGAATGTCTGCCAATCGGGGTTTTGGCGAAAAAGCAGTTCGATTTGGGAGTTGAATTCAGAGGTTATTAGTGATTCATTATCTGTAGAAGAAAGTTCAAGTTTAGATAATACTTCTTCCAGAATATAGAGTGTTTCCACGGTAATGGTCTCGATCTCTAGTTCGCTTTCTTTTGCAAAGCTCATGGCCTCTTTTTTCATAGTATCTGATCTCCACTCCATTTGTCCAAAATAAAACGGAGCATAGGCTAGTCCGGAGGACAAGGCACAAATCAAAAGAAGAAGCCGTAACCGTGATTTGCTTCTAAGGTTTAAAAAACCGTTCCATGAAAAATAGGAGATTGCAATAAGGAGGAAAAAAAGGATGCTTACCAGCACCGGTACCCACAATTTTTCTGAGCCCAGGTGGTAAAGATAAAGGACTAACAGAGTCAGAAAAAAACTAATGCTAAGAAGGGCAAGAGATATAAATCCTTTTGCACTAATTGATTTTAGCAAAAAAGTAAATAAGTATACTATTGACCATGAAGATGCTATCCAAAGTACGCCCGCAAAAAAGAAATATAAAAAGACACTAAGTTCAGGAATCAGGCTCAGATCATTCAGGTTAAGTGAAGTTTGGGCAGCAATGCTAAATAGGGATAAAGATACACCAACTAATACCAACGCAATCAAAATGCCGATTACAGAATTTATAATTGCTCCATATGCAAGCGGTAGTTTGTATTTGAAAGATTTATTGGAGTAGTAGAAGTCCGTAATAAAGACGGCAAATGCAAATGCAAGAAATGAGTTGAGCCCAAGATAAAAAAGTTCCGTTTGAACGGTTTGCGCCCCCAAAACAAGATCCAGATCCAAAAATGGCAAAAGAACCCAGCTCAGAATCCAGAATATGAAAATCGAAGCTGTGGATATAAGAAAAACCTTCTTGGGATCATATATGAATGACAGAGAGGAGAGGAAAAGCTCTGTAATAAATATTATCAGTACAATAAATATCAATCGCAGTTTTGAGTGATCTGCTTTTCTTGATTCTGAAAATGTATCAATATCATCTTCAGTAGCATAAACTGTGGTGGTAAAGTTACCTTCTTTAAAGGATTGCTCGGTTTTAAAAATTACTTCATCAGGAATTGGTTCATTAATACTAAAGTGAACAGGGAAGTTGAAATCTATACCAAGAACATCAGATATACTTAATTCTGTATCACTACCCAGATCCAGAACATTAGTTTGTTTTAGTTTTTTTGCAGAAGTGAGAGAGTATGAGTTGCCAAGATCATCAAAAAGCCATTGTGTAGCTTTAATAGCCAAAACATTTTGAACGTTAACAATCTCTATCATAAGAGTATCTGAGATGGCTGATGGTTCGTTATTCGGAATTCTAAAACCTGTCCACACCAACGCTTTTGTGCTATCTCGTAATTCTACTCCCCAAAAATTTGTTTCTTTATTGATAAGGTCGTGTATCTGTTCAGAGGAGGAGTCTTTAGATAGTAATGGCGTAACCTTTTTCCCGAGTAATCTGCTTTTACTTTTAAAATCTGTTATGAATCTTTCTAAAACTTTAACCGCAGATCCTACATTTTGCGCTGCCATCTCTTCAATCTCAGATTCAGAAGGCGGATTGGTATAAAAGTTAACTTCCAGAATTACCAGACTTAGTACACTCAACAAAAGAAGAGAAAACAGTGCGGTAATCTTTTTAGATTTTATAGCTTTCACTTTTAAATGAGGTTAGGGATATTACTATCGTGTTCACCTTTAAGCACTGAAACTATAGCTTTAGATGCAAGCATACCAATAGCTTCTCTGGTTTCAAAGGTTGCACTTGCAATATGCGGCAACAGAACACAATTCGGAGCTTTAAGTAAATTGGGATGAACTTTTGGTTCCTTTTCAAATACATCTATTCCGGCCCCAGCAATGATCTTATTTTGAAGCGCGTAAGCAAGAGCTGCTTCATCTACTATAGGGCCACGGGAAATATTGATCAGTATTGCAAGTGAAGGCATTAGCTTAAAAAGCTTTTCATCAATTAAATGATGTGTTTCATTTGTCAGAGGGCAGTTTAAACTTAATACATCAGAGCTTTTGGCGAGTTCCGCGACTGATGAAATATATGTAGCATCCAGAGAGCGTTCTATTTCGGGACTGAGTTTAGAACGATTGTGATAGGCTATGTTCATTCCAAAAGCGCGAGCCCGGAGTGCAAAAGCTTGTCCGATTCTTCCCATTCCAACAACTCCGAGTGTTTTCCCTCTCAACTCCATCCCCAAAAATCCTAGGGGTTCCCATCCGGTAAATTTCCCTTCTCTTAGATATTGTTCAGCTGCATTAAACTTTCTTGTTACAGCCATAAGTAATCCCATAGCAAAGTCACCACATGCTTCAGTAAGAACATCCGGTGTATTGGCTACTTTTATTCCAAGAGTTTTGGCCGTTTCTACATCTATGTTGTTATAGCCAACTGCAAAGTTGGCTACTATTTTCAGATTCTGAGCGGCTTCCAGAACTTCTTTTGTAATAGGATTGGATAACATACAAAGGAGTGCATCATAATTTGCAATAGTATTTATGAGGTTATTCTCATCTTGATACTCTCCTTTTGCTCCAACTTTGACAATTGTGTGTTCCTGAAGATAGGCTAAGTTTTTTTCAGGGATTGGCTCTGTTACAAGAACTTTAGGTATTCGCTGAGCCATTTCAGTTTAATTTACTTCATCTTTGATATGAGTAATCTTTGCGTCATTCCACATTTTCTCGATGTTATAGTAATTCCTTTTCTCTTCACTCATTACATGAACTACAATGTTAACATAGTCTAAAATAATCCAGGCTCTGGAGCTGCCGCCTTCTTTTCTCCAGGACTTTTCTGAACATTTATTCAATACATCTTCCTCTACTATGTCTGCAAGTGCCTTAACTTGTACATCAGAATTACCATGACATATTACAAAAAACTCTGCAAGTGTGGTTAATTCAGAAACATCTAAAACGGTGATAGCATTAGCCTTCTTACTTAATAAAGCCTCTGTAATAGCATCTAAAACTTCAGTTGTTTTTAGATCTTCTTCAGAATAAGCGTTCGAAAATTGTTCTTTTTTAGGCAATGTATCTGTTTTAGTTTAATTAGTATTTAGATTTTGATAGTCTTTTCCAAGTACAACCGTAACGTCAAGATAAAAATCATCGGACTCTTCACGGATTATATTTTCTTCACTCACACCAAGAGCATCCGCAACTCTCTTTGCATTGTTAAATGATGAACTTCTGGAAATTACAAAAGTATTCTCTACATCAAATCGTTCAAAATTTCCGACCTCAACAACATCAAACCCGTTATTTCTTAACAGATTTGTAAAGTTATTTGCAATCCCTGATTCTCCACAACCATTCAAAACCTCTAATTGAATAATAGAACCAATTAATTCAGAAGGTTGATCAGCTCGTTGATTGAAAACTCTGGGGTAAATGATGCGAGTAAAAAGAGCAAGCAACAATCCGAGTAGAAGAACGCTCAGAAACCCAATTGCTGAATTTAAATAAAGATCTTTAGATGTTGAGTTCTTCTCGTCTTGATGATGAGCCATTCAGGAATTAATAGAACCTAGAATTAAAGCGGTTAAAATTGTTAAAACGATTATACCCAAAAGGCGAAATTCCATAAGGACTATAAGGAGATCTTTGATACTGGAAACTTATAGTTGCCCGGTCGCTGATCTGATAATTTAGTTCCGCATTACTAAGCATTACCCGTGGTTCGTTTTGGCCTGTACCGTATAAATTATTTCCACCAAACGGAGAGTGAAAAAAGGAAACGTCAACGCGTCCCTGAAGTCTGTCACTGAATGCAATATTCATAGTATTTGTGTATGCATTCAGATTTTGATACGAGCCACCAACAGAGCCGAAACTCATAGAATATGAATGACTCATTTGAACTTTGTTTTCAAAAAAATCAGCCAATTTACTTTGTACAGTTGCACTTTGGGTATTAACAACCGCTCCTCTGTAATCAAAAGGCTGTGAAACATCACCACGCATTTGAGAGTTGGCGTCAAAAGTTAGCAATAATACGATTGCAGGTAAAAAGTAATAAAGATGTTTTTTCATGATGTAATAATTTGGTTCGTTAACGTTGAACCGTACCTATAAGTATAATCAAACAACGCATAATAATAAATAGGAGTTCAAATGAAGTTGAATTGAAAAAGAATGAATAAAACGCTATCTTTCTCAACTTTTGAAAACAGCAATTTAAAACTCCATTCAACCCAAGGAGAGATGAAACTCACCGATTTTAGATACGAACTAGAAGGATTAAACGTACCAGAAGAACCGTTAAAGAAAAGAGACGATGCTCGACTAATGGTTCTTAACAGAGCAGAAGAAACTATTGAGCATAAAAAGTTTTCTGATATACATGAATATTTAAACGAAGGCGATGTTGTTATCTATAACAACACAAAGGTTTTTCCAGCTCGCTTAAATGGTAAAAAAGAAAAAACAGAAGCAGATATAGAGGTGTTCTTGTTGAGAGAGCTTCAGCCGGAAAATATGCTTTGGGATGTTTTAGTTGAGCCTGCCAGAAAGATCAGAATCGGGAATAAACTCTATTTCGGAGAAGAAGATGATGAGTTGATGGCAGAAGTTGTTGACAATACAACCTCAAGAGGCCGAACAATTCGATTCCTTTTTGATGGGGGTTACGACGAATTGTATGAGAAATTAGATGCACTAGGTAAAATGCCACTTCCTCCATACATCGAAAGAGAGCCTGTTGATGAAGACAAAGATAGATACCAAACTGTGTATGCTACAGAAAGAGGAGCAGTTGCAGCACCAACAGCTGGAATGCATTTTACAGAAGATCTGATCAAAAAGATCGAAAAGAAAGGGGTGGAGATGCTTCCGATTACCCTTCATATCGGTTGGGGAACATTCAGGAATGTGGAAGTGGAAGATCTTACAAAGCATAGAATGGACTCGGAAAATTATTTTCTTTCAAAAGAAACTTCGGACAAAATAAATGTCGCTTTATCATCTAAAAAGAATAAAGTTGTAGCTATTGGAACAAGTGCAGTTCGCGCTATTGAAACAAGTGTGATGGCAAGCGGAATGTCAAAAATGGGAACTGGTTGGACTGATAAGTTTATTTATCCTCCTTACAATTTTAAAATAACGGAAGGTTTGATTACCAATTTTCATCGTCCGGAATCTACTCTACTTATGCTGGCAGCGGCATTCGGAGGTTATGATTTTATGATGAAGGCGTATGAAGAAGCTAAAAAGGAAAACTATCGCTTATTCTCATTTGGCGATGCAATGTTGATCCTTTAATTGAAATCGAAGGCGGTCATAATTCCGGCTGCCGGGTCAGGAACCCGTTTGGGTTCCGATGTGCCCAAGGCGTTTATTGAGGTTTCAGGTAAAACTATACTTCAGAGATCGATCGAGTGTTTTCTGAATATCGATGGAATGATGCAGATTATAATTCCTGCTCCAAAAAATTATATCAGTACTTGTAAGCGTATTTGCTCGGAGCTAGAGAGCACATCCGTAAACCTTGAGGTAGTTGAAGGTGGTACTGAAAGGCAATACTCAATCTGGAGTGGAATAAAGATGCTAAACTCAGGTGTAGAGTTGGTAGCTGTACACGATGCTGCTCGCCCTTTCGTGAAAGAAGAGTTCATTGTTAACTGTTTTAAAACTGCAGATGAATTTGGAGGTGCTGTGTTAGGTACTCCGGTTAAGGATACTATCAAGGAAGTAAAGGAAGATCTTGAAGTTCAAAGTACTCCTGAAAGAGGTTCGTTATGGCAAGCGCAAACCCCTCAGGTGTTTATAAAAGACCTGATTGTCGAAGCATATAAGTCAGCATTAAAGGAAAATTTTTTAGGCACAGATGACGCGTCTTTGGTTGAACGGATTGATGGTAAAGTAAAAATGGTGCCGGGGGATTTCGAGAATCTGAAAATTACTTATCCTGTAGATTTGAAAATGGCGGAGTTAATAGCGGAGGGGTGGAATGAGTAGTATAAGAATCGGTTGTGGGTACGATGTGCACAAGCTAGTGCCAAACCGAAAGCTAATACTGGGTGGGGTTGAGATATCTTATGAATTAGGGCTAGACGGGCACTCAGATGCCGATGTTTTGCTTCACGCAATAACCGATGCGTTATTGGGAGCATTGGCATTGGGAGATATCGGAACTCACTTTCCGGATACAGACCCGGAATATAAAAATGTAGACAGCAGGATTCTTCTTAGAGATGCTTACAAGTTGATTCAAAGTAAAGGGTACAGATTAGGAAATCTGGATGCTACTGTAGTAGCTCAGGAGCCAAAGTTAAAACCATATATTCCTCAAATGAGAGAGTTGATTTCTTCGGATTTGAATACTGCGATTGAAAATGTTTCTGTAAAAGCTACAACTTCAGAATGGTTGGGGTTTGAAGGTAGAAAAGAAGGGGTTTCAAGTTCTGCTGTAGTTCTTCTTTTTAGGATAGAGTAAATGGCAGATCAAATTGTTCAAAATATAGTAGATTGGATTAATGTGGTTCCTCCAATTGGGATTTATTTGATCTTTTTTGGAATTGCATATCTTGAGAATCTGATTCCCCCAATGCCGGGAGATGTAATCGTTGCTTTTGGTGGTTATTTAGCAGCTGAGGGCACAGTTTCATTTACGCTCTTATTCGTCGTTACAGTAATTGCATCTGTAGTAGGTTTTATGAATATGTACTGGTTTGGAAAGAAGTGGGGGTCTCAAATTGAAGAGAACCCGAAAAGTCATTTTTTATTGAAATTCATTGACTATAAGTATTTCCAAAAAGGGAAAAAATGGATGAATAAATGGGGACAATGGGTTGTGTTTAGTAACAGATTTTTAGCAGGAACTAGGTCAGTAATTTCCCTCACCACAGGCATGAGTGGTTTAAAGGTTTCCTATACTGTGATGAACTCTTTTCTAAGTTCAATTTTGTGGAACGCTCTGCTTCTTGGTGCCGGTTGGTATGTTCAGGATAACTGGGAAATAATCGGAAGGTATTTATCCAATTATGGAAAGTTAATTTTAGGTGGGATTATTGTGGTAATAGCACTAAAATTCTTAATTTTCAGGTCCAAAAAAAAGAATGTGGAAAACTCAAAATAGTCCATGATTTTTTTCACAAGGACTTGTTGACTATAAGATGAACTATGAGTATTTTTCCAGTCTTTCGAAAAATGCCAGTGTAGCTCAGTTGGTAGAGCAACGGTTTTGTAAACCGTCGGTCGTCGGTTCGACTCCGGCCACTGGCTCATTCATTGATTTATTGAAAAGAATTTGGGGAGATACCAAAGCGGCCAACTGGGGCAGACTGTAAATCTGTTGTCTTACGACTTCGTAGGTTCGAATCCTGCTCTCCCCACGCAAAAGCGAGCGTAACTCAATTGGTAGAGTGTCACCCTTCCAAGGTGAATGTTGCCGGTTCGATCCCGGTCGCTCGCTCATTGGAATAGAAGCCGATATAGCTCAGAGGTAGAGCACTTCCATGGTAAGGAAGGGGTCGTCGGTTCAAATCCGACTATCGGCTCTGTCGGTAATCGTTTTACAAATTTAATTAACACAAACAAGACAAAGACATGGCAAAAGAGACCTTTCAACGCACCAAGCCGCATGTAAATGTGGGAACGATTGGACACGTAGATCACGGTAAAACTACGCTAACGGCGGCAATTACGACCGTAATGGCGAAGACATATGGTGGTGTAGCGCAAGCATTTGATCAAATTGACAACGCTCCGGAAGAAAGAGAGCGTGGAATTACGATTGCAACGGCACACGTAGAGTACGAATCAGAAGAGCGTCACTACGCACACGTAGACTGCCCGGGTCACGCGGATTACGTAAAGAACATGGTAACGGGTGCGGCGCAAATGGACGGAGCTATTTTGGTAGTAGCAGCCACCGATGGTCCTATGCCTCAAACACGTGAGCACATCCTTCTTGCCCGTCAGGTAGGAGTACCTCAGGTAGTGGTATTCATGAACAAAGTTGATCTTGTAGACGACGAAGAATTATTAGAGTTGGTAGAATTGGAAGTACGTGAACTACTTTCCAGCTACGAATTTGATGGTGATGAGATTCCTGTGATTCAGGGCTCAGCGCTAGGTGCTCTTAACGGTGAAGCTCAGTGGGAAGAGAAAGTAGTAGAGCTGATGAAAGCGGTTGATGAGACGATTCCAACTCCGGAGCGTGATGTAGACAAGCCGTTCTTGATGCCGGTGGAAGATGTGTTCAGTATTACCGGTCGTGGAACGGTAGCAACAGGACGTATCGAGCGTGGCGTGTTGAAGCTGAACGATGAGATCGAGATTGTAGGAATAGTAGAAGCACCGATGAAGAGTGTGGTAACCGGTATTGAGATGTTCCGTAGATTGTTAGATCAGGGCCAAGCCGGTGACAACGCGGGTATTCTGCTTCGAGGAATTAACAAAGAAGACTTACAGCGCGGAATGGTGCTGTGTAAGCCGGGTACGATTACCCCACATAAGCAGTTTGATTGTGAGGTATACGTACTAAGCAAAGATGAAGGTGGAAGACACACGCCATTCTTCAAAGGATACCGTCCACAGTTTTACTTCCGTACAACGGATGTAACGGGCTCATGTGAGCTTCCGAGTGGAGTGGAGATGGTGATGCCGGGAGACAATGTAAAGTTGTCGGTAACCCTGATCCAACCGGTAGCAATGGAAGAAGGCCTGCGCTTTGCGATCCGCGAAGGTGGACGTACCGTAGGTGCTGGTGTGGTAACTAAAATTTTAGACTAAGCACTACCAGCTAAGCGAATTTACGGAAAAAAGTAGGTGGTTTTTACCATCTGCTTTTCCGTGTATAAACGGGCGTAGCTCAGTTGGTAGAGCACTGGTCTCCAAAACCAGGTGTCGGGAGTTCGAGTCTCTCCGCCCGTGCAATTAAATAAAACGAATAAGCATAATGGCTAAATTATCAGGAATTTTTGACGGTGTTGTAGGTGAGTTTAAGAAAGTAGCTTGGCCTACACAGAAAGAACTTATCGACAGTACTGTGATCGTTGTAGTTTTCTCGATAATTCTATCTGTATTTATATTTGGTGTTGATCAGGTATACAGTACTGCTTTAGAATACATTTACAATTAAGAACATGAGTGTTGAACTAGTACATGATTGGTATGTAGTACGTTGTTTCTCCAGTCATGAAAATAAAGTTAGAGATTTTCTTGAGCGTGAAATAGAAGAGCAAGGTTTAGAGGACAAAGTGAAAGAAGTGCTTGTTCCAACTGAAACCATTGTTGAAATCCGTGGTGGAAAAAAGAAGACAAGAGAAAAGAATTTTTTCCCGGGATATATACTGCTCAACACTCATTATGATGAAGAAGTAAACAATTTAGTGCAGAGCGCTCCTTCCTGTTTAGGATTTTTGAAAGTAGGAAAGACGCAAACTGTACCGCATCCGCTGAAAAAGCATGAAGTCCAAAGAATTATAGGGCGTGTTAGAGAAGGTGGAGAAGAGAATGCAAATATTGAGATACCATTTAGTGAAGGTGATCTTGTAAAAGTTATTTCCGGTCCATTCAAAGATTTTGATGGCACCGTGCAGGAGGTTAACACCGATAAGTTAAAACTGAGAGTGATGGTTTCCATTTTTGGACGCCGAACCCCTGTAGAAGTAGATGTGAACCAAGTGGAATCCACTACTTAAATTAAAGAAACTAGTTGATGCTAGCTATTACGCAACCAAACAGAAGTTACTAATCATTTAGGATCCTGATAATCCATGGCTAAAAAAGTTGAAAGAATCCTGAAGCTCCAAATCGTTGGTGGACAGGCAAACCCTGCGCCCCCAGTTGGACCGGCTCTCGGTCAGGCTGGAATTAACATTATGGAGTTTTGTAAAGCCTTTAATGCTAAGACTCAGGAAAAAGCCGGAACTGTAATTCCAGTTGAGATTACTGTATACGCTGACAAGTCTTTTACATTTAAAACAAAGACACCTCCAGCGCCAGTACTACTCAAGAAAGCTGCGAAAATAAAGTCCGGATCGGGTGAACCTAACCTTAAAAAGGTTGGAACAGTTACCTGGAGCCAATGCAAAGATATAGCACAAGAAAAAATGGAAGACTTAAATGCGTTTGACATTGAAGCTGGTGCCGAAATGATTGCTGGAACGGCTCGGAGTATGGGTCTAAGAGTAAATCGCGATAAATAAGGAGTTGTGATTATGGCAAAAAAAGGAAAGAAATACGAACAAGCCGTGGCATTAGTTAATCCGGAGATTGAATATTCTCTGGAGGAAGCATGTGATCTGGTTAAAAAAACTTCAAACCGAAATTTCGACGCTTCGGTGGATATTGATATCCGCTTAGGTGTTGATCCGCGACACGCCGATCAAATGGTACGTGGAACTGTGAGCTTGCCTCATGGTACAGGTAAAGAAGTTCGGGTTTTGGCTTTGGTAAACGAAGCAAAACAAGATGAAGCCAGAGAAGCAGGTGCCGACCATGTTGGTATGGACGAATACATCAAAAAAATTGAAGAAGGTTGGGCGGATATCGATGTGATAATCGCTACACCTGATGCAATGGGAAAACTCGGTAAACTGGGAAGATTCCTGGGACCGCGTGGGCTTATGCCAAACCCAAAAAGTGGAACAGTTACTATGGATGTAGCTGACGCTGTTAAAACGGTGAAAGCCGGACAGATAGATTTTCGTGTTGATAAATTCGGAATTCTACACACATCCGTAGGTAAAATAAGTTTTGACGCAACTGCAATTAAAGAAAATGCTGAAGCTTTTCTTTCAACAGTAATGCGCTTAAGACCTGCATCCGCTAAAGGACTATACGTGAAATCAGTTTTCATGAGTAGTACTATGGGGCCAAGCATACCTATAAGTAGAACCGCAGTTACATCCCTATAATAGGAGGAATTAAGAATTATGCCTACTGCAGAAAAAAAAGCAGTCTTAGACGAAATCACAGAAAAACTTAATAGTGCTAATGGTATTTATATCACTAAGTACACCGGTATGTCTGTGGCAGATGCTAACGAACTGCGTGGAGAATTCCGTAAGGGAAATATCTTCTTCAAAGTTTACAAGAATAAGCTAATGAAACTTGCTATGCAGGAAGTTGGAGGCTACGATAAAGTACTTCCTTCTTTAGTAGAGCAAAATGCATTTGCATTCGTTGAAGATGAATTGTCCGCACCGGCTAAAGTATTAAAAGAGTTTACTAAAGATAAGAAGAAACCAGAATTTAAGGCCGCTTTTATAGATGGCGAATTCTATTCTGCTGACAAATTAGAAGCTCTCGCCGCAATGAAGTCTAAAAACGAAGTTATTGGCGATATACTTGGTCTGTTGATGTCACCTGCACAAACCGTAGTAAGTGCGCTTACTGCACAAGGTTCAAACCTTGTTGGTGCTGTGAAAACTATTGCCGAAAAAGGCGAAGAATAATATTTATACAACATGTCGCAAGACATTAAAAATTTTACTTTAAAAAACAACTGGAGATAAAAATGGCTGACGTTAATAAACTAGCTGAAGAGCTTGTCAACCTAACTATCAAAGAAGCAAACGAACTAGCAAAAGTTCTTGAAGAAGAATACGATATCAAACCTGCAGCTGCGGCTGTTGCTGTTGCTGGACCAGCCGGAGGCGGAGACGCTGCTGGTGCTGAAGAGCAAACTGAGTTTGATGTAGTTCTTGAATCTGCTGGAGCTAAGAAAATCGCTGTGATCAAAGAAGTTCGCGGAATCACTGGTCTTGGGCTGAAAGAAGCTAAAGAACTTGTTGATGGCGCACCTAACACTATCAAAGAAGGTGCTGCTAAAGCAGAAGCTGAAGAGATCAAAGCTAAGCTTGAAGAAGCTGGAGCTACAGTAGAGCTTAAATAAGCTTTTTTACAATATTCGCACGTAGCCGATATCGTGAAAACGGTATTGGCTATTGGCGTCTATATTACTTAACCCTGTTATTTATAGGGTTTTTACCGTTTAATTTACCTTCAACAAAAAGGAGAGGTTCCTTTTGAGCAAGAAGATGCAAACTATTCCAAATACGGATCGCCAATCTTTTGGGCGAACTAAAGAAGTTTTAGAATATCCTGATTTCCTGGATATCCAATTAGAATCGTTCGAGAAATTCGTTCAGCTTGATATTGCACCAAATGAGCGTGCTAATCAAGGCCTGCAAAGAATTTTCTTGGAGAATTTCCCAATTCAGGATACCAGAGAAACTCATATACTCGAATTTTTATACTACAATGTTGATGTTCCCAGATACACTATCAAGGAATGTCAGGATCGTGGATTAACCTATTCAGTTCCATTGAAAGCTAAGCTCAGATTATCATCTGTTGATGATAGTGATGAAGCCAGTGAAACAATTGAGCAAGAAGTATTTTTGGGTGACCTACCATGGATGACAGATCGAGGTACTTTTATTATCAATGGCGCTGAGCGTGTAATTGTATCCCAGTTACACCGTTCGCCAGGTGTATTTTTCGGTCAGTCAGTTCATCCTAATGGTACTCAACTTTATTCAGCTCGTGTAATTCCTTTTAAAGGATCATGGATTGAATTTACAACTGATATCAGAGATGTGCTCTGGGCTTATATCGATCGTAAGAAAAAGATTCCTGCTACAACATTGTTACGTGCCCTTGGGTATTCAACAGATATGGACTTATTAAGTCTGTTTGAATTATCTGAAGATATAAAAGTTGGAACTAAAGCAAACTTCAAGAAGAATCTTGTTGGTAAGCGACTTGCTCAGAACATCATCGTAGAAGAGATGGAAGAAGTTGTTGATGATGAGACAGGTGAAGTTACAGAAGCATTAAACCGTAAGATCATTTTTGAACGTGATCATGAATTGACTGAAGATGATTACGGAATGTTCGGTGAAGTTGATCAGAAAACTGTTCTTGTTCAGAAAATTTCTTCGGAAGAGTCTGAGCGTTCAGTAATGATGAATACGCTTCGTAAAGATCCAACCTGGGATGAGACTTCTGCACTTGGGGAAGTTTATCAGCAAATCAGATCCGGTGAAATGCCAGATCCTGAAACTGCTCGTTCTATCCTTGAAAGATTGTTCTTTAGTGATAAGAAATATGATCTGGGTGAAGTTGGTCGTTACAGATTGAACAAAAGACTTCGCTTAGAAGGCAATGAAGATGTACAATATCTATTGAAAGAAGATATTGTAGCTATCATCACAGAAGTTATTCGTCTTAAGAATATGAAATCTCAAGTTGATGATATTGATCATTTGAGTAACAGACGTGTAAGAACTGTAGGTGAGCAATTAGGGCAGCAATTTGCGATCGGTCTTGCAAGAATGGCAAGAACTATCAAAGAGAGAATGAACTCTCGTGATGCTGAGCAGTTGACTCCACAGGATCTTGTGAATGCCCGTACCATTTCCAGTGTAATTAACACATTCTTTGGTACTAACCAGCTATCGCAGTTTATGGATCAAACAAATCCATTAGCGGAATTAACGCACAAGCGTCGTATGTCTGCTCTTGGACCCGGGGGTCTAACTCGTGAGCGTGCCGGTTTTGAGGTTCGTGATGTTCACTACACTCACTATGGTCGACTTTGTCCAATTGAAACTCCTGAAGGTCCGAACATTGGACTGATCTCATCACTTTGTATTCATGCAAAAGTGAATGATTTCGGATTTATCGAAACACCTTACAGAAAAGTTAAAGACAAAAAAGTTTCTAAGAGTGTTGAGTATTTAGCAGCGGAGCAGGAAGATGAGACAGTAATTGCTCAGGCTAATGCTGAATTAGATGATAACAACACTTTTGCTAACGATGCTGTATTCTCAAGAATGCGTGAAGGTAACTATCTGGTTGCTAAAGCAGAAGAGATCGAGTATATGGATGTGGCTACAAACCAGATCACATCACTTGCGGCTGCGTTAATTCCTTTTATTGAACATGATGATGCAAACCGTGCCTTGATGGGCTCGAACATGCAACGTCAAGCAGTTCCATTGTTACGACCAGAAGCACCGGTTGTAGGTACAGGATTGGAGCACAGAGCGGCTCGTGATTCTCGTGCTATTATAACAGCAGATGCTAAAGGTGAGGTTGTATACGTAAGCTCAACTGAAATTCGTATCAAGTACGAAAGAGATGAGCTGGATCAACATTGTTATTTTGATGGCGGTGTTAAAACGTATGAGCTTGAAAAATTCAGCAGAACAAACCAGGATACCTGTACTAACCAACGTGCTATTGTAAAAGTAGGCGATAAGGTTAAAAAAGGACAGGCTATTGCTGATGGTTGTTCAACAGACGGTGGAGAACTTGCTCTTGGTCGTAACTTACTTGTGGCTTTCATGCCTTGGAGAGGTTATAACTTCGAGGATGCAATCGTTGTAAGTGAGCGCATTGTTCAAGACGATATCTATACTTCTATCCACATTACAGAGTTCGAACAACAAGTTCGTGACACTAAGCGTGGTGAGGAAGAGCTTACTCGTGAAATTCCTAACGTAAGTGAAGAAGCTACTCGTAACCTTAATGAAAAAGGTATTATCCGAGTTGGAGCGAAAATTAATCCGGGCGACATCCTTGTTGGTAAGATTACTCCAAAAGGTGAAACAGACCCAACTCCTGAAGAAAAGCTTCTTCGTGCAATCTTTGGTGATAAAGCCGGTGATGTAAAAGATGCTTCTCTGAAAACACCTCCGGGCGTTTCAGGAACTATTATCAATACTAAGCTTTTCAGCCGCAAGCGTGACGAGTTAATCTCGAGAAAAGAAGAGAAGAAAAGAGTAGAGCAAGAGCAGGAAAGACATGCTGAAAAACTTGCAGAACTAAATCAGCAATGGGCTGATAAAATGTATTCTCTTCTAAGAGATAAAACTTCTCCGGGAGTGCTCAACTACAGTAATTATGAGTTGATTCCAAAAGGTGAGAAGTACAAAAAATCAGTATTTGAAGAATTAGATCCGGTAAATATCAATGAGAATATTGACTGGGCTACAGATCAGGATTTGGTAGAAAAAGTAAGACTACTGTTTGCTAACTATCGTGACCTTCGTCGTAAGATCGACAGTGAGGCTAAGCGTCGTACGTTTGCAATACAAGTAGGAGACGAACTACCTCCTGGAATTATCCAAAAAGCTAAGATCTACGTTGCTAAGAAACGTAAGCTTCAGGTAGGTGATAAGATGGCGGGACGTCACGGTAACAAAGGTGTTGTTGCTAAGATCGTACCACAGGAAGACATGCCGTTTATGGCTGATGGTACTCCTGTAGATATCTGTCTGAATCCGCTTGGTGTACCTTCTCGTATGAACCTTGGTCAGATCTATGAGACGATCCTTGGTTGGGCGGCTAAAAAGCTTGGCGTAACTTTTGCTTCTCCGATTTTTGATGGAGCAAGCATGGATGACGTAAAAGGAAAATTAAAAGAAGCAGGATTACCTGAAGATGGTCGTGTAAATCTATACGACGGTCGTACCGGTGAAGCTTTCTCTCAGAAAACAACGGTAGGTTACATCTACATGATCAAGTTGAATCACTTGGTTCAGGATAAGATGCACTCCCGTTCAATCGGACCATATTCATTAATTACGCAGCAACCATTGGGTGGTAAAGCTCAGTTTGGTGGTCAGCGACTTGGTGAGATGGAGGTTTGGGCACTGTATGCTTATGGTGCTTCAAGTATCCTGAAGGAAATGCTCACTGTAAAAAGTGATGACGTAAAAGGACGTTCCAAAGTTTATGAAGCTATTGTAAAAGGTGAAAACCTTCCTGATGGTGACGTACCTGAATCATTTAAAGTATTACTTCGAGAGCTTATGGGTCTCGGACTTGAAATACATATACAATAATCACTGTTAATTATTTAATGGAGGAATACCCTTGCCAATAACGAAAACATTAACAGTTACCAATGACTTTAACAGCATCGGAGTATCACTTGCTTCGGCTGAGACAATTTTGTCCCGTTCACACGGAGAAGTATTAACACCGGAAACGATAAACTACAGAACCTTTAAGCCGGAGATGGATGGTCTTTTTTGTGAAAAGATATTTGGACCGGTTAAAGATTATGAGTGCCATTGTGGTAAATACAAGCGTATTCGCTACAAAGGTATTATCTGTGATCGTTGCGGTGTTGAAGTAACAAGAAAAGCTGTTCGTCGTGAGCGAATGGGTCATATTACCCTAACCGTTCCTGTAGTACATATTTGGTATTTCAAATCTTTACCAAACAAGATCGCATACTTATTAGGTATGTCTTCCAAGAATCTTGATAAGATCGTTTATTACGAAACTTTCGTAATCATTAATCCTGGTGTAGCTCGTGATTTGGGTTACGCTAAAGGTGATATGATCTCTGAAGAAGAGAAATACGATATTCTTGATCAACTTCCGGAAGATAACTACGAACTTGATAACGACGACGAAGATAAGTTCATAGTAAAAGAAGGAGCAGATGCACTAGCTGCAATGCTTGCTGATCTTGATCTTGATGAATTAGCTTACCAATTACGCTATGAAGTGAAGCATGAGACTTCGCAGATGCGTAAGAAAAAGAAACTAAAACGCCTTCAGGTTATTGAGTCTTTCCGTGCCGCTGCAGAGCACACAGAAAACAAGCCAGAATGGATGTGCCAGAGTGTAATCCCGGTAATTCCACCGGAACTACGTCCTCTTGTACCTCTTGAAGGTGGTAGATTTGCTACTTCTGATCTTAACGATCTATACAGAAGAGTAATCATCAGAAACAACCGTTTGAAGAGATTGATGGACATTAAAGCTCCTGATGTAATTCTTCGAAATGAGAAGCGTATGCTTCAGGAAGCGGTTGATTCATTATATGATAACTCAAGAAAATCAAACGCAGTTAGAAACAACAATCGTCCGCTAAAATCTCTTAGTGACATGTTGAAAGGTAAGAGCGGTCGTTTCCGTCAAAACCTACTTGGTAAGCGTGTTGATTATTCAGGTCGTTCTGTAATTGTGGTAGGGCCGGAACTCAAAATGCACGAGTGTGGTCTTCCAAAAGAAATGGCTGTCGAGCTTTACAAACCATTCATTATTCGCCGATTGATAGAACGCGGTTATGTTAAAACCGTTAAGAGTGCGAAGAAAGTAGTTGATCGCAGAGATGCGGTGGTTTGGGAAGTACTTGAAAATGTAATTGATGGACACCCGGTAATGCTTAACCGTGCTCCAACGCTTCACCGTTTAGGTATTCAAGCGTTCCAGCCGGTACTTATCGAGGAAAAAGCGATTCGTCTTCACCCGCTAGCGTGTACGGCATTCAATGCCGATTTCGATGGTGACCAGATGGCGGTTCACTTACCACTTAGCCATGATGCAGTGCTTGAAGCTTCTGTATTGATGCTTGGTTCTCATAACATTATGAGTCCTGCAAGTGGTGGACCTATCGCAGTTCCGTCTCAGGATATGATCCTGGGTCTTTATTTCCTTACTAAGCCTGCAAACGGCAAGAAAGGGGAAGGAAAGACTTTCGCAGATATGGATGAAGTTCTTGTCGCTTTTGATCAGGGACAGATTGATCTGCATGCAAAAATTAATGTTCGCGTTGATGTAATCAACGAAGAAGGCGAAACTGTAAAAGAAGTAGTTAAAACTTCTACAGGACGTGTGATATTCAATCAAATTGTACCTGAAGAAATTGGGTTCATGAACAAAACTCTTGGTAAAAAAGAGCTTAGAGTTCTGATTGGTGATATCCATTCTATTGTTGGGACTTCACGTTGTGCTGCATTCCTTGATGAAATGAAGAAACTAGGTTACGAAAACGCCACTCTTGGTGGACTTTCATTCAGCCTTGATGATATCATCATCCCGGATGCTAAAGCAAAATTAATTGATGGAGCCAAAGACGAAGTAACTGACATTCAGGGACGTTACGAAATGGGTTTTATTACAGATAATGAACGCTACAATCAGGTAATTGATAAGTGGACAAGTACTACTAACCGAGTTTCTGAAACTCTATTCACGGCTCTTCAAGAAGATCGTGAAGGTTTCAACCCGGTTTATATGATGGCCGACTCCGGAGCCCGTGGTTCTAAAGAGCAGATTCGTCAGTTAGGTGGTATGCGTGGTTTGATGGCTAAGCCTCAAAAGAGTTCAATGCAGCAAGGTAATGAAGTAATTGAGAATCCGATTCTTTCTTCTTTCAAAGAGGGACTTTCAGTTCTTGAGTACTTTATCTCTACTCACGGTGCTCGTAAAGGTCTTGCCGATACCGCACTTAAAACGGCTGATGCGGGTTACCTGACTCGTCGTCTTGTTGATGTTTCTCAGGATGTGATCATTACTGAAGATGACTGTGGTACTCTTCGTGGTATCAAGATGTCAGCTCTTAAGGATAATGAAGATATCATTGAAAGATTGGAAGATCGTATCATCGGTCGTTTCTCTCTGCATGATATTCATGATCCGATTACTGATGATCTTATCTGTGAAGCAAACCAGATGATTGATGAGACAGTAGCTAAGAAAATTGCTGAAACTTCTATTGAAGAAGTTGATATCCGTTCGGTACTTACTTGTGAGACCGGTCGTGGTGTTTGTGCTAAATGTTATGGTCGTGATCTTGCTCGCGGAACTGTTGTTGAGAAAGGTGAGGCCGTTGGTGTTATCGCTGCTCAGTCAATTGGTGAGCCTGGTACACAGCTTACACTTCGTACTTTCCACGTTGGTGGTACGGCTTCTCGTCTTGAGGCAGATTCACAACACAAAACTAAATTCGACGGTAAAGTTGAATTCGAAAATGTACGTGTTGTAGAATACAATGATGGCGAAGAAGAGCACAACATTGTATTGAGCCGTGCAGGTGAGTTGAAAATTGTTAATGACGAAGGTCAGGTCTTAATCAGCTATAACGTACCTTATGGTAGCGAGATGATGGTTGAAGAAGGCGATATGGTTCCAAAAGGAGCTCAGCTCTGTAAGTGGGATCCATACAATGCACTGATCTTTTCTGAAATTGATGGTACCGTTGAGTACAAAGATATTATCGATGGAGTTACTTCTACCGATGATACTGATGCTCAAACAGGTCACCGTGAAAAAGTTATTACTGATTCCAAAGACAGATCTCTTGTACCAACACTGGTTGTTAAAGGTGCAAAAGATGTGATTCGCGAAAGCACTCTTCCTGTTGATACTCACGTAGCTATCGACAATGGAGAGAAAGTTTCTGCAGGTCAGGTAATCGCTAAGATTCCTAGAGCAGCATCTAAATCTAAAGATATTACGGCAGGTCTTCCTCGTGTGACTGAGCTTTTTGAAGCTCGTTCGCCAAGTGAGCCGGCAGTAGTTTCTGAGATTGATGGTATTGTTGAAATGGGAGGCCGTAAGCGTGGTTCTCAGGAAGTATTTGTTAAATCAAAAGACGGTACTGATGAGAAGAAGTACTTGATCTCTTTGAGCAAGCATATTCTTGTACAAACCAATGACTTTGTGAAAGCAGGGCAACCATTATCTGATGGTACAATTCCTGCTCAGGATATTCTAAACATTCTTGGGCCATACGCTGTACAATCGTACTTAGTGAATGAGATTCAGGAAGTTTACCGTCTTCAGGGTGTGAAAATCAATGATAAGCATATCGAGGTTATTGTAAGCACGATGATGCAGAAAGTTGAGATCACTGATCCGGGCGACACAATGTTCCTGGAAGGCGATAAAGTTGATCGTTTTGAAGTTAATACCAGAAATGACGAATTGATCGGTAAGTTTGTTGTAACCGAAGAAGGTGGCAGCGAGCTTAAGAAAGGAAAGATCCTTGATCGTCGTCAGGTAAGAGACATCAACAACGTATTGATCAAAGAAGGCAAAGAAGAGATCCAAACTCGTGAAGCTGAACCTGCAATTTCTCGACCAATTCTATTGGGTATTACGAGAGCTGCACTTTCTACTGAAAGTTGGTTGTCAGCGGCTTCTTTCCAGGAAACAACGAAGGTTCTTACTCAGGCTTCTATCGAAGCTAAGAAAGACTTCTTACGCGGACTGAAAGAAAACGTAGTTGTTGGACACAAAGTACCGGCTGGTACCGGTCTTCGTGAGTACAATGATCTTATCGTTGGACCTACTGAGGAAGTTGATGAAAGTGATGCAGAAGTTGCGGAGGTGTTTGATACTCTGGGTGGAAGCGATGAGGAGAAAACAGAAGCTTAAACTAGCTCCCGTTTACTTTTATCTAAGATAAATTGAAAAGCCCCTTCAGAAACGAAGGGGCTTTTTTTGTTAGTAACTATTCAGTTTTTGAAACGTCTATTTTATGCTATTTCGATTAAATAATAAGTGATATGGGTAGAAAAATTTCAAAATACATACTTTTATTAACTGCAGGATTGATTCTTCCTTTTAACTTTTCCGAGGCTCAATCTTTTAAGAATGTAGTTTTTCTAGGCGGGAACTGGTTTGATGGCAATCGCTTTGTAGAAAAAGATGCTTTTTATTCGATCGATGGCGTTTTTTCAAGCATCAAACCCGCAACAATTGACACAACCATTATTCTTACAGATAAATATATAGTTCCTCCTTTTGGGGATGCCCATACTCATATGCTTTCAACGCCATACTCGTCTAACTTTGACCAAGAGTATTTAAAAGCCGGAATTATATATGTCATGGTTTTGAATGACGCTTACAGTCAGTCAAAAGACTTAAAGTCAGCGTTTAAAAGTAAGAATACTATCGATGTGGAGTATTCACATGGAGGGATAACATCAACAGGCAGTCATCCACAATGGATCTACGAAATGGTAGAACTTCGATATTTTGATAAAGAAATAGATGCAAAGGCTGATTCGATCATTCGAGCGAGCAGAATACTAGAGAATAACGCATACTGGTTTATCGATTCTGAAACGGATCTGGAGGAAAAGTGGTCAAATTTTCTTAATCAGAATCCGGACATTGTTAAGATATTTCTACTTGATTCAGAGATTGGAAAGAAAAAAAATGACATGGGGGCAGGAAGGTTTGGTCATGGGTTGGAGCCAGATATAGTAAAGCTAGTAGTAGATTCTGCGAAGGCAAACAATCTCAGGATTTTTGCACATATCAAATCAGCGAAAGATGCTTCACTTGCTCTTAAGAGTGGGGTAGATGGATTCGCCCACTTACCTGATATGAGGCCGTTATCTGAAGTTGGAGATCAGTACTCAAACTCCGTTGAGTTGACAGATATTTTTATCAAAGAGGCAGGAAAAAAGAAACTGATTGTGATTCCAACAGTAGCTATAACTGAGCTAAACAACCACGTAAGTGATAATTTGTTAGAGACTGCTCGAGAGATTCAAAAGAGACAGCTTAAAAAACTTTACGAAGCGGGAGCAATTATCGCTCTTGGAGCCGATGCTTGGATGCAAACCAGCGAGACCGAAGTATTTTATATGTACGAACATGGATATTTTGCCAATCTAGAACTGCTAAAAATATGGTGTGAAATGACGCCACGAGCTATTTTCCCGAATAGAAAAATTGGACGCTTGGAAGATGGTTTTGAAGCTAGTTTTGTTGTAGTTAATGAAAACCCAATCAGCAATTTTGAAACACTGAAATCAATTCAGCTAGTTTTTAAACAAGGAATAAATCTGTTTAAACAGTCTCATTAAAGATGTAAAGTTTACCATTTTAGGGTGCCAACCTTATTCGCACCTGCCAGCCAAGCAGAATTTCCATCTTCGGTGAAACGAATGGTATAAAAAGACTCTCCACTTTTCTTTTTCCAGCTAAATCTTCCGTCTCTGTAATATACCTTACTCATGATCGATAAGAAACCCCTTCAGAAATGAAGGGGCTTTTTTTATGAAAGCCTATTTTCTAACTTGATTCACTAAAGTGAATTTTGTTTTGCTACCGTCTAATTGGTATTCTAAGTTAATGGGAAAGTTGATTGCATATCAAAAATTAGGAAAAATAGAAAAGTGGTTCGCTTTAAATAAGAATAAGGCAAATCATTTCTTTGCATTAGCAGCTTTATTAGTCACGGCCAGTGCCATTTTTCAGGATTTTCTTTTTTCAGAAATCAATAATACAGGTTTCTATTTAAGGGAAGTGCTTCTATTTAAGATCTTTTGGCTATTCTTTATTCCATTTTCCTACATAATATTTTTCCTGCATAATAAACTCTCGCAAGCATCAATCAAGTCTTTTTATCGAGTTCTATTATTGATCTTGATAATTGCTTCGTTGTTTGCAGTACAGGTGCTAAGTTCATCTGTTTTGATCTCAAGTCTTGGTTCCATGTGGTTTGGGTTTCGAATAACAGTTTGGCAACTTATTACCACAAAACTGATAAATTACTTAGGAATTGGCTTCTTGTTTTATGTTCTGGCAATTTGGGTGGCAGAATACATATATCGAACAAACGAAAAACTAAAGAGAGATAAAAAGGTTAAGATTATCACAGTAAGAGAGGGTAAAAAAGTTATCCCAATCAACGTTTCTGAGATAAAATGGATCAGCTCAGATAAACCATATATTTCAATACATACCGAAAAAGGAAAGTTTCTTCACAGTTCTACATTAAAGGAAATTCTGGAAGAACTAGACAATTCAAACTTTGTACGAATACATCGATCCGCTATTGTAAATGTTTTAGAAATAGATAAGTTGGTTTCAAGACTAAATGGCGATTATGATGTCTTGATGAAAGGGGGAAAAGAGTTGCGCTTAAGTCGCAATTATAAGGATAAACTGAATAGCCGCTTTTTTGATTAACACCTTAGAGTATTAATTCCACGTCTTAGCTTATCCGGGTTTGTTGAAGTTGTTACAACAGCGATAATTAGATGAATTCTAACAAATCTCATATAAATGAAGCTATACTTTTTGATACTATTCACTCTAGTTAGTGTGGTGACATGTGCACAATCACAATCTGCAAATAACGTAGGAGGACCGTGTGAAGGTTGCGAAGCCGCCTTGGATTTTGGAAGCAAAGAACTATCTGCAATCGATACCCTACCAAACTTTGAAAGCCATTCTCAAAAAATGAAAATTCAAGGCACTGTTTATAAATTAGATGGAAAAACGCCGGCAAAGGATGTGATCATCTATATATATCAGACAAATCAGAAAGGTGTTTACGAAAAGAAAGGTGATGAAACCGGCTTTGCCAGTTACCATGGTATTTACCGAGGCTGGATTAAAACAAATGAACTAGGCCAATATGCATTCTATACATTTAAACCGGGTTCCTATCCGGGAAGAGCCCAGGCTGCTCATGTTCATTTCACAATCAAAGAGCCCGGTAAAAATGAATATTATATCGATGCAATTGAATTCGCTGATGATCCACTACTGAGTAAAGCAGAAAGAAAGAAAAAGAATCCGCGAGGTGGAAACGGAATAGTAGAGTTAGTAAAGAAAGGTGATCTGCTTATAGCGGAAAGAGACATAATTCTAGGCTTAAATATTCCGAACTATGAATAAATTAATACTAACAATGGCAGTGTTCCTATTTCTGTCACAGTCAAGTGTAGCACAGGAAATCGTACAGAGGCCTATTGATATCAAAAAGTCTGAAGTAAAATGGAAAGGAACTAAAATGAGAGGTTTAGGAAAACACGAGGGAATTATATCTGTAAAAAGTGGCTATTTTGAAACAAAAGATGGAGAGTTTTATGGCGGTAAAATAGTTTTTGATATGAATTCAATTTCGGTTACTGATATTCCTAAACGTGAACCAATTCCAAGAAGAAGATTAAACAATCATTTGAAAAGTGATGACTTTTTTGGAGTTGAAAAATACCCGGAAGCAGAATTTTTGATTGTCAAAGTGCTTGAAAAAGAGAAACAGAATATAACCGTAGAAGGGGAGCTTTCTATACGTGACGTAAAAGATAGAATCACAGTTCTTCTGGAGATAAGTCAAGATAATTCAGAAATCAGATCAATAAGTTCTAAACTAGAATTCGACAGATTTAATTGGAACATTGGATATAAAGGAAGCTGGGCAGATCGTACTTTAGTAGATAAAGAAATTGAGATCACCTTATTATTGCATGCAAAGAACTAGTTTGAATTTAATAATGGAAACTCACCAACTAAGCTTACCAACTTTGTTAGGACCTGCCAACCAGGCAGCCTTTCCATCTTTGGTAAAACGAACAGTATAAAAAGACTCATCACTGATCTTTTTCCAGCTTAGTCCTCCGTCTTTTGAATATGAAATACCCGGAGTTCCAACCGCTACAAGTTCCTGACCATTGCTTCCGGGAATATATCTTACTGAAGATCTGTAAGAAGGTCCTTCACCTTCTGCTGTTAAAGCCCATGTTCTTCCACCGTCAGAAGTAATGGCTTTGTTCTCTGTGTTTTTATCTTTCTGATTCCAATCCCCACCGACAATTATTCCATTTTGTGAATCATAAAAGTGACTTGAGAAAATTCCGGTCATCTGTCCTCCCTGAACAATAGGTGTGTTATAGACACTCCATGTTTCTCCTTTATTTTCACTATGAAAGACACGCGCTCTGGTTCCTCCTGAAACCAACCAAACGTTATCTCCGATAATATTCACATTTGAGTTACTTGCTGCAAACCCAGCTTCTCCATTTACTACGATAGGAAGAGAGTCACAGGAAATTTTATTCCAGTTATCCCCACTATTTTCGGTAATTATTACAGAAAGACAGTCATCAATAGGGTCACCAACAGCCACGCCAAAACCGTTTTTGGAAATAGCCATAGCATTGTAGAAAGCTGAAGGATCATCTTCCTTATAAACCAATTTCCAATTTTTCCCATCATCAGTACTTTTATATAACAATGCGGGCGAAGCTATACTCAGTACGAAAACAGCACTATCTGTTACGGCGATTGACCGAAACTCGGGCTTTAAGGTATCATAACTAATGGTGTCAATCTCAAAACTTAAAGCTTCGGTTTTAGTGAACCCAACCTGACCATTTGACCCTGCAAACCACATGGTGTTTTTATCAATAGCTTCAATTGCCCGTATGCTTATGTCAGGAATTTCGAAAGTAGTGACCTGAAAATGCTTTTCTTTATTTACAGTACATGAAAGGAAAAAAAGTGAAACAGATAGAACGGCAAGTATGGTTTTCATGAGAAAGTGAATTTATTAATCAGGACAATATCAGATTAGGAAACAGAATTCAAGTAAGAATTCTGATTTAATTTCTTTTCACACAATGGGTTATCTGCCAGTTGGATTCTGGGTAGAAGAAAATATACAAGAAGAGACTTCAGGTATTATCAATAGCTAAGAAGGAAATCGAGTGATCAATCACTATGAAAAGTTTCTCCTTTTTTAGCTTTATCAATCAAAATTGGTGCTGGTTTAAATCTTGGACCAAATTCTTCAGCAAAGCTATTTAGTTTTTTGACAATCACATCGGCTCCTAAATGATCAATGTACCTGAAAGGGCCACCAAGGAAAGGAGGAAATCCAAGTCCTAAGATCGCCCCGAGATCTCCGTCAGTTGCCGATTTAAGAATTCCTTCTTCCAGACAATATGCAGCTTCGTTTATCATGGTCAATGCCATTCGGAGCTGAGCAGTTTCCATATCAGGGTTTGTTCTGTTTGTACCGCCGAAGTATTTATAGATTCCGGTATTCACTTCTTTTTTCTTTCCATCCAAATAGGAATACATCCCTTTTTTATTCTTGCGCCCCAAATAGCCTTCATCAACGAGTTCCTGAGCTTTTTCAGAAGATCTTGCTCCTCTTTTATCAAACATTGGTTTCATGGTCTCTCCCACATGAGCACCTACATCAAACCCAACTTCATCTAAAAGTGCCATTGGGCCAACAGGATATCCGAACTGCTTCATTGTCTTGTCAAGAAATTCTACGGATGCTCCTTCTTCCAATAAAATCAAAGCTTCATTCATAAATGGAGCTAAGATTCTGGTGGTATAAAATCCGGGGCCGTCATCTACAACGATGACCGTCTTCCCCTGTTTTACGCCCACTTCATAAGCAGTGGCAGTTACCCAATCTGCAGTTTGTTCAGTAGTAATGAGCTCCAGGAGAGGCATCTTCTGAACCGGAGAGAAATAGTGCATACCAATAACATTTTCCGGATGTGATGATGCTTTTGCAATTTCAGAAATAGGAAGCGAAGAAGTATTAGAAGCAAAAATTGTATCATCAGAAGTCACTTCTTCCACTTCTTTTATGATTTTATGTTTGAGGTTCAGGTCTTCAAACACAGCTTCTATAACAAGATCCACACCATCAAAACCCGCATACGAATCTACACCGGTAACCCGGCTGGCAATTTCATCTCTTTCAAACTTAGTGATGATCCTTTTTTCTGATTTTTTATTCAGATCTTCCCAGATGACTTGTTCTCCTTTTGATGCGGATTCGAGATCCCGATCTTTCAGAAGTACGGAGTATTTACCCTTGTTAATACTTACATCTGCAATTCCAGAACCCATTAATCCTGCTCCCAAAACACCGATTTTGTTAACAGGTTTTACCAGATCTTTTTGAGGGTTTTTCTTGGCGTTATTCATTGCAAAAAACAGATTCACCAAAGCTCTGGATTCATGAGTCGCACCCAGTTCACCAAAGATTTTCGCTTCATTCAGTAAACCTTTTTCTTTGCCATAATTGTAGCCATATTCAACAGCATCTAAGATCTTTTCAGGAGCCGGGTAATTTCCTTTTGTTTGGGCGAGCGTTTGTTTAAGAGCCTGCGAAAAAACGATCTTACGTCCGAGGCCATTACCCTCGATCATCTTTTCCATAGAAGTTCTTTTATCTGTTCGATCAAATTTACCAGAAGAAACTTTGTGAACAGCTTTTATAGCGGCTTCTTCCAGAGCATCTTTATGAACAAGTTCATCCACCAATCCCATCTTATAAGCTTGACGAGCATAAATATTTTTTCCGGTTAACATATAATTCAGTGATTTCTGAATACCGATCAATCTCGGTAAACGTTGGGTTCCTCCGGTTCCGGGAAGAATACCCAGCTTTACCTCAGGTAGAGCCATAATGGTTTTGGAGTGTCCCGATGCAATTCGATAATGACAGGCCAGAGAGAGCTCCAGGCCGCCTCCCATGCAACTTCCGTGTATTGCCACCACTATTGGTTTTGAAGAGCTCTCAACTCTGTTAAGTATCTTATGCCCATCCAGACTTAACTGCTCTATCTCTTCGGCTGTTTCCCGTGCTTTGAACATTTCGATATCAGCACCGGCAATAAAATTATTTTCCTTTCCGCTGATAAGAACAGCTCCTTTCAAAGAGGGGTCGGAATCAAAGTCATCCAAAAATTCCGAAAACTGATCCATCATTGATTCATTCAATGTGTTCACTTTCTCTCCGGGCTGATCTAAAGTGATTACCGCAACATTTTCCTTTTTTGTGATTTCTAAGTAACTCATAGTCAATATTAGTTTCGTTTCTGATTCTCCCCTTGAGGGGAGATGATCAAACCAACATGTTCTTGGTTTGATCTGTGGGGTGTTGCAGGTTTGAAACTCAGCAACACCCTCCGTCCGCTGGTTAGCGGACACCTCCCTCAAGGGAGGATTACTTCAATTTCTATATTTTTCAAGGATAACAGCATGTCCTTGTCCACCTGCGGCGCAAGCGGTAACCAAAGCATATTTTCCACCTTCAAGATGAAGACGATTAGCAGCTGTAGTTACCAGTCTTGCACCTGTTGCACCAAAAGGGTGTCCTAATGAAAGAGAACCGCCCATAGTGTTAATTTTATCCATCGGAATCTGTCCAACTTTAGAGTCTCTGTTTAAAGATTTTTTAGCAAAATTCTCAGAATCCAATGCAGCCAATACGGCAAGAACCTGTCCGGCAAATGCTTCATGAATTTCAAACACGTCAATATCTTCAAGCTTAAGGTTCATTTGGTCCAGCACTTTTGGTGTTGCATAAGCAGGACCGAGTAGCAATTCATCTTTAGGATCCTGCGATACAAAATTATATTCACGCAAATAAGCTTTCGGTTTTAGGCCTAAAGATAATGCCGTTTGTTCTTCCATTATAAAAGATGCAGAAGCACCATCCGTTAGAAAAGAAGCATTTCCGGCTGTAATAGTTCCGTGAGGTTTTATAAAAGCAGGTTTTAGCTTTGCCAGTTTTTCTATTGAAGTGTCTGAACGAAAACCATTGTCATTGTTAACAACAGAGAATTTAGGAGGTACTTTTACAGGAAAAATTTCATCATCCAGTAAGCCTTCCTGAGTCGCTTTTGCGGCTAAATGATGTGAGCGCATTGCAAATTCATCCTGATCCTTGCGCGATACTCCAAACCTTGCGGCCATTCGGTCTGCACTTTTACCCATGGTTTCTCCGGTTGAAAACTCAGCAATAGCAGGTAATTCAGGGAGCAAGTCTTTTGGGCGAAGTCCTTTTAAGAATTTCAGAAAATCTAAGGGCGATTTATACTTTCGTGCTTCCAATACTTTTTGCCGAAATTTTTTCTTAAAACGAACCGGAATGTCTGACATCGTTTCCGTTCCTCCGGCTAATATGATCTTGGCTTGTCCGGATCTGATCAGGTCAACTCCACTGGCAACAGCCTGATTGGAAGAAATACAAGCCAATGCTATTGTAAATGCGGGGACTGTGTCAGGAATTCCGGCCCCTAAAGCGCTCTCTCTGGCCACATTACTGGTACGTACTTCTTGGATGACATTCCCCATAATGACCCGGTCGATGCTCGAAGGGTCAACAGCATTACGTGCTAACAGACCTTGAATGGCATAACGTCCGAGGTCATAAGCCATAAGATCGTTGTAATCTGTACCTGATTTTAAAAATGGAGTTCGGATTCCATCAACGAGCACAGCAGTAAAAGGATAATCTTTCAAAATAATTGGATTTATTTCAGCTTTGAACCATAAGTTAACAGTGTTAACCAAATAATCAATATTTGTTGAAATATTTCTTTGTCTGCATTGTAAATGTTCATATATTTGTCGCCCTTGTTAGGGCGATTAGCTCAGTTGGTTTAGAGCACCTCGTTTACACCGAGGGGGTCGGGGGTTCGAGTCCCTCATCGCCCACCACTTGTTTTAAATAACAAGCACCAAATTCCAAAAGCCACATTGTTTCGAAACAATGTGGCTTTATTTGTTTTACAGCAATGGTTTGTTAGTAGCTCCTCTTTCATTAAAGAAAACAAACATGTTTAAAGAAACATTAATGGTTGATATATTAATTATGACTAAATTAAAGTAATGTAGTATAACCATTAACCCTGCTCAGAAATCAGTTTGAGATCTAATAACAGTTCAATAGGTTTTGGGGAAACCGAGAAGCGGCTTCAGCTTCTGTATCAGATCACGTCTCAGTCAAAAAAAGACTTAAACGAACAGCTGGATAATGCACTCGAACTAACTACCAAGTTGCTGGAGATGGAAATAGGTATAATAAGTTCCATTTCAAAAGAGTCTGAAACATATACGATCAGAAATTTCTTTCCGGAAGATTCAGGGCTTTCCGTGGGCCAAACTTTCGAACTTGGAAACACTTATTGTAGTATTACATTGGAAAGTGATGATGTTGTTGCGATCAATCATATGAAAGAATCAGCATATGAGCGTCATCCTTGCTACAATGCTTTTTCTCTGGAAGCTTATATCGGGATTCCAATAATTATTGACGGAGAATTATACGGGACTATAAATTTTTCGAGTCCAAATCCAAAAGAAGGAGGATTTGTTCATTCAGATTATACCCTGATGAAGCTGTTGAGTGAGTGGGTTGCAGCTATCATTAAGAGAGCCAGAACGATTAAAGTCTTAAAGGAAAAGAACGAAAGGCTTGAACTGATTTCCAAGAATAGTGCTGATCTGATCTGTTTACATGACCTGGACGGTGTATATACGTTTATATCTCCTTCAGTAGAAAATATTCTAGGCTTTACTTATGAGGAGTTGCTGGGTACAAATCATGCTGATCTGATCCATGAAGAAGATTTGGAAAAGCTGAACCAAGCACCACGTAAAGAATTGGAAGAGAATGGGGTTGTAACTAATGCCAGGTACAGAATCCGGAATAAAAAAGGAGAGTATATCTGGTTTGAAAGTTCCGTTTCAACAGTTAAGGATCTTGATGATAAACCAATAGGTCTGCAATCGATTTCGCGAGACGTAACAGCCAGGAAGAAACTGGAATTGATGTTTGAGAATGCTCAGGAAATGGCACATGTGGGGGGATGGGAATTCGATTTAATAACAGAAAAGATAATCTGGACAGATGAAGTGTACCGGATTCACGACAAAGAAATCGGATCAGAACTTGTGCTGGAAGAGGGAATGGATCATTTTCCGGGAGAAGGTAGAGATAAACTAGCAATGGCTATTAATAAAGCCACTATGAATCATGAAAAATATGATCTTGTGCTACCGTTTATTTCAGAGAAAAAAGTTTTTAAATGGGTGCGGGCAATTGGCGAGCCACATGTAGTTGACGGAAATGTAGTAAGGCTGAGTGGTACATTTCAGGACATCAGTAAGCAGGTGAATTATGAGAAGCGAATAATTGCTCAAAATGAAGAAATGCTCAAGCTTACAGAAACAAGGGATAAACTTTATTCTATTATTGCGCATGATCTTAAGAGCGCTTTTTTTGGAATTAACGGCATGATCGATCTTTCAATTGAAGAGTTGGAAGAAGACAAAAGCGAAAGAGGGATAGAAAGAAGCTTAAAGAATTTATCCTTGGTACATGTTTCTTCTCGCAATGCTTATGATTTGCTCGAAAACTTGCTTGAATGGATCAGAGTTCAAAATGGAACCATAAGTGTTGAAAAAGAAAAAATAAATATTGCTCAGCTATTGTCTGACAGCATTTCCGTTTTTGAAACGTCTGCAGCTAAAAAAAGAGTAGCCATAAGTGTGCAGAAATCTGATATACATATTATGGGGGATATCAATATGCTGTCCACTGTTTTTCGAAACTTAATATCGAATGCGATTAAGTATTCTGAAAAAGAAGGTGAAATAAATGTGAGCATAGAAGAGAGTGGGCATTCGGTAGCTGTCAGCATTAAGGATTCGGGAATTGGAATGACTACAGAGATTAAAGACCAGCTTTTTGATAAAGAAAACAGACCGCAAAGAAGAGGGACTCTATCTGAGAAGGGAACAGGGTTGGGATTGCTGTTATGTAAAGACCTTGTGGAGGCGCATAACGGAACAATAACAGTTATTTCAGAAGAAGATAAAGGCTCAGAATTTATCGTAAATTTGCCCAAACTCTGAAAGAGCTCATTAAAAGGATTTTTTATAAAAAAAAACTATATTAAACAATGCACTCTCTATCTAATGGTGTATTATTATGGAAATTAAATTTGTAAAACGTTCGGCAATAAATTCTTCTAAGAAAAGAAATTCAAAGTTTAAACCTCTTCTTGAAGCCATCGATAAGCTGAAACCGGGGGGGCAGGCACTGGAAGTATCTTATACAAGTGATAAGAACGTAAACTCAATGCGGACTGCAGTTTACCAACATAGCAGAGTTAAAAATATTAAGATCAAGAGTAAAAAAGACCCATCCATAAAAAAAATTCATTTTTACAGGGAAGAATAAGGAATGAGTTTTTTGGCTTTGGTGTTGATTTCCTACATTATGAGGAGACACCAAATTGCCCTGAACCATGAGCGAAATTATTACAAAAGAAGAGACAAGAAATACCAGGTTTTTGAGAGACAATGTGGAGGCTCAATACCTTAAAGTCAGAAGTTTCACACATAAAATAGTTGAGCCTTTGGAGACTGAAGACTTTGTAATCCAACCTATGGAAAACACAAGTCCCGCTAAATGGCATTTGGCTCATACCAGTTGGTTTTTTGAGACTTTTGTATTAGAAAAATTTCAACCCGACTTTGAAAGCTTACATCCGCAATACGCTTATTTTTTTAACTCATATTACTTACAGACAGGAGTGCCGTTTTCCAGGGCAAATCGAGGTCTATTATCGCGACCTACAGTAAAGGAGGTGTTTGAATATCGTGAGTATGTAAATAACAAAGTTATAGATTTTATACAGAGTTGTGACGACAAAATTTGGGAAGAAGCATCAAAAGTAGTTGAGATCGGGATTAACCACGAGCAACAACATCAGGAGTTGATTCTTACTGATATAAAGTACTTACTTGCACAAAATCCGTTGCTCCCCGTTTATAAAGAAATAGAAACACCGGACTCAGATACTCCGAGAGAACAGGAATGGATCAGCTTTGATGAATGTATTGTCGAAATTGGTAATAAAGGGGATGAATTTACCTATGATAATGAGCATCCGGTTCACCGAACTTTTATACAAAATTTTGAACTTGCAGACCGCCCGATTACAAATCTGGAGTTTCTTGAGTTTATGAATGATGGCGGATATGAACGTTCAGAGCTTTGGTTGGATGAGGGATGGAGCAAAGTGAAGACAGAAGAATGGAAGGCGCCACTTTATTGGTTTATCCGAGATGGATCATGGTTCAATTTTACACTTTCCGGAGCCAGAAAAATCGCCCTTAACGAGCCTGTAACCCATATAAGCTATTATGAAGCAGACGCCTTTGCAAGATGGAAAGAATGTCGTCTTCCAACCGAACAGGAATGGGAATATGCTTGTGGCGATCGTGAAATAAAGGGAAATTTTGTAGACGGAAATACTTTTCATCCTTTGGCATTGAAGAATAGCAAAAATGGATTAAAACAAATGTTCGGAGACGTTTGGGAATGGACCCAAAGCAGTTATTCTCCATATCCGGGGTATAAACCTTTACCGGGAGCACTGGGTGAATACAACGGAAAGTTTATGGCCAACCAATACGTTCTGCGTGGTGGTTCTTGTGCAACTTCAAACTCTCATATCAGAAAAACGTACCGCAATTTTTTCCATGCCGATGCAAGGTGGCAGTTCTCAGGAATAAGATTGGCAAAATAGATCCAATGACTGAAACAGAACTATTATCCAAAAAGACTTCAATGCTTGAGGAAGTGATCTCAGGATTGTCTCAGGAACAAAAAACACTTCCGAGTAAATTTTTCTATGATGAAAGAGGCTCTAAATTATTCGACGATATAACTGAGTTGGATGAATATTATCCAACTCGTACAGAGAGAAAAATTTTGGAAGAAAATGTGAATGAAATTTCAGAATATTTAGGTGAGAAAGTTTTACTGATAGAGCCCGGCAGTGGAAGCAGCTCAAAAACAAAGATATTGCTGGGGAATATGGAAAACATTTGTTGTTACATTCCAATGGATATCTCAGGGGATTACTTGTATAAAGTTGCTGAACAATTAAGACTGGAATTCCCAAATATTCAGATTTTACCTCTTTCTGCAGATTATACTAAGCCATTTGAGCTTCCTGAAAGTAGTCCTGATGCAAGAAAAGTAGTTTTTTACCCCGGCTCTACCATCGGGAATTTCAAGATGGAAAAAGTTGAACAATTCTTAAAAGTAATACATGATATTATTGAAGATGACGGTGCTTTCCTGATTGGGGCAGATCTTAAAAAAGAGATCAGTGTTCTGGAAGCTGCCTATAATGATTCAGAGGGAGTGACAGCTGAATTCAATAAAAATATTCTTACTCACCTGAACAGAGAATTGGGAACTTCATTCGATACGGATCTATTCGATCATAAGTCGATCTGGAATGAAGAAAAAGGACGAATTGAAATGCACCTTTTTGTAAAAGAAGATCATGTTGTTGAATTGGGAGAAGAGGATATACACTTTCAAAAAGGAGAGTCTATTCATACTGAAAACTCACATAAATATACTTTAGATGGTTTCGCAGAAATGGTATCTGAATGGTTTTCTGTAGAAAAAGTATGGACGGATGAAAGGGATTACTTCAGCCTTCAGTATTTGGAGCCTAAATAGAAATTTTTAGTCATCTCCCAGCGAATGTAGGAGATCTGGATTAATTGTGAAATCTCATTATTGTTTCAAGGTTGAGATTCCGGCTTACGAGGCGGAATGACTACCTAGCAATTATACCCCCGCCCAATCCAGGTACATACTTCTCACTTCTTCAATGTGCTCATCAATTGTATCAATTTTCCATGAGGAGGTATCGATCTGAGGATGAATGGTAGCCGTGATTTCTCCTTGTTTTGCCATCAAAGATCCACCCTTGCTTAGTCTGTCATTTCCATCAAAATAAATCGGTACAATAGGATATCCCAAATCGATAGCCATCCTGAACGCTCCTTTTTTGAAAGGTCCTATTTTGCCTTTGTGTTTTCTTGAACCTTCGGGAGCTAAAATCAGATTCAGATTATTCTTTTTGAGCCTGTCATACGTTTTTTGGAGAGTAGCGATTGCGTGTTCTTTATCAGAGCGCTTGATGAAAACCTGTCCGGTTAATCGTCCGATAATAAAAAAGAAAGGGATATACTGAAGTTCCCACTTTATCACGATCCGGAAGCGCTCCAATGCCAACATGAGCACCGCAGGTATATCAAGGGTTGAGCAGTGGTTAAATATAAAAATAACTGGCTTTGAGGTATCTTTCCTTAAATCGTTAAGGTGATAATCTATTCCAAGTAAAAAGAAGATGGGTTTCCCCATATATTTTGGAAAGGTTTTAACGATCCAATTGGTAGCCTTTCCGAAGGTCAAAAGTACTAAAATAGTTACCAGTACAGAAACCAGTAGTAAAATTAACATGAATACGATCATCGTAATGATGCTTCGCACATATTCAAAAAAAGTCAGGGTTGTTTGCATAGCTGAAAGTCAGTATTCAAGAGTACATTTCCAACTAACGAAACGCATCCTGAATGTGGTTAAACTCGGGGGCTTCATTTTTTTTCTGTAGAATACCGATTACATCAAACCGCATAGGAGACCCATCCATTTTTCTTTCATACATCCAGGCTTCTGCAGCTTTAAATACATGTTCCACTTTAACTTCAGAGACATATTCTTCCGGACGGCCGTATTTATCGGAAGATCGTAGCTTTACCTCGATAAATACGATGGCTGTATCATCATAAGCGATTATGTCAACCTCTGATTTTTCGAAAAAATAATTTCTTTCCAGAATTCTCCAACCTTTGCTTTCCAGATAAACACAAGCCAGTTCCTCGCCTTCATTTCCAATTTGACGGGTAGTTTTTTTAGTCATCAGACTTTTTTCCTATCAATGATTCTTTTACTTCCACTAATTTTATGAGCTGTTTCAAAAAGCCAAGATTCTTTTTATTGATGTATGGGAGAAGGGCTCCGGTAAATCGTTCAAACATTTTCAGAAACTCATTATAATTTTCGATGCGTTGTTTGAAAGCTTTGCTTTCTTCATCATTTAGCCCACCTGATTCCAAAGTAGCAATACATTCTTTCAATTCAGCTCTGATGGGTTCGATTTCCTTTTGTTGCCGTTCCCTTATAATTGTTGATACTATTTTCCAGACATCGGTTTCAGCAGTGTAGAAATCTTTGCGTGTTCCGGATTTTTGGACTTTATGGATCAATTCCCATTCTACCAATCTATGCAGATTCATGTTGGCATTACCACGACTGATATCAAGCTTATCCATGATAGAGTCAGTATCCAGCGGATCTGATTCTGCATATAGCAGTGCGTGAATCTGTGACATTGTTTTATTGATGCCCCAAGCGGAAGCCATATCTCCCCAAAGCTGAACAAATTGATCTAAGGCATCGTTATAAGCTTGCGTTCTTTTCATGAAGAGAAAATAATCAGAATTACACTGAAAGAAAGATTTCTTTATTTACTATTTCTCAATTCGTCAAACAATCGCTTTACCTGAAGATCTCCAAAACCATAAATGCTTTCTCTTTTATAGAATTCACGGAAAACAGGACCAAATTCATCAAACCCTTTTTCTTTCATGATATCCAGAAGTGTTTGTTCAGGCCTTCCCAGTGAACCATCACTTGGAAATCGTTGGAGGTTTGCTTTCGCTGCATCTTTTAAGAAAGGAAACATTTCAGAGTGTTTCACGGCGAGTTCTAAAATTCCCGTATGGTTTTGATTTTGATATAATTCCCAAAGAGAAGCAAACAACTTCAGGTCGTCATCAGATAATCGGACTTTTGATTTAAAAGCGTTTTCTAAATCATCAGAGTTTAAACCGCCAAAACCAAACCGGATATCGGTATGTGGGCGAACAAGGAATACCCGGGAAGGAGTTATGAAATTGTGAATTAAATGCGACACAAACCATAAGTTAACCTGACAAAAAAGATCGTCTTCAAACCAAAGATTTATAACCGAATGTTCAGGTAAAGAAATAATTTTTTTAAACTCGGGAACAACTTCATTACGATAAAAACCATTTTCTGAACTGTAAGTCTCACTTAAATATGAAGTTCGTATTTCAAATAATTCTTCCAAAGAATTCGCTGATACATCACCATCCACTAAACATTCTCTGGCAACAATTAGCTCTCCATCAACAGAAGGCGGAAACTGTTCTTTGAGTGCGTCGCCGTTCAGGATGTGGAATTCTTTCATGTCTGTTTAGAGGTCTTCAAGAAAAGTGATGCGATTTCTGCTCAAGTCAAAGAATGTAACTTCTGAGGTATTCCAAGGAGTTTTTCTTCGGATTTGTTCTTCTTTTATAACATCAGCATCTAACAACTCCTGATAAAGAGTTTCTATATTTTCGACTTCAAATTTCACATCGGTCGAGATCATATCTTCAGGAAATTGAAACTGAAGATGCATGAATAAATTATCTCTTCCAATTATTGCATAATCAATTTCTCCATCTTGGTATGCGGAGCTGTCATACACATTTTTAAATTTCAGTTTCTCCTCATACCACTTAACATCTCTTGCAACATCCGCAGAAGCCAGAACGGGACTTATGAATTTCAGTTTTGCTTTTGAAGGTTTGCTCATATCTCAAATAAATATTAGTAGAAGAATCCCGATAAGTGCGGGCAAACCTTGTACGAAGAATATTTTCTTGCTGACTGTGGCGGCTCCAAAGATTCCTGCGACTGCTACACAGCTCAGAAAGAATAAGGTCACATTGACCCACCAATAAGGGTTTTCTATAAAAAAAGACCAAATCAAACCGGCCGCAAGAAACCCGTTATAAAGTCCTTGATTGGCAGCCATATTTTTAGTTTTGTCAAAGAAATCAGGTGGAAACCCTGTGAATACTTTCTTTGCACGGGTTGTCCAGACGAACATTTCCAGCCATAAAAAATAAAGGTGAAGAAATGCTACAAATCCGATTACAATACGTGCTGCAAGTTCCATAAATAAGATTAATTAAAAGGATCAACTGTCTTTGGATCAGGTCCATACTTATTATCCCCATTTTGACCTTCCAGTAATGTGAAAACCAACAAGATTAACCATCCGACAAAAGGAATAAAACCCACTAAGACTAAAAATCCACTTTTGTCTGTATCATGAAGTCGTCTCACTGTTACAGCTAAAGAGGGAAGAAAAGTAGCTAAAGTATAAAGGAGATATGCAATTCCGATACCAATTGAATCTAACCCAAGACTAACGTCTACTATTATTGTACCAATAGTGAAGATTATATGAAAGAGTGTAAACATCCAATACTCTTTTCTTCTTGCTCTACCTTCAAAATCAGTATATTGTTTAAGAACTTTTAGATACCAATCCATTTGTCTTTATTTATTGTCAGTTTTAATTATTTGCAATCATAAACTTGAAATCAAAAAAATGCATTTGCTACGGGAACGTACTTTGAATTGATTTAAAATCAAAGAGAAGAAATAATCTTTAAAGCCCACTCATCATCCTTTTTTCTGAGATTTCTAAGCGCATGTTTGATGATCCAGATTCTTTCTTTGGTTGTATCTGTATTCCATTTTTCGATAATCATTTTGGCAACTTCAGGATTGTCTTTTAAAATGTCATTCAGACAGTTAGCAACAGATTTCTGAACATATTTTGATGGATCGTCTTTCAGGTTTTCAAGAATGGGGAGCAAAGGTGAAGGATCATCAATAAACATTTGAAGTTTTGTTGCCCAGGGTAATCTGGGCCGACCACCTTCACTTGATAATCTTCTGATGTGTTTATTGGTATGTATAGACCAAATTTCCATTCTATCAATTGTTCTCTCCGGATATTTTTCAATAAATGGGCGAATTGCATATTCACCGGTATTTCTCTTGGTGATCTCTTCAATCGCTCTCATGGAAATATCAAAGTGATCTAACCCAAACTTTTCTACAAATTTTGCAATGGGCATGACCCAGTAATATTCTTTGAACATGCCGGTTTCTTCATCGTTTTCCGGTCCAAGTATCTGAATCAAAACTTCAACTTGTTTCTGGTAATCATCTTCCAAATGGTTTTTTAATTCATCAGCTATTAACTCGACTCTGTCTTTGAGTTCTAACCCATCAACTCCTGCATCTACTTTTTTGATGAAGGAAGATGAATTAAATTTTATACCGGCAGAAAGCAGTTTTTCCGAAAGCAGTTCTGCCAGAAATTTATCGAACCAAAGTTTTAGTGGTTTATAGGGCATTATAATTTGTCAGGATTCATTCTGTTATCAAACAACCTAATTATATAAATACTGCCACTCAGTTCATCAAAAGAGTAGAAAATAGAGGTTTGTTTTGATAAAACAGACCTGCGTAATTCAGGTTTTTGTTTAGAAGCTTTAAAAAGTTTTGGGCTTTTCTGTATCAGATCTATTCGTTTGAAAAGCTTTGCTTTAAAGTTTTCTGCCTCTCGGGTGGTCCACCGTGATTCTAAATATACCAGACTATTATCAAGGTCAACAAGAGAGGCGTTTGACCAAAACAATATGGAACTAGATGCCATACTTGATTTTTACTTCTTCATGGGATACAACCCGACCTTGGTCGACATCTTCTAAGCCTTGTTGAATAGTATTCTTTTGCTCTGAACTTAATTCAGTCCAGAAATCGATGTCGGTTTTGTACTGTGCAATAGATTCGTGAACAGCTTCGATAAGTTCTTGATCTTCAGAATTATTAATCCAGTTAATAATATCACGCTTTTTTTCTTCAGCAGCCATAATCAGTACTTAGTTGAGTAGAAATATGCTAAAAGAGAAGGTCAGTTCAAAACTGAATTGGTTGCTCTTTCTTTAGTCCGGCAACTCAGCAAGCTCTTTATCGAACCAAAGTTTTAGTGGCTTATAAGAAGACATAAATCAAAACTTAGAATATCATGGTTGAAGAATTTCGGAAGTCCAAAGGTCTCCTTTTTTAGAGTAAAGTTCTCTTAGATGCAATCGGGACCGTTCAAATTCTAAAAACTCAATTCGTGAAGGATCAATTTTGAATCCTCCCCAATCGGCAGGAATTGGTATCTCTTCATGACTATACTGTTTCTTTTTTGAGTTGAATATCTCATGCAAGGCTGATTTACTTGAGAACGGTTTACCTTGCTCAAAAACCAAACTTATAAGTTGAGAGTCTTTATTTCTCAAGCTGAAATAGTGATCTGCCAGATGTTTTTCCAGAGATGAGTAAGTGCCTTGAATCCTTACTTGTCGTGCAGTTTCAGTCCACCAAAAAGTAAGAGCAGCTTTAGGATTTTCTTTGAGTTCTAATCCTTTTCTGGATTTCACAGAACCAGTGAATACGAATGTGTTATTTATCAGAGATTTAAAGGAAACAAACCGTGCATTTGGGAAGCCATCCAAGCCAATTGTAGACAAGCAACAAGCCGAGGGAATTTCTACTTTCGATCTGGAAAGTTCCTCTTTATACCAGTTTTCAAATTTTGAAATAGGATTCATTCAATACTAATTCAAACTTCCCAACCCTTTTTTAAACCTATCCATTGCATCTTCCAAGTCATTCATTGAAGCGGCATAACTCATGCGCAATCCGTTGGGTTCGCCAAAAGCATCACCAGGGACCAGAGCTAAACCGAACTCTTCAAGCAAGTACATACATAGTTCGGTAGAAGACTCGATTTTGCTTCCATCAGGTTTTTCTGATTTCAGGTAATGAGAAATATCAGGAAATACATAAAACGCTCCACCGGGTGAGAAACAGCTTACTCCTTCGATAGCATTCAATGAATCAACCATGAAATCGCGACGCTTTTTAAACTGATACCGCATAGCCTTTACCTCATCCAGCGAGCCGTTATAAGCAGCTTCTGCGGCTTTTTGAGAAATGGAAGAGGGCGCAGAAGTTTCCTGACTTTGAATTTTGGATACAGCGTTTACAACTTCATTACTTGCCGCCAGATAACCCAATCTCCAGCCGGTCATTGCAAATCCTTTGGAAAATCCGTTCACCAGTAACACCCGATTTTTAAGATCAGGAGCTACATTTAAAATGCTAACATGATCGCTATCAAAAACGATGTATTCATAGATCTCGTCAGAAAGAATATAAATTTCCGGATGATTACGAAGTACATTTGCCAAACCTTCCAGTTCTTCTTTGGAATAACAGGCTCCGGTAGGATTTGAAGGCGAGCATAGAATTATTGCTTTAGTTTTGTCGGTAATTGAATCTTCAAGTTGCTGCGGAGTAAGTTTAAAATCATTTTCAAAAGACGTTCTTACAAGTACAGATTCTCCTTCCGCCAAACGAACCATTTCAGGATAGGAAACCCAAAACGGAGCAGGAATAATTACTTCATCTCCTTTATTTACGATAGCCAATAAACCAAATCCAACCGATTGTTTTGCTCCATTAGAGCAGATAATTTGTGAAGGATCGTAATCCAAATTATTATCTCTTTTCAGTTTTGCAACGATTGCTTCACGTAATTCCGGAGTTCCTGTATTCATCGTATATCCGTGGAATCCATCATTAATTGCTTTTATAGCCGCATCGCAAATATGTCGTGGAGTTTTGAAGTCAGGTTCTCCGGCGCTGAGAGAAACTATAGACTTACCCTGTCTTTTTAGCTCTTTGGCTTTTCCGGTGATCTTTAAAGTTTCTGATGGCTGAAGATTTTGCGCCCTGTTGGATATCATACTTGGGATGATTGGAGTGTAATTATTGTGCAGGCGGAAAATCCCAAATAGTTAGATAAAAGGGAAACGCTATTTCAAGAACAAAAAAAACAAATTTCAAATTTAAAATCACAGATAACATAAAAATGCCGTCAGGGTTGAAATCCTTCCTAGCTTATGAATGGACTAAAAAAAGAACATAAACAAGTAAGGACTTTAGTCCTGATTAATTTACCTGTTCAATTTCTCCAACAAAGCCTTGGCAACACGTTCTGGCACAAAGGATGAAAGATCTCCATTCCAGTGAGCGACTTCTTTTACCAGCGAAGCCGAAATAAAAGTGAAATGTTCATCGGGCATTAAAAATACGGTGTCTACTTCCGGAGCTAATCTTTTGTTGGTAAGCGCCATACGGAATTCGTATTCAAAGTCAGAAATTTGTCGAACGCCTCGGATCAATGTATTTGCTTTTACTTTTTTGGCGTGATTTACGAGTAATCCTGTAAACTGATCCACTTCAACATTTTTTGCCCACTCTTTTCCTTTCAGGCACTCTTTGATGAGTTCGACTCTTTCATCTCCTGAAAAAATAGCATTCTTTCGGTGATTGACTGCAACGGTTACCAGCACTTTATCAAAAAGATTGGTGGCTCGTTCTAAAATATCGAGATGTCCGAATGTTATTGGATCGAAAGATCCGGGATATAAGGCAATGTGTTTCATGGAATTTATTTACCTGATTAATGTAAATACTTCTTCAAGTTTAGCATCATAACTTTCGATTAACAAACGATATTTACCTGAAGTTATGGAAGGATCTAAATTAATTTCATACAAGCCTGGTTTCAGATGCCTAGTTTCAAAGAAAACCCAACTACTATCTGATTGATTAATAAGCTTAAAAGTAAATTGTCTATGCTCTGTAACATTCAAAATCCAACCTTTTAAGTGTGTTTTTGTATTGCTATTTATTGTAGTGAGCAAAGAAAGTGAGTCTGATATAATATTAGAACTGTTAAGATCTTTAATCGTTAATCCATGTTCGTAAGGTATTAAAATATCTCTGCCTAGAAAAAGAAATTTAAGTTTTGTAGTCTTAAGTGCTGATTTTATTTCAATAAAATAGTATAGCATCTCTTTTTGGTTCCACAGATTTTCTAGTTCAATTCTGTAGACGCCGTTAACAAGAGAATCGGATAGAGATGGGGCAACTAATTGATCATGTTCATCTGTTACATAAATTTGAATATACTCCTTACTATTCAGATATAAATGCCAACGAAAGACAGGTGAGTAAGGAGTATTAAGTGTTGGTCCTTCAAAATAGAAATCGCCAGAATTATAAGGACTCTTGAAATTACTAAAATTCTTTAAATTTCTATTTTCGAATTTATAATCAACTGTATCGCTAGTAAGGGAGGTTATTTTGATCCTTAAAGGAAACTCCTGAGCTACTGAAAGCTGTTGAAAAGTTAGAAATAAGATGAGAATAGAAAACCTCATTTTTCTACCAGATGCTTTTCAAAAATACTAACGGTTGTTCTTCCGTAAGCCTTGCTAAAAAAGTGGTGGGGATGGTCCTCGTAATTGTGGTATTTATCATGTTCCAGAATAAACCAACCATCTTCGTTCAGCCATTCGTTGTCAATGATTTCTGAAATCATTTCATCCATCCATTCATACCAGTATGGTGGATCACAGAAAATAAAATCGTAGCTCATAGTTCTGTTTTCTAGAAACTGTTGAACATCCGAAACCACAGTTCTGATATTTTTTTCGATCTCAAAATCAGCAGCTACTTTTTCAATCAGTTTAATGTTCTCCGGTTTTATATCGACGAAAGTAACTTGTTTGGCTCCACGGGAAATAGCTTCAAAACCTAAATTCCCTGACCCACCAAAAAGATCCAGTATCACAGAGTTTTCAAGATATTTATAAGCAACGATCTTATTAAAGATACTTTCTTTGGTTCGATCAGTAGTCGGGCGTACATCCAGTCCTTTTGGGATTGAAAATCGGCGTCCTTTAAGTTTTCCGGTAATTATTCTCATAAAAATATCTGTTTAGTCAAATATAATGAACATAACCATAACACTATAACACCATCACACTAAAATGTGTAATGGTGTTATAGTTTGGTTGTTGTAAAATTAAAAATCCAGACTTAACAGAATTGCCGGAAAAGCTGCCGCCAGATCAAATCCGTAGGTTTCTTCTTCTGCTTCAACGCCGATAGATTCTAAAGAATTCAAATGTGTTATTTCCGAAGACGGATCCCAGAAACTTTGAAGTGTTTGTTCTGTTTCATGAGTATGATGTCCGAATAAAAATATGTTTTCATGTAAACCATTCATCCAGGAAGAATTAGTAGCCTGTTGTAACCAATGGTAAGGGGCATCAGAAATTTGATCGAACTGGAAGTAAGTTGCTGCTCTGAATTTGCCTAACATAAAAGAAGTCACTGTTAACACGTTTTTGTGACAACCCACCATCATAAATGAACCACCGGGTTTTTGAAAGGCTGACCATTTTTGTGCAATCTCAAAATCACTGGCAAAATCAGTAATTGCAATTCTTTCGGTGAGGTCATTGAACCCCTGCATAACTGCTCTTCTTCTTAAACAAAGAAATTTAAAGGAAGACTTGCTTAATCCATGCCATGTAGGTTCCACATCCTCACGGTCAATACCTTTCATTAAAATTGAAAGATGATCTTCTCGCTCGTCGGCATTATCGTATACAACTTTGGGAAGTGCTGTCCAGCATTCTTCTCCGGGATGTGTGAGAGCGCGAACAGATTGAATACTATTCTCCTTGAAAATGCGCTCAAAAGTTGTCTGGAGGATAGGAAAGTACTCTTCATTTCGTGTAGTAATGGCTCGGTTTACATCAAAATTAAAGTCAAACGAGCCTATACGAAAAAGGTGTTTGCTGTTCTGCGGATCGTTGAGAGCATAAAAAAGACGATCAGCAAAAAAACAAACACCTAAGTTTGAGGTGGATTCGCTCATTAATTCCAGCTAGGAGCGTTTCTCATTGTGGTTCTGGATAAACTACCAATTGCATCGTCATAATCTTCACTTGGATCTTCAAGCAGATATAGAGGAGGACGAATAGTATCGTTTACAGAATAGATAAAACGTTGTTGGTCTCTTGGTGAGTAAATCAACTGACTTGCAGCAAAAGCCTCACCCTTATAAGAAAGCAAGCTATCTGAAATTGCCATCATAGCAGAGTCAGTTTGAACAAATTGAACAACAGAATCTAAACCACCTTCAGCTGGAGGATATTTTCCATGACGCACATCGTATTGGATAAGAACGTCTTTAACGGTACTCATATGATAGCGAACACGCTCAGTCATAGCCTCACGTTCAAGAACTTCTTGGTATGGTGTAACAATTGAATCATATAGCAACCAGGAAAGGGCTAAAATTACGATCCCTAAAACGATGCTTAAAACTTTATTGCGCGTATCAATATTCATTTGAAATAAAAGTCAGTTAATTGTAAAGAATTTTGGAACTTTGAGAGGGTAAAAATACATTCGCACCTATATATATGCAACCATTGTAACTGATGTAAATGTAAATCTGTAATTAAGTAATGTCTGCTTTGCATTAAAGCTGTTTTTAATACGTAAAAAAACAAAAATCATTTGAATAAAAGAGTACTTCAACTAGCCATACCTAATATTATCAGCAATATTTCCGTGCCTTTGCTGGGCGCAGTGGATACAGCTGTAATTGGGCATTTAGAACATGTTTATTATTTGGGAGCGATAGCGGTTGGGAGTATTATCTTCGATTTTATTTTTTGGGGATTCGGTTTTTTGAGAATGGGAACTACAGGTTTGGTCGCTCAAGCGTACGGTGCAGAAAACATTCACAGGACGAAAGTAATTCTGATAAGAGTATTATTGGTGGCATTGGCAGGGTCCGCTGCTATACTACTGTTACAATATCCTTTAATTGAATTTTCTTTATGGGTTATAGATGCTAGTCCTGAAGTTGAGCAGTACACTCGTATTTACTATAAGATCAGGGTATTTTCGGCACCGGCTACTTTAAGTCTTTTTGCTATAAACGGTTGGTTTCTGGGAATGCAAAATGCACGATACCCAATGATCATAACCATATTCCTCAATATTTTGAATATAGCGTTAAATCTGACCTTTGTATTTTACTTTGGAATGAATGTCGACGGAGTTGCATGGGGAAGCTTGCTTTCCAGTTATTTAGCAGTTGTGCTTGCAGTAGTTCTATACCTGAGCACATATAATAAAGTGAAGCTTAAAGTTTCATGGAGTGATCTTATTGAACTTGAGGAATTGAAAAAATTCTTCAGCGTGAATAGGGATATTTTTATCAGAACTCTGTGCCTGATTTTTTCATACGGTTTTTTTACCGCATCATCAGCCGAAATGGGAGATGTTTGGCTCGCTGCAAATACGATATTACTTCAGCTTTGGTATATAAGTGCTTATGCAGTTGATGGATTTGCATATGCTGCAGAAAGCTTGGTAGGAAAATATGTTGGAGCTATGGACTTCAAAAAAATGAGGAAAGCTATTTGGACATGTATGGCATGGGGTTTGGGATTTGGTGTTGTGGGGACAGTGTTCTATGCTGTATTTGATCGCGAGTTGTTGTCTATTTTTACTGATAAACCATTGGTCATTGAAACCGCTATGATAGTAGCTATCTGGTTAATTATTGCTCCATTGATCAATAGCATTTGTTTTATTTGGGATGGAGTGTATATCGGAGCAACTTCAACGGGGGCGATGCGAAATTCAATGCTGATCGCTACGATCATATTTTTCGTTCCTGTATATTATTTAGTAAAACCATTTGCGGGGAATCATGCTTTGTGGATCGCAATGACATCTTTTATGGTTATAAGAGGCGTTACGTTAACACTTTTTGCGAAAAAAGAGCTGTTCTTAAAATTTCAACATAAATAATGAGCTCATGAAACAGATACTATTACTAAGGCATGCGAAATCGAGTTGGGATCACCCAGAGCTGGATGATTTTGACAGACCGTTAGCCAAAAGAGGTTTAAAAGATGCCCCTAGAATGGGAAAGTTTCTAAGAAAGACAGGAAGAACTCCGGATCTTATCATTTCATCCACGGCACAAAGAGCTAAAGAAACATCTCAGCTTGCTGTAAAGGGAATGAAAGCAGATGAAAGTATCATCATGTGGAATAGTGATTTGTATTACGGAAGTGTGAGAGACTATTTGAAAGCTATTCAATCAGCCGATGAAGATATTGAACGAGTAATGATTGTCGGACACAATCCTAAAATGGAAGATACGGCCGGAGCGTTGATTGGTTCTGAGCGGTCTTCTGATATTCGCATGCCCACTGCCGCTTTAGTATGTGTTAATTCATATGCAGCAAGTTGGGATCAGGTGCAATGGGGAAGTTGCGAGCTGGAATGGATGATGATTCCTAAGGTGTTAAAAGAAATCTGATATAGGCACGAACTTGCTAAACATTTATATGCACTTTGTTTATATTCAAAAACGAAAACCAATCTACAATTCAAGAATTAATTAAGAATGAATTTTCAGCAAAACTACTTTTTTCTATGTAAAACTCCACTAAGCGCAGAAGGAGCTGAAGATGTTGAGGTAATAACCCGAGCTGAAGACAGCACCGACTTCTCCAGGGTGTTTAAAGAATATGAAGAGAAGAGATCACATGCGTTTAACAATGATAACATCTATAGCGTTGTTCGCGCAGATGATATCTATGACCTGATCCGAATGCCTAATGAAAAGGAAGCTAAAGAAGAAGCATACGAAAGAGCTACTCCTGAGATCATTACTAATCTTCAGCATCGTGCAATGCAAGGTAAAGATGCCAATGCGAAAGCTATTTTGAAGGAAGTTTACGATCTGGAGTAAAAAGGGTTTTCCATACTAAATCGGAACATTTTCCTTCTTTTGGGAGTTATAATAATAGTAGAAATGATAAACAAAGCTAATTATTATGAATGACTTAACGATCGAAGGAAACTGGAATCAGGTAAAGGGTAAATTAAAGCAAAAATACTCTGATCTTACAGACGATGATCTGAAGTTTCAGGAAGGAAAAGAAGACGAGCTGTATGGAAGATTACAAGAGAAGCTTGGGAAAACAAAAGATGAGATTAAAGAATTAGTCGCTTCTTTATAAGATTGAAAGAAGCTGATTCTAAAAATTAAGGAAGTCATAATGGCTTCCTTTTTTTATGTCTGCTGGTTGCGGTTCGGAATCATCAGAGATATTTTAATGTATTATAAATAAACAAAGAAATTAACGATTGGAGAATATGGAAAATTTTGAATTTAATTCTGAGATGATGCTCGACTTAGTGTTTACCTACGCGCCTAATGTTTTGAAAGCAATTGCAGTTCTTGTACTTGGACTTTGGGTGGTTAAACTGATAGGCAGCGGAATTAAAAGGGTGTTCAATAAAAGTAATGTAGATCCTTCATTGCAGGGGTTCTTAAGAGGCCTGATATCAATGATTCTTAAAGTAATGGTTTACATTACTGCACTTGGAATGCTTGGTATAGAAATGACATCTTTCATTGCAATTCTCGGTGCCGCGGGTTTGGCAGTTGGATTAGCTTTACAGGGAAGTCTGTCCAATTTTGCAGGCGGAGTTTTGATCCTGTTCTTTAAGCCTTTTAAAGTTGGGGATTTTATTGAAAGAGGCTCAGAATCAGGAACTGTAGAGAAAATTGACATATTACATACCATTTTAAATACCCCTCAGAATCAGACCATCGTTGTGCCAAACGGACAGCTTGCAAATTCTCCGGTTACAAACTATTCAAATAAAGAGACAAGACAAGCACGGTTTTCGGTCGGTATCAGTTATGGAGCAGATATTAAAAAAGCAAGGGAAGTGATTTTAAGGGTATTGAATGCAGATGAAAGGCTCTTAAAAGAACCGGCTCCTGTTGTAGTACTCACTGAACTGGCTGATAGTTCGCTTAACCTTTCTGCACGCGCCTGGACTAAAAATTCCAATTACTGGCCTTTTTTCTGGGAGAATCTGGAAAAGATCAAAGAAGAACTGGATAAAGAAGGTATTGAGATTCCTTTCCCGCAAAGAGATATTCACGTACATAATGTAGACTAGATAATTTTATCAGTTTAGCTAAAGCCGGTTCTTTGAATCGGCTTTTTTTATATCAGAAAACTGATTATAAAAAAAAGTTTATAAATACTATCTTATTCAACTTATATATAATGCAGGCATGAGCCGAATCAATGAACCAAGTGGAAAGGAAGGTTGCTATTATGAACCTGGAGCAAGATAAAAATACAGACAAAGACACGAAAGATTCACCAGAGAATCCGGAAGTAACAAACGAAGAAAGTGCAGCGGAGGAGAAAGCAGAAGCTCCTGTAGTAAAAGAGGGAGAAAAGGTTGAGGAACCGGTTTCTTCAGAGCAAGAAGAAGAATCCGCAGAGAAGGATGAGCCTTCATCAGAAGAAGAAGTAGTAGAAAGTGAGAATGAGGTTGCTTCTGAAAAAGAAAAAGAAACCGAAGCCTCTGATTCTGACGCTGAAGATAATTCTAAGGAATATTACACGAAGATCTTAAGTAAGATCAAGGAAGTTCTGGAAACTAAGGATTGGGGATTGATCTCAAATGAATTCTCAAACCTCTCTTTGCATATTGGGGAAGGGCCGGAACCAGATGAAGAGTCAAAAACCCTGCTGAAAGAATTTGAAGAGCTAAGATCAGATTTTGAAGAACGGAAAAAAGCTCACTACGAAGAGTTGAACCGGAAGAGAGAAGAAAATCTGAAGAAAAAGAAAGAGCTTTTAAAGCAGTTTGCTGATATTGTTAATGAAGAAAAGTGGACAGCAACAAAAGAAGTTTCTCAGATAAAAAATAATTGGGACAGAATTACTCAAATCCCTAGAGATGAAATTGATGCTTTGAATGAAAGGTTCGATTCATTCATGAAAGAGTTTGATAGCCACAAAGTAGATCGTCTGGTAAAAAAACTCGAGAAAGAAGAAGATAACCTGACTTTGAAGCTTCTGTTACTGGATAAAATGGAAGCTTTGAATAAGCGTAGTGATGATTCAAAAGCTGATTTTAAGGCTTTAACAAAGGAATTCGACGACCTTCATAGCCAGTGGAGAAAAATCGGCAGAGTCCCCAATGAAAAGAATCAAATGGTCTGGGACCGGTTCAATACTGCCGAAGATGCCTTCAACCAGCTTCGTTTCAAGAATGACAAAGCCTATCGCGAAAAGATTGAGAAGTCTTTAAAAAAGAAGAAAAAGCTGATTGCCGAAGCCGAAGCTCTGGTTGATAACGAAAATATTGCCAAAGCGGCGCGTAAGGTTAACAAGCTTCATAATGCGTGGAAAAAAGCCGGTAATCTTCCTCAAAAGGATGAAAATGAATTGTGGGATAAGTTTAAATCTGCAACCGATGCTTTCAATGAAAAGAAATCTGAAAACATTGATGTTCTCAGAGAACAGGAAGAAAAAAACTACGACAAAAAGCTTCAGTTAATAGAACAAGCTGAGGAAATTCAGGACACTGAAGATTTTGATAAAGGTCATCAGAAAATGCAAAGTCTGATGGATCAATGGAAAAAGATAGGTCCGGTTCAGCGAAAGAAATCTTCCAAGATCTGGAAGAAATTCAAGGCTGCAATGGATGTGTTCTATGAGCGACGCAGAGATCACTTTAAAGATCGCCGTGGAGAAGAGAAAGAGAACCTTGAAAAGAAGAAAGAAATTCTAAGCAAGCTAAATGAATTAGGGTCTCATGAAGATCCGGTAAAAGCGGTTGAAGAAGCTAAGAAACTGCAGGAAGAATTTAAAAATGCCGGTTATGTTCCGATTAAATCTAAGAACAAGATCTGGAAACAGTACAGAGAAGCTTGTGATGTGATCTATGAGCGATTCAGAGCCAGTGGTTCTGATTTGGGAATGGAAAGAGAATTGGCTTCAGAAGGAGTAGAGCCAGCAGACAGGAAACAGGTAATAAAGCTCCGCAAAGAAAAAAGTGCTATCCAGAAAGATGTTTCAAAACTAGAATCAGAAAGCATTCAGTACGAGGAAGCCAAAACATACTTTAAACCAACAAATAAAGGGAATAAACTCAGAGATGAGTTACAGGAAAAGATCGATAAAGTTGGAGAAAAGTTAGACACGAAGAAACAAAGGATATCTGAAATAAATAGAAGTCTAAGAGATCTTATGAGTTCGGACGATGAGGAAGAATAGGCAGGATTTATTTGGCAGTGATAGTTAGATTTACTTATTATTACATTTAACAATACGTTGATATTTGGAAAGCAACATCAAAATAAAACTTTGGGGAGTAAGAGGTTCAACGCCATGCGCTAACCCTGAAAATATGAGATATGGTGGTAACACCTCTTGTATTCAGATATCAATTCCGGGAATGGATGAGTTGCTTATCGCTGATTGTGGTACAGGTTTTAGAAATCTAGGTAATGAATTAGACTCTAACGGAAATAGCTTAATGGGTCGTGTATTTATTACCCATCCTCATTGGGATCACCTGCAGGGATTTCCTTTTTTCAAGCCGTTTTATGATCCCAGAAATCGTTTTGAAGTGTATATGCCTCCGCAGGATGGGATAGGTTGTAAAGAAATTCTTCAGGGACATCTGTCGAATACTTTTTTCCCCGTTTCTATTGATATGCTCGAGTCAGAACTTGATTGTATTACATTTGAAAAAGATAAACTGAATTTCGCCGATTATACCGTTGAGTTTATGTGGGCCAATCATACTGTGCCAACAGCAATTTTTAAATTTAACATTGGGGAATCTGTAATTGTTTTCGCTCCTGATAACGAACTTCCTGTTAACATAGATTCAGATAACAAAGTGTTTGTAGATGAGTTCCGGGCTTTTGTAAAAGGAGCTAATGTGTTAATTCACGATGCTCAATTTACCAAAGAACAACATTTGGAAAGATTAGGCTGGGGGCATTCGAACTGGGAAACAGTGATTGAATTGACGAAAGATCTCGGGATAAATAGGCTGTGTTTATCTCACCATGATCCGGATCATAGCGATGATACTCTGGACAGGATAAATTCTAAAATCGCGAGTATCAAAGGTTCTTCATTTGTAGAAGCAACAGTGATACAAGAAGGGCAGGAACTATACCTGCCCAACTAAATATCATTAAATGATGGTTCTTAGAAATAGTATCTGATACCAATTCCGCCATCAGCATCGCCATCTGTATCGGGAATCAAATTAATTACCGGAGCGACTTCCAGATAGAATTCTAAGGGAGCTTCAGGTGCTAAATATGACAAGCCGAGTGGGATGCGTGCTCCAAAAAAAGTATCGTTTGAAAATATTGCACGAGCACCTATACCATAAAAGAATGCCAAATTACCTTTTTCAACTTCAAGAGGCTTATGCCATTGATGATCAGCATGCACGTAAATATCATCATTTCCTGATAGTGACCAAGCAAGGCCAACATCAAATGCTGTATTTTGACTGGTCCATGATTTAAGTGTAATTCCGGTTGGTTCACCAATCATTACACCGAGTCCGGTTTTCCCCGCATTGGTATTCTGAGCGGTAGAATCGACGGTCAAAAGACCTGTAAAAACTATGGTGAAAATTAAAAGAAACGATTTTTTGATTGTTTTCATTTTTTGGTTAGTTAGTTCGTATTCAAAGAGTTAAAGGATATATTGAAGACTTTAGTTCCAATTATTAACAACAACTAATACTAGTGAAAAACAAGAAAATCGTTGTATTTGTAAAAAATGCAGTTCCGGGAAAAGTAAAAACACGTTTGGCCAAAACAGTTGGGGACAAAGAAGCGCTGAAAGTATATTTGAGATTGCTGGAAATCACAAAAAGAGAAGTATTAAAGGTAGACGCGAATAAAGAAGTGTGGTATGCATGGGATATTGGTAAAGATGATATTTGGGAGGAAGAGATATTTTCTAAAAAAATCCAGATTGATGGTGATCTGGGAGAAAAAATGAAAAATGCATTTGAGGATTCTTTTAAAAATGGTTGCAATAAAATGGTGTTGATCGGAAGTGACTGCCCAACTTTAACAAGCAAAATTATGGGAGAAGCTTTTGCTAAGCTGGATGATAATGATGTTGTTTTTGGACCATCAGAAGATGGAGGATATTATTTAATTGGAATGAGTTCGTATAAACCTGAAGTTTTGGAAGGTATTGACTGGAGTACAGAAAGAGTTATGGAGCAAACAGAATTAAAAGCACAAGAGAATGAAATTAAACTTGCCAAACTACAGGTGCTGAATGATATTGATAACGAACATGATTGGAATGAGTATTTAGCTAAACTCAATTAGAATGGTCAGCATTATAGTTCCGGTTTATAATGAAGAAGCAGGTTTAAAAAAAATTATTTCATACCTGCAGAAACACACTTTAGGTGAAAAAGCTGAATTGATCTTTATAGATGGCGGAAGCACCGATAAGACTTTAGAAATTTGTAAGGAATTTGGTATAAGGATATATACATCACCAATACAAGGAAGAGCTTCACAAATGAACTATGGTGCTGAAAAAAGTAGTGGTGATATATTATACTTTTTACATGCAGATTCTCTTCCTCCGAAAAGCTTTATCAAGGATGTTTCGAAAAGCATAGATGAAGATTATATAGCCGGATGCTATCGCTTGGCGTTCGAGCCCGAACTTCCGTTGTTAAAGCTGTATGCCTGGTTTACTAAGTTTGATAATGATCTATTCAGGTTCGGAGACCAAAGTCTTTTTGTGACAAGAAAAGCTTTTGATAAGGTCGGTGGGTTTGACCAAAGATTGAAAGTGATGGAAGATCAGCAGATTGTAGTTGACCTGAAAAAGGAAGGGAAATTTAAGATTATTAATAAGTCAATTGTTACTTCGTCCCGCAAGTATATGAAAGTAGGGATTTTAAAACTTCAGCTGATATTTACAATTATCGTAATTTTTTACTATTTAGGAGTGAGCCAAAAGGTTATGTCAGATTTTTACTCTAAACAAGTTTAACAAGGTGTTATCAAACTGTAAAACCTTCAATTCTAACTTCGTTTAAGTTAGAAATTTCTTATAATTGTGCTCATTATAATCGTTAGCAATTTTTCCATATTTGAAGAAGTTAATCCTACTCCTGTTAGTATTCCTGATTCCATTGTGTGTAACCGCACAAGTACCATTTGAAAGAGCCGAGACGGACGCCGGAATTATAGGTTTATCAATTACAAATTTTGGAACATTAGGTAAACCTGATGTCCGAAATAACCCTGAAAGTGGATCAAGTATGCGCTTCCCTAGATCTACAGGAACTGAACATTTGTTTGAAGCCGGAATCTGGATAGGGGCTGACGTAGGGGGACAAATCAGACTGTCTTCATCTTCAGTAACCAATCCTGCAGGTTATTCCAGAGGAGCCAGGGGTTTTGAGTTTACATCTGAAACGGTTATTACCCGCAGGAGTTCAGATCCTGATAACGAATTCTTTTCTGTTTCTGCAGTAAGTGAGCGTGATATTTTAGCAAGTTTTACTGATCGGCGAAGAAGTGTGAATGGTACAGAGATAACCGGGCATGATAACCCGCTATTCACAGATGTGAAATTAGAGAGTTACAACTGGGGTTTTCCTTTTACTGAAAATTTTTCCATTCTTAAATATGATATCACAAATAACAGTGATATTCATGCACTTCCTGAGACCTGGGATAGTGTTTATGTTGGAATGTATGCAGATCTGGTAGTGCGAAATGTAAACAGTACTACTGAAACCGGAGGTGCCTTTTTTAATAAGAACGGCGTTGGTTTTATGGATTCACTAAATACCATGTATGCTTTTGATGCAGGCTCACCGGATGACCCCAGTATTAACACATATGGAGCTGTTTCTATAGTTGGAGCGGAGTATAGAGATTCTTTTTTCCATCCAGATAATCCTGACACGCTGAATGGGAAGTTTACTGAAACCGGGTTTAACGTGCCGGATCTGGGACCAAGTTATTGGCTGTTTAGTGCCGGAGCAGGAGCCTTCACAGCTCCTTCAAATGACAATGACCGTTATGATAGAATGGCTCAGCAATTTCCGTATAAAGATAATGAGAATGCGTTGAGAACAGATGGGCAAAGCGGAAATGGAAATTATATATCATTTATTTCCATGGGGCCTTTTCCTCAAGTTGAGCCCGGGGAAACGATTACTGTATACTTTGTATTTAGCGCAGCTTTGAAACCGGACCAATTTCAAGGGCAGGCGGGTAAGTCTGTTGATTCCGAAGATTCGAGAATTAATATGGTGAGCACTATAAACTCTGCTAATAGTGTATTCAGAGGAGAGGATAAAAACAAGAATGGGGTTCTTGATCTAGGAGAAGATACAGACGGGAATGGTGAATTGACCCGATACCTGTTTCCAACTCCACCTGATAATCCAAAGACAAAAATTGTATTAGAGGCAGGGAAAGTTTCTATCTATTGGGATAAAACAGCCGAAGAGTCTGTGGACCGAGTATCAGGGGAAATGGATTTTGAAGGATATCGTGTTTACAGTTCAGATTTGGGACAGGACATAAATCCAAACGCTCGATTGATCAGAGAATTTGACAAGCCAAATAACAACATTGGTTTTGATGTAGGTTTTAATGAGGTTGAGCTTGATGAGCCGGTTACTTTTGAGGGAGATACCGTTGAGTATTACTATCGCTACGACCTGACCAATCTATTAAGTGGTTGGCAATATCAGGTGTCTGTAACTGCTTTTGACAGAGGAGATGCTGAGTTTGGAGTTGAAAGTTTAGAAACCAGTACAAACTCGAATGCGGTTCGTGTATTTCCCGGAACGCCTGTCAATGAAAATTTTGGTGATGACGGGTTTGAGGTGGGTGTATATCCAAACCCATACAAAGTTAATGCAGCTTGGGACGGACCAAATGAAGGGGATCGTAAGCTTTACTTTTATAATCTTCCATCAAAAGCAGAAATAAGAATTTATACCATAGCAGGAGATATTGTGGCAGAATTAGATCACGATTCTGAGACATATAACGGAGATGTTTCCTGGTTTGAAGATTTTAGTGACGACCCAAGAGTGCTTCCCGGTGGTGAGCATGCATGGGATCTGCAAAGTGAAGCAAATCAAATCTTAACAACGGGTTTATATCTATTTACCGTTAAAGATTTAACTACTGGAGAAATAGAAAAAGGAAAACTTACAATAATCAAATAATACTTATTACTATGAAAAAACTGATACAATTTTTTGCAGTTGCTATGTTAGTAGCCTTGCCGATGTTTGTGCAAGCTCAGGACACAGTTTCTGTGAAAGAATTAAATACGTACGAAGGACTTACGGAGTATTCGCAAAATGCTCTGCAAGCGCACCCTTTAAATGGGGTAACAGTAACTTATACCGGTGTAATCGTTTCAAACCCGAAAACATCAGGTAATGCAACACCTAATGACACCAACAGTGACGGAGTAATCGATGACATTGGAAGAATACATGTTTTCATTACTGATACAGCTGCTGTTACCCAAGGTAGAGCAGGAATGTCTATTCAAATTGTAGAGAGTGATTATGAAATACTGGAAGGTTTTCAAAGAGGTGATGTAGTTACTTTTGTAGGTCGAATGACATTTTTTAACTCAACTGTTCAGATGACTGCAGATGAAGCTTCTCTCCAAGGAACTACATCTATTAACTTTCCGGAATACGCAGAATTACTGGATCCATGGGAAGTAACTGTAGATGAACTTGTTACTGCAAATGGTGATGGTACTTTTCAGATGGATATTGAAAGCTATCAAAAGTATAACAACGCTTATGCAAAAGTTACCGGCGCAACTGTAAGTAATATTTCAGTTGGAAGCAGGGTTGACTGGGCATTAAATCAAAATGGTTCAAGAATTTACATGTATGATATCTCTCTTCGTTTCAGAAATGACAGAGGCTTAGGATATTTACCGGATTGGAACTATAGAAGATTGCCAGGTCTTGAAGATGGGTCTGATGGAAATTTTGAGCCACCCGTAGCAGGAGCTGTTGTAAATGTAAGTGGGTTCTTAAATTTGCAAGGTGATGATCCTGACGGAACGGTTCCGGCAAACCAAATTTCATGGAGTATGAGTCCGTTTGAAGATGGTGTGCTTTGGACAACCGATGACGACACAGGAGAGCCACTGAGATGTGTGGATGGCGAACTCTGTAATGGTGAAACTCTAAATTGGCCAAGTGATGTTGAAGTTGTGGGTCTTCCTCCAAGTTTCAGTAACGCTGCTCAATCAGATTCTTCGGTTACATCTTCAGATGCTGTAACAGTAAGTGTTGATGTTGTCGCTGACGGATCTGCTACATTAACTGGTGCTAATCTTATTTATTCTGACGGTGATACTACAATTACTGCAGCAATGACAAATTCAGCTGGAAGTACTTATGAATTTACAATGCCTACTTTTGACAATTTCACTCCGGTTTCATTTTATTTTGAAGCGACAGATAGTGAAGGACTAACTGGTAGAGATCCGATTTCCGGTAACTATGGGTTTTTCGTTACTGATGAACCATTAAATTCTATTGCGTTAATTCAAACTACAGCTGATGGAAAAGCAGGTCCTAGCCCATTAGCGGGTAGTGAGAATGTGCCAGTTAATATTTCTGGTATTATAGTTTCTGATAACTCTGACGGAGTAATTATTCTTCAGGAAGCCGCGGCGGCCTGGAGCGGAATTTTCTTAGAAAGAACTGCTGCGACTCAGGCATTGGTAAGAGGAGATTCAATTACTATTACTACTGCAACTATTGTTGAAGCTGATGTTGCCAACAATGAAGATGTAGGACTTACACAATTGACTAACTTAGAATTCACATTAAATTCATCAGGTAATGATACAGATCAAGTAATTCCCGTGATTACAACAGATACTGTTCAAGCTTTGCAGAATGGTGAAGAGTTAGAACAATATGAAGGTATGGTTGTTAAGTTCGAAGGTGTTCAGCTTACAGCAAGAGGTTCCTTTGGTGAGTATACTATGCAGAACACTGATGCAGATTCTGCAAACGGTGCTATTTTTAATGAAGATATCAGATCTGCAGCTGTAGGTAACACTCAGGCAAGAGGAGATTATAATGAGTCAGTAAGAGAAGGCAAAACTATGGACGCTTATGCTGTAGTTGCTGCTTCTTTCGGAGCTCCTAAATTCCACCCCAGAACTGCTGCAGATTTAGTTACTGAGGATAATAACTCATTTAAACCATTATTAGACTTCTCACTAACAGGTCCTGCCGATAGTGCAACTGTTGTAGTAAATACGGAGACCATTGAGTTTACATGGAATGCTTCTAATGACTATGATGGTGATGATTTAACATACATGTGGTCATTATATGCTAGTGACAGCACCACTGTTCTTTTAGAGCTAGAATCTAATTCAAATGCTTCAGCGAACGCTTCTTCACCAACTTTTGAAGCAATCGATGCGGTATTAGTTGATCAGGGACTTGACGTAGGCCAATCTGGTGATTACTTATGGACTGTATTTGTATCTGATGGATCAGATACTCTGCAAGTTAGAACGTCATTTTTTGATGACTTTTCAGCAATGTTCAGAGTTGTTACTTTGGAAAGAGGATTACTTACTTCAAACGATTTTGAAGAAGGAACGCCTAACACTTTTGCTTTAGAGCAAAACTATCCTAACCCTTTTAACCCAACAACAAATATTAAATTCGCACTTCCTAAAACGGCAGATGTGACACTTACTATTTATAACATGCTGGGACAAAAAGTAAACACACTGATCAACGAAAAAATGACTTCCGGATTCCATATCGTACCATTTGATGCAAGTAATCTATCAAGTGGAATGTATATTTACAGAATTCAGGCAGGTTCATTCACTAGCACTAAGAAAATGCTATTGATCAAATAAGTATATTTTGAAACGGAGCTGCCTTATTTAAGGTAGCTCCTTTCTTTTTTAATAATTTATCTCTTGAAAACACACGTACTTCTACTTCTCTCTTTATTATTAACTTCCGTTTATTTTAGCGGTTGCGGTGACACTATTAGCGGAGAACTTGCAGAAAACCAACCTCCATCAACAAATTTGACTGTAGAAAGGATAAATCGCGGAAGTGATTTTCGTTTGTCCAGCCAAATTCAAATTTCCTGGTTTGGTAATGATCCCGACGGATTTGTTGCAGGTTTTGAATATGCTATCAATGATACTTCAGAAGGTAATTTCACTTTTACCACTAAGACAGATAGTATTTTTATTCTCCCAATTACCTCCGGTCAACAAACTGATGATGTTTTATTTAAGGTAAGAGCAGTCGACGATAAAGGACTGGCAGATCCCTTAGGGGCATCATTGGTTTATCCAATAGTGAATTCTACACCTCAGGTATCAATCAATAATAATCAATCACCACCTGATACATTATTTTCGGTTTCAAGTTTTGGATGGAATTTCAGTGACCCTGATGGAATATTAAATCTTGCAAGTACAGAAATTGCTATTAATGATACAATTAATGGTTGGACTGAAATTCCTTTTACAGAAGAAGATGATGGTCAGCTGTTTATCTCTCTTGAAGTAGATAATACAACTTCAGGAACAAGCGGTGCACAAGTCTTTTTGGGAAGAAGCTATTCAACTCTGCAGGTAAATGGAGAAAACTTAACAATTCCTGTTAACGTAGGAGCCCGAAATACATTTTATGTACGAGCTGTAGATGCAGCGGGTTCGGCTAGTGAAATAGATTCTTTATCTTGGTATATAAAGGAGCAAACATCCAATACGTTATTCTTAAACGACTTCTCAGGTCCAAGCTCATCAAGTAGACAACAATTTCATTTAGACTTATTACAGCAAAACGGAATTTCACCGGATATATGGATTATAAATGATGGAGAAGTTTCACAAGATAAGGTAGCTCTTTCCAGTGCATTTCCGACAGTAATTGACCCAACTTTAATAAAGACACTTTCTAAATGGGACCATATATACTGGATTTCAAATGATCTGGATAGAAATATTACATACGCTCAGGAAATTTTAGATGAGTTTTTTGATAATGGAGGAACTTCGTTTGTAAATATTCCGATGAAGAATTTAGATAGAGAAGATCCTGTTTTTAACTTCTTACCTGTGGATTCAATTCAAACAGGTCAATTTCTGATATTGGAAGACTCTTTGGTAACTCCAACCAATGTTTCAATATCAAATACTTTGAGGGTGGAATCAGGTTCCTTTGCTTTAAGTGGGGTTTTTCCTGTTAAGGGAGTAAATGGCAGTACAAGTTTATATCAGGCTAATTTTGTTAGAAGAACAGCTACAGGTGGAGTTCGTGCTTACAATGATTATCAGTTTGTTACTATTGAAAATGCTGAAGGTAACGTTATTTACTTTAGTCTTGACTTGTCAAATCTAAACGGCAACAACAATATCAGCGATATGATACAAGAAGTTGTTATTGATCGCTTGGGCTTTAAACAATAGAATTATGAAAAGAATACACAGTTTATTTATAGCCTTATTTATAATACTTACAAGTTCAACTGCTTTTGCACAAACGGGTGGAATTAAAGGAATAATTACCGATGCTGAGACCGGAGAAACCTTAATTGGTGCAACGGTACTTATTACAGGAACTAGTTTTGGTACAGCTACCGGTATTGACGGAGATTATGAAATTGATAACATTCGTCCGGGCGAATATTCTGTAAGAATCACATACATCGGGTTCGAAACAGTACTTTTAACGGGAATCAAAGTTGTAGAAGGAGAGTTTACAGAACTTGATTATAAATTAAAGCCTAAAGTTTTGACTTCGGGAGAAGAAATAGTTGTGATCGGAGAGCGTCCTATATTTGATGTAGAGAAATCAACCACTTCTTCAACTATTTCAAGAAAAGATATTGAAGCTGCTCCGGTAAGAAAGGTAGAGGATGCGGTTTCGCTGCAGTCTGGTGTAATTAAAGATCCTACAGGTTTATATATTAAAGGTGGTCGTGCTTATGAAACCGGCTATGTGGTTGACGGAGTTTCTGCGCAGGATCCTTTAGCGGGAACAGGTTTCGGTCTAGACCTTGGAGCAAATTCATTCAGCAATATTGAAGTTATAACCGGAGGCGTTGGAGCTGAATACGGAGATGTTACTTCAGGTGTGGTTTCTGTAAAAACCAGAAATGGTGGAGATACCTATGAAGGAAGCTTTTCGCATAAAAGAGATAATTTCGGTTCTAATGTAGAAGATCATCAAGCTAATTATTTCCAGGATATTTATGAATTCAGCATTGGTGGACCGGGAATTCTGGCTGAGAAAATATTACCTAAGCTGGGACTGGATCTGCCAGGAAAAATCACTTTTTATGCAACCGCTCAAGTTGCTTTAGAAGATGGATATACTAAACTATCAGCCGATCAGATCCAGTCTTCTATTGTAGGTTCTGATTTTTGGTCGCCCCGTCAGGGAAACCGGTGGAATGGTATGATGAAACTTACCTACAACATAAAACCCGGAGTGAGGTTGCAGGCAGCTTATCAGCGATCTCTCACAATCAATCAAAACACCAGAATGCTTCAAATAACGGGCGCTGACACTCAGGTTCAGCCCGGTTTTCAGTTTGCATTTTCGAATGGGTTTTTGGACAATGCCAATACATACACTCATGATTCAAACCTTTCGTATTTAAAGTGGACTCAAACTATTTCGACTTCTTCTTTTTATGAAGTTCAGGTAAGTAGATTATTTACTCAATTGCGTGCAGATGCTAATGGGAGAAATTGGAGACCCGATATTGTGGATGGTGAATTTGATCCTGAAAGTATTGTGACTTTTCCGGGAGATGAATTTGAAGGAACAGATGATTTCACTTATATCTTAGCTGGTCCCGGATATTTTAATAACGGTGGAATTGCAACGCTGTGGCACGATCATTTTGCTGAAGAAATTACAGTCAGATCTAGTTACACTAAGTTATTTGGTGGACAAGAAAATCAGTTGGTGATTGGAATAGAGTCAAAATTCAATGATTATCAGTGGATTGACATTACCCGTCCCTGGATTGGAGCTCCAATCAGAATTGATGAAAATACAGTTTCAGAAACTTTCAGAGTTGGAGAAAATTTTGATGCATGGAGAGTAAAACCTAAACGTGGCGCGTTATTTATTACAGATAAGATTCGTTACAACGGATTGATTGCTAATATTGGTGGTAGGTTCGAATATTGGGCTCCCGGAAAGTATGTAGATGAGCGGGTTGAAGAAGCGCTTGATCCTAATATATTTTCAACGATCCCTACTTTCGTTGCAGAAGAATATCAAAAAGACAGTAAAGAAATACTTGGCTTGAGATATAAATTTATATTCTTACCTAAGATTAATGTGTCTTTCCCTGTAAGAGAAAATCAGGTATTGTTCTTTAACTATGGGCATTCAGCGAGAATCCCTCACCCAAGTTTTGTATATGCCGGTTTAGATCCATTCTTTCAGGATCAGTCTGATCTCCCAAGTTTAGGAAATCCGAATCTTAACAGAGAAGTTGATATCTCCTATGAGATCGGCCTTAGAAATCAGATCACTTCAAATGATGCACTGAATATTTCTGCATTCTGGAGAGATAAATATGATTTTGTTACTTCACAAAGTATCCGGGTAAATGATGTTGACGGCAGACCTGTTACAAAAGCATTCAGAATAAATGGTGACTATGCAAGATCTCGCGGTGTTGAAATCTCTTATCTGAAGCGCTATCAAGATCTGTTAAGAGGTCAAATTTCAGTAACCTATAGTCGAGCTGAAGGTTTAAGTTCTACCAATGATGATAATCTTAGTGGAATTTCGGGAAGCCAGAACGTTGGAAATAATATTGAGACCCCCCTTGCCTGGGACAGACCTTTTGATATAAAAGGGAACGTCACTTTTACTCATGCCAGAGAAAATGGAATATTAGACAGCCCTGTGTTAAATAACTTTCAGATATTTCTTTCTGCGGTATGGAGAAGTGGAGCACGGTATACTCCTTATGAAAGAGTTGGGACGGAAAGAAATCCTATAAGCGGAGAAGAAAACTGGAGGCCAATTTATGAGCAGATTGATGACCCTGCACAAAGATACAGTGAAGTAGGTCCGGCTTGGTTTTACATGGATTTCAATCTGCAGAAATGGTTTACAATCGGAGAAACCCGAATTTCAACTTTCCTTGAAATTTCAAATTTCCTTAATAACAAAAGCGCGGTTGTTATAAATCCGGTAACCGGTGAGGGTTATAAAAGCTACCCAAGTAACCAGTCCGAATTAGTAGCACTAAGAGACGACAGATCATACGATGTACCTAACAGTGTCCGTGATCCGAGATATTTAGATCCAACAGATAACGGATTACCTCGCTACGAAAACCCAGCAAACTTTTTACAACAAAGACATATCGTCTTTGGCCTTTCAATCAACTTTTGATGAAAAATTACTCTAAACTTATTTCGTTTTTTATAGCCGGACTGATCTTATATCCTGGTGCGCAAACATTTGGTCAAACATCTTACGGAGATGACCGATCGGGAACTGAGGGCTTTCAGTTTACCAAAATTACTGTGGATGCAAGAAGTGCCGGTATGGGAAATTCCAATATGGCTGATGCAACAGATGGTTCTAGCTTGTACTGGAATCCGGCAATGGCTTCAAAGATAGGCACTTCATTTGCAAACCTTTCCCACACCTCTTATTTAGTTGAAACGAGTCAACAGTATTTCAGCTATATCCATAAATACAATGATTTCGCTATTGGTGGCTCTGTTCAATATTTCACTTCAGGAGATCAGAAAGTAACAACTGAAACACAACCGTTTGGTGATGGGCGTACTTTCAGAACTCATCACCTTTCAGCCGGATTAACAGGCTCTCACAAGATCACAGATCTTTTTAGTTATGGAATAACCCTTAGATACTATTATTTGAATTTCTATGATGTAACGTATCAAACAGGAGCCATTGATTTTGGTTTTTCATACGATGTAGGTGATACTGGATTGAGATTTGGTGTGAGCGTTAATAATTTCGGTTTTGAAGCATCACCTGATGGAGAAGTAACAAACTCATCACCAGATGGAGAAATTACTCAAGAACCTGAAAGTGAACTTTCATTACCAACACGCTTTATTATTGCTGCTGCTTACGACCTGTACGAAACAGAGCAGAATAAGCTTGTAGTAACTGCTCAGATTAACAATCCCAGTGATAATTCTGAAGAATTGAATATTGGTGGTGAATATAGTTTTATGGATCAGTTCTTTTTCAGAGCCGGGTATGAGTTCGGAAATGAAGAGAGAATTCTCCCGAGTTTTGGAGCAGGAATTAAAGTGCCATTTTCAGGGAAAACACTTAAAGCTGATTATGGTTTTACAAATTTCGACCGCTTAGGAACAATACACAGAATTTCGTTAGGATTTAGTTTATGAGAGCAATGAAGAAATTAGGATTTTTATTAGCACTGTTTGTTGTTGCCGGGGTAGGTTGTGACAATATATTTGGTTCTAAGAATGATGAAACAAACGAAGAAATTTTCGATGAGGGTAAAATAGATCCACGTCTTGAAAATGTAGATGGTTATGCTCCGGTACTTCCTTTCTGGGGAGAGTTTGATGCTCCAAATGACGTGCATATTGGCTTTGACACTTTTGTATATGTTACCGACAATGAAGGGGTTCATTTGCTTGACAGAGCGGATCTTTCACCCAGAAGAACTATACAGTTGCAAGGTGCTAATGCTGTAACTCAGGACCGTTTATTAAATATTTATGTTTCAGCACGAATTGATACAACAATCGACAAAAACGGAATACCAACCACGTTCAATCTTCCGGCGGTGTTTAAGATCAAGAATATGAATGGGGCAGGGGATATTCAATTTGTTGATACACTCATTTTTCCTTTTGATGATGCCAGCTTAAGTACTTCTGCAGCTCAAAATGCCAGACTAAATAAAGGCTCATCAAACAACTATGAAAACGTTGAAGTTACAGGTTTAACAATTTTAGCAGACAATTCTGTTTATGTTTCTCGAAGAGGACCTCAGAATAGTACCAACCAGATCGCTGCTCCTGATAATACAGTTCTTGAATTTGCAAGAATTGAGGTGAACGGCATTCCTACAAATAAGATGACTAACGTTCGTCAGATCACCACGTTGAACCCAACAAATCCTTCTCTTAGGAGCGCTGTTCGTTTAAGTTCTATAGCTTCATTTGTTACTCCTCCTCAAAGAGATCGTTTAACTGATGATCGAAGTTTTTTAATCGCTCAGGCATCTCAGGCTCAAAATATCGATTTCAGAGTTCTTTGGATAAATGCGGTAGAAACGACTGATGGTCTAATATTTGAACAAAATTCTTCTCTTCTTGCTCAGGATACATCTCAGGCAAATGGGTTTTTATATGAACCCGGAAAATTTCAAATGCCAACAGATATTGCATTTTCAGGAGATGATGATGCGTTTATTTTTGTTATTGATTCTGAAACGGACTCACTTTATCAATTTCAATCTAACGGGCAGGAAGGAGTTAATCCTCCTGTAGGAGCGGATGCGGACAGCAAGAAAATAGTCGTTTCTTTTGGTGGTGAAGGTGCAGGTCCAAAACAATTTATGAATCCAAGTGGGGTTGCTTACTACAGAACTATCGTATACGTAGCAGATACAGGGAATAACAGAATCGCCAGGTTTAAATTAACGACAGATTTCGAATAATCTATCACTTGAGTTGATGTTCTTTCATTTAAAGTCAATGAAAAATCTATTAATAACACTTTCAGTTTTAATTTTAGTCGGTTGTTCACACGAAAAAAAGCAACCTCAGTTATTACTGATATCCTTCGATGGATTTCGAGCAGACTATTTATCGAAAACAGAAACACCGAATTTCGATCGCCTGATTAAAAATGGTGCAACTGCAGAAGGCTTAATCCCGATTTTCCCAACGAAAACTTTTCCAAACCACTACGCCATTGCTTCGGGTTTATATCCGGAGAACAATGGATTGATCGGCAACAACATGTACGATCCTGATATGGATGCCAGATATTCCATGGGCAACAGAGACGCGGTTGAAAATCCGAATTGGTATTCAGGTGAACCGATTTGGAATACCGTAGAAAAGGCAGGCAAAAAAGCTGGAACAATGTTTTGGATAGGTTCTGAAGCTCCCATTCAAAATATGAGGCCGAGTCATTGGAAAAGTTATGACGGAAGTTTTCCTAACGAAGCCAGAATTGATACTGTTCTTAAATGGATGACCAAAGATCAAGACCCTGTAGATTTTGGAACACTTTATTTTAGTTTTGTTGACAGCCAGGGGCATCGCTACGGACCGGATTCTGAAGAAGTGATTGAAGCTATTAAACAGGCTGATGAGTTAGTTGGATATTTAATGGAAAAGTTGGAAAGCAACGAGTCCATTAATTTAATGATCGTCTCAGATCACGGGATGATCGAAGTGTCTCCATCAAGAAAAGTTACTTTGGATAACTACATCGACGTGAATAAAATTGAGATCATATCGTATTCACCTGCACTCATGTTTAATGTTGAAGGTGAAGGAGAGATAGAGATTTTTGAAAGCTTGAAAAAGAACGAAGAAAATTTCAAAGTATACCTCAAAGAAAATATTCCCGACCGTTATCATTTAAAAAATAACAGCAGAGTTCCGGAAATTCTAATGGTCGCTGATGAAGGTTACACGATAAATACGAAGCAGTTTTTTGAATCAAGGGGTAGTGATTATCCAAGTGGAGGCGCACACGGTTTTGACAATGCCAACCCCAAAATGGATGCGATCTTTGTAGCTTATGGGCCTGCTTTCAAAAAAGAAGTAAAGCTGGGTCGATTCGAAAACATTCATCTTTATGAAGTTATGGCGAAAATTTTGAATATTGAACCGGCTCCGAATGATGGAGATATTGATGCTGTTATTGAGATACTTAAATAATTTGAATTGCATCTAATGCTTCAGCCTGAGATATTCCGAATCATCTAATGAAAATACAAAAATAACATAATGCCCTACATTGTAACTGAACCTTGTGTTCAATGTAAATATACTAATTGCGCTGCTGTTTGTCCTGTAGACGCTTTTCGGGAAGGACCTAATTTTTTGACTATCGATCCAAACGAATGCATTGATTGTGATGCATGTGTTTCAGAATGTCCGGTAGAAGCTATCTATCCTGATGATGAAGTGCCTGAAAAGTGGGAACACTATATTGAATTGAACGAACGTCTTGCTGAACAGTGGGAAGACAGAGTAATTAATGAAACTCAAGACGCACTCCCTGATGCAGATGAATGGGCAACCAAAGAAGATAAATTAGACGAGCTTCAGGAAGAGTGGTAGTTTTAGTGACTGGTTAATAGTTAATGGTTATTTGTTATTGTATGCCAATAACCATTAACTATTAACTTTCACTCAAATTTTTATATCATCTCAAATATAGATTTTACTTCTCCCCAAATAATGGGGATCATAAATGCCACTCCTGATTCATTCAGCGATGGAGGTAAGTACATACATGTAGAGCGCGCGCTCGACAGAATCCATATCATGCGCAGAGATGGAGCTTCTATCATTGATATTGGTGGTGAGTCTACCCGTCCGGGATCAGATCCGGTTTCTGAACTGGAAGAAATGGATCGGGTTATTCCTGTCCTTGAAAAAGCTACACAGACATTCCCTGATCTCACTTATTCTATCGATACAACTAAGTTTAAAGTAGCTGAACAGGCATTGAAAGCCGGAGCCGGGATAATTAATGATGTAAGTGGTTTGCAGAAATCTCCTGCTATGGCTGAGCTGGCTGCTAATCATAATGCAGCTTATGTGATAATGCACTCTCAGGGAGATCCCAAAACGATGCAGGATGCTCCGAAATATGACGATGTGATAGAAGATGTATTTGAATTTTTTGAAAAAAAGATCGCTTTTGCGAAGTCAAAAGGGGTACAGGAAATAATTATTGATCCGGGCATTGGCTTTGGAAAAACTCAGGAGCATAATTTAAAATTACTTGCTCATCTTGATAAATTCACGAAAATTGGCGTTCCTGTATTAATTGGAGCATCACGAAAATCAATGATCGGTAAAATTCTGGATGAGAGACCTGCTGATGATCGGCTGATCGGAACGGTTTCTATTCACTATGATGCACTCATGAAAGGAGTAAAAATACTTCGTGTGCATGATGTTAAGGAAGCTTCCGATTCATTACGTATATTCCAAGCAATTCAATCACAACGCTAGACGGCCACTACATTGTTTCCCATCGGATTTTTAGAATTCGGAATAAAGGATTTCATCGAAACCCTCATTATTGCAGGGGTTCTGGTATATTTGTATCGATGGATCAAAGGGACTTTTGCAATTCAGGCTACCATTGGGATCTTTTTTGTGATCCTGATCAACTTTATCATCCGTTTACTGGGTTTTGAAACCATCAATTTCATTCTCAAAAGTATTCTTGATGTAGGTATTCTGGCGGTCTTCATTCTCTTCCAACCGGAGATCAGAAAACTTTTATACAGAATTGGTAATAACACCAGTTTCGATCGTTTTTTTACCAGAACGGGATCCAATGAAATGATCGATGAAGTGATCGAAGCTACTAAAAAAATGGCAAAGGACAGAACAGGTGCTCTCATCGTATTTGCTCGTTCTTCTTCGTTGCAGGACTTGGTAGATGCCGGAGTAAAAATTGATTCTGCGGTAAAAGCCGAGCTACTCACTACTATTTTTCAGAAAGATACTCCGCTTCATGATGGTGCCGTAGTGATCAGGAGCAATAGAATTGTAGCTGCAAGTTGTTATTTGCCAATTTCACAAAATCCGAATATTGCTCAGTCTTTTGGTACACGCCACCGTGCAGCGGTTGGAATAAGCGAAACCAATAACGTTTTAGTGTTGATAGTGTCGGAAGAAACAGGGCGTGTTTCTCTTGCCAGAAATGGGACGCTTAAAAGTGGATTAACCATTCAAAAACTCCGTGCCGAAATGGAAGAAACCTTCGGTAAAGGCGAATTTGATTCCGATATGAGTTTTGGTACATCTCAGACTGAGCTGAATTTGAAGTAAGTTAAAACATTAGGCACATGTCATTCTCCGGCGAATGCTAGGAATCTGTATCGTGAAATCGAACGATAGGCTTAAAAGCGATTTAGATCGCCTGCATACGCCCGGCGATGACTGTTCTTTTAATTATCTAATGCGTATTGATTATTCTAGAAAAAGCTGAATTTGAAGTGTTTTCTAATTTAAAGTGACAATTCATAATATATTTATTAGAATAGTGCTGAAAGAAAGTTTAAATGATTGATCAGGATGGATTTTTATAAAGACTATAAGCCGGGCGATGTAACAAGGATTGGCGAGGTAATTCATACAATAATACATATTAACAACTATCTTATCGTTTACTTGAATGAAGGACTGGCTATATGTTGGGAGTTTGAAGACAATGACCCCAATGTTAATGATGATCCCAATATTTGGAAAGGATTTCATAGAATTCATTCAAAGATCAGAAAAAAAATCCCAAATAGAGAAGAATCGAAGTTGCTAATCGGTGAGCTTGGTTCGTTGTTGTATCAGGGACTTACAACCGACTCTAAAAAATTTGATTTCAAACTTTTTAATCAATTCGAAGAAAGAATAGATAGATTAAAAACTGAAGCTCAAATAAAGATCTCTTATTCGGTTTTGATGATATGTGCTTCTGGGATTCTTTTGTCTTTTCTATATTTAGTTTATGAATTTGGAGATATTGATAACTTTGATAGACCCTCATTACTTTCAGCAAGCGGAGGATTGCTAGGAGCTTCATTTTCAGTTATATACAGGACTCAAGATATCGGTCCAAGGTTTATAAAAATGAAGTATCTAATATTTGAAGCATTTACTAAGTGTGTTTTAGGAATCATTACAGGAATATTTTTATACTTTGCTATACAATCAAACTTTATTTTTGGATTTTTGACAAATGATATTGGTCAAGAAAATAATCCAGCGATATATTTTTTCTTAAGTTTTGTTTCTGGAATAAGTGAGCGAATTATACCAGATATTGTAAAGAAAACAGAACAAGAAGTTCTCTAGGTATTGTTTGATAATGATTTTTACTTTCACTTGTCCAATTAAAAATATTTAGCTTAGGCAAACAGATTAAAACAGAATCCCCATGTCAGATAATAATTCCGGTAAAGAAAGTTGGAAGAAAGGTGTTGAAAAACTGCTTAAAGGTGATAAAGCGGAATCTTTGAATAGACAAAGTCCTGAGGGGTTTGAAATACAGGCGCTGTATGATTCAGAAGATGTTTCGAACAGAAATGTTGATCCGGGATATCCGGGAGAGTTTCCTTTTACGCGCGGTCCTTATTCAAGTATGTACACGCAGCGTCCATGGACGATTCGTCAATACGCCGGATTTTCAACTGCAGAAGAATCGAACAAATTCTATCGTCAGGCACTCGAAAAAGGGCAGAAGGGACTAAGTGTGGCTTTTGACCTAGCGACGCACCGTGGGTATGATTCTGACCATCCACGAGTAGTTGGTGATGTTGGTAAAGCCGGAGTTGCTATCGATTCGGTAGAAGACATGAAGATTTTATTCGACGGTATTCCGTTAGATAAAATGTCTGTTTCCATGACAATGAACGGAGCTGTAATTCCGATTATGGCAGCATATATAGTTGCAGCTGAAGAGCAGGGAGTTTCAACTGAGCAATTAAGTGGAACGATCCAGAACGACATTTTGAAAGAGTTCATGGTTCGGAATACGTATATCTATCCACCACAGGAATCTATGCGGTTGGTTTCAGATATCATTGAATATACCAGCGAAAAAATGCCCCGGTTTAATTCGATCTCGATTTCCGGATATCACATGCAGGAAGCCGGAGCTGATTCTGCACTTGAATTGGCGTTTACTTTAGCTGATGGTTTGGAATATGTAAAAACGGCGGTAGAAAGTGGTTTGGATGTAGACGCCTTTGCTCCAAGATTATCTTTCTTCTTTGCTATCGGAATGAACTTTTTGATGGAAGTGAGTAAGCTCAGAGCCGCAAGAACATTGTGGGCAGAATTGATGAAAGAATATTTTGAACCAAAGAATCAAAAGTCATTGATGTTACGGACACATTGCCAAACATCAGGATGGTCATTAACTGCTCAGGATCCATTGAACAATGTGGTAAGAACTACGATTGAAGCTATGGCAGCAGTGCTTGGCGGGACTCAATCTTTACATACTAACAGTTACGACGAAGCAATTTCACTGCCGACAGAAACTTCATCCAGAATTGCCAGAAATACTCAGACTATCATTCAGGAAGAAACGGATATCACACACACTGTTGATCCTCTTGGAGGTTCGTATGCTATAGAATCCATGACTCATGATTTGAAAGAAAAAGCCAGGACCATTATTAATGAAGTAATGGAAATGGGTGGAATGGCAAAGGCTATTGAAGAAGGCTATCCAAAACGAAAGATCGAGGAAGCTGCTGCCATCAAACAAGCCGGAATTGATAAGGGCGACATCACCATAGTTGGTGTGAATAAATACGTAAATGAAAAAGAAGACCCGGTGGATATTTTAGATATCGACAACACCGGAGTTCGGGAAGGACAAGTTAATTTAATCGATGAGATCAAAGCTAAGCGTGACAAAGTAGCTACCAAAGAAGCATTGCAGGCAATTACCGAAGCGGCTAAATCAGGCGAAGGAAATATTCTGGACCTTGCCGTAGATGCAACAAGAAAAAGAGCCACAGTCGGTGAAATTTCAACCGCACTTGAACAAGCCTGGGGAAGACATACCGCCACCAATCAAACCATAAAAGGAGTGTACGAAAGCGTGTATAAATCGGATAAAGGATATCAGGAAATAAAGTCAAAGATCGATTCATTTTCTGAAGAAGAAGGTCGCCGACCAAGAATTTTAGTAGTAAAAATGGGACAGGATGGGCACGATCGAGGAGCTAAAGTAGTAGCAACAGCATTTGCAGATATGGGTTTTGATGTAGATGTTGGACCGTTATTCTCAACGCCGGAAGAAGCTGCTAAACAAGCTATCGAAAATGACGTGCACGTGATCGGTGTTTCAACCCTGGCTGCCGGCCACAAAACTTTGATTCCTGATCTGGTAAAAATCCTCAAAAAAGAAGAAGCCGGAGATATTATCATTGTAGCGGGTGGAGTAATTCCGGTTCAGGATTATGATTTTCTATATGAGGCAGGTGTTTCTGCGATTTTTGGTCCGGGCACAAACATCCCGAAAGCCGCTTCAAAAGTAATTGACGAAATCAGAGCTAAAAAAGCATGACCATTGATGAACTTGCAAAAGGGGTTCAGGAAGGAAAACGGCGACATTTAGCCAAAGCCATCACTCTGGTTGAGAGCAACCGCGAAGCAGATCAGCAAACTGCTCAGGAGTTGATTGCTAAAGTAAAGTCCGTCAAAGAAACTATCCGTGTGGGTATTTCCGGAGTTCCCGGTGTGGGGAAAAGTACATTTATAGAAGCACTTGGAAATCTGTTGATCGAGGAGGGTTTGAAAGTTGCAGTATTGGCTGTAGATCCAAGCAGTCCGGCAACCGGAGGAAGTATTCTGGGTGATAAAACCAGAATGGAAACATTGTCGTCCAGAGAAGAAGCTTTTATTCGTCCATCTCCGACATCAGGAACGTTAGGAGGAGTAGCAAAAAGAACAAGAGAATCCATGATGTTATGCGAAGCCGCAGGATACGATGTGATTCTGGTTGAAACTGTGGGAGTTGGGCAAAGCGAATTCGAAGTGGCTTCTATGGTAGATTGTTTCTTAGTGTTGATGTTGTCTGGAGCCGGAGATTCTTTACAGGGAATCAAAAGAGGAATTATGGAGATCATTGATATTCTGGTCATCAATAAAGCAGATGGTGATCAGGAAAAAATGGCAAAGAACGCTGTAACGGAATATCAAAACGCATTTCATTTGCTGACTCCAAAGTACGATGGAATTGGAGTGGAATTTTTGACCGTTAGTTCCATTAAAAAGAAAAGAATTGATGAAGCATGGGAAAAAATTCAGGGGTTTATTTCAGCATTAAAAGAGAAAGGAATTTTTGAAGCTCAAAGAAAAGAGCAGGAACTGAACTGGTTTAAACGATTGGTAGAAGATGAAGTGTTAAGGAGACTCTGGGGGTCAGAGAAAAATAAGAGAAAAGCAGCAGAGCTCGTTGAACAAATTAAAAAAGGAGAGATAGCACCAGCTCTGGCAGCGAAAATGATGTTGGAAAAATAAAAGGAGTTCTATAAAAGAACTCCTTTCGTTGAGAAGTGTATTGACTACTTGATTAAAGTCATTCTTTTGCTAATTCTGTTTCCATTGAATTCAACTGAATAGATATATATTCCACTTGAAACATTGGCAGCATCCCAGATTAAAGTATGATTTCCTTTTGTGAAAGATTCGTTTGCTAATATTGCCACTTCCTGTCCTAACGAGTTATACACTTTCACAACTACATTACCTTGTTCCGGTAAATTAAATGAAATATTAGTAGTTGGGTTGAAAGGGTTTGGGTAATTGTCGAAAAGTTCAAAACCTTCAGGAGCAAGATCAACTTTCTCTTCCGTATTATTAGGAAGTGCTTTAGATAGCGTTCCTTCAAATTCACTTGCAGGGACATAAACTGCAAAATCACGAGAAGTAGCCTCAACATAAACTCTGCCATCACCATATACCAGTGTGCTGTCTCCGGTTTCAACATTAACTAAGTAATCGTTCGTCCACAGAGCGCTTCCTGTAGTGTGATCTACCCAAAGACCTTTTGTAGATGAACTGTTGTCATTAATTACAATAATAGCTCCAGTCTTGGTTCCGTTTCCTTCTCTCCTGGCAACATAAACGTCAGCTGCATCTGAAGAAGGGTAAGGATTCCCATCAGCACTCAAAACTTCGAGACTTCCACCCAAATAAGTGTTTCGAACATTAATAAGGTTATCTATATCATCTCGTAAACCGGAAGGAGCTTGTGTAGTATAAGATCCTCCATGAGCGTCTTCTTGTTCAACACCATAGTAATGAGAATAGAAAACACAAGGACGTCCTTCATGAGTTAAGATATATGCGTATGCCATATCCCAATCACTGAATACCCATTTATCATGTTCTTTACCGGTATCATGATTATCAACAAATGAAACGACATCTGTACCCGATAATGAGTAACCGCTATTATTTCTGATCATACTGGCATGATCTAATGTAGCAGTAATATCAGCAGATCCGGAAGTATTATTTACGATCTCATTCAAAGCGAATTTTAGCGGAAAATCAAATGCATCTACATCAGCACCGGTAGTTGTAGTTGATGTAACAGTTGAAGTTCCGTTGGTTACATTTGTAACCCAGGAATTTATAGATTGTGCATTACCCCAATATTCTCCTACAATAAATCTTTGTGATCCACCTAATGTTGGAAGGTTGTTTACCCAATCGGCCACAAAAGTTTCTTGGAAGCCACGAACAAAATCGAGCCTGAAACCATCAAAACCAATTTCATCAGCCATCCAAAATCCCCAGTCTTCTAGTCTACCTTGTACAGTTGAACTAAAAGTGTTTAAGTCATTTCCGAAGAACTTTGTATTAGTGATCACTTCATCATTTCCCGGATAGCCCAACCAGTCATTTGCATCTACAGGATGGAAATCGTCATGGTCCCAGGAATAATTCGCTTCTCCTGTTCCGGTATGAGTTGGATAAGTAATAGCAGTAGGAGTTTGGGCTTCCAAAGTAGTATTTGCAAGATTGTTACTATTATACCAGACTGCTTTTGGGTAGTATCCATTGTTCTGGCTGGCATATTGCCATTCAAAGTTTCCTGATCCGTCAGTTCCTTCTTTTCTGGCTGTCAGGATTATTACAATATCAGAACTTGAGCTTAACGTAATCTCATATTCATCAATATCTGAAGAGTTATCCATATGTCCTTGCATAGTTGTTCCTGACGAAGAAACGGTATTATAATTCCCGCTACCGTTGTTTGGTTCACTTTCCCAGGCCGTTGTTGAAGAAGGACCTGATCCGGTCCAATCAATCATGACGTCATATCCTCGCTCAGCTTTAGCGGCTCCAAAGTCTAAATTATATCCATCTATTTGAATGTAGTAAGTTCCTGCTGAGGCGTTTGGAATTACCCAGACTATCTCGTTTGTTGGATATGTTTGATATTGTGTTCCGCTGATAAATGCTTCATCAAAAACATAACTCTTAACATCCGGGTTTGCTTCAAGATTGTTGCTGGAATTATAATAGTCCCCATCCGAATAAATGTGGTTCAAAATTATATCAGCATATACATCGATCCCATTACTGTGCATATCAGAAATCATATCTTCAAGTTCAGTTCTGCTTCCAAAACGAGTTTCTGTTGTTCCTTTTTGGTTGTAATTTCCGAGATCATAGTGATCATAAATTCCGTATCCCATATCGACTATACCAAAATTTCCTTTAGATGGTGAAGGTATCCAAAGACCTGTAAATCCTGCGGTAGCCATATCAGATGACTTAGCAGCTAAGCTATCCCACCAAAAGCCATTATTACCGGATTGGTCAACCGGGACATCCCAATAGAACGCCTGCATCATAACATCATCCTGCGCATTACTTGTAATGGTAAAGCTCAGTAGCATTATTGTTGTTAGTAAAAATATATTTTTCATTCTTACCTCTTGTTTTATTTGTAATTATAGATTGTAAGCGCTTACATTTTTATAAATATGTACCCACTTATTTAAATGATTAACTTGATTGGGTAATGTTACAGATTAATGGTTTTTTTGTAGCAGAAAAGCGCTTACAATTCGTATATTTAAATCTTACAAACTTCAAAGCAGAATATTTTAATGGAAGCAACAGAACAATTGGTACCGCCTCTAACTACACTAACAGAAGACGAGCAATTATTAAAAGATGCCGCAGCTGATTTTGCCCAAGCCTCAATAAAACCTTTGGTAGAGGAAATGGATGAAAACGCTAAACTTGATCCGGGTCTTATTAAAGAATTCTTCGAGATGGGTTTAATGGGAATTGATATTCCTGAAAAATACAATGGTGGCGGCGGAACTTTTATGATGTCTGTTGTTGCTATCGAGCAGATATCTAAAGTGGACGGTTCTGTCGGTGTTTTTATGGATGTTCAAAATACATTGGTAAATAATGCCTTTGTAAACTATGCATCTGATTTTTTGAAAGACAAGTATTTACCACAGCTTGCCACCGAAAAAGTGGGAGCATATTGCTTATCTGAAGCAGGATCAGGAAGCGATGCTTTTGCTTTAAAATGTAAAGCTAAAGAAGATGGGGATTCCTACATTCTGAATGGCGCAAAATTATGGATCACAAACGCAAATGAAGCAGATATTTTTATCGTACTGGCTAATGTTAATCCTGAAGCAGGATATAAAGGCATCACCGCGTTTGTGGTAGAAAGAGGATTTGAAGGTTTCTCAGTTTCCAAGAAGGAAAATAAACTGGGAATCCGTGCCAGTTCTACTTGCGAGATCTTATTAGAAGATTGCAGGGTGCCTAAAGAAAATATCCTCGGGGAACTAGGAAAAGGATACAAAGTTGCAATCGAAACGCTAAACGAAGGAAGAATTGGAATCGGTGCTCAAATGGTAGGTATTGCACAGGGAGCCTTTGACGCCGCTTTGGGATATATACAGGAGCGAAAACAGTTTGGAAAAGCAATTGCTGAATTCCAGGGAGTTCAGTTCCAGCTTGCGCGCATGGCAACCGATATTGAAACAGCTCGTTTGTTGGTTTATAATGCAGCCCGTATGAAAATGGCAGGACAGCCTTTCCTGAAAGAAGCTGCAATGGCAAAATATTATTCATCTGAAGTTGCTGAAAGAGTAGCGTCCATGGCAGTGGATCTTTACGGTGGAAATGGATTTGTTAAAGAATATCCCGTTGAGAAATTTTACAGGGATGCCAAGATCGGAAAGATCTATGAAGGAACTACGAACATGCAACTTATGACAATTGCTAAGTTGCTGCTTCGGTAAGTGAGTGAGTAAAGGGAGTTTCGGCTCCCTTTTTTATTTCTATGAATTAATCATCAGCACATCTGAAGCCTATATCTTCGGAGCGAACGTCTCTTAAGGTTCCTGTTCTCCAATAAGTTCGGTTGGCGACCATATTTTCATAAAAACTTCCGCCGCGAATTATACGAACAGCATCTTCATCCAGACTGTGTTTTCTTTCCGGCATTGAATAGAACTGATAGTAATCACCGATCCACTCAAATACATTACCACTCATATCATAAATACCCAGATCGTTGGGTTGTTTTGTTCCAATTTCAATTGACTCACTTCGGTCTTCATCTTTTGTTAAGGCCACTACATAAATTGAATCAAGAGTTGCTGCACCTGATACTACGTGGTTTTTACCTCCTGATCTGGCTGCGTATTCCCATTCTGTTTCAGTAGGCAAGCGGTAACCATAAAATTCACAAAAAGCTTTTGCTTCATCCCAGGTAACATAAGCTACCGCTCGGTCTCCCCTTTTTTCCAGATCGGATTCAGGTTTTTTGATCTTAGTTTTCTCAGCGAAGTAGTCGAACTGCTCGTAGGTAATTTCATATTTACCGATCTTAAACTCATCAACCTTTACCTGATGAACGGGTATAGCGTCGGTATTTTTGCCTTCATAAAAATCCCCATAGGAAAAAGTGCCTCCTTCTACTCTGATCAGCTCCGGTTCGTAGTTTTTTTTCTCGTTTATTTTGAAAAAAGAACATCCCGAAAAAGAGATCAAAAGAGAATAAATCATGAGTTTCTGTAACATGGAATTCAATATACTATCAAGATAGTATAAACCAAAAAATTTCTGTGCCTAAATGGAATGGTTTAAAGTGTTGAATAGTTATAGACCTAAATGTACCCTCTATAAACACTATCGCAATGAGTATAAGAGAATCTGAAATTCTTGAAATAATTAAATCGTGCAGTAAAGACAAAGCTTCCGAATCAAAATTGGAAAGTTTGTTTTCTGAGATACTGAAAAAACATGATCGGACTAAGTCTCACCTGTCGCTTCTGGAGAATGCAACCAAGCATGATTACGATTCTATCTTAATAACAGAATTAAACTTGGAAGAACCCGGACCGCGTATTATATACGTGAACGACGGGTTTACTAAAATGACCGGTTATTCCAGAGAAGAAGTAATAGGGAAAACACCAAGAATCTTACAGGGAGAAAAAACTGACAGGCTTGTTTTAGATCGCTTGAAAAAAAGGTTGATAGATGGACAAGCATTTTTTGGTCATACTGTAAATTACAGAAAAGACGGATCGGAGTTTATTAATCAGTGGGACATTCATCCTCTTACAAATTCAGAAGGCGAGATAACGCACTGGGTTTCATATCAGAGAGATATTACGGAAAGACAGGAAACCAGTAAGGTGCTGTTTGATGCTACAGTAGATTTTGAAGAGTTGGAAGAAAATTCTAAAAGAACCTTCGTTGACCTTGATGCACAAGGTAACATCATATCAAGCAATAAATCTTTTCGCGAAACTATAAAGCAGGATGTGGATGACCTTAAAGAGATCAAAATATGGGATATGGTTGCTGAAAAAGACAGAGTCGAAGTTAAAGAGCTTTTTCAGGATTTTAATGCGGAAGTAATTTCTGAAGATAACTACACCTGGGAATTTAAAAGTGACGGCGATCAAAAATTGATGCTGGAAGCTGATGTTAAATCATTTGTAAGCAGTGATCATACCGTTATCAGAATTCACTTTGATAATGTCTCTTTGAGAAACCGTGTTATCGAAACATTGAAGAAAAAAAGTGAGAATATTGAAGACTTACTTAAAAGTCATGATGAGTTCGTAATGAAGTTTAAGAAAGATGAAAATGGCGATATTTACTGCAGCTATGTATCAGAGTCTTATCAGGATATCACAGGACTTTCACAGGCAACTTTGTTGGATCAGGGAATCGAATCTGTAGTTTCAAAAAAGACAGCAAATGTAATAAGAGAAAGCTTAACCAAAGCTTTTGGGGGAAAGCGTTGCTCCGAAAAATGTGAGTATGTTGGCAAAAATGATGGCACTATTGCTATGATACAATCATTCAAGCCTATCGTAAATGAGAAAGAAAACAAAGTGGAAGCAGTAAAATCTGTAGCTCTTTTGGAATTAGGAATAGACTAAGAAATAAAGCTCAGAGGGTTAATTTAATGCTCTCCTTTCATTACCTTTAGGTATGGATATACAAGAAGTACAGGAAAGAATAGTTAAAGAGTTTAGTTTATTTGAAGACTGGACAGAGCGTTATAAATATATCATCAAACACGGCGAAAAGCTGGAAGAATTGCCTGATGAATGTCGCATTGAGGATAATCTGGTTAAAGGCTGTCAAAGTCAGGTTTGGCTCACCGTTAATCTGGAAGGTAATAAACTGATTTTTAAAGCTGATAGTGACGCTGCAATAACAAAAGGTTTGGTTTCTTTGGTGGTGAGATTATACTCTGATCAAACACCTGAAGCGATATTAACTACAAATCCGGAGTTCATTTCTAGGATCGGTATGCAACAGCATTTGTCTCCAACCAGAGCTAACGGTTTAGCCTCTATGGTGAAACAAATGAAAATTTATGCCATGGCTTACAAATCAAAGTTGCAAACCTCTTGACCAATAGAGAATAATTGGCGTACTTAGTTCAATAATTCAGGTATGGCAAATAACTTCTCACTTACAGGTATAACAGATAATCAATCTGTTAATTTACAAGACGCTCAGGATGGTGACGGCAGGTTATTCAGATTACCCGTTCTAGATGTTGTTTCTTATTCGATTGCCCTGATTTGTACTCTTTTCTTTTTGATCTTTGCGATTGACGAGTCCATGTCAGTGTCATGGTTCTTTATTTCTGAGATTATAGCATTGTGTTTAATTCCGGTTCTTTCGAAACAAGGATTTGAGACAATTGCTAAATTTCTGCTCATCCTTTATGTAGATATAGCGATAATAATACTCAGCTCAATTTTCGACGGAGAAGCAGAGATACAGTATTTCCTGATTCCAGCTATGGGCTTATCTATTCTTCTTTTTGAGTCCGGGCATAACCGGATCAGAAATGTTTCCATATTCATATCTGTAATTTCATACTTCATCATAGATTTTATAGCTATTGACAGGGTATCTCTGAGTCCTGAAACAATTGATTATGTAAGATGGGGAGTAATAGCAGCAGCCTTTGTAACCACTTGGATCATATTTAACACATTTTCAGAATCGAAAGAAAGAGCAGAACAAATTACCAGAGAGTTCTTAGAGAAGGAGAAGGAACTGAACAGGCAATTAAGCCTTAAACAGGATGAACTTCAGGAATACATCTGGAAATTAGAATCCACGAGTGAAGAGTTAAAGAAAAGCTCCTCAGCTAAATCTGATTTTCTGGCAACCATGAGTCATGAAATCAGAACGCCAATGAATGCTATTCTGGGAATGACAAATATCCTGAAAGAGGATAATCCCCGGAAAGATCAGCTCGAGTCAATAAATATCGTAGATTTCTCTGCCAAAACGTTATTGAGCTTGATCGATGATATTCTTGATTTTTCAAAAATAGATGCCGGAAAAATTGAGTTTGAGCGAACGGATTTTGAACTAAAGGAACTGGTTAGTACGGTATCAGAATCGTTTAAAACCACCGCTGTAAATAAAAAGGTTGAATTGATAACAGAGATAGGAGAGAACCTTCCGAAATATTTGACAGGGGATCCTGCCAAGCTCATTCAAATACTTAATAACCTTGTTAGCAACGCTCTGAAATTCACTAACAAAGGTTATGTGAAAATTTTTGTACAATGTGTTGCAGAAAAAAATAAAAAAGTAGATGTTGAGTTCAAGGTTTCAGATACAGGAATTGGGATTGGGGAGTCCAGATTGGACTCGATATTTGAAAGCTTTGTGCAAGCTGATAAAAAAACAAAAAGGTTATATGGCGGCACCGGTTTAGGATTAAGCATCAGTAAAAAGTTAGTTGAACTGCAGAATGGTTCAATTTTTGCCAAAAGTACACTAGATAAAGGCAGCGAGTTTACTGTTCTGCTTACATTTGGAAAACCCGAAAATAAAGAAAATACAGACGCAGGTAGAGTGGAAATTCAGGAAGAAAACATAGAAGGTCTAAAAGTGATAGTTGCGGAAGATAATCTTGTGAACCAAAAGGTTATGCAAAGTTTTCTGAGAAAATGGAAAGTGGATGCTACTATCGTTTCCAATGGAATTGAAGCTATAGAGGCATTGAAAAGTAATGAGGTGGACTTGATTCTTATGGATCTGGAAATGCCTGAAATGGATGGTTACGAAGCTGCAACGGCCATACGTAATCTGGAGGATCCAGCAAAAAAGAACATTCCTATAATAGCCTTAACCGCGGCTGCGCTTAACGAAGTAAAAGAAAAAGTGTATTCGGTAGGAATGAATGACTTCGTTACCAAACCATTTAATCCGGTTGAACTCAGAAGAAAACTTTCCGAAATAAATAAAGCTATTTAGATGAATCGAGGTTTCGTTTCATTATTTCACTTATATCCTTCTTTCCTGAATCTTCCATCTTAGCAATTACACTTTTCTGGTCTTTATCAGATTTATTCTGATTGAATTTGAATTTACCTTCGATTTTTGAGATCTCAATTTCTAGTCCGACAATCGCTTTTAAGTCAGTGTTGTAATCTTTTTCAGCCACTTCATTAAGCTTCCAACCTGTGTTCTCCTGATTTTCATGAAAATGCGTGAGTTCTTTAACCATTTTGTTCAGCTCCGCTATATCTTCTATAATCTTAGGCTTGCCAAACACATGAACAGTTGCGTAATTCCATGTAGGCACTTCAGCTCGGTTTACATACCATGCCGGCGAGATATAACTGTGTGGCCCCTGAAATACCACTAATACATCTTTGGATTCATCTAACTTTTTCCAGTGTTTATTTGCCTTCGCAAAATGAGCGATCAACGTTCCGTGTTTGCCTTTTTCTCGGTGAACCAAAAAAGGGAGATGAGTAGCTTCAGGCTGATCTTTATGTTGACTGAAGATGATTCCGAAATTATGTTCTTCAATCAGGTCAAAAAGTATATCCGGGTTTTCTTCTTTAAAGGAAGAGGGTGTGTACATATGGTTTTTCAGCGAAGATACTACATAATTTATTTTTGTACCTATATGTATTCAAAGCAAAAAAAAAGCCGATTCTGATTTACGAACCGGCTTTGTGTAAAAAATTTAGTCTAAATTATTTACGACCACTTTTCTTTGCTTGACCAACTTTCTTCGCAGGAGCTGCATTTTTAGCTGAAGATTTAGTTTGGTTGACAGCAGGCTGTTTAAATTTATTAGCCATTGCTTTATCCATTGGATGTTTTGGTTATGTTCTCCCGCCTGTTTTGGCGAAATCGTAACCCATGATCAGACTGTTTTAATTCTGATCATTAAATAATGGTACGAAGAATTTTGATCATTTCAACTAGTTTTGAAGTTGGATAAAAAATATTTTTTGATAACTAAATATTTTATGGCATTTATGTTTTTCCATTATTTTATAATTGACTAAAAGTAATAACCGGGGTTGATATTACATCAGATCAAATTGAATTCATTTTTTGAGACCACATATTTGTTTTCTTCGTATTCAGCGGAACATCTGTTTTTATTGATCGGATTCGTAGTTTTCTTTGTGTGGTTTATTCGCTTTTTGAAAGAAAAACCGGAAGCGGTTCAGCAAAGAATACTGCTTGTTCTTGCGATTATTCTTACAACTCTGCAATTGGCTAAGATTCCACTGAATCACTACACAGGTGTTTTTGATGTCACCAAAGATATTCCTTTACACATGTGTAATTTTCTTCCCATGATCATGATCTGGGTGTATGCAACCAAAAACAGAACCGTTTGGGCTACGATCTTTTTCTGGATCATATTGGGAGTTTCTCAGGCCAATTTCACGCCTTCTGTGGAGTTCTCATTATTTCATTATGATGCAATCCGGTATTGGATGGTTCACCTGATGTTGGTTTTGCTTGGACTTTATCCTGCTATTGTCTGGGGTTGGGATCTGGAATTGAAAGATGTGGGAAGATCATGTATAGCTCTGAATTTGGTAGCAGGGGTGATCTATTTTTTAAACCTGATCCTGAACAGTAATTATTTGTACGTGATGGATAAACCACCGGGGACTACTTTCTTCAGCATATTACCTGATTGGCCGTACTATATTCTGGTGCTGGAAGTGATCATCGTCGTTTGGTCGCTGATGGTTTGGGGAGTTTTTAGAGTGGTTAAAAGACGAGTTTTAGTAACAAGCCCGGAAATAGATTAACGCTATATGTATCAACTTTGAAAGCTAATTTTACTCAATGAAAGATAGAATTAAAGAAGAACTACAGACAGCTCTTATAGTAATCTTATTTCTGGCACTATTTTTTATTGGAATTGTAATTCTAGTAATTATAGATGGAGAAATAAATTTTTTAGACAGGTTACAATACAAGGATCAGGTCTTATCAAATATTCTGATCTGTTTTTTTATAGTAGTTTATATTTTTTCGTTATTTAGTATTTCTGCTTCACTCTCATATAAGTTGGTAGATAGGATTTTTAAGAACGTAAATACGAAATAATAACTTTAAAGGTTGCTCTTAAGTAAAAAAAAGCCCTACCCGTTTTGAGTATTGAATCAAAAGTTTTTTATACAATAAAGAGAAAATTATTTATACCAAATCTGATATAAATTAGTTATACTTTAGAATGGTAGATAAACCACTTGTATGGCTAGCTGGAGAAGTTAAAACTCCACCATTTTCTACTAATACACACATAAACGCCGGGCATTGGCTTAGAAAATTGCAAAAGGGAGAGTTTGTGGAAATGCCTCACTCTCGACCTATGCCTTCCATCGGTTCTAACTGCCATGAATTACGAATAAAAGATACTTCAGAAACTTGGAGGATCATTTATAGGATAGATAAAGATGCAATCGTAATTGGAGAAGTGTTTAAGAAGAAAACTCAACAAACGCCAAAGCAAGTGATAGACATCTCTAAAAAGAGATTCAAACAGTACGATTTATTGTAAGGAGTAATTATTATGAACAGTTCAAAGAAAAACCAATTAAAGAAAGCAGGTTGGAAAGTTTCAGATACTAAAGAGTTTTTAGGACTTACAGAGGAGGAGTCTGCTTACATTGAAATGAAATTGGATATGGCTGCTCTATTAAAAGCTGAGCGCAGAAAAGCAGGTCTTACTCAATCGGAGCTTGCTAAGAAACTCCATACTAGCCAACCTCGTATTGCTAAAATGGAAAACGGAGATCCAAGTGTAACACTAGATTTAATTTTGAAAGGGTTACTTTCTTTGGAAGTTCAACGCTCTGAAATTGGCAGAGCGCTCCAAACAGCCTAATCTTTACGCTCAAAAATCACATATCAAAGAACGTTCAATTTGGGTAGATAAAAGCTTTTCTGTTGTCCCTATGTTGTCCCCAAAGAAAATCAGTCTTTTAGGCATGAACAAAAAAAAGCCCTCAGCGCTGTGAAGACGCGTTTTGGGCTTATTTAGGTGTACACCCGACAGGAGTCGAACCTGTAACCGCTTGATTCGTAGTCAAGTACTCTATCCAGTTGAGCTACGGGTGCATTTCAATAAATCTATTGAGAATTGAAATCAGCAATTAACATACACTCATAAGCTGCGATGAGGGCAACAGCTCTTTTATTGGGCGGAATTGAATTCGTTCTATAAGAAATTTGAAGCAACTCCTTCATTAGCCCTAGTTGAAATTCCCATTTAGAGTAAAGGTCTTCATATATAATTTCACAGTGATTAACAAGCCAATTAATAGTGAAAATAATATTATTGTTTATGCTATCATCTTCAATTTGTTCGCAAGTCATAATTTTTTTGATAATAGCTAAATCTTTATCTAGAGAGTCTAAGTCGAAATATTCCCTAGTATTATGATTAATCCCAACAAAAAATAAGTGAGTTATTAATCTAGCTATATCTAAACACCAGTAACCATGTGACATGCCACCTGTATCAATTATGGCGGGAAGATTTGTATTAGTTACCAAAATATTTCTTGAGTGAAGGTCACCATGTAATAGAGGTAATTTTTTAGTTGTTTTGATAGAATGTTTATCAATATTGTTATAAACACCATTTAAGCACAAATTTTTGATTTCTGACAATTTAAAATCATATGCTGAAAGTATTGGTTTTAATTCATTGAAGGCACTTTCAACTAAACTAAACTTGAAACCTTCAATTTTTTTGAATATTTCAGTGAACTTAAACTCAGTATTATTTCTATTGTCTCTGTAAAAGTGATTTAGACCATTATTCAAGAATATTATTGATAATAATTCTTCAATTTTACTATGATCATTAGTTCTTAAGATCCAATCAAAAAGAGTTATGCTGTCTTTGACTTCTTCTAATAGAAATGAAGTTAAGTTCTGAGTTTCAAATTCTTTAGAATTGATATTTATTCTTAAGTTAAATGGAAGTTTTAAATAGTAATCTTTTGAGCGTTCGTGTTCTAATTTTAATAGCTCTTTATCTTTTGAAACTTTTAAGATCGAAATTGAATTGTCGTATCTCAATTTTAAAATTACAGCTCCACTAAATCCTCCACCAAGGCGTTCAACCTTAAATTTATTTTCTGAAGTTAACGCCTTACGTATCTTAAACAAAAGGTGGTTTAATTCAGATACACCTATGGAATGGATGTCCATATTTAAGGGAAGGTTATCATTATCCCAATCAAATAAAATTGGGATTTTTTCATTTATCAAAAACTTTACAATAGAACTTCTGAGATCAGTGCCGCGATTACTTTTTAATATAGGTGTGTTGTCCTGATCAAGAAGCATAGGGTAATCTCGAGAAAGGGAGTGATAATCAACTTCATTACCTCTTAAATTTCCTATTGTCCATATGAATACCTTACAGTTCTTTTCTTGACCATCAATTATTGATAATACTTTATCTCCAACTCTATTTTTACTTTTATCATACATATCAAGAATTAATAAATCCGGAGATGATACTTCATATTTATCAATCAACTTATTATGATCTGCAAATGATGATAGGTTGATTTTAATATCAAGTTCTTTGAAATCTGAATTAATCGATTCGATATATGATTTTACATTATATCTAGATGTTTTATCATCATCATAGTGGTATATATTAATATTTTTCATAAAGCTGGAATAAGATTTGAATTATAAAATCTGTTTTTTCACCTGATCGGAAACTTAAATCTCCACCCATCTTTATCAAGTCTTCTTTAAACTGTGATAAACCACCGCTATAATTATATTCTTTAGAAATTGTACCAAAATTCAAAATGCTAAGATTGCAATACTGCTTATTATTTGATTCAAATATGGTAGATCTAAATTCAATTGGTATCTTTACGTCATCAGGTAAAATTCTATACTTTTTAATATTTTTAATTATATGCTTGAGGTAAATTTTCATTGTGTATTCAGGGTAAAACACTGAATCGATTTTTTCATCTAAATTTAATGTAACATCAAATACTGATTTATCATGAAATGTATCTGTAATGACTTTATAGATACTAGTTGGAAAATTATTCAAAAAAGAAAGTAAATTTGAGTCTCTTGAATTAATGTCACCTATTCTCTTATAAGATATTATTGTATTGAATATTCTATCATATAAATCATGATATTGATTATAGTTTTTTGGGATACTATCGATGTTATTCTCAAAATCAATTATAAAATTTGAAAATGAATGCCCCCACTCATCAGAAAATACTTTCCTTACTCTAGTCTCAATGTTATACGAGCTGAATAATTCAGAAGACTTGAAGTCATCAGATAGTTTATATAGATATGGTAGTACTTTTGGTTCAATAGTCTGATTCACATAATTCCAACTGTCTACTAATTCTTCACTTTGCGATTTAAAAATATCATAGTAGATAGAATCACTACCATTTTTTTCTAAATCTGGCAATGCATAGCCATCTAGATTGCGAAAGTCTAATGCAAGAAATGATTCGTAATGTGTAGGATGTGAAACGGTATTATACAAGTTTACATATCCATGCTTCAAATACTTTATTAATTCAATATCTGAATTATTATCAACGTTAAAATCAATAATAGAAATAGTAATTTTGTCATTATTTATTTTAAGTTTACTAATTGATAGTTTTTGAATTGAGGTCAAAATCTTACTATCGTAAATCATACTTAATGATTTATCAATTAGATTGAACAATTCAATTTTACGGTTGTATTTATTTGAATGAATTGTGTGTATATGGAATAGTAAATTTTGGAATAAATTGTTACTCAGTTTATCCTTAACAATACATGATTCGAATATGTCTTCTATAGATTCACAAAATCTATTTTTGTTCGCAGATCTTAAAAGAGTTATTGCACAAAACTTATAACGTACTGCAAGCTTTAAGGCATTCGTATTTAAGTCGTCAGTCTGTAATCTATCCGCAAGGTCTTCAAGAGGCATAGTTGCAATCTCAAAACCAATTATTGTTAACAAATTTCGAAATATTCTAAAAACTAAAGGTTCTTTTTGAAGCCAATTAATTTCATGAGCAAGGAAGTATAAAATAGAATACAAATTTGAATTAGGATCTGAAATCTCTGCATCAATGTGACTACATATCTCAAATAAGTATTTTAGTATTAGTAATCTATATTGTGTATCGAACTGTGCTACTTTTAACAGAAGCTTTAATTCAAACATATTCATTATTAGTACAGAAGATAATTCATAATCATTGTCATCAATTTCTTTATAAAAATCAGCGGGATACTCTAAGTCTAAAACAGACCTTCTTTCTTTGATTCTTAACCTATTGATTCTATCATTAGCAAAATCAGAAAGGTATTTATTATTGATAGTATTTCTTTCTAATAAATGGATTTGCTCACAAATCGGACAATTACTTGAACTATAATAGTCTAGTGGTAGCTCATAAAGATGAATGATCTCAATTGGGATTTTCAAATTAGATGTCTGGTTAGATTGAAAATGTGGTATTTCTACATCTTTAATTCTTTTATAAAAAGCTTTATTTCCTTTGTTAAGTTGAGAGAATACAATACACATTAACAAAGACTTACAGTCTCTTAATTGCGATATAAAATTATTGACTGTTTTTCCAGATAATGACCCAAAATCTAGATAGACTAAATCCTCTTCTTTAGTGAAGATGTGATAATTACCAGACCAGTAAATGATTTGATCAAGTTCTTTTATCTCTTCTTTTAAAAATTTTATGCATTGATTTAAATAGCTTGCCTCGTAATAAAATTTGCCGATGTATAGATTGACTTTAGATATGTTTCTTTTTTTAACCCACTTTTTTATTCTATCACTGATATTCATCCAGATTATGCTTTTAGAATTAAAAAGCTTATACCTATCAATATAGAAGGTAAAATGACGTCCATTAAATCTTCCTAAGTGATTATAATGAAGACATTTTGTTTCTATAAAATGGTTTCTAAGGTCATTTGGAAGCTTAATATTTTCAATCAGAAACTCTTCTTTTACTTTCTTACAAATCCTGTGATCTGGATTTATAAAATATACAGCACTTTCTAGTTTATTTATGTGCTGTTTAATTGCTTCTAAACCAGAGTTAAAAAAATCAACAGGATTCTCTTTAGTAGGATTATTCTTATAAATTGGAGCTATAGGAACTTCAGTATCCCAATTTTTAAGTTCTAAGACATTGCTTTCAAGGCTATTAACCAAGCATAAAATTAATATTGGGTCAGATATATCTCTTTTTATATATTTAGTTAATCTAATTGAGGTTTCAGATGAAGAGATGAAAGAAGTTATTATGAAAACTTGGCTATTTGGTTTGAAGAGAGTAGTTCTCCTTGGGATGCTATCATCTACATCGTCTGTTTCACTAATAATGTTATGTTCGTTTATTCCAATAATCCGAGCAAATTCCTGAGCTAAGTTTTTTTGCTGATTATGATCAATCAAAATGTAAGTTTTGTCATTTGGATGAAAATCAATTTCATTCTCTTTAAAGTAGTTCAGAACATTAAAATAGAGTGTTAAAGCGTATCCGATTTCATTCTTTTTTAAAATTTCTTCTACCGAATGCCATTTTTTTATCAAGCTCAGTTTTGGAGTGCTGTGATCCTGTTTCTTTGCAATTGGTTGATTAGTTATCTCTCGAATTTGAGACCTAAAGATGCTCGGTATATCAGTAAAGTTGAATTCTAGTTTATTGTCATTTGAAAGTACAATTAAAGAAGCATCATTATGGAAATGAAGTTTAATATTTTGTTTTTCAATCTTTGAAAGTGATTTATAAATATCTAAGTCTTCAATGCTTTTATTAAATGACTTATTTTCATATACACTATTTAACAGTTTAAGAATTGTTGGATTGCCTCCATACCAGTGTACAACTCTATTCTTATCAAGTACTAGTACTGGGTCATAAATATCTTCAGAAAATGGTTCATAAGATTCAGGAATTCGTTCATCTGCAGAAATATTTTTTTTGATTAACTCATTTGTTGAATCAATAATTTGATCTAACGTATTACTACCTAGTTCATGAGATATATAAACAACTATTCCATTTGGGTGTCTTAAATAGCTCAGAGTCTTTAGGTTTGATTCAAGAAAATCTTGAATAACTTTCAATTTTATTTCCTTATCAGGTTGAATAATTAAAAGTACGTTAGCATCTGTTTTGATTTTTGCAGAGGCCCAAGATCCGAAGTCATCTGAATTAGCTTCATTAAGTTCGTATTTAAGGCTAATCCAATTCTTATTCTGATCTCCTCTTTTAAACGTGAAGTTAAATTTCGTTACCTCTTCGAATGGCCATAATCTTAGATTAATTATACTACCTTTGACAGGGTATAAATTTGTTCCCAAGTTATTTACCCATTTTGGAGAAATAAAACCACCTTTTTGAAACCCACCATGTATTTCAGAGGTTCTTATATGAAATATCCCATTGTATTTATTGTTGATTCTGTTTATTCTATAAAGCCCTTTAGTTCCTCGTTTTTTTTCATCGGTCTTACGAGTTGACCATTTATCAAATGACCATTTCAACACCTCTAACTTATCTCGTTTAGATATTGGTGATCCAGTTTTTTTAAACTCCTTATTAAAAGCTGAAATGAATGGTTGATTTAATAATCCATTTCCTGAGTCTCCGAAATGAATTTCAATTGTAGTCTCTAGGTTGTTATTTTTTATATAATCTATAAAGTCGTTTTCAAGATTATAAGAACTTAATGAGCTGGTTGACTTTACACTATAAAGAGCTGAAGCGTCAATTATCCCAATTGATAGAAGTGCATGTCTTGTTTGGGTACCAGCATGTTCACGAACATTCTTTACTAGTTCGTGGAGGATTACATTCTTTAAGCTTAAAATATCAAGATTACCCAAGCCTTTTGCCGAATTTTTTAAGATTCCAGCTAAATGCCTATGAATTTTACTTAGTTCCTTACTTTTATTGCAATCTATCCATGTCAGAGGAAGTATATGCTTATAACGATGGATTTCTTCATCAGATAAGAATTTTTGAATTGATGGGTCATTAAATGCATTATTAAAATTTTGTAGTGCTCTATCTGTATTGTCAGAACCAATATATCTGTTCGAAATAATTACTTCTTCACCATCTATATGCTCACATCTTGCTACCTTAATGAATTGAATAAATTTTAGAAAATCAGTCGCTTTTTTACGTCTTTTGTAAACAATGTCGACTTTATTATCAGCTTTAGAATAATTATTAACTTGATTTAAGCATGGTAATGCGATATAGACTTTAATACTTGACTTTTTTGCGTATTCTATAAATAATATAAGCTGATGAGCTGCACTTAAATTTACCCATTGAACATTCGAAAGGTCGATTAGTATTCCATTTTTTTTATGCTTGGAATTCCATTGATATTGGTAGTTGAAAAGTCTTTTGTTATTAAAATCATCTAAAAAAGATTGTTCCAATTTATTTGGAGATAGTACATCAATTGATTTTAATAGATGAATTGGGTGATTCTTTAATCCCATTGATATCCTAATGACTAGTTAGCAATTAATTTTAAGCCACCTATTCCTAAGTAAAGTGTCTATAGGACGATAATAAATTAAAACAATTTATTCTAGCTAGAAAAGCTACTAGAATTTGTCTCTTTGTTGGCTAGGTAAAAATCACTTTTTGAACTAAACTAAAAAAGCCCTCAGCGCTGTGAAGACGCGTTTTGGGCTTATTTAGGTGTACACCCGACAGGAGTCGAACCTGTAACCGCTTGATTCGTAGTAAAGTTTTTATTGATCTCATTTGATTCAAAATATGTCTATATGGATAAATAAAGCCGTTTTAGAGTAATTATAATTTCATATTAATCCATAAAAGACCTACATTTTTATATTAATTGTATATTAATTTTCTAATCTAACAGTTTGTGGGGTTTACCAGCAAAATAGTCCTTCGCAAAAATCGCATCAAAAATGATGGAACATATCCGCTTGCAATTCGTATTACTGTTGCCGGAAAACAAAGCTATGTACCCATAGGGCAATATCTTCCCGAATCCGAATGGGATGAAAAAAACCAACGGTTACGCCCGACTTCCAAACTGATAGATAATACATCCCGATTCAATAATTTGCTTCGAAAGAACCACGCAAAGATTGATGATATTTGTACACGTTTGCTTGATAAGCATTTGATCAGCGAGCTTAGCATTCGTGAGATAGGAAAATTTTCTAAATGGGCATTAAATCGATCTGAAGATGAAATAAGTGACCGGTTAGATTTATTGTTGCAAGGACGTTCGGTCGATGTATTAGCGTCCAGTGGAGCAGCAAATGATAATGCAATAGATCTCTATTCCTACCTTGAAAACTCAATCAAACTATTTAAAAAAGCAGGAAGAAAAGGATACGCTGAATCACACGAACATTTGCTGAGCAAGCTCAAATCTTTTCATAAAGGAAAGGTTTTAAAATTTGAGCAAGTCAATTACGCATTTTTAAAAAGGCTGGAAGCTAATCATTTGGCTCAAGGGTATGGCTATGGTGGGCTTGGTGTATATCTTCGGACATTAAGAGCACGTTTTAATGATGCAATTCGTGAAGGCATTATGCATGAAAAGCACTATCCCTTTAATAATTATTCAATAAAAAAAGGGAATCCGGATCGTCATGCTTTAAGCGACCGGTCTTTTCAAAAGTTATTAGAACTGGATTTGTCCGAGTATCCAGCTGAACATCGGGCACGAAACTTCTTCCTGGTATCCTATTATTTGCGGGGCATGAATTGGATGGATTTAAGCCAGCTAAGGGTTTCAAACTTATCGGATGATTGGTCCCGGCTTTTCTATCAAAGACGTAAAACGAAAAAGCGATATAGCATTGCTGTACACCCGAAATTGCAGGCAATCTTGGCTCAATATATTTCTGAGGACGCAAAAGCAGATGATTTCATTTTTCCTATTCTCTCCCCGGAATATCCTGAAGAGAAGTATTATGAGATCATCAAAGAAAAACGGAATACGCACAACCGTCTATTGGGCAAAATTGGTGAAAAAATAGGTGCTGAAGACATGACGTTTTATTCGGCACGGCATACCTATGCTATGCGCTCAAAGCGAAAAGGGGTTCCAACCAGTGCGATTCAAGATGCTCTGGGTCATGCAACCGAGCAAACAACCCAAGCCTATCTGGAGAGCTTTGAGGATGAAGTTATAGATAGTTATGATGATATGGTGTTCTCTGATTAGGCGCTTTATTTATAATTTTTAAGTCCGCGAGATTAACTTTTTGAAAATTGGTTCTGAATGCGAATGGCATTGGCTATAGCAATTAATGCCACTCCCACATCAGCGAAAATAGCTTCCCACATGGTGGCTATCCCAAAAGCTGCAAGTGCCATAACTAATGCTTTAATGCCTAAAGCAAAGGTTATGTTTTGCCATACTATCCGGTGAGTAAATCTCGATATATCTATGGCCACCGGAATCTTAGAGGGTTGATCGGTTTGTATAACAACATCTGCCGTTTCTATTGTGGCATCAGAGCCAATACCGCCCATAGCAATCCCAACATCTGCCAGTGTAATAACAGGTGCGTCATTTACGCCATCACCAACAAAACCGACTATATTCTTTCCTCCAAGAGCTTTTTCAACATGGTTGTACTTTTCATCAGGAAGTAGGCCGCCATGAGCCTCGTTGATGCCCAGTGCTTCCGCTACAAATGATACGACGCTACTATTATCTCCAGATAACATAACCAGCCGATTCACACCCTTTTTCTTAAGCTGCGTGATGGTCTGCTTACTATCCTCTTTAATCAGATCGGCGATACTGATGGTTCCAACATGCTCTTCATTTATCGCTATGTGTACGTAGGTATATGGATCAGAGTACCCGTTATTACCTTTAATCGAAATCTGACTGTCATTTAATAAATCAAGATTACCAATCAGGACATCGTTATCCTCAATTTTCCCTTTTAATCCTTTTCCTGAAATCTCTTGTTGCCCGGTTACATCATGTAAAGGTTCATTGCCATTGAAAGCCGTAATAGCTTTCCCAATCGGATGAGTAGAATGCTTTTCTAATGATGCTGCATATCTCACAAGTTCTGATTTAGATATGGTGCCATGAGCTTGCACGTTTTGAACTTCAAAAGAGCCCTTGGTTAAGGTGCCTGTTTTATCCATGAAAAGGACATTCATTTTCCGCAACTGATCCAGAAAATCTGATCCTTTTAACAATATTCCATTGCTTGAAGCAGCCCCGATACCCCCGAAATACCCCAGTGGAATTGAAATAACCAATCCACACGGGCACGACACAACTAAGAATATAAGTGCTCTATAAAACCAATCTTGAAATATATATTGTTCAACGAAAAAATAAGGCACAAATGTAAGGGCAACAGCAAGCCATACAACGATTGGCGTGTATATCTTGGCAAACTTTGTCATAAACCGTTGGGTCGGAGCCTTGCGTTGTGTTGCCTCTTGAACCATCGCAAGAATACCCGACAGTTTCGTGTCTTTAAATGTGCTGGTAACTTTTATTCGAACGAGCTTGTCTTGATTAATCGAACCAGCCCAAACCTCTTCTCCGGCCTGTTTATTAATCGGTTTAGATTCACCTGTCAGGGCTGCTGTATTAAATGAGCTGCTCTGGGTTAACAGTTCTCCATCTAAAGGGACTTTTTCACCTGGACGAACTAAAATAATTTCACCAATTTTTATTTTGGAAGGGTGTAGCTGAGTGGTTTTTCCTTCCCTCTCAACCGTCGCTATGTCTGACTGTTGATCGATTAATCCCTTTATAGAGCGTCTTGCCTTATGAACAGCACCATGCTGGGCATATTCACCAACCGTATAAAATAACATCACAGCGACGCCTTCAGCATATTCTCCCAATGCAAAGGCACCAACGGTGGCAATTCCCATAAGAAAGAATTCGCTAAAAAGAGTTCCGTCCCGTATGGATTTTATCGCTTTGATCCAGACTGGCCCTCCAACAGTTATGTAGGAAATACCATACAAAGAGAGATATACATAACGGCTGACCTCGAATGAAACTACATGTTCTACAATCAGTGCAGCCCCGAGTGTCACTGCACTGATAAATGCTTCTTTGTACTTTTTCGTGAATGCTATCATAGAATTCTTTTTTATTTTATGATAGTATCACAACTCTTTTTTGGATTGCAGATTTGTGTAAATCTCGTGCATGATTTTGTCAGATTTTGTCAATCGAAACTCTTTTATTTTCTTTAACATCTTTAAAGTGAGAAGGGGACAATCCCGTTTCTTTTTTGAACTGCCGGGAAAAATGTTGCTGACTGCTATAGCCCAATTCATAGGCAATTTCCGTCAGGTTTTGTTCTCCATATACTATGAGTTCTTTGGCTCTCTCAATTTTCTGTAAGATGTAATACCGCTCAATGGATTTCCCTTCTACATTGGAAAACAAGCGGCTTAAATACTGATACTCTTTATTAAGCTGTTGCGACAGATATTCCGATAGCTTACCATCTAATTCTTTATTGGTTCTGACCAATTGAATAATAAGTTGTTTGATCTGTTCGACTAATTTACTGCCCTGGTCGTTAATAATTTCAAAGCCATTGGTGTTGACGACTCTTATAAGACGTTGATACTCCTCATCAGAAACAGGCTTAATAAGTGTTAATTCACCCAATTCTATTTTTTTGACTTCAAAGTCAGCAGACAGAAGTTTTTCTTCCAAGACTTCTGCGCAATGGCTACAAACCATATTCTTTATATGAAAATGTTGTTGGCTCATGTCGTATGGTTGTCTTCTATTAATGATGATGTTTCTTTATCCAGCTCCACTTCTATGGTGCTGTGGCTGAATTTATAAGGCTTTAATAATTCTCTAATTTCTTTTTTTGCTTCTACGATCTCTGAATAGGTGGAAACATTTTTTAAGATCAAGTGAGCCGTCAATACATGTTGTTCTCCGTCCAATGACCATACGTGCAGATGTTTAGTTTCGGAAACAAAGCCTTTATCCAAAAACTTCTCTTCCAGTTCTTGTACACTGATTTCATCAGGGCTGCCCTGTAAAAACAGATACAGGGTTTCCTTTAATCGCTTGAGAACATTCCATAATATGTAGGCGGTAATAAAAAGAGAGAGAGCAGGATCTAAATAATGAATATCCTTAAACATCAATACAATTGACACAATCAAGACGGCAGCCCAACCGAGGACATCCTCCAACAAGTGCCATGAAATAACCTTTTCATTAAGCGTTTTTCCATGACTTACTTTCCAGGCAGCGTACCCATTAACAGAAACACCGATGATGGCAAAGATCAGCATACCTTGGGCATCGGTATGTTCAGGGTTTATGATGCGTCCCAGAGCTTCATTGATGACAAAAACAGAACCTGCAATCAGCACAAGGCTGTTCACCAAAGCCCCAAGCAGTGAAAACCGGGTATAGCCAAAAGTAAAAGAGCGGTTGGAACCTTGCTTAGATTTATAATCTAAATACCAAGACAACCCTAAAGACATACTGTCTCCAAGGTCGTGCAGAGCATCGGAAATAATAGCAACACTATTGACGTATAACCCACCAAAAAACTCTAAAATTGTAAAGCCAACATTGAGAAAGAAGGCAATCTTTATATTACCGCTATTGTGGCTGTGATCGTGAGAATGACTCATACTTTTTATGCTTTGTTTAAATTTAATGGGCATGAGATGTTTCACTCTTCTTCATTTCAGAAATCAGATAGTAGGCATTATTCAAAGCCACCAACTGATCCGATGGAAGAGGGTTTAATAGTTTTACTTCAACCCATTCTCCCTCTTTTTGGCCTGTTTTAATCTCAAAAGGCGTAAACTCCCATTCTGTCTTGCCGTCCTCTTGATGTTTTCCAGCCAAAAAGATAAGTGATTTCCCTTCTTCTTCTATGATAGCTGTCTCAGGCAAAGCAAGTGTGTTATTTTCAGAGGTTAAAATTTTGCCATTGATATACATGCCGGAAATAAGGTGATCTCTTTTTTGGTCAATCTCTGCATGCACATGGACTGCTTTTGGGTTTTGCTCAAATTTCTTACCAACAGAATAAATTTTACCAGTGAGTATCTCTTCGGGACGGGCTTGGACAGAAAAAGCAACTTTTTGGCCGTTCTTAATCTTATGGACATCCTTTTCAAAGACCATAAAGTCTGCATGAATATGATCGTTGTTGATAATCTCAAACAGCTCGGTTTGGGGATCAACATACTGACCAATCTGTACACCTACACTTTCAATAAACCCGTCAATTGGTGAGACTACTGGTACGGTCTCATAAATATCACCAGACCTGACCTTTTCTACATTGAGGTTAAGTTGTCTGAGTTGCGCTTCGAAGCCCTTAACTTCTGCCATAGTAGCTTTGTAATCAGCTTCGATTTGCTGGAATGTCTGACCTGATCCGACTTCTTCCTTATAGAGTCTTTTTTGTCGCTCATAATCTTTCTCCAGATATTGCATCTGCTTATAAGCACGAACATAATCGGTTTGAACTTTGGACAAACTTGGATGTGCCAGGCTTGCGAGTATCTGGTTCTTTTTAACTTCCTCGCCTTCAATAACATTTATGCTTGTGATGTTTGCTCCTAAAATTGCGGTTACACTGGCTTCATATTGAGGAGGAACCTCCAATTGACCATTCACTTTAACAACATCTGATAGTGATTGGCGTGGAATAGGACCGACTTTCATCTCAAGACTATTGTATTTTAACTCTGATAAATGAGGCGCTTTAGGCTCTTCAACCATGGTTGAGGTAGATGCTTCCTGGTGAATTTCTTCTCCATGTCCATGGTCATCATGATTATCGGGTGCGTTATCACACGCTGAGACAATGGAAAGTGCCAGTATTAGTAGTAGAATATGAATCTTTTGGGTCGTCATAATATTTCCGATCTGATAGTTAATTTGAATTTTGAACGTAGAACTCAAGCTGAAAGCGATGGTTAAGGTAATTGCCAAAAGCGTTCCAAGACTCAACTTCTATTGCGATTGCATCCCGCATGTTCTGAAGGAACTTCACGTAATCAATCGCACCTTCCTTATATGCCGTTAGCGCACCTTTACGTTGTTCTTTAGCAAGGGGCAGAGCTTCGTTTTTATAATACTCCCAAGAACTCAACCATTTTTGATATTGCTCTTGTGCCGAACGAAAATCAGCATTGAGCTTTCTCTCCGCTTCATACAAATTTTGCTCAGCGATATCTTGGTTAATTTTGGCTGACTGGGTCTGCCCAACTTCTGACCAAAATGTTAGAGGAATTTTGATGCCAATTTGGTACTTATAAAATCCCGATTGTCCGGCAACTTCTTGGCGACCGTACTCAGCATTAAATTTTGGTAGATACTGACTTCTCTTCTCTTTTGTCTCAGCTTCAGCAACGGATAAACGCTGTTGATAAAGATCAATTACGGGATGATCCGATAGCAGAAGATCAGAATATATAAGCGGCTGGTTTACGTCTTCTGGTAAATTCATGATGGCTGTCAGTTTCTTTTCACTATTAAACCACTTGTTAAATGTTTCAATCGCGGACAAGTAATCTCTGTATGCTTGTTCTTTACGGTTACGGATTCGGTTTGCCTGATTCAGTGTTGCCAAATACTCTAATTTGGAACTGGCCTCAGTTTCTAAGCGTAAATTCGCTGCTTTTGTTATGTCTTTAAATTGTGTGTCGAGCTGTTCTAGCACCTTAAAGATTTTGTAAGCCGTATAAACCTGAACCCAATCTTTTCGGACAGCGAGTTCAATTTCTGCTTCGGACAAATCAAGCTTTCTTTCAGCAAGAACTTCTTTTTGAGACTGTAAGTTAAGTCTTGGAGCGACACTAAATATATCAAGCTCCTGCCTGATACCGATTTGAGTTTTAACACCACTAGAGCCATTACCGACCTCTTCTTCTCCTGTAAAGAGTTCTGTATCTCCTAATTCCCATGCTGTTTTTTTAAGAGATCGTTGGCTTTCTATTTCAAGTAATCCCGCTTTTATAGCCGGATAATCGCTGAAGGCTCTTTCAACAGCTTGCTCTAATGTTATCGCTTGATAGGCGTTGGTCTCAGGTTGAGCATAGGTTGGTGAAGAAAGTGCCATCAATCCAATGATTAAGCCTAAAGGAATAAAACTATTTACTGATAGTGCTTTAATACTTTCCTTCTTTTTCTTGCGCTCTTCAATCATGGAATACAGCACTGGTAATACCACAAGTGTCAACAGTGTGGCACTAATAAGTCCCCCAATGACCACAGTCGCAAGGGGTCTTTGAACTTCAGCCCCCGCACTGGTCGAAAACGCCATAGGGGTAAAGCCCAAAATAGCGGCAGTCGCCGTGAGCAATATTGGTCGCAGGCGTTCTTTTGTTCCAACCATTATACGTTCTTTAAGATCCATAACTTCCTCTTCTTCTTTTAGCGAATTAAAGCGGCTTATAAGAACCAATCCGTTTAAGACCGCAACTCCAAATAAGACAATGAAACCGACACCCGCTGATATACTGAACGACATATCCCTGAGTGCGAGCAGGAATACCCCACCGATAGATGCCAATGGGATGGCGAGATAAATCATCACGGCTTGAGACACCGAATTCAGTGCAAAATAAAGCAGGATAAAAATTAAAAAGAGCGCTATTGGTACAACCACACCTAAACGGCTCTTGGCCCGTTGCAGGTTTTCAAATTCACCGCCGTAAGTAATATAATATCCGGCAGGCAACTCTAATTCAGCATCAAGCTTCTCTTGAATGTCAGTTACCACTGATTCAACATCACGCCCACGGGTATTTAGTCCAACATAGGTTCGTCGGAATGTGTTATCCCGTGAGATTTGCATTGGCCCCGGCTGATAATCAATGGTTGCAACTTCTTTGATAGGAACCTGGGAACCACTGGGGAGGTCTATATAAAGAGATCTTAAATTCTCAATACTTTGACGATGCTCTTCATCAAATCGAACCACGAGATCAAAACGTTTCTCACCCTCAAAAACAATTCCTGCAACACCACCTGCGAATGCTGAGCTGACATACTCATTTAGTTTTTGAATGTCTAACCCATACTGAGCAATTTTTTTTCGGTCGTATTGAACTGTCATTTGCGGTAAGCCCGAAATCCTCTCTGGGCTTACATCCCCAACACCCTCAACAGTTTCAACGATCTCTGCTATTTCTCGCGCTTTTTCCCCAAGAATGCTGAGGTCTTCTCCGTATAGCTTTATCGCCACATCTTCACGAACACCCGTCAAAAGCTCATTAAAGCGTAACTCAACAGGCTGACTAAAGACCAAATTAACTCCTGTCATCTGCCTGTTTAAAGTCTGCTTGATCTGTTCAATAAGCTCTTCTTTAGAACTAGCGGTTGTCCACTTGGCTTTGTCTTTTTCCAATACAATCGCCATATCTGCAATATCCATCGGCATGGGATCGGTCGGTATATCAGCGACCCCAATTCTGGACACCACAGTTTTGATCTCAGGAAACTCTTCCAACAAGATATTCTGAGCCTTTTCCGATACTGAAATTGACTCACTTAAACCACTACCGGAGCGAATGAGAGCCTGCATAGCGATATCACCTTCATCAAGCTGTGGAATAAATTCACCGCCCATGCGTGTGAACGTAAAAGTAGAGGCTAGGAATAAAACGATGGCTATACCCAGCACAATATTCTTGCGCCTCAAAGATGATCGAATAAGAGGGGTATATATAGATTGAAGCCTTGCTATCAACTTGTCACTTATATTCTCCAACCAATGTTCGATACGTGCTAACAGACTATTTTTGTCTTGTGTTGGACGCATGAAAATAGAAGACATCATCGGAACATAGGTCAGGCATAAAATAATTGCTCCTAATACCGCATAGCCGAAAGTAAAGGCCATAGGCTTAAACATTTTACCTTCTATGCCCTCTAAAAAGAGGATGGGAGCGAATACGATCAGAATTATGAGCTGACCAAAAAAGGCGGAGTTCATCATGGTACTGCTCGCCTTATAGGCGATTTTATTCATCTGCTTTTTAGAGAAGCTCTGATTGTCAGATTTTAGTTTTTTCTCAATCTCGTGGACAGTCCCCTCAACAATAATGACCGCACCATCAACGATAATTCCAAAATCAATGGCACCTAAACTCATGAGATTTGCCCATACGCCAGTTGCCTTCATAAGAATAAATGCGAACAACAGAGATAGTGGGATGAGTGATGCTGTTATTAATCCACCTCTAAGACTACCAAGCAAAAAGACCAGAACAAAGACAACGATTAGAGCACCTTCAATGAGGTTCTTAGTTACTGTACTGGTTGTCCGAGAGATCAAATCGCTTCTATCCAAGAAAGATTTGATCTCTAAACCCTCTGGAAGAGAGCTTTCAACACTTTTCATTCTCTGTTTAACATTTTGAATGACATCGTTCGGATTTGCACCTTTGAGCATCAAAATCATACCACCGACTGCTTCATGGCCATCTTTGGTAAAAGCACCGTACCTAGTTTGAGTGCCGAACTGAACGTTTTCAGCTACATCATCAATCAATATCGGGATGCCATTTTCAGTCTTTACGACCACATTACGAATATCATCCAATGACCGAATTAACCCTTCACCTCGTATGAAGTTTGCCATCCGGTTTTTTTCTATATAGGCTCCGCCGGTATTGTCATTATTACGAGCCAAAGCATTATAGACCTCAGAAATACTCACATCCATTGCATTTAGCTTTTCAGGATTGATAGCCACTTCATATTGTTTAATGCTACCGCCAAAAGAGTTAACCTCGACAACGCCATCAACAAGCGTCATTTGTCGTTTAACAATCCAATCTTGGATAGTCCTTAATTCAGTAGGGGTATATGAATTCTCAAATCCATCTTTTGGCTCAATGGTGTATTGATAAATCTCACCAAGACCAGTTGTAATAGGCCCCATGGACGGGGAGCCGAATTTCTCCGGGATATCCTCTTTAACTTTATTGAGTTTTTCTTGTACAAGCTGACGAGGAAGGTACGTCCCCATATCATCTTCAAAGACAATGGTTACAACAGACAGACCAAACCGGGAAACAGACCTGATCTCGTTAACCCCGGGCAGATTTCCCATACCCAATTCAACCGGGTAGGTCACAAATTGCTCAATGTCTTCAGTAGCAAGGTTTTCTGAAACCGTAATCACCTGTACCTGATTATTGGTGATATCGGGTACAGAGCCAAGATTCACCGTCAGCATGGAATGGAGACCCGCACCAATGAGGGTCAGGACAAATAAGCCAATGATGAACTTATTATTTATCGAAAAGGAAATTATTTTATCAATCATATCAACCGTTGTACTTCAAAGGTGGTTTAAATTTTTGGTCAAATTGGTGTTGCAAAGAAGTAGCTATTGCAACTTTATTAAGACGCTCCCAGGTAGAAAAGACGAACATGCTAACGACGTCTTTTACTAATTCAGAAAACGATTTAAGGGTGATTGACCTAAATCAGAAGTACGATGGTACTAAGAGACTTGGATAGATTATCTAATAAGAAGGGATTGGATGAAAAAGTAAGTCTGAGATTCGATTTATAAAGAGCATAGTCGAAATCAAAAACATATGCTTCTATTAGTATAGGCTTGATATCTATTTCAAAATCAGATCTGGTAATCGTGTTTTCTTCGTGGCAAAAAACTTCAATATCAACATCTTTATGACCATCATCGGATTCATGAATGACTTGATCATTTTGAGCATGAGAATGGTCAATATCGGAATGGGTGTCACTCTTCTTCGCAAATCCCAGAGAATAGTCAGAGATGGATTCAATATTAACATCGCCATTATCTTCAAAACAGTATACTAGACTGTCAGCAAACCCATGAGCTGCCAATGCATGCAAAGAAAATGCAAAAACCAAAAGGAAAACCATTGGTTTGGTAAAGCTTTTGAATGTGCGTCTAAAGTATCTCAATTTATTCTCAAATTATTAATGATTGAAGAATAACAACAAAATATATATTTGTCTTGCATAATCTTGTTGAAAACTTGAGCTTTTATGAAGAGCAATAACATCCTAAAATAAATATTCCTCTATTCTTTAAATATATCTGCATAGGCCTCCTCAAGCATTTTAATTTCTTTTTCCGTCAAACTTTTAAACTCTCTTATCCGGGCTCTTTTGGATAATACGCCATTATTCTGTCTTAAAAAGCCAATGAGGGTTTCAATGGTTTTGTCTGGCATCTCAAAATGTAATTCTATAATACCACGCATTTTTTCATGACGATCTAAATAGCGGACTTCTTCCGGCAGAGTTTCTAACACGGTTTGTTCAACGCATTCATATAAAAATTCTGCCTGAACCGTCGCATCAAAATGGCGATACAAATCTTTGGTTTCATTGAGAACTTCAACATTACCCTCTGGGGTAGGCTTCCAATCGATTAAGTCAAGTAGGGGTTTTGAGTATGCTTCCAATGCTTTGCGGTAGTCATCAATTCGTTCAAGAATTACTGCTGATACCGGGAAGATTAATCCTTTAGGAGCAAACTTTTTTTCTGCTAATACATGATGGATCAAATAGCGATGAATCCGTCCATTACCATCTCCAAAAGGATGGATGAACACAAAACCAAAAGCAATGATCGCAGCAGAGAGCACAGGGTCATAATCGCTGTTCGCAATGCGTTTATTGGTTTTAATTAGACCATCCATAAGGTCAGAAATATCTTCCCATCGTGCAGATATATGGTCTGGAACAGGCGCACTAGTTACCCGGTCATGAACACCAATAAAACCTCCTTCAGTGCGCCATCCCATTTCTATAAACCGGTCATCTTCAATTACAACTTTCTGTAGTCGCAGTAATTCATCTTCGCTGAGTTCTTTTTGTCCGGCCTGTCCAATAGCACGCCCCCATCGTTCAGCTCGGTTATGCGGAGGACGCTCTCCTTCAATCGCATAAGAGGCTTTAGAGTCTTTTAAAAGAAGAAAAGCAGCAGCTCTTGCCAAAAGGTCTTTATGAACCTTTCCTAAAACCTGCATTACTTTCTCATCTAAATCGGAAGCTATTAACTTTTCAATTTTCTCTGTTTTATAGATGAGCGGACAAAAATTATGGGTGCCAGGAAGATTATTCTTAACTCGGTAGCGTTTTAATGAAATTTTGGGCCCTTCATATTGAATGTTAGGATCAAGAGCATCCACGTAATTCCCTTTGGTGACATCTTTAAGTTTTAGTGTCTTTTGCGTTAGCCATTCGTAAAAAAACCAGATGCGCCGCGCATAGCTTCCTGTAGGCTCACTTTGTACTATTTTTTCTATATCGGAAGGCTTAATCGTGTCAAAAAGAGCCTTTAATACAGACAGATTTATCCCTTCATATTTTAGGGCAAATGTTAAATGCGCATAAAGCGTATCATCCGGCTTGTGCTTAATCGTATATACTTCCCACCGGCCTTCATGATACCGCTTATGTTGCTTGCTGATCGCAGATAAGGATCGAGGAAGAGGGCATCGTAGACTATAAACCTGTATCAAGGCAGTATAACCAGCTAGTGTCATTTCGGTTTCTGGGAGTGTAAATTCGTGAAAAGCCGTTACATGCTGTGAAAATTGATTACTTTTATCCATAATTATGAAAACCACTTATTTATTACTTCAGGCAGTATATCATGAAAAACGATTAAATTCCATGAAAACCACTTATAAAACTTTCATTTTCTGAAAAATGATTACAGTTAAAAAAAGACTACATGATTGAGACTACATACTTTTGGGTTTTCAGTGTGGTTAATGATACATATTCATTAATTTATTGTCGTTAGATAAACCCATGGTTTACTTAGGGTACGCTTTCTAAAGAAAAACCTGTTTTAAATAATATTGTTCTATACCTCATATTATTGAAGATTCTGAGTTATAGGATCCAATTCTATACCTCACTATTGCATACAGCTATATGCAGCGAGTACAATATTTCTTTTCAGTGGGTATCAAGTCTGCTTCACTTTCTTTGCCCGATGAAAATTTATGGACGATCATCAACCCGTCTCACACTTCATTGTCAATGACGCAGCCCCTGACGGGCAGGGGTTACCAGCATTGGATTTTTTGATGAATCAAAAAACTCCTAATGCCTGCTATGACAAATGAGTGATGTGCCGGGTTCTGGCAATAATCGTCATTTTCAACAACAAAGAAAGGAATGAAGCAATGACAACTCAAACTGAAAAAAATAAACCCGACTACTACGCCTATAGCGTTCGTGCCATCAATGATGAGAAATCAAATTGGACACAGCTCGGCGCAGCCTGGAATAACAAAGATGGGGAAGGGATCAATATCGTTCTTGACGGGCTACCCATTGACGGAAAGCTCACCTTGAGAAAACCACCTGAACCATCGCAATCAGAGCCTTCCTAAATACGCTCTGCATAAAAAAAGAAGAAGCCCGGCAACGGGCTTCTTTCATGTCCTTCCAGGAGCATTATATCGGCAATTAGGCTAAAGGTACGACACGGCGTAAGTAATATAAATCAAATAAATAAAAAGACTTTAGGGCGTTCCCCCTCGCGGCACGCAAGGCATCGCTTCGCTCAAAAATCCATATCCCCAACTTTCCGCACTGTCGTTTGTGCAAGCCGGGTGATCCCCCTTAAGGATTTTTGGCCTTGCGTTTTGCTCACCCCCTTTAAGTGTGCTGGCAAGGGTTTAATGGCGAACCATAAACCCCTTTTGCCAAAGGTTTTTTAGAAAGGACAAAACAATGAGCATGAAAGACTTACAACCAGTATGCAGTGAATGCGAAAGCCCAGAAATTTCATTTGAAGCCCTCGTTCACTGGAATGCTGAAGTAATGGATTTTGAAGTCTCTACCATTCTTGATAAAGGACATTACTGCTCTGCATGTGATGGAGAATGTAGCATTGATTGGAAGAAGATTTCGGAAAGTGATGAGGAAGAATAAATGGATATTCAAATCATCGACAAAACCAAAGAGATCAATACCCTTAGAGCAGAATTTGCAAAGAAAGGCATCTCACACAAAGAAGCTACCCAAAAGATAGCCGAGCTTTGGGGTGCAACGACCAATGAGCATGGCGTTCTTACGGCAAGTTCAATTGAAAGGGTGGTTGAAGTTGGCCGGTGCAATGGAGAGATCAGGTTTGCACAAACAGATAAAGGGGTTTGGCTGATCGGTCTTTCCGGCAATACCGCCATCAGCGGCTTTGGCTACGCTCCTTCGGTATGGAATCGGCAAGGCTTTGCCAGCTATGAAGATGCCAGAGCCTTCGGCATCGAAAAGCTCATTGCCTTTTTCGAGCAGGAAGCCGTTTCAAATAATAGCTGCTCATCTCAAAGCAACAAAGACAACGCACGTAAAGCCATCGAACACTTAAAAGACGAGCGCACCCCTCAGCTGTCGCTTTTTTAAACGGTTACTTCAACAGAAAGAGAGAAAACATTGAATACCCATTATAAAACGCTGTCTAAGTTATTTGATCAGCTTGCCCGAAAACATACCCTATCCACTATTTTCAATGATGCACTTACTATGAGCATTTGCTCACTACATCGAACCAATATTCAATCAAGCTTGAGCATCAAAGATGAAGCCAATGAAGCCATGTATTTAGATATTGCCGGCAAATACGAGAAGCCGGAGCTACTGATCTTTTCTGAAATCTTGGGCACTTTGATGAAAAACACTTACGATCATCCATATTTGGATTTATTAGGTGAGTATTTCTGCAACGAAATCACCCGTGGAGAAAATGGGCAATTCTTTACCCCTGAGCCTGTCTGTGATCTTATGAGCCAGATGCAGGGTGAGAAGGGCAGCATCGAATATAAAACCATTCTGGACCCTGCCTGCGGCTCAGGCAGAACGCTTTTAAGCTTTGCCAAGCTAAACCCCAATAATCTGTTTTATGGAGCCGATGTGAGCAGTAGTTGCGCTAAAATGTCGGTGCTTAACTTCTTTATGAATGGGTTGCGAGGGGAAGTGGCATGGATGAACTCCTTATCGATGGAGTTTTATGGAGCCTGGCATATCAACACAGCCGGGCTGGGCATCATCCCAATTGAAAAAGAACACTCTAAAATCTGGACAAGCCCACCCCAATTCAAAGAGCAGGCGATTAATGTTGGGCAGCAACTTGATCTATTTTAGATCAGGTTGCCTACAGGCTTTTATCAACGATTGAGATTTCCTTGATAAATAATTCTTGATCACTATCCGCTTTATTCGTGGTGGCTTCCTTAATCCAGATCACCTTCTGCTTGGTGATTTCCCGCGCGAGCTTGGCGAAATTCCCATGCCCTTTGATCAAAATATCGTACTGCATGGTTTTGATAAGTAGTCCGGTTTCAGGAGAGTAGTGAACGACCGGCTGATAGGAATAGGGAAGCAGGAAAAACTCCTTGCCCGCTTTTTGAATTTCAAGGGCAGGGATATGCTCCTTATTTTGCCCAAGCCGGTAATAGGCGCTACCTTTGTCATTACTGGCTTTCGGTTGTGCTTCGCTAAAATTGGGGATGTTGAATTCATCGCCTAAATCACGGCTCGAATCCTTTCCCGATGTCTCTTTTTGGCTCATGGCGTGGTGCGTTGGTTAGTGATGGTGGTTCCAGATTATGCTCATAATGTTCTTTGACCCTATTCACATGATCGGCTTGCTTGTACCATTTTCGTTGATCTTGGCGTGCTTTCTCGGCTATCTCGGTAGCACTTAGCCGGTCGCCGGATTTGGTGATCATCTCCCGCAAATAGTCTTTTGCATCGGTATAAACCCGGCAATCCGTCTTACCCCTTGAAACAGAGACATAGAACTGCTTTTCATTGGATGCGCCCACGCTTGCCGAGCTTTGTGCAACCAAAACTGTGCGAGCGTCTTTGCCCTGCGCGGCGTGGCTGGTGGAATAATAGCCCAGATCAAAATGACGTGCATCTTTGGAAAGCACTTGTCCATTGGAAAGCTCGATATTTCCCTCTTTGGAAAAACCCGTTACCTCATATTTTTGACCGTTAAAGAGCTTATGATCGTCTTCACTTTTAAGATTTTTGGTAATCCTCAGCTGATCACCTGTGGCAAGTCCAATGGTCTCTTTTTCATACACCTGAAACCGGTCATTCATCTCTAAGGGCAGAGGAATCGGAGCTTCTAGCTCTGGGTGTTGGACAATGACATTTCCATACTCATCTTTTCCGGTGATCTCAAACTTCAGACCTGCTTTAAAGCCGCCTTTTGCATGTTGATGAAACTCTACAAAATCCCCTTTGGAGTAATTCTCCGGCATCTGCTTTTCTGCGCCGGTAAAATTGAGGCTTTGAAGCCGGTCAAAATGCTTGTCCTCTTGCTCTAATCGCCCGGCTTCTTTGAGCTTTTGGCGAATTATTTCAGTTAGTTCTTTGCCTTCATTATGGGTAGGACTAACTAACAAAACATCTTTGGGTGATTGTTCACTACATTTCAGGTAATCCTCAGCAAGTGCTTCATGGCGTGCGTCCCGATCTTCTACTTCAATAATGGAGCCTTGCTCATCGAGCTTGTCAAAGGCTTTGGCTACTTCTTCTTTACGCGCGGCTGGATCATCCTGATTTTCTAAGCTACCGGCGAGCATTTCCACTGCTTGCTTATAGTCCACATTGTCTTGCCGGACGACTTCGGTAACGCCGGGGACAGGCAGCTTTGAATGACTTTGAAGAATGCGTTGCGCATCACCCCGTTCAACGGATGGATGCTGGCGTGAATCGCCCGACAAAATGATACGTGCATTGTTAGCATCAGCAATTTTTTGAATTTCTCGCATGGTGGGGATTCCCACCATTCCGGCCTCATCTATTAAGAGTATCTGGTCTTGAAGCGAGGCTTGTAATTCTTCATCCTTGATCAGCCGGGCAATAGTATCGGCTCCCTCAAATCCTTTGTCCTGTAATTGCCCGCGACTTGCCGCTGCAGTAGGAGCAAAAGCAAACAGGGTTCTTCCAGCCTCTTCAATTCCTTCCCGGACGGTCTGAAGCAAGGTGGTTTTACCCACCCCAGCCGAGCCGGAAATCAGCATCATTTTATCGGTGGAATTTAGGGCATGTTCAATAGCTGAGCGTTGTCCGTCATTGAGCAGTTTGTTTTCGATTTCGTACTCAGGATTAAGAGGAGGACACATATTTTTTCCAGCACTTGCCCACTCGACCATCGCTATTTCTTCAGCGAGCATCTCTTTGGTCGTGATGTGCTTTTCAGTTCTGATCTCCGTTGAAATGATGTTTTCTCGCCCGGCAAGCTCAGCCTTTAATGCGTCCGGTGAAATTTGTCCAGAAGTCAGGTCAATCGCATAGGCAAGCAAAAGCTTTTCTTCGATTTCTGATCGCCGCTCAAAGTGATGATCAAAAGCCATATCAATGGCTTTTTCAGCGGTCATTGTTGGAGCTTTTTGATCACCAGATTTTTCCCCTTTAGAGGGGCTACCTTTGGCGCTCATGATGGCATGATATTCACTTAAAGTAAGCCTGTCTTTCCAAAGCTCATGAAGATCTTTTTTTGCGATGGAACTCTCCGATTTTTCCGCTCGGGTCAGCTTGCCCAAAGCCGCTTTTTGCAAGACCGACTTCAAGCCCCTTCTTTTAAATTCTTCTTCGATCTGAAGCGTCCGACCGGAAAATTTATCCCGGATGTCTTTGGTAATTCCCTTGACCTCAAATCGTTTGCCCTGTTTCTCAATTTGGTATCCGGCTGCCTGCAATTCAAACCCAAGATAGGAGTGATACAAACTTTCGTAATACGGAGCGAGCCTTTTTAGCTGATGAATTTCGATAGCTCTAAAGCCATTATTTTTTTCATCCCAACAGGCATTTATCACGGTGCAATGAGAATGAAGCTGGCAATCGGGGATGAGCATTTCTTTGCCATCTACAATTTGTTTAATAGGTCGTGCACTATCATGCACAAACTCTGCATAGAGCATATTCCCTATCCGCTCCCAATGCTTGTCTTTTCCAGAGCCACGTTGAGTAAGAATATTTTCTTCGATCTCTTGCATGACTTTTCGAACGGCTGTTTGGTGTGCCCGAAGCACGTCATCATCTTTTGCTATTGAACTCAGAATGCTAACAGATTTCACAGCCGAAAACGTAAAATCGATCATCGCTTTTCTGTTGGCATAAGTTCTTTGTGTTAGCCTTTCCCCGCTCGGTTTTTTGTTGTGGAGTAAAGCACGAAAGTCTTTTTCATCGACATCACCATTTAGTCCTAATCGTTCAGTTAACTTGCCATGCCACTGGCCGGTGATCTCTTTCTTATCATTGTAATAATCGGAAGTAAGAATGCTCTCCCTAAAATATTGAAGAGCAGCTTCGGTCGATTTGGATGGGTGAACAGTGAGCATGATTTTGGGATGTCTGGGCTATAAACGGAGAGGAAGAGAAAATGTTACAGACTTCTAGTCTTAGGGGGCTAAGACATTCCACTTAAGGTTGTACGATTCGTTTAAAATTTTCAACCAATGGATGCAAGAAAAAATCAAATTATGCACTGAAAAGTAATGATTTTATTACGAAAAATGCGTTGCTTGGAAGCCAAATCTTCACATTAAATTTGGCAAATCATGGCATTTATTAATTACGAAAAATCAGGCATTCAAAAAGTATTAGGCGACACATTATTTAGCTGGCCGGAAAACAGATCACAAAAATGGACGGTCAGTGATGCGTGTAAAGGGACAATGATCCTGGGGTCGACCGGATCAGGGAAAAGCTCAAGTAGTGGAGCGCTCATTGCCAAATCTTTTCTGAAATATGGGTATGGCGGGTTGGTGCTTTGCGCTAAAAAAGATGAAGTCCACATGTGGAAGAAGTTCGCTGAAGAAACTGGCCGAACTGAAGATTTGGTCATTTTTCAAAACCGATCTGGTTATCAATTTAACCCTTTGGAATATGAGCAAAACCGGGAAGGGGACGGAGCCGGGGATGTGCAAAACATCGTAGAAATTCTCATGACTTTATATGAGATGAGCAACAACTTAACGGCCGGTGACTCCGGACGAGGGGATGAACGGTTTTGGACAACGGCGATGAGAAGGCTACTCACAAGAGCGATTCAATTGCTCCAGATTTCAAAAAAGAAAATCTCTTTCGATAACATCTATAATCTGATCACTTCGGTTCTAAATGAAATTACAAAGGAGCAATATATCACGACCAAATTAACGCTTGATCAAAGTAATTTGAATGACGAGGAGCAAAAATCAAACGAGAGCTTTCTTGCATCCCTGCTTGGAAAAAGTTTCTGTTTGGAGTGCCTGCATGAATGCCGGAATCGGTATCAAAATGGAGAGCTTGGCGATGAAGAAAGTGAAAAATGGTTTGCGGTAAAAAACTACTTTTTCAATGAATTTGTAGGGCTTTCAGATCGAACGGCTTCGGTGGTAAAAGAGTCGGCGTTAGGCATCGTTTTTCCGTTTCAAATCGGGCTGTTAAAGCGGCACTTTTCAACGAGTGTTAGCCCGGAAATGAAGCCGGAACTTGCCTACCAGGAAGGCAAGATTTTTGTCATGGATATTTCGGTAAAAGAATATCTGACATCAGGAATTTTAGGGCAGGGCGTTTTCAAGTTAGCCTTTCAGCAAGCGATGGAACGAAGAGATTTAAGCGATGATAAAAAAGTTCCGAGACCCGTCTTTTTGTGGGCAGATGAAGCGCAGAATTTTTACTCCTCTCATGATACGCTTTTTGCATCAACGGCTAGATCTTCACTGGTTTCGATTGTAAATCTTACGCAAAATCTTCCAAGCATCATTGTGGCTATGGGGTCAAACAAGGCCAAAGAAAAAGCGATGAGCTTATTAGGTAATTTGAGTACCAAAATTTTTCACGCGAACTCCGATCCTGAAACGAACCAATTAGCATCCCAAATGATCGATAAGGTAAAGGTCAAAAAGAAAAGCATTTCAAAAGCCGGACATGAAGATTCAACGGTTTCGATTTCAACGCAATTGGAATACCAGGTCTTGCCCGGAGATTTTACGACCCTTTGGACGGGAGGATATAAATTCGGGTTGCAATCTCAAGCTTATGTAGCTGAAACCGGTGAGTTATATAACGATGCAAACTATATGATGGTTACGTTTAATCAATAGCCCAGCATTGACAGGGCTAATTAGATTTTTCTTTTGCAATCAAAGCTTTAGATCATGGTTAAGATCTGTTCTTTTTTCATATTGAGAAATAGATTGACATAATTCCTCTCTTTCTGTAGAAAAAAGGCGATCAGGAGAGAGAAATGGGTGCTGAAGAGAAAAAAGAGATAAAGAAAATCACCAAAGACGAGTTAAAAAGGGCTGTCGAAATTTTTGATGTGATAGGTGATGTTTTGCATGAGTCTATAAAATGTTCGGATTCAGAAGATTGGCATTTGCAATATGGGTTTGTACCTGATGATCGAACGCATGTGACTTATTTTAAGCATTTATCTGTGTGCCTTGAAGCATTTGCAAATCTCATATCTGAATACGACTATGATGTATTAACGATGATCTTAAATTTGGGAGATGTTCAGATTGATGAGGAAAAAGGAACTATAAGAGATAAATATTTCAATGGATATACAGATGAAAAGCTGAAGTTTAAAACTACTTTTGGATATGATTCCCTAGCTCTTGCCGCGAAATTTTCAAAAAAATTCGATCATGAAAATGAATATGAATATGGTAAAAAGAAATTTGTAACAGCAAGGTTCCGTTACGCCCAAAAAATAGCGATATCATTTAATGACATGGTGAAGGGTCTGGGAATAGATAAATCATCTTTAAACGATGAAGAGCTATATAAAGCTTTATTTGAGAAGATTTTTGAGTTTCAAGATGAACAGAGTAGAAAATCTCTTTTAAATGATAATCTTCGAGAAAAATACGAAGAGATTGTGAGTGGTCCGAATTAGCTACTCATCATACGGGTATAATGCTCTAGTTTTTTCTTGTGATTAAACAATATCCCTTCATCCTTTTTAGATAGTTTACCTTGATCTTTCTTCTTTTCTTCAAGTTCGTGAATTAAGTCATTTAAAATTGTATCGACTCCGTCATTTGTAAATTTAGGTACTCCTAGATGATGCTTAGTTCCTTTGGTAAGATTATTGATTTCATCAAAATAGATTTTTACTGTATCAGTGTAGGCTTTTGTTAAACCTGATGCGATATGCAGACGATCTAATCGGATCCCCCCATCTTTGGTGTATTGATAATATTCAGATAAGAATTTTTCCGTCTTATTAATAATAGCGTAACTATTAAACCTTGTTGGCTTGTGAACTAAAAATATACCTGAGTGTGTTTCCTCATCAAATGGGTCAACTTCAGCCGATAATGATTCATCATAAATGTTGCAATTTATAATGTGATTGAATAAAGGTACAGCTGCTAGTCGTATAATCTCAGTTTTTAAGGTTTTTAAGAATGCCTCATTACCTTTCTCTTTTGCTATATCTACTCTTTTAATAGAATCGCCAGTTATTGGAAGGCTCAAAGCACGAACATATTTTATGCCAAATCTTTTGCCAGCACCACGCATTCGAGCATTGAAAACCCGCTCTTCGATAAATCTATAAATGGCCCCGTGAAATATGATATAGTCACTGGCTTGCTTTTTCTTGTGTTTATCTATTTCACTGTAGAAATCGAATTCATTAACAAATCGATTTATATAATCGTATATCAGAAGATCACTTTTAAAACCTCTAACAAATTCTTTTAATGGCCCTTTATATTTGTTTTTGAGTTGGTCTTTTACGCGACCATCATCCGTAAACTTCGCATTTATTCTGGTGGTTTGACTCGTGCTTTTTAAAGTTCTCATTTCGATGATTTTTTTCCCAATCGGGTCGTTATCAGAAATATCGAATACCTGAAGCGGTACATCGCAAATGATGTTAAAGAACAGAACCCAAGAATAGTATTTCCTATTATTTGCAGAGATATTAGGATTCTTGCTCGACTTATTAAATGATCTTGATTTTTTTAAAGTCTTCTTGAATTCATATTCATCATTGAAATTAGCTTCGGCCTGATACTTTCGCAGAAACTCAAGCAAATCTAAGTTTTCGTTTTCGCAATACTCTTCTAGGCTTTCTAATAGGGTCATATAAAATAAGTGCTGGGAATTCTTCAGATTCTTCTAGTAAAGTACAAAAATTCTGTACTCATAATGAAAAAGACGAGAGAAAAACGTAAAAATTGTCAATAATAATGATTATTTGGTTGTATTCTGAGAAACACAGAATAGTTATTTCGAATTGTAAGAGTTTTAAAAATAGCCTATATACATTGTATATGAAGATATGATGAAGATTTTCGAAGATTATGGAAAAAAACTTGACTCTTTGCTTAACAGTGTTAACTTAAGGAAAGACTCCTGTATTAGGAGAAACTACCGAAACTAATCCCTTCATCATGAAAAATTCAACAAACAACCAAACGGGGAAAGCGAACTCGACTCCTAATGAGTCCGGGTTCAGCCCCCATAAATACAATCCTGTACTGGACGAAAGTCTCGATCAAAAAACTTATGATGGATTTGAATTCGGTTTTGCAGGCAAACCCATCGATCCTGTCGAACAGGAATTTAAAGCTGAATGTGATATTTATGAGGCCATTGACAGGCAGCATAATAAATCAGTTTTAAAATCTGCGCAGCTTTCGCTAAAGCAAAAAACTCAAAATCTTAAATCTACTACATTGAAAGATAAGACCAAGAGATTTGAGGATGACCTTAAGCCTGACTGTATCGAAGATGTTTCTGAATTGAAAGCCAATGAAGCAGCATTAAAGCAGGAAGAAGCTGAAACAATAGCTCAGATAGGCGACGCAGAAAATTGGCTAGAACGGAATAAAGTTCTGATTAAAGACTTAAGCGGGAAGCTCATTGCCTTTGCATCTGTTATAGTAATAGGTGCAGCTATTTTTGAAGGGCTTAGTATTGCTGATCTTTTCAGTAGCAAAATGCACTTCGTAAAATTTGAGGCGTACATTCTTGGTTTTTTTCTTGCCATTCTTATTCTAACAAGTGCTGATTCATTCGTTAAATGGTTTGAGAAAGGCAAGCGACTATATGCAAGCCTTGCTCTGTTTACCGGTATTTCCATTATCGTAACCAATCTTCTTGTACGCATTTATTATGGGGAAATAACAGGTATCTATATCTCTATAGGAATGATTGCGGCCTATATATCCGAAATTTTAGCGCTGCATTACTTAGAGATTGGTCGTGAGGCACGAATAAAAACAAAACTTCTGCGTGCACTCAAAGAACGTTTAAAGGATATCAAGAGCCAGTTAAAACGAATTGAGGGTGCAATTCTAGAGCGATATGCACAATTAACGTCTGATAGTAAAACCGAAGCCGAAGAATGGTTCGATCAGGTAAGTGATGAATTAATTTCTCACGAAGAGAAAATTACCAACGCAAAAGAGAAAGACACTCAGATCAAAAAAAGCTATAAAAACATAAAAGAATCCGGTCTGAGCAGAATTCAAACTTCTTATCAAAAAGGTGTCAAAGCCAGAGAGGAAATCGAACTGGAAACCTCATCTACAAATGGTTCCCACAAATCATAATACCAAACCATCTCATCATGAAAAATTTAAAATTAATCTTAATTGTATTGGCCGGTGTGCTACTGGCGTGCAACCAGGCTCCAAACAATGAGCCGTACCAAATAACCCAAGTAACCATTATTGATCGCTCAGAAAGCATGGAGCCTCACCTGATTCCTGATATAGACAGAATTATGTCTCACATAAAGAAAGATATATCCTTCAATGAAGAGGTCTTCTATAACACAGCGGTCGATTTTTATACTCTACCTGTTTCTGCCAATTTAGTAGATAAACCTTCCATTATTACCCTGGAGGCAGGGCAGGGAGAATGGAATGGTGTTTTTCAAGAGCGACAAGACCTGGTGAATTCAGTCCTGAATCAAGTTGAGGAAGAAATCACCCGGATAACAGAAATTCCCGCTGCCGGCTCAACAGAGTTCTATTCTTCTCTGAGTTACTACCTAGCGCGACTTAGCAAGGTCGAAGGTCAGCGTAAAATTACAGTTATTTCTGATGCTATTGACAATGGTATTGCGGATCTGACAAAAGGCTTCGAAGATCCAAAGGATATGAGAGAAATTTACCCTGAGCTTATCGAGCATTTCTCTGCGTTTCATGATATAAGTAAGTATGATTTGTCAGATATTGAGGTAGAGATAATCCATTCCTTTGACGGCAAATATCAGAGTTACAGCTATGAAACCATGCTTTTCTTTGAACATTGGCTTTCAAGCTTGAACGTCGATTTTGTACAGCGTCAAACCATTTAATCTATAAATATGGGTCGTGATCTGCGGCCCATATTCACTTTTCATTCAAATTTTATCGTCATGAAAAAGCAGAAAAAAAGATACAAGAAAAATGATGATAGCATATCTCCGCATAAATCATACAGCGATGGAAATATCATCAAGCGCATATATAAATGGCTTGGGAAAGTAGTCTCTCAGCACTTGAAATTCTCTAATGTGAAGCGAAGTTGGGTGATATTAACACCAATTTGGGCAACGATATCCTTATTGATATTCGGAATTCAATATTCTGTGACTTCGATTCTGCGGATAAATCACGGGAAATTATACTCCGGTCTTATAGTAATATTTTGTACGTCCTTCTTTATGGTGCTGATTAACAGACCATTCACTTTTGAAGAGCTAAGTCTTTTAGCTTCTGAATCTTGGAATTTTTTTCAAGGTGTATTTACAAAAGAAGAGATCGAATTCCGCAGCTTTTTATCGGCTCTAATAAGACCTCAATCGATTGGATTGTTAGTGATCACCGCCCTTTTTGTACTATCAGCAAGCGTTCAGGTTACCGCATCTTTTTTTGGCAAATGGACGAATGAGAATCCCTACCACTCAGGAAACGATCTTATTTACTTAGCACTTCAAAAATACGCTCCTATATCAAATAGATATATGGTAACTGTTTTTCAGCCTGCATTGCTTTCCCTGGCTGGAATGGGGTTTCTATACTTTGGTGATGTGCTGGCAAGCATTTGGCTGTTTTTAGCCGCAATTATTATTGCATTGTACGAGACTGCAAAAAATATAGAGCAAAATACACTTCCCATGTAGGCTATGACATTCATCATTATCTGCATATCGCTCGTAGTTTTGCCTTTTATCTATACATTATTTTATGTACTTAAAAATATGAATCTAGGCTCGGCATTGCTCGGGTCTAGATTCAAAAACAAAGACCGGCTGATTAAAAAAACAAAAAGTAATCACCTGAAAGATGCGGGCACTGGACAGCGTAAATTCAAGAGAGATTTTTCCAAGAACTGACCATTCATTTACCATAATGGGCCTTATCATTCTAGTACTACTTTGGGATTTTGAGGTTCAATATCTGTTTCACCCTCAACATGATATACTATATCCTTGTGTTATCACAAAAGTCTAAATTTTCGAAACGAGATTAATTCAGCTTCCATTTTCGATCTTCGAAACCTTCCTCGCCCATTCTCCATCTGTTTAGTAGGTCTTTCATCCTGTCAATGATCCCTAAAACAGCAGCTTCTGTAATTTCTTCATCTTCATGTTGAGTCATACCAATTATTGAGATGACAAGGTAGTCAGCAAGTACAGATGGGATTTGATGCTTAGGTATTTCTGCTTCCCAAAAAGCATTAGTTGCTACCTGCATAATTTTCATTATTTCGTCGTAATAATCTCTTTCTTCACTCATTCTTCAAGATATATCAGTTTATACTGTTTGCTAATTCATCATCAGGCGGTAGTTTAAAATTCCATGAAGCCATGACATTTTCTGCAATTTGAATACTTTGCATTTCTTCAAGTAGGATTTTTTGCACGGAAGTTCCCTGCATAGCTTTTGCAATAATCTCTTTATAAAGCCTAGCAGAATTTAAGAGAGCATTAACTGGAGCAAGGAGGTCGTCTGGTATATCTGGGATAGGGAGGGTTTCTGTCTTTTCATCCATTTTTAAAAGTTATTAAATCATTGTTATGTATAATTATACGTAACAATCTAACATTTAATTTACATAAGTAATATTATCACTTTAAGTTGTTTATTATCAATTATTTAAATATTATTGTATTGAACCCAAATTAATCCCTTTATTATGGCTCTTCTTACAAGCGAACAACTCAATTTATTAATTGAAAACGGTAAAAAAATAGCGAAGGATGAAAGTGCTAAAACACCGCCTGTTGTATATTTACATTTTCCCTGGAATCCACCATCGTCTTGGATGCTTGCCTACGTTGAACCCGATAACCATGATATGGCATTTGGGTTAATGCGGCTTGCAGGTGCAAGACCAGAACTTGGATATGTCAGCATTAAAGAACTGGAATCCTTGCGCGGATATAAAGATCGATCTGTTTTTCATGATCCTTTGTTTAAGGATGCCGCTCCCTTGTGTATTACTGAGTATGCATCAAGGGCACGAGAATTAGGGCAAATAGCTCTTCAATTTACAGTGAGAGTAACCAGAGAGGATTTATAATTTTTCTCTAGTTGATAGTATGCATTTCAGATTTATAAATAGTCTCTAAGCAAGTAATCAATATCATTTCAAAAAAGCTCAATTTCCTGATTCTTGGCAGCCAGTTGTAATGTCTTGTCAAGTGTTACAAATTGGCACCCTGCTCTGCCAGCCAATTCAATATATGCGGCATCATAGATCGTTAAATCGTTATTGCGGGCTATTTCAAGGGTAATCAGACTGGCTGGGTTTTGATCAATCTCAATAGGCAGGCGACTCAACTGTCTTAAAAAAGCCTCTGAATCCTTTTTTTCGATCCGCTGCCGGCGTTCACCAATCAACAATACATTCCTGATTTCATACCACCAGATTGAAGGCACGGTTGCACCTTCATATATTAAATTTGAAAGTGCTTTATCGGCCAACTCATTATGTTCATCCGGGAAGCACCAGCTCAAGGCAACAGATGCATCAATTACAAACGTCATTAGTATTTGTGCCCTTCTCTTTTCCAGTCTTTGATCTCAGATAGATTGACAGATTTTCTATTTGCGCGGTCAATCCTAATTTCTCTACAAAGTGCTTTCAATGATTCTTCACTTTCGGAAATGGGTGTAAGCTCCGCTATAGGTTTCCCTCTGCGAGTAATAAGAAAGGTTTGCCCACCCTCGACTTCTCTTAAGATTTCGGGCAGGTTTGTTTTTGCATCATAAGACCCGACTTCTTTCATGCTATATCTCCTTAATAGACCAGTCTATAAATCAGTCTATCATAGGTGTTGGCATTTGTCCAGAAAAAGCATCCTACTCCTGTTCATTGGCAAATTCTTTAGAATTGCTTAAACATTTTCGGGCAAAATAGAGGGGAATTTGAAGGGGAAAAGCCTTGCTGACTAAAGATTTCAATACAGAGGCACAGAAACTAGCCAAAGAAGATTTTGATTATGCCATGCGTCCTGAAGGAGGCAAAGCCATTGGCCGTATTGAAACAACGAATGATCAATATCCAGATCAGGATTACAAAGGCGAGAAAAACGAAAAGAAAAAGAAGATCTTCGAGCATTATGAACTCATGCAAATGCTTGAAGACTCCAGACGTGCGATGCTTGAGACGGTCGAGCGCATTCAGGAAGAAATTAATGAGCTTGTTGAGCTTCGTGATCAGGCAATGAGATATAAAACAGCCTTAGAAGAGTTTTTAGAAGGGCGTGAGGCATCCAGAGAATATGAAGTGGGTACAGACGGCTATCCCATCGATCAAGCAGCCAGAGACGCTATAAAAGCCTGGGAAAAGAAGACAGGTAATATCTGGAATGCAGATTCACCCGATTCATTTGCTATGTTGGATGTAATAGTCTCAGATTACAATGAAACTGCTGAACAATTGGGCAGAGACATTCAGCATAAGATTGATACCGAATTAGACCCGGCTCTTGAAAGCCTTGAGATCGCAAATAAAGCCCTAGAACGTAAGGATATTAATCAGGCCGATCTTGAAAAGATAAATAGGCTGATCAAATCACAAACTTCATCGCTTGAACAAGCTACTGAAACTGGTAGCAAGTCCCCTACTCCGCAGCAAGCAATCGATCTCGATCTTGGATTTTAATTATTAGGGGCACTTTCGGAAAGCAGAGGTAGGATTTCCTCATCATAGATTTTACTTACATCGCCACTAAATTGACCGGCGATTACTTTTTTGATTTCAGGGCCGGATTTCCAGAATCCTTTAAACTTTCCGTTTGCAAAGATCACTACTGAGTTTGAAGTATCTTCTGGCTTATCACCAAGCACAATAAATAATCGTTCCCTACCGGAGATTTTATGATGAATAAATACCCGCTCGATTTCTTCAGCCAAATATGGATTATCACTGGTAATTAGTGCGATTAAAGCCCCCTTCTTTGAATTTTCCTGAGCTGTATTTTCAGCCTTGATTGCTCCCCTGCCCCGCAGGTCAAAGACTTTCACTTTAGGGGCTTCCCATCCTTCTTTATCAGTAGAAGTCTGAGCTTTGTTTGCGTGTTGTGCTTGAAGCGGGGTTGTATGGAGTATCATTATAAAGCTCAAAACACCGGCTAATACAATCATTGTTCTTTTCATGAGACTTTTATTGTGCAGGTTGCTCTTGTTTAATAGGGCTTTAGGACAAAAACAAGAAGCAATCATTGGGTTAAATAACTCATGATAAAGATAGAAAGAATAAAAATAATTTGCGGCATTTATGCCGTAAATTTTGACAAATTTTCAGAGCTAGTTTGATCTATGTCAAATAAGGAAAAAGACCATAGAATCAATCTCATTGCGAAGAGAATTAAGACACTCAGAATTGAAGCTGGATATTCAAGTTATGAAGCATTTGCCGTGGCACATTCCTTAGAGAGAAAACAATATTGGCGTGTAGAAGAAGGTGCAAACCTTCAACTGACCACCCTATTCCGTGTATTAGATGCACATAATATGACCCTCAAGAAATTCTTTTCTGGGATAGAAGAGTAGAATATCTGAATTCAAGATGATCCCGATATGCATATTTGAGTTTCAAATGAACTCATAATGCGTTCTTCATGCTTATGTATGGCTTATACTTCTTTGTTGATGGATAAAAGGCTTTGCGCTAATCCGATCAAAATGAAAAACCTTTCTAGCCAATTTGAAGAAGTTCAGCTTATCTACCGCAACAAGATGAAAGCCTGCGACCGGCCTACGGTAGATAGCCCGGAAAAAGCCTACCAGACTTTAAAAGAGATTTGGGATGAAACGCAGATCGCTTTGGTCGAAGAGGCAAAGATACTTTTGCTTGATAATGCTCTGCGGCTTATGAGTTATGCTAATATCTCTAAAGGTGGTACTTCGGCCACAATCGTTGACCCCAAAATTGTATTCTCCATTGCCTTGAAGCGCAGAGCGAGCAAGCTGATTATCGCCCATAACCACCCTTCCGGGCTACTTAAGCCCAGCCAGGCAGATAAGCATATAACGAGGAAACTGGAAGAAGCTGGCAGCTTTCTTGATTTAAATGTACTTGATCACATTATTGTAACTGATCAGGGTTATTATTCGCTAAGAACGGAAGGAGATATGGATAACGCCCTGCCCTATAATGTGAGAAAGGCTGAGCTTTCTTAATTACTATCCGAAAAACCTTTTCCAAAACGACTTGTTACGTTCAGTTTCTGGCTCCGCTTCTGCTTTCTTATACGCTTCCAGCTCAGCTTTTTTCTTCTTGTAGGCTTTGTATGCCCTCTTTGCCTTTTCTTCTATTTCTTTGGATTCTCGCTCTTGATTGGCAACGCGGGCTTCGAGTCCTCTCATTGCTTTTTCCAAGTCCCCTACTCCACCTGTTTGACCTGTATGGTTTTCTAACAGCCGAGTAACAGAATTATGTCCAGTCTGGGCTTTTTGAAGAGCCTCTTTGAGCGTGGCAATCTGTTCTTCCCGAAATTCTCTTTCGCTCTTTATTTGATCGTCTTTCATTTCAAGCTGTTTTTCTAACGCATTGATCTTTTCCTGCAGGACAAGCGCTTCCGAGCTGGCATTGGCCGGAACAGCCCCTTGAGCTTTTTGAGAGCTCCGTGGCTGTTCTTCATTGACTGCATCAAAATTAATGTTATTCCCATAGACCCGGATTAGCTCGGAGGCTTGGATAAACATTTCATCGTTATCATCTTTTTCTACACTGATCGGTTTGCTTTCAATATGACGGTAAATGGTCTGTCTGGTTTTACCAACAATCTTTGCGGAGTCTGCAACGGAGTATTTCATGGCTGTCAAATCCTGTAACATGAAGAGTAACTGTTACTGTATCGTACCACTGCCCGAAAATCAGGGCAAGCCCTTTGTGAGCCACTAATTAAAGAGATGTTACAGGCTCAAAGTAAGCTGTTACTTTGAGTAACATGCTGTCGCAAGCGTGTTGTAACAAGTTACTGCCGCAGTGTGTAATATGTTACAACAACATCGCCACAAGCCCCAGAAATGCTGTGTTGTACACTGTAACATGAAGTAACATATTACAGTCACATTACAAGTCATTGTAACAGTAACATTTTTTTGATAGAGTGAGAGCATACCGATTCCCTGTTCTGGGAATCACACATTGTCTGTATAACCATCCAACAAGGGAGAAGCACTTCAGCATTTAAATAGTGAATAAAAAAACCGCCGTTAGCGCGGCGGTCTTTTGGGGGAAGTCGATACTTCTTAATTCTTGATTACCATCGTATCGCACTTTCGAATCGGATGCAACTCTATAATGAGTCAGCAACCCTTTTTTGCACCCTTATTCACAGATTTAATTGCCTGCTTATTATCATATGCAACCACATTTTATTCCTGAATATTCATCTGTGCAGAGCCGGGGAGGGCGTATAAGCTCTCCAAAGCTCCGGGCATCCATTGAGCAAAGCGAAGACTTTGCTGGATTGGAAGAAAACACCAACCATTATGATCTACTTATCCTGGTCAAAAGGGCAGGGCGCGAGGCTGGCTTTACATCCAAAATGATCGAACTGCTCGATTACTATATGGCTTTTACAAGAGATATGGATTGGTCAGCTGGCTCCCGGCCGATTGTATTTCAGTCGCTATCAAAAACAGCAATGGATTTGGGCGTTACAGAACGCCAGATTCAAAACCTGGAGAAGTCCTTATTCGAAGTAGGGGCCTTAACCTGGTACGATAGCGGAAATCATAAACGCTATGGAAAGCGTTGCCCGGAAACCGGAGAGATCCTATTTGCCTACGGGGTAGATTTAACGCCTCTGGCTTATCAAAAGGAAGAACTGCAAAACATTCTTCATGAAAAACAACTCTATCAGCAGGCTTGGATGGAAACCAAGAGACAGATTTCCTATTACAGAAGCCAGATCAGAGCGGTTTTAGCTGAGTTAATTGAAGCTGGTGAACAGGGCAGGGGGCTCATAACGTCCTGTGAGATTGAAGATCATCACAAGGTATATGAAAACATATCCATTCAAATTCGATCACACATAGGTATGGAAACGCTCAGAGAGCTTCTCTGTAAGCACAAACACCTTCATGCTGAGCTTTTAGTCATCTTTGAGCAAGGAGCAAACATGAACAACAATCCATCAGAAACATCAAAAACTTCATCCAGAAGCGAAGAAAATTGCACTCACAATAAGGTTACAATAAAAAAACCATTCATTGAAATGAATACAAGTAGTCCTGCGGTCAATAGCTTTCAGGAAAGCAGTAGTCGATTTGAGGAGATACAAACGGGCAGGGCAAAGCAAAAGGAGGATCAGGAGGCCCCACCATCCAAAGAAGAACTGATTTTAAGCACCGGTCTTCAACATATCACCCTTAAACAAGCCCTCAATGCGTCCAGTGAAGAATTTAAAGCGCATATCCCAATGGAAAAACGAGCGATGATTTGGTACGATATGGTGGAAGCGGCCTTCAAGCGGAAAACAGAGGTCAATATTTCTCAAAGCGCTTGGGGCAGGGCGTGCTCTGAGCTCACGAGGGAAGGAGCGGCCATCTGCGTGCTTCTTACCGATCAGGGCATGAACAGGGAAAAAAACCCGGTGAGAAAGCCCGGAGCCTATTTCAACGCCATGATCAAGCGGGCAGGGGAAGGCAAGCTGAATCTGCATAAATCAATCATGGGCTTACTGAAGCTTGAAGAAATAGAATGATAGGTCAGAATAATAAAAAAGGCCACCGACTGATGACCTCCATAAATTCCGATATTGATTCTCTTGAAACTAACAATCAGGCAAATTATCCAGATTATCACTACAGTTGCTGTTTGGGTCCGTTCTCAGATATTTTCCAGTAGCCCCGTTAACTACATGAACATCTGCTGTTCTACCATAAGCATCTTGTACGTAATAGGAATTAGTTCCATTTTCAATTTCGGTTATCGCCGAAGATTTAGACTTCGGACTCCAGACCTGTCCTGGATTGCATAGGTGTGTTATATCACCATCGGTATCTTTTCCGGTTTTCGTTACTCTTCTATTTGCCATTGCATGTATTGATTTTGGTTATCGTTCTTTCCGAACACCCTTGAAGGGTTTATTATCGGCTTTTTGATCCATAAATTTACCGTCCGGACCTCGCTTGGTCCACCGGTCATTTTGTGGATTATATGTTTGGCTTCTATCACGGACTGCTCCGTAACGACGGCCATCTCCTTTGGGAGGATTCGTTGCCATAATTAACTCCTATTGGTTTGAGGTTGAAAATAATAAAAGCCCCGTGCCTAAAATTAGACTTAAAGCAGTCCATTTTTGGAGTTGAGGGCTTTCAGGCTTGAGAGAAAAAGCATCCGTAATCAGGTGCTCACAATTGTAAGAAAAAGCATTATAGGGCTTTCCAATAAGCTGACTTGCACGTTGGACAGCCTTATAACCTTGGAAAAAGTTTTTGGGGCGAGAAACCACCTTAAAATTCGCTCCATCACAGAAATCATCTATCGTTTGTTCAACCACTTTTCCATATCTGGGAGTATTTGCGATCACTGTGAGTCGGCCTAGATGTGTTCTTCCTGTGATAACACCAACATGTGTAATTACGCCTTTTGGAACAGATATTACAGTTCCTGGCATTAGGTTTTGTCTAAAAATCATAGTAAATTTCATTTGTGAAACACGTTTTTCTAATGATACAAACATCTAAATTGTATTCCAAATAAAACACGTATTATAAATGAAACAAATGGGAGTTTCTTATGTCCAGTAATGTTGATATCCATAAACTATCAGCTATGGTCAAAAGTAAACGAGGAAAAGTCGGACTCAGGGAAACGGCAAAAAATATTGGAAATATAAGTTCATCAACTCTTTCCAGAATAGAACAAGGAAAAATTCCAGACTTAGATACCTTCGTTAATATCTGCCAGTGGCTGAATGTCTCACCAGATGAGTTCGTGCCAGGGTTCAGTGGGAAGTCAATCAATGATGAATTGAAGGGTAAATCTACCTCTGATGTAATCGCTTTTCACTTGAGGGCAGATGATGCAATGTCACCGGAACTGGTAGAAGCATTAATTACAATGGTTAAAGCCGCAGAAAAGCAGTAGATTATTGAAAACAAATTACTTCTGCTTATGCCAAAAAGCTTTAGAAAAAAAGCTGAAGAAATTTCGCTTGAGTTACGAAAAGAATTAGGAGTTGGAAAGAACGACTTTCTTGACCCTTATAGGCTTGCCACTCATCTCCAAGTCAAGATAGTTGATCCTCGTGATCTTGAAATCTCTCAAGAGGTATTGGATGTACTTTTAAGATCACCTTTTAATGATGAATGGTCTGGTGTCGGTAGTATTCAAAATGGGATATCTAAAATAATCCTGAATACATCTCATGTACAAAACCGCCTGCACTCAACTATTTGTCATGAATTGGCTCATTTTATCCTCGAGCATGAACCTATGGCTGTGGTCGATTACTTTATGCCAAGAACCTGTTATAATGAAGAACAAGAAAAAGAAGCTGATTATTTAGGTGCTTGTCTCCAAATACCCGAACAAGCTCTTTTCTATCTGTGTACATTCAAAAACTATACAATAGAAATGTTAGCCAGGAGATTTCAATGCTCAATCAAAATGGCAAGGAGGAGATATAATGAAACAGGTACCAAGCGTAAGGTAGAAGGGTATAAGAAAAAAAGGGGCTGGAAATAATTGGCTTACACTTGGTATTGATTTACTATATTTCTTTTTTTTGCAAAGCTTTAGAGTTCAGAACAACATTTATCGAACTAAAAGCCATAGCTATTTCTGCGAGCAGAGGATGTAAAAATCCAACTATCGCAAGTGGAATCATGATAATATTGTAGAAGAAAGCCCAAAAGAGGTTTTGCTTTATCTTTTTGAAAGTCTCTTTACTCAAATTAATTGCCCTAATCAAACCTGACAGACTTCCTTTTGCCAAAACTATATCTCCCGACTCAATGGCTACATCTGTACCCGTGCCCATCGCAATTCCAATATTAGCTTGTGTTAACGCTGGTGCATCATTAATACCATCTCCAACCATAGCTACGATTTTTCCTTCATTCTGAAGTTTTTGTATTACTTCAGATTTTTGATCTGGAAGTACCTCTGCAATCACTTCGTCCACACCTACTTTTTTACCTATTGCCTGACCCGTTCTAAGGTTGTCTCCAGTTAGCATGATAACATTTAAACCCTGATCCTTAAGTTTAGAAATGGCTTCAAGACTGTCTTCTTTAACTTCATCGGCAATCGCTATAAGTCCTACTATTGCTCTATCGATAGATACAACAACAACTGTTTTTGCCTGAGCTTCAAGTTCCTTTTTCCTATCAAGATAAAGGTCAGGAACATCTATTCCATTATTTTTGTGCAAATCAGGTGTTCCTACAGATACACTAATTCCTTCGACATCAGCAGTAACCCCTCTACCTGTTGTTGAGCCAAAAGACGAAGTCTTGATAAGCTTTAATTCTTTATTAAGCGCAGCATCTACTATTGCTCTTGCTAATGGGTGCTCCGAATTGTCCTCTACAGAAGCTGCATATCTTAACACCTCCTCAGAAGAGATATCACCTTCCACAAATAGATCTGTAACCTCTGGTTTTCCTTTTGTTATGGTCCCAGTTTTGTCGAGAACTATCGTATCAACATCCTTCATAAGCTGTATAGCTTCTCCTTTCCTAATCAAAATACCGTTGGTAGCACCTAAACCAGAACCCACCATAAGTGCAGTTGGTGTTGCCAAACCTAACGCACAAGGACAAGCAATCACTAAAACGGCGATAGTGGCATAGAAAGCCAGAGAGAGCGTGCCCCAACTTGGGTCAACCCAGGGGATAAAGTCTGATGCCCAAACCACTAAATTCCTGAAGAATTCAGGGAAAATTAACCAAGATGCTAAAGTCAATCCAGCAAGCACTAACACAATAGGGACAAAAACTGAGGTTACTCTATCGGCAAATTCCTGTATTGGAATTTTTGTGCCCTGTGCCTCTTCTACCATGCGAATGATCTGGCTTAGAAAGGTATCGCTTCCAATTTTACTGGCTCTGACTTTTAACACTCCAGTGGAATTTATAGTTGCTCCAATAACTTTGTCTCCGGATTGTTTGTCAACAGGCATAGACTCACCTGTTGCAATGGATTCATCAACACTACTTTCCCCTTCAATAACTTCTCCATCAGTTGGTATTTTTTCGCCCGGACGGACAAGCATGATATCTCCGATCTTTAATTCTTGAACCGGGATTTTTTGTTCACTACCGTTTCTGATGACAGATGCTTCTTTAGCCTCAAGCGTCAATAATTGACGGATAGCTTGGGAGGCGCTTCCTTTCGCTTTAGTCTCTATGTATCGCCCAGTTAAGTGAAATGCCATAATCATACCTGCAATCATTGCAAAACTGTGAAATTGCGGACCAAATCCCAGGGCATGAAGAAGCGTTACAAAACCCGTTGATAGTGCAGCTAGTGAACCTATAGCAATCAATACATCCATATTGGGGTTCAGATTCTTGGATGATCTTAACGCACTTACTAACGTCTCACGGCCGGGAACAAAAATGACAAAAGAAGAGAGAAGGATCATGCCAATTTCCATACCTAACATCCCCAAAAACATATAACCCGATATCCACATCGGAAGCATCCAAATAAGCATAGGGATAGTTGCACCCCAGGATAAGATCATATCTTTTTTTGCTTTGGATAGCTTCTTTGCTTCTCTTTGTTCAGATAACTCAGCTTTTGATATTGAATCAGATTGTTCATTTAATACCGAGTATCCCGCATTTTGAATTGCCGTTTCAAACTCTTCAAAAGGAATATCTCTGTCAAAGTGAATAATAGCCGACTCTGTAGCGTAATTGACGGTTGCAGATGTTACACCTTCAATAGATTGTAACTGCTTATCTACAGCATTTGCACAGTTAGTGCAGTGCATCCCTTCAATCTGAATGGTTTTGGTATTCATGATCTTCTCTCACCTTAATTAGTTAAAATTGACATGATTTATTTCGACTCAACCTTATAACCAGCTTCTTCCACTGCGTTTTTGATGGTTGATAGTTCTAAATTCTCATGGTCAATGGTTGCCGCACCTTTCGTGTAGTCAACATCAGCTTTAATTACACCTTCTAACTCATCCAATGCTATTTGAACGTTGTTTTCACAACCTGAGCAGGTCATGCCTTGTATTTTGATGTGTGTAGTCGTCATGGTCTTTCCTTTTGTTTAAAATTGAAAGACCATTTTAGGATATTTCTAAACTCTAAAAATGTCGATTTTTGGTAAAGATTTATCTTTTGATGGTTTTTAGAAATCTACCAAACTTTATCTACACCGTTTCTTTTACTCTGTTTAAGTTTTTTATACTCACTCATCGTCATTCCAGTTACTTCTTTGAACTGACGAGAGAGGTGCTGTAAAGTTTTATATCCTAAACGGTATGCTATTTGGCTAAAATTCTGATCATCATAGCTTATCATTTCTGTTGCTTTCTCAATCTTTAAATTGATAAAAAACCGTTCAATCGTCTGTCCCTGAAGTGATGAAAACGTTTTAGAAACTTGCGAATAGTTTTTGGCAATACGTTTTCCCAAATAGTCCGATAAACTCAACTCTTCATCAATTTTATCTTCCAATAGCAAAAGTAAACTATGCTTCACCTCTTCAACCAACCTATCGCTTTGGGTCTTAATAAGCTCAAAATTAAGCGTTTTAAGCTCCCTCTCTATATCCTGTAATGAAATAGACTCATTTGTACGCTTAACTTTTGCAGTTCCTAGTTCTACCTCAACTACCTCTAATCCAATTTCACGAAGCCTTGAATCCACCATCATGCGACAGCGATCACAGACCATATTCTTAATATTTAGCTGTAGCGTTTCCATGTTTATTATATTTATCCTATTGTACAAAATTCTGGCTTATCTAATTATGAGAATAGTTTATCTAATTTTTTCTCAATGTTTCCAATTATGGTAAAAAAAGCCTGTATTACCAGATTTGAATTATAAGATCGCCACTGATACGGGATAGGATTACAATTGATCTTTAAAAACCATATATTATATGAGTGAAATTCAAAAAAATCATATCAAAGTTAGTAGCCTATAACAGGTTCTTTGTTGCTATAACCGGCATGCTATTTTTATTAGGTTCCTCTGGATTAGCTCAGCAAATGTGTCAGGATATGATGGCCAAAAGCCCTGTAACAGAGCATAGCGATATGCCGGATTGCCCAACAAAACAAGGGAGTTCAGAAGAGCCAAATGAATCTGATAACCATTGTGATTCAGAATTAGTATGCCAATGCTCACCTGATTTTGTTTCGATTAAAGACAATACAATCGTTGTCAATAAAATTGAGATTGAAGAGCCAGTCCTACAGGTTGTTGAACTGATAGAAATATCAGAAAACTATACTAAACATTATTCATTATCCCACCCGAAACTCTATTCGTCACCGCCTCTCTTTTTGACGAATGAGTCCTTTTTGATTTAGGAATAAAAGCCTCAAAAACCCTTGAGGTCTATGTGATATACATTGCTTGGCGAACTCTGATCATGCACTATTAATACGTCCGAGTAACGATTATTTCTTTGCGAACGAATTTATTCTAACCGCAAAAAAACCATACGAGCCTAAATTGAATAAATAAATGCTTAATAAAACAGTAAGATTTTTTCTTGAAAATAAATTGGTAGCAGTATTGCTGCTTACCTTACTCGTGGGGTGGGGTTTATCAACAGCGCCATTTGATTGGAATCTTAATTCAATTCCCAGAGATCCGGTTCCCGTTGATGCTATTCCTGATTTAGGTGAAAACCAACAAATCGTTTTCACGGAATGGCCCGGGCGCTCTCCTCAGGATGTTGAGGATCAGATCACCTACCCACTAACAACAGAACTATTGACCGTACCGGGTATTAAAACGATACGTAGCAGTTCGATGATCGGGACATCCAATATATATGTGATCTTTGAAGAGGATGTCGATTTTTATTGGAGCCGGTCGCGTATTCTGGAAAAACTAAATGCTTTGCCTGCCGGAACACTTCCCACTGATGCACAACCAACACTTGGGCCCGATGCAACCGGGCTTGGACAAATTTTTTGGTATACCCTGGAAGGAAGAGATAACGAGGGGAATCCGGCAGCCGGATGGGACCCGCAGGAACTCAGAAGTATTCAAGACTTTTATGTTGGATATGGACTATCTGGTGCAGAAGGCGTTGCCGAGGTTTCCTCCATCGGCGGGTTTATTCAAGAATATCAGATTGAGCTTAATCCAAACTCCATGAAGGTCTATGGCGTGAGCCTGCCTCAGGTGTTCAATGCCGTGAGAAAGAGCAACAGTGAGGTTGGTGCCAGAACAGTAGAACTCAATAACGCTGAATATCTGGTCAGGGGTTTGGGATACATCAAAGAGCTTGAGGATATCGAACAAGCCGTCGTTAAAGTCACCGACAATACACCGATTAGAATTCAGGATGTTGGATTTGTAACAAGAGGCCCGGGCTTGCGACGAGGCCTGCTTGATAAAGGAGGGGCAGAGGCAGTTGGTGGTGTTGTGGTCGCAAGGCAAGGGGCAAACCCGATGCAGGTTATCAATAACGTTAAAGCTAAGATCAAAGAAATATCACCCGGGTTACCATCAAAAACGTTACAGGATGGTACTGTCTCCAAAGTTGAAGTGGTGCCCTTTTATGATAGGGGTGAACTGATCCAGGAAACATTGGGCACACTTGAAGAGGCACTCACCCTACAAATTCTGATTACGATTATTGTCATTGTGGTCATGGTTCTCAACTTGAGAACATCATTACTGATATCAGCGATGTTACCGATAGCCGTTCTGATGTCTTTCATAGCTATGCGCTATTTTAATGTCGATGCCAATATTGTGGCTCTGTCCGGTATTGCGATTGCCATTGGTACCATTGTGGATATGGGCGTTATTCTTTCAGAAAATATGCTCAGGCATATGGCAGAGATGGATGAGAATGAGTCCCTGTTAGAGGTGATTTACAAAGCCACAACCGAAGTGGCTTCAGCCGTTCTTACAGCCGTGACTACAACGATTGTTAGTTTTCTTCCTGTCTTCACGATGGTTGCATCAGAAGGAAAACTGTTTAAGCCGCTCGCTTATACCAAAACCTTTGCCCTGATCGCCTCCATCATCATTGCTATTACACTTATTCCGCCATTTGCTCACTGGCTGTTCTCTATCAAAATTGATAAGCGAAAGGTGAAGCTTAGCTGGAATGCGGTACTCATACTTACAGGTGTTCTATCCTTATTCTTTGTTACACCTTGGCTTGGATTAGCTCTCATCGGTTTTGGCCTCATAAACGGTGGTAGTCTATTCGTTTCACATGCACATCAACAGCGCATGACCTATCTCAATAATGTGCTCACGGTGGCTATTGTTACATGGCTCTTGACCAAGTACTGGTTACCATTCGGGCCAAGCGTCTCAATGGCCGGAAACCTTGTCTTTGTGGTCGGTCTCATCGTTATCATCTTAGCCTTCTTTTGGCTTGTTATCAGATATTACTCCCAACTTATACGTTGGTGCCTGGAGCATAAAAAACTCTTCCTTACGCTGCCGACCAGCTTGGTCATCTTTGGTGTTGTTGCTTGGCTCGGCTTTAACTCCACCTTTGGTTTTGTCGCAAAAGGGTTTGATAAAGTAGGGGTTAATATTCGAACCACGACCGTATGGTCATCAGCTACCCATGCGTTTCCCGGTTTCGGTAAAGAGTTTATGCCAGCCCTTGATGAAGGGGCTTTCTTACTCATGCCAACCACACTTCCTCATGCAGGCATTGAAGAAGTAAAAGATATCGTCCAAAAGCTTGATATGAGTATCGCTGCCATTCCGGAAGTAAAAGTAGCCGTCGGCAAAAGCGGGCGTACCAACTCTGCTCTTGATCCTGCTCCCATCTCGATGTTCGAAAACCTTATTCAATACAAATCGGAATATAAAACCGATGACAACGGTCGCCGTGTTCGATTTAAGGTGAATGACGATGGAGAATATGCAAGAGATGATAAGGGAGAGCTTATTCCTAATGCAGGTGGAGAATACTACCGTCAATGGCGGGATCATATTCAATCAACAGACGATATCTGGGAAGAAATTGTCAAAGCCTCTCGTATTCCAGGAGTAACATCCGCCCCTAAATTACAGCCCATTCAAACCCGTCAAGTCATGCTGCAATCAGGTATGCGGGCTCCGATGGGTATCAAAGTCAAAGGCCCCGATCTTCAAACCATTGACCGCTTTGCTTTACAACTTGAGGAACAACTTCAAGGCGCACCCGGTGTTAAGAGTGAATCCGTTTTTGCCGACCGTATCGTGGGTAAACCATACCTTGAAATCAACTGGAATAGAAAACAGCTAGCCCGCTACGGATTAAATATCCAAGACGTGCAAGAGTTCATCGCTGTTGGTATCGGTGGGATGCCCCTTACTACCACCGTAGAGGGACGAGAACGCTACCCGGTACGGGTCAGGTTCGGCAGAGAATTTAGGGATGATCCCCAAAAAATTGCTGAAATGCTCGTGCCAACCAATACAGGAGCAGAAATTCCTCTTGGTCAATTGGCCAGTATTGATTACCGCCAAGGCGCTCAATCCATTAAAAGTGAAGATACCTTCCTTGTCAGTTATGTCATCTTTGATAAAGTCGATGGCATGGCCGAAGTAGAAGTGGTTGAAGGGGTAAGAGCATATCTCGAAAACCAAATTGATCAAGGAAACCTCATCGTTCCTGCTGCCGTGAGCTACGAGTTTGCCGGAAGCTATGAAAACCAAGTCAGAGCAGAAAAAAGACTATCCATCATTCTACCCATCGCGCTCTTCCTGATTTTCCTCATTATGTACTTCCAGTTCAAGTCAACCGCGACCACAGGCATGATCTTCACCAGCATTTTTGTGGCATGGGCAGGTGGGTTTATCCTGATCTGGCTCTACGGACAGCCATGGTTTATGGATTTTTCCATCTTCGGGCAAAATATACGTGACCTGTTCCAAATGGGAACCGTTAATCTCAGTGTTGCTGTCTGGGTCGGTTTTATTGCTCTATTCGGTATTGCCTCAGATGGAGGGGTTGTGATGGCAACCTACCTCGACCAGCTTTTTGATAAACGAAAGCCAAAAACTATCGAAGAGGTACGCGAAGCTGTGGTGGAAGCCAGTTCCAGAAGAATTCGCCCAACCCTAATGACCACGGCAACCACCATTCTGGCTCTTATTCCTGTACTCACTTCAACAGGGCGAGGCGCAGATATCATGGTGCCAATGGCTATTCCAAGTGTCGGCGGGATGCTGTTTCAGGTCATCACGCTTTTTGTCGTTCCGGTGCTTTATGCCATCTGGAAAGAATTTCAACTCAACAAGAGTCTATCATCATGAGATATACACATATAACAACCTCATTTATAACCTGCTTTGCTCTGGCACTCGTCTTGCTATCTTCAAAGGTTACACTTGCTCAATCACTGGATGACTATCTTATCCAGGCAGGTGAAAATAACCCCACCCTAAAAGCGGAGTTTACCAAATACCGTGCGTCTTTAGAACAGGTGCCACAAGTAACGGCACTGCCTGACCCGGATTTATCTTTTGGGTATTTCATCTCACCCATTGAAACCAGAGTGGGACCGCAACAAAGCCGTATCGGCCTTAATCAAATGTTCCCATGGTTCGGTACACTCTCAGCCAAAGGCGATGTCGCCACAGAACAGGCAAAATCACAGTTTGAGGTATTTGAAGAGGTACGAAACAAGCTCTTTTTCCAAGTCAAACAGCAGTGGTACAAGCTCTATTTATTACATCAGTCTATCGATATTCTCGAAGAAAACGTCAAAATCCTGCAAACCTTCGAAAACCTCTCTCTTAAGCGGTATGAAACAGCGCAAGTAAGCCAGGTTGACGTTTTGCGTGTTCAAATCGAAAAAGAAGACCTGCAAGTCCAGTTAGCGCTTTTGAAGGATCAACTCAGAACAAATGAAGCGCAATTCAATGAGCTACTGAACAGGGATAAAAACCTCACAGTTGAAATTGCTGATACTTTGACCGTTTCACCATTTCAAATAGATGAAGGCGCGCTTTCACAACGCATTCTGTCAAGAAACCCAAAGCTTAGCCAACTTGATTATCAAGCTGCCTCTGCACAACGATCAATCGATGTCGCTCAAAAAAGTGGAATGCCAACATTTGGAGTAGGCTTTGATTACATCTTTACCGATGAGAGAACCGATCTTAACCCCTCTGGTAACGGCGATGATGCCTTTATGGTCAAACTTGGGGTAAAAATTCCCCTGTGGAGAGGTAAATATAAAGCTCAGGAAAAGCAAGCTGAACTCAATTACAGAGCTATTCAAGACCGACAAATAGCCGTTGAAAACAGTCTTAAAACAGATCTGGAGAAAGCCTTAACGGACTTAATGGACGCCGAACGTAGAAATAAACTCTACAAAGACCTCCAAATTCGAAGAACAGGTCAAGCGATAGATATTCTCTTAGAAGAATACACCTCATCATCAGCTGATTTTGAAGAACTGCTTAGACTTCAGCAAAAACTGCTCAAGTTCCAACTAGCTCAGGAACAAGCCGTTGTTGATCAAAATATCGCTGTTGCCTATCTGGAATATCTATCAGGCACAGACAATACAACGCCCGAACAAATGAATGTTAAAAACTAAGTAAGGTCACCATGAACAATAAATTTGATATAAAACGTATTGCAAAAATAACTGGACTGATACTCATCGGATTGAGCCTTGGCTGGTTGCTTTTTGGTGGAGCACCAGACCATCCCCAATCTCTCGATGAACATATCGAACAAGCTCATACCGATGAAGAGGGAAATGTTATCTACACCTGTAGTATGCACCCAAGCATCCGTGAGAATGAACCAGGAAATTGCCCCATCTGTGGCATGGAACTCATCCCAGTCTCACAGGATGATATGGGGGAAGAAAGTCCTTACGAGCTAACCATGTCTGAGGCAGCAGCTAAACTCGCCGAGGTTCAAACATCAACGGTAATTAAAGATGTAGCAGTGAGTACTCATCTACTTCCGGGTAAAATTATGGTGGACGAACGTCGATTAAAAACACTGCCTGCCCATGTGCCAGGACGCATTGAAGAACTCTATATTAACTTTACCGGAGAATATATCTCCGAAGGTCAAGCCGTTGCCTCACTCTATTCTCCTGAACTCATCAGTGCTCAAAAAGAATTGCTGGAAGTAGCAAAAGATAAAAAGAGTAATCCTTCTCTCTATACGGCAGCCCGAAACAAACTCCTTAATTGGGAAATCACCGAAGAGCAGATCAACAAAATAGAAGCCTCTCAGGCGGTCATGAATGATGTTGATATCACCTCAAAAGTAGAGGGATATGTTATCCATAAAATGATCGATGTGGGAAGCCATGTTCAGCAAGGCTCAACCATGTTCAGGCTCGCAAACTTGTCTAAAGTGTGGGTGATGTTCGATGCCTACGAAAGTGATGTGGCAAACATCAAGGTTGGTGATGAAGTCTCTTTTACTGTTGAAGCATTACCCGGACAACAATTTACCGCCAAAATCACTTTCATCGACCCTGTGTTGAATGCTCAATCCCGAACCGTTTCGGTAAGAGCGGAAGCAGATAACAATGAACTGCTTCTTAAACCCAATATGCTCACTCAAGGGCGTATTCGATCTGATCTAAGCTCTCAAGGTGAACAAATTCTTGTGCCAAAATCAGCCGTACTTTGGACAGGCGAACGCTCTGTGGTTTACGTCAAAAAACCGAATACCACCCAGCCCACCTTTGAATTTAGAGAAGTTGTGCTCGGTCAACGTGTCGGCGATCAATATATCGTGAAATCAGGGCTTTCAGAGGGAGAAGAAGTGGTCACCAACGGTACTTTCAAAATTGATAGTGCCGCTCAGCTGGCAGGTAAAGCCAGTATGATGAACAAAACGCCAGACGGGCGACCTGTGAGAACAGGTCATGAAGGGCACACGATGGATGGTTCCGGATCATCCTCAAATAACACTCAGATGAATATGAACAATAATACTCCGTCAAAGAGTAATTCAATAGATACCCCACAAGCTTTTACCAATCAGGTTTCAAAAGTGGTTGATAACTATATCGATCTGAAAAACAGCTTGGTCAGCGACAATCAAACGCAGGTTAGCTCACAGGCAAAGAGCATACAATCAGCACTCAACAATGTTGATATGACTTTATTAACTCAAGAAGGACACATGGTCTGGATGAGTCAGCTGGATTCCATAAAAACCGCGCTTACTCAACTTATTGAAGCACAGAATATCTCTGGGCAAAGAGAGAGTTTTGAAAGCCTGTCTAACATCATGCTACAGGTCGCAAAAACCTACCCCATCAAAGGAATCTATTTTCAACAGTTCTGCCCAATGGCCAATGATGGAAAAGGGGCATACTGGCTCAGTGAAAAAGAGACGATCCAAAATCCATATTTCGGATCTCAGATGATCTCTTGCGGAGAAACCATAGAAAAAATTGAAAACCAATAAACACAGAAACACATAATGAAAACTTTACTCACACTCATATTAGCAACATTTATCAGTATTCCTGCTTTTGCTCAAGATCACAGCAATCATTCTCATGACTCACATCTGCATAAGCTTGTGAATGAATACTTAGAAATTAAAGATGCACTTGTGCAGGATGATTTTGAACAAGCAAAAAAGCATCTGACAGCTTTCGCTTTAGAAGTGAAAACCAATGAAGGCATGAATAATCATAGTGAGCACGCTGCAAAACATGAAAAGCATCATAGTAAAATGTTAGAAGCAGTAGCCACAGCTGAATCTGCCAAAACAATAAAGGAATTTAGAAATGCTTTCATAAATGTTTCGAAAGAGCTCATAACTGCCGTTGAAAACCAAAATTACAAACTCACTTCTTTATTTGTCCAGTTTTGCCCTATGGCAAATAATGGAAATGGAGCGAAATGGTTGAGTGATAAAGAGAAAATTGCCAATCCATTCTATGGACAAATGATGCATAAATGCGGAGAAACGGTAGAAAAAATCAACTAAAAGCTGATGTGAATGAGCTGATTACTTTTATCTAGACTATCTATTAAACAAAGACAAATAACCGAGATAAGTATGAAAAAAGAACATAATCACAACCATGAAAATCATCATAAGTCACATGATGATATGAACCATAATGAGCATGAAGGACACGATCATCACGATCACCATGCACATATGGCACAAGATTTTATCAAGCGGTTCTGGATATCACTGGCTTTAAGTCTGCCAATTATTGCTCTCTCACCTATGATCCAAGGTTTTCTTGGAGTAAGAGATGCTCTCTCATTCTCAGGTGATATCTATGTATCATTTATTCTATCTAGTATTGTTTTCTTTTACGGTGGATGGCCGTTTTTAACGGGGTTAATTGATGAGCTAAAGAAAAAGCAGCCAGGGATGATGACCTTGATCGCCATTGCCATCAGTGTGGCTTACATTTACTCCACCTTGGTCGTCTTTTTTGTTGATGGAAAAATCTTTTTCTGGGAGCTGGTCACCCTGGTCGATATCATGTTGATTGGGCACTACATCGAAATGAAATCGGTGATGAGTGCCTCCAAAGCATTAGAAGAGCTTGCCAAGCTTATGCCCTCCGAGGCGCATTTAGTCCAAGAGGATGGCTCTACCAAAGATGTTGCGCTTAAAGAGCTTAAATCGGGGGATCGAGTCCTTATTAAACCCGGTGAAAAAATTCCAGCTGATGGGATTGTGATTAAAGGCAATAGCTCCGTCAATGAATCTTTGATGACCGGGGAATCCAAACCCGTTTCTAAAAGCGATGGCGATGAAGTCATCGGTGGTTCACTCAATGGTGAAGGATCCCTGACCATTGAGATCAACCGCACCGGAAAAGATTCCTTCCTGTCTCAGGTCATTGATCTGGTTAAACAAGCGCAAGACAGCAAATCAAGGACACAGGATTTAGCCAATCGTGCCGCTTTTTGGCTCACGATGATTGCCTTAGGGGCAGGTTTTCTAACCTTTTTCATATGGACAGCTTTCACAACAGAAGACTTTGTCTTTGCTTTAGAGCGAACCGTAACTGTAATGGTCATAGCCTGTCCTCATGCCCTGGGATTGGCTGTACCCTTAGTCGTAGCAGTTTCAACAAACCTGGCAGCGGGAAATGGTTTTTTAATCAGAAACCGAACCGCCTTTGAAGAAGCCAGGAAACTGGGCGCTGTCATTTTTGACAAGACCGGAACTTTGACGAAAGGTGTCTTTGAGGTCACAGATATCGTGAACTATACCAATGATTATAAAGATGAACGCCTGCTTCAATTGGCAGCCTCTTTAGAGCAAAATTCTGAACACCCGATTGCTCAGGGCATTGTAAAAGCCAGTGATGAATTATTAGAAATTGAGGACTTTAATTCTATTACTGGAAAAGGTATTGAAGGCAAAGTGGATGGATTACCCATCAAGGTTGTAAGCCCTGGTTATTTGAAAGAACAAGATATAGATCAACCTGATGACCAATACCAAAACTTATCCTCCCAAGGTAAAACGGTGGTTTTTCTCATCATTGAAGAAAAACTGGTTGGCGCGATAGCCCTTGGTGATACCATCAGAGAAGACTCCAGAAAAGCAATCGAACAACTCCATGAGATGGGCATTCAATGCATTATGCTCACGGGCGACAATAAACAAACGGCTGCTTATGTCGCCAAAGAACTTGGACTGGATGATTACTTTGCTGAAGTTCTGCCGAACGAAAAAGCCGATAAAATCAAGGAGGTTCAATCCCGAGGTCTTAAAGTTGCTATGACAGGGGATGGTGTGAATGATGCGCCCGCGCTTGCTCAGGCCGATGTCGGTATCGCCATTGGGGCAGGGTCAGATGTAGCTGTAGAAACGGGCGATATCATCCTTACTCAAAGTAATCCTAAAGATGTAGCCTCATTGGTTGCGCTTGCTAAAGCGACCTACAAAAAAATGGTGCAAAATCTTTGGTGGGCAACAGGGTATAACGCTCTAGCCATTCCATTGGCTGCCGGTGTTTTATACAGCTATGGGATTATTCTTAATCCTGCCCTTGGTGCGGGGCTGATGTCACTTAGTACAGTGATTGTTGCTATAAACGCACGTCTTTTAAAACTGGAAAACTAACTCTAACAAAAGTCTATGAATGAATTATTTGACTATGCGCCAAACATTCACCCTATGGTGGTTCATTTCCCAATTGCCATACTCATATTAGCTATTGGATTAAATGCCATCGCATTCTTCGTAAAAGATGAATGGTGGGATGAAAAAAAGACAACCTTTATCTATGTGCTGGGCTCAATAGCAGCCATTATCACGTATTATACTGGTCGATCAGCAGCTGATACCGTATTTCTTCCAACAGAAGCACAATCAGTTCTTACAGATCACGCCGATTGGGCTCTCTGGACGGTTTTGTTTTTTGCAATTTATACATCTGTGCGTATTGCTCTGCATTGGTTTAAAAAGCTCGAAACGAAACCAATAAAGATATTTTTATTCGTACTCGCGCTTCCCGGTCTCTTTTTCTTATTTGAAACAGGAGAATATGGTGCGACCATGGTTTATGGCTATGGAGTAGGAACGGGGCAATATTTGGAGCCAGAAGAAGCACTCCCAACTCAAACTGAAAAAGCCGATTTAGAGTCCTTATTCATTCAAAAAGAAAACGGGGATTGGGTATGGCAAATGTCTCCTGGCTCCGTCAATGATCTAAACGAGCATTTTCATTGGCTTGAAGGGGATATGGATCAGCTCAATCCTACAGTTTCAATAGCTGATAACCAAACATATCTCAGCTTCGACCTGTTAGATCACATATCTAATTTCTTTGTAACCCACTCAGAGTATAAAAACATTCAGATCGATATCTACTTAGATATGACCGCTTTTAATGGAGAGCTCAAAATTGCTCATCATGTTCAAGATGCTCAAAACTATGATTTTGTTGCGCTCACCTCAGATGGAGAAATCTCACAAGGACGAAAAACGAATAACCAAGTCAAACTTTTTGAAGAAAAAGAGTTTCAAAGTGATGGGTTAAAGTTCATCCGGGTAGTTAGTGATGGCACACACTTTAGAGGCTACATCAATAAAGAAATGGTGGTTCATGGACACGGAGATGAACCAGATGTGGGAAGTGTCGGCTTAAAAATAAATGGACATGGAAAACTCCAGATTCAAAGAATCGAATTAACACAACTCAAATAATCTATAATTCAAACTCAACCTACTATGAAAAAGCTACTTTTTATTATCACAATTCTGTTGCTCTCAGGCAGTGTCTATTCACAAGGCATGGATCACGATCATGAGGCCATGATGAAAGAAAATGAAGTAAAAAAAGTCCTCAAAGCGTATAAAAATGCACTTGAGGCATTAGATGTAAGTGATACTCAGAAATTATTTACTGAAGACGCCGATATTTTCGAAAACGGAAAATATGAAGGTAGCTATCAGGATTATCTGGATCACCATATTGGCCCTGAACTAGGACATTTTAAAGAGTTCTCTTTCAGTGATTATAAGGTTGACGTGCAGATTAATGGCAACCTTGCCGTAGCGTTTGAAACATATAATTATAAAATAGTGACCAGTGGTGAAGAAAGCAGGACTATTGAAAGGCAAGCGGTGGCTACTTCCGTGCTCAAAAAGACAGAATCAGGATGGAAGATTATGCAAAATCATGGTTCATCCAGAGCAATAAGAAATTAGTTCACCACAAATAAATTTTGATAATGAAACGATTTATCAATTTTGGATTTACAATTGCTGTTATGTTTTTGATTGGTTGTGAGGAAAAACCAAAAGACTCAAAATCTAATCCTGAATCAATCACTTTCAAAGAAAACCGTTGGTATACGCAGCAACAGTTTGATTTGGGTCAACAGGTATTTACTACAAATTGCGCTCAATGTCATGGTGGAAAAGGACAAGGTTTGGTGGAAGACTGGAAGACTCCAAATCCTAATGGACAATTTCCAGCTCCACCACTCAATGGCACAGCTCACACGTGGCATCACTCTACAGAAGTCCTGCTAGAAACTATAAATAAAGGAGGTATTCCATTGGGCGGAAGTATGCCTGCTTTTCGGGAGAAGCTTTCTGAAGATGAAAAAATTGCCGTAATCGCATTTATACAAAATTTATGGAATGAAGAGACTTATCAAAAGTGGCTTAAAATTAACAACTCTAATTAATCTCAAAACTATGAAAAAAGTACTCACACTTAGCTTTCTTATTCTAAGCTCATCAGTATTAACTCTTGCTCAAACACCTGAAAAGCTCGCAATCAGTAAAACTTTGTCTGAATTCGAAACCGCCATCGTTGAAAATAATGCCAAGCTGGCATCAAAATTACTGCATGCTGATGCAATAATTTTAGAAGGGAGGGGTAGCGAAACAAAAGATCAATATCTATCACATCATTTTCATTCGGATGGTCGTTTTTTAAGCGCCATCGAAAGAAAGGAAATGTCACAAGAGATTAAAACCGAAGGTAATATAGCCTGGGTATCAACGATCACTTCTATGAAAGGGACATACTCGGATCGTGAGATCGACCTCACCTCTCTGGAATTAGCGGTACTAAAGAAAGAGGAGGGTAATTGGAAAATTATCGCTCTTCACTGGTCTTCTCGTTAAAAAAATAGTTTTGAAAGACCATATCAAAGAAATACGCTCAATCGTAATTTGGGCGTTTCTTCTTAATACCATTTGGGAATTTGGTCAGTGCCTATTCTTATACGACATGTGGGACTGGCCATTTTGGAAAGCAACCGTTTGGATGTGGGGGGCTATTATAGGCGATGTGTTCATTGTTCTGGGGCTCTGGAAGCTAATGGAGTTACTTTTTTCGTCTGTCAGTTTTGAAAAAACTCAATTGAAAGATTACACATACCTTATTCTTGTAAGCTTTATGGCAAGTATAGCCTTAGAATGGGGTGCAAAATTTCTCAACCTCTGGACGTATTCAGACTTAATGCCTGTCCTTATTATTTTTGACTATGAAGTCGGATTATCTCCCATTATTCAAATTACTTTTTTACCAGCACTCAGCCTTTTTCTCTCAGAAAAATCAAAAAATAAAGAATTCTACAACGTCAAGTTTTAAAGAAAATTTGGAAAGTATTTTTCTAAATCGTTATTCACTAATACCAATAATCAAAAATCTTTTTAACTACCTGAAAAAAATAATTATCGGTCTCTATCTATATCTTTTCTTCGATCAGGAATGGTTTTTTTATTGGGATATTTTTCTCGTTCCATTTCCAAGATCATCTCAGCTTTTCCGTCCTGTATGCCAATAGCATAATCTGAATTTTTATCCTTAATACCTTTCGTGATAGTCCTGACCATATCTGGTTCATAGCGTTGAAGGTTGTAGCCGTGGTTAAAGCCCTTTATGTAATCTTCGCTTGGCTTTATTTCATGTTGCTTTGCTTCCATTGTGCTCAAAACGTGTTGTTTGAAATTTTCTCTAGATAGGAATTAATTGAATCCCGATCATAAAGAATGATTTTTTTACTTGGCTGCGAATATCTAATCTTTCCTTCATTTCGCATTTTTGCAAGTGTAGTGGGTGAGGAGATTCTGAGCATATTCATCGCTTCTTCCCCAGAAATCCATTTATCAAGTTGTGCGTCTTTATTTTTCTCAGATACACGCTGTACTACTTCTTCGACTAGTTCGTAAAATGCATCAGTTCCTAAGCAAATAACTTCCATATGATCGATTGGTGTTAATTCTTAGAAAGAAGATAGGTAAATCAATTTAGATACAATACATTCTGTTTTATAATGGTTTAAGGGCGTGAATTTTAGAATGAAAATTTATATTAATTATATATTAATCAAAGACGCATGATCATTAGGAAAAGAAAAGGCTTGATACAAAGTTAATTATATCAAGCCTTTAAATAAGTACACCCGAGAGGATTCGAACCTCTAACCGCCTGATTCGTAGTCAAGTACTCTATCCAGTTGAGCTACGGGTGCATTTCAATAAAATTAATTGAGAGCCTTAAAGATAAGGACTTCTTTACCGCTTCACAATCATTTTTTCCAATAAAAAAAGCCTTTCTGTGAAATACAAAAAGGCCTTTGAAATTTGATGATGGAAATTGTTCTATAATCCATCAATATCTGTACTGATCAGATTTGTATGGTCCAGTAATCGGAACACCGATATATTCAGATTGTTCTTCAGTAAGCGTTTCCAGTTCAACACCAATTTTAGATAGATGTAATCGCGCTACTTTTTCGTCTAATGATTTAGGCAGCACGTGAACGCCCGGTTCAAATTCTTCCGGTCTGTTCCAAAGTGCGATCTGAGCCAGTGTTTGATTGGTGAAACTGTTACTCATCACAAAAGACGGATGTCCGGTAGCATTACCAAGATTCATCAGTCTTCCTTGTGAAAGTAGCACTACTTGTTTTCCTGATTTCAGAGTAAAAATATCAACCTGCGGTTTGATGTTTTCTTCTTCGGAATTCGCTTTCAACCATGCAACGTCAATTTCGTTATCGAAATGACCAATGTTACCAACGATCACTTTGTCTTTCATGCTTTCAAAGTGGCGTCCTTTAACGATGTCCTTGTTTCCGGTTGCCGTAACAACGATGTCAGCACGTTTAGCGGCTTCATCCATAGTCTTCACTTCAAAGCCATCCATTGCAGCTTGTAGTGCACAGATCGGATCAATTTCTGTTACAATAACGCGGGCACCGGCTCCTCTCAAAGAAGCAGCAGTTCCTTTTCCTACATCACCATATCCGGCAACCACAGCAACTTTTCCAGCCATCATAACATCGGTAGCTCTGCGAATAGCATCCACAGCTGATTCCTTACAACCGTACTTGTTATCAAACTTAGATTTGGTAACAGAATCATTAACGTTAATTGCAGGTAGTGTAAGTGTTCCTTTTCGTTCTCTTTCGATCAGGCGAAGGACACCGGTAGTAGTTTCTTCAGAAATTCCGTTAATACCATCAACCAATTCAGGATATCTGTCTAAAACCATGTTGGTAAGATCTCCACCATCATCCAGAATCATGTTGAGGGGTTGTCCGTCAGGAAAGAATAAAGTCTGCTCAATACACCAGTCAAATTCTTCTTCGGTCATTCCTTTCCATGCATAAACAGGAACTCCGGATTCTGCAATAGCTGCTGCGGCGTGATCCTGAGTTGAATAAATATTACAAGATGACCAGGTTACATCTGCTCCTAATTCAACAAGAGTTTCAATAAGTACGGCAGTCTGAATGGTCATATGAAGACAACCTGCAATACGCGCACCTTTTAAAGGCTGCTCAGATTTATATTCTTCTCTCAATGCCATTAATCCCGGCATTTCAGCTTCAGCAAGCTCTATTTCTTGTCGGCCGTATTTGGCTTGAGAAATGTCTTTTACTTTATAGGCTAATTTTTCTTTTACTTCTGGCATAATGTATAGTCTAATCTATGATTGTTTATTGTCTTCTATAATCGTCTTGGCTTTTAAATAATCGCCTTCAGTTCCGTTTGAACCCACTTCTGCTTTAATAAGATAACCATCAGGATCAACAAATATCTTAAAAGGGATTCCAAAACTGATCACTTTTGGTCCGATCTCATTTTTGTCAAGAACAAAATTGAAGTCGTAATTCTTGTCATTCATAAAAGCTTCTACTTCTTCCGGGGTATCACTGTCCTGAAGATTAACTGCAAGAACTACAAAGTCATCTTCATACTCTTTTCGTAATGAATCCATGGCAGGGAAGACTTGCAGGCAAGGTCCACACCAGGTTTCCCAGAAATCAATCAAAACAACTTTACCTTTATAATCCTGAATAGAAACCTCATTTCCATTCAAGTCAGTAAAAGTCGAGTTCCAGATGATCTCGCCAATTTTTAGTTGTTCATCACTCAGCTCTCTCGGATTCTTGCGAGGCTCACCGCATGAAGATATCAGAAGAGAAATAAAAAGCAGTCCGGGTAGTAGGTATTTTTTTGTCATTTTCATATTTGTTTTAACAACAAAAGATAAGGCAAAGTTCTGTCAAATGAGATAACAGTTCTGTAACAAATAAATGAGAATATGGGAAAAGTTTGAAACTTAAAGTTAAGTAACAGTATCTTTAAAAATGCAGAATAAAATATATGATTTCACAATAGTAGGGGCCGGGATAGTAGGGCTTTCTACTGCTTACAAGCTCTCGTTGGCAATGCCGGATGCCAAAATATTAATTCTTGAGAAAGAGGATAAAGTAGCCGCGCACCAGACCGGGAAAAACTCAGGAGTGATACATTCCGGTATTTATTACAAACCGGGAAGCTACAAGGCTAAAAATTGTATCAATGGTCGTCATCAATTGGTAGATTTTTGTAGAGAAAACGATGTAGCTATCGATATATGTGGTAAAGTAATTGTGGCAACTGAAGAATCAGAAATGGAGAGACTCGATTCTATTTATAAGCGTGGATTGGAGAACAAAATTGAAGGTTTAGAAAAGATCGACCGAAATGAATTGGTAGAAATTGAACCATTTGTCAGTGGTGTTGGTGCTATCAAAGTTCCTTGTGCAGGGATTGTTGATTACGCGGGAATGTGCAGAAAACTTCAAGAGAAAATAGTTGGGCTTGGGGGGAATATAGCTTTTGGAGAAGAGGTTATACGTATTAAAACTGAAGACGATTCCCTTTCCGTGAATACCAAAAAGAACAAGTATAAATCTAAATATTTAATTAATTGCGCAGGTTTATATTGTGATCATGTAGCCAGAGCGGCAGGTATAAAGTCGCCAATTCAGATAGTCCCTTTTAAAGGCGAATATTATGAGTTAAAAACCGAAGCTGAATATTTAGTAAAAAACTTGATCTACCCGCTTCCACACAAGGATTTTCCATTTTTGGGAGTTCATTTTACACGAATGGCAAATGGGGGAATAGAATGTGGACCGAACGCCGTTCCCGTGTTTAAAAGAGAAGGATATAAGAAACTCTCTTTTGATATGGAAGAAGCATTGGAGATGATGAACTTCTCCGGATTTTGGAAGCTTTCTAAGAAGCATTGGCGGATGGGAATGGATGAATACCATCGATCTTTATCAAAAACTGCGTTTGTTAAAGGTCTACAAAAATTGATCCCAAGCGTGAAGAAAGAACACCTTAAAGTTGCTCCATCAGGAGTAAGGGCTATGGCTCTAAAATCGGACGGAGAAATCTTAGATGATTTTTATTTTGAAGTAGCTGATCGTCAGATTCATGTTTTAAATGCTCCAAGTCCGGCTGCCACGGCCGGTTTAGCTATAGGTGATGAGATCGTAAAAAAGGTAAAGGAAAGTTTTATACATTAAGAGCTAAAACTCGGATTCAAACGCATATTTAAACAACTATTCTACAATGTCTGTTAAAGCTATTTTTTTACTGCTAATTAGTGTTCTGGTTTTGTCTTGTAAATCAGGGTTTGAAGAAGATCTAAAAGACCTGTCATCAGTAGAGGTTACAGAATATCTATACCGGGAATTGCCATATCTGGAGCAACCATATATCAGGGAGAATTATATATCTACTACGATCGAGTATTTTGATCAAGACTCTGTTCCGGTGCAGATTAAAAATGGAGAAATGTATTACAACCCTGTGTTTACATCTTTGTATGGTATAAGGTATGTGGATGCATTTATAAGAAGTGGGGACTCTTACTATTTAACACTAGCAAAACGTATTGCAGATAGATTAGTTGAGGAGTCAAAGTCTGATAATCAGATTTTATTATTTCCTTATAATTTTGAATTCGAATATTCCCATGAAGATAGGTTTCAGACTCCCTGGTATTCAGGAATGGCTCAAGGTAGAATGTTGACTTTTTTTGTAAGAATGTATGGTGTAACGGATGAATCAAAATATTTGGAATGGGCCCACCAAACTTTCGAGACATTTAAACTTCTTCAAAATCATGATCAGGATTGGATTGGTTATATAGATAATAAAAATTATTACTGGATCGAAGAATACCCGGCTGAAAATCCCATTCATGTACTTAACGGATTTATTTATGCCATTTATGGTTTGTACGATTATTACTTACTTACTAAAGATGAGGAAAGTTTGCTCTTGCTTAATGCCTCTGTAACAACAATTGAAAACTATATTGAGGACTTCAGAAATCCCGGCGGCATTAGTAGCTATGATCTAAAATATCGTTTTTTAAATTCTGATTATCATGATATTCATATTGACCAATTAAATATGCTATTCGCGATCACTGGAGAAACTTACTTTAAAGAAAAAGCTGACCTCTTTGAAAATGATTTTTCAGGTTCTAATTGATTTTCAGTACTCATAAACTCAAAATTTGTTCATAAAAAAGGAAGACCCCAATTGATAGATTCTAATAAGCTTACAAAAATGCTTTACTCTCAGGATGCATCCATGTATCAAGAGACACCTAAAGGAGTTGCTTTTCCAAGATCTGTTGATGATATCAGGGAATTGGTACTGAAAGCTAATAAAGAACGGTTTTCAATAACTGCCCGGAGTGCAGGAACCAGTTTAGCCGGGCAAACTACGGGATCAGGTGTAATCATGGATATTTCAAAATTCATGACAAAGATTGTTGAAATTGATGCCGGGAATAAAAAAATAATTGTTGAACCCGGAGTGATCAGGGATGTTTTAAATCATGAAGTCGGGAAATATGATCTGTTATTTGGTCCTGATACTTCTACCACAAATAGGTGTATGATCGGTGGGATGATCGGAAATAATTCCTCGGGATCATTTTCCATTAAGTATAAAACGACAAGAGAGCATGTACTGTCATTGGATGTGGTTTTAAGTGATGGAAGCATAGCTAGGTTTGAGCCACTTTCGCCCAACGAACTGGAAGAAAAGAAAAAACTTCAGAATCTTGAAGGAAGTATCTATCGGGGAATGATTTCTTTGCTTGAAAAGAATAAAGAACTGATAAAGAAAAGTTATCCGCATCCGGAAATAATAAGAAGAAATACTGGCTATGCTTTGGATAAATTGCTTGAAATGGAACCTTTCACCGATGGAGGGAGAGTATTTAACTTATGCGAATTGCTTTGTGGTAGCGAAGGTACACTGGCAATGACGGGGTCTGCTACACTAAATCTTGTTGAAACGGATTCAATTCAAAAGATAGTGATACCTCATTTTAATACTATCCACGAATCCATGGTAGCAACTATTGAGGCAGTAAAATATGATCCTAGTGCTGTTGAGCTTATTGATGATATTATTCTGAATGCTACAAAGGCTAATCCGGAACAATCACAAAATAGATTTTTTCTGGATAAGGAGCCTAAAAGTATACTTGTTGTACAATTTACAGGTAATGATGAAGCCGAAATTGATCTAAAAATAGATCAATTGATACGATCACTAAACAGCAAAGGGCTTGGATATTCTTTTCCTGTGCTTTCGGATGCTTCAGAAATGAAAAGTGTTTTCGATCTCAGAAAAGCCGGACTTGGTCTGTTAATGGGATTAGGTAAAGAAGCAAGATCACCAACTTTTTGTGAAGATACAGCCGTTCGGGTCAAAGATTTACCTGAATATGTAAACCGATTCCAGAAACTTTTGGACAAGCACAAAACCACATGTGTATTCTACGCCCATGCATCCGTCGGTGAGCTCCATCTTCGTCCTATGATAGACACGATGACTTCAGAAGGCATCGAGAAGATGAAAATCATGGCTGAAGAAATTGCTGAACTTGTCGGTGAGTTCCGGGGATCATTGTCCGGAGAACATGGTGACGGAAGAGCAAGAGCACCATATATTGAAAAAGTTCTTGGTAAAGAAATGATGCCGGTTCTGAAACAGGTCAAAGAGATCTGGGATCCTAATTACATATTCAATCCCGGAAAAATAATTGATGCAAAACCTATAGAAGAAGATCTAAGGTTTTCTCCGGCATATTTTTCAAAACCTGTGACTACAGAGTTTCATTGGCGAAGAGAAGGAAGCTTAAATGAAGCTTTAGAACTTTGTAACGGTGCTGGAGTATGCAGAAAGCTTTCATTAAGTGGCGGTACAATGTGTCCGTCATATATGGCTACTACTGACGAAAGAGACAGTACCAGAGGCAGAGCAAATGTATTCAGGCAGGTTTTTGAGGGAGAGAACCCTGATCAGTTTAAATCTAAAGAACTCAAAGAAGCACTGGATCTCTGCCTGAGTTGTAAGGCTTGTAAAAGTGAATGTCCTGCCAATGTGGATATGGCAAAAATGAAAGCAGAGTTTATGAATGGGTGGCATCAAGAGCACAGAAGTACAATTGGAGAAAAGTTCTTTGTTAATTCATCAAAATTGTATCCTTTGGCAGCTTTATTTCCGAGACTTTCAAATTGGATATCAAGTCTTGGGGTAACTAAGAAGCTTTTGGAAAATATTGCCGGAATATCTTCATCAAGAACACTTCCTGAGTTTTCTGATCAAACCTTCAGATCATGGTGGAAATCATATAAAAAGAAGGAAGCTCCAAAGAAAGTAGCGCTAGTCGTAGATCTCTTTACAAACTATCACGAACCCGAAGTCGCTAAATCAGCAGTATTTGTGTTAGAAAAGATGGGGTTTCAGGTTATAGTTCCAAAAGTTGACGAGCTTGGTCGACCTCAATTATCAAAAGGCTTTTTAAAAGAAGCTAAAAAAATAGCTCATAATGCGATTTCAGAATTAAAGGAATTCGCAGATAACGAAATCCCGGTAATTGGTCTGGAACCATCCGAGATTCTTACGGTAAAAGATGAATTTCTGGACCTGTGCGACGAACAGTATTTGAAAGACGCACATCAATTAGCTAAACACTGTTATACTTTTGAAGAGTTTTTGGCTTCGAATCTAGAATTACTGCCTACATCAAAGTTTGACGATTCTGTAATTGTACATGAACATTGTCATGCTAAAGCGCTTTCTAAAAAAAGGTTGTCCAAAAAAATACTGGAGCATGTTGGGTTTAATGTGACAGAATTAGATGCAGGATGTTGTGGAATGGCCGGGAGTTTTGGGTATGAAAAAGATAAGTTTGAAGTGTCTATGGAAATCGGTAGCCAACGATTATTTCCTGCAATTAAAGAGGATAATAATCGTAGTAACGTATGTGCTTCGGGGTTCTCTTGTAGACATCAGATATTTGACGGAACTGAAACTAAAGCAAAGCATATAACTCAATTGATTTCTGATAAAATTTAATTAGATTGATATTAAACTAAATTGAAGAAAGGAGATGTTTTATGAAGAGAATGTTACTAGTTTTAAGTTTCAGCATAATAAGTTTTACAGCTGCTGCCCAAATAGATTACAGCAATGATATTCAACCAATTTTTACCGGTAATTGTAATTCTTGTCATAGCGCCGGTCAGAATAGTTTCAATTCAAGTTCTTATTCTGCAGTAATGGCGAGCACAAGTCCTTCCAATACATATGATAGTAAGCATGTGATTCCAAACGATGCTCAGGGAAGTCCTTTGGTGGATAAAATTGAAGCAAGTCCGGAGTTTGGAACTCGTATGCCTCAGGGAGGGCAGCTTTCTACAGATGAGATTGACAAGATCAAACAGTGGATCAATGAAGGTGCTCATGAAGAGGTTCAAACATCCAATGAAGTAGAAACAGACTATCCGGATAAATTTGAACTTCTTGGCAACTATCCGAATCCATTTAACCCAAGTACAGTAGTACAGTTTCGCTCACCTGTAAGTACAGAATTTCGGATCACTGTTTATAATGCGAACGGGCAACAAGTGAATTCATTAGCCGGAACAGCAGTTATAGGACAGAACAATTTCTCTGTTAACCTTTCAGATCAAACAAGTGGGGTTTATTTTTACAGAATCAGAGCAATTTCGAATGTATCAAGCAGTATGATTGGTTCCGGAAAAATGACACTGATCAAATAAATCAGTTCTTAAAAGTGTTCCGTGAGATCAATTCTTCGGCGCTTTTAAGAGAGTTTTCTGAAATCTCAGAACCACTCATAAGGCTGGCTACTTCACGGATATGTTCTTCACTGGAAAGTGAAAGTATCCGTGTAATGGTTCGGTCATCAGTTTCCTGCTTATCCACTTTGTAGTGATGGTGCGCCTGACTGGCAATTTGTGGTTGGTGAGTTATGGCTATGATCTGACAATGGCTCGATAACTTCCGCATTGCCCTGCCTACTTTCTCGGAAACTTCGCCGCTGATTCCGGTATCAATTTCATCAAAGATCATTACCGGCAGGCTTTGTTCTTTGGCGAGAATAGATTTCAATGCCAGCATAACCCTGCTTATCTCACCTCCCGATGCAATTTTCGCAAGAGGTTTAGGCTCTTCGCCTTTATTTGTTGAGATGAATATTCGGATATCATCGCAACCTAATTCAGTGCATTCTACTTTTTGACCATCTATTTCTACCCAGCCGTTATTCGTAAATAGCCATTCAACAGAAACTTTCAAATTCGCATGTTGAATGCCTAATTGAGAAAGTTCGATCTGAATTTGTTCAGATAAATATTCTCCAATCTGAGTTCTTTTGTTATGAAGTTGTTTACCAGCATGAGCTAATTTTATCTGTTGGGCTGAAATGGACTGTTCAATTTTTCCAATTTCCAGATCAAAGTTATCAGCAATGGACAGTTCTCTTTGAATCTCATTCAGGTAGCTGATCAACGCCGGAATATCCCGTTGATATTTCTTCTGAATTCGATTCAGCTCACTCTGTCGTTGACGAAGTTCTTCCAATCTGTTCGGGTTGAACTCGATCGTACTTCGATATCGTTCTGCAAACTGGATAGCTTCATTGATACTTACCCGGGCAGCATTAATTTCTTCCAGATAAGTTGAAAATTCAGGTTCAATTCTGGTTAGATCTTCCAGATTTAATTTCAAGTGATTTAAAAGTTGAGATATATTTCCGTCATCACTGTCTTCCATTTCTGATATCGCAGCTGCTTTTTGATCAAGCAATTCTGCATTATCCAGAAGATTCATTTCGGCTTCCAGTTCCTCCTCTTCTTCAACTGAAAGTTTTGCATTATCCAATTCATTTACCTGAAAACGATAAAGTTCCGTTTTTTCCTGAAGTTCTGATTCTCGTTTCTTCAACGAAGACAATTCTTTTTGTAGAGTCTTCATCTTACTAAACTCATTCTGATAGGAATTTAAAACAGGTTCAATTTCTCCAAAGCCATCGATTACACTTCTGTGATTTTCTTCTTTCAATAATAGTTGATGATCGTGTTGTCCGTGCAGATCAACCAATTGATCCCCAACTGCTTTCAGTACTCCAATGTTGACTGGAGTGTCATTAATGAATGCCCGGCTTCCCGTTTGACGAATTTCTCTTCTGAGAATCAGATAATCGGCTAGCTCAACTTCATTATCAGTGAGTAAATTCTTCAGAGTTTCATTTTCAAAATATTTGATAGTCGCTTCAGAGATGGCTTTATCAGCTCCGCGACGGATGACTTCTGTATCAGCTCGTTCACCCAAAATCATATTCAAAGCACCAATGATGATCGACTTTCCGGCTCCGGTTTGTCCGGTGAGGATATTTAATCCTTGTCCGAAACTAACTTCCAGCTCGTCAATTAAGGCAAAATCTTTTATGTATAATGATTGGATCAAAGAATTTTAAATTTTGGATTATTAATTTTTAATTGAAGTTTTAACAATAGAAGTAATAATTCTGGTTATCTGATCAATTTCACTTAAGTATAAAGATACATCAAGATTAGTCAAATCACTTTTTTGAAGAAGTTTTAACCAATAGGCGGTTTCCCTTGCTTCTTTTGATGAAATAGACATTTTATGAATGAAATCTTTTCGGGATTGAGCAGCTATAGCTTCTTCAATATTTGCACCAATACTCGTTCCACTTCTTAATACTTGTTTCGATAGTACATATTCTTTCTCCTTTTTCAAGGAAATATATAATTGAATAATCATCAAAGAGAAATCAAAACTTTTCTGTTGTATAAGGTTATCTTTAGGCATAATTCAAAATTTAGAATCCAAAATTAAAAATTCTATATAGTTAGACAGCTTGGAGCTATAATCCTTACAAAAAAAAGATGAAAAAGAGTCAGGAAGAAAAGAAAACAACTATCTACGAGTTCAAAGTACCGGAAGGCCAACAGGAGTCCATTCGCCTTGATGTGTACATCACAAACTTTGTTGAAAACGCTACCCGGACTAAAGTTCAGGAAGCGATAAAAGACGGATATGTTCAGGTAAACGGTAAAAAAGAGAAACCATCTTATAAAATGTTGCCGGGTGATGAGATCTTTATCGAATTACCAAAAGCACCGCCACCTGAAGCAGTCGCTGAAAAATTGGATATCAATATTGTATATGAAGATGACGATATCATTTTGGTAAATAAAGAGGCAGGGATGGTAGTTCATCCGGCGTATGCAAATTGGACGGGCACCTTAGTAAATGGATTGATGTACCATGTTGAAGAACTTGCCGAGAATGAAGATAATGATCTGCGTCCCGGAATTGTACACCGTTTAGATAAAGACACCAGTGGATTATTGGTAGTTGCTAAAAACGATGAAGCCCTCGCAAATCTCTCTGCGAAGTTTGCAGAAAAAGATGTGGAACGTACTTATTGGGCTATAGTTTGGGGAACTCCGAAAGAGGAGGGAACCATTGAAGGAGACATTGGACGGTCCAGACATGATCGTAAATTGATGACGGTTTTGCCCGAAGGAAAAGGCAAGCACGCCGTCACACACTGGAAAGTGCTGGAATATTTTGATTATCTGAGTTTGGTTGAAGTAAAACTGGAAACCGGAAGAACCCACCAGATCAGAGTTCATTTCAACCATATCGGTCATAATGTATTTGGGGATAAAACCTACGGCGGGACTTCAGTTCGTTATGGTTCCAATACCGGTTCCCGAAAAGTGATGTTCCATAAATTGATAACCGGACTAGACCGACAAGCACTACACGCCAAAACACTGGGTTTTGAACATCCAACGACCGGAGAACAAGTAAGTTTTGATTCTGAGTTGCCTGAAGATTTTTCTCATGTATTGAATATGCTTAGGGAGCATTGTAAGGCGGAGTATTGATAAGAAGTAATTTATTAGCCTTCAGTTAAGCAAGAAGTGTACTAAAATTCTGGCTATTGAGAAGGTACAGATTGCTCTATGTAAGCAACACCGTCTTGATTCTCAATAATTTTCACAGCTTGTGTATGTGAAAAAGTATGCATAAAAGCATGATGTGTTGTCAGAACAGCATCCTGTATATCTTGGTCATCTTCTAGAGAAGTGATATTCAATCCAACATCTTCACATTGTTTCTTTGATATATGTCTTGCATGAGATTTTTGCTTTTTATGATCGGAAAACATTTTCAAAATTGGTTTTACTTTAGAAATGTCTTGTGAACACATATTTTGTGTTAACCAGTCTTCGACCATACTTTCAGACCAATCAATAGCTTGTTTACAGGCTCCTAAAAAAGTAGGGTGGTATTTCCCAATAATGACTTGCCACAATGGAGCAGCTTGAGGGTTTTGCTTTATATCCTTTTTTGCTTCCTCAAATTCATTCAAAACTGCCTGGCAAGCTAAACCTCCCATTTGCGGATCTATTGGCCCTAAATTTGAGTGCTTACCCATTACAATTTCTTTCGAGCATAGAGCTATCATTGTCCCTGCTGACATTGAAATCTGCGGGACAATAACTCTTATATTAAATCCAAACATTGAGTATAAATAATCAACGACAGATTCTGTGGCAGCTAAATCTCCACCTGGTGTGTGCAAAATCAAATCAAGTCCTTTTGACTTGTCCATTTTATGAATAGTTAACATAAAGCCTGATTTGTCTTTATCATTAACCGCAGTATCAGGCGACTTGGGTTTTTGAAGCCATCCTGAATAGTATGAAATCACATTTCTTCCAGTTAATTCGGATACTTTTTTTAAGTATTTGCGACGAACTAAATCTAAAGCACTCTCTTTAGGATTTTTATTATGAGTATCCTGAATTTCTTTTAGTACTTCACTCCAATTAGGCATTAAGGCTACCTATTTAAAACACCAGTACCACTTGTCGTTTTAACTGGTGTATAGTTTTCATAAAGAGTGAATTTTTCTATTTGATCTCCATGCTCTTTCCATTGAACTGGATCGGAATAGGGATTAAAGTTTCTAGACATAAGTTCTTCATATTCTTTAGAAAAGCTTGTATCGGATTTTTTTACTCTTTTATTATTTTTTTTCATAGAGTTAAATATACTAAATCTGCCTGATAATTGTAGTAATTCAAATATTAAGAATATTTTCAATGTTAAAAAACCACTTTGAACAAAACAATTAGTAATGATTTTAAGTTCATATGGGTTATTCGTGTCTCATGATGTGAGGATAGAACTGTAGTGTGGTATATTGAGAAATATCCTATATTCACGATTCAATATTCTCTTCCAAGTATTTCTTAAAATTATCCAAAATCGCTTGCCAGCCGTCGCGCTGCATTTCAATCGGGTTTTCTGATTCGGCTTCAAAAGTAGTGGTAACTTTAGTAGAGCTATCAAGTTTCTCAAAAATAGTCGTCACTTTTCTACCGTCTGCTATGGTATAAACAATCTTTTTATGTTCGATGATCTCATCGTAAACAGCTTCAAAATCAAAGCCGAAACTTCCGTCTTTAGCTTCCATGCGGGCTTTGTATTTGCCACCGACAGTCATATCATTTTCTGCACTCGGGCAGCACCAGTCATCTGAAGCAAAATTCCACTTGGTGATATGATCCGGTTCAGTCCAATAGTCCCATACTTTTTCAGAATTTGCGTTGATTGTTGAATCAATGCTAATAATTGAAGTATTCATAGTAAAATAGTCAGGTTGAGTGTTGATGTTTGATTATTAAGTTAAGGTCTCGAGCAATTCGTCTAATCTTTCAAGAGTAGAGATTATTCCTTCTTCCATGCCCATATTTATCACGGTTTCCAGATCTTCGAGAGATTCATAATTAACTACAGTTGTTACTACAGCATGATTATTTAAGTCTGAAAATTGGACATGCCATTTCGCTTTAGGCAGATCAGGATTAATGTTTCCTTCACTATCAGAAAAAGCATCCACGGTTCGATAATCATCGATGGGGTTTATGTCAAGATATTCAGTGTAGCCCCAATATTCCGTTCCGTTTGGTTCTACCATGGCATAATGCCAATGTCCACCTTCGCTAAAATCCATAGATTTGGTTTTAGTTGTAAAGGGTTTTGGTGCAAACCATTGGTTCAAAAGTTCTGCTTTGGTATAGCAGTCCCAAACTAATTGTCGGTTAGCAGCGAATTCCCGTTTTATAGTAAGAGTGTTGTTTTCCTTGTCCACAAGGAAGTCGAATTGAAGATTAGCTTTCATCGTTTTGTGATTTTAGTTTGATTAATAAGTCGTCAAGTTGATCAAATCGGTTTTCCCAGATCTTTCGGAATTGCTCCAGCCATTGATCAACTTCTTTCATCTTATCGATTTTTAGTTCGTAGTAAATTTCTCTGCCCACTTTCTCTTGTTCCAACAATTCACATTCATTGAGGATCTTTATGTGTTTTGATACAGCTTGTCGTGTAATGTCAAATTGATCAGCAAGTGCATTTGGCGTTAATGCCTGTGTAGCAATTAAAACCAGTATCGCTCTTCTGGTTGGGTCTGCAATGGCTTGAAAAATGTCTCGCTTCATAATTGTTAGTGATTGTGCAATCATTTGGTTGCATAAATATACGCAACCATTTGGTTTCTCAAAATTATTTTTTAGTTTTTTTAAAATTTCTCGAACTCTTGCGAATTCCCCTTATCTTTGAGTAAACATCAAAACCACTTTTTATGCCAAAGAAAGACATTAATATTTCAGTAGAACTTGATCAGGATAACGTACCCGAGAATATCATTTGGAATGCAGATGATATGGATGGAATGGGAGAAGCAAAATGCAGAGCTATGCTACTTTCGTTGTGGGATTCTGAAGCTAAAGATACTTTAAAACTGGATCTCTGGACTAAAGATATGACGGTAGATGAAATGAAGATCTTTTTTCATCAAACACTGGTAACAATGGCAGATACATTAAAGCGTGCTACCAACGACGAACGCATTTCAGGGGATATGATGGATTTTTGTGATTATTTTGCAGAAAAGATGGAGATTAAAGGGTAGAAGTGTGATAGTGTTAAGGTGTTATAGGGGCGGAGCTTAAACCCTATAACACCTTAACACTATCACACTGCAACACTATCACACTGCAACACTATCACACTGCAACACTATCACACTGCAACACTATCACACTGCAACACTATCACACTGCAACACTATCACACTGCAACACTATCACACTGCAACACTATCACACTGCAACACTATCACGCTGCAACACTATCACGCTGCAACACTATCACACTGCAACACTATCACACTGCAACACTAGCTAAGCTCACTAATATTTTTAAGAACACTTTTCCGAACCCCGGGCGAAAGTGCATTTACAAAATGAGGTTGAGTTAGCGATAACACCTCATTCTTCAATTCGGGATATTTTTCTACTACCTTCATCATGCCTTGAAAAGCATAATAACGAACAGAAGATTGTTTCCGAACCTGTTCCCACAGAGTCACTGAAATATCAAATAATAAGCTTTCAAAGTCTTCATCTAACTCCATTTTCAACAGAATTTTCAAAAGCTCTCTTTGGTGGCCATCGTCTCGTTCAGGAAGTACATTTATTATTTTTTGGATAAAAGATTTAACTCTGGGGTCATTTTTTTCCATAATGCCGGCAACAAGCCATGCTGCTCTCCATGATAAATTCTCTTCATTTTCAAGAGCTAGTTTTATTGCTTGATCAAAAGATCCGGGATGATTGGACATAAACTTTACCATCTCAGACTTTCTTCTTCTAATTAAAACCGACCGAAGAGTATCACTCATATTTATAAACCGATAAATATTGCAACGAATATCGCAGCCAGTGAAATTCCCATTATGATCAGAAAAGGTTTGATACAAAATGAGAACCATTCTTTAAAGCTCACTCCTGCAGCTGTGATCATGGCTAGTAATGCTCCGTTTGTTGGGGAGATCATGTCCATCATAGCCGCTCCATACTGATAACATAGAATCATTACCTGTCGAGACATACCAATCAAATCAGACAGCGGCGTTAACAGAGGCATGGTTAATACAGCCTGACCGGAGTTACTTGCAACGGGTATATGAAGTAAAGCCTGAGAAACGGTCATTCCAACCGCAGAAACAGCAAGCGGCAAATCTTTCAAAGGATTAAAGAGTCCATAAACAATGGAGTCAATAATTCTGCCTTCGTCAAGAACTAGAAATATACTTCGGGCTAATCCAACCACAACTGCGGCAAAGGCTAGTTCCTGAAATCCTGTTGCATACGCTCTTGAAGTTCCGTTCATGCCAAGTTTGCCAATAATTCCGCAAACAATTCCCATCACAAAAAACAAAGCAGACATTTGATTGTAATCCCATTCCCAGGCAAGAATTCCATATACCATAACCGCAAAAGTGATTGCAACTAAAATGAGAATAAGAGCAGAACGTAAAGGAAGTTTGAAATCTTTATCAGGAGTTTCAAGTTCTATATTTTCATCAGACTTTCCCTTTTTGATAACCCAATAGATCCAGAAACTAAGTACGATTGCAAACACGATCATTCTGAAAATTGTACCCGAGAATTCTTGAACTTCAGCTATTTTTTGAGCTAACAGAACTGCAAATGGATTCATGGGGCTAAATGCTGCGCCAATGATCGCAGAACCGGCGCTGATTGCAAGCACACCTGTTTTGCTGTATCCGATTCTCTTTCCCATCATAATCAGAAAAGGAACCATAGCGATTATTTCTTCGAAGGTGTTATTGAGTAATCCCACCGTGGCAAAAGTTATCCCTACAACAATAATTACACGATCTTGAGTGTGTTCGAATTTTGTAACCAATGCATTTATGCCATCTGTGAACGCACCGGTTTTATCGACAACTACAAAAGCACCACCAATAATCAGAATTAAAACAACGATATCAGCACCAAAAATAAGTCCTTCAGGGACTTTCAAAATGGTTTCAAATATCCCAACAGGATTTGCTTCGATTTCCTGATAGCTGTTAGCAACCACCACTTCACGACCTGTAGTTTCATCTGTAACTCTATCATATTGCCCGGCCGGAATAATGTGAGTAAGTACAGCAGCCAGCGCAATGAAGATCAACAGAATAGCCAATGGATGTGGAAACTCAAATTTCATAAAACCCCATTAAATTAGTTCAGAGAAAGTAGGTAAAATTGTTCAATTAAGAATTAGGCAATTAACAATGAAAAATCATTGCTAATTGGTCATTGAATAATTCTTAATTGAACAAAATACTTCCAAAGCTAACAGCACTTTCCCGTTCCACTTCATCCCACAATTCTCTGGAAAGTACTTTTCCATCTAAATTCGGAAACGCATTCAGAAAAGCATACAAAGGAGGGAAGCCGCAAATTCTATGAGGATCATATTCTGAACTCATTATATTAAGCATAGCTTCAGGATCGTTATTTGCTCCGGCTTCCAGAAAGGCTTCATCAAATACTTCTACTTTATTGAATAGTTCGGAGGCTGGTTCCCGATCACCGAATTTTCTCCCAAAGTGAGCCAGATCTCCACTGATCAGAAAAAAAGTCTCATCATCATTGAATTGCTGATTCAGTAAATAAGTAAAGGCTTCTATTTGATGAGCAAGAAACCCGTCTTTGGCATAATATAGCTGATCAAAATTCCCAACCAGAATAGGAACGATCTCAAAATCGTGCTGCCATATGTGATTTAGAAATAAAAGAGGTAGCTCAATGCTGTGTTCGATTCTGTGGGCACGATCTGAAAACGAAGTTCCGAATATCTCGTCATGTGAGGTTTGTTCTTTTATAAGAGAGATCGTTTCTTTGTCTGTTTCTACCAAACCATTTGGTAAGTCGTAGTCTTTGTTTGAAATAATAAAAGGCTTGTTGGAGTATTCATTATTGTACAATCCTGAATAATGAGAAGTAGCTAGAATAAAGACTCTTTTAGGCTTTACATTCCGAATAGCAGAGAAAGTTTTAACGTAGGAAGCCATCCCAAAACGCGGATCAATATGCGGAGCATAAAGTGCTTTAGCGGTATCGACCGGTTCTGACTGTTCATGATTTTCAAAAGCTTCATTTAGAAATTCTGTGAGCTCTCCAGGATCGGCAGGATAAGAAGTTCCAACGGTAACAGATAGATGAGTTTTTGATTTTTCATATTCACTTTCGATCAGTTCAGCATGTTCAGCAAAATACTCGGAATCTAGTAATCCATTTTCATCCAGAAACCGGGCATAACCCAAAATTTGTTCTTTGGTAACTTCATCAGAACTGAATTTGATAATGTCGTTCACGGAACGGGTTCCGTCCATCAAAGAAAGAATGGGCTCGGCATCAGTCGGTAAAGCAAAATCCGGAGTGGCATAACCCAACTGATCATAAAAATAGATAAATGATCTTCCGTTATCCTGAATAGGGATTCGTTGAATATCGTATCTGATAGGGGGAATCGGATCGGTAAAAGAATCGAACAACTTTTCTGACATGGGCAGAAGATAGTTGATTTAGTTTATGAATTCAGATATAAAAGTAGGGACGCAAAATTTTGCGTCCCTACTTTTAGTAATAGCAACAAAAAAGCTCCGACACTTTCGTATCAGAGCTTTAAAGTGTGAATGACTTTAAATCAGCCTGGTATATTTACAGGATCATTGCCGGGAGCAATGGAATTTTTTTCTCTGATTTTTCCATCAAGACCTTTAATACTTATTTCTCCACCGCCCTGATTGTGAATCATTTCTTTGGCGGCTTCATAAGCCTCTTCCTGAGTGTCATGCAAAGTACTGGCTTTACCTGCTTCATGCTTTTCATTTACCCATTTTCCGTCTTCATTCTTATAAATCGTTCTGTCTTGTGGCTTACTCATTGTTCTCTTGAATTTAGTTATTATTTGCTTTCATTAACATTTAAGAGGGATTAAGAGTGTTTTGTTTCAAATTCTATTCTTGAAGAACTGAGAGACATAAAAAAACTCCGGAGTAGAACCATCCCTATCCCTTCCCTTTTCAAAGGGAAGGGGACTTTTTAAATAAAGCTGTGTAACTAGAGGAGTCAAAAATTAAAACAGATTAGAATAAGTAAGTCTCTCTCCCCAATGTTAGGGAGAGAACCTGCCTTTGCCGAAGCGACTCCGTGCAGGCAGGCAAGAGTGGGTCAGAATGGTTAAGCCAAGCCATAAAAAAAGCTCCGACGCTGAGCATCGGAGCTAATTTCTAAAGTATCAGTAAGATTTAGATGATTGATTTCTTAAATCTAACATCTAAGGTCTCACATCTAAATACTATTATTTTTTCTCGTCTTCTTCGTCAACAACTTCGTAGTCTGCGTCAACAGCTTCTTCGCTTTCAGAAGATTCACCATCGGCAGATGCTTGTTCACCTGCGCCTTCAGCACCTGCTGCTTCAGCTTCTGCTTGAGATGCAGCGTAGATTTCCTCAGAAGCACCGGTCCATGCAGCATTCACTGCTTCGATTCCGGCATCGATTGCTTCCAGGTCTTCGGCTTTATGAGCTTCTTCCAGTTTAGCAATAGCGTCTTCGATTGCTTTCTTGTTTTCATCAGAGATCTTATCTCCGTACTCATCAAGTTGCTTTTTAGTTGAGAAGATCAATCCATCAGCCTGATTCATTTTCTCTACTTTCTCACGAATTTGCTTGTCTTCTTCTTCATGCTCTTTCGCAGCATTTTTCATCTTTTCGATTTCCTCATCGGATAATCCTGAAGAAGATTCAATTCTGATTGTTTGCTCTTTTCCGGTTCCTTTGTCTTTTGCTTTGATGTTGATCACACCATTTGCGTCAAGGTCGAAAGTAACTTCAATTTGTGGCATTCCACGAGGAGCGGGAGGAATTCCGTCTAAGTGGAAACGACCAAGCGTTCTGTTGTTCGCTGCCTGAGCACGCTCACCTTGTAATACATGAATTTCCACGCTGCTTTGGTTATCTGCAGCAGTAGAAAACACCTGTGATTTACTTGTTGGAATCGTACTGTTTGCTTCAATAAGTGGAGTCATTACGCCACCAAGAGTTTCAATTCCTAAAGTAAGAGGAGTTACATCCAGAAGAACTACATCTTCTACATCTCCTGAAAGTACACCACCTTGAATAGCAGCTCCAACAGCTACAACTTCATCAGGGTTTACACCTTTACTCGGATCTTTGCCGAAAAATTCTTTCACAGCTTCCTGAATTCGTGGAATACGAGTTGAACCACCAACCAGAATTACCTGATCAATATCGCTCTTGCTCATTCCTGCATCTTTTAGTGCTTTTTCACATGGAGTGATAGAACGTTTTACAAGATCATCCACTAATTGCTCAAACTTAGCACGGCTTAAATCAACATTTAGGTGTTTAGGTCCGTCATTTGTAGCCGTTACGAATGGTAAGTTTACATTAGTTTTAGCTGAGCTTGAAAGTTCGATCTTAGCCTTCTCAGCAGCATCTTTAAGACGTTGCATTGCCATAGGATCATTTCTAAGATCAATTCCTTCATCTTTCTTGAATTCATCCGCTAAGAAATCGATAATGCGGGCATCGAAATCGTCACCACCAAGATGTGTATCACCGTTAGTTGATTTTACTTCAAATACACCGTCACCAAGATCAAGAATAGAAACGTCGAATGTACCACCACCGAGGTCATACACTACAATAGTTTGGTCGGTTTCTTTTTTATCAAGACCGTAAGCAAGTGCCGCTGCAGTTGGCTCATTTATGATTCTTTTAACTTCAAGTCCGGCAATTTTTCCGGCTTCCTGAGTTGCTTTACGTTGCGCATCGTTGAAATAAGCAGGAACTGTAATAACAGCTTCCGTTACTTTTTCACCAATGTACTCTTCTGCAGTCTGCTTCATTTTTTGCAGTACCATTGCAGAAATTTCTTGCGGAGCATATTTGCGATCGTCGATTTCAACACGAGCTGTACCGTCATCGCCTTTTACTACTTTGTATGCAACTTGCTTGGATTCATCTTTTACTTCGTCGAACATACGACCCATGAATCGCTTAACAGAAGCAACTGTTTTATCCGGATTAGTGATAGCCTGACGCTTTGCAGGAGCACCTACTAAACGCTCGCCATCTTTTGAAAATGCTACAACAGATGGGGTTGTACGTCCACCTTCAGCATTTTGAATTACAACCGGCTCGTTTCCTTCCATTACAGAAACGCATGAGTTGGTTGTTCCTAAGTCAATTCCTATGATTTTTCCCATTGGTCTAAAATCTGATTTTAATTGTGTGATTTGAGCCGCTAAAGCACAAAATCACAAATGTTTATTGTTTACTTGTTTAAATTTTTTTACCACAGAAACACAAAACTGTTATTTGAAATTTGTGTATCTGTGATTTAGTGACATTTACAATGTCACTTTACCGGTATTGATTGAGTATCCTTCAGGTTTTCTGATTTTGGCATACTCACCGTTAATACTCCGTTTCTGAAACTGGCATTTACTTCCGCTTTGTTCACATTTTCAGGCAAAGCAAAAGAACGTGCAAAAGCACCACGAGTTCTTTCCTGTCTTTTAAATTCTTCTCCTTCTGCCAGCGTAACTTCGCGCTCACCTTTAATAGTGAGTACGTTATCCTTCAGAGAAATTCCGATTTCCTTTTTTGAAAGCCCCGGAAGATCTATCAAAATCTTAAACTCCTCATCGCTTTCAACAATGTCACAATCAGGAGCAAAGTCTTTATCTTCATTGGTTAGCGGAACCACTTTCTCAACAAACTGTTGTATATCTTTTCCGAGTTTGGAAAGATGTTTTTCCACCTCAATACCGAATTCTGTAAAATCTCCCATGATGCTCACCTCATTAAATTAATTTCAGAGAGAATAGAGCAAGCACAATGCCAACTTAGATGGGGTTAAGACAAACTGTCGCTTTGGCAGGCCGGTAATGAATATCGAACAGCAGAATATTAAATATTGAATGATGAACTTTATGTCATCACTTTAAGAAGGTGAGGGTGTCAATTGCCATTGTTTGCATAGCGGACACCCCACAGAGTTTAAAAATCCTGTTTGAACTTCCTTCTCCCCAAGGGGGTGTTACTTAACCAATACCATCCTTTTTGTAAGTGAAGTAGTAGGCGTTCTTAACTGGTAGATATAAATACCGCTGGAAAGATTGCTTGCTTCAAATCTTACTGTGTGACTCCCGGATGTTAAATTCCCGTCAACAAGAGTTTGTACTTTTTGTCCAAGCATATTGTATACAGTAAGTTGCACTTTTGCACTTTGTGGAAGCACGAAGGAAATATTGGTAGATGGGTTAAAAGGATTTGGATAATTTTGTTTGAGGACAAAACTATCCGGACTATCTTTTCCTTCATTTTCAATAGAAATCGGAACAGTTCCGTTTGCCCAGCCCGGAGTTCCGCCCAATCTTGTTGAAGCCATCCAGTTTTCGGCTACTGTATTATCGCTTTCAGAATCTGTAAGCTCTAAAGTTGAGCCGTCGCCGTCAGCTTCTATCGGCCAAGGAGCGCTATCAGAATAAGTTACCACATCAACTAGCCCACCGATAGAGTTGAAAAGTCTTAGTTCTTCTCCTGAGGCAGAAAGATTAAAGTCAAAATCCCCGATATAATTTCTGGCATCTGAATTTATTGTTTTAAGTTTGGTAGTGTCATCCGCAATAACCAAATAGTCTTTAGCTTTCAAAATAGTATTGGCAGGAATTACGTAAGCATTGGAATCAACCTGGTCTTTAAATATCCATCCTGAAACATCAATATCTGAATCCATCGTGTTATATATCTCAATCCAGTCGCCTGTTCCGAATTCATCAGAAGAATTATAGTTGATCTCATTAATGACAAGAACGTCCGTGATTTCTTCAAACTGAGCCTGTATAGTAACGGCAGTATCTTCCAAAGAAATTATAAGAGTCTGTGATGCAGATTGAGTTTCTCCGTTAACAATCCATGCTGAAATTTGATAACCCAATTCAGGTTTAGCAGTTAACGTTAGATCAGTGTTTTCAAAATAAATTCCTGCCCAACTTGAAGAAGAAATATCAGGACTGATGGAGTTAAGTTGTACAGTTCCATTTGCAGCTGAAAGCAACGTCACGCTTGTAGTATCGTTTCCAAGTGTGTCTGCTATTTCGGAGTAAATGAAATCAGGAATATCTTCTACATACCACTCGGTAATGGTTTTAATATATTCCATATTATAGTTGGTAGGACCTCCAATGTCATACCAGCCATCTGTCCAACGAGCAATATCACGAGACATCTCCGGATTAATTGCGGTATCAATAGAGTCGATCAAGCCCATCATATACTCCGGTTGAAAAGAAGTATTCAGAAGATCAGCCAATCTGTTTAAGAAGATTTCTTTATATCGGTCATTTTCAAGCATTCTGCCTAATATTTTATAACCTCCTGTGCTTCCACTCATAAAATCTCTCAATGAACTAACAAACTCATTTGGTTCGTCTCCAAGATTTTCCCACCAATCAAAATCGTACGAAATGTAATGCCATTTTCCGCCGTCCTGACGAGGTCTCCAATAACGAACATTGTTAGGATCACCGTGAGAAGTATAAAGCTGATAGATCCAATGATCTGTGAAGCTATCGAAATCAATTACTGACTGAGCGTATTCAAAAAAAGCATCGCCTGTTAAAGTTTCGTCATTAAAATTATCAAGAAGTTCATCGTAAGCGATTGCGTCACCATCTGTAACTTCATCATAATCTTTGATCATATCGATATCATTGAATCCATATCGGGATTCTACAAAATCATCATTCTTTCTTTCGTAGATATTATAAATCCCCCAATACTGCCCGTTTATGTAAAGAACGGCCGGTTTATATGACTGCATAGCATTTTTATGATTCCATTGATAATTTATGGTTCTCATAAGTTCGTTTAACAATCTGGAGCGTTCTTCTGCACCGGCTCTTAATGTAAAACCATCGTAATTATCGTAATTATTTTCGGGGAATAGTGGATATTGGAGCTGGTCAATACCAAATCTGTCATTGTTATTGATCACAAAAGATTTTTTCAAGAATCCACGACTGAAATTACCTCCGATCTCGGCTTCTGCCATAAATTCGAATTCAGGATTTCCAAACTCATTCATGTACTCTATGTTTAGCGGATATTGAAAATCTTCCCAAAAATTAGCTCCAAAGAAAGGATATTGACCATTCGTTTCAGAAGAATCACCAATCACATACATTCCTTTATCATAATCAAACAACGAATCAGGCTCCATCACAAAAGAAACAACGGGAATGGTATGTTGTTCTTCAAATAAGTAGGTATTTGTAATAGTTTCACTCGCTTGTTTTCCGGATTCAATTGCGATAGCACGAATCACAGTAGAAGTATCCAGAGAAATAGGTGAGGAATAAAGCGGTGAACTTGCAGTAGGAACTGAACCACCAGTTTCGTATCTGATCTCAGCACTGCCTGAAGCTGAAAGCCCAACAGTTACAGTTCCTGAATAGAATCCGGTTTCCAGAGAGAAAGAAGGAACATCGGATATTTCTGCAACTTCGCTTCCGTCATTCATAGCATTGGGTGTCGGGTTTAAGAAAGCAAAAGAGCCAACCCCATCAGTTTTACGCCCCAATGATATATCGGTAGTTTGTTCTCCAAAAGAGATAGAGTCTAAAACTGTGGTTCCATCTGTATCAACAAGCGCGATGTGTTCCCCACCCGCACTCAACTTAAAATCAACGTGATGAGCTCCCTGCTCAGGATCATTATCTAGCCAAATGATCAAGTAACCGTTCGCGTTTATAGTAGTCTGTGCACTTGAAGTACTTGGAATCTGCCATTTTGTAAGATCATCCGGGTCATCTGATAAGTATAAACCTGCAAGGTTAACCGAGACATTTCCGGCATTATAAATTTCGATCCAGTCATCGAACTCACCTTCATTATCAGCTATAATGGTTGAGTTTGAAGCCATGATCTCATTAATAGAAAGTTGTGCGAAAGCAGGGGCAGAAATAAAAATTAGAAGTAGCGTAGCAAGGGTGTAGCGAATATTCATAAGTGTTGATGCTTAATAATGTTTTCCAATGAAAGAAAAATTCTCTCTATAACAATGAATTTTAACTAAATATAGGAAGAAATCTAAGCATGAAATTGTGAAAAGTCGTTTTCTGGCGCCTATTTGGATTAGAATAGCATAATATTAGTTGGTAGTTATCCATTTAATAATGTATTCAAGAAAACCATTAACAAAATTTTTGTCGAGTTGAGGATATTCGTTTGCCAAACCGGTATTTGCTTTTTGAAATAAATGATTAGCATCGTCAAAGACCTTAATTTCAAACTCAGCTCCCGAAACTTCCAGAGCTTTTCTGATTCTTGACTGATTTTGAGTAATGGTAACTTGAGTATCTTTTCCTCCAAATAATACTAAAGTTGGCACATTAATATTTTCAAGGTCATCCGTAGGAACATAGAACAACAAAGACTTTACCTGAGGCGAGCTGTATATTTGAGCTAATTGTTCAGTCTGATTGTTGACCATGGCATTGATATCAGGGATAGAATTTTTTTGAGTATCAGGTAATGCATTTAATAACTCCGAATAAGCCCGATTGTAACCAACTTTGGCATCTTCAATATCGTTATTGAAAGCAATTGCTTTCATCAACCTTTCTCTTGCATTGATCTCTTTTTCAACAAGATTTTTCTCAACTGTAGAGGTTGCATATGCAAACTCTACTTGATAACGAAGTATTTCACTTAATGAAGGAGCTGTAGATCCCATAAGTATAAGTTGATCGACAGCTAGATTTTCGGCAGCAACTTTCCCGGCTACAACACCTCCCTGACTATGCCCCAGTAGAGCAAAGCGTTGGAATTTATTTTCCGCATTATTTTGAAAATACGCCATTATAGCTTCTACATCTGAAGCCAGATCATCTAAAGTGGCATTTCCAAAATTTCCGGTAGATTCACCAACACCTCTGTCATCATATCTGAAACTTGGAATCCCTTCTTTTGCCAGACGTTGTGCCATATCAGAGAATATCTTGAAGCCAAAAACTTCTGAGTCACGATTTTGTGCACCACTGCCTGAGCTCATTATCAAAAGAGGAGCTTTAACATTGCCTGCTGGTAGCGTGAGTGTTCCACCAATTTGTATTTCACCATTAGAAATGATCAGATCTGTTTCGTTTTCAGGCTTTGGTGGTACAGTTGTTAATGAAGTTCTCTCTACAGAAAAAGGAGTGGTAGGACCGCCTTGAGAATAATTTCCTGAAATTTCGGTCTCGGAATCAAAAATGCCGGTAAATAATCCGGTGATTTGACCTATACTAAATGTTAAAGAAACAGAGTCTCCCGTTTGTGAAATAGGACCCAAATTTAGTCCTTTAGCTCCTTGTTGAGGGATGTCCAATGTTCCCGAATAGCCATCAACGGATTTGTCAATTTTAAATATGATCTTTAATTGTCCGCCAGGAACGGTAATACCACCTTCCCAGATTCCCTGAAGAGAATTTTGACTATAAATTTGCGAGGCAGAAATCAGTGTTAAAAGAAAAGTTGTGAGAAATAGCTTCATCAGGAATCCTCATTAGAGTTTTTGAGATTGGTGAATAACCGGTATGAATAAATGAATGGAATCACAGCTAATATGAGAACTGCCCCAATAATGACAAACAGAGAACCTTTCAGGAAAGGGATAAAAGCTGAACCCATCATCAATACTCCACCTACAATCCAAAGTTTACTTGCAAAACGATGAGTCTTCTTCCATACTTCCGGGTTTTCTAAAGTCCACGGAGTCCTGATGCCTATAAAGTAATTTGGTTTTATGGAATTCATATAATTTCCGGTAATTGCGATCAGAATACCAATGCTAACTAAAACAAATTGACCAATATCTGCCTCCAGATCGAATGACTTCATCATAACCAAAGCATAAACACCAATCAGAAAAAGTGAAATTGCAATACGTATTGCGGCAATCGGTTTCTGTGTGTTTTCGATCCTCTTTTTGGGATCAATAGCTGGAATAACCAATAAGAAAAGGTAGGTTGCAAATGCAATCCCGGGTAACAAAAAGGCATTTATCCATTTCGGACCAAAGTCGTCTGCTTCGCCGGCAGCATTAAAATGCACCGGTACTATATCAGGCATCTTCTCCCAAAGAATAAAAGAAGCTATAAATGGTGCTAAGAGTAAAATTATCATATACCATTCTTTCTTGAGTGTGTTTTTGATATCCATGGCATTAATTTGAGTTCATTAACTTAAAAAGCCATTGAGTGGCTTCTTCCAGAGCAGTTGTATCCAGAGAATAAACTATAAACTGCCCATCCCGCTCAGAGCTCACTAATCCCGCGTTTTTCAGAAGGTCCAAATGATGAGAAATGCTTGGCTTAGAAATATCAAAAGCTTCTGCTATTTCCCCTGCTGATAAATCTTTTTCCTTCAAAAGATCGAGGATCTGTCGGCGTGTTGAGTCGTTTAATGCTTTAAATAGTTTATTCACTTAGATAATTAGATAACTGTCTAAATATAAATTACAAAAACGAAGATTCAATAGAAAGGTTTCAAATTAGTTTTGGGCTATCCCAATCACCCCACAAGCAATTCGTGCACCGGCATCTCCGGATGGTTGAGAAATGAGATCATCTTCTTCGGCGTGGATGATAATTCCGCGACCGATAATTTCTTCTAAAAAGATATGGTTATCCACATAACTAAGTGTGGTTATAGATTCCTCGCCTTCACTTAACAGATTTCCCATATCACCGACATGACGTTTTTCTGCGTCTCTTGAATTGTGTTGCATGTCGTCAGGATCAAAATGTCCACCCGCTGAGCTTCCATCTGCTGCTGAGCAATCACCATACTGGTGGATATGAAATCCGTGTTCACCTTTAGAAAGGCCTGTAATTTCAGCAGTTATTTTTGTTCCGTTGTTTGTTTTATCAAAGTTGACAATTCCGGAAATTTCATTGTCACCAACAGAATGGACTACGGCGACCGCTTTTTTTATCTGAGGTCCGTCAAATTCTTTAACTACCTCAATTCTTTCTGTTTTGGTGCAGTTTAAAATTAGTGCAAGTGCTAATAGTGTAAATAAATTCTTCATATCAGTTAATTTAGTTTTTTAACTAACAAAGAGAATTATTACTTCATTCACCTTTAACAACAACTTTTCTGAACTCAGCAATTCTTGTTAGTTTAGCTTTCAGATCATTAAAAATATCAGGGTTGGATAATCTGAACTGCTGAATTTTCTTTTTCTCTTTTAGATTTCGGAGTAGCTCGTTTGCTCTTTTGAACATGGTAGAAGTAAACAGACTTATCAGAAAATATCCCCAGGCCCAGATCGCAGGTATTCCGGCAATTAAAAGAATACAAGTAACCAAAAGGTAGAAAAGAGGGAAGAGAAATAAGCCGAGTACAAATTTTATGGAGACATCGAAAGCTTTGTCCTGGATCTTATTTTTGATGATATAGCGAGCGGGTTGGTACGGGATAATTCCATTCAGCCATACAAGCAGATAAACCGGGGCCAAAAGAATTCTCTTGATCATGGGTAGTTTTACTTCAGATAAAGCTCTCACATTCAATTTATTTTTTTCAGAAACTTCCAGTACATGTTCCGCATCTGATATCAGTTCCGGTGTTTGCAGTTTTTCAGCATTCTGAACTAAAGCATTCATGTACTCATTATGCGAAAGTTTTGCTCTGTCAGGTTCCATTTCATCCAGTGCAATCTTTATCAGAGGATACTGATCCAGTTTAGGGACATGCATGATTAATGGTTTCAGATTATCTGAAGTCTGATTTTTTAAACTGTTTGCCGCGCTCCGCTCACTTTCTTCATATTCCTTTCTGTAGTCCGAAACTTTGATTGGGTCTCCGAAAACCACACGTACTTCATTCCTGGAATTTTGATGATCACTGTAATTAACTCCAACGGGTTGAACATACAGATCCAGATTCCAGTCATTTTTAATCTCAGCATCAAAAGCTATTCGTGTGAATCCCTTGCTAAATGGTCGAAGACGTCTCTTCAAGTCATGATTAGCTTCTGCAAATACAAGTATAGCTTCTCCATTCGTTAAATATTCCACACAAGTTTGAAATATCTCGTTGTTCTTTTGAATCTCACTCATTCCATCTCTGACCCGGTAAACAGGAAGCAGGTTCAGAGAACGTAAAAACCAATTCATGAACGTCGACTGAAATGCTTTTGCCCGGGTTAAAAAAGAAGTGGTTTGAAACACAGTTGTAGTCACCAGCAAAGCATCCATAAAAGAGTTCTGATGATTAGGCACGAGTAAAATCGGTTTGCCTTTTGGGATCTTATGTTTGTCGACTACATGTATTTTTTTATAAAAAAACTGAAGTCCTGTTCTTACCAAACCAAGACGAATAAAATTGTACCAAAGGAAATTTTTACGCATTAGTAATCACGCGTTGAATTGATTTTTTTCCGACCGACCAGTACCAGCCAAGGCTCATTCCTGCAAGTATATGCCAGATTCCCCACCATGCTGTAATAAGAGCCATGCCTCCAAGTCCGTCAAAAAAGTTGAAAATTAAAAGTAAACCCAATCCCGAGTTTTGAATTCCTGTTTCAATGGAAATCGAACGTCTGTCAGCTTCAGGAAGGTTAAAAGCTCTGGCAAGTCCATATCCTGAAGTTAAAGCTACAGCATTATGGATAAATACCAAAAGCAGAACAAATTGTACATATGCAATAAAATTGTCAAAGTTGGTCCAAAAGGCCACAATCACAAACCCGGCAAAGAAAATCACACCGAAACCTTTGATCCAGGGACTAATTTTTTCAGCTACATTTGATTTAAAATGACGAACGATCATCCCCAAAACAAGAGGAATCCCGAGAATCAAAACTATGATCTCAAACACTTTTCCAAGATCTAAACTGATCTCCTGAAGGATCGCATTTGTTGGAGAATACAAACTTGCCCAAAAGGTAAAGTTCAATGGTGTCATAACGATAGCAAGTAATGTGGCAATGGCTGTCATGCTAACTGAAAGTGCAGCATTCCCTTTTGCCAGCAAAGAAAAAAAGTTGGAGATATTACCGCCGGGACACGCAGCAACCATAAACATTCCAAGAGCAATACTGGGTGCGGGTTGCATCAACCAAACTAAAGCGAATGTCAGAAATGGAAGTAACAAAAACTGAGAAAAAGAACCTATAAGGGTGGATTTTGGGTTTTTTGCGATATCTTTAAAATCTTGGATAGTAAGCTCTAATGCTACACCAAACATAATTACAGCAAGTGATACATTCATCACCATTAAGCCGCCTTCCCCGAGATTTAATTGCAGAGCATCGATAGATTCCGTCATGCAGTGAATGTAAAAAATAAGTGGGTTTTATTTAGGGAGAATTTTATAAGTAGGGGCGCAAAATTTTGCGCCCCTACTTGATATCAATAAAGACTACCCCAAATAACCTTTTACCTTCAATAATTCTGCATTCAGAATTGCGCCACCGGCGGCACCTCTGATGGTGTTATGAGCCATAGCCACAAAACTTACATCGAACACTTCAGATTCACGAAGTCTGCCCATATGTAATTGCATACCACCTTCCTGATCAGCATGGAGTCTCGGTTGAGGATACCGATCATCCTCGTGAAGTTTGATCACTTCTTTGGGTGAAGAAGGAAGGTCCAGATCAGCAATCGGGTTTTCCCAATTCAGAATGGCTTGTTTTACTTCGTTGATGGATGACGGAGTTTTCTTAAATTTTACAGTTGCCGAGATCATGTGTCCGTTGATGGCAGGAACACGGGTTGCGGTAGCACTAAGTTTAATTGCAGGCTCAGAAAGTTTTCCGCCTGTTAATTTTGATAGCAATTTCTGAGTTTCCGGTTTGATTTTTGGTTCTTCTCCTGAAATAAAAGGAACCACATTTCCTAAAATATCGAGACTTGGAACTCCCGGGTAACCTGCTCCGGAAATGGCTTGCATTGTAGTTAAGATCACGGTTTCAATTCCAAAAGCATCATGAAAGGGTTTCAGTGCTAACGAAAGTGGAACTGCAACACAGTTGGGATTGGTAACTATCCAGCCGGAACTATCTGCAGTAAACTTCTGAGTTTTTATAAGTTCAATATGATCCGGATTGACTTCAGGAACTAAAAGAGGAACCAATGGATCCATTCTGAAGTTTTTGGCATTCGAGATAACCGGAATACCTGCTTTTGCAAACGCTTCTTCAATATCGCCGGCTACAGAAGCATCTAATCCTGAGAATACAAAATCAACGTTTCCGAATTTCTCAGGTTTACAATTTTCCACAATCATTTCTGCAACAGAGGAAGGAAGATTGATATCTTCGATCCAATTAGCGGCATCTTTATATTTTTTTCCGGCGGAGCGTTCTGAGGCGCCCAAAGCTTCAATTTTAAACCATGGGTGATCTCGAAGTAAACGAATAAATTTTTGTCCAACGGCGCCTGTTGCGCCAAGAATACCAACTTTCATTTTGAATTAGGAATAAGTGAATTAGGAATGCGGAAAATAGGTATTCCTAGTTCCTAATTCTCAATTATTCGTTCAAATTTGGTTAAAGTAAATTCTTATCTTATGGGCTTTCACAATTCAAAAATTTATAAAGTTTTTCATGTCGAACTTAGATAGCCTGGACAAAATCGTTTCACTGGCAAAAGCACGTGGTTTCATTTTTCAATCTTCGGAAATTTATGGCGGTCTTAGTGCCGTGTATGATTACGGCCCGCTAGGTGTGGAATTGAAGAATAACATCCGCAATACCTGGTGGAAAGAAATGACGCAACGCCATGATAACATTGTCGGTGTTGATGCGGCTATCTTCATGCATCCAAAAGTGTGGGAAGCGAGTGGTCACGTAGGTGGGTTTAATGATCCTATGATCGACGATAAGCAATCTAAAAAACGCTACCGAGCAGATATGCTGATCGAGCAGTACATCGCAAAGCTGGAAAAAGATGGTAAGCAGGATGAGGCGGATAAGATTCAGGAGCAGTTAGACACCACAGGAACTCGCAAAAGCCTTACAGAAGATCTCTATGACATCATCATGGAAAACGAAATTCGTTCTCCGGACTCCGGCGCTTTTGACTGGACCGAAGTTCGTCAGTTTAACTTGATGTTCAAGACTCAATTCGGTTCTACTTCTACAGAAGAAGACGGTGTATATCTGAGACCGGAAACTGCTCAGGGAATTTTTGTGAATTATAAGAATGTACTGGACACAGCGAGAGTTCAGGTTCCTTTTGGAATTGCTCAAACAGGAAAGGCATTCAGAAATGAAGTGGTAGCCCGACAGTTTGTATTCCGCATGAGAGAATTCGAACAAATGGAAATGCAGTATTTTGTAGAGCCGGGAACCGATGAAAAAGCATATGAAGATTGGCTTGAAAAGAGATTGGCGTGGCATAAAAGTATTGGAATCAGAGAAGAAAATTTAAGAACAGCTCCACACCCTGATGATAAACTAGCACATTACGCCCGTGCTGCTGCTGATATTCAGTATAAATATCCGATTGGCTGGCAGGAAGTGGAAGGAATTCATAATCGTAGTGATTTTGATCTTACTCAACACCAGGAGTTTTCAGGAAAGAAGCTGGAATATTACGATCAGAAGAATCAGAAAAGATACATGCCATATGTGATTGAGACTTCCGTTGGGCTTGATCGATTGACATTGATGGTTCTTTGTGATGCATACAGAGAAGAGGAAGTAGAAGGTGATTCCAGAACAGTTCTGAAACTGGATCCAAGATTAGCTCCTGTACAAGTTGGTATTTTCCCTCTGATCAAAAAACCTGAATTGCAGGAAATAGCTCATAAAATTGAGAAAGAGCTTCGCGAAGATTTCTCTGTTCAATATGATGAATCAGGTTCAATCGGAAAACGCTACCGCAGATTGGATGAAGCGGGAACTCCGTTTTGCATCACCGTAGATTTTGAAACGATAGAAGATGATAATAAGGTAACTATCCGATATAGAGATGATATGAGTCAGGTTCGAATTCCTATTGAAAAAGTTGGTGATGTGATTCGTGATGGGATTAAGGATTGGAAGGTTACATAGATGAAAATTTTTGTTTATGGTTTTTGGTTGCTGCTTCTTTTTACAATATCATCAAAAAAAATACTATCACAGAATTGCGACCCTATAAATGATAAACCTAACTATGACTTAGCTTTTGAGCAACCAAGTATCGAGTATCAATTCCTTGAGGGAGATTTAAACAAAAAAGTACTAATGATAGAAGGGTTTTGGGCAGATACTACTTGTGGTAGAATAAAATTCTTTGTTCCTATTGAGCCTATCGAATTGGCAACTAACACATCGTTAATTAACAGTCAAGGTTTTGAACAGGAATATCTTACATTTATAGGTCATTTCTCAAATAAAGCAGGATTCCCTATTTATGATTTTCCATATCTAAGAAAAAAAGAAGTTCAAGGTGCTAGGATTAATGGAAGCCTATTTAGTAAAAATTTTTCTTCTCATTTTAAAGCTGTTGTTTTTATTAACAATGTATATACAAATCTAAGGCTCGATATAACCATACCATTGGAATTAACTGATTTTGGGTTTGATACATCTAAGTTTAGTGTTGAATCATTAAAGAATGAATTTAAAGTTAGAATAATAGCTATCGCTGAGCCAAATTAAAATTCATCAGATGTAACACTGAGGGCATCCCTTTAGGAAAACTATGTCCAGAGATACTTTACTTTGAAATATCTAAGTACTGTTTTTATTATTTTTCCTTTATAGGAGAATTCTAGAAAAATTTTCATGGAGTTGTAAATTCTTATATGATTCGCTTTGTCTTTCTTCTTTTAGTTTTTACAGTTCCTAATTGGACTCATCCAAATTATATTCTTGAAAATGAAAAAGATCCGTCTGAAATAGTTCTCAGAGAAGACTAAATTGATAAGTTTAGCTTGCCGTTTCCTGAAAAAGAGATGTTTAATGAACTGGCATTATTCTACGAACAATTTATAGTTAAGGAAGAAATCGGGATGCAAGATGGTCCGGATTTTCCATTTATTAGCCTTTATGAAAACAATAATGAAGTATTGTTCTTCAAGTTTAATCCTGAAAATAGGCTACTATTAGATAAAGTAATTGTAACTGATTCAATGGTTAGAGACGAATATGGGTTGCAAGTGGGATTGACAGTTGATGATATAATAAAGATTAGAGGTACTGGTTTTAGAATCATCACAGATGCTCATCAGCATAGCTACTTAAAAAATGGAAATTCAAAAATAAGTTACGAGATAGGTTTTGGTATGTTTATCAATGATGCTGAGCTTGATTCGGTTAGCTATACTGAGTTTAATACTTTGAAAGAAGCAACAATTGAGAGGATTATCTGGACTAATAAAACAATAGATCGCAATTAATGGCGAGAAGTTGATCTAATCTTCTATCATCAAGTGAAGAATTGTTTTAAATGAAAATTATCCTTTTGTGTTTTTGAGATTTAGTGGCGTTATTTCTTCAAAATAATTATCGAGTATGGAAGCATTTGTAGAATTTTTTGAAAATATCCCAACAGCTTTTAGAGCGGGTTTACTGATCGGAGGAATTTTTCTGTTTTGGATCATAGAAGGAGTATTTCCGCTGTTTGAGTTTGGGTATAAGAAAGTTCGCCATGCAGGAATAAATCTTTTTCTGAACGGGCTGTTTCTGGCCATTGGTCTTGCTTTTGCGGGATTATTAGTGTGGTCGTCGGATTGGGTTACGGCTGAAGGATTTGGAGTTCTTCAATGGATTGAAATGCCATTATGGGCACAAGCAATTGTTGGCGTCTTACTATTGGACTTTTTCGGAGCGTATTTAATTCACTGGATTGAGCACAAAGTGAAATTTATGTGGAGGTTTCATTTAGTACATCACAGCGATACCACTGTTGATGTTACTACAGGGTTACGCCATCATCCGGGTGAAGCTGTTTTTAGAATGGTATTTACAATTTTAGGAGTGATTTTAGTGGGTGCTCCTATCTGGGTTGTATTCTTATATCAAAGTATTTCGGCGCTTTTTGCTCATCTAACTCACGCTAATATCAACATGCCCAGAAAGATCGATCGGGCTTTATCGTGGGTTTTCATCACACCGTTGATGCACAAAGTTCATCATCATTATACTCAGCCTTTGACAGACACCAATTACGGGAATATTTTTTCTATTTGGGATCGGTTGTTGGGAACTTTCGCTCAGGTCGATGAAATGACTGAACTGAAATATGGCATTGATACACATATGGATCCTAAAGAAAATGATAATCTTGGGAATCTGTTAAAGATCCCGTTTCAGGAATATCGCCCGCCGGTGGGTTCTAAGTTTGGGGAAGAAGAGGACGGAACCACAAAATCACAAAAGCACTAAAACTATTTAAGGCTTTGCAGAATACGATTCGTGGTTTAGCGCTTCCGTGGCCAGATCAAACTAACTCCAATCCCAACTATAACCACCACAAAAGCGCCCAGTGGATTCAACCACAAAAACTCAATGGCTTTGGAATATCCTTCCGGAGTTTGGGTCCATGGGAAGAAGAAAGAATAGTCAGCAGTAGTAGGATTATAGAAAAGTCGATCGAAGGTAAATACAGAAGCCATTCCTGAAAGTAATCCGACCAATGCTCCGTTTCCATTTGCTTTCTTCACCCAGAGCAGAAGGATAAATACTCCCAGAATAGAACCATAAAAATAACTTCCGATTTGATTGATCAGCTCGATAATAGATCGTGTTTCACCGAGAACGAGTGCTGAGCCCGTGGCAATAACTCCCCACATTACGGTCACAGAACGCGAAGATTTAAGAAAGTGTAATTCGCCCGGATCATCAGGTCGGAGTCGCTTATACCAATCCACAATAGAAACGGTAGTGAGGGCATTTAACTCCGAATCAATGGAACTCATGGCGGCGGCAAAAATTCCTGCTACGATCAGACCGACCAGACCAATAGGAATATATTTCAAAATGAAATAAGGAAAGATGTAATTGGTGTCGTTTACATCCGCTTGACGAATTTCGGCTTGCAAAGCCAGTTCTTTTTGTCTGGCGGTATTCAAATCAGCATCCGCTTCAAGAAATGCCTGCTGTGAAATCATATCTCGATTTTTGGCAGCTTCGACTGCTAATCTCTGTCGATTTTCACGAGCTTCTAAATATTGCTGTTCGATGATCTGCTCACGTTCCACCTGCTCTTCAGTGTGTGCAACAGGATCGGTAGCCCGGAAAGATATCGGAGCATCATTGAAAATGAAGAATACATACAACATCACACCTAATAGCAGAATAAAGAACTGCATGGGCACTTTCGCATAAGCTGAAAGCAAGAGAGATTTTTTGGCTTCTTTAGTATCCGAAGTGGTTAAATATCGTTGAACTTGAGTTTGATCGGTTCCGAAATAGGAGAGCATCAGAAATAAAGCGGCAAACACTCCACTCCACACATTGTACTTTTCACTGAGATCAAAATTAAGATCCAGAGCGGTAAGTTTATCTAAGCTTCCTGCAAGGTAAAGAGCGTCTCCGAACCCAACATCTTCAGGGAGGTTACTCCATACCACAAAAAAGCAGAACACAAGACCGAACATCATCACTGCCATTTGCTTTACATCTGTCTGAATAACTCCGGCAACCCCTCCGTACATTGTGTAGAGAGTAGCGATCAATCCAATAATGAGAATTGTTGCGGTAAGCGGAAGTCCCAATAGTAAAGCTAATACATAACTTGGAGCAGCAATTACAGCTCCCAAAGCTAATCCACGAGAGATCAAAAATAGTCCACTGGTGGTAAGTCGTGTTTTTAGACCAAAACGTTCTTCAAGCACTTCATAAGCAGTAAAGGCTTTCATTTTGCTGAAGAAAGGAACCAGAAATAAACAGATCAGAATCATCGCAAATGGAATAGCCAGATACACCTGAACAAATCGCATATCTTCTACATAAGCAATTCCGGTGGTTCCAATAAAAGTAATGGCAGAAGCCTGAGTCGCCATGATGGAAAGTCCGGCCGCCCACCAGGGCATGCTTCGTCCGGCGAGTAAAAAGCCTTCGATGTTTTCTGCATCTTTACCGCGACGAGTTCCGTCCCAAATTGTGTACAATAAGAAAAGTGAGAGCACTGCCCAGTCTATCCAATGCATATCAAGGCAGATTAAAAGCTGAAGTGAACCATAAGAAAAGAAGAATGAACACAATGCCTGTTATAAAAACAGCGCTATATATTTTATTCCAATTAGTGGTTGAGTTTTCTTCTTTCATTTCAATCAATCAATGTCTTGTTTTTTTGGGTGCTTTTCCCTTTTTCGAATATAAACAACCCAGTCTGGAACATTATTAATAAAAATAAGGCTGGAATAGAATATTTTAGAATTGGTACTTCTGTTATTAATTCAAAAAAATAAGGGAGTGTAAAAATAGTTTGCCCAATTATTACCTTACCAACTCCTAAATCATGTGATAAAGAAATCCCATCAACATCTCGAGGAACAGTTGAAGACCAAATAATTATCATTATTTTTTCATTTGGTCTTATTTCTCCAAAAGACAAAATATTACTTTCTTTCAAAAAAGTAATCTCTCCATCATCACTAATTTTTATATACTTAGGGTGAAATAAACTAATATCAAGTATTGTATTTTTTGATGTAATTTCGCCGCGGTTTTCTATAATAACTTTAGAGTATCTAGCCACGAATTGATCATCATAGTAAAGTTGTTCAATTCCATAACTCGTACCATTATCATTAGGGCTAGTTTGAACAAGATTCTTATTAAAGATTTTCTGATCATTTGCATCTAATGAATCAAATTTTTTTGTGAAATAATCGTAACTATATAAAGCATTCGTGCGATCAAAAAATGCTTCATGAAATGGAGTTCTGTGAAAATCCATATGTTCGATATTTGCAATTAAATCTACATCTTCTTTAAAAAGCCATTGACTAATTTGAATTAGACTCCAAATAATCCCTAAACCTAAAGCTACTTTACCAACGATTTCCCACACTTTATTAATAGAATTTTCTTTCATGACGGATGATAGGGATTGAGAACTACAATTTCTCTAAAATTCTGAAACTCTCCACACCGTCATTTAAAAGTAGATCCAAAACGGAACAACCTTCCACAAATCCGGGATAAGCTTGCTTATAAATCGGATGCTTTTCAAGAGGTATTCCTGCTTGTTTAGTTTGACGTTGGTAGTTTTTAGATTGATGCTCCAGATAGAACATATCAGCCTTAAGATTGGAAGCTGTTTCATCAGGAAACGTGCTGTAGCCTTGAGCTTCACTAGCTAATTCGTAATCAATTTCTATTTCAAGATAAGTACACATCCTTCCAAAGAAGTAGAGATTGAATTCCAGCAAATATTCAAATTCATTCGCTTGTTGAATATCATGGTATAGCTCATTTTCAAAATGATCGAAGTAAGTGGCGTTCCTGTAATTATGAAGGATTGCATTCCAGAAAGGCTCGAGCCACTGCTGATCATGATCTAGCCGTACATCTTTGACAGCTTTTTTTCGGTCTTCAGAAAGGATGGGAAGGTTAATCCATTGTGAGTCTTCTTCGTTTCTTATTTCAGCTCTGTGCGTTCTCCCTTTGCGCGACCATTTTTCCACATCGGTAAAGATAATTCGATCTGCTTTCAGCATGGAAGCTAAGTCGTATAAGTTTGGAGCAAATTGGGGTGTCAGCAAAGCAATTTTCATGGTCAGAATCTAAAACACTTTAACACCTTAACACAAATGAAAAGTGTTAAGGTGTTAAAGTGTGAAGGTTAGCTTTATTCCTAATCAACGCTAACCTTCAAGTTTTATATTCCTTATCTTTCAGGCTTAGAAATTATAGAATTCATCAAAATTTAGTTAGAAAATATGAGCGTTCGCGTACGTTTTGCTCCATCACCAACAGGATTTCTTCACATCGGCGGACTCCGCACGGCATTATATAATTATTTATTTGCCAAACATCATGGCGGAACTTTTGTTCTGAGAATTGAAGACACTGATCAATCTCGCTATGTAGAGGATGCCGAACAAGATATTATCGATTCTTTGGAATGGGCTGGAATGACGATCGATGAAGGTCCGACCAATCCCGGAGAAGTTGGTCCGTATCGACAGAGCGAGCGTAAGGAAATGTATCACAAGTACGCCAAGCAATTGATTGAAAGTGATCATGCTTACTACGCTTTTGATACTACCGAAGAGATAGATCAGATGAGAGAGCGTTTGAAAGCGTCCGGAAACCCATCTCCGAGCTACGATTCTATCACGCGTCAGTCGATGAAAAACAGTTTAACGCTTCCTCAGGATGAAGTAGAAAAAAAGCTGGCAAATGGTGATGAATATGTGATTCGTTTAAAAGTTCCAAGAAGAGAAACCGTAAAGTTTGAAGATCTTATTCGAGGAGTTGTTTCCTTTGAAACAGCCGGATTGGACGATCAGGTTTTGATGAAGTCGGACGGAATGCCGACGTATCATTTAGCGAATGTGGTAGATGATCATACTATGAATATCACACATGTAATTCGTGGTGAAGAATGGCTGAGTTCTGCTCCAAAACATATGTTGTTATACAATGCTTTTGGATGGGAACCACCAACAATGGCGCATTTGCCTTTGATCATGAGTCCAAGCGGTGGAAAGCTTTCCAAAAGAAAAGCTGAAAGTGAAGGAATTCCCGTAAACACCAAAGATTATATCGCAGGAAACTACGAGCCGGAAGCACTGATCAATTTCTTAGCATATTTGGGGTGGAGTCCGGGAGATGATTCGGAAATTCACGATATGAAAGAACTATGCGAGTTGTTTACCCTTGATAGAGTTAGTAAAGGTGGTGCGGTATTTAACTACAAGAAATTAATGTGGTATAACGAACATTACATTCGTGAAACTTCAATTACTGATCTTCTACCTAGAGTCAAAGAATTAGCAGAAGAAGCTGGATTTGACACTAAGGATGAGGAGTACTTAGAAACCGTAGTAGGTTTACTGCACGAACGTGTTTCTAAAGTGGATGAATTTGTTGCGATGGGCTCTTTTTTCTTTGAAGCTCCGAAAGAATATGACGAGAATGCTCTCAAAAAATGGAAAGACGATAGTGCGGGATTAGTGACTTCTTACAAAGAAAAAGTCGAAGTGTTATCTGATAACGAATTTGAAGCTCCAACCCTGAAATCTAAGCTTGAAGAAACCATCTCAGAACATGAAGTAGGTTTCGGAAAACTGATGATGCCACTTCGAATTGCGGTAACAGGGCAAGGATTTGGACCTGACTTGTTTGCTTCTTTAGAGCTTCTTGGAAAAGATGAAGTTTTGGGGAGAATTGATGTTGCTTTGGAGAGGTTGGGGTAATTGCTACTTTGTTAATTTTACTTTACGGTAAAAATTCATTTGGGTCATCCTGAACTTGTTTCAGGATCTTTGTAAGGAATCTCCCTTGAAGCTGTCTTACCTTACCATGAACAAAGGTTATGTATACTTTCTTACTAACTATCGAAGAACTACGATATATATCGGAGTTACAAATGATATTAATTCTAGGGTGTGGAAACATAAATTGGGAGAAGGCTCTTTATTTACTTCAAAATATAAATTAACTATCCTCGTGTATGCAGAAGAATATGATAATATCAGTGATGCCATTGCTAGAGAAAAACAATTAAAGAATTGGCATAGACAATGGAAATGGAATCTTGTAAAGAAATCCAATCCAACTTTAGAAGATTGGTACGAAACCTTAAGAGGTTAATAATCTAATCAAAAACTAAAAGTCATTCCGTAAGATCCTGAAACAAGTTCAGGATGACCTGTTTTTTATTAATATTTGAAACAAAAAAAGGCTCCCAATCTATGATCAAGAGCCTTTAAAATTTTCAGAAAGTGTAATTATTTCTTCTTAGAAACAACCCCGCCTTTTTGGCTGTCTACTTTTACAGTGTAGTTATTTCCACCACTGATAATCCAGCGAACCGTTACTGAACTCATTCCCGGAATATTAGTTACTTCAATGCGTTCCGGTCTGAATTTTTGTTCTGTTGTTTGGTTCAGATCTCGGTTATTTACAATCATTCCTGCTTCAACTGTTGCTCCTTCCAAGCTGATAATATCCGGCGGCATGATGTTGTTGTTTACATCAATACTGGCGTGAGTTGGCATTAATCGGCTGTTAGTTACCACAGCAGTCACCTCTCTTAAACCACCACCTAAATTCTTTTCAGAGATCTCGTCAATAGTTAGTTTCGGAGTGTGATATGCGTGATAAATGGTAAAGGCCATATTTCTATGAGCACCTTGTTCGAGCAAGAAACCGGGATGCGCTCGACCGAAATTCTTTTTGAATCCACCGATCTCAATTTTTCCATATTGCGGATGATCATATTCCGTCCATTCCTGCATAGCATCACCAAAAAGTAAATACTTATTGAACTCATAAGAGTCGGTAGCTGAGCGATCGTTACTTTGGAACATTTCGTAGCTGGTCCAAAGCTCATTGGAATAAGTGAATACTCCACGAACTCCGTAGAACCAATCTAATTCGCCACCAAATACATCATACAGATCATCATAAACTACAAGGTATCTGTAACCGGGAATCAAGCGTTCGCCCATTTCACCAATGGCGTCATAAACCTGAACGTCCTGGCGATTGTAAGTGCTGATGTCTTCAGCAACTCCGGGGCCACGAAGGATCATTCCTCCGGAATTATGATAACTTTGAGCAGCTGCAATGTTTGGTCGCTCCATCACAAAATCCATTACTGCACGTGTTTCAGGAAGAGAAAACGGATATTTATGTGCGCCACCCTGAATGTGATTTGGTTGCCAGTTCCATCCCCAGTCACGGTTAGGATCGTAATAACCAACTCTATCTTCGTTGATTCTTCCGTCATTATCGTTATCGATACCTTCAGAACCAAGTAATTCGTAATCACCGAATTCATCATCAGGAACACGAACCATCATATTCGGATAAGTAGGATGTACTCTGAAGTTGCCTCTTGGATTCTTACGGCGCATTTGAGTGATGCTTCCGTTTCCATCCAGATCATCCGGTTGATCTTCATCCACAAGTCCGTCACCGTCATCATCAATAGGCTTTAGACCTGATCGAGGAGAACTACCTGTATTCGGTTCGGTCATATAATGCTCACGCGCATCAGGGTTTATGGTAGGCACAATGTAGAACGTTTTATCATTCAGAAGCTCAGTGATAAACTTTACATCTCCGAAAGACTCTGTTAAATACCATGCGGTATACAATGACATTTCCGTTCCCTGAATTTCATTCGAGTGGATATTTCCATCGATGTAAATAGCTGGTTTTCTGTCAGGATTTCCATTCTTGAAGTTGGATACGGTCAGCATCCAGATATCTTTGCCTTCATAAGATTTACCAATAGAAGTTCTTTTGGCAAGGTCAGGATAAGCTTTGGCAATTCGTTCTGTTAGTTCACTAATTCCCTGATAAATGTAATAGTGATTCCAGGTTGCTTCCACTTTTGGATTAGAAGGTGTTCCTGCGGCAGGGAATACGCCGTCAGTAAGTTGAGCTTTTGTGGTGTTTGAAGTCATTATCATCAAACCAAAAACAAAAGCAGTAAGTAGGGTATATCTAATTTTTTTCATGGTTCTGTTACTTAATGGTTTGTTCTTTGGTTGAAAATCCTGTCATTGGTGAGCCGGATGTAATAGTAACTTTTCCGGAGCCTCGAATTAACCAGGTTTTGGTTACTGAACCATCCGCAGGAATTGAACGATCAAAACCCTGAACGTCGCCACTAATCAGGCTCATGTTGTTTCCAAGTTTGATTTGTGTCACAACTCTTCGAACCCAATTATTACGTTGTCCCAATTGTGATGCTGTAGGTAAACTTCCGCTATTATAAACATCCGCTGTTATTCGTGTAAGATTTTTTCCGGCGCTTTCAGATTTAAAGTTCACCAATTCTACCATTGGTTTCATATTGGCAATTTCCATAATGAAATCTGTGTGACTTTGAGCCAATGAATCCAGAATGTTTGCAGGAGGTGTCATCATAGCAAATGGCTTGATTCCACCCACTTCAACTTTTTGATTAGGAAAATCAGGGTGGTTGATCTCTGTCCATTCAACAAAAACATCCTGTCCTTCGGCTTCTGCCCAGGCGAGATGTTTAGCTTGATCATTATCAAATTTTTGAGCTTTTCCATCTTCTCCTTTTACTTCGGGAGTCCACCAACCCGGAGTGCTGAAACTAAATCTTCCGTAGTGGTAATATGCCCATTGGAAGAGATCTCCTTGTTGAGGATCGCCTGATGGGGCTTTTCCAAGATTGGTTTTATCATTATAAATATCAGAAACCATTTTATTTACGGTGATATCATCTGAAAGCCAACCTGAAACTACTCGTTTAGAAGCTGCGCCTCTGTTAAACTTAAGTGGGTCAGACAGGTTATTCTCAGGTCCGAATGAGATAACAGCGAAAGTATTTCGTGCTTCTTCAAACAGAAAGTCTAGTACTCCACGAGTTTCATTTTCTGAAACGGGATTTTCACTGGATCCGGGCTTGAAGTAAGGGAAGTCGTAAGAGAAGTTTTGATTGATGTTTACTCCACCTTCACCATCTTCGTTAAATTTGCCATCTTCATCATTATCAAGGCCTTCGGTAAACATTTTGTAAGAACCTTTTTCACCGTTGTCTGTATCAGCTTTTACCATTACCCTAGGATCATCTTTGTGCATGGTCCAGCTACCTGTTTTGTCAGCTACCCGCATCATGGTAATAAAGTTATCTCCATTCAGGTCGTCAAAACCGTCTTCATCATAAAATCCATCACGGTCGGCATCTGTTGAAGTCATGTTGCCATCTCGTTCGTACTTCAGGTTTGCAAAATACTGTGTAGCTGCGTCAGGATTGATTTGTGGGAGCACATAAAATGTTGTGGACGCCAGCAACGACTTTGTCTCATCGGTATCAGCAGTTGAAAGTAGCTTTTCTGCAAATCTGAGCGTGAGCTCAGTTCCTAGAATATGAGAAGCTTTTGCACCACCTATCACCGCAATTGCTGGGTGATTCATGACATCTCCTGAACCAATGGTAAGCAGCCAAACGTCTTTGCCACCTTTGGTTTTAGCGACTGATGTCAGTTCTGTTATATTTTTATTGGCGTTGTTTAGCGCCTTCAATTTATTCGTCAGTTCTGAATAAGAACTGTACCCTGTTTGGGCTTGAGCTGATGCCGGTATAAAAAATAAACCAACAAGCATAGTAAAGCTCAAAACCCGGACTGATATTTTCATCATGTAAATCCGTTTAGTTTTTTTGATGAAAGAAAGTCTTTACTTAGAGAAGCATTTCAAAATCACAGCTGTAAAAAGATTATAAGGAAAGCCTACAAAGACAGATAATTCACCGTCACAATAAGCACATATGGCAATTAAGTGTGATATCTTTTATTGTAACTCACTCTTATAAATATTTAAGCAGACGAAATTTATGAAGAAATATATTCTGGGATCATTGTTGGTTTTAGCAAGCTGTTCTTCCACTGAAAAAGTGGCTGTAAAAGAAAATTCAGGGAATGAGATAAAAGAACCGAGCAAAACAGAGCAATTAGCGCAGATCTTTGAAGGTTCAGACACCTTCAGAAAAACAATAACCGGATTTATGCTATATGATCCGGAAATTGATTCTACGATCTATGCTGAAAATGAAAACAAGTATATGATCCCGGCCTCCAATACAAAGCTGTTTACATACTATGCAGGTTTGAATGTATTGGGAGATCGAATTCCTGCTTTGAAGTATACAATAAAAGGAGATTCATTGATCTTTTGGGGAACAGGAGATCCTTCTTTTCTTCATCCTGATTTTGGAACTGATGATGTATACAATTTCCTGAGTTCATTTGAGGGAAATCTGTATTTCTCGGACAGTAACTTCAATGACGATAATCTTGGTCCGGGGTGGTCATGGGCAGATTACAATTCCTATTATTCAGCTGAAAAAAGTCCGCTTCCTATTTACGGGAATGTTGCCAGAGTTACCATTGAGCATATCGAAGAATACCATCTTGCTAAAGAAAACGGGGAATACCTGATCAACCCAAAGATCTTTAATAAATATATAGACGAAGGAGTTTTAAGCGACAATGGCAGATTTGTACTCGAAAGAGATAGAGTAGGAAATGAATTTGAATATGCTTTCACTTCGGATACTTCCAGATATGAGACGGATAAACCTTTTCATTATTCACCGCAACTGATTGTAGAATTACTTTCTGATACGTTGAATAAGAGTGTAGAGTACCTGCCCAAAGCCAAGCTCTCTTCAGATCATGAGATGATTTACAGCATGGAGTCCGATTCGTTGTTCAAAAAAATGCTTCTTCCCAGTGATAACTTATTAGCAGAACAGATCATGTTGATGATATCGGGAGTTGTCGGGGATGAATTGAACAGTTCTTCAGGGATCAGATATGTGAATGATAATTTTTTGAGTGATCTGCCTGATGAAGCTAACTGGCGAGATGGCTCAGGTTTATCCAGATATAACCTGTTCACACCTAGAAGCATGGTTGGTCTTTTAGAAAAGCTTGATGAAAAAGTAGAAGAAGGTCAGCTTTTAGATGCTCTTCCACAAGGCGGGAAACAAGGTACAATAAGAAGATTGTACGCGAACAAAGATGGTGGAGCTCCTTATGTGTTTGCCAAAACAGGAACGCTAAGTAATAATCATTGCCTGAGCGGATATGTGATCACAAAGTCCGGGAAAAAATTGATCTTTAGTTTTATGAATAATAACTACGTGATCTCAACCAGCGAAGTACAAGCGCAGATGGATGAGATTTTATGGTTTATTTATAAGAATTGGTAGTCTAACGCATTAACCCTCCCCGCTCTTTCAGAGCACCCCTCCCTAAATTTAGGGAGGGGAAGGGGGTGGGTCAAAATGAGTTTTGGAGAATTTTCTAAAAATGTTTTATGAAACTATCATTTAGAATTTTCAGAGTCTTACGCAATTTCACCTTAATCACTAGATATATGGCTGATATTTAAGCGCCCTCAGTTTTAGCGTCTTTCAGCATTCTCAGCTTGATCTTAAATACTCCATATATCACAGTCATAAACGGACTTATGAGATTGAAGAAAGCAAATGGCAAATAAGTAAAAGTATCTACACCAAGAACTTTAGAATGATAAGCTCCGCAGGTATTCCAGGGAATTAAAGCAGAAGTAACGGTTCCGGAATCTTCCAGTGTTCTACTTAAATTTTCAGGAGCTAATCCTTTTTCTTTGAACACATCAGCATACATCCGTCCGGGAACTACAATGGCAAGGTATTGATCAGAAGCTGTAATATTAAAGAATACACACGTTCCGGCAGTTGTTGCTATTAAAGCACCGGCAGAATTAATTCCACTGATAACTCCTTCGGCAATTCGCTTAAGCATTCCACTGCGTTCCATCACTCCACCAAAGATCATTGCAGACAAAATCAACCAAACCGTTCCAAGCATCCCGTGCATACCTCCGGAGCTTAAAAGTCCGTCCACAATTTCATTATCAGTAGTAAAACTTATGTCTCCATACATGGAAGTCATAATACCAACGAATCCTTTTTCCCATGTGCCTTCACCAAACTGAGCTACTTCCTGAACTAAATTTGGTTGGAATATCAATGCGAACACAGCACCGAGTAAAGCGCCCACTGAAATAGCAGGAATAGCCGGCATTTTCTTTGAAATTAAAACTACCATGATTATTGGTACCAGAAACAACCAAAAGTTGATTTCAAATTTGCCGGAAATAGCATCCAGAATAACCTGAGTTTCTTCAATTTCTATATTCCCTCCCTTTATGAAACCAAGGATTAAAAAAATCACTAAAGCAATGGAAATTGAAGGGACAGTCGTATATGCCATATATCGAATGTGCGTAAACAAATCTGTTCCAGCCATTGCAGGGGCAAGATTAGTTGTATCAGAAAGAGGAGACATTTTATCACCAAAATAAGCGCCTGATATAATTGCACCCGCAACCATGCCTACAGGGATCTTTAATACTGTTCCTATAGCAACCAAAGCTATACCAACGGTTGCAGAAGTGGTCCATGATGAACCTGTTGCTACTGAGACAATTGCACAGACTATACAAGCAGCAACTAGGAAAATAGCAGGGTTCAGAATCTGTAATCCGTAATAGATCATAGCAGGAATAATGCCACTTAATAACCATGTACCGGCTAGTGACCCGATAAGCAGTAAGATGATCATTGAAGACATTGCAGAGCTGATGCTGTCAACAATTCCTTGCCTTATCTCAGCCCATTTAATGCCTAAACCAAGAGCTACAAGCGAAGCAACTCCGGCAGAGAGCATTAAAATAATTTGATTGGAACCATCAAGAGAAGCGTCTCCGTAAATACGAACATTGATGAATAACGCGACGATCAAAAAAATGATCGGAATAAACGATTGAAGAAGTGTCGGTCGGTCGTATTTATAGGTCATGGTAAAAGTAAAAGTTGATTCTTAAACGGAATAAAACATAAAGTGGTGTGAATAAACGCTGATTTTTAACTAAAAACCAGTTTAAAAGTATTTTCATCAATAATTTCGCCAGTGCTTGAATTATATCTGCGTTCAGTAAATTCAGCATTGCCTTCATAATCCACTAAAAGAAGGGTGGAGCACAAGGTTCCGTAATTATCTGTTTTTATGAAGATGGAAGAAACAGCTTTTTCCCATTCATAAGGAATTCCTGTAGAAGGTAACTTATCATCCGGGGCAGTTTCGCTGTTTTTCAGAATAGTAAAAAGATCTTCTTTTGAAAAGTCTTCCTTAGAAGTGACTTCTGTCAATGCCTTTTTTGCATGATCTAATTTTGGCCAATTCGTGTCCAGAAGAGCATTACTCACCCCATGAATTCCCGGTTTTATTTCAGTTATTAAATTGTTTTCGTTCGAGAAATGAAAAACAGAATCTTTATCTCCAATCATCAAATTGAATCCGTTATACTCTTCAGCTTTTTTCTGAATCTCTTGTAAATACTCTTGTTCACTTACACCGGATTTGAAAAAATCTAAAACCAAATCACCTCTTGTAGGAGCATTTTCTTTGATATTCGAAGGGTCTCTGTAGTTTGTTAGCGCTCCCCATTTTCCTGTTTTGGTAACACCCATCCAGGTTCCATTGGCTTTCAGATCTTTCCCGGCAAGTATGTTCGATAGGCCTTCTTCTGTCCAAAACTGCGCTTTCCTTGTAGGACGCTGATAAAATTCATCTCTGTTTGCCGCTACTATTAATTTGTAGCGAGTATGAGTTTTATATGAAAATGCAATCAAACACATGGAAATTGAAACAAATTTGGTTTTATAATTCGAATGAATCTAAGCATATTCCTGCAACCATTTCGAAATTTTGCGTATAGTTCAAAATGTTTTCTGAATCAAATAATCACTTTAGGGATTTACTTTTATTAATAGTCGGGTGTTTAGGAGCTGTCTGGTTTTACTACAGCTATCCGAATCTGGACTCAATGTCTACTATTAAAAATAGCGTTTCAAAAGAAGCCGTTATCTCAAAAAGCGATTCCATCATTACTTCCTGGCAGGTTTATTCTAACAACACAATTCCTCGTATTGAAATGGAATCGTACCGCGGGATTATAGATTCACTTCAACACAAATTTGGGAAAAAAGGATTCAAGGAATTGGTGGGTAACGCTGAATCCAGAAACTTTCCTTTATTCTACTGGGGTATTGATAATTATCTGAAAGAGGATTTTTATAATGATGGATCCCGATTTTCTTCAGCTTCGATTACACCTGCGGGAGAAATTTTTTCGTACTCAATGAGCAGTGAAGCCATTCTAAAAGCTCGTCCATATAATAACAACACGATCCGCCATTCATTAGGTTTAAATTTCGAAACAACAGTTGAAAATAAAGCGATTCAGGATTCACTTCTAAGTGAGCTTCTTAGATTCCAATCTGTCTCAGAAGAGGATTACAGAAGCTATGGACAGATCAGGAAATTTTCTCAGATGCTTGGCGCTGATATCCCTGAAGACGGTGACTTATTTACTCAGGATCAAATTTGGAACGGAGTTTCGGGATATTTGAATGGTACTTATTGGAAAAAATATTCATTCCAAAGAGATTCTTTAGAATTTCAACAGTCCCAAGGACTACGATTTGTGAGATTGTTTTTAACTTCTCGGGATTCTGTTTTAGGATTTATTCCTAAACTTCAGGTAGATTTGTTACCCGCCGGAGGAATAAAAGCCATCACATTTGATATGGCTGACATTGACATTCCTTCCCGTCCGTATTCTGATATTATGGACGTAATTATCCAGTTTACATTTTTGTGCCTGGGTATATGGTTGATTTCGATTTTTTATCTCAGAATTAAAGCAAAAGCGATAGATACACAACCTGCTTTTGTAGTTTCGGTATTAGCAGGATTTATGTTCTCTGCCACACAGTTTCTTAGATATGCTAATGAATTGGAATTCAGCAGTGAAGCAATTTTGAATGCATCTTTACCGGATCGTTTGTTTATAATAGGAATTCTGGGAGCTATTTCAGCTGTTTTATTTTTTGTACTGACATCCATTAGTGATTCAGTTACTCGCCAGTATTGGCCGGAGAAGTTAAAAGCCTGGGATTTGGCAAGACGTGGCTTTTTTAAAAATAAACCAGTAGGACGTTCAGCTATACTATCAGTTTGTATTGCAGGGATGTTAGCCGGGCTTTGGGCAGTGTTGGTTCAGGTTTTTCCGGGAACTCACATTACTGCTGATGTCAGATTGCAGTCATCCAATTTTGCATTTCCATCCATAGCAGTACTTATGGAGAATCTACTGGGAAGTTTATTAGTGGTTATTTCTTTATTGATGATACTTGGAAATCAGCTTTACGCGATAACTAAAACCAAGTGGCTTATTCCCGTTTTGAGTGGGTTCATTTTTGCATTATTTCTGGAATTCTTTATCTCCTTAGATGTTCATCCGTTCAATTATTCGCTGATCATAAACTTTGTAATTGGAGCAGCTTTCGGTGCCTTTTATATCAGGTTTGGATTTTTGACCATGGTTTTATCGTTATTCATATTTGTCGGTATTTTTACAACCAGAGCAGGGTGGTTAATGCCCAATTCTCCGGATGAAAATTTGTTCTACATATTTACAACACTGGTATTTGGGATCTTTGTTCTGGGTTTTTATTTCGTAACCAAAGGAAGTGAAAAGAAAGACCTTCCTGATTATGTGCCCACTTATATAGAAGATCAGGCAAAGGGACAGCGCCTTGATCAGGAGTTGGAAATTGCGCAGGCTGTTCAAAAGACATTTCTGCCATCAAGAGTAGAGCAGTTACCTGGAATCGACATTGCAGGAATTTGTGAGCCTGCGCAGGAAACAGGTGGAGATTATTATGATATGATTTCACTTGGTAAGAACAGGATGGCTATTGCGATTGGGGATGTAAGCGGAAAGGGAATTCAGGCCACTTTTTATATGACTTTTGTAAAAGGAGTTCTGCATAGTTTAAGCGCTCTCATTCTATCGCCTTTGGAACTGTTAAACCAATTAAACCGACTATTCAAAGAAAATGCTACCCGTGGTACTTTTGTGTCCATGATCTATGGAATACTGGAAGCTGATAAGAGAGAACTTACTTTTGCCCGGGCCGGACACAATCCGATGCTGATCGTAAGAGCTAGCGGGGATACAGAATGGCTGATGTCGAAAGGTATCGGTATTGGGGTAACAAGCAGTTTATTATTTATGAAGGGAACTGAGGAAGCTGTTCTTAAGCTGAATGAGGGAGACGTTGCGGTTCTATATACAGATGGCATTACCGAAATGATGAATATCAGTAATCAATTTTATGGAGAAGAAAGACTGGAAAGAGTTGTAAAAGGAGTACGAAAAGGAGCTTCGAGTAGCATTCTGAATATAATAATCAGTGATGTAAAAGAGTTTAAAGGTGTAGCAAAACAGCACGATGACATGACACTGGTTGTTATAAAAGCAGATTCATCTGTAAACAAATAGTTTCGTATATTTAGGCATGATATTATTAAGACTAACAATACCTTTATTGCTGGCACTTTTAAGCGTTAGCACAACTCTCGCACAGGAATCCTCAGTAGATTCAGGAGTAGAATGGCAAACTCTTGAGGAAGCACAGAAAAAAGCTAAAGAAACAGGAAAAAAAGTACTCGTTTTTGGATATGCTGATTGGTGTACCTACTGTATGAAAATGAGAAAAGAGACCTATCCTGAAGATAATGTACAAAAGTCGCTCTCTGACGATTTTATACCCGTGCAGATCAATGGTGAGTCTGAGGAAGAAATAGTATTCAATGGGAAAACGTATAAATCGTATGAGTTAGCCAGATATTTGAGATTGACATCTTATCCCACTCATTATTTTTTAAATTCAGACGGAAAAATAATTGGCGCACAGCCGGGATTTTTACCAGCAGAAGTATTTTCTCCTCTTATGAATTATGTATCTGAAGATCTTTTCGGAAAAGTACCTTTTCTGGATTACATGGAAAAGAAAGGAATAAAGCTAGAACAAGAACAAGATTAAGCATGAGTCTAAGCCTAAGCCAGTCGGTAGAGGATTACCTCAAAGCAATTTATCTTTTAGAAATAGATGGAATTGCAGCAACTACTAATAATATAGCTGAATCACTCTCTGTTTCTTCTGCATCAGTAACCAATATGTTTAAGAAATTGGCTAAGCTTCAACTTATCAATCATAAATCCTATCGTGGGGCAGAGCTTACAAAAGCCGGAGAAAAGATCGCACTTGAGGTTATTCGTCATCACAGATTACTGGAGTTATATCTTAAAGAAATGATGGGTTATTCATGGGATCAGGTACATGATGAAGCTGAAAAATTAGAGCATCATATTTCAGAACAATTCGAAGATAAGATTGCTGAGTTGTTAAATGATCCTACTCATGATCCACACGGAGATCCGATTCCATCAAAAGAAGGGGTTGTACCCGAAATGGCTTCACTTGCTATAACTGATGCTGATGAAAATGAATCCTATATAATTGGAAGAGTAAGAGATCAGGATCCGGAGTTATTGAGGTTTCTGGAGAAAAGCGGAATTATTCCGGGGGTTAAAGTTACTATTTTGGAAAAGACCCCATTCGACGGCCCCGTGAAGATCAAATTGGAAGACAAAGAAACCACCATTGGCAATTCTGTTGCAAAAGATGTGTTTCTGGTAGAAAAGTAGTGATTTCACATTTTGTGAAAAACTAAATCAAAGTCCTTCCAATTCTTCTTGTATCACATCAACAACTTTGTCTGCATCTTGATTCACGAATTGAGTGCCTTGGTATGCAATCTTTCCTTCTGCTGATATAACAACCGATCTGTCATAAGATGACGCATTTCCATAATAATCTACCAGACTTTGACGGGCATTAAGCAAAAGAGTATATGTAATTCCGGTAGTTTCTTTAAAATTTTGAACAGCCCCGGCACTTGTATTCCAGGTATCTAAACCCAATGCAACAAAATTTTGGTCGTCTTTAAATTCAGCATAGATCGTGTTTTCGGTAACAGGACCGTTATCCCGGCAATGAGGACAATTTGCTCCAAAGAAAAAGATGTAAACTACTTTTCCTTTCAAACCTGAAAGGGATACCTGATTTCCATCCAGAGAAGTTAGGGTGAAATTTGGAGCGTCTTTACCCGGGTCTTCATCAATAACCTCGGAAGAAGGCGTTTCAGCACAATTCAGTGTAAAGATCAGAAGAAAAAAGAAAGTAATGGTTGATAATTTCATAGTATTATTTGATTAAAATCTGGTTGTTATTCTTAGTTCTGCACCTTCAAAGTCAAGAATTTCGTAGCATATTCCGGATGTACATGCCGGGCCGCCTCTTCTTTTACCTACGAATAAAGTCACCGAATTGGATGTATTAACTCTGTAAAGGGAATTAAATCCGAGCCAAGTTCTTGTGTCAGTTTCTATTTCAGGGAAGGTATTTGGATTATCTGTTAAGCCCGGTTCCGTAGTTGCTTCAAAAACAGCGCTTATGTTGAAAGCGGGAGTAAATCCAAAAGATAGGGAAGCAAAGTAGTTTTCGATTTTATCTGAACTATCAAACTCCTCGTAAGACTGATACTGAAGATCAATAACGACGTTTCGGGAGTTGTCAAAACTTTTGTCGGATATTAGTCCAAACGAAATTCTATTATCCTGTCCTTTTTGTTCATCAGTAGCAAAATCAATAAAAGACTTAAGAGAAAACTGATCGCTGAATTTATATAAACCTTCCAGAAAATATTCTCGGTATTCCTTTTTGTTAAACACATTATTTACTGTGTACGCATAATTAGCTACTAAAGAATGACCACCTTCAAATGAGTAAAAAGCCTCTGCCTGAACACCTTTCTCACTCGAAGTATTTGGTACGTGTGTGCTTCGGTTTAGAACCGGATAAGTATGCTCTTTTATAAGTGATGGCGGATCATTAAATCCGGATGATTCTAAGCGAAAATTGTTATAATTCTTGTATTCAAGACTCGCTCCAAATGAGCCTATGAAATAATTTAACCCGGAATAGAGGGCATAACTTTGATCTTTTTTAAAAGAGAAAAGATCGGACTCGGTGCTGAAAGCATACTCACCAAAAAGTTGAAAGTTAGCCGGTAATTGTATGTTGGTCATGAGAGAAACAAATTTTTCAAAATTAGAAGAATTTGGAGTATTTACTCTCATTACTGCAGCGCCTAAAGACAGATTTTCGGTAGGAAAGAAGTTGGCTTGAAAAGCTTCCAGTAAATCAGGTCTTCTTAAAGAATCGGGTTTAAAATTAGGAGGAAGATCATTTTGTAAAGGTTCGGCTCTTAGTGCTTTTATTTCAACCCAATCGAGACTGGCATCAAAAGCAATTCCCTCCAGATCCCTGAAAAATGCATATCTGGTTCTGTAAAAATCACTTTCAAAAACAGATCCGGGGATATCGTAGCTCCTCAATAGTAAACCTGAGCCAATGGTTTCATAAAAATTACCAAGTCGAATTCTGAAGCTATCATCCTGATACTGGAACCTTTTCTGAGTAAGCTGGAAATAATTTCGCTCAGTATGTGGAGACAAAAACTGTTCAGCTTTGCCAAACAAACTGAATTTTCCGGAATCGTAATATAGATTTAATTGATTGTAGGAAGTGGAAAGGTCTGTATCATCCTCAAATGGAAGATTCCCAAATTGAAATTCAAATGTATTGGTTCCATAGAGTTGACCAACCGCAGATTCCCATGGAGTAATCAGAACAAAAAAAGTTAGGGTTATTATTTTTATAAACCCCGTCATTCTTCTAAAAGCTCAAGAATCTTTTTTTTGATCTCAATTTCTTCTCCTGATTTATACCCTTCATGGAAATAGATGATCTCGTTGTCAGAGTTTACAATTAACAGAGAAGGAACAGCTCTAACACCCAGTCGTCCCATAAGTGAGCTGTCAGAATCTCTGAGAACAGGATATTCAACTCCCAGAGATTTTATGAAAGGTTTTACTTTGGCTTTATTTCTTGGGCCGTCAATTGATATTCCTATAAACTGAACCTGAGTATCATCAAACTCGTCATCCATTTTAACAAACTCAGGGATGGATTTAACACAAGGTTTACACCATGTTGCCCAAAAGTCTATAACTGTAAGATTTTCACCTTTAACCTGATTATAGCTGACCGTTCGCCCATCCAGATTTTTTAACCGGAAATTGGGCACTTCGTTTTTGGAATGTTCAAATCCGCCAAATAGCAGTGACAGAAGTAATAAATATTTCATGATACTCTGTTTTACTTAAAAAATGCACAATACGAACAGTAAAGGTATCACGAAAATATAAAATCAGGAAAGACGTAAGATTTAAGACTTGAGACACAAGATGTAAGACCTACACATCTTATATCTTGTGTCTTGTATCGTAAATCTATTTAACCCAATCAGCTATAAACACATTTGTAGATCGATCTCCGCCATTGAATCTATTTGATGAAAAAACCAGTTTCTTGCCATCATGAGAAAACATTGGAAATGAATCGAAAGTATCATCAAAAGTAACTTGTTCAAGCCCGGTTCCGTCAGGGTTGATCATAAACAGATTAAAAGGAAAGCCTCTGGTTGAATTATGATTAGATGAGAATATTATTTTTTCTCCGGAAGGATGGAAAAAAGGAGCCCAGTTTGCGTTCCCCAGATCTGTGATCTGACGCATATTGGTTCCATCGACATTTACAAGGAATAATTCCATATCTGTAGGTTCAACCAATCCTTCAGCAAGAAGAGAAGTGTACTTTTCAACTTCGGCTTCTGTCTTAGGGCGGGATGCTCTGAATATCAATTCTGTTCCATCGGGAGAAAAGAATGCACCACCATCATAGCCAAGTTCATCAGTAACCTGAACAACATTGGATCCGTCAACGTCCATGATAAATAATTCCAGATCTCCGGTTCTCATTGAAGTGAACACAATTTTGCTTCCATCAGGAGAAACGGTTGCTTCCGCGTCATAACCAGGTGTGGTGGTTAGAGTATCAATGATCTCTCCGTCCAGATTAGCTCTGAAAATATCATACCCTTCATAGATCGGCCAAACATATGCTCCACCGGGGCCACGTTCAGGAACTTCAGGACATGCAATATCATCAAGATGTGTAGAACCATAAACAATGGTTTCGTCAGGTAAGAAATATGAACAAGTAGTTCTGCCCAGCCCGGTGCTTATGATCGGAGCTTCAAAGCCCGGTTCGTTTTCTTCAGCATCCATATAAAATATCTGATCACAGTTTGTGTCCCATTCAGGATTATTAGCCTGAAAAACTAACTTAGTATTATCATAACTCCAGTAAGCTTCAGCGTTATCTCCGCCAAAAGTGAGCTGTTTAATATTTTTTAAATGAGTCTCTTTTTCATATCTGAGAGCGTCATTTTTTTCAGATGTACAGTTTAGCAGTAAAAGAGTTAAAAGAACCGGGTAAATAAACTTCATAGTATAATTTGATAAAAAATTTCAGCCCTAAAAATACCACAAAATTAGATAGAAAATGAAGTTTATAAATATTAAAGATCGGAACGTTTTCTGTTGTTGGCTATAAAAACCAGTAACAATATTAACTAACAGAATACAATGAAGAACTCAAGAGTTTTATTAATGATCACTTTAGTAGCATTAACTTTTGCTGCATGTTCAGAAAAATCAAAAACAGAAGCCGAAAAAGCAGGCGATCAGATCGAAAATACCGCTAAAGCGATAGGAAATGATTTTGAAGAAAAAAAGAATCAGTTTATCGCCGAAGCAGAAGATGAGATTGAGGAAATCAACAAAAAAATTGATGATATAGACAAAGAAGTGAAAGAAGATTCTGAAAAAGTAGAAGAAGAAACCAGAAAAGCGTTAGATAAGCTGAAAAAAGAAAAAGATGAGCTACATAATGAAATTGCTGATCTTGAAGAAGCTACCAAGGAAAATTGGGAACGTCTAACCGCTAGTATAGAAGATGGTTTTGATGATCTGAAGAGAGGATATAACAGCTTGCTGGAAGACATGAAAACAAGCTAAACTTCTTTAAGAATGAATAATCCACTAAAAAGCCCTTGTTAGCAAAGGGCTTTTTTTATGCATCAGATTTTTATTTCAACAGTAGTATAAAATGTTCTTGGAGGTGAAGGAATAATTCCCGGACCGGGATAGCCTGTTGCTCGTCTTGTAAAGTAAGACGAATTGAGAATATTGTTTATTCCTGATTCCAGCGAGAAATATTTATATGACCATGAAAGAGAAAGATCAAGCACATCATATGCGGGTATTTCTCCTTTAATTCCACTTTGATTATCTCTGATATTCTGTAAGGCATTTGATGCGTCTGTAAATTGTTTGGAAATGAAAGTGTATTGAACGGAACCCAACAGGTTCTTAAGTCCAAAATTAATGCCTGTTTTAAGATTTAGAGTCGGAACAAATTCAACATCATTTCCCTTAATACCTGGAATTTCAGAATTCAAATACTCGGATTGGGTAACAGCAGTATTGGCAAAAATGGTAAGTTTTTTATTTGGTGAAGTTATATTAAAAATCGAGAATAAATCGATTTCGATGAGGCTTTCCAGACCGTACATAAAAGCTTCTCCAATATTTCCGCGAAATCGGACAATTCTACCGGTTTCTTCCTGCTCACCGTCAGCATTGGTTCGGGTTTCTGCTCGGAGCACCTCACCCAAACGGTTTTCATACAGCAATCCAAAAAACCCAACGTCGTAAGAAATAATATCCCCGATTGTGCCACGGATTCCAAAGTCTGACGAAAAACCACTTTCATCAGTAATATTTGGGTCAATCTGAAAACTGGGATTTATAATTCTGATATCATTAAAAGTAACTGAGCGATAGTTCTGAGAAAAGTTTCCGTAAAGATCAGTATTTAAGTTAGGCTGATAACTGAGTCCAATTCCAAGCAGTACAAAGTTTCGTTCAAAAGTTTTCTCTTCTTCAAAGGTTTGATTTTGAATAGGGTTTCCTGCGAGATCAAAATTCACTCTTTTATAAGTTCCCTGGCTTCTGGTTTTGATATACTCAAACCGAAAGCCGGGGGTGATTGAAAAATTATCTTTCACGTAAAAAATATGCTCTCCGAACAAAGCAAGGTTTTGGTTAGGGAAGGTGAAATCAGATTGTCTGGGATAATTTGGAAACTCCTCATCTGCTAAAGAAAAATCAGCTCCACTCGATGCTGTTCCGGGACCTTGTACGGAAGTATTCTTTGATTGATAATATTTTGATCCGACAAGAAAAACCGCATTTTTATTCCCAAGTTTATATCGCTGAAGAAAACGGGTTTCAAGTCCCCAGTTATTGAAATCACCTAAGATCAGATCACGGGGTTCGTTGGGATCGTCTTGCTGAGAAACTCTGTTTGTTCGAAAACCCACTGATTTTCTGGAAGCATTCAAACCAAATGCAGTTACACTCAAACGGCTTTGATAAGTAAATCTATGATCGAGCTTTAGGGAAGCTAGCTTCCAGTCAACTTCAAACCAATTTCTTTCTCTGTTACTGAATTCCGGGTTATCATAAAATTGAGCGTCAGTTAGTCCGCCGGGTTGTTGAGCCAGATATCCCAGATAGGTGAAATCAGCGTTAAGTGATGTTTTATCAGATAATGCATACTCAGTAAACAAATAGACATTGTCCGATTTAAACTCAGAGTTTGGACGGAAACTGTTTCCATTTTTATAGTTGTAATATCCGAGATACCCGAGTTTCTTGTAAGTTCCGTTCACACTGTTATGGGAAGTAAAAAGAGCATTCGAACCGATGGACTGGCGGGTTGTAAATTCAGCAACTTTGTCTTGGACCGGAGATTTCATTCTGAAATTGACCAAACCACCAAATTGTGTTCCGTACTGCAAGGAAGCCGCTCCTCGGATGATCTGAATTTCTTCAAGTGCTTCAGCGGGAGGAGTGTAATAACTTTCAGGATATCCTAAAACATCAGCACTAATATCATATCCATTTTGGCGAATATTAAAGTTGGAAGATCGGTTAGGATCCAGTCCACGCCCACCGATATTGAGCTGTAGTCCGGCGTCATCAGACTCAAAAATATTTAATCCCGAAACCTGACTGTAGATTTGCCGTGCATTATTTGAAGAAGCATTTACTGTCATTTGGCTTAGATCAACAACTTCATTCTTTTTGCCGGCGTAAATAGATGTTCCCTCCACTTCACGAAGTCGTTTTATAGAAAAAATCTGCTCTCTTTGATTTACAACAGCCACTTCAGAAAGTTCACCGGAGAGTTTACTTAACTGGATATTCAGGACTTCGTTCTCAGAACCTAGTTGTATTATTCTGTTTGTGATCTCATACCCTAAAGCAAAAAAGAACAAATTGTATTTTCCATAGGATAGATTCTGAATCTGAAAATACCCTTTTTCATTCGGTTCGTAGGATTCTCCGGAATTTTCTTCAAAAATAGCCACTTCCGACAAAGGTTCACCGGTTGTACTATCTGTTATATATCCCGAAATAGAATACTGACTAAATGCAGGAACACAGATAAAGCAAAATATTACGAATAAGCTAAAGTCCTTTAATCTCATCGTTGAAAGGAAGTATCCATTTTTTTGGTTTCAAATTTCTCTTAACTGTTGTGAGATCCACTTCAGGATCAATGTATGGTGAGCTTCTTCTGCCATTAAGAGCAACAAAGCTCTCAACATAAATTTCGGGATTTTCGATTCCCTCATTCTGATAATGCTGTTCCAAGTGGTGAGCATATTCAAGAATGAAGTCAGGCTGAGTTGACATCTGTTTTTCCTGAAAGTGAGTCAAAAACTTTGTGTTATCTACGTAAAATCTTTTCTGTGTCTCAGGATCTACAACCTTAAAATTGGCATATCCGGCTTTTTCAATAAGCATAACCCGCCATGAAAATCTGCAACCTTCTTCAGTCCAGAATAATTCTCCAGGATACAGCAAATTTCTGAATGGAAAAGCCAATTGAAAAATGAAGAACGCACCTACAATACTGACGCTGAATTTTTTGGTGATTGAATTCTCAAATGAATATCGTTCAGAATTGTTAAAAGCATTCAAGTCTATTTTGAACAATGTGGAAATCCGATCAAGAATTTGGGTATGTAATCCGGAATCAAAAAAGATCAAAGCGCTGATGATCATGATGTAAGGGAACATTCCTATTGGGAACAGAATCCGGGTTAGAATGTGAAAGATAACGACAAGAACAAAAGCGAAGGTTCTGGTTCGTTTGATCAGAAGTAAAAAAGGAATAGACAGATCATAAAGAGCGCCTCCCCATGCAAAAGCGAAATGAACCCATGATTGTTGCAACAGGTCACCGAGTAATGGAATGGAGTATTTTGCAGGAAGCCAGATCTTTAAAGGCATTGCCTGAAAAAGCCAGTCGGAATTTAATTTTGCCAGTCCTGCATAGAAGTAAACAATAAACAGAAGTAGTTTTATAACATCGATTGTCCAGACGGGAATAAATTCAGCTTTAAGTTTTGGGTTTCTTGTAGCATCAACGGAGAAATAAGTATTAGCAGGAAGAAATATCATCAGAAAACTAAGAATGCTGATGAAATAATAGTGATTCAGATAGGTGGTTTTGTCCATCAGTTCTATAAAAGTAAAACTGAGGAAAAAAGTAATGATGGCAAGTCTGTATTTGAAACCTAGTGAAATAAAAATGGCAGAAAGCCCACAAACGGCAAAAACTAAATAGGTCCATTCACCAGGTGGTTGAACCCATTCAAAGCCATAATAGGAAAAGAAAAAATCCGGCTCGATATACAGTTTTTGTATCCATCCGTTTACCGCAAATCGAACAATGCTTATGAGCATTAACACACCGAAAAAAACACGAAAAACCGCTAAAGGAGCGGCTTTCGAGTAAGAATTAAGATATGTACTAAATGAAGCTGTGCTCAAAGATCAATCACCGTCTGCATCCACGTAGTCTACGTTAATATTCAAGGCTTGAAGCATATCTACTTTCAGGAGGATGACATTTTTTTGAAGCTCGTCATATGTTTGCAGCATTAAAGAATTATCCGTCTCAACCTGATCGGTTAAACTAGAGTTCAGATTCTGAGCTTTTGATCGACTTTCTTCGAACTGTTGATTGATAAGCTGAGTAAGATCCGTGCCGTTTTTTATAGTATTCAGAAAATCCAGATAATCACTAAGGCTTAATCGGGTAGTTTCTGAATTAAAATGTTTTCCGTTAAAGAAGTTCTGAGTAGCAGTTAAAGACTCCAGAAATAGTTCTTTTGAAAATTTACCGCTGTAAACACCTTCCACATTTTGAGGAAGCGGAGTTCCGGAAAAAACACCGGCGGGAATTCCGATTTTGCCCGCGCGCAGGTTTTTTTCGTAGTATAAGATGTAATCATTCACCATCATGTCGATGGAAGAGTTTGCTCCGTTACCTGAATTGGTTACAAAATCATCTCGGTAACCTGAGTTCCAGTTATTTAAAACTATATCGGTAAGCGAGTCTATTCTTGTTACCAAATCCAATACATAATTTCGGTAATCAGAAGAGTTTTCCCCGGAGTTATAAAAAGAGAGTATTTCAGCGTCGTTGTCGGCTAATCCATAAAGCAGATAATCTAAAGCCGGAAAACCTTGTTGATCTATCTTAGAAGGAAGATTCAAATTATAATCTCCCTGCTCGATATTCTCTTTTACTTCTGTTGTATCGACAGGGTATATGTTAAGATTGTTTCGGAAACGAACTTCCATTGTTTTAGGTGTCTCAAACATTGATACATGTTGTAAAGCAAGATATCCGGCTTTCCATTCATCACGAAGAGTTTCTAAAGTTTGGTGATCAGGATTCTGAGCAAAACTGTTACCGGCTATTTTCAGAGATTCAGTCTTTTCAGCAAAGTCAGTAAGAGCCGGGATAATGATATTATCAGCCCAGTTCTCAAGTATAGCTTTTCGATCAAAGTCATCAGGATTTGGTCCTGACGGATTCGTTTCTGTACAACTTGAAATTAGAAGTGAAACTGATAAAAAAAGAAGGAGATAACGTTTCATAGAAAAATAAAAAAGCTGCTAATAATTGTATTAGCAGCTTGGTTCTTAAAATTTAGTTTGCAGCTTCTTCAATAGTGAAATTGAATTTTGAAGCGACAGATGTTGAAATGTTTTGCAATGTTTCAACCTGAACATCCCATAATCCATTTCCTTCTTCAAGAGTAGCTAAAAATCCATCTATTTCTGATTTAGTTAAATAAGAATCGGAGGTATTTGGAACTCTGCTGAATTGAAGACTGAACAGAAAACCGTATGCTTCAGAGAGATCGTGAAACGCTGCACCATAATTGGTTGGTGTTTCTTGCAAAGCATTAATTCCTGATTCTAAATAATATACAGCTCTTACTGCAATGACAGTAGAAATTCGATTTCTGAGAATGGTTGCCTGCTCATCTCTGAGGTCATAGTCATTTTCAACAATTGCAGCACGACCTAAAGCGTAAGCGTCAAAGATATCCTGAGCAATTCCCTCGAAGTCAGAATCGCTGTTAACTTTTCCAACATATTCGTTAAGGAAGTCATCATCTTCGCCAATAGTGGTTAAAGGCTTAGCTTTGTTTTGAGCTGCACCAAATAAATAACCATATGCTTCGTCCCATTTATGCTCCATGTTAGTATAAGAATTGCCCTCAAGTGTAACTTTTGCTGTGTTATCTTCGATATTATTTCCTGCATCAAGTACAGAAGTACTTACGTAATTATTCAGAATTTGATCTGTCATTAAAGCCCCGATCAATCCTTTGGCAAGCATTTGATTGTATTCAAAGCCTTTGGCGCTGACATATCTTGTAGATGACCCGTCAGCGATTTGTCCCGCTATTCCTGGCTGGGCTTCTATATTCTGGTTTGGAAAAACTTCTTCAACCTGAGCGGATAACCAGGTTTCGAATTGAGCTTTAATTTCAGAACTAACAGCTGTATTTGAAGAAAAATAGTCAGTGGAAGCAGCAACTTTACTCTTTATACTTTTTGTAGCAGAATTAAGATCAGCATCAGAATATGGGTTTGCATCTCCACCGTTAGCTGTTTGGTTACGATACATTTCCAGTAAGAGTTCTTCAGTAGAATTATCAAAGTCTGTCATGGCAACGGAAAGCTCGGTAGCCATTTTGATACGAGTTGTTTGCCCTGAAAATGATACGGTAGATTCACCATTCCTGGTAAATTCATAAGATTCAGGAGTAGCGATCTCGTCGTTAGTGTTATTAGTGTCGCATGAAATGGTGAAAATAAATGCTGCAATAACTAGCAGGCTTTTTGATAGATTCATCGTTTTTTGAAGAATAGTAGTTGTAAATTTTATTTAGAACGAATCTAAGTTAAGGACTTTTTCGAATCTCCTCAAGCTTTATGTAGAATAAATCTAAATAAAATTTATCTGTGCTTGATTATAAAATCAAACCAATAGTAATTCCTCCAAATACACTCTGACCTTCATGTTCATATATAATGCCAGGCTCAAAGAAAATAATCTTTGAATCTTCAAGCTTTCTGGAAATACCAAATGAAATGCTTCCTGAAAAAAATGGCTTTCCGGTTAAAGTTCTTCCAGACTCCTTAATATTCAGTTCATTTATGAGCACAAACATTGGCTCAACATTGAATGTAATAGAGGTGAGCTCATCTTCAGTTTCTCTTTTAGATAAGTGGAAGCCAGCTATAATTGAGTTTAGATTTGCTTCATCATAGAAAACGTTACTACCGGCTAGTGAAACACCAAAATTGATGTTACTCCCTCTATTCTGATTCAGCATATATAAATAAGCCTGGCCTGAAAATGATGTTGCCGGGCTACCTTTATCAACTAATGGATCTCCGTTGTCATCATCAATGCTTTTCTTGGTTTTGGCTGAACCAATCTGAACTCCAAAATCTAGAGTCCCTTTTACCGTAAAAGCACCGCCAATAGATGTAGAAAAAACATTTTCAGAGGCTCCAAGACCTCCACCAAAGCTGAATGTCGTTTTCGTTGAATCTAGATACTTAGATTGTGCACATAATGAATTAATAGTTGAAAAAGTTAAGGTCAACAAAATTAATATTCTCATAAGTAGATTCATTGTTTCTGATCTCCGGTAGATAAATGTTCAAAAACCTGTGTAAAAACACTTTTACCAATCTTGAGAAACCTTTCCTGATTACCAAGTGCAAGATACCCAAGCACAGATCGGAGTTCTTTGAGCAGAACGGGAGGGTTTGTGATCAGAGAGTCCTCTGCTATGATGTGATCCCAGTCAATTTTATTTTGGAATTTCACTCCAGCTTGCACCATCGATATGTAATAGGTATTTGCCATCAACCCATAACCAATGGTGGTAGGATGTAATCCATCCAGACTAAAAATACCGCCTTTTATGATCTTCTTGTCTTTATCTAATCTCAGGAATTCAGTGTTTATTGTAGCTTCATCTTTGTGATTTACCAAATGTGCGGTTGCAGGATTTCTTTTTAAAGCATTAACAAATTCTTTAGGATAACCTCGCAATAATTCTCCGCCCAGCCTTCTGTTAGCCATCCCGGCAACATTTCTGGCAACCGGAACTACAAACCAATCATATTCTTTGGCCACTTTTTTAATGATGTCGTTGAATTCATCTACTGCCATATCAATTTGAATGGCTTCATCTTTAGTAATAAAAGGATGTTTATTAGGATCAAAATCCTCATCCCAGATCCAAAAACGCGTGTAGTAATCGAAATAACCCAAGGCCTTTTTTGAAACACTGGAATTTACACCTCGAATTACCGGTGGAATAGTTGGGTAAGGGATGGTTGGTACAAAAACCCGTTTTGCACCAATTTTTGAAATACGCTGCGCTAGTTCCCTGTATTCCATTTCAAAATGCTCGGGGCGGTAAATAGAATGCTTTCTATGTGGTGTAAAAGCTTTCATGTCTTCCGGTTCTGACCAGGTCAGATTTAAATTCACAACTGAACCCAATGCATTATTATGACCTAAACAAACGATCAGGTTTTCAATACCGCCATCTTGCTGAAGAATATTTGCGTTATCGATTTGAGAATTCTCTTCGAATTGATTTCCGAGGGTTGGATTTAAAACAAGCCTGGAAGTAGTATACTTTGCATGCTCCGGAAGCACACCAAAAACAGAAAAACTTTCTTTATTGTTTTGAATGTATTCTCTGCTTTTTCTCTCATTTACTATCCAGGAGTCGTTAATGGCAAATCCCCAAATGGCCTGATTGTGGTACGGAGTTGGCTGATTAACTTTCAGGTTTTTCATTCCTCCTTCCCAATACTTCTTAATTCGCTTCAGGGTTCTGAAAGTATGATTAGCTGCGGGGAGATATTCTCTCCAGTCGATCTCGCTGCCAAATTCCTCCGAAAGTCCGCGAATTAAAACTTCAAGATTTATAGGAATTCCGGCCTGGGCAGTAAAATTAGGTTGATCGAATCGAGGCGTTGGTTCAAAACACCTTGCCAAAAAAGAAGGAAAGTTGATGTCGGTACGGTAAATACCACCGTTGTTAAAACCTTGAGAAAGGCTGTCACCGATTACTACTAATTTATGTTTTGGGTCTTTTTTTCTGAACATTAATAAAAAAGTCCCCTCTTGAGAGGGGATTTAGGGGTGTGTTTCTTTTTAAAATTGCGACTAATTAAGGAAATCACAAAATGAAATTTTTGGGAAGTCACAGAATCACTAAAGCACGGATTGAAATAAGTGTGTAAATTGATTTATGAAATCTTCTTTTGTGCTTTTAGTCTTTAGCTTATCTTGTATAACTATATCTGCTCAAAATTCAGGCGATGAAATATTTGTCTGGAATCCAGCTGGTTTAGAACTTTTTTCTGAAAAGGATTTGGAAAGTAAAGTTGTTGGCACGCTTCAATATGGTGAACGTCTATTTCTAGAATCAACTTTCGAGGAGTTAAAAGTAAAAGCTACTATTCCAAAAATATCAGATGTTGATTTGGAAAAGAAGACGTTTTGGTTGAAAGTAAGAACAACTGATAAAGCAGGATACATTTTGGGTGAGCGAATTAGCACGAAGAACCCAATGAAGAAAGATAATTCTGGATTTGAGTACCCTGAAAAATATTTCAAACGGGAATACGGTTTAAAGGATAGTATAAGAACTATAATTCCGATAGATATAGAAGGGGTAACCTATGACCAAAAGAAAGATTCTCTGACTTTTAAAAATCAAGTTACTAGTACTATCTCCATATTCGATGGCTGTACAGATTGGGTTCACACTCTAAAAGGGTGGACTTTTTTTGAAGTTTATAATCTGCTTTATAATTCTATTTATGAGGAATATGATTCAATAGATGGTGTCATTAAAATTGGTATCGATTTAGAGCAAATTGATGGAATTTTTTACTCATTTGGTGATGGTGAGTTTTTACAGGATGCCTATATAAAAGAAAAGGAAAACGGAGATTTTGAAATCGGGTATTATTACTGCGACTAATTACGGAAATCGCAAAATGAAATTTTGATTGCCGCACAACTTTGACCTCCTCTGTCTCCCTGTCTGCCGAACAGGCAGGCTCTTCCTCCAGGAGGAGAACTCGTTAATTTGGGTCTGGATTAAATTATACTAAGCTTAGAATGTGTGTGGAAATTCCCCTCCTGTTGCAGGAGGGGCGAGCTGGCGAGGAAGTGAAATTTGTGCAGGAGTTGGGGAGGTCGGGTAAGGCAGGAAACGAACTTTTGTTTTGACCCCATCTGTCTTCCCCTTAGATAAGGGGAAGGACTCGTTGTTATGAATTTAAATTATATGGTCTCTTAATATTCGTGATTTTGTGCTCGGTGGCTTAACCAAATAAAATTTTTGGGAAGCCACAAAATCATTAAAAGTGGATAAGTAGAGAAGTACCTTATTCCCATATCTACTTATCTACACAATCTGTATTTTCAATCGAAATATAAATAGCCGAAAAATTTGGTGTTTTAGAGTTTTTGTGGCAAAATAAAATAGCATGAGTGATACAATACAAAACCGACTACAAGCTTTCCGTGAAGAACGAACAGAATTGAATGAGAAAACCCTGAATGCCGGACATCTTGGAATCAAGCGATTCTTTAACATGGATGCGAATACTTATCGTGACGGCGCTTTGGATTCAAAAACTAAAGAATTGCTTGGACTAGTAGCGTCATCCGTTCTGAGATGCAACGATTGTATCGATTATCATTTAGAGCAATGTGCAAAAACAGGTTCCACTAAAGAAGAAATTCTGGACGCTATGAATGTGGCACTGATTGTTGGAGGAAGTATTGTAATTCCCCATTTGCGCAGAGCCGTGGAAACCATTGAGATGCTGGAAGACGAAGGAGCTTTTGAAAAGCAATAATCAATATCTGTAGCAACGTTTATTTCAGAATCTTTAGATTAGTGTCTTGTTGGGTACGTGCAGTTAATGATTTCTGAATCAAAAAAGGGAAGATTATGAGAATCGAAGAAAATGAATTGTTTGACTTTATCAAAAGAGATGAAGAAAAGACAAAAAATCTTCCTTCAAGGCTTTATAAATATAGAGCTCCTGACAAGTATGGTTTTTCGATGTTAGAAGAAAACGAAATTTTTTTCTCATCATTCAAAAACTTGAATGATCCTATGGAGGGCAAAGTACCAGTATTATTTGAAATGGGTACCTGGAAACAAATGAGAAAAATGAATGAAAAAATGTTAGAAAACTCAAGACATTTAACAAAAAAGGAAAGAAAGAGAAAAGCGATTGAGCTAGCTAATTTAACTTATAAAAATAGAAATGACTTCGAAAAAAAGAATATTCTCCGTGAAAAACACTATAAAAATCTAAACCAACAAATAGGAGTATTTTCTATGTCTTCTATCAGTGATGACAATTTAATGTGGTCACATTATTCCAGCAGCCACAAAGGATTTTGCATTGGGTTTAACACTGAGAGACTTATTAAAAATCTTGATGAATTAATAATGAAAGGGATAGTAGTTTTTATAGATAAAGTTAATTATGTATCGGAAATCAAAGGCATTAATCCATATAAAGAACTAGACGATTACAGCATTTTTCATAAAAAAGTTTTTACGAAATTACTTCAATGGAAATATGAATCAGAATATAGATTACTTTCTTATCAATTTGTAAATAAATCAGTTAGACTGAAAGATAATGTAATCGATTCAATAATTATGGGCTTAAATATTGAAGAAAAAAATGAAAAAAGAATTAAAGAATTATTGAGATCAAGGTCTAATCCCATAAAACTCCTTAAAGCAAACCTGGGTCAAGATTTTAATAGATTGGAATTCGAAAGAATAGATTATTAAGATCAATATTTTAGATTTCTCGTTCTACTCGAAATGACTGATCAAGAGTAGAATGATTGGTCGGGTTCAAATGCAAACAGATCAATATGTTTGTACTCAAATCTCAACGCGTTCTTGATTTTGGAGCCGTCCACGAGTTTCTCATCAGATCCACCTGATTGAAAAGTTAGCTTTTCGAGATTTAATTTCTCTGAGAGATTGGTGTAGAGTTCATTTTTTGTTGGATGATGATCGCTACAAACATTAAAAGTCTCGTTCTGTATTTTTTGGGATATAACAGAAATGGTTGCAGCGATAACATCTTCTCTGTGAACCAGGTTTACCGGAGCTTCTCCATTTGAAATATCTTTTCTTCCGGCAAGATATTTAACGGGATGTCGGTCTGAGCCAAAAAGTCCACCCAAACGAAGAATTACTGAATCAGGAATTATTTTTTTAAGCTGACCTTCAGCAGCAAGTATTACGTTATCACTTTCCGGATCAGGAAGAGCGTCCGATTCCGTAACAATTCCCATGCTTCCTTTATACGCGGATGTGGAACTATACATGACCACTTGTTGGTTTGTTGAAGCAAGAAGTTTACTGAGTTTTTGTATGTGATTTGGATATCGAGATCGCTGATCACCTCTTCCCGGAGAAACGGAAATGACGACAGCATCAACTTTGGGAAGATCAGTTTGGATGGCGTCTTCTTTTTCCAGATCAAAAATGATCGGCTTAACTCCCAAAGAGCGAAGGGAAGAAGATTTTTCAGCAGAGCGGGTAGTTCCAAATACGCTGATATTTTGGGAGCCCAGGTTTGTTGCGAGTTTGGTTCCAACCCATCCGCATCCTACAATTAACACAGAATTTAATTCAGCTGACTTCATAAAAAATTCACAAAAAAGTGAGTTATTAATTAACTGTACATAAAGTAGATAAAATTTCAGGCATGGCTAAATCAAAGACAGGAATATTTTTAGTGAATCTGGGTTCACCGGATAGTTTTGAACCCGAAGATGTTAAGGTTTATCTGAGGGAATTTTTGATGGATAAGAGAGTAATTGATGCTCCTGAAATTATCAGAAAGATGATAGTAGAAGGTTTTATCCTCCCCAAACGACCTAAAGAATCCGGAGAAGCTTATGAGTTGATCTGGTGGGAAGACGGTTCTCCATTGATCGTTATCACTGAGCAGGTGGAAGCTAAATTAAAGCAAAGACTAGGCGATGATATTCCGGTAAGTATCGGAATGAGGTATGGAAATCCGTCTATCGAAGCAGGGGTTGAAGATCTTTTGAAGCAAAACCCTGATCTTGAAACTGTATTTTTGGTTCCATTGTATCCGCAATACGCAATGGCGACGTCTGAGACAGTGATAGAAAAAACTAAAGATGTTATTCTGGCTAAGTTTCCTCATTTACATACGGTGATAAAAGATCCGTTTTTTAACGATCCAAAATACATCAAAGCATTAGCGGAAAGTATGAAGCCATATATCACCGATGATATTGATCATATTCTTTTTTCTTACCACGGAGTTCCTGAGCGACATATTAAAAAAAGGGATATTACGGGAGATCACTGCCTGAAATGTGAAAACTGTTGTGAAGTGAGCTCTCCGGCTCATCAATTTTGTTATCGTCACCAGGATCTTATGACCACAAAACAAGTTGTTGAATATTTGAATCTTGACGAATCAAGATACAGCACGGCCTTTCAATCAAAGCTAGGAGTTGATCCGTGGTTGTTGCCGGCCACGGATAAAGAGCTTGAACGTCTTGGGAAGGAAGGCAAAAAGAAAGTGGCTGTAGTTTGTCCGGCTTTTGTGTCTGATTGTATTGAAACACTGGAAGAGATCGGCATAAGAGGAAAGGAAGATTTTATTGAAGCCGGTGGTGAAGATCTGGTTTTAATCCCGTGTATCAATGATAGCGATCTTTGGATCGACGCTCTTGAAGACTGGAGCAGAAAAGCATTAAAGATTTCTCCTGAATTAGAGCGCGTTTAAATGAGTGCTTCTTCCTCAAATACTGTTGCAGTACTTGGAGGAGGAATTTCAGGCTTATCCACGGCCTGGTATTTGAAAAAGAAAGGTTTTGAAGTAACTCTTTTTGAAGCTCAGGAAGATACGGGTGGTGTAATTCGATCTGTTTCAAATCAATATTCTGTTTTTGATTTTGGACCTAATACCATTCGCGACAAAACAGGATCGATTTCAGAAATGATTGAAGATCTTGGTATTGAAGATGAAGCGTTTTCAATGTCTGAAGGATCAAAAACCAGATTTATTGTCAGGAACGGAGAACTGAAAAAGATAAAGCAGAATCCGATTTCCTTTCTGTTTTCCGGTGTGCTTAGCTGGAAAGGAAAGAAAGAGCTTTTTTCCGAGCCAATCAGGAAATCATTGAAATCTGATTCCGACGAAAGTATTGGTTCTTTTCTGGAAAGAAGAATTGGTAAGGAAGCTGTTGAATATCTCGCAGATCCTTTTTTCTCAGGAATTTATGCGGGTGATCTTTATTCCCTCAGTAAAAAGAAGTTGATCGGAAAACTTGCTGATTTCGAACAGGAATATGGCTCCATCAGTAGAGGATTTCTGAAATCCCGAAAAGAGAAAAGATCCTTTAAACCCAAAGTTATCTCTTTCAAAAAGGGAATTCAGCAATTAACTGATAAGCTCACCGAATGTCTGCAAGATTCAATTCTTCATGAAGAAATAAAAAGCCTCCAGATTCTAGAAAGCAATTTAAAGGTGAGAACAACTGGGAAGGATTATACTTTTGATAAGGTTGTAAGCTGTCTTCCGGCCTATGTTTTGAAAGAAGTATTGAAAACGAATGATCAGAAATTGGAAAACAGTTTGTCGGAAATTAGCTATTCGCCGATGCTTTCAACACAGCTACTGTTTAAAAAAGAAGATCTGAACCTTCCGGAAAACGGATTTGGGTTTTTGGTTCCGAGAAAAGAAAAAATCAGGCTACTCGGGGCGATCTGGAAATCAAACATCTTTCCTGATCAAACAGAAGATGAGTATGTGCATGTAAACTTAATGACGGGTGGCTCACATGATATAAAAGTGACTGAACAGGATATCAGAGAAATTGAGAAGGAAGTTATTGAAGAGTTTTCATCCATAATGAATGCGGACGGCAAAGCTGAAATGGTTTCTTCAAAATTATGGGAAAAAGCGATCCCTCAGTTTCATGTAGGTTTTGGTTCTGTTGAGGAATCATTGGACAAATTTCAGCAAGTAAATACAGGCTTTTATATTGGTGGAAATTACCGCTGGGGAGTTTCAGTCTCAGATTGTGTGGACGGAGCGAAAAATTTATCTGAATTCATATAATCTTCACATTCAGATCGTATTTTAGCGTGAATTTGGTCCAAACTATTTTTTAAGCATATATGAGATTTTCAGCAATAGGTATTTCTCACTGGAAAAGTGAGGTTTCTATTCGTGAGTTATTCTTTATTGACAAGCAAAGACGTGAGTTTCTGGAGTTCAATACCAGAAATATCCCGGGCGGTGTTATTATTCTGGATACCTGTAATCGTACAGAATTATATGCATTTTGTGACCCGGATGTACTTGTATCAGCTTTGTGTAAGGCTACAAATACCGATGCGGAATTTTTTAGTAAACACGGATACAGTTATTCTGAAGAGGAAGCATATCAGCATTTGTTCAAAGTGGGAGTTGGATTGGATTCTCAGGTTCTTGGTGATGTGCAGATCATCCAACAACTAAAAAAGGCTTATAAAGAATCTAAAAAGAATCTTTCAGGTGAATTCCATCAGTTGATGCAAGCCGTTTTTAAAGCGCACAAAAGAGTGCGAACTGAAACTGATTTTGGAAGAGGAATGGCTTCGGTTGGATTTGTTGCCACTCAATTAGCATTAGATCATTTCAAAGACCTGAGTGATGTTAACATTTTATTGCTGGGTGCAGGAAAGATGGGCAAAGTGACCTGCAAAAATCTGGTCTCAAACGGAGCAGAGCATATTTCGGTGATCAACAGAACCATTGAAAAGGCTCAAAACCTGGCTTCTTCGTTCGATATTAAGGCTCACACTTTTGACGAATTGGAATCTATAGTTGCAGATTCAGATCTGATCATTACAGCCACAGGTGCCACTTCTCCCATCCTGAAAAAAGAGCATTTTCCGGAAGATGGAAAAACGCGCTTAATATTTGACCTGAGTGTGCCGAGAAATGTAGAAGAAAGTGTTTCTCAAATAGAGAATGTAACTTTAGTTGATATGGATTCTATACATCTCGCAAATAAAGAAGCGATTGAGAATCGTAAGAAGTCAATTCCTGCGGTAGAAAAAATTATTGCCGAGGAATTAGATCAGTATGAACATTCGATCGAGCGAAACAATTACATTCTTCCAAGGATCAAGGAGATCGATCATCACTTGAGTTCCATTACTGATCATGAGCTGGATCGCATCAAAAATAAAGTGGACAGAGAAGCCTTTGAGGTTATCGAAAAGCTTACCGGTCGTATCAAGAAAAAAGTAATGGCAATTCATATCAATCGGATTGAGAATGAATTAGAGGAGCTTCGAAATGAAGCTTAAAATAGGCACACGCAGAAGCAAGCTGGCACTTTGGCAATCAAATCTGGTTGCAAAAAAATTAAACGCCCTCGATGTACCAACCGAGCTTGTTGAGATAGAATCGTTTGGTGACAAGGAACAGGATTTACCACTTCATAAACTGGGTGACAAAGGGGTATTTACAAAAGCATTGGACGATGCCTTGCTAGTTGGTAAAATAGATCTTGCGGTGCATTCATTGAAAGATGTTCCAACTATTCTTGAAACAGGTTTACAATTAAACGCAGTACTTGAAAGAGCAAATCCAATTGATGTACTTGTAGAGCCATTGAACTATGAAAAGGGAAATACTTTCAGAACCATTGCTACAGGAAGCATCAGAAGGTCTGCTTTTTGGAAGAATAAATATCCTGAAGATGAAGTTGTTGATCTTCGTGGAAATGTGCCCACCAGATTGAACAAAGTTGATACTCTTGGTTGGGATGGAGCCATTTTTGCTCACGCCGGTTTAGAAAGATTGGGGTTAGGTGAAAGAATTAGTAGAGAATTGCCATGGATGATATCTGCGCCTTCGCAGGGAGCAATTGGAATAGTTTCTAAAGAAAATTTTAAATATTCTGAGATTGTATCTGTGTTGAATGATGACAACACAAGAATTTGTGTTGATATAGAACGTACTTTTTTAAGGACACTGGATGCGGGTTGTTCATCACCGGTTGGAGCTTTAGCTGAAGTGAAAGGTGATACACTTTTTTTTAAAGGAGCAGTTTTGTCCGTTGATGGAAAGCAAAGGGTTGATATTCAGGAAGAGGTCGAATTAAAAAATGCGAAAGAAACTTTGGGAGCAGAATTCGCAAAAAAAGTAATCAACGAAGGTGCAGCTGATCTTCTAAATGGTAACTGAGATCAGATGCCATGCCAAAGATCCTTTTTACACATAAAATAAAAGCGAAACACCTTGATGAACTAAAGCGAGCTAAATTCGAGTTCGCAGATGTTCCTTTTATTGATGTTCAGATAAAGGACTTTGACACGGATAAAGTCAAAATGCTACAATCTGATGCCTGGGTGTTTACCAGTAAAAAAGCAGTGAAATCAGTAGGCATAAAGCTGGAAGAGCTGGAAATCCCGGAACTCGTGTTTGCAGTGGGGTCATCAACTTCAGAAAAGTTGGCTGAACTTGGAATTAAAGCATTAGTTCCTAAAAATTTTACCACAGAAAGTTTAGCTCATGAAGTTTCGAAGCATCCGGTAAAGACTGCAATCCATTTTTGCGGGAACCTGAGCGATTCAGAACTTGGGGATTTATTACAGAAGGAAGAATGTTTGGTCAAAAAGTTCGAAGTTTATGAGACTCTATTAACACCAAGATCAGTAGATCTTTCTGAGTTTGAAGCAGTGGTGTTTTTAAGCCCAAGTGCTTTTGATTCGTTCTGTAAACGTAATGATCCGAAAAAATTGAAAACTGTATTTTGCATCGGAAGCACTACAGCTGAAGCAGTTAAAAAATCATACGAAAGACTAATCGTTACACCGGATAATTTCACATTTGCTGATCTGGTGGAAACTATAAATCAAAAATATAAGAATGTCATTTCCTGAACTTAAAAATACATTATTTCTCGACGCTTTAGCGGGAAAAGAAACACCGAGACCTCCGGTTTGGATGATGCGTCAGGCAGGAAGATATCTGCCGGAATACATGGCTATAAAGGAGAAGTACAGCTTTTTTGAAAGAGTGAAGACCCCTGAATTAGCAAGTGAAATCACCATTCAACCGATCGATATCGTAGGCACAGATGCCGCAATTCTTTTTTCTGATATTCTCGTTTTAATCGAATGCTTAGATATTGAAGTACAACTGAAACCGGGATTCGGACCTTATTTACCTGATCCTGTTCGTACTGCGGAACGTGTAGAAAAGATCAATAACATTCCTGCGGAAGAACAACTTAGCTATGTTTACGACGCATTGACTTTAACTCGTAAGGAATTAGACGGCAGGGTTCCGTTGATTGGATTTGCCGGAGCTCCATGGACATTATTTTGTTATCTGGTAGAAGGTCAGGGTTCCAAAACTTTTTCTACAGCAAAGTCATTTTTGTTTTCACAACCTAAAGCCGGAAAAAAGCTTCTCGAGATGATGACCCAAATAACGATCAACTATCTTCATCAGCAAGTAAAAGCAGGAGCTCAGGCATTACAGATATTCGAATCCTGGGCAGCTGCTTTAGGCCAGGATGATTTCAAAGAGTATGCGCTACCTTGTCTGAAAGCTATTGCAGCTGAAGATTATGGAGTTCCTTTGATCATGTTTTGTAAAGATGCAGAATGGGCATATTCTGAGTTCAGCGAACTTAATGTAACAGGACTGGGAATCGGCTGGGGATGCACTCCGGAGAAAGCTCGTGAGTTTGCCAACGGAAAAGTAGTTCAGGGGAACTTCGATCCTTCAAAATTACTGTGCGACCCGGAAGTGATTCAAAAAGAAGCGAAAGAGATGATTAACCGATTCGGTTCGCAAAATTACATTGCAAATCTTGGACATGGAATACTTCCAAACGTTCCGGTCGAAAACGCAAAGGCATTTGTAGACGCAGTGAAAAGTTACAGACCATAATGAGCAATTTGGTTTCAAAAAAAGAGGAGTTCATTAAATTTGTTTCTGATGTTCAGGAACATATTTGCGAAAAAGTGGAGGCCATCGATGGAACAGCTAAATTTCAAATTGATGACTGGACAAGAGACGGATTTGGATATGGAAGCACCAGAGTTATAAGCGATGGAGCAGTAATTGAAAAAGGCGGGGTAAATTATTCCGTTGTGGGTGGAGAACTTCCCAAAGCCCTACAGGAAAAATTTGAAGTGGATGAAGCTAGTTTTTTCGCATCGGGAATTTCATTAGTACTGCATCCTCAAAATCCTTTTGCGCCAACTGTACATGCCAATTACCGGTATTTTGAGCTGTACGATCGTGAATCCGAGACGTTGAAAGATCTTTGGTTTGGCGGTGGTGCAGATATGACTCCGTATTATCTATATGATGAAGATGCTACTCATTTCCATAAAACACATAAAGATATTTGTGATCAATTTGATGAGAATTTCTATCCTAAGTTCAAAGAAGAGTGTGATAACTACTTTCTGAATCATCACAGAGGCGAAGCCAGAGGAATCGGCGGTATCTTTTTTGATTATATGCGACCGACTGAAGAATTATCTTCTAATCAGCTATTTGAGTTCGCAAAAACTGCCGGATTTGGTTTTACGGATGCCTATCTTCCGATTTTGGAAAAAAGAAAGGATATGGAGTTCACTGAAGAGCAGCGATATTGGCAGGAAATTCGAAGAGGCAGATATGTTGAATTTAATCTTATTCATGATCGGGGGACGCTTTTCGGATTGAAAACCAAAGGGCGTATTGAATCCATCCTGATGAGTTTGCCTCCAAGGGTTCGTTGGGATTATAAATTTACTACTGAAGAAGGATCAGAAGAAGAACGATTGATAGATCGATTGAAGAACCCGATAGATTGGGTAGAATAAAGTCATTCCACGGCGTATGCCTGGAATCTGGATTTACTTAAGAATTAAAATCTAGATTCCTGCCTCTTCAGGAATGAATCCACAAAAGAAACAGCAAGAATATTATATTGGACTGAAGTTTTAAATATCAGATTAACAACCATGAGTTTTCCAAATACACGACTTAGACGACTTAGAACTAATCCAGCCATCAGAGCGATGGTTCAGGAGAATTCACTGAGTCCTGCCGACTTTATAGCTCCATTATTTATAGTTGAAGGAAGCGGAGTAAAGGAAGAGATCGAAAGCATGCCCGATTATTTCCGCTACTCGCTTGATATGTTACAGTCTGAGTTAGATGAATTAGCAGAAGTTGGAATCAGATCGGTATTGCTGTTTGTGAAAGTTCCTAATGAGAAAAAAGACAACAAAGGAACCGAAGCACTGAATGATTCCGGGTTGATGCAGGAAAGCATCCGTTTTATAAAAGAATCTCATCCTGAGTTTTTTATCATGACGGACATCGCTTTGGATCCATATTCTTCATATGGTCACGACGGAATTGTAGAAAACGGAGAAATTCTTAATGACGAAACAGTAGAAGTTTTGGCAAAGATGTCGGTAAGTCACGCCAAAGCCGGCGCTGACATGGTGGCTCCATCCGATATGATGGACGGAAGGATCGGGGCAATACGAAAAGCATTGGGTAAAGCGGGATTCTCCAACACCGGAATTATGGCTTATAGTGCAAAATATGCGTCTTCGTTTTACGGGCCGTTCAGAGATGCACTGGATTCAGCTCCCGGATTCGGAGACAAAAAAACCTATCAGATGAATCCTGCAAACTTGCAGGAAGCACTTCGGGAAGTGGAGCAGGACATTGAAGAAGGTGCGGATATCGTGATGGTAAAACCGGGAATGCCTTATCTGGATGTGGTAAAAGCAGTTTCAGATAAATTCAATATTCCGGTATCGGTGTATAATGTTTCGGGCGAATATGCCATGATAAAAGCAGCTTCAAAACAAGGTTGGCTGAACGAAGAAGAAACCATGATGGAATCACTATTGGCATTTAAACGTGCAGGAGCAGGTCTGATCGCAACCTATTTTGCTAAAGAAGCCGCAAAGGTCATCAATACGAAATAAATTTAGAAATGTAGGGGCGTATCACATACGCCCAGCAATAATTGAAAGAATATTTATCCATGGAAAACACCAATAGCAAAGCATTATTCGAACGAGCACAAAATGTAATTCCGGGCGGAGTGAATTCTCCTGTTCGGGCATTTAATAGTGTGGGTGGATCACCGGTTTTTATAAAGCGTGCAGAAGGTGCTTATTTATTTGATGAAGACGGAAATCGATTCATAGATTTTATTGGTTCATGGGGACCAATGTTGCTGGGACATGCTGACCCTGATATTGTAGACGCTGTTCGTGAGACTGCTTTGGGATCAACTTCTTTCGGAGCGCCAACTCAGCTTGAAGTTGAAATGGCTGAGTTGATCACTAGTTCTGTAAGAGGAATTGACAAGATCAGAATGGTGAACTCCGGAACGGAAGCAACCATGAGCGCTATTCGCGTTGCCAGAGGATTTACCGGAAGGAATAAGATCATAAAATTCAAAGGATGTTATCACGGTCATGGTGATTCTTTCCTTATAGAAGCAGGAAGTGGCGCTTTGACAATGGGGCAACCAAGCAGTCCGGGTGTGACGGAAGGAACTGCTAAGGACACACTGAATGCTGATTACAATGATATTGATTCCGTAAAGAAATTGGTGGAAGCAAATAGTGGAGATATTGCTTCAATCATTTTAGAACCCATTGCCGGAAATATGGGATGTATTCCTCCGGTGGAAGGATTTCTTCAAGACTTAAGAACGTTATGTGATGAGCATAAAATAGTGTTGATCTTCGATGAAGTGATGACCGGATTCCGTGTTGATTTTGAAGGAGCTCAAAAAGTGTATGGGGTTACTGCCGATCTTGTGACTTATGGAAAGATCATCGGTGCAGGACTTCCGGTTGGTGCTTATGGTGGAAAGCAAGAGATCATGGAATTTGTAGCTCCGACCGGACCTGTTTATCAGGCGGGAACGCTTTCGGGAAATCCGTTAGCAATGGCAGCAGGGTTGACCATGTTAAAGAAGCTGAAAAACAATCCGAGTGTTTATGATGCTTTGGAAAGAAAATCAGTTCGCATAGCTGAAGGCATGATCAAAACGTTGGAAACTCACGGAATTCTTTATACAGCAAACAGAGTTGGCTCAATGATCGGTTTATTTTACTGTGAAGGACCGGTGACGTCTTTTGCTGATGCCAACCGAACAGACAAAGAACTGTTCAGCAGGATCTTTCATGGGATGTTGAAAAGAGGGGTTTATTTACCGCCGTCACCATTTGAAGCTTTCTTTTTGTCCAATGCATTGAGTGATGAAGATATAGATCGTACACTGAAAGCTTTTGAGGAAACGATTGAGGAATTGGTCAATTAAGAATTAACTTTCAAAAATAAATATCAAATGGGATGGATTAAGATTTCTATAATTATTTTTGTTTTGATAGGTGTTTCAACAACAATCATTTTCAAACTTTTGAAATTAAAAGGCTCGAGTATCTATTTAAAAATAAAACTTAGAGAGTATAATTGGCGGTTTATAAAGAAAATTGAACCTGATCCTTTTGAGGAAGTTCAATTTACTCTTATGATATATGGAGCTCGAGCTGGAGAAATTCAGTTTAATCCACTAAATTTTTCAAATCATTTCAAAATAGAAATTGAGCAACATAACAAGAGATATAGCGTCTGGATCAAAATTATTGTTGGTCAATTTTTTACAACAGTTGAATATCTAGATAAAACTTTAGTGAATTAATCAATGGTTTTATCTCCTAGTTTTTATTGAATAAAACTTATCTTTCTTTTCGCTGCTGGTTCCGTACGCTTTGCGTTAGTATCAACCCTGTTTTGAGTAAAATAAAACGGAAAAGAGTATAAAAGCTTCTCAGATGGTTTCCGGCTTGGAAAATACTTATTCTCAAAATAGTCCTTTTAGCTAAGCCGAACTTACAAATGAACTAAAAATTCTTTAAAAAGCTTGTCAAGAAAAAGAAAGACACACAAATTTAGATTTTGTAAAAAATGAATATTCTGATTACCGGTGGAACCGGGTTTATTGGCAAAGAGCTTAGAGAGACACTGTTAAAAACCGGGAATAATCTTGTGATCATTACAAGAAATCCAAAAAAATATGAAGATGAATCAGCTTCTAATCAACGGTTTATTAGTTGGGATGATGATCTGGTTCCAGAAATGGAAAATGCTGATGCAGTTATCAATCTTGCCGGTGAAAATCTATTTGGTCAGCGTTGGAATGAACAAGTAAAAGAAAATATCTATAACAGCCGGATAGATTCCACACGATCTTTGGTAGAAGCAATGGGGGGAGCAGAGAAAAAGCCTTCAGTCTTTATTTCAGCATCAGCATCGGGAATTTATGGAGATCAGGGTGACACGATATTAACAGAAGAGTTTGAATCAGCGAACGATTTTCTCGCGAAAGTATGCAAAGATTGGGAAGAAGAATCACAAAAAGCCGGAGAACTCGGAGTTCGTGTTGTAAACCCAAGAATAGGAATTGTTCTTGAAGAAGGAGGCGGAGCATTAGAGAAAATGATTCCTCCGTTTAAATTCTTCGTTGGAGGGCCTATAGGAGATGGAAAGCAATATATGAGCTGGATCCATCGATCGGATCTTGTAAAGGCCTTGATATTCCCGATTGATAATGAAAAACTGGAAGGAGCTTATAATGTTTGTTCACCAAATCCTGCAACCATGAATGAAGTTGCCGATACATTGGGAGATGTAATGAACAGACCATCACTTTTCAGAGTCCCCAAATTTGTTCTTGACATAGCTTTAGGTGAGGCTGCTCAGCCAATTACAGGAAGTATCAGGATGCAACCAAAAAAGTTACAGGTTAGCGGTTTCGAATTTCGATTCGAAGAACTGGAAGAAGCGCTTGCAGATATTACTGGCAATTGAGAATTGCGCAATCGATCATTGAAAAATTCTTAATTGGATTTCAAAATGGTCCAACACCGTAATCCTTCTCTTGTCTGTGCAATAAGTTCTTTCTGACCATCTCCATTCAGATCAGTAATTATCGGATATTTCATCCCGGAAGTAGGTAAATCGTAAAAACGATCACCTGTAAGTACATCCCAGGCAAAAAGGCGTCCAAATTCCGCCAGTGCCAACATATTTTCATTCTTATCATTGTCAATATCAATCAACATAGGTTGAAATGTGTTTGAAGCGGGTTGTCCAAGGTTCTCAGTTAATCGTAACTCTCCAAGAAGATTAAAACCAAAAACAGAACCATTTCTACTTTGTGCAAGAAGTAAGTCTTCCCTGAAAAAATCAGTACTGTCTCTTAAGAGTACATTTTCTGAGGCTCCAACAGAAAGTAATTCATTGTTGGTTACATAAAGAGATTTTACAGAAATGGAATCCATTCGCACAAAAGTCCCGAGAGAATCACTGAAGCTTGGATTTTTTCCAATAGAATAAAAGTTTCCATCAGAACCGGCTCCGTAAACAGAACTTTCATAGATCATTGGTGATCCATTAAAACCGGCATTTACAAATTGTGGATAGCCCGGCCTTACAGAACCATTACGTAACCAGCTATGTAGAATGTTTTGAGAGAAAGCCCAGACAGACCATGTTCCATCCACTTGTGCAAAAACAGGCGTTGATGTTACAGCTGTGTTTACAGATTTAGGCCAACCAGACACATTTTCGCCTCTTCCATCAATGACATGAATCAATCGGTCTTCAGTTGCAGCAATAACTTCAGGAATACCATTTCTTCGAACGTCTGTTACTACGATTGGAGCAGTAATTTGCTGATTTAATTCTATCGGAAATTTTGGAAGAAGCGTACCACTTTGATTCCATGCGAAAATCTTAGTTCCTGCTCCGAGCATAATAACAGGCTGGTTGTTTCCGTACCAATCGTACAACACAGGGCTCCCAACCGGAATACTGCCGTTGGTGGAGGTTTGGAGTACAATAGTGCCATCACCTGCAACAGCAACAACATTTCCATTTTCTGTTGCATAAATTATTTCATCACTTGAGCTCCCAACAATATCTCCGAGAATTGGCGAACCTGTCAAATCACTATTAGCAAGCGATGTTACCCAAAGTTCTTGATAAGGCTGTGTGGACCCCTCTTTATTTTTAGTGCCTAAAGAAAAATCTACTGAAGATTGGTTTAATCTTTCCATGGTAATGTATGCCAAATCAAATTGATTGAGTAAACCTGTAGCAGCGTTTTTTGGAAGTAAAAAGGGCTCTATGAAACGTTGAAACTCTGAAGATTCCACCCATACAAATCCACTAATTTCGGCAGGGAGATCTTTTCGAATAGCAGAATAATCATCGTTATAATAAATGACCCTACGACGAGCCCGATCAGATTCAACACTTTCTGAAAGGCCTCTTCGGTTTGAAATAACTGCCACATCTCTTGAGAATGAAATATAGAAGTCTATAAAAGGACTAAGTTCAGAACCTATCAATTCAGAAAGAACAGTACTGCTTACAAAATAGGAATTACCGATTCTGGAAATTAAATCTTGCTGGCTGAGTTCTTCCAATTTTTGCTGAAAAACTCTGACATTCTTTAGCTTGCGCATGAATAGAAACTCTCCATTGGAAACAAGTCCGGATTCCGAGAAAGTTTCTACGGCAAAAGGGGCATCTATAGTTGATGCCAACTCTGTATAAAACGAGTTGGAATTCAAAAGAAACTTATCAAGATCTGTGAGTCGGGTGTCGGGTTTTTTGGGTATAACTTTCGGGGGCAGACGAAACAATGCAAAAGAAGCAGCATTTCCGGCAATAAAACGGTCCAGTTCAATGGGTGCATTTTTTGAAGAAAGTGCGTCTATGAGAGCAGAGCGGGAAGTGTCTGATAACATGATTTTCCCGGAAAGGTTTATCCGGGAATTAAGTGAATCTCCGGAATTACTAAAAACCAATGATGCCGAATTTGAACCGGAGAACGATTTGTGGACAGATGGACGGTAACCCACATTTACGAATTGCTCTACCCAAGAATCGAGTTTTGGGGTATTCATTATAAGCTGTCCCGGATAAGCGTCATTTGGAATACTCATAGAAGGAGATGCCCCAAGATATGATCTTATTGAAGACTCAACAGCCAAGCTTGAGGATGAAAAAACTATCCAATTATGAATCTGAGAAGCATAGAAAACAGGACCGTTGTCCGTTTCTATCTTATGTATGGTATTCCCTTTGATGGTATAATAATTTTGAGAAAGTGGCTTGTAGAACTTCTTCACCCAGTCATCAATAGGTTCTTGAGAATTAATGATCCAGATAAGTTCCGACTCTGTAGATCTAGAAGGAAATATTGCAACCCCTTTAAGTGAAATCCTAGACAGGATCTCCGGATCAAAATTAGAAATTTGTTGAGCGGAACTTGCGGTCATATCATCAATAATAGATGCGTACCTTGTTTCAGCAATAGAGGAAATTGTTACACCTTCTTTGGGAATAATTAAGAAGCTTGCTTCAGAAGGAACCAAAGCTGTCCAGGGTTTTTCACTCATGGATGAACATGACCAAAAGAACGAAAAGAAAAAGGTTGTAATTAGTAGCGAAAGTACTCGTTGCATAAATGGATTTAAACCATCTTTTTTTGAATATTGATATTATACTGGCTAAGTCTCTTTAACACAAAAAGTTCCTGCCCGATCACAATAAAAGTAACATTTTTTTAAGCTAAATGAGTTTTCTAAATCCCATTTTTTTATTTGCCTTAGTAGCTGTGGGTCTTCCGCTGGTTATACATTTGTTGAATTTGAGAAAACCGAAAAAAATTCAGTTCTCAACTTTAGCTTTTTTTAAAGAGTTACAAAAGACAACGATCAGGAAAATAAAGATTAAACGATTGCTGCTTTTGATGCTCAGATTGCTAGCCATAGCATGCTTGGCTATGGTATTGGCGAGACCTTTTCTTCCTCCTTCACTGAGTACAGGCGCTGTAAATAATCAACCAACTTTATACGCAATTTTGCTGGACAACAGTATCAGCATGAACAGAATAGGTTCAAAAGGACCTCTAACTGATCAAGCAAACGACCTGATCCAAAAAATATTAGATGTTTCAGGCGAAAAAGACAGGTTTATTATCCAAACCACAAATGGTGAGCCACTAAATCTCTCTATTTCAAGTGCTGGTCAGGTGGAGAGGAAAATTAGTGATGTAAAAGTGACTAAAACAGGATCCTTTATAACAGAAAGGTTAAATGGTCTGTTATCTGCTTTAGATACAGCTCCCTATCAAAATAAAAAGCTCTATATAATCGATGACAGAAATCCTGAACTGAAAGAAGTATTAGAAGAAAAAGCTGATGAATTAAGCGCTGACCTTGCTTTAACAATTTTAAATGTTGAAGACGTAAAAGTGCAAAACACATTTGTTTCAGAAATAACCACTTCATCATCGATGGTAGGAAAAGGAATTCCGTTCAATGTAGAAGTATTGGTTCAAAATGAAGGAGAAGTTATTGCGGCTAATCAGTTTTTAACGTTAGCAGTTGGAGAGGAAACAATCGGGCAATATTCTCTTCAATTAGATCCGGGGGTTTCTCAAAGTTTTTCGTTTGAGATAAATCCGGATACGGAAGGTTCCATTACCGGTACTGCAATAATTGAAGGGGATGACTTTACCCAAGATAACGAATACTTTTTCTCTGTTCAGATCCCAAGTAAAAGAGATGTGCTCTGGATCACGTCAGAATCCGAAAACCCAAATGCAGTTTCTTACACTTCAGTGATTTTAGACGCTCAACTTGAAGGAAACAATCAAATTAATTACTCCAAAACCACATTAAACAGTCTTTCGAACTATTCTATAGAAGAATTTGATGCTCTGATTCTCGAACAGTTGGATGAAATCCCGGAGTTTCTGTTTTCCGATATTCAGCAGTTTGTACAGAATGGAAAGGGAGTTGTATTTTTCCCATCTGAAACCGCGAACATCCAAAATTATAATGACTTTTTAGCTCTTTTCAATGCCGGCGACTTTGTAGGGGTTCTGGGTGATTACACATCTTTTAATTCGATAGCAAAAGGTTCAGTGCTTTTAGAAGATCATCCTGTTTTTGAAGGGCTTTTTCAAAGGGATTCTGATGAAGAATTGAATTTTACTGTTCCCGATATCTATTACTATTTGAAATTAAGAACTAATAATTCAGGGTTGGGATTAAACATTATTGAGATGAATAACGGAGATCCTTTATTGAGAGAAAAGAAATTCGGAGAAGGCAGAGTTCTGTTATTTACTATAGGAAATGATCCGGGATGGTCTAATTTTCCGATAAAAGCCATATATGCACCAACATATTATCGCGCAATTTTATATGCGGGATCATTAGAAGAAGGTGGATTGACTTATGAGTATCTGGGAAAACCATTTGAATGGAGCGGGGATGCTGATGCTCAGCAAACAGAGTTAATTTACAATAATGAAACCATACAGGTAAATCCACGGAATATCGGAGGAGCTATTTCATTGTCCTACGCGGGATATGACTGGGAGCCGGGGTTTGTTACTATTACTGACGGAGAAAAGATGTATAAAACAGCCGTTAATTTATCAAAAAGCGAATCGATATTTAATTCGGAACGAGCGTTGAGTTCTGAGGTTTCTGACATGATCAATATAGTTGATGCTGGGGCGTTAACATCAGCAGAGATTACAAGTAAAATTAAAACCAGCGGTTTTGGGAAAGAAATATGGCATTGGTTTATGCTGGCAGGATTCTTGCTATTAGTTACGGAGTCTCTGGTGTCCATTTTTTATAAAGCAGAAACAGTTACATAATTGAAAGAAATATTGTCCATATTTTTCCAGGGTGTAATTGTATTATTTACAATTTCATCAACTTTATTAGCCGGTTATTCTGTAATGAATAAATTCAGGTTAAGAAAAGTGAGAATGAGCTGGAGAGCAGGAAAATTTGCAGGATATCCACTTTTTGCCACGGTTTTTTTAGTATTAATTGGCTGTTTGGGAATTGTGGCTTTTCTGGTAAATGATGTGAGCAGGTTTCCTATTTTTGTATGCTATGTTTGGATCGGTTGTATGTGGTTTATAGCCAGTTATCTGGCATCCAAACATTACATAACTGATTATGGAATCGTGAAGAATATCAATGAGCCATCTCAAACGATCCCTTGGTTTCAGATTCTGGATCAGGTAGAGAAAGAACAAAAAGAAGGAGTTGAGTATTCTTTTTCATATTCCGAATTGGACAAGAGCCTTACAGAGGGGTTTAAACAATTAAAGATTTACGTACCCAATAGTAAAAGAAAGGAATTCGAAAAAATCGTATCTTTAAAGTTGAAAAGTCGGTTTGAAGGACAGGAATTACCCGATATTGATTTAAAAAATTTACAAAACGAATAAAATAAAAGAGAAGAGATAGATTATTGTTAGACGATATTAAAAATTCTGACATAGAGAAAGAACGAGTGATGTTGGTTGGTTTGTACGGACCGGATACAACAAAATTTCAGGCAGAAGAATATTTAGAAGAATTAGCATTATTGGCTGATACTGCCGGTGGAATTACGATCGAGAAAGTACTGCAAAATAAAACTAACCCTGATATAACAACTTTTGTTGGCAAAGGAAAATTACAGGAGCTCAAAAGACTTAAAGGAGAACTGAATATAGACACCATTATTTTTGATGATGACTTGTCTCCAACACAAGTTCGAAATATTGAAACCGGAACAGACGCCAAGATATTAGACAGAAGCGCATTGATCTTGGATATTTTTGCAGGAAGGGCTAAAACGGCTGCGGCTAAAACTCAGGTAGAATTGGCTCAGCTTCAATATTTGCTTCCACGTTTGACAAGATACTGGACCCACTTATCCCGCCAAAAGGGTGGAATTGGTACAAAAGGTCCGGGTGAAACTCAGATCGAGACAGACAGAAGAATAATTGGTCAACGTATAGCTACGCTTAAAGACAAGCTTACAAAATTAGACAAACAACGGACTACACAGAGAAAGGGCAGAGAAGGAATGCACCGTGTTTCTCTAGTTGGATATACCAACGCGGGTAAATCTACTTTAATGAATGCGCTTACAGAAACAAATGTGTTAGCAGAAGACAGATTGTTTGCTACATTAGATTCAACTGTAAGGCGTCATGAACTTGAAAACCATACCATTTTATTATCTGATACAGTTGGATTCATTCGAAAGCTTCCGCATAATCTGGTAGAAAGTTTTAAATCGACGCTGGATGAAGTAAGGGAAGCAGATGTATTACTTCATGTGATTGACGGTTCTTCAAAAATGGCTCATGAATACAAAGAAGTTGTTGATACAACTCTGGAGGAATTAGACGCTACCAACAACCAGACAATTTTAGTTCTCAACAAAGTAGATATGATGGATGCAGACCAGATCAGAGAGATGAGGTCAGATTATCCGGATGCAATTTTTGTATCTGCAGAGCAAAGCATTGGACTTGATGAACTGGAAGTAAAGATTGAACAAATGATCGAGAGTGAATACGAGGATCACACCCTTCAAATTCCTATGAGCAAATACAAAGCTGTTGCTTTTATTCATGAGAACGCAAATGTAGATAAAGAAGTTTATGAAGGTAGCGATGTAGAGCTTACATTCAGTATGGCTGAAAAAGATTTTGAGCAACTTTCACACTTGTTGAATACTATTGGTGCAAATGGAGAAGTTATATAGACTATGTTAGTTAACGAGATTTTAAATACTGAAATAGCACCGCTGAAAGAATCTGATCCGGTTTCTTTGGCATTGGCTAAACTTGATCTGCTTCATATCAATAAGTTTGTAGTTTTAGATGCAGATCAAAAGATCAAAGGTATGATCAGTATTGAGACACTGGCAGAGGTTATTGATGAAAGTACTATTCTTGCAGATCTACCTTTGGAAGAGACAATTTCGGTCCCGATAACACAGCATCTTTTTGAAACAACCCGCCAAATGTTTGCTCATGAGCTGTACGTTCTTCCGGTTACTGACAATGAAAATAATTTTCTGGGATTGGTTCGAAAAAGAGAAGTACTGAATGGTTTGGGAGATATTTTCAATCTGTCATCATTCGGTTCTGTTATTACCATAGAGCTCGCTCAAATTGATTACACTTTATCGGAAATAGTTCGGATAATAGAGACTGAAAACGCAAAGATTCTGGGAATAGCTGTTCAGCAACCTAATGATGTGCTCGACTCAATAAGAGTATCAATAAAGTTAAATCTTGAAGACTCTTCTGTTGTAAGTGCTGCTCTTAGGCGGTTTGATTATGTAATTGTTTCAGAAGAAAGCAGTGAAAATATGGAAAATAATTTTTCTGACCGTGCGGACGAACTTATTCGCTATCTTGACATATAAAAGATAAACTCAAAACAATATTCCAGCGATAAATGCGCCTTCTGTTTCAAAGCAGCTTACTTTTTATATTCATTCTAACTTCAGGATCTCTCTCAGCACAACGGATTCAGGCTCCAAAAACTGATGCTTACCAAACCGGTGTAGATCTATTCGAGAAGGGTTTTTTTGAAGAGTCGTTGAAAAAACTCAAACAATTTAGAAACAATTATGAGAGATCGGAATTAGCTCCTTTTGCGGATTATTATATTGCCCGGGCCCATACGGGTATAGATTCTTCCGGAATAGAATATTTTTATCAGAATTTTATTCGTGATTATCCCAAACATGATCTTTCAAAGAAGTTATTAAGGGATCTTGGTCATCGCTTTTCTGATAACGGAAAGTATGACGAAGCAATTTTATACTATCAGGAATCTTTGAAGACGTTTAACACAGTAGCTACATCAGCTGAGACTGAATATTGGGTTGCCGAAGCAGCTGCAGAAAAAGGCGATAATGCAGAGGCAAGACAATTCTTTTTGGCATTAGCTGATAAGTATCCAAGAAGCAGTTGGTCTCCAAAGGCTTTATATGCCAGGGGGCGTTTATATCTTTCTGATAATAAATTCGATTCTTCTTCCATAGCATTTGAGGTTTTAAAAGATCGATATCCTAACAATGAAATTACCAGAAGGGTCGGAACAGCACTCGGGGAATCCTACTATCAACAAGGAAAGTATCAGGAAGCAATAGATGCGCTTAAAGCAGCAATGGCTTATCTGGATGATGGATCCAAAGAAAAGGCGATCTTCCTGATTGCAGAAAGCTATAATTTTCTCGGAGATTTTAAAGAATCGTCAAAAGCATATTTGCAGTATCTCAATTTAACCAAAGGCACAAGCAAAGAACGAAGTGCACATTATGGACTCGGTTGGTTATATCATAAGCAAAAGATATATCATTGGTCTGCCGATTCGTTCGAAAAAGCGGCAACAGGAGAAGATGAACTCGCCAGAAAAGCTTTGTACTATGAAGCTATCAATCAGAAACTGGGTGGACAATATGAGAATTCGCTGAGTACATTTTCTGAGTTCGGTGAGCGCTACAAAACAGGACTTTGGGTAGAACAAGCTTTTTACGAATGGGCGGTTTCTTCTTTCGAGTCTGGGCAGTATGGAGATGCAATAGAGACACTGCTTACATTGATCAGAAATGAGAAAAACCTTCAGGATCCGGGAAAGGTTTATACACTTTTGGGCGAATCGTATTTTGCCAATAACGAATTTACCAGAGCTAGTATAGCATTCGAAGAAGCAGAAAAAATTGCTGATATAGATCCGGAGCTTCGCCGGCAAGCACGTTTCCAGAAAGCATGGATCTTATATAGAAATCAAGCTTATGGAGAAGCACAGCCGGTATTTGAATCCGTATATGCTGAAACTCCAACTTCTGAGATCGGAGCGGAAGCATTGTTTTGGAGTGCGGACAGTTATTACAAACTTCGCCAATATGGTGATGCTGCACAGAGATTCTCAATCTTTATAAGAAATTACCCCGAGCATGAGCTTATTGGCGCTGCCAGATATTCGTTGGGTTGGAGTTACTTTGTAACAGGAGATTATGAAAAAGCGGTAGCTCCGCTGGAAGCTTTTTTAAATGATTATAATCCGCCGCCGATTGCACTTTTTCCATACGATACAGACACTCAATTAAGAATTGGCGACGCTTATTACGCACAAGGAAAATACAGAGAAGCGATCAGTTTTTATAGCAAAGCGATTGGCGCTGAACCGGGAGGGGATTACGCAATGTTTCAGGTTGGAAACAGCTATTACCGCTCGGGAAGAACATTTGAAGCGGTTACTACTTTTAGGAGAGTTCTTCGCATCTATCCGTTCAGCAGATTAAAAGAGCAGGCTCAATACAACATAGCTTACATTTATTTGAACTCGGATAATTATTCACAGGCCATTGAAGAATTTCAGACGGTGATTAGTAAATATCCCGGAACGGAATGGGCAGCCAGATCTCAGTATAACATCGGAGATTCTTATTACAACTCCGGAGAGTATGAACGAGCTATTGAAGCGTACAAAAATGTATTGCAGAATTACCCCAGAAGCAGTTACATCATAGATGCTGTGAACGGAATTCAATATTCCCAGTTATCATCTACCGGGGTAGATAGTAGTTCAGCTGTGTTAGAAGATTTTTTAAGTAACAATCCAAGTAGTGGAACTGCTGATCGTTTGAGATACCGTCAGGCAGAAACTATTTACCAAACAGGAGATTATGAAGGCGCGATCAAAGAATTCCGCCAGTATCTGAGAATTACCAATTCGGATAATTTAACTCCGGAAGCATATTCTAATTTAGGAGACTCCTATCGCCAAACAGGTCAGATTGACAAAGCTATTAGCGCTTATCAAACGATTGTAGATGAGTTCCCTAATGATGACCAAACACCATCAGCTTTAATAATACTTGGGAACCTTTATAAAGAGAAAAACGAATTTGACATATCTCATCAGTATTTCGAGTTGTTACTTGAGAAGGGTACAAGATTCAGCCAGGAAGCTTATGTAGGGATGGGATCAGCAAGTTTAGCTGCAGGAAGAACAGGTGCTGCAAAGTCAGAGTTTGAAGAAGCTCTAAAAATAAATTCAGGAAATCCCGCTGCAAATGTTGGGCTTGGAAAAGTTGCTGTAGCTGAAAACAGATACGAAGATGCTCGCGCGTTACTTGTTCCGGTTGCAGACAAAAGCACAACTATAAGCGGTGCAGAAGCTCAATACTATCTGGGAAAGATCGAGCAGGATCAGAGTAATTTTGAAACAGCGATAGAAAACTACTCTAAAGTCCGGGTATTGTTTGAAGCGTTTGAAATCTGGGTATCAAAAGCGTTGTATAATTCGGCTGAATGTCATATTCGATTGGGTAACAGAGGCGAAGCAATGAGTATTCTTAATGGGATCATTGAAAAATATCCTGATACCGAAGGAGCTGTACAGGCACAATCCCTATTGGATTCTACAGAATAGATCGTATGTATATAGAATTTAAGGTCAGCTTGCTGAATATCTTATCTTCAAATTTTCTACTTTCAAATACACTCCAACACACACACTTATCAATTAAATGATCCAAAAAGTAAAACCCTCTGACTCGTTACAGGGAACACTTTCTCCTCCACCGGATAAATCCATATCTCAGCGGGCAGCAATTTTTTCGCTACTTCATGAAGGTACATCAGTAATTAAAAATTATTCTTCTGCCCAGGATCCGCAAAGCTCATTGGAGTGTGTAGAAGCTTTAGGAGCTGAAGTTACCCGAGACAGAGATTCCATCTCTATAAAAGGAACAGGAAGATCAGGAATAAAAGCTCCGGAAGACGATCTGGATTGCGGAAATTCCGGCACAGCAATGAGGTTATTAGCAGGAGTAGTTGCAGGGTCGGGAAAACAAGTGCGGATGTGCGGAGATGCCTCCCTGACCTCTCGTACAATGACCAGAATTATTGAACCCCTGGAGAAAATGGGAGCTTATATTTTAGCAAGAAACAGTGCTTATGCTCCATTAATGATTACCAGAGATGAACAGCTAAAACCAATGGATTTCGAACTTCCGATTCCAAGTGCTCAATTGAAGTCCTGTATTTTACTGGCGGGTTTATTTGGTGAAACTCCTACAAGAGTGATAGAAACTGTGCCCAGCAGAGACCACACAGAACGTCTTCTTCAGTTAAAAGTGGAAGAAGAAAATGGTAAGAAAATTATCTCGTCGTCTTTAAATGATGAGATTCCGAATCAAAGTTATACTGTTCCCGGTGATTTCTCAGCGGCTGCCTTTTGGTTAGTTGCCGGATGTATTATTCCGAATTCCGAGATCACGCTTGAAGCTACGGGATTAAATCCGACCAGAAATGCACTGCTTGGAATTTTACAGGAAATGGGAGCAGATATCACAATAGAAAATGAACGAATGGAAGGAGCTGAGCCTGTTGGTGATATCGTGGTTCGTAGTTCTGATTTGAGGGCTATTAATATTCCACGAAATATGATTCCGAATTGTATTGACGAATTGCCGATCCTTGCTGTAGCTATGTCTTTTGCGGAAGGGATCTCGGATATCTCCGGCGCCGAAGAACTTCGTCATAAAGAAACAGACAGAATTATGGCTATTTCCGAAATGCTGAAAGCTGCAGGGGTTAGTTTCGAAGAAAAAGAAGATGGAGTTGAAATACACGGAAATCCTGAATTTAGCTTTGATTCCGCTACATTTAAAAGTTTCCATGATCACAGAATAGCTATGGCGTCTGCGATATTATCCTTAAAGGGAAAATCGAAATCAGAAATTCTAGATGCTGAATGTGCTGCAGTTTCTTATCCCAATTTTTGGGAGGATTTGGAGAAGTTAAAATAGTTAGTAAGTAAATAAGCTCAATAGTATATTAGGCTTATGAAAACTATTATAGAACCTTATCACATAAGAGTTGGTAAAAGTAGAGGCAATGATCTATTTGAGAGAAAAGAGTTTCAGAGAAAACTAACCAACTTGTTTGAAAATACAGATGAATCTTTAGTTGTTTCTCTAGATGCCAAATGGGGTGAAGGAAAAACTAGTTTCATAAAGATTTGGGAGAATGATTTATCAGTTTCAGAAAGTCAGCTCATTCCTATTTATTATGATGCCTTTAAAAATGACTTTGCAGACGATGCATTTATTTCGATTGCTGTAACCATTCAAAAACAAATCGAAGTCTATTATGAAAGGATTGGTAAGTCTAAGTTAAAAGAGGAGACAGTAAAGGCGTATAAAGAAAGTGCAAAATACTTGGGTAATGAGTTAATAAAAATGGCTGGTACACAGTCTATAAAATATTTGTCAATGGGTTTGATTGATACAGGCAATATTTGGGGTCATGCTCTTTCTAAGGCTATAAAATTTGATGAGAGAAAGAATGTTGAACTTTTAGACGAACAATATGATGCCTTTCTTAATTCTCAAAAAATGTTTGAAAATTATCGAATAGAATTAAAAAAACTATTATCCATAGAATGTAACCAACCTAAAAAAATTATCTTTTTCGTTGATGAACTTGATCGATGCAGACCATCTTTTGCGATAGAAGTAATTGAAAAGATAAAGCACCTTTTTGCAATTGATGGAGTACATTTTCTTTTGGCAATAAATAAAGAACAATTGATAAAAATTATAGACAAGATATATGGGGTGGGAGATATAGGTTCCAATATTTATCTTCAAAAATTTGTTCATTTAGAGTTTAAATTACCTTCTTTACGAGAGGTTAAATCAAATAATAAAAGCTTTGATTTTGAAAGATTAGCTGAGGAACTTAGAATTGCATATGATTTTGAAGAAGAAGTTTTTAATGTTTCAAAAGTGGCAGTTTTATTTTCTAGATTTCATAAAGCTTCCTCAAAAGATTTAGTGTTAAGAAGTCTAGAAAGAATATTAACACTTTATTCTGTTGTTCTTAAAATCTCTAATACTGAATTTAGTTTAGAAAATCATCGAAAACTTTTATTCGCTTGTCTTTTAAAATCTGAAGCAGAAGAAGTTTATGAACAAGTGAGAAAGACGAACGATTTATCTGTGTACCAATGGCAAAAAAAAGATTTTGAATATTCTCTTGGCCAATTTCAGCAAGCAATAAGTGATTATTTTGACAAATCTGAGTATTACTCTAAAAGTGATCATAACAATGATAGCTATAATTTGATAGGGTTCGAGGAAGTTTTTGAACTTGTAGACATGGTAAATATCCCTAAATTAGCTAATAAAGAAGAGATCACTTCAAGCAAAAAATGATTAAATCCCTGCCACTTTCGTCTCCCGTCTGACTTCCCGTCAAACTTCCACTGACAGCTTTTCCAAAGCATAAATTCCAGTCTGTAAAAATTTCATTCTTAGTTTGACGCACTGTCAGAGCTGTTTTAAAATTTCGTCTTGGCATTTCTCTTGTATCGATTACTGTGAACCTGATAAACAAATAATCAAAACAAGAGGTCAAAAAGTTATGGCACTTATTAAATATTCAAGACCAAGTACCGATCTTTTTTCAAGAAGATTCAATGACATTGTTGACGAAATGTTCAACAACACAAATAATGGAATGAACTACCGTCAGGATAGCTTCATGCCAAACGTAGATATAGCGGAAAATGATACACAATTTGAAATTTCTGCTGAACTTCCGGGCTTAAAGAAAGATGCAATTAGCATTGATCTGGAAAACGGAAGATTAACCATCAGCGGAGAGCGGAAGTTTGAAAACAAAGATGAAGGTAAGAACTACCACAGAGTAGAAACATCTTACGGAACCTTTACACGTTCATTTTATCTGCCTGATAGTATCAATGAAGATACCATCAACGCAACATACACTGATGGTGTGTTAAACATTACTATTCAGAAGCAGGAAGAGAAAATAAAAAGACAGATCGAAATCAAATGATCTTAAAGCATATATAGAATAGTTAGTAAATGCTCAGGCTGTTTGAAAGTAGTCTGAGCTTTTGCGTTACAAGATGTAAACCATATACAATTTATCAGGAACACATCGTTGTAACAACGGTTGAAAACAGAGAACTATAATTAAGAGATCAATGAATACTACTGTAAAAAATGTATTTGGTGTGGCTGCAGCCATGCTGCTATTGCTGGGAATGAATGCCTGGACAAACAATAATTCCTCACCAAGTTTGCCGGATTACGCAACTGAAAATAATGTTACATCCGCGGAAAATCGCTCAGTTTCATCATTACTGGACCTGAATAATGCGATCGTTGATATCGCAGAGAAAACGAATCCTGCCGTTGTAATGATTACTACTGAGAAAGTGCAGGAACAACGTGTGATGAGAAATCCATTTTCTCAATTTTTTGGAAACCCATACGGACAACAAGACCCGGAAACTCGGGAATACACACAAAGAGGTTTAGGCTCCGGAGTAATAGTAACTGAAGATGGTTACATCTTAACGAATAATCATGTGATAGAAGATGTAGACGAAATTAAGATCCAGCTGTTTAACGGAGATGAAGTTGAAGCAGAGCTGATAGGAACAGATCCCGCCACTGATATTGCCGTTGTAAAAGTAGACATGGATAATTTACCTGCCGTAAAGCTTGGAAACAGTGAAGCTCTAAAAGTAGGAGCTTTTGTTTTAGCGATCGGAAGTCCGTTAAGTCAAAACTTAGCACATACCGTTTCATTTGGAATTGTATCAGCTAAAAGTCGTTCTATTGGATTAATAAACAGTGGCGCAGGTTACGAAGATTTCATTCAAACTGATGCTGCCATTAACCCCGGAAATTCAGGAGGAGCGCTGATTGATATGAATGGAGAATTAGTGGGAATTAATTCAGCTATTGCTTCCAGGTCGGGTGGAAATGATGGAATAGGTTTTGCGATTCCAATCAGTCTTGCCAAAAGAATAATGGATGATCTTATTGATGATGGGGAAGTTTCCCGAGGATATTTGGGACTTTATTTTGGTGGTGAAGTGGACAGAACCATGGCAAAAGCTTTGGGTCTGGATAACGCAAGAGGAATTATCGTGGCAAGAGTTGAGGAAGACGGCCCTTCTGATGATGCAGGATTACGTGAACAAGATGTAATTGTAGCAATAGACGGAGACCAAATCACAGACTGGAATATGTTCAGATCCAGAGTTGCTTCAATGAAGCCAAATGATGTTGTAGAATTAGATATCCTCAGAGACGGAGAATCTAAAACATTAACAGTAACGCTTGGAGAAAGAAATGATGAAACGGTAGCCAGTGCTCGTCCTGAACAAGCAGAATCCATGGAAGAAAAGTTAGGATTCACAGTTACGGATCTGGATGCAAATATTCGTCGTCAGTTGGAATTGGGCAGCTCTGAAGATGGCGTGGTTGTAAGCAGAATTAAAGACTCCAGCAACGCATATGAACGAGGGTTGCGCAGAGGTGATGTGATCACAACCATTAAAAATAAGAAAGTAGAGAGCGCAACTGAATTCTATGATGAACTCGAAAAATTGGAAGAAAAAGGTGATGAAGTAGTGCTTTTAAAAATAATCAGAAATAATGGGAACCAATTCATCGCTTTCGAGTTAGACTAATATCCTATTTATTGTACCCCGAAAAACCAAAGCCAATTCCCTGATACGGAATTGGCTTTTTTATTTTAGTATAAGTTTCTGTTAAAGTAATATTTGACACCTGCATTTACAGACCATAGGTATCTTCGATCAGTAAATTTGACATCTGAAAACTCTCTGTTAACTCCGTTATATGCTAAAGAAATCCCGGCGTTAATAGCCATTTTATTTTCGATAAAATAAAACAGGTTTGTTCTTAATGCAGATGAAAGAACCCCGAATTTATCTTCAGTATTTTGCTTGAGTTTTCTGGTTGAATATCGGGTTTGAAGATTGGTTTCAAGTGTAAAACGATCAGCAAAAATCCAAAGCCATTCCGCAATGATATCAGTTTGGTTCGTCCATTCTTCGGTGTCTGATTCTTCGAGAGGAAGCATGAGGCTATTATAACCTCTTATGCTTAATTGATTATAGAGGTCGATATTTTTGAACCAATCAATATTAAAGTTCAAATTTGCTTGACGATTGAGGCTGAAAATTCTGGTTTCAGTATTGTTTAGTTGATCATCTTGTTTTGTGAGACGATTTGAGTAAATGTAATCCACACTAAATGCTGCTTCATATCCTTCAAATCTGCTACCAAGATTTTCATCGAACACATCATTCAAATAGAACATATCGAAGGCACCAATCTGGTCTAGCTTACCATTTAATCCGTTATTTATATCTTCCCAAAAATACTTTTGAAAACGATCAGTGGTACTTTGATAACCTTGAATCCTTGTAAATGTATCAGCAGTGTTTTGGATTTCATCCCCTGAAAAAGAATTACTTCCCAGTGCTTTATATCGTTCATTAAAACGAATAGCTCGGATTATTGGAGTTACATTACGAATTCTTCCAAAACCAATTCCAAGTGTGGGGGTAAAGTTGAGCGACCTTCCAATAGAAGTTTCCTCATTAACAACAATACCATCAATCTCAGACTCACCATTATCCCTTCTGTAACGTATATCCGCGAAAAGATTGGTTATAAAAAACACATTTTCTGACGTATAATAATTATGTGCTAATGAAACTCGGGATTGTACGGATTGTCCGTTGAAATTCCCTTCAGATTCATTTGTATTAGAACCGGATATATCTTCTTGTTTCGATTTAGAAAAATTGGTAGAAATACCTGATATCACATCTAAAGAAAATGTTCGTAATTCACTTTCTCGATATAATTCATATCGAGGAAAAAAGCCTACATTCGTATTAAAATTAGCTCGGTCTGTCTCTGCACGATTAAGAGGATTGTCACTCTCCTGATCAACGAATGAATGTGTTCCATTGGAATTAAATCCAGCTGAGCTTATATAAAAATTACTATACCCCCAATCAGGCAATCGGTAATCGATTAAATATTGAAAATCTGTTGAGTCAGAGTAACCTATACTTTCTTGAGCGCTAAGTTGAATAGTTGAAATTAGAAGTAGGGTAGGCAGTAATAGTATAAGTTTTCTCATTTATGTATAATTTTATTTATGAATTGCAGTCAATATGAAGGGGTTTAAGTTAATAATTCATAGCATGTGGATGTTATAAATTATTAACAGCCATGCAATTCCGTCAGCACAGCTCTTTGGCACGATTTTGGACTTATATGTTCTGAAATAACTTAAGAGGACAAGAATTATGAATTTGAATAAATACACGTTAAAAGCTCAGGAGACTATTCAGAAAGCACTAGAACTAGCGCAATCTGGAAATAATCAGGCGTTGGAGCCGGCTCATATATTAAAAGCATTTCTGATTGACGGAGAGAATGTTGTTGTTAATCTGCTTAATAAATTGGGAGCAAACTTAAGAGCAGTTGAAGAAGTTGTGGATGCAGAACTAGGCAGACTTCCTAAAGTTCAGGGCTCGTCAGTATCAGGACAGTATTTATCAACTACCTCTAAAGAAGCGTTTGATAAAGCTCAGAAAGAAGCAACAGCATTGGGAGATGAGTACATCAGTTCTGAACATATCTTAATGGGGTTTACTGAAACGAAAGGTCCAATTGCTTCTCTTCTTAAAGATCAGGGAGTTACTAAAGAGAATATTTTAAAAGTACTAACTGATGTTCGCGGAAATCAAACTGTGGATGACCCAAATGCAGAAAGCAGATACGGCGCTTTAAAAAAATATGCTCGTGATCTGAATGAATTGGCAGAAAAGAATAAACTGGACCCTGTAATTGGTCGCGATCAGGAAATCCGCCGGGTAATGCAGATTCTGACTCGTCGTACAAAAAATAATCCTGTTTTGATCGGTGAGCCGGGAGTGGGTAAAACGGCAATTGCAGAAGGCATGGCACTTAGAATTGTTCGCGGAGATGTTCCTGAAGGATTGAAATCGAAAAGAATTGTCGCTTTGGATATGGGAGCCTTGGTTGCCGGGACAAAATTTCGTGGAGAATTTGAAGAACGATTGAAAGCCGTAGTTAAAGAAGTGACGGAATCAGACGGAGAGTTAATATTATTTATCGATGAGATCCATACTTTAGTTGGAGCCGGTGCTACAGAAGGTGCTATGGATGCTGCAAATATTCTGAAACCCGCACTTGCCAGGGGAGAAATGCATGCCGTAGGAGCTACTACTTTGGATGAGTACAGAAAGTACATCGAGAAAGACAAAGCTCTTGAACGACGACTGCAAACCGTCTTAGTTGGTGAGCCGTCTATTGAAGATACCGTTTCCATTTTACGTGGATTGCAGGAACGATACGAAGTGCATCACGGCGTAAGAATTACTGATGCCGCGATTGTGGCTGCTGCCGAACTTTCGCACAGATACATCGGAGACCGATTTCTACCCGATAAAGCTATCGATTTAATTGATGAATCCGCATCCAGATTACGATTACAGATCGATTCTCTTCCTGAAGAACTGGATGCTATCGAACGACAAATTCGTCAGCTGGAAATTGAGCGTGAAGCTTTGAAACGCGAGAAAGATAAAGGCAAGATCAAAGGAATTGAAAAAGAACTCGCTGATTTGGAAGAACAACGAAGTACAATGCGGGTGCAGTGGGAGCAGGAGAGAGATACGATCCAAAAAGCACGCGAGCTTAAACAAGCTATTGAGACTACCCGAAATGAAGCTGATAAGGCAGAACGTCAGGGTAACTACGAAAAGGTCGCAGAACTTCGATATGGAACCATCACGCAGCTAGAGAAAGATCTTGAGATAGCTAAAGCCAAACTGGATGAAATGCAGGAAACCAAAGCGCTACTGAAAGAAGAAGTGGACGCTGAAGACATTGCTGATATCGTAGCCAGATGGACAGGAATTCCTGTGAAGAAAATGCTTCAGAGTGAACGGCAAAAATTACTTCAATTAGAAGAAGAACTTCATAAGAGAGTAATTGGTCAGGATCTGGCAATTGATGCTGTTTCTGATGCGGTACGCAGATCCAGGGCAGGTTTACAGGATGAAGATCGTCCGATTGGTTCGTTTTTCTTTTTAGGATCTACCGGTGTGGGTAAAACAGAATTGGCGAGAACACTGGCTGAGTTCCTGTTTAATGATCAAAATGCTATGATCCGAATTGACATGAGTGAGTATATGGAAAAGCATTCAGTCAGTCGTTTGGTTGGAGCTCCTCCGGGATATGTTGGATATGATGAAGGTGGACAATTAACAGAAGCCGTTCGTCGCCACCCGTACTCTGTTGTATTGCTGGATGAGATCGAGAAAGCACATCCGGATGTATTTAATATTTTACTTCAGGTATTAGATGAAGGAAGATTAACCGATAACAAAGGAGTGACGGTAGATTTCAAAAATACTATCATCATTATGACCAGCAATATTGGTTCACATTTGATCGTGAATGAAATGGAAAAATCAGGCGGGGAATTATCTGATGATCAGTACGCAAATCTGCAAAACCAGTTGATCGATCAGTTGAAGAAAACCATCCGACCTGAATTCTTAAACCGAGTGGATGATACCATTGTATTCCATCCGCTGGGCAGAGAACATATTCGATCTATTGTGGAAATACAGTTGCGAAGAGTTCATCAATTACTGGCAAAGAACAAAGTCACACTTCATGTTTCGGATAATGTTAAAGACTGGTTAGCTGTTCGCGGATACGATCCGGTGTACGGCGCACGTCCGTTGAAAAGAGTGCTTCAGCAAAATATCACCAACAAACTGGCAACTCAGTTGTTAATGAGAGACAGTGAAGAACCGATTGAATTCGAAGCTACGATTTCCAAAAACGGAAACGAAATCGACTTCGCAGAAGTGGTTGATGATCCGGAGAAATGGGCGGAGGAAAAGAATTAAGAATTATTCGATGAAGAATTAGGAATTGAAGATGTTTCCATAACATATCGGTCATCCTGAGGATACTTCCGAAGGATCTGCAAAAATATTTAAAAGCAATGGTTTTTTAGGTACTGAGTTTTTGCCTTTCTAAGATTTCGTACAGAATGCAGATTGAGGCAGCGCCTCAGGGAAGCAAGAGCTTCCCAACAGCATTTCGCAGCGGAGCTACGAAATGAGGTTAATGTTTCAATTAAGAATTAGCAGGGTTTTAGGTTTGATGAAAATACCCTTCATTTCCAATAGGTAGCCAATAGCTATATCTGATAAATTTATTCGTACGTTTTTTAAAAGGAATTTCTCTAATAGAATAATCCACTATTGGATGGTTTACATTTTTAGCACTTAAATGAACTATTAGTAGTTCGAAAATATTAAGAATAGTTTCTTGCACTTCAGGCAAAAATATATATAATGATACTCTCTCGAGTAGTGAACCTTTAAAATTGAGCTCGATTGAAGGACGATATATTATTGATTTTGAATTTATTTCGAAGTCAGTTACGGTTACATATTCTAGTCGATGATCAAGTGCATTTCTTAAGTTCCTTATTAATTTCATAAATTCTAAAGCAGAATGCAGGAATAGAGTAAACGGATCTTTACTGCCATATTTAGTTTTAATTATGTCTAAAAATCTTGGGAAATGTGACTGCTTATTTAATTTTTCATTAGGATAAAATATTAAAACCATTTCAATCATTATTTGCTCAATATGATCGGTTTTTTGAAAAATAGTTTTTGTACGAGTAATAATGTCTGTAATTGATGGAAGAGTGAAAGATGAAGATAATCTTTGGTTCTTTTCATATTTCTCAATTTCTACTTTTTCGTCATCAAGAAATTTTTGCACTTCTTTTTTTAGAAAATATAATTCATGTAATAATTCAACTGACAAATTTATAGCTTTCTCTAGCTCCAATTTTTTGTCAAAGAATTCTGGATCAAATAATCTCTTTGATATTAATAGAGTCCTAGAAACTATTTCAGATTCTGCACCTTGATCGATTATTAGTTTTTGGACGTTGGTGGGTAAATCAATATTGGTTCTTTTAGGGTCTATTGAGTCAGCTAAAACTAATTCATAAACTGAAAATTCTTTGACAACTATTATCTTATCTTTCAAAGAAATCATATCAACAATAGCCCCATCACTTTTTGTACCTACTTCGCCAGAAAAACCAGAATTTCTTTTAATATCAATAGGTTTTTTCTTCATAAAATAGTTTAGGAGGTTTGTTTTATCGACTTTAATTCAAATAAAGGGTCTATAATTTAAACCCCGAATCCAGCTTTCGATTTCCATCGGCATTATACACAGCATAATCAAAACCTTCCTGAATACTGTAAGCTCCGAATGCACCGTCTTTGTTAAGAGCCAGGTAGCCGACTTGAGTGTTTTTTAAACTAGTTCCATTTCTTTTATTTCGGGAAATGATTCGGTCTACGGCAATTTTACAAGCTTCTTCCGGGGAGTGACCTTGTCGCATCATTTCAACGATCAAAGCACTTCCGGCTGTTTTTACCACTTCTTCTCCAAGTCCTGTGGCACATGCGGCACCTATCTCCGGGTCTACAAAAAGTCCGGCGCCAATAAGTGGGGAATCACCAACACGACCATACATTTTCCAGGCAGCTCCGCTGGTTGTACATGCCCCGGAAAGCCTTCCTTCAGCATCAAGCGCAAGCATTCCGATCGTATCATGGTTTTCTATATTTACTTGAGGCTCGTATTCCCCGGTTTCTAACCATTTTTCCCAGGCTTCTTTTGCTTTGGGAGTGAGCAGGTTCATTTCTTCAAATCCCTGATCTTTTGCAAATTGCTGAGCTCCTTCTCCGGCTAGCATAATGTGTGGAGTTTCTTCCATTACTTTACGAGCCACAGAAATCGGGTTTTTGTAATTCTGTAGAAAAACCACAGCTCCGCACTCTCCTTTTTCATCCATTATGCAGGCATCCAAAGTGACGTTTCCTTCTCTATCCGGTCGACCGCCATAACCCACTGACATATTTTTAGGATCATCTTCTTCTACCCGAACTCCGGCTTCTACGGCATCTAATGCATAGCCGCCTTTATCCAGAATTTCCCATGCAGCAACATTAGCTTTAATGGCAGTATTCCATGTAGCTATTACAACCGGCTTACTTCCTGTAAACTTGTTAACATTTGAGCATCCAATACCTGCGAAGGGAATAGCTCCAAGCAGACCGGTTTTTAAAAACTGTTTTCGGTTTAGCATAATGGTTAATCTATCCTCATTGGATGCGCTTCTGTATTGAAGACATGTTTATCCAGATCAAAAACTTTATCATCAGCGAAAAGGAGATAGGCATATTTAAGAGTTTCCGCTAAAAAGAAACTTTCCATGTCATCACTTTTCTCTTTGGTGGTAACATCTGATAAAGCAGCATAGCCATGGTCCGTCCTACAGTATTCGATGAGACTTTGGAACATCACTTTTCCCATCTCAATATACTTTTCATCACCCGTTGCCTGATATAAATAATAAGCAGACTCAATATTTTCAGGACGCAATGGATATCCTGCCCAGGTTACTTCCATATCTACATAATTCAGACCTTCCGGTTCAATACCATGTAATTGCCACATTTTAAAATTGGATTCCTGAACTTTTTCTGCAGTTTCAATGTCTCCGGCGAGCACTAAAACTCCGGGCATAAAAGCATCCAATGCTCCGTAAGTTGTTGCTGTTCTTTCGCCGGTATCCATGTTTGCACGACCGTACCAGGTCCCGGTGGCAACTTCGTCGAGAAGATATTTTTCCAGTGCGGGTTCATGAGCTTTCCATATTTTTCGGAAGTCTTCATCTCCAAAAAGTAACCATGATTTCAGAGCATATTCGTAATAAGAGTCTATCATTCCGGAAATATGAGCTTCTTTATTTTGCCATTCTCCGGTTTCAACATCAATAGTAGTTCCGACCAACCCGATTTCAGAGCGTCGCTCATACAATCCCATCATCGCTTTTTTTGCACTGTTATAAAAAACAGAATCCTGAGTGTGTTTGGTGAGTGTCCCGAATTCGATCATCAAGGTACCGATCTCAGCTGGGTTATTAACTTGCCATTCAGTTTCTCCGGTTTTAAGGTTAACCCTTCCGTAAGTCATACCTGTTGCTGAATCAAATGCAGGAAGTAATCGTCTTCCAAGATCTTCAGCTAATTCCAGAAACCGTTCGTCTCCATCCATCTCATACGCTGAAAGAAGTCCGCCCAAAAGGCGAATAGTTATCTCGAAATTGGATACAAAGAAATCATGATCGAAAGACAGCTCAGAAAAGATCAATTCTTTTGCTTCAGCGGCTTCTTCATCCAAACCCATTAATAGCATGGTGTCAAAAGCATCAACCGGAGTCATCAATAAAGATGCATCATACCAGTTTTTAGAAGATTTTGACAATGGTTTGAGTGCGTCATCTCCCCATGCATGTTGTTTGTATCCGTTCCAAGCGTGTAAGAACTCTTGTTTTACTTGCTCAGCTAGTTGTTCTTTCTCTGATTTTTGAGGTGCACACGCTATCCCTAAAGCAAGTGCCATTAATAAAAATCTCTTCATTAATTAATCGGTCTGTATTCAGTTTTCTTTGCCCAGTTTTTATTAGGTGCAGATCCCATTTCAAAGATCAATTCTCCACCCGCTATAATTTCTTTATGAGAAATATAGCTTCTCTCCAAAGGTTCTCCATTTAAAGATACTGACTTAATGTAAATATTTTCATCCGAAACTCCATCAGCAATAATTGTAAAAGTCTTTGTGTCAGATAAGGTTATCTCAACTTGTTCAAATTGAGGAGTTCCGAGTACATAATTACCGGAGGCCGGATTTACCGGATAAAAACCCATGGCAGAAAAAACATACCAGGCTGACATCTGTCCACAGTCCTCATTTCCGCTTAACCCATCCACTGCTGTTGAATATTGAGTATTCATTATTTCGTGGAGAATTTCCTGAGATTTCCATGGTTTTCCGGCATAATTGTATAAATACCCAATGTGATGACTGGGCTCATTTCCATGTGCATATTGGCCTATCAATCCTGAAATGTCCGGAGAAGTATTATCCCCGGTAATATTTGAATCCTGATTAAATAAGGAATCCAATCGTTCTGAAAAGGCATCATCACCGCCCATGAATTCTATCAGTTTATCCACCTGGTGTGGAACAAACCAGCTGTGCTGCCATGCGTTGCCTTCGGTATAGTCAGTATTTACGCGATGAACAGATCGTTTGGGATCAAAAGGTTCAACCCAATTTCCTTCAGCGGTTTTTCCACGCATAAATTTTGTTTGTTCATCATATACATTTTGCCAGAATCCTGATCGTACTATGAAATGTTCATAATCAGATTCTTTCCCAAGCATGAAAGCCATTTGTGCAATAGCCCAGTCATCGAAAGCATATTCCAGAGTTTTAGTTACCGATTCATGCTCCAGCTCAGAAGGGATGTATTGATATTTTCGATACAGATCAGTTCCTCTTTTATCCTGCATGGCGCTGGCTTTCATAGCTTCATAAGCGAGTTCAGCATCATAATCTCTGAAGCCTTTGGCATATGCATCTACGATCACTGGAATAGCGTGATAGCCGGTCATGGTATTGGTTTCATTTCCGTGCAGTTCCCAAACAGGGAGCAATCCATTTTCTACATAGAAATCCAGCATTGTTCGGATCATATCATTCACACGTTCAGGATTGGTAATTGTGAGTAGCGGATGTTGAGCCCTAAAAGTATCCCATAAAGAATAAATGGTGTATTTGGTTTGATCCTGATTGACATCGGAAAATAAAACGGGAACAAGTTTTGAATGATAAAGAGCAGTATAAAAAATCGTCTTTTTCTCTTCATCTCCCTGAACTTTGATCTTGCCTAGTTCTTCATCCCAAGCCATTTCAGCAAAGAGTTTGGTTTCGTCAAAATCCCAATCCTTCAGAGTTTCCAGATTTGCTAAAGCTCCTTCTTCACTTTGTGATGAAATGGCAATTTTGGAGAGAAGCTCTCGTCCCTTGCCTTCAAAACTTATATTAGTAAATAGAGTGTCTTTTGAATAAAATTTAGCATTATCAATTTCAAAGTTCTCTGCAACCATATTCGATAAATAAAATTCTTTCGAAAACTCCATTGCAAAATAGACATGCTGATCATTTGCCCAACCGGATGATCTTCGGTAGCCTACTAGTTTTTTGTTTTCATCTTCTCCAACAACTTTGAAATAACCTTCTGTGAAAGAATCCCAATTCAGACTGTATCCCAGATCTAAATTTAAAAACTGAGGATCACCATATTCATAGGTAAACCGATACATGGCTACTCGCTCTGTAGCGGTCATTTCAGCATTGATCTCATAATCATCCAAAAAAACGCTGTAATATCCAGGAGAGCCTTTTTCCCGATCGTGAGAAAACCTGGAGGCGTAGCTTCGCTTGCTTTCATATTTACTAGAATCAGACAGTAAAACTTTACGATTAGTCGGCATGATCAGAATATCATTCAGATCTCCGATTCCCGTTCCGCTTAAATGTGTTTGTGCAAACCCGGTGATAATACTATCGGAATAATGATATCCCGAAACCCAATCCCAGCCGGGAGTTCCATTTACAGGACTTGGTTGAATCATCCCAAATGGTAACGTTGCTCCGGGATACGTATGTCCATGGCCGCCGGTGCCGATGAAGACATCTACGTATTTATTGGGTGATTCGTAGTTGGAGCATGAAATTAGAAGTAAAAAGGAGAAAAGGAAAAATTGAAATTTCATATGATAATTATACAAAAAATAGAGATTCTAAATCTATGGCGATGAAACGGTTCTATTAAGAATAAATAAACAATGTAGGGACGCAAAACCTTGCGTCCCTACATGTGATAAAAGAAATTCCCTAACCCTCTAAAAACTCCAAAAACCTCTGAACTGCTTTTCCGCGGTGACTGATGATGTTTTTAATATTAGGATCCATCTGCGCAAAGGTCTCTGCAAATTCATCAGGCATGAAGATTGGATCGTAACCAAAGCCTTTTTTACCTATTTGTTCTTCGATAATTTTTCCTTTACAAATTCCTTCAAAAGTCCATTCTTTGTCACCATCCACTAAAGCAACAACGGTTCTGAATTGTGCTGCACGGTTTTCTTTTCCTTCTAAAGCTCCCAATAACTTCAACACATTATCCTGATAAGAAGCATTTTCGCCTGCGTATCTTGCAGAAAAAACTCCGGGAGCTCCGTCTAATGTTTCTACTTCTAATCCGGTATCGTCAGAGAGAGCAGGAATTCCGGTTTGTTGATTTACATATCGCGCTTTTTTGAGGGCATTTCCCTCAAGCGTTGGCTTGTCTTCTTCTACTTCTTCCAGATCGGGGAAGTCGAGAGCAGAAAACACATCAGTTCCCAGATGAGCAACTAACTGCTTCATCTCCTCGATCTTGTTCTTATTTCTGGAAGCAAGAATCAGTTTATCCATCCAAAAACTCTTCTTTTCGGGGGTTTAGTTTATAGTAAAGATTTATAGCGCTTCCTACTGTTAACATTGCGTTCAAAACTGTAAAAATAAGATCTTCCGTTAGGATCGAGTAAACGGTAAGGAGCAAACTTGAGGATACATACATCAGAATAAAAGCAAGACTGATATCCGTTTTTCCCATTTTGATGGTTTGCCAGGTTTGAGGAATCCATGCTCCAATTAATATACCAAATCCAGCCCAGCCCAATAATTCTATTCCACTCATAATGTATGATTTTGAATTTCTTTGATCGCTTTCATGTCTAAACGCGGTCCGTATTGTGATACAATTTTGGAAGAAGCCAAACTTGCCAGTTTACCGGAACCTGCATAAGTATGTCCATTGGTGATTCCGTATAAAAACGCTCCTGCAAACATATCACCTGCTCCGTTAGTGTCAACGGCATTCACTTCATAAGGTTCTATATCGATAAAAGTATCACCGTCAAAAATCATAGCACCGTTTTTACCCTGAGTGATCACAAATCGTTTTGCGATCTTCTTTAATTCCTCTCTGGCAACATTGATATTAGAACTATCTGTGAATTTCAGAGCTTCATCTTCGTTGCAAAATAAAAGATCTACGGAATTTCCAATTACTTCATGAAACAAACCTTTAAACCCTTCCACAATTGAAGGATCCGATAACGTTATAGAGGTTTTAACTCCATGTTTTTCTGCTAATTGTTTGGTGAGCTTCATAGCTTCAAATGCAGTAGGTGAAGCTACCAGATACCCTTCCAGATAAATGTATTCAGATTGTTTGATGTCTTCTTCGCTAACTTCATCTGTAGAAAGTGAAGTAGTAATCCCCAAAAAAGTATTCATGGTTCTGTCAGCGTCGTCGGTAATCATCACGAGGCATTTTCCTGTGATTCCTTCTTCACGCTTCATTCCATCCAGATTTGTTGAGATACCGGCATTGGCCAGATCCTGTAAATAAAAATTACCGAATTCATCATCCGCTACTTTACATGAATAAAATGCATTTCCTCCAAATTGTGAAACAGCCATTACAGTATTTGCAGCAGAACCACCCGATTTTCTGTTTGATTTTTCAGGATTGATAGCCTTTATAAGTCTCGTTTGGGTTTCTTCATCCACTAAAGTCATTAACCCTTTTTTGATTTCATGGTCAGTGATGAAATCCCGGCTTACTTCAAAATCGATATCAACAAGTGCATTGCCGATACCATATACATCATATTTTTTTGTCATGTGCTGTTTTAGAGAACGTTCAGTTTTTAAGAGTTGGAAAGTACGGACAGTTACCGTTCTTTAAAAACCGTTAATTGCTACTTAACTTTATATTCAATTTGCTACATTCTGATTATGAATAAATTCCAAGATTTTCTGCAGCGAAGATTGATTTCAGACTTACCCGGAAAAAATGCGCAAAATCTGATGCGCCCGGCTCCAAAGGTTGAGCGTAAAAACGAAATGACTTACAAACCATCTTCCGATAATTTCAGAAACAGCAGCGTATTAGTACCTGTTCTAACATGGACGGAAGAACCCGAAATTATGTTTACTCTAAGGACAGCGGGGATAAAGCACGGAGGCCAAATAAGTTTTCCGGGCGGTGGAAAGGAGGGAGATGAAAGTATAGAGGAAACCGCATTACGTGAAGCTCATGAAGAAACGGGTTTAAAGCCTGAGAATGTAGAAGCCGTTGGTCGTTTAACGCCACTTTTTATAAATCATTCAGAAAATATGGTTACTCCTGTAGTCGGTTTTATAAAAAAAGAGCAGGAATTTTGTGCAAACCCGAATGAAGTCGATGAAATATTTACGGTGCCAATTTCAAAGCTAGTAAATGGAGAATTTTCTAAGGTTGAAGACTGGAAACTTCGTGATCTGGATTACAGCATCCCCCTTTGGGATGTCCATCCCGTTCCGTTGTGGGGTGCAACAGCAATGATGCTAAGCGAGTTTGTGGAGTTGTATAAAGAGTTTTTGGAAGAGGGCTAATAAATTTCGACCTTAGTATATAAGACGCAATAGTGAGGTTGATCACAGAGTGGCTGCGAAGCAGGAATAATTCTTCTCAGGTGAGATATTTCAAAACTATTCTTGAGCGAACGTTGACCTTTAGAATTATTCAGCGAAGGATCAACGAACCCGTCTTATATGCTTCGGCTTGACCTTTTGTTACTTTTGGGTCAAGCCAAAAGTAAGAGACCTTTAGCGAACCCATGTACTTTTGTACCGACAAAAGTACCAAAAGCTCTCGACAAGAATTATTGACGCGAACTCCATTGCATCGACTTAATCATTCCAAAGGTCTTCGATCGAGTATACCAAATTATAAGAAACAACCAGAAGGAATGATTACTCCTTTCGGAGCCGCCGATTCATTGCGTTCTTTCTCCGCCAACAATTCTAAAGGTCGATTTTTCTAAACAGTTAAATCGTAATATTGTTTGAATTTATGCTGATAGGGTTATATTGTGTGCAATAAAAACATTCAGTTACTTCAATAAAACAAGAAATCCTGCGACATTTAAACACCGGGTCGTAATCAGAACCTCCAAATTAAAGTTAAATGAAGTTTACTTTTACAGTCTTGCTTTTCTTTCTTCTTCTGGTCTTTTCGGTTTGTGAATCAGATTCCTCTACCCCGGACCTAAGTCAATCAATTTCTTTTGATTACGCTGCTAAGATTGAAACGAAATTCAGAGATGGGCAGATCAGAACTTCATATGAATATTATAATTCAAATGAACAACTAATTGAATCCGTAAGCTATGAATCAAGAATAAAGTACAAATATGACTCTTCTGGGAAATTGATTTCAATTTTCAGGTGTAGAATTAGTAACTGTGAGGCTGGAGTGATCGAAGTTATGGTCTATGATGAAAATGATAACCACCTTGGATCACATCTCACCTCAACTAATAGTTCTGATACCACAATTTTTATTCAAACCAAATTTTACAACTCTAATAAACAACTCAATCATGAAATGACTGATAAAGGAATTAATAACTATACCAATCAAGAGTATGAAAAGTGGAGTTTTTATGAATACCAAAATGATTTAATTGTAACTGAAATTCAAAAAATAAACTTAGACACATCTTGGATTGGATCATATTATTATGATTCCGATGACTTGTTGAAAAAAATTGAATATTGGAGGGAAGAAAATTTTCGATTTATCACTTATGATTATGACAAAAAAGGAAATATAATTAGTAAAGTTTTAGATGCTGGTCCTAAAGAATTAGCTAAAGACGTTGGATTTCATGTAAATGAAAACAGAAAAGAATTTGAGTATGATTCTTTGGGGCGAATAAGTGTTGAAAAGCTTTTCAATCATAAAGGAGAATTACAATTGAAAGATAAGTACACTTACTTTAAAAAATAGTCATACTGAAATAAGTCTTTAAGGCTGACTTAATTAAAGTTCAAATCGTTATCCAAAAATCTAAACCAACCCTGCAGCCTTTTTCCCTAAGTTCATTCCTAAAGCCACGCCCATGCCACTAAGGCCAGCTGAGAGCACACAGTTCTTGTCAATGTTTTCTAAGATATAAGATTTCGATTCGGTAAAACCCATAATTCCGGACCATTCTTGTTCTATTTCCCAGTTTTCGGGTAATTCCAAAGTATCATTGGCAAAGCTGACAAGGTATTTTTTAATCTCTTGATTTACTCCAAACTCTGAAGTGGTCTCGGCATCATAATTTACATTTCGGCCACCACCTATTAGAATTCTGTTATCGCCTAAATTCCTGAAATAGACATATCCTTTGTTGTAATGAAAAGTGCCTTTCCAGTTTAGCTGATCTATTTCTTTGGTAATAAAAACATAACCTCTTCCCGGTTTAATATTAATTTTAGGAAAGACTGTATTTGTAAAAGCATTGGTGGCAATGATCAACTTGTCTGCCTGAAAGCGGATGTGAGATTGAGCAGAAACAAGATTTATTTCGGTATCAATGTGGTCGATGTTCGTATTCCACCTGAACTCAATTCCGGATTGAATGCATTTTTCATATAAAGTCCGGATCATCTTACCGGGATGAAGCATTCCTTCCACACGGTTGAAAAAAGAAGGAAATGACAAATAAGTCCCGGCTTCAAAAACTTCTTTTTCGCCGATCATTTCTTCCATAATAGAATTCAACCGGGGAACGTATTCAGCTAACCTCGCATATTCATCCGAATCGGTGAAAATTTCCCAACCTCCACAGTCATCATAATCAATGTTTTCATCTCCAAGAGTTTCGCGGAGTAACAGTAATCCATTATAGCGGTCCTGAATTCGTTGTTTTATAATTTCTTCAGTTTCTAATTCCAGATCTGAAACCAGTTCACCAACGCTCCCAATACATGCAAATCCTGCATTTCGTGTACTTGCACCTATGGGATAAAATCCACGATCAACCACTAATACTCTTGCATCTGGATGCTTTTTTTTAAAAAAATATGCGGAAGAAAGTCCGGTTAACCCGGCACCGACAACTATCAGATTGTGTTTCTGATTATAGAGTTCTTTTTCCCAATATGATCTTTTAGGTTCAGACATTACTATTTGTTCAATACCAATGCTGCCATTAACGGAGCAGCCGTTAAAAAGAATCTATCATCCACATTATATTTAGGATGGTGCCAAACGTAAGTTGACTCCGACTCATCACTTCCACTTCCGACAAAAAAGAAAGCTCCCGGAAAAATCTCCTGATAAAAACCAAAATCCTCACCTGCCATACTGGGACGTTCAATTTCAATTACAGCTTCGGGTCCGAATAATTCCTGTGTTGTTTCAAGCACATTCATGGTCTCAGCTTCAGAATTTATAACAGCGGGGTAGCCTCTTCTATAATCCAGCGTATAACTTGCACCATGTGCCTCAGTAATTCCTTTTAACAGATCATGAAGTCTACGCTCGATTAAGTCTTTAGTGTCTTTGCTGAAAGTGCGCACGGTTCCATACATTCGTACTTTTTCGGGGATGATATTATGAGCAGTTCCGCCTTCAATTTTCCCGATGGTAACCACAGCTGATTCGGTTGGATCAACAGAACGACTGACTATAGTTTGTGCTGCTGTGATGAACTGCGATGCTATAATTACAGGATCCACAGCTTCATGAGCACGGGCGGCATGACCTCCTTTTCCGGTAATCACGATGTCAATTTCATCGGGGCTGGCCATGAATTGGCCGACTCTAATCGCTGCTGTTCCGGGTTTATGGCTAGGAGAAGTATGAAGCCCATAAATAGCATCAACATCTTTGGATTGAAGAAATCCTGTATCGCATAAGAGTTTTCCTCCACCCGGAAGTTTTTCTTCTCCAGGTTGAAAAACTAAAAGCACAGTTCCTTCGATTTCATCTTTCAATTCCATCAGAATTCGGGCAACGCCTAATAAATTAGAAGTATGAGCGTCATGTCCACAGCAATGCGCAGCGCCATCATTTTTTGAAAAGAATTCTTTTTTGAAATCTCCTTCTTCGTTCATTGCCAGAGCATCGATGTCGGCACGTAACGCAATAACACGATCTGATTTCTTATTTCCTTCAATAATACCTACACAACCTGTTTCCAAAGGACTTTCATATGCAATTCCGAGTTCATCAAGCTTAGATTTGATGAACTTTGTTGTTTCAAATTCCTTATAACTCACTTCAGGATGTTGATGCAGATACCGTCTGTTTTCGATCATTTCCTGATGAAAATTATTAGTGAGCTCTTTTATTTTGTTGTGAAGGTTCATGCTTTTATGAATGAAATTAGATGAAGGAATAATATATATACTTAGCTATCAAATCTGTAACTTTAGATTAAAGCAAGCGTACGGAGTGTTTGTGCATTCAAATAGAAAAATATGAAAAATAGATCGTGGGAAATAATTGTTGCAGGCCTGTTCTTATTACTGGTGGCTATTATTATCACTTCAAAAGCTGATGATAATAATCATTCACACGATGAAGAGGAATATACGGCCAGGACAACGGCAAAAGCCACATCTTCAGAAAGATCCAAAACCTCTACGAGAAGCGTAACGGTTATTGATGTTGAAGAGCTTGCGAAGATGGAAGAGCTTAAAGAACTGGAAGAGCTCAAATCTCTGGATGGTCTTGAAAAACTGAAAAATTTAGCTGCACTAATTCCTGAAGAAGCGAAGCAGGAGATGATGACCGAACTAGATGCTGCTTTAAAAGAACTTGAAGATGACAGCTTTTCCATTAACATTGATCTGTCTCAAGGCTTGTTGATGCTTAAAAAAGAGTATAAAGTAACTCCTGGCGAATGGAGCAATGTGTCGCCGGGAGTGTATGCATTTACTGAAGAATTTGATGCAACAGGGTTGGATGATATTTCTGTTCAGTTGACATCAGGTTCAATTGTATTGGTTGGTTCTGATAACTCTAAAGCATCTATCACTGTAAAAGCTTCAGGAGAGATAGCTTCAAAAGAATCATTAAAAGAAATGGTTTCGGTATCTACAAAAAAGGATGGTTCTTCTGCAGAACTAAGAGTGGTTAATACTAAAAGCAACGATTCAAATATACAGATGCAAACCACTATTTATATCCCGTCTTCAATGGATATTACTTCTTTCACAAGTGGCGGACATATTGAAGCGACAAACTTTCAGGGTGATGTAGAATGCAAAACGTCAGGCGGTCATATAACTTTGAAGGACCTTTCCGGTGATATAACAGCATTTACAGAAGGTGGACATATAAAACTGTCAGATTCAAAAGGAGATGCTTCATTGAAGTCTTTGGGTGGACATCTATCAGCCGTTAATTTTGAAGGTGATCTGGAAATGAGTACATCCGGAGGAAATGTGTCCGGTAAGGATCTTTCGGGGAGTACGAATGCATTCTCAAGCGGAGGAAATATCAAGCTGAGTTTTCTGAGCATTGGCGGAGATATACAAGCCAGAAACGGAGCCGGACAGATCGATCTTTTTCTCCCTGCTAATGTTAATGCTGACCTGAATGTAAACGGTACTAAAGTAGAGATCGATGAAGTTTTCCCCTTCAATGGAAGTAAAAAGAAAAATCAGATCATTGGAAAAATTGGCAAGGGTGGAGTAGAAGTTGTAGCTAAAACAGGATACGGAACGGTATCGATCAATAAGAATGAGTGAGCGCCCTGATCATCACATAACAAAAGACGGTTCCTCCACACTCTATTCCAATATCTATAATCAGTATTTTCACAACCCAAACGGATCTGTTTCCGAAAGTAAGTACGTTTTTTTCGAAACGCCCAATGTTCCTTATGCTTTAGTTCAGAACGAGGAAGTTACAATTTTCGAAACCGGATTCGGAACGGGACTAAACTTCCATTTGCTGTTGGATTATTATCTCTCAGGGAAGTGCACTTCTAAAGTTGCGTTTCACAGTGTAGAAGCTTTTCCAATTTCAGCTGATGAAGCAGAGAAACTCAATTTCGCTTCTTTCTCGGATTTTGCAGAATTGGAACAGGTTTTGAAAAATATATTTACAGACCTTAAAAAAGGGGTAAATATCATAAAACCATTGCCTGATGTTGACGTGACTCTGTTCCTATTTATTGGAAAGTTCGAAGATTTTAAAGGCGAAGGAGTACGAGCTGATTTCTTTTTCCACGACGCCTTTTCCCCTGAAGTGAACGAAGAACTATGGACTCCGGAAATATTCCAAAAACTGAAATCTATTGCTAGTGCTGAAGCCGTGCTTAGTACTTATTGCGCAGCTTCAAAGGCAAGAGCTGCTATGGCTGTAGCAGGGTGGAAGCTGGCAAAAGCGAGAGGTGCGCTGGGTAAGAGAGAAATGACAATTGCATCTCTATCTGAAAATAATCTGACCAGTTATAAAAGGGTAAACGAAGAACGACTTATCGAGCGATTCAATAATGGAGATTTTGATCGCTGATTGGGTGATTTATTTTTTGTCACTTCGAATGAATATGAGAAGTCTAAAAGTTCTAAATAGAACAAAATTTTTTAGATATCTCACATCCGTTCGATATGACAGAGGTAATATTATTTAAAGAAACCTCTTTCAAGAAAAACTTACATATCGGATATGCTGAATTCCATTTAGCTCATTAATGGTTTTTAGTTCATCGTCTTCAAGCTTTTTATCAATAGTTAAAGCGGTAATCGCATTAGAACCTTTTTCAGTTCTTCCTAGTCCCAGAGCACCAATATTAATGCTTTGTTGAGCTAATGCGCCACTTACAGAAGCTAACATTCCCGGGACATCTTGGTTTTGATAAATAATGATATCACCTTCTAATCGAAGTTCAATTCCGTATTTATCAATTTGAACAATTCTGTAATCATTATCTCCAAAAACAGATGCTGAGATACTTCTGTATTCAGCTCCTTCTGCAAACTTTATAGTAACCACGTCATTAAAAGTTTTCCCTTTAGATGAAAGCACTTCTTTGATAGAAAAACCACGCTCATCCGCAAAATGACGTGCATTGATCAGGTTTACGGAATCTTCAACATAGTTGGTCAGCATTCCCTTCAGAATACCGTCGGTTAATACGTCTGCAAATTTTGCACAATCTCCGGAGTATTCAAATTCCAGACTGCTGGCATGTTCGGGAGAAAGTTGAACGGCCATAGCACCAAGCTTTTCTGCCAGTTGCAGATAGGGTTGTACTTCCGCATTGGTTAGCAGGGAAATAGACTTGCCATTCAAACTTCCCTTATAGTTTTTGTTCTCCAGCGCATCCGACATTTGAGCAGCTATTTGCTCAGCCACTTTTTCCTGTGCTTCTTCTGTTGAAGCTCCCAAATGTGGAGTACAAATAATACCGGGATGTTCCAGTACTTTATAAAGTTCTTCAGTTGGCGGTTCCTGAGAATACACATCCAGGGCAATTCCACCAACAATACCGGAGTCCAGTAATTCAGGTAAATCTGATTCTTCGTAAATTCCACCACGTGCACAGTTCACCAAACGGATTCCTTTGTTGAGTTTTTCTGCATTTTTTAGAGAAACCAATCCTTTTGTTTTTTCTGTTAGAGGAGTATGAACAGAAAGAAAATCTGCAGTTCCTAAAAGGCTTTCTATATCAACTAATTGGATCCCCATTTCAGAAGCATGCTCTTTAGTAGCAAACGGATCATAAGCCAAAACTTCCATTCCAAAAGCCTGCATTCTAAGCGCTACTTCCGATCCGATCTTGCCAAGGCCTACAATCCCCAGCTTTTTTCCATGGACTTCAGTACCCATATATTTTTTGCGATCCCAGCCCCCGCTTTTTACAGTAGAAACTGCTGTTGGGATATTTCGTGCCAAAGCGATGATCATTCCGCAAGTATGTTCGGCAGTAGAAATTGTATTTCCATCAGGAGTATTCATTACCAAAACTCCTTTTGTAGTTGCAGCTTTGATATCGATGTTGTCAACTCCAACACCGGCGCGACCGATCACTTTCATATTGGTTGCTTTTTCAAGCAATTCCGGAGTTACAGTAGTAGCACTTCTTACTACCATTCCGTCGTACTCTCCAATCCGGTCAAAGAGTTCTTCTTCAGTAAGTTTTCCGGGTTGATCTGCCTGAATATCTCTGGATTTAAAAACCTGTGCACAAACGGGGTCTACGCTATCGAGTAAAAGTACTTTGAATGACATTTTATTTATAAGTGGGGTATAAGTTATTCTTTGATAAAATCCTGAATCAATTCCTGAATTTCAGGTATTCCTTTTCGTGAACTGGCTGAGTAACCCAGAATAGGGACTTCAATATTCATTTCTGCCAGAATGTTTTTAACTGCCTTTTTTGATTGAGCGAATTTGTTATTCGAAAGCTTATCTGCTTTAGACATCAACACACAAAAGGGCATTTCGTTGGATGCGAGCCAATAGAAGAAATCCTGATCAAGGGTAGAAGGTTCGTGACGTGCATCAATCACTGATAGAATAAGTCTCAAGCTTTTTCTTTCAGATAAATACTGTCTGATATTGCGTCCCCAACGTTCTCTTTCTTTTTTAGGCACTTTGGCGAATCCATATCCCGGGAGATCCACAAAAAAGCAATCATCTCCGATTTGATAGTAATTCATTTGCTGAGTTTTACCGGGCACATTGGAAGTACGGGCAATGTTTTTGCGGTTCACAATCGCGTTTATCAACGAAGACTTTCCAACATTGGAACGACCTGCAAAACAAACCTCAGGAAATTCATCAGGGGGGCATTCTTCAATTTTGGTAGCGCTGGTTATGAATTTAGCTTTACCGTTAAACAAGTTCATTCTCTTCCTTTTCAACACCAAAATTTACCGGGACAGGATAGTTGCTGGTAAAGCAAGCAGTGCAATAATCGTGACCCGAGGGATTTGCTTCTTTAACCGCATTTACCAATCCATCAGCGGATAGATATCTTAAACTGTCCACGCCTATTTCTTCAGCGATCTTATCTACATTTCGCTCAAACTTATTGGCGATAAGCTCCTCAGGACTTGGGAAATCCATTCCGTAATAACATGGGCTGATAATCGGAGGAGAACTTACTAAAAAGTGAATCTCTGCAGGATTGCAAGCACGGATCATATCAACCAACAAACGTGAAGTAGTACCTCTTACTATAGAATCATCAACAATAATAACAGATCGACCTTCAATTACCCCGCGAACGGGATTGAATTTGGTACGAACTTTCTGTTCCCGTGATTTTTGTCCGGGAGAAATAAATGTTCTTCCTACATAATGATTTCGGATCAAGCCAATGTCATATTTACATTCGTGTCCCATTTTCTGGTTCTCATTTGCATATCCGATTGCTGCGGTGTTACTGGAATCAGGAACCGAAATGACAACAGGCTTTTTGGAAGAATCTTTAATATTGACAACTTCATCAATAGGATGTTCTTTTGCTAAAGCCTGGCCTAAATTTCTTCTGATCTTATCAACCATTTCACCGAAGATCATACTGTCGGGTCGGGAGAAATAAACATATTCAAAAATACACTGGCTTGTTTTAGTGCCTTCTTTTGGTTCAATAAAGTATGATTTTACTTCTCCTGAATCAGAAGCTTCCTGATCGATTACCACAACTTCCCCGGGCTCAACATCACGAATGTATTCTGCGTTATTGATATCAAAAGCACAAGTTTCGCTGGCAAGACAGAATTTCCCATCCTTTTTTCCAAGTGCTAAAGGCCTGAAGCCGTTAGGGTCTCTTACACCGATCAATTTATCGTCAGTAAGTATTACCAGGCAATAAGCTCCTTCAATTTGATGCAGAGCGTCCATTATTTGTCCCATCTGATCCTGTTTCAAGCTGTGTGAAATCAGATGAAGAATCAATTCAGTATCGGAAGTACTTTGAAATAAAACTCCTTCTTTCCTGAACCTCGAACGAATCTGTTTGGCGTTAGAGAGATTGCCATTGTGACCAATGGCCAGATTCCCGTTTCTGTAATGAACTCTGAAAGGCTGGATATTCGCAGGGTTTTTTGAAGATCCGGAAGTAGAATATCTGTTATGTCCGATGGCTGAACGGCCCTTAAGGATCTTGTTCATAATCTTAGGTTTGTCGAAAACACTAAGCACTAAACCGAAATCTTTATAAGAAGGCATAACCATGCGTTCTTTGTCATCGTCGTAGTGACTGGTAACAATACCGGCTGATTCCTGGCCGCGGTGTTGAAGTGAATGCAGGCCGTAATATGTGGTTAGTGCAGCTTCTTCATGATCAAAGATGCCAAAAATTCCACAATACTCGCGAGGTTTGTCGCTCATTAAAAACTCCGAATTTGGATGATTCTTGAGAAGTCTCAAGATAAGAAATGAAAAGCTTAATTTTGAATTAGGATGTGGCTTTTTATTTCTTTTAAATATCGGACTTTATTTGCCCACTTTTGGGGAGAGTTAAGAAAAAGGTAGTGCCTACATTCTCTTCACTTTCAAAATAAATTTCGCCATTCATTCTATGTGCGAATTCTTTGCATAAGCTTAATCCAAAACCATTTCCCAATTCCATGTTTGTGCCCAAGCGTGTTTTTGACTTGTCTTTAAAAATCGAGTCATGGAGATCTTCAGGAATACCAATGCCGGTGTCTTTGATAGTAAAAGTCACAGAACCATTACCTTCAGTACAATCAAATTCTATCGACCCACTTGATTGAGTGAATTTAATACTGTTTGAAAGAAGATTTCGAATAATGAGTTTGAAAGCGTTTAAGTCAACAAAAGCAATTGTGCTGTCTGGGATTTTATTCGAAATAGTCAGTTTTTTTGCATCTATCTCAAAAAGTTGTTTAGAAATTACATCATCAATAACAGGCTTGGTATCAATATCCTGAGGATTTATAGTGATTCCCGACATTTGTTTTCTGGCCCAGGCAAGAAGGTCATCCAGAGTATTTATATTTTTTTGAAGGGTAGGTTCCAGGCTAATAACCAGGTCTTTAATCTCTTGAAGTGATAGTTCACTACTGTTGATCATATATAAAATACCTTGCAACGATGCCATAGGAGATCGAAGGTCATGTGCTACAATAGCGAAAAGTTTATCCTTAGTTTGGTTAAGCTCTTCGAGCTCTTCTTTTTGATTATTCAGGATCAGATTTACTTTTTTACGTTCTGCTCCTGATCTGAAAACCACATATAATAGAACTAATATGATAACTATTACTACTACTGCTGCGATGTTAAGATTTCTGGTCAGAATTAACTGTCGTTCCTGAATCCTTTGCTTTTCTTCCAGAAGACGGTTGATTTCTGTTTGTCTGTTCAATTCAATTTCACTCTCCAGCTCTGAAAGCGCATCATCAGCCTCTTTCTTTGCAAGACTATCTGAAAGAGCTTTAAAATTTTCCAGTGCTTTCAGGGCTTGAGCGGTTTCACCTGCTGTTTTGTTGGTTAGATACAGTTTTTCGTGAAGTTGAACTATATACAGGTTTTGATCCAGATCAGTTGCTACATCAAGTGCTTTTTGATACCAGTTAATTGCGGAATAAGGCTGAGAAAATTTTTCATACAAATCACCTAACCCCTTGTAATTAAAATACAATCCCTGAGGAATTTTAAGATCTATACTGTACTGTAAAGATTCTTCAAAGGCATCTTTAGCTTTTGTAAATTGCCTTTTGTTGCTATAAAGAACTCCCAGATTATAGATAATCTGAAAGGGTGGGGTATTTGGTCTTACTTCTTTATTTAAAGCTAAAGCCTGGTCGTAATACTTTAAAGCTTCGTCGTATTTTCCACTATTGCTGTAAGTGTTACCCAGATTTAAATAGATTCTGAGCAGATCGGGTTTATAATTATTTTGTAATGCTATAGTTTCTGCTCTTTTTAAATAATACTCAGCGCGTTCATATTCCGAGTAAGAATTGTATGTATCTCCAAGGTTATTCAGTGTGATCGTCAAAAAAGAAGAATCCTTTGTTGATTCTGCAAACTGTAATCCCTCAAGGAAATTTTTTATTGTATTAGATCTGTCACCAAGTTTATGATAAGCTCCGGCCATATTTACATGGATGGCGGCAATAGATCTGGATCTCTTTTCAGGTGGAAGTAATTCAATAAAATTTAATCCTTTTCTAAATGATTCAATTGCAAGTTTAGATTGCCCCTTGTAATTGTAAGCTGCAGCCTGCGTGTTATAAAAAGTGAAACGCAATTTGCTTTCAGGAAATTGATCTATAACATTGTTTATCGAAGTAAGAGCAGAATCGATTTGCTTCTTTATCAGCAATATTTCTGCCCGTTTTACACCTGAAAAAGCTAAACCGTATTCATAATCAAATTGTTCAGATAGTAAATCTACAGAATCCAGTTTTTGATAAGCCTTTGCAAAGTTACCTACATCTACTAAGTCCTCAATGTCTGAAAACATTGACTTAACCTTATTGGTATCACTTTGGAATGTTTGAAAATCTGTAAATACATTGCTGTATAAGTTAGCAGACAATACCAACCCAATTCCAAGTAATAGAAGTAGTTTTGAAACCCGTATTTTTTTAGCCACGATAGAAAATAATTACCTGATTATAGCATTCTTAGGGCCAAAAAAAAAGCCATTCACATTGGAATGGCTTTATAAGTGCAAATTTAAGTAAAAATAAGGTTAGGCCAGAGAAGCCTCTAACTCAATTTCTACACCTGCAAGTGCACGGGAAACAGGGCATGCATCTTTAGTGGCAGAGGCAATTTTTTGGAATTCGCTATCGCTTAATCCCGGAACATCTGCTTTTGCTGTCAATTTAATTTTCGTAATTGTAGGCGTTCCATCTACCATTTCTAAGGATACATTGGCATTGGTTGAGACACTTTTAGAATCATGTCCGGCGCTATGTAATTCATTAGATAGTGCCATGGAATAACAACCTGCATGTGCTGCACCAATTAGTTCTTCCGGATTAGATTTTCCTTCATCTTCAAATCTGGATGCAAAAGTAAAAGCAGCTTCAGATAAGACTCCGCTTTCAGAATTAATAGATCCATTTCCTTCTTTCAGATTTCCGTTCCATACGGCTGACGCTTTTTTAACTGGCATAGTGATAACCTTACTTATTTAGTTATTAGTTGTTTATTTCAGTAATCAAACAGAAAGTAAAACTCAGAAATTCCTTACATCAGGAAACTTTATATCTGCTAATGGCAAATAGACCGCATAGCGGACCAATAAAAATCACCAAAAATACCAACGGATCCTGAAAATGTGCCCACATCAAATTAACAAGCTGGATACTGAAAATAGTTATTGCAAAGCCAATGCTATTCACAATGGTAAGTCCGGTAGCGATGTAGGAACTGTCAGTTGATTGCGCAACCAGAGTCGAAAATTGAGGGGAATCCGGAATCACAAATATTCCCCAAATCAATAAAAGTCCAAGAAATACCCAAACCGGCGCATTAAACAAAAATGGAATTAATATTGAACATAATCCTGATATAAAGAGGGATATCTTAGATACAAGCTTACTTCCCTTTTTAAGGGAAATATATCCACCAATAGCGCAACTTATTCCGCCAATACCAATGATAATGGAAGACCACAAAGAGATATTTATTATGAAGCCCTGGTTCGATAACATGTAGAAAGCAAGTAAAGTAGGAACGAAAGCCCAAAAAGTGTAAAGTTCCCACATATGCCCGAAGTATCCGAAAGCTGCTGAACGGAAGTTTGAGTTTTTAAAGAGAGAAAAAAACATAGAAGGTTTGAAAGAACTTCTTCTTACGCGGTAAGGTCCATCAGCAACAGAAAAGAAAAGCATTAAGCCTCCGATCACAGAGAGTGCAGAAGTTCCCGCGATTACAAATCTCCATGGTAATTCGCCACCCAGGAACTTAAGAAAGTGCGGGAAAGCGGTTCCTAACACAAGAGCCCCCACTAAATATCCCAAAGCTTTTCCAAGACCTTCTTTATGCCAGTCTGATGCTATTTTCATTCCAACGGGATAAATCCCGGCTAGAAAAAAACCTGTAAATAATCGTGCGAGCATTACTTCTGTAAAGTTTGAACTGTAAATGGTCAGTATGTTTGCCAACGCTCCCAAAACAGAGCACATTAAAAATACTTTCACGGGAGAAAATCTGTCAGCAACACTTAAGACTGCAAAAACCAACGTTCCAATAATAAATCCCGACTGTACAGCCATTGTGATGAATCCCACAAACATCTCTAATAAATCTAGTTCTGCAATCAGTTCAGGAACAACTGCATTTCCGGCGAACCAAAGAGAAGTTCCTGCAAATTGAGAAAATACAATTACAGGTAAAATGTGTTTGGGAATTGAAGAGCTAATTTTCATAGAAGAAGAAAAGGAAGAATCCATTTAAAATATACTCAAATCGTAAGATTGATTTTAACGCCTCGATAATGATTATCTATCAAATAGAATGAAATGATTTTTTATGTTGTTGATGGATTAAAACTGTAAAGAAAAAGGATTATGTCAGATAAAGAAAAAGAAAGTTCGGGAACGTATAACGCAAACGATATTAGTAAATGCCCATTTCATAATGGCTCAATGAGCAAAGACGCCGGAGGCGGAACCAGAAATAAAGATTGGTGGCCGAATAAATTGAACTTGAACATTCTTCGCCAACATTCATCCAAGTCAGACCCGATGGGAGAAGACTTTGACTATGCAGAAGAATTTAAAAAGCTTGATCTGAAAGCTGTTAAGGAAGATCTAACAGAATTAATGACGGATTCACAAGATTGGTGGCCTGCAGATTTTGGTCATTACGGACCGCTTATGATCAGAATGGCCTGGCATAGTGCGGGAACCTATAGAGTAACTGATGGACGTGGCGGTGGAGGAGCCGGAATGCAACGTTTTGCTCCACTAAACAGCTGGCCGGATAATGTAAATCTAGACAAAGCCCGTTTACTACTTTGGCCTATCAAGCAAAAATATGGAAGAAAGCTTTCCTGGGCAGATTTGATGATTCTTGCCGGAAACGTAGCTCTGGAATCCATGGGCTTTGAGACTTTCGGTTTTGGCGGTGGACGAGAAGATCGCTGGGAACCGGAAGAAGATGTTTATTGGGGAGCTGAAGGAGAGTGGCTGGGAAATAAACGCCACAATGAAGATGGAGATTTGGAAAAACCTCTTGGTGCCGACCATATGGGATTAATTTATGTAAATCCGGAAGGCCCTGATGGAGAACCTGATCCATTAAAAGCAGCTGCTTTTATTCGACAGACTTTTGCGAGAATGGCCATGAACGATGAGGAAACGGTAGCGCTTATTGCGGGTGGACATACATTTGGAAAAACGCACGGTGCAGCACCTGAAGATCATTTGGGATCAGAGCCAGAAGCAGCCGGAATTGAAGAGCAGAGCATGGGTTGGAAAAGCACTCATGGAACCGGAAAAGGAGCTGATACCATCACCAGCGGATTGGAAGGGGCTTGGACACAAAAGCCAACAGAATGGAGTAATTTATATTTTGACAACCTTTTCAAGTATGAATGGGAAAAGTATAAGAGCCCGGCCGGCGCGTGGCAGTGGAGACCGGTTGACGGTGGTGGAGAAGGAACTATTCCTGATGCACACGACCCTGACAAGAAACATGCACCGTTTATGTTAACAACTGATCTGTCTTTAAAAGCAGATCCTGCTTATGAGAAAATATCACGCAGGTTTTATGAAAATCCTGATGAATTTGCAGATGCTTTTGCAAGAGCATGGTACAAATTAGTTCATCGTGACATGGGACCGAAATCATTATTGCTTGGACCAGAAGTTCCTGAAGAAGAATTACTATGGCAAGATCCGATTCCTGAAGTTGAACATGCACTAATCAACGAAAACGACATTAAAGGTTTGAAAGCTGAAATTCTGGATTCAGGATTGTCGGTTTCCGAATTAGTTTCAACGGCTTGGGCATCCGCATCTACCTATAGAAACTCTGACAAAAGAGGTGGAGCAAATGGAGCCAGAGTTCGTTTAGCACCTCAAAAAGATTGGGAAGTCAACAACCCCGATCAACTAGCTAAAGTGTTACAAACTCTGGAAGGAATAAAAAGTGATTTCTCTAAAGAAGTATCCATGGCAGATCTGATAGTTTTAGGCGGATGTGCAGGAATTGAAAAAGCCGCAAAAGAAGCAGGACATGAAATTTCAGTACCATTTACACCGGGTCGCGCAGATGCAACTGCTGAACGAACAGATGTAGAATCATTTGCATGGTTAGAACCTGCGGCAGATGGGTTCCGTAATTATTTTGCACCGAAACATAAAACTACTGCAGAGGAAATGTTGGTTGATAAAGCTCAGCTTATGACATTAACTGCTCCTGAAATGACTGTATTGGTTGGTGGAATGAGAGTTCTTGAAACCAATTTTGACGGATCAAAGAAAGGTGTATTTACGGACAAACCCGGAGCACTTTCCAATGATTTCTTCGTGAACCTGTTGGATATGAACACAACCTGGCAGGCAACTACGGATGAACAAAATGTATTTGTAGGAAGCGATCGAAAAACCGGAGATGTTAAATGGTCGGCAACCAGAGCGGACCTGATCTTTGGTTCTAATTCAGAACTCAGAGCAATTGCAGAAGTGTATGGTACAAGTGACTCAGAAGAGAAGTTTGTAAACGACTTCGTAAAAGCTTGGGACAAAGTGATGAATTTAGATCGGTTTGATTTGAAATAAACATTTTGTTCAAATACCTATTAACAAAAAAGCCTCTTAAAAAATAAGAGGCTTTTTTGTGTTTAACTTTTTTCTATTGATGTTCTGGCTTAAGAAAAACTCTAAAAAGAAGGCTAATTAATTTATCAGGCTTGTGGCAAACCAAATAGCAGGGGCTTGTCCGTGAAAGTCTCCGGTAACTCTTGGACGGTTCAGATAATACTCAAGATCTTCTCCTTTACCTGTGCCGGAACAAACATCTGTTACTTTTCCTTCTTCAGTGATGTATTTTTTTAACCCCTCCCATGCTTTTTCATATGCAGGTCTAAACTTTTTTTCTTCCAATAAGCCTAATTTAGTTCCTTCAACAAAAGAGTAACCAAACATTGCGGTAGCAGATGTCTCTTTCCAGGCTTCTTGTTCAGTGATAACTTGTCTCCACATTCCGTCTTCAGCCTGATATTCGAGCAAAGCGGTCATAAATTCAATATAAGCTGTTTTAATTTTGTTGTATAAAGGATGGTCTTGAGGTAATTCAATAAGCAATTCTGTTATGCCTGCAGCAACCCAACCATTCCCTCTTCCCCAATAAAAGGGAGTACTTTTACCATGATAGAATAAACCATTTTCCTGTTGAAGTCGGTCGATATAAGCTGATATTTGAGTTGCCGCTCTGTCTAAATAGACTTCGTTATCGGTTGTCCGAAATGCCTGAACCTGTAAAATGCTTATCATCCACACGTCATCAGCCCAGAACCTTGTTTGTCTTGTAAGGCCATTTGAAAGTGGTTTTACCCATTGTGTGTCAGCCAGAGTTATGCCTTGTTCGAAAAGAACCGGATCGTTCGTGTGCCTGTATAATTCAAGGGGAAGTGCCCCATATACATTTACGTCAACATGATTGGCGCTGTTATTGATATTTTCATTGATAACTCTGTAATATCGATCCGAAACCCGTTCGGTCAATTCTGAATTGTTAACCATGCCCGAATAGCGGGCAATACCAAACGCAGTGGCAACTTCAGCGTAGTGAATGCCATATGCTGCTTTTGTGTCAAGTATTTTAAAATCCGAATAGGAAAAAAGATCTTCCGATAACAACAGAGCGATTGAATCAGGTGAATCCAGATCGGTAAATTCTTGCTCCGATTTACAGCCGACAAGAACATGAAGAATTAGTAAAGAGCAGACTACAAGCTTAATAAGTAATTGAATATTCACACTATTCATTTATGCCCCGGGATCTTTGGTTTTATTTAATTAAAACCATTTTTTTGGTTTGTATAAAATTATCTACTTCAATGGAGTAAAAGTAGAAGCCACTGGAAAGCCCGGATGCATTAAAGGTGATTGAATAATTTCCGGCATTTTTTCTTTCGTCTACCAAAATTGCCACAAGTTGACCAACCGTATTAAACACTTTTAGTCTTACATAAGAGGTGCTTGGCACCGTATATTGTATTTGTGTGGAGGGATTGAAGGGATTTGGATAGTTTTGAGATAAATTAAGCTCAAACTCATTGGTTATTGAAATAGGGATGAAGAAAGTGAATACTTCACTCCACTCACTTTCTCCTCCATCACCAAAGGCTTTTACCCTCCAATAGTATTTGGTTCCATTTTCCAGCTTTGCAGGAGGCAAAAAGCTGGTATCAGTCACAGAAGAGTCAATGATTGAATAAGCAAAAGTTTGTGTGTCGGTTAGCTCTAATTTGTAATTATTAGTTCTGGGAGACCGGGACCAAATGATCTCAGGTCTTAAAATATTTACTTCAGAATCATTTTCCGGAAAAAGTAAAGTACTGTTGGGGGGAGCTTCGATAATTGTAGTAAAACTCCGGGTATTACTCCATGCACTTTCACCGGCGTCATTTAAGGCTTTAACTCTCCAGTAGTAGGTAGAGCCAAACTCTAAAGCTTTTGATACCGTAAAACCAGGCTGGTTGAGAGCTGAATCAATAAATATAGAATTAAAATTATCATCTTCAGCAATTTGAACAAGATATTCCCCGGCAAGAGAGGAACTTTCCCAATTAAATCTAGGTCTTAAACCAAGACCTGAACTACTATTAATTGGTGCAAGTAAGCTTACAATTGATGGAGGAATAAGAATTGTAGTGAATCTCCTTGTTTCGCTCCAGTTCCCAAATAAATTTTTGCCACCATTTATACCCCTGACTTTCCAATGATATGTTTGTACACTTTGTAAAGTGTCTGTTAGTTCAAATGACACATTGTTTACAACGGTATCTACAATTATTGGGCCATTGAACCTGAAAACCTGTAATTGGTAGCTTGTTGCATTTGTACCTTCTTTCCAGTTAAATGCAGGAGTTAAAGACATGTCTGAAGTAGTATCATCGGGAATTTGTAATTCAATATTACCGGGTTTGCCCGGGCATGTTCTCCATTTCGGATAATGTTCATCTACTAAAGCAGATCCGGTACCAAAATCAGGTTGAGCAAAAAGAAAACTATCAACACACCAGGTACTAAGATCTTGATTGAATGTCTCAGCCTCTTCAAACATTGAATTCATACTTGTTACAGAAGAAACATTCCAGTTACCAATATCCTGATTGAATTCCCTAGCCCTTTCAAACATTGAATTCATATTTGTCACAGAAGAAACATTCCAATTGCCGATATCTTGATTGAAAGATCCAGCCTGATTAAACATCCTTCGCAAGGATGTAGCAGAAGAGACATCCCAGTTACCAATATCCTGATTGAATGATGAACCAAAAAACATATTATAAAAATTCCGAACAGAAGAGACATCCCAATTGCCGATATCTTGATTGAAAATAGTAGCAGATCTAAACATACTTGCCATATTCTCTACAGAAGAGACATCCCAGTTACTAATATCCTGATTGAACGATCTAGCTTCCCAAAACATAGCCAACATATTTTTTACAGAAGAAACATCCCAACTGCTAATATCTTCGTTGAAATCATCTTCGAATTGGAACAAACGGCTCATACTGGTGATGCCACTCGTGCAGGTTATAGCTGCATTAGTTGTATTGATATGATCTACGGAACGTTTGTAGTATATAAACCCATCGATATATCCTTTATCGCCAATCTCAGCATCCGGGCACATTACGGTGACGCCATTTTCATGGAGGTAAAAATCAGGGTTGGTTTGCGCTTCAATAACTGTTGTAAAACTCCGGGTATTACTCCAGTCGCTTTCACCGGCTTCATTTAGGGCTTTAATTCTCCAGTAGTAGGTAGAGCCAAGCTCTAAATTTTCTGATATCATAAAATCAAGTTGGGTGAGAACTGAATCAATAAGTATGGTATTAAAATTATCGTCTTCAGCAATTTGAATAAGATATTCCCCGGCAAGAGAGGAGCTTTCCCAATTAAATGTAGGTCTTAAATTAACACCTGTACTGCTATTAGTTGGCGTAAGTAAACTTACAACTGATGGAGGAGTAAGAACTGTTGTGAAACTCCACCATGTTTCATTAAAATTCCCAATTATATTTTTATCATCATTTATTCCCCTGACATTCCAATTATATGTTTGTACACTTTGTAAAGTGTCTGTTAGTTCAAATGACACATGGTTTACAACGGTATCTACAATTATTTGTTCAGAATCATCAAAAACCTGTAATTGGTAGCTTGTTGCATCTGTACCTTCTTCCCAGCTAAATGTAGGGTTTAATGATATGTCTGTAGTAGTATTACCGGGAATTTGTAATTCAATATTACCGGGTCTGCCCGTGCATGTTCCCCATTTTGGATAATTTTCGTTTTCTAAAGCAGATTCAGTAGCAAATTCCGATCGCTCTAAAACCTTATCAACACACCAGTTACTTAGATCCTGATTGAATATCTCAGCTTTGTTAAACATTTCCTCCATATCTACTACTGAAGAGACGTTCCAATTGCCAATATCCTGATTAAAACTTGAAGCACCGTTAAACATCCTGGACATAGAATTAGCAGTACTCACATCCCAGGAGCTAATATCCTGATTAAAACTAAAAGCATCTTTAAACATCCAGGATATAGAGTTAACATTACTCACATCCCAAGAGCTAATGTCCTGATTAAAACTAAAAGCACTGTTAAACATCCCGGACATAGAATTAACATTACTCACATCCCACGAGCTAATATCCTGATTAAAACTATTAGCCTCGAAAAACATTCCTCCCATATCAGTAACATTGCTCACATCCCAACTGCTAATATCCTGATTAAAACTTGAAGCACGAACAAACATTCTAGACATATCAGTAACTGAACTTACGTCCCAATGACTGATATCTTTGTTGAATCCTTCCTGGTGAGGGTATTCCTCAATGTTAGTATAAAACATTCTATACATACTTTTTTTACCACTAGTACAGGCTCTTTCAGCGGAAACGCTACCACCGTTGAATTCCAAATGATCATTACGAGAAATTTTTTTATATAAAATGCCATTAACACGGCCTGTTTCTCCCACTTCAGCATCCGGGCACATTACGGTGACGCCATTTTCATGGAGGTAAAAATTGGGATTGGTTTGTGCGCTCACATTCAGTCCCGAAAAAGTTAGGAGAATAATTGCAATTAAATATATGAGGCGCATAAGAATCTGAATTGTCTGACTTTACCATGACAATATACACAAATAAGCATTTTAAAGTAGTATTCCATGGGTGTTGAAATATGTAAAGAAAATCTGTTCGAAGGCAAAATCAACGAAGCGAACAACCTTCAGACAAGAGTATCAAGACAGATCAGGGGAAGCCAATTCGATGAGTTTCTCATCTAAAAAAAGACTTTCATCTATTTAATCAAGAGCATTTTTTTGGTTTGCCTGAAATCACCGGCTTCAATGGAATAGAAGTAGAACCCACTTGAAAGTGAGGTTGCGTCAAAGGTTATCGAATAATTTCCGGCACTTTTTCTTTCGTCTACCAAAGTTGCTACCTGTTGTCCAAGTGCATTAAATACCCGAAGTTTTACATGCGTATTATTCGCTAAGGTGTAATTTATTTGTGTGGAAGGGTTGAAGGGGTTTGGATAGTTTTGAGATAAACTAAACTTATCCGGTACATCCTCAGGATTAATGGATACTGAAAAAGGGATGAAGAAAGTGAAAGTTTCACTCCATTCGCTTTCTCCTCCATCACCAAAGGCTTTAACCCTCCAATAGTATTTGGTTGCATTTTCCAGCTTTGCAGATGGTAAAAAGGTGGTATCAGTCACGGAAGAGTCAATAATTGAATAAGCAAAAGTTTGTGTGTCGGTTAGCTCAAATTTATATGTATGAGCTCTGGGAGTTTGGGACCAAATAATTTCAGGTAGTAAAGTATTTACCTCAGAGCCATTTTCCGGAAATAGTAAGGTGCTGCTATTAGGCGCTTCAACAATTGTAGTAAAACTCCACGTTTCACTCCAGGCGCTTTCACCGGCTTCATTTATAGCTTTAACTCTCCAGTAGTAGGTAGAGTCAAACTGTAAGTTCTTTGATGTCGTAAAATCAGGTTGAGTAAGAACTGAATCGATAAATATTGCATCAAAATTATCATCTTCTGCAATCTGAACAAGATATTCCTCAGCAAGAGAGGATTTTTTCCAATCAAATTCAGGTCTTACGCTAACATCTGTACTGCTATTAGTTGGTGTAAGTAAGCTTACAATTGATGGAGGAATAAGAACTGTTGTGAAACTCCACGTTTCGCTCCAGTTCCCAATTATATTTTTATCATCATTTATTCCTCTCACTTTCCAATGATATGTTTGTACACTTTGCAAAGTGTCTGTTATTTCAAATGTTACATCGTTTACAACGGTATCTGCAATCATATGATCAGAGTCATCAAAAACCTGTAATTGGTAGCTCGTTGCATCCGTACCCTCTTCCCAGCTGAACGAAGGGCTTAGTGAAATGTCTTCAGCGTCGTCAATGGGAATTTGTAATTCAATATTACCAGGCCTACCCAAGCATGTTCCCCATTTGGGAAAGTTAGAGGGACTTAGATCACTTTCTTCTGCAAACCGATTAGGTTCCGAGCTAATATTTTTGACACACCATTTGCTAATATCTTGATTAAAATCAAATGCTCTTCTAAACATTTCATCCATAGCAGTAACATTACTTACATTCCATGCCCCGATGTCCTGATTAAATTTTTTTGCATTAAAAAACATCGCAGTCATGCTTGAAACACTGCTGACATCCCAGGAGCTAATATCTTGATTAAATTTTTCTGCTTCATTAAACATAATTGACATATGAGCAACCTTGCTGACATCCCAAGAGCTTATATCTTGGTTAAAGTTTTGAGCATTTCTAAAAGTGCCAAACATATCAGTGACGTTACTCACATCCCATGAACTAATATTTTGATTGAAAGCTTTTGCGGTAGCAAACATGGATTCCATTGTGTTGACATTACTCACGTCCCAGGAACTTATATCTCCATTGAATACCAGAGCGGTGTAAAACATAGCTTCCATATCAGTAACATTACTTACATCCCACGAATCAATATTTTGATTAAAGTTTACGTTTCCACGGAACATTTCTTTCATAGTAGTAACATTACTGACGTCCCAGGAACTAATATCCTGATTAAAAGGTACTGATGAGAACATGCCTGCCATATTAGTAACGCTACTGACGTTCCAAGAACTGATATTCTGATTAAAGGGTGAATTAAGAAACATAGACTCCATGATAGTAACGTTACTGACGTCCCAAGAACTGATATTTTGATTAAAGTCTGTGAATTCAAACATTCTAGCCATATTGGTAACATTACTCACATCCCAGGAACTGATATCTTGATTAAAGTTAGAACTAGTAAACATTCCAGACATATCAGTAACATTACTTACATCCCAGGAACCAATATTTTTATTAAACTTTACCGCTCCTTGAAACATAGAGGACATGTCAGTAACATTGCTCACATCCCAAAATTCCATACCACTTTTCCCTTCAAATCTACTGGCTTCCTGAAACATAGAGGACATATTGGTAACAGAACTTACATCCCAATGGGAAATATCTTTATTGAAAAAAAATAAATCGGGAAAGTCCCAGCGGTCAATATTTTTAAAAGCCTCCTTCATGTCAGTTATTCCACTGGTACAGGCTAAATCAGCAGAGACGTCCCCACCGTGGACTTCCAGATCATTAATAGCTCCGATTTTTTCGTAGATAGTGCCATCAACAGCGCCCGTTTCTCCAACTACTGCGTCCGGGCACATTACAGTGACACCATTTTCATGGAGATAAAAATCAGGATTGGTAGAGTCACTTGAGGTTGTAGTAAAACTAAAAATATCTGACCAATCGGATTCGAGTTCTCCGTTTGCTGCTTTTACTCTCCAGAAGTACGTGGAGTCATTGGCAAGTATTTGCTGAGTAATCATCATGGAAGTATCAGGAGCGGTAAAGGTGGAGTCATAAAGAACACTGCTGAAATCGTTATGAGTGGAAAGCTCAAAAACATACGATGATGCATGTTGAGAGGTTGACCATTCAAAATAGGGCTCGGAAGCAGAAATTTCGGCATTATTTTGTGGTGAAGTCAGTGTCACACTTTCAGGTGGTTCAGGATTAGTTGAAAAATTAAATACGTCTGACCAATCGGATTCGAGCTCTCCGTTTGCTGCTTTTACTCTCCAGAAGTACGTGGAGTCATTGGCAAGTATTTGCTGAGTGATCACCATGGAAGTATCAGGAGCGGTAAAGGTGGAGTCATAAAGAACACTGCTGAAATCATTGAGGGTGGACAGCTCAAGGATATAGGAGGATGCATGTTGAGAGCTTGACCATTCGAAGTAGAAATCGGAGGCTAAGATCTCGGCGTTATTTTGCGGTGAAAAAAGTACTACGCTTGCGGGCTGTTCAGAATTACAAGACTCACCCCATTTTGGTATAAAATTACCTGGCAATGAAGTTCCGGCGGCAAATTCAGTTACGTTATGTGCCCATGCAGCGCACCACCCGCTTAGATCCTGATAGAACGAAGAAGCATTTTTAAACATTCTGCTGAAACCAAACACTTTGCTAACATTCCAATTACTTATATCCTGATTAAAAGACGTAGCGTCCTCGAACATATGATCCATATAATTTACGTTGCTTACATCCCAACTACTTATGTCTTTGTTGAAAGAAGTGGCTTCAGTGAACATTCCATTCATTCGTTCAACACTACTTACATTCCAGTTACTTATATCTTTATTGAACGAAGTAGCGCCATCAAACATTCTACTCATTTCTTCAACATTACCTACATCCCAATTATTCAAATCTTTGTCAAAAGAAGAAGCCCCTTGAAACAGTAAAACCATAGAAGTAATGCCGCTTACATCCCAATCGTTGATATTTTGATTAAACGAGGTAGCGCCTTGAAACAAATTTCTAATATCCACATTTTCACTAATGTCCCATGTGTTTATATTTTTATTAAAGGTGGTAGCTTCTTTGAACATTGCCACCATACTTAGTACATTCTTAACATCCCAGTTGCTTAGTTCTTGATTAAAGTTTGTGGCTTCTCTGAACATAATTTCCATGTTTTCGACCTTACTAACATTCCAATCATTAATTGGTTGATTAAAAGCAGCGGCTTTGAAAAACATACCATACATGTTCAAGACTTTACCAACATCCCATCCACTTAGTGATGTATTAAAAGAAGTAGCTTCTCTAAACATGTTTTCCATGGTTATTACATTGCTTACATCCCAATTACTAATATCTCTATTAAAAGAAGTGGCATCTCTAAACATGTTTTCCATGGTTATTACATTACTTACGTCCCAAGTACTAATATTTAAATTAAATTCGTTTTCTTCCTTATAAAAAGCATTGGAAAGATCTGTCAAATCACTTGTACAGGCAGCATCTGCAAAAACTGAACCGCCATTAAATACTAGTTCTGAAATATCACCAATTTTCTTGTAGATAGCACCATCAACAGCGCCCGTTTCTCCCACTTCAGCATCCGGGCACATTACAGTGACTCCATTTTCATGGAGATAAAAATCGGGATTGGTTTGGGCGCTCACATTCAGTGCCGAAAAATTTAGGAGAATAATTACAATTAAATATATGAGGCGCATAAGAATCTGAATTGTCTGGCTTTACTTTGATATTATAATCAAAAGAACGGAATAAAAATAGTTTCTGTATCAGCCTTAATCTGCTTCTTTTTAACCGTTACATACAAAAAAGGAGTAATTGACTCAGACGTAATTGTAAACGCCTGGAATAAAGTGCTGAACTTAGATCGGTTTAATCTGAAATAAACATTTTATTTAAATACCTATTAACAAAAAAGCCTCTTAGAAAATTAGAGGCTTTTTTTGATAGAGAAACGAGAATCTCCGAGTAGCCCGGACTACAACGATTTGGCAAGATTCAGCTATTTTACAGAAAATAATTAGAGTACGACTCCTAAATTTAAAGACTAGTCTATTTTCCGCCAGTTGTCTTTTCGAACCAAATCGGGTCGAGTTCCATAAGGATCTATACTCACATATCGCGGAAGTTTGTCAACCCGGAACGTAAGCGTTTGTGTTCCGTCGGCAATTTTTATTGGTTCAAGATGTATAATCTGCTCTCTGGATGCTCTTGAAGGATGAGTCGTAAATAGTCCCACAGGAATGGGTTCATTCATGGAAACCCGAGATTCTATTCCATCTACCGACTCAAGTTTTGTGGCATCTAATATGATTTTTAGTTCATAGCTTCCATCGGTGAGTTCGGTATAGTCTACGTCCTCAACCGAAAGGTCATACGTAACGATTTTCTTAAACCAGTCGTCAATTAGGGAGTGATATTTCATAGGAGTTGCCGCGTACAATTCTTCCAAAAATTCGGGAGAAGTTACAGTTGCATCAATCTCGTTTTTATGTCGTTGCACCAAAGTTTTTAAAATCCGGTTTAATGCTTCCTCGCCAATGAGTTCTTTCAGGGCTACCATCACTATATAGCTTTTGCCATACAGCATATAGTGTTCTCCCTGCTCCAGATACAGAGGCTGTTCCGGAGTGGAGGCATAAGATCGACCATTAAAATAGGTGTGATTAGCCGATTCACTTAACTGGAAAAGAGAAGCCATGCCATAGTGTTTTTCCATTACTACAGCCTCAGTGTATTTGGCAAAACCTTCTACAAAGATAGCTCCTCCGCTTACGTTCTGTGTGCTGAGCATGTGTCCCCACCATTGGTGTGCAACTTCGTGAATGGTGCGCTTTGCAACCAGGCTGAAATCTTCGGGATCGCGTTCATCAACCAGATACAAATTGTCTTCAACCATACTGATCATTCCTGAAGCGGCATATCCACCAAATCTCCAGAAAGATGGAATTTCAGCTATCCGGAGGTGATCAAGATGATAGTCTCCAAATTCCTGCTGAGCATAATCCAGCGTGTACTTCATGCTGTTCATGATGGTGGAATTATTGAAGGTGTGTTCCGGATGGAAATAATGTTCCAATGTTATTCCGTTATATTCTTCTTGTTCAACTTCATACACTCCGGAATGATAACTAATGGCAGGAGCCACCGGATTTTGAGATTTAAACCGATAATAATTTCGGTTATTTTCGGTCCATTCTTCTTCAAGTCGACCAACGGTGATTCCTGTCTGGGATGCGGGTACTGATAGTATGGTTTCAAAATTAACACGTCCAAAACCAGATTCCATGACATCAAAATCAGTAGCAGAAGGTTGTTCAATTGTTTGCTTCGGGAGCCCACGTTTGATCCGCTCGGTATTATTTCGGATCTCAAGACTTTGAGTATATCCGAGAAACGGACTGAAATCACGGAGGTGCACAAAACTACCATTGTCTACCAGGTCATTTCCGGATTGCAGTCCTTTGTGGCTTCCATTTGCCGAAAATTCAAGTCTGACGGTATCTCCGGGATTAATCGGTGTGTCGAATTGAAATTCAAAAATCCCATGTTTGGGATCGGTATTCACTAATGTAGCCCGTTCAAATTTAATATTAGAGATGGTTTTTTTCTCAATAATAAGTGCACGATTTACAATAGAATCACTTTTATTAATGAGCGTGTAAACGGCATCAACGGAATAGCTTCTTTCATCCGGATAAAGTGCTACATCCGTGTAAATAGAAATCGGGTACAACCAATGTACATCATCATAGTGTTTATAGGTTTTCTCGTATTCAGCCCGGCGATCCAGAAAATTATCTGAGGATTGATATTCAACCTCAATATTGGTTTTGTAGAAGATCATTCCTGAAGTACTGAGAAAAGCCAATCCAAGAACAGCGAGAATGGCTATTTTTTTGCGGGTCCAGTTTCTGAATACTTGCTTACTATGAATCAGAAAGCCTTCAATAATACCTCTTCGCCAACCATGAAGAGCGATGACCGACAGGATGAATCCCAACAAAAGCCAGTGTATAGAGAAAAGATAAAAAGTGTTAGCATTATTGCTCAATCCCGACATATCTGAAAAAGCAACGGTTGGCATAGATCCGATTCTTAGCAGTGGATGTTCAATACCCAGCGTTCCGGATAAAGGAGTCGCAAAGGCAACGACAATCAATCCGGTTATTGCCATTCCAAGATATTTACCGGGAGACAGCGATTGGATAAACAGGGCAATTAGAATATAGAAAGCGAGTGGAGCTCCATGAAAATAATAGAGCGACAAGTAGGTGCTCAAATTGAATATGGGATAGTCCAGCAGCACCTGGAAAATCATTGCGATCACGATTTCGAGTGTTACAAACATAAATGGAATGCACATCAACACAGAAACCTTTGACCAAAAGAAAGACGCGTTTGAAGCCGGAGTTGCATCAAGGATAAGGTGCATATTCTCGATCCGTTCTTTCCAGCCCCATTCTACGCTGAAGAAAATGATCAGCATTACACCAAAAATAAAGATGGCTGTGCTGTTTAATCCCGCCAGTAAGGAAGTCACCGGATACAGGCTTTCAGAATAACTACCGCCATCAACGAGCCTTGAGTAAAATTCAGAGCACATCACAAAAACAATAAAAACCATCATCACCTGAAAAGGGAGGCTTTTAAATAACTGCTTAATGCCAATTCTACTCTGGGAAAAGAAAGTATACCAAAAGGTCTTTTGAGTGAAGGGAGAAATATCCAACGGCTGGTAGTTACTATCTGTAGTAATATCGGTTACTTGTATTTTGCCTGATGAAGTTTTTTGCTTTTTTCGCTGTAATGTCCGGAAAGAAAATAAACTATACGTCGCTCCTAGAATAGCGAATGTTATCCCGATCCATAGTAAACGATTGTACAAGAAATTTCCTGAAAGTGATACTAAGACACTGTTTTTCTGAAAGGGAGTCAGGTACTGACTTTGCTCCATGAAAGCCGAAATACCAAAAGGATCACCCAGTGCAGCAATAGTCATATTATCTGTATGACTTGGGGTTGAACCGGCAAGCACCGGGGAATCGAAATAGAAAGAACACACAAAGTATAAGACATAAGCCAGCAGCGCAGATGCATAAACAGACATCCGGTTTTTTGTAAGTAGTCCCACAGAAAAAATGAAGCTCGAGCAAATAAATACATTCGGAAGTATGAAGACCAGCCAATTCCAGAAATAGTGAAACAGGTTGAGTGGAGCCAGACGATCTGGACCAAGGTTCATGATTTGACTTCCGGTAAACATTCCAACTATCAATGGACTGACTGCGAGCAGACTAAAGATGAAAACCCCGGAAAATCTGCTAATAAAGAATTGATATTTCTGAACACCGGTACTGAAAATGATTTCCTGCATCCGATAAGTGCTGTCGCGTAACACGCCATTGATAACAAAGAACATGATAGCAAATACGGCTCCCAGAGTGAAAATGGAGGTATAGTAGCTGATCTGATATGGGGCATTGAAGTTGACGAGATCAGGAGCGAATGCTTGTCCGCCGATCTGAAGTCCGGATACAAAGAAAAGGAGCATTGCTACCGGAAGCGCCCAGAGCTTTCTCTGATAGATAAGTTCGAATTTTAATAAAGCAGCGATCATGATACACCCACAGTTTGTTGTTCAGAGTTTGAAACCACTGAGAAATAGAAATCTTCGAGAGTAGGGGCAACGGACTCGAAATCATTTCCAGGACCGTGATCAGCTAATACATGAATTTGAGTATTTCCGGCTGCCAGTCTGGTAGAAATAACCTGATGAGATTCCCGATAGTCGGATAGTTCAATCGCTGGGACAGTCTTTTTCCAGATTTTGCCCTCAAGTGTGCTTACGAGCTCTGAAGGGTTTCCCTGAACAACGAGTGATCCTTTATCAAGAACCGCCATATTTGAACATAAATTGTAAATATCAGCCACAATATGAGTAGAAAGAATCACGATGATATTTTCACCGATTTTACTAAGTAGATTCAAAAAGCGGTGCCGTTCTTCCGGGTCTAATCCGGCTGTGGGTTCATCCACAATTATAATTTGCGGATTTCCTAACAATGCCTGCGCAATGCCAAACCGTTGTCGCATTCCTCCTGAATATGTATGAACATGCTTCTTTCGGTGCTCATACAAATTGGTTTGATGCAGTAACTCCTCGATTTGTCGGCTCCGATCTTTTTTATTTGTGATCGCTTTCAGAACTGCAATATGATGCAGCAATTCAACCGCAGACACTTTTGGATACACACCAAACTCCTGAGGTAAATAACCCAATCCTTTGCGTACTACTTCGGGATTCTTTTGAATGTCAACGCCGTCGAAGAGGATTTTACCTGAAGATGGAGATTGCAGCGTTGCTATGGTTCTCATCAGGGAAGATTTACCGGCGCCATTGGCACCCAATAATCCATACATTCCATTCCGGATAGTTAGTGATACATTGCTCAATGCTTGTACACTGTTAGGATAAATTTTGGAAATATTTTGAATGTCTAATGTGTGCATAATCACGTCTTAATTATTGAATTTTGACGAAACTACGGAGGCTTAATACCTTTGTTAAGGTGATTAGACGGACGATAAAAATTTTGATATCAACAGTATGAAAACCGTGCCGAATCCAATTCATGCAAAAAAAAGAAGGACTCGTTCCAAAAAACAAACTGTTCAACACGAAGGAAAGTATCAGTGTCTGATTTCACTTATTTTAAGATATGAATAACACTTTTCGAAAATATCAGGCTTTTGTGATCGGGCCGGTCATTACTTTCGCAATGATTCTGTTTATGCAATACATCGATCTTATCAGAGTTCCCGGAAACGCCTGGCTCAGCAATATTTTGGGGTTCTTGTTCTATGCGGGGTTCATTTCTTTGGCTATACAAAGATACCTGAAAAGAGGCGGAAGTGTACTGAGGGTGGGTTCAGGGTTTATGATCTTGATAATTGTGATTTTTAGTATTGGTTACTTTACCAGCCATCTTCAGGACAATCCGCTGATGATTTTGTTGATGATCTCGTTTTGGCTGATGTTGTTCTATTTCATTCTTCCGGAGTTCTTTTATAAATACAGGTTATTGATTTCAGTGCTTTATGGTGGATCAGGTCTCTTCTTTTTATATGCTCGATTATTCACCGGCAGCTTTGAATTGTATGAAAGTACGTACAAAGTATGGGCTCTAAGTTTGTTTCTGCTTCCAATTCCAATATTAATAGTTCTGTGGTTTTATGAACAATGGAAATGGTTCAGAACTCTTAAAGCAGAAAAGGCAGAAGCAGAATTGGCTTTGTTAAGGAGTCAGATTAATCCACATTTCTTTTTTAATACATTGAATAATTTGTATTCGCTGGTGGTCCATCAATCGGATAAAGCACCCGAGGTAATTCTTAAGCTATCGGACATGATGCGCTATACTATCTACGAAGGGAAAAAAGATAAAGTCAGCCTGAAAGAAGAAATCGAATACTTGCAAAGGTATATCGATCTGCATAAAATACGATATCAGAAAGAGGTTGATATTCGATTCGAAACTCCTGAAGAAACGGATTTACAGGTAGCACCGTTACTTTTTATCGTACCTCTGGAGAATGCCTTCAAGCATGGAGTGGAATCATTAAGAAGTGGAGCGTATATACATGTTTGCATCAAAGCAGATAACAAAAAAGAAAAAATTATATTCGAGATCAGCAACAATTTTGAAGATCGAGATACGCAACCAGAAAAAGGAATTGGACTGGAAAATCTACGTCAGCGATTGGAACTGTTGTACCCCGACCAGCACCAACTTGATATTGTAAAAGGTGAAAACGAATTCAAAATAACACTTCAGCTTGATATGCTATGATCAAATGTATAATTGTTGATGATGAACCCTTGGCACACGACCTGGTGACTACATTCTGTAAGAGAATACCTCATTTACAAGTTGTAGCTCAATGCTATGATGCTTTTGAAGCTTTGGAATGGTTAAACTCGAATAATGCTGATTTGATATTTTTGGATTTACATATGCCGGAACTCAAAGGATTCGAATTTCTTAGAACGCTCCAAGCCCCTCCCAAAGTGATAGTAACTACGGCCTATAAAGAACACGCACTTGAAGGGTACGAACTGGCTGTAAAAGATTATCTGGTTAAACCTTTTAGCTTTGAACGGTTTTTGAAGGCTGTAAATAAAGCTATCGATAGTTCTGTCTCGGTTAGTAACAAACTAGAAAACAGTGAAGATAAGGAAAAGCATGTTTCTCGTTTTTTTGTGAAAGGAGAGAAAGAACATTATCAAATAAATACGAACGATATTCTGTATGTGGAAGCCAGAGGGAATTACGCCGCAATGTTTATGGAAAAGGGCGAAATTTTGGTACATGAAAAGATATCCGGTTTAGAAGAATTGCTTCCTGAATCAGGATTTCTGCGTGTACACCGATCATTTATTGTTTCCTTAAACAAAATAACTTCGATGAAAGGGGATGTCTTAATTATAGGAAATCATGAAGTTCCTATCGGACAGACTTACAGCAAAGCCATCCGAGAAATAATATTGAACAAAAAATAGTGTAAGGATTTTGTTGATCTAGTCCAGCCTTGATTGTGTCGTTCTAATCTTAAACTTATATCAACAGAAGATGAACCAATATAATATTGGTCTTTTACTTCACTATATATGATATAAGTTAGATGTGTTTTCATTCTATAAAATAAAAAAAGGCAACCAAATTAACTTTGATTGCCTTTTTAATTGAGCGAGAAACGAGACTCGAACTCGCGACCCCAACCTTGGCAAGGTTGTGCTCTACCAACTGAGCTATTCTCGCATTCAGTAAAATTCGCTTCATTTCTGAAACGGCTTTAAATATAAGGCTGATTTAGATTACAATTCAACCTTAATTTGTACAAATTATCAAGTTATTTTGCTTCGTTTTCTGCGGCTCTCATCTTTTGGCACTCACAGTTAATTCCATATTCTTCACAAAGTGGATGATCCGGCGCTGAGGAAATTCGGGCTTTACAAGGTCCGCGACCGTGATGGATCATCAGGTGTGAGAGATCAGTCCAGTTTTCCTGAGGGAATAAAGCCATCAGGTCGCGCTCGATTTTGTCGGTGTTTGATTTATGTTTAGTCAGTCCAAACCTGTTTGAGAAACGTTTAACGTGCGTATCTACCACAACACCTTCATTAATTCCGAATGCGTTCCCAAGTACAACGTTGGCTGTTTTACGTGCAGCTCCGCGAAGCTTCAACAGATCATCCATATTCTGAGGTACTTTACCATCAAACTCTTCAGCTAAAATGGTGGAAGTTTCTTTTAGGGATTTGGCTTTATTTCTAAAGAAGCCGGTTGTTCGTACCAACTCTTCCAGGTCTTCAATGGGAGCATCTTTCATTAATTCCGGAGTTGGATAGAGTTCAAATAATTTAGGTGTTACTTTATTTACACGAACGTCGGTGCATTGGGCGCTTAAAATTGTGGCGATCAACAGCTCAAAAGGGTTTCGATGATCTAATTCACATTCCGGATTTGGGTAATAGGTGTAAAGCTCATTTAATATCTTCTGAGCTCGTTCTTTTTGTTTCTTCGTTTTTCTGGGAAGTTTTTGCTTCGGCATGTATAATTCTTTTTAAGCTTTGTTCAATTCAGGTTTCAACAAGAATAAAATTTTAGGTCGAATTCAGGTCGTTAACATAAAGATTGTAACATAGATAAGGAACTTATGTTAAATATAGTTTCTAAATTCCCGCCATGAATTTTTCCGGTAAAATTAATCGTCCTGATATTTATGCATTAATAGCGCTGCTAACTTTGATGCTTATCTATATTTGTAGTTTTGTAGATAGACAGATCATAGCAGTACTTGCATCACAGATAAGAGTGGACCTGAACTTTACGAATACTCAGGTAGGAATTCTTTACGGTCCTGCTTTTTCATTGGTTTATGCTTTCTGTGGAATTTTTATGGGAAGAATGGCTGACCTCTTTTCAAGAAAGTATATCATTTTAACCGGATTGGTAATATGGAGTATGATGACCTTTGCGAGCGGTTTTGCAAACTCATTTGCGTTCCTTGTTTCTGCAAGATTTGCTATTGGAATTAGTCAGTCTGCGCTAAGCCCGGCTGTGTATTCGCTTCTGGCAGATTATTTTAAACCAGAGCATCGTGCAAGAGTTTTTTCGGTGTATGCATCGGGAATATTTATTGGTGTGGGACTCTCTTTTTTGATCGGTGGTTCCATTGCTGAAAATTACGATTGGCGGATCGCATTAAAATCAGTTGGTTTACCAGGAGTTGGGCTGGCAGTTCTTGGGTATTTTTTGTTAAAAGAACCATCCAGAGAAAAGTCGGAAAACCCAAGATCTCCGGATCAAAGTTTTTTTGAAGTACTCTCATTTATTCTAAAAAAGCCAACTGTTCGATATCACCTGATAGGATTTTCATTGTTGGCGCTAAGCGGATATTCTATTCTGGCGTTCATCGGAACTATTTTAACAGATGTATTTGAATCTTCATATCTGATAAGTAGGTACGGCTGGTTTATGTTTGCTACCGGAATCAGCGTTAATCTCTCAGGTTGGGTGGCTGACAAACTGGCTTTGAAATTCGGAGAAGAAAAGAGATTTATTTCAGGAATAGTAGCCGCACTCGGAGGATTACCATTTTATTATTTCGGGTTATTTGCAGAAACTGCTTTAGTTGGTTTGGTACTTATCGGTATTGCAAATGTAATTTCATCATCCTACAACGGAGTAGCTGCAGCATTGATTCAGGATTTTGTGGGATCAAAAATGCGCGGTGTTGCCGGCTCTGTTTATCTGTTTGTAGTAAGCATTGTAGGATTTGGGATCGGTCCACCGGTAACGGGTTGGTTGATGGATCATGTGTTTACGGGGGCAAAAGGGCCATCGCAAGCAATGTTTTCTGTGTTTGTTTTTTGTGGAGCTCTTTCAACATTCTGTTTTTTAAAAGCTATGAAAGGCTACAATGCTGATAAAGTTTAAAAGCTAGATCTGTATCTATAAGAATCAGCGTAAATCAGTAATCAAACATCATTAAGAGCCTCATTCAAAGCTTGCAGGCTTTTCTTAGCATCTCCGAAAAACATTTGGTTTTTCTCTGTATAGAATAAAGGATTATCTATTCCGGCATAACCAAAACTCAAACTCCGTTTAAAGACGACGGTTCGTTTGGCTTCATCCACATTCAGAATGGGCATTCCATAAATCGGACTTCCGGGAGAGGTCTTCGCCATTGGATTTACAACATCATTAGCACCAATTACCAACACAACATCTGTAGATACGAATTCAGGATTGATCTGATCCATGTCATACAATTGATCATAAGGTACGTCCGCTTCGGCAAGTAATACATTCATATGCCCGGGCATTCTTCCCGCAACCGGATGAATTCCATATTTCACCTGTACTCCGCGTTCTTCTAACTTTGTAGCTACTTCTTTTATAATATGTTGAGCCTGAGCAACCGCCAATCCGTAACCGGGCACAATTACAACTTTGGAAGCATACGCAACCTGGATTGCGAGATCAGTAGCTGAAGTTTCCCGAACAGTTTTATCTCCATCAGAACCGGAAGCTTGATCGGAAGAAGAATCTCCTCCAAAGCTGCCGAATACCACATTGAACAAAGAGCGATTCATTGCTTTACACATGATCTGAGTTAGAATCAATCCTGCAGCTCCAACCAGTGCACCCGAAACAATGAGTAAATTATTACCAAGAACGAACCCGGCCATGGAAGCTGCCAGTCCTGAATAAGAATTTAAAAGAGAAATCACTACGGGCATATCTGCTCCGCCAATAGGAATTACAGAAGTGATTCCGATCAAAAGTGACAAACCTAAAATAACCCAGAATATCGTTTGATTTGCGGGATCGTAAGTAAAAACACCGATCAAAACTACGACTCCGATCATCGAAGCAATGTTGATGAAATTCAATCCCGGGAAAGTAATTGCGTTACCTGAAATGAATCCTTTCAGCTTTCCAAAAGCCACAAAACTTCCTGTTAAAGTAAGCGCACCAATAAAAATACTAAGACCGGTAGTAACCAAACCTGAAGCTTCCATTACAGAAGGGTCAGGATATTTACTAAGTTCCCCCCAGGCTACTAAAGCTGATGCTCCACCACCAAATCCATTAAACACAGCAACAAGTTCCGGCATGGCTGTCATAGCCACTTTTTTAGCCAGAATTGCACCGATCAAACTACCGATCAAAACTCCGGCAATGATCCATTCAAAAGAAACAATTTGTTGATCAAAAAGAGTAACAATAATTCCGATCAACATTCCTGTTGCTGCAAGCTGATTTCCTTTTCGGGCGGTTGCAGGAGAGCCCAGTAATTTCAATCCGCGAATAAAGAAAGCGGTAGCGATAAGATAAATCAACTGAATTGCATCCGGTAAATACGCGATCAGATAATCCGGTAGAAATTGACTCATTTGTCATCTCCCTTTTTCTTGAACATCTCCAGCATTCGGTCGGTTACCATAAATCCGCCAACAACATTTATCGTAGCAAAAATAATGGCAGCTACACCAAGAATCTGAGTAAGTAATCCGCCTTCACCGCCGGTAACAATAAGTGCTCCTACAATAGTGATTCCTGAAATTGCATTAGCTCCCGACATCAAAGGTGTATGCAAAGTAGGAGGCACTTTCGAGATCAACTCAAAGCCAATAAAACAGGCGAGAACGAAAATGAATAGGAGCAGAATTAATGGGACTTCAGTCATGGTGTATAAATTAGGAATACAGGAATTAGAAATAATGGCTGTTATTTCTAATTCCTAATTCAGTTATTCTTAATTAATGGTGAAATAATCTCGCCTTTATGAGTGATTGTTGTGTTAAGCAAAATTTCATCTTCAAAATTAAAGTTAGCTTTGCCATCTTCAATCAACAGATTTAACAGAGCCAACATATTTTTCGCGTAAAGCGTACTTGCATGATTTGCTAATTGACTTGGAAGATTAATCGGGCCAACAATTTTTACTTCGTTAACAATTTGAGTTGTTCCTGCTTTTGTAAGCTCGCAGTTTCCTCCATTTTCAGCAGCAAGATCAACAATTACAGAACCGGGCTTCATGTCCGCCACCATTTCTTTTGTAATTAAAAGCGGAGCAGGACGTCCGGGAATCAATGCCGTAGTTATAATGATATCCGATTTTTTTGCATGCTGATGGATTAGTTCACGCTGCTTTAACTTATCATCTTCAGTTAATTCCTTTGCATAACCGCCTTTGGTTTCTGTTTCTTCATCTGATAATTCCACTTCAATAAACTTAGCGCCGAGGCTTTCTACCTGTTCTTTAACTGCAGGACGAACATCGAAGGCTTCGACAACAGCACCAAGTTTTCTGCATGTTGCAATGGCTTGTAGTCCGGCAACTCCGGCACCAAGTATGAGTGCCTTGGATGGAGGAATAGTTCCTGCCGCAGTCATCATCATCGGGAAATATTTGTCGAGTTCATTCGCTGCTATCAAAGAAGCTTTATATCCGGCAATAGAACTCATGGAAGAAAGAGCATCCATATTTTGAGCTCTGGAAATTCTCGGGATGGCATCCATTCCCAATGAAGAAATTCCTGATTCTAATAATCTGGAAACCAGCTCAGGATTCTGTAGTCCCCAAATAAAAGAGACCAGAACAGCACCTTTCTTTAACTTACTCAAGTCTTCATCTGATGGAGCCTGTACAGATAACAATATATCTGCTTTTGTAAGCAGTTCATCTTTAGAATCGATAATAATAGCTCCGGCATCTTTATAAGCGCTGTCTCGAAAATTAGAAGGCAGACCTGCGTCTTTTTCAATCCAGATTTGAAGATCTTCATTATTAAGTTGACGAACTACATCGGGTGAGAGAGCTACTCTTTTCTCATGTTCTGAAGTTTCTCTAAGTACTGCTATAATCAATTATTCCCTCCGTTAGGTATTAGAACATAGTAAAATAGAATGTTAGTGCCAATAAGTTATAAAGTAGAATGTTCAATAAATTGTACTTTCAAGAAGTTTTAGTAGTTTCAATCAACTTTTATAATATCAAAAGTGACAGTGATAAAAAGTTGTATACTTTAGAAGCTTTAACTGTCGTTTAGCAGAAGTAGAAAATTTCATATCTCAAAAATGACGAGATCTTATAACCTGATTATAGTAATTATTTTAGTATTAGCATTTAATACTTCATGCGATAATAGTTCCGATCCAGCAGTATTTCCGAAAGATTTTCGAAATGTGATATGGGAACTAACGGAAGATGATTCTACCAATATTTATATGGAGTTTTTTGCTATAGATGTGGAAGTGACGAATACCTATACTTTTGATGATGAATGCTACGCAACAGAAAAGGCTAAACTTATCGCCATAAGTGAAGCAGGAGGATATTTTGTGCAAGAAATTTCCGGTGGTGAGTTTTTTAATTCTTCGGCTTTTATTAAAAGAGAATCAGACGAATTATGGGTGAGTGGAGTACCAAGCTTCGAACCAAAAGATATATATCAAATTTCTACTCGTACAAAAGATTCTTTTGAACCGGTTTGTAACTAATGCGCAAGATTCCAAAAGTGATTCGAACTCTCTCTTATTTCCAATGAATGATCTTGTGAGAAAACATACTGCTCAGTATCTGAGGTAGTAATCCAATTTTTATTCTGACTATAGGGTGTATAGAAATATTCGAGTAATAGATACTCTTAATTTTTTGTACTTTTTGGCATCATAAAAATTTAGAGATTCATATGGAAGACATCGCAGGTAAAACATTTCAAGTAGTTATAGTTGGTAGCGGACCAGCAGGATTAACAGCAGCGCTTTATGCTGCAAGAGCAGATCTAAACCCTTTAGTATTTGAAGGTCCGGAACCGGGCGGACAGCTGATGACTACTACAGATGTCGAAAATTTTCCGGGTTACCCCGATGGAGTGATGGGGCCTCAAATGATGGATGATTTTCGCCAACAGGCTACTAAATTCGGAGCAGACTGTCGTTATGGATATGTAACAGAAATTGATTTCGAATCGCGACCATACAAAATGGTAGTTGATGAAAAGACAGAAATAAAAGCCCATACGATTATCATTTCTACAGGGGCTTCTGCAATGTGGCTTGGTTTGGAAAGCGAAACCCGCCTAAGAGGAAAAGGTGTTTCTGCATGTGCTACTTGTGATGGAGCTTTTTTCAGAAATCAGCATGTGATTATTGTAGGAGGTGGTGATACGGCGATGGAAGAAGCCACATTCCTTACTAAGTTTGCCAGCAAAGTAACCGTTGTTCACAGAAGAGATGAATTGCGTGCTTCAAAAGCTATGCAAACACGAGCTTTCGAAAATGAGAAGATCGAGTTCATGTGGGACAGTGAAGTAGAGAAAGTTTTAGGTGAACAGGTTGTGGAAGGAGTGAACATCAAAAATAGAAACACTGGTGAAATTACAACTTTGGATGATGTAACAGGTGTATTTATCGCAATTGGTCATAAGCCTAATACTGATCTTTTCAAAGGTGTGCTAACTATGGATGATGTTGGTTATATCCAAACCAAAGGACAATCTACAAAAACAGATCTTCCTGGGATTTTTGCTTGCGGAGACGCTATGGATTCATTTTATCGCCAAGCAGTGACTGCTGCAGGCACAGGATGTAAAGCAGCCTTAGATGCAGAACATTATTTAAGTAATGAACTAAGCAAAGAAGCTATTGCCGAAGAGCATTGGAAGTAAATAACTCAGTGCAAGAAAGTCTTAGATCAATATTATCTGAAGCGGGAATAGAGGATGAACTGATTCAGGAAATCCAAAAAGTGGGTTTTCCTAAAACAGCCCGCTCCGGAGAACTGATAATAACTCCCGGAAGTACTTCCATGCATATGCCAATTGTGCTTGAAGGATTGCTAAGTGTGGTCAGGCAAGACGAAGATGCAAACGAGATACTTCTCTATTATTTAGAAGGAGGAGAAACTTGCGCGATGTCTCTGGCGTGTTGTATTGAAGGCAAAAGAAATGATTTCAAAGTAACTGCTGAAGATAATTCTGTTCTTTGGATGATTCCTATGAAATATATGGACGAATGGATCCGGAATTACAGATCTTTTAGAAAGTATGTATTCAGCTCTTATCAAACTCGTTTTGATGAGCTCCTTGAAACCATTGACAGCATAACATTTCTTAATTTGTATGAGCGACTGTACAAGTATCTGCTAGACAAAAAACAGGCAACGAAATCCTATGAGATCAATATGTCTCATGAGCAAATTGCTCAGCATTTAAATACTTCCAGAGTTGTTGTATCCCGCCTTTTAAAACAACTGGAAAATGAAGAGAAGATAGAATTGGAAAGGAATCGTATTTCCATTCTTTAACCTCAAAGCACTTCTCTATAACAATCATCATTAATCTCACTGTATGTAACTAATGTTACAGAGTGTGGTTGTTTATTTGTGGATCTTATTTCCATAACAAAAAGATATTTAAACAATGGAATTAATAGAATTTATAAGACAGCCATGGCCATGGTATGTGGCTGGACCTTTGATCGGGTTAATAGTACCGATCTTATTAATAGCAGGAGGAAAACTTTTTGGAGTCTCTGCGAATTTGCGTCACGCTTGTGCAGCTTGTGTACCCGGAGATATCGAGTTTTTCAAATATGACTGGAAAAAATCAGGAAAATGGAATCTGGTATTTGTAGCAGGAACTATATTGGGTGGGTTTATTGGAGGATGGCTTTTAAGTAATCCTGATCCAATCAATATTTCTTCGAAAACTATTGCTGATTTAAAAGCATTGGGAATTTCAGATTTTTCAGGAATGCTGCCATCTGATGTTTTTAACTGGGAAAACCTTGCCAGTACTCAGGGAATAATACTGATGGTAATAGGTGGGTTTTTAGTAGGATTTGGAGCCCGGTATGCCGGAGGATGTACATCCGGACACGCAATAAGCGGACTGGCTGATCTGCAATTGGCATCGTTACTGGCAGTTATTGGTTTCTTTGCCGGTGGATTGTTTATCACATACATCATCTACCCATTAATATTTTAATTGAACTACTACATGAAGAACTATATCAAATATTTACTAGCAGGGATTTTCTTTGGAATCGTATTGATCAAATCTGAAGTGGTGTCGTGGTTCAGAATTCAGGAAATGTTTCGGTTTGACTCATTCCATATGTACGGGATTATTGGTTTGGGAATTGTAGTAGCTATGATCTCTATCCAAATTATAAAGAGAAAGAACATTAAAGATATGGAAGGGAATGCAATAACCATTCCTCCAAAAGATCCCAAACAAATTACAAGATATTTAGTAGGCGGTACGCTATTCGGGTTTGGATGGGCGTTGACAGGAGCTTGTCCGGGACCATTATTTTCACTTGCAGGAGCGGGGTATAGTATTATGGTCGTTCCAATCTTAAGCGCTTTAGCAGGCACCTGGGTGTACGGAAAGATCAGACCATCACTCCCTCATTAAATTAATTTTCAAACAACAGAATTATGTATTTCAAACAAGTATTTGACAAAAAGTTAGCGCAGTATGCGTATATAATCGGATGCCAGAAGAATGGAGAAGCGATTGTAATTGATCCTATGCGGGATATCGATCAGTATGAGAAAATTGCATCTTCGGAAGGACTCAAAATCACTCATGCTGCTGATACTCACATCCATGCCGATTATGTTTCCGGGCTCAGAGAATTCGCGGAAAAAGGAGTAAAAGTAATAGCTTCAGATGAAGGTGATAAAGACTGGAAATACGAATGGCTGAACGGAAGTAATTATAATTATGAGCTCGTTAATAATGGAGACTCATTCAGTATTGGTAATATTAAATTTGATGTTATTCATACTCCGGGGCATACACCGGAATCAATCAGTTTTTTTGTGACAGACGGTGCACTTACAGACGAACCAATGGGTATTTTAACCGGCGATTTTGTTTTTGTAGGAGATGTTGGTCGTCCTGATTTATTAGAAACAGCAGCAGGTCAAGAAGGTGCAATGCGTCCATCAGCAAAAAGGCTATTTGAATCAGTAGAGGAATTCAAAAAACTACCTGATTATTTACAAGTTTGGCCGGCGCATGGTTCCGGTAGTGCCTGCGGCAAAGCTTTGGGAGCGGTGCCTGAATCTACGGTTGGATACGAAACTCGATTTAGTCCTGCGTTTAAAGCAGCAAAAGATGAAACTACTTTTATAGAATTTATTCTGGACGGACAGCCCGAACCACCTCTTTATTTTGCCAGAATGAAGAAACTGAATAAAATGGGTCCTTCTGTAATAGGATCGCCAATCGAACTTCCGAAAAAAATAAGTATTCAGGAAATGGTTGACAACGACATCACTATAATTGATACGAGGACTAAGCACGATTTTGTAAGTTCTCATCTTGTTGGCTCGATAATGGCTTCTTTTGATAAGAATTTTAATACGATAGCAGGGTCTTTTCTTGATGGAGAAAATGAATTTTACCTCATCATCGATCAGGATAATCTTCAGGAAGCTATCAATGATCTGGCTAATGTAGGATTAGTTAAATGTAAAGGGTTTGCCACTTATAAAGATCTCGAAGGCTGGAATGGTGAAAAGGAATCCATCAAAAAAACAGACTTTGAAGATTTATCAAAGCAGATCAATAATGATAATATTCAAGTGTTGGACGTAAGAAAGGCTACGGAGTATTCAGCCGGACATATTCCCGGATCAATCAATATTGCACACACACGATTAGCCGCAAATCTGGATAAAATTCCTCATGATAAAACAATAGCAGTACATTGTGCAAGCGGACAAAGAGCTTCTTACTCAATTTCTCTATTGAAAAGTAAAGGATTTGATGTAATATGGGTGGATGATCTTTTTAAAAATTGGAAACCTGAGGTGAGAGTATAATGATTCTATCCTGGATTGGGGCTTTGTTGGTAGGACTTTCATTAGGTTTGATGGGTTCAGGAGGATCAATTCTTACGGTTCCCATTCTGATCTATATTTCCGGAGAGCCCGAGAAAGCTGCTATCGCTGAATCATTGGGAATAGTTGGGTTTATCAGTTTAATAGCATCCATTCCATATGCATTAAAAAAGCAGGTAAACTGGAGAAATGTGATCCTGTTCGGAATTCCGGGCATGGCGGGCACATACGGCGGCGCTTATGTTGCAGGCTTTGTATCAGGGACTTTTCAACTGATGCTGTTTTCTTTTGTGATGATTCTGGCTGCAGTGATGATGCTCAAAAATAAAAAGGTCGCCGATGTTGATCAGTCTATAGAAAAGCAACAACCATGGTGGCTAATAGCGCTGGAAGGCGTTATAGTTGGCGTGCTTACAGGATTGGTAGGCGTAGGCGGTGGATTTTTGATTGTACCCGCGTTAGTTATATTAGGCGGGTTACCCATGCATGTGGCGATTGGGACCAGCTTGGTGATAATTGCATTAAAAAGCTTTAGTGGTTTCTATAAATATTTCGAGGTTTTAGAGTCTGTAAACCAACAAATAAACTGGGAGTTGGTACTAATTTTCAGTTTGATTGGTGCAGTGGGAAGTATAATCGGCAAAGTTGTTGGGTCTAAAATAAGCGGTGAAAAACTGAAGAAAGGTTTTGCGATATTTCTTCTTTTCATGGGAGCTTATATTATTTATATGAACGTTTAATCTGAATTATTTATTTATTAAGAACAATGAAAAAATCTGTACTGATATTACTTGTTGGATTAGTTTTAGCTTCAGCATATGCACTGATCTATTTTCAAAAAGAGCGTGAGTTACATGCTATTTCTTCAGAGCAGGCAATAGAGAATAAAGCTCAGGTTGAGGGAATCATAATCGACGTAAGAACCGAGCGGGAGTATGAAAATGGGAGTTTAAAAGGAGCTCTTGTTGGTTATAATTTAATGTCGGGTGAATTCGAAGAGAAATTAGATTCATTGGATAAAAGCAAAACCTATTATCTGTATTGTGCTTCAGGAAACCGAAGTGGGAAAGCAGCCGAAATAATGAAGGAAAATGGTTTTGAAAATGTCCACAATCTTGGCGGCTATAATAATCTGGTAGAAGCCGGCTTCGAAAAGAAGTAATTTCATTCATTCTATATGCAAGCATTAATGGATCTGCTAAACCAAACTCAAACCGCAGTAGCGGTAATAGGATTGGTTGTGCTTCTGCTTTATGAACATGCTCATCCGTTTTTTGATTTTTTTAAAGATTCCGGAAAACAGCGCTGGAAACATTTGCTCAGAAATGCATCTCTTGGAATAGTTAACGCAGCGATTACCTCATTCCTTTTTGTGGGGATTTGGTTGTGGGCTTCCAATTGGGCAAATACCAACAATTTCGGAATTTTGAATTGGCTTGCTTTGCCACAATGGGCTCATGTAATTGGAGCTGTTTTATTGATGGATACCTGGACTTATTTCTGGCATGTGATGAACCACAGGATTCCTTTTTTCTGGAAATTCCATCGGGTTCATCATTCCGATCCGAATATGGATGTGACAACGGCTAATCGATTTCATACCGGCGAAATAATATTCTCATCTATTTTGAGAACAGGTGTTATTCTACTTATTGGGCTACATATCTGGGAATTGCTGATCTATGAAATTATGCTGGTGATTGTTGTACAATTTCATCATGCCAATATCGGAGTTCCGGAAAAACTGGATAAGTTTTTGAGAATATTTATAGTTACCCCGGCTATGCATAAGGTGCATCATTCACGAAAACAGTCCGAAACTGACTCTAACTACACATCTTTGTTTTCGTTTTGGGACAGAATCTGTAAAACATTCAATATCAACGAAAATCCACATTCCATAAATATTGGATTAGATGAATTCGATTCCGAAGAAGATCAAAAAGTAAAAGGGTTGTTTTGGATGCCGTTTAAGAAAAATGAAAAGAATGAATCTTAAAGTTCCTCCGGTTATAGTGGTTGCAATTACCGTATTTTTAATGTGGGTTATTTATAAATATCTATCAGTGGAATTTCTTGCATTTAATACTCCGAAATGGATTATAATTTCGACCGCAACACTTGGAGTGGTTTGTATTGTTCTGGGAGTAATTCAGTTTTCTGTAAAGAAGACAACAGTAAATCCCCATAAGCCGGAGGACTCAACTTCACTGGTTAGTTCCGGAATCTATAGCATCAGCAGAAACCCAATGTATCTCGGAATGTTGATATTGCTTGTGTTTTATGGCCTATTTCTGGGGAATGGTTTAGTTTTTCTGACACTTCCGATATTCGTTTGGTACATGAATTCATTCCAGATCAAACCCGAGGAAGAGGCGATGATTCAGTTATTTGGAGATGAATACAAAGAGTACCAACAAAAAGTAAGGCGCTGGATCTGAATCACGAGACAAGAAGACGATGATACTATCTATTCTTTATTTTTGCTTGTTCCCAAACTCCTGCTTGGGAATGCAGTCCTGAAGCTCAAGCTTCTTCTTCACCAAACAAAGTAACAGATACCAATCCTTCTTTCCCTGCATAATCAATAGCCGAAGAATATCTCCAATGCTCTGGATTATTAACAAAGCCTGCCTTCACAGGGTTAAAGTGAATATAGTCTAACACTTTTTCCATCATTACATCTGAATCTATTTGTTTAGGATGTACACCTTCTTGCCAAACTTGGTACTTGCTTTGTTTCTTATGCAGTTTCTTCGCAAAATGGAGTTTATCCAGAATCAGGCTACGGTCTCTCTTTTCCAATGAATCGATGATCATTTTCGCGGAATTTGAAACGGCTTCTGCCCATAGGTTTTTAATCAGGTAAGACAGTTTTGAGAGCAATTCCTTACAAACTTTCTTAGAGTAGATTTTTGAAGCTAGAGCTTCAAGACTGCATTCCGAACGTGGACGTTCGGAACGAGGTTGAAAGGTGAGGCGCTGTATATGAAATTAAAAGAAAAGTATAACCACTAATCTATCTTTTTACTCTCACTAAATAAGTAACGAATAAAAGCGTAAGTGAGTAAACTCGGAGCCAATCCTTTTGTAAACTGAAAAATAAAGTTAAGCCATTCATTCGAAATCGGAACCAAAGAGATTTGTTGAAAGAGAAGTTCACCGAAAGGCTGATTATCCAGAAAAAGGGTAGAAATAAAATTCCAACCGACATGGAATCCTAAAGCAAGAAAAATGGAGTTGGTTTTAAAATAAGAATAAGCCCAAACCGCTCCTGATACACCGGTAATAACGAAAACATAAGCCATCGGAACCAGTCCGGCTCCAAACATATTATAAGAAAACCAGTGATACACCCCGAATAGAATTGCTGAACTTAAGATGGCTGCTCTATTATTAAATCTGCTGGCAATAATATAAAGTGCAGCCCCACGAAATAGAAGATCTTCCGTTAACGCTGATTTAAGATGATACCACAACGAACCAAAAATATGAGATAAACTGATGTTGGTTTTTAGCTCCCACTCAGTAGATAAAACATACGTTTCCGTCAGAATTAAAATGCTCTGAATAATACTTATAAATCCAAAACTCAGTAAGAACTGAATTGATCTTTCGGAAACAGGAGTAAATCCTAATACAGATAGACTCTTTTTTTCAAATAAAAATAAAAGGAGCCAGGAGGCTCCTAAAATTATAAGTATACCAATCACGTATCAGCTAGTCTGAAGTTATTTCTTCTTTTTCTTGCCTACAGTTTTTTCTTCCTTCTCTTCTTTTTCTTCAGCTTTAGCTTCTTCTGTATTTTCTTCTTCCTCGTCATCATCTTCGGTGATTTCGATCACTTCCGCATCCACAGAATAGTCATCGTCTTCAGGATCAACTTCTTTTTCAACTAAGATCTGGTAGTCGTTAATGAACATGGCAAACATCCCGATAGCAGAAATAACCGGAGCCATTGCTCCAACTAATGCGGCACCACCAACTCCAAATGCTAACTGAGTCTGAAAGACAACTTCGCCTTCTTTATTCTTGATGATAAGTTTTCGGGCACTTCCTTCCTTTATCAATTCACGGATAGAACTAATCACTTCGTTCACTCCGCCCTGTATCTCTTCGTAGACACGTTTAGCCTTGGATTTTGCTTCTTCTTTCTTCATGATATGTGTGATTTATGAAAATTTTTGTAAGGAATAGCTTCCGAACTTGTCTTACTACGCAGAACAATAAAAAAAGATACAGAATAATAATATGCTAGCCAGAGTATTTTGTGCATCCACCGTTGGTGTTGATGCGCGCATAATAGACGTAGAAACGCATCACACAAATGGAATGCCGAAATTCTTTTTAGTAGGATTGCCGGACCGGGCAGTGAGTGAATCCAGAGACAGAGTGGAAGCTGCCATCAGAAACACAGGATCTTATTATCCATTGGGGAGAATTACCGTAAATCTTGCTCCTGCCGATCTTCCTAAAGAGGGAAATGCTTTTGACCTGCCGATAGCCATTGGTTTGTTACGGATGTCAGGGCAGATCTATACCGAGAAACTGGAGGAAACAGTGATGCTCGGTGAATTGTCACTGGATGGAAAGATCAGACCCATAAAAGGAGTCCTACCGGTTGCGGTTGAAGCAAAGAAACAAGGCTTTCAATATTTGGTCGTGCCCAAAGAAAATGGAGCTGAAGCAGCAGTGGTAGAGGGAATAGAGATCTTTGCATTTGATCATATAAATCAGGTCAAAGATTGGCTGGAAAATCGGGGGTCAATGGATCCGTTGGAAGTAGATGTGAAATCCTTTTTCAATCAAAACGGACAATCAAAGATCTTAGATTTCTGTGATGTGCGTGGACAGGAAAATGTGAAACGAGGTCTGGAGATTGCCGCTGCCGGTGGACATAATGCAATTATGGTAGGTCCACCGGGATCAGGAAAAACGATGATGGCACGAAGAATCCCAACAATTTTACCACCACTTTCTTTAGAAGAAGCACTTGAAACAACAAAAATTCATTCTGTGTCAGGGATTTTAGATGGCGGAAAAGCTTTGATTACTTCTCGTCCGTTTAGAGCACCGCATCACACCGTTTCAGATGTAGCCTTAGTCGGTGGAGGAAGTATTCCGATGCCCGGAGAAATTTCGATGTCGCACAATGGAGTTTTATTTCTGGATGAGCTTCCTGAATTCAAAAGAAGTGCGTTGGAAGTGATGCGTCAACCACTGGAAGATGGATTTGTATCTATTTCCAGAGCAAGAATGAGTGTGACTTACCCAAGCCGTGTAATGTTAGTGGCATCCATGAATCCATCGCCATCCGGAGATTGGTATGATGCTCAGGACATGAACGGAGCTTCTTCATTAGCGATGCAACGGTATTTGGGAAAGATAAGCGGACCACTTTTAGATCGAATCGATCTTCATATTGAAGTGAACAAAGTGAGTTATGATGAACTTTCAGGGAAAGCAAAAGGAGAGTCATCCCAAGAAATAAGAACCAGAGTAGTAAAAGCCAGAGAAGTTCAAACTAAACGATTTTTTGGATTGAAATCGGTGTATTCGAATGCTCAAATGAATACCAGAATGGTTCGTAAAGTATGTAAGCTGGACGATTCAGGTTCAGAAATTCTGAAGAAAGCGATTACTTCACTCGGATTATCAGCCAGAGCGTATGATCGAATCCTAAAAGTATCCAGAACTATTGCTGATTTAGATCATTCAGAGAATATAAAACCGAACCATATTGCAGAAGCAATCCAATACCGAAGTCTGGACCGTGAGGGTTGGTTGGGATAAAACAATAACGAATAATGAATATTGAATCATGAATATCCAATAATGAATTAGCAAAATTAATATGAAGTATGATTTAGAAGAAAGGCTAATAGAGTTTTCAATCGAGATTATCGAACTCAGTGAGAAAATACCAAAAACTTATGTTGGGATTCATCTTGCAAAACAGATTGTTAGAAGATGATCATCTCCTGCATTTCAATATGCAGAAGCAACTTCTGCTGAATCAAGAAAGGACTTTATTCATAAAATGAAAATTGGATTAAAAGAGTTGAGAGAAACTTTTGTCTGTTTAAAAATTATAAAAAGAAAACCATTTATCGACGAAAGTGAATTAGAAATTGTTTTGAAAGAATGCAATGAACTCATAGCAATTTTTAACACAAGTATTAGAACAGCAAGGAATAATTTGAATACTAAGAAATCATGATTCGAAATTGGCTATTCAATATTCGTGATTCAAGGACTTCACATGTTCATGCGGTGCGATAGATGAAACAAATTAATTATTTAAAGGTTAAGGGTAATAACAACTCAATGTGTAACAAGGTAAACAAGTATGAGAAAGGAGGCCGTTATGAAAAGTGAAAGATATACTTATTCGAAAAGTGGGCTTGTATTTGCACTGCCTGTTCTTATTATTATTCTTTATTTCTTGTTAACGATCTAACAGTTGATTTCAGTTAATTAATTGGATAAGCTTTCAGCCCTTTTAATAATTAAAATTACGCGCTGAACTCTTGTCATCTTTTGCAGAAATAGCATTTCCAACTGCTGTTCGACAAACTTTTACTTATGAAGTACCAACTCAATTTCGAAAGAAAATAGAAGCAGGAGTACGTGTCTGGGTTCCGTTCCGTTCTTATTTTGCCATTGGAGTAATTGTTCAACTTCACGATGAAAAACCTGAGTTCAAGACAAAAGAAATAAAAAAAGTTCTTGATTCGGAGCCAATCTTAACAGAAGAATTGCTAAAACTTACAGAATGGATTCACAGATTCTACTTTTGTAGCTGGGGAGAAGTTATTCAGGCTGCGCTACCTGCGGGACTAAACTTTGTATCCAAAAAAAGATTAAAAGTCGGAAGTGAGGATGGACTCAATCTCAGAACAGAAGCAGAAAAAGAAATTATAGACGATATCCAAAACGATGAATCAATAACTCTGGATATTGCAAAAAAGAGGTACAAAGGCACTTCACTAAATAAGGTCTTTAAAAAATTACTGAAATCAGAAGTTCTTGAAGTATGGGAAGAACCGGATATCAAAGTTACTGTAAAAACCGAAAGAGCATGGGATTGGAAGGAGGGTAAAAACAGAAAGTCTGCTCTTGAGTTTTTGGAATCACACGATAAGAACTTTAAATGGATGGAGGCTTTAGAGATCTTTGCTTCTGAAGAAGTCCCCATTCGAAATTCTGATACTGATGAGCTGGGAATCAACAATTACTCAATCAAAAAACTGAAAGATGAGAATTGGATTCGACCGATAGAATTAGAAGTTGAACCGGAATCATTAGATCTGGATTTTGATCCTGACTTGATAAAAGAGCTGAACGACGAGCAACGGTTGGTTTTTAGTTCTATCGAAAAGTCGATCAGAAAAAAAGAGTTTAACAACTTTTTGTTGAAGGGAATAACCGGAAGTGGCAAAACGGAAGTATATATTCAAGCCTTAAAGCAAGTACTGGAAAATGGTCGTGGAGGAATTGTTCTTGTTCCTGAAATTGCACTTACCCCACAAACCGTTTCCCGGTTTTACCGAATATTTGGTGAAGATATTGCCGTACTCCATAGCAGAATGAATGAAAGAGAGCGACTTGATTCCTGGAGAAAACTTCGGTCCGGAGAAAAGAAAATAGCCATTGGTCCCAGATCGGTAATTTTTTCACCCGTTCAGGATCTTGGGATCATTATTCTGGATGAAGAACACGATAATTCCTATAAACAGATCGATCCGGCGCCCAGATATCATGCCAGGGAAGTGGCAATTATGCGGGCAAGCATGACTGATTCAGTAGTTATTATGGGATCTGCTACACCAAGCATGCAAGCTCTGGAAATGACTAAAAAAGGGAAGGCAGATCAGCTTGAACTTACAAAACGACATGAATCCGCAAAGCTTCCGGAAGTTGAGATTTTGGATCTCAAGCAATATACCGGAGCAATGAAAGGAGAACTGGCGGTTCCGTTGCACTTGGCGATGAAAGAAGCTCTGGATAAAAAGGAACAAGTAATTCTGCTATACAACAGAAGGGGATTCGCGAATTATTTACAGTGCGAAACCTGTGGACATATTCCACAAAGCCCGGAATGTTCAGTCAGCCTTACTTACCACAAAAGGAAAAATCAATTGATCTGTCACTATTCGGGGTATTCAAGAAAAGCGGATACAAATTGTGAGAAATGTGGCTCGGAGTTTTTATCGGAAAGAGGCTCAGGAACGCAGAAAATTGAAGAGCAGCTTGAGGAATTGTTTCCAAAGGCTAAAACTTTACGTTTTGACAGAGACTCAACATCACGCAAAGGGGCACATGAAAAGATATTGGATTCCTTCGGAGCTGGAGAAGCGGATATTTTGATTGGAACTCAGTTAGTGGCGAAAGGTTTGGATTTCCCGAATGTGACGGTAGTTGGAGTTACAGACGCTGATACTGAATTAGCATTTCCATCTTTTCAATCTTCGGAAAGAATGTTCCAATTACTAAGTCAGGTTGCAGGAAGATCAGGGCGAGGAAGTAAACCCGGAAAAGTATTTATTCAAACCCGTCAACCGGAGAATGAAGCTCTTAAATTTGCTCAGAAGCATGATTACGATGGTTTTGCAGTCTCAGAACTTAATTTCAGAAAAGCTTTGAATTATCCACCGTACTCAAGATTGGTGAAGTTTGTTCTGAAAGGAAAAAATGAAAGTCAGGTTCGTGTATCGGCTTTCAAGCTTAAATCGGTACTGGAAAGAGTGGTTCCTGATTTTGATTCACTAGGACCTTCCCCGGCGGCAATCGCTTGGATGAACCAATATTATTTATGGGAAGTGATGGTGAAACTCCCGACAGATAGAGGTGGAAATTTCATCGAAAGATTATTAGATAAAGTAATGGAAGTGTATGAATATGAATCTGAAATCAGTACCAATATAGTTCGGGTAAATATAAATGTGGAAGCAATTTGGTAGTTTTGAATAACCACAAAGTTCACAAAGCTTTTAAGATTCTGTTTAATTGTATTTGAAGATCTCTGTGTTCTTTGTGGTTTATACGATATTTAAACTTGCATTCCGCCATATAAAGTTAGTATTTACGACCTGCTTTAAACGCAATTGAAAACAGATGGGCGAAGAAAAGGTAAAACTTGCAAAGAGTAACGAAGACGTTCAAAAGTTCATGAAAAATGTGCTTAAAGATGCACGTGCTCTTGAAAAAATGCTGGAAGATGACTGGTTTGAAACAGATGTAATTCGCATCGGGGCGGAACAGGAGTTATGTCTGATAGATGAGCATGGTAAAGCGATGCCTAATGCCATGGAAGTAATGGATGCGCTGGGAGATGGGAACTACACAACGGAGATTGCTAAATTCAACATTGAAATAAATCTCGATCCGCTGGAGTTTAAAGATAATTGTCTTTCTCAGATGGAAGAAAATCTTCAGCGGGAGGTGGCCTATGTCCGGGAAAAAGTTCAGGAACTTGGAGGCGACATTTTGCTGACAGGCATACTTCCGTCCATACGTAAATCGGATGTAGCGATCGAAAACCTGACCCCGCTTCCTCGTTATAAGGCATTGTGCGATGCGATCGATAATATGCGCGGCAAAGAGTATGAAATTCGTATTCAGGGAATGGACGAGTTACTCATGAAATTCGATACCCCACTTCTGGAAGGGTGTAACACCGGATATCAGATCCATCTGCAAATTAAACCTGATGAGTTTGTTTCTAAGTACAACATCGCACAGGCAATAGCAGCTCCGGTGTTAGCAAGTGCGGTTAATTCTCCTATTCTGCTAGGCAAAAGATTATGGGCAGAAACCCGAATCGCTCTTTTTCATCAATCAGTAGATACACGTGGAGTGGGTGATCATTTAAGAGATTCACTTCCGAGAGTGACTTTCGGATCGGATTGGCTCAGGGGAAGTATTCTGGACATTTATAAAGAAGATATTTCAAGGTACCGGGTTCTTTTAAGCTCAAATCTGGAAGAAAACGTGGACGAGCTTTTAAAGAACGGAACTCCGCCAAAACTGATGGCACTAAATGTTCATAATGGAACCGTTTACAGATGGAACCGACCTTGTTATGGAATCGGAGGAGGAAAACCGCATTTGAGGATTGAAAACAGAGTACTACCGTCAGGACCAACGGTTGTGGATGAAATTGCAAATACTGCATTCTGGTTAGGACTTATGAACGGCATGGAAGATGCATATTCTGATATTACCAAAGTGTTGGATTTTGATAATGCCCGGTTGAACTTTTTTGCAGCTTCAAAAATGGGTTTGGATACAAAGTTTATTTGGACGGATGACAGAAAAGTAACTGCGCGCGATCTGATCAAAGAAGAACTTTTACCGATCGCCAGAGCCGGACTTGAAAAAGTGAATATTCTGGATTCTGATATTGATACTTATTTAAGTGTGATAGAAGACAGAGTAGAAAGTGCACAAACAGGATCATATTGGGTGGTTAAATCTTATGGAAAACTCATCAAAGAGAATAACAGAGAACAAACACTTTCTACCATAACAGGAGCAATGGCTAAAAATCAGCAAAAGGGAGAACCGGTTCATAAATGGGGATTGGCGCGGGTGGAAGATGTGGCATTATGGAGACCTTCTACTTTGCTGGTGGAAGAGTTTATGACCACCGACCTTTTTACAGCGCGTAAAGACGATCTGATTGAGTTCGCTTCAAATTTACTGGACTGGAGGAGGATCAGATATATTCCCATTGAAGATGACCAAAAACATTTGGTGGGATTGGTTTCGATGCGGATGGTGTTAAGAGAATATTCCAAAGCCGTGAATGAAGAAGGGGAATATAAAAGTCATGCCATAGAAGATATTATGATCAGCAACCCGATAACCATACATCCGGAAGCTTCGATCATAGAAGCGATGGAAATTATGCAGAATCAGCAAATCGGATGTTTACCTGTAGTAAAGAACAGCCGGCTAGTTGGAATTATAACAGAAGATAATTTTTTGAATATCAGCAGAAGACTGATCAAAGCGCTGGCAAAAGAAAATAAAAGTAAGAAGGAAAACTGATTGGAAATATTGGCTGAAAAAGAAGAAAAGAATACAAATTTAGTTTCATACAAGGACCGAATAATCGGGATGGTCGAAGGGAAAACCCCTGGCCCAACAATTATTGCACTTGCAGGAGTTCATGGCAACGAACCAACAAGTATAAAGGCAGTAGAGCATGTGCTCGAAAAGATTAAAGGACTTGAAGACAAGTTCAGTGGTACCTTTATAGGTATAAGAGGAAACCTTGAAGCACTTAGTAAAGGCGAACGGTTCATAGACGAAGATATGAATCGTATTTGGTTTACATCCATCCTGGACAAAGTAAGGAGAACTCCATTTGATGAGGTTCTTACTGCCGAACGGAGAGAAACCAAAGCGGTTTTGGAAATTATAGATCCGATTATCCTCAATGAAAATAAAAAAGAGCCTGTAATTTTCGCGGATCTGCATACATTTTCAGCAGAGACCGGTTTATTTGCCATCAGTTCCAGAGAAAAAAAGAATGTAGATCTTTTGAGTAAATTGAATGTACCTTTGATTTTTGGTATTGAAAAAGCTTTGCATGGAACCGCATTGAAATATATTCAAAGTACCGGGAATATCGGTTTCGCATTTGAAGCGGGGATGCATTTTAGCGAAAGTGCAGAATTCAATGCTACTGCTGGAATTTATGCACTTCTGAATGCTTCCGGTTGTCTGGATCTTTCATATATCCCGGATTATGAACCATATCATGATTTTTTAGCTCAGCAAACAGCCGGTCTTCCTAAAAAAGTAGAGTTCATATATAAACATATTATTGAAGAAGACGATGATTTTGTAATGAGACCAGGCTTCAAAAATTTTGATAAAATTAAAAAAGGTGATTGGCTCGCTAATGATAAATTAGGCAGAATTGAAGCACAAGCTGAAGGGTACATTTTGATGCCTCTGTATCAGGAACAGGGAAATGATGGATTTTTTATTGTGAAAGATCTAGGTGATTAAACCACGGAGAACACAGAGAGGATAATTGCAATAATTTTGAGAACTAAAAATGGACAGTTTAAAAGAACTAAATAAACTATCTGAAATGATAATTGGAGAAGCCATAGCAGTTCATAAAGAGTTGGGGTCCTGGTTTGTTAGAATCAGCTTATCAGTCATGTTTATTTTACGCACTTAAAGAGAAGAAATTAAATGTGATTAAAGAGAAAGAAATGCCGGTTCGGTTCAGAGACGTATCTTTGGGTTGTGGCTATCGAATCGATTTATTAGTAGAAGAAAAGATAGTAGTAGAGTTAAAAGCAGTTGAAGAATTAAATAATATTCACATGGCGCAGGTTTTAAGCTACTTAAAAATGGGAGGGTTTAAGTTAGGTTTGCTTATTAACTTCAATGTGAAGTATTTAAAACATGGAGTAAAAAGAATCATAAATTAAATTTTTGAGTTTTTTTCGATTAAAGTATATCAAAATGTAACAGTGATTATTTTATATGGATAAGATTGAACAAGAAAGAAAAACTATTATAAACTCAGTGACCTCAGTGGTTTACTAAAATGAAAAACGATTACCAATTTGTTGATGGAACACGATTATCTTCAGTTATTGAAGCACTGATCTTTGCCAGTGAAGAACCTATTTCGGGGCAGAAAATCAAATCCATCATTGTTGAAAATGAAGAACAAATAGAAATTTCTGAAGAAACAGTAAGTGATTTTGTGGATAAACTTAATACTCGTTATGATGAAAACGGTTTAAGTTTCAGGATCGAGCGTATTGCCAAAGGCTATACTTTTGTAACCCAGAAGAAATTCCATTATTGGTTGAGTATTTTTCAACATGAAAATGCGTACAGAAAACTTTCTCAATCAGCTATAGAAAGCCTTGCGATTGTAGCATATAAGCAACCGATTACGAAGCCGGAAGTCGATCAAATCCGTGGAGTAGATTCAGGTTATATCCTTCGTCAGTTAATGGAAAAAGCACTTATCGAAGTTTCCGGAAGATCTGACAGCCCCGGAAAACCGTTGCTTTATACCACCACTTCGCATTTTCTGAGACACTTTGGTATCAATTCTGTAGAGGAACTTCCGAAGCCAAGAGAGATCGAAGAAATACTTAAAGATGATGATATGGCAGAGCATCGACAGTTGCTGTTGGAGCAGTCTATGATCATGGAAGAGGAAGAAGATGGCTCAATTGAAATAAAAGAAGATCCCGAAGAGGGGAATGAGACAGAGGATAATTATGAAGATGAAGAAAATGAAAATGACTCAAAAAATGAAGAGGAATAATGAATAAGAAGTCAGGACGAGGACCGGCCAAAGGAAAAAAAGATACGAAAAAGAAAAAATCGGGGACTTCACCAAATCGCGTAGATCAGAATTATTCACAAGAAGAAGAAATCAGGATCAACAAATTCATTGCACATGCAGGTTTGTGTAGCCGAAGAGAAGCTGATCAATATATAGCAGACGGTTTGGTAAAAGTGAATGGTAAGAAGGTTACTGAAATGGGAACCAAAGTTCGGCGTCAGGATGTGATTGAGGTAAACGGGCAAAAAATTCAGCTTGAGCCATTTGTGTATCTGCTTTTAAATAAGCCCAGAAATACGATTACTACAACGGATGACGAAAAAGGCAGAAATACCGTTTTAGACGAAGTTGAAGATGCAACAGGGGCTAGAGTATATCCTGTCGGAAGGCTAGACAGAAATACAACCGGGTTGCTTATTTTAACGAATGATGGAGATCTGGCTCACCGTTTAATGCACCCAAGTTACAGTGTCAGAAAGACTTACGAAGTGGAGACGGAACGAATTTTGTCTGATGAAGAGTTAAGTATGTTCAAAACAGGTATTCCTCTGGAAGACGGAGATGCAAAAGGACACAACGTGAAACGGTTCATGGATGCTCCGAAAGTTTTTCAACTTTCAGTGTTTGAGGGCCGAAACAGGCTTATTCGCAGAATGGTGGAACATTTTGGGACCGAAGTTACTAAGCTTAAACGTATAGAATATGCGGGCCTTAATTTAAAAGGAGTTAAAATGGGTAGGTGGCGCTACCTCAGACAAAAAGAAGTGAACAACATCCGTGAGCTCGTAAAATTAGAAACTTTAGATTTTAAAAAATAACAAGCTGTAATGGAATATGATAATTTATCAATCTCGTCGGGACAAATTCTTACAGAAGAAAATCTCCCCATAAAGTATGATCTGTATTCACCAATCAGTGGTACGAGAAAAGATTTCCCTGTTATTATATTTCTACATGGCTTTAAAGGATTTAAAGATTGGGGTCCATTCCCGGATGCTTGTGAAGATATAGCAAGACATGGTTTTGGGGTTCTGGCGATCAATTTTTCTCACAACGGAATTGGTAACGGCAGAACTGAATATGAACGACTGGATCTATTTCAGAAGTCCACACTTACTAAAGATCTGGACGAGATCGGTGTAGTAATAAGAGCACTTCAAACCGGTGAAATAGACGATTCACATTCCAATTTGAATACAGACTCGATAGGAATTGTTGGACACTCAAGAGGCGGACATACGGCAATTGCAGCGGCGGCAGAATATGAATCTATTAGATGTTTAGTGACATGGGCAGCTGTTGCAGATTATTTAGATCGTTTCAGTGAAAAAGAAATTTCTGACTGGGAAGAAAAAGGTTACACAATCTATAAAAATAGCCGCACCGGACAGGATATGAGAGTAGACAAAAGCTGGTATGATGATACCAAGGAAAATGCCGATCGTCTGATTGCTCTCAGAAGAGTAAAGAAACTTGTTATCCCAAGCCTATTCATTCATGGAAGAGAAGATGAGGATGTAGCTCAATCTAACTCTGAAGAGTTAGAAATTGCATGTGGCTCAAAAGAAAAAGAATTGAGACTTATCGCAAAAGCCGGTCACACATTTGGTGCTTCTCATCCGTTTGAAGACGAGTTTTTCCCTCCTCAGTTTAAGGAACTAGTAGATTTAACCGGAGCATGGTTCAGACAATATTTGAAGTAAATTCCTTTTAAACTTTTTACACCTTACTTAAATAATAAACTTGATTAGCTCCTAGCATAGTCTCACTTTATCTTACTTTTGAAATTTTAAATAAATAAGTAAGAAATGAACTACGGTATTAAATTAATGGGCAGGTTTTTCGCCCTCTCCCTTTGTTTTGTACTAGTTGTTTCTGGTTGTAAATCTTCCGGTGCAGCTACAAAACCAGGGAACAGCTCATCAGCTACAAAGAAACCATCTCCGAAAAAAGGGGATCTTAAAAAATTCAGTGAAGTGATCACTAAAGACGCTAAAACAGACGAAGGTTTGTTTAACGTGCACAAAGTGGACGACAAATATTACTTCGAGATCCCCAATGAAATGTTAGAAAGAGAAATGCTACTGGTTAGTCGTGTAGCAGGTTCTGTACAAAATTTAAGTTTTGGCGGCGCAGGACAGAAAGCTCGTGGACAACAAGTAGTAAGATGGCAAAGAAAAGACAACAATATTTTATTGCGTCATGTTTCATATTCAAGTGTTGCTAACGAAGACGATCCGATCTATAAGTCTGTAAAGAATAATAATTTTGAACCGGTAGTTTATTCATTCAAAATTGAGGCTAATAACAAAGATACAACCGGTATTGTTGTAGATGTTACCAGCCTTTATACTTCAGATGTTGCTTTAATAAGCGGTTTAAGTAGCTTCCAAAGAAGAAATTTCCAGGTAAGAAGATTAGACGGAAGTCGTTCTTTTGTGGAAAGAATGTCAAGTTATCCTGAAAATATTGAAGTACGTCATGTATTAACATATGATGCTTCCAGTCCTCCTGACAATGGTTCTACCAATACTATTTCATTGGAAATGAACCAGTCTATGATTCTATTACCTGAAGAGCCGGCTCAGCCAAGAAACTGGGATCAGCGTGTAGGCTATTTCTCAATTGGTCAGTACGATTACAGTTCTGAAGAGCATAGAGCAGCTACAAACCGATTTATCACCCGATATCAGTTAGTACCAAAAGATAAAGAAGCATATTTAAGAGGTGAACTGGTTGAGCCTGTAGATCAAATTGTATATTACTTAGATCCGGCTACACCAAAAAAATGGATTCCATATTTGATAGAAGGTGTGAACGACTGGAACGTTGCATTTGAAGCAGCCGGCTTCAAAAATGCGATTGTAGGTAAAGCAGCTCCAACACCGGAAGAAGATCCTGAATTTTCACCGGAAGACGTTCGCTATTCTGTAATGCGTTACATAACCAATCCTATTCAGAACGCGCAGGGACCTCATGTTCATGATCCAAGAACAGGTCAAATTCTTGAAAGCGATATCCTTTGGTATCATAATATCCAAAACCTTTTAAGAAACTGGTTCTTTATTCAGACTGCTGCATCAAATCCTGATGCCAGAAATGTAAAAATGTCTGATGAGATCATGGGTGACATGCTTCGTTTTGTTATGGCACATGAAGTTGGACATACACTTGGTTTACCTCACAACATGGGTTCAAGTGTAGGTTACACTGTTGAACAGCTACGTGATCCGGAGTTTACATCTACCCACGGTACAGCTCCTTCAATTATGGATTACGCTCGTTTTAATTATATAGCCCAACCTGGTGACGGCGTAACTCAGTATTACCCGCAAATTGGCGAATACGACAAATGGTCTATCAAATGGGGTTATACTTGGTTTCCTGATATCGAAAAAGCGGATGATGAAAACGAGATCCTGAATGAGTGGATAGTTGCTAACGGTGACGATCCTTTATATTGGTTCGGTTACTCAAACGGTGCTGACCCACGTTCTCAAACTGAAGCAATCGGTGATGATGCGATGAGAGCTAGTGAGCTTGGACTGGCAAACCTTCAGGTTATCACAGAAAATCTGGTTGCATGGACAGATCGTGACGGAGAAGAGTTTTCAGATTTAGCTGAACTCTATAACAATGTTCTTGGCCAATGGAGAAGATACATGGGACATGTTACAACTTATGTAGGTGGAGTTTATCAAACGTATAAAACCTACGACCAAGACGGCGAAGTTTATGAGTTGGTTTCAGAATCAGATCAACGAAGAGCAATGGATTTCCTCAATAAACATGCATTTGCTACTCCAACATGGGCATTCAATAAAGACATATTGAACAGGATCAATCAATCCAGTGCAGTTGAAACATTCCGCGGAGCTCAGGTAGGTGTTCTTAATAATCTGATGAGACCGGACAGGCTTGCAAGATTAGTGGAAGCCGAAGTTCGTGCCGATGGTGATACATATACCATTACTGAAATGATGGACGATACAAGAAACGGTGTTTGGTCTGAGGCCAGAGCAAAGCAAAACACCGGAATTCACAGACGTCATTTACAACGTGCATATATTGAAGTAATGGGCAATTTACTAAACGAAGAGCCTTCCGGTTTCTTCGCTCGTTCAGTAGATGTAAGTCAATCTGATATTCGTCCGATCGTAAGAAATGAACTTGAAATCTTAAAAAGAGATATAAACAGTGCTTTAGCCGGAAGATCTCTCAATAGAGATACTAAAAATCATTTTGAAGATGCAAGGGCAAGAATAGATGAGATTCTTGATGGAAACGATTAAATAAAATCTTTTCAAATTAAAGGGTAGCAGAACGCTACCCTTTTTTTATAAACACAAATAAACAGTTATGAAAAAATTATTTACGATTAGTTTTGTATTAGTTCTCTCACTGATGGTGGGCAGTAGCGAATTAAAAGCTCAACAGTTGGATATGGACCTCCTGAAGGGAATGGAGCCAAGAAACGTAGGTCCGGCTGGTATGAGTGGTAGAATTACTGCTATTGACGTTGTAGAATCTAATAACGACATCATGTATGTGGGATCAGCTTCCGGTGGCGTTTGGAAGTCAGAGAGCGGAGGAATTAAATGGGAGCCTATATTTGATGATTATGGAGCCGCTTCAATCGGTGCGATCGATATTCATCAAAAAAATCCAAGCATCATTTGGGTTGGAACGGGCGAAGGAAATCCAAGAAACAGTCAAAGTAGCGGAGCTGGAATATATAAAAGTATTGATGGCGGACGATCATTTGAATTGATGGGGCTGGAAGGAACCCGAAACATTCATCGTGTGATCATCCACCCGGAAAACCCGGATGTTGTTTATGTAGGCGCACAAGGATCAGCCTAGGGAGATAGTGAAGATCGTGGTGTTTTTAAAACTACTGACGGAGGAAAAACCTGGGAAAAGATTCTGTATATAAACACCCGAACGGGTATTGGTGATATGGTAATGGATCCGACTAACCCGAATAAGATTTTTGCGGCAATGTGGGAATTCAGAAGATGGCCTTGGTTTTTTAAATCCGGTGGAGAAGGTTCAGGACTATATATGACCTTAGATGGCGGCGAAAGCTGGGAAGAAGTTACTTCTGACGATGGTTTTCCCGAAGGAGAATTAGGAAGAATGGGAATTGCTATAGCTCCAAGTAATACAGATGTGGTTTACGCTCACGTTGAATCAAAGAAGAATGCGATTTACAGATCGGATGATGGAGGCTATACATGGGAGCTTCGCCAAACTGTTGAAAAAGACGGGGAAGTTGGTAACAGACCGTTTTATTACGCCGAAATTTATGTAGACCCGTTCAATGAGAATACTGTGTACAGTATTTATACGTACATCTCAAAAAGTACAGACGGTGCTCGTTCGTTTGAAAGCCTGTACCCTTACTATAATTGGGTTCACCCTGATCACCACGCTTTTTGGTTAAGTAAAGATAATCGTGGATTCATGATCGATGGTAACGATGGCGGTTTAAACATTACTTATGATGGAGGAGATAGCTGGAGGTTCATTAATAACATCCCGGTTGGGCAGTTTTATCATGTAAATGTAGATAACAGAATTCCATACAATATTTATGGAGGGATGCAAGATAATGGTTCGTGGCAAGGTCCTGCATACGTATGGCGTTCCGGCGGTATCAGAAATGCATATTGGGAAGAGCTTTATTTCGGTGATGGTTTTGATGTGATCATGGATCAAAGCGATGATCGCTATGTTTTTGCAATGTCGCAGCAAGGAAATATTGGTAGAGTAGACCTTGAAACCGGAGCCGGACGTTTTGTTCGACCTACACATCTGGATGGAGAGAATTTACGATTCAACTGGAATTCAGCTGTAAATTTTGATCCTTTTAACGAAGAGACGATCTATTTCGGTTCTCAGTATGTTCATAAAAGTGATGACCGTGGTGAATCCTGGACAATTATCTCTCCGGATCTGACCACAAACGATACCACTAAACAAAAACAGCATGAAAGTGGTGGTATTACCATGGACGCTACCGGTGCTGAAAATTTCACAACAATTCTGGCTATTGAGCCAAGCTCTCTGGAGCAAGGATTAATCTGGGTAGGCACAGATGATGGAAAAGTTCATATTACCAGAGATGGTGGTGAAAACTGGACAGATCTGACCAAAAACATAAAGGGAATTCCGTCAGGGAGTTGGGTAGCTCAGGTAAAAGCTTCAAAATTCAATGCCGGTGAGGCTGTTGCAGTGATCAACAATTATAGACGTGATGATTGGGGAGTGTATGTGATGCACACCAAAGATTACGGGAAAAAATGGACAAACATAGCCAAAGACAAAGGTATGGAAGGCTATGCTCTTTCTTTTGTTCAGGATCCTGTTGAGCCAAATCTTATGTTTGTAGGCACTGAACTTGGACTTTATGTTAGTATTGACGGAGGAAAAGCCTGGACCAAATGGACAAATGGTTATCCAACTGTATCCACTTATGATATGGTAATTCATCCGCGCGAACATGACTTAGTAATTGGAACATTCGGACGTGCATTTTGGGTTCTGGATGACATCCGACCATTAAGAGATCTTGCTAAAAATGGTGCTGATGAATTAGAAAAAGCTATCAGAGTTTACGCAGCTCCGGATGCTTATCAAGCGGATTGGAGACAAGCCAGAGGCATGCGTTTCTCAGCAGATGGTGTTTTTTCAGGGGAAAACCGCTCAAGTGGTGCTCGTTTAACTTATTCTGTAAATAGCGAAATGCTGAAAAAGGATGGTGATGAAAAGGAAACGAAGCCATCTGATAAAAAGGAAAAAGTGACCGTAGAGGTTTTCAATATGTCGGGTGAAAAGATCCGAACTTTTGAAAGAACTCCTGAGCATGATGGTATAAATAGAACATCATGGGGAATGGATAAAGCAGGGATTCGTGGCGCAAGCAGACGTAAAGCACGTCCAAACGCACCTGAACCTTCAGGTGGAGATGTATTACCGGGAACCTACAAGGTTAAGTTTACTTATGGTGATTTCTCTGATTCAACGACAGTGAAAGTATTGAGTGATCCACGGGTCGAAGTTACAATGGTCGCTCTCAGAAAAACAGCTGAACTGAGAGATCAGGTATCTCAGTTAAGTGCAACTTTAGCGGAGGGAACTGATCAATTAATAGATGCAGAAGCAATTGTGGAAACACATGAAGCTCTTGCAAAAGCTGATACTCGAGATAAAAAAGAGTTGAAGGAAATCAATGAAGCCAATAAAGAGATCAAAAAGAAGATCGAGAACCTAATGAATATGGTGTTTGGCAAGCCTGATGATCGTCAGGGTATCACTAGAAATCCTGAACCAACAACAATGCAGGCAATTTTTGGTCCTTTCCGTTATTTAGGTAACGATTATGACGGTCCGGGAGTTACGGAAGCAAACCTTCTTCGTTTAGCTGAAGAGGAAGTTGAGAAAGCACTTACAAAGATCAACGCTTTCTTTACTGAAGACTGGCCGGCATATCAACAGGCAATGGAGAATGCTGATTTCAGTCCATTTAAAGAATTCAAAACCGTAGATATGGACTAATCCTTGAATAACGAATATTCATTTTTTAGTTTTGAGAATTGATGTAAAGCCCCCGATCATAAATGGTTGGGGGCTTTTTTGTTATGCATATTAAAAAGGCTGTGGGGATAATTCATGAATTACCCCCACAGCCTTTTATTTTTGTGAAACTATATGTATTGCTATCAATGAATAGTAAACGAGGATATCAAGAGAATATCCTCGCTAGTTATTCAATTAATCATTCGTCCAGATAAGGTCAACATCAACTTCATCCTGGCTTGTTATTTCAGGATTCAGGTTATTGATCAAATGCTGAAGGCGCAGTTTTTGATAATGGCGCCCATGTGCTCCTCGAATTCCGTGACGGTTTCCGGGGTACATCATCAAGTCAAAGTTTTTGTCTGCTTTGATAAGAGCATCAACCAACATAGTAGTGTTGGCAGGATGAACATTGTTATCAATAGAACCATGGATTAAAAGCAATTTCCCTTTCAGTTGATCAGCATATGTCATTGCAGAACCAACATCGTAGCCTTCTTTATTCGCCTGAGGTGTGTTCATATAACGCTCAGTGTAAATGGTGTCATAACTTCTCCAATCGGTAACAGGAGCTCCTGAAACGCCAACATGGAATAGATCAGGGTAACGAAGCATTAGTAAAGCAGTTGCATAGCCGCCATAAGAATGACCGTAGACACCAACGCGATCTTCATCTGCATAATCACGTTCAGTAACTTGCTCAATTACAGCCGCGTAATCATCAATTTCCAAGGTACCGAGTCTACCATAATGGAGGGTTTGAAATTCTTTACCACGATTTCCGGAGCCACGGTAATTAGCACGTACAACTACAAATCCTAACTGTGCCATTCTTTGATAGCCGTCGTAGTTTTTATACGTGTTGGAAACATCCTGAGAACCAGGTCCTCCGTAAAGAGGCAATAAAACAGGATACTTTTTTGACGGATCGAAATCTTTTGGTTTATAAATAAGAACAGGAAGATCTGTTTCGCCGTCGGCAGCTTTCATAACGGTAAACTCAGGTTTCTCAAGTCCGGCTTGTTTTACATTGCTGATATCCGCTTTCATGACGTTTCGAATCATATTCCCTTTATTGTCATATAAATTGGCTTCATACGGAGAATCAAAAGAGGAATGTGAGCACACATAATATTCGCCGGCTTCATTCATACTTACACTATGTCTACCGTCACCATTTGACAGCTTTTTCATATTCTTTCCATTCATATCAACGGAATAGAAGTAGCTGTCTAAGCCCATGTTTTGGTAAGCCGTGAAATAGACCTTTTTATTTTTCTGATCTATATTTTCAATATTTCCGACCGGGAAATCACCTTTAGTAATCTGATTAATGAGTTTCCCACTGAAGTCATAGTGATAGATGTGATTGTATCCACTTACTTCAGAGGTCCAGATAAAAGTTTTGTTATCATCCAGCTGGATAAAATTGTCATGAAGATCTATGTAAGCTTCTTCTTTTTCTTCAAGGATGGTACGTACTTTTTTTGTTTTGATATCATAAGCCAGAAGTTCGAGGTGATCCTGTTTTCTGTTTAAGCGACGAAAAGTCAACTCACTACCGTTATTTCTCCAAACTGGTCTTACAATATATGTATCTGGATCACTATTGGTTGGCACTTGCTCGATTTCACCCGTTGCAATATCAACAATGAACAGATTAACAGTAGGGTTGGTTTCTCCGGCTTTTGGATATCTCATCTGCTCAAGTCCGGCTTCAAATGTTAGTTCGTGAACAATTGGAAACTGATGAACGTCTTTTTCCTGATACTGTAAATAGGAAATTTTTGAGTTATCGGGAGAGAACCAGTATGCTTCACGTTGCCCAAATTCTTCAGGATAAACCCAACTTGGTCGCCCGTTCATTTTTTCTTCACTTCCGTAAGTAAGGCGTTTTTCTTCTTTGGTTTTGGTATCAACTACGTAGATATCATATTCTTTGATATATGCGAACTTAGTATAGTCATGAGAATATGTTCCATTCCAAAGCTGACTTCTTTCCATGCCTCTCATTAATTCGTCGGTATAAAGAGGACGTTCTACTTCAGGCTTGAACAGCTTTCTTAACTTTTTGTCTTTAAGATTAAATACGTAATCAACTTCATCCTGAGTAAAGAAAATGGCTTTATCATCCATTACAAATTCAAAACGATCGAAAGGCAGTGTAGAAACATCAGCATCTGCAGCAGTATTATATTGGCTGATCAGAGCATCCGTAGTTTTTTTGTCAAAAAGTAGTGTCTTTTTTTCTGTCTTTGGATCTACTTTATAAAAAACAGTATTGCCATTTTCGCCTTTTTCTGTTTCCATGTAGCCAAGATCGCCGGGAAGCCAACTTAAGCTGGAACCGTCAAAATTGACAAAGCCACGCTCGCCCATCTTTGCATAAAGTTCCAAACCTGTTTGGGCGTTCGAAACACTTGAAAGTGATACCAAAAGTATCAGCGTAAAAATCGATTGAAATAACCTTTTCATAAGAGAATGTATTTTATGTTATTCTGCTGAAGATGTCGCAGATAGTTAGTTCTTAAATATAAGGGTTCTGAATTAAGTTACCGTCAAATTGCGTAAATGGTTTTTGATAAACCGCAGAGTACACAGAGAATTAATATTGAAAGGAATTGCACTCAATTAGCAAGGTTAAAGCTATAAATCCTGAATGTTATATTTTATCTATTCGACATGTGATATTCTACACTTTGTGCTCTTGGTGGTTAAATTTCAAAGATGGGTAACAACTACGTCAGAGATCTTACGACCTAAAAACCGCTCTGCTAATTCCTGAAAACGCTGAGGTCGGTCGCTTACGAAGCACTGAAATTCACCGCCTTCATTATTCAAAAGCTCAAGGGTGTTCAAAGTGTTTTTTGCTGTGAGGGCTATAGAGTCTGCAGAGTCTATAATTTTAATAGTTTCTGATTTCAGGATAGAAGGAATAGTTTTTTTGAAAAGAGGATAGTGGGTGCAACCAAGAATCAGCGAGTTGATGTTTGAGTTATCAAATACAGACAAGTAACTTTCCAGAGTTTTTACGGCCACTTCATTATCGATCCAGCCTTCTTCAGCCAAAGGAACTAATAATGGACAAGCTTGCTGAGTTACTTTTATTTGTGAGTTGACTGCATGAATGGATTTTTCATACGCTCTAGAATTAACCGTAGCTAATGTACCGATCACTCCAATATGGTCATTGGGAGTTTGCGCGAGTGCCATTTCCGTTCCGGATGTAATCACATCTAAAACAGGAAGAGAACCCGTTTTGGCTTTTATTTCATTTTTAGCGGAAGCTGAAACCGTATTACAGGCAATGAGGATCATTTTAACGCCTTTGGAAAGTAAAAAGTCCGTGATCTGAAGCGCGTATTCACGGACAGTCTCCTCAGACTTTATTCCATAAGGCACACGAGCCGTATCTCCGAAATAGATGATATCCTCATTCGGCAAAGCTTTAGCAACTGCTTTTGCAACGGTTAATCCTCCGATTCCGGAATCGAAAATTCCAATGGGCGCTTTACTATTGGTACTCACTTGCTGTGTTTATAATTTATTACTGAATGTGATGGAAATGTAATAGAGTTTTGCCGGAACTCCATCTATCTTATTATGATTTTCGTATTTGATACTGAATACTTCATAGATCAATCCCCGACAAAATTGTTCCTTAATATAGAATCTTATTTTTTTGATTAGAAAAATTCATCTACAAATTTTATTAGCAGTTTTTATCAGTTCTTTTGGAATGGAAGCCGCTGCTCAGGATAATCCTGACACTCTGAAAGCTAAACTGGATGAGATCACCGTGGTAGGTTTTAGCGGAAACAGAAGCATCATGGAAACTCCGGGCTCTATTTCTTATTTGGATAATAAGCTTATAAACGGGTTTAGTGACCAATCACTGGTTTATGGTCTTAACACTGTTGCCGGTGTAAAAATGGACGAACGGGCTCCCGGAAGTTACAGAATTGCCATCAGAGGAAGTGCAATTCGTTCGCCGTTTGGAGTCAGAAATGTGAAAGTATATTGGAATGACTTTCCACTTACGCTGCCATCCGGAAGTACTCCTCTTAATTTGTTGAACAATCAGAATATCAAGCAGGTTGAGGTGATCAAAGGTCCGGCGGGAAGTATGTACGGAGCAGGAACAGGAGGCGTTTTGTTGATCAACAGCTTTCCGAAAGATCCACAAACAGAGCGAATCGTTGATGCTTCAGTTGGTGATTATGGTCTGTTCAAATACGGAGGAGAATACAATACCAGAAGTGAGTATATGATTTCTCAATACAAGTATTCCTCTCAGGTTTCTGATGGATACAGAGATCAGTCCTTTTTTGATAGACAGACTTTTGAAACAGGAATAAAAGTGTTTACTCCTTCGAATGTTTTGATGAGCGTTTCGACACTGTATTCAAATTTGAACTATGGGATACCGGGTGGATTAACATTTCAGCAATTTCAGGAAGACCCAACCCAAGCTCGATTCGGAAGTGTGGAACAAAATGCATCTATCGAACAGGAAGATTTTATTATCGGGGCAAATATAGAAAGCGAGTGGAACGAATATTGGTCGGGAGGGACCAACATTTTTGCAAACATCAGCAAGTTCGAAAATCCTTTTAATTTCGATTATAAAAGTGAAAGCAGAAAAAGTTGGGGAAGTCGACCTTGGGTTCAGTATAAAAATACTTTTGGTGAAACCGATCTTAAACTAAAGCTAGGCGCTGAAAATCATTTTGGGAATAATAATGCCCGGAATTATCAAAATGACGGAGGAGTAAGAGATACTCTGAATTTTGAGGACGAGATCGAGATTAAAAACAGAAGCATATATTTAACAGGAGAGCTGGATCTTCCCGGACAAGTGTTCATTAATGCAGGAATTAGTGTGAACAGAGTTAACTATGATGTAACCAGAGTAGCAACAAAAGAAGGTGGCGTAGATCCGAATCTGATCTCCAAGAATTTTGAAACCGCTGTATTGCCCCGGATTGCGATCGCGAAAAGATTGACTGACTTTACTACCCTCCATGCCAGTGTAAGCGCAGGATTTTCACCGCCAACACTGGAAGAATTTCGAACTAATGATGGAGAATTAAACGAAAACCTGGAACCCGAAAAAGGAATCAATTACGAAATTGGAACTCGTGGAAATACTAAAAATGGCTCTTTCAGTTATGATCTTGCCATCTTCTATTTCAAGTTGAAGGAAAGTATTGTCCTCACTGAATCCGAACGTGACGGAACATTAGCATTCGCAAATGCAGGAAGCACCAATCAAACCGGATTCGAATTTTCTACAAACTGGATTCCCATCAATAATGAAAATGGGTTTTTAAATTTACTTGAAATTCAAAGTTCATATACGTTCCATAATTTCAAATATGATAACTATGTGAAAGGCGGAGATGATTTTTCGGATAACCGGTTACCGGGTGTGGCTCCACATACCTTTTTCACATCTCTTTCAGCCGAAATAAATCTCGGTTTATACGGACAGTTATCCTACAATTACACAGATGAAATTCCTTTAACGGATGGAAATACTGTGTATTCAGATCCTTACCACTTGATGAAAGGGAGATTCGGTTTTAAGCAAATCTTGGGAGAAAAATTCAATCTGGATATTTACGTCGGTGCAGATAATCTGCTCGATCAACAATACAGTTTGGGTTATGATATAAATCCTTTTATTCCAAGCGGAGTAGACGAAAGAAATGGACGCTTTTACCAACCTGCGGCTCCACTTAATTGGTTTGGGGGAATTAAAATCAATTACTCGATTAATTAGGAATATGGGAATTAGGAATATAAAATAGCGTATTCCTAATTCCGATATTTTATATTCCTAATTCCCTCAAAACTCCCTTGCAATAAACGCAGTTTATTTGAGTAATTATATTTATAAAATTAAGCATATCTATCTGTTTTGTAACAAATAATGATTTGGGTACTCATTTAGTTATACCATTAATTGACAAGGGTAGTAAATGAAATCAAATTGGTTTAAAGGGGTAGGGATAGTTTTATTAGTTGGGTTTTTTATGCAGTGTGAGGTCGCCAATAATAGTAGCACTCAAGAAACTGTAAATGAGACAGAGCAGATTAAACAGCAATTTAATTTAAAATTATTTGAAGATGCATTGCCACAGAATAGTAGTGTTGATTGGTCTTCTTCAAAGAAGGCGTATTCAGAAAAATTGGAAACTATGTACATAGAATTTCCGATCAGTTACGAAAGGATTTCTTCCGGTGATAGTGGGATCACAAAGAAAACTTCGCACTATTCAATCATTACGGTTCAGGAAGAATCGGGCTATACATTTTACTTAGCGAAATTTTTATCAAAAACTTCTATAAGTGAAAACCAGAATGTAATGTTGAGTAATGCTAATAACTTTACCGGTATTGCCATGTTGCTAAACAGTGATAAAAAAGCAGAGTATGTTTTTGATTTTGACAAAGGAAAGGTAAAAGCAACCGGGGCGCAAATTAGCAAACAAAAGTATGAGGACTTTAAAAGCGGGAAGTATAAAATGAGTGTGGATTGCTACCCCGAAACGGTTCACCACTATACGGACTGGTATCAGGAATACAGCGATGGAACTATAGTAAAGATTTTCACGGAATATCATGGTTCAACGACAACGGAGGTTTGTTATGAGGATCCTCCCACAGGAGGAGGTGGTGATTCCGGTTCGTCTTATGATGAGACAATTGATAAAAAGGTATTTTTTTTGGGAAGTATAATAAAAGATGCTTCATTAAGTAATAATCAAAAGGCAAATTGTGTTTATAACAAACTTGCACAAACCAAAACGATGCAAAATGTTATTGGAGCATTTAGTAGAGAGAATGCAAACTATGATTTAATAATAAAGGTTGCTTATATAGATACAGTAAATCTTGGGGGATCATCAAAAAGACCAAACAGTAATAATGAATTCAATATCATCATCAATGAATATTTTATTCCATCTAATGCCAGTTTGGATATAGCTAGAACCCTCCTTCATGAAGCTATTCATGCTGAATTAAGAAGGAAGGTTGATTCTATTGGCGGTCTAGAAAACTTAAATGAGGATAATTTTCCTGGTATTTATGACTACTACAGAAGACACGTTAAAAATTGGTCTCACGAACAAATGGCTGAACATTATAGAGAAACAATTCTTAATGGAATGAAAGAGTTTGATCAAAATTCTCATGCTAATTCGTTCTACGATGCTCTTTCTTGGAGAGGATTAGAGAGCACTACTAGTTGGCAAACTAAATCGAGTCAGGAGCAACAAAATATAAGAGCAGTCTACCAAAATTTACTACAAGAACCAGGGAGTACACAATGTCAAGAATAACAACTTTTTTTGTAGTAGTAATTACAGTCTTTTTTCTGAGTGATTTAAGCTTCGCTCAAAATAATGATCTGATTCTCATTTTCGATGAAAATGGTGATAAGACCTGGAAATTCTCTGATGGTTTTAAAGACGGAAAGTCTTCTATTTTCGTATATGATATTGAGTTTCAGAATAAAATCATCCATCATATTGGATTTTATGAAGTTGATAGTTTAACTCGAAGATTCCCGAATGATGATGACCCAATTTTGAATAAAGCTAAAAATGTAGAATGGTTGTCAGATTTTTATGTAAAATATTTTAATGAGTTTAAGGGGAAATATCCAGGTCAAAACGAAGATGGTACTCTTAGAGTTTTTGATCTTAACAAGGAGTTTAGTTCAATTTATATGCTTCTATTCGATAAAGCAGATAAAAAAGCTAGTTTGGTTAAGGTTGAACAATTGGAGTTTTTGGATTTTTAAAGCACGAATATAGATTTAAATTTGCTTAAAGGTGTTTATGAAATGCATCATACTTGTCTTATTACTCTCATTTAATCTTAATGCTCAGCAAAAAGAAGAAATAGTTTTTTTTATATGAGGAAAAGGAAGACTCCATAATCGTAAATAAAGATGAGAGAGTTTATGATCTTGGGAACGATCAAACATATAGATTTATAAAAGACCAACATAAAAATACAAGGGTCACATACAGTTCAATTAAAGAACAAATTGTAAGTATTAATGACTTTCTGAAATTAAATGACAAAAGAAAATTTCCTGATTATTATGAAAAGTATTCGTTCTATATATTTATTAAGGAAGACGATGATTATGGTTATTTAATGGAGGTGGAACGAATATGGTTAGTAGAAGATGAAATTATTGATTGATACTAATAATAGGACAGCATTAAATCAATATCGTTCAAACTGATTAAATCATGATCTTGGTAAAAAAAATCATTTTTGTAGCCTTATTACTTCTATTAGTTTACTGTGATGAAAGTAATATTGAAACTCAATCTCAAAAAAAGATACTTACGGTACTTGTCTCAAAGTTTGAGAAGAATCCGGTATACCATCAAACACTAGAGGAGAAAGTGGTAGAAAATTTTTTAAAAGATGGGTTATCGATTCAGAATATTGCTTTCCTTTCAGCTTCAAAAGACAGTTTGCAAAATCATTTTAGTAATCAAATTACTTCATCTTTGGTTAATAGGTCTATTGGTTATAAACAGATAAATTTAACATCAGGTGATCTAAATGGCTATCCGGTAATAAGTGAGGAAGAAATTCCTGATTTTGTGAAAGATTCATCAATCCCCCCGCCGTTTAAATATTCAGGTTTTACTAACGTGAATTTTCTCTCCACTCCCATCATTTACAAGGATTATGCGATTGTGTTTCATGATAGTTATGGTGATGTTGATATTGGAGTTTCCACATACTTTTTTAAAAAAAATAAAAATAACTCATGGGAATTAATTAATTCAGGAATTTTATAGAAATCAATTAGGTACAGGTTATCAAACGGCAATAAACTCATCAAATTCTTCTTGTAATTAACTCAATGAAATTGATAAAACAAATATCTTTCATATTAATTCTTATAAGCACTTTTTCATCTTGCTCAAGGTTAACAGATTCCAGTGAGGAACAATTTCAATTACAAAAAGTTGCCAGCGAATTATTTATAGATGGTAAGGAAGTGCTATTTCAGAATACATTTGATAAAAAAACTGTTAATCAAGTTCTTGGTTCTCCTCTTTCAAAAGAATTATTGATACGAAATCCGGTTTCCACGGAGGTAGATATAGACTCTCTTTTTGATGAGTCAACATTGAAGCAGCTTAATCAAACGCTAAAGGACTATAAATCATTAAATTTACAGACATTAAATATAACTTCTGTCGAATTGGTTAATGATAAACAAATACCTGACTATGTACGTGATCAAAGACCAGTTCCTATTTGGGAAGCAGAATTTACTTCGGTATTGTACTTATCGACTCCATTAGTATATAAAAATCGAGCAATTGTATTGTCTGATAAAAGCGGAGATGGTCTAATTGGAATTAATTTTTTTATTAAGGAAAATAAAAATTGGGTAATGGTTGGAAGTACGTTCTAGCACGGTTATCGATTAAAATTGGAGATGGAGTAGCATTCACATCCCTTAAGAAAACAGCAAAAGGATCTCATTTTAACTGTTAAAACTATGAAATTATATTATATACTTATTTTATCAATGCTGGCTTCTTTAAGCTGTAAGAATAATGAGACTCTATTCTCAACGTATAATAAAAGTGCTTACAGTTTAACATATGATGATTTGAGTGGCGAAAAAGAACCAAATCAACCGGACAGTGTTACCATTAATATTGAAATAGAAGATGTAAACTCTGATTCAGCTTATATTTTCTCTCATGTTAAAGTTGGGTGCCAAATTTTTAAAACAGATAAGAAAGTCATTAAAACTAAAGTTCAGAGATCAAATTATCCTATACAAATTGCTATCAGATCTGTAGGGTATTTTCCAATTGAAACACAACCAGTTTTGCTTAACGGTAACAATGTTTATTTAAAAGCTTACTTGTCGGAGCCGGAATTAAGGACTTCCAATTGTGAAGGTACATTCGAAGATTCAAGTATGAAAAATGCGAGTACAAATTGTAATTAAGTCAATAATATTAATTTCGCTATCTCTCTATTCTTTTTCATTAGAAGGGCAAGATAGAGAACCGGTCTACATCCTTGCTAAAATATCGGATACGATTGTTCTTAATGAAAACTATACTGAAAAAACCATTACAGAGAATAAAATTGTGTTCTCAATTGGCCTTGAGACTCTCGGTGTGATAAACCAATTTACTTATGACAGAAAAAATGGTCACAAGGAGAATATTGATGAGGAAAGGTTCAGTGAATTGAGAATTTCTTCAATTGGTGATTTAAATAAAGTATTGGTCGACAAAGCAGCGTTCAAAGAACCTCAGTCAATATTAAAAGAAGTATATATTGTAGAGCAGAAAAACAATAGGTTTACTATTTATGAGGTAAGCTGGAAAAAACTTCTTTTTGAGGAATAAAGGGCATTATCAACCTGCTCCTGGAATTAATTGGTTTGGGGGAGTGAAGATGAATTATATTCCTAATTCCCTCAAAACTTCCTCGCAATAACCACAGTTTCTTTAAAAGTTCGGTCTCTTCCGGCTGCGCTGTTGTAGGCTTCAAAAAGCACGATATAAATTCCCACTCTGTTTTTGTTGCCCGAATCAGTTAATCCATCCCAAATTAAGATACCTGAAAATCCGGCAGGTTTGCCGTCTGCTAGTTCGCGGACTTCACGGCCATACCGATCATAGATTCTGACTCGGAGCAAATAATCCGCTTCATCCAGTGTGTAATTGATGGATAAGAAATCCTCAAACCCATCATCATCGGGAGAAAAAGGATTAGGAGTAAACGTAATTCCTGAGTTATCAGGAGCAGAACCCGGTTCCTGAAAAATAGAATTTTGCTGTCCCGGAGTACCTCCACTTACTTCCGTACTGGAACTCCAGTTGCTTTCATCATTACTTGGTCCGGCGTGATTTATCTTTTCCAGTGCCACACCATCCACGCTTACACGATTCGGATTTTGCCAACTCTCATCATAAAAAACAGAATCGATAGTAGTTTCTGAACTGTCAGAAATGAAGATCGCATCTCCTGAAGCAGACAAGCTCAAACTCGACCGATCGATCTGCATAGTAAACTGATCCGATTGAGATTCCAGACCAAAATATTCGGCGAGTTGGCTTTCAGAAAAATCAAAGGTTTGATCTTCAGCATAGATCAGAAAATATCCGTTAGGCTGAATCCACTTGAATTGAGAAGAAACTGGATCAAGGCGGTTTACTTCATTATCCTCATCGGGAGCATCGTTGAGAAAGATCTCTTCCAAAGAAATGGCGTAATCCTGCGTGTTGTACAGTTCGATGTATTCGGTTTGATCGGGCAGATTGTCTTCGTCGTCAGAAAGCGGATCATACAAGATCTCATTAATGACCACAGAACCTTTGGTGATTGGCTGAGAAACCGGAATTGAGCCCGAGTTTAGCGTATTTCCAACAACATCATTCAGGTTTGTAATCGTAAGATCAATGTTAGTACTGGTTTCAAGTCCGTTTCCATCAACCAGAATTTGGTTCGCATTATTTTGATCATAAGACAATACTGTTCTGGTTTGTCCTGCAACAGAAATAGTGGCTCCACCGGGATTGATAAATTCAGAAAAGGCGATAAACACATTTCCATCTTGCTGAAGCTTAGCAAAAATGATCTCAGGAGAAATGGTATCTAATTGAAAAACCGAATTTTCAACTCCTGCACTGTTTCCTGATGAAGAAGTATTATTTGCCCAATTATTAGCATCATTGGAGGCACCGTTTGGGTCTTTTTTTTCAGCAGAAATGCCATTCTTATTTCCACCAAAACGTTCGGTGTAAAACAAGCTGTCTATGGTAATTTCGGATTCATTTTTAATGATAATTCCATCGCCGGAGTCATTGAGAGAAGGAAATCCTGACAAGAAAATCCCGTTTGAAAGTGAACTCGCAAAACTCTGTCGATCTGTTAACACCACATAACTTCCGGCTTCAAGTGAAGTTCCTTCAGGCAGCGTGGCGGAATTATTAGCAGCATCAGAAATGGTCCAGTTACTCAGATCGAAATTGTTTTCAGATCTGTTGAATAGTTCGATGAATTCCGGAGAATTTTCATTCTCTTTTTGATAGAGAATCTCATTTATAACAATGTCTGAAGGTTGAGGAGCAGAAAACTCCAGATAACGAACCGATGTGGAAATTTGAGCATTCGTGTTCCCAAATATATCCTGCTGATCGTTTATCGTTATTGAATACGTAGTTTCATTTTGCAAAGTCTCATTAAAGATCAGATTAATCTGATTTCTATTCTGAGAAATCGAAGAAACAGACAAGGATGGTGAGAATGAGTAGTTTGATATATTTTGTGCAGCACTTTCTTCCAGCCGCTCATTGTACACAAGAGTAACAGAAGTGTTATTCAGAGCAAAAGCATTTTCTAATGTGGGCGCCGTGTTATCCTGACTCACAAGGTTGGGCTCAGATGGCGTGGCAAACTGAGCAGAAGGACTGTCACCCCAATTTTCCTGAAATTGACCGGTTACAGAAACAGATCGTCGCTCCAAAGAAAGTTCATCTCCGCCCCAGTCTTGAGTGTATGTCAAAGAATCGAGTGTAACGCCTTCCGTATTTTTTAAGACGATGGCATCAGTCGTATTATTCAAGGTTGGGAAACGACTTCCCATTACTACTCTTCGGTTGGGTTGACCTACGCTAATGGAACTATCAGGAGTTAAAATTATATATGGATTATCAGGAAAGCCTGAAGTAGGTTCTGTTTTCCTGAAGAAGAAATCTTCGTTTGTTAAAACCACTTCGTTGCCGGAGTTGTCGCTTAAAGTCCAGCCTTTCAAGTTAAATGCTTTATCTGTTGGATTATAAATTTCTACAAACTCGGTAAGTGATCCCGGAGGATCATATACAAATTCATTGATAAATACGTCGCCCGGTTCAGCTGTTTCTGTTTGTATGTATTGAAAGCTTCTGATTATGGATGGATTTATGTTACCGAATATATCTGCCTGATTATAAACAGTAATATCTCCGCCACTTGGTGTATTTGGAATTCCTCCTTTAACAACCAGTTTTACAGAATCAGGCTCCAGGTAAGTTGCGACAAAAAAATCGTTTTCTCCTTGAACGGCTTTGGTGTTCAGCGCGATTTCGTAATTATCAGGATTTTCAGCAGAATCCGGGTTAATTCGTTCAGTGAAGGTGAGAATGAATGTAGAGTCATTAATAATGCTCAGAGTTTCTATATCCGGAGGAGTATTATCCTGAGCAACTTCATTTTGCATTCCGGCTGTTCCTGAATTTGGATTTGGCGAATCACTCCAGTTTTCCATAAAAACAGAAGGAGCCGTCGGGCTTCTGCGTTCCAACGCCACATTTTCGCCGCCCCAGTCGGGGGTGTATTCTAAAGAATCAATGGTGGAACCATTCTCATCGTAAAGGCGAATCTGATCAGTTGTGTTATTGAATGCCGGAAGTGAAACTTGTATAGCGTAAACATTTCCAAAAACACTTTTTAGTGCAGCAGTATCAGAAGTAATAACTACAAAACTGTCAGGAAAAATGGCAAAATCCTGATCGGAGATTGTACTGAGTGAACCGTTATCACCTAATTCCCAATCTCTTAAATTGAGTAAACGGGATGAAGTGTTTTTCAATTCTACATATTCTTCAAGAGCTCCGGGTGGATCTTTTAAAAATTCATTTATGATGATATCACCTGATTGATATTCTTCAAATCTGAATAAAGTAATGGTGGTGTCGGCCAGTGTTGTTTGGTTATTAGAATCTTCTATGGAAGTAATATCAAGATCAAAAGAACCGCTTGGTAGATCACTCCCAAATACCAACTCAACAGAGGAAGAAGAAGTCTGATCAATAGATGTCGGGTTTAGACTTCCGGGCGAAATCGTAAAATCAGAATTTTGTATGGTTGCAGGATCGTAATCTTTGCTGAAAGTTACATTGATAGCAGTGGAGTTCTGTACAGAAGCATCAGCGATTTGTATAGGAGGTATATCAATTTTAAAATCAAAGAAGAATTTATCAGCTCTGGTTGCTGTGTATGTATTTTTGAACCCAAAAAATGAAGTGGAGTTGTAGGTGTTATCTGTGCCCGTTGCTTCTTGTACAGTTACACCGGAATAAGAATTTGCAACAGAAAGCGCCCAGTTTCCGGAAGCATCTCTGTTCACACGAACTCTGAAGTCGCCACCACCTGAAATATCGGTTGTTCCTGTTAGTACTTCTCCGTCTTTGGTTCCGTCAGTGATTCGGAATAATCTGAAAACATCTCCGGAACCATCTTCTCCGGCCTGAAGCATATATCCATCTATAGCCTGATCGAAGTTAGCGGAGTCACTCATTAAGTAGATCTCAGATTTGTTTCCATCAGAAGGATTGAATCCATCTAAACGGATAAAGAAATCCCAGAATCCAACGGTGTTTGTTGACGGAATGCTTAATTGAGATGAGCCGGCGGAAGCGGCGTCCTGTTGGAGTAATACATTCCCGGATTCCGTTACAAAAGTGAAATCCGCATTATCTCCGGTCCAGTCAGAAATATCCTGATCGGAAAAGTCATCCTGAAAATTTGCTGATTGAGCAATAATCAGAGACGGGATAAATATAAGAATTACAGTGATGAGACCTCTCATACACAGAGAATAGCAGAGTGAAAGCACTTAATCAACAAAAGCTAAAAAAATGCTTCAACGAAGGTTCAAAAAAAAAGAGGGTAAAAGAATATTCCATCTTTCACCCCTGGAAGGACATTGAGGGTTGAGCCCTCAAATGTATGATTAGTAATGTTCCCCTCAACCGTATAGTTAGACAGTTTCATGAGGAAGTCCTTACAGATTTTTTGTACCTTTTTAGAAATAATTATTTCGACAGCTAAGTCAATAAAAAACAGTTAAAAATATGCGTAATTTACCATTTGAGATCGATCAATTGAACGGCGGTTTTATGTTAGTGGAAGGAATTCTGAGCGTGAAAGGACAAAAGTTGTTCATCGAATTTCAGAAAAAAGATGCGATAATGGGAGCTTATAAATCAGACTTAGCAACCGTAGAAATCCCATTTTCAGAAATTGATATGATGGAATTCAAGAAAGGATTCTTTTCTGCTAAATTGATTATTCATGGAAAAAATGCAAGGGCTCTTTCTGAACTACCGGGAGATGAGCTTACCTCAAGAACAATGAAAGTTAAAAAGAAGAACAGAGATATCGCTGCTAATATTTCTTCCAAAGTGAATCTGGAGCTTTCAGAAATGAAACTGAAAGAGTTGGATGAGTAAAAATCTCCCTTCGAAGGGAGACGGATCGAACACTTGTGTGAATCAGAGGGATGTTGTGAGGTTTAATAACTTGTAAACCTCACAACATTCTCCGTCACGCTTTTGGCGTGACACCTCCTTCAGAGGAGGGTTAGATTAAATATATTTCCCAGCCCAGGTTCCTAAAACTTTTCCTACATACAGACTGTCTTCTTTTTCAGACAACAGGTGATCAGCTTTATCGAGGGATATAAAACTCTTCGGATGTTTGGCGGCAATGAAAATTTTTGAGGCATTATCAATTCCAACTGTATTATCGATAGGAGAATGAAATATGATCAGGGCTTTACCTAGGTTATGAATAAAATCTTTCATGCGGGCTTCTTCAAGATCATCAATGAATTGTTTTTTGATGGTGAACGGACGTCCGGCTAAGCTGACTTTTGCTTCTCCTTTTTCATTGATCTCATCAAGACTCATTTCAAAGTTCTCTTTTACATGTGCCGGTTCCGCAGGAGCGGCAATGGTTGCAACGGCCTTTACTGATTCCATTTTATGAGAGGCCTGAAGTACGGCGGCCCCTCCTAAGGAATGTCCGATCAATATTGAAGGGGCTGAAAACTGTTTATTCATGTATTCATAAGCCTTAACCAGATCATCTACATTGCTTGAAAAATTAGTATCAGCAAAATCTCCTTCGCTTTGTCCAAGCCCTGTAAAATCGAAGCGAAAAGTAGCAATTCCAATTTCTGCTAATGCTTTTGTGATGTTACCTACTGCCTTCAGGTCTTTTGAACAGGTAAAACAATGAGCAAATAAGGCATATGCTTTTGGTTCTCCATCAGGTGTGTCAATTTTTGCAGATAAACTCTCACCTGTTGATCCTGTAAACTCTACTTTCTTGGATTCCATGCTTATGAATTAAGGATTTTGAATTATGAATGTTGAATTAGTTTTGTACTTTTATTGAAATCATAATTTTAACATAAAATGTTCCATAAAGACTAGAATCACAAGAGAATAAAATTTTGTGATTTCGTGCTTTAGTGGCGAAATAAATAATGAGTAAAAACATTCCCCCATTTCATCTGGCTTTTCCGGTTAAAGATCTGGAAGAAACACACACCTTCTATACTGAAATTTTAGGTTGTTCAACAGGCAGATCATCCGATCACTGGATCGATTTTAATATGTGGGGACATCAGGTAGTAGCACATCTCAGTCCTGATGAAGCCAAAGAATCCGCTAAAGGAGCAGTAGATGGAAAAGGAGTTCCGGTTCGTCATTTTGGAGTTATTCTGGAAATGGATGAGTGGGAAGCTCTTTCAAAAAGAGTACAAGAAGCCGGAATAGAGTTCATCATTGAGCCTTATATCCGTTTTAAAGGAGAACCCGGAGAGCAAGCAACTATGTTTTTTCTTGATCCCAGCGGAAATGCACTGGAGTTCAAGGCTTTTGGGGATAAAAGTCAGATTTTTGCTAAGTAATCAAAAGATATATCCAAAGCTTATTCCGAAAGCTCCACCTAGGTCATAATCCCATGCGGGTGCCAAATCCACAGAAAGCCCGATCCTAAATAACAAACCCTCATTGGTAGGCTGATAGCGATATCCTACACCTGCTGATAAGCCAATTCCACCGGTATCGGTATCCATAAGCCCTAAAAACCTTTCTTCACGATTAGGAATATTATTCTTGACTCTGAAATCTTGTATTACGATTCCGGAGCCTATTTCAAGTTTGTGATTATTCTTACCAAGAAAAGTATTTAGAGTTATTGGGATTATTAAACCCTGATATTCATTTAAGTCTCCTTGGCTTTCCTCGTGTTGGTATTTTAAAAACATACCACCAGCCCGGATTGCAAACCTTTCATCAAGATGATATTCATAATTGAAAGAATATATAAATCCCGCCCCTCCAAGCTCGAAATATAAAGCATGTCGAGTTTTTTGCAATTCCTGACCAATCAAATTATTAGAAATAACAAGAAGAAATATTGTAGTTAAGATAAACCGAAAAAACTTACTTGTTAAGGTCATATTCCTTTTGGATTTGTTACTTCTAAGAAATATAGTATTTACAGAATAACTTCTGAAACATAAATCCAAAAATAGAAGAATTTTGAAACAGTGGTTTTTACTAGATTGGTAGTAGCGAAAGGGATTTGGTAATTATTCTTCTTCAGTAACCACCTTCATCTCAGAAGTCAAATACGTTCCAAAAGTCACTACATTTTGTGATTCCCAATATTCATTAAGTTCACCTTCAGGATTGAAATAGTAATACGTTCTGGAGTTTTCTCCATCAAAAACGGTAATTCTATATGTCCGGGATTGATTTGAAACCGGAGCCGGTTTATGGTTTTCAATTTCCTTTTGATCAGGTATAGTATAGATCATAAGAAACCGGACCACATCTTCGAAATCAGACCAACCATAAGCAGGAATCAAAGGAATTTCCCGGACTACCTTTCTTGTCAGAGGGTCGTTTGTGTCGTATTGCAGAGCAACTCCTGTCCACGCAGTATCAATTTTAGTGAGCTCATATTTAACACGATCATTGATGGTTACGGCAATCGAACGGGTAGTATCAGGTTCGGTAACTGATTGCTGCGCGCTATTCATTTCTGAAGAAGTCTCAGACTTTACCAATGCAGGCTCTGAAGTTCCACAGCTAATGCTTATGATTGCGATGCAAAGAGATAATAGTAGATGCTTAGTAATTAATTTCATGCTATTTCCTGTTCTATGGCTTCAATTCGATTGGCATATTCTTCCCATTTTGAATACTTGTCCGTAAGATCCATTTTTATATTCTCATATTCTAATGAGGTTTTCTTAACTCTGTCCGCATCATCGTAGAAATCAACTTCAGCCATTAAAGCTTCAATTTCATTTTTTCGGCTTTCCGCTTGCTCAATCTCCTTTTCAACTTTTTCTAACTTCTTTTTAATGGGATTTACTTCTTTACTGATCTTATTTCTGCGTTCAGCTTCTATTCGACGCTGTTCTTTTCTGGAAAGAGTGCCGTCATCTGAAGAGGCTGATTTAGATTGTTCTGATGCGCCTGAATTTTTCTGAGCTTCAGCTTCTTCTTTTTTCTTATCAAGGAAATAAGAGACGTTACCGAGATAAGTCCGAACTTTGTTTTTCTGAACTTCCAAAACCTTATCAACAATAGGATCTAAAAAAGCACGATCGTGAGATACAATTACACAAGTTCCTTCATATTGTTGAAGTGCTTGTTGCAGGATGTTTTTACTGCTCATATCCAAGTGGTTTGTAGGCTCATCAAATATGAGAAAATTGGCAGGAGAGAGTAACATCTTTGCCAGCGCCAACCGGCTTTTTTCTCCACCGGATAGAACTTTAACTTTTTTGAATACATCGTCGCCACGGAAAAGGAAACTCCCCAGAATAGAACGTAACCGGCTTTCTTTTTCGTTAGAACCCGCACTCATCATTACTTCAAGGGCATCTTTTTTAAGATCCAAATCTTCTGCCTGATGCTGAGCAAAGTAATTTGTAGTGACTTTATGTCCTATGTTTCGTTCTCCGCCCTGGATAGATTCAATTCCTGCAAGAATTCGGATCATAGTTGATTTTCCTGCTCCGTTTGGACCAACCACTGCAATTTTATCACCACGTTCTATTTCATAATCCAAACCATCAAAAACTACATTTTCGCCGTAGCTCTTTTTGATATTTTCTAAGCGCATCACAACCTGACCACTTCTTTCAGGTTCAGGAAAGCTGAATGACACATTAGCGAGCTCATCTTCAACTTCAATTCGATCAATTTTCTCAAGTTGTTTAACGCGACTTTGAACCTGACGAGCCTTAGATGCTTTATACCGGAAACGCTCTATGAACTCTTCAGTTTCTTTGAGTTCTTTAGCCTGGTTTTTCTGTGCATTAATTAAAAGCTCACGCTCTTCTTTCCATTTCCTTTCATAAAAAGAGTAATTTCCTGAATAGTCACTCATTTTTCCTTTCCGAAGAGCAAGTGTTCTGTTGGTGATGGTATCCAGAAACGCCCTGTCATGTGAAACTACGATTACTGCACCTTCATAGGAATTCAGGAAATTCTCCATCCATTGAAGAGATTCAATATCCAGGTGGTTTGTAGGTTCATCCAAAAGAAGGTAGGTAGGTTTTTTCAGGAGAAGCTTAGCCAAAGCAATACGCATCAACCAACCGCCACTAAATTCGGTGGTATTTCTGGAAAAATCTGATTCTTTAAATCCAAGCCCCATCAGAATTTTTTCAACATCAGAGCGCAAAGTATAAAGACCGGAAGCTTCCAACTTGGTTTGTAAGAGACCATATCTTTCGAGTAATTTTTCATGCTCTTCAGATTCAGGGTCTGTCTCTGCTAGTTTTTGTTGAAGTTCGTTTACTTCTTCTTCGAGATCAAAGATCTCAGAAAAAGCTGTTTCAACTTCTTCGATAACAGTAAGTTCAAAATCAGGATCAACACCATCCTGAGGAAGATAGCCAAGTGTTTCTTCATTGGAGAGAACAATAGAGCCCGCGTCCTTTTCCTGAATCCCCATGATAATTTTGAGTAAAGTTGATTTCCCGGCACCGTTAGGGCCAACCAAACCAATTCGTTCACCCGGATTTATCAAGGTTGAAATTTCGTCAAGTAAATCTCTGTCGCCGAGGGCAAGAGATATTTTTTCTAATTGAAGCATTTAGTCATTTTATTCAAAGACTTCTAAAATAGCCATAAAATGCAGCCTTTAACACTAAAGCTTGATAATTTTTTATACATTGTGAGAAGTAAACTAATTTTACTTCGAGTCATTCCGGCGAAGCCTGCCAACGGCATAGGCAGGGCAAGTACAAGGATTTTTTTGGAAACTAAATTCATGTTTATTTAAATCCGGATTCCAGTCATACGCACTGGAACGAACTATGTGCAATGATGTTTATTTCAAAACTATTTTAAAAACCAATAAATGACTTTACTGATATTTTATTTGATACTGGCAATAGGTGTTTCTTTCATGTGTTCGATTTTGGAGGCGGTTCTATTATCAATTACTCCGTCTTACGTTGCTGTATTAGAGAATAAAAATGCGAGTTCAGGTAAAATGCTGCGTAAGCTCAAACAAGATATAGACCAGCCTTTATCAGCAATTTTGAGTTTAAATACAGTTGCTCATACAGTTGGTGCTGCCGGAGTTGGTGCTCAGGCTCAGGTCGTATTTGGTAACGCATACGTTAGCATTACATCAGCCGTGCTCACCTTATTGATTTTGGTGCTTTCTGAAATTATTCCAAAGACTTTAGGAGCTACTTATTGGAAGAATTTAGCTGTTCCGTCAGCAAGAGTTACGGGTGTACTTATCGTACTTACTTATCCGCTTGTAGTATTGTCAAGATGGATCACAAAATGGTTGTCCAAAGAAGAGAATCAACCGTCTGTAAGTCGGGAAGAGATCGGCGCAATGGCAAAACTTGGTTTTGAAGAAGGAGTGTTTGAGGAAGGAGAGTCCAATATTTTTAAAAACCTGATTAGGTTTAACTCACTTAAAGTTCATGATATCATGACTCCAAGAATTGTGGTGGTTAAATTTCAGGAAGATATGACCATCAATCAAGTTCTGGAAAATAAAGAGGAACTTAGAGTTTCCAGAATGCCGGTTTTTGGAGAAAATGAAGAAGACATTACCGGGTATGTTTTGAAAAACGACTTATTTCTGAACCAATCAGAGGGCAAGGGTAGTATAAAATTAAAAGAAATTCGAAGAGAAGTCTTGATCATTCCCGAAGTAATTTCATTGAAAAATGTACTCGAGAAGCTTTTGGAAAACCAAGAACATATTGCAGTAGTGGTTGACGAATATGGAGGGCTGGTCGGAGTAGTTACTATGGAAGATGTAGTAGAAACCCTGCTTGGAATGGAAATAGTAGATGAGATCGATGCGATCGAAGACATGCAGAAACTAGCTCGTGAAAAATGGAGAGCCCGTGCAAAATCACTTGGTATAGTAATGCCAAAAACAGCTGCAAAAATTCAAACTGAAAAACCTGACAAAGAGAATAATTAAAACAAAGAAGAGTGAATTTTCTGTGCAGTATCAACCATGATTTTTTGATCAACCGCTAAATTCAGAATCCTTTTTTGTTTTGTGAAAGAGACCATGTCTAAAGAGACAGGATGTATAGCATCAAAAATATCATTGCATAGTTCTGTTTTCTCTGAAGGTTGATACCCAATAATGCTTATTAACCCTTTTTCTTTTTCAAGGTCAACGGTGCCGATCTCGATCAGGTTTTTGGCAATTTCATCCAGCTTTTCCGAATCAGAAAGAGCAATGGTAACCGAGGCTTCAGTTGTGTTGACCGCATCAACAGCTAAACGGTGATCTTCGAGGGCTTTAAAAACCCGGGTAAGAAAATTGTATCCCATAACCGTTTCGTAGGCGCTCACAGTTAAAAGTGCAATATCTTCTTTGAAAGAAATAGCTAAAGCTTTTTGAGTCTGAATACTTTCTCTTATGATTTTAGTTCCTGATTCTTCAGGAGCAAACATGTTTTTAACAAGAACAGGAATATTGCGTTCTTGAGCAGGTTTCAGTGTGGAAGGGTGTAATACTTTTGAACCAAAATAAGCCATTTCTGTAGCATCATAATAACTGAGCTCAGGAATCGGTTTTGCATCTTTTATGAATCTTGGATCACTTGTGAATACTCCGCTTACATCTGTCCATATCTCTATACTTTTTGCATGCAGAGCTCCGCCGATCAGGCTGGCTGAATAATCAGAACCTTCAAATCCAAGAGTTGTAGTAGTTCCATCAGGAGCTTCACCATAAAAACCACCTATAACAGGTGTAAAACCACCGTCTAGAAGAGTTTCAAGGGAACCAATTTTCTGATTGATCAACCCAAAATTAGGAAAAGCATTTCCATAGTTCTTGTCTGTTTTGATGATCTTTTTAGCATCAACAAATTGAGTAAGTTGGTCGGTTGCCAAACCACATTGAGCGAGCAAGTAAGAAGAGATCTGCTCACCTATAGATGCAATGGCATCTTTCATTGCAGGAGTAAGTTCCCCTACCTTATGAGTATAGGTTAAGAATTTATCCAATAACCCGATTTTTTCATCCAGCTTTTTCTCGCAACTTTCTTCTATGAGTACTTTTTTGGGATGTGGGTTTTCCTCAAGAAAATTCCGGATAATTTCCAGATGACGAAGTTTAATAGACTCACCCAATTCTAAAGCTTCTTCTAACTTATTATCCGCAGCTAGTTTCCCGGATTCAATAAGCTGACGTGTAGTTTTTGCTGTTGCTGAAACCACAACGATGGGATATTCATAATTCTTGATGATCTCTAAAACCTGCTTCCAGGTTTTGTGATCATTCATTGAGGTGCCGCCAAATTTTAGTACGTGTAAATCCATTCCGATATTTATTAAGCGATAAAAATAAGGGTTATTGAATCGGATTGCATTCCTAAAACAGGATTAAGTTCCATAAAATTAAATGATGACTTAAAGAACTGTTATCTTGTACTTAAAAACATGAAAGTTGCTGTTATTGGTGGCGGAGCCGCTGGTTTTTTTAGTGCTATTTCTGCTAAGACACATAATCCTGATGCGCAGGTAACGATCTATGAAAGATCTGACAAATTACTTTCAAAAGTTCGTATTTCGGGCGGGGGTAGATGCAATGTCACACATCATTGTTTTAAGATCCATGAATTGGTAAAATTTTATCCAAGAGGAGAGAAGCCGCTTAAAAAGGCATTCGGTATATTTTCTCCAACAGATACTATTTCCTGGTTCAATGACCGTGGCGTTGAGCTAAAAACCGAGGCAGACGGTCGAATGTTTCCGGTAACCGATTCTTCTCAAACAATCATTGACTGCTTAATGAAGGAAGTGCATGATTTGGGAATCGGAATTAAAACAAAATCTGCCATAAGGACTTTGAGAGAAAGTAAAAACGGTTTGGTTCTTGGTTTTAAAAATGGAGAAACCAAAGAAGTAGAAAAAATTGTAGTAGCTACCGGAGGAAGTCCCCGATCGGAAGGTTTTAACTGGCTTCGTGAACTGGAGCATAATGTTGAAGAGCCCGTTCCTTCTCTGTTTACTTTCAACATGCCGGATGAAGCTATTACCAAGTTGATGGGAGTAGTCGCTGACCCGGTGTCCGTAAAGATCATGGGTTCAAAACTTAAAAGCGAAGGACCTTTGTTGATCACACATTGGGGGATGAGTGGTCCTGCAATTTTGAAGCTTTCTTCTTTCGGAGCCAGAGAACTGAATGAAATGAATTATGAATTTAAGGCTCTTATAAACTGGACAGGTGAATTGTCGGAGCAAGAAATCCGGGAGGTTTTGAAAGGAGTAGTAGAAGAGCATGGTAAAAAGCGAATTCATAATGTAAACCCATTTGAATTACCCGGTCGACTTTGGGAATTTTTGATTGAAAAAGTAGAAGTGGGAGGGAACATGATCTGGCAAAATATGGGAAAAAAGAACATAAACAGAATGGTGCATATTCTGATGAATGATGAATATTCAGTAAACGGAAAAACCACGTTTAAAGAAGAGTTTGTTACCTGTGGTGGGATAAGTCTTCAGGATATTGATATAAAAACCATGCAAAGTAAGAAAGTGCCGAATCTCTATTTTGCAGGCGAAGTTTTAGATATAGATGGTGTAACCGGAGGGTTTAACTTTCAGGCCGCCTGGACGACGGGGTTTATAGCGGGGAAGCTAAGATAAAATAACTATGAGGTGTATAAAATCACTCAATCTCATCCGAAAAAGCAGTACCTATCTCGTGACGTAAGTTATACCTGCTCTTCATTACTTCACCATAAGCACCGCAACTCCTGATGGCAAGAATATCACCTCGTCTAAGTTCAGGGATTTCATAATCCGTTCTGAAAACGTCTGAACTCTCACAAATCGGACCAACGATATCGTATTGCTTGTTGGTTCTTCCGGATTGATCTGAAATGATCTGAATTTCATGTTTTGCCTGATATAAAGCCGGGCGGATAAGCTCGGTCATTCCCGCATCAATTATGGCAAAATTTTTCTCGATCCCTGTTTTGGTATATAGTACACGGGTAATAAGGCTTCCTGATTGACCAACAACAGAGCGACCCAATTCAAAGTGTAATTGCTGATGAGATTTAAGTGTCAGGTGTTTTTCAAACGTTTCGAAGAATTTCTTGAAATCAGGGATTCCACTACTGTCAGGGCTCGAATAATTTATCCCGAATCCACCTCCTACATTAATGACTGTGAGCTTATATCCTTTATTTTCAAAAGTTTCATTCAACTCATTTGCTCTCAAGCAAAGCTTTTTAAAAGGCTCAAGTTCCTCGATCTGTGAACCAATATGAAAATGTATTCCAATCAGTTCTATATGCTTTAAAGAAGGAAGTAATTCGAAAATGTCCGGAAGATCTTTTTCGTTGATACCGAATTTATTTTCTTTTAAACCGGTAGTGATATACTTATGAGTGTTGGCATCAACATTAGGGTTGATTCTTAGTGCAACCTTTGCAATTCGGTTATTCTGCGAAGCTAATTCGTTGATTACTTCCAGTTCCTGAACCGATTCTACATTAAAGCATAAAATATTATTTTCCAGACCGATCTCGATTTCGATATCGCGTTTACCTACACCTGCAAAAGCAATTTTACTTGGAGAAAAACCGCATTCGATGGCTCTTTCTACCTCACCTCCGCTTACGCAATCAGCAGATAAACCGGCCTTAATGACTTCATGCAATATCCGAGGATGAGAATTGGCTTTTAAAGCGTAGTGAACGTGATAGCCTTTAGAAACTCCATATTTGTTTATCTGATCCAGAGTTTTTCTGAACAGGTTCAGATCATAAAAATAAAATGGAGTAGTTCGGTCTTTGAAAGAGTCGAGTTGGTAATTAGAAAACATCAGTGCGGCAAATTAGGATCTGGTTTTTGATCCGTTTCATTATCTGATGGATTCTTTGAATCAGCATCTTCTGAGACAAGACCTATGATTGTATCTCCTGCCTGAGGTGAGGGAGGATTATCAAGCGAAAAAGGCTCTATTGTATTTGAACTTGAGACCACAAATAAAGGTAATGCTTTATCACCATATTTTTTCTCATAATTTTCAAAAGAAAATTCAGGAGTGATAGGAGTTTTTCGGATACCTGCTCCAGACCTCAAAAATTCTGAGATCTTATCAAAGTTCATCTCTTTTGAGAACAGTGTTCGTCCACCAAGGGAATCATTTGATTCTAATTCCTTTTTGCTTGCTGTTGAAAGCGGTGGTAATTGGAATACTGAAGAATTACCGAAGATCTCTGCAAACTGAATAGCTGTTAAAGAGTTTACTTCATCGTTAGGAGTTAAGGCTAAAGTTTTTCCAATGCCATCCAGATCAATTTCGTCCATGGCATATTCTGAAAGAATATTTCCATAATAGGTATCTAGTCCGGACTTTCTGGCTTTAGTAATATTTTCCCAGTTAGAATCGGCAACTAACACTTTAAACCCAAATTCTTTGATCGCATGAGCGATCATCCTGGCCCAATTGTGAGCACCAACAATAACTACACCTTTAGGAGCAGCTTTGGCAACACCTAAGAGTTTTGCAACAGGACTTGCTGATAACCCATAAATAGTTACGGTAGCAATAATTACAATAAAGGTATATGGAACTAATTGTTCGGCATCAGCATAACCTTCCTGTTCTAACCGGAGAGCAAATACCGCAGATATTGCAGCAGCTACAATCCCTCTGGGAGCCATCCAGGCTACAAAAGTCTTTTCTCTCCAATTAAGATTAGAGCCAAGTGTTGACAAGAAAATCGCAGCAGGCCGTATTACTAAAATAAGAGCTACTAAAAATAAGGCTGCTTTTAAATTAAAGAATTCAAGAGCTGATACTTCTAATCTTGATGCCAGAAGAATAAAAAGAGCGGAAATCAAAAGTACCTGTAGGTTCTCTTTAAATTCTATGATGTGCTTAATGCGGGCAGATTTCTGATTAGCAAGTATAATACCCATCACAGTTACGGTTAAAAGACCTGATTCATGCTGTAAATGATTGGAAATTACAAACACTCCTACAACAACCATCAGAGTTACAGGGTTTTGCAGATAATCCGGAATCCAATGCTTCTTGAGAGTGAAGTACATAATTCCCGCACCAATTGCACCAAAGAATGTTCCGTAAGCCAGAGTTTGTATAATTACTAAACCGGCGTGACCGTCCATATTTGAAAAACCACCTGAAATGATGACTTCAAAAACAAGAACAGCCATCATAGCGCCAATCGGGTCGTTTACAATACCTTCCCACTTTACTACAGAGCCCGCAGTTTCCGTAGGTCGTACTTGCCTGAGCAAAGGCACAATAACGGTCGGTCCGGTAACGATGAGTATCGCTCCAAACAGAACGGAAAGCTCTAATCCCAAGTCTAAAATATAGAGTGCAGCAAGTGAAGCTAATGTCCAGGTAACAATAACTCCTATAGTTATAAGCTTGATTACCGTACCACCAATTTTTCGGAATTCAGACATTTTTAAGCTGAGTCCGCCTTCAAAAAGAATAATTGCGACGGAAATAGAAACAAAGGGGCTTAGTAAATCGCCCATAAGTTTATCAGGATCAAGTAAGCCGGTGACAGGTCCGGCAATAATTCCGAAACCTAATAAAAGTAAAATTGCAGGTAATTTTGTCTTCCATGCAAGCCATTGAGCAGATATCCCCAATGCCAATACACTTGCAAGACCAACCGCTATATATTCGGACATAAATTAAAGTTAGTTTAATTATCTATTTGGAGTATAAGTCGGAATAACTCTTTTCGCCAATATAGCGTTTGTTTTTTATTGAGAAAGTTTGGATATGATTTCATCGATTGTTAGCTGTGCTTCTTCACTTTCTTTCATGTTTCTGAGAGTGAATTTCTGTTCCTTCAGCTCGTTGTCTCCAACAATTAATGTATACGAAGCATTTTCTCTATTTGCATCTTTCATTTGAGCTCTCATCGAGCGGTCAAGATAATCCATTGTAGCTGAAACCCCATTTTCTCTGAATAAAGGCAAAGTTTTTAATGCCCATTTGCGAGCATCTTCCCCGAGACTAACAATAAACACATCAACTTTTTTCTTATCTGCCAGAGTAATATCGAGTTCCTCACAAGCTATAAACAGCCTTTCCATTCCTGCTGCGAACCCAACGGCAGGAGTAGGTTTTCCTCCAATTTCTTCTACCAATAAATCATAACGGCCACCGCCTGCCAGAGCATCCTGAGAGCCAAGGTCAGAACTTGTTAACTCAAAGGCAGTTCTTGTGTAATAGTCCATACCCCGAACTAAAAGAGGATCAAGAGTGTATTCGATATTTAATGAAGAGAGCATTTCACAAACCTGTTCAAAGTGGGCTTTCGATTCTTCATTTAAATGATCGTTGATCACCGGGGCATTCTTGATGAATTCCTGATCTTCCGGTTCTTTAGAATCCAGAATTCTCATAGGATTTTTTTCGTATCTCTTTTGGGAGAGTTCACTGAGTTTATCAAAATGAGGTTTGAGGTATTCTTTTAAAACAGATTTATAGTTTTCTCTGCTTTCAGGATCACCAACTGAGTTCAATTTCAGTTTAAAATTTTTGATTCCAATCCTTTGATAAATGCGCATCATAAAAGCAATGCATTCTACATCGGCAACCGGGTTGTCAGTTCCTATAATCTCAACGCCGAATTGATGAAATTGTCTCTGTCTTCCTTTTTGAGGTCGTTCAGCACGGAACATTGGCCCGATATAATACAGTTTTTGAGAACCACCTCTTTGATCCAGGTGATGTTGAACAAAGGCTCTAACAACAGGAGCGGTCAACTCAGGACGAAGTACATAATTACTTTCCCCTTTGGTAAAAGCAAAGATCTCTTTTGTTACAATATCGGTAAGTTGGCCGATTCCTCGTTTGATTAGTTCAGTTTGCTCCATAATCGGAGTTCTGATCTCTTCAAAATTAAACTTTGCTGCTTCTTCGTGAATGATGTTTTCCAGCGCTCTCCACTTTGGGGATTCATCCGGGAGTATATCTAGCATTCCGAGGTGCGTTGTGTATTTTACTTTGGCCATTTGTATTGTTATAAAAAATCTAATTCGGTCAAAGATAAGGTTCGTGTGGATGAATTTCTTTAATATAAGTACCTTGAATTTTCCGCTTTCATCTAAATAATTTAAAAGAAGTTTTTTGAGCAATTCTTCATTATCGCAAACAGCATTAAAAGGTGTACTCTGGGCTTCTGTTGAGAAGTTTGGAGGCAGATTGATTCAGTTTGTGTCCACAATTATTTTAGCGAGGATTTTATTACCGGAAGATTTCGGAACAATTGCAATGATCATGATCATCTTTGCTGTTGCAAGTTCGCTAATAGACAGTGGTTTTAGTCAGGCATTAATCAGAGAGCACAAAATAAGCGAATCTGATAAGTCTACAACTTTCTTTATTAATTTTACTGTAGCCATTGTATTAATAATTGCTATTTGGTTTCTGGCCCCAATGGTAAGTGAGTTTTATGAAAAAGAGGTTTTAACAGACTTGGTTCGTTTTATGGCTTTAACGCCTTTATTTTTTTCTTTAACAATAGTTCAAAGAGCACATTTTGTACACAAAATAAATTTTCGAACTCAAGCTTATATAAATTTAATTTCATCGATTTTGAGTGGAGGTGCAGCAATTTACTCTGCTACTCAGGGATTGGGAGTATGGGCGCTTGCCATACAATATGTAGTTCTAGCATTTTCCAACTCTGTTTTATTTTGGATTGCAAATCCATGGATTCCTAAGAAATTCGTAAATCGGGAATCTTTCAATCGGCTATTTGGGTTCGGATCAAAACTAATGGTCTCAGGGATTATAAATGTCACCTTTGTTCAGGTTTATAAGGTCATTATTGGTAAACTCTATGAAAGTTCTCTTCTCGGTTTCTATGCTCAGGCTGAGAATATCAAAAATGTAGTTTCAGAAAACTTAGCAAGTGTCATTGCAAGAGTAAACTACCCTACATTATCAAAAGTTAAAGAAGATACAGAGCGGTTAGAGGATGCTTTTAAGAAGGTCTTAAGGTTTACTTCCTATTTAATTTTTCCGGCTATGCTCGGGTTGATTCTTGTGGCAGAACCATTGGTAATAACATTAATAGGTGAAAAATGGATAGCTTCCGTACCAATAATAAAAGTACTTTGTTTTTCCGGTATGATCCATCACCTTCAGGTAATAAATCTTGATATGTTAAAAATTTTAGGGAGATCTGATCTTTTTCTAAAACTTGAAGTTATTAAAAAAATTGGAGTTACAATATCAATCATAATTGGGATAAATTTTGGATTCTGGGGATTGATAATTGCACAGGTGGTAAGTTCCTATATATCTCTTTTTATAAATATGACTTATACCGCTAAGCTTATGGGGTATGGAAGAATTGAACAATTCATGGATATTGTACCGGTTTTTTTGCTTTCAGTACCAATGTTGATCATAGTATTTTTATTAGGGATGATCAGCTTCGGAAGCTCGGCGTTAAAGCTAATAGTTCTGGTAACAGCAGGTATGTTAATATACTTTTTAGTTAGTATTATTATAAAACCGGCTTCTTTTAAAGACGCAGTATATATTTTGAGACCAAAGCTTAAATTCCTTAAACATTTGAAAGTATGATTCAGGTTACAAAACCATTTTTTCCACCGGAAGAAGAGTATAAGGAACTTCTGCATGAAATATGGAATAACGGATGGATTACGAATAACGGTCCATTTGTACAAGCACTTGAAGAAAAGCTTAAAAATTATCTCAAAGTTAGAAATATACTTTTTGTTGGGAATGGGACTATTGCTCTTCAAATAGCTATAAAAGCCTTAAAATTAGAGGGAGAAATTATTACCACTCCATTTAGTTACGTTGCTACAAGTAGTAGCATAGTGTGGGAAAATTGCACTCCGGTTTTTGCAGATATTGATCCGGATACTTTTAATATTAATCCCGGTGAAATCGAAAGAAAAATCACAAGCAGAACAACAGCAATATTGGCCACTCATGTTTTCGGAAACCCTTGTGATGTTGAACAAATTCGGAGTATCGCAAATAATTATAACCTGAAGGTTATATATGATGCTGCACATTGCTTTGGAACGAGCTATAAAGGAAGTTCTATTTTTAACTGGGGAGACATTTCAACAACTAGCTTTCATGCTACTAAGGTTTTTCATTCAGTAGAAGGTGGGGCAGTTTTTTCAAATAATGATGAGCTTATAGAAAGGATGTCATATATGAGAAACTTTGGGCATGATGGTCCGGGAAAGTTCAATGGAGTGGGTATCAATGGAAAGAATTCAGAATTACATGCAGCGATGGGAATTCTAAATTTAAAATATATCTCAGAAATTCTGGATAAGAGAAAGACACAGTTTTTATTGTATAAGCAAAAACTTAAAGGTACCGGAGTTCGGTTTCAGTTAATAGAAAATCAATCTTCGATTAATTATTCATATTTTCCGGTTGTTTTTAAAAATGAAAAAATACTTCTCAGAATAGTAGATAGTTTAGAAAAAAAGTCAATTTATTCAAGAAGATATTTTTTTCCTTCCTTAAATAAACTGAACTATTTAAAAGGAACTGCGCCAATTTCAGAGGATATTTCAACAAGAATATTATGTTTGCCATTATACCATGATCTTAAAGAAAGTGAGATAAATACAATTATATCAATTGTGAGAAACGTATTAAGAAAGAGCTAATGGAAATAAGTGTAGAAACTTTTATTAATTTTCTAAATAAGAGACATATTTTATATGAAGTGTATGGGAGCCCGAAAGAAAGTTATACGCTGGCTTCAATATTCGAACCAATTCCTGAGGGATTTTACTTCTACGTAGGGAGTGAGCTACCTTCTATCGTAAAGCGATCGTTGATTATTACAGGTCGTGATGTAACCGGAGATAGAGGCGAAAATTGCTTAATAAAGATTGACGGAAATCCTCAGATTACATTTTATGAGTTTTTGGATGATAAATTCAAAAAAAAATCAACAGGGCGAATCTCAAGAAAAGCTGTTATTTCCGATACAGCAAGAATTGGAGAAAATGTACAAATTGATGATTTTGTAATCGTTGAAAATTGTGATATTGATGATAATGTAATCATAAAAAGTCATTGCAAGATTTATGAGAACACAAAGATAGGGAGTAATACCGTAATTGAGTCGGGTTCAGTAATAGGTACCGAGGGCGTAGCCTGGGTTTGGAATGGTGATGAAACTAAAAGAATCAGGCAACCTCAATTAGGAGGAACAGTGATTGGAAAGGGTTGCTTTCTGGGTGCTAATACAATAATTGTGAGAGGATCTCTGAACGAAAATTCAATTATTGGGGAAGATACTATGATGGCTCCGGGGTGTAGAATCGGTCATGGAACAAGGGTTGGAAAATCTGTTCATTTTGCAAATAATGTGACAACAGGGGGAAACACCAGGATCGGGAACTACTGTTTTGTAGGCTCCGGTGCAATAGTACGCCCAAAAATACAAATTCATGAATCTACAATAGTGGGAGCAGGAGCTGTTGTGGTAAAAAACTCTACAAAGTCTGGGATGACATTAGTTGGAGTTCCTGCTATTGAAAAGGAAAGTTCAAAGAATCCAAGTGCAATGCCTGCACTTAAAAAATCAAATTAAAAGTTATGATTTCAGATCAAATTAAAACTGGTAAAAATGTTTTTATTCATCCCCTGGCGTTGGTTGAAGAAAACGTAGAAATAGGTGATAATACTCATGTAGGTCCTTTTTGTATAGTTCGCAAAGGAGCCAGAATTGGTAGCAACTGTAAATTTACAGCTTATTGTGAAATAAGAGAAAATGTAATTATCGGAAGCGGTACCACTTTTGGTAGCAGATGTACTATTTCTGCAAACGCTAAAATCGGAGAAAATGTAACTATAAAATATGGTTTTGTATTAACTGACACTCCAAATTTAGAAGAAGGCAATGTAAAAGATGTTGGAGCTATTGGAGATGGTACATTAATAGGGGCAAACGTAACCCTTATGCCTGGTTTCAATATTGGTGCAAACGCAATAATTGGGGCTTGTTCTCAGGTTAGAGCCGAGGTTAAAGATGGAGAAGTCTGGTATGGAAATCCCGCTAAGTTTTTCAAAAACAGATAAGCAGTCGTTTAATAATTGGCTTAGCATGAAAAGTTATAAGAGGAATACGGTTCTATAAATGATAAATAGCTTTTTAAATAAGCATAAAAAAAGAGAAGTAGTTCATTATTCTGACAGGGTATCGGATAATGTTGAAATTTCTGTTTGTGTTCAGACTTTTCAACACGAGAAATTTATCGCGAACTGTTTAGATAGAATTCTGGCTCAAAAAACCAATGTTAATTTTGAAATTCTGCTTGGAGAAGATGAATCTACAGATGAAACAAGGGATATTTGTATTAAATATGCCCAAAAATATCCAGACAAAATAAGGCTATTCCTTCATCACCGGGAAAATAATATTAAAATATCTGGTTCTCCTACAGGTAGATTTAATTTTTTGTACAACTTAACGCAGGCTAAAGGAAAATATATTGCGTTTTGTGAAGGTGATGATTACTGGATTGATCCTTTTAAACTCCAAAAGCAATTTGATGCAATGGAGGAAAATAAGGATTGCTCAATTTGCTTTACAGCTGCGGAATATCACTATTTGAACAGAGAAACAAATGAGCTGATCTCAAAAAAAATTTACAGACCTAAAAAAGCATTCGATGGAAAGAAGTTTACACTTAAAGAGGCAATAAGGCCTGCAGGTGGGTTTATGCCGTCAGCTTCTATGTTTATCAGAAAAAATTATCTGAGCGAATTACCAAATTGGTTTTTTAATGCCATAGTAGGAGATACTCCATTAACCCTGTATTTGGGCACAAAAGGAGATTTTCTTTATCTGGATAGTGCAACATGTGTTTATCAGATTGGAACACAAGGTTCCTGGACTCATAGTTCTGATCATAGCAAAAGAAAAAAAAGAGTAGAAGGTTATATTTGGATCTTAGATCAGTTTGATGAGTATTCTAATTACAGATATCACAGCAAGGTCAGGATACAAAAAATAAAGCTCCGAATAGGTTTGATGAGATCTGTCATGAAAAGGTTTTTGCGCCCCTTAAGAAGATTTTCTCTTGTTGACAGACTCGCAAAACTTACAGGAAACTAAGAATTGAAGGAGCCGGTTTGAAAATTTTATTTTTGACTTCCTGGTACCCAACGGAAAAAAATCCCGCTGCCGCTATTTTTGTACATGAACATGCTTTGGCATTTAAAGAAGCAGGTATAAAAATACGACTGGTTCAAGTGGCTATTGAGTCATCAAAAAATCATTTTTTTAAGAAAGAAATAAAGGAGTTTATAAAAGATGATATAGAAGTCACTACAATAAAGATATATTCCCAAATTCATAAAATACTAAATCTTTTTTGGCCGATTTATAATCTCTTATTAGAACGATATTATTTTCAAAATATAAATGGAAAGTTTAAACCGGATGCAATCCATACAAATGTAATATATCCTGCAGGATTTTTTGGCTATGAGCTTTCAAAAAAGCTGAACATCCCTTTTACAATTACTGAACACTGGACAAATTTAAATTGGGTATTCGGTAAACCATTTTTTAAAAATAAAGCCATAAAAGCATATAAGTCTGCATCAAAAATATTTCCGGTTTCTAAGTTTCTGGGGGACCAAATCAACGCCGTAGTGGGATGTAATCATAAAACAAAAATTATTCCCAATATTGTTAACCCGGATATGTTTCATTTCAGAGCAAAAGAACCGCAAGAAACAATTCAATTACTTTGCGTGACCAATTTTTGGCTGAATAAAAAGAAGATGCACAAAAGACCGGATGTCCTGATCGAAGCCATTAAACTTCTTGAAAGAAGTGATCAAGAAAAGATTCAACTAACATTTATAGGCAGAGGTGGAAAACAGGAAATCCTAAGGAAAGAAGTAGAAAACAGTGATATTAGTACAAGAATAGAATTTCTTGGTGGCCAACCAAAAGAGGAAATTGCAAATAGAATGCAAAAGGCTGACTTCTTGCTTCAACCAACTGAAAAAGAGACTTTTGGTGTAGTGATTGCAGAAGCAGCATGTACCGGCTTGCCATGCATTGTAACGGAACTGGAAGTTCTAAAGGAACTGATTGATGAGAATAACGGCGACTTTGTTTTTAAAAATACTCCGGATCTTTGGGCTGAGAAAATAAAAAAAATAATTGAAGGAGAATATTCATTCGAACGCGAATCAATAGCTGAAAAGTATCAGAATCGATTTTCATATTCTACGGTTGGAACAAGCTACAGGTCGGAGATTGAATTCGTATTAGATTGATTTAATTTATTAATCAATTTGAAGAAAACAGCTCTTTTAAAGATGTTAAAAACCGAACAAGTTTAGTTTTCTTGGTTATATGAAAATATGGTTTTTGTGTGCCCCCAAAGCTTCTGTAAAACTTTTCAATTGATTTTATCATGGAGCCTTCAAAATCGAAAGATTTAGTTTTATCAGATACATATTTTACTGCTTCATACATTAAATAACTGAAAGCTCCTGTTGATTTATATTCGTTCAAAGTGCCACCTAATAAGTAATAGGCAGAGTTTTCATCCCATACAATAAAGAGTGCAGCTACTACTTTATCATCACTTTTAGCTACTATAATTTGGCCGGAATCATTTGATTTGCAAGCAGCATAAACACGAGCAAAATCATCTAATGTGCCTTCAGGTGACTTTTGGTCTGCAAAGTTGGAGCAGTGAAATTTCCACATTAAGGAAGTGTCGTCTGAAGTCTCAATAGTTATTTGTTCTCTGGCTTTCTTTATCTCTCTTCTGATATTGCCATCCATATTGTTCCAAACTACATCAGGATCAGAAATATCCTCCAAAATATAGGTATACCGTGTAGTCTGTTCAAAGCCTTCCCAATAGAATGGCAACCAGTTTTGCAAAGAGTAATGAAATCGTTGTTTGAAATATACAATATCCGGAAGCTGTTTTAAGAGTTCAGTAATTAACTCTTTTTCTCTGGATAGCCGACTGGATTCTTTGCTCTCAATTTCTTTGAAACAAGGTCCTAACACCTGTGTAAAAATGGGCATAGTGGATACTGCAAAAAGCCCCATTTTTTTAATAATGAATGGCATTTTTGCATATACCTCATCACCCTTTTTTACTGTGGCATAATTCCATTGCCCCGGAGCAACTGCTTCGAGCCACCATTCTTTTTGAAATACTGAATTTGTAATAGAATCGGAGCTCATGGTGTCTTTATAGGATTATTTTGAATATACTGAACTAAGTTTGAGTATAATTCTTCGTCGATGGTAATTTTTGAACTTTTTTTAAATGGCTCTTTAATAGTGGAGTTTCTTGTGTGTGTAAATCCGTTTTGGGATAAGAAAGAAGAAACATTATTCATTATCAATTCAGGATTATTACAAAAAGTCTCGTATTCAAATTCAAAAAGTTGACCCTCTTTTCCTTTTAAACTCTTTTTTATCAGGGAGTGTACTGCACGAATTTGCTCAACAGCTTGTTTTTCAGGAGAAAGCAATGAAATTATATCTAAGGAAGGCGGCTCTAAAGAAAACCACTTATCATAATCATTATACAAAGCTTTACGGGCTGCTAAAATTGAATGAGCGTTTTCCACTTCATCTCTTCTTACATATAAAAATAATGCATCCGGAAAGGCTTTGAGTATGGGTTCCATTCGCAATACAGTAAGCAGATTTTTAAAGACAACAGGCTTACTTGCAGTTTTTTGAAGTGCACCATAAGAAACTTTCAGATCATTTATTTTTTGATCATCTGCATCTTCCAATGAGACAAATTGAGGAGATCTTCTGAAGAATCTGTACCAGTATTCGCCACATTCACTAGGCGAAAACCAATTTTTTGTACTTCCAAAACGGGATTGAAAAGTTGGATTTTGCTGATATTTTGATTGGTAGGCAGAAATTTTTTCCACCAAATACGGAGCCCCAAATAATCTGCAATGCAGGTTTGATAAGTATGCAAAATCAAATTCCAGCACTAAAGACTGATAAAATAAAGTCGTTCCGGACCGAGGTGCTCCCAGAATAAAAACAGGTGGAGTTTTTGTAGAAAAGTCACTTTTTCCATTCAAGCGTTCAAAGCGGCTTATTGCTTTGTTAGCTCCTAAGTAAGTGCGGTATGCGAAGCTAAATTTTCCCACTATACCCTTTATGTATGTTACTTATTTGTTCGCAAGTATGAAATGATGCACCTCTGCTTTTCAAATCATTGATGATATTGATAAACAACTCAGACCATCCTTCGAATTTAAAATCAGAGAAATAATTATTGTGCCAGAGTATAGTGAGGAGTCCACCAAAATTTTCGACTTCATCAGTGATCTTTCTTATCTGGTCAAGCGAGTTTAATTGTATATCCATGTAGTTTTTACTGCGGAGAGTTGCATCCATAATTACTAAAGGAATTGAAATAAAGTTTGAAGCTTTTTTCAAAGTATGGTTGAAAGGGCGAAAAGGAAAACAATATCCATTTCTAAAACCAATATGTTCTGCAAATCCAGAAGAAGAGTCGTATTCAAGACCGGTTTGGTCGAGAACGTCTGTGTATAAAGCTGGATCATATTTAAGAAAATGAAGCCTTAATCCTTTAATTTTTTGATCAAAATAACCTGCTTCTTTTTCTAAAACTTCAGGATCTTTATAACTATTCAAACTACCATGCAGGGCAACCTCAGAGTTATGCTCTCTGATCTTTTTAAAGTATGAAGAAACTTCGTCAAGTTGATAGTCAGCATTTCCATTTCCTTTTTTTGTGAGAAAAAAGAAAGTTGAATTTATCTTAAGCTGGTTTTCAAGATCAAGTATCTCATTAAGATTATTCCATGGATCTTTTTTGAATAATTTAAGAAACACACCTTTTAAGGCTTTATCAACCCTGCCTTTCTTAAGAGCACTTGCAGAACCTTCGATCCATCCACTATTTATTTTGTCAATATCATGTGATACTGAAACAGCAAACGAAGATGTATTCCATAATTTTCTTTCAATTGTTACACCTTCAACATGCTCTAAAGCAGTTTTAAGAATATCGAAGTAATAGTTAACAACCGGCAAGTGTGCAAAGTTGTATTGAGATTGCAGACTTTCTTTAAATGGATATCTGCCCATGTTATCCCTTTTTGTGGTATCAAGTTCTTGCCAATTCCCCAAAAAAAAGAAAGCACTACCTATTATATCATAATTAACAACAGCTGAACTTTCAGAATAACTGATTATGGGAAGCGTATTATCATTATCAAATAAAATAGGGATCTCAATACCAAGCCATTTTTTCCAAACGATGTCAGGAGGATTAATGAATTCTGAATTAAAATAATCGAATGCTTTATTCTGTACAGAAATTTTAGAGTCAGAATTGCCATAGCTTAGATTGATACTAGGATCTATTTTGTAAACAGATTTGAATGTCTCAATGATATAATCTGAATAATAACTCATACTCAAGATTCCCTGAAGTCGATCAATTCATTTAGCTTTTTAGTTAGGCTAAACCTTGAGAAAGGGTGTAGTTTAAAATCTTTTCCCCAGACTTCGTATCTATATTCATTACCAGAGAGTTGATCAACTAAAAACTCGGCTATTGATTCCTGATCTTCATATTCGAAGTTTTTTCCTAATTTATTTTCGGCAATTAAATTTGATGCATCTCCATTTTTTGGCCCGATACATAAAATGGTTTTTTGGCCCCCAATGTAATCAAATATTTTTCCCGTTATTATAAGCTCGTTGTCTTCTGTATCAGGAATTACCAACAATAACAGATCAGCGGTCTGCATTTCTTTTTTAGCAGCTTTATGAGGAATATAACCGTGATAACTGATCAGATCTTGTAATTCATATCTATTTATGATCTCTTTTACTTTTTCATTAAATGAGCCAAAAAATGACACTTTGATCTTTTTTCTCAGATCATCATCAAGCGAACTCAATGCCTTAAAGAATGAATGAGGAATTGCAGCTTCAGTCATGCTCCCGACATACTTAATGGATAGTGTATCAGGATTACGATTATCATTGGTTAACTCAAAATCTTCATGATCAAAGCCATTTGTAATTGTATGATAATGACGATCAAAAACACCTTGCTGTACATTATTCATACTATCTGAAACAACAATTACTTCATCGGCTTTTATTAAACATTTTTTTTCTAATGAAATATCCTTCCTTGAAGCTCTATCTGTTCTGGGCAGATGCTGGTTATAGAAAATTTGACTCCAGGGATCTCTCATATCCATAATCCAATTCAGATCAGGGTATTTTGTTTTTAGTTTTAAACCAATTAGATGAGTTGAATTTGGAGGTCCAGTTGTAATGACTTTTTCTATTCCATATTCAGAGATAATTGTCTCAGCCTTTTTGAAAGCAAAAGGAACCCAACCTATTCTTGCGTCAGGGATAAAAAAATTAGCTCTTATCCAGATTCCAATTTTTTTTAATAAAGAACCATCATTTGAAAAAGCAGTTGATGGAGTGGATACCTCTTTATCCGTTTTGCCTGTCAATCCGGCAAATAGATTGTATGGTTCAATGCTTTTTGATCTGAAGACTTTTAAAGTTGATGAAACTTCGTCTTTTAAAGAATCATCAACTAGAGGATATGTTCCATTTTCGACAGTTAATACAAAAGGTTCTATATCAAACTGCGGTAAATACTTAGCAAATTTAACCCACCTTTGAACACCGGAACCTCCACTTGGAGGCCAGTAGTAAGTGATGATCAGAACTTTTGTTTTTTCATTCACTATTTGACGTATTATTTCTGAAGTAGGTTATTCCAAATACTAGTGCAATCAGTATTTGAGCAACCAAAGAAACCCACCCTAAAGTAACTCCTAAAGAATAAGAAGAAGGCTTAAATTCCATAACAAGCTCGTGATCTCCGGCTGGGATTTTCATACCTCGCAGTACATAGTTTGTCTTTAAGATTTCAATTTCTTCTCCATTCAATGTAGCAACCCAACCGGCAGGGTAGTATATCTCACTGAGTACCAGAAAACCGGGTGTTGATCTTGATACATTAAGAGTTATTTCAGAACCGGTATAATTAGTTATGGAAACCTCGGAAGTGGAATCTGCAGCAATTTGAATTTGCTCAGAATTTTCGACTACAGCTACTTTGGAATAATCGACTTCCGGATTGCTAACGAAGTCAAAAGCTTCGACTGGAGTATCTGCATAAACTAGAGAGTCTACAAAGAAAGCTTTGGGTAGAATTTTCTGATTTTCGTAAACCGTCCCTGAATTTCCATCGAAAACAGGTGTTAATCCCTGAAAGGGCAGCCCCGGGCGGAAGTTTATGTATTTAACATTTAGCGCTCCCAGTAGATTTAAATTCAAGCCTCCACTCTGAGTGTAAAGCGGTCCACCAGGCGACGTGATATCTGAAACAATACTTAGTTTAGCGCCAGTATAGCCGCCTACTGTTGGATAGAAATAAGAAGGAGTGGCTTCTTGAAAGGGGCTTACCAAAAGCGGAAATACTCTGTATCGATATTCACCATTTTCGGAATAAATATTATCGACAATATATTGGTCAATGTCTCTTTTCTGAGACTCAAGATATTTTCCGGGGTTTACATTAGCGTTTACAATTACTCGTTCAGGAACATAGCGCTTACCAACACTTATCATATCGAACCCTGTAATAACTATAAGCCCCAACGAAGCTAAAGTGACAGATAGTTTCTGTTTGAGTGCAAACCAGATTAGTGCTCCTGCAAAAATCAGAAACAGACCTAGTCGAAACACGTCTTTGTTTGCACTTTCCTGTCTGTCCGGAACAAAATTTTGCTGTACATAAGTGTTGGCTCTTTGCTGAACCTGCGGATTATCAGGACTAACATTGTTTTGTTGAGCAATCTGATTAGCAATATTTGCTACTTCACCGGGCTTTGTATACTCCATGGTTTTAACCTGAACAAGCACAAAAAGAAATATTAGTACAGCTGCGCCAAGTGGTGCATATAACTCTTTTAGCTGAGGAGTTTTCTGTTTTACAAAATCAAAAAACCAATCTAATCCATAAACTGCGACTACGGTATAACAAAAAGAAGTAAGGACTAACCAGGTCTCTGGTGCTCGGAATTTGTTAAAGAAAGGGATGTAATCAAAAGCTAACTCATTGAAAAAGGCAAAGTGTTCTCCCCAAGCAAATAATAATGCTAAAGTACCGGTTCCAAAGAATACAAACATTGTTCTGCTTCTTTGACGAAATAATGCAATTAACAAAAAGGGTAGACATAACGCACCTAAATAATGGGGACCTGAGGTTACAGATTTAGGTCCGAAATAAGTTGGTGACGCTCCTCCAAATATTTCAGGAACTAATAAAGTTAATGATTCTTTAATTCCTTGAGACCATGCAAAAGCATAGCCTGTGGAAAGTCCTGTTGTTCCATCTAAAGCTGAACCACCTCTAATGCTGTATTGAGAATATTCCTGTAGAGTAAGGAAGTTTTGTGCATGACCAAGAATCCCAATAACTCCACCAAGAACAAGCAATCCCGTTACCATACCAAATTGTTTTAAGTTCTTTTCCTGAATCAGTTTCCATGAATTTGCAATCCATAAAAAGCCTAGCAAGTACATGAAATAATATGTAATCTGCGGATGTCCGGCACGCACTTCTAATGCCATTGCAACAGAGAAGAGCAGTAATCCCGCCAGCTTATTTTTTGAATGTGTAAGTTTCCAATATCCGGCGAGGACCCAAGGAGCGTATGCTAAGGCAACAAATTTTGAAGTATGGCCTGCTCCGATAATTATTGGGAAATAAGTAGTTAACGAGTAAAGTAAACTTCCGAACACAGCTGTTAATGGCTTGAAACCCATTAGAATCAGTAAAAAATACATTCCTGATAGCATTACCCAGTATGGGAAAGCAGGGTAGATACTTTTAAAAAAACCAGACAAACGATCAATGTTAGGAATCTCATTCTTTACGGATACCACATAGGCGGGCATCCCCATATACATGTTTTCAGCCCAAAGTGGCTCTTTGCCATATTGCTCTCTGTATTCAATAATTGACTCCGCTCCGGCTCTCCACTGAGTAATATCGTGTCGTTGAAATTCTTTACCTCCGATTGTAGTAGCCGTGAATAAAATAAAAGGCACCAAAAAAAGTACAGCCAGTGCAATAAGGTGTTGTTTAACTTCTGAAAGATTATAAAAGAAACCGTCGTGAGAAGTATTCTTGTCTTGTTCAGTCATAAATTATTCTATTACTTTAGGTACACGGAAATAATCAGAGTCGGCATCGGGTGCATTTTTGAGAGCGTCTTCGTGAGATACAGGCTCCTTGGCTTCGTCTTTTCTGAATCTGCTGTCCAAATCGATTACGTGTTCTAAAGGCTCTACATTTGAAGTATCTACTTCATTTAAAAGCTCCATATAATCTAAAATACTGCTCATATCCTTAGCATAGGTCTTCGCTTCTTCATCAGTTACCTGAAGCCTTGCAAGGTTAGCTATATAGTGGACATCTTTTTCTGATACAGACATATAGTATTTATTATTAATTTAAATGAAGGTGAATTTAAGAAAGATTATGTGAAAGGTTAATTCTATATTCAAAAAAAGACTTAATGCTTGGGAAATCATTGAAATTATACTCATTTTCGCACAGCTAATTCATTAAGTATGATAAAGAAGAAAATAACGATTAAGAATTCATCAGGTTTACACGCCAGACCATCGGCAGCATTGGTGAAAACTGCGAGCAAATTTTCATCGGATTTTTATATTCATTTTTATGGTTATAAAGTTAACGGGAAAAGCATTCTGGGAGTGATGACATTAGCCGCTGAACATGGCGCAGAACTTGAACTTGAATTTGAAGGGAGTGATGAGAAAGAGGCTATGAAAACAATTACTGAGCTAATTGATAATAAATTTGGCCTTAAGGATGAGTGAAGTTGAGAATGTTGACCATAAAGTTATAAGTGGGATTTCAGCAAATTCCGGGATTGCTATAGGAAATATCGTTTGTATCAACAATAACAGAAGAAAAGTACTTCCCAAATCAATATCAGAAGCTGAAGTAGATAATCATCTGAAAATATTTAAGGACGGAAGAACAGCGCTACTAGATGAATTATCAGGAATGTTGGATTATCTTGATGAACAATCAGGATCAATTATCGATACCCAAAAACAAATTGTTTTAGATGCTGAAGTTGAAAAAAGGGTAGAGTCTTTGATAAAAAAGGAGCTGCTCTCCAGTGATTTTGCTGTTTATAAAACCTTTTGTGATTTCATAGAGCGCTTAAAAGAAAGTGGATCAGAGTTATTTCGACAACGAATAGTGGATCTTGAAAATTTAAGAGATCGGTTCATCGATGTAATATGTGATGATGATAAAAGCTTTTCTATTAAAAAAGGGACTATCCTTGTAACCAAAGAACTGAGCCCGACTGAATTAGTGTCCCTCCACGCTGAAGGCCTTTCCGGATTGGTAATGGAAAAAGGTGGTATCACATCGCATGCTGCACTAATTGCTCAATCTCTGGAAATCCCGTGTATTGTCAGCGCTAAAAGTGCAACAGCTAAAGCATTTAACACTAAAGGAGTGCTGGATGGCCGGGAAGGAGTTTTAATACTTGATCCTGAGAAAGAGATACTGGACAGTTATAAATTAAAGCTTAAAAAATTTAAGAAAGCCCAGAAAAGATTACTTGATAATATTAATGAACCGTCTCAAACTAAATCAGGAACTGAATTTTTTCTTTCTGCAAATATAGAATTTGAGTCAGAGCTGAATCAATTGAAGAAATATAATGCTACAAACATTGGTCTTCTAAGAACGGAAGGATTGCTTTTCAGTAACAAGACTGCATTTAATGATCAATTAAGGTTTTACGAATCAGTGTTATCAGCAACTGAGGGTATTGTTACATTTAGACTTTTTGATGTTGGTGGTGATAAATTAAATGCTAAAATCCCGGAAGAAGCAAATCCCTTTTTAGGCTGGAGAGGGATCAGAATGCTTTTGGATGAAAAAGAACTGCTGGAAACCCAACTGAAAGCATTACTGATTTGTGCGGGAAAGAATAAAGGCCGAGTTAAAATTTTGGTTCCAATGATCTCTGTTGAGGAAGAAATTATAGCACTAAAGGCCATAATTAAAGAGCTTCAAAATAAATTGAGAAATGAAGGGACTAAGATTGATGAAAAAGTAGCACTTGGAGCAATGATCGAAGTTCCAAGCGCCGCCTTAAATTCCAAAAATCTTGCAAAACATTTAGATTTTATGAGTATTGGTACTAACGACCTTACTCAATATACGATGGCAGTGGATAGGGGAAATGAAAAGATATGTTCATTGTATCAACAACAACATCCGGCAATTTGGGAGCTTATTAAGCTAACAGTTGAAGCAGCAGTAAAAACGAACACTGAAATTGCGGTATGTGGAGAACTGGCAGGTAATGTACTTGGCGCGTGCGGCCTGTTTGGATTAGGTATCAGAAATTTGAGTATGATCTCAAATGCAATACCAAGAATTAAAGAAGAACTTATAAGTCATAATGATTCAGAGTTTAACGAACTTGCAGAATCCTTTTTGGCAGCATCAAACACAACACAAATAAAAGAAATATTCGAAGACTGGAGAGTTCATTAAATGAAGATCAGTAAAGAACTAATAAACAGAGTAGACTCCGGAAATATGTGGGGATTGATATCAGACTTTCCAAAGCATTGGAAGGAGGTGATGAAACTCACAGAAGACATTGAGCTTAATATTGACAAATCGAGAATCAAAAATATTTGTTTTGCAGGTATGGGCGGGTCGGCAATTGGAGCGGATCTCATTCGGGCATATTCCTTAAAGTCTTGTCCTTATCCTGTTCAGGTAAACAGACATTATGAAATACCAAACTACATAGACGAAAATACTCTTTTTATAGCCTGCAGTTTTTCAGGAAATACAGAAGAAACCTTAACTGCTCTGAACTCTGCTATAGGAAAAGGAGCACAGATCATTGGGGTTACTTCCGGCGGAGAATTAAAGAAGCAAGCCATAGAACATGAGTTTGATTATATCCAAATTCCGGGTGGCATGCCTCCAAGAGCAGCTTTAGCATATAGTTTTGTGCCTCTTTTCAGAATCTTTCAAACATTGGGATATCTGGATGAGTCAGACAGTGTTTTGGATGATACTTATAATTTATTGAGAGACGGGGTATCAAAATTTATAGATATCGAGGATAATGACGCTTTAGCTTTAGCTCGTGAACTAAATGAATCTCTTCCAATTATTTATAGCGATGCACTATTAATGGAACCGGTTAATTTGCGCTGGAGAGGACAGATTGAAGAGAACTCCAAAATGTTAGTGTATGGAAATCTTATCCCGGAAATGAACCATAATGAAATCGTGGGTTGGGAACATATTGCTCATCTGGCAGGTAGACTTACAGTAGTAATGCTGAAGGATCGGGATGATAATCCGAGGGTTACTAAAAGGATGGAAATAGTAAAAGAGTTAGTTATGGATCAGGCTTTATCCGTTATTGAAATCTCAACCATTGGAAACAGTAGATTGGAAAGAATGTTTTCTTTAGTGCAACTGGCAGATTGGGTAAGTATGTATTTAGCGTTGTTAAATGGAATAGATCCAACTCCAATTGCAAAAATAGATATCCTGAAAAGCAAACTTGCACAAGTTTAGTAATATTTAAAATCTCAGCTTTGTTTGACAGCAAATTATTTCAACAACAGCTTGCCACTAGTTGGTTAGGTCATGAATTAATATCTCTCGAAGAAATTGATTCAACCAATAATTACGCAAAGCAAATAGAAAAAGCCGATCCTGGAACGGTTGTCTTGGCTGAGGATCAAACCTCAGGTAAAGGGCAGCACAAAAAGGTTTGGACTTCAGAACCCGGAAAAAATCTTACTTTTAGTATAGTCTTTACACCAACACAAGCTGACAGAATATCACTTTTGACATTAGCGTGTGCTTCTGCAATTGAAGATGTAGTATGTAAGTACTTTGATAATTGTTCGATAGATCTGAAGTGGCCCAACGATATAATTTGTGATGAGAAAAAAATATCCGGATTGCTTACAGAAGTTATTCATAATGGAAATAAGGTGGACAGAGTTGTAGTAGGGATTGGCCTGAATGTGAATCAGGAAGAATTTGAAGGAGAATTGAACAAAACCGCTACAACAATGAAAGTTATTTCCGGAAAGGAAGAATCTAGGGAGCAGTTGTTATGTGATCTGCTTGTCCGCATAGAGTATAATTATCAAAGGTGGGTAAATAACAGCGTAGAGCTCATAAAAGAAATAAACCCAAAGTTACAGGGCTATGGTAATTGGGTTACTTTGGAAATCGACAAAGAAACATTACCGGAAAAAACGAAGTTTTTAGGGATGAACGAACTTGGTTCCCTTCAGGTGTTGAATAAAGAACTTGGAGTAGATACCTTCTCCTATGAGCAAATCAGAGTACTTGTTGATTGAACAAGGAATTTCAAATAAAGTAAGCAGATATTTTTCGGGAACACCAAAGTTTGTTATTGGGGTAAGCGGAGGTGCGGACTCTATGTTGTTGTTGTATGCGTTTAAGCAATTAGAGATTTCCTGTTTTGTAGTACATATCAACTACGGATTAAGGGGAGTTGAATCTGACAAAGATCAGGAATTAGTTGAACAAATGTCTTTTGAGTGGGGGTTTGAGTGCTGTTCAGTAAGGTTGAATACAGAGGAGGTGCAGACCGGAAATTTTCAAAATTGGGCCAGGAACGAACGCTATAAGATATTTAAAGATTTAGCAGAGGAGCTTAAAGCGGATGCCATTGCAGTTGCTCATCATCAGGATGACCAAATAGAGACTATCATTCAAAAGTTATTCAGAGGTAGTAGCCCGGAATCCTGGACAGGAATGAGAGAATGGGATGCTCCGTTATTTCGTCCGATGTTAGAATTTAGCAAAGAAGATATTCTGGCATACTGCGTTGAAAAATCCATTCCTTACAGAGAAGATGCGAGCAACTCAGATCCAAAGTATTCACGAAATTTTATAAGAGGTGAGTTTTCTGAGAAAATGAATAGCCTGTTTCCCGGTTGGCAACAAAATGTACTGAGGCTTTCTGATTTTGGAAGATTGAATGAACAAATGTTGGATGAACTCTCAGAAATTTATCTGGAAAGAGAAAGAATAAAGCTAGCGCCATTAAAAAAAATGGACGAAGTGTTAACCCGGTCTTTGATCAAAAGATTTTTAGAGCAATTTATTCCTGTTACATCAAAGGGAATTATAGGCGAAGCATATGCTTTACTTTCAGCTCAAACAGGATCAGAGTTAAAAGTTTCAGATTCTGTTATACTAATAAAAGACAGAGATTATATTGTTCTGCAAAAAAAAGCAGAGTTTACTGAGGTCATAATCAAAGAGGAAGATATTGAGAATGTGTTTTCAGTACAGGGAACAGAATTTCGAATATCTGAACAGGTTGAATCAGAATTGTATTTAGATGCTGCTAAACTATCATTTCCATTAAGTCTCAGAAAGTGGAAAGCCGGGGATAAGATCCAGCCGCTTGGGATGACAGGGACTCAAAAAATATCTGATCACTTAACAAATCGGAAAGTTTCAACAGTCAACCGAGAAAAATCTTTGGTATTGAGCAATTCAGATGGTACTATTTACGCAATTATTTTTAAAGGAAACGATCCGGGCTTGGGAACAATTTCCGAGCTTTGTAAAGCAACCGATTCAACAAAACGTTATCTTTCGATAACATCAAAAAAGCAGGCATGAGTTATTACTTACCGGAAACCGTTGATTGCAACGGCGATACATTTAAAGTTTTTATTACCAAAGAAGAGATTGAAGCAAGAGTCTCTCTGTTAGGAAAAAAGTTAGACAAAGATTTTGAAGGCAAACGGCCGATTTTTATCGGGATTTTAAATGGCGCTTTTATTTTTCTTGCTGATATCATGCGGAGCGTTTCCATCCCTTGTGAGGTCGATTTTATGAAGCTTTCCAGTTACGGGGATGAAAAAGTTTCTTCAGGTCAGGTAACCGAACTCAAAGAAATTGACGCCAAAGTGAAGGGAAGACACGTAGTTCTGGTTGAGGATATTGTTGATACAGGGCTTTCTATGAAATACATCGTTGAAAGAATGAATAGTTATGATCCTGCTTCCGTTTCAGTAATTACACTTCTACATAAAAAAGACGCCACAAAATACGATGTACAAATTGATTATGTAGGCTTTGAGATCCCAACAAAATTTGTTTTGGGCTATGGATTAGACTTCGCACAGGAAGGTAGAAACCTGGCTCAGATTTATGTTCTGGATTCTGAGCAGGAAAGTTAAATCTTAGATTGATTAGAGGTATTAACTAACGTATATTTGTTGCCCTTGTAAAGGAGAGGTGGCTGAGTGGCTGAAAGCGCTCCCCTGCTAAGGGAGTTTATATGGAAACATGTAACGAGGGTTCGAATCCCTCCCTCTCCGCAAGCCAATGTAAAGTAGCCCCGCACATAATTTATGTGTGGGGTTTTTATTTATCTATCATGTTCAGCCTGATCCCTCCAATTCTTATTCCTGTTATTATATTTTTTGCCCGCATTATGGATGTGAGTCTGGGTACCCTTCGTATTGTTATGGTATCACGAGGATATAAATACAAAGCCGCATTATTAGGATTCTTTGAAGTGCTTATCTGGGCTTTTGTTGTTGCTGAATTGCTAAAGAATCTTAACAACTGGGTTAATTATGTAGCTTATGCCGGAGGATTTTCTGTAGGCACTTTCGTAGGTATGTATATTGAGAATAAAGTGAAAGTAGGAACTATTATCGTTCGCATTATTACTCAGAATAAGAGAGAAGAATTGATAGAAAGCTTGAAAGAAGCAGGTTTTGGAATAACAAGTATTGCCGCAGAAGGAGGGTTTGGGCCGGTAAATATCATTTTTACAGTACTCAAAAGGAGACGTTGGAACGAAGTTGTTTCAATAATAGAAAAGAATGATCCGACCGCTTTTTATTCATCTGAAGATGTTACATACGCAAACTCTTCCTTAGGTTTGAATAAACTTGATTCAGACCGTGGGGCTACCAACAGGCTACTGGGCCTGCGAAAAGGAATTTAGACATGCTTTGCTTTGAATTTTAGCTGAGCTCTAATAGCTCATAGACTTAGAGTTAGGATCTCTGAAGCTCTTCTAATTAGTTTTTTACATGATTTTTCAGTTATATGAATCAACCAAAAAAACTAACTTGAGGTACATACTATGTTTGATGAGATAAAAGAAGTCTTGTTACAATCCTATGAGACTTTTTTCAATGAATTAGCATCCTTTCTTCCAAACATTATTGGGGCATTATTGATTCTAATAATTGGTTGGATTATCGCTAAGCTTGTAAAAGCTGCGGCAGTAAGGTTACTCAAATTAATTCGCTTAGATGTTGTAACTGAAAAAGCCAAGATCGACCAATTTTTAAAAGATGGAGGAAGTGATAAATCAGCCATAGATATTCTAGGAGGCATTATATACTGGTTAATCATGTTGATTGTAATATTGGCAGGATTAAATACGCTGGGACTAGGCGTTGCATCTGAGCTGGTAAACCAGATAATACTTTATATACCTAATGTTATTGTAGCAGTATTGGCTCTTATTTTTGGGGTATTTCTGGCGGGATTTATTGCTCAAATTGTAACTACTTATTTACAGAATGTTGGAGTTGAAAATGCTTCTATTGTTGGAGCTGTAGCAAAGTATGCGATCATATTCTTCGTAGTTTCACTTTCTCTTTCTCAACTTAATATTGGGGATGAACTGGTTTCAAATGCATTCCTGTTATTGTTTGGATCAGTCTGTTTGGCTCTCGGTTTAGCCTTCGGATTGGGCGGAAAAGAATGGGCAGCAAGAATGATTGAGAAAATGAGTAACCGAGATTGATCAATCAGGTAAATTATAAACTAAAACCCTTTCGATTCGGAAGGGTTTTTTATTTTAGTGCAGTTTTTTCTAACCGTTTGTAAAGAGGCAGGCTTTCAGACAGTAAAGGCTCCAGGCTTTTTGGGAAAGGGCTTGTTTTGGGTTCGTACTTCATAAAGCCCGTTGAATTGTGAACATTGCCATACCAGTATTTTGCCCAGATTCCATCTTCAGGCCTGGCGCCTTTTTCCCAACTAAGCATATTTTCTTGAAAGGGGATCGCTATTTTCTCACAAAGTTTCTTGAGGATCAGCTCCGGATTTTTAAGAAAAATTGTAGCATCTATAACTACAGGAGTAATGCTTTCCTTTTTAAAATATTCCAAAAGTTCTGTGTGATCCTGATAACCTACATCTTTCATAGAAGGATTTTCAATAACTTTGCCAAAGGAGGGGAGCATTTCTTCTGGGTTTCTGGTTAGGATCACATTAACAACATCGCGCATAAAATCTTTATCTAGATCCAGTAAATGATGCGTCATGTTTTTAAAAAAGACAACTGCTTTATCATGGTCACCCATCATCATTTTGACTACTTTAGCTCCATCACATTCCATTGTGGCGATAATTTCATCAGAACCGGGATGGTATTCATCGGCGTTTGTATTAACCAAATAGTGTCCATAAAGTGGTTCGTCAAAAACTCTTGTATCTGATCGTTGAGCAAACGAATACATTAATGCAGTAGATATATTTCTTGGTCCTGACCACAAACAGATTCTTGTAATGCCGTCTTTACTTTTCATGCTTTATTTCTTTTAACTTCTTCTTCAATAAGCTGATTGTATAACGAGCTCAGTTTTTTAGTTGAAGCGCCATATGTACCATCCCCGATAATTCTTCCATCTATTTTAGTAACCGGAGTCAATCCTCCAAAAGTGCCGGTTACAAAAGCTTCATCTGCTCCATAAACATCATATAATGAAAAATCTTTTTGGTGACAGGTGATACCAAATCTTTCACAGGCTTCTATTACTTTTCCTCTTGTTATACCGTTCATGCAATATTGTCCTGTTGAGGTCCAGACTTCATCACCTTTAACAATAAAAAAGTTAGTGGCATTACAAGTGGAGACAAATCCATGGGTGTCGAGCATTAAGGCTTCATCTGCGCCCGCTTCAATGGCTTGTACTAAAGCCTGAACTTCGTGAAGTTTACTGTGGCAGTTTAGCCTGGGATCTAAATAATCAGGAGAACCTCTTCGGATAGTGCTTGTAAAAAGAGTAATTCCTTGTTCTTTAGTTTCAGAAGAGGCTTTTTTGTATTCGGCAATAATTACAACATTAGGTCCTGAAACAGTAAGTCTGGGGTCCTGAGAAGGGGTTTTTTTGATTCCTCTTGTTACCATTACCCGAACATGAACATTATCATTCATACCATTAGCATTCAGAACTTTTCGTATATCTGCTACTAAATCTGCTTTAGTAAAAGGTAATTTCATTCCAACTGTAGCAGCAGCTTCCCAAAGCCTGCTCAAATGCTCATCCAGAAATACCAGAACACCTTGATGCAATCGAAATGCTTCCCATATGCCATCACCCACAAGGTATCCGCTATCAAAAACGGATATCTTCGCGTCTTTTCTGTCAAATAGTTCTCCGTTTATAGAAATCTTTATATGTTCATTTCTATCATCATTTACCGCATTGTGAGTTCCGTGCACCATATTCTAATTTATTTTCTTAATAATGTAGCAGGATTTATTGAGTACTTCATTTTTAATTTTATTCATGCCGATTAGGATTTTTTTTAGAACTCAAAAATCAGAAAAAAAGAAAGTGATCACAACTCCATCAAAGGTATCTGATAACATTGAATTAAACGAAATAAATTAGTGTTAGTAATATAAATTTTAAGTAAAAAAGGGATAGTGATGATCAACAGAGACACCATACTTGAACTAAATGAGATTGCCGGAAAAAATAGTATTTCAATATACATGACTACCAGTAAATCAGAGCCGGAAGCCGGGCAGGACTCTTTACGATTTAAAAACATTTTAAAAGATCTGAGAAATCAACTATCCGAAAAAGGAGTAGATGATAAGAACATTGATGAGCTGTTATCAGAGGCAGATGCATTATTAAACGAGTCAGAATTCTGGCGCTATAATGATGAAGGTCTGGCTTTGTTTATTACAGAGGACTTTTTTAGATATTATCGGTTGCCTTTCAAAACCGACGAGAGAATACTAATTGATAATCACTTTTTGGTTACTCCATTGATTCGGATGATGACTCTGGAAGGCACTTTTTGCATTTTATCAGTAAGTCAGAAAAATGTTCGGCTATTAAAGTGTACAAGTGAAGATGTAGAAGAAATAGAATTAAAAGAAGCTCCGTCTAATATGGAAGAATTCAGAAAATTCGATGTATACCAAAAAAGTGTTCAACAGCATTCCGGGGAAAACAGAGGGGGAGCAATTTTTCATGGCCACGGCGGTGGAGATGATGATACAAAAGTGGTTGAGGAATATTTACGAAATATCGAAAATGAAGTCACTTCAATTCTGCGCAAAAAAGAGGATCCTCTGATTCTTGCAGGAGTGGATAAGGCTGTGGCTCATTATCGAAAAGGAAATCATTATCACAGACTAATGGATGAAGCAATTATTGAAAACCCTGATCTCCTGAACGATAAGGAACTCAAAGATAAAGGTTGGGAACTGATACAGACTTTCTTTTTGAAAGGCATGTATGATGATTTGGAAAGGTTAGGAAACGCATCAGAAACGGATAAATACTCCGAAGATTTACATGAAATTATTGAAGCTTCTTACTTCGGAAAAGTAGATACACTCTTTATTCCTTCAGATAAAGCTGTATGGGGCAGTTATAAAGCCGAAGAAAACCAATTCAATATGATGGATTCTGAAAATGGCGAATATAGAAGAGACTTGTTGAATGCAGCGGCAATCTATACACTGAAAAAAGGTGGAAATGTTTATTCACTTAACGAAGCCGAAGCGCCCGCAACATCCGGTTTGGCAGCCATTTTCAGGTACGCCTGATCTGATTTTTAAGTAGAGATATTCTAAGTACCTATCAGGGTTATCACAATTTTACGTGAGCCCCCGTTATTGCGATGCTCACAAAGATAAATTCCTTGCCATGTTCCAAGGTTCAATTCACCATTAGTGATGGGAATACTTACAGAAGATCCCAGCAATGAACTTTTGATGTGAGAAGTCATGTCATCAGTACCTTCTAAAGTATGCTCATAAAGGCTTATATCTTCAGGAACGGTTCTGTTGAAAAATGTTTCAAAATCTGCACGGACGGTAGGGTCTGCATTTTCATTAATGGTTAAACCGGCGCTTGTATGTTGAATAAAAACCTGCATAATACCAGCGCTTATCTCTGCGATCTCCGGTACTTGTTGCAGCACTTCACGGGTGACAAGATGAAAGCCACGGTTTCTGGGCTTCAAAGAAAATTCTTTTTGAAATACACTCATTTTTTGTTGGTAAGATAACAGATGTAAAAGGGTTTTGCTATGTGACGGAACATCGAGTCATTTTTCTTTAATTCAGTCCAATCAGATTTTTACCCTGTATATTTTTGAAAAGAGAGAAAAAGAAACCCGCACAAAAAATGATAAAATTAAGGGTTTTATCAACTGAAATTCATTAAACAACTTCGGCTTTTTTAATTGATTTCTCGGCTATCTGTCTACAAAACCGCTTCCAATACTAAAATTCATTTAAGTATTAATTATTACTTATTTCTCATACCTGATTTGGAAAGTCCTTAACTTATAAAGCTCAAAAAGAAACGATTCATAAATGAGAATTCCGGTAGGACACTAAAATAAAGTTACGGAGTTACTCGCCTATTAACATCAGGAATGAAAAGACTACTTAACCTCTATCGGTTCGATTTCTCGGAGCCGGTAAATTATAAAACAGAAATTTTATCAGGAGTAACGGTATCACTGGCTTTAGTTCCGGAAGCTGTGGCATTTGCTTTAATAGCAGGACTGTCTCCACTTACAGGGTTGTATGCTGCGTTTGTTATGGGACTTGTGACATCGATCTTTGGTGGACGTCCGGGAATGATCTCAGGTGCTACCGGAGCTGTTGCAGTTGTGTTGGTTACGTTAGCTCAATCGCATGGAGTAGAATATATTTTTGCGACAGTAGTTTTGGCAGGGTTAATTCAGATAACTGCGGGGATGCTAAAACTCGGTAAATTAATGAGACTGGTTCCGCATCCTGTAATCTTTGGTTTTGTAAATGGATTAGCGGTGATCATATTTATGTCTCAATTAGCTCAGTTTAAGACTCCAACCGGTGAATGGATGACCGGAGATTCGTTATATATGTTACTTGGTTTGGTGGCGTTAACGATGCTGATCATTTGGGGATTACCCAAATTAAGTAAAGCACTACCGGCTTCTTTAATTGCAATCTTGGTAATTTTTGCGGTAGTAGTCACTTTTAATATCGATACAAAAACAGTGGGTGATATTGCATCCATTAAAGGTGGTTTTCCTCCATTTCACATTCCGGAAATCCCTTTTACGCTGGAAACTCTAAAGCTGATTTTCCCTTATGCGTTAATTATGGCGGGCGTTGGTTTAATCGAAAGTTTGTTAACGCTGAATATTGTAGATGAGATCACAGAAAGCAGAGGACATGGGAACAAAGAAGCTGTAGCTCAGGGCGCAGCAAATATTCTGTCAGGTTTCTTTTCGGGAATGGGTGGCTGTGCAATGATCGGTCAAAGTTTGATCAACACTTCAGCAGGCGCAAGAGCTCGCTTATCAGGAATTGTAGCTGCGGTGATGCTTTTGGTATTCATTATGTTCGGCTCCGGCTTGATCGAAAAACTACCAATGGCAGCACTAACCGGTTTAATGATCATGGTTTCGATAGGAACTTTTGAATGGGCTAGTTTCAGTACAATTAACAGAATGCCTAATTCTGATATTTTTGTTATGGTTTTAGTGACTCTGGTTACAGTATTCCTTCATAATTTAGCTCTGGCCGTAATTGTAGGTGTAATTATTGCAGCGCTTGTATTTGCCTGGGATAACGCAAAAAGAATTCGTGCCAGAAAAAGAATTGACGAAGATGGAGTCAAGCATTACGAGATATACGGTCCTCTTTTCTTTGGTTCGGTTACGGTGTTTAATGAAAAATTTGATGTGCTGAATGATCCCGAAGAAATTATCATAGACTTTGCTGAAAGCAGAGTTGTAGACATGTCTGCAATAGAAGCGTTGAACAAGATTACAGAACGTTATTCCAAAGTCGGGAAGAAAGTACATCTTCAGCATTTGAGCAAAGATTGTATCGCACTACTTGAAAATGCCGAAGCCATTATCGATGTAAATGTATTGGAAGACCCGAAGTATAAACTGGCTGTAGATAAGATTTAATTATAGTTAATTTTGAATGATTAAAGTACATCGTTTGTATATTTAGTAATGAAGTACTGGAAAATATTCAAGAAGACGTTATCGGAATATGGTATTCAGGATGCTATGAATTACAGCTCCTCAATAGCATTCTATCTTATCTTTTCTTTACCTGCTATTCTTATAATCACCATTTACATTGCAGGTTCTGTGTATGATGATCAAGTTGTGAGAAATAGTCTTCTTGAGCAGTTCAATAATTTTTTTGGACAACAGAGCGCAGAGGCAATCGACAAGATCCTTAGAAATGTGAACGAAGCAAGCGACTCAGTGGTAAACCAAATAATTGGTTTTATAACATTGATCGTAAGTGCCACCACGGTTTTTGTATCGCTACAGGACGGAATCAATAAGGTATGGGGAATAGTCGCAAAACCGGACAGCAACCTGTACAGAGTATTAAAGAACAGACTACTTTCTTTAGCAATGGCTGTAAGTGTTGGGTTTTTACTTCTGGTTTCATTGGTGATAGAAGCTTCATTAAATTTTTTTGATTCAAAAGTGATAGAAATTTTCTCAGAGTCAGAATTCTATATAGCCAACACAATTAGCTTTAGCTTTTCTGTGATTGTAACTACATCAGTATTTGCCTGCTTATTCAAAATTATTCCTGATGCAGAAGTAAGATGGAAAAATGTTTGGATGGGTGCACTTATCACAACAGTTCTGTTTGGAATCGGGAAATATATGATAGGGTTCTATCTGGGAGTTAGCTCATTTGGTAGCGTATATGGCGCAGCTGGATCTTTAGTGATTCTTCTTACCTGGATATTTTATTCCTCTATGATCGTTTTATTCGGAGCTCAATTCACAGCTGTTTATTCTGAAGAAATAGAAGGAGGAATTAAAACCTCAGACAACGCAGAATTAGAAAGCGTAAACAGCTGATTATTTTATTGGCACCCAAACTTCTTCCTGTGACTCCGGGTTTTGAGGGCCAAGATATTTGTCGTCAAGCACTTCAAAATGTGGACGATGATCCAATCCAAATTCTGAATCAGGAAGCCATTTCAGATGAATAAAATTTAAAGTTTTCTGAAAGTCAGCCATTGCACCTTTGTGAATAAACACGGCATATTTTCCACCCGGCAATTCCAGAGTTTCCATTTCACTTGGTACAGCTTCAAAGTTTTGTACTTCAGTTGCAGCCCAGTATGTAAATTTCAGTTTGGGATGAAAATCAGAATAGCTGAACAGGTTATCATAAATCTGAATTGAGTATTTTTCACCGCCAACTTTGTTCTCGATGGATTTTACCTGAGGCATAAATCTCTGCCAAAGTCTCGGAGCTCCATAATCTGATAACGAAGTATTAACGCTCATTCCAATCAGTTTTTTGGGTGAAGCTTCCTCTATTCTGTCAAGCATAAAAGAATATAAACAACATCATCTAATCACTCAACCTGCTCAAGAACTAACTTATTTTTAGTTAGTTCTTTTATCATGAAGGTTGGATTACCGGATGCTTGGCTTGATGTATCAGTTATGGTCAGTAATTGTGTTTCTGAGTCAACTTCCCATTTAGCAGTTTTAAAATAGTGTCCATCATTTGGGGCTAAATAGAAAAACTTTGCATCGCCATCTTTAAAAAATTTATACTGCATCCTGAACCAGGCAAAAGGGAATTCTTTATAGTCAGAAGGGCGATAAATCCCATTCACAGGATGGATGTAACCATTTTTATCCACGTTTTCTTCATGAGAATGTACCCAGTGTTGTTCTAAGAATTCTACATTCAAAGTTTGATCTTTCTCAGCGTCTGAAGTTATTGAACAACTATTTAAAAAAAGCAGAATTAATAGCGGTATACCAAGTTTAAGAGATTGAAACTTTAAATAAAACATACATATTTAATTAATTATGGTAAGAATAATAATAGGACTTATAGCATTATCCAAATTCAAATCAGTACTAAAGTTTTATTTATTGCTTCTTTCAAGTCAGAATGAACCGAGAACTTTTCAGCATAACTATTCCATCCCGAAACAATATTGTTGATCTCATCCAGGATTTTTGGCGCTTTTTTTACATTCATTTGGTAGGCTACATCCAAAAGGTCTTGTCGGGTAATATCGGATCGCTTTCCATTTATGCTCAATGAGTGCTGACTTACCCATTGACTCCCCGGACGATAAGCATGGCAAATATCATAAGCAGGTGCCAATTTCCATTCCCCGTCTTTGTCCATCATAAATGCAAAGTTCTTGGTATGATCGTCACAATTTCGGCTCATTACATTAAACACCATGCGCCTGTACATTTGCTCTGCCTGAGAGTAAGAGAGACGAAGCATTCTCATTGTCTCAAATAATTGTTCATAGCTGTATTGAAGTACATTATTGAAATCAAAGTGGCGAAGAGCACAGAATGTTTGAACATGAATTTTGTGGCCCTTCTCTGTTCTGTCAAAGCGCTTGGTCATAAAGTGAGCTCTGTCATTTTCTTCAAGCAAACGGGATTCCATCATTTCAATTCCGGCATCCCTAGCCATTTCATAATAAGCCATCTCAACACGGCCATATCCGTTCGAAGCCCCAAATTGTTTATCCATCACTCCGTCAAACTTGATCAGCCAATGCCCGAAGCCCTCAGGGGCAAAATATTGTCCACTTCGAATCTCTTCTGTATCCTCATTGAAAGCAATTACCGCTTTTGCTCTGGCTCCACCGGCTGATGTTCCTATTTTAAGAATATCATAAAATGCGCGTTGTTCTTCCCGATTAGTAGAGAGATTGAAATTTTTCCTATTGCTCAGGATCTTTTCAGCAACTTCAATAAGAGAATTGATCTCAAGATTCTTAGATACACTACCGGATCCTCCCTGAGCAGGTTCTATTTCCAGAGCGCCCATTCCTCTTTTGCCGATAAAACAAAGTGTCTCAACAGGATTTAGACTATCAGTTGGTCTGCCTCGGGTAGTTAACCAAGTATTGATCAACGCATTTCCATAGTGGTCAGGTAGGATGTCAGCCAATAAACCGGGTAGTCCTTTAAAGGTTTCATTGTCTCTTAATTCCGGAAAACTAAAAATTCTTTTCTTTGCATTCTTAATGGGTAATTTGATTGGAGACAAGTCTATATTTTCAGTAAGAAAAGAAGGTTCATATTCGAAAGATCCAAGCCGTGTATTTGAATCCCATGCAACAGCTCCTATTCTTTTACCCCATATATTTATATAAGCTGTCGTAATCATTACCAATCTACTCCGGGTCCCTCAACTTGATCTGAAGGTTTTGATGCTCTTTGCCTTCGGTCTTCATTTTTCTTTGCAAGCTCCAAAGGACTGACTTGTTTTTGTATGGTAAAGGCTTCAAGGGTATGAAGAAGGTCCAACGCTCTAAGCAACTGGATGAACGTGATCATGTTTACACGTGTACCTCTTTCAAACTCGCTTAAGGTGGATCGGTTGATATTCGCTTTTTGAGCCAGATCTGATTGAGTAATATTTTGATCTAAGCGATGATGTTTAATGAACGCGCCTAGAGACTCTATAATAGCAGCGTCGCTTAAAGTTTGCCATTCTTTGTTGTATATATCCATCATTAATATATTTAATTCTTAATAATGTATGTTTTTTACAGCATATTTGCATTTAATTCAAGAAAATATTTTAAAAGTCAAAAAGAATGAAAGGAACGGGCAGATAATAAAAAATATATAATGATGTAAAAAAGCATCATTAATGTTAATAATTATAAATAATGATTGAATTATCATTCATTAATGGAATTTAGATTATTATAATCTTTTTGAACAAGCTATGCCGGAAGAAATAAATAGCGCTTCTAAGTACTGGTTTGTGAGCTAAATAAATAAATATTTCATAATCATTATTTGTTCAAAATAGCTGTATATTTAAGGCTTGCTACTTTTAAGGAATTCTTCGCATGGAGGAATCGGGTAGTGCAAATTTCATTTCAATAAGAATAATGTCACAAGATTTAAGAAATATCGCCATCATCGCTCACGTAGATCATGGCAAGACCACACTGGTAGATCAAATTTTAAAACAGAGTGGAACGTTCAGAGAGAATCAGGAAGTCGAAGATCGGGTAATGGATTCCGGTGATCTTGAAAGAGAACGTGGAATTACAATCAGCTCTAAAAATACAGCGGTTAATTGGAAAGGAACTAAGATCAATATTGTGGACACTCCGGGCCACGCAGATTTTGGCGGAGAAGTTGAGCGAATTCTTAAAATGGTAAATGGAGTTATTCTTTTAGTAGATGCTGCTGAAGGCCCGCTTCCGCAAACAAAGTTTGTACTTAGAAAATCATTAAGCCTGGGGTATAAGCCCATTGTATTGATCAACAAGATCGATAGAAAAGATGCTCGTCCTGATGCAGTTTTAGACGAGATTTTCGATCTTTTTGTAATGTTGGATGCCAACAATGATCAGTTGGACTTTCCGGTTCTTTATGCAGTTGCAAGAGATGGTATAGCTAAATTGGAATTAGAAGAAGAAAGTGACAGTTTAGCTCCTTTAATGGATACGATTGTTGAGCATGTTCCTTCTCCGGCACAGCCTGTTGATGAAACGTTCAAAATGCTGGTAAGTAGTATTGATTGGAACGATTATGTAGGCCGAATAGCAGTGGGAAGAGTGGAGCAAGGGACTATAAAACTTAACCAAGAAGTCGCTCTTGTAAGTGGAAAAGGCGATCAGAAAATGAAAGGTCGCGCAACCAAGCTCTTTACTTTTAATGGATTGAACAGAGAGCCGGTTGAAGAAGCTTTTGCAGGTGATATTGTTGCTTTAGCAGGTTATGATTCTGTTAATATCGGCGATACTTTAACAGCAGCATCGGATCCTACTCCTCTTGAATATGTAGATTTGGATAAGCCAACAATTGCGATGTATTTCAGAGTAAACAATTCTCCTTTTGCGGGTCTTGAAGGAAAATATGTGACTTCCAATCAAATTAAAGATCGCCTTGAAAGAGAAGTGCGAACTAATGTAGCAATGAGAGTGGAAGCAACTGATAGCCCGGATGTTTTTAAAGTATCAGGCCGAGGGGAGCTTCAAATGGCAATACTAATTGAAACGATGAGAAGAGAAGGATTTGAATTCTCAGTTTCCAGACCGGAAGTATTGATGCAGGAAATTGATGGAGTAATTCATGAGCCGGTTGAAGAAGTAGTTGTTGATGTTCATACTGATTACAGTAACAGGGTAATCGATAATCTCCAACAACGTAAAGGAATTATGCAGGGAATGAGTCAGGAGGGAGAGAATAACCGAATTGAATTCAGAGTTCCTTCCAGAGGCTTAATTGGTTTTCGTGGTGAGATGTTAACAGAAACTAGAGGAACAGGAATTATGCATCAACAATTTGATGCTTATGAGCCATATGCAGGTGAGATTCCGGGTAGAAATCGCGGAGCACTTATAGCTCTGGAAAAAGGAGATGTGACTGGTTATGCTCTGGAGGGAATTCAGGACAGAGGTAACTTTTTTGTAGAACCCGGAGATAAAGCCTATATGGGAATGGTTGTGGGTTTAAACAACCGTACTGATGATATGGTAGTAAATGTAGTAAAGAAAAAGAACTTAACAAACCATCGTGCTACACAAACTGCTGACTCAGTCAAAATATCTCAGGCCAAAAAGATGAGTTTGGAAGAGTGTATAGAATTTATTGCTAACGATGAATTACTTGAAGTAACACCGGAAAGTTTGAGAATTCGTAAAAAGTATTTAGACCATAACGAACGTAAGAGAGAAGAGAAGAAGAAGGCAGGGGTTTAAGGCCATTTTACTTAATGAATGAAAATCTAACGAATTGTTATTCGTTAGATTTTTTGGATATAAATCCAATCTTCAAAAGCCTTTGATACCATTTCAATTGCTTTTTTTCAGCTAAATGACCTTCTTTACGTGCTATTTCACTATTGTTCAACACGAAACAAGTTTGGCATAGATAGTCTTGCTTACCTTTGTAAATAGTAGGCTTAAGTTGAACAATAATTTTACCAACAGGGCGCTCTTCTCCGTCTTTGGTACCACACATACCACAGTATTCAGCTGATTTCTCTTTTGTTTCCCGGAATTCCACTATTTTGTCCTTCTTTAGATTATTAGTGTGTAAGAACATTGGTACTAGTTATAACATTATAACATTATAATTTATTAATTGAATGCACAATCTCAAGAAAAAAAATCATAAATGTATCAAATGTAGACTATTTGCAGAGATATGATCTGATATTTGTTCAAATAAAAGAATGAATAGCTCCTATTGAAAAGATCTCAAAAGAATTAACGATTCGTAGCTTTGAAGCTCTTAAGCTTTTTCCAGGCGTAAGCTCCACCAGCAGCAACAAGCAGACCAAGTCCGCCATCAATTGGAGCCTGAGCGGGATCGCCGGGTAATCCGGGTTGAGCAAGAACAACGGCTGTTGTTAATAATATGATGATGAGTGTAGTGAGGAGAAATAATAAAGTTTTCATGATATTTAGCTTCTGCGCCTAGCTGTCAGCCCTCAGCTTTTGGGACATCGCCACAAAAGCTGAGGGCTATAAGCTGAAAGCTGATTTCTATTTAATAAGTGTTAATTTCTTAATGATGACCGAATTTCCTGCCCGAAGACGATAAATATACATGCCACTTGCCAGATTCGAAGCATTAAAAGTTACAGTATGTCGCCCGGCGGCTTTGTGTTCTCCGCTCAGTAGCGTAGCCACTCGTCGCCCGAGAATGTCAAATACTTCCAGGGTTACTTTGCTGGTTTTTGGCAGTCCGTATGCAATCATTGTACTTGGATTAAAGGGGTTCGGGTAGTTTTGCCGAAGTTCAACTTTCGTTGGTAAATCATTTTCGGGTTCACTAGAAACCGCCGAAGTTTTGGAAACCCTCATCGTAAAGCGGGGTTTCTCAGTAGAAGCTTTACGCTTCAGAGGCCTTGGAACCAGCTGCGGAGGAGAAGGCGGGATGACTTCTTTTGCAATTTTCTTGGCTTTTGAACTGTCCTGCGAAAAAGTATATACGGAATCTGTTTTGAGATCCACGCTGATCTCCGCGATATGATCGGTAAGCATAAACTCCCATTCCTCGGGTAATAGTTTATAATCCCAGGTCAGCGAAAAGTCGATTTCAGAAGACCCGGAATAGCTAACCGGTATGTCCAGCGGCTGATCAAAGTCCAGGGGCAGCGCATTGATCTCCAGAGCTGAGCTATCCTCCAACAACGAATATAACGCCAGCGATTTCCCGTTCAGTGATCCCAGTTTGTAGGCGTCGTAGGGATCTTTCCCAAGTAACGCCTGCTCGTGGAACATCACCAGGGCTTGGGAGGAACCCGAGGAATCAGCCAGGGTAAAGGTAAGTTGAGGAACACTTGTAACAACCTGCTCTTTCAGGAACACGCCCCCGGTGCTGCGAGCCAGCGCTGAAAAATTGATAGAAGGATTAGCCGCATTAGCTTTCACCCAGAATCCCTGAAGAGGCGCCAGCTTTCCATCGCTTAGCGTTCCGGCAAAGCCATTCCAGCTTTGATAGGCGCCGTTCCCGCTCCCTGCGCTGTGATTCCAGAGATACATGCTGGCGTCTAAATTAGAACGTGATAATCCATTCGGGGCATCCCAGTCAATAGACGTTCCATACGGATTTCCAATTAGGTTCCAGCCGTCATTGGAGGGTGTGCCGTTGTCGGTGTAGCTTAGCGAGGGAGCAATGTCTCCACTGTGTTGCGTGCTGTCAATTCGGATCATTTTGGGGAAGCCGTTGGCGGTTCCGTCGTTGTTGTCATCATCATACACATAAGCAATGAATGCTTCCCCGGGCGCTGGAATAAGGGAACCATCGGTTAAAGCCGCGAAAGAAAAGCCGGATTCATTCCATCGGTACACATTGGAAGCCCCGCCTGAGTGATCGGCGCCGGTAAATCCTTGGGTCCAAAGTGTATCAAGTAAGGAGGAATAAGAAATGTTAGCCGCAGGAGCGGTTATGATTCTCCACCCTTCGCTTCCGGTAATAAACGTTCCATACGGGTGCGCATCACTACTCCAGTTGGGCGTTCCGGATAACATTGCTCGGATGTTATTATCAGAACGATCAAAAACGGTGGGGCCCGAAGACTCATCCAGCGGGAAATAGGCTACTAAGCCAGGTGCATTTTTTTGTACCCGCTGAAACATATTCCTGCGTATTTGATCTGCTGTGCGGGTTGTGTTCCAGAAACGGAGCTCGTCCATGCTTCCGGCAAATACATCAAGAAGAGAACCAGGGCTACCGATGGCACCAATATTCCAATTATCATCGCTGGCAAAGCTTAAGGTAGTAGTGTGGGTTCCAACAGAATCCCCATTTACAAATAGAATTCCAGTTCCTGAATTTATAGTATAAGCAATATGTGTCCAGATGTTATCAGTTAATGAAGGTCCTGTTAATACATTATTTCCTGTAACACGGATAATTTGATCTTTATTGGCGTTATTTCCTAAATAAATACGCAATCCGTTTGGAGTAAAATTTAATAATGTTACATCATTAGGATCAGTTTGATTGATAAAGTCAGGTTTGATCCAGACCTCGAAGGCAAAGGAGGAAGAACCTGAGAGATGGGGAGCCAGGCTGTCAGCATCAATAAAGGTATCGGTGCCATTAAGCTCCAGCGATGCATTACCGGCCGCAGGAACCAGTTCATACCAGGTAATGGAGCCGTTATCTCTGGAAGACGCTAATACATCCAAATCTCCATCATTATCTATATCGGTGAATTCCGCAAAGAAAGGTGCATCAGCATTAGTGGTAACAACGGAGGATATAAAATTCTGATTTCCATCATTAAAACAAACAATAACCTGATCATCATTTTGAACAGCGACTAACACGTCCTGATCTCCGTCTCCATCTACATCTCCCGCCCGGATTGAACGCGGTCCTTTTAAATTTGTAGCAATGATTTGACGAGAGAAAGAAAGGTTGCCGTTGTTTTTGAACCAGAACACTTTGTCCCCATTAAAATTGGCTCCAATAAGATCCATATCACCGTCTTTATCCAAATCAACTGGGTAAACCGAAATAGCTCCATCTTGGGAGGTAGATATATTTTTACGACTAAAGGACTCTTTACCATCATTTTGGAACAGTATGAAACTATCACCATTAAAACTTGTAACTATGATGTCACTGTCTCCATCTCCATCCATATCGGTGGAATGTACGGAGCGACCGCTAAACACAGATGAACTGAGAATTTGTTTATTGAAAGACTGACTGCCGTTATTTTCATACCAAGCCAATTGACCATTATTACCGGAACTGAGTACATCAAGATTTCCATCGCTGTTTACGTCATAAGCAAAAATAGAAATCACTCCACTGGCATTAGTATTAACGACTATTTGTGTAAAGTTTTGGTTGCCATCATTTTCATACCAGTGAATGATGCCATCATTTCGGGAACTACTTAAAAAATCCATATCTCCGTCATTATCAAGGTCTGATACAAACACAGAAAGAGCGAGTGAAAGATTGGTGGCAACGGTATGTTTAGTGAAATTTTGATCACCATCGTTTTCAAACCAGGCAACAGAGTTTTCAGTCCCCAAAGCGGCAAATACATCCATATCTCCATCCCCATCAATATCGGCGGAGATTGCCTGACGAACATCGGTAGCAGTGTTGCTTATTGTGTCGGCTTTATAACTGCCCGAGTGTATTACTGGATTTGAAGTTACCAGAAAATCATGATTTTGAGGGCTTACAACTCTGCCTGCTGTGTTAAAGGTATCGGTAATGGCATTGGTAAGAGTAACAGTAACCAGATCTCCGGGTAAAAAATCATTGGTCGGTGTAAAGATGAAGAGTGAATCATTAACCGTTCGGCTGCCGGCTACAAGACCTGAACGGGTGCTTCGAACTATAAAACTGGAAGAATTAACAGAGTTTGCATCTATCGGGGAATTAAAAGATGCACTTATAATAGCATTCTGAGATATACCTTGCTTACCACTTTCTGGCGAGAACCCTGTTTGCTCAAATTTAGGTACTGAATGATACCAAAGAATTTGATTGTCTCCTGTGGAAGAGGAAATAATATTCAGTTGGCCATTTCCGTCTATGTCAGCCGTTGCAAGGGAGGCAATGGATTGCTGATAGTTACTTAAAGGAATGCCAGAAAAGGATAAATTATTGTTATTATTGTTATACAAGGTTAATTTATCAGTATTAGATCCGTTGCTAAGGATATCCACATCTCCATCTCCATCGTAGTCCACTACGTGCAGAGCGGAAGCTCCGTTTGCATTTCTTGAAATGTACAGACCTGTAAAAAACTGGTTTCCATTATTTTGGTACCAGACAATTTCATTTAAAGTGGGATAAACCGTTACTAAGTCCATATCCCCGTCATTATCCATGTCAGCTGCAGCAATATTGACAGCATTGGTATTCATACTAATAGTTTTGCGGTTGAACACACCATTCCCATTGTTTTTATACCAGGCCAGGGCGTCTTGTCCTGCAGTAGATGCTACAATATCTAAACTGCCGTCTCCATTTATATCGGTGACTAACACTTTACTGGCTTGATTAGCAGATGTAGAGATGACTTGTTTGGTAAATACTTCACTTCCATCATTTTTGTACCATGCAATAGTATTATCATTTTCCGAGGCGCTGATCACGTCCGTATCGTTGTCGCCATCCAGATCAGCCGTAAAAATGGATTGCACGCCATCGGCAGAAGAAGTTATGGTATGTGTAGTAAAGGATTCATTCCCGTCGTTTTCGAACCAATGTATGGTATCGTTACTTTCAGACGCACTAAGCACATCCATATCTCCGTCACTGTCCACATCGGCTATTCGGGTATCCACCGGGGAACTGAGCCCGTCACTTGCACTGGCAACAGTAAATGCTGTAAAAGAACCCGAGCCATTATTGCGATGCCAGATGATGGTATTATCTGTGCTAGAGGTACTGGTTAGGTCAATATCTCCATCCCCATCTAAATCAGAAGGAAACACTGCTGTTGGTGTCGCAACTGTAGTTGAAACGAAGTTGGGTGAAACAGTATTAGGATTGAGTAATTCTGAAGTTGTGGTAAATGACAGTGTATAATTCTTGTTTAAGTTTCTACCTGAAGTGTCTGCAATTGAATTTGATAAGGTAACAAGTATTTGTTCACCAGGTTTAAAATCAGTATCGGGATTAAAAGTAAGAGTGTTTAAATCTCGGGCTGAAATTTCGCCTGAATATCTGCCGGTCTGACTGCCATAGACCTGGAATGTTGATTGAGATACTGTAGCTCCATCGATAATAGCATCAAAGTTGAGATCAAGATTGTTAACAGCGGTAAAAGAAATATCGAGATTTGAGCTTAAAGAAAGGGCATTGTCAAGCAAGATTGGTGAAGGATATGGAACAATTTCTAAATTATATGAAACCCCGTACGTTTTTCCTGAGCCATTGGGGCCTGCTCCAGGTGCCCCGATAATGAGATCATCGATACCATCGCCGTTAATATCTGCGCCGGCTACCGCTTCGCCAGAGAAATCGCCAAAATTAATTCCATTCAGTGCAAATCCATTGATTCCATTCAGGGAGGAAAGTTCTATGATGCCTGAACCCCCTTGTGTATTGCTTCCAAACACTACATAGGTTTGTCCGGATTCACCTCCATTGGGATCTGCTGAAGACGCACCAATAATGACATCATCGGTACCATCGCCATTAATATCTGCGCTTGCCACCGCAAAGCCACTTTGATCGCCTGCATTAATTCCATTCAGTGTAAAGCCACTGGTTCCATTCAGCGAGGAAAGCTCAATAGTACCGGAAGCTCCAACGTTGGCTCCTCCAAAAACTACAAAACTTTGCCCGGAATAGTTCCCATTAGGATTTGCACTAGGTGCCCCAATAATGACATCACCGGTTCCATCTCCATTTATATCTCCGCTGGCTAAGGCACTCCCACTTAAGTGGGATGCGGTTTTACCATTCAACTGAAAGCCGTTGCTTCCATTCAGGGAGGAAAGCTCAAAGGAGCCGGAACTGCCCAGTGTATCACTTCCAAACACCACATATGTTTGGCCGGAACTGGTTCCGTTAGGATCCGCAAAAGGGGCTCCAACGATCACATCATCGGTACCATCGCCGTTAATATCTGCGCCGGCTACCGCTATGCCAGAGAAATCACTTGTATTAATTCCATTCAGTGCAAAGCCGTTGGTGCCGTTCAGAGAGGAAAGCTCAAAGGAGCCGGAACTGCCCAGTGTATCACTTCCAAACACCACATATGTTTGGCCGGAACTGGTTCTGTTAGTATTTGCAAAACGTGCCCCGATAATTACATCATCGATACCATCGCCGTTAATATCTGCGCCGGCTACCGCTTCGCCAGAGTAATCGCCAAAATTAATTCCATTCAGTGCAAAGCCGTTCGTCCCATTTAAGGAGGAAAGTTCAAAGGTGCCGGAACTGCCCAATGTATCACTTCCAAACACCACGTAGGTTTGTCCGGAAAAGATTCCATCGGGATCTGCAAAACGTGCCCCGATAATTACATCAACGATACCATCGCCGTTAACATCTCCACTGGCTACGGCAGAGCCACTTAGATCATTATCATTGATCCCATTCAGCGCAAAACCATTAGTGCCGTTTAGAGAGGATAGTTTTAATGGTGTATTGCTGTCACTTGCAGAACCGAACACCACATAGGTTTGTCCTGAATCTTCCCCATTGTGATCGGCTACATCTGCCCCGATAATAAAATCATCTATACCATCGCCGTTTATATCTCCGCTGGCAACTGCTGAGCCGCTTCTGTCATCAATATCTATTCCATTAAAAGTAAGCACGCTGTTATGAGATAGCTCTGCAGCAGTTTGGGCCTGTAGCTTGTTATAGCTACCAAAGCTTAGTGCTAAAATGAATAGCAGAAAAGTTTTTTTTAAGAGCGCGAAGCTTTTAGCTACGTAATTGAGTCTTTGAATGTCCATAATTGCACCCTTGAGTTTTAAATCTTTTTCCAACGTGATTTCTAAATGTATTCTAATGGTAATTATAGCATGTATTAGGGGATTTTAGCTTATACTATCCTACCAATTTGTTAACCTATTCTACCAAAATGGCTTTTTTGAGGGGTTTATTGGCTTTTGCTGTGCTTTGTGCACTTGGTTTTGCACAACCGGGATTTGCCTATCAAAGTAGTAGCCAATCATTTAACTGGGAGGATTTTTCCAATCAATATCTGATCAGAAATTACAAGGTAGAAGACGGTTTACCGGTTAACTCGGTGAATTTTGCGCTGCACCACACGGACGGCTTTATGTATTTCGCCACCAATGATGGATTGGTTAAATACGACGGCATGGAATTCACCATTCTGAACACGGGTACACATCCTGAGTTGCAAAATAACCGCATTGCTTCTCTGCAATCGGGCATAAATAATGAGCTTTGGATACTGGATAAACAAAACAGCTTGTATAAACTAAAAGATGGAAATATTTCGGCTGTATATATATCGGATGAAAGCATCGGAAAGAGACTTCACACTTTTGAAATTCTGAGTTCGGGAAATCCCGTATTAGGCACAAATGAAGGATTACTTCTTTTAGACGAAAGCGGACAACTGGTTGCCATAGAAAACGCCCGGAGACCAATTTTAAAAAGCGCGGTATTTAATGATCAGATGTATTTCCTGGCTGACGAAGGGCTGTTCCTATTTAACGGAACTAATGTGTCAAAACTGATCGGAACAGAAGATTTGCGGTTACCGGTTAATCAAATTCAAAAAATGAAGTTTACCTCAGACGGGACTTTATGGATGCCCGGTACCAATGGATTATTGACAGAAGTTGTGCCCAATGGAGAGCAAATCATTCATCAGTATGATAAAAATATTCTGATGCGGGATATAATGGAGCTGAACAGTGGCGAGCTTCTGATCATATCTAACAGGGAATATGTAACCTTCAACAGAAATGAGAAGAACTTTGCTGTGTATCAACTCACAGAACAAGGAAGCGGGGTGTATATAAATACAGCAATGGATTTCGGTTTTTCAGAAACGGTAACCAAAAAGTCTCAGGCTGTTTTTGTTAACAGAAAGCAAGTGCTCAATACGTCCCGAAATATTTTGCAGATAACCGCGGACAGAGAAGGATCTTTATGGATTGCCACGAACGGGGAAGGTGTTTTTCAAATCCTGAAAAAGAGAATGATCACAATTGGTGAAAATAATTTTTCGGGTTTTAAAAATATATACGGACTCGATTGGATGAATGAAGCACTTTGGGTAAGTACTTTCGAAAATGGAATCTATAAAATCGAAGACAGTTCAATAGAAAAATGGAATAGAAACAAGATGGGAGAGGGTTTTAATCTGTTCCGATCTGTATCAACACAAAGTGAAAAAGTAATTGCAGGTAACTTCGGAATCTGGGTGCTTGAAAATAGCCAATGGATAAGACCCCGCGGTTTGTCTATTGACAATGAACGGGTAGATGTGATTTTCACTGATTTGGCCCAACGAACCTGGGTAGGAACCAATTCAGGTTTGTACATTTATAATGATGGATTTACAAGCGCTTATCTTGATGCAGATAGCAATTCCGTTTCATCAGTAAGGAAAATATCAGAGACTGAAAACGGGAAACTTCTAATTGCAACCGGTCAGCAGGGATTGGCAATACTCAATGAAGAAAATGTGGTTAGTTATATATCAACAGATGACGGGATGAGCAGTAACTCTGTAAGAGATATTTATGTTTCAGCTAAAGATACCTTATGGGTGGTTACAGAAGACCGAGGATTGAACCGGGTAGTGTTGGATGAAAATGATGAAGTATCACAGATAAAGATTCTCAGAAAATCGGACGGACTGCTCGACAACTCCCTGCACCGACTCATAGAAGATGAGTTCGGATATTTTTGGATCAATTCTAACTCCGGTATTATGCGAATAAACAAACATAGCCTGAACAGATTTATAGATGGTGTGGAAAAGACGCTTTTTCTCAGGAGCTTTGGGTTGAATGATGGTTTGGAAAATCTGGAAGGTAACGGAGGAGTTCAAAATGCAGGTTTAATCACGGATGACGGACGGCTTTTGTTCCCAAATCAGGCAGGATTGATTTACACTCGCCCCGAATGGCATATATCTGAAAGTGTGAATATTCCTGAACCACCAGTGATAGAAACGGTATTTGTTGCCGATTCCATACTTAATGTAAATAACAGCAGAGTTTTGGTAATACGGAAAGGTCAACGAGACATACAGCTAAAACTAACTTTGCCTACTTTTGTAAGTGCTGACAGATTGAATCTGGAATATTTATTGGAAGATGTGAACTCCGACTGGCAGAAAGTGAGTAGAGACCGAATCGCTGTTTTCACGAATATACCTCCGGGGAAGCATAGCCTGAAAATCAGAGGTAGTTTGTTTGGAGATCAGGGTTTTTCTGAAGCTAATTTCATTATAGATGTACCCCCGTATTTTTTTGAGACGATCTGGTTTAAAATAATATTGGGAATTGCTTCTCTGGGACTGTTTTTGACGGGAATAAGAATTTCCATTCGGAGGTACAAAAAGCGGGAAACCATATTGAATGAACTGGTGGATGAAAGAACGGAACAATTACTGGAGGAAAAGGAAAAAACGGAACAAGCATTGAAAAAGGTTCAGGAGATCGATCGTTCTAAATCCCAATTTTTCACGAATTTTACACATGAATTAAGAACTCCACTATCGCTTATTCTGGGTCCTTTGGAAGACATGATTGAGAGAAAACATATTTCTGAGAATAAAGATGATGAAAATCTGCTTTTGATGAGAAGAAATGCCGACCGGTTAAAAGAGTTGGTAAACCAGCTTCTGGATGTTTCTAAATTAAGCGCAGGTGAACTTACACTTACTTTTGAATCTGTAGATCTGTTCAACCTGACTAAACATATAGTAAGTCAGTTTGAACATGCTGCAGATAAGAAATCAATTACCATTAAAGTTGAATGTCCGGAAAACCTTCCCGAAGTATACGTAGATGTAACGGCTTGGAATCATATTTGCACAAATTTGCTAAGTAATGCCATCAAATACACTAATGAGGGAGATCAAATTGATGTAGAGCTAAGGCAGTTAGGCGAGTTTCTGGAGTTTTCAATACAGGATAACGGGATGGGAATTGACGCTCAGGATCTCCCTCATATTTTTGACGCTTACTATCAAGGGAAAAACAAAATAAACAGAACAGGAGGAACAGGAATAGGGCTTGCACTAACCAAGGGTATGGTGGAACAAATGAATGGAATCATTGACGTGGAATCTCGAAAAGGAAAAGGAAGTCGGTTTACAATTCTTTTAGCACTGGGAAAAAAACATATCCGGTCGCATCATGAAATTCTGGACTATAACAAATCGCTTGTTCAAGCAGATGTGGTGCAAAAGCCACAAATTAAAGATGAATTCGACTCCCCGAAAACGACTTCAAATCTTGGATCAGCAAAAGTATTATTAGTAGAGGATAACGAAGATTTCAGAAACTACCTGAAATCAATCATCAACGAGCAGTATGATGTAGAAGTAGCACCGAACGGGAAAGAAGGCTTAAAAGTACTTGAAAAATTCCGTCCTGATATTGTGGTTTCTGATATTATGATGCCCAAAATGAATGGATTTGAAATGATGAAAGAAATCAGGGCTAACGAGTTGTTTCAGCATATGCCATTTATCTTTCTTTCAGCAAAGGATAGTGAGTTTGATATGGAAACGGGGCTGAATTTAGGCGCAGATATTTATCTTACGAAACCGGTTAGTAACAGGGTTTTATTAACTCAGCTTAAAGTACTGCTCCGTCGTGAAAAAGGACTAATGCTCCGGAAAGTAGAAGCTGAAGATGAGCAGTATTCAAAATTTAAAAGAGATATTCTTGAAATTATAAACAGGCATTTAGGAAACCCGGATCTTAATGTGGAATTAATTGCCAGTACAATGTCTGTATCGGCAACATCACTGTACAGAAAATGGAAAAAAGAGAACGATGAAACATTGAATACGCTAATCTCTCGCCTAAGATTTGAAGAAGCAATTAAACTGGTTAATGAAGAACAGCTTACAATTTCAGAAGCGGCTTATTCAGTAGGGTTTAATCATTTGTCCTATTTTTCGAAGTCTTTCAAAAGAATGTATGGTGTTCCTCCACAGGAGTATTTGATCCAATCCAAAAATGACACAGAGTAATTTCTTTATCCTGATGTTGGATGTTGGATGTTGGATGTTGGTAAATCACCCCATCCCGTAAAACTCCGCTTTTTCTTTATGGTAGGGTTCAAAAATCTTTTTGAGTGTTTGATGCTCAGCCAATTTAAGATCCGAATCTTGTTGGATCAAATGTTTAGCTTTTTCTTTGGCTTGCGCTAAAATGAATTGATCTTCAACGATGTCCGCTACTTTAAAATCGGGCAGACCACTTTGTTTGGTTCCCAAAAAATCTCCGGGCCCACGAAGTTTTAGGTCAGCCTCCGCAATCTTAAACCCATCATTAGTTTCTTCCATGGTTTTGAGCCGAAATGCTCCGGCTTTGCTCACTTTTACGTCTGGCATCAGGATGCAATAACTTTGTCGCTCGCCACGCCCAATTCTCCCTCTAAGCTGATGAAGTTGTGATAACCCGAATCGCTCAGCATGTTCGATGATCATCACAGAAGCATTGGGTACATCTACTCCAACTTCAATCACGGTAGTAGAAACCAGAATCTGAATTTCATTACTGATGAAGGCTTTCATCACCTCATCCTTCTCATCGCTTTTTAATCTGCCGTGCAAAAGTCCAACACTGAAATTTGGGAATTGAGATTTGAGTTTTTCGTATCCCGCTGTAGCATCTTTAAGATCTAAAGCTTCGGATTCTTCCACCAGTGGATAGATCACATAAACTTGTCCGCCATCTTTTACTTCACTTTCTACAAAATCATACACACCTTCTCTTTTCTTATTTCCGCGAATAGCGGTTTTGATCGGCTTTCTTCCCGCTGGTAATCCCTTGATGATAGAAATATCTAGATCTGCATAAACGGTCATGGCAAGAGAACGGGGGATAGGAGTTGCACTCATAACTAATATATGGGGATGAGAACCTTTGTTTAGAAGTTCGGCTCTTTGTTTCACTCCAAAACGATGTTGTTCATCGATAACAGCCAGCCCTAGCTTATGAAACCGAACAGCTTCCTGAATGATAGCATGCGTTCCAACTACGATCTGACATCCACCACCTTCCAGATCGGTCAGTACGTCCATTCGTAGCTTGGACTTTTGACCACCCACTAACAGACGAACATTAATGTCCAATCCTTTTAAATGATCAGAAAGCGTTCGGTAATGTTGTTCAGCAAGAATTTCAGTGGGAGCTAGAAACGTGGCTTGGAACCCATTATCCAGCGCCATCAATAAAGCCCCAACTGCAACAATGGTTTTTCCGGCTCCAACATCGCCTTGAATGAGACGGTTCATTTGTTTGCCGGAACGTACATCATGTTTAATATCAGCAAGTGAGGAAACTTGTCCGTCAGTTAATTGAAAGGGGATAAGTTTATTAAAATAGGTTGATGTATAATTTCCTGTTTCTGAAAAAATGTGTCCCGTTTTTCTTTCTTCTACGGTGTGATGAATTTTTTCCATACTCATTTCAAAAAGAAAGAGTTCTTCAAATTTAAATCGGTTTAAAGCTCTTTTGTGCTCTGAATGATCTTCCGGGAAATGAATCATTCTGTAAGCTTCAGCTCTGGATGGAAATTTCATTTCCTTTACAAGATCAAGTGGCAGAAATTCATTAATAGTAATCTGATTAAGAAGTGTATCAATCCAACCGGCTACAATTTTATTGGTAAGTCGGGTTTTACTGAACTCTTTATTGCTGGGATATATAGGAACAATTTTGGAGAAATTACTGACATCGCCTTCTTCAGAAAGTTTGTCAACTTCAGGGTGAGCGATTGTAATAGACTTCCCGTATCGTTTAGCCGGACCAAAAAAAGCGACCAGATCGCCTTCCTTAAATATTTTCTTGAAATAGGAAGCCCCCCGAAACCAAACACCTTTCACAATTCCGGTTCCGTCATTGATGGCCACTTCCAATCTCTTACTTCTCTTAAAACCGACTTCCTGAAGATTGACCACTTTACCAACTACAGTAACTTCTTCACCCGATCCCATCAGGTGATTTATTTTTTGCACATTACTTCTGTCCAGATAACGACGCGGGAAAAAATTGAGCAGATCCCGTTCAGTTCGCACGCCTTCTGAGGCGAGAGCGTCGAGTCTTTTGGTACTTAATCCGGAGAGTTTTGAAATAGACAATTGACTGAATTTTTAGTCAAAATATCTGATAAGCGAGCAGATTACAAGTTGATTTCAGTGTAACTATGATAAAAAAAATACCGGTCCCATTCAGAGACTGGTATTTAAAAAGCGGACTGTAATGCCGGTTATGGAACTTTGGCTCCACTGCACTCCAGTCCTTGGTTAGTAAAAAAGAATCAGTTTATTTTATTCTGATGGTTTGACAGAACGTAGCTTTTTGTAAGCATACGCTCCACCAGCTGCGGCAAGCAACCCGAGCCCACCATCAATTGGAGCTTGTGCCGGATCATCACCGGGAAGTCCAGGTAGTTGAGCAAAAATAATATCAGTTGTAATTAAAATGATTAAGAGAGTTAGTAGGGTAAATAGTATAGTTTTCATAATCGATATAGATGTAAGATGAAAGACATAAGATGTAAGAGAAGTCTCACTTCTTATGTCTTGTGTCAAATGTCTTTTATTTAATGAGAGTTAATTTTTTGATAAATATGTTGTTTCCTGCTTCTAAGCGATATAAGTACACTCCAGAGGCCATTGCTTGGGCGTTGAATATAATCTGATGATACCCCGCCTCTTTTCTTTCATTAACCAGTGTTGCAACTTTTCGTCCTAGGATATCAAAAACAGTTAGCTTTACTACACTAGCTATTGGGAGGTCATATTTAATGGTTGTAGTTGGATTGAATGGGTTAGGGTAATTTTGGCTTAATGAAAATTTATCCGGTAAACTTGCTTCGTCTTCTGTACTTGTGGCTATTCCGGTAGTATTTATAACCACTTTCCATATCGGTTTTTTACCGGAAGATTTAGTTCTCAATTGTTTTGGTTCAAAAGAAGGTTTCGCATTAGTTTCAGATATAGATAATGAGACTTCTTCTTTTGTTAGATCGAATCGATCGTCCGTTACTGTATTTACAAGTTCAATGGTCCAATTTTCAGGAAGTTTATTTTCCGCAATAGAAAGCAAAGCTTGCCCGGAAGTATTTTGCGCGTCGAAAACAAGATCGAAAGAAAGAGTTTCGGTAAGAGGTCTTGAGTCAATAACAAGATCAATTGAATCTACTCGACTTGAAATATTCAAAAAACTAGAAGCAAGGGAACCGAATTCTGGAGCATCGAAGTCATCATATTCAGCTAAAGCTTCTTCTCTGATTACCATCCGAAGTTCATCAGATAACCCATTTTTATTTTCCAGATGCAATAGCACAGAAAATATTTCAGTATTGATGTTGGACTTATAAGCGATTGTATCAGTAGAAGCAATGGCGGTTGAATCTATATTCAGTTCTGCAGATGTTCCTGTGGCCTTTACATAAAATCCCTGAAAAGGAGCGATGTATTTGGTAGCCGAATTAGTACCGCCAACTCCTGTTTGGTAAGCATCGTAATGTGAATTAGCGCCATCCCAAACGTAATAAATTCCTGTTGTATTAGTTTTGCTTATCTCTTCCCAGTTAAGGGTTGAAAGACTCGGATTAGACACAAAATTAATTCCATTCAAGTTAGATAAGGCTCCATCGGTATAGCTTAAAGGAATGGTTTGGGGAAGTGGACTAGCTTTTCCTTCTGCAATTATTGACTTGGGAAAACCACCTTGCGTGCCCTCTTCCTGATATTTATCATCTTCAAAGACATACATCATAAACCCTTTTCCCAAAGGAAGCGAAGAACTAAGAGAGTCAGGAACACCCCAAGATTGAGTAGATTCATTCCATGTAAAGATATTTGGTCTTCCCCTGGATGTTGATCCTCCGGCAATTCCTTGAGTCCATAAAGAATCGGTTATAGAGCCAAAAGTTGCATTTACAAACGGAGCACCAAACATCCTCCAACCCTGAGAACCTTTAATTTCGGGGCCTGCTAACCTATAATCGCTCCACTGTAATGTAGGTAATACCGAACCGTTTGGTCTTACCCAAGTGTTGTCAAAATCCCAGTTTGAGAATTTATTTGGATTCTTTAACTCTTCAATAGTTAAGCTTGTTGATGATTGAGCGTTATCATCATAATCTATCCCAACAGCTAAACCAGATTTTTCAGAATTCCAGTAAGTTCCAGAAACAGTAGAGTTGCCATTGTTATATCCTGTGATAGCTCCAGTCCTCGAATTTCCATTAACTTTAGCTATTGAGTAGCTATTACTAATACTCGAATTATAAGTATTACCACCAACAAGCCCGCCTACAAGGCCGGTCCCATTAACGCTTCCTGAAGTAAAGCTTTTCTCTATGGTTGTGAATTGGGAAGTATACCCAATTAAACCTCCGGTATAATTTGAAACCCCTGTAATGATACCCGTTGAAAAACTTTCAGATAATTGAACGCTTGAGGCAGCACCAATAATCCCCCCAATCTGTCCGGATTCGGTTGACGTTACATCTACTGAGGATTTAATACGAGAAATAGTTCCTGTCCAAATTGTACCTGCCAGTCCACCTGCTTGATTTTTTCCAGAAACAGTTCCATCAACTTCAATATTGTTAGCTGTTACTATATTCCCAAAACCTAGTAGTACACCTACATAACTACCTCCACCGATGATATCAGCATTCTTTATACTGATATTAGAAAACTTGGCGTTCCGAGCATTTCCAAAAAAGCCTATATAACCGCTTGTATCATTTTTAACAGTTAGGTTTGATATCGAATATCCATTTCCATCAAATGAACCAGTGAACCTTGTAGTGGCATTACCGATTGGGGAGAATCCTGATCCATCGTTCCAGATAGATGATTCTGAGAAATCGATATCTACCATTTGTTTGTAATGTTTGTCCCATTCGCTGTCATTTTGAGTAAGCCAATGTATATTGGCAAGTGAGCCCATTTGGTACGGATCGGCTTCGGTTCCACTACCTCCAATTACAAATGTGCTGTAATCGTATCCATTTATAGAATCCGGTTTGTTTGATGTTATATATGGTGTAGTGAAGTAAGACTCTATGCTCCATACGCTTTCAAAATCAAAATCTGCAAAGCTATTTTGTTGGACCATTTGTTGAGAAGTAAGCCCTGTTACCGATTGAGAGTTATAATCTTCACCAATTCCATCGTTTAACCCACTGGATTCGGTATCCCAATAACTACCAAGAACAGTACCACGGTTTTGGCCTATTAATCCACCCGCTGATGACCCACTAACAGTTCCGGTTGAGTAGCTGTTTTTAAGAGAATCTTCTGTCGTGAATTGTGTTCCAAAACCGCCTATTAATCCACCGGCGTAAAAACTTGATGATTGCACATTCCCGGTAGCATAACTATCTGTAATAACATTGGTAGGGGAGGTTCCAATTAATCCACCTACTCTGGCTCCACCACTAACATCTCCGGTAGCATAACTTTGGGAAAGAGTGCTATTGTCAAGCTCACCGATGAGCCCGCCAATATTACTTCCTCTATCAGATTGTACAGATGCTTTAGAATAGGTGCCTGTAATTGTAGTGCTATTGGCGTAACCAATTAATCCTCCTACTCTAAAACTTGAAGAGGTTACCTTTCCAGTTGAAAAACTATTGGTAACAGTTGCATTGATTGATTGCCCAATAAGCCCCCCCGCGTTAGAGCGCCCGGTTATATTGGCATCAATTAAGCCTACATTTTCTACTTTTCCAAAGTTATTTACATATCCAAAAAGGCCTACATTATCCTGATTTTCACGACGTATCGTAAGCCCGGATATGGTGTATCCGTCACCATCGTATTCTCCTTGAAAACGAGCGGAGTTGTTTGTGCCAATAGGAGAAAAGCCAAGGCTATCGTTCCAAGCTGCTGTTTCTGAAGCATCAATATCTGCCGTTTGTATGATGTGATTGTCCCAGGCACTTACATTTTCGCTTAACCAAAATAAATTTTCAACAGTTGAAATTTGATACGGATTCCCCCCGGAGCCGCTTCCTGATGGTATAAAGTTATTAGATGTTAATGAGGGGTTTTGTTCTTGATTGGATTGTAAAGTAGGATATGTATAATTTTGACGAACCCAAACACTGTCAAAATTCCATGTTGTAAAACTATTATCCTGCATCATCATTACAGAGGTAACTCCTGTAACTGTATGTGAGTTGTCATTTACACCAATGCCCACCGATTGTCCACTGGTTTTTGTGTTCCAGTATGATCCGGAGATACCCCCTGCGTAACTTTTTCCTATAAAACCACCCGTTTCAGTTCCACTACTTACAGCACCCATTGAGAAGCTGTTTTGTATGGTACTACTATTTCCTCCAACAAGTCCTCCTGCAATTCTTCCTGCGATTACATTACCAGTAGCATAACTATTTGATATGAAAGTTCCGCTTTCGGAATATCCAACTAACCCTCCTGCAAACGAGTTGCCTGTAATATCTCCTGTAGCATAAGACTCGGTAATATCACCTTCGGTTATTTGTCCAACTAACCCACCAAGAAAAGAGTTGCCATTTATAGATATTGAGGCAAAACTTTTTGATATTGTTCCTTTATAACTTCTACCAACTAATCCTCCAGCTCTTCCATAGCCAATGGTTAACGTTCCATTTGCATAACTCTTAGAGATAGCGCCAAAATTAACACCTACCAATCCTCCGATTGTTACATTCCCAACTACGTTTGAAGAAGAGAAACTGTTTGTTATAACACCTGAATCTCGATTAGTACCAACAAGCCCACCAAGACTACTAGGATATCTTTCTGTTCCCATAACACTTCCTGATGAAGAACTACTGTCGATAGAACCATAATTTCGTCCTACTAATCCCCCAGAGTTATTATCGGCATTTACTATCACGGAAGCCGTACTATTAGAAATATTGCCACTGTTCTCGCCTACTAAACCACCGCTGTATTTATCACTATTTACTACCCCTGAGAAACTGCAGTTATTAATACTTGCGTTACCGTTATATCCAGAGTAATTAAAACCCGCAACTCCACCAGTAGAAAGACCGCTAGAATTTACAGTACCCGCAATACTACAATTAGAAATGGTACCCCGATTAAAACCGACTAATGCCCCTGTTGTGGATTGTATGTTTGTAATTTGTGCATTTGTCATTGTTATACTATCTAAAAGAGCCTCTTCTAGTGTATACCCGAATAAGCCCACATAAATTGTATCTCTGTTTATATTTAGATTGGAAATAATGAATCCTGAACCATTATAGGTTCCTGTAAAACTTGTGGTAATTGTTCCAATAGGCTTAAAGCCGCTGCTATCATCCCAAGCTACAGTTGCCGAAGCATCTATATCAGCCGTTTGTTCGAAGTAAGCTCCCCAGCTCGAAGTGTTTTGAGTAATCCAGTATAGGTTTTCAAGCGAACCAATTAGGTAAGGCGATCCTGAAGTACCACTACCCATAGGAGCAGTAGCTGTTTGAGAGTATCCATAGCTAGAAACTAAAAAAGTCAGTAAAAAAACTAGTAAAGGATTTGTACGCCGTGTAATTCTTGAGTTATTTTTCATCACTAATATTTCGTCTTAGTTTTATGAGTAAACTCCGGCATATTTTTAGAGAAAGGCTGATTAGTTGTATCAATAGGAATAGAAGTGTCTTTAAATCTCTTAAATAAATTTATTGACAGCCAAAGTGAGACGGAGCTGTATTTAATCTATTTAAAAAGGTTCTTTACCCCTTAACAATAAACCATCAGCAAATACTAACCTTTAATTATGTAGCCGAAGTATTAATTTTTCCAAATGATAGAAAATTGAAACTGGATTTATCTTATACTATCCTCTCAATTGTTTTACTTATTCTATCAAAATAGCTTTATGTGGGTGCTAAAAGGCGTTAGTTTGTTTTTTTTACTGTTTTATTCGGCGCAGATTCTTGCCTTTCAACCAGAGCAGTTTCAGTTCAATTGGGATGATATTTCAAGCCAATATCAAATTCGGAATTACTCCATAAAGGACGGGCTACCCATAAACTCAGCGAATCAAATTATTAATAGCGACGGATTTATATACGTAGCTACCAACGACGGACTATCCAGATTTGATGGAGATCGGTTTGTGATTTTTGACACCAATACTTATCCGATATTGAAAAGCAATCGAATTTCCTGGCTTGAGCGTGGAGGTAATAACGAACTATGGTTAGGAGATGTAACCGGAAACTTATACCTGCTGCGATACGGCGAGATTTTATGGCTACAGGAGAATGAGGAGTTTTCGGATGTTGACGTTTTTAAAGTAGAGACAAGCTCGAGTGGTAAGAGTATAATCACAACAAATAAAGGACTTTTTTTACAGAAAAAAGGAGTGGATTTTATTCGTTTTGAGGACAAGAATACTCAGTCGGAAATAAAAAACAGTTTTTTGGTTGACGGGATAGGATTAGACTTTTTTACAAAGGATGGGTGGTTCTATGTAAAAGATGAGAAGGTCTCAAAAGTAATGGATGCTGAGTCATTGTTAATTCCTGTTGAGGATGTATTCAAAATGAAAATTACAAAAGATGGAAGCAGATGGTTTTTAGGATATAACAATCAATTACTAAAGGTAGATCGTAATAACAATCAGAAACTCTATGTTTACGAACATGAAAGATCGATCATACTCTGGGATTTTATAGAAATAAGCGACAAGGAGTTTTTGATTGATACCAAAGAAAGTTATCTGAGTTTTAATAAAGAAAATGGCGATTTCAAGGAGTTTGAAGTTGAATCAACTTTTAGTGAACATGTTGAAAATATTGATTGGAATGGGTTAAAAAATTCCGAATCGGTTATACGATTTCAGAACAGTATTTACGTTAGTGGAAAAAAAGTACTGAATACACAAAGAGGTATTGTCTATTTAACAACCGACAGAGAAGGCGGAATCTGGGCTGCTACAAATGGCGACGGCATTTATCACATCACTCAAAAAAAAATCATCACCATTGGAGAAGATGAAATACCCGGGTTGTTCAATGTATATGGCTTGCATGAGTTTAAAAATAGTATTTGGGCAACAAGTTTTGAAAACAACATATTTAAGATTTCCGGTGAAGGGTTTACGAATTGGAATAAAACAAATAGTGCACTTGTTTATACTTTTTTCAGATCGGTATTTGTGGATGAAAATGAAACCGTAATGGCAGGCAATTTTGATCTTTGGGGTTATGAGGATCAGAAATGGGAGAAAAACACAACCTTTGACAACGACGGTAATTTAATTGACGTAATATTTAAAGATTCTAAAGAAAGAGAATGGATAGGCACTGCTAAGTATTTATATGAATTTGATGGAACCAGCTATGTTCCATTCGAAGACAATTCCGGAGAGCGTTTAGAAGGGATTCGAAGTATTAAAGAGCTTAAATCCGGTGAGCTTGCAATTTCTACAGCAGGTTTTGGTTTGGCAATCTTAGATGCTGATACATTGTTCAGATATATAAACAAACAACAGGGGTTGAGCAGTGATTTGATCCGTGACTTTTATGAGTCAAGCAATGACACAGCATGGGTTGTTAGCGAAGACAGGGGGTTAAACAGAATAGTACATCATCAATATAGTGACATAAAAAGCATTGACTATATACTGGTGAACGATGGATTAATCGATAATTCTTTGCACAAACTAATTGAAGATGAGTTTGGCTATTTCTGGATAAACTCGAATAGTGGAATAATGAGAATCAATGTAAAAAATCTAAATAAATATTTAGATGGTGAAATAAATGAATTAACTGTTGAAAGTTTTACTGAGGAAGATGGTTTAGATAATATTGAAGGAAATGGTGGAGTACAAAATGCTGGTCTTTTAACTAAAGACAATAAACTGATCTTTTCGAATCAATCAGGATTAGTTTATACGCGTCCCGAATGGCATGTTGAAAAAAATAGAAGAGAGCTAGCTATGCCTATATTTGAAACTGTTACTTTTTCAGATTCTGTAAAAAACCTTTGGAATCTATCCGAAATAAATCTCTCTAGAGATATTAGAAATATACAGGTTAAGTTCACTTTGCCCACATTTAGCGGTACAAAAAATCTGGATCTTCAATATAAGATGGAGGGAGTTAATGAAGCATGGCAAAATGCTGGTTATGAAAGAATAGCTGTATTTACGAATATTCCATCGGGCGAGAATAAACTATCAATCAGGGGTAAGCTGAAAGGCTCTAATGAATACTCAGAGGCTTCAATGCTGGTAAATGTGGCTCCTTATTTTTATGAAACGAGTTGGTTCATAGTTCTTTCTATTTGTTTTCTTGGAGGGGTGTTTTACTTCGGTTATAAAGCTTTGTTGAAGCAGTCTAAATTTCGAGAAATGAAACTGGAAGAACTTGTAAATGACAGAACAAAAGAATTGCTGGAAGAAAAAGAGAAAACGGTAGAGGCTCTTCAGATAATCAAGAAGCTGGATGAATCAAAATCTCAATTTTTCACGAACTTTACTCATGAACTAAGAACACCACTCTCTTTAATTCTAAGTCCTTTAGAAGAAATGCTGGAGAATAACTCAATTCAAACTAATGGAAATAAAGCTCCACTTTCTTTAATGATGCGGAGCGCAAATCGTCTTAAAAGTTTAGTGAACCAATTATTGGATGTATCGAAGCTTAGTTCAGGAGAAATAAGTCTAACTTTTCAAGAAGTAGATATTGTAGAAATAACACAACGCATTTCAGCACAGTTTGAATACGCCTTTGAGAAAAAGGACATCAAGTTCTCAATAGAATCTAGCGATCAATCGAACTTTGTCTTTCTGGATGTAAGCGCATGGGAACATATTTGTACTAACTTGTTAGGTAATGCATTGAAATTCACTCCAGATGGAGGAAATGTTTTTGTTCGAATAAACAATGAAGATGAATTTATTAAAGTTGTATTTGAGGATTCGGGATCGGGAATCGCAAAGGCGGATTTACCATTTATTTTTGATCCATACTATCAGGGAGATTCATTAATAGAAAAATCAGGAGGAACAGGAATTGGTTTGGCAATTGTGAAAGGAATGATAGAAAAAATGGGAGGTGAAATAATCGTTCACTCAGTAAAAAATGAAGGCACTACCTTTAATGTTGCTGTAAAGAAAGGCAAAGAACACATTCCAGAAAACCACCAAATCGTAAGTGAGTCATATATAAATATCAACGAAAAGAAGCCTGCGCTTATTGATGTAACTGTTAATGATGAATTAACAGAGAATAAAAGCATTTCTGAAACTGCTCCAAAAGTGCTGCTTGTAGAAGATAATGAGGATTTCAGAACTTACCTTCAATCTCTGATTTCCAGACATTATAATGTCAAAGTAGCTTCAAATGGTAAACTGGGACTAGAAGCTTTAAAAGATTTTCATCCCGATATCATCCTGTCTGATATTATGATGCCTGAGATGGATGGATTTGAAATGATGAATACAATAAGACAAATAGATTCATATAAACATATCCCTTTTATTTTTCTGTCAGCAAAAGACAGTGATTACGATGTGCAAAAGGGACTGAATATGGGTGCAGACATTTACTTAACCAAACCGGTTCAAAACAAGCTTCTGTTAGCTCAGATCAAAGTTTTGTTGAGAAGAGAAAGAATGCTCAAAGCAAGCGGGGAAAAATTAGAACAAACTGTTAAGAACAATTTTACTACCAGAACAACTGATATTATTAAAAGGCATCTTGGTAATCCGGATCTTAATATAGACCTGATTGCTGAAGCTCTATCAATGAGCAGCGCATCATTATATAGAAAGTGGAAGAACGAAAATGAAGAAACTATAAATCAAATCATTAACAAGTTTAGATTTGAAGAAGCCTTAAAACTCATAAAGGAAGAGGGGCTCAATATTTCTGAAGCATCTTACGCTGTTGGATTTACAAACCTTTCATACTTTTCCAGAGCCTTTAAAAAAATGTATGGGCTCCCTCCTCAGGAGTATTTGAATACAGATAAGTAGCAAAATAACTCAAGAGTTTTCGAATCTATAAATCATAAATTGATACAAAGTCATATATCAGTTAATAAATAATTGAGCTAGTGTAGAAAAGAAAAACCTTTAATTTGATGATTCATGAGGTATTCTAAAATATTTAAGAAATAATGTTTAGAATTATTTTTAGAAGTACAGAAAAAAGCTATATATTTGCAAGCTCTAGATTTGATGGCAATAACCAAACAATTTGAACCGTGCCAACTATACAACAACTTATTCGAAAAGGTAGAAAAAGCAAGACTCGTAAGACAACTGCTCCTGCTATGCAGGGATGCCCTCAAAAGCGTGGCGTTTGTACTCGTGTTTATACAACTACCCCTAAAAAGCCGAACTCAGCTCTCCGTAAAGTAGCTCGTGTTCGCTTAACTAATGGAATTGAAGTTTCAGCATACATTCCGGGTGAAGGTCACAACCTGCAGGAGCATAGTATTGTGCTTATCCGTGGTGGACGTGTGAAGGATTTACCTGGTGTACGTTACCATATAATCCGTGGTACACTTGATACTGCAGGTGTAGATGGAAGAACTCAAAGCCGTAGTTTGTACGGAACTAAACGCCCAAGAGGGTAAAACCAGAATTTTAGATTGACCGACGATGCGTAGAAAGACAGCAGAAAAACGAGATGTACAGCCGGATCCAATTTTTGAGGATAAGCTAATTACACGTTTTGTAAACAACTTGATGAGAGACGGTAAAAAGAACGTTGCTCGAAAAATTGTTTATCAGGCATTTGAAATTATTGAAGAGAAAACCGGCGAAACCGGTATAGACATTTTTAAATCAGCAATGCAGAATGCAACTCCGGTTGTGGAAGTTAAATCTCGCAGAGTTGGTGGAGCGACATATCAGGTTCCTATGGAAGTTCGTCAGGAACGTGGTACTGCATTAGGAATGAGATGGTTAATTAGATCTGCTCGTTCCAGAAATGATAAATCAATGTCATTGAGGTTGTCTCGTGAATTGATGGATGCTTCCAATAATGAAGGTGGAGCAGTTCGTAAGAAAGACGAAGTTCACCGTATGGCAGAAGCAAACAAAGCATTCGCTCACTTTAGATTTTAATAGTATTTCAAGATTATCATGGCAGAAGTAAAACAACAAGACCCAAAAGTTATCGACAAGATGCGCAGAACGCGTAACATTGGTATTATGGCTCATATTGACGCCGGAAAAACCACTGTTACTGAGCGTATTCTTTTTTATACCGGCCGTAGCCACCGTATTGGTGAGGTGCACGATGGTGCAGCAACTATGGACTGGATGGAGCAAGAGCAAGAGCGTGGTATCACCATTACTTCAGCTGCAACTCATTGTATCTGGAAAGATCACCGTATTAATATTATTGACACTCCTGGTCACGTTGACTTTACTGTAGAAGTAGAGCGTTCATTGCGTGTTCTTGATGGAGCGGTTTTTGTGCTTTGTTCTGTAGGTGCTGTTCAGCCACAGTCTGAGACTGTTTGGCGTCAGGCTAACAAGTACAAAGTTCCTTGTATGGCATTTGTTAACAAAATGGACCGTACCGGTGCTGACTTCTATAATGTAGTTAGCCAACTAGATGAGAAATTAAATGCTAACCCGATCCCAATTCAAATTCCTATTGGTTCTGAAGAGAACTTCAAAGGTGTTGTTGATTTGATCAACATGAGAGGAATTGTTTGGGATGACGCTTCTCTTGGTGCAAAGTACGACGAAATTGATATTCCTGAAGATCTGGCAACAAAAGCTGCGGATTACAGAGTTCAGTTGATCGAAGCTATTGCTGATCATGACGAGTCGTTGATGGAAAAATATTTGATGGAAGAAGAGATTTCAGAAGATGAAATTCTTGCAGCTATCAGAAAAGCAACTATTGCTAAAGATATTACTCCTGTAATGTGTGGAACTGCACTGAAGAACAAAGGTGTGCAGGCAATGTTGGATAGAGTTATTTCTTTCATGCCATCTCCATTAGATGTTCATGCAGTAAAAGGTGTTAAGCCGCATACTGAAGAAGAAGTTGTTAGAGAAGCAGATGTAAACGCTCCTTTTTCTGCACTTGCATTCAAAATTATGACCGATCCTTACGTTGGTAAGTTAACTTTTGCCAGAGTGTACTCAGGTACATTGGAAAAAGGATCATATGTATTGAATTCTTCAACAGGAAATAAAGAAAGAGTTGGGCGTCTGCTAGAGATGCATGCAAACTCTAAGAAAGATATTGAAGTAGCTCAGGCTGGTGATATTGTTGCTGTAGTTGGTGTAAAAGAAGTATACACCGGTGATACACTTTGTGATCTTGATGATCCGGTTATCCTGGAGCAAATTACATTCCCTGAGCCCGTGATCAAGCTTGCTGTTGAGCCAAAAACTAAAGCTGACAGTGAGAAACTTTCTGCAGGGCTTCAAAAACTTGCAGAAGAAGATCCTACCTTCCAGGTTAGAACTGACGATGAAACTGGTCAGACTACTATCGCCGGAATGGGTGAGTTACACTTAGAGATTATTGTTGATCGTCTTAAGCGTGAATTCAAAGTTGAAGCAAACGTTGGTGCTCCTCAGGTATCTTACAGAGAAACAATCTCTAAAGCAGTTGAGCACAGAGAGCTTTACAAAAAGCAATCTGGTGGACGTGGTAAATTCGCTGATATTCAGTTTGAAATTGCTCCAATCGAATATTTTGCTGATTACGATGGTAAAAGGGATCGTATTTCAGAAGAAGATGGATTTATGTTCATCAATGAGATTGTAGGTGGTAATATTCCTAGAGAATTTATCCCTTCAGTTCAAAAAGGATTCAAGGCAGCACTAGAAAATGGTATTCAAGCTAACTACGCTGTTCAAAACATTGGTGTAAGACTTTTTGATGGTTCTTATCACGATGTGGATTCTGATCAATTGAGTTTTGAGCTTGCAGCTAAGCTAGGGTTTAGAAATTCAGCTAAAAAAGCGAAGCCTCAATTACTTGAGCCGGTTATGAAAGTAGAAGTAACTACTCCGGAAGAATATATGGGTGATGTTATCGGTGACCTTAACAGTCGTCGCGGTATCATTCAGAGTATGGACAACCGAAATGATGGTTCTGTTGTGAAAGCAAATGTACCTCTTTCAGAAATGTTCGGATACTCAACTGACGTTAGATCTTTGACTCAAGGTCGTGCGGTTTACTCAATGGAATTCGAAGAGTACACTGCTGTTCCTGAAAAGATTGCTCAGGAAATTATCGAAAGTCAATCATAAAGAAATTTAATAAAAACAAGACAAAGACATGGCAAAAGAGACCTTTCAACGCACCAAGCCGCATGTAAATGTGGGAACGATTGGACACGTAGATCACGGTAAAACTACGCTAACGGCGGCAATTACGACCGTAATGGCGAAGACATATGGTGGTGTAGCGCAAGCATTTGATCAAATTGACAACGCTCCGGAAGAAAGAGAGCGTGGAATTACGATTGCAACGGCACACGTAGAGTACGAATCAGAAGAGCGTCACTACGCACACGTAGACTGCCCGGGTCACGCGGATTACGTAAAGAACATGGTAACGGGTGCGGCGCAAATGGACGGAGCTATTTTGGTAGTAGCAGCCACCGATGGTCCTATGCCTCAAACACGTGAGCACATCCTTCTTGCCCGTCAGGTAGGAGTACCTCAGGTAGTGGTATTCATGAACAAAGTTGATCTTGTAGACGACGAAGAATTATTAGAGTTGGTAGAATTGGAAGTACGTGAACTACTTTCCAGCTACGAATTTGATGGTGATGAGATTCCTGTGATTCAGGGCTCAGCGCTAGGTGCTCTTAACGGTGAAGCTCAGTGGGAAGAGAAAGTAGTAGAGCTGATGAAAGCGGTTGATGAGACGATTCCAACTCCGGAGCGTGATGTAGACAAGCCGTTCTTGATGCCGGTGGAAGATGTGTTCAGTATTACCGGTCGTGGAACGGTAGCAACAGGACGTATCGAGCGTGGCGTGTTGAAGCTGAACGATGAGATCGAGATTGTAGGAATAGTAGAAGCACCGATGAAGAGTGTGGTAACCGGTATTGAGATGTTCCGTAGATTGTTAGATCAGGGCCAAGCCGGTGACAACGCGGGTATTCTGCTTCGAGGAATTAACAAAGAAGACTTACAGCGCGGAATGGTGCTGTGTAAGCCGGGTACGATTACCCCACATAAGCAGTTTGATTGTGAGGTATACGTACTAAGCAAAGATGAAGGTGGAAGACACACGCCATTCTTCAAAGGATACCGTCCACAGTTTTACTTCCGTACAACGGATGTAACGGGCTCATGTGAGCTTCCGAGTGGAGTGGAGATGGTGATGCCGGGAGACAATGTAAAGTTGTCGGTAACCCTGATCCAACCGGTAGCAATGGAAGAAGGCCTGCGCTTTGCGATCCGCGAAGGTGGACGTACCGTAGGTGCTGGTGTGGTAACTAAAATTTTAGACTAAAGAGGTTCTGATCCGTGGCAACACAACAAAAAATCAGAATAAAGTTGAAATCATACGATCATAACCTGATCGACAAATCAGCTGAAAAAATTATTCAGACTGTGAAATCAACCGGAGCAGTTGTATCGGGTCCGATCCCGCTTCCAACGCGTAAAAGTATAATTACTGTTAACAAGTCTGTGTTCGTAGACAAAAAATCTCGCGAGCAGTTTGAATACAGATCTCACAAACGTTTGATCGATATTCTTTCAACAGGTTCACAAACAGTAGACGCTTTGATGAAGCTTGAGCTTCCATCAGGTGTAGATGTAGAAATTAAAGTTTAACTGAAAGGATCAGAACACGATGAGTGGTTTGGTAGGAAAAAAAATTGGGATGACAAGCGTCTTTGACGGCCAGGGAAGAAGTATTCCTGTTACTGTTGTTGAAGTACCAGCCTCTGTAATAACCCAAATCAAAACCGAAGAAACTGATGGCTATAATGCTGTTCAACTTTCTTCTTTTGACAGAAAAGCAAAGAACGTATCTAAGTCTGTAAAAGGACATTTTGATAAAGCAGGTTCAGAAACGAAAGCCGTGGTTAAGGAATTCAGAGATTTTCTTCCTGAAGGACTTGATGTAGGCGATGAACTGAAAGCAGAAGACGTATTTCAAGTTGGTGACGTAATAGATGTTGCCGGAACTTCGAAAGGGCGTGGATTTGCCGGAGTTATCAAACGTCACAACTTTAGTGGTGTTGGTGATGAAACTCACGGTCAGCATAACAGATTAAGAGCTCCCGGTTCAATTGGTGGAGCTTCAGATCCTGCACGTGTATTTAAAGGAATGAAAATGGGTGGTCAGTACGGGAACTCAAGAGTAAAAGTAAAAAACCTGAGTGTTGCCAAGATCATTTCAGAATCAGATTTAGTTTTGATTACTGGCTCAATTCCTGGTCCTAATGGTGGATACGTAGAACTATTATCGAAACCGTCAGCATACTAAGATCATGAAATTAGATATTTATAAAATAGACGGAAGCAAAACAACTAAAAAAGCTGAGCTTAGCGATTCAATTTTTGCAATTGAGCCTAACGAAACTGCTTTGTACGAAGATGTACGTCGTCATATGGCGAACAAACGCCAGGGAACTCACAAGACTAAAGGTCGAAGTGAAGTAACCGGTAGTACAAAGAAAATGTATCGTCAGAAAGGAACCGGTAACGCCCGTAGAGGTGATATAAAGGCTGGTATTCTAAGGGGTGGTGGAACCATGTTCGGACCACAGCCACGCGATTACAGTTTTAAGCTAAATAAGAAAGTTGTTCAATTGGCTAGAAAGTCAGCTCTTTCAGTGAAAGCCTCAAAAGAAGCGATCACTGTGGTAAACGATTTCACTTTTGAAGCTCCAAAAACTTCTGAAGTTGCTAATATGCTTTCCGCTTTCAAATTAGACGGAAAGAAAGTATTGATCATAACTTCTGAAACAGATATGAACATTTTTAAATCTGCCAGAAATATTCTTGGAGTAAGTGTTGTAGAGGCTAACAAGCCTAATACTTACCAAATATTAAATGCAGATATGATTGTTATTCAGGAAAGCGCAGTATCAGTTCTTGAATCCACAATTCAACCTAAAACTGAAGAGGCTGCAGCATGAGTATCCTAATCAGACCGGTAATTACCGAGAAATTAAGCCGCATCCAGGAAGAAAGCGGTAAAGTAACTTTCGAAGTTGCTCAAAAAGCAAACAAACCTGAGATCAAAGCTGCTGTAGAAGCAACTTATCCGGGCGTTAAAGTTGCTAAAGTGAACACAATGATTATGCCATCTAAGCCGAAAGGCAGATTTACAAGAAGTGGTTATCAGGGTGGAAGAACTAAAACCTGGAAAAAGGCAATCGTAACATTAAGAGAAGGCGAAATCGACTTCTTTGAAGAAGTATAGATCTGAATAGTTATGGCTACAAAGAAATTAAAACCAAACACTCCGGGAACCAGGCACAGAATTGCTCCTGTATTTGATGATGTTACTGTTTCATCTCCTCAAAAGAGTTTAACAGCTGGTAAGCATCACTCCGGTGGACGTAATCATCACGGTAGAAAAACATCTCGTCACAGAGGTGGAGGTCATAAGCGTAAGTACCGTATCATTGACTTCAAAAGAAACAAGTTTGATATACCGGCAAAAGTTCAAACGATCGAATACGATCCGAACAGAACTGCTCGTATTGCATTGCTTGCTTATGCTGATGGTGAAAAAAGATATATTATTGCTCCAAATGGTCTTAAAGTAGGAGATACCATTATTTCAGGAGAAAGAGTAGAACCGGATATGGGTAATGCTCTTCAACTGAGATTTATGCCTCCGGGTACTTTTGTCCATAACATTGAATTGACACCGGGAAGAGGTGGAATTCTTTGCAGAGGAGCAGGAACGGTTGCACAGTTACTGGGTAAGCAGGAAAAATATGTAAGTGTGAAGCTTCCGTCTGGTGAAGTTCGCATGATCTTAGGTACTTGTATGGCTACCGTTGGTACCACAAGTAATCCTGATCACATGAACACTACGAAAGGTAAAGCAGGACGTAGCCGCTGGTTGGGTCGTCGTCCTCAAACTCGTGGTGTTGCAATGAACCCGGTTGATCACCCGATGGGTGGTGGAGAAGGTAAATCTTCCGGAGGGCACCCACGTTCGCCTTGGGGACAAATGGCCAAAGGTAAGAAAACAAGAAACCGCAAGAAGTTGTCTTCTAAGTACATTATTAGAAGAAGAAAAGCTAAGAAATAAAGAAATAAAGTATGCCACGTTCATTAAAAAAAGGGCCTTTTGTAGACTACAAGCTTCAGCGTAAAATTGACGCTGCTAACGAAGCAGGTAGTAAAAAAGTGATCAAGACCTGGTCTAGATCCTCTTTAGTAACTCCGGATTTTATCGGTCTTACTATTGCAGTACATAATGGCAAACAATTCATTCCTGTTTTTATAACAGATGAGATGGTAGGACATAAGCTTGGTGAGTTTGCGGCTACAAGAACTTTCCGTGGTCACCCAATGAAAAAGGCTAAATAAGGTAATTTAGAAATGGATACACCAGTTTTAGAAGCACGCGCAGTGCAAAGACATTTAAGAAGAGCTCCTCGCAAAGTAAGATTAGTTGCTGATGCAGTAAGAGGATCTCAAGTTGACAAAGCTCTAAAGAGACTTGAATTTACAAAGAAAGGTTCAGCGGCTGAAGTTGCGAAAGTGATTAAATCAGCAGCAGCTAATTTGCGTGACAAATTTCAGGAAGAGCGGTTTGATGATGAGAACTTAGTAGTTAAAACTATCTATGTTGATGAAGGAGTAACGTTGAAAAGAATTCAACCGGCTCCAATGGGTAGAGCTCATCGTATTAATAAACGTAGTTGCCACATCACAGTTGTTGTAGCAAAGCGTGACGAAGAAACTGTAAAAAACTAAACGGGTAGTAACTTGGGACAAAAGACAAATCCAACAGGTTTTAGATTAGGCATCATTAAAGGATGGGACTCTAACTGGTATTCAGATGATAACCAGCCAAATCTTATCATGGAAGATGAAAAGTTGCGTGAGTATTTACGTGCACGTCTTCGCAATGGTGGTCTATCAAACGTTATTATTGAAAGAACTCCTAAGCGTATTCTTTTAACTCTTAGAACTAGCCGACCTGGTGTTATCATCGGTAAAGGTGGCGAGCAGATCGAATTACTTCGTGAAGAGCTAAAAAAGATTACAAGCAAAGAAGTTCAGATCAACGTAAGTGAAATTAAAAGACCTGAGCTTGATGCTAGTTTAGTTGCACAAAATATTGCACAGCAGTTAACAAGTCGTGTTTCTTTCAGAAGAGCGATGAAAACAGCTATTGCTTCTGCAATGAGAATGGGAGCAAAAGGAATTAAAGTAAGATGTGCTGGTCGATTAGGTGGAGCTGAAATGGCCCGTACCGAACAGTACAAAGAAGGTCAGATTCCGTTACATACACTTAGAGCGGATATCGATTATTGGAACACAACTGCCAATACTATTTATGGTTCAATTGGTGTAAGTGTTTGGATCTTTAAAGGTGAAATTATCGGTGATGTTGATTTAACTCCTGGAGCACAAGCTGCTAAGGAAGCAGAATCAAAAAGAGGCCGAAGAGGTGGAGACGATCGCGGTAAGAGAAATAACCGTCGTCGTAGCAGAAACCGAAATAGACAAAATAATTAACACAGCTAGATAGATAACGATGTTAGAGCCAAAAAGAGTAAAACGCCGTAGAGTACATCGCGCTAAGCTTAAAGGAAATGCGAACAGAGGACATCAAATTAATTTTGGTGATTTCGCTCTGAAAGCAATGGAACCTAAGTTTATTACGTCTCGTCAAATCGAGGCTTGCCGTATTGCTATTGCACGTTCTTTGCAGCGTGACGGGCAAACGTTCATTCGTATTTTCCCGGATCAACCAATGACAAGTAAACCAGCCGAAACTCGTATGGGTAAAGGTAAAGGTGCTTTGGATCACTGGGTTGCAGTTGTGAAGCCGGGCAGAATTTTATTTGAAATAGCCGGTGTAACTGAAGAAAGAGCTCGTGAAGCTATGCGTCGTGCATCTCACAAGCTTCCAATTAAAACTAAATTCGTAGTTCGCAGAGACTACGTAGGTAAATAGGAGGCTGTACGATGAGTAAAGCGCATGAATTAAGAGATTTATCTATTACTGAATTAAGTGCACGTTTGAAAGATGAAGCGGAAGCACTACAAAAATTAAAGTTTTCAAAATCGGTAACCGGACAGCTGGAAAATCCTGCTCGTATCACAAATCACAGACGTGAAGTTGCCAGATTGAGAACCATTATTAATGAAAAAAATAGTGCTGAATAAGCGTTAGGATCATTATGGCAGAATTAGAAAGAGCACAACGAAGAGAACGAACAGGTCGTGTTGTTAGCAACAAGATGGATAAAAGCATCACGGTTGCTGTAGATCGACAGATTAAGCATGCTATTTATGGCAAGTTTATCACCAAGACTACTAAGTACATGGCACACGACGAAAACAATGAAGCGAATATTGGGGATACGGTTCACATTATGAGTACCCGTCCTCTTTCCAAGCGCAAGACATGGCGCCTGGTATCAATCGTAGAAAAAGCTAAATAAGGACTTATAAGCGATGGTACAAACGCAAACAGTATTACAGGTAGCAGATAACAGCGGAGCTAAAAAAGTTATGTGTATCAAAGTGTTGGGAGATTCCCGCCGCCGATATGCACGAGTTGGAGATCTGATCTCAGCTTCAGTAAAAACTGCACTACCAGGCGGTAACGTTAAGAAAGGTGACGTTGTAAAAGCCGTAATAGTTAGAACTAAAAAAGAGTACCGCAGAAAGGATGGTAGTTACATTCGTTTTGATGAAAATGCTGCGGTAGTAATTAACAAAGACCAAGAGCCTGTAGGCACACGTATTTTTGGACCTGTTGCTCGCGAATTGCGAGAAAAGAGTTTCATGAAGATTGTGTCACTAGCTCCGGAAGTACTTTAAAGAGGTTAGAGTAATGCCACGAAGGTTTAATAAACAAAAGAAATTGCACGTAAAGAAAGGCGACGAAGTTAAAATTCTCGCTGGTAAAGATATTGGTGAAACAGGCCGTGTGCTTATGGTTTACCCGGACAAGGAAAGAGTTCTTGTTGAAGGTATAAACATGAAAACACACCATGACAAACCATCTCAGGAAAACCAGCAAGGTGGTCGCTTAAAAAGAGAGGGTTCAGTACACATTTCAAATGTTCAAGTAATTGACCCTACAACAAAAGAACCAACAAGAATTGGTCGTAAGCGAATTGAAGAAGATGGCGGTGGCCGTTGGGTTCGTTATGCTAAGGCCAGTGGCGAAATTTTGGATAAATAATTTAGTGTGAAATAAAATGGCTGAAGCAAGACTATACACACAATACAAAGAAGAAATTACTTCGAAGTTGACCGAAGAGTTTGGATACGAGAACAAAATGAGTCTCCCCAAACTTCAAAAAATAGTGATCAACGTAGGAGTAGGGGAAGCAATTCAAGACAAAAAAGTACTTGATACTGTTGTTGAGAATATTGCGCAAATAACAGGTCAAATGCCTGTTAAAACCAAGGCTAAGAAATCGATCTCGAACTTCAAGTTAAGAGAAGGAATGCCTATTGGTTGTAAAGTTACTTTGCGTGGTAGAATCATGTTTGAATTCCTGGACCGTTTGGTAAATCTAGCTTTACCAAGAACTCGTGACTTTCAAGGAGTTCCCGATAAAAGCTTTGATGGACGCGGTAACTATACAATGGGAATTAAAGAGCATACAATCTTCCCTGAGATTGATACAGATAAGGTTTCAAAAATGCACGGTATGGATGTGACTTTTGTAACCTCCGCAGAAACTGACGAAGAAGCATACGCTTTGCTTAAGCATTTCGGTATGCCATTCAAAAACAGAAATTAAGAGATACTCTATTATGGCTAAGAAAGCTTGGATAGCACGTAACGAAAAACGTAAAAAAACAGTAGAAAAATACGCTGAGAAAAGGAAAGCTTTGAAGGAAGCCGGCGATTATGAAGGTTTGCAAAAACTTCCCAGAAACGCTAGCCCTACTCGTGTAAGAAACCGTTGTAGCATAACCGGACGTAGCCGTGGTTACGTTGGTCGCTATGGAGTATCTAGAATTAAATTCCGTGAATTGGCTTTAGCTGGTAAGATACCAGGCGTAAGAAAGGCCAGCTGGTAAACATTATATCTGAAGAGAAATGAACGATCCGATAGCAGATTTTTTAACACGTATTCGAAATGCCCAAACTGCAGGGCATCGTAAAGTTGATGTTCCAGCTTCAAAGCTGAAAAGAGCAATGGCCAAGATCTTAGTTGATAAAGGTTACATCTCAAAGTTCATCAATATTGAAGATGGTAAGCAAGGTGTTATCAGAATGTTCCTTAAGTATGATTCTTATGGACATCCTGTAATTAAAGACTTAACACGCTTCTCAAAGCCGGGATTAAGAGTATATAAAGGTTCCAGTGATGTTCCTCGTGCTCAAAATGGTTTGGGAGTAGTGATCTTATCTACTTCAAAAGGTGTGATGACAGATAAAGAAGCTCGCAAGCTGAAAGTTGGCGGCGAGATACTTTGCACGATTTATTAAAACAGAGTTTAGATTATGTCTCGAATAGGAAAATTACCTGTACCACTTACCGAAAAGGTTGATTTTAGCATTGGTGCTGATAACATGATTACTGTAAAAGGTGATAAAGGTACCAGTACGCTTAAAATTCATCCGAATATTTCGGTTGAGAAAAATGAAAACGAAGTTATTGTAAAAAGAGCAAGCGATATTAAAGAAGACAGAGCTCTTCATGGTTTATATCGTGCTTTGATCAACAACATGGTTGTTGGAGTAACTGAAGGATATACAAAAAAATTAGAGATCTACGGAGTTGGTTTTAGGGCTGCAATGAGCGGCGACTTATTAGAACTTAACTTGGGTTATTCGCATCCGATTTTCTTTGTACCACCTGAAGGGATCTCAATTGAAGTTGACACAAAAACAAGTAAGCAACCAATCCTGATTATTTCAGGAATCGACAAAGAATTAGTAGGTCAGGTTGCCGCAAAAATTCGCTCATTCAGAAAGCCGGAGCCGTACAAAGGTAAAGGTATCAGATATTATGGTGAGCAGATCAGACGTAAAGCCGGTAAATCAGCTGCTAAATAAGGAATTTTGATATGAACAAGTCTCAAAAGAAAACAGCACGTAGAAACAAGATAAGACGAAGAATCAGTTCTACTATTCGTGGAACAGCAGAACGTCCAAGACTATGTGTATATAAAAGTAACAGCAACACCTACCTTCAGATTATTAACGACATGGAAGGCGCTACTTTGGCGGCTACTGAAGTTAAGAAAGGAGTAGAGAATGCTAAGAAAGCGGGCGAAGATATTGCAAAGCTTGCTAAAGAAAATGGAATTACTAAAGTAGTATTCGACAGAAGCGGATACAAATATCATGGAATCATCAAAGCGGCTGCCGATGGCGCACGCGATGGTGGTCTTCAGTTTTAATCGAACGGTTTAAACAATGCCTAAAGTAAGAAGAAAACAATCTGTACCAGCTGCGAACCTTAACTTAGAAGAAAAGTTAGTTCACGTTAACCGTGTATCTAAAGTAGTTAAAGGTGGTCGTAGATTTAGTTTTAACGCCATTGTTGTAGTTGGTGATGGAAACGGTGTATGCGGTCATGGTCTTGGAAAAGCAAATGAAGTTTCTGATGCTATCCAAAAAGGTTTTGATAACGCAAAAAAGAACCTGATCCGAATTCCACTAACAAAGACAAAAAGTATTTACCATCCGGTAGTTGGTAAAGCAGGAGCAGGAAAAGTGTTGTTACGTCCTGCATCTGATGGTACCGGTGTAATTGCTGGTGGAGCGGTTAAGAATTTACTGGATGTTGCAGGAGTACATAACATTCTGTCAAAATCCCAGGGTTCTTCAAACCCGCACAACATGGTAAAAGCTGCTTTTAAAGCTCTTAGCGAATTAACCGATCCGGTTGAAGTAGCTAAAAGAAGAGGCGTTTCACTTAACAAAGTATTTGAAGGTTAATACCTAATTAATTTTGATCATGGATCTACATAATTTAAAAGCTCCGGCTCCGAATAATAAGAACAGAAAACGCGTAGGTCGCGGTGAAGGATCTGGACACGGTGAACAATCAGGGCGTGGACATAACGGACAAAAATCACGTTCTGGTTTTAAAAGACGTCCTTGGTTTGAAGGTGGTCAGATGCCACTTCAAAGACGAATTCCTAAGTTTGGATTTACAAACCCGAACAGATCAGAATCACGTCCTTTGAATGTTCAAACAGTTGGTGAATTCATAGAAGCTGGAAAGCTTGGTACAACTATTACAATTTCAGATTTAGTTGCAGCAGGATTAGCTCATAAGAACGACCATATTAAGTTGCTTGGAAGAGGCGAAATATCTACAAAAGTAGAAATTGAAGTTCATGCTGCCAGTAAATCAGCTGTTGAGTTGATTGAAAAAGCTGGTGGAAAAGTAAACGTAATCTAAAACTAATTAATCGGACCTAAGGGCTAATGAGTCTTATAGAAAACTTCCGCAATATTTTTAAAATCGAGGACCTGAAGAACCGAATTCTGTATACGATCGGTATATTGATGGTCTACAGAGTTGGTAGTTACATTACACTACCGGGTGTAGATGCCTCTGCACTTATAGCAGGAGCGGGAGATGCTTCGAGTTTATTAGGATTATTTGACCTGTTTGTAGGTGGAGCCTTTTCGCGAGCAGGTGTTTTTGCGTTGGGAATCATGCCTTACATTACGGCATCGATTATCATTCAGCTTGCAGGAGCAATAGTGCCTTACTTCCAGAAACTTCAAAGAGAAGGTGAAGAAGGACGACGTAAGATTACACAGCTTACAAGATATGGTACGGTAGTAATTACAGCATTTCAGGCAATAGCGTTCTCAATCAATTTGATTGCGACAGCACCACAAGCCATTGTAGTAAATGAATTTGCATTCACCTTAACTGCAATGATCGTATTGACTGCGGGAACCGTGTTTGTAATGTGGTTAGGAGAAAGAATTACAGATCGTGGGATTGGAAACGGTATCTCATTGATCATTATGATCGGTATCATTGCGATACTTCCTGCAAACTTCTACAACGAAGTTACTACTAAGACAAACTTAATCTTAGTGATTATTGAATTGGCTGCATTGATCGTAGTAATTGCAGCGGTTGTAATGCTGACTCAGGGCGTTCGTAAAATTCCTGTTCAGTATGCAAAAAGAGTTGTTGGACGTAAAGTATACGGAGGTACAACTCAGTACTTACCGCTAAAAGTAAATGCTGCGGGTGTAATGCCGATCATCTTTGCACAATCCATCATGTTTATTCCGAGTACGATCGGACAATTTTTTCCTGAAAATGAAACAGTACAATTTTTAACTGCATGGTCTGCTGATTTCACAGGCTGGACGTACTCAATCATTTTCTTTTTCATCTGTGTGTTTTTCACATTTTTCTATACAGCTATCGCCATTAATCCGAAAGAGATGGCAGATACTATGAAAAGACAAGGTGGTTTTATTCCTGGTGTTCGCCCGGGTAAAGCAACTGTAGAGTTCATTGATAATATATTGACAAAGATCACATTGCCGGGATCTATATTTCTATCATTGGTAGCAATTCTTCCAGCCATTGCAACAAATCTTCTTGGAGTTACTCCGGGATTCGCACTGTTTTATGGTGGAACAAGCCTTTTAATTATTGTTGGTGTGGCATTAGATACGCTCCAGCAAATTGAGAGTCACCTCATGATGCGTCATTACGACGGATTTATGAAGACCGGAAAGATTAAAGGACGAAGAAGAGCATAACAATGATTTACCTGAAGAGTGAAAATGAGATAGAAAAGATGCGCGAAAGTGCTCTGCTCGTCTCACGAACACTTGCTGAAGTAGGTAGATTAATTGAACCGGGAGTTGAAACCGGAAAGTTAGATTTAGTAGCAGAAGAGTATATTGCAAAGCATAATGCTCGTCCGGCTTTTAAAGGATACGGTCCTAAAGGAAATGAATTTCCGGGGACATTATGTATCTCGATTAATGATGAAGTTGTTCATGGAATACCGGGAAGCAGGAAGCTTGAAGAAGGCGATATTGTTTCTGTAGATTGTGGAGTAGAAATGAACGGTTATTTTGGTGATCATGCATTTACTTTCGCAGTTGGCGATTGTGAAGATGACGCGATTCGATTGTTAAGAGTAACACTCGAATCATTATATAAAGGAATTGAGCAGGCAACTCACGGCAATAAGATGGGTGATGTTGCAAATGCGATTCAGGTCCATAATGAAAGTCATGGATTTGGAGTAGTAAAAGACTTAGTTGGACATGGGATTGGAAAATCTCTTCACGAAGATCCTTCAGTACCAAATTATGGTAGAAAAGGGAAAGGTGAACGACTAAGAGAAGGAATGACTCTCGCAATTGAACCGATGATAACCATGGGTTCCTGGAGAGTGAAAACATTGAATGACGGTTGGACAGTTTGTACAGCCGATGGGAGTCTGGCAGCTCACTTTGAACACGATATTGTTGTTCGTGAAGGAAAAGCTGAAATTCTCAGTACTTTTGATTATATTGCTGAGCTCTCACAGAAACATGAAAAAATAATGACACATGGCTAAACAAGAGCCCATTAAACAAGACGGAGTAATTTTAGAAGCATTGCCTAACGCCCAGTTCAGGGTAGAGTTGGATAATGGACATGAATTACTTGCGCATGTTTCAGGAAAAATGAGAATGTATTACATAAAAATATTACCTGGTGATCGTGTGGCGGTAGAAATGTCTCCGTACGATCTTAGTAAGGGTAGAATCACTTACAGATACAAATAAGGTAGATATGAAAACAAGATCTTCAGTTAAGAAAAGAAGTTCAGACGACAAGATCGTTAGACGTAAAGGTCGTTTGTACGTAATAAACAAGAAAAACCCGCGCCATAAGCAGCGTCAAGGTTAATATAATAGCATTTATATATGGCACGTATTGCTGGAATTGACTTACCAAAACAAAAACGAGGCGTTATAGGCCTTACTTATATTCATGGAATAGGATTAACTACTTCGAGACAATTGCTCGAAAGAGTAGGAATTGATCCGGATACCAAAGTTCAGGATTGGGATGAAGCTCAGGTAGTTGAGTTGCGTCAAATTCTTGATGATGAATTTAAAGTAGAAGGTGCGTTACGAAGTGAAGTAAATGGCAACATCAGACGACTGATAGAAATTGGAAGTTATAGAGGTGTTCGTCATCGTAGAGGACTGCCGGTTAGAGGGCAGCGTACACAAACTAATGCGCGTACCCGTAAAGGTAAAAAGCGTACAGTTGCTGGAAAAAAGAAAGTAACGAAATAACAGAGTTTAATTATGGCTAAGAATCAATCAAAAACTTCAGGTGCAGCTTCTAAAAGAAAAAAGAAGAAGCAGGTAACTGATCCTAACGGAATGGCTTTTGTAAAAGCTACTTTCAATAATGTAATTGTTACTATTACTGATGCCGACGGTAACGTGCTGGCTTGGTCGTCTGCAGGTAAAGAAGGTTTTAAAGGCTCAAGGAAAAATACTCCTTATGCCGCTCAGTTAAGTGCTGAAACAGCATCAAAAACAGCTTATGAAATGGGGCTTCGTAAAGTTGAAGTGTTCGTTAAAGGGCCGGGTTCTGGTCGTGAAGCAGCTGTTAGAGCAATGTCTAGTGCTGGTTTGGATGTGTCTTCAATTAAAGATCGTACTCCAATCCCACACAATGGATGTCGCCCACCGAAACGTAGAAGAGTTTAATTAGTAAGTCTATTTATAATGGCAAGATACAGAGGCCCAAAACAGAAAAAAGCTAGACGATTCAAAGAAGCAATCTTTGGACCTAGTAAAGCATTAGAGCGTAAACCTTACGGTCCGGGACAGCATGGTAGATCCCGTTTTAACAGAAAATCTGAATACGCAATTCAGCTGGAAGAAAAGCAGAAGGCAAAATACACATATGGATTACTGGAAAAGCAATTCCGTAATTTGTATGAGGCAGCTAGTGCTAAGGAAGGCGTAACTGGTGAGATTCTGCTTCAACTTTTGGAAAGTAGATTGGATAACACAGTCTTCAGAATGGGTTTTGCAAAAACCAGAAGACAAGCTCGTCAGTTGGTAAGCCATAAGCATATTGTTGTAAACGGTGGAGTTTTAAATATTCCGTCTTACGCAGTAAAACCAAATGATGTGATTTCTTTGAGACCTAAATCAAGAAATCTTGAAGTTGTAGAAGATGCTCTTGACGGTGCATCCAGAAACAAATACAAATGGGTTGAGACTGACGTTAAATCCCGAACAGGTAAAATGTTATACGTTCCAACAATGGAAGAAATACCTGAAAACATAAATGTTCAACTTATTGTTGAGCTTTATTCTAAGTAATTCTAAAATTTTATTTTTGATATGAGCAATTACAGTATCCAAATGCCAGACAGTTTAGATGTCGTTAAAGATGACGACAGCTTTGGTACGTTTGTACTTCAACCGATGGAAAGAGGATTTGGTGTAACAATTGGTAACTCTTTTAGAAGAGTACTTCTTTCATCTCTTCCGGGAATAGCTATTACAGCGGTTAAAATCAACGGTGTTGATCACGAGTATTCCAGCATCAAAGGCGTTAAGGAAGATGTATACGAAATCATTTTGAACTTCAAGCAGGTTCGCTTTAAGCAAGTTGAACAAAGCAGTGGTGTAATTCACATTTCTAAGAAAAGTGGATCTACATTAACCGCAAAAGACATTGCAGATGCTACTGCAGAGTATGAAGTGCTGAATCCTGATTTAGTAATCGCGCACTTAGCTGACGATGCGGAATTGGAAATTGAACTCCGTGTTGGAAGAGGAAGAGGTTACGTTCCTGCAGAAGAAATGACTGTGGAAGATGATGACGTGAACGTTATTCCAATCGATGCAATCTTTACTCCAATCAAATCAGTTAAGTTTGATGTAGAGAACGTTCGTGTTGGTCAAAGAACTGATTACGAAAAACTTGTAATGGA
>OZ244952.1:2332500-3549073 GCA_965222085.1 Balneola sp.
ACGCAGAAGTGACACTCCCGCGTGCTGACGAATGCACGTTAAAGGGCGTAGGCCGGGGGGCAGGCAAATCCGCCTCCCGTTAAGGCTGAACCCCGACAGTACTCGGATTCTCACGATGAAGAGATAGTGGAGGTAATCATGCTGCCAAGAAAAGCGTCGTAGTTTGCTGGTTCTCGCTCGTACCCCAAACCGACACAGGTGGGTGAGGAGAGTATCCTCAGGTGCTCGAGTAATTCATGGCTAAGGAACTAGGCAAATTCGATCCGTAACTTCGGGAGAAGGATCCCCTGACTATGTCAGGGCGCAGTGAAAAGGCCCAAGCGACTGTTTACCAAAAACACATGTCTCTGCTAAGCCGCAAGGCGATGTATAGGGACTGACACCTGCCCGGTGCTGGAAGGTTAAAGAAGGGGGTTAGCTTCGGCGAAGCCCTTGACTGAAGCCCCAGTAAACGGCGGCCGTAACTATAACGGTCCTAAGGTAGCGAAATTCCTTGTCGGGTAAGTTCCGACCTGCACGAATGGTGTAACGACTTGGGCACTGTCTCGGCCATGAGCTCGGTGAAATTGTGGTATCGGTGATGACGCCGATTACCCGCAGCGGGACGAAAAGACCCCGTGAACCTTTACTACAACTTTACATTGGCTTTAGCTGTCGCATGTGTAGGATAGGCGGGAGACTTTGAAGCGGCGTCGCCAGGCGTTGTGGAGTCACCCTTGAAATACCGCCCTTGCCACAGGTGAAGTCTAACCCTTCCGGGGGAACAGTGTATGGTGGGTAGTTTGACTGGGGCGGTCGCCTCCTAAAGAGTAACGGAGGCTCCCAAAGGTACCCTCAGCACGGTTGGCAATCGTGCGTAGAGTGTAAAAGCATAAGGGTGCTTGACTGCGAGACATACAGGTCGAGCAGGCACGAAAGTGGGGTTTAGTGATCCGGTGGCACCGCATGGAAGGGCCATCGCTCAAAGGATAAAAGGTACTCCGGGGATAACAGGCTTATCTCCCCCAAGAGTTCATATCGACGGGGAGGTTTGGCACCTCGATGTCGGCTCATCGCATCCTGGGGCTGGAGAAGGTCCCAAGGGTTTGGCTGTTCGCCAATTAAAGCGGTACGCGAGCTGGGTTCAGAACGTCGTGAGACAGTTCGGTCTCTATCTGCTGTGGGCGTTGGAATACTGAGGAGGGCTGCTCCTAGTACGAGAGGACCGGAGTGGACGTACCGCTAGTGTACCTGTTGTGTGGTCGCATGCATCGCAGGGTAGCTATGTACGGAAGTGATAAGCCGCTGAACGCATCTAAGCGCGAAGCACGCTCCAAGATAAGTATTCCCTATGAGTCTCCCGGAAGACGACCGGGTAGATAGGTGGCAGGTGTACGCATGGTGACATGTTTAGCCGAGCCATACTAATTAGACCATTGGCTTTGTTTATATGGTTTGCACCGCCGGCTTGGTGGTGCACCAAACAAGTAAGTATCCTCATTGTTAACACTTTTTCTTTATCCGCAAGGCGCATGCACGCCAAGCGGACCATGTCAAAGAACTTTTATTTTATTGATCTCGAATTTGAGTCCAACAGGACTCACCGAATTTGAAGGTGATTCTAGCGCAAGGGTCCCACCCGTTCCCATCCCGAACACGGACGTTAAGCCTTGCAGCGCCGATGGTACTGCAACTCGTGGTAGAGTAGGTCATCGCCTTCTTTTATTTTAAAAACCCTTTCTCTTTTGAGTTAGGGTTTTTTTATGTTAAAGAAGCAGTAAAACCCGTTAAATAATGGTATATTTAATAGCTACTATTTTGTAGAAATGATAAAACGGATAGAATGAATTTCAATTTTCAAGAATTTTTGAAAGAATACAAACAGAGACTCGCAGATCTTTTTTCAACGGAAGAAGAGAAGCATGAGGATAGTTTGGTTCGAGGCATAAAGCCTGCTACTTTTAATCAAATTATGGAGTTAGCCCCGCTAGGTGCTTTTATTCCTTCTAAATATGATGGATTTGGAGGGCATACATCAGAAGCTCTTTCTATGCTTGAAGCGAGTTCTTATGAATCTCTGCCTCTTTCTTTGATGATGGGAATTAATGGTGCTCTTTTCCTTCAACCGGTTGCAAATTATGGTACTGAAGAAGCTAAAACCGGCATCTATGATCGTGTTATGCATGACAAGAGAATGGGTGGTTTGATGATCACAGAACCGGATTACGGTTCAGATGCTCTCAAAATGCAAACTTCTTTCACAAAGGTTGATGGAAAGTACAAGATAGAAGGATTAAAACACTGGGCAGGATTAACAGGAATGGCGGACTACTGGCTAATGACTGCAAGAGGTAAAGATAAGAATGGGAATTTAACCAGAGATATCTCATTCTTTATTCATGATACTAGAAATGGCGGTATCGAAGTACAAGAGTACTATAATAATTTAGGATTGTACATGCTTCCTTATGGGAAGAATAAAATTAACATTCAGGTTGATGAATCTCACAAACTAGAGCCATCAAGTACAGGTATTACAATGATGTTAGATCTTCTTCACCGAAGCAGACTTCAATTTCCGGGGATGGGGATGGGCTTTTTGAGAAGAATGCTTGATGAAGCCGTAGATCACTGTAAGGAACGTTTTGTTGGTGGTCAAAGCTTGTTTAATTACGATCAGGTAAAAAGCAGATTGTCTGAGTTGCAAGCTTATTTTACGGTATGCTCTGCAATGTGTAATTTTACAGGAAGTACAGTTCCTTTAGAAAGAAATACTTCTAAAATGGATCTGGAAGCTAACTCGATAAAGTCCGTTGTGACAGATTTCATGCAAAGAGCTTCGCAATCACTTCTTCAGTTAACAGGAGCGAAAGGTTACAGGCTTGATCATATCGCAGGTAGATCCGTTGTTGACAGTCGCCCATTTCAAATTTTTGAAGGCTCTAATGATATTTTATATCAGCAGATATCAGAGTCGGTAATGAAAATGATGAGGAGAGTTAAAAGTTCTAATCTTTATGACTTTCTAAGTGATTTCGATCTTACGGTAAAATCTTCTGACTATTTTAAGGATGCTCTCAATTTTGAAATAGATACGAAAATGCCTCAGCGTAAATTGGTAGATCTTGGTAAAGCACTAGGAAGAATTATTTCTATGGAGTTCACTATCAATTTAGGTGAGCAAGGCTTCAACAAGGAATTAGTTGATAATGCTGTTAAAACCTTACAAGATGAAGTGAATTCGATCATGTGTTTATTCAAACATGGAGGAGAGGCTTCTGTTGTTGAAGACTATCAAATCGAAAGTTCCTGGTTTAACCTCCAAACGGTACATGCCGAATAAAAAGAAACTAGTTGTTTTATCCGGGGCGGGTATAAGTGCTGAAAGCGGATTGTCTACTTTCAGAGATTCAGGTGGTTTATGGGAAGGTTATAGCATTAATGAAGTAGCTACACCTGAAGGATGGAACAGGAATCCCAAACAAGTTTTAGACTTTTATAATCTGAGAAGAGAACAAGCTGGTAAAGTTCTGCCAAATAAGGCACACATAAAGCTTGTTGATTTAGAGTCTCTATTTGATGTAGAGATTGTTACACAAAATGTAGATGACTTACATGAGAGAGCAGGTTCCAGTAAGGTTCTTCATTTGCATGGTGAATTAACTAAAGCCAGAAGTATAGACAACGAAAACTTGATCATTGAAATTGGTATAAATCCAATTCATATAGGAGATGTTGGATCTGATGGAAAGCAATTAAGACCTCATGTAGTATGGTTTGGAGAGATGGTTCCAATGCTTGAAAAAGCAGCTCGTTTAGTTGAAGAAGCGGATATTTTGGTTGTAATAGGAACATCATTAGTTGTATATCCGGCAGCAAGTTTAATTGATTACGCTCCTGACTATTGTAAGAAATATATTATAGATCCATCAAGCCCTGAACTCTATTCGTTTGATGGTTGGACACATATAAAAGAACCTGCTACTTCAGGAATAGAAAAATTAATTACAGAATTAGAGAAAGATTATGGCTAAGACCTCAGAAGAAATTAAAGCAATATTAGAACAGTTTACTATTCCATTTTTTCATCTTGAGAAGAGATTCCCATTACTTCCGGGAAAAGCAGATAAAAAGGCAGAGTCTCTATTGTTAGGTATTTCAGAAGAAGAATTAAAAAGTTATAGAGAAAATATAACTCAGAATGCAAAGCAAGCCGCATTGGAATTGCTGAAAGAAGATGAAATCATTGATTGTCTGGATTCTTTACCTCTGGATGGATCTGAAACTATTGCTGTTTTAGGTGACTCAATTACTGAAGACGGACAGGGCTGGTTCGAAATATTAAAACAAGTTTTAGAACTCTCGGTTGAAAAGGCAGACTTTACTTTTATCAATGCTTCTGTTGGTGAAGAAACCTCTTCAGAAGCATTAAAAAGATTGGACAGAGACGTTCTTATTAATGAACCCGACTGGGTATTTGTTGCTTTAGGAACTTTTGATGCTCAAAGATTGAATATTGTCCCTGAACGAACTATAACCCCATTATCTGTAACCTGGGAAAATCTGGAGTCCATTCAAAATATTGTTGGTGAATATGTTTCCAATCCTATTATCTGGATTACACCAACTCCGGTAGTTTCGGAGCTACTAGCTGAAAACCCATTGTATGAATACATCATTGAAGAAGAAGATCTGCAGCAGGTAAGGCAATTGGTTGCCGGTAAAGATGGAGTAATTATTGACTCTTTAGGAAGCCGAATGGGAAAAGAAGGACCTGAAGCCTGGAATTATGTTGCCGATGGTTTGCATCACTCACTTACGGGGCATATGAACACTGCTCGGCTGGTTATTAAGAAATTGTCGGAATCCAATGTGTCAACAGACTAAAAATTCAGTCTGAAATTCACAACTTCAACAGCGGGTTTAATGGAAGAGTTGATATCTGTTCTTGTTAACTGAGTAGTTTGAATAAGAGTTGGATTTAAGAAACCAAAGCTCGAGTTATTTTCGAAATTCATTCCGATTAAACCACTGGCATTTTGGTTTATATTAGCTGCAGCAAGTGGAGCATATGTTCGTTCAGCTAAAACGAAGGTATCAAATATTCCAAACCCAAAGCCGGCCCAAGCCCCAATGCCTGCACCGTATTGCAAGCCGGATACAATTGGCTCATTTGCGACAAGAGTTACTGCTACCACAACTATTGATCCGAGGGCAGCGCCATAAAAAGTGTCTAACAAAACAATAATACTGCTATTATTACCATCATTAAAAAGACCGGAAACTAATACTTCTTGTCCTTCACCTTTTGTGATATCAAAACCTCCCATCCCAATTCCATAAAGTGTACCTAGTCCTACTCCAACTCTAAGGTTGGCAAAATCGTCAGAATTTGAAAGAGCCATTGTTGCGCCACCAAGTAGTGTTCCTTGAACAGCACCATTCAATGTGTTACCTGCCAACAGTTCTACAGTTTGAGCTTTGGAGGATGTGATTCCTGTACAAAGACACAAGAGAATTGCTGCAAAAAATATAAAAGGCTTTTTCATTCTGTAGATATTTAGTTGAGCAAATTTAATGATTCTTGAGATGCTATTCCAAAGCTATTCAGGATTATTTAATGCAACCGGTATAATTTTTCCATTCATGAATTTATGTCCATGTAATACAAAGTCGGAAATATAGGAGCCCATTTCATCTGCCTGAACGGGGGCTTGATAACCGGGGAAGGCTTCTTCGAGCATACTGGTTTGTACAGCTCCTAAACACAAGCAATTAACAGAGATTTTATCAGAAGAAAATTCAGTACTTAAACATTCCGATAAGATGCCTAAAGCGCCTTTTGCTGATGAATAGGCAGCTAAACCGGGAAATTTATCACTTCCCTGAAATCCACCCATACTCCCAATATTTACTATGTGGGATCCTTTGTTCAGATGGGGTTTTAAAGATTTAATGAGACTTACAGGAGCAAATAAATTAACATCGAAGATATATTGCCACTCATCTGCCGCAGTTTCTGAAAAAGGTTTGTTTACAAGAGCACCGGCATTATTTATCAGCCCATCAATTCCATTTATATCAGCCACATACTCCTGTATTTTCTGTATATCATCATTGTTTGTTAGGTCTGCTGATATAATTTTTAAAAGAGATGAAGAAGCCTGTAACTTGAGTTCTTCGAGTTTGTCTGTGGACCGTGCAATGGCAATTACTTTGCATCCTGATTCAAGAAGCTTTAACGCTGTTTGATATCCAATACCCTTACTGGCACCGGTAAGTACGATCGTTTTCATGTATGATTTTTTAATTTCTTAAAGTTAAGGAATGCTGTTTGCATACAAAACATTTACTTTTTTATGTTAAAAGGGTTTAGAAAAAGCGCTTTTTCTCAATATCTTTGAGACCCTTATAATTCGAATTAAAAAAACTTCATGAGCGAGAATACATCGCATCCGCTGGTACCAAAAAATATTGAACAGTTAAACAGGTATGTAGCGGGAAAAACTATCGCTGAAGTAAAAGAAGCTTATAACCCTGCTAAAATAGCTAAGCTTGCTTCCAATGAAAACAGATTGGGTTGTAGTCCTAAAGTAGAATCAGCAATTTTAGAAGCATTCAAAGAAATTCAGGATTATCCTGATCCAATTGCCAGAAAATTACGAGCTGCAATTGCTCAGAAAAACGGGGTTAAAGAGACAGAAGTTATTTTGACATCAGGCTCAGAAAGTCTGCTTTCTATGTTATGCAGAACGTTCTTCCTGAACAAGCAAAATGCGATTACAGCAAATGCTACCTTTGTGGGATTTTTTGTTCAAGCCGGAGTAAGAGGTATTCATTTAAAGAAAATTCCCTTAACGGATGACTACCGTTTTGATGTAAAAGCAATTGTAAACGCTATTGATGATCAAACAAAAATGATCTATTTAGCAAATCCCAATAATCCAACCGGCACATACATCAACAAGAAGGAATATGAATGGTTGCTGGAGCAAGTTCCTGAGCATATTCTGATTGTAGCGGATGAAGCTTACTATGAATTTGCCGAAAGTGTGGAAGATTATCCTAAAGCTTTAGATTACGATAATGAAAACGTGATCGTATTAAGAACTTTCTCGAAAGCTTACGGTCTCGCCGGATTCAGAGTTGGTTATGGTATTGCCAAAGAAGAGATCATAAATAACTTGTTGAAAACAAAACTTACATTTGAACCAACAACTCTTGCACAGGCGGCTGCATTAGCGGCATACAAAGATGATGAGTTCTTAAATAAGAGTATTAAAATTGTAAATGAAGGCAAAGAAAGGTTATATAGATTCTTTGAAGAAAATAATGTGAGTTATAAAAAGTCGATCTCTAATTCTGTAATGATGATTCTGCCAACAGAAGAAGAAGCGATAAATTTCACTCAAAAAATGCTAGAATTAGGGGTGATCCTCAGACGAATAAATGCATTTGGTTTACCGACTTGTGTAAGGATCACCATTGGAATTGAAGAGGAAATGGATCACTTTGAAGAGTGTTTCAAAAAAGTAATGTCTAATAGTTAAGAATTTAAAAAGTTACATGGCTACCAAAAAGAAAAAAGGCAAAGGTAATTCTAAAGTAGATTGGCGTGATGTTGCTCGTTTAATGCTTACATCAAGGGCAATGGATGAGAAAGAGGAAACGGATCTGGTGCCTAACAAAAAAGTACTGTACCAATTCTCGGCTCGTGGTCATGAACTTGGACAAATTCTTCTGGGCAAATTATTAACCAATAATAATGATGCCGCAAGCGCTTACTATCGTTCCCGTCCGTTATTGTTATCTTTGGGATTAGATCTTGAGGATGCAATGGCTGCACCAATGGGTAAATCCGGTAGTTACAGTGATGGAAGAGATATTGGAGTGGTGTGTAATAAACCGGACGAAGACTCTGTAAAAGTATTGCCAATGGCAGGCGATGTAGGTTCACAATATACTCCGGCAATCGGTTGGGCTCAGGGAATTGAGTATAGAAGGAAAGTTTTAAAAGAGAAGAAATATGAAGGAGCTATTGCAGTAATTCTGGGTGGAGATGGTTCGGTTGCTACAAATGGTTTTTGGTCCGCTTTAACAATTGCTACAACTCAGAATCTTCCGGTATTATTTTATATTGAGGATAATGGGTATGGAATATCTGTGACCAGTGAATTTCAAACACCGGGCGGGGTTATTACCGATAACCTCCAGTCTTTCAAAAACCTCAGAATTATTGAAGGAGATGGAACAGACCCTGAAGAAGCTGCTGAACTTATGGAAGAAGCAGTAAACTCGGTCAGGGATCGAAAAGGACCAACTATGATCCGGCTAAAAGTTCCCAGATTAAATGGGCATTCTTATCAGGATAATCAGGCATACAAGCCCGAAGAATTAGTTGAAAAGGAAAAGCAAAACGATCCTTTAGATACTCTAAAAAAATATCTGGTTCCTGATACTTTAACGGAAAGAGTTTGGAATAATCTGGAGAAAAAAGCTAAAGAAACTATTGAAGAAACAGCTGAGGCTGCACTGGCTCGCCCCGAACCGGATACCTCAACTACAGAAAAACATGCATTTGCAGAAGAACTGCAAACCATCGGAGGTTTAGCAGTTGAAGGGCATAAATTCCCGGAGGAAACCGAAACACCAACTCCTGAAAAGCAGCGAATCAATATTGTGGAAGCCATTCGTAGAACATTGGCTTACGAACTGGAAACAAACAAAAAGCTTCTGGTTTTTGGAGAAGATGTTGGATTGAAAGGAGGAGTTCATGCTGCAACGATGGATCTTCAGTCGAAATTTGGTGAAGATCGTGTTTTCGATACCAGTTTATCAGAAGAAGGAATTATAGGTCGTTCGGTTGGTATGGCATATGCTGGATTGATGCCCGTTGCGGAAATTCAATTCAGAAAATATGCAGACCCGGCTACCGAGCAACTGAACAATTGTGGAACTACCAGATGGAGAACCGCAAACCGTTTTGCAGCTCCGATTGTGGTTAGAATGCCGGGGGGATTTGCTAAATGCGGAGATCCATGGCACAGTATGAGCAACGAAGTTTTCTTTACACACGCTATTGGATGGCAAGTAGCAATGCCAAGCAATGCTCAGGATGCTGTAGGGCTTCTAAGAAGCGCAATGCGCTCAAATAACCCAACTATGTTCTTCGAGCACAGAAACCTCTTAGATGCAAAATACGCACGTAAACCCTATCCTGGAAATGAGTTCGTAGTTCCTTTTGGAAAAGCTAAGCTTTTAAAAGAGGGAAATGATGTAACCATAATAACCTGGGGTGCCATGTGCGAAAGAAGTGAGCAAGCTGTGGAAGAAACCGGTATTTCTGCTGATGTATTGGATCTCAGAACCTTGATGCCCTGGGATAAAGAAGCTTGTTTAAAATCTTTAGCCAAAACAAATAAGTGCCTTATTGTACATGAGGATAATAAAACAGCCGGTTTTGGAGCAGAAATTTCAGCTGTACTTTCAAAAGAAGGTTTTGATATGTTAGACGCTCCGGTTGAAAGAATAACAATGCCGGATATTCCGGTTCCATATAATGTAGGACTGATGGAATCCGTGCTACCTACCGTAGATAAAATTAAACAAAGACTAGAGTACTTGAGTAATTACTAACCCAAATGTTACATGAGGATTTTATAACCTTCAGAAATGGTTATTGCTCATGTCTTTAGATAAATTCCGAAAATGGAAAATCGGGTTACTATTATATCTTGAATTTAGAGCGTAAGATAATATCGAGTTTTTTACTATTGGCAGTTTTGCTTATCGGGATAGGATTTGTATGGGAATTCTACTATACAGAGATCAATAATAAGCAGTTTTTAGAGAGTAAGGATGCTACTTCAATTGTTGATTATACAAATCAGATGGAAGTAGGTTTGCATCAGACTTTGATCTATCTGAACCTGATTCATGAATCCAGAACATCAAGAGAAAACATAAAAGATATCCGGGATTTACCTTTACCAGCGCAAGCAAAGGCAGGCTTCGAAAAAGGATTAACAGCTTTCCACACTTCACGGGAAGATCTGGAAAAGATTATTGCAGATAAACCAATGCTTCTGGAGGAAATGTACGAACTTCAGCGACGTGTACTTTTATATGAAAACCTATCTAAAGATTGGCTTGATATGGATGAAGACTCCAGAGCTCAGTCAAATGTACTTTTTATATCATCGATAGCTCCTTATTTTTTAAATAATATCATTCCTAAATTTGAGGAGATACGATCATTAGCTATTGCCCGTCAAGATATGATGGTCAATGATCTGGATACTAAGTTGAGTAGAGGAAGAATTATTAATTATTCCGCTACTTTTATAATTCTGATAATAGGAATCGGAATTGCTCTGTATTTATATCGGTCAATTATCAACCCGCTCCAAGCACTTTCTATTTCAGTAAAAAAAGTAGGTGAGGGAGATCTGGATGAACGAGTAGAAATAAAGACCAGGGATGAGTTTGGGGAAGTGGCGAACGCCTTCAACACCATGGCAGAGAATCTTCAGAAACAAACTATTTTAAGTACCTATTTAGATAACGTAATGGAATCTATCAATGAAGGTATTTTTGTAATCAATACTGAAGGAAAGGTAATACGCCTTAATGAGGCTGCTGCCGAAATGTTGGAGTTGGATAAAAGCGAGTTGATAGGAAAGCCAATTTCTACATTTTTTAAGCTGATAGTACCTGAAGAAACTTCATCGGATAAAAGAGCACAAGAGTATCAACTGCAGACAATAAGAGATAACAAAGTCCCGGTTTTATTTTCAGAGTCTGATTTATTTGAAGATGGAGAGAAAAGGGGGAGTGTAATTGTAGTTCGTGATATTTCGGAACTAAAAAATGCTGAAAATCAGATAAAGAAATCCTTAGACGAAAAGAATGTGATGTTGGCAGAAATTCATCACAGGGTTAAAAATAATCTGGCGGTGGTTTCGGGATTGCTTCAACTACAGGTGATGCAAACACAAAGCGAAGAAGTAATTAAAATGCTTACCGAAAGTCAGCTTAGAGTTAAGTCCATTGCCCTGATTCACGAAAAGTTGTACAGTAGTGATTCCTTAGCTTATATCGATTACGATAAATACACCAAAGATTTAGTTGAAACCATTAGTAATACTTATAATGTTAGTAGCAAAAAGATCAAGGTCAGGACAAATATCACAGATGTTTCTCTAAACGTTAATCAAGCAATACCTTGTTCTTTACTGGTCAATGAAGTTTTGGTCAACGCATATAAACATGCTTTTAACAAGCGTGAGCAAGGGGAAATATTGATTTCGATGACTGATACAAATGGGAAAATAAATATTGAAGTAAGTGATAATGGAGAAGGGTTGAGAGAACTAGAGAAAGAAAAGTCTAAAACAACATCTCTCGGTTTTACCTTGATTAAGACTTTAACAATGCAGCTTGAAGGTTCTTACTCATTTAATAACAGAAAAGACACTTCAGGTACTGTTTTTAAACTTTCATTTTCTAAAGAGTACAGCTAACCTTTCAAATAGAATTGGCGTTTTGGTTCTTCAAATTTTTCGATAGCATACCGAAGCATGGTTCGCGGCATTGTTTTGTATCTCTCAGATTCTAATAAAAAACTCTCCTCCACTTCTAATTCCTGATTCCCTATCTCCCGTAACATCCAGCCAACGGCTTTTTGTATAAGGTCTTCCTCATCTTTAATAAGGAGCTGAGAAATGGCCAGTGCATCTTCAAAATCATCCTTTTTTATAAAATAATAGCAGGTGATGATAGCAATTCTGCGTTCCCAGAGATTTTCAGATTTTGCAAGGTCATATAATAAATCTCTTTCTCTGTGTTCAAGAAATTTAGCCAGAATAAATCTGCAAGAACTGTCAACGATATCCCAGTTATTTACATACCGGATGTTCTTTAAATAGAATTCAGCTATCTCATCAATAATAGCTTGATCAGCTTTTTCAATCTTATAAACCAAAAGAATAACAGCAGTTAATCTGCATTCATGAAAGTCACTTTGAAGAAGCTTCTCGACTTCATTAAGTGGCATATGCTTAAATTTTCTGGCTACTTTTCTTTGATTAGGAACTGTAGTTCCAAGAAATATATCGCCCTCTCCATATTCTCCCTTCCCGGTTTTAAAAAAGCGTTTTGAGTGTTCTGCTTTCTTAGGATCGGAATATTTTTCGAGTTCTTCAAAAGCATCTCTGAATGTCATAGGCCAAATATTTGTACAATGAAAATGGAAATTGTAAATCCTAAAAATGCGTAGGAAATCCAGGCTAAAACAGATATAAAAAGAGATTTTAAAATGCGGAGAAACAAGTTTCCTGAATGAAAACTCACTAATACATAAACAGGGTATAAAAATACTACCAAATAGTTAAGTAGAAAAAATTTAGCTGAAATAGTACTTGCAATAAGGATAAAGATGGAAAAGAACATATACTGGCCAATAGTGAAAAATCCCAGTGTTAAATATTCTACGAAGTATACCTTAGACTTGAGATTGAACAACTTGCTAAATAAAGCAATTGTTAGAGCAAAGATTAATAAGAAGGCATTGATATGATTCGAAAAATAATTCGATGCTTTTGCTATGGTTGTATCAGGATTAGGAATCTGTTCTACACCTCTCAGATCAGCGACCATTTGGATTGGGTCAAAACCCAGAAAACTCTTAAGTATCAGGTAAATAGCTAATACAAAAATAAAATAACGGAAAGGATGAGAGTAGGATTTTCTCCTTCCGGCAATATATTCTCTTATCAGTTTACCGGGATCTGTTATTAATCCTTTAATGGTTCTGATTAGTGGTGTATCAAAATCGAAATAATGCTCTAAAACATCCTGAACAGATTCCCGCAATATAATGCGACCACTGTTTGGTCTTTGGCCACAATTAGGGCAAAAATTACCATCGAATTCAGTTTTACAATTATTGCACATTATCATAGGAGAAGTAATAAAAAAAAGACCTCTTAAAAAAGAGGTCTTTGAAAATTAGGCAGAAAAACTAATCACTGCTCCCCAAAACAAGTACATTGCAATCCTGCTGCTTCCAAAGAAATAGCGTGCCAGTCGAATTCATCACCATAATCATTACGCTCCCACCAAAAAGGAAGCCTTGTTTTGGTTTGATTTCCAACTTCATTCATAGTTGAAGCATCAAATAAACGACCGTTTACCATAGTGAATTGAACAGAATTAGTATTTCGGATATCATCTAAAGGGTTTTTATCCAAAACAATAAGATCAGCTAATTTACCAACTTCCAATGAACCGATATCATCATCAAGTCCGAGATAATGAGCTCCGTTCAAGGTTGCCACTCTCAGCGCTTCCATGTTAGTCATCCCGCCTTGCGCCATCATCCAAAGTTCCCAATGAGCACCAAGTCCTTGAAGCTGACCATGTGCTCCTAGATTAACTTTAACTCCTGCATCGGTTAGTAATTTAGAAGATTCTGCAGTCTTAATGTGGCCATGCTCATACTCCTCGTCCGGAATCATAGTTCTGTGACGAGAACGAGGATCGATCACGCTTCGAGGGGTAAAAGTGAGTAGTTTTTCATTTTCCCAAACATTGTCTTTTTGATAGAAGTAATATTCACCGCTCATACTTCCATAGTTTACAATATGGGTTGGTGTATAGCCGGTAGCACTGTTACCCCATAATTCCCGAACGTCTTTATAGAGAGGAACAACAGGAATGTTATGTTCAATCCCGGTATGACCATCAAGGATCATACTCATATTATGAAAGAAGAAAGAGCCGCCTTCAGGAACAACCATCATTTCAAGTTCTTTTGCAGCTTTCATGATTTGTTGACGTTGTTCTCTTCGTGGTTGATTGTAACTTTTTACCGAAAAAGCACCAAAAGCTTTTGTTCGTTTTAAGGCAAAAAGTGCGTCTTCATAATTATTGACGGTGGCCTTGAAAGCTCCGTCTGCACCGTATAGGATTACTCCCGTTGAAAAGACTCTTGGTCCGATCATATTTCCTGCTTTAATAGCTTCGGAATGTGAAAATACCATTTCAGAATTTGAAGAAGGATCGTGAGCAGTAGTAACTCCGTATGCCAGATTTGCAAAGTATTCCCATTGCTGTTGAGGACTTAATCCCAATCTGAAGTTTCCTAAGTGGGCATGAGCATCAACAATGCCGGGCATTATAGTTTTGCCGGAAGCATCAATTACTTTTGCACCATTAGGAACAGACACGTCTGCACCGATAGCTTTAATCTTATTTCCCTCAACAACTATGGTGCCGTTTTCTATAACTTCGTCACCATTCATAGTTATTATTCTGGCATTTGTGAAAGCGATGGTTCCTTCAGGTACATAAGTATCTAACTCCAATCCTATATTTAATCCTGTTTTGGGAGGCTCGGGTAAACTGTCGGGTGCGCCTTCAACAAATTTGAAGCTGTCTTTCAGATCAACGCTGAAATACTCTTCGCCTAAAGTCCACATCAGTTTCTTACTATCTGTTGACCAATGCATATGATAGCCACCTTCTGAGGCAACTAAAGAAACCGGGATAGATTTCGTATTCGGTGAAAGCTCAATTGCTTTTCCGGGGCTCGTCATTGGGGCGATATAGACCTTATACAAGTTTGAAAACGCCATCCATTTTCCATCAGGGCTTGGTACAAATTCATGCCCATAGCCGGAAGTAAACAATGTTTTTTGATCTTCTCCATCCAAATCTACACTGTTGTAGGATTTGTTTATAGCCCCGAAGATATATCCTCCGGATTGGTACAGAATTCTGTCACCTGAAGAATTAAATCTTGGAAAAGAACCATTAACATCAAGCATTTTCAAATCTCCTCCTGAAGTTGGAATGGTGTAAATACCGGGATTCAAAGTATGAACAAAACCTTGTTGACCATTTCCGCTTTCCCTTCTGAATACAATAGTTTTTCCATCAGGAGAGAAAGAAGGTTCTCGATAAATGCCTTTCTCTTTTGTAAGCACAGTTGGTCTTTTGTAGAGATCTTTTGTGAGCATGTTAACAACGTTCAGAGCTCCCATGTTTTCGTCACTCCAGCTAACATAAGCGAGTAACTTTCCATCGGGTGAAAAAGCAGGTTCAAATTCGAAATCAGTTGCTCTGGTAAGGCGTTTTGGTGTACCATTTGGTAAAGCTTTGGTCCACAAATAACCAACAGCGCTGAACGCCAATGTTTTTCCATCCGGAGAAGTAACTGCATTTCTGATAGCTTTTGCAGTAAACTTATCAGGAGCAGCTTCCTGTTTAAATCTGGCGGCGTTATAAATGGTATGGCTTGATTCAACTTCAAAAGGAATTACAGAGGTTTTTCTGGTTTCTACATTTATTTTATTGATCTTACCATTTGCCCAAATAATGATCTCTTTTCCATCAGGCATCCAATTAAAATTGGTATAAACACCGAAAATAGCCCAGGCTTCCTGCTGATCTTTACTCAGGTTTTCGTAAACGGGCCATTCTCTTCCCGTATCTAAATCTCGTAAAAATAAAACGCTTTTAGTTCTAACTCTTCTTACAAAAGCCAGATGTTTGCCATCCGGAGATATTTGTGGTCTGGCTGCTCCTCCGTTTCCTCCGGTAACAGTTTCGATATCACCTTCTTTAGTGTCATAGCGCCTTATTACATAAATCTGGCTGTTGGGGTCTTTATTGTACTGGAAGAATCCTCCCGGATAATTGTCTTCGCTGTAATAAATATATCTTCCATCCGGAGAAACAGAAGGCTCTCCGATATCCTGCTGCTCATTTTTCTTTTCTACTAATTGAATTCCTGATCCGCCCGACCTATGATACATCCAGATTTCACCAGCACCCAAAGAACGAGTGGATGAAAAGTGTTTTTTGGCAATGATATACTCTCCATCCGGCATCCATGATGAGTTGTTAAGTAAACGGAAATTTTCATTGGTTACTTGAGTCGCATTTTCTCCGTTTTTATCCATAATCCAGATGTTGTCTCCACCACCGGCATCACTTGTAAATGAAATATGTTTTCCATTTGGACTAAATCGTGGTTGAACTTCAAAAGCATGTCCTCCTCTCAGTAAGGTTGCTTTGCCTCCTTTTATCGGCATTAAGTAAATATCTCCCAAAAGATCGAAAACAATATGTTTTCCATCAGGACTTACATCCAGATTCATCCATGTTCCTTCTGAAGTTGTAAACGAATGATTGGTTGACTCACCCAGGTCAGGATTGGAAACCTCCCATTTATCCTGAGCCATAGTTGATGTAAAAAAAAGCAGAGCTAAAAGTGGGGTATAAAAGTAGTTCATAGAGCTTCAATAATTTATAGTTACAGCGATAATAGTATATATATACTTAAAAATTTCAGTGATTGTAGCAATTTTACAAAAGTATAAGTTTAGCTTAATCATTATTAATTAATAAGCTCAAAAAATATGCGCATATTAGACCGATTTTATTTAATGATATAGAATATTGAAATATTATTTATTCATTATAGCTTTTTGGGGATTTACAAGCGTTGGTTTAGCACAGAGATATGATGTAAAGAGATACTCAGTAAATGAAGGTATGCCTTCAAGTCAGATTTATGATATTCAATTTGATGAGATTGGTTTTGCCTGGTTAGCTACTGCTTATGGTGTAGTAAGGACTGACGGGATAAACTTTATTACTATAGGAGAAGAGCAGGGGTTAAAGGAGGAAACAACATCTGACCTTTTTATAGACAGCCACGGTAATTTTTGGGTAGCTTCAGTAGAACAGGGAGTAGGATTAATTAAGGAAGACACTATTGTATACTTAGACGAGTTGTCATTCCTGAATGATAAGGATGTAAATTATATTACAGAGTCACCTCTCGGAAAGTTATGGTTTGGAACCAATAACTCCGGAGTTTATTCCTGGGAAAGGGAAACCAATAAAATAGATTCTCTTAATAGTTCAAATTTCTCGCTTCCATCAGATACGGTTTGGGATATATATTTTGATGATTCAGGACTTTTGTGGATTTCAACACAGGCAGGTCTGGCAGTTTTAGATAGTGAATTAAATCAAAGAATGATCTACACAGAAGAAAATGGGTTGAACGGATTTGCAGCATATCAAACTTATGAAACCAGTGACGGTAATAAATGGATTGCTTCAACAAACGGAGTTACCATTGTAAAACCTGATTTTACCACAGAAAATATTTCAGAATTAGCCGGTGCGAAATTAAATTTCGTGTATAATATTATAGAAGATGATCATGGTCATATTTGGATTGGGACAGAGAGGAATGGAGTATTTTGGTATACAGAAGGGGAATCAAGGCATATTACCAAAAAGAATGGGTTGAGCAGCAATTATGTGTATCGTTTTGTAAAAGATAAACACGGGTCAGTTTGGGTAGCAACTGATGGGGATGGTATTACAATTTTTAAGGATATGCACTTTCAAATATTCGATTCTAATTCCGACTATGGTGCGAATGAAGTTTACGGAGCGTACAAAACAAATGACGGAACACTTTGGTTTGCTAACACTAAAGGCTTAACGAGCTTTAAGAATGGCATCTTTAATTTCTTTGAATTTCCAGAGAAATATGAAAATGAGGAAATTTGGGAAATCGAAGAATTAGAAAACGGCACGCTTATTTTACTTTCATACGAAAGCAGTTTGTTTACATTTGATGGGGGCAATTATTCAGATTATAAGTTTCAGATTGAAGAAATACCCCATTATAATACTGATATCTTAATAGAAGACGACGGTACAATAGTTCTTTCGGGCGAAGAAGGGCTTTTATTTATTCGGGGAAACAAAGTAGACACACTAGTTACAATAGGAAAGGGGTACTGGGATAGATACGTAAATGTTATTCATAAAGATAGACAAGGTGTATATTGGTTAGGTACGGAAAATGGAGTTGTGGAATATAAAAATGGTAAACAAACCCGCTACAGTAAAAAACAGGGGGTAGAGGGGGCTAGTGTCTACGAAATCAAAGAAGATGAATTGGGAAATATCTGGTTTGGTACAAATAAAGGGATTACAGCTTTTACTAAATTAAATGATCATGAAAACCCATATTTGATCAGGACATTTGAGACAGACAAAACTTATCTCACTGAAACTATATTCATCCAGTTTGATTCTCTAGGGGGATTATGGCAGGGTACAAATGCAGGGTTGAATTACTATAATTTGCATGACTGGAATGATTCCGGGAAAACAAAGAGCATTCACTTTTCACTGCAAGACCATGGAAGAGGAATAGAGTTTAATGGATCATCCAGCTTAATCGATGATGAGGGAAATTTATGGTTCGGAACAGCAGAAAATGGAGTAGTTAAGTATAATGTGCCCAAAACTTCAGGTATATTAAAGCAAGAAGAAGCTCCACAATTATTTTTCAATAATATTTTTGTGAACGGAGATGCACTCGATATAAGCAATTCAAAACAGGGGTCTGTTGAACTAAATTTTGATGAAAATAATATTGAAATAGATTTTGGAGTACTGAACTTCAAAGATCCTGAAAGAGTGACCTTTAAGCATTGGTTGGAAGGATTTGATACAGAATTTGTATCGGATGGAGATGATAATACAAGGTTGTATACCAATTTAGAACCGGGTCATTATACCTTTCAGGTTTATGCGAGGTCACCGGTTTCGGAATGGAATGAGGAACCTCTGAGTTTTGAGTTCGTTATCAAACAGCCTTACTGGACGCAATGGTGGTTTATTCTTATATCACTAATATTGTTATCAACAGCACTTTATTTGATCGTGAAATTCAGGGTAGCTTACCTTGAAAAGAATAAACTAAAGTTATTGGTTGATGAGCAAACTTTGGAACTTCAAGGAGCGCTAGAAGAAAAGGAAGTCCTTATAAAAGAAATACATCACCGGGTTAAAAATAATCTGGCCGTAATTTCAGGGTTGCTGGAAATGCAAAGTTGGACGCTAAAAAATAAAGAAGCCCAAAAAGCACTTAACGAATCCAAACTCAGAGTTTTAGCAATTGCTAAGATTCATGAAAACCTTTATCAAAATAAAAATCTCGGAAAGATTGATTTTGAGGTTTTTCTAAATGAGTTGAAAAGTGGAGTTGCTGCAACAATGCGAATGAGTGGAAAGGTTATTGATATTGACCTTAAAGTTAAATCAAATTTGATCAGGTTAGACCAAGCTATTCCCTGTGGGCTGATAATAAATGAACTTTTAACAAACGCCTTCAAGCATGCTTTTGAAGATGTTAATGAAGGCAAAATTGAAATTTGTTTTGAAGCGAAAGAAGAGTTTTTGCACTTACAAGTGCGTGACAATGGAAAAGGAATAGACGAGGATATCTTAAAGAATAACAACTCCTCTTTAGGGGTTACCTTAATTGAATCGTTAGTGGTTCAACTGGATGCTGAATTTAGAATCAGCAATGACAAAGGTGCTGTTTTTGATATTAAAATCCCAATCGATAGATGATCGATTAATTTTTGGATTTAAATTTTTTGATGAAATTTTTAGTGTAATCCGATAAAACCAATCGTCCGCTTACTTCCGCTCTTTGGTCTAAAAGGTCTTCCCACTTCTCCGTGCCTTTCCACAGTACCTGTTTTAATTCATGCATAGCTTTGGGGCTACTCTTGGAGAGTTGTTCAGCTAAATTTGATACAGCTTCATCCAATTGTTCAGTAGTTTCAAATTCCTTATTAAAAAGTCCATTCTGTGTTGCCCAGGTTGAGTCATACCAAGTAGTGGCATCTACAGCCATTGTCGAAAAGGCAGAAGTCCCAACAGCTCTTTCTACTGCCGGACCTACTACAAAAGGACCAATTCCTAAAGCCAACTCACTAAGTTTTACAGAAGCTCCTTTTTTGGCGAAGGTATAATCTCCGGCAGATGCAATTCCAACTCCACCACCTACTGTTTTTCCGTGAACCCGAACGATGATCAGTTTTGGGGATTGTCGCATGGCGTTTAAGACCAAGGCAAATCCCATAAAAAATTGCTTACCGGTTTCGAAGTCTTCAATGGCAATTAATTCATCAAAAGAAGCGCCTGCACAAAATGCTCCTTCACCTGAACTTTTAATTACGATCACTTTTATGTCGTTATCTTTCCCGGCTTCATCAATAGTGGAAGCCAGTTTTCTGAGTATAGCTCCGGGCAATGAATTCCCTTTTGGATGGGAAAATTCGATGGTTCCGATGTTGTTTGAGATCGTTAATTCTACGTTACCGTCTTTGGACATAATTTCTTGTCGACTTGTTTTATTTTAGACCTATCAATTCAAAATTAAGAATTTAAAATTCAAAATTTTAAACAAGGTCGATTTCTAATTTATTTTTTCTTTTCACTAAAGTTAAAATGGTGTATTCAGCAACCAAAACGTCTTCCTGGTTTTTAACTTCTACATCCCAATAGACCACTCCAAAAGGAAATAGATCAGCTTCACGTTGCTGACGAACTGTTTTTCGCTTAACAATGAGTTTAGTTTGGATTGTATCACCGGGAGCGACAGGTGCTAGAAAAGCCAGATTCTCTAATCCATAATTTAAAAGAACAGGCCCTTCATCAGGATGAACAAACTGTCCGGCAGCTGCAGAAAGCACGAAATATCCGTGGGCTACAATTTTACCAAATAGAGATCTTGAAGCTGCATCAGGATCAGTATGGGCATAGAAGTGATCACCAGAAAGATTCGCAAAATCCTCCACGTCCTGATCTTTAACTTTACGTACATCAGAAAGCAATGATTGACCAACTTCCAACTCTTCAAAATACATTTGGAATGGATGCTTAGGAGCTTCTTTCGTTTCTGCTCCTTTAATATGTTGCTGAACAATGTTCATTAAAGTAGTAGGGGAGCCTTGTAAAGCGATTCTTTGCATATTATGAAGCACCGCTCTGGCTCCTCCAAGTTCTTCGCCACCCCCGGCTCTTCCGGGACCTCCATGAACCATATGCGGCATCGGTGAACCGTGACCGGTTGATTCGCCGGCAGAATCTTTGTTGATCACCATAAATCGCCCGTGATAAGGAGCGCAGCCTAATGTGATTTGAGCTGCGATATCATCATCCGCAGTAAAAAGAGAAGCTACAAGTGAACCATCTGATTTGTTAGCAAGCTGAATAGCTTCTTCGGTAGAATCATAAGGCATGATGGTTGTCATTGGTCCGAAAGCTTCCACTTCATGCACTTTGTCAACCTTCATCGGTTGATGGCAAACCAAAATTTTGGGGCTTGTAAAAGCTCCATCACGAGATCCGTTTGAGAAAATCGTATCTGTTACGTCTTCCAGGACTGCGAGTTGTTCATCAAATCTTTGAGATTGCAAGCTGGAAGCCAATGGTCCCATTCGCGTTTCTTTAACAGTTGGGTCGCCGATAGTTGTTTTTGAGAGGAATTTTTTGAGTGCTTCAGAAACGTCTTCAACTCGATCTCTTGGAACAATGGTTCTGCGAATGGCAGTACACTTTTGACCTGTTTTGACAGTCATTTCCATTCCAACTTCTTTTATGAACAAACCAAACTCTTCCATATCAGGAGTTACATCAGGCCCAAGAATAGAAGCATTTAACGAATCTGCTTCCATATTGAATTGAACTGAATTAGCAATAATGTTCGGGTGAGATTTCAGTTTTGTACCGGTAGTTGCTGATCCTGTAAAAGAAACCGAATCCTGACTATTCAGATGATCTAAAAGATCTCCGGGTTTGTCCGCAGCAATAAACTGAACGCTGCCTTCAGGAAGAATTTCAGATTCGATAATATCTTTAAAAACTTCGTAAGCGAGATAAGACCCAACAGGAGAGGGTTTGATAATACATGGCTGTCCTGCCATAATTGCCGGCGCAAGTTTTTCTACCATTCCCCAAATCGGAAAGTTAAATGCATTAATATGCACTGCAACCCCTTGTTTTGGCACACAAATATGTTGACCTACAAAAGTGCCTCCTCTGGATAAACGTTCGGTTCCACCTTCCACATGAAAGGGGAGATCAGAGAGCTCACGACGGGCTTTACTGGAAAGTACAAACATAGAACCGTAGCCACCTTCAATATCAATCCAGGAATCTCCACGAGTTGCACCGGTATGAGAAGAAAGCTTGTAATGCTTTTCCTTCCTTTCCATTAAGTAAGCAGCCAAAAACTTAATTTTGAAAGCTCGTTCATGAATGGTGAGTTTTCTAAGAGCAGGCCCACCAACTTCACGCCCGTATTCTAAAGCTGATTTATAATCAATATCTGAGTCAACAAGTTGAGCTACGGTTTTTTCATTTATAGCACTTATTAAGTTGGTTTCAGCGCCTTTAGTTAGCCATTCGCCTTTTATGTAACTCGTTACTTTCATTCTTTCTCCTTATTTGAGGCTCCTAGCCGTTTCGGATGCTCATCCGCTTCCTGCAATTCATCAAATGCATGCTGAAAGGTCGACATCAATTCCATGTATTTTTCTGAATTCTTTACTTTGTCTTCAAGTTTTCTCGACTCGAGCGTTTCATTTTTTGCAACTTTGATAAAACGCCAGAACTCAAAAGTAACCGTTTCACCTTCATAATCCAGATATATATTTCCATGTTCATCCACGGATTTATAGATAAACATTCCTTTGCCATACGGAGTTACATGATTTACTCCTTCCATATATTTGTATAAATCAGCTTGTCTGGCTTTCATATATCCAATCGCTTTCCCAACATTCCAACAGAAAATTTTATCCCCTTTTCTCCAATGCAAAATATCCGGATACCAGGTATGAGGAGGTTTTCCTTTTTTTTCGTTCTTGAAAAATCCCATCAATTTAAATGTTTAGTTTTATCTGAATCTTCCAATTCTAAGTAGGCTTTTTGGAAGTTTTTTATCAAGTCCATGTATTCTTTAGATTTGTTTAGTTCTTGCCGAATTGAGCGTTCTTCGAAACTTAGGTTTATTGCATCTTTAATGAAATTTTGGAAACTAATCTTAAATAAACGTTTAGATTCTTTTTGTACTACTATAATAAATCCATTTTCCGTTAAGCCCTTATACAGATAAAAATTTATAGGAATAACTTCTTTTTCAAAAAAGCTATCAATACGAAGCATTAGCTTTTCAACAAAACTGAGATTCTCTAATTTTTCATAATCTATACTTCTAATTTCATCGCCTACTTCCCAATGCAGAATTTCCGGATACCAAGAATGAGGAGGCTTTCCTTTTTTATCGTTTTTAAAAAATCCCATTTATTCTAACAATTTTGGATTGTCCGATTCCTGAAGTTCCGTATATGCTTTTTGGAATGAATCAATTAGTTCCATGTAATTTTTAGATTCTTTGATCTCCAATGAAATTACACGATTCTGAAAACTTATGTTTTTAGCAGCTTTTATAAACTTTCGAAACTCATATTTATTCAGATTTCCGGATTCTTTTTCTTCAATGATGATATAACCTTCTGAAGTCAAGCTCTTATAAAAACCGTGTTTTTTATTTTTTTTTTTCGTAAGAATCTATATCAATTTCAAAAGGACCGTTTAGAACAACATTCATATATACTAACTCATCACCTTCTCTCCAGTGCAAAACATCAGGATGAAGTTTATGAGGAGGTAAATTTTTTCTAGTTCTTTTAAAAAACCCCATGTGTTCTGTTAATGGTGATTAGTTATTGGTTTTATATGCAGAGTAGAAAATAAGGTAAAGCAAAGATTCTCCAAATAACTAATGACTATTAACTACCCTTCGATTTGCCCCAACTCTCATAGTTAGAGCCCTGATCTTTTCTATGCTCAGGAATTTCTCGTAACGGTTCGCACTCAGTTAAGGTTTCATGAAGTTCTTGAGGCAATCGTTGATACCAAGCTGTTCCTTCTGTTTTCCATTTCAGCATTTCATCAGAAACATCTTTCACAATCTTTGCCGGATTTCCAACAACCACTTTTCGATCAGGAATCTCCGTTCCTTCTTTGATAAATGACAAAGCTCCGACTATACATCCGGCTCCGATCTTCACATTATCCATTATGACTGCATTCATTCCTATCAGGCAATTCTTGCCGAGATGAGCCCCGTGAATAATTGCGCCATGACCAACATGTGCACCTTCTTCCAGAGTAACTGTAACTCCCGGAAACATATGAATAGTACAATTTTCCTGAACATTGCACCCATCCTCAATAACGATTTTTCCCCAATCACCACGAATGGCTGCACCCGGGCCGATATACACATCTCTGCCAATAATTACATTGCCGGTTACTGCCGCAAGCGGATGGATGTATGCACTTTCGTGAATTACGGGTTTATATCCTTTGTATTCGTATATCATTACTTTCTTTTTTTAACCACAGAGGACACAACGTTAAAAGAATTTATATTGCTCTGTGTTCTCAGTGGTTTATAATTATACTTTCTCAAGCACAACAGCAAAGCCCTGCCCAACTCCTACACAAAGCGTGCAAAGTGCATATTTATTATCAGAGTTTTCGTGAAGTTCGATAGTAGCCGTTTGTAGCAAACGTTGCCCTGTCATGCCGAGTGGGTGTCCGATTGCAATTGCACCACCGTTTGGATTCAATCTTGAATCGTTGTCCTCCAGTCCAAGCTTTCTCGTAACTCCAAGAGATTGACCGGCAAATGCTTCATTTAGTTCGATAATGTCCATATCTGATAAAGAAAGTTCGGCGCGATTCAATGCCTTTTGGCTAGCTTCAACAGGTCCCAATCCCATAATTCTTGGTTCAATTCCTGAAACAGCTGAGGCTACAATTCTCGCTTTTGGCTTGAAACCGTGTTTTTCAACTGCTGCACTTGAAGCAATTAACAAAGCTCCGGCGCCATCATTTAATCCCGAAGCATTTCCTGCAGTAACTGATCCATCTTTTCGAAAAGCAGGTCTGAGTTTTCCCAGAATTTCAGCAGTGGTGTCCGGACGCATAAACTCATCATGTTCGAAGATAATGGGATCGCCTTTTCTTTGTGGGATTTCAACCTTCACAATTTCTTTGGCTAAACGACCTGAATCTCTGGCAGTTCCGGCTTTCTGTTGACTCCAAGCCGCAAACTTATCCTGATCTTTACGAGATATTTTATGCATTTCCACAACATTTTCGGCAGTCATTCCCATACCGTCTGTTCCATGCATATCATGCATTTTTGGATTTACAAATCTCCATCCGAAAGTAGAGTCGTGCATTTCTGTAGTTCCCGAATAGGGCGAATTTCCTTTTCCTAAAACAATTGGTCCGCGAGTCATGTGTTCCACACCTCCGGTGATGAAGACGTCACCTTCACCGGCTTTAATTGCATGATAAGCACGAATAGTTGCACTCATTCCTGATGCACATAATCTATTCACCGTTTCTCCGGGAACAGAAACCGGAAGTCCGGCAAGTAATCCTGCCATTCGTGCAACATTCCTGTTATCCTCACCCGCTTGGTTTGCACAACCGAAGATGACGTCCTCAACTGATTTTGGATCTAATTCAGGATTTCTTTTCAATAACTCTTTGATAGGAATCGCAGCAAGATCATCTGCTCTGATAGAAGAGAGAGAGCCTTTCAATTTTCCGATTGGAGTTCTGATTCCGTCGATAATGTATGCTTGGGGCATAGTATTTAGATTTTAGTATTTAGTTTAAAGAATTTGATAGAGAATAAATCATTTTCTGAATTTCATATATCGATTCAGATAAAAACAGGCAATAAGTCAGGATTTAGAAACCCTAAATTTTTTGAGATAATAAGTTGAGTTTCAAGCTCAGAGCAAGAGCTATAAGCGTAATTAAGAAAAAGTTTAAATTCTTTTTTTGTTTTCCTACCTGCACCTTCAGCAATATTTGAACTTATCGAGACAACACTTCTTCTGATTTGCGAGGTTATTCCAAATTTCTCTTCAGCAGGAAAATTGTTAGTAGAATTATAAACTTCAGTTGCCAACTCAACCGATTTTTGCCAAACCTTCAATTCTTTAAATTGATGCATATATACTCCATACTAAAAATCTAAATACTCAATACTAACTACTAATAACTACCTGTCCTATAAACCGTGCCTCTGAATTCAGCAACCAAATCATCATTCTGATTCATAACCCTGATCTTATAAACGCCAATTGTTCTTCCGTTTTGAATTTCTTCGGTTTCGGCGATCAATGTATCACCGATTTCAACTTTCTTGGTGTAGTTGATATTATTTTCCAAAGCCACAGATATGGAACCTCTGGAGTTTGATGCAAAGGCCAAAGCACTATCTGCCAAAGAGAAAGTAATTCCCCCATGACAAATCCCAAACCCATTGCACATTTCTTCACGAACATTCATAGATAATTTAACATAACCCGGTTCTGATTCCAGTATCTTAATTCCCATCCATTTGGAAAAGGCATCTTTCTCCATCATGGATTGAATTATGTTTTTGAAGTCTTTACTCATTTCGCTTTTTGGTTGTCAGTAATCAGGAGTTCAGAATTCAGCAACACTCGTGTTAAATTCTGAACTCCTGAATTCTGATTACTTCTTCTCTCTTACCATTCTTTTCAATAGTGGATTTGGTCTATATCGATCTTCCTGATATTCTTCATAAAGAGCGTTCATTCGGCCTAAGACTTTTTCTAATCCTATCTCTTCTGCCCATGCAAGTAATCCTTTGGGATAGTTCACACCGTTTTGCATAGCAAGGTCTACATCCTCTGCTGAACCTATATTCATAAATACAGCGTCAAAAGCTTCGTTGATGAGCATTACGAGTATTCTGTGAAGAATTTCTTCGCCTAATTCTTTGTCAGTGTTTGCATCAGGATTTTTAGGATTTTCACCATAATTATAAAATCCTTTACCTGATTTTCGACCTAACCAACCAGCTTCAACCAACCGTTTTTGAGTGAACGAGGGTTTAAATCTTGGGTCGTAATAAAATTCTTTAAATACACTTGATGTCACTTCATAATTTACGTCATGACCGATGAGATCCATTAGCTCAAAAGGCCCCATTCTGAATCCACCAACCTCTTTCATTGCCCAATCGATGGTTGGAACATCAGCAACACCCTCTTCTAAAATTCTAAGGGCTTCGGAATAGAAAGGACGAGCCACGCGGTTTACGATAAATCCGGGAGTATCTTTTGCTAAGACGGTGATCTTTCCCCAGCCGGAAATAAATTCTTTGGTTGATAGTGCCAGATCAGAATTTGTGGCTACACTTGGAATGATTTCCACCAATTTCATCAGAGGGGCAGGATTGAAAAAATGAACTCCCAAGAACCGTTCCGGCTTTTTTAATGCTGACGAGATCGAAGCTATGGAAAGGGAAGAGGTGTTGGAGGCAAGCACACAATCTTTAGAAACAATTCCTTCCAATCGCTGAAAAGCATCTTTCTTGATATCAATATTTTCGACGATAGCTTCAATCACAAAGCCACAATTACCAAATTCTGTGATGTCTTCCTCAAAATGGATTCGGGAAAGAATTCCATCAACTTCTTCTTGTGACATTCTTCCTTTTTCAACCTGTCGGTTCAGGATCTTTTCCAATCCTGATTTGGCTTTTGGAAGTTGTTCGGTGTAAGCATCGTACAGATAAACTTCATGACCATTTGTGGATGCTATTTGGGCGATTCCGGCACCCATCGTTCCTGCGCCAATAATTCCTATGATCGTATCTTTAGTTAAGCTGTTACTCATGTTTATTAATGCGAAATTTGATTTCCAATTTTTCCTAAATGTGTATTTTGAAAGCTATCTAAATGCTTTAATCCATATCCAAAAATGCGATCAAAAGCAGAGTGACCGAAATAAACAATTCCTATTCCTAATAACGATTCGAGATTGGTAAAATAACCAATCAAACCACACAATAGCCAAATACCTTTGTGATGGAAGATATTATAAAATATTGACCCGATTTTGGGACTTACTGCATATCCCAGAAAAGAAATATCGGGAGTAAAAAAGAGACCGGCATAAAAGTACCAAGGAAGATTGGTAAAAAAAGGAAACAAGAAGATTGTCAACACAAAAAGAGCAATTTCTTCAAGAATCAGAATGTATTTCATTAGCGTCTTTTTTAATTAATCCTCTTTTTTTAACAACTATAAAGTAAGAAATCTCTGCTCGAATATGATCCCGAAATTGTAAAGTTAGAATAAAATTGATATCATAATGATATCAATTAACAAATGAGAGAAATATGCCAGATGTGTTAATCAGAAATATCGATGAAAAAACACTTAATAAACTCAAAAAGAGAGCCGAAAGAAACAATCGCTCCCTACAAGCAGAGTTAAAAATATTGCTCGAAGAGGAAGCATCCATGAATATGGATGAAGCTAAGAATAAGGTTCGGGAAATATATGAGAAATATAAAGTTGAGGGGCGGGTATTCTCAGATAGTGTAAAAGATATTCGTGAAGACAGGGATCGATGAAACTTCCGGTTATTGATGCTTCAATTGCATTAAAATGGTTCTTTCCAGAAGAAAACAGTGCAATTGCCAGAAGTTTTTTATCTGAAAGAAATCAATTCGTAGTACCGGATCTTTTTTGGATAGAAACGAGTAACATTATCTCAAAAAAAGTAAGGAAGAGTGAACTTTCTATAAAAGAGGCTGAGAGAATTATTCAAATTCTTGAGAACATGAATTTTGTAACTATTTCTTTCGACCAAATTAAAGCGGAAGCATTTTTTATATCTACACGGTTCTCAATTACTTTATATGATGCTTGTTATCTTGCAGTGGCTGTCAATTATGAAGGAAATTTATTTACAGCAGATATTAGAATGTCTAATGAAATAAAAAAGACAGCTTATAAAGAATTTGTTACATCAATAAATGATTTATAATAAGGTGTAAGATTTGAAATTCACTTCCCCTTAAACTCAGGTTTTCTCTTCTCGAGAAAAGCAGCAACTCCTTCATGATAATCTTCTGTACTGCCTGCTTCCGCCTGAAGGTCAGCTTCCAGATTCAATTGGGTTTCAAGATCATTATTAAACCCTTCATTAAATCCTTTTTTGGTTAGTCCGTAGCCACGAGTAGGCATTTTTGCGAATTTCTTACAGAGAGCCATTGCCTCATTCATTAATTCTTCGGCAGGAACTGACTTGTAGATCATTCCTATTTCAACCGCTTCGGGAGCTTTAACAGGACGGCCAGTGAAGGTTAGCTCAGTTGCTCTGGCTAAACCTATAAGTCGAGGTAAAATATATGTGCCACCACTATCAGGTATCAAACCAATATTCGAAAATGATTGAATGAATTTCGCTTCTTCAGCAGCAAAAACCATATCGCAGGCTATTGCAATATTGGCTCCGGCACCTGCTGCGGTTCCATTTACAGCACATATAACAGGTTTTTCCAAATTTCGAATAGCTCTGATGATCGGGTTATAAGTATGATGAACAACTTCACCAAGCTCACGATTTGGATCTTTGGCAATTTCAGTCACTTCTTTCAGATCCTGGCCGGCACAAAACCCTTTACCATTTGCAGTGAGTAACACACAACGGATTTCATTATTAGATTCCGCTTCCTTGAAAGCATCCTGTACTTCTTCAGCCATTCCGTAATTGAAACTGTTTAACACATCAGGACGATTTAAGGTTATGGTTAAAACGCCTTCTTCTAAATTGGTTTCAATAAACTGGTCGCTCATTGTAAAAATCCTATCAGAGTTTTGTTAAGTAGTAAATTTGTTTGAATCTGAGCGCTGAGTTGCGAAAATGTTTGCGGTTCATAAACTCTTTGATCGTATGGAAGGTTCGCGCTGAAGCGATCATAAGGAGAATTGAAAGTAAGATTTTTTAACAGAAATCCTGTAGTTCTAAGTATTTTATATTTATTAGAGGAAGATTTCTTGGTTTTGAAGTCAACAACTACCAAGTTGAAATGCTTAGGTACAAACGAGAAATCGATTGTCTGTATATTTACTTCAGACGGATCGCTCTTTACGTACTGAGCACTCAGGGAAGTGCTTATAAAAGCTGTTAGAATGATAAAAAGTAGTAATTTTAAATACATTTAAAATGTTCAAATGGTTGATGGCAAGAATTACAAAAATATTGAGCTTTACAAGCGGTTGAACCAAACTGACTTTGAAGCTCAGTTTCAAACGAATCACAAAATGGACAAGGCACAATTTTAGTTCCTGATAAACTTTTCAAAAAATCGTCATCAGAAGTAGTTTTTTCAGGGGGGGCAATACCGTAATCTTTAAGTTTCGTTTTAGCTTCATCGGTCATCCAATCGGTAGTCCATGCTTTCGAGAAATCGAGTTTTACTTCAAAATCTTCAATGTATTTTTCTTCCAGTTTTTCCTTCACCATTTTCTCAATGGCATTCATAGCCGGACAGCCGGAATAAGTCGGAGTAATTTTGATAACAACTTTCCCCGAATTATCAATCTCAACACTACGCGCTATACCCATCTCAATAATATTAAGCACAGGAATTTCCGGATCGGTTACCTCACGGATATAATCCCAAATTTGCTCTTCGGTATGTAAGGTTTTTGTTTTCAATATAGTATTGAGATATGAGTACTTAGTATTTCGACTAATTTTAGCGATGCTAAAATCTAACATCTCAATACTAAGTACTACTTCTATTTCCAATCAGCATCAGGGTGCGAGCGTCTTAAAAACTGCATCTGAGCAAGCATATGACCTAAATGCTCTGTATGCATTCCCGTTCGACTTCCTGTCATCATAAACTGATTCCAATCCGGAACGCTTAATGTGGCTTCTTTCAAAGTGTCTTCCACTAATTTCTTCCATTCGTCTTTGAATGATAACAGATCAGCTCCATTGCCTTCTGCCAACATCATTTCATCAACGCCGTCTATATAAAATAATTCTCCGGTATACATCCAAAGCTCATCGAAAGCTTCTTGCATTCTTTTTTTGCTTTCTTCTGTTCCGTCTCCAAGCTTGAGTACCCAATCTCTGGAGTGTCTTAAGTGATATTTGATCTCTTTAAAATGCTTGTCGATCATTCCTGCAAACTGTTCGTCTTTAGCTTCTTTAAGTTGCTGATATTGAAAATAGCTGAAAGAACTGAATAAAAACTGCCGGGCAATAGTAAAAGCAAAATCACCTTTCGGGAGTTCACAAAGCTGAAGATTAGTGAATTCGTAATCATCTCTGAAATAAGCAAAGTGATCTTCGTCACGACCTTCGTCTTCAATTTCCGCAGCGTAAGCATATAATGAAGAAGCATGTCCGATCAAATCTAAAGCCATGTTCGCCAAAGCAAGATCTTCTTCCAAAACCGGACCATGGCCACACCATTCTGACATTCGTTGCCCGAGAATCAGCCGGTCATCGGCAAGTCTAAGCAGGTAAGCTGTTTTAGCTTCTTTAAGTGATAATTCTTTCGTTGTATTCATTTGATAGTTATTGGTTATTAGTTATTTGGTTTAACAAATACACTAATAACAATTAACGAATTAACTTCTTTTCTTTACGGCTCTTGGAACACTGTAAAATTGCGGATGTCTGTACGGCTTATCAGATGCAGGATCAAAAAATGAACCCATATCTTCCGGTGTGGAAGCAGTGATCTGATCAGATGGAACTACCCAGATTCCGATCCCTTCATTTCTTCGCGCATACACATCACGGGCGTTTTGCAAAGCATTCTCTGCATCCGAAGCGTGTAAGCTTCCGGCGTGTTCATAAGGTTTACCGTTTTTAGGCTGATAAAAAACCTCCCACAGAGGCCAATCTTTTTCGTTGTTTTCGGACATATTAAAATTAAATTGTCATTCTGAGCGCTAGCGAAGAATCTTCAAAGACAATTCGCTACATATTTTTATTTGTGAAGATCCTTCGGAAGTATCCTCAGGATGACTTCAACGGATTACGAAGCCTTTTCGCGGCTTAATTTTTTCTTTCTGGCATAGGCTTGTGCAGCTTCACGAACCCAGGCTCCGTCTTCATGTGCTTTTCGGCGCGATTTCATTCGCTCACGATTCATTACACCATTTCCTTTTACAACGTCCCAGAACTCATCCCACGGAATCTCACCAAATTCCCAGTGACCGGTTTCTTCGTTGAATTTCAAATCAGGGTCGGGAAGGGTTAATCCAACAGCTTCAGCTTCCATAACCACTCGGTCTACAAAATGTTGACGAAGTTCGTCGTTGGTATTCAGTTTAACCTGCCATTTCAATAATTCTGCACTATTTGGCGAATCAGAATCATTTGGTCCAAACATCATCAAAGTTGGCCACCAAAAACGATCAACTGCACTTTGCACCATCTTACGTTGTGCAGGAGTTCCCTCTGCAAGCTTGGCCACCATTTCATAGCCCTGCTTTTTGTGGAAACTTTCTTCCTTGCAAATTCTAAGATTAGCTCTTGCGTATGGGCCGTAACTGGAGTGAGCCAATTTAGTTTGGTTTACGATGGCAGCTCCATCAACTAACCAGCCAATTACACAAACATCAGCATAGCTCAATGTTGGATAGTTAAAAATGCTGGAATATTTAGCGTTGCCGTACAAATACTGATCAATGAGCTCGCTTCGTCTCACTCCAAGAGTTTCAATGGCGCTGTATAAATATAATCCATGCCCGGCTTCATCCTGAACTTTAGCAAGTAGCACTAATTTTCTCTTTAGTGATGGAGCTCTGGAGATCCAATTTCCTTCCGGAAGCATACCTACGATCTCGGAATGTGCGTGCTGGCTACCCATACGAATGATCTGTTCCCGATAACGCTCAGGCATCCAGTCTTTGGGTTCTATCTTTTCGCCGGCGTCAATTCGGGCTTGAAAGTCGTCTAATTGCTGTTGTGTCTCCATGGTGTAAGCGCTTTTTTAGTTCAGTGGCATAACATCCTTTAAAAGAATTACATTCCGTGAATATAATAAAAGCAGACTATTGATTTTTGTTTATTCATTTCCTTTCATACATTTTATACAGTTATTATTTAAGAACATTCTAAATTTAGATATCCGGAGATAAAATGGATCAAAAATGACGTGCTTAGCAACATTAATAGTTCTACTCAATGAAGTATAATTATCTAGTAAAAGGCAAAGCAGTCATTTATTTTCAATAACCGGATAAAAGTAGTAGTTGGGTAGACCGAAATTTCATTCAAGAGCTACAGCAACTCAATATTTTGCAGTACTGTTGAATGCCAACCTGAACAGTTTGTAAAAATATAACGATGAAAGATCAAGACAACGTACTGGAAAGAGAAATAGAAGAAGAATTTGACGACCATCTGGGATTGCAGGATGTGGATTATGTGGAGCACTATGTAAGTAATGCTAAACAAACCGCCCATTATTACATCACAACGTTTGGGTTTCAGCTTAAAGCTTATTGTGGACTGGAAACCGGAGTTCGGGATCGTTCTTCTTATTATTTAGAACAAGGAAATATTCGATTTGTAATTACTGCTCCGCTAAGCAGTAAGTCGCCCATTTCAGAATTTGTGCATAAGCATGGTGATGGCATTAAAGATATTGCAATGCACGTGGAAGATGTAGACCGTGCATTTAAAGAAAGTGTGAAGCGAGGAGCAGAAATTGTTGAAGAACCACATTCCATTACTGATGGTGACGGCACGATCAGAAAAGCAGCTATCAAAACTTACGGTGATGTAATTCACTCTTTTATAAACAGAACAGAATACAATGGAATTTTCTTTCCAAAGTATGTTGCAAAAGAAAGTCTGATCAATGCCGAACCTGTTGGTGTCCAGTTTGTGGATCACTGTGTTGGAAATGTAGAACTCGGAGAAATGGACACGTGGGTAGCTTTTTACAGAGATGTGCTCGGTTTTACACAGTACATCAGTTTTGATGACAAAGATATTTCTACCGAATACACCGCTTTGATGAGTAAAGTGATGGCAGGCGGACGAGGAATGATCAAATTTCCGATCAATGAGCCGGCTGACGGAGTGAAAAAATCTCAAATTGAAGAATACTTGGATTTCTTTGAAGGACCGGGTGTTCAGCATGTGGCTTTATTAACTGCTGATATAATCGATACCGTTACCAAACTTCGTGACAGGGGAGTGGATTTTCTTAAAGTCCCTACAACGTATTACGAAGAACTGGAAGAAAGAGTAGGCAAGATCGATGAACCCATTGATGTGCTCGCAGATCTTGGAATTCTGGTTGATCGTGATGATGAAGGATATTTACTTCAGATCTTCACGAAGCCTGTAGTTGATCGTCCGACATTGTTTTATGAGATCATTCAGCGAAAAGGAGCTCGTGGATTCGGAAAAGGAAACTTCAAAGCACTTTTCGAAGCCATAGAACGTGAACAGGAACTGAGAGGAAATCTTTAAACGAATTATTAATTATGGATTATGAATTTTGAATGGCAGCTAATTCAAAATTCATAATTAAACATTCAAAATTGAGCCATGTACTACCACGCATTAGGAACTATCCCGCATAAACGTCACACGGTTTTTCGCCGACCCGACGGAGAGTTATTTACCGAAGAGCTTTTCGGAGCAGAAGGCTTTCATGGAAACAGTTCGCTGTTGTACCATTACCATATGCCGACCAGAGTTACTAAGATCGAGCAAGGAGCAAAGATCGAAGTTAAAGCGGCAGATGATCAAACCCTTCGTCACCGTCATTTAAAGACGAAAGATATTCCCACAGGCGGAGATGCTATTACCGGTCGTAAAGTGCTGATGTTCAATAACGATCTTCAGATTGGAGTTATGCGTCCAACCGATGCAATGAACTATTTCTACCGCAATGGAGAGCATGATGAATTGTTGTTTATCCATGAAGGAACGGGACATCTGCAAACCAATTTTGGGCGACTGGATTTTGGTTACGGAGATTACATTTACATTCCGCGTGGAACCACCTACCAAATGAATTTTGATACGGACAAGAACCGTGTGTTGACCGTAGATTCAACCGGGCCGATTGATTTCCCAAAACGATATTTATCTGAAATGGGACAGTTCATGGAGAATTCTCCTTTTTGCGAACGTGATTTCCGTTTGCCGCAAGAACAATTGTTTTTTGAGGAAGAAGGAGAGTTTGAAGTTCGGATAAAGAAAGGCGGTCGAATGCATCATTATACTTTTGATCATCATCCGTTAGATGTTGTTGGTTGGGATGGATATTTGTATCCATGGATCTTCAACATCAAAGATTTTGAGCCGATTACGGGACGGGTTCATCAACCGCCACCGGTACATCAAACCTTCCGTGGACATAATTATGTAGTGTGCAGTTTCTGTCCTAGAAAATTCGATTATCATCCTGATGCCATTCCGGCGCCATATAATCACTCCAATGTAGATTCAGATGAAATGCTGTATTATGTGGAAGGCGATTTCATGAGCAGAAAAGGAATGGACTATGCGAGTATTACGCTACATCCCGGTGGAATTCCACACGGACCACATCCCGGAAAAGCAGAAGCCAGCATCGGCGCAGAAGAAACAGACGAATATGCCGTGATGATCGACACCTTCAAACCGATGTACGTGACCGAAGAGGCGATGAGACTAGATGATCCGAGTTACCCGTATTCTTGGTTGGATGAAAAATAAAACTCTTTCAGGAATAGGTTTAGAATTAGTCTCACTAGGTAAAAAGTTTAGAAATTTTGAACCTAAGAGTAAGTACGAGTCTGATTTTATAAAAAGACTTAATTCAGGATATAAAAGAGAAGAAGAAATTGAATCATGGTTTCCTGATGCGGGTGCTTTAATATATGAAGCTTTTCTAGTTTATAATTTTAAACTAGAGGGAAGACTTACTTCTATGATTGGAGATAAAGTCAATAAATATTCTGATCATTATGTGAGAAACAAGGAATTATTTAAAACAATAAGAGATGAGTGGGTAAGATATTCAGATAGAAAATTTGATTATCAATGGAGATCAAAGCAAATAGGAACTCAAGAAGCTTCTGCTGAAGCGATGATTTATATAGGAAAATATTTTTTATCTATTGAATCTGTTTGAGTTTTTTGATTCCCTAAGATATTTTAAGTCTTTAGTGGTAGCGATGACTTAAAAATTGGAAGTTCAGGAAGTCTCTGACTTCCATTTAGCTGCGGAATAAATTCTTTGCTGGTTAACCGGACAAGATTTGGGTCATTTATTGTGATTTTCTCAAGTACACAAGTCGAGGACTTTAGTCCGCCTTTACAGGAGCATTGAAATAGCTGTCACCCTGAGCGGTCCAAATCTATCAAAGGTTTAGAGATCAACACGCCGAAGGGTCTCAAATCATAAGTTTGGTTAGATCGTTTATTTGAGATCCCCTGCCTTTGCCTAAGCGAACTGTCCGGAGTATCCCGATGCTTCGGGAGAAGGCGCGGCTCCGTGCAGGCAGGCTCGTGTTAAAAGCAGTTCCGTCAACTAAGCATTTCCACTTCGGGATGACAGTATTATAATCACAATCGTCATCCTGAACCATGTGCTGAACTTGATTCAGTATTGATTCAGGATCTGTGGGGGATTACATTTCTGTGCTTACACGGATTCTGGATCAAGCCCGGGATGACGTCTTCACTGTCATTCTGAGAGAAAGCGAAGAATCTGCAAATCAAACTAATATGACCAATCATGCAATCGTGCAGATCCTTCGTCCCGATATTTCGGGATCAGGATGACTATGAATACGCAAAGAGATGTAACATCAGTTGCACCAGTCAGTAAAGCTTCCCATCTTCAGGCGTTCAATTCAAAAAACTACATCCATGAAGAAGATTACCCTATTCCTAATTCCTGTATTCCTAATTCAACTATTCAGCGAAGCGACTGCCCAAACTCATAACCAGTACGAAATTTCCTTCGAAAACGCCGTTCATCATGAAGCAGAAATTTCAGTCACATTTCCGAACATAGAAAACAAAGTACTGGAAGTTCGAATGAGCAGAACTTCTCCGGGGCGATATGCACTTCATGAATTTGCAAAGAATGTGTACAATGTGAAGGCAGTGGACGGAATGGGGAATGAATTGGAAATTACCCGACCAAATCCACATCAATGGAATGTAAGCGGTCATGATGGAACTGTAAAGTTCAGTTACACTTTATACGCGAACAGAGGAGGAGGGACCTACACCGGAATTGACGAAACACACGCACATATGAACATGCCGGCTACTTTTGCGTGGGCAAGGGAGTATGAATATCGTCCGATCCACATTACCTTCAACAAAAGAGACGATCTGAACTGGGAAATCGCTACTCAACTAAAGCATGTGGAAGGCGACACCTATTACGCGAAAGACCTTCAGTATTTTCTGGACAGTCCGACAGAAATTGCAGATCAGCATTTCAGAGAAGAAAAAGTAGATGGACAGAATATTAGATTAGCATTACATACTCAGGCATCAGATAAAGAAGTTGATGAATATTTCGTAAAAGTAATGGCGATCGTAAAAGCGCAGAGAGATATTTATGGTGAAATGCCTGATTTCGATTATGGTGAGTACACGTTTTTGTCCTGCTATATGCCCAACGCGAGTGGTGACGGAATGGAGCACAGAAATTCTACGTATGTGGTGAGTTCAAAACCATTAGATCGTCCTTTGGGAGAAACCAGCATTGGAACTATTTCTCATGAATTTTTTCATGCCTGGAATGTAGAACGTATTCGTCCGGCCAGTTTAGAACCTTTTGATTTTGAAGAAGCAAATATGAGCGGTGAACTTTGGTTTGCCGAAGGATTTACGAGTTATTATACAGGTTTGGCACTTGCCAGAGCTGACATCAGAACAGATAAACAATATGTGGAAGGATTGGACGGCGGGTTGAATTATGTTATTAATTCTCCGGGAAGAAAGTACTTCAATCCGATCGAAATGAGTTATCAGGCTCCGTTTGTGGATGCGGCGCGATCAGTAGATCCTGTGAACCGATCAAATACCTTCGTGTCTTATTACACCTATGGAAGCGTACTTGGATTGGGGTTAGATCTTTCACTCAGAACTTTAGACAAAGGACTAAACCTCGACGACTTTATGAAATCCGTTTGGATGAAATACGGTAAGACAGAAGTTCCGTACACTGTTAAAGATCTGCAGGTTGCTTTAGCAGAATATGCCGGAAACGAGTTCGCTGACAACTATTTTGAGAATTACATATTCGACAGTAAACTTCCTGATTACAAATCGCTATTTGCCAAAGTGGGAGTGAAGTTTGAATTAGCCGAACCGAATAAAGCCAGTCTTGGAGAAAACATCAGAAAACAAAATGATGAATGGAAAATGACCGGAAATGCAACGGTTGGTAGTCCGATTTACAAAGCAGGAATAGAATCCGAAGATGTGTTTATTTCGGTTGCAGGAACGGATTTGAATTCCGTGCAAAATGTAGATGAGATCTTATCAAATCATAAACCGGGCGATGTGATCAATGTAGTTATCGAAAGATGGGGAGAATCTAAATCTTTTGATGTGAAACTAGAAGCTTCTAAAACACTACAAACTACGATTGATGAAAACGCAGGTAGTAAAGAAATAGAAAGAAGAAATGTTTGGTTGGGATTGAAGAAGTGACAGAGTTAGGGGAAAGTGACTGAGTGACAAAGTGGATTAGTTATTGGTGAACAAGGTTATATGTTTGGAAGCAATTAACCGGTAAACATTAGATTGATTTTTAAAACTTTAAACAAGGGACCCTTTAGGGTTGGATTAACTATTAGTTAAATGCTTATAAAGCAAGGACACTAGTCCGACGCGAAAAAATCAGCGAAAATCATTTAAATCAGCAAAATCAGTGATCATAAAAAAGAAGCCCCTTATCCAGAGGCTTCTCTTATTGTTAGCAATCTATAGCCGTCTCACAAAGTGAGCAGCAACTATAATCCAGTAAAAAATCATGATTAAAGAGACTCCTTTCCCAAGGCAGCTCAAAAATCAGTAATACAGATAAAGATTAATCCATGATCTTGCGCAAAAATGCGGGCTGATCGGAATCGTCTTTTTGTATACGTTCTGTTCTGCTTTGGAACGGAGCGATATTATCTCTGCTTTTCGTTTCCTGCTTTGGCTCTTCAGCGCGGTAACTTTCTTCTTCCTGATCGTTATCCTTTGCCTCTTGTCGTACAGAAAGATCACGGCGCAGGTAAGAAGGCGTATCCAATTTCTTCAGATTACCTTCTCCTTTGTAATAATCGCTAGGAGTACGAGCAATGCGACTTGGAACTCCCTGAGGTTTTATTTCCTGATTATTCAAAGCATTTTCCGCTGCTTTATTTAAACCTGCAGAAGCATTCGGCGCTACTTTCGCTGTAGTTCTGTCTTCAGCTAAGTCAAAACCGGTAGCGATTACTGTAACTCTGATCTCATCAGTAAATGTTTCATCAAGAACAGTACCCAAGATGATCTCTGCATTGTCACCGGCTTCCTGCTGAACAATACTTGTAGCAGTAGTGGTTTCACGCATACCCAAAGCCGAACCGGCGCTAATGTTAACAAGAACGCTTCTTGCTCCGCGAATACTAACTCCATCTAATAACGGAGAATTGATAGCAGAACGAGCAGCGATTTCAGCTCTGTCAGGACCTTCAGCTGTTGCTGATCCCATTATTGCAGCTCCACCGTCAGTCATAGTAGTTCTAACATCCGCGAAATCAAGATTGATCAGGCCGGGCATTAGAATTAAGTCGCTGATACCACGTGTTGCATTATATAAAACTTCATTTGCCAGTGCGAAAGCATCCATTAATGTGGTGTTTTCGTCTGCGATGTCCAGAAGTCGTTCGTTTGGAATAACGATTACCGTATCACAGTTTTTCTTTAGTTCAGTTATGCCTTCCAGTGCATATTTCTTACGGATCTTACCCTCACAATCGAATGGAGTAGTAATAATTCCTACTGTAAGAATTCCTTTCCGTTTGGCCATTCCTGCAACCACAGGTGCGCCTCCGGTTCCGGTACCGCCACCCATTCCTGCAGTTACGAATATCATATCCGCAGTTTCGATGGCTTCTTCAATTTCGTGTCGGTTTTCTTCAACCGCTTCTCTGCCAACTTCCGGACGAGCTCCTGCTCCTAAACCGTTAGTAAGTGAAGTTCCAACCTGAATTTTTACATCAGCCTGACTGTTTTTCAGTGCCTGGGCGTCTGTGTTAAGTGCGATATATTCCACACTGTCGAGGCCCATATTTATCATATTGTTGATTGCGTTTCCGCCGCCGCCGCCTACGCCGACCACTTTGATCTTTGCGTTTTCCTGGCTTTGTTCGTCGAAAAAGAATCGAGTATTATGGTTAGCCATGATTACTCCTTGTTTTTGTATTTATTTACTGGATTGTATTTTGTAGATGATTGCTGTTTGCTAAAGTTCTTTGAACCAACTTTTCATACGGTCGGCGATCTTGTTCATCACCTGTTCCATATTTTTTCCGCCTTTTTGTGATGATGGCATCATTGTTTGATTGTTGCCCATACCTGTTTTTAAAGCATGAACCACAAGACCAACACCTGTAGCGTAAATTGGACTGTTTACTTCTTCCACTAAACCGCCTGTGATTCCTAACGGAATCCCGATCTTGGCATCTATTCCTAAGATCTCGTTAGCCAGTGGACAAATATTCTTGATCAAAGATCCGCCGCCTGTAAGAACTACTCCTGCACTTAGTGCTTCTGAGTAGCCACTGCGTTTGATCTCGATCCCAACTATTTCCATGATTTCTTCCATTCTTGCCTGTATAATTTTGGAAAGAATGCTCTTTGTAATTTCTTTTGGTGGACGCCCGGCAATTCCCGGAACGGTGATCACTTCATCCTCTTCGATCATGTCAGCATAGCTTTCACCGTGCTTTCTTTTCAGCATTTCGGCCTGATCGTCAAGAACACTTAAACCCAGACGTATATCGTCCGTTACTTTCTGTCCGGCAATGGCAACAACAGCAGTGTGTCGGATGGTATTATCCTGGAAAATGGCTACATCTGTAGTACCACCTCCGATATCCACCAACACAACTCCTGCTTCTTTCTCTTCTTCATCCAATACTGAATAAGAAGAAGCTAAAGGCTCCAGAATCAGATCTGCCACCTGATAACCGGCTCGTTCCACACACCGATACATGTTTTTAGCTGCAGAAACCAATCCTGTGATAATGTGAACTTCTGCTTCCATGCGCATTCCGCTCATTCCAACCGGATCGCTGATGCCGTCCTGACCATCAACCACAAATTCCTGAGGAATTACGTGAAGAATCTGTTGATCAGTTGGCAACATAATGCGCTGACAGTCTTCCAAAAGTCGTTCTACGTCATGAGCGGTGATCTCATTGTCTTTGTTGTTGATGGTGATCACACCTTTACTTCTCATACTTCGAATGTGATCGCCTGCAATACCTACATTCACAGAATTCACCTGAATTCCGGATGCAAGTTCAGCCTGTGCAATGGCGTCCTTGATTGCGTTTACGGTCTTATCAATGTTAACAACCACGCCACGATTTAAGCCATCGCTGGGAGCTTTACCAACTCCAAGGATGTTGATTCTTTCGTGCTCGATGGAAGCAACGATTGCGCAAATTTTTGTAGTCCCAATATCGAGACCGACCATGATATTTTCTTGTTCAGACATTATTGATACCGCTTTGTTTGTTGATTGCTAAAATTGATTGCAGATTTTTTAGAGTAAATCAAGACAAATTTTGACCCACCCCTCAATCCCCTCCGTGGGAGGGGAAGCTCTTTAAGTTCATTAAGTCTTCGCAAAATGAATTGCGAAAAGGTGAATAGTCCCCTCTTGAGAGGGGAAACAGGGGTGTGTTCTATATGAAATTGATTGATATTCATACCTTATCCTTCTCTTGTTACCACCTGATTGGTAAATCTGAGATCTACCTGTTGCATGGTTTGGATTCCTTTCACCCGAATTACCTCCGTGTAAAAAGCTTCCCAGTTTTCAAGCTTAATTCTGAAGTCATTACTCCCGAATAAGAGCTTTACTCCGTTTTCCTGGCTTAGCGCCACAACACCTTCTTCTTTATTGTAAGCCACTTCGCTGATGGTCATCCATCCAAATTTGTTTTGTTTTGCTTCCGTTAAAAAAGTGCTTATTTGCTTGAAAGCTTCACTTTTAAGTGTGTCAGAATCTGTGGAAGCGTCAAACCCATAAACCAAAGGCAGATTGAATGTTTTATTTTTAAAGATCGGAAGTTTTACTCCTTCAGCATCTACATAAGCTCTTTTGTCATCTTTAATAAGCAATGCCACAGGTGTACGTTCCGTAATTTCAATATTCAGATCACCGTTTGGTTCTATGTAAGGAGTTGCACTTTTTACATAATCTACTTTTTCAATGCGTTCAACGATCACACTCAGATTCAGGCTGTCGGGGTGCGCTCCAAATTCTACATTTGCAGCTTTAGTCAGCACTTCGGTCTCTGTAATTACATTTCCGGAAAATGATAACTCATCAACAGTCACATTTCTGTTCCAATAAACAGCCGCAAGCACAGCAACTCCAACAACCAGCATGATCGCTGTTGCCCAGGGGAGAAGCTTACTCTTTTTCACGTCGCTATTTGTGCTGTTGCCTGACACTAACTATTTGGGTCCTGTTTTATAGTTTCCGCTTTCCAATTCGTTTGCAAATTCTTCACCGTATTTATAGATATCACCGGCACCCATAGTTATAATGATGTCTCCGGCTTTTGAAATCTCTTTAAGAGTTTCCGTTACATCTGCTTTGTCCTCAACATAAATCACATGTTTATGACCGTATTGTTCAGCAGTGTCAGAGATCAGTTTTCCTGTTACACCTTCAATGGGTTTTTCTCGGGATGGATATACATCTGTGATCAACAGCACTTCTGCATCAGAGAATGAAAGACCAAATTCCTTATACAGATCCTGAGTTCTGGAATACAAGTGAGGTTGGAAAACAGCTACAATTCTTCGATCAGGCCATCCTTTGCGAGCTGCGTTCAATGTTGCAGCAACTTCTGTTGGGTGATGAGCATAATCATCGATAACCATCACTCCTTGTTCTTCAATTTTCTTCTGGAATCTTCTGAAAACTCCCTGATAGCGTTCTAATCCTTGTTTGATCAGTTTAAAATCAATATTTAACTCAATTCCTGTAGCTACCGCAGCCAGTGCATTTTTTACATTATGATCGCCGGGAGCTTTTAAAGTGATCACTCCAAGTTTTTCATCATCATTCATCACCGTAAATGTGCTGGTAAATTGGTTCATTTGAATATCAACTGCACGAACCTGAGCTTGTGGACTCAATCCGTATGAAATGATTCTCCTTTCCAGATCAGGAAGAATACTTCGTACATTCGGATCATCAAGACAAACAATTACAGCTCCATAAAAAGGAACTTTGTTAGCATAATCGATGAACGCTCCTTTAACATCTTCCAGGTCATCGTAGATGTCTAAGTGTTCCGCTTCAATATTGGTAATAATAGCAATAGAAGGGGTGAGGCGAAGAAATGTTCGGTCAAATTCGTCTGCTTCTACAACGATCACATCACCTTTACCTACAACTGCATTTGTTTTGTCAAAACTGTGGACTTTTCCACCCACCATAATAGTTGGATCGTAATTGCCATCTTGGGTTACATGTCCGATCATAGTTGTGGTGGTGGTTTTGCCATGTGTTCCTGCTACACCGATTCCGAACTTCATTTTCATCAATTCGGCGAGCATTTCAGCTCTTTTGATAGTAGGAATACGGTTTTCTAAAGCAGCTTTGGTTTCTTCGTTTTCAGTTGCTTTAACTGCACTGGTATAAACCACAACATCCGCACCTTCAATATTTTCAGGAGCGTGTCCCTGGTAAATAGTAGCGCCAAGTTCTTTTAACCGATCTGTAGTTTCATTAGAAGCACCATCAGAACCGGTTACTTTATAACCTCTTTGTATCAAGATCTCAGCCATCCCGCTCATACCAATTCCACCGATTCCAACCATATGAATATGTTTGGTTCGTCCAAATACGGGTTGTGTTTGAATTCTGTTTTCCATCAACTGTTCTTCGATTTTGCGAGTTCTAAAATTTCTTTTGCGATCATTCTGGCTGCATTCGGTTTTGCAAGCCTTAGTGCAGCTTTGTTCATTTCCTTCAATTTTTCCTGATCACTGATTAGTGAGAGCACCAGTTCCGGTAAAGCATTTACAGCATCAGCATCTTTCAATAATTCTGAAGCACCGGCATCAACCATGCTTTTAGCATTTTGTGTTTGATGATCTCCGGCTACATTAGGGGAGGGGATCAAAACACTGGGTTTTCCGGTCATCATAAACTCAGAACATGAACTTGCTCCGGCTCTGCTCACAATTAAGTCTGCAGCAGCATAAGCTTCAGGCATATTATCAATGAAGGCTGTTAAACGAATATTCTTGTTGTTCTCTAAGTCAATTTCTTTCATCAAAGCATCGATGTATCGGCTTCCGCATTGCCAGATCACTTGTAGATCTGATAGTTTGTCAAGGTTTTCTTTTACCGCTTCATTGATCGATCTTGCTCCTCCACTTCCTCCAAGAACCATCAATACCGGTTTAGAGTCATCAAAATTGAAGGAATTGAGTCCAATCTTCTTATCTACTTTATCCAAAGTGTTTCTGGTTGGATTTCCTGATTCCACGATCTTATCAGAAGGCAAATACTTTGCCGCTTCCTTGAAAGCTGTAAATATTTTTGATGCAAATTTAGCGAGCATTCGGTTTGTAACTCCGGGGAAGCTGTTTTGCTCCTGAATCACCACTTTCACTCCACGTTTTCCGGCAACCCAGCCAACAGGTCCTGCAGCATATCCACCACAAGAAACCATAACCTGAGGCTTGAAAGAGCTCACTATTCCAAAACTCTGAATTATACTCGTTATAAGTTTTAACGGGAACAGCATGTTCTTTAAAGTAAGTCTTCTGTGAAAGCCACTTATCCAAACACTTTTGATTTTATAGCCGGCTTTTGGAACAGCTTTCCATTCCATATGATCTTTGGTTCCAACAAATAAGATCTGAGAGTCAGCGTTTTCGGCTTTAATAGCATCAGCAATGGCTATGGCAGGATATACATGTCCACCGGTTCCGCCTGCAGCAATTAAGATTCTCGGATTATCCATAATACATAGTCCTCCGATCTTTATGATGCTTCGAAATATTCAATAAGATTCCAACCATCAAACCTGCAAAAAGCATACTGGTACCACCATAACTTACAAACGGCATAGGAAGTCCGGTTACAGGAAGTAATCCACTGGCGACGCCGGCATTTACAAATCCATATAAAACGATAGTGAGAGTACATCCAATTGCAAGTAGAGAACCAAGTGTATCTTCCGCATTTTTAGAAATGAAAACCACTCCACGGAATAAAATAAGAGTGAAAATGAGTATTAAACTCATAGCTCCGAAAATCCCATATTCTTCTGCTATAATTGCAAAAATGAAATCGTTGTAAGGAGCAGGTAGGAAGTCACGCTGTGAACTTTTACCTATTCCAACTCCAAAAAATTCTCCTTTAGCGATGGCAATATGAGCTTGTTGGGCCTGATAACCTGATCCCTGAAGTATCTTAGTACTTTCAATATCTTTTATCTGGGTGATGTAATTATCAATCCTGCTTTGACGGTTCTCAGATTGATTCAGGAGTAACATACCGCCAAAAACACCGATCAATACAAGAGTTCCCAATTGCAAAGTACTGGCTCGGCCTATAAACATAACGATCAAACAAATTCCGAACAGTATTCCGGCACTACTGAAATCCTGAACGCCAATCAATGCGCACGTAATGCTTACCCAAACCATAATAGGAATAAAACTTCTTTTGAAATCTTTGACGTAGTCCTGTTTTTCTGAAAGCAATACACACACATGAAGTAACAAGGCAACAGTTGCAACTGTGGACGGCTGGAAAGTAAACCCACCAAGGTTTAGCCATCTTTTGGCTCCAAATTGTTCAGTTCCAAACATCAGAACGGCTACAAGAAGCACCCAGCTTATTACCATACCAATACGGCTGAATTTTGCCAGAGTGTGATAATTGATCTTCGAAACGATCAGCATTACAACAAAAGCAATTCCAAGCTTTATGATATGTCCTGTTATCAAAGTAAATGCAGTTGTAGACTTAGATTCAGCGAAGTAAGCGATAGAGGAATACACGGCAAGAACACCGAACATCATAAGCGCAACAACGGCCATCAGCAAAAAGCGATCGCTGCCTTGCTTACGGTTGTCAATATCTTCAGGACTGGTGCCTATGATATTAGATAAATTGCTATGTGGACTCGTGTATATCACTCGTAAATCTCAAATTTCAAATACCAAATTCCAGTAACAGCATCTTTCGGCTGTTTAAAAATTGATATTTGATGTTTGTTTGTCATTTGTGGTTTGAATTTTGTGATTTAACTCTCTAGAGCTTATAAACTTCTTCTTTAAATACTTTACCTCTGTGCTCGTAATCGTCGAACATATCAAATGAGGCACATGCAGGACTCAGTAAAACAACTTCACCTCGTTTCGCAACTTTTTGAGCTGCACGAACTGCTTTCATCATGCTTTCAGCTCTTACAAAGTTAGGAACCACTTTACCAAGCTGATCTTCAACCCGATCCTTTGATTCTCCAATTGCAATAATTGTATGAACCTTTTCTTTGATCTGATCTACGATCTCGCTGTAATCATTTCCTTTGTCTCGTCCGCCTAGAATCAATGTCATTGGAACCTGAAAGCTATCTAAAGCAAACCAAACTGCATTTACGTTAGTAGCTTTGCTGTCGTTTACATATTTCACACCGTCTACATCTCTTACTTTTTCAAGGCGATGTTCAACACCCATGAAAGATTGCAGACTTTCGCGAATGGCTTCATTTTTTATTTCAGCCGCACGAGCAGCTAAAGCCGTTGCTAATCCATTGTTCAGGTTGTGATTTCCACTAAGGCCTACTTCATAAACCGGCATAAGCGTTTCTTCCTTGTTGTTGAATTTGAAGATGATATGTTCGTCTCGTACAAAAGCACCTTCCGGCACTTCATTGTTGTATGAAAAAGCCCATAATTTTGGAGCGTCTTCTTTTTTCTGAAGCAATTCCACATGGCTTTTTATGATCGGATCATCGTAATTGAATATGAACCAATCTTCTTCCGTCTGATTTTCTGTAATTCTGAATTTTGAAGCAGCATAAGCTTCAACACTATTTCTGTATCTGTTTAAATGATCCGGAGTAATATTCAGCAACAAACTTATTGTTGGCTTGAATGTGTCAATATGATCCAGTTGGAAGCTGCTGATCTCAAGTATGAAGTCGCCATTTGATCCATCAACAACATCCGAAAATGCTACTCCTATATTTCCCGAAACGGAATGATCTTTTTTAGCTGTTTTCCAAACATGATCCAGCCAGTTAGTAACCGTAGTTTTTCCATTGCTACCGGTAGTAGCGATAATTCTTTGATCTGTGAACCAACTTGCAGCTTCAATTTCTGAGAAGACTTTTTTCCCTTGATTCAGGTAAAATTGAATAATAGGAGACTCTGTAGGCACTCCCGGGCTTAATACTACAAAGTCAGCTTGTTTTGCTTTGTCTGAATGTCCGTTTTCTTCAAAATCGATTCGAGCATTCACAAGGTTTTGTTTCCAATTTTCTTTAATGGTTCCAAAATCAGACACAAAAACATCAGCTCCTTTTTTCTTAAGAAGAATTGCAACAGCAATACCACTTCTGGCAGCACCAATAACAACGATATGTTTATTAGCTACATTCATTATCTGATCTTCAATGTTAGAAGGCTCAAAATTCCAAGCATCACCGTGATGATCCAAAATCGAACTACGATCTTTTGTTCCGACCATCCTTTTTTCTCAAAATGATGATGAATTGGTGTCATCAAAAATACTCGTTTTCCTTCGCCATACTTCTTCTTTGTGTATTTGAAATAGGTAGTTTGAATGATCACAGAAAGTGTTTCAAAGAAAAACACACCGCAAATGAAGGGGAGGAGCAGCTCTTTGTGAAGCATTAATCCCAATGCTCCAAAAGCACCTCCAAGCGCCAAGGAACCGGTGTCACCCATGAATACGGATGCCGGATTGGTGTTATACCACAAAAATCCCATACAACCACCGATGAGTGCAGCACAAAAAATAGTAAGTTCACCCGCGCCCGGTAGATACATAATGTCTAAATATCCTGACAAGTCAGTTCTTCCCGAGACATAAGCAAAAATTGCAAATACAAATCCGCAGATCGCAGAAACTCCTGAAGCCAATCCGTCCAGGCCGTCTGTCAAGTTTGTGGCATTGCTTACAGCAGTTATCACAAATACTGCAACAGGGATATATATCATCCAGCCGAGATCTTCTCCAAAGAAAGCGTAATCAATATTCACGTTCTTGAGAAAAGGAACTGTTGAAAGCGTATTCACATCAGCAAAATCAGGATGGAAATACAATACAGCACCTACTACAATTCCTACACTAACCTGTCCAACTATCTTAAATCGCCCGGCAAGACCACTTTTGTCCTTTTTTACAACCTTGATGTAATCATCCACAAAGCCAACAAGCCCAAGTGCGATTATTACAAATACAATAAGCCAGGCATATACACTATCCATTTTCATGAACAGTATAGAAGGTATGATCACCGCAAGCAGAATAATAACTCCACCCATAGAAGGAGTTCCGGCTTTAGCTTGGTGATGATCCAATCCAACATCGTCACGGATCACTTCTTTAAGCTGCATGCTGCTCAGCCATTTGATAATTCTACGTCCGATAATCAAGCTTATGATGACGGAAGTAACAGCAGCCAAACCGGTCCTTGTGGAAATATATTCGAAAGCCCCGGCTCCCGGGAAGTCAAACGCAGTATCAAGCCAGGAGAATAGTTCGTATAGCATCAGAATCCTCCTTTGGCTTTAAGTTCAAGAGCTTCTTTTGCAACTACTCTATCATCGAAAGGATGTCGTTTCCCATCAATTTCCTGATAATCCTCATGCCCTTTTCCGGCAATAAGAATGATATCATTTGAGGAAGCCAGTTCAATAGCTTTAAAAATAGCTTCTTTTCGGGAAGTAATGCTTACAACATTGTCAGTATTTTCAAAGCCCTGCAAAATATCAGCGATAATCAGATCTGGATTTTCAGTTCTTGGGTTATCACTGGTTACAATAATTTCATCAGCAAATTCTGAAGCTGCTTTCGCCATTTCAGGTCTTTTGCCTGAATCTCTGTCACCGCCAGCTCCAAAAACACAATAAATGAATTGGTTCGGAATGCGAGACTCTGATAATGTTTTCAGAACATTTTCAAGAGCGTCAGGGGTGTGTGCGTAATCAACAATAACTTTTGGTAGATCTGTTTCTGATTCTAAAGTTACAGATTCCATTCTTCCCGGAGCTCCCGGTACAGATGAAAGTGCTGAAGCGATTTTCTGCTTGTCATGACCAAGTTCATTACAGATCAAGAAAGCCTCAGCCAGATTAAATGCATTGAAATGTCCAACCAATGACGAAGAAATTTCGGAGCCATCGACAGAAATTTTTAGCCCATGTGCAGAATTGTTCAAGACCTGAGCGTTTTTCCCGAATGAAAGCTCTGAAATTTGAGCGGAGATCCCATCAGCCATAAAGGAGCCATAAGAATCATCCATATTAATTACGGCAGATGATTCCGGTTTCAATCCATCAAAGAGAATTTTCTTAGCAGCGGCATATTCTTCAATAGTCTCGTGATAATCGAGATGGTCCTGTGAAAGATTCGTGAAGGCAGCTACCTTGAAATCAAAACCTCCAACCCGGGCCTGATGAAGAGCATGAGACGACACTTCCATAATCAAATATTCTGAACCTGCTTCGACCATCTTTTTCATATCGGAAGCAAGCTCTATTGGGTCAGCGGTAGTTAATTTGCTATCTAATGATTCTGTAAGGATCTTTTTTTCCACAGTTCCTAAAAGAGAAGCTTTCTCGCCGAGTTTGGTAAGTGCCTGATAGACTAAAGTAGCAGTTGTGGTTTTGCCGTTTGTGCCGGTGATGCCAATGATCTTTAGTTTTTCACCCGGGTTTCCGGCCATTTTTTGAGCTAAAGGTCCTATCAATGATCGAGTGTTTTCAACTTCAATCACACACACCTCAGCATCGGTGTAATAAGATTCTTCACAGATAATTACTTTTGCTCCGCGATGGATAGCATCTTCCAAAAACATATGACCATCCACTTCAGTGCCACGAATGGCTATGAAAACAGAACCTTCTGTAACTTGCCTTGAATCCTGAACAAGCGGACCAACTTCACCTTCCGGTTTATATCGGGAAGTGTTTAAAGGGTTGATAAATTCTATGAGATCATGTGTATTCAATCTCTGTCCTCCATGGCTACAAGTTCAAGTGATTTTGCTTTGCCACGAATGGTAACAGAACTGCCAAGTCTCATCATATCACCTGCTTTTGGAAACTGTCGTTCAACAGTTCCGGAACGGTAAGTTTTGACATCTAATCCAAGTTTCGCTAAAATGGTGGTTGCCTGACGCATGCTCATTCCTCGAAGTTCGGGAACTTCTGCAAAGCCTTCTTTAACCTTCGAACTGTCAACAGGTAAATAGGTTTCCGATAAAGTGAGGATAATTTCGTTTTTTCCGAAAAGAGGAGTGCCGGGTTCAATAGTTTGTGAAACTACATACCCTGATTTCCCTTCAATGGTATAAGGGATGTCAAATTTCTTAAGGATCTCTTCGCTTTCTTTTTTTCCGATACCGATAAATGAAGGAGCTTTAGTAATTGATTCAGTTTCTTCTTGTGGTGACATGCTTCGCTGTATATCACTATCTAGACCTGCGATTCTTTTTGCGGTTTCTCTGAAAATAGGACCTGCGGTAAAACCTCCGTATCCACTTGTTTTTGGCTCATTCAACATGATCAGGCAAACATATTTCGGATCTTCGGTCGGAAAAAATCCTACAAAAGAGGCAAGATATTTATTTGAATAACGCCCTTGATATACTTTTTTAGCAGTACCGGTTTTTCCAGCAATTCTCAATCCATCGATCTGTGCCCATTCGCCGGTGCCTGAGTCCGTTACCACACTTTCAAAAATTGGAAGAATTTTTTGAAGCGTATTTTTTCTGGCAACACGACGGATTTCAACAGGAGCATTATCCAAAACAACATTACCATTTTGATCTTCAATTTTGTCGACCAAATAAGGACGCATCAACATTCCTTCATTAGCAAAAGCAGCATACGCCTGAGTTACTTGCAGTGGTGTGGCTAAAACTTCATATCCATGACTCATCCAAGGAAGGCTTACCAAACTCCAGTCATATGGTTTGTTCAGAATTCCGGCTACTTCACCGGAAAGATCAATATTGGTTTCAGCACCAAAACCCAGATTTCTGGCATATTGATAAAAAACTTCAGGCTTTAACCTCATGGCTATTTCAGCTGTAGCCACATTGGAAGATTTCTGAATAACTTCCTGAAAATTCATATTTCCCAGCGGATCGTGATCGCGGAGAGTTAATCCATGAATTTCTACTTCCCCGGATTCAGGAGTTTCAAAAATCTCATCAAAATCTACCTTGTTTTGCTCCACAGCTGCGATTGCAGTCACCAACTTGAAGGTTGAACCGGGTTCCACCATATCAGAGATGGCGAAATTTCTTCGGTTTTCATTTTCGTTACTGCCCGGATAATTCGGGTCATAAGTCGGATAGTTAGCCATTGCTTTAATGGCTCCGGTTTTGGGGTCTATGATAATTCCGGTGCCATATTCAGCAAGATGCTTTTCTACACCTTTCTTTAGTTCATCTTCCAGAATAGCCTGAATGTAGGAGTCAATAGTGGTGTGGATGGAATGGCCATTCTCCGGTAGTTTTTTTGGAGCTCCTACATAAGCTGAAATTTGATTTCTTGGGTCACGACGAACTTGTTGAACTCCATTTTCACCTTTCAACTCTGTATCATAATAGGCTTCCAGGCCTGTTTTGCCATCCATGTTATGATTTACAAAGCCTAAAGAATGTGCAGCCAGAGAGCCAAAGGTGTACTTTCTGCTAAAACTCTCCTCAATGATGACTCCTTTAATATCTAATTCCCGAACGGCATCTCTTGAAACAGGAGACAGGTTCTTTGCAAGTATGATGTACTGAGAATGTGAAGGAGCGTCACTAATTCTTTTCTTGAAGTAAGATGGAGATTGATTGGTTTGTTTAGCTAAAGTAATTGCTAATTGGTTGATCTGCTCCTGTGTAACTGATTTTCCACGAGCATCTTTTACTTTAGGATCTAAAGCGATCAGATAATTAGCAGCATTAGTGGCAAGCAACGTTCCGTTAGCATCGTAGATGTTTCCACGCTGTGCGGGGATAGGAATTGAATCGATCGCTTGTTTACTCCAAAGCAAACGTAACTCTTCGCCTTCCAGATAATTGATGCGAACTAATTGAAACGCCAATACACAAGGTATGAGTAACAGTAGTCCGAACACCAAAAACATCCTGCTTAGTATGGAAGTTCTTTCTGTCATCTACTTTTTAACCTCAATCAGTTTATCAGCAGGACCACCGTTTATAAAACCGGCTTTTTCCGCTTTTTCGTAGATCTCAGCCGGACCAACCATGCGGTCATACTGTAATTTTAAAGCGTCATGTTGAGTGCGCACTTTATTGTATTCGCTTTCGAGCTTTTGGACTTCTTCTAACAGCTTTTGTGTAGCAAAAACATGTGTCAGATACAGAAATCCGAATACACCTATGGCAATGGTTGTAAGAATTACTTTCCAGGGCTTTATATCCTGAATAGTTTTTCTTACCGACTTTCCTGCTTTTTTACCTGAAGATCTTTTTCCTTTTGGGGATGAAGATGGGGATTCTATGTCAGGTAAAGGAACTTTACGGAGGTTAGGTCGGGTTTCGCGCTTTTTAAGTGGGGATTGCACGATCATTGACTACCTCCGCTGATTTTTTCAGCTATCCGGAGTTTAGCGCTCCGGGCAGCAGGGTTTTTAGCAACCTCTTCGGGTGAAGGGGTTATGATCTGTCGATTGACAGCTTTAAGTGGGGAAATTACGTTGCCGTAGAAATCTTTTTCGAGCTTTCCGTCCAGATTTCCGGCTTTAAAGAATTTTTTAACAATACGGTCTTCCAGAGAATGGTAAGACATCACCACAATACGACCGCCTGGTTTCAGGAGTTCTAAAGATTGAGTCAGAACGTCTTTTAGAACATCTAATTCACGGTTTACTTCAATTCGTATTCCCTGAAATACTCTTGCCAGCGATTTTACAGCAAATTTTGCAGGAACTAATTCCTTTATAATAGCTGCAAGTTCACCGGTAGTTTCAATTGGTCTGTTATTGATAATTTCTTTGGCGATCTGACGACTAGCACGCTCTTCACCATAATGGAAGATCACGTCACGAAGTGTTTCATAATCATAATTGTTAACCACCTGATAAGCAGAAACACCTGAAAGATTCCCCATTCTCATATCTAAGGGTCCATCTTCCTGAAAACTAAATCCTCGTTCTGCTTCTTTGATCTGATGCGTTGACACACCCAGATCAAGTAGGATTCCGGCTACCTGTCCTTTTACAGGGGGAGGTAGAAGTGTTGACAGATAGCCGAAATTGCCTTTTATCGTTTTAAAACGTTCATCTTCACCGATGCGAGCCGTGGCAGCAGCAATAGCTTCATCATCCTGATCGATAGCATAAAGCGTTGCATTTTCGTCAAGGCGAGTGAGAATTTCTTTTGAATGTCCGCCACCACCAAGAGTTGCGTCTATATATATAGCGTTGTCATCGGTAATTAAGCCTTCCATACATTCGTTCAGCATTACCGGAATATGCTCGTGATATGTAGTCATCTCAATCACCATCATTTTCGAGATCTCCTCCGAGCACTTGCTCAAAGATTTCTTCAATTGATTCAGCGCTTACATTCTCGTCGGCTTCTTCTAATTTAGCTGGGGACCAGATCTCTATATGTTCGCCCATTCCGATAAAAACCACTTTTGAGTCGATGGCTGAATATTCGATATGATCGGAGGGGAGGGCGATACGGTTTTGCTTGTCGAGGGATAGATCTTCTGCAAAACGGAGTAAATATCTTTTAACTAAACGGCCTTTTTTACTGAAGGAATTTACGGTAGACAGCTTCTTTTCCACAGCTTGCCATTCATTTTCGGGGTATAAATAGAGGCATTCTTCAGATTGGCCGCGTACAATTGTGAACTTTTCTTGTGCGTCCGGACTGAGATTTTTGCGTAGTTTGGCAGGGAAGGCTACACGACCTTTATCGTCTATAGAATGCTCGTATTGTCCTTTAAAACTAGGCACGATTCCCTCAGAGGTATTGAAGATTGCTAAATTATGTGATTCAGGAGTAGTCCCCACTATCTCCCACATCACCCCACAATGTACCCTAAATTTATAATATGTGTCAAGAAATTTGTTTATGAATGTGAAAAAAGTTTTCCACATTCAATTCAGAGGCTGTTTTGATGTTTTAAGAAGAGTGGTGGGAGAGGGTGGAGGAGTTTATTGAATGATGAATGCTGAAGTGACTCAACTTCCAACTCTTCCAGAGTTGAATAATTACAGGTGCTAAATTTCAAAAAGGTAACTTTGGAAGAGTTTTTTAAGTTTGAAAGATTTTATCGTGGATAAATTATCTTCTTATAAGATGTAGTTGAGATGAAGGTTTTTAACTTAACACAGTTTGTGGTTTTTACCACAATGAAAGAAGGGTTTTAATTAGTTAAGTTAAGTTGAGTAGAGTGCTAAATAGCTAGAAGATTAAGCTAATCGATTGGGTAAACAAATTTATATATACCTTTGTAAGTAGTTAAAATGAACTCATTTTCTTTATATTTAGATATGCTTGTTACTCGATGTGGAAGAAGAAAATTATCTTCCCATTTATTTGATTCAGTATTATAAACTTCTATAAAGAATTGATCCGAAATTATTCCGGTAGTACTAGACTCTACATGACCTACCGTTAATGCTAAAACTTTATTATTTGAAGTATTTACTAATGGCTCATCAAAGAAGTAATAAGCTATGCTGGCTCCAGTTAAAGGTTTGAAACCTAATACATCATTTACTGATGGTTCTGTTTGTGACCATGTTTCACTAAGAGATTTATATATAAAACCTACTTTTATATCTTTCTCATAGCTTCCATACAAAAGTATATCATTATTCTCTAATACTACTGAACCATGACTTATCATAGGTTGAGGTAGATCAATTGCGTTTGTCCAATCATTGTCTTTGTTATTAAATAATTGACATTTTTTGCGCCCGGTCTCTGAAGACATATCTGAGCAAGCTAATATCATGTCATTTTTAAAGTTTTCTAAACTAGTTGGTACAAAATTGTCATTAGGAGGGGTGATTTCAACAAGAGTTTGATCTTGTATATTCAACTTAAAAGCAACATTTCCTCTAAACGAACTTCCTTGGATTCTCGCAGATGTAATTAATATTTCTTTTTCATTAATTTTAGCGAACGACATATAATCTAGCCTTTCGTCGTGAGGAAGATTATTCTTACCTACTTCAACACAGTTGTATGAAATAGTATTACAGACTAACCCAAGAAATTGCTGTTTACTTCCCCATCCCCCAGCTCTAGATCTGTACACAAAAAAGATAAGCACCTTGTTATTAGTTAATGGGTAAATATGACGAGCTCGTATATAGTATCCATGATTGAAATTATAACTTGAAAAAGTAAATTCTTTGCTAATATTTGTATTTAAATTATACAAACCAAAATAAGGAGTCTTTGAATTAGACCTGAGTCTAACCATGAAAAGATCATTATTGTCGTTAATTTGAGTATAAATTGGTGCACCCAGCTTGTAAGAAGCATAAAGTGTATCTATTTCTATTATGTTACTTGACCATGTGATGGATTCTAAAATCTTTTTATTATTGTTTCTGGGTATTATCTCAATCTTATACTTATAAGAGCCACTAAATTTCACTTTATCTATATATGTTGTATCTCTATAGTTTTCAAATTGTGAAATAAGTTCATACTCTGATTCTATCCTTCTTTTTCTGAATAAATTATATTTAGATACTCCTACATATTGAGGCCATGTAATTTTGAATTGATTAATATCTGTTAATTCTAAATCGAGCTTTTCTTCCGAATTTGGAATTGGGTTAAAATCTTCATTATAAGGATCACTTGGATTGTTCCTTGGGAATTCATTGAGGTCGTCACATCTAATGAAAGCCAAACTTGAAATAATCAATAGTAATATAGAAAGTCTGTTTAGTAGAAATTTTATCATATTCTTAAGAGAAATTGAGAATTAAACCCTTCACCAGCTCAGCAAACTCTGCCTTTTTCATTTCGGCGGCTTCTTTTACTTCTGCGTGATCTAATTTTTGATCGGTGACTCCGGCAGCGGCATTGGTGATCAGTGACACAGCCGCAGATTTTATGCCAAGTCGGGCAGCTTCCATCAATTCGGGTGCCGTACTCATTCCAACCGAATCTCCACCAATCATTCGGTAAGCTTTAATCTCAGCTTTGGTTTCGTAGTTAGGTCCTTTTACATAAAGATAGGTTCCGCGTTTGGTTGTAACTCCCACTTTATTTGCGATTTCCTGAACCCGATCTGCAACAGGATAAAGATCTAGCGACCATTTTTTGGAAGAAGGCGCTGCTTTCAAATCCATATTTTGTTTGATGATATCTTCGATAACCATGAGATCGCCAACTCTGAAATCGAGATTAATACCTCCCGCAGCATTAGAAACCAGCAGTTTATCAGCATTAAAAGCATAAGCAATGTGAACAGGAATTACCGTTTTATCAAATCCATATCCTTCGTAAAAATGGAATCGGCCGGAAAATGCTAAGGTAGTTTTCCCTTCCACTTCACCAAATATCAACGCTCCGGAATGTCCCTGCACTGTCGATTGTGGAAAGTTTGGAATTTCTGAATATGGAATAACCGTCTGATTTTGGATCTCATTTCCGAAATCACCAAGGCCGGATCCTAATATTACTACGGCTTCGATCTTATCGGGAAATCCCTTTTCAACAAGAAAGTCTTTAATTTCAAAAATATGATCAGGCAGGGACATAAGAATCTATTGCTTCAGTAGTGTAACCGGTTTTATCATCGTAGCCGGTAAGTTTAATAATTGGATTGCTGTCGTCATGATAGCCTAAAATAGTATAACCTTCATCAAAAGCCAGTTTAGCCAATCGTTCGCGTTGCTGTTGACTGGTTTTAGGATCGAAATCGTATTTCGCAGCAAATTTTCGGTTCACCTGACTTCGGGTAGCGATCACATCACCGGCTTGCATAAACTTGTTCTTTCCGTCATTAAAAAGAAGCACTTGATGAAATTCTGTATGACCGCCGATTTTCTCAACTTTCAGTTCAGGATAGGCTTCATCCTCTGCATCTAAAAAATGAAGATCAGCTTTAGCATCAATAAAAGAAACAAATTCTGTTTTCTCCTCATCGTAATACACTTCTTTGTTCATGACCTTTTCCCAGCCTTTCTTAGAAACCCAGATCTTTGCTTCGGGAAAAGTGAGCTCCCAATATCCATTCTCTTTGTGAGCCAGTCCGCCGATGTGATCATAATGTAGATGACTGCAAACGACATCTGTGATATCAAACTCAGTGAGACCATGAGCTTCTAAATTTTCACGAATAACATGAGGCCCGGTATCTTCTCCGAATACTCCTATTCCACAATCAAAAAGAAATTTTCTATCCGGAGTAGAAATCAGAAAGGGATTCAAAGAAATTTTGAGTGCACCCTTAGCGGGTTTATCGTCTCTGGAAATACGATTGAATTTTTTATCTAGTCCCACAGAGAATGTGCCTTCGTAAAGTGCTGCAGTATATGTTTGGTTTGAAGAAAGTGGCATAGTATATAAAGTGACAAAGCTACTGAGTAACTATAGTGACAAAGTGTTTTCTATTTTAATGTTCTGATAAAGCTACTCATCATGCGTTCTATTTCTCGTGAGTGATCGTAAAGTTGATCAAAAACTTCTTTGGAGATGAATTCTAAGTTTTTGGCTACTTCGATCTGGGTTTGTAATTCGAATAGTGAGCCCATTGAAATGTTTACAAATCGTTTAAAGTCTCCCTGGGAGTTTCTCCCAAAACCTTCAGATATATTTGAGGGTATTGAAACTGATGATCGCCTCAACTGTGATGTTAATCCGTATTTTTCTTCCTCAGGAAAAGAAGATGTAGCTTTATATATCTTAGTTACAAACTCCATAGATTGCTGCCAGATTTTTAAGTCTCGAAATGTTTTAATCATAATCACTTACTTTGTTACTGTGTCACTAAGATACTTTGCAACTGTTATGATTCAAACTTTTCGTAGGCGTTAATTATATCCTTCACCAGTTTGTGCCGCACTACATCTTCTTCATTCAGATACACGAAATCAATTCCGTCCACATCTTTTAGAATATTCTGAACGGTAATTAAACCGGATTCCTGCTTTCTGGGAAGATCGGTTTGAGTAACATCTCCGGTAATAATCGCACGACTATTAAATCCGATTCTGGTTAAAAACATCTTCATTTGAGCATTGGTGGCGTTCTGAGCTTCGTCCAAAATCACAAATGCATTGTTCAAGGTTCTACCTCGCATATATGCCAGCGGAGCGATCTCGATCATATTCTTTGTGAGATAATAATCGAGTTTATCAGGCTCGATCATATCTTCCAAAGCATCATAAAGGGGACGAAGATAAGGATCTATCTTTTCCTTCAGGTCGCCGGGTAAAAAACCTAAACTTTCACCCGCTTCCACAGCAGGTCTAGCTAAGATTATTTTTTTGACTCGTTGCTCTTTCATTGCCTTAACAGCAAGAGCTACAGAAGTGTATGTTTTTCCGGTTCCCGCTGGTCCGATTGAAAAAAGGATATCACTTTGGTTTGATGTGGTAACGATTCGTTTCTGTCCGGGAGTTTTAGCATGAACAGGAATCCCATCATAAGTATAAAGAATCAAATCGCCTTCTTTGATATTTTTAGGAAGAGGAGTTCTGGCTTTTCTTTCACCTGATTTAAGTGTGATCAGTGTTTTAACTTCGTTTTCAGAAACAGAGCCTTTGCGTTCAGCAACACCTATCATGCCTTCAATGATATTCTTTACCAGATCAACTTCTTCGCTGGAGCCTATAACTTTAACACGATTGCCCCGGGCATTGATCTTTACTTCCGGGAATGATCTATCCAGAATCTGAATATTTTTATCGTGTAATCCGAATAGTGATACCGGGTCGGAGCCGGAAATATCCACGACTTGTTCTAAGAGGGTGCGTTCGTCTTCGATGGAACTTTGAATTGAGTTAGAATTAAGTAATAAAGATAAGAAAAATAAAGCTCGCTATCAGCTTTCAAGCTTACCCATCAACTCATTAACTCGGGCGGTAATATCGTCAGCCTTAAAAACACTACTTCCGGCTACAAGTACATCAGCACCGGCTTCAGCTACTTTTTCGATATTCTTTAGTGAGACTCCACCATCTATTTCAATTAAAAAACCATGACCACCTGCATCTCGCAGATCAGCAAGTTCCTGAAGTTTTTCATAGCTGGATTCTATAAAGCTTTGTCCGCCAAAACCGGGATTAACACTCATGATCAAAACCAGATCAACATATTCGAGAATGGGCTCGATGTTGTACAAAGAAGTAGCCGGGTTTACAACCACTCCTGCCATAATTCCATGCTTCTTTATGTTTTGAATGGATCGGTGTAAGTGAGGACAGGCTTCATAATGAACTGAAATAAGATCAGCCCCTGCTTGCACATAATCATCCACGAATTTATCGGGATCTTCAATCATTAAATGAACATCCATAAAAGCTTCAGGAGCAGATTTTTTTGCCGCCTTCACGATACTTGGTCCGTAACTGATATTAGGTACAAAATGACCATCCATGATATCACAGTGAATCCAGGTAACTCCGCCATCTACACAGTCTTTAATATCACTTCCAAGTTGAGTGAAATCTGCTGCCAGAATTGATGGTGCCAGGATGGGAAGTTGAAAATCCATTAGTCTTTATTTGGTTGTGGAAGTTGTTTTGGGATTGGTGTACCGGTAGAATCAATATTCACTACTCCACCTTCATCGGGTTCAATAGCTTCAAAACGTTCAGAAATTACCAGATTTATAGTTTCTCCTTCAATAATTTGAGCAACGTTTGGTGTGTATTCCAGAACAGTATTCGGAGTCACGTCTTTCGTAGGTCGAAATCTTATTTCACCCAATCGGAGACCTGCTTCACGAAGTTTTAATTGCGCTTGAGGAAGCCTTAATCCAATAATTTCAGGAATAGTAACGATCTTATTACCCAAACCATCACTTACAACAAGATCAATGGTGGTTCCTTTAGCAACCGTATCTCCTTGGGGGATTGATTGACGTAAGATCACATTTTTGAACCTTGAAGATTCATAACTGGTAGACCCAACTTCAAGCCCATAGTTTTGTAATTGAATTTGAGCATTTCTGATAGAAAGACTAACCACATTCGGAACTACGACTACCGGTTTTACTTCTGTATTAACTGTGAGATAAATTTTTCGGTTTGGCTTAACAATAGTATTGGCAGCCGGTTGTTGGTCAATCACATAATTTGCAGGAAAAGCAGAATTAGCGCGTCTGTCTGCAACTTCATATCTAAGACCAATACTTGTTAATTCTTCTTCGGCTTCTTCGAGTGTAATCCTTGTCAGATCGGGTACTGTTAACCCTTCATAGTAATTTGTATAACCGGGCATAATCACTTTATCAAAAAGGAGAAGAGAAAGTGCACCGAATAGAACCAGTCCCAGAATGGAAAAATAGAATTTTTTACTTGTGAATATCCGTTTGAGCATATTCGAAAAGTACGGCATTACAGACGATGTTAAAAGTGTAAGGTTAGTGAAAATGAATCAGGTCGCATCATATTTGCCGAAGCTTGTACTTGGGCGTTTTTCAGTTTTACAGAAAAGAGTGCGTCAAAGGCTGAAACTACATGGTTTATCACTAATAGATTCAAAATGTTCCCTGCCCGGCGATAATTATTGTTAAAACGGTCGGCTCGTTCCGCCCCGAGTAAAAAAAATGGAGATGCAAGATCGCCTTTATTATCGTACAGATAATCATAATTGGGGTTGTTCACCGCAACATTTTCAGCATAAAAATCAGACCATCCACCTTCAAACTGATAGTATTTACTTATCAATTCATAGTATTGCTGAGAACCGTATGCGGGCAGAACATGAGAAAAATCACCACTGCCACAGGTGCTACAAACCAGATCAGTTTCTCTTTCAATTTCCTGTAAGAGATTTATATTTACTTTGTTCCAGTCGTTTCGTGTATCTGAAAAGTCCGGATCCAATCCGCTCACCATCGTTCGAAGTTGATCCAGTTTGTCGTGCGATAACCCGTTGTTATCATAGTAACCAATAAGCCATTGAGAATAAGCAACCACACTCCATTCTTTATGAGTGAATGCTTCGTAAGCTCGCTCCTGATCTTTGGCTACGTTATTTCGATTAATGTAATAGAAAATGCTAAAAGCCTCAACTGCAAGATACACTCCTGCCCGCGCCCATTTTCCATTTGCAGCCTGAGCTGAACCGGGCAAGACTGCCGAAGATAAGAATGCAACCCCGGGAACGGTCTGCTGTGCATTTATAAATCCATTTGAACTTTGCTGGAATGAAAAATCTTTGATAGATAAATCTCTTTCAGCAGGAAGATCTTCAACTTTTATAATAGTACCTGCCAGATCAGATTTTAACTGAGCGAAGTTAACACCGGTGAACAGGGCAGTAATAACTAATATTAAAACCAGATTTTTCATAGCAATTCAAAATCAAAAGTTAATCCGAAATGGAACAGGAATTCACGTCCATAAGTAACGGAGTTATTTCCTGTTCCTGTTACAAATTCATCAGGGAGTGTCAGCTGAAATTCATTGAATCCATATGAAGCACTTACAAAAAACTTAAGGGGAAATAAGTAATATCCGTTCATAGCTAATCTGAGTTCAGTACCAATACCTGTTTTAAGTGAATTACTTGTTCCAAAAGGAGAATTCCATGCATTTCCTGCTTCAAAGAATACTCTGGCGTAAAGTTTATCTAAAGTATAAGGACCCGCTTGTTTTGTGATCTTTTTGAAAATAGGAAGAAAATAAGACAGACTTGTAAAAGCGGTTCTGTCTCCACCTAAAGCAAAATAAGGATAGCTTCTCATCCCAAGGAACCCTCCGATATAATCGGTGTAAAAAGAATCATTCGGGTTATTGAAATAAGCAAAGCCTCTTGCTCTGGCTTGAAGAGCCTGACCGGAAGGGAGTTTGAACCCATATCGCACATGAAATTCAGTAGAATGATTTTTTGAAGTCTTGAATATTGGGACCAATGAACCATCTTCAATATCATATTCTTCCAATAATTTTCCGGGTTGATATTGGTATCGCAAGTAACCTTTCAGACCGGTAGGAGCTATATCAGCGTCAGTAGTAAATTCGTAATAGTCGACAGTGTAAGAAGCAGATAAAGTAGTTCCTTTGAAATATTCGGATGAAGATCCGGTAATAAAGGATTGCAGTTCATTAGAATAAAAATTATCTGTTTCAACCTTATAAGGACTATAACCAATTCCAAGCTCAAGCAGAGATCGTCGGCTGAGTTTGCTTCTAAAAAACAAATTTGCCTCCCAGATCTGATAAGCTATATCAACATTTACAGTGTCTTTTTGGGCACATGATGTACAAGGAAATTCTTCAATTTGTAAACCATCTTTAACATTTCGACGAAGGTTGTACAATTCAAGAGAAACAGTAGGGGACCAACTTCTTTTTATAAAAGGGAGCCCGCGGTATTCGGCGATCAGAAAAAGATCTCTGTCTAACTCAAAAAGGCGGTTTGGTTTAAAAAATCCTCCGATGCTTTCGGCAGGAAGAGAACCGACGCCAAGCATTGCCCCACCAAAAATACTTAACTTGTCTAACACATCACGGGAGGCAAAATACACTCCGGGTTTTACATCCCGAAGTAAGTTTTCCCCAAGCTTACCAAATTTCCCATTTTTAATGAGAGATCCATTGCTGCCATTTAACTTCGAATAATTATCAAATCTGATTATAGGGAAGAAAGAGAAATCAGTAAAAGTGTCTTCGTATTCCCGGTAAGAGTATTCATTTTCTCCACCCACAGTATTTATTTCAAAAGCATAAGATCCGGTATCTGCAATTGCATGTTCTGATGCATTGAACTCTGAAAGGTCGTTATCATTAAAATTATTCAGCTGCTCGAATGTGTCCGAATCATAATAAGTGTCAGCATCAGGATCTTTAAAACTTGGATTGTAGGAGGCGTATTCGTTATTACTATTATCAATGTTGAGTTTTTTGATCTTGTAACCATCAGACTCATATTCTGAATAAAACAGATCGCCATTGCTATCTGTAAATGGCATAAAAGCGCCGCCTAACACATTTGTTAGTTGTGTCTTGTTTCCTGTGTTTAAATTGAGTCTGTAAATATTAAAAATCCCATCTTCATCGCTGGAATAAAACAGATAATTACCGTCATCAGAAATCATGGGGTCACGACTATCAGCAAAATCATCTTCTACAATCGGCGCAATAGTTTCAGAGGCGATGTCAAAAGCGAAAATGGAGCGATTACCTCGGTCTGCATATGCAAAATAAATCTGTTCACCATCAGGAGACCAAACGGGAGTGTATAGAGTTTCTCCATTCTCGTAGTTGGTTAAGCCCTGAGTTTCTTTAGTTTTCGGGTTTAAAATGACCAGATTTTGAGTTCCTTTTTGGTACTTAATTGCTACTATTTGAGAACCATCGGGACTCCATGTTGGAGATTCTATTCTGGTTCCGTTGGTAAGCTTGGTATGTTCCTCCGTTTCCAGATCAAAGATGAAGATGTCACGATATGATTCACCGTACCTGGTTGCTTTGTTAACGGAGTAGGCTATATTTTTACCATCAGGAGAGAAAGAATATGATGTGGCGAGAAAAGTAATTAAAGGTTTCTCAGTTGCTGAGGCATGTTGCTGGTGCTCATCAAAAAGTTGGTTTGAAACCTGAGCAATTTCTCTGGTGCCATTTTTGTCTTTTAAGTACAGTGAAGCCAGACCAAAATCTCTTCCTTTATTAGAGAGATAAGCGATCGAATTTCCATCCGGAGAAATTTTTGGGTAAAAGTTGAAGAAACCATCTTTTTCAACATATTCACTTTTGGTTTCGTTAATTTCACTTACAGCATTGCTGTAGAATTCTTTGCGTTCCTGAATCCAGTCCTCAAATACAGATTTCCCGGGATTTCCGGTTGCAATTTCAATGGCTTCAGCAACATCATAAACTCCTCTTTGTGCTAATGCTGCAGATATTTCTCTTATGACTTCTTCTCCATATCTGTCAACCAAGTAGATTACGAAAGCAAAGCCTTGATTATAGACGGTTTCTCTTTCAATACTGGTTTTTGATGAAAATGTCCCCATTTCTTCCAAGCTGAAATAAGTATCAGTCAAAATTCTGGTTCTGAGGATCATATCACGGTGGGAATCCCATGTTTCGTAGAATAATCCTTCACGTTGATATTGAGCCGTTCCCTCTGCTAGCCAAGCAGGAACATTGATAGAAGCAAATGGAAGAGTAGCGATCCCATTAGGGAACCCATACAAAACATCAGGTCTGCGTACATCTTCATAACTAAGCCACTGTATGTAAGAGATAGGATATTTCCTCTTCCCTTTAATAGCTTTTTGTATTTGAACAATGTGGGTAAACTCATGTGTAATCACATTTCTGAGCCAATTATGAGTTCCGCGGAGAGGAGTGTCTAATGCGGGTAACCAAATATCAATTTTATTGTCAAAGAAATAGGCAGCACCATTCGAGTAATCGTCTCTGTCTTTAAGAACAATACTTACTTTTTGATCCGGTTCGTATTGGTAGAGTTCTGTAATCGGTTTATAGATTTCCTCAGCGATACGGGCAGTAACTTTTGCTGAGCGACTATTGCCTTCCTGAAAGTGAATAAGGAAATGTTCTCCCTCAATTGTAAACCATTCCAAATGATTATGAGAGTAATCGTAATAAAGCGGACTGGTTTGAGAATAAACAGAGTTAATCCCGAGAGAAAAGAACAAGATTAAAATGGACAGAACCTTTTTCATCAATGAGCCACCGCTATTTTAACGAGTTTAGATTCTGACTTACCATTTACTGTTGCTTTCACCAGTGCAAAATAAGCCCCGCTTCCCCATGCCGAAGTATTGATGGAGACTTCTTCAGGCGTTCCACCATTTACCTGAAATGTATTTTTATAAACCAATCTTCCACTTTGAGTAATGATATGGATCTCAACTTCACCGGCTTGTTCAGTCTGGAATCTTAAATTTGTTTCTTCGTCAGCAGGATTTGGCCAGTTATAAGTTTCATTTTTGTTCAATACTGAAAATGAGTTGGTATTCGGCTCCGAGACATCAGAGTTAATTTCAGCAGAAACTTTATTAAAAGGATTTTTACCATATCGGGAAGGCCATTCTGAAGTTGTGAAGTTATCAAATCTCCAGGCTTTTACATCTCCAACATGGCTTACCGCATACAGAGTATTTCCGATAAAAGAAGGGTGAATAGGTTGGAAGTTCTGATCTTTAACTTCTCCAACAAAAAGAGGAAATCCTTCAATAGGCGTGCCGTTTTTTTCATATCCAAAAATATTGAGAGAATACTCATCTTGTGCTACTACTATGATATCCTGAACATTATCACCCGTAATGTCTGCTAAAAGAGGGGTTCCGATAAATCTTACATTTTCCGGCGAGTCAATGGGCATATTATTCAGAATAGCACCATTTCGGTTATAACCTGTTACTAGATTATTTTCTTTATCCACTCTTATAATTTCAAAATCCTTACTTATGGCCGGCCATTCAGAAGCATACTCTGAAAAGATTGTCAGAAATGGATCAGCTTTAGATGGATCTGCAAGAATAAAAGCATCATCCTCAAAAATGTAATATACATTTTCAGACTGCCCCTTTATAACGCCGGAGTATAATCGGTTTGTTGAAGCCGAAAGGAAATCAAGAATGCTACTTCCTTCAAAATTCACATTTTGCATATTAATTGATGCAAAGCTGTTGTTGAATATTTCGGATCGGAACGATGTATTAGATTGTTTCGGAAAATTAGTTCCATCAACAGGATTAAGAGCAATTTCAGTAAAATCCAGAAACAGGGAGTCTCCATTTTGAGAGCTTATAAATGCCTTGTTTGCAGTTGTATCTACTTGCCACAGCTGATCAAAAGTTTCTGTTCCTGAGTTCCATTCAAACGCGGTGATTGAAAAATCAGATGCTGTAATTGGGTTTAGAGCAGTTATAAAATTATCATTTAGCAAGGGTTGTTGATTACTTGCCGAATTAATAGCGTGGACAGAATTTAAAGGATCAGTAATCTGTAAAGCAGAAATATCTTCTTTTTTTGGAATTACGATAAAACTATCGGTTCCTGAAGTGTGCAACCCGATCGAAAGAGGGTAGAAGTCCTGATATAAATTTGATTCGGTATAAAAATTATCTCCATTTACAGGAATTGATAAAACCTCTGAATATCCAAAGTCTGAATCGGTGAACTCTTCAATTTTGAAAGTAGCTGTTGGTAAGTTATCCGAGAATTCAAAAAATCGAACAAACGTTTTTCCACCCGAATTACTGTCAGTATTTGGAAATGTTTGTGGTGTAAACTGATTTTCATATAAAGAAATCTGATTGCCCTGGCTGATAACGGTGAAGTTATTACCACTCCACCAAAAATCGAATGGAATTCCAAATGCAGCACTATTATCTAAAGCACCATCAATAGGCTTTCCTATGTCTTGTGAGCCTTCAGCTTCTTCAAGGTCAACACCTCTGCGATCAGGATTGCTGTTTACTCCTGAATTTTGCGACATTTTTTTATTGATTACAGATTCATCAATGTGCCAGATTAATACTCCACCATTTAATTCACGGTCATCCGCAGTTCCTTCATTGTCGTCAGGGCCAACATCTAAACCTCCCGGTAAGCTCCAGTCAAAATCACTTACATCAATAAGTACGCCTTGCTCAAATAGATCATCAAAATCAGATTCTTGAAAAACAAAGGTTTCATTATCATTTGTGAAAATTTGCTGAACTTCAGTGCCATCATTCTTTCGTATGGTTAAAGTAACTCCGTCATTTCCCATATCTCTGTATCGGTTTTCCAGAAGGAAATACTCAGAGGATGAGAGATTGAACTTCGCAATGTTATTTATGTCGTTTGTGCTGGATGCAGTAAGTGAAATTTCGCCTGTAGTTTGGGTTGTGATTTCGAAAGGAGTTGTCCAGCCTAAAAATATTTTTTCCCAAGCCGAAGGTTCCGGAGGAAAAAGCCCTTGATATGCAAAGAAGCTGGCCCCATCCATCAAGCCAAAACGACCAATTCCTGAATCACCGGTTTCTGTGTTAAAAAGATCAGGAAGTCCTAAATGACTACCTATTGAAGCACACAGTAAACCATTTATCGAAAGTGGAAATACAAATTCGTCATCCTGAATATCCAACCCTCGTCTGGATTCAGTTCTTGGAATTATTAAAGAATTAGTAACTCTGAAAGTTCCATTATTAACCGGAATGCCATCAAAAGACGGTTGATCTAAAAGTTTAACCAGGTCATTCTTTTTCAGCGTTATTGACGGGATGTCCTGAGGAGTGATATCAAGACTTGTTCCAACAAGCTCTATATCTCTGCCAATTCCGGCATGAAAGATTACAAAAGCAGTGTTATCAGGATCAAGTCCGGTAGCGTCAAAACCACCATTTTCTTCAACTTTTGTCCAGGAATCAACGATAAACTGTGCTAATTTTTCATTGGTAAAGGTTTTCCCCGTTGGAGAGTACTCTTTCATTTCTTTATCAAGACGATAAACATCGGGAAGTACCTTGTAATTTAAAGTGAGTTGATTGTCAGAAGATTGTTCGAAGTAATTTTTAGCAAATTCGAGATGTGCTTCAAAATAAGATCTGTTATGAGGAAGGGGATCAATATTTGTAGGTTCATTTTCCAGATAGGGGAGTCCTCCATCAAAAACTCCGGTTCCGGAGGTGAGTTCATTTTCATCAGGCTGGAATTCAACCATAATTGCAACTACATCAAGAGTACCGGTTGTGGGTACAGAATAGTCAACCCCATCAACCATAGAAATTGCATGACTTTTTTGAGGGATTATTTTCTGGGCTGAAGCCTGTAAAGAAAATAAAAAGAGCATGCTTATTATTAACACGCTCTTTTTAAGAAAGAAATTAGAAAGCGGCATGTATTTTAATAGTTCAGAAGGATACTAAAGCGTAATGTGTTTGCCAAAGGACTTTGCGATTCGAGTGTTTTTATATAACTGAAATCAACACCAAATTGATTGTATCTTAATCCTGCTCCAAAAGTAATAAATTCTCTGTCACCATTATCAGGAGACTCGTAATAGTAGCCTCCACGGATAGCAAACTGTTTATTGTACCAGTATTCTAATCCTGCTCCGATCATGAACTGCTCGATCAGACTTACATTTGTACGTGTACCGGTATTAGGATCTAGAGGACGATAGGTACTCCATGACTCAACAAGAGCTCTCAATGGGTTTACCGCACGAAATTCAAATACAGTTGAATCCCCGCTTTGTACTTCAAATGCTTCTTGTCTGGCCATGATCTTAGTAATATCCACAGCAACAGTTAATTCATTTACACGATCTTCATCCAAACCAAAGTTTATTGCCGGCCCAAAACGAAGTACTGTTGGAAGTGGATCCTTTTGAGCGTTATCAGAGTATTGAATTCCGGGTCCAAGATTAGTTAGGTTAACTCCAAAACTTGCAATAGCGTCTGAAGATCCAAAATCGAATGGGTTTGATTTATAAAGAGCTGCAATATCTACACCAACACTTGATCCGGGATTGATCTTTTGGCCGTCAACTTCAATTCCACTTGCCAAGCTGGAGTATATAAGTCTGGCACCGCCGCCAAGAGCAAAGTTTTTGCTTAATTCTGTACCGTAGGATAAACCAATGGCAAATTCGTAACTATTGAATCTGGCGCCTTCTTCACCACCGGCTGTTGTATTTAGTTGTTCTCCAAGGTTAAGAAATGTGATATGCCCCCCAATGGTTCCAATCCCTTCTACATATTGTTTCACAACCAGGTAGTCATAAAATAGATCGCTCACACCAAAATTAGCCAGCCAATTTGAGTGAGTAAAACTAGCTTGGTTATCTCTTTGGTAAGCGAGTCCTGCGGGATTCCAAAATAAAGCAGCTGCATTGTCAGCAAGTGCAACTCCGGTATTTCCCATCCCGGCACCTCTGGAATCAGCTTCAATTTGTAAAAAGGGAACGCCTGTAATACCAACTTGTGCATCAACTTTCGGCGATAATATTAAAAATAAAGCCGCAAGTAATAAAAATGTCCTGTTCATATATCTCTTAAATTTTGATAAATATAACGTATTAAAATGATTTTTAATGCTCGTTATCTGATGATTACGAGCTTTTCGATTTTTTCGATTGATTGTTTTCCTTCCGGGGTTTCTGCTGTAACCCGAAGCACATAAATATAAGTACCGTTGCCCAGGCGATCATTATCCCTGTCACGGCCATTCCATGGAATATTGGCATAAGAATTAGATGTAATAAGTGATTCTTGCTTGATATGTTGTACAGGTTTTCCGCTTAGCGTATATATTTTTATAGATACATCTAACGGATTACCCGGCTGATTATGTTCGAATGTAAATTGTGTTTTTGAGTTCATCGGATTCGGATAATTGTAGATATTCCGAACCGAGAGTTCATTTTTGGGAGCAACTTCGAAAAAGATTTCTTTTTCATTTGGATTATTGTGTACATCCCAAGCTCGAACTTTCAGCGTATAACTACCCTCAGGTAATTGGTCCAGAGGATACTCGATACGTCCTCCACTGAAGTCATTTAAATTTCCCTCATAAAATTCATTGAGGATAAATGTTTGTGTAGGTTTTGTATCGATAGTAGCAATTATTTCATGTCCAACTCCTGTTCCTGTAGTATTTATTCCTGAATTATCCTGTAGTTCAACGATTAGTTTTGGTGAATCGCTGACTAGATTTCCATTGACAAATTTTTCGTCGTTCAAATATATATTCATAGATGGCCCTGTTCCATCATTAACTGCTTCAGGGTTTACACCATCAAAAGTAAGATCTGTATAAGCTCCGCCGGCATATTGATTCGATCCTTTTGCGTATAAAACAACTCTTCCGTTTTCAGAAGAGGTACTAATATCTTTCGGCACAATAAATGTTTGGTCAAAGACACCGTGCTGAACAGACACTTTTCCTTTGAACAGTAAATCCGTTTCAACATTGTATGTGCAATCACCATTAAGAACACAATTCCATTCACGTTCAGGTAAACTGACTTTTCTGCGAGCATCAAAGATAGATAAAACCAATTCACCGGTATATGAGTTGTCTACCTGACCACTGCTTGTTTGTATTACACCTGATAATGTAACCTGATCCAAAGCGCGAAGAGTAACGGTAGTATCTTGGTTCAATACATCAATGCCGTTTATTGAAGTAACGACTGCTTTTTGTGAAGGTAACTTGAAAATTGTAGCAGGGTCACCAAGTAATACAAATTTCTTGTTATTAGTAGATGATCCAACCCTGGAAGTACCACTTCCTACAATTGAATTTTTTGTTTCTCTCATAATATCTCCCAATCTCTTAGGAGTGCCATCAGGCTTTCTTTCTGACATTCTTTGAGAAAGAGCCAGATTCAATCCAAAGTTGTTATTGGAACTGACAGAAGAATTAGTGTAAACAACCCTGGTAGTAGTGAAAGAAGCAATTCCTCCTCCGTTATTAGCACTTACAAAACGTTCAGCACCCGATTGATCGCTAGTATCATCATATCTTCCAAACTGGCATGTAGCGGTTACAAGAACACATAGTTTATCACTATTAGTAAATCCGGTTATGTATTCTGATAAGAAAAGTTCTTCGTCTGAGAGAGTTTGTTCGTTTCCATGACCGGAATAATTAAGCACCAATGTTCCATTGTTTACTGCTCTGAGAAAATCTTCAGTGGCTTCAGGTATTTGTCGGCCGGCTCCTGTAATCTCAGCCGGATATGAGAATTCATAGATCTTGTTAAGGCGTATACCCGGCTCATTTAAAGCCATCATTTCAGCAGATACATCTGCATTGATGGTATGAATATCTCTATTTCGGTTTTGATCAGGGAAATCATCATCAGCGGCAAAAGTGAATAGGTTTTGCCATTCGCCTGCATTAGACAGTGCTTCGTATCTCTTAATCTTATCTATAAAATTTGACGCTTCGGTAGAGGTTTGGGCAGTTATTCTTCCAATCCCTATATCCATTAAAAAGCTATTGTCAGTATTTCCACTTCCTATATCACCTTCATTGTCATCCAGATATCCAAAGAAATCGTCAGTACCAAAGGTTCCTCCGCCACTTCCTGTCGCTCTTACAGTTGATTGTTGGCTTTGATATGTAAGCACGTGATTTGTGAGTGCATTTTTGATGATATCTTTAGTATCGTATGTGGTATCTCCAAAAAGCAGTAAATACTGAGGTTCTGTCTCACCGGCTGATACTGCTCTATCCCAAAGAAATTTCACATAATCTCGAATGGCTGTAGGGTCTTTTGTTCCCCCTGAAAATTCGTTGAAAATTTCTGCTTGAGTCACAAGAACAGGACTTAATCCTTGTTGGTCACGATAGTTTGCAAGTTCTAGCGCTTCATTTTTTAATTCTTCGGAAGTAACAACTATATAGTCGGGGTAGTTAATTATTCCGGTGAGATTTTGATTTACAATTCTTTCGCCCGGGCCGGGAGTTGGAAAAACTGACTGAGCTATTATTGTGCGACCACTATTTTGGAAATAGTTTAAATCAATATTATCTCCGGAAGTTGAATATTGTAGGAGGGAAGGAGATGAAGGATCAGTGACATCCATTATATATGGGTCCGTACTAAATCCGTTAAGCCTAAAGGTAACTTCCTCCGGTGGTAGTGTATCGTTAATTGTATAGAATAACAGACGATTTGATTCAGCAGTTAAAGAACGTTCAAAAGTTAATCTGACCCAATCAACAAAGGCTACACTATTTTGTTGTCGGTGAGTAACCGAGGTTGTTAGATCAAGAATTCCATCAGTAACAGAGATGGTTATGTCTTCATTAATATTATACGGAGAAGCCGCTGGGCCTTCACTTCCGTTGTATCCTCTGGACGAATTGCTGGAGGATAAACTAAATACATTATTCTGAGCTACGTCAACATCATTAAGATCAGTATCAAATGTTATTAAAGCTTCAGAACGAGCATATAATCTTGATGTAACATTTATATTTAAAGGAGTTGAAATCCCAACTAAAGTATCTCTGAAAATTGATACAGGTACATTACTTTGAGTTGAAGGAATGGATTGACCTAACCAATATCGACCTGATTTAAACTTATCTTCCGGTTTTGTTAGTTCCTCATCTTTCCATAAAAAATCTGTAAAAGAATTTACCGTTGAAGTCGGATTCAAACCAATATTTGCGGGGGTTAACCTTAATCCGTTACCATTCGTGACAGTCAGGAAAATATATTTAACATCAGAATATGGGTGTAAATTATGCACAAATTTATCCTGGTTTCTTAAAACTTGATGTGGACTGTTTCCATAAAAAATTACCCGATCATTTGAGTCAAAAGAACCATCACTTTCTCCTTCAACTATAACCGGAATTTGAGCTAAAGATGGTCGTGAAGCACCGCTAAGCTCAGGAAGAGGAAAACCATTTGTGCCCCAAATCTGGATATTTCTCGGATCGATACTTCCAACATTAATGCCAAGATCATTTAGATAACTGAAATCGAGTTTGTAAATATTGTTTTCTTTGACAGGGATTTTATACCAGGTTCCTGTTGAAAGAGGAGAATCTGCAAAGATTCTATTCTTTGAAGACACAACTCTGTCTCCATCATTTTTATAAACTCTTACTTTAAGCTTTTTTGTAATCAATAGAGATTTGGGAGTGTATCTAACTCTATGAAACAGCACCTGAGCCTTTTTGTGTCCTCTGTAGATTCCTATTCCTGCTGTTTCGATCACGTTAACTTCATCTGATGAAATGAATGCAGCGCTGATCTCGCTTTGGGAGAGCGATCGATCAATTTCGACAATGGTTTGTTCCAATATTTTAAAAGCAGGCTCACCATTGACTACAGGAATCAGTAATTGATAAGGAGGAAAAATCCTGTCCGAATCATTTACCAACTCATAGTCTGTAAAAGAGTCTGTTTCTGCAGTCACATTTACTCTTTGAGCGATTAGAGAATCTGAGTAAATGAAAACGAACAGCCCATAAAAAAGCAGATGCTTGATCTTCATTAATTACTATATATTAGGTCTGATAAAATTAATTAACGCACGAGGCGAATAAATAGTAGCTGTTCGAAATAGTAATAATAGAATTTAGACTTTAATGGGAAGCAGGTCGCCCTGATAGTAATAATTATTCGTTACTGGTTGAATAAGTTGTAGCTGTATTACGGTATCTGTTGGGTTTAATTAAAATCTGATACAATAATATGTTTGTTCGTTTATAATGTCAAACAAAAAAAGGAGTTTTCACTCCTTTTTTAATTATAGCATTTCAACAACGAGGGCAGAAGCACCACCACCGCCATTACAAATACCTGCACAACCGTATTTTCCACCGGTTCTTTTCAGAGCATGTAAAAGTGTAACAACTATTCTGGCTCCGGAGCATCCAATAGGATGGCCAATACTTACCGCTCCTCCGTGGATGTTTACTTTTTCAGGGTCTAATTCCAGAATTTGGTTGTTGGCAATAGAGACTACAGAAAAAGCTTCATTGATCTCAAAAAGGTCGATCTTTTCTATTGATAAGTTGGCTTTTTTAAGTGCAATAGGAATAGCATCAGAAGGAGCAGTAGTGAACCACTCAGGGGCTTTAGCAGCACTTCCGTGACTTAATATTTTGGCGATTGGTGTAAGTCCTAATTCTTTTGCTTTCTCAGCGCTCATTACAAGCACAGCTGCAGCACCATCATTTATACTTGATGCATTTGCTGCCGTTACAGTTCCTTCTTTATCAAAGACAGGACGGAGGTTAGGAATCTTGTCAAAATTTACTCTGGCTACCTCTTCATCCTTATCAACTATAGTTACGTTACCTTTACGGTCAGTGACTTTAATTTTGATTAGTTCATTATCGAAATAACCTTTTTCTTGAGCATTTTGTGCTCTTTTGTATGACTCGATTGCAAATTCATCTTGTTCTTCTCTGCTAATCTTGCACTCTTTAGCACAAATTTCAGCTGCGTTACCCATCGCAAAGTCATTATAGACATCCCAAAGTCCGTCTTTAAGAATTCCATCTTCAGTCTGAACATGCCCATATTTAGAACCATATCGGTGTTTAGGAAGGTAGTAAGGAACGTTCGTCATGCTTTCCATACCGCCGGCAACAACAACATCGGCATCTCCTAAGCGAATCTGATCAGCTGCAATCATAATAGCTTTCATTCCGGAAGCACAAACTTTATTTACGGTTGTGCTCGGAGTTTTTTGGGAAAGACCTGCTTTTAATGCGGCTTGTCTTGCGGGTGCTTGGCCAATTCCTGCTGTAAGTACATTTCCCATTACTACCTCCTGAACTTGATCAGCTGAAATTCCTGATGATTTTAGCAGTTCCAGAATAGCAGTACTCCCAAGCTCGGGAGCAGTGAAAGAGGCTAAACTTCCTCCAAAAGCTCCAATTGGAGTTCTTTTCGCTTCAACAATTACTACGTCTCGCATGATAAATATTTTATAAAATTAAAAATTCTGTAAGCGCTTTTTCAGCACTTAGAAGTTACAAAAATTGAAAAGAAACTGCTCTTAAAAAGCTTGCTCTAAATCCTGAATTAAGTCTTCAGCATCTTCGATACCAACTGATAATCTGATTAGTGAATCCTTGAGGCCTGCTTTTTCACGATGCTCTTTTGGAATAGAACCGTGTGTCATAGAAGCAGGATGACTTATTAATGATTCAACTCCACCTAAACTTTCAGCAAGCGTAAAAAACTTAGTACTGGCCATGAACTTAATTGCAGCTTCAATAGAGTCATCTTTTAGAGAAAATGAAACCATCCCTCCAAAGTCATCCATTTGTTTTTTCGCAAGTTCGTGTTGTGGATGAGAAGTTAATCCGGGATAATGAACCTCACTTACTTTTGGGTGATCATTTAGAAAATCGGCTACTTTTTTTGCGTTTAATACAGCGCGCTCAACACGTACTGCCAACGTTTTAATACCTCTTAAAACTAAATAACAATCCATAGGACCGGGCACGGCACCCGAAGATTTTACCTGAAACAACAAGTTTTCCAGAATCTCTTTATTTGAAGTGGCAACAGCTCCATGTATAACATCAGAATGCCCACCCAGATACTTGGTTGCTGAATGAAGTACGGCATCTGCTCCAAGTTCAGCAGGGCGTTGTAAATAAGGAGATGCAAAAGTGTTATCAACAACAGATAGAGCATTGTTGTCATGAGCCATAGCAGATAGCTTTTCAATGTCTACAACTCTTAGAAGTGGGTTCGTAGGAGTTTCAATCCAAAACAACTTTGTATTTGGTTTAACAGTTTGTTCAACCAGATCCAGATCTGTCATATCAATGAATGAAAACTCAATACCATAAGGCTCGAAAACCGAAGTAAATAGCCTGTATGAACCTCCATATAAATCATCGGAAGCAATTATATGATCACCCGGACGAAACATTTTCATTAAAGCGTCCATTGCAGCAACACCACTTGCAAAACAAGCACAAGATTCAGTTCCTTCCAAACCGGCGATCATTTTTTCTAGGGCAGTTCTGGTCGGGTTTCCAACTCGTGCATAATCGTAACCCTTATGTACATTCGGGGCTGATTGTGCGTAAGTAGAAGTTTGAAAAATCGGGGGCATAACTGCTCCTGAAGTTTCTTCATTCTGTTGCCCTGCATGAATTGTTTTGGTATTGAAACGCATTATTGGTTTGTCCAACTTTCTTTAAGTTTTTTGAGGTTGTCGATTTTTTCCGAATAACTACTATTCGGATTTAACTCTTGCAATTTTTCGTAGTAGGTAATGGCAAAATCAGTCAGAGACAGCGCTTTGGTTTCGATAGTGTCCTTTTCATCTTGGAAAGCTGTCTCATAGATTGAAAAATAATTTCCTGACATATTATTATAAAAAACAGCCAAACTTTCTACAAATTCAAGATTAGAGCTATCCATTTGATACGCTTTAATGAGTTCATTTTCAGCATTTTCCGAAACCCCTTCAATTTCTACGCTCAAGGTTGCAGTTGTCGAAGTATCGTTAACCGAGTAAGCAGACTTTAAGTTTGAGAACAACTCGGAGACTTGTTCATAGAGTTGGGTTCCATAAACATTATGGAGTTTGGCGTCATCGGGAAACTCGTTAACAAGTTGATCCAAAAACGAAATAGCTTCATATGTTTTTCCCTGACTGATGTACGCATTCACCAATCCAAAAGCTATATTTTTATTCTTTAGAGGGTCCTGATCCGCTTTTTTATAGTAAATAATAGATTGTTCAGGATCTCCTTTTTCGAGATATAGAAAACCTAAACTTTCAAATACATCGGTAGTGGCTCCAGAAAGCATTTCAGCAGCTTTTAAACTTTCTAAAGCTTCATCAATATTTCCGCTATTATATTGTGCAATTGATAATGATTTATAGCTTTCAATTGCGTTTGGATCTATAGAAACTGCATTTTTAAAATGACTTATTGCCGCTAATACTGATTCTTGAGAATCTTCTTCATAGGCTTTTAATCCATTCTGATGCTCTAAATTCCAATAATGATTTGATAAACTATCGGCTTCCGTTTGCCAATCTTGGTTCGAAGAAGTTTGATAGACAGAAATAGAATCAAAGGAATTATTCATTTCTGCATAGCTGGAAGCTCTTTCTGAAACGGAAGCTTCAGAAGCGATCAAACCATGAACTTTGCCTTTCTGAAAGTAGAGATAGGAAGATGGATTTTTATCAATCTCAGTAGAAATTTCAACTAAAGCTTGTTCGTAGTTTCCGCCATCTATTAGCTTATCAGCTGAAAATTTTGAACCGGTACAAGAAAGAAAAAACCCGATAGCAATTGAAATAATTGCATATCGGGTAATAATTAGATTTTTCATAAGAATATGATTTTCAAAAAAGGGAATTACATTCCTGCTTTTTCCATAGCAGCTTCAGCTTTTTCATTCATTCCTAAAGAAGTATAAACCTGAAATAGAGATCTCCAATAGCTTTGGTTATCAGGCTCAATTTCAGTGGCCTTTTCATAATTCTTCATTGCCTCTCTTAAGTTTTCTTTAGCCTGATTATCAATTTTGGCAGCTTCATCATTGTCAGCAGTAGCATTTCTTTTATCAAATAAAGCAGCCGCTTTATTTTGGTAGATAATACCTAAAGTATTATATGCATTTGAATTATCCGGTTTTACTTCTATTACTTTTTGTAATTCTTGAACAGCACGTTCTATTAATTGGTCAGCACGTTGACTTTGATCTTCAATTGAAGCACGAAGAGATGAAATTTTATCCTGATTCGCTTTTTTTGCATTTCCACTTAAGTTGCGCTGCTCTCTTTCCAAGTTAAATATTTCATCGTACTTACTGGAAATATCGTCAGTAATTTCACTGGCCATAATATAAACCTGAGTCCCTAATACTAAATGGTATTGAGGATTATTTGGATCTCTTTCAATCAAAGATTCTATCACTTCAATCGATTCCTGATTTTCTCCTAGCTTCATGTAAGAATCAGCTAATTTCTGAACTAATGAAACAGAATCAGGGAATAGTTCTACTCCGTCAATTAAAATCTCTTTCGCTTTATTGTATTGCTCCAAGCTAAGGTACAAAGCGCCTAGCCTGTCATAGTCATATGCTTCAGGCTCATCTTTCATTGTTATAAGGTCTTCGTAGATCTGAATACCTTTTTCAGTATTTGAATTTAATCTATAAACCTCAGCAAGTACTTCGAAAGAAAGAAGGCTGTCAGGATTGATTATAACAGCATTTTCAAGGTGATCTTCAGCTGTATCCAGTGGATTATCAACGGGAGCTAATGTAGAATCACCTGTTGCATATTTAACACCTAAGTTATGTTCTTCACTCCATTTTCGGTCAATCAGGATTTGAGCTTCAACAGATTCTACACTTTGAATTCCCTGAGCCTCATACATATTTTTAGCTGTATCCAGATTCTCTCTCATTTTGGAGTAACTATCTTTACGATCAGCAATGATAGAATTATTTTGTGCCATCTCAGAGTATACAACACCCTTATAATAGTAAGCATCAGCATTCGCTGAATCCTGAACAATAGCCTGATCTAATGATGAGAGAGCGGCATCATAATTTTTTGCTTTAATCCCGTCTTTAGCTTCTTTAATTAACGGATTTGTTTCTCCGCCACAACTAATAACTATAGTTGCCAGAACCGCAAAAGAAAGAAGTTTATAAAAATTCTTTTTCATATCAGTGTAAAATTGGTAGTGGTTGGTTTCAAATGGTTTTAATAAGTTAACAAAATAACTATATAAAGCGCTTTCCGCAAAAAAGAAGGTGTATTTTAATTTCAAAAACCAAACAATAAATACTCATGAAAAAAGTGATTTCAACAGAGTCAGCACCAGCCGCTATAGGCCCATACAGTCAGGCAATTGAGCATAATGGTGTTTTATATTGCTCAGGGCAAATTCCTCTTGATCCTGAAACCATGCAAATAGTTGGAGATAATGCAGCTGATCAGGCTAAGCAAGTAATGAAAAACTTAAGCGCTGTTCTTAAAGCAGCAGGTACAGATTTTTCAAAAGTCTTAAAATGCTCCATCTTTTTGGATGATATGAATGACTTTGGAGAGGTGAATGAAGTATACGGCGGCTATTTTAAGAATGACCCACCTGCAAGAGAAACCGTAGCGGTTCAAACTCTTCCGAAAAGTGTACTGGTAGAAATTAGCTGCATAGCTATTGTTTAATTTTAAGCAGGAAGCTTTTAGAGGTAAAGTTTCCTGCTCTATCTGACAGTTCCAGATATATAGTATTCTCCGGTTTTAAATTGAAATCGGGGAGATAGAAGGTGAAAGAATTATTTTCATAATCATATTCAGGAATCCCCCGAATGCCATTTATTTTAAATAAAGCGGATTCGAAATCGATACCGGAAAGATTATCATCTGTTTTAACCATATAGGTTTGCATACCATTACCTAATGTTACTAGTTCAGGTTCCCTGATCACAGGTGGGAGAGAGTCTTCTAAAACAATGAAATTACCCAATGAAGGGATTTCGGCATTTAATGTAGTTCCGGATACCCAGGAATCGATAAAGCTTGGTTCTTCACCTTTTCTGAATTGATATAAGTTTAAATGATCCGTTCTCTGCATAATTGTAGGTAACTGTACCTGAACAAAAAGGTTTTTTCTGTTAACTAATTCGGGAACACCGATTTGTATGGATAGCGTATCATTTTTAAAGTTCACATCCTGAAGCAAGCTTAGAGAATCAAAGAATGTGTTTGAATCTATGTGAACCTTAATTTCATAATCCGGAGAGGTTAATGAGTAGTGTTTGTCTGCACTTAATCTGGATATAGTAAGATTCGGGTCTTCAAGAGTGACAATTTTTTGGGAAGCAGTGGAATCCCAGGTAATCCATTGGTCAGATTTTCGAAGATCCAGGTTTAAAGTGTCATTCCGGATAATCCAATTGTTAGTCCAATGCTCGTTAAAGTTTTTGAGGGAATATCTGAGATCGGTACGAACTTCTTTTACAACAGGAATTACTGCAACACTTTGATTACCGTAATAATCTCTCGCAACTATTTCATAAGTGCCTTGCTTAGTGGCTGAAAATTGTGATTCTTCAACTAGGAAAGGGTGCCCGAATTTATGTTGTCCAAAAAGTCTCTGGAATTCTCTTTTTCCGCTATTAACGGCTGGAATTCTATTCACAAACATATTGTCGGATTTAGCAAAATCGAAACGATTTAACTTTTCATGATAAAGGGTACGGCCTTCAAGTATTAGCTTTAGCTCGTACACTGCATACTTATTATTTACTGAGTTTGCCTGATCATATACGTTTGCAGAAAGCCCGAAATCTCCATCCACGAAAACAGTGTCAAAGTATGTTGTGTCATTTATAATATTAATGGGGTGTACTTCTTGTGGAAAAAAGGAACCTGATACTGAACTCTTTACTTTTAATGGTTCAATAAGAACTGAAGAGTAGACAGGTGCAACAGTATCCTTAACGGTTAGATTTGATAAGAGGGGATTTATCGGCTGATTTAAACTATTTCTGATCTCAAAGTGAAGATGTGGTGGTCCAATTCCGGTTGAGCCTGTATATCCGATAATTTCTCCTTTCTTCACTTTAATTCTTTGATCTTCAAATGATTGTTCAAACGTATATGAGTAATTGAGTTCATTTACCCGAATAGAATCAGCGATTTCTTGAAATGGTTCGTTGAATCGTTGAAGATGCGCATAAACAGTATAGCTACCATCATGATGCTTGATATAAATAGCCTTTCCGTACCCTTTATTAGTAATAAGAAGTTTATCTAGAAAGCCATCTTTCGACGCGAATACTTTATAGCCTTCTCGTCCCCAGGTTTTTATATCCAGTCCTGCATGGAAATGCGCAGATCTGGTCTCACCAAAAGTAGAGCTTAAAAATTTGCCTGAGTTCGTAGGCCACAGATAAGTGGAATCCTGTGAAATTAGTTTCAATGGGCAAGCAATAAGAAAAAAAAGAAGAGATAAATATTTCAAAACTACTTAACCGAAACTGAAAGAGTTACTAATTTTTCTCCCAATGTTGCTGAAATTTGATCTCCGGAAATTACTCGGGAAACTCCGCTTGGGGTTCCTGTAAAAATGAGGTCTCCGGGATATAAAGTAAAAATTGAAGACAGATAAGTAATAAGATAGTTTATGGAAAAGATCATCTGAGAAGAGTTACCGGATTGTCTGTTTACTCCATTAACTGAAAGATCAACATTTATGTTTCCAAGATCTTCAAATTCAGAAGAACGTATAAAACGACTTACCGGGGCAAAAGTGTCAAATCCCTTTGCTACACTCCAGGGATGCCCTGATTCTTTAGCTCTCTGTTGAATATCTCTGGCTGTAAAATCAATGCCAACACCAATGCCTTCAATGAAGTCGTGGGCATCTTTTTCAGGGATGTTTTTCCCTTTTTTTGAAATAGCTACAACAATTTCTACTTCGTGATGAACATCAGAGCTTTGTTCGGGAATTATAATTTCAGCACTATCAAAACAAAGAGCGCTTTGAGGTTTTAAAAAAACCAAGGGAGAAGAAGGTACCGGGTTGTTGAGCTCTTTAGCATGCTCAATATAATTCCTGCCAATACAATAGATTGACCTTGGTGTTAGATTAGTTCCGGGAATTGTGATCTCGTTCATAAATCAAAGATATAAAAAAAGCCTCGTACAAAAATATGTACGAGGCTTGAATTTTTCACAGCTTGTTTAGCTTAAAGGCTCAACATTGATAAACTTTCTTCCACCTGATTTAATGGAGAAATTTACGTGACCATCAGCTACAGCAAAAAGAGTATCGTCTCCACCACGCTTAACATTTAAGCCCGGGTGAAACTTGGTTCCTCTTTGACGCATAATGATATTTCCTGAGCGAACAAATTCGCCACCAAATTTCTTTACGCCTAATCGTTTACTTTCTGAATCTCGTCCGTTTCTAGTAGAACCTTGACCTTTCTTATGTGCCATTGTACTTAGATATTAGGAATTAAAAATTAACTTAACGCTTCGATAAGCTCAGCTTTCTTCATACTGGAATATCCAGTTAGTCCCTTTTCAGAGGCCATTTTCTTAAGCTCAGCAACGGTTAGCGATGATAGATCTGAAGTAGCTTTTTCAGCTTTTACTTCAGTTTTAGTTTCTTCTTTTTTAGGAGCTGCTTTCTTAGCAGTCTTTTTTGTACTTCCAGATGCAGAAATAGACTCAATTTGAATTTGAGACATTACTTGTCGGTGTCCGTTCAATTTCTGATATCCTTTTCTTCTTTTCTTTTTGAAAACAAGAACTTTATCAGATTTAACGGTGTCAAGAATAGTTGCTGTTACAGAAGCTCCATCAACTACAGGCTTCCCAACTTTAACAGCGCCTTTATCATCTTTTAGTAAAAGAACATTGTCAAAAGTAACAGAATCTGAATCTACATTTTGCTTGTCAACAAAAAGAACATCGTTTTCAGCTACTTTGTATTGATGCCCGCCGATTTCTACTATAGCGTACATGGGTATTTAATTTCTTTTTTGGATTATTTTAGAGCTTACAAAGATAAGCGATTGTTCTCATAAAACAAAGCAAAAAACTAACTGTTCTTTATATTTTGAACTGTTAAATTGATTCGGATTCTAAAACAAAATTTTTATGGCAATGAGTAAGTTACCTACATTACACGAACAGGCTTTCAAATATAAAAATACCAAAAGATTACAGCATGATGGTGGGCGAGCTTGGATCAAAGATTCTCAACTTCACGAGGCGCGTAAAGATGCAAATGGTAAGCTTAAAACAGTAAAAAAATCTTCTTGAGAACTAGTGATACCTGAAATATCATTAGATAGCTGGTCGATTTTATTTATGCTGGCCGCGGCGCAAGGAATTTTCTTATCCGTGGTTTTCTTCATCAAAAGAAATTCTCAACCTGAGATCTTACTGAATATTCTGGTTCTCTTATTCTCGATTACACTGATAGATTATGTTGCTTTCTGGACAAACTTCAGGTTTGAATTTCCACATGTCAATAGAATCTCTTCTGCCTTTCCTTTTCTTTTCGGCCCACTTTTTTATTTGTATATAAGATCTTTTATCAAAGGGCGCGATCTCGATAGAAAAGACCTGATTCATGCCCTTCCGTTTGTTTTCTATCTAATTATGCTAGTCCCTTATTATGTATTAGATGGGAGTACAAAAATTGAAATGCTTTTAAATCGACAGATATTTCTTTTCGAAAATGAGTTTGTACAAACCATATTCCTAAATATAGCATATGCATTGCCGGTAGTTATGACCTTACATTTGGGGGTTTACACCCTTTTAGGTTTTAAACTGATATCTGAGAAAGATCTTAGCAACGTAAAGGAGAGCGCAGGTCGCTGGTTAACCATACTCAGATACTCTTTTATCGGTTTTACAGTTAGTTTCGCCTCGTACTACGTAATGGTGTATATATTCAGTTATAATTTAGCATATGATTATGCAATTTCAGTGGCAATGAGTGTATTCATTTATGCAATCGGATATTTTGGATTTATCTCTCCGGAAGTACTGGAAGGGGATATTGAATCCCATACAGAGAAGGGGAAATATTCAAACTCGGGATTAACACAATCCGCTGCTGGAAAACTAAAAGAACAACTTATTAAGCTAATGGAGAACGATAAATTATTTCTTAAAAGTAATTTAAAATTAAAAGATCTGGCAAATGCTGTAGGTGAATCAAAGCATCATGTATCTCAGGTTATTAATGATGAACTAGAAACTACCTTTTCTGCCTTTGTAAATGAGTATCGTATTAAGGAATCCAAAGAGCTACTTATCAACAAGAATGATGAACTAAACATGTATGGCATTGCAAAAGAGTCTGGATTTAATAATAAAACTACTTTTAGTCTGGCTTTTAAAAGGCATACAGGTTTAACCCCTTCGCTTTATCAAAAGAAGTATCAGGATACAAAGTAGCTCTGGCTTTAAATTTTTTTAAATCCGATAGGATTTATTCGCTTCCAATTATTTTTCGGCTTATGGTTTACTAAATTATTTGTAGACATAAATCTTAGTCGAGGATTCAAATGAGAAAATTATTACTACTTATATTTTTAGGACTCTGTTCATCAGTAGGGCTATCGCAACAAACTTCTTGTTCATCAAAGGAACATCGACAATTTGATTTTTGGGTTGGTGAATGGGAGGTTAAAAACCCAAATGATCAGATAGTTGGAAGTTCTAAGATAGAACTGGTTTCAAATAACTGTGCGTTACTTGAAAACTGGACAAACGCCGGAGGATTAGGAGGTAAGAGCCTGAATTATTATAGTATTCTGGATCAGAAGTGGCACCAAAAATGGATTGGAGCTAATGGAATTCCCATAGAGTTTTCAGGTACTTATAATAAAGAAAGAAAAGCTTTGGAATATTCCGGAGAAGGAGTTGGGCAGGGTGGAATTCCATTATTAAACAAGCTTACTTTTTTCCATTTATCGGATGATCATGTAAGACAGCTTTGGGAACAGTCCACAGATGACGGAAAAACCTGGAATACGGTATTTGACGGTCATTACAGAAGAAAGAAGTAGCTTAAGTAATTCTTAAGCTACTTTTGAAGTGGCTCTCTGAAACCCTTGGCGATTAATATGGCCAATGTATTTACCTATAATTCGGACTTCTTCAAAAACATCAGGCTCAACGATAATGTCATCGTAGCTTTCATTTGCAGCTTCTAATCGCAGCCCATTGCTATCCCAATAGATCTTTTTTAAGCTGGTTTCACCATTGTACAGAACAGCTCCGATATCACCATTTTTAACGTCGGTGTCCATAAGTACTACCAGATCTCCATCATAAATATCAACGTCTTTCATACTAAATCCTGAAACGCGGAGCGCAAATAGTTGATCTAAGTTCGGAAATAGTGAAGACAACGTGATCTTTCCTAAGTCAGCTTCAACGGCTTCTTGTAAATAACCGGCGGCAATAAGACCGCGAATTGGAATTCCATCCTGATCGTCATAATCTTCCAGTAAATTCTTTTTCTTCTCTTTGGGAAGGTCGTATTCTTCATCATTACGCTTAATCAGAAAACCTTTTTTAAGTAAAGCCTGAATATTCTGGGTAACACTATTTGGTGATCGGTAATCAAAATGTTCAGCAATTTCTCTGTAGGTCGGCCATACATCATATTCTTTTTTATATTCCACGATGTAATTAAAAAATTCCTGTTGTTTTCTCGTTAAATGTGCATTATCCATAGCATGATATTACTTAATGTGTAAAGTATGTGCAATAAACGAAGTTCTTTAATCAGTGTCAATAAAAAATGTGTGTGATTCATGTATAAAATTATTTCAGCCTTTGTATTAACCTTTTTACTGTTTGCTTGTGACCCCGCTAAGAAAGAAGCCGGTCAACTACTTACTCAAGAATATCCGGACCTCTATGAAGCGGTTTACGCACGAGATGGTCAGGCTTTAATGGAGTTCACTTCACATAAAAATGAGAGAATTCGAGTACAAGCCTGGCAGGCACTGATCAATACACCTGTCAGTGATATTGATGCATTAATACATTTGGTAAGTGAAGCAGACACAAAAGAGGCTTGGTCATCTCTTTGGCTAAAGGAACTTTCTGAAGAACAACAAGAGAGACTGAACGAGCTTTTTATAGCAAGCAATGCTTCCAATATAGGTTTGGTTTCAGCTTTAGGAGAGTTGGGTAATAGTCGCTCGCTTGAATTGCTTTTAGAAGAAGATGTACCACCGAATCAGGACATGGAGTTCCAACTTGCTTACGCCATCGGTCGTTTAACGGGAAATCTAGAAGCTACTGAAGAACAGCAAATTCAGATTATAGAAAGAGCGCTGTCCACAACGAACAGTAAAGCAGGTCAGGCCTATTTGTACGGATTTTACAGAACAAGAAATGATCAGGAAAAAAAGGGGTTGACTCCAAATGCGTTAAACAAGTTGATAGAATTATGGGAGAATTATTATCCTGATGAAATAGGTCCGGACCGATATATAGCGGCACTACTGATGAAGAATCATTCAGGTTTGGTGTTTCATCATTTTATCGATAAGGATTATGTTTTGATGGATGTTCAATTGGCTATTGAAATTATTCAGGAGATCGGTAGAAAAGAGAAAAATGACACATACGCTCCGGTAGCCCTGAATGCTTTTGTTCAGCATAAAAATCCAAATGTTGTTATTCAGGCTCTGCGGGTTATAGCTGCAAAAGAAGAGTTTGCTAAAGAAATCAATAACTCATTATTAAATGCTACAGCGCTGAATGTTGCCGTTGAACATCATGTAAGACTTGCCGGTTTCAATGCTTCGGTAAATCCCGAAAAATATATCGATGATCTACTACCTATTGGAACTGAAGATCCATACTTGCAGGGGCTCAGATATTCTGCATTAAAAAAAGTTTGGAGCGAAGCTGAAGTTTTTGACTATTTAGTTGCTGATATAGATACATCTCAGGTACTGCTGTATAGTTTTCTTTTAAGGGAAATGAACACCCTTTGGGCAAATACTGATGATGAACTCAAAACCGAAGTCAGGGTTGAGCAAGTACATAACATTTTGTTTGCAGCATTGGAAAGAGGTGAGAGAGCATTTACAATGCAAGCTTTGTATTCAGATGAAAACGTAGTAACTGAAGAGGACTTTGAAAAGTTAATAGCTCTTTTAAATGATAAGTCTGTAGTTGATGATATAGATATTTTCCGGTCAGTTACTTCAATTCTAAAAAGCAGATTTGAAGAAGAATCAGAAGTTATGATCACTCAGTTTTATGAGAATGCAGGACATGATCTAAAGCAAAGTTTAATAGCTCAGGAATGGACTTTTATAGAAGACTCACTCGCTCCTGTATCGTTTAGAACTCCTGATTGGGACAGATTAGCTGACTTGGGACCGAATCCTGTTTGGGTGTTGGAAACAAAAAAAGGAGACGTAGAAATTACTTTAGATGTGTTAACAGCGCCTGCTACAATTTCCGGAATGGATAGCTTGATTACCAATGGTCATTACGATGGAGTCGCATTTCATAGAGTGGTTCCAAACTTTGTGATTCAAGGAGGAGATGTGGAAACCGGATTAGGTTTTGGAGGCCCGGATTATACAGTGCCAACCGAAGCAAGCGCAGCTCACTATTTCCGAGGTAAAGCAGGAATTGCAAGTTCAGGACCGGATACGGAAGGAAGCCAATATTTCTTTATGCATGTTTGGGCTCCGCACTTAAATGGCCGTTATACCATTTTCGGAGAAGTTACTGACGGAATGAGTGTGGTTGACAGAATAACACAGGGAGATGTTGTTCAACGATCTTACTGGAAATAAAATGATCTATTATTTTGCCCTCACCGTCATCAGCTCATCCCAGCGGGTAGTGTATCTGTTGCTGAGGTAGTTTTGATTCATTAGCCATTTGTTGCGATGTTCTTTCTCCTTATGCAACCCGGTTGAAGCAAACGCTGCTTTATTTCTTCCAAACTTTGAGTTGATCTCGTCCAAACATTCCATGAGCCTGAATTGTTGTTGGGTATATAAATGAGGATCAAAAAGATCCATCTGGACTTCACTGTTTGGTACAATTCCGGTTAACATCACAGCAGCTTTTTTATATTTGGTATTTTCCATGTACACATGGCTAACTAAACCTTTTGCCAGCCTGATCAAAGTTGGTGTGTTGGCAGTAGGAACTTTCAAAGAAGTACCTGCAGAATATTTGTACTGTCCTTTCAGGTTCGAGTATTTATCTCCAATCAGCATAATTCTTAATAAAGAAGCTACCGAATTTTGAGAACGAAGTTTTTCAGCTGCACGGGACGCATACGTTGAAATAGCTTCCTGCAAATGGTCTAATTCATAGATCGGAGTTCCGAACATTCTCGAAGTTAAAATTCCTTTCCGTTTGTCAAGAGCTTCCCCCATTTTTATACATGGCATTCCGTTCAGTTCTAAAACAGTTCGTAATCCGGTCACGTGTAGATTTTTTCGTACCCATTTTCGATTCTGTACGGTATTCTTTAATTGAAATGCATTTTCGATACCGTGTCGGTGCAGGCGTACAGTCATCCCACTGCCAATACCCCAAATTTTCTGAACCGGCAGATCTTTTAAGTGTAGGTCAGTTTCCTTCTGACTGGAAAGAGCAAGTACACCATCAAATAAAGGATTCCTTTTTGCAATGCTGTTGGCAACTTTTGCCAATGTTTTGCTTGGTGCAATTCCTACGGACACCGGTAAGCCTGTCCACCGTTGTATGGTTTCTTTTATGTAAACTCCGTATTCGTTAAGATCATCAAAAATGTTGGTAGAAACTCTAGCAAAAGCTTCATCGATACTATACACTTCAATATTATGTGAAAGTTGATCTAAAATATCCATCACTCTGTCAGACATATCACCGTACAGAGCATAGTTTGATGAACGAACAACGACTCCTTTTTCCTTGAACAATTTTCTGGATTTAAACTCTGGAGCTCCCATTTCAACTCCGGCCTCTTTAGCTTCTTCTGAACGCGCAATTACACAACCATCGTTATTTGAGAGAATAGCGATAGGCTTATTAATAAGAGTAGGATCAAACACACGTTCACAAGAGGCATAAAAGTTATTGCAGTCTATCATTGCATAAGCTGTAGGTAAATTATAAGGATCAATATTCATATCTATTCTATCTTTCCTCCAATCTGAACCGATGGATAACATGTGTAACCACTCCCCAAATCGTCCATGCTGTTTCTTTGTTGATGGCAATGGGTTGTAAGCCAGAATCATCAGAAACTAAAAATATGCGTGAGCCTTGTTTAGCAAATCTCCGGATGGAAGGTTCTTCATCAATTGAAGTAACAATAATATTTCCATGACGAGGGGTGATCGAGCGATCTACAATTAATATATCTTTGTCATGAATTCCCGAACGTTTCATTGCATTTCCCTGAGCTCTTACATAAAAAGTAGCGGATGGTCTGAACACAACGAGCTCTTCGAGATTCAAGGCTTTTTCCAGATGATCTGAAGCAGGAGAGGGGAATCCTGTTTCCATTTTTCGGGCTAATTCCAGTCGACCGGTTCTTGAGCGTGTAACGGTATCTTTTTGTGCTTCTATGCTTCTCATTAAAGAATTTGTTTACATATTTAATATATGTGTATTATATGTATATAATAAGTTTGACCCAAAATTATTTACAGTAATTTTTCCAGTTTTCGAATGATATTTTAGAAAGTTTATTTCTTAGATATAAAAAACTAGAAATGCTCTAGATGGTATTAACAGGCTATATTTTATTGAGTTTTATAGGAAAGAAAGATCATAAGCCATATGGACTTTTTCTGATTCCTTATAATCGTTATCCGGAGAAAAAGAGAAATCGTCAGGATTGAGCTAAAATTTCTTCAATTTGCTGAAAGTGTCTTCTTTGATGCGCTTCATTTACAGCAAAGCAGGCACTCAAGCTCATCTTAATAAGAGGATAAATGGGATTGCCTACTTTGATCTTCCCAAGATGAAGGTTTTCTTTAGTTGCTTTATCAAGAAGTTTTAAATATCTGTCCTGAATAGCATCAAACTCAGAAAGTAACTCAGATTTATTCAGATCTTTTATTTCTTTAGGTTCAAAAGGCGGGATGGTAGGCATTGCTTTTTTATATTCAGGACTTACAATTTTTATAAACCAACGCAAGTGAAACGGATGTTTATATGGACCATTTCCTTTCTTAAGTCCTGAAGTGTCACCAAGAATTTTATTCTCAATTACAGCCAGATATTCTGTACTTGTTTTGATGAGGTGACTAATAATTTCTCCTATACACCATTTGTCCTCAGCAGGCGGGGTATTAAAAGTCTGATTATCAATACTGTCTACTAATTCGTGGATAGTTTTCTTGGCAGATGTAAAGCCTTGTATATAGAAGTCGTTTGTATACATTTGTTTTATATATTTAATGAATAAATAACTGATCAGTAAAAATTATTAGCACACCTTAGTAAGGTAATCATCAATGAGAAATAAAACTGACCTCTCCGCCAAACTTATTGTATGGCTTATAGTTCTTTTCAATGTTCAAATTTTAAATGCTCAGACCGTTACGGTAGATCCGGTTAGTGGATTCTATAACGATTCTTTGAAAATATCAATCCAGACATTCCCGGATACTCTAAAAGCTTATTACACATTGGACGGCTCTGTCCCTGATACTACAGACCTTGTTTGGCAGGACTCGTTGATTATTTATGAAACAAAGGTGTTAAGAGTGGCTACTTTTTCTCCAGATTTTCTGGACACCAATTTGGTGTATCGGACTTATTTTTTAGATGAAGGAACAGAACTCCCTGTGTTCTCAATTACAACAGATCCTGATAATCTATTTTCTGATGAACGTGGCATATATGTGGAGGGAACCAATGGTATTCCCGGATATTGCAGAAGCTCCCCAAGGAACTGGAATCAGGATTGGGAACGGCCTGCAAGGTTAGAACTTTTCGAGAAAAACAGAGAGGAAGGTTTTGCAGTAAATGCAGGGATTAAGATCGGTGGAGGATGTACCAGACTGTACGATCAAAAGTCGCTGGATATTTATTTCCGAAGCGAATACGGAACTTCCAAACTTGAATATCAGGTATTCAAAGACAAGCCAATCACGTCCTTCGACCGACTTGCACTAAGAAGCGGCGGGCAGGATTGGTATCGTGCGATGATCAGAAATGCAGCAACACAATCAATGGTTAGAAACCGAATGGATCTGGGATATCAGGCTTTTAAGCCGGTAGCTGTATTCATCAATGGAGATTATTGGGGCATTCACATGCTCAGAGAAAAACAGAATGAAGATTTCATTGAATCCAATTATGGCTTTGATGAGAACGAGTTAGACATACTTTCCGGGAGTGCAAATGTTAAAGAAGGCAGTTCTGATCATTATGATACAATGATCGATTTTATAGCAAACAATGACATCAGCCTATCCGAAAATTATGAATGGGTTTCTGATCAAATGGATATTGATCAGTACATTGATTATCAAATTGCTCAGATCTATTGGGCAAACGGAGACTGGCCGGCAAATAATATCATTTTCTGGAGACCACAAACTCCTGATGGAAAATGGAAATGGCTTTTATATGATGTAGATATGTCAATGGGAAGCCACTCAAGAGGTGGTTATGATACTAATATGTTGCATAAGCTAACAACTACTTCTGGGACAAATTATGAAAACCCCACTTGGGCTACTTTTCTATTTCGAAACTTGCTTAAGAATCAGGATTTCAAGAATAAGTTTATCCAGCGGTATAGTATGCATATTCATACTACCTTTGAATCATCAAGAATGATGAGTTTTATTGATAGTACTGCAAATCTGATCGAATCCGAGATACCACGTCATATGGATAGATGGACTAAATCATTCCAACTTGGTAGTAATATGGATTGGGAAAAACATCTTGGTGTGATAGAGGAGTTCATCAGTGAAAGAAAAGATTATGCAAAGATGTATTTAATGGATCATTTTAATCTGACTAGACTGAACAGCTTGGAAACACTGGTAGAGCCGGTTGAAGCAGGACAGGTTTTTATAGAAGGAATACGATCTGACGAACTGGATTACGGACTTATTTATAATTCTGTTCCGGCAAATGTGAAAGCTGTAGCAAATCCGGGATATACGTTTATTGGATGGGGTGGAGCACTAAATGGTTCGGAGAAGTTGAAAACTGTTTCGGTAATAGAAAATACTTCTCTGACCGCTCACTTCAGGAGAAATGAGATCAGTTCCACAAGTGTTGTCATAAACGAAATCAATTACAGATCAGCAGACGATTTTGATCCGGAAGATTGGGTAGAGTTTTATAATAATTCAGACCAGAGTATCGATATTTCAGGATGGTATTTTTCTGATTCTGATGATGAGCATAAATTTACTTTTCCAACGGGGACTATTCTTGCTGCTGATAGTTATTTAGTCCTTACCAGAGAAGACTCGCTGTTCAGAGAACTTTTTCCTAATGTTCAAAACAAAATTGGTGATATGGATTTCGGCTTATCTGGTGATGGAGAGTTGATTCGATTGTTCGATGCGAACGGAGCAATTGTAGATGAGCTCACTTACAACGACAAAGCCCCTTGGCCGGTTGAAGCAGACGGAATGGGAGCAACACTTGCATTAACCAATTCCGGATTTGATAATTCATTAGGTGAAAATTGGGCGGCTTCAAGCTCACATGGAACACCGGGACAATCAAATTCGGATGTTTCAGTAAGCAATGAAGAAGAGGTATTCGATGAGCTTCCCAAAAATATTTCTCTGAGTCAGAATTACCCAAACCCTTTTAATCCGGTAACAACGATAAATTATGCCATAGATAAACCGGGAAGAGTTTCGATAAGAGTGTATGATATTACGGGAAGATTGGTATCAGTTCTTGTTGATGGGAATAAAACTGCGGGTAATTTCAATGTTAGCTGGAATGCGACAGGCTTTTCATCAGGAGTATATTTCTATACTCTGGAAGCACTTGGACAGAAAGTGAGCAAAAAATTTACACTGTTAAAGTAAATGCAAAAGAGTTCTTATTGATTTCCATCCCATTCTTGTAAGAAGCGATCTACATATTCTTTCATAAAGAGATGTCGCTCATTAGCTATTTTTTTGGCAGCTTCTGTATTCATTCGGTCTTTCAGAAGAAAAAGCTTTTCATAGAAATGATTAATGGTGTGGCCGTCATCTTTTCTATACGCCTCAAAACTGGTATGAGAAACAGGTTTTATGTTCGGGTTATACAATTCCCGGGATTTATATCCGCCATAAGCAAAGGCGCGGGCAATTCCGATAGCTCCAATGGCATCTAAACGATCCGCATCCTGCACGATCTTGCCTTCCATGGTCTTCATTGGCGTAGCAACTTCAGCTCCTTTAAACGAAAGATCTTTGATGATATCAGATACATGGTCTATGACTTCCTTATCAACCTTAATGGAATGCAACCACTCAGAGGCTACTTTTGGCCCCACAGTTAAGTCTCCATCATAGAACTTGTGATCTGCTATATCATGTAGCAACGCAGCCAGTTCAACAACGAGAGTTGAAACAGGATCGGATACTTCAGAAGCTAATTTTTTTGACATATTCCACACTCTTAAAATATGCCACCAATCATGACCTGAGCCTTCTCCTTCAAGTTGATTTTGAACAAATTGCGCAGTTTGTGTTATGTAGTCAGGCATGTACAGAGCTCTGCAATTACATCTTGTTTTAACTGATCAATCCGCTCTAGTGCTTGCTGAATTGTTTCCGGTTGAATTTTTCCTTCATTCAATAGTTTTTGAATGATTTGAATAGCTTTAGAAGCTATTTCGGGATCATATTCATGATTGTTTCCAAATACCAAAACATCTACTCCTGCATTTAATGACTGTAGAATTGTGGTTTCCAGATCATAATTAGAGGTAATAATGGGTTTTTGAAGATCATCAGAGAAAACAACACCATCAAATCCAAGAGAATCACGTAGTAAACCTGAAACAGTTGAATAAGAGAAAGTACCCGGCCAGGTGGAATCGATATTTGCATTGGTAGCATGAGAAACTTGAATAGCTCTGATAGTTCGCTGTTCAAACAGGTTTTTATAAGGAGCAAGAAACCGTTCCGACCAAACTTCTGAAACGTTATCACTGGAATCTGTAGGATGATAATCTGAGCTGTAACCCGGAAAGTATTTAGGAACGCTTAACAATTTTTCGGTATCGTATTCATCCAGAATCAGATTAGAGATTTCAGTAACTTTTTGTGGATCGGAAGAAATCAATGCAGCAGTAGATGATTCTTTAGTTTTTAGGTCCAAGCGTGGATGTAAGTTTGTATTTATTCCAACAACCATAAACTCCTGAGCAAATCTTCTTGAATTATTTCTCAATTTTAGCGTATCAGAAAATGAATTTTGCTTAAAAATATTTTCGATATCCGGATAAAGATTGTGCAATGCTGAATGCTCACTTCCATCATGCTCAACGGAAATAAAGGGAGGGTTTATAGAATACCCAACCAAAGCACTATTGAGTTGCAAGAGCTGATCAGGAGATTCAATATTTCTTTTATATGAATGTGTTAGGTAGTCGTAACTATATAAAATGACCCCTCCTAAATTTCTTTCCTTTATATCCCGAACAATTGGGCTTTCAGAGTCTATCTCTGTTCCTCGAAAACCTACAACCAACATTTGTCCGATTTGTTTATAAGTAAATGAAGGTTTCTTGTCAACAGGTTCTTCAGAACTACACGAGCTAATAAATAGTGCTGTTACTAAGATTAAGAACTGAAATTTATAAATGGATTTATTCATTAATAAGGTCGTTTAATACTTCTCTTAAGTTGAAAGTTGCTCTGATATCATTATATCGGGTAATGTTTCCGTCCGGATCTATAAGAATATAAAATGGAATTCCACCACCTTTATAAGCTTTAAATGTTTCCTGATCAAAACCATTACCGCCATAAAGTTGAGGCCATGGATTTTCGAATCTTTCAATATTTGTTCTCCAAACATCCTTGTCAATTTCAGTAGAAATACCAATAATTTCAAAATCTTCTCTGCTGAAATCGTTATAAATATCTCTCATCACGGGAAATTCATCCAAGCAAGGCTGACACCATCCTGCCCAAAAATCCAGCAACACATATTTGCCCTTATAGTCTTCTAAAGTATGTGTGTTTCCCTGTTCATCTTTAAGAGAAAACGGCTTTGCCGGTTCACCGGGAGAAACGGATTTAATTTCGTTATAGAAGTACGTCAAAAAGTTAGTGTAGTCTTCAAATTCCGGGTATTCATCAAGATAAGATCGGTAACTACGCTCGGCTTTTGAGAGCTCAATTTCGCCAATTCGTTCGGCTACTAAAAACATCTTTGCATATGCTCGGGCTTTTCGGTCTTCTATGTAATCGATTACTTCCATGCGCTTTTCATTCAGCTCTTCATAGGCAAGCCTTTTTATATCATATTCAGCAAGATCTTTACCGTATGCCTGATTTACGCTATCATAAATTCCGAAAGTGCGTGCATAGTAATGAGTCACATCCCTAATCCCGGCGCGCTGTGCTTGTAATGATTTGAAGGTAAAAAAGTTATCAGCTTTAGCTTGTTCAAGAATTTCTGCTCTTTCCAAGCCGGCATCGAAACCGTTTTGTCCAAGCCTGTATTCTACTGATTTGATCTTGTTTACTATTAACTCACCTTTGGCTTTCTCAATAAAATGTTCAAAAGCAGTTCCGGAAAGGTTTTTCTCAGCAATCTGAATTTTTTGTGTGCTTAACTCTAAGGCTGAATTTTCTAATCCTGCTTTAAAATTATTCATCTCTTTCTCAATTCGTTTGTCCAATCCCTCAATCTCTTTCAAGTAGGTCTGATAAGCTACATAGTCTTTTGAAAATTTTGACTCAATATCTATATCTAAAGGAAATGAAGAGCGAGATATCAAAAGCTTAAGGTCGTCACTAGCATCCGGAATTAATGAGAAGGAATTATCATCAATGGAAAGAATAAGATTTGTATTTGGATGTATTGGTACATTGATTTCAAAGTCTCCATTCTGTTCAGGGGAAATGCTATATATTTTTTTGGGGGAATACTTGTAATGTAAAGGTTGCTCAGATATCGAGATCTGAGCGTTTCCGATATAATCGATACTCCCTGTAATAGACATTGTGTCAGATTCTTTTGAACAGGAGCTTAGTAACACTATTGTTATTAATAGAAAGAAAGAGATTTTGTTTGAAATCATAGTAGGAATTTTATCAGCTTTAAACTTATGTTCTGTAAGGATAAAACAAATTTTTGAAAAAGGATTTAAATAGCGTTTTATTTCTTAATATTTTCTAATGTTTTATCACGGCAATGAGTGTAACAATTAACAGTTTAGATGCTCTTGTTAGCGAACAGAAAGATTTAGAAAAAGAGATCTTTCCCAAAAATGGTACAAAACCATGCTGAAATGATCTGTTTTGGAATATAAACTGGTTGTGAAAGCATCTAAAAGGTAAATAACGATGATTCAAAATAATTTAAACAAAGATCTAGAGAGAAAGATAGATCTTTACCTCAACGGACGGCTATCCGAAGAAGAAATCGACAACTTATGGGTAGAGTTAATTCAAGATGGGTATTACTTAGACTACATGAAAAGTGTTGCCAATCTAAAATCAATAATTGAAGAGAAGAGAGAAAGCAAAACTCCTGGAGTTACAAAACAAATCAGAAAGTATGCTAGTTATGTTACAGCTGCTGCAGTTGTGATTTTCGTAGGTGTTCTTGGAGTGATGAATTACTCAACCAATAATGCAGACCCAATTTCACCAATTGATGAAATCGGGCTGGATATTGTAAGGAGTGGAGGCGGAGTCTCTGTGAATGTTTCTAACGAGGTTATTAAAAAAGCTGTTCAACTTGCTGCTGATGGAAGTACTCAGGAAGCAAAAGATCTCTTAACTACTGAACTGGACAAAGAAGAAGATCCGGCTTTGATAGCTGAATTTTCTATTACTCTTGGTTCAATTCAATACAATCTAGGAGAGTATGAAGAGGCGGCATCTAATTTTAAAATTGCTACTGAGCAAGAAGGGATTTCTGAAAGTATCCTTGAAAAAGGATATTGGCTTTTAGCGAATTCATATTTTCAGTTAGATCAATTGGATGAAGCAAAAACTGCTTTCCAATATACTTATGATTTAGATCGTGATTACAGCCGTATCGCAAAAAGCTATATCAATGCTCTCAACTCAATGGATGATTAGGTAAATTAAACGGGAGATTTTTTTCTGACTTTGTAACCTACCAGTAAGCCCACAGTTATTAAGAAAGGTAATATATACTGTGAGCTTGCTGGTTTTTTTATAACCGGATTAGAATTACCAATCAATGTATAAGCTCCCCAATAATGAGGATCAGCACTACCTGTTTTAATTTGATCGATCTTTGCTAATCTCATTGCTTCACTTTTAGAAAAGCCTTCATTTAGGTGGGAATAGAAATTAGTGGCAAATTCTGATGCAATTTTATCATTGACTTCCCACAAATTCAATGCGAGACTTTTGGCCCCTGCATACCGAAGCGCACGACTTATACCCATAATTCCGGTTCCTTGTAGATAATTACCCGTACCTGAACTACATGAGTTGAGCATAATAAGGTCATTACTTAACTGGTTATCAAATAATTCATAAGCATAAAGAGCATTTCCTTCTGTACCATTTGACTGTGCTGATTTCAGATAAATTGTCGAAAACAAAGGATCTCTGGCCGAAACTTCACTATGTGTTGCTACATGTAAAATTTTAGAAGAATTAAGCTGGTTTTGAAAGGCTTGTTCAGTAGCTCCATTTCCTGAGAAAATCTGCTTATCTTTAAATGAGGTGAGCACTCGTTGTATTTCACGCGCTTCTTGTGTAGCAAAGGGTAAAGAGGGTAATTTTTCCTGAAAATCATCGAAATAGGAGATAGCAAAAGCTGAAAAATCAGTACTCAGACTACCACTGGTATTTCTATTGTTTTCCAAGTAGTCCTGAAGTGAAGTAAAGTACTTAAAATTGAAATCTTCAATCATGTAATGAGAGCTTCCATAACTGTAAGATGTATTCGGGTTCTTGGTAGGCAGTACTTCCAAAGGAATTCGGTATAGCTCATTGTCTGGAATAACTGTAATATGATCGATGAAATTGGGAATTTTATCCAATCCCAAAACTTGGTAAACGCTATAAAGTGTTTTTAATGATGTATTCCCGGAAGCTAATTCATTAGCAGTGCTATTAAGCAATTCACCAACTTGTTCTGATATTTCTAACACAGCGAGGTCGATGCTTTTCTTTGATATCGAGTTTACATAAAGCTTTTCATTTAATTCTGTATAGTGAAGAATGATTTCGTTTTTGTTCATCTGTTGCTGAATCTTCCAAATAGGTATACTTTCTTCTGTTTGAGAAAAAGCAACTTTATTAGTTAGTAACTGTTGTTGTGCTGAAAGTTTGTCGATTTCAGTTTTCAAGGCAGATTTCATATTCTCATCTGCGCTCAGATAATCATTCCGTAACGCCTGGATGCGAGCAGTTAATTTTTTATCCTCTGCTAGTTCTTTCTCAGTAAGTTTGGAGGCCTTTAATAAAGGATTATTATAAAGCGATGCATCATTAATGGTCTTAAGCTTATCTAAATATGCAACAGATTCTTCTTTATAGTTAAGTTCACTGAGAATTGAAATCATCAATTCAAAAGTGTCTAAATATTCTTTTTCAACGGTCCAAAATCCTGTTTGTGTGTCTACACTTCCTTTTGCTCGCTCAATTATTTGATCCAAATTAGGTTTCAGGTATGTGTAAGCTTCCCTGTTTTGGTTTTTCTTATGCAGCAAAGTAGCATGCAGATTGTGATATCTTATCAAAACTTCAAATGAAAGATGTTCAAAAGTATGATTTTTTAAAGCATCTAAAACAGACTGAAGTCTTAATAAATCATTTTGAAGGTTTGCAACTTCTCCCTCCAGAATCAGGGATTCGATGTAGGCCGGTGAAGGAGTATTTGACTGTTGAATAGCAAGAGTTCTGATTTGCAAGATAGAAGACATAGCTGCTTCTAAAGAGTCTATTTCAATAAACAGAGAACTTTTATTCCTAAGTATATCTAATTTTCTTTCATAATTATCAATATTTTCAGATAAAGACTCTGACTTGGTATACTGTTTTAGAGTTTCTTTAACGTTTTTAAAGTTCTTCCAATAATATTCACCAAGATATAAATAAATTACTGACAACTCATTTTTATCAGCTTGTTGTTCAGCTAGATCTTTCGCTTGGTTTATATAAGAAATTGCATTTACAGAATCACCTATCGAATTATAATAGACAAACAAGTTTCTATATAGACCTAGCTTTAAAGTATAGTAGGTAGAATTTTGAGCTTGATTTTTTTCAAGCTCTTGAATCGCTTCCAGTAAGAAAGATGTGTATTTATTTTTCTGCCCCAATTGTTTGTAACAAAGTGACAAGTTATTGTACAATTGTGAATTAGGTATGCTGGAATTAGGGTCATTATATAAGCCTTCTAAAATTTCTTTAGCATCATTATATTTCCCAATGTTGTAAAGATTAGCACTTTGTTGCACTAATATGTAATCAACTCTTTCTTTTAGTTTATAATGGGAGGCAAGTGGTATTAAAATGTTACGTTGGAGATAAAGTGATTCTGAATAACTCCCGGTAACACTTAGAGCATAGTCCAACCCACTAAAAACACCAACTTTTTTTTCCGAGTGTGGGTATAGATTTGAATCAATTATTCTATCGAATATATCGGTAATAAATTGATATCGGTTAGTATCATATGCTGCTTTGAGTAGATTAAAGTACAAAAAGGATTTTTTGAGCTCAGAATAATTACTATCCTTCTCGATGTTTAATTCCGTTAGAATTAAAGAAAATTCTTCTGAATCAAAATAAGAATATACATTTTCACTAAACAAGAGAGAGTACAAAACAAAAATTCTGTATCCCGAATCAATTTCGTCTATCGAAATCGACTCTTTGTTTTTCACTGAATTCAGTAGATCAATCTCATTTGAGGATAAGTTTTGAAGCCACTTATCGTTAAATTCAGTATGAAAATCATCAAGATCTTTTTGAGGTAAAGAAAGTGAAAGATAATTGATAAGATTAACAAATGATCCTGTTTCGAGAATGTAAGCCTTGAGCCGCTCTGTCTTCAAAGAAGATTTGTTTTTTGTTGAAGAGCATTCGTTATCAAGAAATATCTTTCGGAGTTTAACAGAACTTGACTGCGAGATGATTCTGCTAACGGTTTTATTAATGGAACAATTAGAACTGTAGAGTTCATTCAACCCCCAAAAGCTCAACTCACTTTCAGTGTCAGACTCTATATTTTGGACGTAATTATAAGCCTGATTTGATATCGATTCATATGGATCGATAGTTTGTTGAGGTAGAAAAAAAGTAAGCAGAAATATTAAGAGCATGGTAAGTTAATTGTACTACATATTAATGCTCTTAGACTAAAATTGATAATGGAAATGAATCACATTTTAGGTTTTGTGATGATAGGCTCAGAATCTACTCCGCCAAAAACAGCATCAGTTGGAGCCGGAGCTTCGATAGCGGGGTCGTCGTTGTAGTCTGCTAAGTCAGCATCGGTAACAGAGGCGCAAGCAAAGGATAAAGAAGCGATAGCGATTAGAGCGAAAAGAGATTTAAATGATTTCATGATATTTGTTTGTTTGATAGAGAGTTATGATAGTTAAGGGTAAAGGAGCGAATCACATTTTAGGTTTTGTGATGATAGGCTCAGAATCTACTCCGCCAAAAACAGCATCAGTTGGAGCCGGAGCTTCGATAGCGGGGTCGTCGTTGTAGTCTGCTAAGTCAGCATCGGTAACAGAGGCGCAAGCAAAGGATAAAGAAGCGATAGCGATTAGAGCGAAAAGAGATTTAAATGATTTCATGATATTTGTTTGTTTGATAGAGAGTTATGATAGTTAAGGGTAAAGGAGCGAATCACATTTTAGGTTTTGTGATGATAGGCTCAGAATCTACTCCGCCAAAAACAGCATCAGTTGGAGCCGGAGCTTCGATAGCGGGGTCGTCGTTGTAGTCTGCTAAGTCAGCATCGGTAACAGAGGCGCAAGCAAAGGATAAAGAAGCGATAGCGATTAGAGCGAAAAGAGATTTAAATGATTTCATGATATTTGTTTGTTTGATAGAGAGTTATGATAGTTAAGGGTAAAGGAGCGAATCACATTTTAGGTTTTGTGATGATAGGCTCAGAATCTACTCCGCCAAAAACAGCATCAGTTGGAGCCGGAGCTTCGATAGCGGGGTCGTCGTTGTAGTCTGCTAAGTCAGCATCGGTAACAGAGGCGCAAGCAAAGGATAAAGAAGCGATAGCGATTAGAGCGAAAAGAGATTTAAATGATTTCATGATATTTGTTTGTTTGATAGAGAGTTATGATAGTTAAGGGTAAAGGAGCGAATCACATTTTAGGTTTTGTGATGATAGGCTCAGAATCTACTCCGCCAAAAACAGCATCAGTTGGAGCCGGAGCTTCGATAGCGGGGTCGTCGTTGTAGTCTGCTAAGTCAGCATCGGTAACAGAGGCGCAAGCAAAGGATAAAGAAGCGATAGCGATTAGAGCGAAAAGAGATTTAAATGATTTCATGATATTTGTTTGTTTGATAGAGAGTTATGATAGTTAAGGGTAAAGGAGCGAATCACATTTTAGGTTTTGTGATGATAGGCTCAGAATCTACTCCGCCAAAAACAGCATCAGTTGGAGCCGGAGCTTCGATAGCGGGGTCGTCGTTGTAGTCTGCTAAGTCAGCATCGGTAACAGAGGCGCAAGCAAAGGATAAAGAAGCGATAGCGATTAGAGCGAAAAGAGATTTAAATGATTTCATGATATTTATTTGTTTGATAAATTATTAGTTAAGTACAAGAGAAGTTTTACTTCCAATTGTTACAAATTCTTATATGACATAAATTAGCTTTTAAACAGATTTATAATCCACAACAAGAGTAATTACATGGTAATTTGTTACAGCACTAATCTATGGGTAAAAAAAATTTCTACCCAAAAAAATATTAAAAAATATTAATATTAAGTTTGTAATCGCCCCGTAAATAGTCCAAAAAAGGTTTTTGATGTCAGTTACTTAGTTTTATATTCAGTCATAAATAAGCTAATTGAAAAGAATGATTAGTCTAAACTATAACAGATTGATGTCTATCATTGACAAAAGCTAGAGTTGATTATTCAGAGCTGGTTGAAGCTCTACAAAGCGGGGATGATTCTAAAGCCAATGAACTTGTTTCAGAAGTAATTGGAAGGTTAGAAGACTATCTAGTTGTAACGATGAGTGCAGACGCTAACGATGCCGGAGAATGCGTACAACAGGCATTTGTGGATGTATTTGAACAAGTCCGTAAAGATAAAATCAAAGAGCCGAAATACTTTTTCAGTTATTTAATAAAATCATGCAGGCACGAGTACCTGAGATACATAAAGAAGAAGCATAGATTTAAGTACGAAGAAGAAGCTCTTAACGAGCAATTTGTACCTGAGCAGCAATATCAAAGACTGATTGATAAAGAGCGGCAGGAAATCTTAAAAAAGTGCCTCGAAGAACTCCAGGAAAAATCACGAGAGTTCATTGAACATTTTATTGACAAGCCTGATACAACTACAGAAGAAGCTAGTGAAGAGTTTGAAATGTCCAGCTCTAACGTTCGTACAAAAAAGCATAGGATTTTAAGCAGATTGCACCACTGCTATAAAAGAAAGTCTAATGAATAATCAGAAACTAAGCAGGAAACCATTGCCTGTAAAGGTTAATTGGGTTGACCTTTCACCTAGATTTTTGGCATACCTACGATGAATCAAATACAGACTGATATCAAAGAGTAAGAGAAAACTTCCTTGAAGAACAATGGACTTCCCATAGCCGGTTAAGCGTTCAGATTTTATATCAATTCCATGATTCCAAAGCAAGGCGCCACTTCCGATATAAAGCATATCTAATCCGGAATTTATGAGTAGCAGTTTATCGAAACTTTGCATTTTATCCAGTGCAGCATCGTGCTCAAGATTTAGATCTGTCTCTGAAGCACTTATGTAGCCAAATCCGGCAATCCCAAGATTCACGAGGTTCCATGCTGTATTCATTTGGTGAAAATATCTGGAACTGTTGTCAGATATGTAATACCCTATAGTACCCGAAATAATATTTGAAGTTGCCCAACTTCCAAGCACGATCATTCCGTCTTTTTGAGTGGAAATAGAATTTTTGAGAGCAAATTTAGCGTGAAATTTCTGATTTTGAGAGTGTAACATGCTCTGACCTGAGCATAGAAAAGTGACTACGAAAAAAATCGATATGAAATAATTTTTTTTGTAACAAATTTCAGATGTTATCATATTTAAAGTGAAATCGGATTGGTTTTCTTTCTTCTTATTAAGAGAAATAATCAAAAAAAGAAGATAAATCGTTAGTTATTTTAAAAACAGGAGTAAGAACCTGAGCTCAATTTTACAATCTTTTGACTTGATTATCCGCTGAAAAAACGACAACATCAAAGCCTAAATAATAAAACTAAATCACGTATAGAATGTGGCTGAATATTAAATCGTTCGATGATTATAAAGAAACCTTTCAGGAAAGCGAAAAAGACCGTTTAGCTTTTTGGGAACATGAAGCCGGAACTTTTTACTGGCGGAAAAGATGGGATAAAGTTCAAAGTGGTGGATTTGAAACAGCAGACATAAAATGGTTTGAAGGTGGTAAGCTAAATATCACAGAAAATGCTCTAGATCGACATCTGAATACCATCGGAAATAAAACCGCTTTTATATTTGAGCCAAATCACCCCGATTCCTTTCGCAGAACGATTACTTTTAAACAGCTGCACGAAGATGTTTGCCGGTTTAGTAATGTGTTGGAAAACAAGGGAATTAAAAAAGGAGACAGAGTTTGTATTTATATGGCAATGACTCCTGAGCTTGTGATTGCAGCTCTGGCTTGTGCACGAATTGGCGCAGTTCATTCTATTGTTTTTGCAGGATTTTCAGCTCAGTCGCTGAGTGATCGTATTAATGATTGTGATGCAAAAATGTTGATCACCAATGACGGTTTAAGAAGAGGGGATAAGCATGTTCCGTTAAAAGACATTTCTGATGAAGCGCTGAAAACCAGCCCTTCTATTGAAAGTGTGATCGTGTGTCAGCGTACGAATCGAGATATTGATTGGGTGGAAGGTCGTGACGAATGGTGGCATAACCTGATCAGAAATGCATCCAAAAAGCATGAAGCGGTAGAAATGGATGCAGAAGATCCGTTATTCATTTTGTATACATCGGGATCTACAGGAAAGCCTAAAGGAGTTGTTCACACTTGTGGTGGGTATATGGTGTATACGAGCTATTCGTTCCGGAATGTATTTCAGGTTGGGGCTGATGATGTGTATTGGTGTACCGCGGATGCGGGCTGGATTACAGGTCACAGTTACATTATTTATGGTCCGCTATTTACCGGAACTACCGGAATTATCTTTGAAGGAACACCAACATATCCGGATGCAGGACGATTTTGGGAAGTAGTTGAAAAGTATAAAGTAACTCATTTTTATACAGCGCCAACAGCGATTCGCGCACTCATGAGTTACGATCTGGATTTCGTGAAGAAATATGATCTGAGTTCGCTCAAGATCCTTGGTTCTGTTGGTGAACCGATCAACGAAGAAGCGTGGCACTGGTATGACGAGCATATCGGAAATGGCAATTGCTCGATTGTGGATACCTGGTGGCAGACAGAAACGGGAGGGATTATGATATCACCATTAGGAGGAATTACTCCTACAAAACCGGGTTTTGCAACGCTTCCTCTACCGGGAGTTTTTCCTGTACTGATGGATGAAGATGGTAATGAAATTGAAGGAAATGATGTGCAAGGAAATCTATGTATCAAACATCCATGGCCTTCTATTGCGAGAACAGTATACGGAGATCATGAGCGATACAAGCAAACTTATCTGTCAACTTATAAAGGTTATTATTTTACAGGTGATGGTTGCCGAAGAGATGAAGACGGTTATTACCGAATTACCGGGCGTGTGGATGATGTGTTGAATGTTTCGGGTCATCGTTTGGGAACTGCTGAAATTGAAAATGCACTTGACGAACATGATAAAGTGGTAGAAACAGCTGTAGTTGGATATCCACATGATATTAAAGGTCAGGGCGTGTATGCATTTATGATCTGCGACGGTGAAATAAAAGACACAGATGCATTCAAAAAGGAATTACTGGATCTGGTAGTAAAGATCATCGGACCAATTGCCAAACCTGACCAAATTCAGATTGTTTCGGGATTGCCTAAAACACGTTCCGGAAAGATCATGCGACGTATTCTTCGAAAAATTGCTTCCAAGGATATGGATAACTTGGGGGACACTTCAACTTTACTTGATCCAAGCGTTGTGGAGGAGATTAAGAAAGGGGAGGCTATTTGAATTTTCTTCGGGATAGCAAGCGGGACTAAAGTCCCTTCTTGATTATATTCTTTGTGTAACCTCGTGCATAAGCAAGCAAGGGTTATAACCCTTGAATATCAAGAAGATTATAATACCAATTGTGGTTGAAGAGATTAAAGAAGGGAAGATGATTTAGATTATTCGGAATTTAGTTTTTCTATTAAAAGGTCTAAGTGTTCAGTTTCTTTTGAGATATTGAGCTTTTCCAAGATTTTTAAACTTTCCTGAGTTTCTATATCCCCATATACATCGAACTGACTATAAAGTAAACTCTTGAAAATATATTTATGCCAATAATCGCTGCCGAGTAGTCTGTAATAAAGCTCTTTTTTAAGATTAAAAGGAACAGGTCCTGAATTTGCTAAGACGATTTTCAATACTTCATCAGTGGTTTCATTTGTTACTAGTGCGTTCCAGGACTCATTGACTGTTCTTGGATCTTCAAAGAAATCACACCAAAGAGCATATTCTATTGGTTCTTTTAAATAAACTTTTTCTGAATTGAGTATGTAGATAACATTTTTCCAGAATTGTTCTTTCTCAGAGTTAAAAAGCCCGTACCAATAGTTTACATATAAATCATCAATTACCGTAAATGAGGGGCATAGATTATACAAATCAAATAACAGTTTGATACTATTATTATGATTCGATTTTGCTTCAAAGATAGATTGAATTATATCTGTTATTAAATCATAATCTGCTTGTAGATCCGGATTGTCCAAGTCAACTTTTTTTGATTCTTTTCTCCAGTTTTTTGCTTTATAGACTGCTCTTAAAGCAGTTGCTTTAAATTCTTTCTTGCCTACTTTATCAATAAAAAAATTTATATCCATTTATAATCCCAACAAATACCCAACCGGTAAAAAAGCCAGGCTGATTATAAGTAAGATCATTCTGAAGCGGGTGGAAACCAGAACGGGAAAGAAGAATAATCCGTACGAGAAAGAGTGTTTGTGTAGCCAGTCGTAATAATGTTGACGGTGAGCTGAACCCAAAGCCATAGTTACGTGTCCGTGAAGAATGGTGATCATAAAAGGCAGAGCAAACATAAATGCTCCGATATATCGAAAACTTTCATCCATGCCGACCAGCATCGCAGCGTAATAATACGGCCAGGCAAATAGCACCATCATAGGCACACTCAACAACCAGTTGATAATGACGATGCGTTTATAATTGGATTCTGATAGTTCGGACATTTTGGAATTATGAATTTTGAGTTAGTAATTTTGAATTGAAAGCTCATTCAAAATTAATAATCCATAATTAAGCATTATATTTTAGAAGCAATCAGCATTTCAATTTCACGATAATCCATATCAAACATTTTAGCCAATGACTTTTTGGTAAGATGTTTTTTATATGAATACGTTCCGCTTCGTAAAGCCGTATTATCCCAGAGACATTCTTTCACACCACCCGCATCACCAATGGCCAAAATGTAAGGTACCAACACATTGTTTAGTGCATAAGTAGCAGTTCGGGCAACGTCAGAGGGCATATTAGGAACACAATAATGAGTTACATCAAAAGCTTTATAAATTGGATTTGAATGCGTGGTTGCCCGACTTGTAGCGATACAGCCACCCTGATCTATAACCGTATCCACAATCACACTTCCGGGTTTCATTCCCATCACCATGTCTTCGGTTACCCAACACGGAGAGCGATCACCTTCTGCCATTGCTGCACCAATAATTACATCAGCGAATTTTAAGGCGGAACTCAAATACTGTTCATTTGCAACCGCAGTGATTATTCTTCTGTCCAGAGCATTTTCGAGGCGTCGGAGTGCATTCAGGTTGGTATCCATAACAAAAACCTGTGCTCCGTATCCTAAAGCGGTACGTGCAGCATACTCACCGGTGATTCCAGCACCAAGAATTACAACTGTAGCCGGAGGAACTCCTGAAATACCTCCAAGCATGATTCCCTGTCCCAAGCTCTGATTTTCCAGATAATGCGCAGCTTTTTGTACAGCGAGAGATCCTGTAATCTCGTGCATCATTCTGACAATGGGAAATTCTTTGTCGCTGTCACATATAAATTCATACGCTATCCCGATCACAGATTTTTTGAGCAACTCCTCAAAGTAATTTTCTTTTTGAGTACCAATATGTAAAGCAGAGATAATAGACTGGTTCTGATCCAGATATTCCAGTTCTTCATCCGAAAGAGGAGCTACTTTAAGTATCAATTCAGATTTTTTAAAGACATCCTGTACACTATATGCAATTTCAGCACCGGCATCAGCATAATCACGATCAGAGAAATTGGCTTCTTCTCCTGCTCCTTTTTCTATAAAAACTTCATGCCCGTTTCCCCTGAGTATGGAAACTCCGCCCGGTGTAAGTGAAACTCTGTGTTCATCATTAGACATTTCTTTAGGAAGCCCGATTCGAAGTGAAACCTCACTTTTAGAACGAATGAGGTGCTTTTCGAGCGTTTTTAAACCAATCTGTTCCGTATCCAGAGGGTTGAGTTCCATTAGCAGCAGAGTTTATGTTTTTGGGAATATAATAAAATGAATAGTGAGAATTAGGAATATGGGAATATGAAATTAGGAATGAAAAAAGCTTAACTGTTTTTATTCCTAATTCAACTATTCCTAATTTATCATCTTTAAAAAAGTATCCTCATCCAAAACGGAAATTCCCAATTCGTTTGCCTTAACAAGTTTACTCCCGGCAGATTCTCCTGCTAAAACATAGTCCGTGTTTTTACTTACCGATGAAGAGGTTTTCCCTCCATTTTTTTCGATGAGTTCTTTGGCTTCATTTCGGGAGAGTGTAGGCAATGTACCCGTCAACACTATTTTTTTCCCTTCAAGGATATTTGATGCCAGTTCTTTTTCTTCAATTTCAAACTGTAATCCGGCAGACTGAAGTTTTGCAAGAATCTTTTGGTTTATCTCATTGCTGAAAAATTCAATCACAGATTCTGCAATGCGTGGACCGATCGAATCAACGCCAAGGAGTTCCTCTTCAGTAGCAGATCGTAAATTTTCTACTGTTTTGAAGGCTTCGGCAAGATCTTTTGCCACTGTTTTTCCCACAAACCGAATTCCGAGTGCGTACAATACTTTTTCGAAAGGTTGGTTTTTGCTGGATGCAATTCCGTTAATCAAATTCTGAGCACTTTTTTCAGCCATCCTTTCTAAGCGGATAATCTGATCGATAGTTAGATCATAAAGATCGCCGTAATTAGAGATCAATTTCTCTGAGACCAGTTGATCCACTACAGATTCTCCCAAACCTTCTATGTCGAGGGCGTCACGAGCGGCAAAGTGTTCTATTTTTATTCGCACTTGTGGCGGGCATTCAGGATTAATGCATCTCCAGGCCACTTCTCCTTCATATTTTATGAGTTTTGCATTACAGGCCGGGCAAGTTTTGGGGAATTCAAATTCCTTAGAGCGATCTTTTCTATCCGGATTTACTACGCTTATTACCTGAGGAATGATCTCGCCGGCTTTTTCCACAACAACGGTATCGCCGATCCTAATGTCTTTACGATGAATTTCATCCTCATTATGAAGAGAAGCACGCTTTACTGTAGTTCCGGCCAACAAAACAGGTTCCAGTTCCGCAACGGGAGTGATGGTTCCTAATCGGCCAACCTGAAGAGTTATATCATTAATAACTGTGGTAGCTTGTTCCGCTTCAAATTTATAAGCTATAGCCCATCTGGGGAATTTTGAAGTAGAGCCAAGTTGATCTCGCAAATGAGTTTGATTGATCTTAATAACCACACCGTCAGTTTCATATGGAAGTGTGTGACGGAGTTCATCCCATTCTTTAACTACATCATGAACCTCGGAGATGGACTTACACACTTTTGGAAACTCATTAGCAGGCAACCCAAACTCTTTTATAAGTTCATTTATTTTGTCTTGAGTGAGCGAAGGATCTTCTTCATCAAACAACAAATCAAAAGCGAAAAAACGAATGGGTCTTTGTGAGACTGCTTTGGGATCCTGCATTTTCAAAGAACCTGCAGTAGAATTACGAGGATTAGCAAAAGTGCTTAATCCTTCTTCTTCTCTTTTTTGATTTAACCTCGCAAAAGCTTCACGTTCCATAAAAGCTTCCCCCCGAACTTCAACAACATCAGGGAAATTCCCTTTTAGCTGAAGGGGAATATTGCGGATTGTGCGTACATTTTTGGTGATATCATCCCCTTTTTGACCATCACCACGAGTTGCCCCTAAAACAAGTTCTCCGTTTTCATATCGAAGTCTGAGAGAAGCTCCGTCAAATTTTAGTTCAACAAGATATTCATAGTCGGAGTGCTCCAGAATTTTCTTAACTCTTTTGTCAAAGTCGTTCAGCTCTTCCTCATTATAGGTATTGTCAAGACTAAGCAAAGGAACCGGATGTTGAACAGTCTCAAAAGTTGAGGAAGTTTCCCCGCCTACTCTTTTTGTAGGTGAGTTGGGATCATGAATATCAAACTCATTTTCCAGGACTTCTAATTCCTTAAGCTTTTCATCAAATTCCTTATCGCTCATAAATGGTTGAGCGTCGTTGTAGTAAGCTTTATTAGCTTCCCGGAGCAGATCTTTAAGCTCCTTAACACGTTTTTGAGCCTGATCTTTATTCATGAAAAACTAAAATTGGATTCTGTATATGATGCTGTCCGGAGCGGCTACCCCAAGGTTTGGAGGGAAGTTGTCTGTTGAGTTTTGTTGATACTCAGGAGCACTTAAAATTTCTCTCGTTAGAACAATTGAATCAAAAGCGGGATCAAAGTGATTTTGGCGTGGATTGTTGATCACATTTCCATTATACATCAGTAAAAAACGGGAATACTGACCTCTGATCCTAAGGCTGTCTGTAAAATCAAAATAATACGCTTCACCCTGGTCCATCCAAAAAGGATTAGTTCGATTATTAAAGTCACTGGTTACACGAACAGGTTCCAGTTTATCATATGCAGCATAGAGAACAACTGTTAATGTTTCAGGAAGAATGGTGTTTTCGGAAGTATTCAGCGAATTGTTGTCTTGAGAATTGTCACTTACAGTTGTTGAATCGCCTGGAATTGCAATTAAATCCTGATTTGATGCAACGGGATCTTGTGCAGAAGTTGGCGGTTCCGAAACTTCTTCTGAGGAAAACATATCAATGAGGCTTCCACCGTAGAAGTATCCTATAGTACCAAGAGTACCAACTATCAGAATTATAATTAACAATAAACCGATTTTAGAATTTGCAGGAGAAGCATAGACTTTTTTGCTCATATCCGCCCAATTAATGGTATCAACCGTTGGTCGGGTAGTTTTTGGTTCCTCTTTAATTATTTTTTCATTGCTGGAATCAATTTCTTCCTGATATGTATCGGCTTTAGATTCTTCTGAGTCTATGCTTTTTTCATTGTCTACTTCCACTTTATCTTTCTTAAGGCTGTATGCTTCCGATAAAGTTTCAGGATTTATAAGCTTGATCAAGTCATGGTCGTAGGTATCATTCTCAGTAGATTCCAACGCAGTTAAAATATGAGCATCAGAAATCTTCAGAGCTTTGGCATAAGACCGAACGAAGCTACGTAAATAGGTTTTACTTTCGCTTGAACTCTTAAAAAGAGTGTCTTTTTCGATAGAATTTAAGGTGTGTACCGGAATCTTAGTTATCTCAAAAATATCTTCAAGACTAAGATTTTTTTCTTTCCGTATGGTTTCAAGATCGCTACCCAAAGACATAGTAAAACGGCTTAATTAATTCCTTTTGTAATTGTTGAAGCAAACTAAGTAATTAAAGTAGACAGCAAAAGCAATATTTGTTAATTAAAATGAAATTTATTGGAACAGGTAATTAACTATATCAGAAGTTCGATTTCAGAACTTATGTTTCCGAAAGTATGCGCTATTTGTGGCTTTTCGCTTTCTAAAAGACAGAATTTTATATGCAATGATTGTTCGCAGAATAGATTTGAGCGCGCAGTTAGTGATCGAGTAGATATAATAAATTTACCTGAATCTGTAGCAGGACGATTTGCTTTATGGCAATTTGATAAAGGTGGATACTTACAGGATCTGTTGCACAAGTTAAAATATCATCGGTTAACGGGAGTGGGGATAGATATCGGGGCGATTTTAGGAAACACCATAAAAAAAGAACAAATACTAAAATCTTTCAACGCTGAGAATACAAGAATTTTACCGGTGCCACTTCATCGCAAAAAAAGAAAACTCAGAGGATTTAATCAGGCTTTTTTTATTGCCAAAGGCTTTTCAGGAAAGATGGAGTATGATATTTTGAAGAAAGGAGTGGTAGAGCGTGTTAAGAACACAAAAACACAAACCGGATTTACACTGAATAAAAGAAGAGAAAATATAGCCGGGGCTTTCGATGTTGTACAGAAAGAAGAGATTTCCGGAAAAAATATAATAATTATAGATGATGTATTTACAACCGGGGCAACCGCATTTGAATTGGTAACGGAGCTAGAAAGAGCTAAAGCAGGTAAAATTTTTATAGTAACTGTAGCTCAGGCATGAATTCGGTTATTGTTTAGGCTATATTTGAGAAATGAGTAGAACAGCATCTAAATTTGAATGGAATATGGTGGAACTCCCTGACGGGATTACCACATCAAACGGGAACTGGTATCATACAACCAGTGAAGCAATTCAGCAATATATTCCCGGTTTGTTGAAAAAACATGAAATCGGAAAAATTATAAAGAATGCAGATCACTGGGTAGGCAGTAGTAATGGACTATCTCTCATTCTTTATCTGGTACTCGTGTTACTTGGTGTTGATGCTTTTTTATCCGCGGGGATCGCTTTGCTTTTTTTTCTGTTTTGGTATTACAACACAAGCGCATTTGTGACTCCTGTTTTGAATGCAGTGGCGAGGTTATTTCATTTTGATGGTTTCTTATATATTGCTACAGCCGCTTCATTGATCTACTTATCTATGCAGGGCGGTCTAACTGCTACTTGGGTTGGATTGGGACTTTTCTTTCTTTTTAAAGTAGGGTTGCTAAAAATGTTACTCACGTGGCTATCATCAAAGAGAAGTGCGCAAAAAGCTGCACGTCAGGATAGGATTCTGAATATGTTATTGCTGAGATACGGCATTAAAGAAGGACTTTACTCCGGAAACATTCAAAGCATGCAAGATACACTCTTCGAGACGGTAAATTATCATAAGACAAGAAAGAAGAAAAAGTGAGAAAGTTATTTTATGCATGCTTTTGTTTAATTGTTCTTTTCGGCTGTTCATCAACTGTCTCTGTAGTTTCAAATAATACAAACACCAGAACTGTATCTCTGAATGCATCTGAAGCTGATCTTGGAGACCCATCAAAATGGTTTACTGAAGATGCTCAGGAAAATATTCTGGAACTCAGTTTACCTGATGAGATCGGAAAACGAATTTTGGATCAGGTGATAACCGGATATAAAAACCAAACGAGTAATTTGAAGCTGGTTGAGAATACAGAACCATCGGATATTATTTTTGAAGTAAAAGAAATCACAGTAAAAAGAGGACGATTTACTTTTAATTTTTTAAAACCGGGACCTGTTTATGTAATGAAAATGAAAGCAGATATTATAATTAATGGTGAAATTGTATCAACTGAAGCTAAAAAAACTGTAGTTAATATGGCTTCAGTCGTTTTTCCTGAAGATCCGGTCAAGTTTATGAAACCAAGTGAAAAAAGAATTACAGAATATCAGGTAGAAACCTTCAGGAAAGGACTTAGAAAATTGTACCAAAGTCTCTATTTCGATGCCTTTGATATTTCACTCCGTTTATGAAACAGCTGTATATAATTCGTCACGGAGAAACCAGATTCAATAAATCTCATTTGATGCAGGGGAGAGGTATTAATGCTTCTTTAAATGACACAGGTCGCAGACAAGCTGAGGCAATCAGTATTTATTTGAAAGATCAACCGGTTTCCAAAATTGTAACCAGTAGTTTAAAAAGAGCTAAGGAATCCGCTGAACCTCTGTGCAGGTTATTCAACTTGAAACGGGAAGCATATACAGAACTCGATGAAATGGATTTCGGGGACTTGGAAGGTAAGTCATTTGATGAAGTTAAATCAGAACTGGTTCATCTGCATGAAAGTTGGAGTTCCGGAAAGCTTGAGATTGCTCCTGAAAACGGAGAGAATCCGGTTCAGGTGTACAAACGAGCCAACTTAAAAGTCGAAGAGATTCTGAAGTTATCTGATGCTGAGTGTATCGTATTTATGCTTCACGGAAGGTTGATCAGAATTCTGCTTTCAGAGTGGTTGGGATTGGGTTTAAAGAAGATGCATCAGATTGAACATCAAAATGGAGGGATAAATACACTTAGATGGACAGAAAGTGGTTTTGAGGCTGTGGAATTGAATTTGACAAGTCATTTGCTGCTTTGAATTTAAGCAATTTGGGATAAACCACATTTAAACTATACTCATTTCATTGGTCAATCTTCCTTATCTTAGTATGCTTGAAACCATTGTATGAAAAGCTTGGTTTTATAGTAACAGACTAAATACGATCTATAGAAATTATGAGTGAAAAAGTAAGATCCATGTTCGCGGATATAGCCAGTGACTATGACCGGGTGAATACCGTATTATCATTTGGAGTGCATCACGCCTGGAGAAAAAAAGCGATACTGGAAAGCGAGGCAAAAGAAGGTGATCATGTACTGGATTGCGCTACAGGAACGGGTGATCTTGCAATCGAATTTAAGAAAGCTGTTGGTGATTCAGGATATGTGATGGGGACAGATTTTTGCGCACCCATGATTGAGCCGGCTCCTGCAAAAGCAAAAGAAAAAGGACTGAAGATAGATTTTGAAGTTGCAGATGCTATGGATCTGCCTTATGAAGACAGTAGATTTGATATATCAAGCATTGCGTTTGGTATCAGAAACGTGGATGATCCGGTGGTTGCATTAAAAGAACTTGCAAGAGTGGTAAAACCGGGTGGGAGAGTTGTTGTTTTGGAATTCGGGCAACCAAAAGGAATTTTAAAGTTTCCATATAATTTATACAGCCAACATATTATGCCCGCAGTTGGTGGTTGGTTAAGTGGAAACAGAGAGGCTTATACCTATTTACCCAGAACAAGTGCTACATTTCCGGCAGGAGATAATTTTTTAAAACTGATGCAAAACTCTGAGTCGTTTAAAGAAACGAAAGCAGTAAAGCTTACAGGCGGAATTGCATACGTTTATGTAGGAATTGTTCAATAATTGTATATTCACACACTTCAAAACTAAAGAAAACAAATGCAGATAGAAGACATTAAAAAAATTCTCCCACATCGATATCCTTTTTTGTTGGTTGATCGTGTGTTGGAAACCACAGATGAAATGATCACTGCTCTTAAAAATGTGACCGCTAACGAAGAATACTTTAACGGACATTTCCCGGGACAGCCAATCATGCCGGGCGTTCTTCAGGTTGAAGCACTAGCACAAGCCGGCGCTATTCTGTTGATGACTGAAAAAGTTGAAGATCCCGAAAATTCGATCATGGTATTTACCGGAATCAAGAATGCAAAATTCAGAAAACAAGTAGTTCCGGGTGACCAATTAAAGCTGGAAGTTACTTTGGGACAAATGAGAAGAAATTTTGTTGTGATGACCGGAGTTGCTACCGTTGACGGCGAAGTAGCTTGTGAAATAGAAGCTTCAGCAGCAGTAGTTCCAAAAAACCAATAATTATGAGCACCAATACTTCTGATCGCCCGGCAAAAATAACCACACAAACTGTTGTGGAGATGAAACAACAAGGAGAGAAGATATCTATGTTGACTGCCTATGATTTTACAATGGCTCAAATTATTGACCAGGCAGGAATTGAGATCATCTTAGTGGGCGATTCAGCAAGTAACGTAATGGCAGGTTTTGAAACTACCGTGCCAATGACCTTGGATCATATGATCTATCACACTTCCTGTGTGGTACGTGGTGTTGACAGAGCGCTGGTGATTGCGGATATGCCTTTTATGAGTTATCAGGTTACTGCAAAAGAAGCACTGATCAATGCGGGACGTATGATGAAGGAAGCCGGTGCTCATGCAGTGAAAATGGAAGGCGGAAAGCCCATCATTGATACGGTAAAAAAGATCGTGGACGCCGGAATTCCTGTAATGGGTCATTTGGGATTAACGCCACAGAGTATTTACAAATTCGGAACTTACAAAGTCCGCGCTACGGATGAAGAAGAAGCTCAGGATCTGATCAATGATGCAAAACTTTTGCAGGAAGCGGGATGTTTTTCGATAGTGCTTGAAAAAATACCCGCAAAACTAGCGGAACGAGTTTCCAAAGAACTGGATATCCCAACCATAGGTATTGGAGCCGGAGCAGGATGTGACGGACAGGTTCTTGTTCTTCATGATATGCTGGGTTTGAATAAAGGATTCAATCCACGGTTCTTGCGACGCTATGCTGATCTGCATTCTACCATGACAGAGGCTGTTCAGCAATACATTTCTGATGTAAAATCTAAAGACTTTCCTAATGATGACGAGCAATACGGAGGCTCATGAGTAGTTCCAAACCATTGATCTTAGTTTGTAATGATGACGGAATTTTCTCTCCGGGAATAAAAGCACTGGCAGAAGTAGCTTCAGAATTTGGCGAAGTTGTTGTTGTAGCGCCTGATCGTCAACAAAGTGCTGTAGGACATGCCATTACCATGTCGGTGCCCTTACGGGCTAACGAGATGACCGTAGCGAAGAAATACAAAGGCTTTGCTGTTAACGGAACGCCTGCTGACTGCGTAAAACTTGCTCACGGTAATTTGCTGGACAGAAAACCTGATCTTGTATTAAGTGGAATCAATCACGGAAGTAATGCGGGTATTAATATTTTATACTCAGGAACTGTGAGTGCAGCTACCGAAGGAACTATTCTTGGATACCCTTCTATTGCGGTAAGCTGTACAGCTTATCCGGAACAGGCTGATCTGAAAGGCGCACAGGAAGCAGCGCGGAAAGTAGTAAAATTTGTGCTTGATAAAGGACTTCCAAAAGGAGTGACTTTGAACGTGAATGCTCCTGAAGGCGAATTCAAAGGAATTGAATGGAGCCGAATGGCGGACAGTCGCTATGTGGAAGAATACGAAGATCGAGTAGATCCTTTTAATCGTGCATATTATTGGCTTACAGGTCAATTCGAATTACTCGATGAAGGCAACGATTCTGATATTCATATTTTGAATGAAGGCTATGCTACCGTTACTCCGATTCAGTATGATCTTACGGATTATAATTTGCTGAAGGAGTTTGGGGAAGAGGAGCTGTGATCACAGATTACGTTGATGCGTGTGATTTTCGCTGATTTTGTTCGTCATCTCGCTGCGTATCCCCGAGATTTGGATTTTATTTAAAATGAAAACCTATTTTGCTTATTCAGATTCCATTTGCGAAGGAACCGTATCTCCCTTTGAAGCCTTCCTTCCGATCTGAGGGATGTTTTAGGACGTGAGTTGGAAACTTCCTCTGTATTCTGTTCTAATCGGTTAGACGAGGAAGAAAGAGTTTCCGGGTTGTGTTCAGAACGAAACAGAAGCTAAGATTGAAATCTAATAAATCATTCTTGTAAGGTATCTGTAAATTTCTATAACTCGGTTTTTTGTGATACTATTTTTTTTCGATAAAACTAAAACAGAATTAATAGTTCCTCCATCTGTATAACTCCACGAAATCAAATCGTTTAATTTAATTTCAGAATCCCGAAATCTTATCCAGTCACGTTGTGCTTCCCTTAAAATTTCTCTGTCTTTGGTGTTAAGCTTGTCTAGCAATTTTTGATAATATTTATTCAGTAATAAATCATAGCTTTCAGTCGATTCTTCACTAAAACGAAGCATTCCCGAAGTGCTATAATCGATTTTAAGTTTCATTCTTAGCTTCTGTTCAATTCTAGAAGTGTCTAATCTGAATTCAATATCAAGGTCGTCAGGATACCCCGTTCTATTTTGCTCTGACTCCATTTTCGTCTTCATTTCAAGTAGTCTAGATTCAATTTGGTTATGAATCATAATTGAATCTTGTCGAGTTATCTGTCTTGATCTTTGTCCAAAACCAAAATCTTGGATAAGAACCGAAAGCAAAACAAGAATTATAGTTTTCATAAGAATTAAAATACTTTTAGTTAAAACCCTTTCTTTTTCAACATCTTTAAAACTTCTACCCAGAAATCTTTGTAAATGGGTTTAAATTCTTTGCTTACCTGGACATTGATCTGATGCATATGAGATAATGGAACCGTTCCAAGGTGTTCTCCCCATTGGGCACTTTTTACGGAAACAAAGGAATCGTTTGTCTCTTCTTTCGCGAAGATCTGGGTGTTCTGAAACATGAATACAGGATTGAGCGAAAAATCTGTTCCTTTTCCTACAGCGGCGCTGTACGAGAAATATGGAAAGCCTTCTACATCGGGAGTATTAGGATTGAATTCTTCCTGAATGTATGAGCGACACAATTGTTCAACTGAGCTAAGTACCTGACTTTTCTCGTTCGGATACACATTATCACCAAACCAATCGACTACATCACTTAGTTTTTCTGTGATGATTTCCGGTGTCTTAAGAATCAGGTCAGCCAGAAAAGTACCACGGTGGGGTGTAGCTAAAGTTGTCAATGACGCAACTTTATCAGCAATTCCCAGATGGGATAGTGCAAAACGCATATCAAGACCACCCATACTATGAGCCACTACGTTTACTTTTTCAAATCCATAATCATCACACACCTTATTTATTAAGCGAACCCAATTTTTTGCTCTTGTTTCGATGGAGGCGTACGGAACTACATTTGGAGCGAAAGCAATTACTCCGTGCTCTCTCATTAGCATGGCAGGATCGTGGAGGGGAGAGGGTTTCATCAACGATCCCAAAGCACCGAAACCATGACACAGAAACATGGGATATTTGATCTTAATGATATCAGGTTGTGTAAATTCCTTGAGCTGAAGCCTTTTAATCAATGCGGGAGGATTACTTTTTCCCATTATTCACTTTCTTGTTTTGGTTCATTTGTGATCAATCTGATCGTACTTCTTATCGTCCCGTTATCATAAATATAAATATTCATATCTCGTTCAGGGAAAATAACTTTTGCCGGCGATTCGATCTTAAGCTTTGAAAGAGTTTGATGCAAAGAATAATGAAACATCGTTTTTGAAAAAGTAGGATGTACAGGAACTCTGTAAACCGTTCGGGTAAAATTCGAGTCTACTTCAATATCATATCTTCTGAAGTTTGCGCCAATGGAAGGTTCCTGGCTTAGTGCTGAAGCGATCAATGAATCTAAGTTTTCAGCGGCACTGTAATCTATAGCTTTATACGAAGGAGTAGCCACTAACATCACAGCGCTTACTATACAGGATAGTGCGAGAAGAATGGTAATTAGTGGTCGTCGTTTCAAAGCTTATATGATTTGTTGTGTAGAAGCTAAGGAAGTTTAGGTGAAATAGGAATCGCTGATTTGGATCACTGATTAGAATGATTTTTTGTGATTTACCCTGATGACTAAAGAACAAAGAGCAGCGTAAATCAGAAAAATCATGGCGGTCAGCGATCCAAAAAGAAAGCCCGACTCAACTTAATGGGCCGGGCTTAAATAAAAAAGAAGTGTTATTCTTTAAAAGGACGGCACTACATCATTTCGATAGAGTGTATCGAGTAGTGTAACGGCTACCATTAAAATAAAGAAAGCGAATGCTCCGATAAGAAGCATGGAGTTAAATTTAGTATCCCAGTACAGATTCATAAAGAAAGCGCATACCAAGAAAGCTTTAAAGAAAGCAACCGTAAGTGCTACAACAACATCAAAAGGTGCAGGAATCTCTACATAAGAAAGTCCAACTGTTATGATGGTTAAGATAGTTAATGCAATACCGATCGCCCAAAGTTGACCGGCAGATGAAACATGATGTTCGTGATGATTGTGTTCGCTCATTGTTTTGTCCTCAGATAATATCATTCAATTAAGTAAAGTAGCGGAAATAGGAAGATCCAGATCACATCAACCAAGTGCCAATATAGTCCGGTCATCTCAACAGGAGTGTAGTACTCGCTACCAAATTCATTTTTTCTGGCGCGGATGTAAATCCATATCATAATCCCCACACCAATAATAATATGGAGTGCGTGAATTCCGGTCATTATGTAATAAATGCTAAAGAATACATGAGCAAGTGGGTGATCGACACCTTCATATGTGTAAAGGCTTTCTCCCGGGAAAATGCCTAAATGAAATTTGTGGGTATATTCGAAGTATTTAATAACAAGGAAAACACAAGCCAGAGTAATTGTAATCAGTAAATTGATCTCCAGCCATTTTTTCTTGTTAAGTTGAGCAGCCCGAATCGCCATTGCAATCGATAAACTACTTCCGATAAGAACAACTGTATTAATTGCTCCCATTGTAGTATCTAACTCTTTTGCAGCTAACGTAAATAGTTCGGGGTGCCATGCTCTGAATACGATGTAGGCACAAAATAAACCGCCAAAGAATAAGATCTCATTAACGATAAATACCCACATCCCCATTTTTGCTGCATCAAACTGCTGATCAGAGTCCACAAAGTGGTGCTGAAGATGAGCAGGATGTGCCTGTGAATGATTTGACATTTAGATTTCCGTGTGTGTTTTATTAGTTAATTTCTTTTTTAGCCTAAACTGTAGTTTTTCCACTGATCGCGTTCCTTATCAACAACTTCTTTAGCTGTTTCAGAATCGTGACCGTTGGTATCAACCGCTAGCCCTAATTGGAATTCTTCCATTGGCTGGTGATAATCGTAAGGACCATGAATTACAACCGGAGTATGATCAAAGTTGTGGAAGTCAGGTGGTGATGTTGCCTGCCATTCCAATCCGCGACTTCCCCAAGGGTTTGCCGGAGATTTAGCTCCTTTGAACAGAGAGTGCATCAGGTAATACAAGATGATCAGGAACCCAACGCCCAGCAAGTAAGAACCAATCGTTGAGGTCTGGTGGAAAGCTGTGAACTGATCTACATAATTGTAATATCTTCTCGGCATTCCCTGTGCTCCCATTACAAATTGCGGAAGGAAGGTCACGTTAAATCCAACAAAAATGAATACAGAAGCTATCTTAGCTAAGAATTCATTGTACATTTTTCCGGTCATTTTTGGCCACCAGAAGTGAAGACCCGCAAGTAACGCAATCAAAGTACCACCCATCATCACATAATGGAAGTGAGCAACTACGTAGTAGGTATCATGTAAGTGAATATCAACTGATAGTGCACCAAGCATAATTCCTGTAAATCCACCAATGGAGAATAAGAACAGGAATATAAATACATAGATCATAGGCGTATCCATTTTAATGGAGCCTTTATATAAGGTTGCGATCCAGTTAAAGATCTTAATACCTGTAGGTATACCTACCAAGAAAGTCAGGAATGAGAAAACTGTAGTAGCTACTGCAGACTGACCTGAAGTAAACATGTGGTGTCCCCAAACAAGGAAGCCGATGAATGCAATTGCTAAAGAAGAAAGTGCAATTGCCCAGTAACCGAATACTGTTTTCTTAGAGAATGTTGAGATCACTTCTGAAATGATTCCGAATCCCGGTACAATCATGATATATACAGCAGGGTGGGAGTAGAACCAGAAAAAATGCTGGAACAGAACCGGATCACCACCAAGAGCTGGATCAAAAATTCCAAATCCTAACCATCTTTCCATTGTTAACAGAAGAACAGTGATCGCAAGTACCGGAGTTGCCAATACCTGAATGATAGAAGTAGCATACAGAGCCCATACATTCAAAGGAAGTTTTCCCCAGGTAATTCCGGGAGCTCTCATCTTGTGGATAGTGGTAATAAAGTTAGTTCCCGTCAGAATCGAGGAGAAACCAAGTATAAATACCCCCATAGTTACCCAAATTACACTACTGGAAGATTCTGTACTATATGGAGTGTAGAATGTCCAACCTGTATCTAAACCATGTTGCGCTAAAGCAATAAAAGTGAAAATTGCACCGGCTACATAGATGTAAAAACTGGCAAGGTTAAGTTTAGGGAAGGCTACGTCCTTTGCTCCGAGTTGCATAGGCATTATAAAGTTACCTAATGCCGCAGGAATAGAAGGAACCAACACGAAGAATACCATGATGGCTCCGTGCAGGGTAAATAACTGATTGTAAGTGTCTGCCTCAATAAAAGTTTTAGCAGGGGTCATCAATTCAGTTCTGAGTAGAAGCGCTAATGCTCCACCAACTGCAAAGAAAATAGCCACGGCAACCAAATACATGATCCCGATCTTCTTATGATCTACAGTTGTCATCCATGCCCAAACACCTTTTTCATCTGTCAGGTAGGTGTTAGTAGGGTTATCGGATGGTTTAAAGCGCTGAACTTTTAGAGTTTTTTTATTTGATACTTCAGCAGTTGCCATATCACTTAAGCGTTTTTAGATATTCGATGATATTGGTGATTTCTTCGTCAGAGATTCTTCCTTCATAAGGAGTCATCACGTTATCGTAGCTTTCTACGATCTTAGCACCGGGATTTAAAATTGATTCACGCAGATAGTTTTCATCTACAGTTACAGTAGAACCATCTGAAAGAGTTTCTTCACTTTCCCAAAGTCCTTTGAAAGAAGGTCCGATCAGGCGGGTTCCATCATCAGAGTGACAAGTAGTACAACCCTGAAGCTGAACCAATTGTTCTCCTTGTTCAACAGGTGTTCCTGAAACTCCGCCACCATTCTTTTCAAGCCAGGTTTGGAAGTCTTCTTCGGTGTGAACGATTACTTTTGCAAGCATATCAGAATGTCCGGTTCCGCAATATTCTGTACAGAATACAATGGATTCTCCGGCTTCTTCAGCTTCAAACCATACGTAAGTATATCGTCCGGGAACAACGTCATGCTTTACACGATAATCAGGTACAAAGAAAGAGTGCAGTACATCTGAAGATTGAAGAACGATCTTTACCGGTCTACCTTCGGGAACATGAATTTCATTAAGGGTTTGAGCACCATTGTCATATTTTACATTCCAGCCCCATTTAAAACCATTAACCTGAATTTCATACGCATTATCAGGAACAGATTTAAGGTTTAACCAACCGGTGTATCCCCAACCAAAAATCACAAAACAAATCAGAAGCGGGACCACTGACCATGTAATTTCCAGAGTATTGTTATGAGTAATTACCGGAGTTTCATCATCTTCAGATCTTCTGCGATATTTGATCGCAAAATAAATGAGAGCGATAGTGATCCCGATCAAAAGAACGAGACTCACTTCATTGATAAAATGAAACAAGGCATCGGTGCTGTCAGCTGTAGGCGATTTCGCCTCAGGAAGCATGAATTCGAACAGTCTGTCCATTAGTTATAGTCGAAGTTTTGTGATTGTTTTTTACGTCTTTCCCGTACCCAAAAAAGGGTGAGAAATATACCGAGAATTATTAGAGTAGCCAAGCCCCCAATCTTCATAATATTCATGGCAACCGGCACATAGCTGTTAGAATCAGGATCGTATTGATAGCAGTACATTAGAATTTTTTCAACAGTACTACCAATTTTACCATCGGCTGATTCGAACAAAGCATTTCGTGTATCAAATTCGTTGTATTTAATGCCGTAAAGATATCGGGTAATTTTTCCTTCAGGGCTCAGCATAATAATAGCAGCGCTGTGAGCATATTCTCCGGTTCCCTGAACTTCATTGTATTTGAAGCCTACAGCATCAATTACTTTGTCGATCTGAGGTTGTTTACCGGTTAAAAAGTACCAGCCTTCTTCAGCATTTGTATTAGTAAGTTTGTTGATGTACTTACTACGATATTCTTTTGCCATGTTGTGGTCTTCCAGCGGGTCAATACTGAACGAAATAACCAGATAATCTTTTCCGGGTTTCCATGCCAGCTCATCAACTACATCAATGACTCCATCAACAACTAAACCACAAAGCATCGGGCATTCATAATAGAGAGGATTCAGAATTACAGGCTTTCCTTCTTCAAGCAAATCGCCTAAACGAATGCTGTCACCATCAACGGTGGAAAATTTTGCATCAAGAGGAATAATATCTCCGAGTTTCTCCTCGATGCCTACGTCTTGCAGCGCTTGCGAAGTACCCGTATTACTACTCTGGGCAAAACTTCGTGTAGGAAGTTGAAGCACTGCAAACAAAATACATGCTAACAGTGCAAAGCGTCTCATAAATTTAATTTTCAGCTATCTTATTAATAGCCTGATCAATTGGTATTCTATATGTTCCGTTTTCCAGATCAACAACACCATAGCTATTCAGCGTTTCCGCATCCTTAGCTTTCAATTCTTTTATTTCGGAATACTGACTATTTACAGAAGCTTCATTTTGAGCATCAAACCAGCTGGCCTGAGCAAACTGTATCAATCCATAAATAATTACAACTACCAGACCTGTTCCAAAAGTGGTCCAGAAGAAAAGTTTATTATAATTCAGGTCATCATTATGAACACCATGTGCAACTGCAGCAACCAGGTCATTATCTTCTGTTTCAAGATTTACATTTTCTCCGGATGCGTGATGGTGACCACCATGCGCCTCTGACCCTTCAGTGAAAAGAGTAGCTGAGTTCTTTTTAAGAGCAGCCACCCATTCAATAACTTCATCTTTGGTAACGCCTTTCTTTTTTGCGAAAGCGTCCAGTTCCCCTACAGGAAGTGAGATCGCTTCCAGAGCTGTTTGTGCTTTAAATTCTGCGCTGTGCTTAGTCGACATAGATCAGCAATTAATGATGATAAGATTTTGATAAACATTCGTCCATTTTAGGATCGTTTTGCGGGATCATGCTTTCTTTTTTGAACTTGTTAAAGAACAAACCAAAGAACATTCCACCTAATCCTAAAAAAGTAGCGATATCAATCCAGCTGAAATGAAGACCATGAGCATCTCCTGCATGGTTAGCCGGCATTGAGATCCAGTAAATTTCTAAAAAGTGCATAACCAGAACAATCACGGATACTAATCCTAGCATGAAACGGCTGCGCTTAGCTTCTCTGTTGATGAGAAGTAAAAATGGTAGTGCAAAACGGAAGATCAGTAATCCGTAAGCGATGTATTCAAATCCGCCTTCCAGTCTGTTATAGAACCAAAGTGTTTCTTCCGGAAGGTTAGCGTAATAGATTAATAAGAACTGACTGAAAGCGATGTATGCATAAAATACAGTGAAAGCAAAGAACCATGCACCGAGATCGTAAATATGTACTTGTTTGATGGTGTCTTTCAAAATTCCTTGTCTTTGCAGGAAGAATACCAATAAAATCATTACCGGCCAGAACGCCTGGAAGTTGATCGCAAAGAAATACACACCAAACATTGTTGAGAACCAGTGTGGATCAAGCGACATCAACCAGTCGAAACCTGCAAATGCAACTGAAAGAGCAAACAACGGAATCCCGGGAGCACTGATCTTTCTCATTAGAGTAGTCATGCCCCAGTCGCTGGTTTTATCCATTTCAACAGAAGCTTTGTATAGTTTGTGACCTAACCATCCCCAAATCGCAAAGTAGATTACCTGACGTACGATGAAGAAAGTTTGGTTTAAATACGCTGATTTCCCGTAAACGATCTTATCAAATTCTGCACTTGCTTTGTCAAAAAGCTCAGGATTAGTCCAGTGGTAGAGAGTTTGCATTCCTAAAAGAACAGGGATAAAGAAAATAGCCCAAACCCAAATGTTGGAAGAGAAAACTTCGAAAAAGCGTTTAAATACTGTTCCCCAACTTGCTTTGGTAATATGATGCAGCATCACAGTGATCAATGCTGATAAGGAAATGCCTGCAAAAAAGGTAAAACTTACGATATAAGAAAAGAAAAACTGATCGGGTTGTAAGAAATAACCGATAAAACTGGCGATCAATCCTGCAAATCCAAGTCCAAAAGCAGCACGTGGTATCATGCTGTTTTGTGGGAATTCGAGAGAATCTGTAATAGTTGGCTTATGACTCATTGTAATGTATTAAGCTATTTTCTTAGTTATCACTCAGTGATTTTATGTATAGAACCAGTGATTCAATTTCTGTGTCGGACAAGTAATCGTAAGGTGCCATCACACCTTGCTCGTATCCTTCAGTCTTTTTTGCGCCCGGAGCTACAATTGATTCACGGATATAATTTTCATCTTTTGTAATAGAGATCGTATTTCCATCTGCATCAATACCCTGAGCTGTACTTCCAAACAATCCTTTCCAGGTTGGCCCGATTCCGCCATCTGCACCATCTTCATTGTGGCAAGTTCCACATGCATATTGTCCAACTAGTTGCTCACCCATTTGTACAGAAGCTTCAGCTTCTTTTTCAGGTTTGCGAGCTTCGGCAAGAGCAGCTAAACGCTCTTGTTCAGCTTTATATTCATTCTGAAGCTCATTTACATCAACATCGTACTGGTTTATCTCGTCTTCGCTAACATTTTGACTAGCCTGAAGTGCTCTGATGTAAGCTACAATTGCCCATCGGTCTTCAACTTTGATTTGAGTTGCGTAAGAAGGCATTGTTCTCACACCGTTATAGATAGCAGAATAGATTTCTCCATCCGGAGCTTCTCTTAAACGATCCTGATGATAAGTAGGAGCCGGAACGTAACCGTAATTTCCGGTCATGATAATTCCATCGCCTGCACCGGTTCCACCGTGACAAACTGAACAGTATACATCGTAACGTTCTTGTCCTCTGTAAAGCAATTCTTTGGTAACGGGTACCGGTATATCTGAAATCCAGTTCCCGTTTGCATCTGTACCTTCGTAGTAGGCAACATCAGATTTCAATAATCCCCGAGCGATGGTTCCTTCAACAGGTTGGCGCATAGAGCGCTTGTCTTCAAAAAACTTGTTTACTTCCTGAGCTTCCATTCTGGGTTGCTGATCCATGTTCATGTTAGGATGAACAGGAGGTTTTTCAGAAATCTGCCCCCGGCATGAAGCGAAAACCAAAGCAGCTCCACTTAAGCAAGCCATTTTAAGGATATTCTTAGCGGTCATTAAAGAAGTTATTTCATTCTTGTTAGTCATATACTTCCTCTATATGTGTTGCTCCGGCTTCTTTAAGCAATTCTTTCACTTTTTCAGTTTCGAAAAGAGAGTCTTCAGCTTCAATACAAATGAAGAAGCCGTCGTCAGTAGCTTTTTTAAATCGGTCAACGTTAAAAAGAGGGTTGTTCAATTTTGGAAGTCCGTTCAGGAAGAACATTCCAAATACAGCACCAAAGGCTGATAGTAATACTGTTAATTCAAAAGTGATAGGAACCCATGCAGGCGCATTGAAAAAAGGTTTACCACTGATATTCATCGGATAATCCATTACAGCCATGAAGTACATCATGGTTAGCGCCCCACAAAACCCTACAAGACCATGACCAATTACGATCCAGCCTAGTTTAGATTTCTTAAGGTTCATTGCCTTATCAATTCCGTGAATAGGAAAAGGGCTGTAAGTATCGAATTTATTGTAACCTGATTTCACTGTTAAAGCAGCTACATCATATAAAGCTTTTGGATTCCGGAACTCGCCCAAAATGCCATGCAACTTTGGTTGCTCTTCGATTTTCTTTTTAGCTGGTGCACTCATTATTTATGCCTCCACAGCTTTAGGAGTTGGAATTTCAACTTTAGGAGCTTGATAGTCATGATTCTCATCATAATTGTGAGGATCGGCCTGCGGAATTACCATCTTAACTTCTGCAAGAGCGATCATCGGTAAAAATCTTAAGAACAACAGGAACATCGTAAAGAATAATCCAAAGGTTCCTACATAAGTGAGAACATCCCAAATGGTCGGAGAGTAATAATCCCAAGACGATGGTAGATAATCATTTGCGAGTGAAGTAACCGTAATTACAAAACGCTCGAACCACATACCGATGTTTACTACAATCGAGATGAAGAAAGTAAATCCAACGCTTCTTCTTAGTTTTTTGAACCAAAATACCTGAGGTGATACCACATTACAGAACATCATCGCCCAGTATGCCCATGCATAAGGACCAGTTGCTCTCAATAAGAAAATTGCTTTTTCGTACTCAACGCCGCTATACCATGCAATAAAGAACTCCATCATGTATGCAAAACCAACCATTGAACCTGTAACCATAATTACAATGTTCATTTTCTCCATGTGGTCGTCTGTCATGATGTCTTTCATGCCGTAGATCTTTCTGGCAACAATCATCAATGTTAATACCATAGCGAAACCGGAGAAAATTGCACCGGCAACAAAGTAAGGAGGGAAAATAGTGGTGTGCCATCCCGGAATAAGTGAAACGGCGAAGTCAAACGATACAATAGTGTGTACTGAAAGTACAAGAGGCGTTGCTAATCCGGCAAGGATCATATACGCTTTTTCATAATTCCACCAGTGGCGGTTACTTCCGGTCCAACCCAGTGAGAAAATTCCGTAAGCATATTTTCTGATCTTATCGGTAGCTCTGTCTCTGATTGTAGCCAGATCAGGTACTAAACCAACATACCAGAATAAAAAGGAAACCGTGAAATAAGTAGAAACTGCAAACACATCCCAAAGAAGAGGAGAGTTAAAGTTCGGCCACATTGCCATTTGGTTAGGAACCGGGAATACCCAGTAAATAACCCAAATACGCCCAACGTGAATGGCAGGGAATACCCCGGCACACATTACGGCGAAAATAGTCATTGCTTCAGAGAAACGGTTAATAGCAGTACGCCAATCCTGTCTGAAAAGGAATAATACTGCAGAAATCAAGGTTCCTGCGTGACCGATACCAACCCACCAAACAAAGTTGATGATTGCCCAACCCCAACCTACAGGATTATTTAGTCCCCAGACTCCGGTTCCTTCCCAGATCAGGTATCCTACTGCAATTCCAAGTATAGCGAGCAAGCTATTTGCTCCAATCATTGCCAGATACCAACCTTTCGGAGTTGGTCTTAAGTTTATATCAGTAACCAATCGTGTGAGGCTGGCAAAATCATGATCGCCTTTCACAAGAGCGGGTTCCGGTACGTAATCGTATTTACTCATGTTTGGAATTATTCCTGATTAAATTCTTATGCCAAAACTGGGTTTGGGTTTCTTAATTTAGCTATATATGAAGTTCTTGGACGTGTATTCAGTTCTTCAAGCATCTGATAGTTACGCTCATTTCTCTTCATTTTAGCAACTTCACTATTTTCGTTGGTCAAATCACCAAAGTAGATCGCATCAGCAGGACAAGCTTGCTGACAAGCTGTTTTAACAGCACCTTCAGCAGGTTTTGGAGAACCTGTTTCGATCTTAGCGTCTATTTTAGCTCTGTTAACTCTTTGAACACAGTATGTACATTTCTCCATAACTCCACGGAAACGTACGGTTACTTCCGGATTCATCGCCATTTGGATAATATCCGGCTCTGCTCCGGTTGTTAAAAACTCTTTAGGGAAGTTGAAGAAGTTGAATCTACGAACTTTGTATGGGCAGTTATTTGCGCAATAACGAGTACCAATACAACGGTTGTAGGTCATTTGATTCATTCCGTCTTCACTGTGCGTGGTTGCCGCAACAGGACAAACCTGCTCACATGGAGCCATTTCGCAATGCATACAAGGAACCGGCTGATGAGCTGTCATTGGAGCATCAGCATCTTCGCCTACATAATATCTGTCGGTACGAATCCAGTGCATCTCGCGACCACGATTTACTTCTTTCTTTCCGATTACAGGGATGTTGTTCTCAGATTGACAAGCAATAACACAAACACCACAACCAAAACAGGAGTTAAGGTCAATAGCCATTCCCCATTGCGGTTCTGAATCCGGATATGTTTGCTCATCAAACAGTGAAATCGGCACATCTTCGCCTTTTTCAGCAGCTTCTTTCATACCGGGTACTTCATAAGTATGGTAGCTTTTGAATGAAGCGTAGTCCGGGTTCGATTTATATTCTTCTAAAGTAGCCATTCTGTAAAGATCACGACCTTCAAGGCTGTGGTGATCCTGAACACAAGCTATTTCATAAGTGTCGTTTGTTTTACTAACAGAACCTTCAGATACAAAATGGTTTCCAACTAAAGGATAAGTGTCAACTCCACCGGTTGTATAGTCGATGTAACGATTGGCAACACGGCCAATTCCGTCACGTCCATATCCAACGGTTAGTGAAATACTGTTATCCGCATGACCGGGTTGAATCCAGGCTGCGATCTTAATAGTCTGTCCATTTGATGTGATCTCTACCACATCTTCATTTTCAACGCCAAGTTCTTCAGCTGTAGCAGGACTCATCGCGGCTACGTTATCCCAGGTGATCTTAGTCATTGGGTCCGGTAGTTCCTGCAACCATGCGATGTTTGCAAAACGACCATCATATAAAGTAGAATCAGCTCTTACAGAAATTTCAATTCCTGAAATCGCATTGTCTTTGCCGGTATCAGGTCTGAAATTGCCGGAAATGAGAACGTTAGCTTTGGTAAATCCTGAATTAGTATCAACACCATCATGAAGGAGTTGAGCCCACTTGGATTTAAAGCCTGAGCTGTAAATATTTTTCCATGTATTCTGAACCAGATCGTACCCGGATGTCATTTCTCCGTTTACAATGATGTTCAAAGTCTCGATGTCACTTAGTCCGTTATATAAAGGCTGGATCTGAGGCTGAATAACTGAACGAACACCACCATAAGAATGGCCATCGCTCCACGATTCTAAATAAAAAGCCTTATTGATATGCCATGAAGCTTTCTTAGAAGTTTCATCTACATAATCAGAAAGATGAATCACTTCCTCAACATTGCTTAGTGCGCTTTCAAAATCTTTGTTTTGCGCTGAAAATACCGGATTCGTTCCAAGCATTACAACAGTGTCATATCCACCGTTTTTCATTTTTTCAACAGTACTGTTGAAAGCTGAAGTGGACTCTTCATCCAAATGAGGAACTTCAAGATAGTTGACCGTATTTCCGTCGTTACCTAATGCTTTGTTGATAGCTGCAACAACAGCGTGTGCATTCGCAGAGTGATTGTATCCAACAGAAATAACAGATTCGCCACGGTTAGCAACCAATTCATCAGCAAGAGCAGAAATCCACTCATGATCGCTGAATTGATTTGAATAACCACTAAAAGCATTCAATCCTGATACTCTGCCGGAAAGTGCTGCTGCAAGTGCATGAGCAAAAGCGTCAATTTCGCTGGCTTTTAATCTCAGGCGGTGATCCGCATAAGAACCGGTTAAAGAATATCCGTTCTCAACAGCGTAGATTCTACTCATGGAATCGTTGGTGCTTGTAACTTTACGAGCCGCACTAATTTGTTTTCCGTATTCCACACTGTTTGGATGTGTACCATTTAGAACATCATCATCAAGAGAAACAAAAACGTTTGCTTTCGAGAAATCGTAATGGGCACGCAGTCTTCTGCCAAATGCCTTTTGAGTTCCTTCCAGAGCATTTGATTCGCCGAATGGTTCATAAGTTACCCAATCAGCATTACTGTATTTATTTAAAGCCTGAGTTTTCAGTCCTGATAGAGTAGGAGAGGAGCTTGCTTCAGAAATAAAGGCAATATTCTTGCTTGTATCAGCGAAATGCTTCTTAGCAAAATCAACAAAATCGTTTACAGTAGAATCAGTGCCTTTTCTTAAAACTTTTTTTGATCTGTCAGGATCATACATTCCTAAAACAGAAGCCTGATGGAAGATGCTTGTTCCTCCGTGGCTGCCGGGATGCATGTCATTTCCTTCAACTTTTGTAGGGCGACCTTCATGGTTCTCAACTACAAGTCCGGTTAAACTTCCCTGAAAGGGCATTGCGGAAGCATAAAACAAAGGTACACCTGGTACGATGTCTTCCGGTTGTTTAGAATATGGTAATATTTTTTGAACAGGACGGCGGGCAAAGTCACAGCTTGCCAGTAACACAGCAGAACCCATAATTGCAAGGAATCCACGACGTGAAAATCCATCTGACAACTCTGAAGCATTTTCAGGGAACTCACGTTCAACAAATTTTTGATATTCCTGGTTCTTAGCTAGTTCGTTTAAGCTTTTCCAGTAAGTGTTTTGTTTAACTTCGCTCATTAGATGATGTATAAAGTTCTAAAATCCGTAATTAGTAATGGCAGCCCTGACAATATTGAGGAGGACTTACGTTATTTTTCTTCACCAACTCTGCGCCTAGTTCAGCTTGGTTCTCAGCTTTGTATCCCATAGTAGTAACTTCTTCTACAGGTCTTAATACTTTTTCAGGCTCACGGTGGCAATCTAAACACCATCCCATACTTAAAGGCTCTGCCTGATATACCACTTCCATTTTATCAACTCGTCCGTGGCAGCTTTCACAGCCAACGCCAACATTTACGTGCGCAGCGTGATTGAAATATGCATAATCCGCTAAGTTATGAACACGAACCCACTCAACAGGTTGTCCGCTTTCCCAACTTTCTCTGATGGGAGCGAGTTTTTCGCTATCGGTTTTAACCTGATTGTGGCAATTCATACAAGTTTGAGTTGCCGGAATATTTGCCTGCTTAGAGTCAAACACATTCGTGTGGCAGTATTGGCAATCCAGCCCGAGTTTATCAACGTGTAATTTGTGACTGTAAGGAACCGGCTGTTCAGGAGCGTATCCTACATCGGTGTAGCTTGGAGAGAAAAAGTACCATACTGAAAAGATCAGAGCGTTTGCAACAACGATAAGACCGATCAAAATTTTTCGAGGAACTTGATTTGTCCACTTGGGGAAAATCTGCGCCATAAAGATTGCTTAATTTAGTTAGCGGAACATTGCTTAATTACCTTTAATTGAAGCGCCGCAAATCTACCGATATTTTCCATCTATATGAAGTCAGGAATGGATAGAACCTTCTATTTAAAACTGTTCTAAATAAAAAGAGCGCCGATTCAAACCGTAGCTTTATCAAAGCGCCAAAAGATACTATAGATTTGGTAAAGTTTCCTGAAGAAATTCAGAAATAGGGAAGAAATGTTAAGTAAAATTTTCCTCTATTCGAAAAAGCTTGTGTCCATTATATTAATGACTTGATGTGGTTGAAAAATTGTGAGAATTAGTGTTGTTCAATAATTAGGATAATGTTGGTAAAAATCCCCTTCTATTTTTTTCCAAGTGTTAGAAGTCGAAAAAGAATAAAACCTGACGCCGGAATTTGTTCCTACAGCAAAAATATTTTCAGAAGGCGAGAAAGTAATATTAGTTATTGCGTTTTCAAAAGTATAAATATTCAATAAACGTCTATTCTCAAGATCAATAAGATACAGATCAGCACCATATGACCCAATTGCTAATTTTTCATTTTTATCTATTGATAGATATCTTGAACTAAACTCAAAATATCGGTCATTGCTCTTAGCGTTAAAAATAAAAGCACCTCCAGACAAGTTGATCACACTAAGGTAAGATCCTTTTTTAGAAAAACTTACATGTTGAGAAACTCCTTCTAAATTAGAAACATTGTTGAATTCTATAGTATTTCCTAAAGTGTCAGATATATTTAAAAACCCTGATAAGCTATAGGCTATACTATCACCTGAAGGGCTTAAATCTAATTTTCTGGCAAAAGCTTGACTACCTGAAACATCTTCCATTTTAGAAAAGTCAATATGACCTGTTTTAAGATTATGTTTTGTTAATACTCCTGTTTCACTATTCGAAAATACTGTATTTCCATCGTTTGAAAATTTTACATCAAAGACAGAGATATCATCTTTCCTATAGATTAGTGTATCAGCTACAAAATCATAAACAGCAACAGATTTATCGGTTCTAGAACCAACAGCTATCTTATCATTTGATTCATGTATATCAATCCCATGAATAGAACTATTAAGTAGGTTTTTGGAATAAATTACAGACTTACTGTTTAAATCATAAACTGAAACACCTAACTCAAAAGGATCAAAAAAAGAACCTTTTGCAGCAGCTAATAGACTTCCCGACTCACTAAAGCGGAAATTTTGAACACCTTCATATGGGAAGTAATCTTTTTCAACTAAACTAGGTGAGAAAGATAAACCTATAGTTTCACTGGGAGCAGAAGTTATAGATTTAAACCTAAAATAATGTGTTGTTGTTTTATCTAGGTTGTACTCAGTATAACCCGTAGAATGTTTAGGAAAGTATTTAAAATCATGAAAATTTTTACCATCTATACTTTTCTGTAATATGAACGAATCAATTTTATCGCTATGAGTAGTCGACCATGAAACCCGAAAAGAGTTAGAAGTCATATTTGAAATGTTCATGGTAACTTCGGGTGGAGTGAATTGTACTTCTGCTCCAAACGTACCTGTTTGTGTATCGTTTTTATAAACTAGTATTCCATAGTAGGTTTTGATGTTGCTCTCACGTCCAAATTCATCTCTTGTATACCCGGTAATAGGATTCAGTGTATCCGTATAGGAAGTAACATTTGGGCCCAATTCAGCAATCACTTCACGTTCTCTTGCACTATTTCTGTTAACTCCTTTGCTTCGTAGAAGTCTAAACCCATCTTCAAATCCGGTATTATCTTCCCAGTTTATAACAACTTTCCCCTCACTAATTACTTCAATATTGGTTATTTCAGGAAGGAAATCCAAAATATGATAGTCTCCTGTATATGTTTTATATGGTTTTTCTAAATCAATATTCCTGTTGGAAACAAAAAACTTTAAATCGAAATATTTGTACTGAAAATCTTTTTCAAAAGCAGGAGTTGTATAGGTATTGGTGTTAGAAAGAGTGTCGAGAACAACTTCTCTTTCAAGCTCATTATCGTATGTGGTTACAATAGCAGTGAATGGCCAATCTGTGTCAAATTCCCAATTAAATATTATAGCAGTTGTATCCGCATTATAGTTTTGTGATGTAGACACAAAACCCCCAAAGTCTATCCCGGAATTAAGTCCTTGTGAAAATACTTCTTCACCACTTTCTTGTTTCCGTAAGCTAATAATTTCATACTTAGTGTCTTTAGTGATTTCCCTGCTCTCATCAATAAAATTTCTTGCATCTTTATTTAAAGTATCTATAGCTATATAATTATCAGAAAAACGAAGTTTCTTCTTTAAAATGTAATGAGTAGGCACTTTTGAGGAATCTGTCCATTCAACCTCGATCACTTTATCCTCTAAGATACTTGTAGAAATATCCTGAACGGGATTCAATACAAAACCAAATACTTCAGGGTCATCCGGATTATCTCTCTCAATTTTAGTTGGAGCTTCTGAACATGCCTGAATCATTAAAAATCCACAAAGAATATAAAGAAGGGATCTAAGCATCTTTAAAAGTCAATTTTTACATTTGCGTTCGGTAACAGGGTTTTATCAAAATCTATATAGGGATTTATCTTTATTCTGTTGTTTGGCCGGAAACCGAATTCAGGAGGTCTTCTTCCATCTATCAAATTTAATACGTAGGTAACTCCCAGCCCAATTATAGAATAATTTCTGATTTTTTTATGCCGGTCAATGTCATTCAGGGTTTGCTCAGACTCTTCAATGATTTCCAGGATTCTGTTTGGGTCATGTGTTGTAATATATTGAAGTCTTAGCTGCTCGTATTCAGAACTTCTTTGTTTTACTCTGTGCTCATTAAATATAGCACTAAAAACCAGCCCCGAACTCAAGGAGGCAAACAAGCTGCCTTTTAATTGTTCGCGTTTAGAAAATTGGGCATAACCGGGAAGGAAACTGCGAAGGTAGATAGTAGATTTTTTGGGTCGGATATAATTTTCCACTACTTGAAAATTATCAGAGACTGTAATTTTTTTTGACAAAGATATATCACCTAAAGCGGTGGTGGTTTTATAGGAACCGTCGGGAAGCATAATCCTGCTGTTCTCAACTCCAATTTTTTCTCCTTCAAAATAAATGTCGGAGTCGTGATCCGAGATGATAAATACATTTGAGTCCCAAAAACACCGAGCATAAGAACTTCTTGTTTCCCGTTCAGAATCCTTTTCTAAAAAGATGGGGTATAGTTTAATTTGTTTAGTCTCATTTTCCTCAATTTGAACACTCGTATTTATATCCTGATAAAATTTGGAAATAATTTTCAATGAAAGAATTCCCTTACTAACTGCTATTGAATCAGAGCTGTTAAAAGAGATGCAATTATTAAAGTCGTTATTAATAACTAGAAAGTTATCCTCTGTCGGTATTTCAATCTTTACAAAGGCAGAATCTGACTGCGCAACAAGAGTTGAGGCGGATATCAATAAAAATAAAGCAGATAAAAGTAATCGTATCATCGTGAAAATCTACAGATAAAAATCATTATATGTTTAACTAAATCAATCCTCTGGCTTTCAACTCTAAATACTTATTGATCGCATTCACAGATAACTCTTTGGGGGGAGTGAGGATAGTATGAATGCCTCGCTGGTTCAGAGCTTTTACGATCTGACGTTTTTCATAACTGAATTTCTCTGCTATGGTTTTGGTGTAAATATCTTCGATGGTTTTTGAGTCTTGCTCTATTAAAGAAGTCATTTCCGTGTTCTCGAAAAATACTACAACTAAAAGATGATCTTTAGCCAGTCTTTGTAAATAGGGAAGCTGCCGTGCCATCCCGGAATAGGTTTCAAAATTGGTATAAAGAAGAACCAGACTTCTTTGATTAAGATGTGTTCGAAGGCTTACCAACATCCTCTGAAAATCAGATTCAAGAAAGTTTGTTTTTAGATTATACAAAGCTTCCTGAATTTTACGGATGTGCGTTCTTTTCTTTTCAGGCTTTACAACTACAGATTGTTTATTGGAAAAAGTAATCAACCCGGCTTTATCTTCTTTGATCAAAGAAATATTGGAAATTACCAGACTCGTATTAATGGCGTATTCGAGTAAGCTTAATCCATCAAAAGGAAGTTTCATTACACGTCCCATATCGATCACATTTACTACTTGTTGGGATCGTTCGTCCTGATATTGATTGATCATCAAAGAGTTGGCCCGTGCAGTTGCTTTCCAGTTTAATGATCGAATATCATCACCGCGCACATATTCTTTAATTTGATCAAACTCCATTGTATGACCAAGTCGACGGATCTTTTTTACTCCGATATCAGTCAGTCGATTTGAGATTGCATACATCTCAAACTTTCTCATTTGTTTGAATGATGGGAATACAGGAAGTGAAGCTTTTTCTGAAAAAACAAATCGCCTGCTAAATAAACCGATCTTTGTTTCTACGTATATCTTAAGTGCTCCAAATTCGAATTCACCTCTTTCAGTCGGTCTTAATACATAGCTGAGTTTTTTGGAACTTTCGGGGTCGAGAGTTCTTTTGATCTTGAAATCTCTTACCTGAAACTGAATTGGGATCTCATCAATAATTGTCAGAGAAACCGGAAAATTATATTGGTTAGAGCATGAAATGTAAATTTCATTATCATCACCATTAGACAGCTTTTTAGGCAAAAGGCGTTCAGCTTTAACTCCATCTTTTGAATACAAAAGCAGTAAATCTGCAATCGAAGAAACCCCCAGAATAATTAGTAAAATATCACCAATAGCTTGTAATGAACTATAGAAATAGCCTAACACATAGCTCGAACTTACCAGAGCTATGGACAGGAAAAACCTATTGTTAAAAAATAAGCTTTTAACGAGTTTCACTATCTGGGAACCTCAACTTTGTCTGCAAGTTGTTTAATGATCTGATCAGGGATAATGCCTTCCATTTCTTTTTCAGGAGTAAGCGTGATTCTGTGTCGGAGTGTCGGGACGATTATCTGTTTAACATCTTCAGGGGTGATAAAATCGCGACCTCTCATGGCTGCCCAAGCCTGAGCTGCTTTTAAAATAAATACCGATGCTCTCGGAGATGCTCCAATATAAATGGAACTGGAGTTTCTGGTTTGATGAACGATCTTAGCGATATATTCCATCAATTCTTTTTCAACGTGGATCTCTGAAATAACTTTTCTTTGAGCATTTAGCTCTGCGGCATTCACAACAGGATTAAGTTGCTCAATTTCTGAAGCCAGTTTTCGGTTATAGCTTCCTTCAAGTATTTGAACTTCTTCTTCAACACTAGGATATCCCACATCTATCTTAAAAAGAAAACGGTCCATTTGTGCTTCGGGAAGTCGGTAGGTTCCTTCATGTTCGATCGGATTCTGGGTAGCCACAACCAGAAATGGAGCTTCCATTTTGTAAGTATTTCCATCCACGGTTATTTGCTTTTCCTGCATCACTTCAAAAAGAGCAGATTGAGTTTTTGCCGGCGACCGGTTTATTTCGTCAATCAATACAAGATTAGAAAAAATAGGTCCTTTTTTGAATTCAAAGTCAGTGGTCTTAGTATTAAAAACACTCGTACCGGTGATATCGGCAGGCATCAGATCAGGTGTGAATTGAATTCTGGAAAAACCGGTATCCAGAGTTTTTGCAAATAAACGAGCTGTTAATGTTTTGGCTACTCCGGGAACACCTTCCACCAGAATATGTCCGTCAGCTAATAAAGCACAGATCATGAGATCGATCATATTATCTTGACCAACGATAATCTTTTTGATCTCTGTGCGGATATTAGAGATCATAGTTTGAAGCTCGGTCAGATCTATACGACTTTTAAATGGAACTTCAGAGTTAGAAGAAGCTGCATTGGTTTCAGCTTCCGGAGTTTCATGGTTTGTTATTTCTTCACTCATCGTTGCGAATTTTTATAAAAATTATCGATTTGCTCGGTTATGGATTGGAGCTCTTTATCGGTTACAGCTTCTTTTGTTGAAAATAGTTCAATTCTATGGAAGAGTTCTTTGGTTTGTTCTTCCGGTATCCCGGATCTTTGAGATACTTTTTTAATCGTTTCTTCAGTCAGTTCGTTTGTATCTATATTTAAATTTGTTCGGAGATAATCCAGGAAGAAGGAATATTTCTTTTGAAACAGGTCTTTATGGGATCCTTTATTTAAATGTAGATTCCCAATGGTTCTGGCAAATTCAATACTGGTGTTAGAAAGTGGTTTTATTTCAGGAATTGCTCTTTGCATTCGTTTACTCTTGAATAACAAATACAGTATCAATCCGGTCAAAGCCAAAAACCAGGCTCGTTTAAGATTGGGTTTTGAAACTATAAATCTGAACGGCGAAGAATAAGCTAGTTTTCCTGCTTTGTAGTATTCATCCCAGTAAGTATCAGTTTCAGGGAGATAAGAAAGTGCCTTAAATGCATAATCATATTTGTCCGGATTCTTCAGGAAGTAATTCGTAAACAGGAAAGGGCTGGTATGTAAAAAGAAAGCACCTTCACCATGCTCTATTTTTATAAAATTGACATTATCACGATTATCAGAACCAAGAATAACCGTTCTGGAAGTATCAAATTCAGAAAAATAGACTTCATTAAGTGCAATTGGAAAGGTCCATCCGTTTGGATCTTCTAATTCCGGATTTACAAAATTAAGCGGTTTTTTAAGAAGAGAGTCGAGCGAGTTTGCGGATGGGTTTATAAAAGGAAATTGTTGGTTAAGTTCAAATCCAAGAGAATCCGCAAAACTGTTTTCCATTTTCCATGCAGATATGAAAACATGACTTCCGTAATTAACCTCATCCATTAATAACTGTGTTTCAAATTGATCCGGACTGAATTCTGAGTTGATAAAGATCCAGTTTTTTTGATCATAATTTAATGGCGCTTCAAAAATTGGAAGTTGGTTTTCACTGATCTCACTATATGGGAAAAGAACAGGTAATTGTTCATTGAGGATATAAGCGCCAAAAGGCTTTTTATCTATAGCTGAATAACTTTCGGTCCAATCAACAGGTTTTGGTTGAATCAACTGATATGAAATGGCTAGGATGGTTAAAAAACCAAGTATGTACAGGTATTTTTTTTCTTTTTTATTCATGAAGACAGTTGCTCCATGAGTTTTGAAAAAAGGCTGTCAACTTTAGAATAGCCTGTTCGGTCTATTTCGAAATCACCATATTCCACAAATTCATAAAAGGCAGTAAGTTTACTGAATATTGTATTAACGGGATGATCTCCCAATTCTCTTTCATAATCAAGATTGGTTTTTTCGATCTTCCATTGAATGAGTTCTTTTTGATTCAAGAGTTTTAAAGTCATCAGGTATACAAAACGTGTAGCGGCATGGAAATCAGAATTCCTTAAAGCTTTCTCTTTAAGTTCCTCCAGATTCATTTCTTCAATCTCTTCTTCTGATATCTGAAAAGAAATAGGTTTATCGGTATTCTTTCTGGAGAATACCGAAGTGAGACTTCCTTCCAGCAATTGATTCAGTAACAGGATGACCACAATGGATATGGATATGATCAATACAGCTCTGAATATAAAATTACCAACCGGATTACCAATTATTGAAAAAATTAACCTGAACAGAAAGGATAACATTCTGTCAAAAAAAGAGGTAGGAGTTTCAAGTGGCTCGCCGTAGTTAAAATCAGGATTATTTAAATATCCTTCAATTGCCTCAGTACCTGCCTGTCGAACATTGACATCAGAAGAATCATATTCTAATGAGTGAGGCACTTTTTGAATATTTTCTACAGAATCTAAGTTTTCTTCCGATTGAGCATAGACCGGAAGCGTACTCAAAAAAGAAATGAGCAGAAGAAGAAAAAAAGAAGCAGATTTACTTTTATGTGTCAATGCTTTAATCAGACAACCCTTCAATTTTAGAGCGTAAGTTTCCGCCTTCTTTTCGTTCATCTATGTTATAAAAGTGAAGTGCAAAAGCGATGTGCATAGCAGCATAGAAAGCAGTGGTTATAACTGAACCAAATGCTGTTAGAACGGATATTATTGTAGAGAATACTCCGGAGTCAGAACCAACCAAGCCACCATCAAAGGCAAAGGCATAAATCAAGCCAATTGGAAGTCCAACGGCGAGACTAGAAAAATAGATCATTATATATATCACGATCAATAGACCAAATGTGATCCACCAAAAACCTTTTGAAATTTCCCAGGATCGTTTCATTGAATCAAAAATGTCTTTCCCTTCAAGGATAAAAGCAGCAGGAGTAAAACTCAGTTTTATGCCAATGTAGATGCCAGGAATAATAAACAGAATAGCTCCGATTGATATGCATATGTAGATAATGATAAATAGTAAAGCCATCCACATAACCAATGGCAGGATCCCTTCGATAATTTGATCAAGATCGTTTTCTTTACCTGAAGAAGTGAGCTTGAAATGTTTTAATGTTATTACTGAAAGTGCAGATAAAGCAGTTATTGAAATAAAAATATTCAAAAAATATTCCCACCCAAAGAGGCCTCCGAAGTTATCAGATCCAACCTCAATTTCCATAATGGAATTAAATAAGTTGGTAGAATATTCCTGAAGAACAAAAGCCTGGAGAACATAAAATGGAATTACAAAATAGAGAATCGGCTTAGCCAGAGACTTAAAGTTCTGTCTGATATAAAGAAAAGTATCAGATAAGATACCGCCTAGATCTCTAGGTTTCTTGTAATTGAAATTACTCATGTTTTTTCCTGTTTAGATAAATACGAGTTGGTAAATAAAAATAATAACCAATTATGAATGTGAAAGAAGTCAGAATTATAAATAAACTCAAAGCAAGTGGCATCTCTGTGTAACGAGTAACAAAACTTTCTAAAAATCCTGCCATTATAAATACGGGCACTAAGCTTATCAGCATTTTTAACCCCTCTTTTGCGCCTTTCATAAAAGCGGTAGTTCTTTTATAAGTACCGGGGAAAACAAAGCTGTTACCTAATACAAAGCCAGCAGCTCCTGCAATTGCTATTGCGCTAAGTTCCAACGCACCGTGAATAAAAATAACCAACATGGATTCAGAAAGCAGATCATACCCGCTAAAAAATGTAATGAATGTGCCAACCATTACTCCATTCTTCAGCAAGTGGTATGCTGTTCCCAGTGCTGTAAATATACCGAAGGCAAAAACTATAAAAGAAACCCGAATATTATTAAATGTGATTTGAAAGAACATATTGAGCTGGCTATGCATTTTATAGATTGCAAGAGGATCTTGATTCTCAATATTTGTCATGGTTAGGTTTACGTATCCGTCACCAAGAATCAAACGAGCAAAAGAAGGGTCATTAGTTTGTGAAATGATTCCTACTGCACAGAAAAAAATAAAAACACCAAAAGCTATACTAAGCTCTTTCAGTTTATAGGAAAACAAATCAGGTATTTCCTGTGTCCAGAAAGTAATTATCCGACCTGATTTCTCTTTTTTATTCTTATAGATCTTGTTATGAGCCTGAATTGACAGATCATTCAGATACAAAGCCGTTTTAGTGTTTGGATACAGACTTTGAGCGAATGCAAGATCGTTATTCAATTCAATATATAGATCAGCTAATTGATCAGAAGAACTTTTTGTGTTTTTTTTAAGCAACTCCTCGAAGTTCTTCCATTTATCAGCATTTTTTCTCAGGAAAGTAACTTCGCGCATGAATTTTTTTTGGGATATTTCTATGGTGTGTTGAAATCGTGTATCTTCGCTAAAATACTATCTTTTTATTAACAATTAATAATGAATTTTTAATGAGTAAAGTTGGAATTGAAACCTCTCAGCATGTACAATTAAATTATAACCCTGCCGAAGTAGGTGACAGGATCATTGCTCATTTTATAGACGGTGTTATAATTGTAGCTTACTATTTTATCGCATTTATGACATTCGGACTTATTAGTTCCACATTTCAGGGATCTTCAGAATTTTGGGGAAATCAGGAATGGATACTAATTGCAGTGCTGGCGATTCCGGTATTTTTCTATCATTTGATCTTTGAGGTTGTCTGGAATGGAAAATCATTTGGTAAATGGATGATGGGGTTACAAGTAGTAATGTTAGATGGTAGCAGTCCTTCTTTTGGAAATTATTTAATTCGGTGGATGCTTAGATTATTGGAAGTGTCACTTACAAATGGAATACTGGCATTTATTACAGTTTTAATTAATGGAAAAGGTCAGAGACTTGGAGACATTGCTGCTAAAACCTGTGTTATAAAGACAAGGAAAAAAGTAAAGTTGAGTGATACTATCTATTCCGAAATAGAAGAAGATTATGAAGTTACTTTTGATCAGGTATTAACCTTATCTGATGAAGAAATCACTACGATAAGGGAAGTTCTGGGTTCAAAAAAACATTATGAATACAATACCTGGTTTGTGATGGTGCAAAGAACAGCTAACATCATTCAAACCAAATTAGGGATTCAAAAAGCTGACCTAAAAGCAGACGATTTTTTAAGTAAGATTATTGCAGACTACAATCACCTGCATGGTTCTTGATAAATAATTGTTACTTCAACTCGAAGTTTAAATTTAAGCGGTAGATATAATCACAATATTATACTTCAGTATTGAATATTCAATATTGGATATTCAAGATTCTTCTAAACCAATCTATCTATAAAAACTGCCACCCAAACAAGTGGGAGGTAAGCGATGGAAGCGAACATCAACTTGCGAGAATTTTCTTTAGTTCGTTCGCTTAGAAATTTAATGCTGTAGAAAAGAAATCCTGTTGCAAGAATAAGGCTGAGTACCAAAAAGATTATTCCTGAAATTCCCATCACAAACATTGCAATAGAAACAGGATATAAAAGAATAGTGCAAACTAAAGACCAAAGAGAAGTCTTACGACCGGTTTCATCATTTTTAGGAAGCATTTTAAATCCGGCGCCAAAGTAGTCGTCTTTTAAACTCCAGGCGATTGCCATAACGTGTGGTACTTGCCACAGAAAAACGATTCCGAACAAAAGCCACATTCCCGGACTTTCGATAGTTCCTGAAGCTGCTGCCCAGCCTCCAACAGGAGGTAATGCACCGGGAACTGCTCCGATCACAATATTAAATGCAGAAACCTGCTTCATGGGTGTATAGGCAATCAAATAAATAAAAGTGGTCGCAAATGAAATTGCTCCGGCTAGTGGGTTAACCAATATAAACAGATAAACGAGCCCCGAAAAAATTAAGATCAATGAGAAAAACATTCCGGAAGAAGCCGAAATACGATTGTCGGGAAGTGGACGTTTTGCCGTTCGCTTCATCAGTCCGTCTAAACGTCGCTCCATAAATTGGTTGTACGCTCCGGTTCCGGCAGCAATCATATATGTTCCTATGATCGCGTGGATCATCAGTACAAAATTGAAAGCATTTCCACTGCCTAACACAAAGCCTACCAACATGCTAGCCAAAACCGCCAGAGTAATACCGGGTTTGGTGAGTTGGTGATAGTCAGAAATTACATCTGTGAACGAACGTTCGAGCTGAATTTTTTTTTCAATAGAACTCATAGAAAAACAGAAAATCTTGAATTTTTTTAGCAACCAAAGTTAATCATTTTCAAGGAGTATTGTTACCTTTAAGTATGAAATTAAATTCCTATCAAAAAACAGCCATAACTACCGTTTTTGCAACACTGTTTCTGATACTTGTTGGCGGAATAGTAAGAAGCACCGGTTCAGGAATGGGATGTCCGGATTGGCCAAAATGTTTTGGAAGCTGGATTCCACCCACTTCAGTTGACGAACTTCCAAGCAATTACCGAGAAGTATTCGTAGAGCAACGAGTAGAAAAAAACGAAAAAATTGTTGGCTATCTTGAAGCTTTAGGGTTTAATGAAGTAGCCAATCAAATAGAAAATGATCCTAACATTAAAAGGGAAGAAGAATTTAATGCTACCAAAACCTGGATTGAATATTTAAATAGATTAGTAGGTGCGGTAATCGGAATTCTTGTTTTTCTTACATTTTTAAGATCTCTTAGTTATTGGCGTACGAAGAGATCCATAACTTTTTTATCTGCTTTTGCAGTGGTATTAACAGGATTTCAAGGGTGGTTAGGATCTATTGTTGTTAGCACAAACTTATTACCGGGCATGATCTCACTGCATATGGTTTTAGCCATGGTTATAGTAACTCTTCTGCTTTTCTGTGCTTATAAAACAAGCGAAAATCTTGTCAAAATTAATATCGACACTTCGCTAAGAAAGAAGCTCTATGTAGTGGGATTAATCATTTTGGTGTTATCAACTATACAAATGATACTCGGAACGCAGGTAAGGGAAGAAGTTGATGTCATAAAAAACAGTCTGACAGATGTAGTTCCACCTCGTTCAACCTGGATTGATTCACTCGGTCAGATTTTTGAAATACACAGAACATTTTCATGGCTGCTTGCATTTTCAGGTGGTTATCTGGGATTTATTTTGTGGAAAGAACAGATCACCGGTCAGCTTAAAAAAGTGGGAATAACTAACGTGGCTTTGATCTTTGCACAGATTTTGATCGGGATTGGGTTAGCCTATCTGGATGTCCCAAGGGTTCTGCAGGTTCTGCACCTTGTGGGAATTGCGCTAATGATCTGTTTTCAGTTTTTGATGATCTTAATGACCGGAAAACAAAATCATCCGAAATAAATCTAGAGTTTCTCTAACAGATCGTTCAGGAATACTTTTACTTCATTCAAGTCTTTTCTGACATCAGATGGTATCTCAGTTGAAGAAAGAGATTCCGGTTCTTTTTCTTTTTTAAGCACTTTCTTTACACCGGCAGAAGTATATTTTTTCTCCTCAAGTAACTCTTTGATCTTGAATATGAGTTCGACTTCTTCTTCTTTATAAGCCCTGTTTCCGGCGCTGTTTTTTTTTGGGTTAAGTTCACTGTAATTTTTTTCCCAGCTTCTTAAAACATGTGGAGCAAGTCCGGTAAGCTTACTAACTTCGCCCATCGAGTAATACAATTTTTTCATAGTGGGTATAAAGTGTATTTTGTCATCTTTAATTCACCAAAGAAAATCATTTCTGAACTATTATAAAAGAACGCATTTTGGAAAATTCAAAAGAAAGCCCTGAAGTTGATATAAGTATTGTAGTTCCGTTGTTTAACGAAGAAGAATCTTTAGCAGAATTAGCTCAGGCTATAGACGAATCAATTTCAACTAAATATTCCTATGAAGTCATTTTTGTTGATGACGGCTCAACCGATAGTTCGTTTCAAGTAATCAAAGATCTTGGCGTAAAACAAAAGGAAGTAAAGGGAATAAGTTTTGGTCATAATTACGGAAAAAGTGTAGCTCTACAGGCTGGCTTCGAAGAAGTGAGAGGGAGGTATGTTGTTACGATGGATGCCGACCTACAAGACGACCCTAATGAAGTTCCTGATATGATTCAGATGCTTAAGGGCGGTTTGGATATGGTAAGTGGGTGGAAAAAAGAACGATTTGACCCGATTTCAAAAACAGTTCCCTCAAAATTTTTCAATTATGTGACACGTAAAGCTGCTGGTATTCATCTGCATGATTTTAATTGTGGATTAAAAGCTTATAAGCGAGAAGTGATCGATAATATTTATTTGTATGGAGAGCTTCATCGGTACATTCCCATGTTGGCAAAGAAAGAAGGATTTACCAGAATCGGTGAAAAGATCGTAAAGCATCATCCGCGAAAGTATGGCACTACCAAATTCGGATTATCTCGATTTATAAATGGGTTTCTTGATCTTATAACTATTCTATTTGTTCAACGATACTTTCAAAAACCTATGCACTTTTTCGGGACATTCGGAATTGTACTACTGCTCGTAGGTACCGGAATCAATGCATATATGGCTGTACTTAGGTTGTTCTTTAATAAAGGAATCGGTGACCGACCTTTACTATTCTTGGGTATACTTCTAATGGTACTTGGTATCCAATTACTTTCAACCGGACTGATCGGAGAACTGATCAATATCAATCATGTGAAAAAGCAAAAGCCTAAGATCCGGGAGACGGTATAACAGGTGCTTCAGAGCCAAATTTTGCATACCAGCTAATGTATAGGTAGCAAAGGATTGGGACGATAAATGCGGCTTGTAACGTCCACATATCAGCAAAGAAACCAAACAGAGGTGGAATAAAAGCTCCACCTACAATAGCGGTACAAAGAATACCTGAAGCCTGAGCGGTATGTTTTCCAAGTTTTTTAATTGCCAGCGTGAAGATGGTTGGAAACATAATGGAGTTAAAAAGTCCGATACAAAGTACCGTCCATACAGCAAATAATCCTGATGAGTTCATTGTAACTATCAATAACCCAACATTAATTAAGCCATACAAAGCAAGCAGTTTTGATGGTTTGATAATTAATTGTAAACCCGAGCCTATAAATCTACCAACCATAGCTCCACCCCAGTAAAGTGCTACAAAAGAACCTGCGAGTTGAGCCGGGGTTGCCTGATCGATTCCTGTTCCCGAAAGTAACTCTGCTAATCCGGGCATAAATCCGCTATTACGTATCAACTCAACGATATCGAGAGTCAGAAAGTAGTTAACCATATAGCTGCCAATGGTTACTTCAGCACCTACATAAACGAATATTCCGATAGCACCCAGCATCAGGTGACGTGTTTTTAGCGCAACTTTGTAGCTGCCACTTTTGTCTTCGTCATCTTCCAAAATTTTGGGAAGTTTGATGATAGCAAATACTACAGCAAGCAATATTATCACTCCGGCAAGAATTAAAAAGGGGCTTTGAACGGCTGCTGCTTCTGCTACATAATATGCTTCCTGCTCTGTTTGAGATAGGTTAGAAACTTCTTTTGAACTTAAAACACTGTTGCTCAGTATAAAAGCAGCGCTGACTAACGGGGCTAAGAATGTTCCCAGAGAGTTGAAAGCCTGTGATAAATTTAACCGGCTTGAAGCAGAACTTTCAGGTCCCAAAGCAGCGACATAAGGATTAGCTGCAACTTGTAAAATTGTAATTCCACCTGCCAGTACAAACATTGCTAAAAGAAAAACCCCAAATATTCTGAAATCAGCCGCTGGATAAAAAAGAAAGCACCCGAGTCCCATGGTAAGTAGTCCGATTACTACACCCTTTTTGTATCCAATTTTGGAAATGATCTTACCTCCGGGAATCGAAAAAACAGCGTAGGCTGTAAAAAAAGCGAACTGAACCAACCCTGCTTCGAAATAGCTGAGTTCAAAAACATCTTTCAATCTTGGAATGAGTGCATCAACTAAAACAGTAATGAATCCCCACATAAAAAAGAGGGTGGTAACAATGATAAATGCGGAGCGATTGGTTTTGTTAGCGCTTTCCATAAACAATATAAATTAGGCAGAATACTATAAATTTTAAGACGCCCTATTATAGTTGATAACTTGATGGAAGTAAATGCAAAAATTGAGAGAGGAAATTTGTATTTACAAAAAAAGCACTAACTCTTTCGAATTAGTGCTTTGTGTACCGCGTACGGGATTTGAACCCGTGCTACCGCCGTGAAAGGGCGGCGTCCTGGACCCCTAGACGAACGCGGCAGATTAATGTAAATCAATAAAAAGACCACAGACCTAATGTTGATTTGAATCAACTCAATCTGTGATCAAAAAGGGAGCCTGATGGGATTTGAACCCACGGCCTCTGGTGCCACAAACCAGCGCTCTAACCAACTGAGCTACAAGCTCCATCTATGCTATAAATTTCAAATAACAATCAACAAATACCAATTGGTTCTTGGATTTTGAAATTTTCACGCTTTAGCGTGAGCTGTACCGCGTACGGGATTTGAACCCGTGCTACCGCCGTGAAAGGGCGGCGTCCTGGACCCCTAGACGAACGCGGCATTTAAGATCAATATGTCAAATAGTACAACATGTAAAGTGAGGCGACAGGCGGATTCGAACCGCCGTACGAGGTTTTGCAGACCTCTGCCTAGCCACTCGGCCATGTCGCCTTGTTGAAACTAGTATAGTACGCCCGTCAGGACTCGAACCTGAAACCTATTGCTTAGAAGGCAATTGCTCTATCCAGTTGAGCTACGGGCGCTCATTTCAATACGTCAATAATTGTCGGGGAGACAGGATTTGAACCTGCGACCCTTCGCTCCCAAAGCGAATGCGCTACCGGGCTGCGCCACTCCCCGATTTTCCAAAATTGGAAAGGCAACAAAGATAAGGTTTTCTCTGTACCATTACCACCTAAAATTGAACTTTATTTTGTTAATTTTGTGAGATGTTACTTAATCAGCCAGAATAGCCGTTACGTAATTATCCCAGCTCATTTTTGAAGCCGATTTATATACGTTTTCTGATGGAAGTGGAAGCTCCAAATACTTCAACATTTGTTCGGTCATGGAATCAATATCTTCAGGTTCAGCTAAATATCCGTTGAAGCCATCCTGAATAGTTTCGGGAAAATGTCCTACTCGAGTTGCTAAAATAGGTAATCCGAAGTTGTAGGTTAGCGATTCTACTCCTGAAGGTGTAGCTGTTAAATAATAAAGTACACTACAATCTGCTACCTGAAAATATTTATGAACATCTTCATTAGGGATAAATTCACTTTTTACTACAGTGCTATCCTGAAGCCCTAGTTCTTTAACAAGTGAAAGTGGACGGTAATCCTGTTCACTTTCTTTATTCTTGAGAAATAATTTCTGAGCGATTCCAAATAACCCACGCTTAATCTTTGTGCTTAATTTTGAAGTATCCAAAGTAGCCCAAAACTCTTCACCACAAATTAAAAAGGAAATATCATCTCTTTTTTCCGTTACTTTTTTAAATGCTTTAATTGCATTATGAAGTCCTTTGTATTTTCTGATGAATCCAAAATAAAGGAATACATTTTTTTTGAGACCTAAATCTTGTTTAAACTTTTCAACATCAAATTGTGGATCGGGTTGGTAAAGATCATACACCGGATGAAAAAGTTTAATCACTGTAGTTGAATTATCCTGAGATCTTTCACCGGTTTCGTTAACTGTGAACTCTTTTTTAGGAAGCAATGCTTTTAACTCATCTACAGTTTTGTAAGCGTGAGCTATATAGGTATCTGCATGTTTGATTCCCATCTTAGTAAAACGCTCGTCAATGGTACTTCCTTCTTTTTGAACTACAAAGTGCAGATCAAAAATGATCTCAGTATCAGAGTTTTTTTGCAACCATTTAGCGATTGACCCCATGGGTAAACCTTGAATGGAAATAGCCCATTGAAAGATCACTTTGTCCGGATTAAGTGATTTTATATACTTTGCTGTTTTCTTCCAGCTTAACGGATTGTTATAATTGGTGAGATACTCAATTTTGATATTGGTGCCTTCCATAAAATCGGAACTGCTGGATTTATCCATGAACTCTCTGGGAATAATAGAAGGATACTGATTAGTCCAGGAGACAATATGGACTTCGTTATCAGGATCTTTATCGAAAGTCTTGGCTAGCGAAGTATTATAATTGGAAATCCCGCCCTTGAATTTAGGACCGGGACCAAAGCAAACTATTACGGACATTTCTTTTAAGTATATTTTTTAACGGCTACATCATAAACACGACGCATACCTTCTTCCAGAGATAATTTCGGCTCCCAGCCTAATCTTTCTTTTACATAATCCATTTTTCCATATCTGGAATGAACACCAACCGGTTTGTCGAGCAGAGTTTTGATCTCCGGAGAATAATCAGCAAAAGAGGTGAAGACTTCAATGAGTTCTAAGAAAGTAGTGAGTCTTCCACTTCCTATGTTGATGGCGCTCCCGTCGGTTATATGATCCATAGCAAGCAATGTACAGTCCATCACATCATCAATATGAACAAAATCTCGTCCCTGTTTTCCGGTTCCCCACACTTCAAAAGGGTTTTCTTTTAGCGCTGCACGACGAGCTATAGCTGGCACAGGGTAGGAGAGATCCTGATCTTCTCCGTAACCACTGAAAGGTCTGATGCAGGTTACAGAAACATCATAGTATTCCGCTGCAATGCTTGCAAGGTATTCACCGGTTAATTTGGACCAACCATAGGTCATGTCGGGTTGACCCATTTTTTTGAAATTGATATCGCTTTCAGAAAGGGCTATTGCATCAGATTCTGTCTGAAGATCAACAGGGTACGCTGCACTAGAACTCGGATAAAGAACACGAGTTGGCTTTTGTCTGCAAACCCACAAAAAGAATTCTGCATCTATGGAAAGATCGAGAGCAACCATCATAGGGTCACCGTCAATCTTTGCTCTACCACCTACAATTGCAGCAAAGTGAAATACATCTTCAAAAGAAGTAACGTCAAGCTTATATGTTTTTTTGATGTATTCCTGATCGTCCAGCATTTCACGGATAAAATATCGGGCATCTTGTTTCAGAAATATCATTCTTTCATCATCTCCAAAAAACTCGAGCCCGTTCTCTGAGCGTGTTGGCGTTCCTTCGGGAAGCCAGGTAGAGGGATGAGTTCCAACAGAGAGATCATCAATAAAAAGGATGGTATCGTTCGTAGTTGAGTGGAGGCGCTTAACAAAGTTTCTGCCAACAAAGCCGCATCCACCGGTAATAAGGTGATATTTCATGAATCAATTTTTTTGAAGTTTCCTAAAGATAGACATTTTGCAAAAAAGGACGAGGAAAAGCAGAAATATTCTTTAAAAATCCCGTTCTTTGGTACGAATTAACTTCTGAAATATATATGAAAATTTTTCCACTTATTTTTTTAACGGGAGTATTATCCTCCTCACTTTTTAGTCAATCGTTGGTTATATCTGAGGGTTCTTCCGGGGCATCATATCTAAAGGGAGATATAAGCTCCAATACAATACAGATTATGGAGCCGAATGGCGCGGTTATTAATTCCGGTAAATATAATTCTGTAAGTGATGATCCTTCTTTTAAGATTTATCCGCTGCAAAACGGAGCATATATTGTTCGTGAAAACATTGCTAATTTTGTGTTATTTGATTCTTTTGGAAGTGTAATTCGCCCGATCTCTAACAGTTCAAACAGTGAAGACGGGGAAAAGATTTCCGAACTGGCGACTGATCCAATGGGAAAAACCATTGTACTGTACAATCCTCAGGTTAGAAATGGAAATAAAAGAGGTTCACGAGCCAAAGTAATAGAGTTGGAAAATTCCGAACGGGATATTTTCTACAAGGCAGATCAGGAAATCAGAGCAGTCCGTGTATCTGAGTCCGGAGAATTCATCGCTATAGCTTCAGGTAAAGAAGGAAGTGATGATGAAATTACGGTTATGGATCGTTATGGAAATGAGATCAGAAAAATTACTTTTGACAGAGAAGTAAAAGGACTGAATTTATATGGGAGCGGATCCACTTTAACTGTTTTTTCAGAAGGAAGAGTGGCAGTCTACAATGTACTGAGCGGAGAGAGAATCGGGAGTAGCAGTTTCAGAAACGGGACGCTTCAGTTTGCGAATTACAGTGCATCTGATCAAACTATTGTTGGTTTAACCGGAGATTTGAACGGCACCACTTTATCTGATATAGAAGTAAGAATTATCAACGTTGCTGCCAGAAAAATTGCCAGCCAAAAATATTCAGGTACTGTTCAAATAAGTGAAATGGATAATATTTCCATGAAGAAAAACAGCAGATTCAATTATACCATTACCGGTATAAGTAAAAATCTGAACCTGAAAGCTAGTTTCTAAAAAAAGCCTCATCAGTTTGATGAGGCTTTTTTTTATTTAATTAAGCTTCTTTTTTGGCTTCTTTAGAAGCGTCCTCTTCCTCAGAGGCTTTAGTTTCTTTTTCCTTAACCGTTTTGGGGTCAGGTTTGGTCCAATCAAACTCTAAACCATCTCTGGATTTATTCATTTTAATCTTTATAGTTGAACCTTCCTCTTTTTTGTTTTCCAAAAGCTCTTCGGCTAACGGATCTTCAATGTACTTTTGAATCGCACGTTTAAGAGGTCTTGCACCATATTTGGGATCAAAACCTTTATCAGTGATAAATTCCTTTGCTCCTTTTGTTATATCAACGGTGTAGCCGATTTGCTGAATTCGGGTGAACAACTCGTCAGAAATAATATCAATGATCTCAAAGATATCTTGTTTCTCAAGAGGCTTGAATGTGATCACATCGTCAATTCTGTTCAGAAATTCCGGATTGAATACTTTCTTCAAAGCATCCTGAATGGTAGACTTCATTTTAGCATAATCAAAAGTACCTTCGTCCGGTCCGCCGAATCCGATTCCTTTTCCAAGGTTACGGATATCACGCGCTCCAATGTTTGAAGTCATGATTATGATCGTGTTTCTGAAGTCGACACGGCGACCTAAACTGTCAGTTAAAATTCCATCGTCGAGTACTTGTAACAAGATATTGAATACATCTGGGTGAGCTTTCTCGATTTCATCAAGAAGAACGACACTGTAAGGCTTGCGACGAACTTTTTCGGTGAGGATTCCTCCTTCTTCATATCCGACATAGCCCGGAGGCGCTCCAACCAATCTGGAAACGGAGAACTTTTCCATATACTCACTCATATCAACTCTTATCAGAGAATCGTCCTTATCAAAGAGATATTTGGCAAGTACTTTGGCAAGTTCTGTTTTACCAACTCCGGTTGGTCCCAAGAATACGAACGAACCGATAGGTCTTGAAGGGTCTTTCAATCCGGCGCGGGTTCTTTGAATAGCTTTGGTAAGCTTAACAATGGCTTCGCTTTGTCCTACTACTTTTCCTGCCAGACTTTCCTTCATTTTCAGAAGCTTCTGTCCTTCATTCTGGCTGATCTTGTTTACAGGAACACCGCTCATCATTGCAATCACAGAAGCGACATCGTCTTCTTCCACATCAAACAAAATGCTTTCAGATTCTTTGTCCCATTCTTTTTGGGCAACTTCAAGATCTTCGATCAAACGTTTTTCAGTATCTCGCAAACGAGCAGCTTCTTCGAATCTTTGCTTTTTAACCATGCTGTTTTTGTCGTGGCCTGTGGATTCTATTTGTTCCTCCAGATCAATGATATGTTTTGGAACAGTAATATTCGATAAGTGAACTCGCGCACCGGCTTCATCAAGAGCATCAATAGCTTTATCCGGTAAAAAGTGATCAGTTACATATCGGTCTGTCAGTGAAACACAAGCTTCAATAGCGTCATCTTTGTAACGAACACCATGATGTTTCTCATATTTTGGTTTAATTTGTTTTAAGATCTCAATGGTTTCTTCCGGAGTTGTTGGGTCAACCATGATCTTCTGGAATCTACGCTCGAGTGCGCCATCTTTTTCAATAAATTGACGGTACTCATTTAAAGTAGTCGCTCCAATTGCCTGAATGTCTCCTCGAGCTAATGCCGGTTTTAACATATTTGAAGCATCCAGTGAACCGCTGGCTCCACCTGCTCCAACAATAGTATGTAGCTCATCAATAAACAGAATTACATTATCTGTTTTCTCAAGTTCGGTCATGATCGCTTTCATCCGTTCTTCAAACTGGCCACGATATTTTGTGCCAGCAACCAATGCAGCCAGATCAAGAGCGATCACTCGTTTGTCATATAACACACGAGATACTTTTCTTTCTATAATTCTGTCTGCCAGTCCTTCGGCAATAGCTGTTTTACCAACACCCGGTTCACCAATAAGAACCGGATTGTTTTTCTTGCGACGGCTCAACACCTGAGCAACACGTTCAATTTCCTTGTCACGACCGATGATTGGATCCAATTTACCATCAATAGCCATTTGAGTGAGGTCCCGACCAAAGTTATCGAGAACCGGTGTTTTTGATTTTTCCATTTTCTTTTCTCTAGAGCTCCCGGAACCTTGTGATCCCCCTGAAGGCGCAACGCTTGCAGAAAGGGAAGAAGAATCTAAATCTTCATCTCTGGTTTTTCCTGAGATAATAAGATCTAACTCTTCGCGAACAGAATCATAAGAAACGCTGAATTGCTGCAGAATTTGAGCAGCAATGTTTTCATCATCTCTTAAAAGTGACAGCAATAAATGCTCTGTGCCGATGGTGTCACTTTTATACAGTTTTGCTTCTAAATAAGTAATCCGTAATACTTTTTCAGCTTGCTTTGTGAGTGGAATATTACCCACAGTAACGGACCCGCCGGTTCCTCTTACTGTATCTTCGATAGTCTTTTTTAATTTGAAAAGATCGCAATCTAAATTCTTAAGAATCCGAATCGCAACTCCATCGCCCAATCGTACAATACCCAGAATGAGATGTTCAGTGCCAATGTAGTCGTGACCCAAACGCAGTGCTTCTTCTCTGCTGAATTGAATTACGTCTCTAACTTTACTTGAAAAATTGCCCTCCATAATGGTAGGTCCTTCTGTCTTTTATAATGTTTCTCTTATGCGTTACGCCTATGCAAAAAACGAGCCTGACATAACTTTAGTTCATTCTTTTTTGAATGTAGCAGGGCGTGTAGCTAATTGCAAAAAAAATGCAGACAGAATGGGATTAAAAAAGAGGAGTTCCCGACATTTCTTCAGGTTGATCGGTTTGCATGCACTTTAAGAGTGTAGGAGCAACGTCAGCGAGTATTCCCGGGTGCATTTCAGGGGATTCAGGGTGATTTACTAAAATAGCCGGAACAAGTGCTGTTGTATGTGCAGTATGAGGACTTCCGTCGGGTTTGATCATTTGATCTGCATTACCGTGATCGGCTATGATCAAAGAAGTATAGCCGTGTGCATTGGCAGTTTCGATCACTTTTTTTAATTCTTTATCGATGGTTTCAACAGCTTTGATGGCGGCTTCCATAACTCCTGTGTGTCCAACCATATCAGGATTGGCAAAATTCAGGATAACCAGATCATATTCTTCAGACTCGAGGCGTTGGCATAGTGCCTGGGTAACCTGATCAGCACTCATTTCAGGTTGCAGATCGTAAGTAGCAACTTTTGGGCTTGGAATAACAACCCTGTCTTCGTTTTTATACGGAATCTCAACGCCGCCATTAAAGAAGTACGTTACATGGGGATACTTTTCAGTTTCAGCTATGCGGAATTGTTTTTTCCCTTGCTTACTTACCCACTCACCTAACGTATTTTTTAATTCTTGAGGGGGATAAGCAACATGGGCAAACTCAAAAGTCTCATCATAAGAAGTGAAGGTAGCGTAATGAAGGTTCAGATCTTTAACTTCAAATTCATTGAAATCCTTCTCATTCAACGCTCTGGAAATTTCTCTCGCTCGGTCTCCTCTGATATTGTAGAAAATTACTGAGTCATCTTTTTCAATTCTGGACGCAGAATTTTTGTCTAAAAGAATGGGTTTGATGAACTCATCAGTTACGTCATCAGAGTAAGAAGAATCAAAAGCTTCATCAGAACTCTCAAAAATAGCTCCTTTACCATTTACTAAAAGATCATAAGCCAGCTGAACGCGTTCCCATCGGTTATCTCTGTCCATCGCGTAATAACGTCCAATTACAGAAGCTAATTTCCCTACGCCGATCTCTTCAGCTTTTTTATTGAATTCCTGAGCGTATTTTTTCCCTCCATTTGGAGCGGTGTCTCTTCCGTCGGTGAAAGCATGTACATGTACATTTTCAATGCCTTGCTTTTTACAAAGTTCTAAAAGAGCGAACAAATGATCGTTGTGACTGTGAACACCGCCATCCGAAAAAAGTCCGAATAGATGAATTTTGTTTTTTGACTTTGCTTTTTGAATTGCTTCTAGAAGAACTTCGTTCTCAAAAAAATCTCCATTTTTAATGGCGAGATTTATTCTTGAGAGTTCCTGACGTACAATTCTTCCTGCACCAATATTAAGGTGACCTACTTCGGAATTGCCAAATTGTCCTTCGGGTAATCCAACATTATCTCCGCTCGCTGAGAGATGAGTATTCGGATACGTTGCAAAAAGTTCATCTAAGAAAGGCTTGTCAGCTTTATCAATTGCGCTGACAGAAGGATCTTCGGCCAACCCGTATCCATCTAAAATTACTAAAAGTGCTTTAGATTGGGAGCTGGCCATCAAATAAAGATCTTATAAACTGTTTACGTGCTTTGTAAGAGCGGCTTTCTTGCGGGCAGCATTGTTTTTGTGAACGATGCCTTTCACACTCATTCTGTCAACGTAAGAAACAGCTTCTTTTAACAGCTTTTCTGCTTCTTTCTTATCAGTAGCAGTCATTACGTCTTTGATAAGCATTCTCATTTTTGATTTACGAGCGCGGTTGTGCTTCTTACTTTTTTCAGCTTGGCGAACTCGTTTAATCGCTTGTTTAGTTTGTGGCATGACTTATAGTCGAATTTGATGTAAAGTTTTTCAGTCACCAAAATTACGGGAATGTAAAACATTATTCAACATTTGATTGAATATTTCCGGGAATAAGTTTAATTTAGCCTTTCTATTATGATAGTGGTAATCGATGGGCCTGCAGGGTCGGGAAAAAGTTCAACAGCTAGGGCAATTGCCGAGCAACTTCAGATCCAATTTTTGGATTCCGGAGCGTTGTATCGAGTAGCAACTCTCGTCTATTTAGAATCACTTGATAATGGAACCTCGTTCTTTGATCGCCTGAAAGAAAGTGATATTTCATTTTATTTCAAAAATAAAAATTTCCATTCTTTTTTGAATGGGGAAGAAGTGTCTGATAAAATCAGAGAAATGAAAGTTTCTAACGCTGTAAGCAAAGTAGCGTCTGACCCAATGGTAAGGTCTCACATAAATAAATTGATGAGAGCTGAAGTTGAAACCGGAGTTTATATTGCAGATGGCAGAGATCTGGGAACAGCAGTGTTTCCGGATGCAGAACTTAAATTTTTTATGGTTGCTGATCTTCATGAAAGAGCAAAGCGACGATTAGCTGAAATGGAAGCTCAGGGTTTGGATGCCTCGTTAGAGGAAATCAAATCAAATCTTGATGCCAGAGATAATGCTGATTCAAACAGAGTATCTGATCCGCTGAAGCAAGCAGATGATGCTATTTTGATTAACACTTCGGAACTTGATTTTGAAGAGCAGGTATCACAGATCGCAGAACGAATCCGGCAGATAATGCCACAAAACAAACAATAACCTTATCCCACAGTTGAAAGCCAATTGTGAGGTAAAACATTAACAAAACATATAATGACCGAAGAATTAAATAAACAAGAAACCGAACAGGAAGAAAATACTGCAATAGAAGTTGTAGAAGAAACAGCTGTTGCCGAAGAAACTACTCAAGAAGAGAAAACTGAAGCTGAAAATACTGCTGCCGAAGAAAAAGCTGAGACTTTAACTCACGTATTCACAGGTGAAGTTGAAGGTGATGTTTACACTTACGACCAGTTGGCTAGTCCATCAGATGAATATACTGATGACGAGTACAACGAAATGATGGGAATGTATGAGAATACGCTCAATCAGATCGAAGAAAAAGAAATTATTACAGGTCGTGTAGCATCTGTTGACGACAAATATGTAGTTATCGACATCGGATTTAAATCAGAAGGAATCATTGCTGTAAATGAATTCCCTAATTCTGTACTTGAGAGCATGGCTCCCGGTGACGAAGTAGATGTATTCCTTGATCGCGTTGAAGATAAAGACGGTCAGTTAATCCTTTCCAGAAGAAAAGCAGACATCCTGCAAGCGTGGGAGAAAATTGAAGCTTCTCACGAATCAGCTACCATTATTGAAGGTTACATCAAGCGTAGAATTAAAGGTGGTATGGTTGTGGATGTATTCGGTATCGATGCGTTCCTACCGGGATCACAAATTGATGTGCGTCCTGTCCGTGATTTTGATGCTTATGTTGGCAGAACCATGGAATTCCAGGTTGTGAAGCTTAACATGGCTGCAGAAAACGTAGTTGTTTCTCACAGAGCTCTTATTGAAAGTGATCTTGAAGAGCAGAGAGAAGAAATTCTTGAAACTATTGAAGCAGGTCAGGTTCTTGAAGGTGCTGTTAAAAACATTACTGACTTCGGTGTATTCATCGATCTTGGTGGCGTTGACGGACTTCTTCACATCACTGACCTTTCATGGGGACGTGTTGACAATCCAAATGAGATCGTTCAATTGGATCAGAGATTAAACGTTGCTGTTATCGATTTTGATGAGAAGAGCAAGCGTGTTTCTCTTGGACTGAAGCAATTACAACCGCATCCGTGGGAAGAAATTCATGCTAAGTATCCTGAAGAAAACAAAGTACAAGGTCGTGTGGTTTCTATCGCTGACTACGGTGCTTTCGTTGAGCTTGAGAAAGGTGTTGAAGGTCTTATTCACATCAGTGAAATGTCATGGACACAGCATATCAAGCATCCATCTCAGTTAGTTCAGAAAGATGATGTTGTTGAATGTATCGTGTTGAACATCAACGAAGATGAGAAGAAAATTTCTCTTGGTGTTAAGCAATTAACTAACGACCCATGGGCTGATATTCTTGAAAGATTCCCTGTTGGATCTAAGCATGACGGTGTGATCAGAAACCTAACTAACTTCGGTGTGTTCGTTGAACTAGAGCCTGGTATAGATGGATTGATCCACGTTTCTGACTTAAGCTGGACTGAAAAAGTTGAGCACCCGAACGAGATCGTTAAGAAAGATCAGGAAATCGAAGTTGTGATTCTTGGTGTTGATTTCGATAACAGAAGAATTACACTTGGTCATAAGCAAGTTCAGGATAATCCTTGGACACAATATGCTAAAGAGTACGCTCCGGGCGCATCTGTTGAAGGTGAAGTAGTGAAAGCAACTGATAAAGGTGCTTTTGTGAAATTACCTCTTGGCGCTGAAGCATTCTTAAGCTACGGAAAAGCTGTTGAGCCTGAGTTCAAAGAAGGCGACAAAGTAGAAGCATTTGTACTCGACTTTAACGAAGAGGCGAAAAGCATCAACTTGAGTCAGTTAGATAAAGACCAGAAGAAAGCAAAAGCTGCTAAGAAAAAGATCGAAGCTGCTGATGTTGAAACCGGCGCGCCTACATTAGGTGAGATGTCGGGACTGGCTGCTCTTAAAGACAAAATGGAAGCAGAAGAAAAAGAAGCTGCTGCTAAAAAGTCTACAAGCAAGAGCTCTAAAAAAGACGATGACGAAGACTCTGCTGAATAATATTTAGTAAGTCTCAGATTTTAAAAAGGCATCCAATTAAGTTTGGATGCCTTTTTTTATGGAACATAGTTTTAGCCATGAAAGCTCTAAAGCACGGAAAATAATTCTCCCAAAAGCGGCGGAATGAATTCCTTGCTCGTTTACTTGATTAAACCTGTGCTAAATGAGAATTTAATACTTAATCTTGTTAAAGAAAGAGTTAAGCGAATTCTCCCTTCGAAGGGAGATGATCATCCGAACAGTTACTTTGGATGATCCGAGGGGTGTGTGAAGACACTTAGATCTTAAGCATCAAAAATCTGGTTCTGACATCCCCCTACAAAATCTCTGGACGAAATAGATATTCGGAGCTGGAGCTCCGATTAAGAATTCCCAAGCAGGAGCTTGGGAACTAGCATTATCGAGATCATAAACAAAAAAACGCTCCGACGCAGAGCGCACGGAGCGAGTTTGAATATATATAGGAGGGCAAAAAATCCCTCACTTATCAGTTTTCGCTTCATCACCTATCAAAAAACCTAAGGAACCTGCACACTTCCCATAATTTTCTCAACAATATCTTCAGGGCTGATATCTTCCGCTTCGGCTTCGAATGTTGGAATGATTCTATGACGAAGTACATCCATCGCTATGGTGCGAACATCTTCAGGAGTGACATACGCTCTGTGTTCCATAAATGCTTGTGCTCTGGAAGCTAAGTTCAGGTTTATGGTAGCACGGGGCGATCCACCAAAGCTGATCAGATCTTCAAGTTCTTTAAGTCCGTAATTAGCCGGTTTTCTGGTAGCAAACACCAAATCAACAATGTATTTCTCAACTTTTTCATCCATGTAGATGTCGTTGATTACGGAGCGAGCGTCCATGATCTTTTCGGTAGTTACCACGGTATCCAAAGTCGGTTTTGCTCCGGTGCGAGCCATACGACGCATGATCTCCATTTCTTCAATTTCGGTTGGATATCCGATCTTAAGCTTCAGCATAAAACGATCGACCTGAGCTTCCGGTAACGGATAAGTACCTTCCTGCTCCACCGGATTTTGTGTGGCCAATACAAGGAAAGGTTCTTCCAGTTTGAAGGTGCTTTCGCCAATAGTAACTTGTTTTTCCTGCATTGCTTCGAGGAGCGCACTCTGTACTTTAGCCGGAGAGCGGTTGATCTCATCTGCTAAAATAATATTCGCGAAAATCGGTCCTTTCTTCACCAGAAATTCCGCTTCTTTCTGATTGTAGATCAACGTACCGATCAAATCTGCTGGTAAAAGATCAGGTGTAAACTGAATACGTTGGAAATCTGTATTTAAAACTTGAGCCAAAGAAGAGACGGTTAAGGTCTTTGCCAAACCGGGAACACCTTCCAATAAAACGTGTCCGTTGGTAAGCAAACCAACCAATAAACGATCAATCATATACTGTTGACCAATAATTACTTTGTCTAATTCCTTGCGTATATCTTCGATGAATGCACTGCTTTGTTCAATTTTTTCACCGAGTGCTTTCATGTCTACAGCCATTTCGCTCATATTTCTAAATATTCCGTTATAATTTTCCTGATGATATGGTTAATTTCTCGCCTTCCAAAAAGCTATCAAATATAATACATGGACATTTTACAATCTTTTTTATTAGGACTGCTACAAGGTCTTACAGAATTTCTGCCAATTAGTAGTTCCGGACACCTTGCATTGGGTAAATATTTCCTTGGGGAAAATAATGAAGCCGGACTAACTTTTGAAATTGTAGTTCACTTTGGAACACTTTGCAGCATTTTAATTTACTATCGAGCACTGATCGGAGATATTCTTAAGTCAGGAGTTGGTTTTTTGGCAGCTCCAAAAGAGAAGAAAGATGACCCGAATGTAAAAATGATCTTGTTTGTGTTGATCAGTATGATTCCGGCATTTATTGTCGGCTTCACGCTCAAAGACAGTGTGGAGTCTATATTCGACAGTCCGTTTTTAGTTTCGATCATGCTGGTCGTAACAGGATTTATTTTATTTCTAACCAAGTTCGCAAAAGAAAAAGACGGAGAGGTCACTCTCGGCAAAAGTTTTATTATCGGTTTGGCACAAGCTTTTGCCATGATTCCGGGTATCAGTCGTTCTGGTTCTACTATTTCCGCGGCTTTGTATTTCGGCATTAAGAGAGAAGATGCTGCAAATTTTTCTTTTCTGATGGTAATTCCCGTCATCGGCGGAGCCATGTTACTTCAGATTCTGGATCTGATAGAAGTTGGGGTTGATGCCGTTCAGGTTGCCAGCTTGTTAGTCGGATTTTTTACGGCATTTATTTCAGGATATTACGCTTTGAAGTATCTGATTGTGATACTGAAGAAGAAAGGATTCCATTATTTTGCCTATTACTGCTGGTTAGTTGGTGGAGCCGGACTAATTTATTTCTGGATTTAACGAATAATCACTGTTTTAGTCTTGAAGACGGAAGCAAATAGTGCTACATTTGCACTCCAATTTTATAGGATATTATGATCGTTTATCTATTTATACTATTAGCAGTTTTAGCCATCGGATCGGCACTTGCCATGGTGATCAACAAGAACGTGGTTAACAGTGCGCTTTTCCTTGTTATCAATATGGTTTCACTGGCTGGGATTTATCTGCTATTAAATGCACAATTTTTGGCTGTAATCCAGATTCTGGTGTACGCAGGTGCTATTATGGTGCTTTTCCTGTTTGTGATCATGTTGCTGAATGTAGAAGATGAAGAAAAGCTTTTTGATAAATTCAGAGTAAAATACTTTTTAGCATTTATTCTTGGGGCTGCTGTTGTCGGACAGATTTTTTACAGTATTGCAGGAGTTACGGACATGCTTCCTGAAATTTCTTCAAACATGGCAAATATTGGAACCGTTGAAGCGGCAGGTGATGTGCTTTACACAAAATATTTACTTCCGTTTGAAATGACTGCGATCTTATTAACAGCAGCTGTTGTTGGTGCGTTGATGGTTGCTCAATACAAAATTAAGAAAGGGTAGAACAGATGTTAGAGATCGATTGGTTTTTAGGAATTAGTGCTATCATGTTTTCGATTGGTATTATTGGTGTATTGATTCGCCGTAATGCTGTGGTAATTTTTATGTGTGTGGAGTTGATGTTGAATGCCGTAAACCTGACGTTGGTTTCATTCAGCAGTTTTCACGGAAACATCGACGGACAGATATTTGTGTTCTTCGCATTAGCGGTTGCAGCTGCAGAAGCCGTTGTTGGATTGGCTATTATCATTGCCATCTTCAGAAATAACCTAACGGTTGATGTGACAGAGATCAATTTATTACGCTGGTAAGAATTAACCACAAAGAACACAGAGAAAATATTTATTTAAACTTTGTGTCCTCTGTGGTTTAACAGACTTTCAAAAGCTTTCATTTCGAAAAGAGATGAAAGCTTTTTTTGTAAATACCGGATTGATTACATTATCCGAAATCAAAAAAACTAACTGCTATGATTAAGAGATCTATTCTGTTTCTGTTTTCAATCGTTTTACTGATGGCTTGTGCGTCCTCAGAAAAGTACTTGCAAAAAGGACAATACGATAAAGCCATTGACAAATCCGTAAAAAAACTTCGCAAAGATCCCGGAAATGATAAAGAGCTGTATGTGTTGAAAGAAGCATATGGTAAAGCTCAGGACTTTGACAAAGATCGAATCGACTTTCTGGAAAAGGAGGGGAGAGAAGAAAATTATGTAGAGATCTATGATCTTTACGTTCGGTTAGATCGGAGGCAGGATAAGATCAAAACATTGCCATCATCGATATTGAGAGAGTTTACAATCGTAAATTATGATGACCGGTTGATTGCCTCCAAAGAACAAGCTGCAGAAACTTCATACGCCTTGGGAATAGATTATTTGGAACGCGGTGGCAGAGAAAACGCAAGAAGAGCTTACAGAGAATTTGAGACGGTGAAATCTATTTATTCAAACTACAAAGATGTAGACGCAAAACTCAGTCAAGCCAGATATGAGGGAACAAATCAGGTTTTATTTGTAATAGAGAATAATTCTGAATCTGTATTACCGGCACGTTTTGATCAGGAGTTACGAAAGATAGGGTTAGCAGACCTGAACGGAACCTGGATCCAATACAGTGTGTACGAAGATGAAGAAGTGGATTACGATTATTTCGTTGTGTTGAATATCAAAGATATTATTGTTTCACCTGAGCAAATTACTAAAGAGAAGTACACAGATACCAAAGAAATTCAGGATGGTACGAAATATGTGCTCGATGAAAACGGTAATGTGAAGAAAGATTCTTTAGGGAACGATATTCGTGAACCCAATTTCATCAATGTTGAAGCGGAAGTAACTGAAACACGCCAATATAAAGAAGGAATTGTTGGAGGAACAATCGAATACATTAATATCAAAACTGATCAATTGGAAAAGAGAGAGGATATTTCAGTTACAGCTTTCTTTGAGCATTTTTCAGCTAGTTTTAATGGAGATGAAAGGGCGCTCAGTAAAGAATCAAAAGAGCGTGTTGAAGTAAATCAATTAGCTTTTCCAAGTAACGAATCGCTGTTGATGGATGCTGCAGAATTACTCAAAGACAGAACCAAAGATGTGATGTATAGGAATAGAGGGTTGCTTAGTCGAGTTGAGAATTAGGAATTAAAAATTAAGAATGTAGAATTTAAATTTCTGTTTTGTGATACCCCGAAGCGATACAGCTTAAAATTACTTTCCAATGAAACTCTGGATTTCTCAGACGGCAAGTTTCTTCGAAATGACAAGGTCAATAATTCTGCATTCTTAATTCCAAAGCTTCGCTTTGGCTAAAACATATATCCCGCTGTAAAGTACACTCCAACTCCTTCTTCGGAGAAGCCCACATCGCAACGGAGTACAAAATCGGGAGTGAAAAATGAACTGGTTCCTCCAAGACCGTACGAATATTTCAGATCGTTAAAGATAGTATCAAAAGACTCATCGTTAGGGTAAGTTCTTCCCACGTCAAAAAACAACGTCCCACCAAATTCGCCTCCTACAGCATCGATATTGAAAAGCCAGGTTCTTAGTTCTGTATTGAACAGAATAACGTTATCGTCTAAAAATCGGCTTGAGGGATAACCTCGGAGAGACTCTTCATCTCCGGCGTAAGCCATTTTCCAATAAGGCACCTCACCGGAAGTATTCTTGGTGAAAAGTCGGTTCGCCCAGGTGATCTCTTTCAGCAAGTAGAAGGAAGTATATTTTCGGATATCGGCCTGAAAAATGAATGTATTGTACGAACTTCCAAACCAGGTTTGGCCAACTTCTGCAGTGGTTTCGATATAGCTTCCGTGAGCAGGTCTGAATTCACTGTTTCTGCTTTCCAGTATAAAACCGGTTCCAAAGTGAAGTGTTTGTCCGCCGTCGACTCCCTGAGGCTGCTCTTTTGTTATTAGTCGATCGGGACCATTATCAACCGGTGTGGTGTAATCAAAATTCAGTATAGCCAATACATTTAGCGAAGATTTGTTCTTGACTCTGAGAGGAATTCTGAGTCTGGCATCAACACCAAAAGAAAAAGACTGAAAAGAATAGAACTTGTTATTGGAGTTAAAGGAGTCTTCGATCTTTTGATAAGAACCGATTCCGTAATATGTATCCTGAAGAAAGCGAGATGCATAAATCTGACTGATAAATCTGTTATTGGAACTAAAAGCATAAGGTTTGTCATACTCAAACAATCCTGAAAGCAAACCCTTGGTAGAGACAATAGCTGCAACCTGAGTAAATGAGTGAAAGGGTTCTGTATCTTTTTTGTAATGAAACCTATGAACCAACCCGCCCAGCAAAAAACCAAAATCACTATTAAAGGATAACGCCGGAAGAAATGCGGTTTCAATAGAATCTGTTACAACCACATTTTGGGGTTTCTGAGCAGAAAGTTCTGCAGAACAAAAAAGGAGCAGTAAAACTGCTCCTTTAAATAAATAACTAAGCCGTTTGCTCACTTAAATGAATAAAAAGGTGACGAGTAAATATATCGGTACTAATATACCAAACGACCACAGCATATATGCACCGAAGGTTGGCATTTTTACTCCACTTTGCTCGGCAATAGATTTTACCATAAAGTTAGGTGCGTTACCAATATATGTAAGCGCTCCAAAGAATACCGCACCGGATGAAATAGCTACCAGTGTTTGTGTCATCTCATTCATGAGAACTTCAGCACTACCACCTGCAGCATTAAAGAAAACCAGATAAGTTGGTGCGTTATCCAGGAATGCAGAAAGCAAACCCGTTATCCAGAAGAACATTTCATTAATAGGGTCTCCGTTTCCATCAAAAACCGCATCGTTTACAAACTGAAGTGCGCCTTGACCATTGTTGGCAGCTTTAAGCATTGCAATCGGGGCAATAATGGTAATGAAAATACCTGCGAATAATTTTCCAACTTCCTGAATCGGAAACCAATTGAACCCATTGGCAGCACGACTTTCCTTAGAAGTAAAGTGCCAGCTTGCCCAGGCAAGAAGAAGAAGCGCGAGATCACGGATCAGATTTTCATAAGTTACATGAACGTGATAGATCTCAAATTCACCTAAGTGAACCAATCCTGAAAACAAAACAGCTACTACAACTCCTAAAAGCAGTAATAAATTAAATCCGCCTTCAATGCCAATTGGTTGGTCGCCCGGATCCTGAGGTTGGGTATTGGTCTCTTTTTTGTAAAGAGCTTTATCCCAGAAATAATAAAGAACCAGCAGTATGGCAGCTACAAAAGTCATTTCCCAGAATAAATGTGTTGTAGTCCAGAAAAAATCTACTCCTTGTAAGAAACCCAAGAATAACGGTGGGTCACCGAGTGGAGTTAATGAACCACCTACGTTCGCTACTAAAAAGATAAAGAATACAACCATGTGCACTTTCTTCTCTCTCCAGGCATTTGCACGAAGCATAGGACGGATAAGTAACATCGCAGCCCCCGTAGTTCCCATCCAACTTGCTAAAATGGTTCCTAAAAGTAATAATCCGGTATTTACTTCCGGAGTACCTTTCAGATATCCTTTAATTCTAACCCCGCCTGATACGGTAAAGAGCGCGAGCAACAAAATTATAAAAGGGAAGTATTCCAGTAAATAAGCATGGAGCACTTCATATAATGCAGCATTAAACCCGAAGGTAATTACCATTGGTATTAATAGAGAAAAAGCCCAAACTGCGGATATTTTTCCAAAATGATGATGCCAGAAGTCTTCAGCAAAGAGCGGAAAGAGCGCGATTGAGAGCAGAATTCCAGCAAAAGGAATTACCCAATAGAGGCTTAAATTGCTTCCATCAATTCCGTGTCCGGAGGTTTCAGCTGCAAAAGAAAAGGTAGAAAGTAGCAATACAAGGACAGGAGCAGCAATAAACCGGACCCCGTTAGTTAGCTTTTTTAAATTCACGTATGGATATTTTTTTTAAAATTTCTTTGTCTCAAAATAATAGATGAATAAACACTTCAAAAGTATAACCATTCCATTATTTAAAATTTCCTGTAAAAAAATTGTAAAGCCCGGAATTACTTACTCAATATTTTACCCAAAATTGTCTTTACCTTCCTGTACTTTTTTGTATCTTTGCCAACCAATTTAAGCCGTCAGGTTTAGGTTTTTGGGTTTAATTCTAAAACAAGTTAAATGGAATCCGCTACGGCGCTGTTTTCTCTAATTATTGCTCTTCCCCTTTTGGGCTTCCTGATCAATGGATTGACAGGTTTATTTGTTGAGAGCTACAGAAATAAAAGACAATTAATTGGTAGTATTGCCAGTACGGCAGTATTTATACCTTTTGTAATCGCTGTTTATTTCTTCATAAATATGAATGCGGGCTCTGAAGCCCTGGTCTATAAATTATTTACATGGATGGATGTTGGCACTTTCAGTGTGGATGTTGCCTATCGTGTAGATCAATTGTCTGTAATGATGACCATGGTAGTGACGGGAGTCGGTTTCCTGATCCACATCTATTCCATGGGGTATATGTCGCATGACGAAGGTTATTGGAAGTTCTTCGCCTATCTGAATTTGTTCATCTTTGCGATGTTAAACCTGGTTTTAGGAAATAACCTTCTTCTTTTATTCTTAGGATGGGAAGGCGTAGGGGTTTGTTCGTATCTGTTGATCGGTTTCTGGTACACTGATATGGCGAAATCAGACGCAGCTAAAAAAGCTTTTATTTATAACCGTATTGGTGATTTCGCATTTTTGATTGCGATGTTCATGATCTTCCAAACTGTTGGAAGTTTGAACTTTGATGTGATCCTTGGAAATCTTGACAGCTTCACTGAAGGATATACGGTTGCTATTGGATTACTGATGTTTGTGGGGGCTACCGGTAAAAGTGCTCAGATCCCATTATTTGTTTGGCTGCCGGATGCGATGGCCGGACCAACTCCTGTTTCAGCTCTAATCCATGCTGCAACGATGGTAACTTCAGGTATTTATCTGATCTCAAGAATGTCGCCAATGTATGTGATGATCCCTGAAGTAATGATCATTATCTCTGTAATCGGTGCGTTGACTGCAATTGTAGCTGCAACTATTGCGATCACGCAAAACGATATTAAGGGTGTGCTGGCATACTCAACCGTTTCTCAGTTGGGATATATGTTCCTGGCGCTCGGAGCCGGTGGATTTACAGCAGCTATGTTCCACGTCGTTACGCACGCATTTTTTAAAGCATGTTTATTCCTTGGTTCGGGTTCTGTGATTCATGCCATGGAGCATGTGGAACACGGATTGCATAAAGAAGGCAAAGATGTCCATTTCGACCCTCAGGATATGAGAAACATGGGTGGGCTAAAAAAATACATGCCATCTACCTACAAGACATTTTTAATTGCTACGGTAGCAATTGCGGGTATTCCGCCTTTGGCAGGATTCTTTTCAAAAGATGAAGTTCTTGCCATGACTATGAACGCCGGATTTGTTGACGGCGGAAGCTGGGTTTACATGATGCTTTGGGGTGTTGGAATCATTACTGCATTCCTGACTGCATTCTATATGTTCCGTTTAACATTGACCACTTTCCACGGATCTTTCAAGCTTCCAACTAAGATCAAAGAAGCTGTTGGATCAGAAAAATTCCTTCACGAGAATCCTTGGAATATGACCACTCCACTTTGGATCCTGGCAATTCTGGCGATCTTCGGTGGTTTTTTAGGAGTACCGAATTTTATAGTTGAAACTTTTACTCACGAACCTGCTCACATCAATTTATTACATGATTGGCTGTACAAAGTAAATGCCGATTACATTATAGAAATGGAGCATTGGGTTGAATGGGTGTTGATGTCAGTTTCTATTCTCATAGCAATTTCCGGAGTTTGGTTGGCATTCAGAATGTATAACAATGATCAGCAGGAAGAATCAGATGCTAAGATCGCATCAAGATTCGGTGGCTTGTACAGCGTTTGGAAAGACAAGTACAATCTTGATGATGTATATGAAGGATTGGTTGCTAATCCTACTGTTAAATTTTCTGACAAAGTACTTGCCGTATTCGACATGAAAGTTGTTGATGGTATTGTAAACGCTATTGCCGGAACGGTTCGGTTGTTCGGTAGCTTATTCAGATACTTGCAAACCGGTGTGGTTTCAAGCTATGCTCTTGCTTTTGTAATCGGGGTGATTGTCATCCTGTATTTAATGATTTCGTAATTTCTTCAAACACTTGATGGAAACACTACTAAATATTACCATTTACCTTCCGCTTTTAGGAATCCCCCTTATTCTGCTTTCAAAGAATGAGAACATGAAAAAGTGGAGTGCGCTTCTTGTAACCAGTGCTACTTTCTTAATTTCACTTCCATTGATGTTTAATTTTGACGTGGTGAATTCAGGAGCTGCTCAGTATCTCACAGAAGGTGGAAGAATAAGCTCAACTCTGGATATCAAATATCTGGTTGGTCTTGACGGTCTGAGTTTATTACTCTTTATGCTTACAACGTTCATGGGGCCGATTGTAATAATCTCCTCATGGAATTCTGTAGCAAAGCATTTGAGCGGCTATTTAGCGATGCTTTTATTGCTTCAAACGGCGTCTTTAGGAGTTTTTGCTTCTCTTGATCTGTTGGTGTTTTATGTATTCTTTGAGCTTTCGCTGATTCCTATGTACTTCCTGATTGGAATCTGGGGTGGAAGCGACAGAATCAGGGCAACTTTAAAGTTCTTTATTTACACATTGGTTGGTTCGCTGATCATGTTGGTAGGTTTGATCTACGTTGGATACGATGCCGGCTCTGTGATGAGTGGCGTTAATTTCACTTTAGATTGGAGATTCTTATCGAGTGATATCTACCAAATTGGATTGGTTGAGCAAACGTATTTATTCCTGGCTTTTGCTCTCGCATTCTGTATCAAAGTGCCACTGTTTCCATTCCATACCTGGTTGCCTTACGCACACACCGAAGCTCCAACAGCAGGTTCAGTTGTTCTTGCAGCAATTATGTTGAAGATGGGAACCTATGGTTTGATAAGAGTTTGTTTACCGCTTTTCCCGAATGCTTTTATGGAATTTGCTCCATACATGGCAACGCTTGCAGTGATCGGAATTATTTACGGCGCCTTAGTAGCGATGGTGCAGAAAGATGTAAAGAAATTAGTTGCTTACTCATCGGTAAGTCACTTAGGATTTGTAGTATTAGGAATTTTTGCGTTGAATACGGTAGCTGTTCAGGGGGCGATCATCCAAATGGTAAATCACGGACTTTCAACCGGAGCGTTATTTCTTATTGTAGGAATGATCTATGATCGTCGCCACACAAGAATGATCAAAGACTTTGGCGGAATCGCTAAAAAGATGCCGATCTTCACAGTTATGTTCATGATCGCAACCTTGGCTTCCATCGGACTTCCGGGACTAAACGGTTTCGTGGGTGAGTTTTTGATCCTGAATGGTTCCTTCTTCTCTGAACTCTACGACAACAAAGTATTTGCAATATTAGCAGCTTCCGGAGTGATCTTAGCGGCAGTTTACATGCTGTGGATGTTCCAACGAGTAATGTTTGGTCCGCTTGAAAACGAAGAGAATAAGAAATTGGTAGATCTGAATGCTCGTGAGATCGGCTTACTGGTACCATTAGTGATCTTCATGTTCTGGATCGGTATTCATCCGGTTAATTTCACTAAGTATTCCGAGAATCAGGTTACTGAATTGATCATCACATCCAAAGAAAAGAGTCTTGCAGTACTGGAAACTTCTAAGACGGAAGATATACCGGAATGGGCAAATTCTTTTTACGGTGTAAACGAAGAAACGGAATCAGAATCTTTAATGGTCTCAACTAACTAAGGTAAGTATGGAGCCACTTTCAGAACAAGAAATTAAGTCAGCATTAGAATCTTTAGAAGGATGGGGGTTTGATGACGATAAGATCTGGAAGAAATTTGAGTTTGAAAATTTTAAAGAAGCTCTCGCATTTATTGTGAGAGTTGGTGTTGAAGCAGAACTTCAAACACATCATCCGAGAATTTTTAACGTGTACAATTCAGTAACTATTGGCTTGCAAACACACGATGCAGGCGACAAGGTTACTCAAAATGATGTTGATCTGGCAAACGCTATAGAAGGTATTATTTAAACTACGAGAATGGATTATTTAGGCGATTTACAAGCATTTTTACCGGGTATTATCACAGCAGTGGCCGGTTTGGCAGTAATTACGATTGAAGCACTTAAAAGTGGGCATAAGTCTGCATATTGGGTTACTTCTTTTTCACTAATCGTAGCTCTGTTTTTTGGAATCCAGTCATTGGGAACTCCATTACAGGAAGCTTTTTCAGGAATGTTGGTTCACGGCGGAATTGCAGCTTTTGGTAATGTAATTATACTTCTTGGAACCCTTTTCTGCGTTTTCTTATCCAATGATTATCTGGAAGGCATTGATCATAACTATAATGAAGTGTACGGAATGATCCTTTTTGCAACTTCAGGGATGATTTGTCTGGCCGGAGCGAATGACCTTATTTCTCTTTTCTTAGGATTGGAAACAATGTCTATCTGTTTATATGTGATGGCAGGCTTGATCAAAAATGAAAAGCAGGGAGCAGAAGGAGCTTTAAAATATTTCCTCCTTGGTGCTTTCTCAACAGGATTTTTATTATACGGTGCAGCACTTCTTTACGGAGCAACAGGAACAACTAGCATTCCGGGAATTGGTGCAGCAGCAAGCAGCGATCTTTTATTTTTAGCCGGAGCGGCTTTATTGTTGATTGGATTTTTATTCAAAGTATCTGCAGTTCCTTTCCATATGTGGACGCCGGATGTGTACCAGGCTACGCCGACAACTCTTACTGCTTACATGGCTACGGCGTCAAAAGCAGCTACTTTTATGGCAATGATTTTAGTTCTTTCGAGAGCACTTCCATCGGTTGAAGGATTGGACTGGCAAGCAGTTTTATCTGTAGTTGCGATCATAACGATGATCTTTGGTAACATCATTGCGTTGGTTCAGGATAACATCAAAAGAATGCTGGCTTACTCAAGCATCGCGCACGCCGGTTATGCATTAGTTGGATTGTCAGCTGCAACACCGGAAGGGTACAGTGCTGTGGCATTTTATCTGTTTGCTTATACCATTATGAATGTTGGGGCATTTGGTGTGGTAGCTTATTACGAAAGAAACAAAGGCCTTGATTTTTCTGACGTCAACAATCTTGCCGGACTTGGTTTTAAAAAGCCGATGATGGGAGTGATGATGTCGCTTTTCTTATTTTCTCTAGCAGGAATTCCTCCATTTGTAGGATTTGTTGGTAAGTATTATGTATTTGCAGCTGCTATTAATGCGAATATGGTTCCACTAGCGATTGTGGGTGTACTTGCCAGTGCGGCCAGTGTATACTATTACCTGCGCGTGATGGTGTACCTATACTTCCGCGAAGCGCACAAAGAAACGGAAATGATCGACGCTTCTTTTCTTTACAAAGGCGCATTGGTAATTCTCGCTTTACTCACCGTGTATTATGGTATTGAGCCTATCTTGCCGTTTGGTGGGTTGATGGAGCTTATTACCGGTTTTTGATCTCTGATTACGGTGATTGTTTTGATTTTCGCTGATTTCAATAGCGCAAGAATCTGTTTATTTAATTACATTTTTTGAACAACGAGCTTCCCCTCCATGGGAGGGGATAAAGGGGAGGGTTGGCTCTCGTTCCGAACGTCCTCGTTCGGAATGCAGTCTTGAAGCTCCTGCTTCAAGTAGATTGATTTTATTCATATTATTAGTAACATTTATCACGTGATAAAATGGAAGAAAGGTAAATACTACATATTGGGATTGATTTTATTTTGTGCTTTCATAATTTATTCAAGTTTAGATACTTCTGGAACGCTGAATATAGATTGTTCTCAGATTAGCGAATTAGAAATTACAGAGAGGATACGGAGTAAAGCTCATGCAAAAATATTACATCAGATAAAATTCGATTCTAGCGATAACCAAATTGTTTTAAATGGCAGTATAGAAACTGGAATTTTCAAAACATACGCTGATTTAAAAAGATGTGATGATAAACTCGAAATAGAATATAAAAAGTCTTATTACACCTTTTTCCTTAAGAAAATCTACGTACTGTAAATTAGCTAAGTTCATCTATTTGATACGGAATGCTTCTCGGAAGCTCTAGCTTCCGGAAACTCAGTTTTCAATTTTCAACCTCATCTGTCTTCTCTTTATGCAATGAGAAGGACTTTTTAACTAGATGCAAAGTATCTTTATATACATTCTTGCATCTGTGATATAAACTTGTCCAAAGTTATTAGTGAGAATATTTTAGAATATTGCTGTCTCAACTTTGGACAAATTACTAATTCTATAAAGTGCCCAACAAGCCAGTCGCAAGCGTTTCGCTTGTGCTAGCACTTCTTATTAGAGCTAACAGTCTCTAAAGCAATCTAGATCTCCTGCATACGCGTGGAGATGACTTATTACTCAAATTCCGTCAAGTACCCCAGCAAGGACTTCAGTCCGTAGCGCAACGCGAATAATTTGTTGTTTCAGAAAGAACCCATCCCTGTCCCTTCCCTTCGTTGAGGGAAGGGGACGCTTTAACAAAATCAGATTAGGTTCAATGAGTTTCCCTCCCTGATGTTAGGGAGGGAACAAGGGTGGTAGTAGAAGATCAGAATTGTAAATAATTTTTATTCAATTTTTCAATTTAGCTTTTATTCAAGAAATTTTCTTTTCTGGTAGAAGAATTTTGGTGTTTACATTAGGAAGAAATAAAGAGAATTTATGAAGCTTTATAATAATAATGGTATTTAACTATGAAAATAAAAATTCTTAAGGACATTGAGATTTCAGCTAATTTAGGAGATATCACAATAAGAACTGATGGTAGGTCTGTTAAAATTCTTTTCAACAGGAGCTTGGAAAACGTTAAAGAAAAAGAATTTACTAGAGAAGAGAATCTTTTAGGATTAATTCAATTTGAAAATGTGTTCATTCAAAAATTTGGTTATCCAAATGATGAAGGTTTGCATCAACACAACTACTATAAAAATGGTTTAAGTTTCTACCATAGTCATTTAGTTGAAGAGTCAGATTGGATAAAAGAACGGAATGATAAAAGGTCAGTTAATAAAGTAACAGGGCAAAATTATCTTGATGGTTATAGCCATTATATTTTAACATTTCAGGAGAATACATTCGAGTGCATAGCAAAAAAATATACACTGAGATACTATAATGATGAGAGACAAAGGATTCTAAAAGAAATATTTTGATCAAATTCTGGCTTAACCTCGTTTCAGGACCTTAGGAAAAAGCTTTGGCTGATATATTTTGCTATATTTGTATTAAGAGTCTCCACAAAGATCCCGAAATGAATTCGGGATGACGTCTTATCTGTAATACTTTCAGAGTCATTCCTTCGAAGCCTGCCTGCGGCATAGGCAGGGCAGGAATCCGGATCGTTATTATAAACTCAGATTCTATTACAATCCAGATCTCGGGCATACGCCTGCCTTTGTCGGTAGACAGGCCGCGAGATGACTTGTTGTTCAAATTCCTTCAAGTACACCAGTTAGGACTTCAGTCCGTAGCGCAACGCGAATAATTTGTTGTTTCATAAAGAACCCATCCCTGTCCCTTCCCTTCGTTGAGGGAAGGGGACGCTTTAACAAAATCAAATTTGGTTCGATGAGTTTCCCTCCCTGATCTTAGGGAGGGACTAAGGGTGGGTCAGAATGTTTTCTGAATTCGGACTAAAACTTTCCCTGATACAACCATTGTAATCAAATCAATAATGCTGTATATTTAAGGCTCTCTGTTGTTCGGACAAAGCGTCGGAATGACTGTTCTCACCTACGAGGACATCCAAAGACAAAACATACATACATGAGTACGAATTATTACGAATTCACTTATATCATCAATCCCGTTTTAGACGAGGATAAGTTTGCCGCTGTTGTTGATAAAGTGAACAAATTGATCGAAAAGCACGGCGGCGAAGTTGATGAAGTTGAAGAGTGGGGCTTAAGAAAGTTTGCCTACGATATCGACAAGAAAAGCAACGGTTTCTATGTGAATATGTATTTCAACGCACCTGTTGATACAATTGCAAAAGTAGAACGTGCACTAAGAATTGATGACGATGTTCTTCGTTTTCTAACGCTTAAATATGATGCTAAGATGCTTCGCCATCGTGAGCTTCAAAAGAAAAATGCTGTTCCTGATGTTTTTGCTGTTGAAGCAGAAGAGGAAGAAGCTAAGAAAGAAGACTAAACCCTCATCAACTAAAGATATTTTATTATGATTAACAATCCTTCACATCCGAAGAAAAGTATCCGCAAAGTAAAGCAATGCAAGTTTACTCAGGCGGGATTAGAATACATCGACTACAAAGATGTTGATACGCTGCAACGTTTCACTAACGATCAGGGAAAAATTCTTCCTCGTCGTGTTACCGGAACAAGTGCTAAGCACCAACGTCAGCTTAACAGAGCTATCAAAAGAGCTCGTTTTTTAAGCTTGATGCCATACGTAGCAGAAAACCTTAGATAAGAAATTACAGAACCATGAAAGTTATCCTTAGAGAAGACGTAGAAAAATTAGGACAAGCCGGTGAGCTTGTTGATGTAAAAGACGGATACGGTCGTAATTACCTTATCCCGCAGGCAAAAGCTATTCTCGCAACAAAAAGTACTATCGCTGAGATGGAACTTAGAATGAGACAAGCAGCTGCTCGTGCAGAGCTTACTGTTCAGGAAGCAAAAGATCTTGCTAAACTGTTAGAAGCTACTTCAGTAACCATTTCTGTAACAACCGGTGAAGACGACAAGATTCACGGTACCGTAACAAATGTTCAGATAGCTGATGCTCTTGCTGAAAGAGAAATCCTTGTTGACAGAAGAAATATTTCTATCGACGAAGATGTTAAAACTCTTGGCGAGTACACTGCTACGGTAAGTTTAGTTGGCGACTTAAACCCGCAGATTAAATTCTGGGTTGTAAAAGCTGACTAATAGCTTTTGGGTAATTGAAACGTCTATGAAGACGTTAAACTTTTTTGATAACTAGAGACTTTTAAAAAGCCTACATTCACTATCAAATTAGCGAAACAATAAATACCCGAATGAATTTATCAAAATCGATATTAATGGGGATCATCTTCGCGATGTTATCCCCATTTTTTTTATATGCCCAGATTCCCGATCCGGTTAAATACGAGGTTTCTGAAATTCCTGACACTGTAAAAGCGGGCGAAGTCTTCGAAATTGTAGTTGAAGCTTCAATAGAAGGAAAATGGCATTTGTATTCTGTACTGAACGATCCGGATGCCGGACCATATCCCACCGAATTCTCTGCAAAGTCTCCAAATTTTGTATTAGCCGGCAAGACTTCAGAAACCAAAGCAGATATAGAATTCGATCCCAATTTTGAGGCTGAATTAGGTTGGCATACATCTTACGCAAGTTTTACTATTCCTGTGGCTGTAAAATCTGAGTTGCAAGGAAAACAGACCTTGGATATTGAAGTGTATTATCAGGTGTGTGATGATCGGGTTTGTTTACCACCAAAAAGAAAATCCATCATAGCGGGTGTATTTGTTGATGGAGTTGCTGATGAAATATATGAAGGGGCTGTTGGTGGAGCTACCGTTTCGGAGGGGAACAGTTCATCGTCCAAAAAAGGGAGTCTTTCCGGCGACGGATTATTTTCATTTATGTGGATCGCTATTGTAGCAGGATTTGCAGCCTTACTTACACCGTGTGTATTTCCAATGATTCCGCTTACTGTTTCCTATTTCTCAAAACAGGACGATTCAAAAAGAGGAGTAAGTTCAGCATTAATTTTTGGGGTGGCAATCGTAATTACTTTTACAGTGATAGGTGCAGTATTAGCTTTTTTCCTTGGAAAAAGCGGAGCACAGAATTTCGCTTCTAACCCAGTTGTGAATTTATTCATTGCTCTGGTATTGGTCGGATTTGCACTGAGTTTATTAGGAATGTATGAGCTTCAGTTGCCTCACCAACTCACAAACTTCCTTAACAAAAAGAGCAATGAGAGCTCTGGTATTGTTGGAATTTTGTTCATGGCGATGACCATCAGTGCGGTTTCTTTCTCTTGTACGGCACCATTCGTTGGGGCTGTATTTACGGCGACAGTTGGTGGCGAATGGTTTTATCCTATCTTAGGAATGATCGGGTTTTCAGCGGCATTTGCAAGTCCGTTTGTGTTGTTTGCCATGTTTCCGAAATGGTTGGAAGCACTCCCAAAAAGTGGTTCATGGATGAACATTGTAAAAGTACTTTTAGGTTTTATTGAACTAGCTGCAGCATTCAAGTTTTTATCAAACGCAGATCTTGTATGGCAATGGGGAATCGTTTCACGTCCATTGACCATTGCATTTTGGATCGTCATTTTTCTGATCGCAGGATTTTATGTGCTCGGATTTATCACGTTGAAGCATGAATCAAAACCGGAGCAAATTTCAGCAGGGAGAATGCTCCTTGCAATGCCATTCTTGATGTTCAGCTTTTATCTGATTCCGGGACTCTTAGGTTCATCATTGGGTTTTTGGGATGCTTTTCTTCCCCCAAAACAGCCCACAGATGTAAGTTTGGTCGCTTCAATCGGAGGGAGTGGAGGTGTTAGTTCAACTTCTGCCGATGAAGGCTGGAGCAAAGATTTTGAAGCTTCGGTTGCATCGGCAATAGAATCCGGAAAACCGGTTTTTATTGATTTTACCGGATACACATGCACAAACTGCCGGGCAATGGAAAGTAATATATTTCCTCTGGAAGAAGTACAGCAAGCATTTGCTGAAATGGAGTTGGTTAAATTGTATACAGATGGCGGTAAAGATGCCAAAGATAATCAATTGATACAGTTTGAGCTTACCGGAAATATCGCTCTGCCAACTTATGTGATCTATGATCCGGTCTCGGAAACAGTGATCGATCAGGTACTGGGATATACTAAAGAAGAAAAGTTTACGTCATTTCTAAGAGAAGGACTGAATGAATTCAAATCAAGATAGAAGTTGACCCTAAGCGGGGAAACCTTTAGCCTTAGATGACTTGAGTTCATGTACAGTAATAGTCACTAAATTTCGACACGCTGAGGGTTCTACATCTGACAAAACAAATTTTTATAGTATTTGCTACTGCAGGTATGATTTTGTTGTGTCCGGAATTTTCTAAAGCTCAGAATGTTTTAGAAAGCCAAATTGCTATTGATTCTGTAAATATTGATTCCGCTTACTACATTGGAGAGTGGGTCTTGGAGGAGTCTTTTGTGATCACAACTGATACGGTTACAATCCCAACTCAGAACTGGTTGTACGATCCTATTCGGGGAAACCTGACTTTCAGAGAAACTGATTCATTTTCTTTTCAGGAGATTTCTAATGTCATTGTTAGTTTTAAATACTACCCATATAGCCTCAGGCGGTTTTATAATGATAAAGCAGTTCAACCTTTGGATTCTTCCATTTTTGATAGTGAATCATCAAATCAATATTCGGTATTTAGCTCGTCCGATCAAACAAACAGAAGCACAGAATCGGATCTTCAACAAAGAGGAAGCCTGAGTCGTGGAATAATAGTAGGTACCAATCAGGATTTTGCCCTGGAAAGCGGTTTGGATTTTGAGCTTTCAGGAAAACTGACGGATGATGTAACCATAAGTGCGGTTTTGACAGATAAAAGTATTCCCATTCAACCGGATGGTACCACTCAGAATCTCAAAGAATTTGATAAAGTTTTTATTCAGGTTGAGGCTCCGAATACTACCATCGAGATGGGAGATGTTGATATAAGTTTAGAGAAAAGCACCTTTGCAAAGCTTAACCGAAGGCTACAGGGTGCTGCCGGTTATAATACTACGAACTTTACAGATCTATCCGCCGCTGCTTCGGTCGTTCGGGGAGTGTTCAAAAGTGTACGTTTGCAGGGTTTGGAAGGAGTTCAGGGGCCGTACAGACTTACCGGAAATGATAATGAAGAGTTTGTGATCATTCTTGCAGGAACCGAACGAGTTTATATCAATGGTCAACAGGTTCAAAGGGGAGAAGAAGGAGAATATATCATTGATTACGGATTGGGTGAGATCTACTTCACAAATAATCTGCTTGTCAAAGACGAAACCAGAATTGTAGTTGAATATGAATACATCGATCAGAATTTTAACCGGACATTAGTAGCCGCTGAAGGACAAGGGAGTTTGCTGAATAACAGATTTAAGATCGGAGCTACGGTAATTCGTCAAGCCGATGGAAATAATCTGCTTTCCCAACAAACTCTAACAGAAAGCGATATCGATATTTTAAGTCAGGCAGGGGATGACAGAAATGCAGCAAGAGTTTCCGGGGCTGAACGAGTTGATCCGAATGAAGAAAACGGGAATGTATTGTATGCTCAGGTTGATACAGTAGTAAATGGCCAAACATTTACCATTTTCGAAAATCTTCCGGGGTCCGATGAAGCTATTTTCAGAGTGCGATTTTCAAATGTGGGAGAATTCCAGGGTAGTTACAGAAGAACAGGCACATCGGTAAACGGGTTGCTTTTTGAATGGGTGGGTCCGAATCAGGGAGATTATGAACCATTCAGGAATTTACCCGCTCCAATAGAACAGCAAATGGCAGCATTGAACAGCTCTTATCAGATAAATAAAAATGTTCGCTTGTTTGGGGAATGGGCGGTTAGTGATTATGACCGAAACAGATTTTCTGATCTTGATGATGGAGATAATACAGATCATTCATATTTAGGAGGGATACGAGTAGATTCGTTAAAGACCGGAACGGGGTTGTTCAGCTTAAAAGCGGAAAGAAGATATTCGGGATCAAATTTTGAATTCTTTGAACGAACCAGAGATGTTGAGTTTGACCGGAAATGGAATCTGACCAATTTTGAGCAATCACAAGAAACCACCAATGAGCTGTTAGCTCAATATGATTTTAATTCCAACACTTCGCTAAATGGGGAATATGGGTTTATAGACAGGGTCGGATTTTCAGGGCAAAGACAAGCATCAGCATTTACATCACAAAATGAAAATGGTTTTCAAGCGAGCTATGATCAAGACTGGATACAAAGTGAAGATGATCTGCAGATGATTAGCGGAAGCTGGTTCAGGCAACAGGGAAGAATTTCTAACCGGTTCTCAAAAGAAAATTTAGATAACAGCTTTACACCGTATATAACTTTTGAGCAGGAGAACAGAGTTCAGCGAAATCAACAAAGTGACTCGTTAACTAATCAGTCATTAAAATTTTATGAAGTTACGCCGGGGATCCGGTATGAAGCTGGCAAGTGGCTTTTTGATTATTCATTAGCTTACAGAAATTCATTTGGTGTACTTGAGAACAATTTGAGGGATGAGGCTGCATCCCTTCAACATTCAGTCCAAATAAATTTATTTCTGAGTAATTATTTTACAACGCAGAACAAAATTGCTGTCAGAAATAAGGAATTCACTTCTGATTTTAAAAACGAAGGAAATACTGATAAAAGATCTTTGCTGATAAGATCTAATACTGATTATTCATCAACCTCAGACAACTGGGAAGGTAATTTTTTATACGAAGTTAATACTCAGCGTCAGGCGTTGTTGCAGGAAACATTTATAGAAGTTGGTCCGGAGATCGGTCAATATGTGTGGGATGACCTGAATGATGACGGCGTGGAGCAATTGGATGAATTCTTTCTGGAACTTACCCCGAATGAAGGAACTTATATAAGGCAATTTCTTCCTTCGGATGAGCTTTTTCCTGTTATAGATCTTCGGGTTAGGTTTAGAAATGAAATAAATCCTTTTGGATTTCTGAAGAACGAAGAAGGGACCGGAACTTTTTTAAATCAGATTATTTTCAAATCCAGATTTGATATCGCAGAAAACTCAACCACAAACAACCTGTCGAATATCTATTTATTGAATATCAGCACCTTCAGAGATTCTGCTACCACCATTCAGGGAAGGTTCGCATTTGAAAAAGAACTGGATATGCTACCTGCTTACGATAAATTTGATCTGAATTTCAGATATAATCAGTTGAGAAGCCTTAACCGTCGTAGCAGTGAACTTCAGTCGATCTATCAGGATGCCTTTGCCATTGATTTCAGATACAATATCACAAGTAGGATCCAGGGCGATTCAAAAGTAACTTCAGGAACGAACAGAACTTCAAGCAGTACAATTTCAAATCGAAATTTTAATATTAAAAGTCAGAGTTTTGAACAAGGATTTGGAGCTACAATAAACAGATCCTGGCGCACAGTAATTTCGATTTCTGTATCTGAAAAAAAAGATAGGGAAAATGGAATAAATAAAGTTGAAGCACAGATTGTAAAAATTCGCAATACAAACAGATTCTTTTTATGGCGAAAAGTTCAGGCTAATTCTTCACTTGAGTTCAGAAGCATTAGCGTAGATGGGAGTACCAATGCAGTTGGAATTTTTGAGCTTACCGACGGCTCCGGGAGAGGTAAAAATCTTATATGGTCGCTTGGCAGTAGCTATAGGGTAAATAATCTCATCAGATTAAATTTAATGTATGATGGAAGAACTGTAAAAGATCGGCCTGCTATACATACTGCTAAATTAACTTTAAAAGCTACATTTTAGTAAAAATCACTTAATCAGAACTAAAATTAAAAGCAACCAAAAAAAGTGTTTAATCTTTGCTGAAAGTTAATTTTTCTGTGCCTCAATACTTTGACATTTAGTATAAAATGAACTATTCTTTTGCCTCATTAAACTTAGACATTAACATTAAACATAAGCGGAGTGGACATGACATCGTCGATTGCTCTATTTTTTTTACAAGCCGATGCAGGCTTCTTTAACGTCATCGTTGAAAAATTTAACCAAGGAAACGATGGTGGATGGATGTGGCCGGTACTGGTTACTCTTATTCTGGGTTTGGCTATTTTCCTGGAAAGAATTATTACCCTCAACCTTGCAGATATTAATACACGGAAATTCATTGTAAATGTTCAGGAAGCATTACAAGAGGGTGGTATTGAAGCTGCTGAAGAACTTTGTGCTCAAACACGTGGACCTGTAGCTTCTGTATTTCAAGCTGGTTTAATGCGTTCAAACGAAGGTATTGATGCTGCTGAAAAAGCAATTGCAGCTTACGGTTCCATTGAGATGAGTTTCCTTGAAAGAGGATTAGTATGGTTATCTCTGTTTATTGCTATTGCTCCGCTATTTGGATTCCTTGGAACAGTAATTGGTATGATCCAGGCATTCGATGATATTGAGCAAGCAGCAGATATCTCTCCTAGCATTGTAGCGGGTGGTATTAAGGTAGCCCTTCTTACAACAGCCGGCGGTTTGATCGCAGGTATTATACTTCAGATCGGATACAACTACTGTGTATCTAAAATTGACCGTTTGATCGCTGAAATGGAAGAAAGTTCAATTACTCTAATCGATTCTATCATTTTATTAAACGAAGGAAAGCCGTTGATCACTCCTTCTGTTGATGACAGCTCAGATTCAGAATAATAATCCCAACCCATAAAAGTTAAACAGGAGATTATTATGGATATTGCAGGCTTAAGTGTAGGATTCGCTGGAATAATGATTGTTGTTGGTATTTTAGCAATGATCTTTTCCGGAATCAGAAGCCTTACACAAGGAAAACAAGATTTTAAAAGAATCGCTTTGATGCTGGTACCTGTAGTTGTGTTCGCAATTACGTATTACGCATTAGGTCAGGATTTTGCAAAAGCCGGTGTAATGACTGCCGGTGTGATGATGGGAGGAATGATCTTAACGATTTTCCTTACCGGACTTCGTGGAACATTCAAGTTTTAATTAAGCAATTATGCTATTAAAGAAACGTGAAAGAGAAAGTGCTGAGATTAATGGTTCGTCTATGGCGGATATTGCCTTTCTTTTACTCATCTTCTTTCTGGTAACTACTACCATTAACGTAGATACCGGAATCGGAATGGTGCTTCCTCCACCGGTAACAGAGGATAATCCGCCGCCGCCAATTAAGGAAAGAAACTTGATGAAGATCTTGGTTAATAATGCGGGGTTAGTCACAATGGATGACGAGCCAACGCCTATTGACGAAGTTCAGACAAAACTTATTGAGTTTATTAAAAATCCTGAGGCAAGTGAGGAATTAGCAGTTAGTCCACAAGCGGCAATTGTTTCATTAAAAACAGTACGTGAAACTCCGTACAGGATCTACATTGATATGTTAGATGAAGTAATTGGAGCATATGCTGTACTTAGAAATGAAGCTGCTAACCAGAACTTTAGTAGAGAATATTCTCAACTAAATCAGGAGCAGAAGAAGATAGTGGATGATATCTATCCTAAGAAAATTTCAATCGCTGAACCTGATCCGGAGTAAATATAATGGCACATTTTAAGAAAAAACAAGCCGGAACAAAGCAAGAAGTACCAACTTCTGCAATGCCCGATGTGGTATTCATGCTTCTTTTCTTCTTTATGGTTACCACTGTATTGAGGGAAGTAACTCTGAAGGTCAAAATTGATTTAACGAAAGCTACTAATATTGAAAAGATAGAAGAAAAGCGATTGGTTTCTTATATCTATATTGGTCCTGAGCGGTTACCAAATAATAAACTTGGTAACGATAAAGTTCAGATCGACGATTCAATACAAGAAGATATTGGTGCTATAAGACAGATTATGTACGACAAGTTACTTGATGAACAAAGAATGATTGTTTCACTACGTGTGGACGAAAGTTCTGAATTCGGACTTTTAACAGACGTACAGGAAGAGTTGAAGCAAGCTCAAACTTTTAGAATTAATTATTCTACCAAAAGTGAGGCTACCAGAAACTAAATCTGGTTTACACAAATTTGAGGCATCCATGAAGTTCATGGTTGCCTTTTTTTATTTAATGGACAGGAGAAATTATGGACCAGGAATTTAAAAGTATACAAAGTGTAGGAAGAGAAGGTCTGATAAAGCAGATCACGGCTTATGACTCTCACACAAATCAATCTACTATCAAAGGTATCGGGGATGATGCAGCAGTTTTAAAAACAGATGGCAAAACACATTCTTTAATTACCTCTGACACTTTTGTTGAAGGAGTCCATTTTGACATTACTTACACTCCTCTTCATCACTTGGGGTATAAAATTGTGAGTACGGCTATAAGTGATATTTATGCTATGAATGGAAATCCAACTTCGGTTCTGATAAATATTGCAGTACCCAATCGTCAATCAACTCAAATGATAGATGATCTTTATAAAGGGATTTATTCTGCTGGTTTTGATTATGAGGTAGAAGTTGTTGGTGGTGATATAACTGCCAATCATTCAAACATGGTAATTACAGTTACGGCTTATGGAGAAGTGGATGGAAAAAATGTCACCTATCGCTCCGGGGCAAAACAAGGAGATGCCATTTGTGTGACCGGAGATCTTGGTGCTGCCATTGCAGGACTTAGAATCTTAATGAGGGAAAAGAAATTTTGGGAAGAACATGGTAATGAAGGTGCTCAGCCGGATCTTTCAGAATATGAATTTGTGGTCAAGCGTCAATTAGTTCCAGCGGCTAGAAAGAATCTTATCGAGGCATTGAAAGAGAATGGTATAGTTCCTTCTTCTATGATTGATCTAACTCAGGGTTTGGTTCATGAAGTTAGCCAAATTGCTACAGCATCAGATCTGGGAGCTTACTTGTATCAAGCAGCGATTCCGGTTGCCGTAGAAACCCGACATGTAGCAGATGAAATGGAAGAAGATGTAGATCGTTATGCTCTGTTCGGAGGGGAAGATCTCGAGATAGTATTCACCTTACCCGAAAAAGAAGTAGAGAAATTTGTAGAACAATTCAAAGACTTCTCCGTAGTCGGGCGAATGGTTCCCAAAGAAGATGGCATGAAAATGCAAACAGCAGAAGGAGATGTTATTTCTTTTGATGATTTGTCATAAAAAAACCTATGGCACGTTTTTTGACTTAACCTAGTTTAAATAAGCAGACCCCCTCAAAGATATATTTAATGTGTATATTTGAGACTCACTAACACCAGTTTATATCATTTAGATGGCAGATAAAAAATCCGCTCCAAAAAAGAAAATTAATGCACCTGAGAAAGATTCCAATTCAAAGGATAAGTCGAAAACTCCAAAGTTTCCGACATGGGGATTTCTTGTAATATTTTTAGTTCTACTTGTAGCCCAGTTCATTTATTCCGGAGTTCAGGTAACCAATAATATTAAATACAGTATTTTTCTGGAGTACGTTGAAAATGGATACGTAGAAGAGATACTCATTAAAAACGGTTCCTATATAGAGGGAAAGTATACTCAAAAAGCCCTTGCTGAAGGAATTGTAAATGCTCCGGCTCAAGAAGAGAACAATAGTTTTAATCTGGGAGGGGAAGATGAATCCTACCTGAGATTCAGAACTACTATGTTGCGCGGCGATGATATTCGTCCTGTTTTAGATGCCAATGATGTAGAATATGAAGTAACTATTGAAGAAGATTGGTTTAGTGGTGTTTTTGTTTGGCTGATCATGATCGCTTTAGCGATTGGTTTCTGGGTGTTGATCCTGAGAAGAATGAATCCGGGACAACAGGTTTTGAACATCGGCAAAAACAAAGCTTCACTTTATGACAAGCAGACTGACACAAAAACCACATTCAAAGATGTGGCAGGACTTGATGAAGCTAAAGAAGAAGTAAAAGAAATTGTAGATTTTTTAAAGTCTCCATCCAAATACACAAAACTTGGAGGTAAGATCCCAAAAGGTGCATTATTGGTTGGTGCTCCGGGAACGGGTAAAACATTGCTTGCAAAAGCAGTAGCAGGCGAAGCTGAAGTTCCTTTTTTCTCACTGTCAGGTTCTGACTTCGTGGAAATGTTTGTGGGTGTGGGAGCTGCCAGAGTTCGTGACCTTTTCAAACAAGCAAAAGAAAAAGCACCTTGTATCATCTTTATTGATGAGATAGATGCTATTGGTAGATCCAGAGGTAAAGGCCAAATGCCGGGATCCAATGATGAAAGAGAAAACACTCTGAATTCATTATTGGTAGAAATGGATGGGTTTGCTACAGATTCAGGTGTGATCATTCTTGCAGCTACCAACCGACCCGATGTTTTGGATAACGCATTATTGCGTCCGGGTAGATTTGACAGACAGATCAGTATTGACAAGCCCGATAAAAACGGTAGAGAAGCTATTTTTAAAGTTCACCTGAAACCTCTTAAACTTAGTAAAGAAGTTGAGTCGAAAAAGCTTTCTGCACAAACACCGGGTTTTGCAGGTGCTGAGATCGCTAATGTTTGTAATGAAGCTGCTTTAATTGCCGCCAGAAAGAACAAAAAGGCGGTAGACATGGATGACTTCGAGAGTGCCATTGACAGAGTGATAGGCGGGCTAGAGAAAAAGAATAAGATCATTTCTCCGGAAGAGAAAAAGATCGTTGCATATCATGAAGCCGGGCATGCTGTGGCAGGTTGGTTCCTTGAGCATGCAAATCCATTAGTAAAAGTATCTATAGTGCCGAGAGGATTGGCTGCATTAGGTTATGCCCAGTATTTACCTAAAGAACAGTTTCTACATCAAACCGAACAGTTAATGGACGAGATGTGTATGACTTTAGGTGGTAGAGCGGCAGAAGAGATCGTTTTCGGAAAAATATCTACCGGGGCCTTAAGTGATTTAGAAAGGATCACAAAAATGGCTTACAGCATGGTTTCAGTGTACGGCCTGAATGATAAGATCGGAAATGTATCTTTTTATGATTCCAAGCAAAATGATTACAACTTCCAGAAGCCTTATTCTGAGTCTACTGCTCAGATAATAGATGAAGAAGTTAAAAAAATCATTGATGAGGCATATCAGCGTACAAAAAAGCTTTTGAGTAGTAAAAAGAAAGAACTTGAGATACTGGCAAAAGAGCTTTTAGAAAAAGAAATGCTTTACCAATCTGATCTTGAGAAATTGATAGGAAAAAGACCTTTCGATACAAAAACTACTTACGAAGAGTACACTACTCCTGATGCTGAAATAGTTGATGATGTAATTGAATCAGATTCTGATTCTGGTTCTGGTTCTGAAGATAAAACTGAAGATTCGAAAAGCAGTTCTAATAATGGAACAGAAACTAATTCAGAAAAAGAAAATCAAGAAGAAGAGGAATCAGAAAATAAAGCCGATTAATTGCTCTCAGAAGCATTTCTCCGGCTTTTCAATTGCTTCTTAACATTCAGGTAATAAAGCGGTAATTAAAGCATAAACTGTTCGTAACAGTAAAGCAAAGTGCTGTTGGTATTTTTTGATCACCAAATAAAGTGATCAAAACAAAATATCAGCACACAATGAAAAATTTAAAACACTTCTTAACCTTACTGCTCTGGACATGCTCTTTTGCAGTTTTTGCACAGGGAACCGGACAAATAACCGGTACCATTGTCGACGCCGAAAATGGTGAGACAATTATTGGCGCCAGCGTAGGAATAACCGGAACTACTAAAGGATCAGCTACCGATCTGGACGGTCATTTCTCAATTCGTAATTTAGAAGCAGGTACATATTCTTTAACCGTATCCTATATCTCGTATACAACTCAAACCGTTACAGGTATTGTCGTTTATGAAGGTGAATCCACTTCTATCAACATCGCATTAGAAACAAATGTGGCAGATCTTGATGAAGTTGTAGTAACAGCGGAGGCTATCAAAAGCGGAGAAGCCGGACTACTTTCGATCCAAAGAAAAGCTATAGCAGTTCAGGATGGAATTTCATCTGAAGAGATTTCGCGTTCTACAGACGGAAACGTGGGTTCAGCCATGAAGAGGGTTTCAGGAGTGTCTGTAATTGGTGGTAAGGACGTTTACGTTCGTGGACTTGGCAACAGGTATAGTAATGTTCAATTGAATGGCTCGCCAATTCCTTCTACGAATCCGAATAAGAAGGAAGCACCGGTTGATATACTTTCAAGTGGTATAGTTGATAATATAGTTGTACAAAAAACCTACACGCCGGATCAATCAGGAGAGTTTTCAGGCGGTTCTGTACAAATTATTACGAAAGAGTTTCCTAACGATCCAAGCATTTCTTTCTCATACACAACAGGATTCAACACTAACTCAACTTTCAAAAACTATTTGGGTTATAACGGTGGTGGAACCGATTTCTTAGGATATGACAATGGCTTCAGAAGTCTTCCTAAAGATGTAGAGGACAGTCAAATTACCAGTTCGCAAGAAGCGGGGACAGTAGTGAGCCAGCTCAGTAACTCATGGTCTTCTAAAAATATCCAGTCTCTACCCAGTCAAAAATTTGGTTTCAGTTACAGCAATCAGTTCAATCAGGAAAGGATGCCAATCGGGATAGTTTCCAACTTAAGCTACAAATACAGCACTGATTCAAGAACAAACGAGACTTTGAGGTATATCAATAATTTTAATGAGAATACAGGCGAAACACTTTTAGGGTCTGATTACATCAGAAACTCAGGGCAAGAAAACACCAGCTTGAATGGAATGTTGAACATTTTTATGAAGCCGAATGAATTAACAAAGATCGGTATCAAGAATTTGTACTCTAATTCTTCTGATAATCTGTTTTCAACTGTAGAAGGATCATACTACAACTTTGATAATGATAACAAACAAACATTGTCAGAGTTTGACAGGAGAGCGATCTATTCAAGCACTTTAATTTTTGAAACGTATTTCCCGGATTTTCTGGAATCCAGTTTAGACGCTTCATTCACTTATTCGAAAGCGATAAGAGATCTTCCGGATCGCAGAACTACTCAATATGTAAGAACAGATGCCGGTGATCTTGAAGTTATATTACCATTCCGAGGTAATTCTCACTTCTTTTCTTTCCAAAATGATAACAACTACTCTGCAAAGCTGGATTATGAGTTTAAGCCGGTACAAAAAATAAGTGTAAAAGTTGGCGGGTTTGGTTTATACAAAGACAGAGATTTTGAATCATTTAAATTGATCTATGATGCAAATCCTGCTTCGGGTGCACCGGATATAGATAAAACACTATCTCCTGAAGAAATTTTTACTCCGGAAAATATCCTAAATGAAAGTTTAGTACTTACAGAACGCACAAACTCCAGAGATTCTTACAATGGTGAGCAGGAATTAGCTGCAGGATATTTCTCTTTAAACTGGTCACCAAGCAGTAACTGGAATTTCGTTTCCGGGTTGAGAGTTGAAAATTCAATTCAGTCTATAAATAATGAAGTCTTAGTTAATGAGCTTGATCTGTTACCTGCTTTTAATGCAACATTCCGACCAAGCGATAAAACAAATCTAAGAGGTGCCTTCTCTATCACTTTAGCTCGTCCTGAATTCAGAGAGTTGTCAGAATTTAGTTTTCAGGATGAATTAGGAGGAAGAACCGTTTTTGGGAATCCTAACCTTCAGCGAACTAAGATCTATAACTATGATCTTAGATTAGAAACATATCCTAACGTTGGGGAATTGCTGGCCTTCAGCATGTTTTACAAAAAATTTGAGAACCCGATCGAAGTATTTAATCGAATTACTCAGAATAATGAAGTTCGTTATGATAATGTTGAATCAGCAGATCTATATGGAGTTGAAGTAGAAGGAAGAAAGAACATCACTGAGAAACTGAGATTGAGTGGCAACTTTTCTTATATCCTTTCCAGTGTTGAATATTCTGATGGAGAGTTTGAAGGTCGTCAGGCGAATGCAGAGAGACCAATGTACGGGCAATCCCCATACACACTCAATATGAATGCATTCTACTTTTTTACCGCCATTGATTCAGAAATAACTCTGTCATTCAACAAGTTTGGAGATCGTATTTCTGCTGTAGGTAATAACGAACAGCCTGATGACGAATATGAGCAATCCTTTAATAAACTGGATCTGAGCTTTACTAAAAAAATCGGTAATGCATCAGTTAACGCAAGTGTAGAAAATATTTTAGGTGACAATGTGGTATTCCAACAAGGTGATATCATTACGAACCAATATGAGATCGGAACCAGCTTCTCAATCAGTTTTAACTATTCATTCAATTAATACTTAACAAATAAAACAATACAAAAATCATGAAATCTAATCTTAAGCTTCTAACTCTGTTTGCTTTAGCATTATCATTCGCATCTTGTAATGATAATAATGGCAATGATCAAGACACTGAGTTACCGGCAATCTATGAAGCTCTGCCCGGCACTGTAATCGCTGAAGACACAAGGTGGTCTACAGATCAGGAATTAACCGGACAATACTACGTGCTTCCCGGAGTAACTTTAACTATTGATGCCGGAGTAGAAGTAAGTTTTACCTATCACAACAATGATGTAGATAAAGTAGGAGCAATCATAACGCTTCCTGCGGATGCGCAAAACTTTGACACTCCTCAGCCTAGTGGAAGATTAGTTGCTGAAGGTACCGCAAACAATCCAATTGTATTTACTTCAGCTCGTGACACAAAACTACCGGGCGACTGGGGTGGTATTGTGCTGGCAGGAGAAGGTATTAACAACATTGACGGCGGAAAAGGTGAAGTTGAAGGTCTTCCGGATGCAATTCAGTATGGCGGCATGAACAACAATGATGATAGTGGAATCCTTAAGTATGTTCGAATTGAATATGTTGGTTTCTCTTTCGCTGAAGGTTCAGAGCTAAATGGCTTAAGTCTTTATTCAGTTGGTTCAGGTACTACTTTGGAATACATACAGGTATACAAATGTACTGATGATGGTTTTGAGTGGTTCGGAGGTTCTGTTAATGCAAAATATCTGATTTCTTCTTTCAACGATGATGATTCCTTTGATATGGATGAAGGTTGGAACGGAAATGGTCAATTTTGGTTGGGCGTTCAACTTGCAGGAGCAGATAATGGTTTTGAGTCTGATGGTGTAAAAACATTGGGTTCAGGTGGTGAGACAAACCCGACTCTTTATAATGTTACTTTAGTTGGATTGAAGCAAGATGGTGCAACCAAAGATGCTGAAGATAAAAACTACGGTATGCGTTTAAGAGAAGAATTCAATGGAACGCTAGAAAACTTCATCATTACTGATTTTGATGGTTTAAACTTTAAACTTGAAGATGACACCAGAGATTTGTTCCCGAACAACCTTTCTATCGACAACACGATTGTTTGGAACAATGAAGGTTTCAACAATGCCGCTGATTCAACAGATTTCGGAGCAGTAACCATGGAGCAAGCGCCCGGATTCACAAATGCCGCAGGTTATGATTACACAGTTGCAAGCCCGGTAACAGGTGCAACTCCTCCTAGTAACAGTTTCTTTAACTCAAGTGCTACTTACATAGGAGCCTTTGGTTCCACAAACTGGGCAACAGGAAATTGGGTTCGTTGGAACGACAACTAAATTAGAGTTTGTAGCTAACTCTACATATTACGTCTCACATATCTTGTGAGGTGTGCTGATCACATGAGAGTTCTGATGAAATCGGGACTCTCTTTTTTTTGATCGCTGATTTTTTTGATTATTACTTTCTGATTCATCCTGTTAATTTCTTTTATTAGCTATATAATTCGGGAACCGAAATTCTTACTATTCGGTTAAGTGAGTAAATCAAAAAAGGGTAAGTTTTGGTACTTGTAACAAGAAAAACACATTTTAACGCTGCACATCGACTACATAATCCATCCAAAAGTGATGAGTGGAACAGGAAGACTTTTGGAAAATGTAATCATCCAAACTGGCATGGACATAATTATGTTATGGAAGTAACAGTTGCCGGAGAGCCAAATCCTGAAACCGGGTTTATAATCGATCTTTCCGATTTAAAGAAGATCATTGAAGAAAAAATTGTGGAGCCTTGCGATCATAAAAACCTGAATCTGGATGTCCCTTTTTTGGAGGGAATCTTACCAAGTTCAGAAAACCTGGTTAAAGCATTTTATAAAGAGCTTAAAGAAGAAGTAGAAGAAGCTTCTTCAGAAGGAGGAGTACTCTATAGTGTCAAACTCTATGAAACAGAAAGAAATATTGCTGAGTATTGTCCTTTTAAGAAGGTTTAGCTTTTAAGACACTCAGTTTTTTTTGAATGCTGATAATGCAGCTGATTGAAAGATAGTTACTGATTTAAAAAGTCTTTGGGACTTAGAAAGTATTTTGGGCTTCAACTAAGTCTTAATGTATTTAATAGCGTGTTTATCAACTTCTTCAAATTTTTCTTCTTCAGAAGGTGAGTAAGCTAATCGCTTTAGTTCAGGTTGTAAAGAACTTAAGACATTACTTTTTACTTCTGGGATTAGTTGAGTGAGTATAAAATATTTCCATATTACATCATCACCGCTTAAAATAACTTTCAATGGGTTGATAAGTTCTTTATCAAATTGAATAATTTTTTGTTTGACAAAAGGAGCAACTGGCCAATTATAATCTTGAAGCCATACAAGTAAATCCGAAATAAATGGCAGAACTTCATCTTGTGGAGTTAACTCAAGTTGCTTGCACGCTTGAATATCGTATTTATCAGATGGAATAAAATTCATGGTGTATACCTACTTGCTTAGGCTCTTTCAAGTTTGCCCGTTGTGATTTTTGAGTATGTAAATTCCACTCTTTTGGTAGAAGCCATTCTAAAAATATTTTGAAACCCAACATATTTCGTTTCATGATGGAAGCATAACATACTATTGCTAAATCTTATAGGAATTAATTTAATTTTTTTTCCCATTCTTTAAAGGAAGATCCCGCTCAGGAACCTAATTCCCAAGTCCATTTATTGCTAATCTTTCCCTTAAAAAGCATTACTGGTTTTTCAAAAGATCAACCAAAGTATCTTTCTCAGAATTAATTTTTTGAGTTGAAGCATTGATCTGTTTAGTAAACATCGGATCTTCTTGACTCAGGATGTCGGACGGTTTCTCAATTGACTTAACATACCAGTCAGCCCAAGTTTCTAAAATATCGATCTCCTTTTCAAGATCACCATTTTCGGAGAGTTCATTTTTACTCAACTCAAATTCAACATTTAAACGATCAATGGCAGCATTTGTGGTTTCCTCTAAAATTAAAGTAGCAACTTTTTTCTGATCTCCGGTCAGTGTTAATGCGCTTACCAATGCACCTGTACCCACATTTTTAAGCGTTGATTTGGAAACTTTGTCGATCCTGTCATTATCAGTGTGGTAAAACTGATCAGTAAAATGCCACAGTAATAAACCGGGAATATCGTTTCTTAAAAACGGAACATGATCACTTCCGCCCTCATAAGGATTTACATTCACCACCCAATCTTTTGCTTTTCCCTGTTCCTGAAATCTGTTTAAAATAAAATCATTGAAATAATGAGGAGTCATTTCTTCTTTAGTTAACGGCCGACCACCCCATTCTGAATGTTTTTCATCTCCACGAGTCCAAATGGCACCGGGATCGGGCATTTTTTCAATTAAAAAAGATCCTCCGGTTATGTCGGTATTTTGGCCAACCATATCGAGGCTCATTCCCCATTTAATGGTTTTTGCTCTTTCTTCATCTTCGGTGATATATCGATTTGTTGATACGATCTCATCTCCAAATAAGTAGGTTATTGTTCTCTCAGGATCGATCTTGCCTGCTTTCAGTAATCGGGCACTGGTGCTTGCCACTTCAGCCAAAACGCCCACTCCCGAAGCATTATCGTTTGCACCCGGTTCCTGAACATGAGCACTGAAAACAAAGCGATCTTCAGGGTATTTACTTCCTTTTAGTTCGGCAACAATGGTCAGTTCTTCTGATTCATAGATCTTGGTGTTCAAATCTATTTTTATACAATTATCACCGTTTTTGAGCGCTTGCAACAGGTTTTCTTTAGCCGCATAAGAAAGCAAAACTCCCCATGATTTCTTTTCTTCATCCAAAGTAATTCCTGAAAACTGAATGGAAGTTTGATTCTTTTCCGGTTGTGTATAATCGGGCATTCTGTAAGCAAGAACTCCGGCAGCACCTCTTTTTACAACCGCTTCATTGAATAAATACCGAACGGAAGCTTCTGCAAATACGACTTTTCCTTTAACATCGGTATCAAAATTTAGATCTCTTCCTTCACCAACATTCACAACTTCATATTCTTCACTTCCATTGGTGCTGAAAGAATTGATAGCGATCATATTTCGGTTCGTATCAAAATTGAGTAAAGGCTCACCATTACTCAGTTGAAGCTTTCCGGAAACAGGTTCCCATGTAGGTCTGTTTAGCTCTCTTTTTTCAATTCTGTATGTGAGACGATCATTCGAAGCTGCTTCAGACTCCTCAACGAAGCCCTCATTTTTAAGAAGTTCTTCCACAAAATAAATGCTGTTGTTAAATCCTTCGTTACCAACTAAACGGAAGTATTGCTCTATATAGGCAACCGTTTCAAAAGCTTGCTCCGCATTGAATTCCGAATCCGTCATTTCAAAATAGGGCTGAACTAACGGTGCGTGAAATTGATCTGTCTTATTACAGGAAAGTGACAGGACTGCGATGATGAGCAGAGAAAGAGATCTAAATTTCATAAACGTTTAATGAGTAGAAAGTTGAAAAATGAAAGTACTAAAATTATTTAACCTAAAAAGTGATTGGAAGATGAAAATTCTGTGATTTGCAACCCGCACAAGCGAGACTCTTGCGCTAGGTTTGGGAGCAGCAACGAAACTTTTTATAAAGATAATCTGGAGAGATGTAGCCGGGTCAATTTTTATTCAGTTTACACAGGCAGAAGGTTTGTTTTTCAAACTTTAAATAACGTTTCGAAAGGCATGATATTAATGCTTTATCCTCTTAGCAATATTTTCAGCTTTTTCTTCTGAAGTTATCTCTGTTAGTTCTTCATCATGAAGAAGAAGATTTACATGCTCAGAATCTTCTCCTTTTTTGATCGCATCCCAGGCTTCGCTGGTAACTATTGTTTCCAGATTTTTCAATCGTGAAAGAATTTTTTGTTGTTGATCTGTTTGAGTTTCCAGAGTTTTAACAGCTTGTTGGAGGTTATTTTTCATTTCTGAATTGGAAGAGTTCAACGTGTCTCCCAGGGCATTCATTTGTTTATTATTCTTGGCGCCAAAATAGATCATTCCAAACAGAATTAGTGAAGTGAAAGCACCCATGGTTAGTAAAAGAATAATAATCCAACTCAAACTCATAATAGAAAAAATTAATTTAATGAAGTAAATACGAAGATAAGCAGTTAAAGTTCAAAAATTTTATAGAATTTGTAGCTCAAATCAAGAGCTCACTTTTTTATCTGTGTTTCATTTTTCTTGAACGCTGATGCCGCTGATTGAACGGATAGTCACAGACTTAAGAGAGCTGTGGGGGAACCTATCTGAGTCTGCTTGAAAAGATTGATAGTTAAACTTTTAGATTGATTTTAGATGCTTCTCTTGAAAAGTGCCCAGCCATTTTATTGAACCATCTTTTCTAACACATTCGATTTCATAGCCAATTTCCTGATTTTGATTTTCAAGGATCATTAAAACAGTACCGGTATCACCAACCTCAGCTTTAGGTACAGAACTGTTATAGTTAACAATCTCAACAACTTCATACTCTTTAAATTGGTTACTCATTTTAGTTTACATAACACGTTAATGATGAAAATTGTAGAAATTAGCTTACTTTTTCTTCCCATTCTTTAAAGCAAGACTCGGTTCAGGCACATAATGCCCGAGTCCACCGGCTCTCTTATCGTTAAAAGTGGTTGGGATGTCATTGTTGGACGTTCTTTCAGCCCAGGTAACGTGCTCGGTTCCATCATCACGTTTTACCATGGTAATGCATTCTTCAACCGGACAAACCAATGAACACAGATTACAACCCACACAATTATCTTCAATGATAAAAGGTACACGATTATCAGGATCGTCTGACAAACCAATGGCCTGATGAGCTCCGTCTTCACAAGAAATGTAGCAAAGTTCACAGCCTATACATTTGTCTCCATCAATTTCAGCTACAACTTTATGTTTCAGATTCAGATCTTTCCATTCCTTCACATTCGGAAGTGCTTTTCCTTTAAAATCATAAATGGTTTCGTAGCCTTTGTCTTCCATAAACTGAATGAGTCCGGCTTCCATTTCTCTCACAATTCCAAAGCCATAATGCATCACGGCTGTACAGACCTGAACGGAACCACATCCGAGTAAAATATATTCCACGACGTCGCGCCAGTTTTCAATTCCACCAATTCCACTGATCGGAGTATCTTTGGTGATGGCATCCTGAGCCAGTTCTTTAACCATATTCAAAGCAATAGGTTTAACTGCAGGACCACAATATCCACCATTTGAACCGGCTCCATCCACAACAGGGTAGGGCGCATACGAATCCAGGTCGATACCAACTATACTTTTGAAAGTATTAACTAATGAGATTGCGTCAGTGCCGCCTTCTACTGAAGCACGACCGGGATCAACAATATGGCTGATATTCGGTGAAAGTTTAGTAATTACCGGAATATTTGCAGCTTCCATCACCCATTCCACAATGGTTTTCAGAACATCAGGCTCTTGTCCAACGGCAGAACCCATTCCACGTTCACACATTCCATGCGGACAACCAAAATTCAGTTCCAGGCCATCAGCTCCTGCATTCTCACAATCTTTGATGATCTGTTCCCATTCTACTCTGCTTTCCACCATCAGAGAAGCAATTACAGCATGATCCGGAAAGTACTTTTTTACTTCTTCAATTTCTTTGAGATTGTCAGCGAGCGGGCGATCAGTGATTAACTCAATATTATTAAAACCTGCCATTCTGGTATCACGATAATCCACAGAGCCATAGCGACTGGAAACGTTTACAACAGGTACGCCAAGAGTCTTCCAGACGGCTCCGCCCCAACCGGCTTCAAAAGCTTTCATTATCTGATATCCGGAATTTGTGGGAGGAGCGGAAGCCAGCCAAAAAGGATTCGGAGCTTTTATTCCTGCAAAGTCGATTGATAAATCTGCCATAATAAATTGATTAAAGGGTATTCGTAATGTTTAAATTCAGCTATCAGCTATCAGCTATCAGCTATCAGCTATCAGCTATCAGCTATCAGCTATCAGCTATCAGCTATCAGCTATCAGCTATCAGCTATCAGCTATCAGCTATCAGCTATCAGCTATCAGCTATCAGCTATCAGCTATCAGCTAGCCAGTTTTCTATTCCATGAGCTGCTTGTTTGCCATCATACGCTCCGTTTACCACTTCGGCTCCACCATTCACGGCATCCCCGCCGGCAAAGTATTTGGGGTTTCCGGTTTGAAAAGATTCACCGTTTACAACTATTCGGGTACTTCCGTCAAATTCCAGATCGTCAATTAATCTAAAGAACTCACCAAGTTTTGCTTGTCCGGTTCCTTTAATTACGAGATCGCAATCCAATACGAATTCACTTCCTTTGATATATTCAAGCTTGCCGTTTCTGGTTTCAGTTTTAACAAACTTCACTCCGGTGGCTTTTCCATTGCCTGTTATTTCAACGGGTTGCACATTAAATAATCCTTTTGCCCCGGCATTTCGGGCAAGATCGTATTCAAAATCATAGCCGCCCATTTCTTCTTTTGAGCGGCGATAAGCCAGAATTACACTCTCTGCTCCCATTCTCGCCGATTCTGATGCGGCATCCATTGCTGTGTTTCCTCCACCAATTACGATCACTGAATCCGGGACTCTGACTTTATGCTCCGTTATGCGGAGTTCTTCAACAAACTCTACTGCACCAATTACATTTTCTTTATCAACTCCGGGAAGATCAAGATCAGCAGTTGGTCCAAGTCCTACGCCAATAAAAATAGCATCGTAATCTTTCTCAAGATCATTCAATTGGTTTTTTGTAGTAATGGGTTTGCCATAATGGATACTAAACCCAAGTTGATCTTGCAGATACTCAACTTCATCCAGAACTTCTTTGTTGGTGATCTTATACGGAGCAGTTCCGTGTACAGCAAGTCCGGAAGGTTTGTCTTTAGCTTCAAAAATATCCACAGAGAAACCTAAAGTTCTAAGTTCACATGCACATGAAATTCCTGCAGGTCCGGCTCCAATTACAGCTACTTTCTTTCCATTATCTTTTCCGGGTTTGAATATTTCTCTTTTTGATTTTATAACCTGATCAGTTGCAAAATTCTGTAATCTCCCGATATCTATGGGTTTAACATCCTGATGGTTATAGACACACGCTCCTTCACAAAGCACTCCGGTAGGGCAAACCTTTCCGCAAGTATTTCCGAACCAGTTTTTATCGAAGATAGTTTTTGCAGCACCTTCAGCGTTTCCGGTTTGGATCTGTTTTATGAATAAGGGAATATCGATTCCGGTTGGGCAGGCAGTGACACAAGGAGCGTCATAACAAAATAAACAGCGCGAACTTTCATAGAACGCTTCTGTGTCATTCATCAGAGGTTTTTTCTGAGCAAAGTTCTTATGAAAATCTTCGCTCGATTCCGGTCTTTTGTATTCTGCCATAACTAAATCCTATTTGATCGCTGATTAATTTGAACTATATGAACTCGTTAATTAAAGTTCAGTGAGTTTATCATACGTTTCAGGTCTCCGATCTCTGAAGAACTGCCATGTAGATCTCACTTCATCGATCATATCCAGATCAAATTCAGCTACTAATAGTTCGTCTTTGTCTTCTGAAGCTTCAGCGAAAATTTGTCCGCGTGGATCTACAAAGTAGGAGGTTCCATAAAAACGACCGAGATCCCAGGGCTTTTCTTCACCCACGCGATTGATACATCCCATGAAATAACCATTTGCGGCTGCATGAGCAGGTTGCTCTAATTTCCAGAGATACTGAGACAGCCCTTCTACAGTTGCAGATGGATTGTAAACGATCTCAGCTCCGTTCAATCCAAGAATTCTGGCTCCGTCAGGGAAATGGCGATCGTAGCAAATATACACTCCAACTTTAGCATACTTAGTTTGAAAAACGGGATAACCAAGATTACCCGGTTTAAAGAAAAATTTCTCCCAAAATCCGGTAGTGTGAGGAATATGATTTTTGCGGTATTTACCGAGATAAGTTCCGTCGGCATCAATAACAGCTGCGGTGTTATAAAAAACTCCGGCTTGTTCTTTCTCATAGATTGGAACAATGATCACCATTTGGTACTTTTTGGCATATTCCTGCATCATCTCGGTTGTTGGACCAGGAACAGTTTCTGCTGATGCGTACCATTCTTTGTCCTGGCCCGGACAGAAATAAGGCGTGTTAAAAATTTCCTGCAAACAAAGAATCTGAACACCTTGCTTTCCGGCTTCTTCTATATATGGAATATGCTTATCGGTCATGGCTTTCATGATCTCTTTGATGCTTCCTTCTCCTTCGGTCATAGGAAGACTCATTTGAATAAGACCTGATTTAACTTTTCTTGGCATAATGTTTCTTTATTTGTTTTCAGTTTAATTGGCAGATCGGTATAAAATTATCTGCTGAATTCTTTTAGATCACATAGGATGTTTTTCCACGTTTCACGAATTGTCCGCTACCGGGCTCTAAATGACATTCCTCATTTTCGATAGCGATTTGTCCACGGAGCAACACAGTTTCTGTTTTTCCGGTTACTTCCCAACCTTCATAGCTTGAATAATCTACATTCATGTGATGGGTGTCTTTTGAAATAACATGTTCTTTTTCGGGATCAAAGATCACGATATCTGCATCAGTTCCAACGGCAAGTGTTCCTTTCTTCGGATACATTCCGAAAATTTTAGCGGGATTGGTGGCAGTAACTTCTACAAATTTGTTAAGTGAAATCTTTCCTTTTTTAACTCCTTCAGAGAAAATCAACTCCATCCGGTGTTCAATAGCAGGATGTCCGTTCGGAATCTTTGAAAAATCATCTTTCCCCATTTTCTTCTGTTCCCAGGTAAAAGGGCAGTGGTCTGTTCCGATCACATTCACCAAACCTTGTTGTAAACCCGACCAAAGTGCAGCTTGATCTTTTTTCTCGCGGATCGGTGGGCTCATTACCCATTTTGCACCTTCAAAATCTTCTTCATAAACGGAAGCATCGACCAGTAAATACTGAGGACAAGTTTCTACAAAAACACGTTGATTTCTGAGTCCGGCTCGTTGAACCGCATTGAGCGCGCCTTCACAAGTCATGTGAACAATATATCCGGTACAGCCGGTGTAATGGAGCATATCAGTGAAACGAGCGCTCGCTTCAGCTTCAGTAACTTCAGGTTGAGAAAGATAATGATAGAGTGGAGCGGTTTTTCCCTCCGAAAGATGTTTGGCGATTAGCGAATCAATTACATCGCCGTTGGTGGCGTGTACTGTAACCAATCCACCGTGTTTCTTTACAACTTTCATAAGTCGAACCATCTGACCGTCATCGATCATTAACGCACCTTTGTAAGCCATAAATGTTTTGAATGAAGTAATTCCTTCTTCTTCGATAAACTCAACGATTTCTTTGGCTACATCATCATTGAAATCAGTAACGGCCATATGATAAGAGTAATCGCCAATGGCTTTGCCTTTTGATTTCTTTTGCCAGGTTTTTAACGCGTTTCTGAGGGTGTCGCCCTGAGTTTGGAGAATAAAATCAATAACAGTGGTAGTTCCTCCGAAAAGAGCAGCACGTGTTCCGGTTTCATAATCATCGCTGGAGTAGGTGCCCATAAAAGGCATGTCCAGATGAACATGAGGGTCGATTCCTCCGGGAAAAACTAGCTTGTTAGATGCATCAATGATTTTATCAGCTTTATAGTCCAGATTTGCACCGATAGCTGAGATCTTTCCATCTTCTACATAAAGATCAGCGATGTAATCTTCTGATGCAGTAACAATTCTACCGTTTTTAATAAGTACTGATGACATAAGGCAATTATACTAAGTGTGAATTTCTTTGGTTTCTGTCCCGGTTTGATGATCCTTCATTAAATAGTAATAGAGAATGAATGCTACCCCGAAACCCGTAAACCATGATAAACTATATAAATAACTCAGGGATGGAATCCAAAATCCGATAAGCGCTGTAAGCACACCGGCTAATAAAGCGTACATTGCAGCTTTGTTAAATCCTGATCCGCCATAAGAATATTTTCCATCAGGTTTATAAAGTTCATAGAGTGCTAAAGTCTTTTTCCGAACCAGATAATAATCACAAAGCAGTACTCCTAAAACGGGGCCTAATAATCCGCTTACAAATACCAGAATAGCTCCGATATCATCAGCAAGCCACCAGGGGCAGGTAATAATTCCAACTGCTCCGGCAATTACACCACCTGTTCTGAAATTCAATTTTTGTGGAATTACATTGGCGATTGCATTTGCAGGCGCTATTATATTTGCGGCGATATTGGTACTTAATGTGGCAATTATTAAAGCGATCTGAGCGAAAATCACTATTCCGGGATGTTCAAATTGAGCGACTAAAGAAACGGGATCCCAGGGCGTGTCTTCTACGATCATAACATCCTTGAAGGAAATAATAGCAGCACAGGTTACAAAAATGGCTACGAATGAGTAGAAGGTCATAGTTGTGGGTAAGCCCAAAAACTGCCCTTTAATTTGATCGGTCTGGTTTTTTGATAGTCGTGTTATATCCGCAATACTGATAGCCATGGTAGCCCAAAACCCAACCATAGCTGTAAACCAGATCAGATAGGTCCAGATCGTCGGTTGTGAATCTGAAGCAGAATCTTCAACAAAAACAGATACCGAACTGGATAAAACTCCATCTGTATTTTTAAACTGAACCAAAACAGGCTCTTCACCTGAGGCATAGCTTTCAGAAAATGGGACTGAAATCTTCGATGAAATTGAAGTGATAGATTGCCAGCCAAGGTCGTCATATCCTGATGTTGTTGGAATCTTGACAGAAACTTCGGAAGCTTTTGCATTTCCATCCAGATCAGCAACTACATTTAAATTTAAAAGGTATTCTGAAGAGTTTGTTTCTGAGGCCTGTAAAGAAGCTGTAGTTTTTTGAAGCTGAGTTCCCTGATCAAGAACGGCAGAAAAACTTCCGGCATTGTTATATCCCCAGCCAATCAGGATTAGCCCAATCAGGATCAAGATCGGTGCTGAGTAATTTTCTAGCCATTTTATAGATTCTGTTCCTTTCCAGATAAAATAGATGTTAATGCACCAAAAAAGCCCAAAGCATATGAATTTCCCGAGATCCAGTTCCAGAGATCCGGACTGTCCCGAAATAATATTCCAGATAGAATAAAAAGCTAAACCACCGATCCAGGTTTGAATTCCGAACCAACCACAGGCGATAATTCCACGAACCAGAGAAGCGATATGAACTCCGTAGATTCCAAATCCGGCTCTGCCAAAAACAGGAAACGGAATTCCGTATTTCACGCCTGCATGTCCGCTTAGTACCATGGGAATGGTAATTACTAAATTTGCAATCGCAATTATAATGAGTGAAGCCTGCCAACTCAATCCGGATAAAATCATGTTGGAAGCCAGCAAGTATGTAGGAATACATACCGCCATTCCAACCCAGATCGCTGTCATATTCCACATAGACCAGGTTCGGTCTTCATGCGGAAGAGGAACCATATCTTCACCACTTAAGGGAGAAGATTCTAATTCTGAAGGTAGTTTAAGGTTTTCATTCATCCGATAGAGTTTAGTTACGATTAATCACAGTATTCATCCGCAATGGAAATTGCTTGTGAGATGATGTCGAGCCCTTCATCAATTTGTTCTTTAGTTATACAAAGAGGTGGAGCGGTAAAGATCCAGTTCCAGCGTACAAAAGTGAACATTCCGGCTTCTCTGATCTTAGCTGCCATACGATTAGTGGCTTCCATTTCAGAGGGTTTGGCATTCCATGGAGTAACCGGCTCTTTAGTATCATGATTTTTTACTAGTTCAATACAACCCAGCAATCCTGTATTTCGGTAATCCCCGATTGATGGATGCTTTTCTTTAAGCTTTTCTACACCGGCTTCAATATAAGCACCCATGTTTGCTGCATTTTCAACTAATCCATCTTCTTCTATAATTCTGATATTCTCGACAGCAGCGGCACACGAAACAGCATGAGCGGAATAAGTGAGCCCAATCACCATCGGGTGGTCATCAAAATATTTGGCAATAGCATCTGAGATCATAACGCCACCCAATGGTAAATATCCTGACGTTAGCCCTTTTGCCATGCACATGATATCAGGTTCAACTCCGTGATGATCAACACCGAACATTTTTCCGGTTCTGCCAAATCCGCTCATTACTTCGTCATCAATGATAAGGATTCCGTATTTGTCGCATATTTTGCGGACCAATTTCCAGTAATTTGGAGGATATTTAATACATCCCGAAGAACCTGATTCTCCTTCAAGAAGAATGGCCGCAATACTATCTGGATTTTCATATTTGATGACCTGCTCTAAGTTGCGTGCCGCTAATTCACCACATTCTTCAAAAGTCTCAGAATTCCATGGACAACGGTAGAAATACGGGTTTTCAACATGAACAAATCCCGGCGCTCGTTGTGTATCAATTGGAAATTTTCGGGGGTCGCCTCCGGCAGAAATTGCACCATACGTTGCTCCGTGATAAGATCGGTATTGAGTGATGATCTTATGACGACCGGTGTACATACGTGCCAGTTTTATCCCGTTTTCAATGGCTTCTGCTCCACCTAAAGTAAAGAAGGTTTTATTCAGAGAGGAGGGAGCCAGTTCCGAAAGCTTTTTTCCCAATTTACCACGTGCATCGGTAATCATTCCCGGATACACAAAACTGACTTCTTCCATTTGTCGCTTCACTGCTTCGGTAATACGTTGATCTCCATGACCGATATTTACATTCATCAGCTGTGAGGAGAAGTCCAGAATTTTATTTCCATCACGATCATTCAAATAAACCCCTTTAGCATCTTTAATACTGACAGGATTTAACCCACCTTGCTTTGACCAGGAAAAAAGAGTGTGGTTGAGGTTGTTGGAACGGATTTGGCTATTGGAAGTCATATAAAAAGAGTTTCGGGTTTCGGATTACGTGTTCTGGTTTGTAGGTGTTTTCCAGCTTGTTTCTACATAATTTATGAACCGGTTTATTTTTCCTCCTAACATATTGTATCTATCTATTAGGTCAGTTAATGGTTTTTCCGGGTAATAAATATCGCTTATCATATTAAGCTGAGATATTGTTTCATCACAAGAAGCGTGGGCGAAGATCAAAAATCTTATAAACTCGTTTTTATATCTTCGTCTACCATATCCTTCAGCAATGTTATCTTTTATACTTTTTGATGATCTACGGATTTGGCTTCCTTGTTCATAAAGTTCATGCTTTGGCAGCTTCATTGAAATCTTGTGAATTTCCAAAGCAAGGTCGTAGGCAATAGTATAAATTTCTAAGTTCTTATGGCTCATAGCTTACTATAAAGGGTTCATGTATCACGAAACCCGATTCTCTATTTCATTAACTCATCCAATTAGTTCGCGCTTCCGCATTCCATTTAACCGATGTTTTTTTGTTCTGAGTCCAAAACTCGATAGAACTTTTTCCGGTAATATCACACACTCCAAATTTTGAGTCATTCCAGCCACCAAAAGGGAAGGGTTCACGTGGTACCGGAACTCCGATATTAACGCCTATCATGCCCGCGCTGGCTCGTTCCATTACTTCTTTGGCTGCACCACCGCTTTGAGTAAATACAGCAGCAGCATTTCCATAGCCCGAGCTGTTTTCAATCGAAATAGCTTCATCCAGATCTTTAGCTCTGATAATAGAAATAACCGGTCCGAAAACTTCTTCTTTGGCAATTGCCATATCCGGAGTTACGTAATCAACAACGGTTGCCCCAACATAAAAACCACCTTCTTTTCCTTTAACGGCTGCATTTCTACCGTCGACGAGGACTTTTGCTCCGGCGGCTTCTGCTTCTTCAATATATTTTTCTATGCGTTCTTTGGCTTCTTTGCTGATTACAGAACCAAGGTTATCACCCGGAACTATTTTCTTGGCTTCGTCCACCATTCTGGAAACGATGTGATCTACTTTATCCACACCAACCATAACAGCAGCAGCCATACATCGTTGCCCGGCACAACCCGACATTGAAGCGATTACATTCGATGCCGTCATTTCTTCATTTGCATCCGGCAATACAATTAAATGGTTTTTCGCTCCACCTAAAGCCACGCATCTTTTAAGAGAGGAAGTTGCTCGTTTATACACAATTTTGGCCACTTTAGTAGAGCCCACAAACGAAACCGCTTTAATTTCAGGGTGATCACAAATGGCTTCTACAATTTCTTTGCCACCATTTACAATATTGAAAACTCCATCAGGTAAACCTGCTTCCTTTAATAATTCAGCAATTTTCACAGCACTCACAGGAACAACTTCGGATGGTTTCAGGATCATACAATTCCCAAGCACGATTGCATTTGGTACTGTCCAGTGAGGAACCATATTCGGAAAGTTAAAAGGAGCGATGGAAGCAACCACGCCCAAAGGTTTTCTGTCGATACGAACTTCCACTCCACGGCTCACTTCCTGAACTTCATTAGTTATGATCTGTGGCATGGAGCAGGCAAATTCTGTTAGCTCAATACTTTTTTCCACTTCTGCTTTTGATTCCCCCCAAGTTTTCCCGTTTTCAGTATGACAAATCTCTGTCAGCTCATCCATGTGTTTTTCGAGTAGTTCCCGATATTTATAGAAAACCTGCACTCGCTCTTTAAGGGTTCGGCCTGACCATTCAGGAAATGCATTTCTCGCAGCCTGTACAGCTTCATCCAGTTCTTTTGAAGAGGAAAGAGGTACACTTGAAATTTTATTTCCGTTAAGGGGACTTATTACATCGAGACGGGGAGAGCCGTTTGAGACAAACTTTCCATTAATAAAATTATGAGTAGTTTCATCGATCTTAGTAGCCATAGCACTATGCAATTATGATATTTACATTAGGGAAAGCCATCAATTAACCAATAATTGAAAAGAAATAAAAAAACTATTTGTAATCGGAGGTGGCTAGGGAGTGAAAATCTGTAGATTTATGAATGTAATTTACTGTCAAACAGACTTAAAAAAAGAGGGGAAAATTCAGATTAATAAAAGTGATCTGTTCTGTTGATCAAAATTAACAAATCTAAGAATTATTTATCAGTATGCAACCCGTGTTCTTTTATAATAACATCGAAATACTTTCTGTCCTCTGGTCTTTCGCTGACATTATTTTTGAAATCATCTCTGCAGCCTTGATTACAAAAACCAACTGTAAGATTTCGATATTCTGTTAAAGAATCGTTTTGAACAGATTTTCCTGATCTTGGACAAAACATATTTATGGCAATGTTCATAATAAAAAAATGGTTTAAAAATAAAGATTTGAATCGAGTTCGTGTCCCATTGAAACGCTTGTTGTGGTTGCGAACGGCTCGCTTCAGGACTCGTTTACTTTGTCAAGTACTCGCTCAATCAACTCTTTTGAAATCCGAAAGTTCGTTTTCTGGATTTTATTTAAGATCGGCTTAATAGCTTGCAGATGTCCTTTGTTTTTAGCTGTGATTAACACACCAAGTGATCCGGTTACCGGAATACCCATCTCTTTCGCTGCTTTCCTCCCTTTTATTTCATCAATGATTAAAAGAGAATTTTCATGTTCTGCAGCCAATGAAATTGCGGTTGCTTCACCTTTATCCAAATAGCTTGATAATCCCTGATGTATGTTAGTTGTTGGTTCTACAATTTCGATCCAATCCGGAATCGATTGATTGAATTCTTCTTGAACCGTTTCTGTGATATGAAGTTTACCGAAAACCTTTTTCAGAAGATCAAACTCTTCGATTTTGTAGAACAGAATGAGGCAACTTGTGTCAGATACTATAACGTTGTGCATTGTCAATATCTTCGTCAAGTTCATCCACAGGATAGTTTATCAATGATACATTGTAGTCAGCAAGCAATTCCATGAAAGTTTCTTTCGAGTAGCCGGCCAGTTCGGCAGCTTGCCCTAGCGTAAGCTTCCCTCTTTCGTACAATTTGGAAGCTAATGACATTCTTGCCTCTTTGTCATCGATGTCGGCTGTATTCGGTATGTTTATCGTTAACGACTTCATAGTTGAAATGTAATTAATTTTTCTGTTTAACGATAATCTACTACTGATGGTCTTTAAATCAGGAAAGAGTTTTAATTTAAAGTGAGCATCAAAACGACCGACCCGGCTTTTAAGCCTGCCTATGCCGGCTGGCAGGCGGCGAGCCGAGTTGTTAGAAATAAGGTTGCAAACCTATTCGAATCCGCTTGAAACGTTTTTTAGTGCAACGATGATTCACCATCTAAAATTTGACTTTTTGCTTTATGAAGAAAAAACAAGAGCCCAACGGATAGGAGATTGATCCCAATAAATGGGTATTCCACAGAACTAGTAAGTATGCTGATGTTATTAGAAACGGTACCTAAATCGAAGTCGATTCCAAAAGTGAGCCCAATATTTACAATAATTCTAAGGAAATCAGTATTGGTGTAAATGAAGCTTCCAATTTCTACTTCGAAAAGTTTTAATATTGTACAAATGAGTGCAAGTTGGATACCAAAGTTTTTCTTGAAGAAAATTAAGACCGAGGAAGAAAGAACGGTTAAATGAAAAACTACCCAGAAAAGAAGTAATAGGTAGTTCAAAAAACTCATTTCAGGAAAACTGAACAATGTTGAAATAAAATCTGGTACTATATATACCGAACTCAAACTCTGAAATATTGCGAGACCGATTAAACCGTTTCGAATACTTATGCGAGAAGGTTTTGATGTTTGAGTTTCAGTTTCCTGAATAGGTTCAATTTCTTCCTTTTCAATAGGCTTCGATGAATTTCGTTTAGCCTCAAGAACTTCTCTAGCAATTTTTACTGCATTTGGTCTGAATTGATGTTCGTTTTGGAGAATATGAAGCAATTGGGCTTCAGTTTTTTCCTCCATTTTTCTCCTGAGAACTTCTGACATGATTAATTACTTAGTTACACTAACATATTATTATGCGGAATTATAGTACTAAAATAAATCCATATAACCTGAGTTCAATTATTAAAAATAGTTGCTAAATATATTGGATGAGGTTTGCTTACGGTCATCCTTGTAGATGTCAGCTAATTCGCTTACAAAAATTATTCTACTTAAACGTCCTGATGTTTTCAGAAAAAGTTTCCAACTTCACCGACCTTTAGAATTATTGGCGAGCCAAGAACGCAATGAAATCGACGGCTCCGAAGGAGTAATCATTACACTCTGGCTGATTCGCGAATATGCATCATACGAACGAAGACCTTTTGTAATGATTAGTCGATGTAATGGAGTTCGCGCCAATAATTCTTGTCGGGAGCTTTTGGTACTTTTGGCGGCACAAAAGTACACAGAACCAACGAGTTGAATCCTGTAAACACGCTTAGCTTAGAATGCGGTCACCTACTTTTGTCTTGATACAAAAGTAGCAAAAGATCAAGCCGAAGTATTTAAGACGGGTTCACTGATCCTGCGCTGAATAATCCTAAAGGTCTTCATTCATCCTGAGAAAATTAGTTTACTCCTCACCTGAAAGGATTATTCCTGCTTCGCAGACGCATCCGGATCATGTTCTCTTTTCCGTCTTAAATACTAAGGGCGAACTTTTCTAGGATTATCACTATTAAACTGTCAACGAATCACCTAACATCTATAATCCTAAGAATCTTCCCAAAAAAAAGCCAACACTCAATTTTCATTAAATGTTGGCTTTTGGTGTTTGATAATTGTCTTATCTATCCATCCACTTTAACAGCATTCTTATTCAATCCCGGAGTACGGTTTAAGAATTCATCATACAATTCTGTATGTCTGCTGGTCATCGGGATTTTATATCCATCGATGAAAACATCCAGTATTTTAGTTGATGTCTGGAAAGGATCGCCTGTAGAAACAAAGATATTTGCTTTCTTACCAACTTCGATCGATCCTAGTTGATCCCCAACACCCATGATCTCAGCAGCATTGATGGTAATGGCTTTTAATGCTTCTTCTCTTCCCATACCGTACGTGGCTGCAAAACCGGCGTTGTATGGAAGATTACGTGAATTTTCAGTGTCCATAGTTCGAAGAGCAACTTTGATTCCTGCTTTTTGCATCAAGCCCGGATTTTTGTATGCTGTGTCATAAGCATCAGAACCGCGGGTTGGAGTTGAAAGTACAGGTCCTGTAATAACAGGAAGTCCTGCTTCAGCTATTTCTTCAGCAACTCGCCAGCCTTCAGCTACACCTGTAAGCACTACGTTTTCGTATCCGCGCTCTTCAACCCATTCCAACGCACTAAGGATGTCTTTTGCTGAGTTTACTTCTATATAAAGTAATACTTCTCCGTTAACTACTTTGGCGAGAGCTTCCATCTCAGGATAATAGCGGGCATCATCTGATTCTTTGATCTTTGCATATAATTCTGCTTTATCAAAAGCGTCATTGATGGTTTCCTGAGCTTTTTCACGGGCTTTCTCGATCTGTTCAGGAGTTCTTCGTCTCCAACCGCGCTGTGCAGTAGAAGGGAAGTTCATGACCACACCCTTAGAGCCGGCAAACATTTGATCGGGTGTATAACCAAAAAGACTGATTGTAGCAGCTGTTCCCGGAAGCGGTCCGCCGGCAGGCATAGTTAAGGCTGAAGTTACACCACTTACTCTTGTAACAGGAATTGCCACAGAGTTTGGATTAACAGCAGTTAAAGCCTGCATATTCGGAGTTATTTCACCAAATTCTCTGAAGTCATTAGCTTCGGATATACTGCCGATCTCTGATAGACCCAGGCGTGTTCCCGAATCAATCATTCCCGGATAAATTTCCTGTCCGGAATAATCAATTACCTGAGCATCGCCCGGAATGTTGATATCAGCTCCGACAGCTTCAATAATACCATTGTTAATTATGATGGTACCATTTTCTATAACTCCGTTTGTTACGGTGTAGATCTTCGCATTTGTTAAAGCAAATTTTGAATTATCGGCTCGTACTATTCCCCCATCATTTTGCGCAGCGGCAAATAATGGAAGCAGTACAAGTACACTTAATATGGATATAAATTTTTTCATTTGGTTCCTCACTTGTTATTAAAGAGGTCAGTGAAATTCACAACATTAGCACCTTCCATGCATCTGTCGTGATCTTCAGCGTGAAAAATTTGAACATTTTCCACAGTAGATTCAGGATCTATATAGATTCTCTGATCGGCAGCATCATTCTCGATATCAAAGTATTTTACGCCGTCCACGAAAGTCATTTGTGGTACAGCATAAATCGACAACGGATGGTTATCAAAAATAGCAATATCAGCATCTTTTCCTTTTTCCAAAGAGCCTACTCTGTTATCAATACCCAATTGTTTAGCAGGGTTCAAAGTGATTAAAGCTAAAGCTTCATTATCGGAAAGATCTCCGTATTTCTGAGTTTTAGCTGCCTCGTGAAAAAGGTGACGAATTAACTCGCCTGAATCTGAGTTGATCGAAGTTGTCACTCCGTTTTCTGTCAGGATAGCTGCATTGTAAGCAGTAGAGTAGTAAACTTCCAGCTTATAAGCCCACCAATCAGAAAATACAGAAGCTGATGCTCCGAATTCAGCAAGTTCAGGAGCTACTTTGTACGCTTCGTTTGCATGCTGGAAAGTTAATTTCTCTATACCAAAATCAGAGAAAACTTTCATCAGCATATAGATCTCATCTGCACGATAGGAATGGCAATGAACCAGAACTTCGCCTTCCAGAATATCAACCATTGTTTCCATTCTGAGACTGTATTCCGGAGCTACTTTTCTGGAGCTTTTGTTTGAACGGTATGCATTCCATGCATCCCGATATTTGATGGCATCGTTAAAAGTATTTCTGAGCATTGCTTCCACGCCCATTCTACTTTGAGGTTGAATACCTCGTGAACGTCCGCCGCGAGTTGGATTTTCACCCAGTGCAAATTTTATAGTTCTGGGAGCGCCTTCAAAACGAAGATCTTCAGGGTTTGTACTTCCCCAACGCAGTTTTAAGGTTTCATTTTGTCCACCGATTACGTTAGCCGAACCATGCATTAAATGAATAGATGTTACACCACCTGCAAGTGCTCTGTAAATGCCTACGTCAAGAGGGTCAACAACATCTTCCATACTTACTTCCGCAGTAACCTGGCTGGTTCCTTCGTTTATGGAAGTTCCTGCAATATGCGAATGTGCATCAATAATACCGGGCATTACAAATTTACCGGTTGCATCTACTTCTTCGACACCGTTTGGCGCTTTTAGGTTTTTGCCTATCCTGTCAATTTTACCATTGCGAACCAGAACATCCGTATTCTCCTGAGTTCCGTCAGTAATAGTAATTACAGTTCCGTTCTTTATTAGTACATCACCCTTTTTTGTTTGTGCTTGTAATACAGAAGTACACAAAAACAGCATCAAAAAGGAGGATAATTTTATCATATTTATTAATCTCATTTTAAGCCTCATCTTTTGTTGCTTGAATTGGGAACGTAAAATTGAAAGCAGCTACACTTGCCTCTGCTTCATAATTATTTCCATCTACCACACCAACCACCACAATGTCTACGGATTGTCCGCCGGCGTCGATAGAAAAATCAAAGCTAAGTTCTCCGTTTAAAAAACTTATGTTTTGAAGTTCTGTATCAGGAGTTCCGTCTGAGCTTGTCATTGTTCCTGATAGAATATCGGACTCATTTGTAAAAATGAAACTCCCCGTTTGTGTTCCTTGAGGAGTGGTGAATTCATAATTCCATGTCCCTAAAATAGCTTCCAGATTAGCAGCAGGGGTTTCATCACCTTCTTTTACTTTTGAACCATCTTTAACGTCATATTCATGTTTTTCTCCATCAACAAAAACGTATTTGATCTGGGATTTTTTCTCGAAATAAGAACCTTTGGAAACAATTAAGTTACCAATTTTACCTTCATCTAGAGTTCCGGCAATTTTACTTATTCCAAGTAATTCAGCAGAATTTGTGGTTAATGCTGCGAGAGCTTGATCTTCGCTTAAGCCGTTTTCAATAATTGTAAGCAAATTATCTTTTAACTGGCTTGATCGGGCATCAATAGAAGAAAACCCGAATTTTATTCCCGCTTTTTGAAGTTCGGCATATTGAGTGACATATTTTTTATAAAATTCCATGCGTCTCTCTTCCAGCCTTTTTACTTCGTCTGATTTGTCTTCTTCTTTGCTGTTTTTAGGTTCTTTTGGAAGCTCCAACGACATAAACACTTTTGTATTAGTACTTTTAATTTCGTTCGCTAAATCCCAACCTTCCTGAAGGTTTCCCAGTACTAAATTAAATCCCAGTTCTTTTTGTAACCGCATAGCTCTTCTGGCTTCCAAAGAATTTGATGCGTTATAGAAAATAGATTGTCTTTTTTCTATCACAGGGTAAAAAGCTTCTGAGACTCGGTCTCTGGTTGGACGAGTAATTCCTTCAGGATTTGAATCATATAATTCGGAGTGGCTTTTAGAAAGCTCTGCATTTTTGTAGAGATTTCTGAATTTCGCCATAATCCCCAATGTATTTCCGGGATAAGCACCGGGTGCACCTGAAAATTGTGAATAGAGAGAAGATCCTTCGGATAGGATCAATTTATCAGGATGTTCAGCATCTCTGAGAAGTATTAAAGCACCTGAACCCGGAAGCATTCTGCCGTAGGGTACAGTGTGTGAAATTGTGAAACCAACTTTCCTCATAGCTTCAATACTGTTTTCGTCTACTTTGATCTGGTCGATCACCTGATTTTCAGGAGTAATACCTGCATAGTAATTTGGAGGATCAGGTGTAAATAAATTATCCGGGCGTTCCGGATTTGCAGGTCTTTCAGCTCCCGTATTCGACATTCCGTCAATAAAGCCGGGATAAATAAACATATCTGTTCCGTCAATAACTTCAGCGGTAACAGGGATATTTACGTTTTTTCCAACAGCTGTAATCAACCCGTCTGTAATTACAATAGTGCCTTCTTCCATTAATTTACCCGGAGCTTGAACAATCGTAGCATTTGTGATCGCATAAGTGCGAGTTGCTGGTGATTCACCGGTAGGATCACTTTGAGCTTTTATATTGCTGGTAAATCCTATTAGAGGAAGAATGAACAACAGACGAAAAAGTGTTTTTCGTAGTATTTTCATTCTAGAGATTTTAGTTAGTTTTATAGGTTGAGGCTAATATATCTTATTGAAACCGTACTAGCTAAATATTCGGCAGTCTAATAAGTAAAAATGTGTTTAAAAAATTGCCGGGAGCTATTTTCCGTTTACAACCACAGCTATTTTATTTCCGTTTTTTGCAAGACGTGTAATTCCGGAAAGCCCAAATTCTGAAAGATCAGCAAATAGTTTCCAATCAGTTGATTCTGAGCGAGTATCGAAATAATAGAGTTTATCATCTTTACCCATTAATATGGTATGCATATTTAACCAAACCATATCTTCAGATTCGGGTAGTGTGGAAGTGATCTCTTCTGTCCATTCTGAATTATTCGGAACAGCTTTCATTATTTTCCAATTATCGGGATCTGATTTATCAACATAACTATACATTTTTGTGGCCGGAATATAGTGTATGGAGCGGCCGGGGTTTTCATTTACAGCAACAATTTCGTTGTGTGCCAGATCAATTTCCTGAAGTGAGGCAGGCTCACCAAGTACAAAAGCAATAATACGAGAAGTTAAAAACCATGAATAGTATCCGATTTTTAAACCTGGAACCAATACATCTGACGAGCCATCTTTAACTGAATACTTATACAACAACTGAAGACCATCCGGGTCAAGGCGAACAGCAGAAATGTGTTCTCCATCAGGCATTAAAACAGGAGAATATTCTCCACCCGGCGTATTTGTAATCCACTTTTTGGAACCGGATTCTATGTCATACCAGAGAATATCTGTTTGTTCGTTTCTGGTTGATGCATAAAGCAAAGATTTACCATCTTCTGTAAAGGAAGGTTGGTTATCATAACCTTCATTATCTGAAACATTGATTGGATCATTCAGTTGATAAGAGTTGTTTTTAAAGGAGAATTCAAACAAATAGATCTCAGTGCTGTTTTGGGCAAAGGAAAAAAGAGGATGAACTGCTATGAATAAAAATAGAGCAACTTTCTTCATAAAATTGGTTTATTTGGATGCTTAGATATTTTCTAATTTATTATTAAAGAATATATTTCAGCTGAATCTATAACAAACTTTGGTGAAATAATACAATTTCCTGAATGAGAAGAAGTGTACGAAATATATTGCTTTATACTTTGCCGGTGATCTTATTTTTGACCAGCTGTTCAGACGATTCCGGTATAAATAAAACAAGTTCAATTGGCTTAGACACTTTTGTACCACCTGAACTATCAATAATTAAGTGGCCTTTTACAGAAATTGAAGGTTGGATGATAACCCGAGGACATGGAGAAGCTACTCATAATGGGCCTGATTATTTTGCAATAGACTATTCTTTACCTGTTGAATCAGAATGTTTCGGGCAGCCTTTCAGAGCACCTTTTTCCGGGGAGGTGATCTATTCTACAGTAACCGAGCTTCCCAATCATTTACTTACGGGATATGGAAATCAGGTGATCATTCAGTCTGATAAAGATTCAACTTTTGCACTCAGAGCAGCCCATTTTGAAGTTTTAGGAGCTTTTAAAGGAGAGTATGTAAATGAAGGAGATTATATTGGTAGCATCGGTAGTACAGGAAACTCAACGGGATGCCATGTCCATGTAGCTCTTTACAGGAATATTTATGGATATATTTACGAGGGACCTGCAAACGAATCTTTAAAAGCTGTTGAAATTCTGGAAACCGGTGGAGGTTTGTACAGATCTTCAGAGAGTTCTCCGAAAGAAGCCTTTGCATCTCCATTTAAATTTGTTCAAGAAGACTCTGTACAGCTTAACTAAAAATGATTTCCGGAATTGAAGAAGGTCGGAATGAGCTTAAAAGAGTTATGAGATTAGGTATCCCAAACTATTCTGATATTGGTTTCATTCTGGAAAAAGGATACCCGTTACAGCCCGTTTTAGGGTTATTTCGATCGGCTACAGTAACCGCCTCAGCTGAATCGGGAGTAGCAGCATTGTAAGCGCTTAAACAGAATCCCCACTCGAATGGCTGCATTTCTTCAAACTCTACCCAATCTATCCGGGAGTATAAATTCGGATCATAAGAATTAAGAGAATCATTTATGGCTATAAAATACTGATCATCAATATTCCATTTAAGGATATGGAATCTGGTTCCGGGCTTCTGAAAAAATAGTTTTTCACTTAATTCGTATTCAATGTTGTAGTCATCCTGAAAAGAACCAATCAGATAATCAGGTACTTTTTGAGTAGTGGAGGTGCAACTGACACATAGAGTTGCAGAAATAAACAATAAAATACTAATCTGGAAACAGTTCATAGAAGAAGGTAAAGAAACTAAGCTTCATATTTTAATTCATTAATTTTTACGCAGAGTTAATATGAGAATGGTATCTTTAAGTCTGTTTTCAATACACAATTAAAATTTATATGAAATTATTACGCTATTCTTTTTCACTTCTGTTTCTAACTTTATTATTAACCTCTTTAAGTCAAGCTCAGTTCTTTGAGAATTTTGATAGTGGAGAAAAATCCGGTTATACAGGCGCATCTGTAACACTATCCACAGGGAACTGGTTTTTAGATGATGCACTGCTTGGAAGTTTAAGCAATGATAAGTTCAATGGTTCTCAGAGTGTGAGAATGGATAGAAGAAATGACAGAACAGGAAACATCTTCATGCAATTTGATAAGCCAAACGGTGCAGATGAAGTTTCTTTCCATCTCGCTCATTACGGAAACAACTCTGAAGATGCAGCCCTTCAGGTTCAGTATTCAACTGATTCAGGTTCAAGTTGGACCAATGTAGGTGATGTAATTATCGCACCTGCAGAACTGACTGAGTATACTATTCCTGTAGAAATAGAAGGAAATATCCGATTTAAATTTATTCAGTCGGCCGGTACAGACAGAATGAATATTGATGATATAAGAATTACAGACTATGTAGAAGCGTCTGCAGAGGCTACTATAAGTGTATTAGTGGATAATGCCACAGCAAATAATTCCGATGTTATTTCTTTCGGTTCCACACTTGAAGGAAAACAGCTAACCAAAACAATGGAAATCAAAAATACAGGAAATCCTGACCTTGTTATTTCTGATGTAACAGTGACAGGTGAAGGGTTCTCATCATCAACTCTTTCTGACAGTACACTGGCATTTAACGAGACCACAGACCTTACTTTGACTTTTGAGCCAACCAGTGATGGTACATTTCAGGGAAATATCACAGTTACCAGTAATGCCGATAATGCTTCAAGTTTTTCACTTACTCTGAGCGGAGAAGGCTTTGCAGATGGTGATGTGATTTCAATTGTTGATGCACGACAACTTCCAATTGGAACCCGAGTGACTGTTGCAGGACGTGTTACCGTAGCGAATCAGTTTGGTGGACCGTTATATATGCAGGATGCAACAGCCGGTATTGCTGTTTTTTGGGAGCCTTTGCATATAGCTGCAGAAATCGGAGACTCGATTCAAGTATCAGGGCCATTAACTGTTTTTAAAGGTGGTGTTCCCGGGCCGGACGAAGATTTCTTACTTCAGATCTCAGATACAGAGGAAGATGACAACATTGTTTACGAAGTTTTTGACGTAGAAAAGAAAGAGGTAACACCAAGAATTGTAAATCTTGAGCAACTTAATATGGAAGCTAATGAAGGTCAGTTAGTAGTTGTTCAAAATGTTACCATTGATCACTCCGGAGCTTTTCAGGGAAATCAGAACTACGGTATTGATGATGGCGTAAGTACTGCTGAAATGAGAATCGATAACAATACAAATCTTGTAGATGCTATTGCACCAACCGAGCCGGCGAATATAATCGGTGTTATTGGTCAGTTTGGGGGCACTTACCAGTTGCTTCCAAGATTCACGGAGGATATGGGTGTTGAAGAAGTGACCTATCCTGGTGACGAAGTTTCAAAAGACCAGACTTTAGATGTAGTTACCTGGAATATTGAATGGTTTGGAGATGCCGGTAACGGACCTGAAGATGATGATCTGCAATTGAGAAATGTGATCACAGTTGTTGAAACCATTGATGCAGATATTTATGCTCTTCAGGAAATTTCGAGCCCTAACAGATTTAATGCTCTGGTTGATAGTCTGGAAGATTACGGCGGGTTTCTTGCAAGTTTCTCACAAACTCAGGAAACTGCATATTTATTTAAACGTTCTACTATTGATTCTCTTGATAGTGCCACACTAAGTTCGAGTGATGGGTTCACTCAGTCTAACTGGGCTAATGGTCGATACCCATTAATGTTCAGATTTATGGCTGATATAAACGATGAGCAACAAGAGATATATGCATTCAATATTCACGCAAAAGCTACAGTTAATGATCCGTCTTCGGATTACAATCAAAGATTGGTTGCTTCCGGAGAAATGAAAGAATATCTGGATAGAAATTTTGCTGATAAGAATGTGATCTTTTTGGGAGATTATAACGATGAGATTCTGGAATCAATCGTAAACAGCAATGCTTCTCCTTATAAGAATTTTGATGATGATTCTGAATACACCATCGTAACCAAAGTGTTAGAAGAGAATGGATTTACTTCAAGATCCAGCACTTCTATGATCGATCACATTACATTCAGTTCAGAACTTTCAGATGAGTATTTTGAAGGTACAGAACGTGTTGAGAACCCATTTTATGTTGGAAGTTTCCTGAGTGAAACATCTGATCACTTTCCGGTTTGGATGCGATTTAAGTTCGGAGTTCTTACAAGTAACGATGATGAAGTTCTTGAAAACCCAACTGCTATTTCTCTGAATCAAAACTATCCAAATCCTTTCAATCCAAGCACAACAATTAGCTATACATTGGATTCTTCAACAAATGTAAGTTTGAGTGTGTATGATATCACAGGAAGAAAAGTGGCTACATTGGTTAATGGAAGACAAGCTGCCGGTGCACAGGAAGTTAGGTTTGATGCAAGCTCACTGGCATCCGGTGTGTACATTTACAGACTGGAAACAGCAACAGGAGCGAATCTTACCAAGAAAATGGTTCTTATTAAATAAAAAATAAGGACTTTCAACAAAGAGGAACATCTAACATCCAATCACCAATTAAGTAACATGGCGATTGGATGTTTAGTTTTGGGTATTAATTACCGGAGTTTTTTATCTGCATATACATACATAGCCTCTTTCAGAAATTGAGCTAACCCAGGCTGATGTTTATCATAAAACTCAGTGAACCGAACATCTGATACATACATATCAGCTAAACCTTTATACATCTCAGCATTAGTTTTGTAGAACTTTTCATTGGTTTGATGATGTCTCTTTATAACGGCTTGAACTTCCGCAGAGTCAACCGGTAGGTGCATCAGATCTGCAAGTTCTTTAGCTTGCTGAATCTGTTCAGTTTTAATAGCATCAAAATCATTTTTGGACATCTTGGAAACATTCCTGTTTGATTCCGCTACTACTTCCGGATCATATTTTTGAGTTACTTCTTGTTTAATCTTTTGGATTTCTTCTTTAGAAAATCCTTCATAAAGTTCTTCATCTGTTAACATATTTTTCTCCTCTTTTAAATCTTTGATGGTCTTATCAATAGTGACCAATAGCTTATCAAGTCTTTCTTTTCTATTTACAATTTGTTTGCGTTGAAAAGTCAGTGCTTTAAGCCGGTCGAAATCAGGATCGTCAAGAAGCTTTTTGATCTTTTTCAGTTCAAAATCCAATTCTTTATAAAAGAGTATTTGTTGTAGTCGGTACAACTCATCTTTTCCATAGAATCTGTAGTTAGACTCAGCCCGGTCAATGGGTTTCAATAAACCGATCTTATCATAATATCGAAGAGTCCTGATCGAAACTCCGGCCAGCTTAGCCAGTTCACCAATTGAATATGTTCTCATGATTCTCTGATTTTTTTTCAAAGATAGGACATGACGTTAGGGGAGAGTCAATAAGAAAATAAAATTATTTATGAATTGTAATTAAAGAGTCCCTTGTTTCAATTTGAAGACTCTCTGTATCCCCAAAATAAGTGGTAACCCAATCGAAATATCCACAAAATGAGGAGTAGAATTGATCCGGCGTTTTTCCATCTATCTTAGTGATAGTATCTCCAAAGTTTATACCGGATTTATGAGCAGGAGAACCAAGCACAATATTTTCAACTGTCCAGATATTTTCGGCGCCGTAGTATGGAATAAACCCAAAAGATGATTTTGAGGTTACATCATCATAATCAGAATTTTTATTCAGGTAAATCCTTTTTTTATCATAATTCAGGTATACATCATATTTCTCTAAAACATCGTTACCAACTTTTGCGAAACCTTTATCTGCAAAATTAACTTCAGATTCCAAGATATCATATCCCTTAAACTGAATTCCGGATTTAGAAGTGAATACGGAATCAAAATTTGTACCCCAGATACCTGACGAAGAATTATCGAGTGTGGTATCCCATTCAGCATTTGAGTTGATGAAGATTTGGTCTTTAATTGATTTCGGAAGATCAACACTTCCATTTGATCCGGTATCGAAGAGAATATTTCCAAGTTCCTTTCCATTTACAGTAAGATCAATTTTCGGAGTCCCCGACAAAGTGGGTTTCTTAAATTTAATGGAGGGAGAAGTCTTTGTATTGAGCTCTTTAAATCTGGAAAAATCGTCCGTGATCCAGATCTTATTATTAACGTAGTCAATTTTCCAGTTAGCTTCACGGATTAAGTTTGCACCAATAATTCCATCAGCTGCAATACAAGGAGAAAGTGAATTTTCAGGATATTCGATGATACCGGTAGCTGTATTTTTGAAGTCTATATTTCCCAAAGAAATCTTGTTTATCAACGTCATGGATATTTTGTTGGAATTACCCTGCGAGTCAGGTTTATCTTTAGTTGCTCGCTCTTTCAATCCATAATTATCTGCCCAATTTTGAGTGATTTTATTATCAAAGGCTCCTGTATCAAAAATGAACTCAAGCGTATCAGGGTGATCATTCACAGTACCTTTGACAACAAGAATACCGTGACGATTTTCAAAATCTATAGATTCAAGAAAGTTACTTTGTTCAACACTTCCGCGGGATAGCAGATGAACATTAGATATATAGTTGCAGGATGAAATTAAGAAAAGGCAGAGTAGTCCGGCGCCTGTGGCTAAGAAGGATTTTTTTATTTTCATATGCATGGAGACGTAAGACAAAAGCTCAAGTTGCAATAAAATAGGTTTAGTGAAGAACATAAAAAAAGCCCGATAAAATTAATTATCGGGCTTGAATATTTAACATGAACTGAGTTGCTATCTCTTCAGTGCGTCTTCAACTAAAGCATTTTGCTCAGCTTCATGTATTTTCTTTTGCCCGGCTGCAGGAGAAGCAGAAGCCTGACGTCCTGCATATGTGAGAGTTTGTCCTTTTTCAAGAAGCTCTACAAAACGAGGAGCAACGAATGACCATGCTCCCATGTTCTTAGGTTCTTCCTGGCACCAAACAATTTCTTTCACTTTTTTGAAAGTTTTCAATTGCTCAGAAATATCATCATCAGGGAAAGGATAGAATTGCTCAAGTCGTGCAATAGCTACGTCTTTAATATCATTTTCCTGACGATATTTAAGCAGATCGTAATACACTTTTCCTGAACAGATAACCAAACGTTCTGCATCAGTAACTTCTGTATCAGAAATAAACGGCTGGAATTTTCCTTCCGCCAATTCCTGTGTATTTGAAGTTGCCATAGGGTGGCGAAGCAAGCTTTTTGGTGTCATAAGGACAACCGGTTTTTTTGCTTCCTGGAAAGTTTGCTTTCTCAACATATGGAAATATTGAGCCGGGGTAGTCAGATTCATAACCTGCATGTTATCTTCGGCACAAAGCTGAAGAAAACGTTCCAATCTTGCAGAGGAGTGCTCGGGACCCTGACCTTCATATCCATGAGGGAGATTTAAAACCAAGGAAGTGGTTTGTCCCCATTTTGCTTCGCTGGATGAAATGAACTGATCAATAATAATTTGAGCTCCATTCACAAAATCACCAAACTGGGCTTCCCATATAACAAGTGCGTCTTTTTCCTGAGCACTGTATCCGAATTCAAATCCCATAGCGGCATATTCACTCAATAAACTGTTATGAACATGGAAATATCCCTGATCTTCTGACAGATTATTTAATGGAGTGAAAGTCTGGTTTGTTTCAGTTCCGTGCAATACAGAATGTCGGTGTGAGAAAGTCCCTCTTTCCACATCCTGGCCGGTAATACGAATAGTTCTTCCGGATTTCAAAATAGATCCAAATGAAAGTGCTTCAGCAAAACCCCAATCAATTTTCTTTTCATTCTTCTCAACAATATCTGCTCGTTTGGCTAATTGTTTCAGAAGTTTTGGGTTTGCATCAAAGTCTTTTGGAACGGTATTAATCTTTACAGCGATGTCTTTTAATTCATCTGCTGAATAGGTTGTATCCGGAAACTCAGATCTGTTTTTCTGATCAGTTTCTGTACGATCAAAAATATCTTCAGTAATATCTACGTTCGGAGATTTTTTGGCATCTTCAAAGGCTTCCAGAAGAAGTTTATCAAATTCATCAAAGATCTCTTGTGTCTCATCTTCTGTGAGTTCACCGTTTTTCACTAAGAACTGAGTGTAAAGATCTCTTACAGGAGGATGATCATTGATCTCTTTATACATGCCGGGTTGTGTAAATGCAGGTTCATCACCTTCATTATGACCATGTTTTCTGTATCCGATCAAATCAATAATAACATCTTTTCCGAACTTCTGTCGGTAATCAACAGCCATTTGAATAGCATGTACTGCAGCCTCCGGCTTATCACCGTTTACATGAAAGATCGGAGCTAAAATCATTTTTGCCAGATCAGAAGCATACTCAGTAGAACGTCCGTCTTTAGGAAGAGTGGTAAATCCGATTTGGTTGTTGATGATAATATGTACAGTTCCGCCTGTTTTATATCCTTCCAGTTGAGACATATTCAATGTTTCAGGGACAACACCTTGTCCTGCAAATGCGGCATCGCCATGCATAAGAACGGGTAAGATCTTTTTCTCGGCATCATCACCATCATAGTGATCCTGCATTGCTCTTACAGCACCTTCAACAACAGGATCAACGGCTTCCAGGTGACTTGGGTTTGGCATGAGTTCCAGTTGAACTTCTTTACCTTCAGCAGCTTTGTGAACGCCTTTTGTTCCAAGGTGATATTTAACATCTCCTGATCCCTGAATAGAATCCGGATCCACACTGCCTTCAAATTCTGCAAATACTCGGTGATATGGTTTATTCAAAATATTCACCAACATATTCAATCTGCCACGGTGAGCCATTCCGAAAAATGCTTTTTCGATGCCACTTTCAGCTGAGCGATTGAGCATGAAGTGAATCATTGGAATCAGCGTATCGGCGCCTTCTAATGAAAAACGCTTGTGACCGATATACTTTTTATGAAGAAATTCTTCAAAAGCCATGGCCTGATTCAACTTATGCAGAATCTGTTTTTTATCATCTTTATCAAGTTTGGCTTTATTGGCGCTGGATTCCATTGTGTTTCTTAACCAACGGCGCTCTTCCAGATCGAGTAGATGCATATAATCTGCACCAATATTTCCGCAGTAGGTATCACGAAGAAGTTTTACGATCTCTCGAAGAGGAGCTTTTTCTTTGCCTCCGAAACCGCCACAATAAAATTCACGATCCAAGTCCCAAAGCGAAAGTCCGTAATATTCCAGATCCAGTTCAGGAACATATTTAGGATCTTTACCGAGCGGATCAAGATCAGAAAGAACATGACCACGCATGCGGTACATGTTGATTAGTCTCCAAACACCGATGGCACGCCTGTCATACTCCAAAGAGTCAGATTTTCCACCAAACGGACCTGAATAGGTATCTGTTGAATATGGAATCGGCTCGTAAGGAATTTCAAGATCGCTGAAAATTTCTTCATAAAAATTTTCTTGCCCCGTAAGCAGATCGTTGATCTTTTTCAGGAACGAACCGGATTCTGCCCCTTGAATCACGCGATGATCGTACGTACAAGTCACCGTCATTACTTTACTGATTCCAAGTTGGTTCAGTATTTCTTTCGACATGGACTGATATTCAGCAGGGTAATCGATAGCACCGGTTGCAATAATCGCACCTTGTCCCTGCATCAATCTTGGAACAGAAGAAACCGTCCCGATAGTGCCGGGATTTGTGATACTTATAGTTGTTCCCTGATAATCGTCAATTTGCAGTTTGCCGTATCTGGCTTTATTTATCAATTCAGCGTAGGCGTGCAGGAACTCCTTAAAGTTCATCTTATTTACGCCTTTTAGATTGGGAACTACAAGATTTCTGGAACCGTCTTTATTAGGAAGATCGATCGCAATTCCAAGATTTACCTGATCAGGAACTACTTTATAATGATTGTCACCATCAAAGTGGTAAGCATTATTTACAGAAGGAAACTCGTCCAGAGCTTTGATAATAGCCCATGCAATAAAATGAGTAAAAGATGCTTTCGGTTCATTACGCTGAAGCAAATGCGTGTTGATGATGGTTCTGTCTTCGATCATCATTTTTACGGGAAGCACCCTCAAAGATGTGGCCGTTGGAACCTCTAAACTGAGATCCATATTCTCAACGATCTTTGTAGCTACACCTTTAATTTTCTCCAGCTCAGCATTTTTGGGAGTGCCTGAACTTGCTTCCGGTTTTTTGGGAGCTGGTTTTTCTTTTTGCTGAGGAGGAGCTTCAACCGAAGTAGCAGTACTTTCAGATGAAGAGCCATTGGTTGACTTCCCATCATGCTCATCGAAAAAATTTCGCCAATGCGCAGGTACTGAATTAGGGTTTTCTTTATACTGATCGTAAAGTTCTTCTACCAGAGCAGAGTTAGGACCGAAGACGGCTTCAAGAGATTTCAATGGGTGTTAACCTCGTGCGGATTTTGTATGCAACTAAATGAATCTGTTTGTTTATGCTGATAAATAATTTGTTCGATATCGAAGAAAATTTAAAAAGCGCTTAAAATTAAGGATTACAATCTTAAAAAACGATATTTCTTCTGTTGATTATCCTCATAGGTAAACACAAAGATTTTTAAGGAATAGTTTCTCAACTAACCCTTTAATTCCCATCCTACAACTGTCTAGTCCTTATTGTGTTGCTCTGTTTGGTTAGCTTATTATTATTTCGCTGAAAACGGGGATGTTGGAGCAAGCTTAATAGATCTCCATTAGGCGTGTATTCCCAGGCGGACTGTAGCGCAAAATACTTATGTTCAAAAATCGACCTTGTTTGACAAGCGATCAAAGATATTCTACAGCTAACGGATTGACTCAGAAACCGTGTATTAAAGAATAAACTATTAAATCTTTTTGATTTAAATATTGGATAGTTATGAATAAATAGTTTTTATTCATAAAAAAAGCCACCCGCAGGTGGCCAATGGTTGCTCGAATGAGCAGAGCCTTCAGAGTCTAATTCTCTTTGTTAAGATAAGACTCTTATCAAGATGAATTGAGTGAAGGTAATCTATCTGAACAAGAAATCAAAAAGGAGAAGATTTTGAAAAAGATACTGGGATTGGATATGGGAGTTGCTTCGATTGGTTGGGGCTTGATTGAGTACAATCAAGATGACGAGGGTAAGATAATTGATAGCGGAGTAAGAGTTTTTGATCAAAATTTACAGCGAGATAATGAAGCGCAAAAAGGAGAATCAAAAAATCAACAACGTACTATGCACAGGGGTGTGCGTAAGCAAAGAGACCGGAAAAGAAGGAGGAAAAGAGGGCTTTACTATTCACTAAAAAATGTAAGAATGTGTCCGGTAAAATCTGAGAATGAGGAGTGGGACAAGTGGATTGACTTAAATCCATATGAATTACGTACAAAAGGGCTAGATGAGCAACTTAGTTTGATGGAGTTTGGCAGAGTACTTTATCATTTAAATCAAAGAAGAGGATTTAAGAGCAATCGTAAAGTGGGAAAAGACAAAGAAGACGGAGCTGTAGCTACTGAAATATCTAAAATACGAGCAGAGATGAAGAAAAAAGGAATGCGAACCTTAGGCGAGTATTTATTCAGTCTTCAGGAAAATCATTTTGATCCTCCGGTATCTCCTGATCATGATGATTATGAATTCAAAAGGAGAATAAGAAATAAGTACACACATCGGGACATGTATGAGGAAGAATTTGAAGTGCTATGGAAAAAGCAGATACAATTTTATCCACAAATTTTAAATGATAAATTTAAAGCAAAAATTTCGGATGACTCTATTTTTTTCCAAAGACCACTTAAGAGTCAGAAACATTTAATTGGTAAATGTTCGCTAGAACCTGATAAGAAAAAAATTCCAAGAGGGCATTTACTTTTTCAGGAGTTCAGAATTTTGAAGACGTTGAATAATTTGGAGTTGATGGGAGAGTACGGTCAAAAATTGGATATGACTGATGAACACAGAAGAATTATTAAAGAAAAACTTGAAGGAGCAGAACAAGTTTCTTTTGCACAGCTGAAGAAGGCATTAGGTCTCAATTCAAATGCCAAATTCAATCTGGAAACATCGGATGATAGCAAACTCAAAGGCGATACCACTAGTAAAAAATTATCAAGTAAAAATGCATTTGGCAAAGATTGGTATAGATTAGATGAAGAGTTCAAAAACCATGTGGTTGATGTACTTATTCATGTAGAAAAACCAGACGTTGTAGAAGATTTGGCTTTAACCAAATGGAAAAGAACTAAGAAGCAAGCTGATCATTTGAAAATGCTTCAACTTGAAAAAGGGTATAGCAGTCTTTCCTACAAAGCCATTCGAAAAATAATGCCATTGATTAAACAGGGAAAGAGAGAAAATGAAGCTATAAAAGAAGTATATGGTGAAGTAAAAAAGCTGCCCAAAGAGGATGTCTTTGAACTTCCACTTTTAAATCCAAACGATTACCGAAACCCAGTCGTATTTGGAGCTATGGTAGAGCTAAGAAAAGTTGTGAATGCTATACTTAGAAAATATGGGTTGCCTGATATAATCAGGGTAGAACTTGCCCGAGATTTGAAGAACAGTAAGAAGCTACGTGATGAAATCACAAAGAAGAATAATAAGCTTGAAAAAAGAAATAAAGAAGCTATTAAGGCACTAAAGCAATCTCCATTTAATTATCAAAATCCAAGCAGAACAGATGTAATTAAATATAATCTTTGGATTGAATGCAACAAGATTTGTCCTTATACGGGAAGAGTTATCAATGCTGAAGCCCTAGACAGTGGTGAGTTCGAAATCGAGCATATTCTTCCGTTTAGTAGAACGCTCGATGATAGTTATGTCAATAAAACACTATGTGAATCGGATTTCAATCGTCGAAAGGGTAATCGTACTCCTTACGAATGCGTTGAAGCCGGTTTGTTGAGTAAAGAGGAATTAGAACAAAGGATAAAAAATAACTTGCCTTGGAGAAAGCGAAGAAAATTTACTCAAAAAACCATTGATACCGACGAGTTTATCGCTCGGCAGTTGAATGACACCCGTTATATGAGCAGGGAAGCAAGTAAATATTTAAAACAGCTTGGCTCAGAAGATTGGCCGGTAGATATTCAAGTAACCAAAGGTCAGACAACTTCTCTGCTAAGACATCTTTGGGGCTTGAATTCCATATTAAGTATCGAAAATGATGAAATTAAAAACCGAGACGATCATCGACACCATGCAGTAGATGCGATAGTAATTGCTCTTACCTCACGCTCTATTTTGAAAAAACTAAGTGATGAGAATAAACTCATTGAAACAGAAAATTGGATGGATGAAGAAGAGTCCACAGTTGACCGAAATAGGCAAATGAAAGACAGGGCTTCAAAGCGGATAACAAATACCCCTCCATGGGATACATTTTGGCAAGATTCACAAGAATCGGTAAATCAAATTATTGTTTCGCATAAAGTGAGTAGGAAAATATCTGGTCCGCTACATCAAGAATCATTTTATGGTCCAACAGGGGAATACTATGGAAAAAAGAAAAGTGAAGAGTTTTTAGTGAAGCGGAAACCAGTTTTTAAATTGAGTCTAAAAGAAATTGGATGGGATAAGAAGAGCCTTTCATTTAGTAAGAAAGGTAACGCATATATTAGGGACGCAAATATTAGAAAGATTGTGCAGGATAAAGCTTTGGAAAAATTCGAAGAGCTAGGCGATATAGATAAAGCAATAAAGTCTCTAGAGACTGATCCACCACTATTATTTTTTATGAAAAAAGAAGGTTCTAATCCTATTTTGAAAGTTCGAGTAATTGAAAAAATGGATTTATCTATAATGCATGGGTTTGATGAGCATGAAAAAAAGTACACAAGGTACGCTTATGAGTTTTATAAGCATCATATTGTATTTTTTGAGAAAAGTAGTGGAGATAAAGATGAAGAAGTAATACCAATGGTAGAGGCTGCTAGAAGAGTATTGGAGAAAGAGGAAATTATTCAAAAGGATCATCCAGATTATCATAGATTTATCTATTCACTAGCATCAAATGAGACGGTATTAAATCTGAGCGATCAGAAATATTACCGAGTTCAAAGACTTTTTTCAGACAAACGAGTAATGTTGCGGGATATAAATCTAGCAATATCAGAAACTGGGAAAGGGAGAATATTTAGCCGTCCAAAAAACTTAAACTTGCGAAAAGTTAGAATCGATCCAATTGGTCAGGTATTCCCAGCCAATGATTAAACGTACAGTTGAAATATCGAGTGGACCCATTCATCTTTCCATTAAGAATAAGCAGATGAAGCTAAAACAGGGAGAGGATGTACACTCCATTCCAGTAGAAGATTTAGGTTTGCTGGTGCTTTCGCATCCTGCTATTAGCTATACCCATCAACTTTTGTATGAATTATTGGAGCAAAATGTAGCGGTCTTGTTTTGTAATCGCCAACACATGCCTGAAGGGTTATTACTTCCATTTGAAGATAATCAACTCCACCAAGCTCGGCTTCAAATACAAGCAGAAGCAACCAAGCCATTAAAAAAGCGACTTTGGCAACAAATTGTAAAGGAAAAAATAAAGGCTCAATCAAATGTACTTAAACTAAAACACGGAGACGATGACGGCTTAAAATTACTGATCCCGAAGGTAAAATCAGGTGATCCTAGTAATGTGGAGGCTAGGGCAGCTAAACAATATTGGAAGTCATTGTTTAAAGATTCTGAGTTTAGAAGACGGTATGATCGTAATGACTTGAATTCTTTGTTAAACTACGGATATGCAATAATTCGGGCAGCTGTTGCAAGAAGTTTAACAGCGGCAGGATTACACCCTTCAATGGGTATTCATCATCACAATCAATATAATCCGTATTGTTTAGCTGATGATATGATGGAACCTTTCCGACCATTGGTCGATGCAGAAGTATTTGATCTTTATACCCAGCTTGGGAAACTAGATATTGAAGTGACTAAAGAGACAAAACGACCTCTGCTAGAACTGTTGACCAAAGAAGTGTTCATAAAAGAAATGAAATATCCATTATTAGAAAGCTTGCACATAATGGCATCTTCGCTCGCAAAATGTTATGCCAAAGAAGCTAAAATCATAGACTTTCCAATATTGAAATAATGAGTAAACCGCTAGTCACTTTTGGAGGAATGAAAACTATGTGGATGGTAGTTATGTTCGATTTACCGGTTGATACTAAAGCGGCAGTAAAAGAAGCTAATGATTTTAGAAAACGGATAAAGCAAGATGGTTTTATGATGATGCAATATTCAGTATATACCCGACATTGCCCAAGCAAAGAAAATACAGATGTACATGAAAGAAGAGTAAAAAAAATCTTGCCTCCTGATGGAGAAGTACGCATACTTAGAATAACGGATAAACAGTTTGGGAAAATGAAAATCTTCCATGGAAGGCGAAGAAAAGCAACAGAAAATGCCCCTGCTCAGCTACAAATGTTTTAGTTTTTTAAGACTTGGAACCGAACAAGTTTATGGGAGCCATAAACTTGAACAGAACCTAATCTAATTCATCTTGATAAGAGATCAAATCCCAACTGTAAGGTTACTAAGTAACCATCCTGTGAGAATCTAATTCATCTTGATAAGAGATCAAATCCCAACAGTTCGCCGGCGTAACTCCAAATCCACATCAATCTAATTCATCTTGATAAGAGATCAAATCCCAACTGTGATCTGGAATTATGTGAAGCTATCCGGAATCTAATTCATCTTGATAAGAGATCAAATCCCAACCTTTTAGTGAACTGGTAGTCTGATTGCTCTAATCTAATTCATCTTGATAAGAGATCAAATCCCAACAGTCACATATTTGCTCATATAATGCCTAAGAATCTAATTCATCTTGATAAGAGATCAAATCCCAACTACTAACTATTTGTGCATCGTCAACTATTTAATCTAATTCATCTTGATAAGAGATCAAATCCCAACGAAATCATCCCAATCCATAAATCGCCTTGAAATCTAATTCATCTTGATAAGAGATCAAATCCCAACCAAATAGTTGACGATGCACAAATAGTTAGTAATCTAATTCATCTTGATAAGAGATCAAATCCCAACAATGCAGTTATCGGTGGCAACGTAACGATTAATCTAATTCATCTTGATAAGAGATCAAATCCCAACCCAGGGCTTTTAAGCTATCCAGAAAGTAAAATCTAATTCATCTTGATAAGAGATCAAATCCCAACAAGACCGCTAAATCTGAATGGTTACTTCCTAATCTAATTCATCTTGATAAGAGATCAAATCCCCAGTGTAAAATATGTGTTCATTAAGAACCTTTTTAACACGAATAATTTATGATAATAGTTTCTCAACTAACCCTTTAATTCCCATCCTACAACTGCTATATTCAAAGCTTACATTTAACCTTTGAGAAAAACCTGTATGAAGGCTGAAAACGGCGCAGAAAAAATTAACTGGGACTTGAGTGATCTTTACAAATCTTCAGATGATCCTCAATTACAAAAAGATAAAAAAGAGGTGTTGGCAGCTGCTGATAAGTTTGCTGATAAATACAAGGGTAAAATAGATTCACTTTCAGCTGCTGAGTTCAAAGAACTACTTCAGGAGTATGAAGCAATACAGGATAAAGGGGGGAAGATAGGTTCTTTCGCTTATTTGCAATGGAGTACAAATACTTCAAATTCTGAGTATGGGAAGTTGGTGCAGGAGTCGAATGAGTTGTCTTCCGAGCTTAGTCAGAAACTGGTTTTCTTTGATGTGGAATGGCTTAAAGTGGATAAGAAAAAAGCCCAGGCTTTAATCAATGATCCTCAACTTTCGTTCTATTCTCATTATCTGGATTCTTCGAGACGCTACAAAAAGCATGTGCTGGAAGAGCAACAGGAACAGATCATGTCTGCCAAAGCAGTAACCGGCAGAAGTGCCTGGGTTCGTTTCTTTGACGAAACGCTCGGAGCAGCGGAATTTCATATTGACGGTGAATCGCTGACTGAACAGGAAGCACTGAGTAAACTTCATGAAGGCGATCAAAAGATCAGAAAAAAAGCACATGCCGCTCTTACAAAAACATTTAACGATCTGAGCAGAACACTGACTTTTATCTTTAACACCATTCTGGCAGATAAATCTACAAATGATCGTTTCAGAAATTATAAAAGCTGGGTTTCATCCAGAAATCTTGCCAACGAAACCGATGACGAGACAGTAGAAGCTTTAGTTGAAGCAGTTACATCAAACTATGATCTGGTTCAAAGGTACTACAAGTTAAAAACCGATTTGCTTGGCTTGGATGAAATGAAGGATTACGACCGATATGCACCCATCATCCAGAATGAAGAAACTATAACATGGGACGAAGCCAAAGAAATGGTGTTGGATGCTTACTCCAAATTTCATCCTGAAATGGGGGAGATCACTGCAAAATTCTTTGAGAAAAATTGGATCGATGCAGCTATAAAACCAGGAAAAAGAGGTGGAGCGTATTCCGCAAGTACTGTCCCATCTGTTCATCCGTATGTATTTATGAATTTTGATGGAAAGATCAGAGATGTTCAGACATTGGCTCATGAATTAGGTCATGGAGTTCATCAGTATCTATCCAGGCAGCAAGGACCGCTACAAGCCGGAACACCACTTACTACTGCGGAAACGGCTTCCGTTTTTGGTGAAATGTTGGTTTTCCAGAAATTGCTGAAAGAGATCAAAGACCCAAAAGAAAAGCTTGCACTGATCACCGGTAAAATTGACGATACCATCGCAACGGTATTCCGCCAGATCTCTATGAACAGATTTGAAGATGCGATTCATACAGCCCGAAGAGAAGAAGGCGAATTAACTACTGAGCGTTTTTCAGAATTATGGATGGAACAACAGGAAAAATTATACGGTGACTCGGTTACTTTAACTGATGAATACGGAATCTGGTGGAGCTACATTCCTCACTTTTTACACACTCCGGGGTATGTGTATGCGTATGCATTTGGTGAGTTGTTGGTGATGGCATTGTATCAGGAGTTTACAGAACGTCCCGATGGTTTCGCTGATAAATATATGGAACTGCTAAGCGCAGGTGGGTCAGAGTGGCCACATGAATTAGTAGCAAAAATGGGGTTAGATATTACAGATCCGAATTTTTGGAACAAAGGGTTGAAGTCGCTTGAAATGATGATCGATGAAGCGGAAGCTCTTAATGAGCAAATTTCAAATCACAACTAACAAATATCAATCAAACAAATTTCAAGGATTACAAATCAATTGTTACATTGTAGTTTGGTATTTGGAATTTATTCTAAAGAATATAAATGGCATTAGACAGGCAGGATAAAGCGCTACGGGAATTTAAACAGATCATGGAAGATCTGGTTCACTTGTTGAGAACTTCAACCAGAGTGCAGCTTACGTACATGTGCTGGGTAAATCATTCCAGGCAACAGTTTGTGTGGGAAACAAACAGCACAATTTTGCCAAATGTGATGTTTCAGGATCGTGTGAATTTTGATCACCATTTTCTGAACGACTATAAAGAGATCGAAGATATTACAGTTCTGAAAGTGGGTGAGGATATCGCCAAAGGTAAGTTGATGCATTATTTCGATTTTGTGCAGGCTAAAACCATGGTGTTGGTGCCATTCAGGAATAAAGGTGAAACAGTTGCGATTACAGTCCTTGAAAGCGATCTGGATATTGAAGTAGAGCGGATCAAAGATCAGATACTTTCATATAACAATGCACTTGTAAACGTTTTAGACACCTATCTTGAAGTAGTAGATATGCATGAGCAACAGAAAGAATGGGAAGTATATGAGAAATCTCTTTCGAAGTTCAATCCTCGTCAGCATAAAGTGGAAATTTTGAAAACCATGCTGAATGAAATGCAAAGTTGTATTCCAAAGGGAAACGTTTCATTGCTTTGTCATGGAATGGATACCTGGAATGTCGTTTTAAATTCAGAAAAGTCGGCTAAACCGGGCAAAATTGGACTCAAAGTTGAAGACAAAAGTGTTGCTTACGACGCTCTTGAAAAAGGTGAGCCGGTATTTTCGATGCACTTCAATAACAACCCAAAACGAATTTCTAGCGGAGAAGGAATTACAGAGGGGGCTAGTTATGCAATTCCGATCGTAATACATGACCGCAGACAAGCTGTGGTAGTTGTAAGTGATGACGATCCACTATCATTTAAAGATTCCACCAAACATAAACTTTCAAATTTAGTTCGGGTTGCAAGCTTAACCATTCAGGCCACACTGAATAAAGCGTCAATGACTACAGATCTGCTGACACATAGTTTCGACGCATATATGCCGGAGCTGTGGGAAGCAACGGTAGATACAGAATTAAAAAGATCAGGAAGTGCTTCCAGAACCAAAACATGGTTTGGTTTGATTTCTCCGGATGATATTTCAGCTTTGCGCACTAAATTCCGTCTTGAAGAACTTCAGAAAATTCAGGAAGACTTTGTTCGGTTTCTGAATCCAAGTGTATATGGTTTTCCGGGATTCATTGGTTTTAACTCGGATTACGTGTACAGTTTCATTATTCAAAGTGATAAAGAAGATGCTGTTGAAGCATGGATAGAAAAATTTAAAACCCGTCTTGCACATGGGCTCAGGTTATCGAATGGGCATACCATAAATATCAGATTTAAAATAGGATTAACTCAGCTGAGTCAGGATTGTGCAAACTCTTATCAGGTTCTTACAAAAGCGAAAAAAGCACATGCGGAAGCCGTAAATGATTCTGAAGTGGTGGCAGTTGTAGCTTAATGGGAAATTTTTACCTCATAATAGTTGATGGATTAGGTGTTGGAGCTCAGGAAGACGCTCATCTTTACGGCGATGAAGGAATGAACACGCTTGGTAATGTGAGTAAAGAAACCCATTGTAAACTTCCGAATCTGGGCAAGATGGGAATTGGAAATATTATTCCGTTGTCCTCAGTTCCTGAAGAAGAAAATCCCACCGCAGCTTTTGGAAAAATGAGGGAAGTATCTGCTGGTAAAGATTCTACAACAGGTCATTGGGAAATAGCAGGTATTCATCTCGAAAAACCATTTCCAACGTACCCGAATGGATTTCCTGAAGATGTGATCGAGAAATTTTGTAAAGGAATTGGAATCGAAAAAGCACTGTGCAATCTTCCGTATTCAGGTACAGATGTAATCCGGGATTATGGGGAGGAACATATTAAAACCGGATATCCAATAGTATATACATCGGCTGATAGTGTTTTTCAAGTTGCTTGTCATGAAGATGTTGCCTCTGTTGAAATGCTGTATGACTGGTGTGAATTCGCCAGAAAAGAAATCTGCGTTGGGGAACATGAAGTTGGTAGAGTTATAGCAAGACCTTTTACCGGAACGTATCCTTATGACCGGATTTCAGACCAACGAAAAGATTACTCTGCAATTCCTCCTGAGAATAATATTAATGAAGTGCTACAGGTAAATGGAGTTAAAACTTATTCCATTGGTAAAGTAGTAGATCTTTTTGCCGGAAAAGGGTTTTCGCAATACCGTAAAACCAAAAATAATGCTGAAGGAATATCTCAGCTTCTATCTGCAATGAGTGCAGTCAAAAATAGCTTTGTTTTTGTAAACCTGATAGATACCGATCAATTATATGGTCACAGACTGGACCCTGAAGGTTTTGGCAAAAGTCTGGAAGAATTCGACCGAGCACTTCCTGCAATTTTATCAAAGCTAAAGGAAGATGATGTACTGGTAATAACCGGTGATCATGGAAATGATCCTTGTTCAAAATCGACCGATCATTCACGTGAATTTGTACCTTTATTGGTTTATTCGTCAGACGAATCAGCGAATCTTGGAACAAGGGAAACCTTTGCGGACGTTGCTGTTTCAGTTGCTGATTTTTTTGAGATCAAGTCTTCATTTCCCGGCAAAAGTTTTCTAAAGTAAATCTGGTTTTCCCGAAAGCCTCCTTTGCATTCTTTACAGAATTTCCTACCCTCTGAGGTAATGAATATCAAGAGCAACTCCCAGTTTTATTCCGAGCTTACCGAATACAGGCAATCCACAGGTTCATTGTTGCAGAAAGAAGAACTGTTTGCGGATGTACCCTCTGATTGGCATGTTGTTATAACTGATATTTTAGATTCCACTCAATCAATAAATTCAGGAAATCATGAAGTGGTGAACCTGATTGCCACCGGAAGCATTATTGCGGTTTTAAATATTGCTCACGAAGCTAAAATTACAATTCCTTTCTTTTTCGGCGGAGATGGAGCCACTCTTTTGGTTCCTTCAGAAATACTGGAAGATTGTCTGAACGCTCTTAATGAACATCAGTCCAACAGTTTTGATAATTTTGATCTCTTTTTGCGGGTAGGAAACATGCCGGTGTCGGAAGTTTATGAAAATGGATATAAGCTGAAACTGGCTAAAGGGAAGATCAATGAACATCTTTCTATACCGGTTATCCTTGGAGGCGGTCTTCATTATGTAGAAAGAATTATAAAAGGTGAAAACGATTCTTATAAGTCGCCGGAAGTGCTGAAGAATATATTAAATTTGGAAGGGATGGAATGCAGATGGGACCGAATCAAACCGCCGGAAGATCAACATGAAATTTTATGTTTGTTGGTAAATGCCTGCAAAAGGGATGATCAGGGGCCTGTTTATAAGAAAGTGCTAAATAAAATTGAGAAAATTTATGGGTCACACAAAAAGAGAAGCCCGATCAGTATTGCCGGATTAAGCCTGAATGCAACTCTGGACAGAATAAACTCAGAAATGAAAATAAAGCACGGTTCCAGAAATTTTAAGTTTTTTTTGAAGAGAACATTCTCCACCGCTGTTGGTAAGTTTTATTTACGGTTCAATAAAGAAGGACAGGAATATCTGAATACTCTTGTAGAGCTAACAGATACATTAGTACTTGATGGGCGCATAAATACAGTAATATCCGGATTGAAAACTCAGCATGATGAATTGGAAAAATTTCTAAACAAATTGGAATCTGATGGCGAAATACAGTTTGGTACACATCGGAGTAAAGAAAGCATTATGTCCTGTTACGTAAGAGACCGGAAAGATCAGCATATACATTTTGTGGATGGAGGAGATGGCGGATATACCAAAGCGGCCGGAGTCTTAAAGACAAAATTTGGGAGTAACTAGAATCTGAAATTTAACCAAAAAATTGCTTTTAGCTGACAGCCGTTTGCAAGTACTTGAACTTTGCTAACGGCTAAGCGTTAACAGCTTAAACTAATAGTCATGAAATACTTAAATACCTTTTTTGTTGTTCTGATCTTTTCAGTGGCCGCACTTGCCCAAAAAGGAGCAAATCCAATCATCAAAAATTTCGGAACCGTATACGAAATTGAAGGAGCGGTAAATCCGGATCCAGAAATTGAGTACAAGATTGTGGTAGATCTCAAAACTTTGCAAAGAGATAAAGAAAGTATAAATCCCGGTCTCAATAATGTCGCCAGGATGTTGAATCTTCACGGATTAGGGGGAGTGAAATCTGAAAACCTGAATGTTGCTGTTGCAATACATGGAGGCGCTACGGATGTGATCCTGAATAACGAAGCATATCAAAGGAAATACGAACTTGATAATCCAAACCTGAAACTTATTGATGAACTCAAAGAAGCCGGTGTTGAGTTATATGTATGCGGTCAATCTTTACTTGCCCGAAGTTATGAACATGAGGAAGTAAATCCTCAAATCAAGATCGGGCTTTCTATGTTGACAGTTGTCACAACATATATGCACAAAGGCTATCATCAGATGGTTTTTAATTGAGTTGTTTTACGGTCATCATTGTAGATGTTAGATAATTCGCAGATAAAAATTCTCTACACCAATCTAATCATTGCAAGCAGGTCATCCCGAATTTATTTCGGGATCTTAAGGAATGGCTTTGATTGACGATCTGTCACTGTCTTAGTTATAGGTCTCACAAAGATCCTGAAACAAGTTCAGGATGACGGTAATTCGGTTTATTAACTGAATAACTAACACAAAAAAAATCAAACAATCCCTGTTTTTTAATTCTGTTTTAGCTCCCTAAATTCTTCCATGTCCAAAACAAAAAAATCCCTTCTCGCCACAGTCATAACTTTTTGTGGTCTTTACATTGCAGTGTGTGTTTATTTCTATAACATTCAGAATTCTATATTATTTAGTCCCCGTCCTTTGCCTGTAGATCATTCTTACAACTATGATTTCAGTTTTAAAGAACGATTTTTTGAAACTACGGATGAAGCTAAAATCCATGCTATTCATGCAAAAGTGGAAGATTCAGCCAAAGGATTAGTGATCTATTTTCATGGAAATGCCGGAAATAATGATACCAGTCCTGCTAAGTTCAGCTTGTTTATGAACGAAGGATATGATGTCTTGTATCCTGACTATCGTGGATTTGGTAAAAGTACAGGGAAGCTTAAAAACGAAGAGGATCTGGTTGGAGACATGATGGCTCTCTATGATGAAATGACCAAAGAGTACGAAGAATCGACTATTTACCTGCTAGGCTACTCAATGGGTTCCGGAATTGCAGCGCAGGTTGCTGTAGCCAATGACCCACAAGGATTGATGTTGTGGACTCCCTATTATAGTATGGTGGATATGAAAAATGCAGCGTACCCTTTTCTGCCTTCGTTTCTGGTTCGGTATCCGCTAAGAACAGATCTGGCTCTGCAAAAGATCGAGGAACCAATTACTATTTTCTATGCTGAAAATGACCAGGTTCTGCCTGTAGAAAGAGCAATAAAGTTAAATCAATTCTTGGATGGAAACGATCAACATTATATGTTGGAAGGACAAGGACATAACGGACTTTTCTTCAATAAAGAAGTTCGGAGAAAAACACCTGAAATTTTAAAAAACATGTAATTAAAATGTCAGCACTTAATATTCCTGAATCAAACTTAAAGAGGGTTGTAATTATAGGAGGTGGTTTTGGAGGTTTGAAGATACTGAACCAAATCTCTTCAAAATATTACCAGGTAGTGCTTATTGACAAAAATAACTATCATAATTTTCAGCCCTTATTATATCAGGTTGCAACCTCAGGTCTGGAGCCGGACTCCATAGCATATCCTCTTCGAAAGATCCTCTGGAAAAAATCAGAATTCTATTTCAGAAATACCAAGGCACTTAGAATTGATTCAGAAAATAAAAGACTTGTCACTGAAGCTGGTCCTATTGATTATGATTTCCTGATTATAGCTACAGGGAGTAAAACAAACTACTTTGGAAATAAAGTGATTGAAGAGAAAAGCATGGCGCTTAAATCGGTGACAGATGCTTTGAATCTTCGGAGCCTAATTCTGGAAAATTGTGAAGCCTCTCTTTTAACAAGTGATCTGGAAGAAAGAGAGCGCTTAATGAATTATGTGGTTGTTGGTGGAGGTCCTACAGGAGTTGAGCTTTCAGGAGCTTTAGCAGAACTAAAAAAACATGTTTTACCCAAAGACTATCCTGATCTTGACTTAAGAAGAATGAATGTGCATTTAGTTGAGGCAACCGATTCACTTCTGGGAACAATGGACCCCAAAGCCGGCAAAAAAGCCAAAGAGTATTTAACTAAAATGGGCGTTAACGTCTGGTTAAATACCAAAGTTGAAGACTTTGATGGTTCAACCGTAAAAACCGATAATAAAGAGCTGCCTTCAAAAACGTTAGTTTGGGCTGCAGGAGTTTCAGGAAATTTAATCGAAGGCATAGATCTCAAATCTATTGAACGGGGAAGAGTCCTTGTTGATCAGTACAATAGAGTTGAAGGTTATAATGACATCTATTGTATCGGAGATGTATGCCTGATGAAATCTGAAGAAAATCCAAATGGCGATCCTATGGTAGCACAAACGGCTATACAACAAGGAGGTTTGTTAGCAAAAAATTTGAATAGCTTAGCTAAGGGACAAGAAATGAAACCTTTCTCATATTCTGATAAAGGTTCGATGGCTACGATAGGGCGAAACAAAGCTGTGGCTGAAGTCGGTAAGTTTTTCTTTGATGGAATATTAGCATGGTTGGTTTGGATGTTTGTACACCTGATGGCTCTTGTAGGATTCAGAAACAGAGTTGTTGCTTTAATTAACTGGACCCAGAATTACATAACTTACGATAAAGGGGTTCGCCTGATAATTCGCCCTTTTAAAAACAGAGAAAAAGATTAATGGATTACATTTTAGCAATTATAGCATTGGCATTAGGAGCAACAGCAGGGTTTTTCATCGCTCATTTCAAATCGAAATCAGAAACTTCGAGACTGGAAGAAAGGAATTCGAATCTGGATGAGCAACTCACCGAAACCGAGCAAAAACTGGAAGCTCTTCAGCAGGAAAAAGAAACTCAGCTAAAGGAAGAACGCGATAGAAGCGCTGATCTGGATCGCCAACTTGCGGGTTTAAAATCTGATTACAGCTCACTTCAGGAAAAACTTGCTGAGCAGAAAGGTGAACTGGCGGAAATGCAGGAACAGTTTAAAGAACATTTTGAGAATCTGGCGAATAAAATCCTGGAAGAGAAATCAGAAAAGTTCACCAAACAAAACAAAGAGAGTTTAGATCAAATATTGAATCCACTAGGGCTTAAACTGGAAGAATTTAAAAAGAAAGTAGAGGAGACCTACGAAAAAGGAACGCAGGAGCGATCGGGTTTACGGGAGCAGATCAAAAACATGGTTCAGCTCAATCAGCAAATGAGTGAAGACGCCAAAAACCTGACCAAAGCCTTGAAAGGAGATTCCAAAGCACAGGGGAATTGGGGGGAAGTTGTACTTGCCAGTATTTTAGAAAAATCCGGATTACGTAAAGACGAAGAATACTTTACTCAACAAAGTGAAACCACTGATGACGGCAGAAGATTACAACCGGATGTAGTGGTTAAACTTCCGGACGAGAAATTCCTGATCGTGGATTCCAAAGTGTCCTTAACTGCGTTTGAGCGCTTTACATCAGCTGATGATGAAGCGGGTGTTCAATCCGCGCTGAAGCAACACGTACTTTCTATCCGGACTCATGTGAAAGGATTAAGTGAGAAAAACTATCCGCAAATTTATGCTGATAAAACTCCGGATTTCGTGCTACTCTTTATTCCTGTAGAGCCGGCATTTGCGGCAGCTTTACAGAGCGAGCCGAATTTGTACAATGAAGCGTTCGAAAAGAATATAGTGATTGTAAGTCCTTCAACGTTGTTAGCCACACTCTTTACCATTAATACCATTTGGAAGCGTGACAGACAAAATAAATACGCCTTGGAGATTGCTGACAGAGGAGGAGCGTTGTACGATAAGTTTGTGCTATTTGCTGAGAGCCTTGAGGAAGTAGGACATCGAATTGAACAGACTCAAAAGAGCTATGATGAAGCGAAATCTCGTTTATCTGAAGGAAGTGGAAATGTAATACGTCAGGTTGAGATGCTTAAGGAATTGGGAGCTAAAGCTACTAAGCAACTTCCTGATAATTTCAAAAAACAAGAATGATGACTCAGTTAACGTTTATCAAAATTCTATTAGTCTTTTTATTATTTGGAATTAGCTCTTGTGGGGACGACAAAACTACATATTATGATTTAACTCTTGAGATTAATCCTGTGAATTCAGGTAATCTAAATGTTTTAAATGATACATTGATTAAAAAGAATGAAGAAGTTGAATTGGTTGCTTATTCGAATGAAGTTTTTGTCTTTTTGAATTGGGAAGGAAGTATTAACTCTTCTGAAAATCCTCTGAAATTCTCTATGACTAAAGATGAAAGTTTAATAGCTAATTTTACCAAGAGAAAGTATTCGTTGAATGTATCGCAAGAAGGAATGGGAGATGTACTGGAATCAGTTATAAAATCAAAAACCGATTATGAAGCAGGTACTAAGGTGAGATTAGTAGCAGTTGCTGAAGAAGGATGGGAGTTCGAGAAATGGACTGGATATATTGATTCTGAAAAAGACACTCTGGAAATTTTGATCACTGAAGAGGTGAACCTTACAGCTAGTTTTGTAGAGCTTGAAACGTACTGTGTTCCAACTTCATTACAAGGGTTTAATTTAAAGGGCGATAGCGATTCGGTTAAAATTCTGGATTATTCTTTTGATTACGATGGGAGATATTTAATAAGCTATAGAAAAGAAATAGATTATTTACGAAATGGTGAACACTCGCTGAATGGTGTTGATGTTTCTTTAGAGTATAGCAATGGAAATATGATTTACTTGGATTATAAATATGATAGCGATGTAAGAGGTCAATACAATTTTATCTGGAATGATACAAAACTTACGGAGTTTAGATTTCTTCATTCTCAATTCAATGGAACTGAAGAATTTATTTCGGATAGGATAGATTACGACTCAGTGTGTGGTATGTCACATTTTGAGGGTAGAAATTTCCAAATTTATGGTGTATCAAGAGATACCTCTCATTACTATGTAGATTATACATACGAAAATGAATGTCTGACTAATGAGATAGGAACGACAGCACATATCACTACCTTTGATGATGCGCCCTCAATTTTTACCGATGTTTTAGGGAGAAATGGTTTTATCGGTGCAACGTACGATGCTTTAATGAGTGAAGGAGGTATTGTTTTAAATTATAATCCTGCTTCCTTAAGAATCGGAAAAATCGAAGAAGAGAGATATAGAAATAGAACTCTAGTCTTGGAAGAAGAAGTTTATCAGTATTCGAGTTTTTTAGAAGACAATAAATTTCCAAAATATTTTACAAGAGATAGAAAAGAAAGAAGCACGGGTAACCCAAAGAAAGATAGCTTCACTGTTTCTTACAAATGTTTTGAAGATGTGAAACGAACGGATTAATTGTTAAACCTCAGAACAAAATCTGTTAGCAGGTCTATAAGAGAGTATGGATTACATAGATTTGGAACATTCGGAAAATGAGGAGCAAAAATTCGATTTTAAGGAATTTGCTTCAAAAACCTGGGTTTATACAAAAAAGACGATAAAGTGGGGGGCGATCAGCTTCTTCGGATTTGTTGTAATTTCTTTTCTAATGCTGGTTTCTCTTAAATGGGTAAATCCATCTTTCACAGCATTTACTCTTCAGGAAGACTGGGAGGAGATCGGAGTGGAAAGATACAGCCTGAAAGAAAGATGGGTAGTGTATGAAGATATCCCGCAGAACATAAAATGGGCAGTTGTGGCATCAGAAGACCAAAAATTCTGGGAACACCCCGGAATTGATCTGGTAGCGATAGCTGAAGCTTATCAGGAAATGGAGAAAGGAGAGAGAGTCCGTGGAGCCAGCACCATCACACAACAAGTTGCTAAAAATCTTTTCCTGAGCAGCGATAAGAACTTTGTGAGAAAAGGTGTAGAAGCAGGATTGGCTTTAACCATAGATGCACTTTGGGGAAAAGAACGTGTGTTGGAAATCTACTTGAATATCGCTGAATTTGGTCCGGGAGTATATGGAATCGGAAAAGCATCGGATCACTTTTTTAATAAAGATGCTGAATTTCTTAAAGACGATGAGTCGGCGCGTATGGCGGCTGTTCTACCAAATCCGAAAAGAATGAGAGTGGAACCTGCTTCACCTTATGTGAAGGAAAGAAAGGATTGGATACTTAAGAATATGATGAATCTGAGTGGAATTGCTTATTACAATTATCCAAAACCAGAAGTTTTACAAGACTCGGTGCAGACAGACTCTTCTTTTACTTTTGATGCACCATTTATAAACAGAATTCAGATTTCAAGAGTTGGTCTTTCATTAAGTGGAATAAGTTCTGATAGAGCTGAAAAACCGGACAGTTCGGCTACAGATTCTGTATCGAATCAGGAATCCAGGTTTTGATTAACATTTGGAGCTTTCCAGAATATAGAATCCTTTGAGTACAGGGAGATCAATATCCATTTTTGAGATCAGTTCCTGCTCAATCTTTGAATAGCTCGTTTCATTTTCAACCTTGAGATCAAATTCATTCAATAAAGAAATAAACTCTTTCCTGTTAAGAGGAAGTTTTAACGTTTCCCCGACCATTGCGACTCCGCTCGTAAACATAAATCGATGGAAGAAATTCAATTCACCGAGATCAAAAAAAGTACTGATCAGTTTAAGATCGGAACATAAAAAAGACATGTTTTCCAGAACTATGCGGGTGCTGTCGAGGGATAAATAGTCGAAGAAGCCTTCTGCAAGAAAGACGGTTTTTTTATTGGGATCAAAATTCTCTGTTTCTAAAAGAACTTCTTTTATGTTCTGGTTCGCGGGTTCGATTGGGCACAAGTTCAGGTGCTCCGAGTTAAAGCCATTTTGAGTAAGCATTTTTCGTTTGTGCTCTATCATAAAAGGAGTGTCTATCTCAAAAGATGGTATATTCTGAGCGGCAAATAACGCTCCGATATGATCAAATCCTGAACCAAGAATTACAAGTTGGTCACCACCCTCATTGATGGCTTTCTGAACAGCACGTTCGACATAATATTTTCGGGAAATGATATGCATAAGATCTCCCGGGAGTAGCAATTCTTCCCACCAGACAAAGAAGCTTCTCCAAAATCGTGAACGGAGTGCTGTTTGATTCCAGCTCAGTTTGGAAGGCAGATACGAAACCACCTTTTCATAGAAGCTGATTGTAAAAGGAGTGAAGAATGAAGCAATTTTGGGATTTAACGTAAGCCCGTAAAACTTTACAGCTATATATGATGCAGTAAGAGATAGTTTTTTTGCCATCACTGAACTTAACCATAAAAATGAAAATACTGTTTCGATTAATACAGATTAAATGGCGATCTAATTATTTTGAATTGCATCAACAGGGTTTACAAGCGCAGCTCTTAGAGCATGGTAGCTTATTGTAGCCAAAGCTATGATTATTATAAAAATACCTGAACCTATAAATATAACGGGAAGGGTAGTAGTGATATCAAACCGATACGGAAAGTTTTCCAGCCAGTTCTGAGATATTATATATGTGAGTGGCCAGGCAATGAGATTTGCAGTTGCAATAAGAGTCAGGAAATCTTTGGACAATAATTTAACGATATCAGTAACAGAAGCTCCCAGACTTTTTCTTATTCCGATCTCTTTTTCCTTAAGTTGAGCGGAGTAAGATGCAAGGCCAAGTAAGCCAAGTGAAGCGATAAGAATACAGAGTATTGAAAACGCCAGAGAAAGTGTACTCATAGTTTTTTCCGTTTCATAGATCTCGGCTAAACGATCGTCAAGAAATTGAAATTCAAATGGATCTATCGGGTTAATTTCTTTCCATACTTTTTCTATATGAGCAAGTGCTTCTTTTGGGTTTCCGGGAGCAATTTCGACAGCCGTGTGTTCTATGTAGCCCAAAAAAGGAATAGTGCCTTCGACTAAAGAAATAGTAAGTGGTTCAATTTCTTTTTTAAGTGAGGCGTAATTGAAGTCTTCCAAAACGCCGATTACTGATTTAGCTATTCGTCCGCCTTCTTTAGGATAAAAATAGAAAACCTCACCTAAGGCTTCATCAGGGTTGTTCAGATTTAGCTTTTCCAGCATTTTACGATTGATCAGCACCGCCTGATCAGCATCAGTTGCAAAATCTTTAGAAAAAGAGCGTCCGGCAATTAATTCCAGATCAAATGTTTCTACAAGATCATGAGTAGTATGAAATGCCAGATTTAATTCATCGTTACTTTCTCCAAATTTTTCTGGAACTACGTGATAATTTTCCTGTTTTTCAGAGCCTATAATTTTACTTAAACCTGTTATTGATTCAATTTGTGAAAAAGAAAGTACCTGCTCCTTAAAGGTCTCAAATTCCCAGGCTACCAGATTCTGTTTGGTAGGCAATAGTACAACAGAACTTTCATCAAATCCCAGGTCTTTATCCTGAATAAACTGGATCTGTTTATAAATAACAGCTGTTCCAATTATTAAAACAATTGAAAGTGTAAACTGAAAGGTGACCAGCACTTTACGGAACAGCGCGCTTTTCTTTCCTTGTACAACTGAACCCTTAAGTACATCCACAGGTTCAAAAGAAGAAAGATATATAGCTGGATAAGAACCGGCAAATAAGCCTACAAAAATTGTGAGGAGTAGAAGTCCCGGGATAATTGTAAAATGCGAGAAAAGATTTAAGGAAAGTTCAATTCCAACCATTTCTCCAAAATAAGGCAGGGACGCAAAAACCAGCAAAACCCCGATTGCAATAGCGATCAGACAAATCAGAAATGACTCACCAATAAACTGATAAAACAATTGTTTTCGGTAACCACCAAGAACTTTTCTCATTCCAACTTCCCGACTTCGTTCCAGAGATCGGGCAGTAGATAAATTCATAAAATTTATACATGCTATCATCAAAATGAACCCTGCAACAACTAACAAGATATACAGATAAAGATCTGAGCTGTTCACTTCCATTTCCTGATTTAGATCTGAGTATAAATGAATATCAGAAATAGGTTGTAACGAAAGCGAAATGGTTTCACCAACCGGCCAGCCTGAATAAGCATAGAAATAATTTTCTGTAATAGTTGAGAACTGCGTTTCCAGACCTTTAGGATCGATGCCTTCTTCAAGGAGAACGTAAGTCCATATAGGGTTCCAAAGCCAGTTTTGGTCATACTCCTGATCAGCGTCGTATATTTGATTAAGACTACTAAATGAAGCAATAAGGTCGACTTCCATATGGGAGCGATCAGGCCAGGGCTTCATAACTCCTGTTACCGTGAGGTCAATTACTCCCTTGTAGTTGAGCGTTTTGCCAACAGGGTCTTCATTCCCGAAGTATTTTTCTGAAAGCTCTTCACTGATTACAAGTGAACCTGGATTTTTCAAAACTTCAGTTGGGCTTCCTCTGAGAAGTTCTGCAGAAAAGACGTTAAAAAAAGTAGAATCAACGAAATAGAAATTGCTCTCTTTAAAAGAGACTCCCTTTTGCTTGTTTCTGAAAGTATGAGAAGTCTCCTGAAGATTATAAAACCGAACTGATTTTTCGATCAGGTCCGGGAATTCAGCGTCCAGAACGGGTGCCAAAAGAAAAGGTGTAGTGGCATCTTCTTCAACATTAGTTTCAGATTCCATAGTTTGAACAACTCGAAAAAGACGTTCAGACTTACTATGAAAAAGATCATAACTCCATTCATTTGCTACATACAACAATATCAGCAGGCTTGTTGCCAGACCAATAGAAAGACCTAAAATATTTATAAGAGAATACACCTTATTTTTAAGGAGATTTCTTATAGCAATTTTAATATAGTTTTTAAACATGCATGAATCCTGCCAGACAGCAACTCAGAAAATTTGCTACAAACACCTAAGCCATTATTTTTTTGTTCCCCAGAGAATTTTATTCTCGTACAGGTAATAGAGTAAATCAGGTTCAGTTTGTTACAAATTATAAAAAACAGAAAACGCCTTTGGAATCTGAAAACCTAATTTCTTTTCAGGAAGTATTTAATCAGCTTTAGAAATTTATTCTTTAATTAATTCGAGCTTCAAGAAAAGGGATAATATCAAACTGAACAAGCTCAAAGACCGGAGTTTTATAACTTCTTCTGCGATCAGTAGTTGCAGTAGAAGAAGTAATCACAATCACGGTTTCAAGTTCCGGAATTATGAATATATATTGTCCGCCACTTCCCCAGGCAAAGAATGTTTTATAGCCACCAATAGTTTGGTTCCACCATTGGTAACCGTATCCATATGGATTGTAATTACTGTAGGTATATGTACCGAATGATTTAGTTATCCATTCTTTTGAAATGAGTTGTTCATCACCGTATCTTCCATTGTCGAGCATTAATTGACCGATCTTAACCAGATCAGCAGGTTTTAAAGCAAGGTTGTTTCCACCCATATAATTTCCCTGTGGATCTTTATCCCAACCGCCAACCCGAATGTTCATAGGGTCGAATAAATATTCTTCAGCAAATGCTTTTGTGGATATTCCACTCGCTTTTGAAATAATGACAGATAACAAGTGAGAGGTTCCGGTACTATATACCATTCTTCCGTCTATTTGAGATACGAAATCCTGATTAAGAGCATATTCCACCCAGTTATCGCTGATAACCCACGCTCCGTAATTTCCGGAACTGGTAGAACGTAATCCCGTTTGCATGGTGAGTAAATTTCTTATCGTGATAGATTCCTTGAGTGAATCCGGGTTTACTACGAAATATTCAGGGAAATATGTTTTGATAGGCTCTTCGATGGAAGGGATGAAGCCTTTTTCAATGGCAATTCCGGTTAGTAAACCAATAATACTTTTTGAAGCAGATTTAATATTGAATGGGCGACTTAGATTTCTTCCGTTAAAGGATTCTTGTCCCAGAGTTTCACCTTTTTGATGAATTATGAGAGTTCTGACCCGATCAATCTGATCGGCCTTTTCGAAAATGGCATTTAATGCTGCTTCATCAATGGACTGACTCTTCAGTTCCGTATTCATGGAAAAGCAGAGTCCAATAAAGAGAATGCTTACTTGTAAATAAAATTTAGTTCTCAGAATTATTTTCATTAAATCGAAATGTAACCGGTATACTATGTTCTTGCGGAGCACCAATATGATATAATTCCCATTGAGAATCATAATTTTGGATTCGGTCTCTCAGAATATTTACCAGATCTTCAGAACTGCCATTATCTGAATCCCAATCGAATGTTTCAACCCGGAATTTAAGACTTCTTTGTTCTCCATTAACGTGAATGTCAAGGTTAGCGACCTTCTCAACATTTGGTATTGTGAATTGTACTCTTACGTTTTGCATGATCATTCCTCCTCATAAGGATTGTTTTCAGTGACAGCACCATCCTGAAGATTGATGATCCGATCTCCATACGACGCCATTTCATCAGAATGAGTTACCTGAATAATAGTAACTCCGTCTTCTTTGTTTAATTTCTTAAAGGTTTCCATGATCTCTTTGCTTTGATCCGAATGGAGATTACCGGTTGGCTCATCTGCTAAGATAAGTTTTGGGCTTCCGATCAATGCACGCGCCACTCCAACCAGTTGTTGTTGTCCACCGGAGAGCTGATTTGGAAACAGATCCTTCTTTGCGACGATATTAAATCGATCCAGCATGTCAGCGACCATACTTTTACGCTGACTCCCTTTTACTTTCCGATAGAGGAGAGGCATTTCAATATTTTCGTAGACAGTAAGCTCGTCAATTAAATGATACGCTTGAAAGACAAAACCAATATAGGATCTGTGATACTCAGACTTTTGTTTCTCATTCAGTCCATGAACGGGTTCATCAAGGAAATAATACTCGCCTTCATTGGCGTCATCCAGAAAACCGATAATATTAAGTAAAGTGGATTTTCCTGCCCCGCTTGGTCCCATGATGCTTACAAAATCTCCTTCAGAAATATCCAGATCAATTCCTTTAAGGATGAAGTTTCGCTGAAGTCGCTTATCGATGTATCGGTCTATGTTTCTAAGTTTGATCATATAATTAATTAAAAATTTTACTCGCTTTTTAGTGATTTAACGGGATCCATTAATGCCGCTTTTACTGTTTGAAAACTAATGGTAGCCCATGCAACAAGAAGGACTGTTAAAGAACTGAACAGGAACAGCCAGATACTTACATCAATTCGTTCAGCAAAATTATTCAGCCATTTTGAGGTGGCAAAATATGCTACCGGAAACCCGATACATAATGAGATGAAAACCAAAACTGTAAATTCTTTACCTAATAAACGGACAATATCTGTTACTTTTGCACCCAGTACTTTTCTTATTCCAATTTCTTTGAAGCGTTGTTCAGTGCTATAAGATGCTAGTCCAAATAACCCTAGACAGGCAATGAATACTGCCAGTACTGCAAAAATGTTGAAAATATTACTCAATCTGGTTTCAGAGCGATAAAGAGCGTCAAAAGTGTCATCCAAAAAAGCATACTCCATAGGTCTTTCCGGATTGAAAGCAGCCCATTTCGATTCCAGATCCGAGATAACAGATTGCAGATCATCAGTTGAAAGCTTCAGAGCCAGATAATCATGATAATAAGTTCCCTTTAGTACATGAATAATTACAGGGTCGATGGATGTATGAAGGGAGTTATATTGGAAGTCGTCTACTACTCCGATAACCTGACCTTTTTTAGAAACTTGATCTGCCAGCCAGTATTTTAAAGTAAGTTCTTCTCCTACCGGGTTATCCCAATTAAATTTACTTGCAGCCGTTTTATTGATGATGAATGCCGAAGCTTCATCTGTTCCATAATCTTCTGAGAAATTTCTTCCTTGCCGGACATCTATTCCCAATGTGTTCAAATAACCGAAATCAACAGTCAGTGTCTGTAAAATAGAAGAGTCTGCTCGATTGCTTTCAGGAATAACTGTAAACCCATGAATGCCGGAAGCAATTCCCGGAACACCGGATGCTGCCGAAACACTCTTAACCCCGGGTACAGTCAATAATTCCTGCTTTAAAGTATTTGCATTGATCTGATCGGAAGTTTCACGCATCTGAATCATGAGAACTTCTTCCTTATCAAAACCAAGCTTAGAGTTTTTTAAAAAATCCAGTTGTTGCGTTACTATAACCGTTCCAAAGATCAAACCTGTTGAAATAAAAAACTGAAATACAACCAATCCACGCCTGAAAAAGATACTGGAAAAGCTTTGTCGGGTTTTCTCTCCTTTTAAACTTTGTATTGGGCGAAATGATGATAAATAGAAGGCGGGGTAACTTCCTGAAATTGTTCCTACAGCCAAGATCAGTCCGATAAATGCAACAATAGGTTCCCAACTACTTAATAATGAGAACTCTATATCTTTTCCAGCAATAGTATTAAAGTAAGGAATGGCTGCTTCAACAATTAACATCGCAATTAACAAACTTAGGGTAGTCATCAATATAGACTCGCTTAAGAACTGCCTGATAAGTTGACTTTTTTCAGCTCCAAGTGTTTTGCGCATACCAACTTCTTTTATTCTTTTCATAGAGCTGGCGGTAGCAAGATTCATAAAATTGATACAAGCAATGATCAAGATAAAACCTGAAATAGCTAAGAATATGTAGATGTATGTTATATCGAAGTTTGATGAAAGCTCGTTCTGAAGGTTAGATCTCAGATGAATATCAGACAAAGGTTGAAGTAAAAAGGCATTCTCATAACTATTGTCTTCCCCATAATACAGAGATGAAAATTCAGGGAGATAAGACTCAATTCTATCTACTGTATTTGGATCAGGAATTTGAGCGTAGGTATACATTGGGGGGTAATACTTTACATTGTATTCCCAGGGTCTTAATGATTTTAAGCTCTCGTACGAAATTATATAATCAAAATTGATGTGAGAGTTAGAGGGAGAATCTTCCACTATTCCTGTTATCTCAAAGTCGGAAACATTTCGGGCATCTTTGAAACTGAGTGTTTTTCCGATTGGGTTTTCATTTCCAAAGAACTTGGTGGCTACAGACGAAGTAATTACCATTGTTAATGGCTGGTGTAGGGCACTTTTTTTATCTCCTAGCAACATTTTAAACGAAAACATTTCCAAAAAGGAGGAGTCAGCTAAAATGATCTTATCTTCTTGAAATTTCTTGTTATTCGGACCGGTCACCAATCCTGCAATAGGGTACAGGTGAGTGATATTTTCAATTTCCGGGAAAGAATTTTTCAATGATGGTGCCAACGCAGAAAAAGTACTGGCATATGTTTCTTCTTTTCCTTCAACTTCCATGGTTTCTACAACACGATAAAGTTCATTGTAGTTATCATGGAACTTATCATAAGAAAGTTCATTAGTCACGTATAGTGTAATTATTATACAACACGCCAAGCCTACTGATAAGCCTAAAACGTTTAGCACAGCGTAAGATTTATTACGGACTAAGTTTCTCCAGGCAATTTTGAAGTAATTTCTAAACACGGTAATACCTCTCTATTCACTTTTTAATGATTTAACCGGGTTTGTCAAAGCTGCTTTTATTGATTGCCAGCTTACGGTTATTGCTGCAATTAGGATGATTCCAATTCCTGAGATCAGGAATACATCAAATCCGATATTAGTCTTGTAAGTAAATTCTTTCAGCCATTGCTGCATAATGAAGTAACCAACCGGAGCTGCGATTAAAAAACTGATCAGGATTAATTTGAGGAAATCTTTTGAAACCAAAGAAACTATGCCCGACACACTTGCTCCCAGAACTTTTCGTATGCCAATTTCTTTAGTTCTTTGTTCAGCACTGTAAGCCGACAGCCCGAACAGACCAAGACATGCTATAATTATAATCAAGACCGAAAAAGCAAAAACCAGATTGCTTACTCTGTTTTCTGTTCGGTACATTCTGTCAAAACGCTCATCCAGAAAAGAATAGTTGAAAGGCTGGCCCGGTGCCATTTCTTTCCAGGAATTTTCAAGTTTAGCAAGTGCAGTTCCGGCATCCTGAGAATCAATTTTAAAGATAACATTTCCTCTGCTGGTACCTTTGAAAAGGCCAAGAGGAGCTATGTTTTCCCTGAGTGATTTGAAGTGAAAGTTCTTTACAATTCCAATCACCTTAAATTCGAGTAAATTTTCGGTGTCAAAACTTCCATCAGGTCTTTGAGTGAAAGTTGTGATGACTTCACCTAAAGGTTCTTCAAACCCGAAGCGGTTGGCAAGAGCTTCGTTCAGGATCACCGTGTTTTCATCAGTCCCCCGGTCTTCAGAAAAATTTCGTCCTTCAATTATCTCCATTCCTAAAGTAGGGATATAGTCAGTGTCTACCCGCCACACTTGAGATGAAGAAGTATTTCCCTGAACAGGATCATCTCCTTTAGGCCAAAAGGTTTGATCGTTCATTGAAAAACCACTAACCGGTAAATAACTTGAAATGGTAGCGTTTTTGAATTCGGGCTCTTTTAGTAATTCTTCTTTATACACATTCAAATTGGTGTCCAGTGTATATGCATCGTGGATAATTACAGTTTGTTCTTTTTGAAACCCGAGCGATTGATTTTGTATAAAATTCAACTGCTTATTAATTACAAGCAACCCAATAATTACAACCAGTGAAACACTAAATTGAAATACAACCAACAGACTTCTGAATCTGCTTGTACCTTTATCTAATACACCTTTTAAAACTTTTATAGGTTGAAATCCTGATAACATAACAGCGGGGTAGCTTCCGGATAATAATCCCGTTACCAAAACAATCCCTGCAATGGAAAGAATTAAATTAGTATTAGAAAAGTAGTTAGATACCAAATTGGTCCCGGAGAGATTGCTAAAGAAGGGCAGAGTAAGTTCCACTATCAAAAGAGCAATCAGAAAAGAAAACAAGCAAAGAAATATAGACTCAGTAAAGAATTGAGTAATCAGTTGTTTCCTAAGCGATCCAAGTGTTTTACGAATTCCAACTTCTTTAGCTCTTTTTACTGAACGTGCCGTAGATAAATTCATGAAGTTGATACAAGCCAGTATCAGGATAAATCCGGCTAATCCTGAAAAGAGGAAAACATATTTTATGTTTCCATTTGGTTCAAATTCTGCAACTAGATCTGAGTGTAAATGAATATCAGTAAGGGGTTGTAATTCATATTCAAGACTGTTTCCTGCTTCTTGAAAATCTTCAAGACTATTTCCGGTAAACTGAATAAGCTGAGGTTCTATGTAAGTTTTTTTGATGCTTTTAAAATTCTGTTCAAAAGCCTTTAAGTCGGTTCCTTCTTTAAGAAGTAAATAAGTTCTGAAGTTATTACTAATCCAGACACCGTTATTAGCTTCATCTGCATTCGTTTCCATGGAAAGAAGAAACTCGAAATTGAAATGAGAAGTCTCAGGCATATCTTCATACACTGCTGTTATCTTGAATGTATGATCATCATCCAAAAGTAAAGATTCACCTACAACATTTTCCTTTCCAAAATACTTTAAGGCTTTTGATTTGGATAACGCCAATGTGTAGGGCTCTAATAATGCAGTTTCAGCATTCCCATGAATTACCGGTATTGTGAATACATTAAAGACGGACGGATCACTATATATGATGTCGCTTTCTTTGATATTTACATCACCGGAACGAACAAGGAATTCTCCTCTGGGACGAAAGCGAACCATATCTTCTACTTCAGTGTAGTCACTTCTAAGAGTTGGACCCATAGGAGCTGAAGTAGTGGCTAATTCTAAATAACTACCTGAAAAATCAATAAAGGAAGCCACACGAGCAATCCTATCCGCTTTTTCGTGATGCTTGTCGTAGCTTAATTCATTGTTGACATACAAAAGAATAATGATACAGCTAGCTAAACCAAATGCCAGTCCCACTATATTTATGAATGAGTAGCTTTTATTATTCCAAAGGTTTCTGAGTGTGATCTTAAGGTAATTTCTAAACATAATTACTCCTATTCGCTTTTTAAGGATTCAACAGGGTTGGACAGCGCTGCCTTAATGGATTTAAAACTTACGGTTATCAAAGAAATACTTAATGCCGAAACTCCCGCAGAGATAAATACCCAGATACTAATATTAATTTGATAAGCAAATTCCTGTAACCAATCACTCATCACATACCAGGCAATTGGTGATGCCAGAGCTATAGAAATGAGTACAAGTTTTGCAAAATCTGAAGAAAGAAGAAGTGTGATACTAGTGGTTGTTGCTCCCAATACTTTTCGGATTCCAATTTCTTTTTGGCGCTGAACGGCAACGATTCCAGCTAAACCAAATAACCCAAGGCAAGCTATTATTATGGCAAGCATTGAACTGTAGCTTACAATTTTACTCCATCTTTGCTCACTTCGATATAGATTGTCCATATCCTCATCCAGAAAACTATAAGAGAATGGAACATCAGAAGTAACATTTGCCCAATTTTCTTTTAATTTATTTACAGTTCCCTGGATATTATCCGGACTGATACGAACCATCATATTAAGGATCGGGTCTCGTGGATTCATATATATAATTACCGGTTCAACGGTATTACTCAATGATTGATAATTGAAATCCTGAACAACGCCAATGATCTTAGGATTGACCATCCAGCCCCAATCAATCGGAAATGAATCTCCTATACTATTTAAATCTAGCCCATGGCTTTTTATAAAGCTTTCGTTAACAATAATGCTGGCAGTGGAATCTGAAGCCAGACTCGGATTAAAATCTCTGCCTGCAACAAGGTTCATTTCAAGAGTATTGATATAGTTATGATCAACACGGAAAACTGCAGATTGCATAACTTCACCTTCGTACCGGTAACCTCGCCTCCATAGACCTGATGAAAAAGAGACATTAGCTCCGGTAATCTCAATGATATCTTGTTCATTCCCCAAAGTATTTCTGTAAAGATCAATTACACGTTCTCCATCAAGGCCACTGATAGGTACAACTACAACTTGTTCACCGGAAAATCCTAAATTCTTTTCCTGCAAAAAATTCAATTGGTTAGTCATTATCATAGTTGCAATTAAAAGAAATATGGTGAGTGTAAACTGAACTACGATCAAGGACTTTGTGAATTTGTTAGAACCTTTAAAGTTCAGTTTTTCCTTAAGTGATTCGATGGGCGTGAAGTTTGAAAGTATGAGTGAGGGATAGCTTCCTGCAATGAAACCTGTACCCAAAAAGAGCATAATCAGACCAATTAAAAATGGAACACTGGATGCAAGATCGAACAGAGCCAGCTCTTTTCCTGAAAGTTGATTAAATAAGGGGAGAGAAAACTCAGCAAGAAGAATACCTAGAAAAAAAGCGATAAAAGTCAGAACAAAAGCTTCGCCCCAGAACTGTAACATGAGCTGAGTTTTTTGAGCACCTACTACTTTCCTTAAGCCGACTTCTTTTACTCTTTTAGCAGATCTGCCAACGGCTAGAATCATAAAGTTAAAACAAGCGATCAATAAAACAGACAAACCAATTCCGCCTAGTATAAAAGAGTACAATGGATTACTGGGATTTGAAAAAGCACCTGGGAAATCAGGGTTTAAATGAATATCCATCAAAGGCTGCAGATTGTAAATAATGGGAGGACCGTCGGAATTGAATCGTCCATCGTTTCTCATTTCATCGAAGATGTTTCCCATATATTTTGAAATGAATGAAGGAAGTTTGGCCTGTACAGTTTTCAGATTTGCTTGCGGGTTAAGCTGTACGAATGTAAGTGATCGGGTGGCGTCCCATTGATTTTCAACACGTGCATAATTTTCAAAGTTATTAAGTACCGTTTGTACTGATAAGAGAATATTGAACCTGAAGGATGAATTATTAGGAATATTTTTCATCACTCCGGAAACTTCCATTTTTTTAAACTCTCCATTAAGCCTTACATCTAAAAACCTTCCAACCGGATTGGCTCCGCTAAAAAACTTTTCAGCCACAGACTCGTCAATGACTAAGGCGTTTGGATTAGATAACGCTGAGGATGGATCACCGTATTTAAATGGAAATGAGAATATTTCGAAAATACCCGGATCAGCAAATGCAAAACCGCTTTGATCGATCAATTGGCCATCGTTTCTGATAACCATACTTCCAAAAGGAGCCAAACGAGTAAAATTTTCCACTTCAGGGATCTCATTTAACATCGCCTCTCCCAAAGGCATTGGAGTATAGATGTCTAGATCATAAGGTAAGTTCGCTACCAAAGGTTCTCTGTAAAGACGATAGATATCCTCCTTGTTTTCATGAAAAGTATCGTATTTCATCTCATCATTAATGAATAGAAGTACCAGGAAACAAAATGCGATTCCAATAGCTAATCCTGAAATATTTATGAATGAATAAAGCGATTGTTTTTTCAAATTTCGTAAAGCGATTTTGATATAATTTCTAAACATAATAACTCCTTACTCGCTTTTTAGGGATTCAATCGGATTGGCAAGTGCGGCTCTGAGCGACTTATATCCTATGGTTAATACAGATATCAATAAGATTCCCGAAAGCGCAATCAGAAAGATTCCGATTCCGAGCTCTATTTTATATGCAAAATCTTCAAGCCAGCTTCTCATCAAATACCATGAAATTGGGGCTGCTATCACGAACGAAATTCCTGTTAAAAGAGCCAGTTCTGTTCCAAATAATTTCAGGATATCCAGTAGGTTTGCACCCAGTACTTTTCGAACACCTATTTCTTTTGTTCTGGTTGTAGACATATAAGAAACAAGTCCAAATAGTCCCAAAGAACCTATTATAATAGCAATTAAAGTAAATGCATTCATGATCTTGGCTGTACGTTGTTCATCTTCATACATGCTTTCTATTGATTCATCCAGAAATGAATATTCAAATACCAGATCCGGGAACGCCGTATCAAAAGCTCTTTCAATATCACCTAAAGCTTCTTTAGTTCTGGAGGTGTTAATTTTGATTGCGGAGAGAAAGAAGCTTTTCCTGGGAGCTAATAAAACAGGAGCCAAGTCTTCATGTAAAGATTGAGTATTAAAGTCTTTAACTACTCCAACGATCGGAGCTTCTGTTCCCCACATGGAAGTTGTTTTACCGATCAAACCGGAAGGGTTATCGCCGTACCCAACTTCTTTGGCGAAAGATTGATTTACTATATAGGCGTTAACAGTATCAGATGGTTGTATGTTTGAGCCCGCAAGCAAAGTGAGTCCATAAGTATCAATAAAGTTTTCATCGATAAATTTGACTTGCCCTGAATTTTCGTGCCTGATGGTATCTTCAATCATTACATAATTTCCACCCCAAACACTGTTACTTGTTGTTCCTGTGTTAGAAAAACTTACATTTTGGATTGTGGTCTTATTAAGTAATGAGCTTTTGAATACATTTAGAACGGGCATGCTCTCATTTTGGATGGGCACATGAACAACGGCTTCTTGTTCAAATCCCAAATCCTGATTTTGAAAATATCTTATTTGGGAAGCCATTATTAATGTGCAAATAATTAATACCTGAGTAATAGTAAATTGCACTACAATCAATCCTCTTCTTAATGTCAGGCCTTTCCCATAGTTTGACTGAATCTTATTTCGGATGGCTTCTATCGGATTAAAATTGGAGAGATGTTGAGCCGGATACCAACCCGCAAGCAAAGTTACTAACAGGAATATTGATACAATAAAAAGTTGAAGTTCAACATTAGATAAGAGATTCATCTCAGGAGAAAAACCCAAAATTGGGGATATATTTTGGAGTACGATTTCTGATAAACCGACGCCGAATACTAAAGCTATTAGAGTTATAAAAGCTGTTTCTCCAAAAAAGTGAAGCATTAATTGAGATTTTGTGCCTCCTAAGGTTTTTCGTAAACCTACTTCTTTTGATCTGCTCACAGCTATTGCCGTATTCAGATTTATGAAATTGATACAAGCTGCTATAAGTAAAAATAGACCAATTATACCAAGAGCAAACAACATGCTTTTCTCAATAACGCGTCCATTATAATTGCTAAAACGGCTATCAAAATGAATTTCAGAAAGAGGTTGTAGGAAGAGATCTAACTCAGCGGCAATTTCCTCGCTTCGGTATTTTACAATCAATGCTTCTAGTTGCTCATTAACTTGCTCTTCGGTAATGCCTGACTCCAACTTGACATATGTTTGCATCGAGCTTGAGTTACTTCCCCAACTTGGATTTTCTGCAGTTTCTCCATTTCTATCCATAGTTGAATTAGCTCCAATAAATGTGAAAGGGAAATCTGAGTTCTCAGGCATATCCTTAACAACACCTGTGATTTCAATATCTGAGGCTGTACCACCATTAAAGACTACTGATTTACCTAAAACATCCGTTGTTCCAAATAACTTCATTGCAAAACTTTCAGTTACAACAGCGGTATTTGGATTTTTAATGGCAGTTTCAGGATTTCCGGATAACCAGGTATAAGTTAAGATGTTGAAGTAGTCAGGATCAGCAAAGGCGAAATCACTTTCTTTTAACTTCTTAACAAGATTGCCATTATCGTAATAGGATATGATCGGTTCGTTAGCAAGGTTATTAAAAACTAAAGTGGAATACTCAATACCGGTAACATCATTTCTGACAGCTTCAGCAAGCGGATAAGGCCCTCCCCGATAGAAAACACTTTTTCCGAATTCAGTTTCATGCCGCACAACCCGATAAATTCTATCGGAATCGTCGTGCCATTTATCGAAACTAAGGTCGAATTGAATGATCAGAAAAATGACAATAGCGCAGATTATTCCGAGTGTAAGTCCACCAACATTGATGAAAGTTTGGCTCTTATTTTTCAGAAGATTTCTAAATGCAATTTTGATGTAGTTTTTGAACATGATTGATTTTCCTTATTCGGATTTGAGACTTTTAACCGGGTTCAAAAGAGCGGCTTTATAAGCAACTAATGAAATGGTGCCTATTGAGATTAGAAAAATGATTGCGCCCGCTATTACGAACTCAAGCATGCTTATAGGTACACGATATGCAAAATCTTCTAGCCAATCTTTCATGAGAACATAAGCGATTGGCCAAGCAAGAAGGTTTGAGATAATAATTAGTTGGGAATAGTTTTTAACAAATGACCAAATGATATCAACAACATCTGCTCCCAATACCTTTCGAATGCCAATTTCTTTCATTTTTTGATTTACAGCAAAAGCAACTAAACCAAGAATACCAAGGCAAGAAATGATGATTGCTAGTGTTGTGAAAATCGAGAATAGCTTGAGAAACTTTTTTTCAGCGTCATATAAAAGTGAAATATCATCCTGTAAAAATGAATATTCAAAAGGCACCCCATTAGAAAACGTATTCCATGTTTTTTCTAATCCGGAGATAGCGGTTTCAAAATCTTCTGAACGTACACGCACAGCTAAATTAGTAAGAGGAGTTGTTTGCTCTGAGGAAAGCGAAAATACAACGGGCTGTATTTCATCGTGAAGTGATGTAAAATGGAAATCTTTAACCACCCCGATAATTTCTGCATCTTTAGTTCCCCATTCATTTCCTGTAAACGTTCTTCCTGATAATTTAGAACCTACCGGATCAGTAAGATTAAGAAAACGAGCTGCCGCTTCATTTATCAAATAAGCATTTGTGCGATCAGAAATTCTATCTTTTGAAAAATTTCTACCCTTGCTAATTTCAGCTTCGATGGTTTCAAGAAAATCATCATGAACAACAATCGTTGGAATGGATAGGTCTTCATCACTACCATTAGTTCTATAGGGTCTCCAGTTCGTAATTCTGCCAGGCAACGGGTTATTGGTTGCAGTAACATTAGAAACCCATGATTCTTTTATTAACTCTTCTTTAATTTCTGTGAACCGATCGGCTATTTCAGAATTTTGGAAGGGGATAACCAGAACCTGTTCAGGATTAATTCCAAGATTTTTGTTTTGAACAAACTGAATCTGTTTAGATATTAGAATGGTACTCACCAGCACGATTGCCGAAATACTGAATTGAAGCGTTACTAATCCTCTTTTTAATAACTCACCACCTCTATTAGACCCCAGACTATTCGATTTAAGAGTTCGGATAATAGATAGTCTGGATAGCCAAAATGAGGGATATCCACCTGAAATAAGACCAATAACAAGCACCAAAGCAAAAATTACGAAGATTAGGGGGAGGTCATTGGGAAAAATGACATCAATACTTTTACCGGTAATTTGATTGAAGAAAGGAATAATGATTTCTACTGAAATTAGAGCTACTACAAAGGCTATTGTAGATATAAGCAGAGACTCACTTAAGAATTGCTTTTTTACATGCCCTTTTTCTGCTCCTAAAACTTTTCTAATACCTACTTCTTTAGTGCGGTTAAGTGACTGCGCTGTAGCTAAATTCATATAATTGATGGCAGCAATTACAACAATAATAAATCCTATTGCGCCAAAAATATAAACGTAGGTTAAGTTTCCATTAGCTTGAATTTCATTAACCAGGTTAGACTCGAGGTGGATCTTTGATAATGGTTGAAGGGAAAACTCAGCATACTGGGCGAGATTTCCATATTCTTTGAATGTGTTATCCCAATATTTATTTAATTCCTGCTCAAATACTTCAGGAGATATATTTTTATCGAGAAGTAAGTATGTGTAATGGCTGGTTCCACTCCAATTTTCGCGTACCCAACTAGGATATTGATCATGTATGGTTTCCGATGAAATTATCATACTGGCACTAAAATGAGAGTTGGGCGGGGTGTCTTTCATAATTCCAGAAATAGTAATAGGAATACCATCCATTTCTATGACAGAACCAATTGGATTAACATCGCCAAACATTTTTTTGGCGGTAGATTGAGTAAGAACGGCTTCGTTGGCTATTTTAAAGAGATGTTTTTTATCCCCTTCGATTAATGGAAATGAAAAGACATCAAAGAAACCACTATCAGCAAAAACAATATTCTCTTGACTTATGTTTTCACCATTGATAAGAAAGTTCGAATTATTATTTGGGCTTATCCTAACTGCTTTTTCGACTTGTGGAAATTGAAAATCAATTTGAGGCCCCAATTGGTAAGTTGTTAATGCACTTTCTACTCTACTTTGTTCTCCACGATCATAAGAACCGGTAACTCTATATATTCGATCTTTATTTTCATGGAATGTGTCATAACTCAACTCATCTTGTATAAAAAGAAGAATGAATATGAGTGACATAATTCCAACTGCTAATCCAAAAATATTGATAGCAGAGTACGCTTTATTCTTTTTGAATGATCTGAAAGCAATTTTGAAATAATTTTTAAGCATAATGTTTTCCTTATTCGGATTTAAGACTCTTAACCGGATTTACCTGTGCAGCTTTTATAGATTGAATGCTTATGGTAGCCCAAGAAATAATAATTGCAATTCCTCCTGCTAACAGATAGGTCCAAAAACCCATGTCAGCTTTGTAAGCAAAATCATCCAGCCAAACACCAATAGCATACCAGGCCATCGGTACAGCTAAAAGGACGGATACAAGTACAAGCATCGTAAATTCTTTATTAACTAAAAGAGTAATGCTTGTAGCAGAAGCACCAAGAACTTTTCTGATACCAATCTCTTTAACTCTTCTTGAGATCATTAACGAAGCGAGTCCAAAAAGACCGAGACAAGCAATAATAATGGCAAGAGCAGAACCTGATATTGCTATTTTTTGTAATCTCTCTTCCTGGCGATATTGACTGTCAATAGAACTATCCAGAAACTGAAAGTCAAATGGGGTTTCGGGTGACACAGCCGCCCAAGTTTGTTCAAGTTCTCTGATTGTTTGGGGGATGTTTTCAGAGCTAATTTTTAGTGAAATTCTAGGAGAAGGAGAGTTAAAAAAACCAATATTTGCAATACCACTTAATAGCAAGGAAGGGTTGATAGACAAAGCTAAAGGTTCAACAGCAGTCCGTAAGGATTGATAATTGAAGTTTTCAACTACACCTATGATCTCATGGTCTTCAAAATTACTTCCCGGGAGTTTTTTGCCAATTGCATTTTCCCAGCCATAATCATCAACCAATGCCTGATTTACAATAATAGCTCTGCGCTCATCAGAAGTAATTTCATCTGAAAAACTTCTGCCTGCAATTACTTCAATCCCCATCATACTTAGGTAATCAGCATCTACAAAATTGATATTCATCCGTCTTGTCTGTTGATCAGTATCTTTAAAATCAACTCCAATCCATCCTTGCTGAGCAGGTGTATAAATGGAAGAAGCCAAATCGATAAAATTTGAATTCCCGGAGATTTGGCTTTTGAGGAGTGCTTTTTTACGAGCAGATTCTTGTGTAATCCTTGAAAGTCCCATCTGTGGTCCAAGTTTGAGATCTGTTTGTAGGATGACGACTTGTTCTTTTTGGAAGCCCAGATCTTTTGAACGAAGGAAATCCAGCTGCTTATTAACCATAAGAGTGCAGGCGATCAGAAAAATGGAAATAGTGAATTGGAATACAACCATTCCTTTTCTGAAAAGACTTTTGTCTCCTTTTATCTGAAGCTTGCCTTTGAGTACTTCAATAGGCTTAAAGTTTGACAAAACAAGCGCCGGATAAATACCGGCAATTAAACTGATAAAAAGCGCCAGACCTGTATAGAGCAGAATACTGTCAAAACTTAACTGAAGTGAGAGCTCTGTTCCGGAAAGCTGGTTGAAATAAGGCAACAAAAGCTCAGAAATAAGAGCGCCCAAACCAACTGAAAATACTGTCATTAACAGTGCCTCTCCCCAAAACTGGTACATAAGATGATGCCGTTCTGCTCCAATCGTTTTTCTGATCCCGACTTCTTTTGCCCTTGAAGTAGATCGGCTTATGGACAAGGTCATAAAATTGACACATGCAATAATGAGAATTAAAAGAGCAATCGCTCCTAAAATGTAGGAGTAGGTAGGATCACTTACGGAAGCAATTCCAACCGGAAACTCTGTATTTAAATGAATATCAGTGATAGGCTGGAGGCCAACTTCATATTCTCCTTCATTATAATCCTCACCAAGTGCTTGCTGCATCATTGCCGGGAATTTTGCTTTTACGGACGTTAAATCAGCTTGTTCATTTAAAAGCACGTAAGTTTCAGGAGTAACACTGTACCAATTCAGTAATGAGTTTGGATTCAGAATCGTTTTAGCCTTTTCCATCGGAATCAGAAGTTCGTATTGGATGCTGGAATTTGCCGGAGCCTTTTCAATAATTCCGGTAACGGTAAAAGCCTGAAACTCTCCTCCCATCATAATCAGAAGCGTTTTCTGCAAGGGATCTTCATTCTCGAAGTACTGATTTGCCAAATCTGATGTAAGTACCACTTCATTCAGTCCTGAAAAAATCTGGTCTGAATCTCCTCTAAGTATCTCAAAATCAAAAATGGAGAAAAACTCGGGATCCACAGCTTGTATAGAAGTAGAGAACGACTCATCAGATTCAGATCGTTTAACGAGGTCATTAAAAACATATCGGCGGGCAATTAGTTCAACTTCCGGTATACTTTGCTCAAGAGTGGGCTTCAACACAAATGGAGTAACTGTATTGAAATAAATATCTCCTTCTCCATAGTCTTCCAAGGTCCATGCACGGTAGATCCGGTCTGATTTTGAGTGAAACTTATTAAAACTCCACTCATTTGTTGTATACAGCAGGATCAATGCACAGCAAGCAACACCTAGTGCTAAGCCTGAGATATTGATAAAAGAGTACATCTTTTGTTTAAAAAGACTGCGAAGGGCGATTTTAATATAGTTCTTAAGCATGGCAGATTCTTTTAATAGTTTTAGACGTGGAAGCCTTCCTGCATATTTTCAGTAACTACATGTCCGTCAAAAAGATGGATTACACGCATTGCATAATCAGCATCATGAGGCGAGTGAGTTACCATCACAATGGTTGTACCTTGCTCATTTAATTCTGCAAGCACTTTCATTACTTCATTCCCATGGTCAGAATCCAGATTACCGGTAGGCTCATCGGCAAGTATTAGCTTTGCATTTGCTACAACAGCTCGGGCGATTGCAACACGTTGTTGCTGTCCACCTGATAGTTGTTGAGGGAAGTGATTACGACGATGCATCATGCTCATTCTTTCCAAAGCAGCTTCCGCTTTTTCTTTTCTTTCGTCTGATGACATTCCCAGATAGAGAAGAGGGAGTTCAACATTTTCGAATACAGTAAGCTCGTCGATGAGATTAAAACTTTGAAAGATGAATCCGATATTTCCTTTGCGAAGTTGAGCTCGTTCTCTTTCCGTTCTGTTTGAAACATCATGCCCCAGAAAATGATATTCGCCGTCACTGGGATTATCCAGTAAACCCATAATATTCAGCAAAGTAGATTTCCCACAACCTGAAGGACCCATTATGGCTACGAACTCACCTTCTTTGATCTCGATGTTCACATTGTTCAAAGCTGTTGTTTCTACTTCTTCCGTTGAGTAGACTTTTTTTAGATTTTTTGCTTGTATCATTGTTTTCTTAGTTAGTGATTAAAAATTTTGTAAGGAATTAGTTTGAGGTTGTCTTACTGGTAAAGCCATTAGCTGATAGCTATTAGCTTTTAGTAATCCAAACCAAACCTGTGTCCAATGCGTGATTTTAAAAGTCTTTTGGTATGGCAAAAAAGCCATGAGTTAACGTTATCTGTCTATGAATTTACCTCCGATTTTCCAAGATCAGAGATTTATGGACTTACAAGCCAAATTCGAAGGTCTTCATCATCTATCCCAACAAATATTGCTGAGGGATGCGGACGTACGAGTCAATCTCAAATGGCTCATTTTTTAAACATTTCATTAGGCTCTGCATCAGAATTGAGATATCAAATTATTCTGGCCAGAGATCTAAATTATATTTCAAACAAAATGTGTAAAGAACTATCTGTTTCTGTCGATGAATTAATGAAGATGTTAACTTCGCTTCATAAACAAGTGCAAAGAACTAACAGCTAAATGCTGTCAGCTAATAGCTGTTAATTCAATTCCAAAACCTCATTATCTCCAAATGTATCATAGCTTGATGTAATTACTTGATCACCAGCTTCTAATCCGGACAATACTTCGTAGTACTCAGGGTTAAGACGACCCAACCGAATATTTTGCTTCACTGCCTGAGTACCATCTTCATTCAATTTAAAAACCCAATTTCCGCCTGTGGTTTGATAAAAACCGCCTCTTGGGAGAAGCATAGCATTTGACGATTCCCCAAGTTCTAGTCGAATTCTTGCTGTTTGACCTCTTCTTAATCCGGACGGCGCTTCATTTACAAATTCCATATCAACCTGAAATTGGCCATTATTTATTACGGGATACACTTTCGTGATAATTAATTCATGGGTTTCGCCTGCAAAATTGAAAGAGCCTTCCAAACCGGTAGTAATTCTGGATAAATGAAACTCATCCACGCCTACTCTGATCTTATAATTATCAAGTATGTCTACCTGACCAATTCTTTCGCCTCTGTTAATTGATTGGCCTTGTTGTAATTCTACTGTGGTAAGTTGTCCGTTGATCGGAGCAGTCACAATCAGGTTTTCCAAAATAGCCTGAACTCCATCCAGACTTCGAAACATTCGTTTTTCAGACTCATCAAGTTGTCTTAGCTGCGATCTTGTTTGAACTGAATCACGCTTAAAGGATTCTGAGCTTATTTCATATCTCTTTTTTTGATACTCATAATTTTCTTTAGCCTGCTGAAACTCCTGTTCAGAAGTGAGATTTTTCTCATACAAAGATTTTTGTCTTTCATAGTCAGGTTTAGCAAGGTTTAACTGATTCTCAACACTTATCAATTGTTCCTTCAACCGAAGATTATTCTGTTCCAGATTCAAACGGGAATTTCTGACGTTATTGATCTGATCATAAAGACTTGCTTCCTGCTGAAGTACACTTAGTTGGAGAGAAGAATTCGTTAAAACCGCAATGGTGTCGCCTCTTTCTACATTGGTTCCGGATTCCAGATTAACTGATTTGATTACTCCACCTTCGAGCGCATCCAGAAAAATGGTACGAATTGGTTGAACAGTTCCAGATACCTGAATAAACTCCTGAAACGAATTTTCAGCGACAGTAGAAATTGTCAGCTTTTCTTTTTCAACATTGAGGGTGGATCTGAAATCCATATAAGCAAAGCTGTAGATCGTAAATCCAATGAATGCTAAAACGATAACTATAAGACCGATCTTTTTAGGCGTCCATTTTTTCTTTTCAATTTTTTTGTCCATTCCCATGGGCTGTTCTTAAACTCTTTTAGAGATGAATATTTTTCTTTCCTACATAATGTCAACTACTGTGCCAAAGCATCAGAAACTCTTCAGATCAACGTTTTTAGCGCTTTAGTAGGATTTTACTGTTCATTTTGATACACTTACTGTTCGATATCGAACACCTGAAATTTTAGGCTATACACTTTAGATAAACCGGAACCGGTTTTATGATTAGAATTCATTTTAGGTACAGTATTTGATAAAAGGATGTGAACTAACAAATTGAAATGACTTCCAAAAAGGGAAAAATCTTAGTAGTTGATGATGACGTAGATGTGTTGCAAGCCGCTCGGTTGTTTTTGAAGCAACATGTTAAATCCATAGAAACTGAAAAGGATCCTAATTCTATTCCTACGCTTCTGAAAAACAACAGGTATGATCTGATACTTTTAGATATGAATTTTACCGAAGATGTGAGTAGCGGAAAGGAAGGTTTCTTCTGGTTACAAAAGATTTTGGAAATAGATCCTTCTATAGCAGTAATCCTCATCACTGCTTATGGGGATATTGATAAAGCGGTAAAAGCCGTAAAAGCAGGTGCCACTGATTTTGTATTAAAGCCCTGGAAGAATGAAAAACTCCTCACAACGGTAATGTCCGCAATGCAACTCACGGATTCAAAAAGAGAAGTAGCAGAATTAAAAGAGACACAAAAGCAGATCAACAGTGATATAGATCATCATTATCGGGATATCATCGGAAGAAGTCCTGCTATGATAAATGTATTCAATACCATTGAGAAAGTAGCTGCTACTGATGCCAATGTGTTAATTCTTGGAGAAAACGGAACAGGAAAGGAGATGATCGCTAGGGCCCTTCACAGAAGATCAGCACGCCATGAGAATGTGTTTATGAATGTGGATATGGGAGCAATTACAGAGTCCCTTTTTGAAAGTGAGTTATTCGGTTATGTAAAAGGGGCTTTTACGGATGCCAAAGAAGACAAAGCCGGAAGGTTTGAACTTGCCAACGGAGGAACTTTATTTCTGGATGAGATCGGAAATCTTCCGGTACCGCTCCAGTCTAAACTTCTTACCGTGTTACAGAACAGAAAGGTAAACAGAGTTGGCTCCGCAAAATCAAAAGAAATCGATATACGATTAGTATGTGCCACAAATCAGTCTTTGAATGAGATGGTTGCTGAATCTACATTCCGCCAAGATCTTTTATTCAGGATCAATACGATAGAAATCCAATTACCCCCATTGAGAGAACGGATAGAAGACATTGAAGCATTAACAATTCATTTCATAAAACTGTATTCAAAAAAGTATAAGAAAGAAGTAAATGGATGCTCAAAAGAAACCATCAAAAAGCTTGAGAAACACAGTTGGCCCGGAAATGTGCGGGAACTTCAGCATGCTACCGAACGCGCTGTGATTATGAGTGAATCAACAATACTGCAACCTTCCGACTTTCTTTTAACTCAGGAAATAAGTGATAGCGAACAAGTTATTTTTGAAGATTACAATCTGGAAGAAGTGGAAAAAATGGTTCTTCGTAAAGCACTAAAGAAACATGAAGGCAACATCTCGAAAGCAGCAGATGAACTTGGTCTTACAAGGGCATCGCTTTACAGGAGAATGGATAAATATGGACTTTAAAAGAGATTCATAATGCTTAGAAGCCTGAGAGTAGGAATAATTTTTAGAGTATTATTTCTGTTTATAGTTCTTTTAGTTGGAGCTTATATAGCATTGAACACTCAATACTATGTGAGTTTAGCGCTGATAGCAGTAGTAGTTGTACTTCAGGTTATAAATCTTATCAGATATGTTGAGATAACAAATAAAAATCTTAAGCGATTTTTTGAAGCTATCAGTTATAATGATTTCTCACAGTCTTTTTCAAATAAAGGATATGGAGAATCATTGGAATCACTGAACGCTGTTTTCAATAATATCATAGAAAAGTTTAATAGGGAGAGAGCCAAAGGAGAGGAGAGCTATCAGTACCTGGAAACGGTTGTTCAGCATATTGGAATTGGATTATTTTCTTTCAATAAGGATGGTGAAATAGAATTGTTCAATACAGCTGCAAAGAAAATTCTTGGAACTGCGGTTTTGAGAAATGTATCTCAACTTAAAAAGATCAGCGAGCCTTTATATGAAGCAGTTCAGGATTTGAAAGGCGGTGCCAGAACCTTGGTAAGAACGTCCATAAAAAACAGAGAGTCTCAGATCGCTATTTTTGCTACCGAGTTCAGAGTAAAAGGGGACCTATATAAGATCATTTCTTTGAGTAATATTTCGTCCGAACTCGAAGAAAAAGAAATGGAGGCCTGGCAAAACTTAACTCAGGTTTTAGCCCATGAAATTATGAATTCCATTACACCTATCGCTTCATTATCTGATACAGTAAATACAATGCTGGTGGGTAATTTATTGAACGGAGAAGGGAATGAGGATATATCAGAAGAAACAATGGAGGATGTAAAGGAAGCACTTCAGACAATCAATAAAAGAAGTTTAGGCTTAATGCGATTTGTTGATTCGTACCGGAACATAACACAAATTCCAAGCCCTGATTTTGAGGTTGTACTTCTGAAAGAAATCGTTGACAGAGTTAAAAATTTAATGAAAGGGGAAGCTCTTTCAAGATCCATAACTGTTGAAACTGAATTCGAATCTGACTCTATAGAAGTTGTTGCGGATGCCCAATTGATAGAACAATCTTTGATCAACGTTGTAAAAAATGCATTCAAGGTTTTGAAAAACAGGCAGAATCCGAAAGTGGTTTTAAAAAGTGGTATTGATGAATCAGGTCATGCTTTTATAGATGTTCAGGACAACGGACCAGGCATTAAGGAATCATCAGCAGAGAAGATCTTTGTTCCATTCTATACAACAAGCAAGAACTCTCCGGAAGGTGGGTCAGGAATCGGGTTGAGTTTATCCCGACAAATTATGAGACTGCACAATGGAAGTTTATATCTACTGGAGTCAGAAAAAGGAAATACAGTTTTCCGGTTAAGGTTTTAAAAATAGAGCTTTACTCTGAAACTTGGTTGAATTCCCAGATCATAAACGGTCGTCAACCCGGGGACAATTCGGTTATTGTTTGTATTTCGACCTGCTTTGAAATCAGAATACCAGGGGTTTTGAGTGTTTAACAGGTTATAAATTGAAAACAGGAATTCTGCTTTTTCTGTATTTCCGGTACTGAGAATATATTTAAGAGAAATATCTAACCGTGAGTAATCCCCGATTCTTGTTTCAGTTTGTTCATCTCTTGAAAGCATATTATTTGGAGTCCCCGTTGCATAATTCCATGAGGCATAGAAACTTAATCCATTAGACAGATCTAAGTCTCCAATCAAAGAAAACTGATGTGTACGATCATAAGAAGGATGAAAAGGTTTGCCGTCATTGATCAATAAATTCTCAAGCTCTGTAGAAGCCAGAGTGTAAGTAGATGAAAAGCTGAATTGTGAGAATCTTTTTTTCAGGAGAAATTCAATACCCTTTCCTACCCCTGTATTATTAAAAAGGAATGGGTTTGTATCGTCTTCATCAAAAAAGGATGAAATAAAATGATTGGCTAAGCTGTGAATTCGCAGATTGTCAAAAAGTTTATAATAACCTTCAACCTGTAAGAAAAGTGAATTTGAAGGCCGTAATCTTATATTTGTAGTAAAATAACTTACTGATGAAGGAGGTTGCTCGTTGTTAGTCATAACCCAGAAATCAGTACTGTTTACAGTCAAAAAATCTAACTGGTGTAAGAACTGATAGTTTTTGCTAAAACCCAATCCAAATGAAACTGCTGATTCGGGTAAAAACTGAGCTTTAATTCTTGGTGACCATTTTAAATATTTTCCGTTGCTGAAGTAGTACAATCTACTTCCTAAACTCAGATGTGCATCGGTGGAGTTTGTGAAATCAAACTGACTGAACAGATCCAGTAACTGACTTGTTCGCCTGCTTCGGAAGGATTGGTTACGCGGACTTAATTCAGTATATAAAACTTCGAAATCACTATAAGTGGCTCCAAAATCAAATTCAAAGTATTCAAAAGATTTGCTGAATTTCTGATTGATCTGAAATTCATGAAGTTCATTTTCTAAGTTGAACGGTAAGATCTCAATAGTCGCGTTTTGAGTGTTATTATCGTTTTCAGGTCTTCGGAAGTCGTTATCTTCTTTCAGATAATTAGAATAATAATCGCTGAAACCTATACTACTTTCAGAATTTATATCATTTTGAAGTTGAGTATTATAGGCCAGCTTAACCATTTTACTTGACCATTCATTATTAGTATTGAATTCTTCCGGTTGTTGTTGGAATCGGCGATCATAAGATTGATTAGCTTCATCATTACCAAAGTACATACTTGCAATCAATTGTGAACCCGAAGTAGTCTCAAAATACAGCTTGCCATGTAAGTCGTAGAAAAAAGCATTTCCACTTATATTTTGCACATTCCGATCTGCAAATTTGCGGACGGTATCACTTTGAAATTCATAATTGCGATCTATATCCAGACCGTATCTTATAATTCCCTGATTGTTAAACCAGTTTATATCATCGATGTAAGAATGGCGACCTGAAAACAAGAAACTGGATTTTCCTAAAACAACAGGCCCTTCCAATGTTGCGCTTAAGGCGGTGTTACTAAGCCCAACTGAACTTTCAAAATTTTGCAGGTTACCGGTTTTGGTTAAAAATGTAAGTGTTCCACCAAGCGGTGCCCGAAATTGAGCGGGCGTTACATCATAAAAGAAACCACTGGTTCTGAGTACATCTCCATTAAGACCGTCAAGTAATCCGAATAAATGGCTTTGGTTATAAAGTGTGATTCCATCCAGCAAGACCCGAAAGCCATCTGATGAACTGCCTCTTACATTCAAACCATCCTGGATGGCAGGTCCCGCAAGTACCGAAGGAAGCGATTGCAAAGCTTTTGCAGAATTGTTGTCCCCCAATGGACTAAAAGATCCGGCTTCAATTAAACTACTGAATACAGTATCCGCCGGACTGAATAAAGCGTTTCCATTAACTATGATCTCACTGCCTCCATAAAGTTTTGGTTGTAATCTTATGGCAATATCATTCAATTCAGATCTTGAAGAGATGTCGAAATCTACCCGTTTAGATTCGTATCCTACAAATGAGAATAAAAGCGGGATCGATGATCCGGAGGAATTTATGCGGGCGTGAAAAGTGCCTGAAGTTGAGGAAGCTACTCCAGTAATTTCACCATCCTCAAACCAGGATATGGTAGAATATGGCAATCGATCTCCGGTTTCAGCATCTACTACATATCCGGAAATAACAGCTTCTTGTTTGTTTTGTTTATTTCCGGTTTTAAAAAGTAAGGCTTGGTTTCTTTCAGAGTTTACCTGAAGGCCAATATTAAATTCCAGAAGCTGAGACCTGAGATCTTCATAAAGAGTGGGGGAGTTAGAAGAAACGGTAACATTTATATTGCTTACCAATGCTTCGCGGTACAGAAATCTCATATCGGAAGTCTGTTCAATAGAACTGATCAATTCTAACAAGGTTTTTGGAGAAGAAGAATTCTGTGCAAAGCTTTGGTTTACAGTTCCTGTCCAGAAAATAAAGAAAGCTATTTTTAATAAGGTTTTCATGAAACCTTAATTTAAAGGAATAAACGTAAAGCTATTTGAATTTACTTCTCTGAACGTACCGCCTAAAATTATTCCCAAGTCATTAAGTGTGGTGGAAAGTTCATCCAATGCAATAGTACCGGATATAGGCTCTGATGTGTTTTGCATACCTGAAATATCGATGGTTGCTTTAAAATGATGTTCAAGTTCGTTTACTACCTGCGAAACAGGGGTGCTTTTTAAAACAATTTCGTCATTTAGCCAGTCTTTAAATTCGTCTGCGATAGCCGGAGATGCATTGCTTAATAAATTCTGAGATATAGTAGCCTTTTCACCTGGTTTCAGGATAACGGAATTTTGATGGAGATCGCTAAGTCTCACACTTCCTTCTTCAAGAAATAATTTAGTCTCATTTCCCCAGGTACTCAGGTTGAATTGCGTTCCCAATACGGTAACAATTCCATTATCTGAAGCAACTGAAAAAGGTTTATTGATATCTTTAGTAACTACAAAAAAGGCTTCTCCATCAAGCTCATAAGATCTTTTAGAATCTGATATTTTGATTTCGTAGAGAGATGAATACGGACGCAGTGATATTTCAGAGCCATCTGCTAATGTGACCATTTCGATTGTATTTCCACTTTGAGCAACTAAAACCGGATTGTCCAAATTTGTGAACCAAAAAATTCCCAGGAAGGCTGCAATCAACGCAGTAGCTGCTGTTGCCCAAGCCCAAGTATTAGTTTTTCGGGTTGGAAGCGATGTGATCCGGGCTTTCTTTTGTGGCTTTGTTTCTGAAAACACTTTATCCCACATTTCAGAAGATTCTGAAGTTAAAGTGTCAATCTGAGCATGTTCATTATTTTGATAAGCTAAAAGAGATTGAATTAATGGATCCTGAATACTTGAAAATCCTTCACCCGATTGTAACGCAGAATCCAACTGTTTAGCCAACAGCAGGTCTTGATCGTTCTCAGGTAAAAGGTCTTTAGTTTCCATAATTCAAATATAAAAGAACTGCAGGTCAATTCATCAACCTGCAATTCATGGTGATTAGTAGTTTAATCTTCTGTTGATCCGTCTTTAAGTGAGAATCGGACAACTTTTGCTACTTTTTTAAATCTAAGAAGAGCAGTTCCGTCTCCTTCTAATTCAATGGTTCCTTCAACTACTTTTGTATCTTCTCTGTCGCCAAAAGTTTTGTTTAGAATTATGCTGTAAGTAAGCGTTCCGGTTACACCTTGTTCCAGGTTACCATTAGCTTCAACGGAATCTTTTTCGATTTCAACATTCAGGAACTCAATATCGACAGTAAAGTCTCTGGAAACCTCAACGCTGTCTCTGGTAAACCCTGAAGCATTTCCTTCTCCGTGATGGGTTCCGTCAATACTTACTATCGAACTTGTACTGTGTAAACCTGCAATAGCGAAAGTATCTGCACGGGCGAATTCTGAACTGCCTCTTCTTGAATTTACAGAACCTGATTTATTTCCTGTAAAGTCCACACTTTCAATAGAATCGGCATTAGCTCTAGGTCGTGCTATAAAATCACCTTCGGGAGACTTGAAGATATAAGTATTCAGCAGTGCTACACTTTTATTGAATTCCCCGTGATTTACACTACGATTATATTCTAAAGTATGTGTGCCGGTATCAGGATCATAAGAATAGGAATAATTGTTTTCTCGTCCTCTTCCGCTTCTGCCATCGGGGTCAACTTTTCTATGATCATTTCCATAAGAAATGCCATCATCGCCAACAGTGGAGACAGCATCATACATACTACTCATAATTCCGGAGTTTTCGTCAGATACAGACTCACCGATAATTTGTGTAGCCAGTTCGATGTCTTCATCAGAAAGGGTGTCAACATCATTATTTACTGCAGAACAAGCTGCAAATGTAACTAAAAGACTTAAGCCCAATAGTGTTAGTTTTGATATGTTTTGTAAAGATTTCATAGTGATTTCTCTTTTGTTTTGTTAAAGACATTTGTGTCATTTGTCTTTAGTACACACAAGATTTTAACTACCCCTAATCCGTTTTTAAAATATTTTTATTAATGTAGGGACGTAAAATCTTACGTCCCTACATTTTTAATCGGATATTGTATAACATCATCTGAATTCTTTCAACGATTCCCGCATATCCTTTAAAGCCAACCCCATATGATTTTCTATGGTTTTTACCGACACATCTAATACCTGAGCGGCTTCTTTATAAGTAAATTCCTGAATAAAGCAGAGCCGGAAAACTTCCTGTCTTTTTTCAGGCATAGCTGAAATAGCTTGTTCTATTGCACTATTAAGCTCAGCTCTTTTGTTATCCTCATCTTCAGGTTCTTCCTGGATTGTGTTCTCATGCGGGTCAGCCTCTTCATCAAACTTTGAATGATCGCGGAAAAGATTGAGCATTCTTGTGTATCCGATTCTGAACAGAAATGCTCGAAGCGACTTGGTTTCGTCTATTTCGTCACGTTTTTCCCAGATCATAACAAAAGCCTGCTGAACCAAGTCCTTGGCGGCTTCTTTAGCAGTTCCTCTCTTCATTAAATAATTAAGAAGAAATGCATTATAGCGGTGAAAAAACTTTTTAAATGCCTCGTGATTTCCGTTCTTTATCTTTATAGCGAGTTCAGGATCGGTTAACTCATCAGAATCAACTGAGGCCAACAGTAAAATAAGTTGTAGTAAGAGCGAGTTCATATCAGAGAATATAATTCCAAGTAGTGCTAATGAACAAAGAAAGATTTCAGAATATTAAAAGTATAAGATTGGTCGTGATTGCCCTGTCAGTAATTCTTATTGCAAGTGGATTCAAGGTAATTCAGAACAACTCAGTAACTATAGAAAAAATAGAAATAAAAAACGGAGTTGCCTTGTACGCATCGAATAGTAATTACTATCCTGTAACCATAGAGCTGGATGCTGAACTGTCAAATATGACTTCATCAGAAAGTAATCCACTTGTTATTGTTCTTGAAGGACGATCTAAAAAAAAAATAGCCGAAATGAAGGTGAAAGATCCAAAATCATCCTGGGGAATGAAGTTCAGTTATATACCCTATCAGGGTAGTATTTTTGCAAAACATAATGACAAAATTGGTTACAGACTTCCTTTTAAAATTGGAGAACAACATCGTTTAGATCAGGGATACAATGGCAAATTTTCACACAGTGGGGAAAGTCGGTATTCTTTGGATTTCAATATGGAAGAGGGAACGGAAGTGTATTCTTCCCGAGCAGGGATTGTTGTGGAAACAGAGGAAAGTTATTCTAAAGGTGGTAGTGACAAGTCTTTTTTAGATAAAGCTAATTATGTAACCATTTTACATGATGACGGTACTTTTGCCCAATATTCGCATCTCAGAAAGAACGGTGTTTCTGTAAAAATAGCACAGAAAGTTAAAGCCGGAGAGCGAATTGGATATTCGGGAGCTACAGGTTACGTAACAGGACCTCATTTGCACTTCACGGTTTTAAAAGCAAAAAAGGGTGGAGGAATGGTATCTATCCCTGTTAAATTTGCCACTAAAAATGGAATTCAAGAACTGAAAGAAGGAAAAAAATATACAGCTTATTAGCTATCAGCTGATAGCTGTCAGCTACTTCTTCTCAAAATCTTTAAGCGAAAGTCCTTCCATTACCGCATCATAGCTTGAAATATCTTTTGGAAGAATGATATCATTTTTATCCTGACCCAGACCCCCCAGTGTATTCAGGTATTTCTCAGAAAGTCGTAGTTTCATCGCCTCTGTTCCCATTGGTTGCGAAAGTGCAGCAGCTATCTTTTCGATGGAAATTGCTGTCGCTTCTGCTATAGATTCAATCTCATTAGCCAGACCTTCCGCTTCGTTGATCTGTCTCTGCATTTCCGCTTCAGAGATATTCACCATTTCAGCTTTGATACCTTCAGCATCGTTTACTTTAGAACCTTGAACCCCTTCAGATTTAGCGATTACTGCACGACGGTCACGCTCGGCTGTCATTTGTCGTTCCATCGCGTTTTGTACGGTTCTGGGTGTAAGAATATTTTTGATCTCATAGCGGTGGACTTTAATTCCCCATGGCACCTCGATTTCACTTAATACTTTAACCACTTCTTTACTCATAAACGCACGTTCTTCAAAGGTCTGATCCAGGTCCATAAGTCCGATTACAGATCTTGTGGTTGTCTGCGCTAACTGAATAGCGGCATAGCGATAGTTCGTAACTCCATAGCTGGCATTAACCGGATCCATGACGCTTAAATAGATCACTCCATCGACTTCAACCTTTACATTGTCTTTGGTGAAGCATTCCTGCGGTTCCACTTCGATGGTTTCTTCACGCAGATCCTGCTTGTAAACCACTTTATCTACAAAAGGAACCAAAGCATGAAATCCCGGACCAAGCGTTTTGTGATAATTCCCAAGTCTTTCTACAATGTATGAATATTGATTAGGTACAAGACGTAAAGACTTCATCACTTTGAAAACTACAAAAAGGGTAATTAATCCCACTAGTATTTTGCTGATTAGTTCTACAATTTCCATGACTAGTTATCTCCTTTAATTTCTTTACTCTTTGTATGATCGCTCACTTTACTTACACCTTCAAAGAAAGTTTTCAAGTTTGCAGTTTCTGTAGGCAACACCGAAACGTTTGAGTTTTTAAGTATAGAACCAAACTGCTCGATATATTGCTCCACCAATTTTGTGCGAACAGCGAGCTCTCCACCCGGTTTTTGCATTGCTTCTGCAATTCGTTGAATTCCATTTGCTGTGGCATTAGCGATCAATTCAATTTCTTTGGCTTTACCTTTTGCTTCGTTAATCCGTCGCTGACGAGCTCCTTCTGATACTAAAACCTGACTTCGTTGTTCACCTTCTGATTCATTTATTCTGGCCTGACGAAACCCTTCGGAATGCGTGATCTCGGCTCGTTTTTCACGTTCCGCTTCCATCTGTTTTTCCATGGTGTCCACGATCTCATTGGAAGGACGAATATTCTTGATCTCGTAACGAAGCACTTTAATTCCCCATGGACCGGCTGCTTTATCAATTTCCCGAACAATATTTTCATTCATAGCTTCACGCTCAGAAAAGGTGTCATCCAGCGTGATCTTTCCCACCTCAGAACGCATAGTAGTTTGTGCAAGGTTTATAGAGGCTGCCTGATAATTATTGATTCCATAACTGGCTTTGTGTGCATCCATCACTTTGATGTAAACCAACCCATCAACAGCCACTTCAATATTGTCTTTTGTGATACAGGTTTGACTTGGTACGTCTAATACCTGCTCACGCATTTCTCGTCTATATGCAGGGCGATCCATCAGGGGAATCAAAAAGTGAAATCCCGGTTTTAAGTTCTTCTTAAATTTACCGAGCCGCTCCTGTATTACTTCTTCTCTCATTTCCACGATGATAAACAATCGGGTAAGTATGAAGTACAGAACAATGATCGTTAACAAGAGTAATGTCCATCCGTATTCCATAAGTCAGCCTTTAATTTTTGTGTTTAAGTTTTTCTGAGGTTGGTTCCTGAATCTGGTCCACGGGTTCTACGATCCAGGTTGTATTGTCTCGATACTTGATCTTAACTTTTGTGCCTGCGGGAACTTCTCCCTCCAAAGTTCTGGCTTGCCATGAAATTCCCTGAAAACGAATTCTACCTTCATCGTTATGTTCATTCAGCGGTTCAACCACTTCTACGATCTGATCCATTGCTTCGTAGTCTTCATCGGCAAATTTATAAGAAGTTTCTCCTTTCAAATATTTTCTAATGAAAGGCATTGCCATAATAGAAATTCCGGCTGAAGTAAATATCCATGCCATAGTTGCAGTAATCGGGTCGTCCAGAAAACCGAGAAAACGTGCGAGTGCAACCAAAAGTCCGCTTGCTCCTAAAATCAATGCCATGCCGCTCGGAATCACAAATTCGAGTAACATCAGGATGACTCCACCAATTAAAAAAATCCAGGTAAGTAGTTCGCTGTCCATAGCTTTGTGATGAATTTTACTGTCTTTAGTAGATACCAAATTGCGAGATAAAAATCTTGTTTACTTGGCACTAATTTTGCATTTATTTGAGCTGTCATCCCGAAGTGGAAATGGCTTTAAAGTGCTGGAATTTCTAACACGAAGAATCTCAAGTAAATTAACTACTCATAGTTTAAATAAGTTTGAGACTCTTCGGCGTAATTCGATTGAGTTTGTTAGATTTATTTGAACCGCTCAGGGTGACAAGAAAAATAAATAGGTAATTAATAAGTCATCCTGAGGATACTTCCGAAGGATCTGCAAGTCCAAGTGTAACTGAGATTTGCAGATTCATCGCTTTCGCTCTGAATGACCAACACAGTCCATGCCCGAAAAAGAAGAACAAAAGAAAAACCACTCCATTGCTTCCTTAAAGGATACGTTGCTAAAGATATTTGCCCTTAGCAAGCCTTACAGAGGAAGGTTTTACTTTGCGACGGTTGTTGTTCTGTTAGCTTCAGGAATCTGGCTCACGGTTCCGCTTGGATTGAGAGAACTACTGGATGCCGTATTTGAAAAAGGAGATGGCAGTTTACTCAACTTACTCGCCATTGGTTTGATAGGGTTATTTGTACTTCAATCGTTGTTCAGTTTTACCGGAAACTATTTTCTGGAATGGGTGGGGGAAAGAGTAGTTACCGATCTCAGGAAGAAAGTATATGAGCATCTTCATCGATTGGGATTCAAGTTCTTTGCGGAGAGGCGTTTAGGTGAGATCACCTCACGGTTAACAAACGACGTAGGCTCTATCAGAACAGCATTAACGGATTCATTACCTCAATTATTAACGATATCTTTTTCGCTGATCGGTTCTGTTTCGTTGATGGTAGCTTTGAACTGGAGACTGAGTGCCGTGATCTTTGTAACCGTTCCGTTTGTAACGATTGCTACTCGTTATTTCGGGCAAAAGATCAGAAAATTGTCCCGTGGAATTCAGGATGAATTGGCAGATTCAACTGCTGTGGCAGAAGATGCACTTGGAGCTGTTCGACTGGTAAAAGCATTCGTTCGGGAAACTTATGAAGTAACCCGATACTCGGAATCGATAGAAACTTTGTTCGGAACCGTAAGGAAAAAGGTTGTTCTTACACAGTTATTTTGGTCAGGTGTAGGAATAATGTTCATGGGAACGTTGGTAGTTATTTTCTGGTACGGCGGAAAAGAAGTTCTTGAAGGACGATTAAGTGCGGGAGATCTTGTCGCTTTTATTATTTACGCACTGAATATTTCCCGATCCATTAGCCAGACTTCCAGATTGTACACGGCCGTAAATACGGCAGCCGGAGCTTCTGAAAGGATTTTTGAGTTGCTGGATGAAATTCCTGAAATCGATGACAAACCGGATGCCATTGAAGTCGAACATGTGGAAGGAGAATTGGAATTCAGAGAAGTTGGTTTCAGGTACGAAGAAGAGCGACCGGTTTTAAGGAATATCAGCTTTAAAGCAAAAGCAGGAGAGACGATCGCATTGGTTGGCCCAAGTGGAGCCGGTAAGACGACATTGCTGAATTTGATCCCAAGATTCTACGATGTTGAAAAAGGAGAAATTAAGCTGGATGGAACTCCAATCAGCAACCTGAAAGTGAAATCATTCAGAGAGCATATATCCATTGTGCCGCAGGAGGTTCACTTGTTCAGTACTACCATTAAAGATAATTTGAAGTACGGAAAACTGGATGCAACCGATGAAGAGATCATTCAGGCAGCGAAAGATGCCAACGCTCATGATTTTATAACAGAACATCCCGATGAATATGATTCTTTGATCGGTGAAAAAGGAGTGAAGCTAAGCGGTGGACAACGACAGCGAATGGCTATTGCTCGTGCCATTTTAAAAAACCCGGAAATTCTATTACTGGATGAAGCGACATCTTCATTGGATTCGGAATCGGAAGCTCAGGTACAGGAAGCCTTAAACCGATTAATGAAAAACAGAACGACTTTTGTAATTGCCCATCGTTTATCCACCATTCAAAATGCAGACCGGATTTTAGTATTGGATAAAGGAGAAATTGTGGAAGAAGGAACGCATAATGAATTACTTGCCAAAGGCGGAATGTACAGTCACTTGTATGAGTTACAGTTTAGAGATTTGGCTGGAGAGAGTTTGGATTAAAAAGGATTAGTTCATTTAGTTCACGTTACGGACGTCTCGTACGGGATGGAATTTTGAAGCTCTGCTTCGCTTGCTTCAATTTGTCATAGGAAGCAGGAGCTCCATATTATTCTCCCAAGTGGGACCTGGGTAAGAGGTTAAACGCTTGTTAGCTGAACGATTCTTGTTCATATATAGTAATTTTACAACAATACTCACATTTAATTTCAAGCTTTTTAAATTCGGCATCCCAGCCATAGTTTGTATTACAATTTTCACATTTGAGTTTTCTGGGAAGTCTACCGTATTCTTTAAGTAGTTGAAAAGGATGAAATAAATAAATAATGAATCCAATACTTAGAAAATTGATACCTATTTCTGAGTAAGATAAAGGACTACTAAACCAGAATGTAAAATCCGTAGAAAAGCTGAAATTAAACATCCAATCCGAATTTGTATTCAGAGTAAATGTAATTGCTACAGGGGATAGCATTGTATATGAAAACCATGGTGTCGCAAAAAAGAGTGTTTGAAAACTCTGACCTATTATCGACAGTAGAAAGCCACGCTGCTTATAGTTCCACAATAAATATCCTCCTACCGCCAGTGACAATGAAGGAATTAAGAACAGAAGGCTAAGAATTGCAGCTAAATAATTTTCAAGACCAATATAAAAGGTGAAATACCCAATTATTTCCAGTGTGAGTAAAAGACCTCCAAGAACTTCAAATAATGCTATTAAACGAAATGAGTTGTTTTTCAAAGTGTGCTTAATTCAGCTAACATAATATTATACAAACGAGCATTTTGCCTGCTTGTCCCGATAAAATCCCCAAATTTCAGTTTATTCGCTCGAATCAACATCTTCAGGATTATATCAGTCCGTTTAAGAACATCTTTAGTCGCAAATAAATCCATTTATTTTTGTGAGGAATTGCTCGAAAAATGGTTGTACAAGATAGCAAAAGGGTGAACTAAAACAATGTTAAGGCGAACCCATCCCCGCCTGCGGGTTGAATTGACCTGTCTCTTCCCTTCGCCAAGGGAAGAGGACTTTTTAAATTGAATCTGAGTAAAATAAACGAGTTTCCCTCCCTAATTGTTAGGGAGCCTGCCTGTCCGGCAAACAGGGGAACAAGGTAGGTCAGAAAAGGTTTAAAAACTTTACCGGTATCTATTATACTGAGCTATTAGCCAAAGACGGATTATACGACCATTTATATGAACTACAATTCAGAGATTTGGCAAGGAAGAGTTTGGGTTGATTTAATTTAAAGAGAATATGTTTGATTAAAATATTATCTGAGCATATTCGATAATCAATAAAAGAGCGACAAACAAACTTAACCCTATTATAATCCAACAAAACATTGATGCCATGTAAACTAGAAAATAACTAGTTGGTCAAACGTCTTCTGATTTTTGCGGAAGACGGTTCTTAATAATTTCTATTCCTCTTCTAAAGATATAACCAAGCAAAGATGCCGATAAACTAACAAACAGTCCTAGAGTTAAATTTTCATTAAAAAATTCAAGCATGTTTTAGCAATTTGAAATTCTGGCGTTTAGTTTTTTGATTGAAATAAGTGAATAATTTTTTTGCATACAAGCATAAGTACGAACCCATCCCTGTCCCTTCCCTTAAACAAGGGAAGGGGACGTTTTAATTAAATTTTAAGTTATGTATGGAGTCTCCCTCCCTAATTGTTAGGGAGGGACCAAGGGTGGGTCAGAGATTTGAAGACAGACTAGATAAATTATTGCAAATTCAATATTGTTTTAAATGGACTTGTCTAAAAAGAATATAACAGAGTTAGCCAGAGAACTTCGCAAGAACCCAACTCCATTTGAGAAGGTGTTCTGGGAGCTAGTAAGAAAAAGAAGATTTCAGGGATTGAAATTTCTTCGGCAAAAACCATTTGTGTATTCACAGTATGGCAGTAAAAGATATTTTTATATAGCCGATTTCTATTGTGCAGAACATAAACTAGTGATAGAAATTGATGGAAAAATTCATGATTACCAGAAAGATTATGATCAGCAAAGAACTATAGTATTGGAGAGCTTAGGATTGAAGGTTATCCGTTTTAGAAATGAAGAATTAATGAATGAGAATCTTGTCTTTGAAAAAATAACTGAGGCTATTTCTTAAAGTTGTTGAACCCATCTCTGTTCCTTAAACAAGGGAAGGGGACGTTCTAATCAGATTCCGGGTTAACTTATAGAGTTTCCCTCTCTGTTCATAGGGAGCCCGCCTGTCCGGCAGACAGGGGAACAAGGGTGGGTCAGAGAATTGGCTAGAAAAATTAAATCTCCCTTCGAAGGGAGACCGATCGAACACTGGTGTGAGATCAAAGGGATGTTGTGCAGTTTCTGAGCTGGAAAACTGGACAATATTTAATTTTCATTCCGTACGTCTTGTTCGGAATGTGACATTGAGGCTCTGCCTCGTTGGTTTCAATTTGTCATTGGAAGCAGGAGCTTTCGGCTGGCATTCCCAAGCAGAGCTTGGGAAAGAGGGTAAGATGTCTTTTAAACAAGTAGAGTCTTCAGGCTCGGCGGTTAGCAACGCTTAATTCCCATCTCCATAAGCTCTGATCACATCGGTATAACTCATATCAACGAGGAGGCTTCTGCTATCCAGTTCTTGCAAGAAACTTACGGGTACATCTGAGTTATATAAACCGATGATTCCAGAATAAGAAAAGGTGTTCAGAAAACCGGCTTCTTTTAATTGAATAATGTAATCGGTAGTAACGCCTGAGCTTTGGAGTCCGATAATTGCCGAGTATGAAAAATCATTAAGTAATTCTGCTGCGTTTAATCTGTCCAGATACTCAACCGTAACACCGCCATTGTACAAGCCGATCAATCCGGAGTAAGAAAATTCGTCCAAATAACCGCCGGCTTCCATTCGGGCAAGAAACTCATTGGGAACGCCACCATTATACAAACCGATAACTCCTGAGTAGGAAAAATCATCTAGGTAACCACCAACATTAAGCTGATCCAGATAAGAAGTGGGAACGCCTCCGTTGTAAAGACCAATGATTCCTGAATAAGAAAAGTCGTCCAAATATCCTGCTTCGTTCATCATGGTTAGGTACTCCATCGGAACTCCGCCGTTGTATAAACCGATGATACCTGAGTAGGAGAAATCATTCAAAAAACCGGCTTGATTCATCTGCTCTAAATATGAAAGAGGAACCCCGCTATCGTACAGCGCCCGTATTCCGGTAGGATTGATTTGATTGGTATATCCGGCTTCATTAGCAGCTTGCAAATAATCCAAATACACGCTAGGAACTCCTTCTGTTGTTGAAATTCTTGGAGGAAGTGGTTCAGCAGGAGGTAATGGTGCTTGTACTACATTTTGTCCTTGAGAAACAGTAGCCGAATTATTACCTGTCTCAAAAGTAAAAATCGGAGGGCCAAAAATAAATAGAAAGAAAAGAGCCGGTATTACAGCAAACAGCAATAAAGCAATGATATTTCTTTTAGTGGAAGTTGGTGGCTCAACAAATTCCTGATCAATTTTTTCTGTATCGCTGGCATTGGCTTGCTCGTCTATATAAGAATCCAGATCAAAATCAGGATCATCCTGATTTCCACGTAATTCATTTTTAAATCTTTGGTTTGCCATAATATTAATTTTCTTGATTCTTATATCCTTCGATCAGCGATGAAATATCGAATGTATTTAACAGATCATTGTCATTCAATGTTTCTAATACAGGAACCGGAACTTTGGCGTCGAAAAGTTTAGCTACCGTTTCTGTATCAAATTTATCAGAAAGACCTGCTTCATTTAATTGCGTATCATAATCTTCCAGAGAAGCAGGGAATTCAGTGGAATTATTTTCTACTTGAATGAAAGATGGATTTTCAAGATTCGAAAGTGCCTCAAGTGCTGAAAGTTTTGCCAATTCTTCCAAAACCTCAAGCCCGGCCAGGTTTTCCAGTTCAGCTAATCCTTCGAGGCTTTCTAATGCTTCCAGAGCCTCTAATCGAGCCAGATTTTCAAGTCCTTGTGTAACAACAATATCGTTGGCACCTGTTGGGTCAATGTCAGCAACAACAACATCAGGTTCTGAATTAGCGGTGACCGGAAGTACAGGTTCAGGAGCAACTGACTGCTGTTGATATTCTTCCACTCCGAAAATATTACCATAAACCAGCTTAGGACTCCAGTCATTAAAGTATAACAAGGCAAAAAGGGAAAGCCCTAGAATTAGAAAGGTGTTCTTTAGAAAGGAAGAGCCTTTTGAAGAGTTATGAGTTTGAGCTTCAAATTGATCGTCTGAATGTGACTTTTCATGTATATAGGAATCAAGATCAAAATCAGGGTCGTCCTGATCTCCACGTAATTCATTTCTAAATCTTTGTGAACTCATAATTACTGACCTTCTAATTCGTATGCTGTTACTACGGATTCTGATGACATATCATCTAATAAACCTTTGTCATCAAGTATTTTAAGAAAGCTTACAGGCACCTGATTTTGATGGAGTCTTACAATCGACGTGCTACCAAAATTATCTAAGTATCCGGCTTCTGCTAATTCTGAAATGTATTCTCTCGGTACATTATTCTGATATAACCTGGAAATGGAAGTACTCCCGAAGTCTTCTAAAATTCCTGCTTCCTTAAACCCTTCTATATAATCGAATGGGATCTGGTTTTGATAAAATCTGGAAATAGAAGTACTCCCGAAATTTTCAAGCATACCGGCATCAGCAAGACTTTGTATATATTCAAATGGAATCTGATTTTGGTACAATCTTGAGATAGATGTGCTTCCGAAATTATTAAGGACTCCTGCTTTTCCGAATTGATCGATATACTCAACAGGTACATTATTCTGATACAAACGCGTAGATGCACTTCCACCGAAATCATCTAAATAGCCATATTCCTTTAGCTCCGCTAAATAATCGGTATAACTCATTCCAAGATCTGCAACATTGCTTCCGTTATCAAAATTGAAATTAAAATCGAAGTCGAAGTCCTGAGCGGGTGCCGGCGGAGCGGTTATTACCCGAACATCAGGTTGAGGTCTTTCTATAATTACGGTTTGTCCCGCCTGAGTTGAAGCAAAATTTGCATCTTCAGTAAATAAAGAAAAAGGGTCACTCAAAAAAAACCAAACAGCAGGTATTAAAATAACTGAAAGTGCAAAAAGGTTTCTTTTGGTTGTCGGTTGAGATTCGAACTCCTGCTCAAAGTTCTGATCATCGGCGTTTGCTTGTTCATCTATATATGCGTCCAGATCAAAATCCGGATCGGAATTATTATTTAGGTCATCACGAAATCTTTGATTACTCATAATAGTCCTAGTTATTATCGTCTTTATACATTTCCACAACATCTACAAAGCTCAGATCTTCATACAGTCCTTTTGCTTTCAGGTCGTTCAGGAATTCTGTTGTTACTCCGGCTTTATAATATTCTGTGATATACACAAAACTCAGATCGTCAAGATATCCGGCCTGATCTAAGGTCTTTAAATAATCCATGCTCACATTATCTTTATAGAACTCGCTTATCCCTATAAAATTAACTTTATCTAAAATACCGGCTTCTTCAAATTGTGATATATATGTTAGTGGGATATCGTTGTTATAGAATTCAGAAATTGCTACAAAGTTCAGGTCGTCTAAAAATCCGGCATCGTCTACTTCCTGAATATATGAAACAGGAACACCTGCTGAGTGGAGTTGGCGAGCTTGAAAAGCACTTAACTTATCGTCTTCCAATAATCCGAGTTCTTTTAATTCCACTAAATAGTCAGTAACTGAAGGGAGTACTGCATTTTCTGATGCTCTGGCTAGTTCCTGCTCTATGGCTCGTTGAATCTCTCGTGTTTCAGGGATAGTGATTTCGGGAATTCTGATCTCAGGTATGTCTATTACAATTTGATTTCCGGCCTGACCTGTTGCTACTACTGTTGCTTCATCACTTCCAAAAATACTAGCATATGCTTGTTTCGGGCTCCAGTCGTGATACCACATGAATGCCGTGAATACGAGAGCCAGACCAAGACCTGCATTTTTTAAAAAAGAAGTTTCGTGCTCATCTTCAACTTTTGGAGCGGTTTCAGCAGTTTTATGAGCTTGTTCATCGAGATAGGAATCTAAGTCGAAATCGTCGTTGTTGTTGGATTTTTTAAATCTGCCCTTTTGTGTCATGGTGGTGCAATTTTTTCACTAAGACGAAAAAGACGCTTCGATTGTTTCAAATCAGAAATATTCTCTTAAAGTTTGTTAGATTAGACAAAACCATAAATTAATTCCCTTTAAGATGAGAAGAAGTATAGTTGGAGCAGTATTTTTAATGATGTGTTTTATATCAACGGAGGTGTTGGCGCAGCTACCGGTGTCGTTGACTCTTCCGCAGGCAAGTCCCAAAGAAACACGAAGTATTACTATCGGGTTTACAACCATCAGTTTTGACTATAACTCCGTAGGTATTAAAGGTCGTGAAATTTGGGGCGGACTTGTTCCCTACGGTCAAGTATGGAGAACAGGCGCAAATAAGAATACTCTTTTCACTGTAACCGATGATGTACTAATAAACGGACAACAGCTAAAAGCCGGTTCTTATGGCATGCATACTATTCCGGGAGAGGATGAATGGGTAATCATTTTTTCAAACTTTAGTGAAGCCTGGGGAAGTTATTTTTATGATGAAAGTGAAGATGCGCTTCGGATCAAAGTCACCCCGGAGGATATGGAAAGCAAATATGAATGGATGAAGTTTTCATTCAGTGATTATACCGACACTTCCGTAGATATATCGTTGAAATGGGCTCATCTGAAAGTTCCTTTTAAAATTGAGATACCAATGGAAACTACTTTTGCTCATATTGAAAATCAGTTTAGAACACTTCCGGCATTTTCGTGGCAAGGTTGGGTTCAGGGAGCAACATATTTACAAAATAATGATTACAAACTGGATGTAGCATTACAATGGGCTGCAAGAGCTTTGCAAATTGACCGAAGTGTTCAAACACTAGGCTTGCATTCAAAATTACTAGTGTTAAATGGTAAAAAAGAAGAAGGACTAAAAGAAGCCGAAGAAATGAGTAAGGAATGGCCAAGTGACTGGAGGGCACATTATTCAGCAGCAGAGGTTTATGAAGAAGCCCAAGAACTTAAAAAGGCTGAAGAATCCTACAAACAAGCAAAAGAGTTGGCAACTGACGATAGAACCAAACAAGTGTTGAAGGGTAGAATAGATTCTTTGAAAGAAAAGTAATCAAAGACAGAAACTAGTAACTAATAACCGATAACTTTTTGTTAATGGTTATTAGTTATTTAATAGAACTCAAAGCTAGTTTTTAGCTTCACCTTTATAAAGCAGCTCGGCAAGCTCAACGATCTTTATAAACTCAGCTCGATATCCGCTTTCATCAACACCCTTTGATTCTTTGGCCAACTGTTGAACCATTTCGAACGAGCTGTTTCCTTTGAATTTTGAATCACGAAGTAACATACCAAAGGAAGCTACTGATGATGCAAACTTGAGGTTTTCATTAAGGTCTGTGGCTTCTGATTTATAAATTATTTCTGTTATTAAACTACTCTTATCCTCCTTTGGATTTTTATATCGTAGTTTAACGGTTAATAATTCGTTGCCGTACTTACTTTGTACTTCAGAAATTTGATCCTGATATTTTAAAGGGTCAACAGAGAGTAAGTTATTTGAAACTGGCACTCCTTCGGGTATAACCTCATACAAAGCAGTTACGGTATGTCCCGACCCAAGTTCTCCGGCATCTTTTTTGTCATTGTTGAAGTCTTCATCAGCTAACAAACGGTTTTCATAGCCGATCAACCGGTATGCTTTTACGTTCTGTGGGTTGAACTCAACCTGAATCTTCACATCTTTTGCAATAGTATGGAGTGTGCCGCCCATTTCAGAAACAAGTACTTTTTTGGCTTCCAGTAAATTATCGATGTAGTAATAGTTACCGTTTCCATTATTGGCGATCTGTTCCATTTTAGAATCTTTAAGGTTTCCTGTGCCAAAACCCAAGATTGATAAATCAATTCCCTGCTCTCTTTTCTCTTCAACAAGTTTAACAAGTTCGGATGTGGATGAAACTCCAACATTAAAATCACCATCCGTGGCCAGTATAACTCTGTTATTTCCTTCTTGTTGATAATTTTTAAGAGCTGTTTTGTATGCTTGTTTAATTCCATCCCCACCGGCTGTGGATCCTTGGGCGTATAGATCATCAAGAACAGAGATTATTTTCTCTTTTTGATCTCCTGAAGTGGGAGGAAGTACTAATCCTGAACTTCCGGCATAAACAACAATGGATACAAGGTCTTGCTCTCTTAATTGATTAACTAATAGTTTGAACCCTTTCACTAGCAATGGAAGTTTATCTCTTGAGCCCATAGAACCTGAAACATCAATCAAAAAAACGAGATTGCTGGGGGGCAGATCGTCAGCATATATTTCTTTTCCTTTTATACCAATCTGCACAAGTTGATGTCCGGGATTCCAGGGAGAAGGTCCAATATCAGTGTGTATTGAAAATGGCTCTCCATTTTTTGGCTGTTGATAATCGTAGTTGAAATAGTTTATCATTTCTTCAACCCTCACAGCATCTTTTACAGGGAGGCGGCCATCCATAATCATTCTCCGGACATTTGAGTATGAAGCTCCATCAACATCAATAGCAAAAGTAGATAGTGGATATTCAGTTGGAGTGAGAAAAGTATTCTCGGTTATAGTTTCGTATTCCTCACCGGGTTGTAAATTCGGTTGTGGCGGATGATAAATGTTCGAGTAATAACTACCGGTACACGAAATGAATAAAACAAATGAAGCAACAATAGTAGAAATTTTCATAGCGAGAGATTTAGTTAATATTGAAATTACTTCACGCTTTACAAAAAGTTCCCGTTTACGAATTCACTTAGTTAACGATACCTATTCAATGATCAATATTGAATAACCAATGTCCAATTTCCAGGTGTCATTAGTAACTTGGAAATTGGTTGTTGTCAAATAGTTATTGGATATTGAAATTACTTTTTAGCTTCACCTTTATAAAGTAGCTCAGCAAGTTCTACAATCTTTATGAACTCAGCCCGATAACCGTTTTCATCAACACCTTTTGATTCTTTGGCTAATTGTTGCACCATTACGAATGAACTGCTTCCTTTGAATTTTGAATCACGAAGTAACATACCGAAGGAAGCTACTGATGATGCAAACTTGAGGTTTTCTGATAATTCAGATCTCTCTGATCTTTTAATAACCTGAGTAAGAAGTTGACTTTTATCACCATCAGGTTGCTTGTATCGGAGTTTTACAGTCATCAATTCATCATTAAAACCATTTACAGGTGTAGTTGGTGTTTGATATTTTAGTGGGTCGATATCACTTAAAGATGAATCTATATCTACTCCGTGTGGGATAACTTCATACAAAGCAGTTACGGTATGTCCCGACCCAAGTTCTCCGGCATCTTTTTTGTCATTGTTGAAGTCTTCATCAGCTAACAAACGGTTTTCATAGCCGATCAACCGGTATGCTTTTACGTTCTGTGGGTTGAACTCAACCTGAATCTTTACATCTTTTGCAATAGTATGAAGGGTTCCTCCCATTTCAGAAACAAGTACTTTTTTGGCTTCCAACAAATTATCGATGTAATAATAATTTCCGTTTCCATTATTGGCGATCTGCTCCATTTTAGAATCTTTCAGATTTCCGGTACCAAATCCCAGTACAGAAAGGAAAATGCCCTCGTCTCTTTTTTCTTCAATCAGATCTACAAGTTCACCGTTATTAGAAACACCCACATTGAAGTCACCATCAGTAGCAAGGATAACTCTGTTGTTTCCGTCTTTTCTGAAATGCTCTTTTGCCACCTGATAAGCTTGTTTTATTCCCGCTGCTCCGGCGGTTGAGCCTCCGGCATTTAGTTTATTCAAAGCTTCCAGAATAGTTTCTTTATCAGCTCCGGAAGTAGGAGGCAGAACCAATCCTGAACTCCCGGCATATACCACAATTGAAACATAATCTTCTTCTCTTAATTGATTGGTAAGTAGTTTAAATCCCTTTTTAAGAAGAGGAAGTTTGTCATGATAATTCATGGAGCCGGAAACATCCAATAAAAAAACTAAGTTGCTTGGAGGTAGATTATCTGCTTCAACTTTTTCTCCCTGAATTCCGATTTGAACCAATTGATGATCCGGATTCCAAGGAGCTTTTCCAACCTCGGTATTCACAGAAAAAGGATGTTCTCCTATAGGATTTTCGTAATCATAATTGAAATAGTTAATGAGTTCTTCTACACGAACCGCATCTTTTACAGGCAAGCGACCGTCCATGATCATACGACGAACATTTGAATAAGAAGCGCCATCCACATCAATTGAAAAAGTAGAGAGCGGAGTTTTAGTTGCCCACTTAAATGTGTTTTCTGAAATCTCGGCATATTCTTCAGAATTTGGGTAGCCATAAAAACCGGACGGAGTAGGTGAGGCTATGCTTAAAGTTGAAACTCCTCTGAGTTGAAGCTGAAATTCAGCTTGTTTTGATATTACAACCTGATCGTATCCTACCACAACTTCCTCTAAAGTTGTACTTTCAGGATCTAATGAAATTACAAGATTGCTTAGACCCGTTTTTGGAACTGTTATTTCCGAAGAGTACTTCTTAAACCCAATATATAGAACCTCAATTAAGTAGGTTCCGGGTTCAGTATAAAATTCAAAATTTCCATTAACATCTGAGGTTTCACCAATAGATTTGGCCTCAATTTGGATGGTTGCTCCAACTAAAGGTTGTTGAGTATCAGCATCAATGACTGTTCCCTGAACTTTGACTTTGTCTTGTACAAATAATGGATTTGGAATATCAATTACTTCCGGAAGGATGAGAAGCAACAGACTTGCAATGAGTGTCTTCATAACGGGTCCCTAAATTTATTGAAGATTGTGGTTCAACCTAACCGATTGTAAACCGATGTTAAATCACATAAGGATGTTATAAAGACGAGCAAACGTTAAAGAAGGTTGAACCGGTAAACCAAGGGCTTTGGAAAGTGTAGTTTGTGATTTGAAAATTGCTATTTAACCTGCCACGGAAGGTTATCCAAATCTACATTCCCACCGGTAATGATAATCCCGATTTTTTTGCCGGCAAATCTCTCGGGATTATTGAACAAAGCTGCAACCGGAACGGCACAAGATGGTTCAATGATCATGTTCATCCGTTCCCAGATAAACCGCATTGCAGAAATGATTGATTCTTCATCTACAGTAAGGATATCATCTACATGTTTCTGGATGACCTGAAAGGGGAGCTCTCCAAGAGAGGTTCTGAGTCCATCCGCAATAGTATTGGTGCTGTATGCCGGAATTAGTTTTCCTGCTTTGAATGAACGATAGGCGTCGTCAGCCTCTACAGGCTCCGTACCAATTACTTCAACATCCGGGTTAATGGATTTTACCGCCAATGCTGTTCCACTCAATAATCCACCGCCGCCGATAGGAGTCATTACAGTATCCAGAAAAGGACATTCTTCTAACAATTCAACAGCAGCTGTACCTTGTCCGGCTACAATTCTGGAATCGTTATAAGGGTGAATGATTGTCGCTCCGGTTCTATTAACAACTTCAGCTAATGTTCCTTCTCTGGCATCTAAACTTGCTTCACAGAAAGTAACTTCTGCACCATAGTTTTTAACTGCTTCTACTTTTACTTTTGGCGCATTTTCCGGCATAACCACGTAAGCTTGTATTCCACGGATTCGTGCTGATAAAGCAAGCGCCTGAGCATGATTTCCGGATGAATGTGTAGCTACTCCTTGTTCAGCATCTTTATCAGACAGAGTCAGAACTGCATTACATGCTCCGCGAAATTTGAAAGCTCCAACTTTTTGAAAATTTTCACATTTAAAGAAAACAGTAGCATTTGAGCGGGTATTCACCTTTGCGCTGGTCAGAACAGGAGTCCGATGAGCGTACGGTTCAATTATCCGGTGAGCAGCTTTAATGTCAGAAATGGTAGGAATAGAAAGTGTATCGATCATTGATTATCAAATAGTTTAGCCAAAATAAGGAGAATGGGACTTTAATACTGAATTTTTAAAAGCATCAGAAAGGTGTAAAAATTGGAAAAGTGAGTTCTGATTCAGGCTTTTAAGTTCTAATTTTGTGCACTTTAAATTAAAGGAGCATTTTTTGGGTAAAAGACTTTTAGGGATACTGTTTGTTTTGGCATTTGTTGAAAGTGCAAAAGCTCAGGAAAGCTTAAGATTGTCACGGATTGAATCTCCGATCATTTTAGATGGTAAAATAGACGAGCCGGCCTGGGATATTATTCCCGCATTTACGCCTGTACAATATGAACCGGTTTTCATGGGAGAGATGAGTGAGGTAACAAGATTCAAAGTGGGCTATGATGATAACTATATATATGTGGCAGGGGAACTTTTTACAACTAATCCGGAAAGCATAACCACTAATTCCTTAACAAGAGATAAATATAGCAGCGACGATGTATTTGCAATCGTTATTGATGGATTCAATGATAACCAAAATGCCACTTGGTTTTTTACGAATCCTGATGGTGTACGTTTTGATATAGCTTTATCAAATGATGCTGATTTCAGCGGGGGAAGAAATGTTTTTAATGACAGCTGGAATGCATTTTGGGACGTGGAAACTACTCAAACAGAGGAAGGTTGGTTTGCCGAAATGAGAATTCCTTTTTCGAGTATTGGAGTACAGGAAGTTAATAATACCACGGAAATGGGAATCATTGTATATCGCTGGCTCGCGAAAAATAATGAGCGTCATATATTTCCTGTTATTCCGCCAAACTGGGGGTTGGGAAATGCAAAACCATCACAAGCTCAGGATGTAATACTTGAAGATGTGGAATCTAAAAACCCACTATATATTACTCCATATGGTTTAACAGGAATTAATTCATTTAGTACACTCAGCTCAGATTCATCCGAATATAATTATGAGAATGATTTTACAGGAGAAGTTGGTTTTGACCTGAAATACAATGTAACCAGTAATCTGACATTAGATGCCACGGTAAACACTGATTTTGCTCAGGTTGAAGCTGATGACCAACAATTAAATCTTTCAAGATTTTCACTGTTCTTTCCTGAAAAGAGACAATTCTTTCAACAAAGAGCCGGGCTTTTTGATTTCTCATTCGGAGGAGACAGGGTATTTTACAGCAGAAGAATTGGTTTAGATGGTAGTGGGAATCAGGTTCGGATTCTGGGTGGAGCAAGGCTAACTGGACGAGTTAACGATCTGGATGTAGGGTTTTTAAATCTCCAAACTGCAAAAAATGATAATCTGCCTTCTGAAAATTTTGGAGTGCTTCGTTTACGAAAGCAGGCATTTAATTCAGCATCTTATTTAGGAGGGATATTTACAAGTCGGTTAGGTGCAGACGGAAGTTCAAATATTGTATATGGTGCTGACGGAGATATCAATACTTTCAGCAATCATTTTTTAGAATTCAGAGTCTCTCAATCAGTTGATAATGATCTGGTAAGTTCGCAGAGATATGATTTAGATCAAACATCAGCGTTAAGATTGTCTGCTCGTAATGTGACCAGTACAGGTTTTGGGTATCAAGCTACTGTTACCAGACTGGGTAATGATTTTAATCCTGAAATCGGATTTGTAAGGGTGGGCGGTAACATTCAAAAGTATCTGCAATTGGCTTATGGTTGGTTGCCAGACGAAGAATCTGTTTTTCAGAGAACAAGTATAAGTACATCTTATTTTGGACGATTTTATAACGATGAATATGAGTTTGGAAATTTTAATACCGGTCTACAATCAAGAACATTAGCAACTCAATGGACAGGCCGGTTTAAGCAATATGGCCAGCTTAATATAAATGCTGTTTTTGAAAAGGACGATGTGCCTGTTGGGGAATCGTTCAGTTTATTAGGAAAGATATTTATTCCTTCACAGGTGTATGAAACGGCAAGAGCAGGATTCAATTATCAGTTCTCCGAAGCCTGGAAAGTAGCTGGAGGAATTAATGGAGGATTTGGAACGCTTTACGATGGGAACATCATTGAGTTGGATGTAAGTCCAAGATTCTTTGTTTCCAGAAAAGTAGAACTGGGAGGTAGCTATAGGATTACACATCTTAGTTTTCCCGATATTGCAAATAGATCAACAAAAGAATTTACTTCTCATCTTGGGCAATTTAGAGGTCAATACGCATTCAATAAAAAGGCTGCTTTAAGCGCATTTATGCAATACAGTAATGTGGCTGAGAAAGTCGGGGTTAATATAAGATTCAGATATAACTTTAGTGAAGGCCGCGATTTCTATTTGGTTGTTAATGAGCAGTCATATACAAATAGAGATCCAAGAGAAACAGGGTTACCCAGATTACCTTCTATTCAATCCGGTTCTTTTCTTGTGAAGTATACCCATACTTTTATTTTCTAGAGGAGATAAATCTCAGGAAATTATTTAACCCCATTTTACCACAATTTTTGTTAGTCTGATCATAATAAAAAATTAACTACGCCATGAAAAAAATTACCCTATTTCTTATAACTGTATTTCTTTCAATTTCTGCATCAGCTCAACTTCAGGATGCAGTAGAAAGATTTCAGTTCGATCCTTCTGTCAGCTACGATAATTCCATTCCTTCACCAACAGAATATTTGGGCTATGAGTTAGGCACTCAATACACCTTCCATCATCAGGTGATGAGTTATTTTGAAAAACTCGCTGAGTTATCTGATAAGATCACTTTTCATGAATATGCCAGAACTTATGAAAATCGTTCTGTGAATTATGCGATCATTACTTCTGCGGATAATCACAGCAATCTGGAACAGATAAAGACACAGAATTTAAAAATCGCAAATGCTCCTAATTCGGTATCCGTAAATGAAGAACCGGTAGTAGTTTGGATGAGTTATAATGTGCACGGAAATGAGCCTTCCAGTAGCGAAGCGGCCATGCAAACAGCTTACCGATTAGTAGCTTCAACAGATTCTGAAACTCAAAACTGGTTAGACAACGCTGTAGTTATTATTGATCCGATGATGAATCCTGATGGAAGAGACCGCTATGTGTATTGGTACAAATCCAGCCAGGCAAATATTCTCAATGTTAATGCTGAAGATTTAGAACATGATGAGATCTGGCCGGGGGGTAGAACAAATCATTATTGGTTTGATTTGAACAGAGACTGGACTTGGTTGATACATCCCGAATCAGCAGGTCGAATCGATGTTTATCAACAATGGATGCCTCAGGTTCATATCGATTTTCATGAGCAGGGATTTAACAACAATTACTTTACGATGCCCGGAACTACTCCGAGAAATCATGAACTGCCTGCAGATTACGAAAAATGGGCAGATGTTTTTGGTCGTGGGGCCATTGAAGAATTTGATAAAGCTCAGGTAAATTTTGAAACCAGAGAGCGTTTCGATTTCTTTTATCCGGGCTACGGATCTTCTTACCCGAGTATTATGGGTGGAATTGGAATGTTGGCAGAGCAGGGCGGACACAGCAGGGGTGGACGTGCTGTAGAAACTAACGACGGTTATGTGTTAACACTTCGACAAAGAGTTTTTGATCACTACAAAAATGGTGTTTCAATAGTAAAGACATCAGTAGAAAACAGAAAAGCACTGGTAGAATACTTTCAGGATGCACGATCTCAGGACACGCAAAAGGGAAATACAAAAGCTTATATCCTCCCAAATAATTCCAATGATTACACTTATGATGTTGTGAACTTAATGTTGAAACAAGGTGTGAAGGTTGAACAGGCAAATGATGATTTCAATATCAGAAATGCTTACAACTATTGGGATGGTAACGCTACATCAAGATCGTTCAAAGCTGGAGATTTTATTATCAAAACGGACCAACCGGCGCATCTTTTCATAAATACGCTAATGAGAAGACAGCTTGAGATCAAGGATTCAGTGATGTATGACATGAGTACATGGTCGGCGCCTCTCGCGTACAATCTGGATGCAGCCTGGACTACATCAAATATCAGGGTAAATACTACTCAAATAGATGAGGAAGTAGTTCACCCAAATGGAATTACAAACGGAAATGCTCAGTACGCATATGTGGTTGACTGGAATCAAAGAAACGCACCAAAAGCGTTAGCTCAATTGTGGAAGCACGGGTATAAAGTTCGCTCTTCAGAAAAAGGATTTACAAAGGATGGAACGGAGTATTCCAGAGGAAGTTTGGTAGTGCTTTTAGGAAGAAATCTTCATAAAGGAGATGCTATTCATCAGGACATGAAAACCATAGCTGATTACGCGGATGTGAAAATTGCCGGGTTCAATACAGGAAGAATGGACGCCGGGAGCGATCTGGGTTCGCCGAGTATGAGGCCTGTAGAAGAACCAAGAGTTGGTTTAATGATGGATTCAGGATTTAGTTCCTATACTGCTGGGCAAATCTGGTTCTTGTTTGATCAATGGACAGAATTAGGAATCGACAGAATACGATCAGGTAGTTTTGGCGGACTTGATCTGAACGATTATGATGTACTCATTTTGCCCGGAGGGTTTGGGTTAAATGGGACTTTTAATGAAAACTCAAGAGAGCGATTAAAGGATTGGGTCCGTGACGGCGGAACTTTAGTTGCAACAGAAGGATCTACAAGCTGGTTGACAAAAGAGGAATCAGGAATTTCATCTGCTGAATTATTTGAAGAAGAAGAGGATGAAGATGAAAATAAAATTGATCCTGCAGCATACACCAGATATAAAGATCAGGAAGATTCAAGCGGATTGAGAAGAATTCCTGGTTCTGCATTTAAGGCCATGATCGACAACTCTCATCCATTGGCTTTTGGTATGAAGGATAAATTGTATTCTTTGAAATTCAGTACCAATGCACTTAAACCAGATCCTTCGTTCAGTACGGTTGGCCATTATGTGAAAGATGCAGATCAAGTGTTGGCTTCAGGATATGCTTCGGATGAAAACAAAGAAAAAGCTGCCGGTAAAGCATTTGCTGCTGTTCAGGGAATGGGGAGTGGTAATCTAGTTTTCTTGATGGATAACACTCAATACAGAATGTTTTGGGTTGGGCCTGCCAGAATGATGCAAAATGCGGTGATGTTGGTTCCGGGATTTTGATTGAAAGTTAACTTTTAGGTATTAATTACTCTCAAAGAACTTGTTAATAAAAAACTAGGGTCATCCCTGCAGATTTCAGGTAACCTGCCCGTCGGCAGACTGGTTCGTTAACAAAACAGTTCAAGTTTTTATTAATAACTCGAAGTAATTCAAATATGGGCACAAATTGCATAAAGAGCACCGTCATCTCCACGCGAATGCAGGAGATCCGGATTAAGCTGTTAATTGATGAACCTTATCTTTGCTTCAATTTTTTTGTAAGGAATGTAGTCTGAAGTAGTCTTACTTAGCCGTGAAAGAAGGCTATGTCTACATATTATCCAATTCAAAAAGAACTGTTTTATATACAGGTGTCTCCAGTGATTTATTAAACAGAACATTCAATCATAAGAAAAGTCAAGGTTCTGAATTTTCCACAAAGTTTAGAACTTACTTTTTGATGTATTATGAGGTTCACCAAAATATGTATGAAGCTATTCGAAGAGAGAAACAAATAAAGAGGTGGAACAAGGATTGGAAACTAAATCTGATACAAACAGTAAATCCTGAAATGAAAGATTTATGGGGTGAAATTCTACCACCTGGAAGATTTCATTTTTAAAAGCTTTTATTGAATTATTTCTCTTTAAAGAAAGAACATCAGCTTCACTGTAAATCCAGATTCCCTGCATTCGCGTGGGAATGACATATAATCTTTTAAAACTGTCATCGAACATGTCTGCCAACGGGCAGGTTACTTAACATCTACTGGATGACCCATTCAAAAATAACTTTCTTCAAACCGCTCAAAGTGGCAGGTATAACCGTTGGGGTGTTTCACCAAGTAATCCTGATGTTCAGGTTCAGCCGGCCAGAATGTAGTGTAGGGCTCCAAAGTAGTAACTACTTCACTATCCCATCTGTTGGATTCATTTACGACCTGAATAACTTCTTCAGCTATTTCTTTTTCTTCTTCATTTTGAAAAAAGATGGCAGAACGATAACTGCTACCCCGATCATTTCCTTGTTGATCAACCGTCGTGGGATTATGCATTCTGTAAAAGTAGTCCAGTAACTCTTTAAAAGAAGTCTCGCTTGGATCGTAGGTAATTTCAATACCTTCTGCATGACCGGGATGATTTCTGTAAGTAGGGTTTTCATTTTGACCGCCGATGTAACCAACCTCAGTATCTTTCACACCGGGACGAACTCTGAACAAGTCTTCCATTCCCCAAAAACAACCGCCTGCTATATAAGCTTTCTTCAAATTTTCCATCTCAGTTTTTTCATTAGTCTAATGTGATTTGTATTGCTTCAGATTTGATTAACAGATATGATAGCAGAAAAGTTGCCGAGACAAATTTAATGTAAAGTATAATGCAGTATTGATCACATAGATTTCTAAGAACGGGAAAATTTGTAGATTCAGGAATCTTCTTTTGTTACCTGATCGATACCTTGATTAATAACGTCCTGTATCATTTTGCTATTATAATTGTGAGAAATGATTCTAAAACTCGGATTATTTTGATTTTTTAGAACAGTAATGGTTTCTGTACCCTCTCCATTATCATATACAGTTTTATATACATAAGCGATAAATGTACCGGACTCATCAGCGTTGGTATTTGATCTTTTGTTGATATTCCAAGATGTTTTTTCATAATTAAGAAGTGCACCGTTTGCTTTTTCAACCAGGTTTTTAATTCTGCTCCATTCTTCTTTATCTATTTTCTCTAAAAAAGATTCAGCATAAAATCTTTCAGATCCTGAATGTTTGTTCTCTATCCTATCTTTAAAGAAGTTATCCATAACGGCATCTGATTCATTTAAAGACTCAGAAAATCCGCAACCTGAAATGATTACTCCTAAAAAAATTACGAAATAAATAAATGCTTGTGATTCAGATTTCTTTTTTGACAATATCATTGCTGAATTCTTAAAATTTTGCTTTAATCTAATATAAACATGATTATTTAAATCACTACTAAAAATTAGTTGTCTCAGTTAGTTGCATTGAAATTTTAAACTCAAATAACCGAAATCCTAACTTTCTTCGTTTTAAGCTTTTTATTGTCGATGAGTTTGAGGACCTGATCAACTTTATCAGATTTAACCGCTACAAATGCCGATTCCTGTTTAAGTTCAATATCACCTAATTCACCTTTTTTGAGTTTTCCTTCCTTAAAGAAAAAACCCGCAATATCACCTTTGGAAATTTTGTCTCTACGTCCGCCCGAAATGTAAAGCGTTTTCCATTCTGTCTTTGTTGGATGATTTGAAATCGATAACTCTTCAACTCCATCCGGTTGAATGAAGTCAGGAAGATCTTCATCGCTCCATTTTAAAACATAAGCTACGCCATCACTATGCATTCTGGCCGTTCTACCATTTCTGTGGGTGAATTCCTCAGCTTTAAGCGGAAGATGATAATGAATGATAAAATCCATTTCAGGAACATCAATTCCCCGAGCTGCAAGATCAGTAGCAATCAATAAACGATGTGTTCCATTTCTGAATTTGATCAACGCATTTTCCCGATCGTTCTGTTCAAGTCCACCATAAAAACAACCATGCGGAATTCTATGATGATTTAAAAAATCGCTAACTCTTTGAATGGAATCTTTAAAATTACAGAAAACAAGACCTCGCTTGTCGCCAAGCTGATTCAGCAAAGCAACCAATGTATCCAGTTTATCTTTTTCGGGGGAAATAACCGTTTTGATTGCAAGATCAGGTTTGTCTATATCAAGAAAATTGACAATCTCTTCATCTTTCAACCCGACAAAATCAGGGATTTCAATGCCTTTGGTAGCAGAAGTAAGGATCTTCTTTTTCACATTTGGCAAGGCATCTATGATCTCGGTCATATCAGCTTCAAAACCGATCTCTAACGACTTATCGAACTCATCCAGCACCAACGACTTGATATCCGTTACTTCAAAAGTCTCACGGCGTAAATGATCAGCGATTCTGCCCGGAGTTCCGATCAAAACAGCAGGAGGGGTATCCAGTTCGGATCTGTCTTTGGAAAAGGGTTGTCCGCCATAAAAGGCGTTGATCTTAAAACCGGTTCCCATTTCGCGAGCAACTTGTTCGATCTGAATGGCAAGTTCTCTTGAAGGGACCAGAATCAAAGCTTGAATTTGTTCACATTCCGGATCCAATTCTTCAATAATCGGCAATAAGAAAGCGAGTGTTTTTCCGGTTCCCGTAGGGGAGAGCAGAACTACATTAGCATTTGTATGAATAGCGAATTTAGCTGTTTTCTGCATCTCATTGAGTTCAGAAATACCCAGTTTATCCAGAATAGCGCGTTGATTTTTTATAGAAGATGACATACCTGTAAGCTACAGCTTTTATGGACGGGAAATGAGAGATAAAAACAGGAAATCCGTTTTCTAAGTTGGACAAGGGTAAAGCTATTCACAGGTCAGAACTGTTGAGTAGCATCAAAAGATCTTCCGTCTCCAGTTTCAACTCTTCAGTGATTTCTATTCCAACCTCATTCACAGTTTTCATTGTATTTAGAAAAGTGTAGTACTTTCTGCGTGCATTTACCCAGTTTACATTACCCCAAATATCATTTTCTACATTGGGGTTTATATCAATTTTGAATTCGGGAAAGTAAAAGGGAACTTCGGCTATAAAATCTTCGCTTAGGTTATATTTCAACTGAAGATTGTCAGTTATCATCACCTGATAAATTTTCTGAAGAGAGTTCAGATCCAGTAATCTAAATTGAATGATCTCTTCCAAGAGGTCAACTCTGCCGGTATTTTGAAGTGTCAGGAATGTATTATTATTCAGATTGGCATTTTCGAACGTCTGAATTATATCCAGATTAGATTTGATCATTTCATTAAAATCGGAATTGGAAAAAGAAGGGTGAGAAAGAATTTCTTCCAGACTGTCAATTTGAGACAATTGAAAAGAGAGATCATCTATTTGAAATTCAAAATTTTCAATATCCAGGGTCAGGTCTTCTCTTAGTGCAGTTAAATAGGTATCAGTAAGCTTGGCTTCCTTTCGTTGTTCATTCCAGTTGTTTACCTGGAGTGCGAGAAGAATACCGATCATCACCAAAAAAATTTCACCTGATGCATACCAGATATAAGTTCTCAATTTGTTCTGTTCCATAAGTTTTTGACGTATTTGGCGGAAGAAGCGTAGCATATTAGTTTAATACCTCTACTTCATCTTCAATCTGTTTAATTAAGGTTGTAATTCTATCTCGAGTTCTACGATTCACAAGATTTTGGTGTCCACTTACAAAGGCTTTGTAGGTTTCGAGCTGGTATCTGAATTCATGGTCTTTTCTTAGCCTTGAATAATCTATGGGTTCTGAATAGCCTATAAATATACTCCCATCATAGAATCCAAAACCTTTATTCATAGACTTGAAATACTTTTTCCCATCTAATTTGAACATGTTTTCTGAGTGACTATTTGGAATGCTTTCAAATTCCCTATGAAAATAGATTGTTCCTTCAAATAAATTGATGATATCATTTTTTAAGGAATCATTGGAAATGACATCTATACCAATCGATTTTACTGACTCATAACCGCCTCTATTCATGACCAACTTCACCCAAACGAAAGCTCTGCTTATATGCACACCTATTGAATCATGATAAGGTTGATTGCTATCCATATGATCTAAGATAATGTCTGCCGATTCTATTGAATTATTATAAAATTCAGTATTACCGTCAATATCACGAATCGCACCATTCAGATCGTTTCTGATTTGTACCAATATTTGTTTTTCTATTGCTCTAGTTTTATTGGCTTCATTCCAATTGTTTATTTGAAGTGCAATAAGGATTCCAATAACAACAAGGAACACTTCCCCTAAAGCATACCAGAAGTATTTGCGGATATTCCCGTTTTTGAGGAGTTTTTGGCGGATATCTCGGAAGAATCGGAGCATTGATGAATTAAATTACTTAAATGTTTTCAGGTAGTTTCTGCATGCATTTATCGTTTTTCTATTCAACGAAGCCAACGATTTTAAATCGTTATTGTAGGTAACTGCCCAGTTATTAATGATTCGACCCTTTAATTCACCATCTTCGAGTAATTCTTCTAAAATATTCTCATGAAGAATTTCAGAACTTTGAAATAAATTTCCATTTGCCTTTTCGTAAACCAGATCACGTGTTTCCCATCTGTTCTGCAAATAAAATCGAGCCGTATTTTGAGTCATTTCATCGTATGCATTGTACAACGATAATATTTGATTTCTTACATTTTCATCATTAATTAATGACAAACCTCCTGCACTTTGTAATTCTTCAAACGCTCCCATATTGGGGACAAAACTTTGTACACCTTGGAATGCTGTTCGAAGAAAGTGAGTACCCATAGAATCTGGTTTCGCCGTCTCATTATTTAGATAGGTTAGGATAATGGCTTTAGATTTAACTGAATTATCAGAAAATGAAATTAACTCATTCAAACTAACAGAATCTGCCGATAGATCTCTGGAGAGCAGTTTTATATAACTCTGCTCAATTTTGCGATCTTTACGCTCTTCATTCCAATTATTGACCTGAAGAGCTAGTAGTATCCCAATTACCACCAACAAAATTTCCCCAATGGCATAGAGGATGTATTTCCGGGTTTTTCCTGCAGGATGAGCTTTTGACGTATTTGGCGGAAGAATCGGAGCATTAGTTATCCCTCTCCAAAGATTTGTTAATTTCATTAACAATTAGTTTAGATAGCTTGAACTGTTCTTTTAACGGTTCAAATCCTCCACGAATGGCTGACATAAAAAAACCGAGTTCTCCCATCAATTCTTCATTGTTGGTTAATTCGTTCAATATTTCACCGGCTTTTTCTTCAGTAATAACCGGATCACATTTGTGCAATACTTGTATGTCACCGATGGTCTCATGACATTCATCCCACATGTAGTCCAGAATTGAGAACGGTATCTTCATTCGCACCATTTTGCGGTATGGCGGGTTTATACCAATAGTGCTCTGGTATCTGGATGTTCCACCTCCGTAGTAATATCCCAGGCGATCTCTCAAGACTGAATTATTAAGTATAGACAACTCACCAGCACTTTTTAATTCTTCGTAGGTTGCACTTTCGATAATCATGGGCCAGATTTGACTGGCATGGAAAGCATCTACCAGTAATTCCCAGTTTGTATATTTATGATCATTTATGCCATCTGAATAGTCTAATACTTTTATCCCACTCTCGAGAACAAGTTCATAAAATTCGATATTGGACTTATAAAATTCTATATCCGTATTTAAGTCTCTTTGCAAAAGGTTCAGATATATTTGTTCTCTGTTTTTTATCAATCGCTCTTCATTCCAGTTATTGATCTGCAAAGCAATCAAGATACCAATCACAACAAGAAGGATTTCACCCAGAGCATAAAGTACATACTTACTGAACTTATTCTCAGAAAAGAGAGCCTGACGTACCCGACGAAAAAACTTAAACATATCCCAACCCCCCTTTGTTATTAACAGAGGAAATTGGTTAAAACACAGGTTATTTCAAAATTCTAAAAATTACTCTGTTTGAGTTTACTCGTGCTTACTTTTCAGTTCATCCAGACGTTTTTTGTTCTTTCGTTTTTGGAGATAGGGAATGAAGAACATATAGATTCCGGTAATCCAGAGAATGGTTACAATTATGCCGGAAGGGAGGAAGATCCAAAGTTTAGCTGAATCGTGGAACCAGGAGCCGTCGTGCAAGGCTTCAATTATACCTGAGCGACGAAATTCTACTTGCAGTACATTACCTGTTTTAGTGTCGATCTGAATTTCCCAGTTGTTTACTCCACGCACTTTTACTATTCCTTTATCGGGGCGAACATCCAATCGATCTATATCTGACCATTTTTTTATTCCGGCTTTATCAACATTTGCTGATACTGCAAGAATTTCATCAAAAGTAATTTCAAGATCTGTAGAAATACCTTCCCGTGTTGGGGGCTGAATCCAGGCAAACTCTTTTTTAACCTGGAGAAAAAGTCCTGTAATTAATACGATCAAAAAAGGGAGAGCTATAATAATAGCTCCCCATCTATGAATTTTGCGGTTATCCCGCCGTGCGTGCCAACTCATTAATTATATTTTGGCTTTAAATGTTTAAAAGAAATAACGTAATCCCATCGAACTGCTGAGAAAGAATGCGGAGCTTGTCTCAACATTCACTGTTGGGGCAATATCCATATAAAATTCAACAGGCTGGTCTTGCAATGAATATTCCATTCCCAACGGTATCCTGAAACCAATTCCGGTATCAGAATTTTCTGAAAAGAGAAAGTTTACACCAACACCGTAATAGGGTCTGAATACTCCTGATTCAACATTAAAGGAATCACTATTTCCATTCAGAATAAGGTTGGCTTGTAGATTTATTATGTTATTAAACTCATTAAAATTAAATCCTAAAACACTGGTGATGGCAGCTGTTTCCGAAATTGTTGCCTTGGCAGTAATTCCTGTAGGTGAAAACAATTGAGCTCCAACTGAAATCCCTTCATTTTGCGCTTTTAGTGAAGAGGTTGCGATTACTAAGGCTGCTAATGTGAGTAAAGTTTTAATTTTCATCGGTATGTAGTTTTAAATTAATATTTAACTCCGGGTTGATTGATTTCGAAGCTTTCTTTGGCTTTTGCTTCATCAACCATATTTTCTACGTCTTTTAATAACTGCTTGGCATCGTATACAATTCCATCTTTTATAGTGTAAACCACTCCGCCATGGCGTTTAACATTGTTCTCATTATCAACCAAAATTGCCCCTGTTCCATACAACACTTTAAGATTTGCCATTGGATTTGCATCAACAATCAACATATCTGCAAGTTTACCCACCTCAATTGTCCCAAGTTCATCATCCATTCCTAACACTTCAGCTGCTTTAAGCGAAGCTGACTGAAATATTTCTAAAGGATGAAACCCGGCTTCTCTCATCATTTCCATTTCCTGAATATAACCGAAGCCATATAGTTTATAGATATATCCCGCATCAGAACCCAAAGTTACTCTTCCACCTCGGTTTTTATACTCGTTCACAAACTCCATCCATAAACGGAAATTGTTTTTCCATTCTACTTCCTGTTCAGTTCCCCAATCTAACCAGTAAGAACCGTGTGAAATTCTGCTGGGCTCATAAAATCTCCAAAGCGAAGGTAAAGTATATTTTTCATGCCATTCAGCTCTGCGTTGGGCCATAAGATCCCGGCTTGCTTCATAAATGGTCATGGTTGGGTTTAATGTAAAATCCAGTTCTAATAACTCATTCATCACCTCATTCCATTTATCAGAATATGGTTCCGCAGCTTGTTTCCAGAGTTTCCCTGCTTCTTCAAAACGGTGTTGCTCGTTGTTATAATTATAATCTAAAGGATAATCCTGAATAATACGGTCCTCGAAGAGAGCTTCGGGTAAACCGTACCAGTGAGTCATACTGGTTAAACCTAATCGAGCCGATGTGAGTACATTATTATAAACCACTCTGGTTTGCGCATGATGAGTCATTGTTTCAAGTCCAAGTTTGTTGGCTTCATCAATAGCAGCAGCATACACTTTTGGTGACGCACCGAAAAATTTGATTCCATCAGCTCCTGCTTTGTGGATCATTTGAACCCAATCGCGAGCCTGCTTTTCATTGATAATTTGTTCTGAAGCTCCTTGTCCAAATGATATATAAGCTGAGATTCTGGGAGCCGTAATTTCATTCTTGTCACTTTTGGCTTTATGACGAAGTGTCCAGTCCATTCCATTTCCGGAACCGGGTTCGCGGATCGTTGTGATTCCGTGTGCCATCCAAAGTTTATATACATATTCCGGAGTAGTTCCCTGAGCTCCACCTCCGGTATGTGCATGCATATCAATGAATCCGGGAAGTAAGTACATTCCTTCTGCATCAATGACCTTGTCATTAGCTCCTGCCTTGGGACGTCTGCTATCATTAATTGGGAGTCCCGGGTAACCAACGGTTCTGATACTGGCAATTCGATTTCTTTCAATTACGATATCAACAGGTCCGGTAGCAGGGGAGCCGGTTCCGTCGATCATATTAACTCCTCGGATGATCAAGCGATCAAAAGGACCTTCTCCGTCTGCTCGGTCAGGAGCGTCGCTCATTTGTGCAAACAAAGGAGAGGTTAAAAGTACAAGCAGGATCAGCTGAAATATTTTTTTCATTTCGGAAAAGTTAGTTATTGAAACTTAGATCTGAATTGAAGCAGAATTAGATTACAAATCTAAGTAAAAGGTATGTTAGTGATAGTAAAAGTTAGTTACAGAAGTAAAGCGCCTTCATGTTTAAGCAACCATTCTTTTCGCTCCATACCTCCTGCATAGCCGACCAATTTATTATCAGAACCAATAACACGATGGCAAGGAATTACTACTGCTATAGGATTTTTTCCATTTGCTGAACCAACTGCTTGTGAAAAATTCTTGTCGCCAAGATGGGAGGCTATTTTTCCGTATGAAGTAGTTGTTCCATGAGGTATGTTATTTAACTGCGACCAGACTTTTTGTTCAAAATCGGTTCCTTCCGGCTGGAGATTAAGGTCAAACCGATCTCTTCTATTTTCAAAGTATTCTTTAAGCTGTGTTTTTGCCGATTCGGTATGAATGTCAGGATCTTCAGGACCATCAAAGTCCATAAATTTGATACCTGTAATTCCACTTCCGTTAGAAAGTATTCTGAGATAACCAATTGGAGTTTCCAGATAGCTTACAAAGGTCATTGTTTAATTATTAAAAATGTTGACAGTTCCTGAGCGATCAAAATTATAAGGGGTAGTTTTAAAAAATGGAAGCGTTGATTCTACATCCGAGTTGCCGGAAATCGTATATTCCAGAGGCTGATCTCCTGTTATAAGATTATAAGCACTTCTACCCAACTGGATAAAGTTTAATGAAACAGGAACCGAAATAGTGCCTGACTCTTTTTCCTCGATTTTAATGGGATTTAAAGATTTTCCAGAGATAGATTCAAGACCGTTTAAAGATATAGTATACTCAGTGTCGCTTAAAGAAATTCCAAAAGCATTGGGGTTATCAATGTTGAGGATCAACTCAAGATCAGCTTTAGTAAAAGATAAATTCTTAACAGATAATCTGGAAAGAGATACTTTTGGAGTTTTAATAACCGGAATTACTCCTGATTTTTCCAAAGGTATCTCAGTGAAACCCAGAAGTGGTAAGTCAACTCCGATCACAGATTTTAATTCATATTTAGTTTCATCCTGATTTCGGATATCAGAAAAGGTTTTGAATAGTTCATCATAAGTGAAGCGTACGGGAATTTGCACAATGCTTTTATTTCTGGATAAAATTTCTGTGCTTAGAGGCTGCTCTCCACTTACAAAAGTTCTATCGGAAATCAGAAAATCATAATTATAAGAATTAAGATTTATGGCAACTGCATTAGGATTATCAACCTCTATATCGAAAGTAAGCTCAAGATCACTTAATGAAGCATCAGAAATCCTGACATCATTTACTGAAAGATCAGGTTTTTGTATGGACGTTAAATCTTTTAATGCAGAGCAATTGATATTGAATAAGGCGTATAGAGTAATTAAAAGGAGATATTTAAAGAATTTCATGTGTTCAAATTACAGCGATTTAATAAGGAAAAAAATTTTCAAAAAAAATTGTAACAAAGTGTGACCGAGCGTCTCTTGTACTCGCTTAAGGGGAACAGATAATGCGGTGAAGACGCAAATCTATTTTTCAAACCCTTTTTTGAAACCTAAAACAAAGCCTCAATCTTGAAAAATTGAGGCTTTTTTTTGTTTTAAAAATAGATTCTGTATAGAATCGTAATATTTCTGCCGGGTTGCGGTCTCAGGTCTTTAATTCTGGAAAGATGGTTATAATATTCCTTGTCCAGAAGATTGTTCACATTTAAAGAAATTGTGTGAAGAAGCTTCTTAGTGTTGAATCTGTATTGAGCAAATAAGTCATTTAAAAAATAGGAGCCTGTAGGATTTTCAAATTCACCGGTTCGATCCTGTTTTGCTGCATATTTGAATCGGGTACCTGCTTCAAATCCATCTTTCGAATACTTAATAGAAGCTTTTGCCTTGAATGGAGGTATTTGTGGTAACGGCCTTGTTCCTTTATTACCTCCGTTTTCATTTGTAGTATCTTGTCGACCAATTGTGTAGCTAACAGAAAAATCAGTCACTAATGTTTCTGATAATTGAACTTCAGCGGAGGTCTCAAAGCCGTATAGTTCAGCTTCAGTTCCAACGAATTGGTAATTCAATAAATCAGCACGTTGAATATTTGTTTGTCCGGTATTCCGTGCATATAAATAATTATCAAATCCATTATGAAAAACAGCAGCATTTGCATTTACTATGCGACTCTGATAACCAATAAATATTTCTTTAGCCCAGGCGCGCTCAGGGTCAAGATCAGGGTTTCCGATCTCAAACGAGTAGGAAGCTAAATGTGGACCCTCGGAGTATAATTCTTCCAAAGAAGGAGCTCTGAAAGATCTCAGAATAGTAGACCCCACAGAAAATCCTTTTCCCAAGTCATAAATAGCTGAAACAGATCCTGAAAGTGAAGAAAAGTCACGATCTTTATAAAAAGTGGAATCGATAGAGCCGTTACGGGCACCAATTCCATAAAATAATCCCGTTTCATTTGTTGTAGCCAATGAGTAGTCAAACCGGGCTCCGGCCTCAAGGTGAAGTGATCCTAAATCTGATTCTTCAATTATATAAGCACCAATTTTAAAATTATTTGAAGGCGGTGTGCCGGCTCCATCAACTACATAATCTTCAATTTCTGAAGATAAACCGAAAGAACCATTACTTAATAATCCTAATTTGTTATGCTTTGCTCTGATATTAATATTGGTTGTAAGCAGGTCAAACTCTGTTCCAATAACAGGATTGCCATTACTGCTTTTCCCTTCGATTTCTTTGTGATTATAATCTTTAAATGATGCATCTATTTCTATCACTTTTAAAAAACCGTTTTTAATAAGTATTTCTGAACGGGTATCATATTGATATTTTCTTAGTTCAATATCCACTCCATCAGGATGGCCATTCGGGTCTGGTGGTATTCCATAATTACTAAAATAAATACTGGTTGATGCTCCTGTATATCCCCAGGGACGAATCCAACTAATCCCAATGGCATCGTTGGTAGTTTCATAAAAAGTATTCCTGACTTCCCCTCTAGGTGTGTTAGTATTTAATCCATACCTACCGTTGATGTCAGCTTGTACTGCGAAAGATTTAACAGGGAACGAAATATTAATTGCTGAAGACAAGCCATTGTTAACTGTTTGACCGTTCAAGGATAGAGTACCGGTGAGCTGGGAAGGAAGTGTAGTTTGAACCTGATTTTTTACTACATTAATAACACCTCCAATTGCGTTAGAACCATATGCTAATGCTGCAGGACCGCGGGCAACTTCAATTTCGGTGGCGGAAACAGGATCTATAGTAACTGAATGATCAGAAGACTGAGCAGACACGTCACCTGAACTGATTCCATCTTGTAAGATCATTACTCTTTCGTCGCCCAACCCCCGAATAACAGGCCTTCCGGGCGCAGCTCCATTCGATCTCTGGTCAAAACCAGGTAAACTGGTAAGCGTTTCAGATAAAGTAGATCCTAAATTTCGTCTTAAATCAGAACCAAATATCTTTTTTGAAGCATGTTCTAATCCCGAACCGGTTAAGTCTTCAGCTTCTCCCAGAACTTCAATAGCTTCAGAGCTAAGTACCGATACATTTAATTTTATATCGAGCTTAAGGTTATTATTACTTATATCAATTTTTTGAGATTGAGTTCTATATCCAATTCTGTGAGCTGTTAAAGTATAAGTTCCAGAAGGAATATTTTTTATCTCAAACTCACCATCAATTGTTGAAACAGCAGTTCTGTTTAGTTCTTCCAGATGAATGTACGCGAAAGGAACAGACTCATTTGTCTCTTTATCATAAATATTTCCTGATATCGAATAAGATGAACTCTGCCCCAGAGATGATCCGGAGATCATCATTAGGAACAGAGCTGTTAATATCGAAAAGTATTTCATCTAATTGGAAGAAGTTACCGAGATTGGAAGGTCTACAGTAACGAATTCCGCCGCACCTTGATGATTCATTGTAAGTTTGAAAGTGGATGAACCTTCTGCAGTTCCGGTTATATCAAAACTGAAAGGTGTAGAATCGGAGTTAATATTCCCAAAAACGGCAATGCTACCGGCTCCTGAAAAAGTAATCGAATGTTCATCAGGCTCCGGCGTAAATTCATCCAGGTCTTCATCCAGGAATACTACTGTAAACGAATTTGTACTTCCATTGGCAACAGATAAACTACCGGTAGTAGTACTATTTGATTGATGTGCAATATATTCCAGTACACCTTGACCATTTGACTTGATTCTAATTCCGACGGGCTCCTGCTCATGGTCATCAGATCCGGTTGAGTTGCTGCAAGCTGCGAACAGACCAGTTATTAATAGTAGGTATAAAGCGGTTTTAGCCGCATGAGTAAATGAATTTTTCATGGTTTAAATAAAATTTGATTATAAAATGTGTTTAAAATGCCTTAAAGGCAGGGAATGGGTCTTAAACTATGAAAGGAGGGGAGCGTCCGGATTTCGAAGCGATGAAATTATCAATCTCTTCTTCTGAATTATAAAGAATGATTTGATCTTCAGAAGTAAGGAGTACTTCAAAAGTGAAAGGGGTAGAAAAATCATCGTCCGAGACAAGTGTTGAAATAGGACAAAAATCTTCAGTTTGAACAAGATGCGCTTCTTCAGCATGGTCTAAACATTCCAATCCCTCACTGTGGTAATGTACCAACGAGGTAAACAAACCCAGTACAGCAAAAAATGCTACAGGGATGAAATAAAAAGATTGTTTGTTAATCATAAAGCAAATGTTCGAAACTGTGTTATAATTTACAGTTTCGTGAAGTATAATTCTATGTGAATGGTATCTTTATTGTACATTATTACAACTTGATACATAACTAACACGGTTCAATATGGCAGAGTTTCTTGAAATGGCTAAAGATTGGTTTCTTGGTCTTGGTGAACAATATGGAGTTAATCCTTTGATTTTCGGTTCTATATACGTTGGTGCGATTCCTTTTTTTACTCTTTCTTTGGGTTGGCTGGTTAAGAACTACCGTAAAGGAAAGAATATTGCAATTCCTGCTCTTAGTACTACATTCTTTTTTATATCTGCTTATTTATACCTGATAGTTGCAGGAAAGAATGTTCCTTGGTGGGTGTATGGCGTTGTGGTGCTCCTTGTAGCCGGAGGTGCTTATTCTACAGTCAAAAAAATAAGAAGCAGAGTTAGTGACAGTGAAAGCGAAGGAGCAGGAAGCTTTGAATTTGACAGCATAGTAATAGGAGGAGGAGCTGCAGGGCTGACAGCCTCCGGTATTTGCGCAAATTTCGGAGCTAAAACCATGATGATCGAAAGGCACAAGTTGGGTGGAGATTGTACATGGACAGGTTGTGTGCCAAGTAAAGTCCTTTTGAAGGCAGGTAAAGTTGCTCAGCAAGTCAGGGATGCAGGTAAATATGGATTGATTGATGGTGAACCAAAAATCGATTTCAAAAAAGTAATTCAACATGTTGATGATGTTCGGAAGGAAGTATACGAAGATGCAGACCGCCCGGAAATCTTTGAAGAAATGGGAATTGAGGTAGTAGAAGGGAGTGCAAGATTTATTGATTCCCACACTATAGAGATAGAATTGAATAACGGCGATACCAGAAAAGTTTCTTCCCGATTTTTCTTTATTGCTGCAGGCGGAAGTGCTTTTGTTCCGCCAATCGAAGGAATTGAATCGGTTGATTATTTAACCAATGACAGTTTGTTTGAGATTGAAGACCTGCCCGAAGAGTTGCTAATTATTGGTGGTGGGCCGATTGGGACAGAAATGAGTCAGGCTTTCACAAATCTTGGGAGTAAAGTTACTGTTATAGATATGGCTGATGGAATTATGATGAATGACGATCCCGAACTGACAGATATTTTGTTTGAGGAATTAAAAAGACAGGGAGTAAACTACGAATTGGGAGCTTCTGTAAAATCTGTATCCCAGAATAATGGAAAAATTTCTGTACATATAGAAATTGACGGGGAAGAGAATACAATTATCGGAGACAAATTATTAATGGCAACCGGGCGTAAACCAAATCTGGATGGATTAGGCCTTGATGAGGCCGGCATTGAGTACACTAAAAAAGGAATTACCATTAATAACTCATGCAGAACGAATAAGAAAAACATTTATGCCATTGGTGATATAGCAAGTAAATATCAGTTTACCCACATGAGTGAACACATGGCGAAAATAGCTACTTCCAGAGCTATGCTTAAAATCCCAATGAAAATGGATCTGAAACATATTACATGGGCTACTTTTACATCTCCGGAAGTTGCACATGTTGGAGCTACTGAAAAGGAACTCAATGAAAGAGGAGAGAAATTTGAAGTGTATCGGTTTCCATATTCAAAGATAGACAGAGCTGTAACAGAAGGAGAAAGTGTGGGAATGATCAAGATCTTTGCCAAGAAGTTTTCCGGAAAAATATTGGGAGCTTCCGTAGTTGGTGCTCATGCAGGTGAATTTATTTCAGAATACGCTGTTGCAATGAAAAACGGAGTTTCACTCAGAAATATAGCTGACACCATTCATCCGTATCCAAGTTGGGGTTTGGGAGCAAGACGTGCTGCAGATCAGTGGTATATCAGAAACCAAAGTGCCGGAACGGTCAAGTGGATCAAACGCATATTTGGCTATAAAGGAGAAATTCCGGATTACAGCGATCCGGACAGAGTGGTTTGATGCTCTTCAATAAATGAAACAGAAGGCTCCGGAATCGATGTAAATATTGCAGATTTTGATTTGGGCTTTTCTATGGTGATTTTGGAAATGTTACTACTTCTGTATTCATGGTCCTTAATTGATATTGAAAGCGTTAATTCTTTTTTTGATCCAAAATTGAAGCAGCCAACCGTTTTGGTTCTTCCGTTCACTTTTGTCTTTTCTTTCTTGATTGGCATTATCCAAAAACCTGCTTTGCCTGAGGGTCCAAACTCCCAATCAATTTTTATTTTCGATCCTTTGTCAAGGCCAAATGGAGCATAAAATCCTGAACCGAATTTGATTTTATATTCCCCGTCTCCACAACCAGATTGACCAATGCTATAAGTGATTTCACGAACATCTAATGTACAAGCTACCTCTTTGGAATTTTCAAAACAGATAGTGTCAGAGGTTTCGAAATCTTCAAAAGCATTGAACTCACCATAAAAGGAATCATCATTGAATAAAGGAGCATTTTCATTCTGATTGTATATGAGCGATTGAAAAGACTTAAAAAATATTTCAAAATCAGATTTTTTGTTGGTGGAAAAACCTAATTGCTCATAAACGTAGTCAGCCAGCAGCTCTTCATTTTTGTATAAATAATCTTGTACAGCCTGAACTGCTTCCGGTCTGCTGATATTAGTTGGAAAATCTATCTCCAATAAAGCCTGCTCTAATGTATTATTAGCTTTGTGATCTTTAGAAGGGAGGCCTAATAAAGTAAATGTTTTTAATAATACATCTCTGGAGGTTTTTAGTACTCTGGTTTTTGAAGCTAGTTGGTCTGATTGAACAGCTAAGCTGAACGCGCCATTAGAGACTGGAAATGTGACGCTATTTGCAGTTTTCTTTTGATGGCTTGAATCCAGAGGCTTTCCATGAAGTAATTTTTTGTTCGTATTTTCATCTTTAACCAAATCTTTCAATTCAACATTAAACGGTAGCTTTGTTTCTCCCGAAAATGCAATTAAATCTGATCCGTAAATAGAATAACTGAATTCCGGTAATTCAGAGTCTTTTTTTGTTGAGAAAGTATCCGCAAGATCATTTGAGATAGTATTCAGTAACTCAAAAACGGTAGCGTCTTCACTGAATGAAAGATTATTACCGGACAAATATTCTAATCGTTCTGTTAACGAATAAAATTCTTCAAGACTTTTGGCTTCTGATAATGCAGATGCCGCATCAGTACCGATAAAAGGGAGTACAACAGCAGTTAATACAGCTGTTGTGGTTTCTTCATACCCGAAAATATAAGAGCCATTATCAGAGATGAATGAAGCAAATAATGGTTGGTTTTTATTATTTACTGCAAAGACAAGATTTGTATATGGATTTTGGGAAAGAGTTACTTTTTGTTCGCTAAAAGGAGTAAAGTGAGAGATGGAAGAAAAGCCTGATATTGATTGTTTTGCGTCTGTAGAAATATCCTTTGACAGTATTACTGAAAATTGATTAGTTGTTGCATTATCAAAATTATCATTGGAACCTGTTAGAGCTTGGCAACCAAAAATAGTATATATCAGTAAGCATGGAAGCAGATTTCTCACGACAATTTTATTAATGAAAATTAATATTAAAATTTTCTAATAAAGCTTATCGGTTTAAACTACTCATTACTTAAGCACTAGGAAAAATCCTGGATCAAGTGATGTTATTCAAGTATCTCGTTGATCAATTTAAGATCTGAAAGGAGGGTAGGATCTGAAGAATTGTATTTCAATCCATCTAAAATAAGATTCTTAGCTTGCTGATAATTGGATCTTCGTACCTGTTGCATTGCAAGTTCATGAAATACGGTGGCAGAAAATGACTTAAGGTATATATTATCCGGCTGGATAGAGTATGCCAGTTCCAGCTCGGGGACAAGTTTAATCTCGTTTTCAATTACCATAGGGATCGATACCAAAGCATCTAATATTATTTGAACACGCGCCTCTTTTATGATGGGGTATCCGGTGGGGTAATTCGCTGCTAATTCATCTATGATAGATCGGGCTGTCTCAAAAAGTCCAATTTGAGACAGTTTTGTTGCATGATTACTTGTAACCGATATATAATAGGTTGTCAGTCTACTGTTCTCGGGAGAAAGAGCCAATGCTTTTTCAATGTTCCTTTTTGCTTCCAGTGTTTCTCCTTTCAGGGAAGAATTTTGTGCAAAAACGGTATACATGTATACGTAATATTCATTTAGCTTAGATCTTATGAAGGAATCGGATACCACGTTCGTCTCTACATTCTGTAAGAGCTTATTCACTAGATCGAAATTTTCCTCAAACTTTAAAAGGTCTTCAATAAGCTCTCCCAAATGATTCACAAGTGAGTAAGTAAGCGTAGAATCATTTTTAGTAGATTTCAGAAGCTTTGAGATCAAGAGGTATTTCGTATCCGCTTCAAGTGTAAAATTTAACTGCGATATGGTAACGATGTATTTGAAAGCCTCAGAGAATGTATCATTGGGATACAGTTTGATAGCTTTATTCATTTGATCGTAGGCTTTCTCATAACTTTCTTCAGATGCTTTGATCAGTGCATCATTATGATATTGAATAGCCAGTAATTGCTTTTTAGAAATAGGAATGGTCTTAGCTACATATTCCTGATAAAGTTGTTCAGGTCCTTTTTCGGCTAATTCATCTCTGGATATTAACTTACTGTCTACCAGTGTTTGAAGAAGGGATTCCATATTAGAACTAAAATCAAATCCATCTTTTGGAGCAGTTAATTCTACTATTATTTCTTCATTCCGATGACGAATGGAGGCATACACATGAGCCGGAGTTTCATAAATTTGAAAAGGAATCCCAAATTCTTCTGCCATACTTACAAAAAACGAAGTAGCTGTAACGCAGTTATAAGTCCAACGTTCAGGAAGGTCAGAAACCACAGCATTTAGTTCATATTGCAGAAAAACTTCATCATGTAAATAATTAAAAACAGTTTCCGCTTTCTTTTTGTTCGAATCCCTGTCTCTGATCTTTGATTTGAGAGCTGCTAAATGGGTAGAATAAAAGCTTTCTCCCGAGCTAGTTTCAGAGGTGGCTAAGAACTGTTTGAAAGAAGGAAGTTCTCTGAGACTTGAGTTTTCAAAATCTGTAACAAATGACTTTTCTGAGTCAGAAATAAAATTTATTTCACCTTGAGCTGAAACAGCAGTAGTACAAAAGAAGAGTAATACCAATAAAAGAAGACTCAAGTTCTTCATAAAACCTGATTATTTACTTTGAATTTCATCCAATTTACTTAACGCTCTTTCCTTCAGGTTATTGAATTGATCCTGTGGAATATGACCGGTTGAATATTGGTGATATAACCAAACTATGTAGGTTGCCATCACATCTTCGTAACAATAGTGTTCGATTAGATCTAACTCACCTCTTTCAAACATTGCCAGTACCTGATTTCCTTCTCCGGTTTGTTTAAAAGGGATGCCGATCAACTGACCCAGATGTTTCAATTTTGGCCACGAACTAGCTCCGTAATTACTGAATTCGTCTACCAAATCAATGTTATGTTTACTGTAGCGATAACGGATGTCATAATCATTGAGACGAACAGGCATTTGAAGGCCATGTTTCATTGCTCTGTAAATCAGAACCGGAATATCAAAGCCTTTGCCGTTGTGGTGAATTAATCCGAAATCTTTAAAAGTTCCGATCGCGTCAAAGATCTGTTGCAGGCCTTCTTTTTCATCTTCACCGTTCCAGGAAACTTTCTGTTTAGGCTGTCCGGTATTTTCGATCCACAAACCTACCCAGGAAACCATTCGATGATACATTGGAGGGAGGAAGCCCGACTTATTTCTGGCAAGTTCTTCAGAAGCAATTTCCAGAAGGGTTTCCTGATCCGAATCCTGATTATTCAGTACCGTCCTAATAAACTTGAAATCGGGAATGGTTTCTATGTCGAATATGAAGTACATAAATTCTAATCTTGGTTCCAGTTTTGTTCAAAATACTCTATAATTTGACTAAATCTCGAACCTTCTTCAGAGTATTTTCGGGTCAGGGTGGCCCATTCTTCGAATTTATTCTTATCACGTAGCTGAAAATATGTTTGTGTCATATTTACAGCCATTTCAGCTTTCGTAAAATTATTGTCCGATATTTCGATACCTTTTTTGTAAGTTGATTCAGCTTCTTCAATTCGGTTTGTATATTTATATGCGACGCCTAATTCTCTATAGAATAAATGATCTTCTGAATTATTTCCTATTGCTCTTTCTAAAATTTCAATGACTTTTGCATATTTTTGGGTTGCATTGTAAGCGAATGCTAGTTCAAACTCGAGGCCTTCAAAGTGAGGATCTTTATCATAAGCTTTAAGCAATGGTTCAATTGCTAATTCACTTGCACCTGCATGATTATAATGATATCCAATATTTTTGAGATAACGTACTGTATTTGAGTCTTCCTTATAGAACTTCAACCAACTAGGTTCAGTAGGCAACTCTAGTTCTGAAATTTGTTCTTCTGATAAGATTGCTACATTAATAGTATTGGGTGAAAGGCGTGATTTTAAACTTTCTTCAAATTCTCTTGGTAGTTTTTTTAATCCATTGTCAGTTACAATAAAGTGCGATAAGTAATCAAAAGTAAATCCAGCTTGCTGATCAATATAAATATAACCCAATGTATAAGCTGTATCAGCTTGTGTTTTTGGAAAAGCGATCCAACTATCAACCGCTTCATAATACTTTGAGTCAAATTTCAATTCATTTAAGGCAGGTTGTGCGAAGCTAAAACCAGGGATAAATAAAACTGCACATAATATATAAATAGCTTTCTTATTCATATGTAGTTTAGAATTAAGATCAGTAGAATCATTAACTAAAATTTTTCAATATTTAAATACAAACGTATCGTAAATGTTCTTTTAAACGAGTATAGTTAATGGATAGGAAAATTGCTTAAGGGATTAAGCAAAAGTTTTACCGATTGAATACTGTGGGAATTAATAAGCTTTACTACATAATAAACTTCCACTGGAGTTTATATTCTGACTATATAAGAAGTGATAGACCTTACTTTAGTACCTTTTGCTCCGGTAAATTCATAGAAATCTGAAAAGGCATATTTCTTTCCATTCTCCATTTTAATAATCCCGTTTGCAGCACCTTCCTTACCATGAGTTAAGATCCGGTCAAGTATTAGCTCAGATACTTTTTCTGACTTTAAAGTTTCTAATTTCCTGATGAACTGTTTTTTGCTTGAAATCTTCTGGTCACCCATTATATCCCACTCAATGTCATCGGAAATGATCTCCTTTAGGAAGTCACTATTTCCTTTTGCAAAAGCAATATTCAGTTGTTTCAGTAACTCCTTTTTTGGTGCATTTCCACAGTCGGGCTTTACAGTGATTTTTGTCATTTAATTGGTTTCCTTATTGTGTGTATTGATCTCTTTCTTCCTTTTTCTATTACTCATCAGGAAATAAATAACTATAGAAAGAAGAACAGCTCCAACCGCAATAATATTGGATAACATGCCGGCATCAGAATCAAATTCGGTATGAGCAAATACGGATGTTGCTCTTGTCTGAATCATAATCACCAGTAAATAAATTTTTCGTTTAGTCCTCATCTCGTAACCTTTTCGTTTCTTTGAGAGTTATCATGAGTCCATACCAGGCAGGTATTAGTGGTAATGCGGCAGTAACTACGCCTGCTGTATATCTCCATTCTCCATACAAAACAAAAGGAAATATGAAATGAGTAAGTTCAGCGATAGTCATTGCAACAAAGAAAAAAGCCAGAAAATAATAGCCTAAAGCCCATTCTTTAATAATAAATATCGCTCCTGATATCCACATTATAGGCGCAAAAAAAGCAGCGAATGTGAGCAAGCTCTGCTGTGTGACTTCCTGCCCGCTAAGTTCTGAAGCAATTTGTTCGAATCCGAAAATATATTCCTCATAAACATGAATGATAAAAAAGATGACCGTGAGCAAGTATGCAACAATCACTTTTGAAGTATCAAAGCGATATTTATAACCGGTTTTCATATACAAGAGAAAACCACCGGCGCTTGCACCACCGATCACAATGGGACCTATTTTCCCTACAAAGAAATAGGTGAACAAAGACAATCCAATCACAAAAAGACCGGGACCGATTATATCCAAGTGTTTCATAACAGCTCCTGTTTTATACTACAACATAGTAAAAACCAGATGTATGGCAAAGAGTACGGCTCTATAATAACTTTATGAGTAGCTGTGAGCTGTATTACTACTGATTTTTTTCAATTATGTGAATATTATTTCCATCTATATCCACAATATGAATACTTCTTTCTCCATTTGGCATACGATCCATTTCCGGAAGATCATGGTTCAATAAAGGATTTTAGATCATTAAACCGGACAGGAACTACAGAGAAGAGAGAATAATATTGGTTTCTGTATTGTTAATTTAAATCATTAATCCCTTTCCTATCAACTAATTCTAATTGTTCACTATAAGCATCAATCCTGGCTTTGGCTGTACCGTCAATCAACAGAATAACCACTAACATGGCAATAGTTGTGATGGCGCTTGCACGCCAAACCGGTTTGTCTATAAAAACGATTAACAACGCAGCAACAATAATAACGAGAGGAATTGCTTTAAAAACGATGGTTTGATATTCTTTTAAAGTACTTTCTACTCGTGCAATTTCTGATTCTACAAAAGCCGTAGCATCTTTATTATAAGCCGTTTCGAATTGTGTAATTCTTGATTTATTGGTGAACACTAAACCAAGACCAATGATCAATAATAATGACCCGGCAACCAAGAAGGGGATGAAGTATGCTTTCGCCATATCAGTTTTAGCGAGTTGCCAAAACCCAATGCTTGCCAATACAAACACTACTCCGAAAAGGATGAAAAATGAAGTTGAAAAAACTTCGGCTCTTGCCCAGTCTGTTGCTGTTTTTAGTATATCCATGATTTTAGTTTAATGTGTATTTTTCTCTGTATGCTGATGGGCTGATGCCTTCTTTCTTTTTAAATAATCGAGAAAAATAGGGCGGATATTCAAATCCCAATTCATAAGCTACTTCAGAGATTGTTTTATTTGGGTTCAACAGAATATTTTTAGCCTCATCAATTAAATACAACTGCAGATGTTCGGTTGAAGTTTTTCCGGTTTCTTTTTTTAGTGTATCGCTCAAATAGCGCTGTGAAACCGACAGTTGTTCTGCGATTTGTTCAATACCGGGAATTCCATGTTCTTCAAAATACCCTGATTCAAAATATGCTGCTAGATGCTTGTTAAACTGCTCCAAAAGATCATTAGATAACTCTTTTCGGTTTAAAAATTGTCTTTCGTAAAAGCGATTGGCGTATTTTAACAATGTACTTAGTTGCGAAATGATAATGTCTTTACTGAACTCATCCTGATTGTTCTGATATTCAATATCAATATTTTCAACAATCGACTCTATCTGTTTTTCTTCTTTGGGCGAAAGATGTAGTGCTTCATTTGCTGAATAGGAAAAGAAGCCATATTTCTTGATCTGGTGCGCTAATTCCGTCCCTTTGACAAAATCCTCGTGAAAGTTAATTGAAAAACCCTTTTGGTCATAAACTACACTTTCATCCCATTGCAAAACTTGTCTTGGAGCGATGAAAATCAAAGCCCCATTGGTGAAATCATATTTTGTACGACCATAGTTTAATTCACCTTTTACGATTTTCTTAAAGCTAATGGAATAGCAATCATTAATGATAGGAGGCGAGCTCTCTTTCGGGCATGGTAAGAAACCATCTCCAATAGCTGAGAAAACACTAAACATAGGATGTTCAGGTCCGGGAAGTTCCAGATAATCTAAGTAAGCCGATAATGTTTCGAAGTGTTGCATATCGCCAATTTAAAAATTCCATTTAAAGTTCGTAGCCTTTTTCGATACTTCCCACAACTTTTCTGCTACCACTTTATCTTTGGCATGCGACTCTAATTTATGCGCACCAACAGGTCCTTTAAAGTTGTTAAATCCTGTAGGTCCATAGAAAGCTTTTTGGTCTAAGTCTCTTTCAGTAGCACACATTAATGAAGGATAAGCTCCTTTTTCAGCTGACTGTGTCAATGGTGAGAATTTCATCAAGTTAAAAATCATGCGCATCATAAAGCTACCACTGGTATCAATCAAGGAGGTTCTGGATGAACCAGGGTGGCAGGCAAAAACTTTTACATCGGTTTTGCCGGCAGTTTTTAATCTATCTTGTAGTTCATATACCGTCATGATCTGCGCCAATTTGCTCTGGCTATAAGCATCATTTGGGGTGTAATCTTTGCCCCAGTTCATATCGTCAAACTTGATGGTTTTCAGCCCCATATCATAGCCCATACTGCCTACAGTCACAATTCTGCCTTTTGACTTTTCTATGAGTGGAAAGAGCATACCTTGTAGTGTAAAATGACCGTAGTGGTTTACTCCAAGCTGACTTTCAAAGCCATCAACCGTTAACTTTTGATTGGGCACTTGGGCAATAGCAGCATTACATATCAACGCGTCGATCCGGGCAACTTTTTCCAGTACTTCTTGAGCAGCTTTCCGTACAGATTCCTGTTCTGCCAGATCCATTTGGATAAATGAGACGTCTATTTGGCTACCCAACTCTTTTTTAAAAGTGTCGGTAACATCTTCTGATTTTTTGGGGTTGCGGTTCAACATCACCACTTTTGCTCCCTTTGATAACAGTATATGTGTAGCTTCAAACCCTGTACCACTTGTAGTACCAGTTATAACGAATGTTTTGCCCTTAAGAGATCCGATTCTATCGGGTGTCCAACCTTGTTTGCCAAATTGATTTGTCTTCATCTTTGTTTTGTTTGTGTAAAAAGAACAAGACAAAGATCAGCAGACATCTACTCTAAAGCCTTATACACATTTTCGTATTGTGTATACTTTTTGGTTTGGTTAAGTAAAATAGCTAGTGTTAAGTCAACGTTGAAAGAGAAATGGGGACTACTGTTTTTCTATGTTAATTTAATTCCAATTTTTGCTGTTGCAAGAACTGTATTGTCAGACACTTTTTCAGGATTTAATATGAGTCCGGTTCCTTCTTTCACATTCGCCAAAGACTTATCATTCTTAAAATCATAAGGTGATTCTCCATATTGATTGTAAGGTTCAACAGAGGTAAATAATTCATTACAAAACTCTTCTTCAAAATACAATTCACTTGTTAAATGCTCTTTGTCGTTTAATATGACTTTGTAATGTATATGTGGAACCCTTGGGTCATACCAACCAGGAACTATGGTTGTAAATTCAGCATTTCCATTAATATCAGTTTTTTGATAACCACGTAGATATGTAGATTCGTTACTGGGCTCAATATGTTGCTTTTTCCCAAACTCTAATTGTTTTGCAGATTCCCACATGTCATGCCCAATTCCTTCTATATATCCACTATAGTTGCCGTCAGCATCACATTGCCAGATTTCTACGATTGCATTTTCAATTGGAGCACAGCTTGGATAGTCAACTATCTGGAATTTTAGGTTTAAGGTTTTTCCTTTTCTGCTATCTCTTATATCAGTTCGCAAAGGCGACTTTAAGTAATATGGTCCTTCTGAAATAGGTGATGACAAGACACAAACTTCATCATCAATATTAGGTGCTAAAGTCATTTTCGGTTCGCCTTCATTGTCTAAACGGACAATCCAAGTCAAGATTTTGCGTTTTCCAAGCCACCCACTTAATCCAAAAAATCCAAGTGCAGATAAAGTTCCGATGATAAATTTTTTTCTTGTAGTTTTGCCCATTTAGTTAATTTTTTAAATATAGTGAAGGACTAAAGCAATGTACCTGTCTAATTAACGATCACCTCTGGTGCTATTAATTTTATCTAAATACGATGAATATTTCTAAAAAATTATAGCATACCATTTTTAAATTGAATCGGGTTAAAATGGAGAAAACCATTCTCATTTCAAAGTTCGGTAAATTCATCAATGTCATTAAGAGAACACTATACCATTACCGATATAAACTCCCTAGCAAAAGGAAGTGGAAAGTACTTTAGTTCTTTGGAGGCAGATAAGAGAAATGTTTTGCAGGCTCTTTAAAGACAAATAAGTAAGGTCATTGACCAATAACTTATTTTTCTTAATAAAATAAGTTTATAACAACCAGATACTTAGTCCAGTTTCTTGTGCTTAAGTAATAATTTTTTGTTCTCCAAAACCAATAATTGGTTTACATCCACATATGTTCGAAACTGTATAGTATCTTTTAAAATTAATCCAGCGTATTCAATTTCTGTGTAAAAAATTATCTTTCCTTCTTCTAATTTCCATATTCCATCTGAAGGCTTGTTTAGACCATAGTGATTTATGTTGATAGTTCCATCCTTATTTATCCCAATGTTACCAACTAACGGAATGTGTCCTGTCTCGCTCCACCTACTCATAACACCATCTTCGTTTTCAGTCACTAAATAGTTATTCAGTTTCTGTTTTTCGCTTATTAAAAGCCAATTTCCAATGATTGAACTAGCTTTTGTATTCGCTGAAATAATTTCATTTTTCTCACATGAAAAAAACATTAAAAATGTTAATACCAGAATCAATTTCGTTTTCATATTGGTCGTTATTAAACTTCAATCCTTTTTTAAATTAGTATGAGGGACAATGTTTAGTGGTTTTATCCAATGAAATAAGTTAGGATTTATATGAGTTACTACACAATTTTAAAGTTAATACAGTACATAGGAGAAGAACAGCAGAGCGAATTCTTTTCCAACAACAGATTAAATGAACTCTATTCACTTTAGACCTATTTTACGTTTAAGTTTTGCTTATCTGATTCTAATCAGTTTAAACATTAATAATAAATAGGTGAAAATAACCATTAAATAAATATTTAATTCAATAGTAAACCCCATAACATTTTATAGTTTGATAATATTGCGGATTTCAGGAAATATTCTCAAACTCTTGCACAAACCAATGTATGATATCATCAAATCGTTGTTTGTCTAAGGGATGATCGCCTTCATAATACTTTAAGACAATTGAATTAAGATCATCGAAATCAGATTTAATCTTGTTGTATATTCCTTTAGCGTCTCGAGCGTATTGGTCTGATTCAGCTGAAAGAATTAAGAGTTTTCTCGGATTGATCATTTTCAGTAAATCATCTACATCATACTTTTCAGTAAAGCCGGGAATTACTTCAGCCATTTCAATTCCGGTATCATGTCCAAATTTAGTTTTATAACTGCAAACAGCACCGCTTGAACAACTGAGTTTTATTCTTTTATCAAAAGGGCTGTGAAAGATAACGGTGTTACCACCATAAGAATGGCCTAAAATCCCAATAGTGTGGTCTTTTGTTAGATCATGATTTGAAAGCAAGCTTATTGCAATAGAAGAATCCTCGATTACTTTTTTCATAAGTGAAGAACCTCTTAAAATCCGATAGCACAGCTCATTGTAATGTTGCAGCCAGTCATTATCCGGATCAGGATCTTCCAAAATTCCTTTCATATTTTTTCTTCTATCCTCAAAGCAGATGGAATCTGGGGCAAGAGTAACAATGCCTTTTGTAGCCAGAGCAGGGCAGAAGTGTTGAAATTGATCACCGGCAATTCCTGCAACTTCACTTTTCCCTAAATGCCGTTCTCCATTATGCTGATGATGTACAAGGATAGAGCCAATGATCTTTTTCTTAGTGGGTATAAAAAGAAAGGCTCTGATTTCACCATTCTCGCTACCCAAATACGAAATGAGTTGACGATCAAATTCTTCAAACTCTTCAGTCTCCAATATTTCAAAAGGAATCGGGCTCGAATGAATTTCTATATCAAGAAATTTCTGTATTTCATCTTTCCTGTGCATAAAATTAGTACCTGTTGTTGTGTATTTAGAGAAGAGTTTGTCTTCATAGGAATCGCCATTATTACTGATTTCGATAAACTTCAATCAATGTAAAAATAGTATTGGACGAAACAATCAACTCTTCATAAAAGTCTCGGAGAGCTACACTTTGATAATATCTTGAAACCAGAAGTGGTTCCAACTTTTTATCATTTAAAAACTTTTTTTCATTTATCGGTAAGGCAGGTCTGGGATCATCCTGGTAAAACGATTTTATGAAGTCCCAATCATTGTCTTTTTGAAATATTTCAGGATACTCATTATTAATAAGATTCTCATATTTTGTATGTATCTGAGTATTAGAAATGAACTCACGTTCTTTAACTTTCTCAATTAAGGAGTAATAATTAAGGATTGATGTTTGCAGTTCGGTATTTAAATATGGCAATTCGTTAGATCGGTTTATCATTTCAATTGCGTTAGTATTCGGGCTAAACTTATACTCAAGTATTAACTTTACTAAATACTTCTTAATTTTATTGTTAACGGCGATATTGGTGCGGATTTGCATCATAGAAGAATCCGCAAAGCCAATATTTTCAATCATATTCTGCTTTAGTTCTTTTAATTGGCTTTGATCTTCTTCTAAATTTTGTTTCAGAATAGTAAGGTGATTATTTATTGAAGTATTAGTTCTGTTCTGCTCGTTCCAATTATTGATCTGAAGTGCTATCAAAATCCCAACCACAACAAGGAAAATTTCCCCAACAGCATAGATTAAATACTTATTGAATTTACTTTCAGAAAGCAGTTTTTGACGGATTTTTCGAAAGAATTTTAGCATTATTAGCTTTCCATTTCTGTTTCAATTAGCTCGATGATCTCGTTACATTTTTCCTTCATAGTTTCAAATCGGGTTATCATTGTTGAAAACTCAAGCGCAGCAAAAGCAAATCCGTTTTTTTGTTTTTGGTCTTGAAGCATCTCATCGTAATTAGCATTTTTCTCTACATCTCCCAAAGCACCTGCTTGTCCTCCGGTTAATTGATAGATAAAATTTCCGGCCTGTGTTTGAATATCAGTCATGCTATACGAAGGCTCGTACAAAGTTACTTCTGCATCAAACCTGAAGTGGTCTTCGTTGTAGTTCAATTTTTTATAGAGCACATCGAGGTTCAGTAAACCATTTTTGATTTCTATATTAGAAATGACCGCAAGGTTTCCGGAGTTTATTAATTCTTGAAAGGTATTATCGATTTGAAAGAATCGCTGCCAGGTATAAATAGATACGGCATTCATATTGAACGCATTCCAATCATCTACGGGCTTTCCATTGAAATGGTCAAGTAGTTCGTTAGCCGCTCTAACTTGTTCTTTTCGATTAGAAATGAACTCATCTATTTCGATAATATTCATTTCAAGATCATTTTTGATCCCATTCAGATAGACAAGTTCTTTATCTCTGGTTTTTCTTTCTTCATTCCAATTATTGATCTGCAACGCAATCAAAATCCCGATTACTACAAGGAAAATTTCCCCAATTGCATAGATCAAATACCTGCTGAACTTGTTTTCAGAAAGTAATTTTTGACGGATTTTACGGAAGAATTTTAGCATGATATTTTTTAATTAATCGCAATAAAATGTGCAAAACCCACTTCACTTCAAATAATTATTTCATTCAGAAGTAAAGATTCTTATTTCAAAAGATGCTACAGACTATGAAGTTTTAAATCCGGACTATAAACTCTTTTCAATCATTTCTTCCAAATGCATCCATTCATCTCTTTCTTTTAATGAGGTGAAAGCTTCATGATCAGTAATAATCAGACGATTAGTCCATTTTCTCCAAACCAGAACTTCGAGTATGTTTTCCGCTATTCTTTTAGAACGATCATTAGATAGCGGAGCAAGTTTTACAGCAGATTTAAAAAGTTGTTCGTTACTGATATCTCCATAATAGTTTATAGCTTTAAGGATGTAAGTATTAGCAGAATCGGGGTTGCTTTCTTCTAGGAAATCTTCAAATATTTGGTAATAGTTCTGGGCTTTCTGATAAGACTCCCGGGATAAAACTTGGGCTTCTTCTTTTGTTGGTGCTTTGTATTCTATTCCGTGATAGTAGGCGTATACTTCAATAGGCTCCATTAAACCAAGTTCAAAACGTCTTTTATTAACATTTGATGGATCTTCAATCGGGTAAGGAGCATTTTGATCCATACTGGCACCATAAGTTTGTTTTTGCCAAGATTCACGGGCTATTCTGTCATTCAGCTCAGCATAAAGATTGGGGTCTAAATCACCTTCCGAAACTGCCTTTTTAATCAATTCAAGACATTTTTGTTTATAAAACACATCAGGGTGATGTTGAGGAATCGCCCAGGCTAGTTTGGCTCCTTCTTTTCCAACAAGTTTATTTCCCGGCCAACCATGAATGCTTATAATACTATCCAGTTTATTTTTATTTATTTCCCATATTTCTTCAACCGGTTTAAAAAGTTCTTTATAGTCTGAATACGTTGCAGTGCTGTCTAACATACGTAGTTTATTTTCATAAGCAGATAAAGCCTCTTGATCTTGAGCCCACATGTTTTCCAGTTCTTTTAGTAAATCCGGGTTTTCAATATTTCCCAGATAATCAGCTCTTGCGCTTTGAACTGATTTTAAAATACGGTCATATTCCGGATGTGCCTTTAGATTCTTAAAATCAGGATAGTCTACAATCAATGAAGAATCTGTAAGTCCGTTTGCAATAGCTTTATTAAGAGATAAAAAGGCTTTATCAAGTTGCTCTTCTTCGGCATAGATTGTAGCGCTGACAAAATAGTTTTCCCAGTTTTTAACGGGCATATTTTCAGTTGCTTCAAAAATAAGATCTGCAGATTTCAAATTTCGATCTTTATGTAACGCAGCATAGGCTTCGGTAAGATCTTTCGCCCACTTATATTCATTTTCGGAATCATTCCTGCAACCGGTCTGAATTACAAAAATCAAAAGAAAAGTCGTAATCAGAGTGTGCGTGTTACTGGTTTTTTTAAAAAATGTCATAGTAAAAATTTGGAATTTCTTTATAAGATGGCTCTTAATTTTTCCAAAAAATAGAATGAAATTTGCCTCAGGATCTAAGCTTTAGGTACTCTTTGGGAAGAAAACCAGTTAATGATTTGAATACTCTGGTGAAGTGACTTTGATCGGAGAACCCACATTGATATGCAACTTCAGTAAATGAATTATTCGAGTTGTTCAGAATTTCAATAGAACGGTTAATCTTTAATTTTCTGGTATATTCACCGAGAGTGCACTGAAAGTACTTTTTAAAGTATTTAGAAATAGTGGTGGGATGTACATCCGCTTTTCTTGATAGCTCATCTAGCGAAATATTTTCAGCCCATCGATCATTAAGAATATCATGCACAGTTTTCATCCATTCGGGAATCTTTTTCTCATTCAGAGCATACGAGTTAGCAATAAAGGAATGGAACAGCATTTCAACACTGTTCGAAGATTGCTTGTCACTGATATTTACTTCTTTCAGCAGTTGAGTAAAAGTAAAAACAGGATATTCACTCAAACTTACAGCCCGCTCTATTTGTGCTTCCGTATAATCATACCTTTTTAAGAATGCCGGATCTATTTCCAAGCTAATATGTCTGGAAGGAAATTCATTGTATATATTCTGATGCAACTCCCCGGAATGGTAATAGTTGATGGAGCCTGCTGTTCTTTCTATGCTCTGTCTTTTACGATTCTCCTGATTGGTACCGTACAATACAAAACTGATCATAGGATATTCATGGGAATGCCATAACCCGGTTTCAACTTGGCTTGCATAATTTGTTACACCAACCAACAACCCGTTATAGTTTTGGGTATTGAATTGAGGAGCTAAATATTCTCCATTTCGTAAAAAAATAAAATCCTGAATTGTTTTCATAGACTATTTACAATCTAAAAAAATAAATTTACATAAATTTTTTCAGTGGATAGGAGCTCAAAAGTATTTTTTACAATGCTAATTTATAAATGCATTAATTACGGTTTGCCTAAAGTATCAGCCTTATTATCTTAAGGAAAATTGTAACAGCACAGGCAATGTCAAACAGCTCCAAAGAAGTACACTTACATACCAAAGGAATTCTACCGGTTCAAAAATTGAAGATCCTTCGTGATCTCGAAATACTGGATTCACATCCGGATTACCCGATCAATGACAATCAGTTCCAGCCAAATTCCCTGGATCTGCGTTTAGGAGAAGTTGCTTATCGGGTGAGATGCAGTTTTCTGCCGGAGAATGAAACGGTAGAACAGAAGATCGAGAAATTAGAGCAATATTCGTTTTCAATAAAAGACGGAGCAGTACTGGAAGAGAATTGTGTGTATATCATTCCGTTACTGGAACGATTGAATCTCCCGAAATCTCATTATTCTACTCAAAACGGTGTTTCGGATAATTCGGAAGAAGTAAAACTGTTTTCACCGGAAAATTTATCAGCTAAAGCTAATCCTAAAAGTTCCACAGGGCGGTTGGATGTCTTTACCAGGGTGATCACCGATTATTCGCACAGATTCGAAGAAATTACTCCGGGCTACCAGGGACAGTTATATCTGGAAGTAGTTCCGAAATCATTTTCCATAAAAGTGAGAACAGGTCAGCGTTTGAATCAATTAAGGGTTCGTCATGGTTTTGAGATCGTGCCCGATCAGGACTTGTTGAGAATTCATGCCTCCGATCCATTACTGTTTGATGAAAATATTAAGCCGGTAAGTATGCAGCAGATCAAAGTGAATAAAGGTTTGTTCATGAGCGTGCAACTGAAAGGCAAAAAAGGGGAGATCATTGGCTATAAAGCCAAGAAGCATAATAATTTTATCGATCTGGAAAACATTGGACATTATGATGTAGATGAATTCTGGGAGCCGATCTACGCTACTTCAGAATCGACTTTTATTTTGGAACCGGAAGCATTTTATATTTTTGCATCTAAAGAACGTATTCGTGTCCCCGCAAAATTAGCTTGTGAAATGATGGCGTATGATACGGGCTCAGGAGAGCTAAGAACGCATTACGCCGGTTTTTTTGATTCCGGTTTTGGTGGTTCAGTTGAGGATAAAGGAGCCAGAGCCGTTCTGGAAGTTCGTTCTCATGATGTGCCGTTCATGATCGAAGACGGTCAGACGTTATTCAGTATGCAGTTCGAGCCGAATACAGAACTCCCGGAGTTCATTTACGGTGAAGAAATTGACAGCAATTATCAAGGGCAAGGCTTAAAACTTGGTAAGCATTTTAAACAGGTATGAGTGATTTCTTAGTAAATCGATGTATTTGTCACGAGCACAGTTTTGAAGAGATCAAAGAATATGCCAAAGAGAAAGGCTACACGGATTTAGAAGATCTTCAGATTGATAATTATTGCAGCAACGGTTGCCGAATTTGTGCTCCTTATGTGGAGATGGTTCTGGAAACCGGAGAGACCGCTTTCGAACCGGGTGCTTATTATAAAAGAAAGAATAAATCATGAATTTCTTTTACGCTCCACCGGAAAACTGGAAAGACGATCGAAGTGAGGTTGAAGTTAATGACCAGGAAGCTATTCATATTTCCAAGGTTCTTCGGAATTCAGTCGGAGATCAAGTTTATGTTGTAGATGGAGTTGGAAATCGATCAAAATGTAAAATTACAGATATTTCCAAAAAATCTGTTCAGCTCAAAGTTCTGGAAACGAGCTCTGAAAAAGAGCCAGCTACCAAGAAAGTGATAGCGTTTGGGGCGATCAAAAAGAGAGATCGATTGGAATTCGCAATTGAAAAAGCAGTAGAACTGGATGCTTGGGAAATTTGTGTTTTTGACGCTGATCATTCAGAACGATCCAGATTGAACGAAGAGAGGCTATATACACAGATCGTAAGCGCATTCAAACAAAGCGGCAGATTCTATCTTCCTGAATTAGTGATCAAAAGATCGTTGGACGAAGTGTTAGAACAATACAAAGAACATTCAATCCTGATGGCTTATTTAGGAGAGGAAGAATCTGCTATTCCAAGTGATTTAAAAGATTCCGGGAATTTACTATTGGTTGGACCTGAGGGTGGGTTTTCAAAAAGAGAAGCGGATCTTGCTAAAAGAAAGGGAGCTCAGTTTATCAGCTTAGGTAAAAATCGTTTAAGAGCAGAAACAGCGGTAGTGGCTTTCCTTTCTCAGTTCCTTTTTTCTAAATGAAAGGTTGAACATCCGGTTCGATGAATAATAACCGGGCATTTTCAGCAGCGAAAATATCATAACTGTAATGAGAGTTGATCAAGGCTTTCAGATCAGAAAGTAGTTGTGGGTTTCTTTCGATAAATTCATCAAAGCTGCTTTCATTATCCATAAAGTGATGTACGGCATAAATTGAAGCAGTGGTGATAGTTTCGTTGAACTTTTGATCATCTCCATGGAAACTCGCAAATGCTGATATTTGCATACAACAATTCTTAATAGCAGCTTCTAATCCATTTAAATTAATTTGAAGCCATGCTAATCTGATATGCGCTTTATGAGTAAAAAGCTCAGGATGTAATGTGAGATTCCTAAACCGGGTTAGAAAAGTTGAATCCGTCATTGGTTCATCATTAAGTACTTCGAAAGAAATAAGATTTTAGGATTATTTCGTTTTCGTTATGGTACTGTCATTTACTGTTACTCCTACAATCTGATATCCATTTATTACATCTAAAAATTGATCTTCTCCCTTTACTCTGGCAGATTCAATAGCATGTAATTTGGTGTCACAGTCAGTGATTACTGTAGAAAATCTCATATCCAGAAAAACACTTTGGGAGTCATTCAAGACAAGCTCATATCTGGGGCTATCCACAGTGTCTACTCCTTCTTCAAAAAGAGCAACTAAATATTTATAAACCGGATCTTCAGAAAATACAGATCCTACAGAACGTCCATCAAGTAGCAGATTTATTTGCTGAGCATTGTAAGTTTGATTCTGGATTAAGTTATTTTCTTCGTCATCGAGCAGTTCGAGAAATGAAATTTCAACGTTATTTTCGAAAACCAAACACTCGTCTGTATCAGGAAAACAGGAAGAGAAAATAAATAACAATAAAATTAAAGGTAGAAATCTTACAAGTCTTTGAAACATCATCTGGGTTTTTATAGCTGTTGTATTGAAGATATAAGCCAAAAGGCGACTTAAATCGAATCTTTAAAATTTAAGCTTTATTTGTTTAAAATATCAGAACTAGTTCCGGTAAAATTTATTTTGCACGAATATTGAAATTGGAAATAAAAAAAGCCCTGTCTCCATAGAAACAGGGCCTGGAATTACTTCTGAACTTTTTACTTATCTTCAGAATCTTTTTCTTTTTGTCCTGTAACAGCTTCACTTACGTTGATGATGTGATCACCAATTTTTTCACAGGCAAAGAACAGATCTTTATATACTGAATCGCTGTTGATGTTATACATTTTAGTTTCGATTCTCTTGGTATGCTTCTTTTGAAGAGTTTTCTTTTGCTTGTTGATCCTGTTCTCTTGTTCATAAGCAGGTTCAATAGCAACTTTATCGTAGTCTTCATTAAGGTTGGCAACCATTATATCAAAAGCTTTATCGATCTCATCCAGAATGCTAAGTACTCCGGCTTTTTGCTCACTGTTGAAGATAATATCACCTTCAAAGAATTTCTCAAGATCTCTGGACATCTGGAAAAAGATATCACCAATTGTTTCCAGGTTATTGGAAATGTTTAATAGGTGAGAAACTTTTCTGGTAGATTCATCACTTAATGAGCCTTCAGAAACTTTCATTAAGTAGGAGGCTAATTCGTCATCAATACGATCGGTAATTTCTTCGTACTTCTTGATCTTTTTAAGCAACTTCTTTTGACGCTTCGGTTTGTCTGTTTCAACAAGTTCACGTAAAAACTCAGACATTCTCGCTGTGATCTCACCAAATTTTGCAGTCTCTTTAGTTGCTTCTTCTAAGGAAAGCTCTGCTGTTTGCATCATGCCGGTACCGATATATTCCAAATGGAATTCTTCGTCATCCTCCCCTTTAGAAGGAATCATTTTGATCACGGTTTTTGCAATAAATCCTACAAACCCGATGAGAAACAGAGTATTTAATACATTGAATACCGTATGGAAAATAGAAAGTGCAATGGGTATTGACTCAGGATCATTGAAAGGTGATGCATCATAGCTTGATGTCATATAAGCATCGATAAAATCTAACATGAATGGCATCAACAAGATGACCCAAACTACCCCAAAAATATTAAATATAAAGTGAGCTGCCGCTGCTCTTTTAGCATGTATATTTGCGACGAGAGCTGCAAGGTTAGCAGTAATGGTTGTACCAATATTTTCACCAAGAACCATAGCTGCTGCCAGATCAAAAGGAATCCAGCCGTTATTAGCCATTACCAATGTTAAAGCCATTGCTGCACTTGAAGATTGTACAGTTACAGTTAATAAAGTTCCTATCCCAACAAATAACAAAGTAGATAAAAAGCCCAGATCGGTGTATTGTGAAAGAAACTCGAGGATCTCAGGGTTTGCTTTAAGATCCGGTACAGATTCTTTCAGGTAAGAAAGCCCGATAAATAAAAGAGCGAAACCAATTAATACTTCTGCCCATGATTTGGTTTTACTTTTACTCATAAAGAGTAGCGGGAATCCTATTGCGATAATCGGAAGAGCATAGTTGGCAATTTTAACTTTAAAGCCAACGATGGAGATCAACCAAGCTGTAATAGTTGTACCTATGTTAGCTCCCATTATCACACCAATAGATTCAACCAGTGCAAGCAAACCTGCATTAACAAAACTCACTACCAAAACTGTTGTAGCAGATGATGATTGAACCAAAGCGGTTAATGCAAAACCCGTTAGTACACCTTTAAATCTGTTGGATGTCATTGAACGAAGAATTTGCCGCATTTTTGTGCCGGCTACTTTTTGAATACCCTCGCTCATTACCTTCATTCCATAAATGAAAAAGCCAAGAGAACCAATCAGATTCAGAAATCCTAGAAAACCAAATTCCATAGTTATTTTATATGGTTAAAAATTGAGCACCAAGTTAATCATTATAACCGAGGTTTTATGTTACCTCAATGTTAACTGTGTATTAATTTATGGTAACGTGCTTTTAACTGTACATGTTTAATAGGTACCTTAGGTGGAATATTTTTACAATCACTTTAATACTCAGATGAAATTTTTTTCTAAGCTCCTGTTCTTATTGTTTGCTGTAATAGCAATTCCTCAAAATAGTAAAGCGCAAAATGTAGAGGTTAAAACTCTTGGTAAGGGGATAGTTTTTGAACCTGAAGATAATTCTTACAGTGTGAAATTAGGGATGAGATTCCAAAGCTTATATATAGGGGAGTGGAATTTAGATGATGATGTGTATTCTGACCAGGCGTTGGTTCGAAGGGCACGTTTAAAATTAGACGGGCATATTTATTCTGAAAAATTTACGTATAAAGTTCAGCTGGGTTTTAGTAACAGAGATACCAGAAATTCAAGTTCAGGCGGAATAATTCAAAACAGTGGTACTTCAAATATAGTATTGGATGGGGTTATCAAATATAATCCGGTTTCAGATTTTGAGATATGGTTTGGGCAAACTGTTCTTCCCGGAAACAGAGAACGTTTGATCTCTTCACAAAAAGTTCAGTTTGTGGACAGAAGTTTATTGAACTCAAGTTTTAACTTAGATAGAGACGTTGGAGTGCAAATCAGAAATACTTCAATGCTAGGTGAGATGGTAGTTCGTCAAATGGGAGCCATTTCAATCGGAGAGGGCAGAGATATCACTACAAAAAACCCCGGTGGATACAGTTATACCGGGCGAGTTGAGTTTTTGCCATTCGGAAATTTTTCAGATAAAGGTGATTACACCGGTCCCGACCTTTCAAAAGAAGAGGAATTAAAATTATCTGTTGGTTTAGCATACGATTTTAATGACGGGGCAGTAAGAAGCAGAGGTCATACCGGAGGGTTTGTTTACACAAGTGGAGGAGACCTAGTTAAAAATGATCTTCATACTCTGATAGCTGATCTAATGTTAAAATATCAGGGATTATCTATACATGGAGAATATGCTAACAGAGATGCCGATAATGATAATGGTTTTGGAACCGGAACAGCTTATATGGGATCTTTAGGTTATGTTTTTGGGAAAGATTTTGGAGTATCAGGTCGATATGCAACGCTTACGAAAATCGGTAATTTTTCTTCACTGACGGAACATTCTGAATACACTTTTGCCCTCTCTAAATATATTTCAGGTCATAACTTAAAACTTCAGGCAAGTGCCGGTTTCTTGGATTATGTATCCAGAGTTGACCTAATGAGGTTCCAGGTTCATATGGAGATCGCTTTTTAGTCTTGTAAATTTTGAAGACTAAATCATTTTTTTTGGTATTTGAAATAATAAAAGAAGTTATTTTCCGGCAGAAACCTATAACACAGTTCTTAAATTAGCAGGGAAAAATCCCTTGCTAGCTCATACCCAAAATTCTATAAAGAACATAAACTAGTAAGGACTTTAGTCCTGATTCTCAGGATCTTTATAAATTTAATCCTCTATCTACAGCCAAGCTGAGCTTACACCGAACCCTCTATAACTAAATCAGCATCAGCAAGTAACCAAGTACAGCACCACCCGCTACGATCCACATAGCATTTAGCTTTTTAGGGCCAAACGTGAAGAAAGCGCCAAGTAAACCAATCACTATTGCTCGCCAATCGGTAAGAGTATCTTGTCCCATTACAAACAGTACTGCAACCATTACAGCAACCGCTGCCACGTTTACTGAATCGAGAAAGAAACCAAGAGTTTTGGAATTTCTCATTTTTGGGATAAGTGGATTTAATATCCAGACAAAAAGGAAAGAGGGTAGAAAAATACCAACAGAAGCTGCTATAGCTCCCTGCCAACCGGCCAGTTGATATCCGATAAAAGTAGCTGTGGAAAGAACCGGTCCGGGAGTAAACTGTCCTACGGCTATTGCATCAATTAATTCAGGACGAGTCAACCATCCACTCATAACAAGTTCAGCATCTAAATAAGCAAACAGAACATAACCACTTCCATAAAGAATGGATCCGACTTTTAAGAAACTCCAGAAAACATTTAAAGCCGTGATCTTAGTCACAGTAGCTGATCCTGCCTGAAGAAACAAAAAAGGGAGAATTGATTTTGGTGAAGCATCAAACTTCGATTTTGTAGTGAAATATAAAGTTCCAACTACTCCGGCGGTCAACAAAGCAATGATCTCATTCACTCCTAATAAACTGGCAATTAAAACGATTGCTCCTAAAACTCCCAACTCCCATCCCTTAAGGGCTTTTTTTCCAAGCTTTACAACAGCGGCAGCAATAATAGCTAGCACAGCGGGTTTAATTCCAAAAATGAACGGTTCAACTTCAGGAAGTTGACCATATTCCACATACAGAAAACCAAGAATTCCTGTAATTACTACTGCAGGAAAGATGAAACTGATACCTGCAACAAATAAGCCGGGAACGCCACCACGTTCATGACCGCAGTGCATTGTCATTTCAGTAGAATTTGGTCCCGGAATGAGATTTGTGGCACCGATGAGATCAAGAAAATGTTGTTGAGACATCCACTTTCGTTTTTCGATAACTTCTTTTTCCATCATTGCGATGTGTGCAGCGGGCCCACCAAATGCAATGCATCCTAATTTGAAGAAGAGTTTAGCTATTTCAGAGAGCGTTCCTTTTTCCTGGGTCATGTGTTAGTTTAATTTTTTACTGCTTATAATCGAAAATAAAGCTTATTTCGTTCAACTCAGTTTAAACAAATTGTTACCAATGGCTTTAAAGAAGGGCATATAGGGAACGCTGCTCATTATTTTGAGATCCTGAACAAAATTAGAGTCTTCAGAGAGAAAGCTGAGCACAGCATCAAATCTGTTTTTCTTGAAAAGATCACGGAAAATAGCCATGCTGTCTTCCGTAGAATTGGATAAAATGTGAAGTAAAAGAAGATCGTAGTATCTATATCGAAACTTGGATTGAGGAGGAAGCAGAGGATTACCACCTGTGATTATAGAATCAGCGAGTTGTTTAGTGTATTCCTGAGTTCTTAGAAATGTATACCCGGTACTTGGCTTAGTTAGACCTCCCATGGTCCCCAGATTAATAATGTTTTTTTCATAAGTGGGCTGATAGTCCAGGTCCTGCATAGGAATTTCACCGTATTCCGTTCTTTTTACATGGTATTCTGATACATGGAGACCATACTTTTTGTCCATGTAGTTCTGAATTTTTTTTTCATACACTTCTTTGTCCAAGATGGAATTCGAAAAAACAGTGAACTCTAAAAGGGCTTTGTTATGGCTGAATGGAAGTACATACATAAAAGCAACACCTTCTTTAAATGAAGAATCAAAATCCATGAGAGTAAAGGTGGCAGGGTCAAAAACTGAATGTTCGGTATCAATTTCAAAACCTAAAAAATGTTGAATCAAAGGATATTTAGGTTTTTGCCAGTTAGGTCTGAACACACTTTGAAAAATATGATCGGCGATATATGTATCACCGTTTTTAGTAAGTAATACCGCTTTACTTGAATTTGAAGAAACACTCAAAATATTTTCTTCGAGCAAAGTGAAATTAGATCTGTTTCTAAGTTCGGTAAGCACCAGTTCTTTAAAATCATTACTTCTTATTGCATGATAGGAGTAATCTTTCAGGTACAGGAAAGCATTCATGTCCAGAGCTGAAAAAAAAGCTTTATTCCAGGTTCTGTAAACTATTTCTTTAAAAGGAGGAATATCTTTTGTCCAGAAACACCAGGTTTTTTCATTAATGGGAGCGAAGGTGGAATCAACAACCAAAACTTTTCCGCTATATCCACCTTTAGCTAAATACCAGGCGAGGCTTAATCCTGACATACCGCCACCGGCGATTATAAGATCATATTTAGCGTCAACTTTCAAAATCGTCCCTGAACTTTACGTTTTGTTGATCTTTAGTATTTACGTGAAGTTGAAAAACATCCGGTCTGGAATAATGTCCATTGGTATCTATAAACAGATTTCCTTCACTTAAAATTGAAAGATCAAGATCTGCATAAATGATCGTGTTTTCATTTTGAACGGGCTGGACTAAATATTCGGAATTTGGTTTGATAACTGAACTTCCACCTTTCAAAAGTAAAGTTTCATCATCTTCCGGGATTGATCGTATCATATCCAAAGCAGCATTTTCTTTATGAGAAACTGAAATAATACCGTCAATCATTTGCTGTTTGGTGAGTGTACATCCGGCAGCAATCACATAACATTGGCCTTCAAATGCATACTGTCTGCTGGCAATTTGGTGAAGGTCTTTTACCATCGGCCATTGCGCAATATGAATATCTTCTCCGTTTTGATGAACAGCAGCTCTGGCTAGCGGCATCCAGTGTTCCCAGCAAATAAGTCCGGTGATCTTTGCATTTTGATGATCAATAGTGGGGAGTGTGCTTCCATCACCCATTCCCCAAACTAAACGCTCAGTATAAGTTGGCATTAATTTTCGATGAAGATCAAAAGATCCATCGGGTTTAAAATAAAAAATGGTGTTATACAATGTTCTGCCAACCCGTTCATTTGCTCCCATCACAACCAGACAATTATTTTCTGCGGCTGAATCAGACAGGGTTTTAAAATACTCGTCCTCAATTTCGATGGAATTTTCGAACAACAACCGGAACAGAGCTTTGGCTGAAGGATGATCCCAAACTCCGACTTCAGGTGCATAATCTAACCAAACAGGATAACCCGGAAGCCATGTTTCGGGAAACACGATCATCTGAACTTCTTTTGAAGCTGCTTCAGAAATATACTGAGTAGCAAGCTCAACACTTTTACTGAGATTTAAATATACAGGAGGGTGTTGAACAACGGCAATTTTATACGGATTATCCACGGTGAATAAATAAACATTATAGAAGGACATCAAAGTATCTCAAGCAAACCAAAAAGTAAAAGAGAAAATGATCGATTTACGAAGTGATACAGTTACCAAGCCAACTCCTGAAATGTTGGATTTTATGACGAAGGCTGAAGTAGGAGATGACGTATTTGCGGAAGACCCAACGGTAGCTGCATTTGAACAAAAAGTATCTGCAATGTTTGGGATGGAGGCAGGCTTATTTGTGCCCAGTGGTACAATGAGTAATCAACTGGGAATAAAAGTTTTAACTAATCCGGGCGATGAAATTTTGATCGATCACAAGGGACATGTTTTCAATTATGAAACGGGAGGAGCTGGATTTCTGTCAGGTGTTCAGGTCAGTATTATTCAGGGCAAAAAAGGAAAACTGAGCACGGAGGATATTAAAAATTCTGTTCGCGGCGGATTTGACTGGGAACCGAGAACTTCAGTGTTATGTCTGGAGAATACAACCAATAAGGGTGGGGGAGTTTGTTATTCAAAAGATGAATTAAGCTCCTTAAAGTCATTTGCGGACCAGAACAATTTAAAAGTTCATTTGGATGGAGCCAGAATATGGAATGCAATGGTTCATACAGGCATAGAACCAACTTTCTTTGGAGAAATCGCTGATACCATTTCCGTTTGTTTTAGTAAAGGATTAGGCGCGCCTGTAGGATCCATGCTGTTATCTTCCAAAGAAAATATTACCAAAGCCCGACGCTTCCGTAAAATGTGGGGTGGCGGAATGCGACAAGTTGGGTTATTGGCAGCAGCTGCTGATTTCGCTTTGGATAATAACTTTTCAAAGTTGAAGAAAGATCATGAACGAGCTAAGAAGTTGGCTGAAGCTGTTGATGATTGTACGAATCTGTCTATTGATTTGAGCAGTGTTGAAACGAACATAGTGATCTTTGATGTCGAGAAAGAATCAGCGGTGGAAGCTTTAGCTAAACTGGAAGAAAAAGGAGTTCGGATGGTTCCTTTTGGTCCAAATACAATCAGAGCTACTTTCCATTTTCAGATCGGGGATGCTGAGTTACAGAAAGTAGTTGATTCAGTGAAAGAATTATTTGACTAATTGCCTTTCTAAATTATTTAGGAGGCAGGAAACCACTATTCCCTTTTTTCTTTTCTGCTTTTGCAGCTCTTTTCTCTTTTAGAGTTTTTGCCGGGGCGGTTTTACCTAAGTTTTTTCTTAGGATTGTAGATGTCATCTAACCTGCCTGTCGGCTGATTGGTTCGTTGATAGTTTTAAGACCATTTAAATCAATCGGGGTCATCCTGAACTTGTTTCAGGATCTTTGTAAGGAATCGGTCTTGAAACGGTCTTATTTAGTATGAACAAAGGCTATATGTACTTTCTTACTAACTATCGAAGAACAAAGATCTACATCGGAGTGACTAGTGATATTTATTCAAGAATATGGATGCATAAATTAGGAGAAGGCTGTTTATTTACTTCAAAATATAAGTTAACCATTCTAGTATATGCAGAAGAATTTGATAGCATTAGTGATGCTATTGTCAGAGAAAAAAATTAAAGAATTGGCATAGACAATGGAAATGGAATTTGGTAAAAGAATTCAATCCTACCTTAGAAGATTGGTACGAGACCCTAATAGGGTAAGTAAGGTTAACTAAACCTAAAGCCATTCCATAAGATCCTGAAACAAGTTCAGGATGACCTTATTTAGGGGTTTGAGATAGTTTGCGATAAAGAATCTTAATAAATCCACCTGTGGATTTCTGTCTCCCTCGTGAGGGAGACAGGTTTCCGGGAGAAGAACTAAGAATATCAAATTGGGTAAAAATTATGTAGCCAGCCAATATCGTATCCCTCCTCGGGGAGGGACAGACTCACGCGCTTGCGCAGTGAGTCAGGGTGAGGGCATCAACGCACGGAGCCGAAAATAAAGCAAAAGGCTTGACGTAATTAACACTCAGATAGAATGATTTAAAACAGTTGTTTAATAGATTTCAAAAAAGTAGATTGAGTGTGATAATTATATGTTATAGCAATTATGGAAGAAGCGTCAATTAATAAAAGTAGTAATATTGATACAATTTCTGTCATTTTTGGTGTCTTTGTTTCCATTTTTACTTTCCTAGGAATCTTAGTTACTGGAATTATAAATTTCCTTGTCTACGCTGTATTTTATCAATCAAAAATAAGCCCAGATCTTGCCGTTATATTATTCGATGTTTTAGTATCGATCTTATTCGGTTTTATCACTTATAACATCAGTAAGTCTTGGAGAGGAAAGTAAATGGTAACGGTTAATTGTAGGAATCAGTGCTATAAAAAGCGTTTCAAGCGGACTCGAACGTGGTTCGGGTCTTTAATTTTAATATTCAGACTCGCCGCTTAAACGCCGGGTCGTTATGTGTTTTAAATATCTATGACCATGAAAGTATACTTAGCTGATAGCTTCCCTGATGAAGAAGGTGAAATGGCAATCGAAGGGAAGACTGTATATTTAACAGCTACGAGAGAAAGATTTATCGAATTAGCTGACTTTTTCCAATCTGTAGCGGATTATGTACAAAAAAATGATCTATGCCACATGCATTTTCAAGATCATGTTGAGGGTTGGAATAAGAAAGATTTTATAGATATTGCCATTGAACTAGAAAGTCCAAACACCTAAAATCTTAAAAAAGCAAAAAGTCAAGGGCTCATAGTTTCCCAACCTCAAAGCCCCAAACCTGGTTTATCATTCGGGTATAAATATCCTTTTTCTAATCTGAATAATCTTTTGAAGGGATCTTTTTCAAAATCCAGATGACTGTCCAAGTCTGCAAATTCAACATTAGGACGACTGAGTGCGAAATGTAATCCCATTGAAATTCCTAAACTGCATTCATCAAGACAGCCAACCATAACCTCATTTCCGGCAGCTTTTGCAACAGAATTTATATGCATTCCTTCCATAATTCCTCCGATCTTCATCAGTTTAATATTGATCATATCAGAAGAATTATTTTTAGTTAGTCGATGAATGTCATCCAATGTTTTAAGACTTTCATCGGCCATTACCGGATGAGTTATTTTCGAAATAAGGGGTTCCAGTAAGTGCTCGTCATCCACACTCAGAGGTTGTTCAAATATTTGAATCCCGATTTCTTTAGTGGCTTTCGAAAACTCAACGCTTTGTTCTACGGAATATCCCTGATTCCCATCAAAACGAAGAATGACTTTAGGATATTTATCCCGGATCAATTTCATTTTTTTAATATCCTCTTCCACATCCAGACCACCTTTTACTTTCAGAATAAAAAAGCCATCCTCAACAAATTGATCAGCTTTCTTAAGGGTTTCATCAACAGGCAAAATGCCAATTGTCACGCTTGTAGGAATAGACGATCGATATCCACCCAGAAGCTGATACAAAGGTACATCTGCTTTTTTTGCCATCAGATCGAAAAGTGCAGCGTCCACCATTGCCAAAGCAGAAGATCTCACTTTTCCGGTTGCTCTCAGATCATCTAAAATCCGGGCATAATGAAATGGATTAGCACTTTTTAAAGCAGGAATAATGGTTTCATTTAAACTCTGTTCCAAGTACTCAGGAGATTCTTTAGTAATTGCAGGGTCGGGAGCAGCACAACCAAATCCGGTGTATCCGGAATCGGTTTCAAGTCTTAGTACATAATTGATTGCTTCAGAAATTGTTTCGTAGGCAATGGTGTAGGGTTCGGTTAATTCCAGATCAAACCGTTCAAATGAAATCTGAGTGATTTTCATTATTAGCGGATTTTCTCTTTCAATATCTTGATCAAATCATCGGCACCATGAGCAAGTACATCAAAACAAGGAAGACCGGTTTCTGCGGTAATCTTATTGCAAGCAGGCTCAATCTCTTCGGGTTTAAGTCCTTCGTGGTTTAGTGTTACTGCAATTACTTCTTTGCCCGAAATTACTTTAATAGCATTTATCTGTTCATGCAGTGGATGAAGTTTATAACCCGGAAATCCATCATATTCCAAACGAGTAGGAGCATGTTGCAGGATCACAAAATCAGGTCGGCCCGCAGCAAGGATCTCAAATCCACCGGGATACGCAGGGTTCATTAAACTTCCCTGTCCTTCAATAACTACCACATCCGGATCAGCTTCTTTCCAGGCACTTACAACTGCATGCTCAATTTCTCCGGACACAAAATCGTTGATACAACTATCCATGATCATAGAATATTTGGCACCTTGCATCCAGCCTGTTTGTCCGGTTCCGATCATTTCGGCTTTATAACCTTCCTTCTGGAAGCCATGCACTACCAGCCAGGCTGTTGTGCGTTTTCCAATGGCAGAATCTGAACCAAGAACCGCTAATTTTAAGCAATCTACTTTTTCAATTTCACCGGTAAAGAAATGCAGTTTATCCCGATCGGGAGTTTTACGTACGTCTCTGATTCTGCAATTATGTTTCTCAGCCAGTTTTACTAATTCTTTATCGTTGGTAAGGAAATCGTGTAAGCCAGAATCTACATTTAGTCCCGCTTCCAGAGCTGCAGCAATTTCTTGTTTCGCTGAGTTCGGAAGTCGGCCACCATCAGGGGCAAGACCAACCACAAAGTTTTTAATCGCAACTCCATCTTTACTCAATTCGGAATAAGCAGTACCAAAGTCTTTAAATATTTTGATTCCATTTGGTTTGTTATCCAATACTTCGCCGGCATCTTTTCCTGCATAACGCTCATCAATGATTCCAACAACATTGTATCGCTCGGTAAACCGAACAAGTCCATGAGAAGTTTTTCCTTCAGGAGTATTGAACATGCCCTGACAGTAAACAATTGCGGTTCCGTCTATAGATTCTTTGTGTTGCATTGTAGTTGGATTATGATGTGAAGATAATTCTTCAGAACTAAAGTTAATTCTTTTTCAGATCATGTAAATGATTATGAAAGAGGGATTTGAAATTAATTTTTTGCTGTAAGTACAGCTACATATCGGTCAGATTCAAGTGGCTCAGTTTCATTCAAATTAAGCAAACCGATTAACCCTGCCGTTGAAGCAGGAAGTATATTTTTTCCTTCATGCTGTTTCAGATAGGTGCTCATCTTTTTCATATTCTTATCACTGATGTTGTATGCATATCCATCAGTTTCAATGATTGCTGAAAGGGCTTCATCCCCGTCAAAACTATGCCAGTTAATAAGAGGTTCATTCACAAATGTTTCTTTGATCTTTTTAGGATCCAGATCTTCGCACTCTGCTAGATTTTTCTTGAAAGAATGAACGATTGGATTTTTTAATGTAGAAGAAGCCGCTAAAAACCGTGGAATTCTGGACGTTTTTCCTCTTTTATAAAGTGACACAAATCCACGGTGAATTCCGGCAAGCAAAGTTCCATTAGAAACGGGCACGGCGCAGATCTTAGGAGCATCCCGTAGCTGATCATATATTTCGAATGCAATTTGTGAATAAGCAATGATCTGCAGACTTTTATTTTGACCACCGGGATTCGCATCATAGCTATCTTGCTCAAGAGCCAATTCACTGCTCTTTATAACAGTGTCTTCGTAACTGCCGGGCAATCTGAATATGTTTGAACCCAACGATTCCATTTCTACAATTCGATCGGTATGATATCCATCCGGGATGTAGATATTGCACTTTAATCCGGCAAGATTAGCAGCCAAGGCTACAGAGGCTCCGTAATTTCCACAAGTCGCTAATGTGATCGTATCGAATCCTCGTCGTAACGCATCATAAACCTGAGCAAAACCGATACGGTCTTTTTGTGTACCCGTGGGATTGTCACCTTCAAACTTTAAAAATAATTGTCTGAAATCATGATCTCGTTCAATATTTCTGGATCTGCTTAAACTGGTGTCACCAACTTCCAGATTTATGATGTCTTCAAAAGCGATCAGGCGTTCTGCAAGTGAGTTTTGTTTATCACGAACTGATTCACTTAAAACCCGTGCCTCTTTGGAGACTTTATTCTCAGAAATATGTGACAGATCGCGAAGATTCATGAATTGAATTAAGTAGTATGTAAATGAGCATAAGTTTAATAGTACTTACTTTTATGCTGATAGCAAAGTAATAAGCAAAAGAGTAGCTAATGACGAAAGGGTGTTGGATGTTCAATTCTCAAAGTTCTATCTTCTTAACCTATGAGAAAACTTACAAAGTCCGAAAAAACGGTAATGGAGCGTCTGATCTTTCCTGAATCATTTGATGTGATCATGGAAGAAACAAATATGCAGTTTGGTGAACTGCGTGATGACCTGATGAATTTGGTCAACCATCGTTTTGTGGAGGTTGTTAATTTTGATAGCGATAAAGACAGTAAAATGGCTTTTTATGACAGTGATAATATCAAAGATTTCTCATTCAGAGCTACAAAAACAGGACTTAAAAGTTTAAATAAAGCAACTATATGAAATTTGAAGCGCGCGTTTCCGAAGAACCTATTGAAGTAGATATTTCTGAAAAAGAAAATTCTTTTAAGTCCGGTGACCTGGAAGGGGAATATGAATTTATTTCCCAAAACGGAAGATATCTTCTGAGAATCGGAACAAAACTCTACAAAATTGATAATGTAAGTTATGATGGTTCTGATATAGAGTTTTCTGTAAATGGAGACTGGTTCAAAGTTTCAGTTAAAGACGAGCAAGAATTGTTGCTGGACAGACTTGGGTTTAAAACCGGCAATGCAGTTGCTGAAGGTTCTCTGAAATCTCCGATGCCGGGTAAAATTCTTGATATTCTGGTTTCTGAAGGAGATGAAGTTACAAAAGGACAACCGGTTGTGATCCTGGAAGCCATGAAAATGGAAAACGAATTGAAAGCTGCTATTGACGGAACCATTGCATCAATTTCGGTAGAAGTTGGTCAGTCACTGGAAAAAAATTCACCCATTTTGGAGATCGAAAACATTGGATAAATTTATTATAGAAGGCGGAACCCCCTTAAATGGAACAATCAACATAAGTGGTTCAAAAAATGCAGCGCTTCCCATTATTGCAGCTTCCCTTTTGGGAGATTCAGAAACAACTATCACTAATATCCCTCGGTTACAGGACATTTATACCTTCAACAATGTACTGAGAGTTGTTGGTGCAAAAGTCGATTTTAAAGATAAGCAGAATACACTGATTATTGATCCTACGAATGTTTCACATTTAGAAGCACCATATGATCTTGTTAGAAAAATGCGGGCTTCCTTTTATATGCTTGGGGCTTTGGTTGGTAAACATGGCTACGCAAAAGTTTCTCTTCCGGGTGGTTGCGCCTGGGGACCAAGACCTGTTGACCTCCATCTCAAAGGGATGGAAGCGATGGGGATAGATATTGATCTGGATAAAGGATATGTAATAGCCAAAGCAGATAAGAATTTAAAGAAATCCAGTTTTAAGCTGGAACCAAGTAGTGTCGGTGCAACAGTGAATTTGCTTCTTGCCTCTGTTTTGAGAACAGAAGAATTCACTATCGAAAATGCAGCTATGGAGCCGGATGTAGTTCAGTTATGTAATGTTTTGGTAAAAATGGGCGCTGATATTTCCGGAATAGGGACAGATAGAATTACCGTTCGAGGAGTTGAGTCGTTAAGTGGAGTTGAAATAGCAAACGATCCGGATAGAATTGAAGTAGGAACGTTTATGATTGCAGGAGTTCTTCATCCTGAATCTGAACTTACTCTTGAAGGGTGTAATGTGGATCATTTAGGAAATCTCCCGGAATTACTATCAAAAACCGGCGCTAAAGTTGAAGTAGATGGATCTACTATAAAAGTAAAAGCTCCTAAAGAACTGGAAGCTGTTTCTGTTGCTACTGAAGTTTACCCTGGGTTTCCAACGGATATGCAGGCACAATGGGCAACAATGATGACGCAAGCCAATGGAGTTTCTACAGTTACTGATACGGTTTACTACGATAGATTCAGTTATGTACCCGAACTCACCCGTTTAGGCGCTGACATGAGATTGGAAAAGAACACGGTCACAATTTTCGGAAAAACAGACTTTGAAGGCGCTTCTGTTATGAGTACAGATCTGCGAGCTAGCGTAAGTTTAGTATTGGCAGCCATGGTTGCAGAAAATGAAACAGAAGTTCTGCGGGTATATCACTTAGACAGAGGCTATGAAAATCTGGAGCATAAGCTGAATGCGGTAGGGGCAAAGATCAAAAGAGTGGATGAGTAATTTTGGGAGTGAAAAGTTAAAAGGGAAAGGTGAGAAGTGAAAAGAAAGAATACTTAAATCACACATGAGTAGCTAAAATTAAATCCTGAAACATTTTCATTGATCGTTGGTTCAAGGTGTTGAATCACAAACAATTAAAAGATCGATGAAAAAATTAATACTACTAACAGCATTTATATTTACTGCATTTTTAACTACTGATTCTGTGAAAGCACAGGATGGGTTCTTCTCGAACGCAAAAACACTTGAAAAAGGAGTTGGGTCAGTTGCCTTACAACCGGTTTTTCTAACTAATCAGGATGATTTCATGTTCATCATCAGAGGTGGATATGGACTTACCAACTCAGTAACCGGTCATTTAAAACTGGGACTATTTGAAGATGAAACCTTCTTTGGTGGTCATTTTGAAACTGCACTAAATAACAGTGCAGAAAGCAACATTGACGTAGCTGCACTGGTTGGTGTACATTCATATGGAGATCTGGGACTGAAACTTGGTCTGAATCTAAGTACAGATCTGGATGCAGTTAGCATATATTCAGGAATTAACTATCAACCTCTTTTTATTGAGAGCAATACTAATCATGCTATTTTAGTACCGATTGGATTTGATGTTCACTTAAACGAAGGTTTTGACTTCATGTTGGAAGGTAATATTCCTGCAAATGACGATGCCAGATACCTGGAAGCGATCACCTTTGGAACCAGATTTTACTTCTGAAACAAAGAAAGAGTCTGAATTTAAAGCCTGTGCATTTAGTTGTGCAGGCTTTTCATTTGCTCCAGAGTTATATGATGCTCATAAAAGGCTTTACCTACTACTACGGCATCGATATCAGCTTCATCAAGTTGAATCAGATCTTTCTGATCAGAAACTCCACCTGAGGCAATTAACTTTATTTCGGGAAATGCTTTCTTTAAAGATATATACAATTCTGTATTTGGCCCGGATAGGGTTCCGTCTTTAGAAATATCTGTACAAAGTACTTCCTGAAGCCCTTCATCTATCATTCTTTGCAGAAAATGAAAAGTGTCTTCTTCAGCAGTCTCCAACCAACCTGAATAAGCAATTTTTCCATTTTTAAGATCCATTCCCAGAATCATTTGTTCCGGATATTTTTTAAGTGCTGCAATCCAGTCATTCTCATTTTTGATCGCCATAGAACTGCAAATTACTTTTGCTAGTCCGGCATCCAGAAGGAATTCAACATCTGCTAACTTTCGTATTCCTCCACCTGTTTGAACTGAAATGCCAAGATCAGAAATAATGGTTTTTATGTATGGAAGATTTACAAATTTACCTTCTTTGGCACCGTTAAGATCCACAATATGTATGTGTTCAAACCCGGCTTCTTTAAACTGAGTAGCAATATTTAAAGGATTTTTGTCATATATAGTTGCTTCGTCGTATTTACCTTTGTGAAGACGGACAACTTGTCCATTCAGCAAGTCGATTGCCGGAATTACTTTCATTCAACTCTTATGTGTAGTTACTTTTTTTTGTGTATAAACCAGATCTAAAAAATTCTGAAGAACTTTAGATCCAACGAAGCCTGATTTCTCGGGATGAAATTGTACTCCCATAAAATTGTCTTTTGCCACTACTGCTGAGAATGGAGTGATGTAATTACCTTCCGCGATGGTGTACTCAGAAACAGGGGCATAAAAACTGTGCACGAAATATAAATGCTTATTGTCTTCCAGGCCGTGTATAAGATGGTGCTCTTTTAATTTTTTTAAAGTATTCCATCCCATATGAGGAACTTTATCAATTTCTGAATCGAATTTTTTAAGATTTCCCGGAATTATACCAAGCCCTTTTGTATCACCTTCAGTAGAGCCTTCATACATTAATTGCATTCCCACACAAATTCCCAAAACGGGTTTGCTTGTGGTTTTGAGCCATTCGTCAATTCCTAGTTCTTTCAGAGAATCCATAGCACTTTTAGCATGGCCTACACCGGGGAAAATGACGGCTTTTGCACTTTCAAGTTCCTGCGCGGACTGAGCAAAATAATAATGTGCTCCCAGCCTATCTAAGGCGTTAGAAACGGAGGCGATGTTGCCTGCTTTGTACTTGATGATAGCAATCATAAATTAAAGAGAACCTTTAGAACTCGGTATTTGGTTTTTAATTCGCCCGTTTTGTTCAACAGCTGCTTTCAAAGTTCGGGCAAAACCTTTAAAGCAGGCTTCAATTTTGTGGTGATCATTATCACCGATACAACTAACATGAAGAGTTGCTTTCAAGTTCATTGCCAGGCTATAAAAAAAATGTTCTAACATTTCGGTTGGGAAATCTCCAACATATTCACGCTTAACGGGTACATCAAAAACCAAATATGGCCTGCCTGAAAGATCCATTGCTACTGTAGCTTGAGCTTCGTCCATAGCCAATACAAAACCATAACGTTCTATTCCTTTTTTATCTCCTAAAGCCTGAGTAATTGCATCACCAAGAGCAATGGCAACATCTTCTATCGTGTGATGTTCATCAATTTCCAGATCGCCTTTGCAGTAAATATCCAGATCTACCAGTCCGTGTCGGGCGATCTGTTCCAACATGTGATCAAAAAACTTTAGTCCGGTATCAATGTTTGATTTTCCGGTGCCGTCCAGATTCACATCTATCTTAATTTTGGTTTCTTTTGTTTCTCTTTTGATGGATGCAGTTCTATTCGGAGATAAAAGTGCAGATACAACTTTTTGCCAATCTGATGAGATAATTACTTCTGTGTTTGCCGCATCCCGTAAAACTAATTCCGAGTCTTTCACAGAAATAGAATAATCAGCTTTTTCGATTTCAGAAAACCCAATTCCTTCCTGTTCTAACAAACTCTGCTGATCTTCTGTAATCGTTGTTCCTGAAATCGAGATCGAGAATCCTGCATCAACTAAGTTCTTTAATGAAGAAATTGCTTGCTCACGGAATAGAAATTGTTTATCAACAGGCAAAAGCGCATTACTTTCTATGGATACATTCATATTAAATGTTACTTAAATGTGAAGTTTAAAAGTGTGTGTTTGGCTAAAATCATTTAACTACTAACTAAATTGTGGAACAATGAATTCAAAATTCAACATTTTATTTTGGGTACTAAGAGTCCTGGCAGCAGGAATTTTACTGCAAACGTTATTTTTTAAATTTACAGGCGCTCCCGAAAGTATATACATTTTTGAAACAGTTGGTTTAGAGCCATTTGGCAGGTATGCTTCAGGAGTCACTGAATTATTCGCTGCAATTTTTCTATTGATACCAAGGTTCAACTGGTTAGGTGCTCTACTTTCACTTGGAGTTATGAGCGGAGCTATCGTGAGCCATTTAACAGTTTTGGGAATTGAAGTTAAAGGCGATGGGGGTTTACTTTTTGCATTAGCAATCGTGGTTTTTATTTGCTCCGCAATTCTATTGTATTTTAATAAAGAACATATACCTGTCATTGGAGAAAAGTTTAAGAATTCAGAATCTTAAAAAGAGCTTCTAAAAAGCGATCATTTTCCTGAACAGTACCGATAGTAACCCTGAGGCAATTTTCACAATGAGGTTCGTTGCCTCTGTAGCGTACTATTACTCCGGAATCAGCTAATTTTTTATAAACATTTAGTGCATCATCAACTCTGAACAACAGAAAATTAGCAGCAGATGAAAATACTTTTTCTACTTGGGCCAGATTTTTCAATTCTGAAACAATCCGATTCTTTTCTGAGTTAATGGAATTGATGTTTTTTCGAACTGATTCCAAATTTTCAAACCCTTTCAAAGCAGTTTGAGATGTAAGTTTATTTACATTGTATGGAGCTTTAACCTTCATCATATACTTGATGACTTCCGGGTTAGCGATAGCAATGCCCAAACGAATTCCAGCTAAACCAAATGCTTTTGAAAGGGTTTGAAGAACCACAAGGTTCGGGTAATTTTTTACTTCTTCAGCAAAACCGGCTTGCTCAGAAAAATCTATATAAGCTTCATCTACTACCACGAGCCCATCGAAGTTTTCAAGAAGATAAACTATATCCTTCCTGTCCATATCGTTGGCGGTAGGATTATTCGGCGAGCAGACAAAGATCAGCTTGGTGAAATCCGTAACTCTGTTCAGAATTTTTTCAGTCTGAAGTTGAAAATCCGGAGTAAGCAACACCTCATCAACTTTTATATTGTTGATATTCGCTGATACTTTATACATCCCGTATGTTGGTGGGTTGGTAATGACTTTGTCTTTACCGGGACTGCAAAAAATTCTGAATAACAGATCTATGGCTTCATCACTTCCGACTCCTACAAAAACGTTCTCAATATCTACATTTCTGTAGTCTGCTATTACAGACCGCAATTTCTCCTGATAGGGCATGGGATAGCGATTCAATTCCAGTTCACTTTCTATGGGCGATCCAAAACTATTTTCGTTGGCATCAAGAAGTATTCCTGAATCAAAATCATCCCTCGCTGGACGATAAGGTTTTAAGTCACGGATATTTTCCCGAACTATTTTATCTATGTTGAAATTATTTTTCATGAACAATTATCCAAATTAAGATGAAGTAATTCCGAATTCGTTTCGGGATCTTTTTGAAGCATCAGAAGAGAATTTGCAATTTGATAAGCCCAAAGCCTCTCCATAAGATCCTGAAATAAATTCAGGATGACCTGAGACGATAGAAAATATTTGTTTTAATTTAATCACCAGCTTTCTCCAAAGCTTTTAAACGTATACTGACAGCATTTTTATGAGCTTGTAATTCTTCAACTTCAGCAAGAGTTTCAACGGTCTTACCGATATTTCTTAAGCCTTCTTCGGTTAAAGTTTGCATGGTAATGGATTTTTGATAAGAACTTAGGTTTACGCCACTATACATTCTTGCATATCCGTAAGTTGGTAAAGTGTGGTTGGTTCCGGAAGCATAATCTCCAACACTTTCCGGAGTCAGATTTCCTAAGAATACTGACCCTGCATTGATGATCATCTCTTTATAGTCTTCAGGATTGTCAACATTCAGGATCAAGTGTTCCGGAGCATATTCATTTGAAAAAGAAAGTGCTTGTTCAACGGTATCAACTTCTATAATAAAACTCTGATCAAGAGCTTGCTTAGCAATTTCTTTTCTTGGCAGTTCTTTCAGTTGAGACTCTAATTCTGAATTAAATGCATCTCTATCGAAGTCGTTAGTTGAAACCAAGACTACCTGACTGTCTTTACCGTGTTCGGCTTGAGAAAGAAGATCCGCAGCTACAAATGCAGGATTTGCTTGTTTGTCTGCTATCACCAACACTTCTGAAGGCCCCGCAGGCATATCAATGCTGATTTGTGCATCGCTGTTTTGAAGGATCATTTTAGCTGCAGTTACATATTGATTTCCGGGACCAAGAATTTTATCCACTTTAGGTACAGATTCTGTTCCCAATGCTAAGGCTGCAACCGCTTGAGCTCCACCAGCTTTAAGTATATAATTGACTTTAGCTTTTTGAGCGATATAAATAATCTCAGGTGCTATATTTCCAACTTTTTGAGGAGGCGTGGCAAGTACAACCTGTTCACATCCGGCGATCATTGCAGGTACTGCCAACATCATTGCTGAAGAAGGGAGAACAGCAGTTCCTCCCGGAACATATAATCCAACTCGTTGAATAGCTTTGGTAACTCTAGAACATTTTACTCCCGGCATGGTTTCCACATCCAGTTTCATTGTTCGTTGAGCACGATGAAATCTGAAAATATTATCAAAAGCTGTATCAATGGCTTTTTTTATCTCTTCATCCAATTCAACTTCAATTTTATTCGGATCAAATATCAGGCTATCGATATCAACGCCGTCAAATTCTTTAGTGTAAGTTCTTAAAGCAGAATCCCCATCTGTTTCGATGCGATCAATAATCGGCTGTACCGTTTCAACGATAGAACTGAAATCAATCTTAGGTCGCTGAACTAATTTTTGTATATCCTGCTCAGAAAGATTTTTGTACTGATATGTTTTCATTCTGGATTCGTTATTCAAAATTCAGTATTCAATATTCTATAATATCATGCTTTCAATTGGCAACATCACAATATCAGTTGCACCAACTTCTTTTAATTCTTCCATTACCGTCCAGAATTTTGTGATTGGAATTACGGTGTGAATCGCAACCATATCACTTTCAGCTAAAGGAACTATAGTAGGACTTTTCATAGATGGAATTATTGCTTTTACTTTCTCGATGGAATCGGTAGGAGCGTTCATCATAATATAACGACTCTTTTTTGCCTGCTGATAACCATCAATTCTGACTAAAAATTTCTCGATCAGTTCTTTCTTTCCATCTGAAAGTTCCTGATTTGTTTGAATCAATTCAGTTTCAGATTCCATTATGGTGATCAGCTCTTCCAGGCCGTTTGCCCGAAGTGTTCCACCTGTTGATACCAAATCAGCAATAGCATCTGCAACGCCTAATTGTGGTGTGATTTCCACAGCACCTGAAATCTCAACCAGTTTTACGTTGATGTTCTGGTCTTCAAAATATTTCTGAGTGATAAAAGGGTAGCTGGTGGCTATAGTTTTTCCTTCAAAATCGGAGGCTGATTTAAGTGGCCCATTTTTTGGAGCAGCAATAGATAATCGGCAACGTCCGTAATTTAATCCTCTTAGAACGGTTACATCCGAATTTTTCTCGGCACGTTCATTGGCACCCACAAAACCAAGATCACAAATCCCATCCTGTACATATTCCGGAATATCATCATCACGAAGGAGCAGGAGCTCAACATCGAAATTGCGGGTTTTAACCATCAGATTACGTTTATAATTATCAAATTCCACGCCGATGCCTTGTAACAAGCTCACGGTTTTATCAGTTAGCCGGCCACTTTTTTGAATAGCAATGCGTAGAGAAGTCGAAGAATCTTTCGATCGGGTCATAAGTCAGTAAAATTGTAATTGTAGAAGTAAGAATTAAGAAAAATATGTGAAAAACAGACGCTATTTACGCGTGATGATGTCCTTGATGAAGATGATGGACACCATAATGGAGGTGGGTAGTATGTAGATTTTTTCTGTTCACGGCTCAAAGATAGTGATTAGTTGGTTATGGACAAATAGCGATTCTTAAAAAATCGATAAAATCATAAAACCCGTTTTCAAATATTAGAGTTTCCTTAAATTGGAAATGATTTTGAAGCCTTGTAACGATATCTTTAACTTCTGTTAAAAATAATATAATAGATTACATGAAAACGATTGCTCAACTAACATACATTCCACTGGAAACACATAACCCTAGAGAGAAAGTACAGGAACTTTTAGAGCATCTAGCTCAATTTGATGTTCAAATCGAAGTTGGCTATTTGGCAACTACTATAATCGGACATCCCGATGTCGTTTTTGAAGCTATTCAGGAACTGTACAAAATCATGGCTGTAGAGTCTTCAAAGTTCAGATTTCATATAGAATTGTTAGGTCCGGAAGCGAGCTGAAAAAAAGTTTAGGAAATTTTGTAAGGAATCGGTTTGAAACTGTCTTACTTGCAAAACGGATAAATTGTATGAGACCAAAATATTATATTTACATAGTTAGTAATCGTTCAAAAATGATATATATCGGGTTAACCAATGACCTGAAAAATATTCTGAAAAAACACCGCTCTCTTAGAATGAATTGTACTAAGGGAAACTTTGGATTAAATAAACTGGTGCATGTAGAAGAATATTATGACATCAATCAGGCGATAAAACGTGAAGAAGAATTAAAAAAAGCTCCACGTTCATTTAAATCTAAGCTGCTTTCTTACTCCAATCCTTCCTGGGAGTGCGTTCAAAGCTATTGGATGGAGAATATGGAAAGGGCGATCGCTAAATAATCAGTAAGTTTAATAATACGCTTTAGTACCTCATTCCTTCTTTGTATCTTTACAGGCTTATAAAGAGACGGACTAAAAGCTTATATGAACAACATTCGTAATTTTTGCATAATTGCTCACATCGATCACGGGAAATCTACACTCGCTGATCGCCTTTTGCAATCAACAGGTACAATCAGTGAAAGGGAAATGCAGGAGCAGGTTCTGGACGATATGGATCTGGAAAGAGAGCGCGGTATTACGATCAAAAGCCATGCAATTAAAATAGATTACAAGCGTCCAAACGGTGAACAATATAGTTTTAACCTCATTGACACTCCCGGTCACGTTGATTTTGCATACGAAGTTTCCCGCGCGCTCAAAGCTTGTGAAGGTGCTATTCTTGTTGTGGATGCTGCTCAGGGAATTGAAGCTCAAACCATATCTAACCTTTATCAGGCCATAGATCAGAATCTGGAAATTATTCCCGTACTCAATAAAATTGACCTGCCGGGCGCTGATCCGGAAGGCATTGGACAGCAGGTTATCGATCTCATCGGATGTGAAAGAGAAGAAATTTTGCACGTATCCGGAAAAACAGGTGAAGGCGTTCCAGCTTTGCTCGAGGCTATTGTGGAAAGAGTTCCGGGCCCAAAAAGAGATGATGATAAGCCGTTAAGAGCACTGATTTTCGATTCTGTTTTTAATACCTACAGAGGTTCCGTGGCGTATGTTCGTGTAATGGAAGGGACTTTGAAAAAAGGTCAGGCTTTCAAATTCATGGCGAACAAAGAAGAATACAATGCAGAGGACATTGGATATCTGAGAATGAAATATGAGCCGGCTAAAGAACTTAAAGCCGGTGAAGTTGGCTATGTGATTGGAAGCGTGAAGTCTCTACAGGATGTAAGAGTAGGTGATACGATCACTACTGTTAATAATCCTGCTACAGAAGCAATTCCGGGTTATCAGGAATCAAAACCGATGGTTTTCTCGGGAATTTACCCTACACAAGCAGAAGATTTTGAAGATCTGCGTTCAGCGCTGGAAAAACTTCAATTGAATGATGCATCCCTTTCATACGAACCGGAAACATCAAAAGCATTGGGTTTTGGTTTCAGAGCGGGATTTCTTGGGCTTCTTCATATGGAAATCGTTCAAGAGCGATTGGACAGAGAGTTCAATATTGACATCATTACAACCGTTCCAAACGTTCAATATGAAGTAAAACTGGAGGACAAAACCTCCATTCAGGTAGACAACCCGAGTCAAATGCCGGAAGTAGGAGATATCGATGCGATTTTTGAACCTTATATAAAAGCCAGCATCATAACTCCTGCGGATTACATCGGTCCTATCATGAAGTTATGCCAGGAAAGAAGAGGTATTTACGTAAATCAGATATTCATGCAAAATAATCGGGTTGAAATTACGTATGAAATTCCGATGGCTGAAGTTGTTTTTGATTTCTACGATAAATTGAAATCAGGGACCCGAGGTTATGCCTCATTGGATTACGAATTCATCGAATACCGAAAAGGAGATCTTGTTCGGTTAGATATTCTGTTGAATGGGGAACAGGTGGATGCACTTTCGAGTATTACCCATCGCGACAAAGCATATTATCAAGGACGACGTGTTTGCGCAAAGTTGAAGGAATTAATTCCGAGACAGCAATATGAAGTAGCGGTTCAGGCAGCAATTGGAAGTAGAATTATTGCAAGAGATTCTGTGAGAGCATTGCGTAAAGATGTGACGGCAAAATGTTATGGTGGAGATATTTCACGTAAAAGAAAACTTCTTGAAAAACAGAAAGAAGGTAAAAAGAGAATGAAACAGGTAGGATCAGTAGAAATTCCTCAAGAGGCATTTTTAGCAGTTCTATCAATGGATGAGGACGACAGATAAATGAGAGATTTTAAGAAAGTAATGATTTCAATTTTTGTAATTGGAATTTTTCTAAGCAATTCAGCAATGGCTCAATTCGAAGAACCCGAAATAATGAAAGTGGAGAATGAAGATGTTGCTGATTACGAAGCAAAGATCAGAAGCTTCAATTTAACAGGACAGGGTTTATATGGACAAACCACTATTGACGGAATGTCTTCACTTGAAATACGAGCTTTACTGCAGGGTGCATTTGGTGACCCTACTAAAAATCTGGAAAGTCTGACTAAAGAAAATAATTTCCGGTTAGCTAAAGCCATTCAATTTGAATACTGGTTTTTTGTGGATGACCCCATCGCTGACGAGCCGGTTCCGCTAATTATTCTGGATTTTACAGGTCCATTTGGAAACGGTGTAACTTTTGGAGCCGCCAGTAAGTATGTGGATCTGATGCCACAGATTATGAGAACTTTTGAGAAAGCACTATTGGAAGCAGAACCTGCTGAATTTTCAGATTACTATTTTGAAGAACAACGAATGAAATGGTATCTGATAGAAAGCGACGGAAAAAACCATGAGGTTAAACCAATTGAACAACCTTCTCACATCAAACTTAATTAAACGAATACATTGGAAGACAAAAAAACTGATGAGCAGGAAAAAAGCTCATTTTGGCAAAGAAGGAAGGAAAGATTAGAAGAAGATAAAAAAGCAAAGTCCTGGTTAAGGGAATGGGTTGATGCATTGGTATTTGCCTTTTTTGCTGCCGCTATCCTAAGGGCTTTGATCTTTGGATCTTATAAAATTCCAACTCCATCTATGGAGCAAAATCTGATGGTTGGAGATTTTCTGATCGTTTCAAATCTTACTTATGGTCCCAGAACACCGATGGGTGTATGTGTTCCTTTTACACAATGGTGCTTGCCCGGAGTTAAACTTCCGTCAACCCGGATTCCGGGATTTCGTGATGTGGAAAGAAATGATATCATAGTTTTTAATGTGCCTCATGAGATCAAACCGATTTCCCAGAAGACAAATTATATAAAACGAGCTGTTGCTGTGGCAGGGGATACATTGGAGATTCGGGACAAGGTGGTTTATATAAATGGAGAAATAGAAGAGTCTCACGAAGGTCTGCAAAAACACTATTTCTTAAAAATGAACGACAGAGTTCGTTTAAGTGAAGCGAAAATGAAATCAGTTGGCGCCGGCGCACTTCAAAATATTCCCGGTGGAAATGATCTTTTTATTGATTACATCGGTGATGATACTTATCGGGTAAATTTGACCAAAGAAGCTGTTGAAGAAATACAAAACTGGCCGGAACTGGATTCATTATGGCTTAGCATGACGCCCGAAGGTGAAACAGACCGAGGCTATGCTTCTACAAGGTCGACTTATGATTTTGCTAAAGCTTTCAGAAGTCAGGATAATTTTCCGCCGGTTGTAATTCCATTTGAAGGTCAGCAGATTGAGCTAAACAATCAGAACTGGTTTATCTATAAAGATCTTATCGAACGTTATGAAAGTAATCGTCTTGAGCGCAGGGATGGCAAGATCTTCATAAACGGGGAAGAGACCAATACTTATACGGTAAAGCAAAACTATTACTTTGCGATGGGAGATAATCGTGATAACAGTGAAGACAGTCGTTTTTGGGGCTTCATTCCTAAAGATCACATAATCGGAAAAGGATTTATCGTCTGGTATTCACACGACAAAGGCGTTCCTAGATTTAACCGTATTCTAAAGTTGATAGAGTAATTTTTTGTGAATCCCACATTTGCGAGGAACAGATGTGACTAAGCAATCTCCATATAACTGAATTTGATGATCTCCTCCGGATCTGATCAGAGTTTAGTTTCTCTGTACTTTTGTACCGAAAAAGAAGGAAAAGCTCCCGGCGAAGTTCCTTCTGCTCAGGGCATCTACTAAGTGAGGAACAAACCCATATGCTTAGTCTATCAGCAGATTTTCTGATTTCTAAAGATTATTCACCAATCGTTGTTACATGAACTCACAAGTGATTTTTTTGTTTGTAAGTTTTTATTCATTTTAACTGCATATAGATTTAGCAACTAAAACTAAAGAAAAAGGATATGAAGACTCAATTAAGCTTTAAAAGTCTAAACTTATTAATCGCTTTGCTTTATATATTTACTAGCTTTGGATCAATTGCTCAAAATATAAAACCGACTGATGAACTAAAAGATTTTAAAATTGTAGTGGAAAAAACTGACATTGGAATTAAACTGAAAAGTATTGAAGGAAGCGCTTGGAAAGATCTGTCTTTTAGTATCAAAACCGACCGTCCGCAGGCAATTGATGAGTATGGAATGACTAAATTACATAAAGTTTCTTCTTATAAGGATTCCAATCTTGCTGATTTTTTGTTTACTATAACGAAAACTGAAAGCGGTATTGTTTTAAAAGGCATTGAGGGAACTGCTTGGATAAATTTGAGCTTTTCACTTACCAATAATCAAAAGCAGGCTTTTGACAAATTTGGGATGATAGAATTGGATTAAGTATTAATAACCAATCCGATTAAAATTTTTAGAGACTCGAGATCATGAAAATATTAGTTCCAAACCAAGTAAATAGCATAAGTTCTTTTGATATCAAATTTCGGAAGAATCTTTGCGACTAATTAATTGCTTGGTTCTCTTTTTATACCGAAAAAGAGGAAAAACTTTTAGCGTAGTTTTTTCCATGAGAAGAGCCTGTGATTTACAACGCTTCTTACTTTTTTCTTGATGCAAAATGTTCTATTTACAACTCGGGAAGCAAAACCCTGATATAACTCCATTCTTACAGACTTTCACTAAGAACCTGGCAATAAGAAATGTTTTGCGGTGATTATTGTTAACTGTAGTACTCGAAAAGTGTTCAGGTAACTATATTCTGAGCGGTATTTTCTCAGTATTGTAAATAGCTAATTTAGGATATCATTATTTCTTTTTTGGAATAGTAAAATTTATTCATATCTATTTCGTCAAACTTAAAAACTACTCGAAAATAAATGCCAAGGAACAAATCTAAATCCAGAGTTATTGCTGAAAAAACAATTTTTGAGGCTTTCAAAATTCTTCAGGAAAACGGTGGAGAATTAAGAGGCAAAGAAGTCGTGGATAAGATTCGAGATACTTTAGATTTCAACGACTATGAGAAACATAGATATGAAAAGACTGGTTATATAAGGTGGGAATCTATTTTGCACTTCTATACTATTGATTGTATGAAAGCTGGTTTTCTTCGAAAATCTAAAGGAGTGTGGATACTAACCAATGAAGGAGAGGAAGCAATAAAGTTAGGAGCAGAAAAATTACTATCTACTGCGACAAAAATATATAGAGAATGGGATGCAAATAGGAAAAAAGAGGATTCGACCAATGATGAAGATGATGATATTGAAGAAATTAAAACAGATAAATCACAAGCTCAACAAGCAAGAATAGATCAGCTAGAAGAAAACGCAATTTCAGGGATTAGAAGTTTCATTCTTCGTAAAAATCCTTATGAGTTTCAAGATATAGTAGCAGCGTTATTAAATGCAATGGGATATCATATTTCAGAAGTGGCAAAAAGAGGTCCAGATGGCGGGATAGATATAATTGCGTATAATGACCCATTAGGTACAACACAACCAAGGATAATTGTTCAAGTAAAACATAAGCCTACGTCCAACATTTCATCCGATGAAATTCAAAAACTAGCAGGTACATTAAAGCGTACTTCTGATGTGGGAATCTTTGTGACTTCTGGCGATTTTTCGAAACCAGCAGAGAAAGAAGCTAGAAATTCTAGAGAACATATCGAGTTAATTGGGTTCGATAGGTTGGTTGCTTTATGGACAGAATATTATGATGAATTAGATGATGAGCAAAAGAATATGCTTCCATTACACCCAGTCTATTTTTTAGGTAGTAATGAGTAAGACTTTTCCCTCTTGCCTCACTCCCCAAACCTTATCATATTCTTCGATCAATTAACTACAGATCAAATTATGAAAAAAGCAGTTTTTCTATTCCTCATTATAATATTCCTAATTCCTAATTCTTTCGCTCAAAATGGCTATCCCGAAATTCTTTCTATGAAAGAGCGAGCTGAAGTAATTGATGAACTGCTTGAGGACAAGATCAAAACAGTTCTGCCTGATTTAATGAGAAGAACAGGAATTGATATGTGGGTCGTTGTGTCCAGAGAATATAATGAAGATCCGGTGATTGAGACGCTGCTTCCGGCTACTTGGTTGGCTGCTCGACGAAGAACAATTTTGGTGATGTACGATCAAGGAGAGGGAAAGGGAGTGGAAACTCTGGCTGTTGCAAGATATGATGTAGGTACTACCTTCAAAAAAGCGTGGGACAAAGAAAAAGAACCGGATCAATGGAAAAGATTGAAGGAGATCATAGAAGAAAGAAACCCTCAAAAAATTGGAGTTAACCAAAGCGATGATTGGGGTTTAGCAGATGGAATAGTGGCAACAGATCTTCAGGAAATGAAATCTGCAATTGGGAATAAATATGCTGATCGAATTGTTTCTGCCGAAAAGCTGGCAGTTGGCTGGTTAGAAACACGATCAGCAAAAGAAATGACCATCTATCCTCAAATTGTTCGAATTGCACATAAAATTATAGAACAAGGATTTTCTGATGAAGTTATCCAACCGGGAGTTACTACTACCGAAGATGTAGTTTGGTGGTTCAGAGAGAAAATAAGAGAGCTGAAATTGATTACTTGGTTTCACCCGAGTGTTTCTATACAAAGAGCAGATCCGGAATCTTTTGATCATCTACGATCTTTTTCCAGCCGACCTGATAATAACGTAATTATGCCGGGAGATCTTCTTCATGTAGATTTCGGAATCACCTACCTTCGTTTAAATACGGATACTCAACAACATGCGTATATACTTCGACCCGGCGAAACAGAAGTGCCTGAGTATTTGAATAGAGCTTTTGATAACGGAAACCGACTTCAGGATATATTCACAAATAACTTCAAAGAAGGCAGGACCGGAAATGAAGTGTTGAAGATGTCTCGTGAGCAAGCAATTGCTGAAGGAATTAAACCTTCCATTTACACACATCCGATAGGCTATCATGGTCATGCAGCAGGAACAACGTTAGGAATGTGGGATTCTCAGGGTGGAGTTCCCGGAAGCGGAGATTACCCTTTGCATTTAAATACAGCTTATTCCATCGAATTAAATGCAGCAACCTTTATCGAAGAATGGGGAAAAGAAATCCGGATCATGTTGGAAGAAGATGCGTTCTTTGACGAAACCGGTGTCTGGTATATTGATGGAAGGCAAAAAGAAATTATGATGATTCCGAGAATCGCTGCAAAGCAGTAGGATAGGTTTTTAATGAAGCATGTATTGAGTGTATTTTTGTTGTTAATGTTTATTACTACTTCAGTGCTATCGCAAGAAAAGAAACATGTATTTCAATCTTATGCACTTGTAAGTATTGATGCGTTAGCATATCAGTATTTATACAAAATTGATTATGGATGGGAAAAATATAATGACAAATTGAATTATGGTGGAGGTATTAAATATTCATATGCTTTATTAAAAAGAGTAAGTCCGTCTATTGGGTTTGAAGTACAATTTATGGATGGCAAAGAGGAAGATTCTAACTTTCAAACTGATATAGGTCTATATCATCTGAAATTGGGAGCAGTATTTCATCTAAAAAAAAGTAAACCTTTCGGATTTAATCTGGAATTAGATTACTTGATAACTAAAGCGACTATTAATCAATATTATGTCAGTGAATGGGAAAAAGATAGTCAAAATGGTTTTGGAATAGGACTTGGGTTAAACAGTAGATACATGATTAATAATACCTCAGGAGTAAATCTTGGAATTTATACAAAAGGAAATGTCACTAATCTAGAAGATAAAAGCCGAGGAGGGTCAGGCTTTATTGACAGCTATGGTGGTATTCAAGTAGAGTTTAGAATTGGTTATAGTTTAGAATTTTAGTTTATAATACATGCAATTCAAAAATCTCCAGGAAAAAATTTATCACGCCCGATCACTTTCTGAATCTATACCGGATCTTAATACTGATATTGTTCAGCTTATAAAAAAAGGAATTGGTAATACGGATACCTTTTTGATCTACAGAAATAAAGAAGGGAATAAAACTCATCTTAACTACAGAGAGTTTTATGACGCTGTGTTAGATACCGCAAGATTTTTTCAATCCGAAGATTTACAAGTTGGGGACAAGATCGCCACTATTTCTCACAACCACTGGCATACGGTTGTGCAGTATTTTGCAGCTTGGTTTTGCGGATTGGTTGTTGTGCCGGTAAACCTTAGCGAAGATGATCAGCGAATTGAATACATACTAAAGAATGCCGGAGTAAAGATGGCTTTAGTTCGGGATGAATATGTTTCCCGGGTAAAGGAAATCTTAAAATCGTCATATGAATTGTCCGAGATAAAACTGATAGAATGCGGAAAAAGCACGGATTCATTTTCATTAAAAAACGGAGACCTTAAAGAACCTGAATTTGATTCAGAAACGGATGCTTTGATCGTGTTTACTTCAGGAACTACGGGGAATCCCAAAGGAGTGGTTTTAAGTCAGCGAAATTTATTGGAAGACGCCAGATCTATAAGTGAATGGCATAATATAGATTCGGCAACTCGAATGATGTGTGTGCTCCCAATTCATCATGTTAACGGGACTGTAGTTACATTAATGACTCCGTTTTTTGTTGGCGGATCGGTAGTTCTGAATGAGAAATTTCAGATTGATCAATTCTTCCCGGTCATTGAAGAAGAGGATGTAAAGATTGTAAGCGTTGTGCCAACATTACTTCAGTACCTGAACAGTTTTTATGAAGATAAAGAAACACCAAAGCTTAAAAACTTCAGCCATGTTATTTGTGGAGCAGGACCCCTTACCGTAAATGTTGCTAAGAATTTTGAAGCCAAATTCGGCAAGAGAATCATTCACGGCTACGGACTTTCAGAAACCACCTGTTACTCGTGTTATTTACCGCTGGATATCAGCAAAGATGAACACAATAAGTGGATGCAGGATTTCGGTTATCCAAGTATTGGAGTGGCAATACCCGCAAATGAAATGTCGATCCATGATGAACAAGGAAATACTTTAGAAGAAGGAGAGCGGGGCGAGATCGTAATTCGTGGTGTAAATGTGATGAAAGGTTATTTCAATAATCCTGAAGCAAACGAGAAAGCCTTTACAAACGGATGGTTCAGAAGTGGCGACGAAGGCTTCTATCAAAACGATGAGAAGGGCAATGCCTATTATTTCATAACCGGAAGGATCAAAGAGTTGATCATTCGAGGAGGAATTAATTTTGCTCCCCTGGAAATTGATGAAGTCATTAACAAAGCCCCGGGCGTTAAGGCAGGAATTGCTGTTGGTTTTGAAAACGACTGGTACGGTGAAGAAGTTGGAGCATATATTGAATTGGAGGAAGGAACTGAAGAAAACGAAGAAGCAATTTTAGAATTTTGTAAGCAACATCTCCCACATGCTAAAACTCCAAAAGTGATCATCTTTGGGAATGAGATTCCGGTCACCTCAACAGGGAAATATCAGCGTAGAAAAGTAGCTCACTTATTTTCTGAATGGAAAGAAGTTCAGTTTAGGAAATAAAAAGAATTAGGAATAAAGGAATTAGGAATAGCTTCCTTTTATTCCTAATTCTTTTTATTTACTTATTCCTAATTAATCCTTTCTAGCAACTACAGCTAAAGTACATCTGCTAACACACACCAGTTTTCCCTTCTCATCCTCGATTTTGGTTTCCCAAATATGAATTCGCGAACCTCTCTTCACAGGAGTAGCGGTACCTCTCACCATTCCGCCTTCTTTAACTGATCGTATATGATTCGCATTTATTTCCACGCCTACTGCTGTTTTATCATTTCCATCCAGAGAAAACCAGGCACCAAGTGAAGCAAGTGTTTCAGCAAGTACTACTGATGCTCCTCCGTGTAATAGTCGGAAAGGTTGAACGGTTTTTTCGTTCACCGGCATGGTAGCTATAATCTTATCCTTACTGATGTATTCGAACTTAATTTCAAGCGCATGCCCCATATGTGGAGTAGTTGAATTGAAATAAAAATTGGCTTTTTCTTTTAAAGAATCTTCAATAAACATAAAATAGAATTTGATTAACAGTGTTAAGTTAGACAAATTGAGCAAAGAAAGCGCTTTTAAATGTACGCGGAAAGTGTTACTTACCAAAGAGTGATTAACTAGCTTTTATATTTATGAAATACGATCCGGAAATAGTCCCGAATATTATTGAAACGGGCATCAGTAAAAACACTACTGGAATTTTTTCAGCAGTAAAGCGTAATGGAGAATGGTTAGAAACCTCCATCGAAGAGTTTAAGACAAAGACCAGAAATTTAGCTCTTGGATTATATGAACTTGGTGTTCGAAAAGGAGACCGTGTTTCCATTCATTCAGAAAACAGTACAGAATGGTTGATATGTGATCAGGCCGTGATCAGCATCGGAGCAATTAACGTTGCTGTTTATACTACTCAGCCTTCTGATCAGATCAAATATATACTGGAGAACTCAGAAGCAAAAGTACACATCGTTTCAAACGACGACCTGTTTGCTGAGACGAAACCTCTGATGAAAGAGATAACAACGGTTGAGGCTATTATTTCGATTCAGCCTTCAAAGCACAAAAAGCTAAAAGGCTTTGAAGAAGTAATGGAAATGGGAGCAGCATTACATGAAAAAGAACCAGAGCTTTTAGAAAAGCTTAAATCTGAAATTGAACCGGGTGATCTTGCAAATATAAATTACACTTCAGGGACTACAGGTGTTCCGAAAGGAGTAATGCTATCTCATAACAATCTGGCTTCTAATGTGTTAGCGTCTAATGAACGCATGGCTTACAGCGCAAATGATGCAAAAGACCCTAAAATACTTTCCTACTTACCGTTGGCTCATATGCTGGAGCGAATTGCGTCATATATTTATATCTACACAGGTGTTCCAATTTATTACATTGAAGATGTAAATGAGATTAAAACCGATTTCGTTACAATTAAGCCCATCTATTTTTCAACCGTTCCAAGGCTGTTAGAAAAGATCATGGCGGGTTTAAAAGTAAGAGGACAGGAGTTGTCGGGTCTTAAAAAGAGATTGTACTACTGGGCAATAGATCTGGCAGAAAATTATGATCCGGAAGACCCGCCTTCAGGTCTGGAAAAAATGAAATTCAAAGTAGCTGATAAAGCTGTGTATTCTAAGATCAGAGACGGTCTTGGTGGGAATTTGGTTGGAATGATGGTTGGAGGTGCTGCACTGGCTCCGCCTGTGATGAGATTTTTTAATGGAATTGGATATAAATGCGGTCAGGGATATGGGTTAACAGAAACATCTCCCGTTGCCACAGGAAGCTTGCCGGATTGGATCCGAATTGGATCAGCAGGAAAACCAATTACAGATGTTGAGATCAAGATCGCAGATGATGGCGAGATTTTAATTAAAGGTCCTAATATCATGCAAGGCTATTACAAGATGCCGGAACAAACCAAAGAGGTTTTTACTGAGGATGGTTGGTTCTGCACGGGAGATATTGGCCATTTGGATGAGGACAATTGGTTGTTTATTACTGACCGAAAGAAATCTATGTTCAAACTTTCAACCGGTAAATATGTAGCACCTCAACCTATAGAAAATGCGTTGGTAAACAATGGTTTTATTGATCAGGCAATGGTTGTTGGAGCAGAAGAGAAGTTTTGCGCTGCTATTATTATTCCGGACTGGAAAAATATGGAGAAGCGATTCGAGCGTTTTGGATATATCCTTCCAGGTGAGAATAAAATTGAAAGCGAACATGTTCGAAATAGAATTCAAAAGGAAGTTGATAAAGTGAATAAGAAACTTCCACATTGGGAGAAAATAAAGAAGTTCGTTCTGCTGGAAGAGCCGTTTACTATCGAAAAGGGTGAGCTCACAGCTAAAATGAGTATCAAGAGAGCCGGGGTAATGAAAAATCATAAAGAATTAATAGAAAGTATTTATCAAGACTAAATTATGAGTAAAGGACAATTAAGAATCAGAAAAGTAGCGGTATTGGGCTCCGGAGTTATGGGAAGCCAAATCGCTGCTCATTGTATCAATGCGGGACTTGAAGTTGTTTTATTGGATTTGAAAAGTGACGATCCCAAACGTCCCAATAAAACTGCAGAGGAAAGCATCAAAAATATCCTGAAGATGAAACCGGCCCCCTTTGGTTTACCGGAGTTTGCCGATCGGATCAAGCTTGGAAATTTCGATGATGACTTTGACCTGCTTAAAGATGCAGACTGGATCTGTGAAGTGATCATTGAAAGAATGGACATCAAAAAGGATATGATGTCCATGATTGATAAAGTACGTAAACAGGATACCATTGTTAGTTCTAATACTTCAGGTTTACCGATAACTGAGATAGGTGAAGATTGTGGGAAGGATTTCAAAGAACATTTTTTAGGAACCCACTTCTTCAATCCCCCTAGATATATGAAATTGCTGGAGATTATTCCAACAAAGCATACTTCTAAAGAAATCGCATGTTTCATGCATGGATTCTGTGAACGGGTTCTGGGTAAAGGTGTGGTGTTTTGTAAAGACACCCCAAACTTTATAGCAAACAGAGTTGGAATTTTTTCGATCGGAAGCATGATGCCGTATTTTTTTAACGGCGATTTCAGAGCTGAGGAAATTGATCTGTTAACAGGAACGCTGACAGGATATTCTAAAGCAGCAACATTCCGAACAGGAGATATGGCTGGTTTGGATGTGACTTTACATGTTGCCAATAATATTATTCCATCCATTCCTGATGACGAGAAAAAAGAAGTATTTGATCTGCCGGAGAAATTCAAAAAAATGGTGGAATCAGGAAAGATCGGGAATAAAGCAGGAAAGGGATTTTATTCTAAAGTCCGGGAAAATGGAAAAACTGAATACAAAGTGATCAATCCTGAAACTCTGGAATATGAATCACAGCAAGAGCTTGAAGACCCGGTTCTTGTGGAAGCTAAGAAGATCAGAAATACGAGAGAGCGATTGAAGTTCCTGGCTTTTCATGATAGTAAGATCGGACAATTTATTTGGGAAACTCAGCGAGAAGTGTTGTTGTACGCTGCAAATCGAGTGCCCGAGATATCAGACAATCCTCAGGATGTAGACAGAGCTATGAAATGGGGATTTAATTGGGAATTAGGTCCGTTTGAACGTTGGGATGCTTTAGGGATTGATGATGTGATAGAACGAATTGAGCAAGAAAATATTCCTGTTCCGAATCTGATTACGGAGTTAAAGGAAGCCGGATTTGCATCTTTCTATAAAGACGGAAAAGTATATGATCCGATTTCAAAATCCATGAAGGAAGAAAACCCCGCTGCATCTGGTGAAATCAAAGTTGCTGAGCTTAAGAAAAGGGGTTCAGCAGTGATGGAGAATGATTCAGCAGCTCTCTATGATTTGGGTGATGGTGTTGCATTATTTGAATTTAAGACCAGAAATGCCACGCTCGGATTTGAGTTGGTTCAATCTTTGGAGAAGTCGTTGGATATAGTTGCCAAAGATTTTGAAGCGCTGGTAATTGGACATGATGGAGACAACTTTGCTTTCGGTGCAAATCTTATGGAAGCAATGCAGGCTAATGAATCCGGAGATTGGGATAAAGTAGTTGATGCAGTAACTAATTTTCAACGAACGGCTGTTGCTCTACGATACGCGCCATTTCCTGTTGTGGCGGCACCATTTGGAAGAACATTAGGTGGAGGAACAGAGTTTTGTCTGTATTCAGATAAGATCGTAGCTCATCACGAATTGTATATGGGATTGGTAGAAGTAGGAGTTGGATTGATCCCTGCAGGAGGAGGAACCACCGAACTTCTGAAAAGAGGAATGAATAAACTGGAAGAAGATGCAGATCCGCTTCCATTTATACGTGAAGCTTTTAAAACCATGGGAATGGCTAAAGTATCCGATAGTGCGCACAAAGCGCGTGAGCTTGGATTTTTGAAGGAATCAGATGCTATTGTTATGAATAGAGACCTTCAGTTATCAGTTGCAAAAGAAGAAGCACTATCAATGGTAAAAGCGGGGTATCAATCTCCGGCTAAAACTGAAATCAAAGTTCTTGGCGAAACGGCACTTTCTGCCATGAAGTTGATGCTCTATGTAATGCATGAATCTAAATTCATCACTGATTATGATAAAGTAGTAGTTGAACGATTGGCGTTTGTACTTGCCGGTGGAGATTTAAGTGAAGCTCAGAAAGTTCCTGAAGATTACTTGTTAAAACTGGAAAGAGAAGCAATTTTGGATTGCCTTAAAGATGACCGAACGCTTGCCAGAATGGAGCATATGTTAAAAACAGGGAAACCATTAAGAAATTGATGAATTATGAATGTTGAATTTTGAATGAAGACATTCATAATTAATAATTCAAAACTAAAAATTTTATGAAAGAAGCATATATCGTAGCAGCAACACGAACAGCTTGTGGTAAAGCAAATAAAGGATCACTTCGGTTTACGAGACCGGATTCGATGGGTGGAGCTGTTATTAAAAAACTTTTGAAGCAAACACCGGAAGTCAGTCCAGAAATGGTAGAAGATATAATCATGGGATGTGCGTTTCCGGAAGCATCTCAGGGATTAAACGTTGCCAAACAAATAGCAGCACTAGGCGGACTTCCTGATGAAGTTCCCGGTGTGACTGTAAACAGATTTTGTTCATCAGGTTTGCAGACTATTGCGATGGCAGCAGAAAGAATTATGGTTGGAGCTGCAGATGTGATTGTAGCTGGAGGAGTCGAATCCATGTCTCTGGTTCCGATGGGTGGAATGTCTGTTCAGCCAAACCCTGAATTGGTAGATAATAAACCTGAGCTATATATCAGCATGGGACTGACTGCAGAAAATGTCGCTGATAAATACGGTGTAAGTCGTGAAGATCAGGATGCTTTTGCATATCAAAGTCACCAGCGTGCAATTGCTGCATGGGAAGATGGAAAGTTTGATTCCCAAATCACTCCAGTCGAAGTAGTGGAAAAGAAAATCAGTGCTGATGGTGAGATCATTGAAGAGAAATTTACTTTCCAAAAAGATGAAGGTCCCAGAGCTGACACTAGTAAAGAAGTATTAGCAAAGTTAAGGGCAGTATTTAAAGCAGGAGGTTCAGTAACTGCAGGAAATTCATCTCAAATGAACGATGCAGCGGCTGGCGTGATCGTAATGAGTGGTGAAAAAGTAAAAGAATTGGGACTTACTCCAATAGCCCGATATGTTGGATTCTCTGTTGCGGGAGTTGCACCGGAATTGATGGGAATCGGCCCGGTGGAAGCTATTCCGAAAGTATTAAAACAAACAGGACTTAAATTAAGTGATATCGATCTCATAGAATTGAATGAGGCTTTTGCGGCACAATCATTGGCGGTGATACGTGAACTCGGCATTGACCAGGAAATCACTAATGTAAATGGTGGGGCAATTGCTATGGGGCATCCATTAGGTTGTACAGGAGCTAAGCTTACTACTCAGATACTTCATGAAATGCAATCCAGAAAATCAAAATACGGAATGGTAACCATGTGTATTGGAGGCGGAATGGGTGCCGCAGGAATATTTGAAAATCTTAGTTAATCTAGAAAATTAAAGGAACAAACATGTTTACTAAAGATACTCTTTCAGGAAAAACAATTTTAATTACCGGAGGTGGAAGCGGTTTGGGATTGGCCATGGCAAAAGGTTTTGCTGAAAGTGGAGCAAATATTGCAATCTGCGGAAGAACAGAGGAAAAGCTTCAAAAAGCCGCTAAAGAGATTGAAGAAGCCGGTGAAACCACAAAAACAGGGTACTATATTTGTGATGTAAGAGATCACGATGCCGTTACAGAAATGATCTCAAAAATTGTAGAAGATTTTGGGTCAATGGAAGGATTGGTTAATAATGCTGCAGGAAATTTTCTGAGTGCTTCTGAGGATCTTACTCCGGGGGGATTTAAAGCTATAATCGATATCGTACTTCATGGAAGTTTTAATTGCACACATGCTTTTGGAAACTACCTGATCGAAAATGAAAAAGAAGGTGCAATTCTGAATATAGTCACCACTTATGCGGAGAGTACCGGATGTGCTTTTGTGCTGCCTTCAGCTTGTAGTAAAGCGGGAGTTCTGGCTATGACCAGATCTTTAGCTTTTGAGTGGGCAGAATATGGAATCAGGGTAAACGCGATTGCTCCCGGACCATTTCCTACTAAAGGAGCATGGTCGCGTTTAGTTCCGGATAAACTGATTGAGAAAAAATTTATTAACAAGATACCAATGAAGCGATACGGTGAGCACAAAGAACTTGCAAATCTTGCGACTTTTTTGATGTCAGACATGGCTTTGTATATGACGGGAGAGAGCGTAGTAATTGATGGTGGAGAAAGATTGCAAGCCGGACAGTTCAACTTTATAAATGATTTGATGTCCAGAAAGAAGCTTAAAAAAGCTTTTAAAGCAATGAAGCCTAAATAAGGTTCTGAACTGTAAAAAGATCATTCATATTGCCTTAAGAAAATAGTTCAAGGCGTTGATCTACTTTTTGAATTTGTTTAGCTAATTGAATAGCATCGTAACTTGAATAAGGTGTTTCTGAATTCATTTGAACAGATTTCAGAAACAGAAGAGCGGCTTTTTCAGCAGCTTGTGCAGGATCAAAAGTTTGTTTTCCAAAGAAGAGATGCCCGCCATCATTTAATCGCCCTGTTCTAATCGTTTGTAAAGGAACATTACAATCCAGTACTTCTGTTTTGCTGATAGCCAATCTTTGATGCTGGTTTTCCTGTGAAGAAACATAAATTATTATTGAAGCTGTACTTCCATTATCAAAACGAATAAAAAGGTGAGTTGAAATTGGGTTTTTAGAATCTAACCAGCTGGCTTGTGCTTCAATATGATGAATTCCACTGTCTATCCATTTTACACACAATCCGAGTTCATCGATCCAAATATTTCTGAATTCATTTACCGGATCTACTAAAGTGGAACGAGTTATATATCTGTTAATGTGCAAAAAATGAGGGCGGTGAATTTCATCCATCATCCATTGGGTTGCCGGCGCCAGTGAAGGCCAGTGAGAGAACTGAACTTTGACTCCGGATTCCTTAGCTGCCCGATGTATTTTCTCCAGTTTTTGAACATCGGTTGGCTGTTTTGCAATCAAAAAGCAACTATATCCATTCTGAACAGTTTCGAGAAGGGTATCCAGATTTGATTCAGAATTATCAAGTATAAGACAGGCATCCACCGAGCCGAGATCAGACACTGTGGGCACGAGATTTACCTCGCTTACAATGCCATGTGGTCTCAGATGTTTTTCCCAAGCTACAGTTCTGGTAGCATCGCCAACAATTCCAACTTTCATATTATCTTAGATAGTTTAAGTTGGCATAAGATGCTAATGCAAAACTAATTAAACAAGAAAAGGCTCTTATGATTATCACAAGAACCTTTTACAAAAATAAAAACTAAGGATCAATCCGGCATTACAATGGCCAAAATAAAATAAGCGAAGATGGCGAATCCGTAACTGAAAGCTAATACTACAAATAAGATTCGTACAATAGTTGGATCCCAACCTAGATATTCTGCAAGACCGGAACAAACACCGGCCAGCATTTTATCACTTCTGGATTTCCTTAATTTTGCTGGCATAACATACAAATTTGGTTATAATCAAAGTATAGTTACGGAAGTAAATTAAAGAAGTTTCAAAAAGTTGGAAATTATTTTACAGTTATTTTTCTTACAGGTTGACCGTGACCAACATATGAGAAAACAAATTTATATGTTCCTTTATCCAAACCGGTTATGGTTGCTATTCCTTCTGAATCTGTAACGGCGCCTTTATTCACTTCTTTAATATTAACACTGGCACCAACAAGAGGACCAAAACTATTTGAAAGTTTAACTTTTACTATTCCATTAGATGATTCAAGAGTTTCGACTTTGATAGGTGGTGGTGGCGGTTTTAGCTTGAAATCGTTGCTTGATTGTTGATAATCAGAATCATTAAGTCTGAAAAGAATTGGTAAACTCATTTGAACTTCAACATTTCGGCCGCGTTGGATTCCCGGTTTAAATTTAGCCTGGCTAACTACTCGTAAAGCCTCTTCATCACAACCGCCGCCGATTCCACGAATTATCTTAGGGTTCTTTACATCTCCGTTTTTATCTACAACAAATTGTACGGTTACACGCCCTTCAATACCGGCTCTTTTAGCTACGGCAGGATATTCAACTTTACTCTGTACTCCTGCCTGTCCACCAATAAGTTCAGGCATTTTCTCAACAACTATAAATACTTCTTGGTCAACCGGATTATTTATTTTTGAGGATGGCGGTGGAGGAGCGTTTGGATTTCCAATAGCCACTGCAACTGCTGAAGTCTGATAATTTGGATAATGTTTTACCCAAACTTGGGACTGGTTATGATTTGTAAGAATATTATCAGAAGATAAAATAGATACGTTTAATTCGTTAATCTTAAAATTAATTTTGTTTCCATCTAAAGAACCAGCTACCTGGGCATCCTGAAATGAACGAATACCAATGATAAAAAAACCATAATCTTTCGGGCTAATAGCAATGGCTCCAACTCCATCAGTTCCAACTTTCATTTTTTGTTCTGAAAGATTCATTACTTCCTTACCATTTATTTCTACTATGAAATCTTCAATCCAAATTTGTTCATTGAGAATCTCTTCTTCAGAAAGCGTTTCCGATCCTCTTAAATCAGAACAGGCAATAGGAGCTATCACCATCAGGGTTATTGACAATAGAAGAAAGAGACTCCGCTTATAAGATGTTTTATGCATTTTATGATGTTTCATAGTTTCGATTCTTTGTTTTAATGTTGATTGCTTTACGGCCATGTTTACAGCAAAGCTTCCGTATCCTTTATGAAGAGGAACAAGCTCCAGTAACATGCTGGCATATTTTTTTGGATGGATATCAGAAGTGTTCAGAACTTCCTGGTCGCAAGAGATCTCACGATAAATTTCTATTTCATTTGTACCGATTTTGATCAGAGGATGAAACCAGAACAAAGACTGGATTACAGACAAAGCCAGTTGTAACAGATAATCACCTCTTCGGATATGTACCAGTTCGTGTTGAATGGCCATGTCCAGCTTAGTGGAGTCATCTTTTATTCTTTCAGGAAGAACAATAATGGGGCTTTTCCAGCCAAAAGTGAATGGAACCAAAGGATGGTCATGAAAAGCTACTGAAACTGAGCCATCCTTTATTCCATTACTGAATTTAGTATTCGTTAATGGTTCAGTCGTCAGATCAGAATGTAATTTCTTAAGCTGAACATAACTGTAAATCAATCTTGCGAGCATAAAAGCAGCTATTATCAGAAATAATGCAGAGATCATCCCAACCAAAAAATTAGCTTCCATCCAAGGAATTGAAAACTCTGCTTCGCTAAAGTTTCCTGATGGAGCATGAATTACAGGCAACGGGTTTTCTACGACAAAAACAGAAGTAGCCAGATTTGATGAAGAATAAAGGCTAGAAAAAGCTTGCAATAAAACTGCAGAAACCAAACCCATGGGTAGGGCAAATAATGTTGCTACGCGAATGTGATACTGGTAAAGAGGGTTGATGGATTTATTCATTCTAAGAAAAAAGAACACAAGAGTAGCTGCACATGTCCAGATTAGTAGCGGAAACCAAATAATGTCGGCCGAAGAGGCTCCAAGTTGTTGAATGAAATCAAAGAAGTTTTTCATTGCTCATCCTCCATATTATCAATCATATTCCTGATAGCTTTAAGCTCATCTTCGGATAGATTTTCACCTTTTACTAAAGTTTGAACAAGCGCAGAAGGAGAACCTTTAAATACCTTGTTGATCAAATTAGTAATAAGGCTGGATTGCACATTTTCAGGCTCTATTGCAGCACTGTATACATATGTAACGCCTTGTTTCCGATATTTAAGAAAACCTTTGTCATTAAGGTTTTTCATAATGGTCATAACAGTTGTATAGGCAACCTTTCTTTTTTTCAGGATAAGCTCCTGTACTTCAGCTACAGTTGCCTCACCCAGTTCCCATACATGGTGAAGGATTTCCATTTCACTTTCGCCAAGTGGCGTTAGAGACTTTTTCATATTTCTATTGTTAGTTAAATACTCCTACTAATATAATAGTATTTAATACTAAGTCAATAGTATTTCAAAAAAATTAGAGAAAAGAAAAAGGCAGATGGTTAAATGTGCTTTTAAATATCAAGAAAAATTGTTTTTAAACAGCGGGAGCCCATTCAAATTTAGGATCTCCAAACTTCTTTAAAGTACGGTAGTGTGATGCAACCGCTTCACTGAATGTATCATGACAGTTGTAAGGAATACCAAATTCATTGGCTACTTCTTCAACAATGGGGCTTATTTTTGGGTAGTGAATACTGCATACTTTTGGAAAAAGATGGTGTTCAATTTGATAATTCAGTCCTCCTATATACCAAGACAACACTTTGTTCTTACGAGCAAAGTTATTTGTAGTGAACATTTCATGAATTGCCCAGTGGTTATCGATCATGTTTTGTTCATCAGGAATGGGATGCGTTGTTTCTTCAACTACATGAGCCAATTGAAAGATAATTCCGAGAATTAATCCGGCAGTTAAATGGACAGATAAAAATCCAATAAGCAATTGCCACCAGGTAATATCAAGAATCAGCAATGGAAGCACAATTGCATATCCATAATACACCAGCTTGGTTAAAATTAAAGTAACCCATTCTTTTACAGGATGGTTTTTGTTTTCATACGGTCCCAATTCCGGTTTAAAGAAATACCAGTAATCCTTTACGAAAACCCAAAAAATGGTAGCGAAACTGTAGGCCGGAAATGCTAAATATTGTTGAAAACGATGTACGGGTTTATGTTCAGAATGTGGTGATAGTCGAATGAATTCCGCTACTTCAAGGTCTTCATCATGGCCATGTATATTGGTATAGGTGTGATGAATAATATTATGCGTGATCTTCCAGATGTACCCGTTTGCGCCAACAAAATCGAAGGAGAGACCAATCAGATAATTAATAGTATTGTTAGAAGAATAAGCACCATGGAGAGCATCATGAGATACTGAGAACCCAATTCCGGCCATCCCGATTCCCATTGTAATACAGAAAAACCACATTATTGAAAGAGAATATTCTCCGGAAATAATAAGAGCGTAAGATCCGAAGTAAATACCTAAAATTATTATGGTTTTAATAACCATAGAGGCATTGGCATTTTTAGAGAGGTTATTCTCTTCAAAGTATTGATTTACCCTTGCCTTTACTGTTTTACTGAATTCCCGATCAATCTTATTGTTAAAAGTTACCTTGTCAGCCATACGTAGATTTTGTTTAGCGAAGTCTTGCTGGAAATTACTTTCATTCCAATCTTAATCCATACAATTTAATTCATTTTTAGGAATAAATATGAAAAGAAGAGCAGAAAGAAATTTCACTTCAAAATTATATAAAAATTATGTATTTACGAGGAACTTAATTTTGAAATATGAAAAGTGAATACAAAATATTAATTGGCGGAGTTTTTTTTACAGGACTTCTTTACGTGATTCCATCCCTGATGGGGTATATTTGGGCAGGATTATTTCTCTCACTTTTTGGATCAGTTATATACCTGATAGTCCTGTACAAATATGGTAAGAAAAATTATATAAACACTGATTCAGGAAAGGTAACACTTATTTTTTTCACTCTATTAATTGTTAATTCTTTAGCCATCTTCACCTTTGATTATTACAGAGCAAATACTCAAAGAGAACTGCTCAGAGAAATTCGAGTTACTATTGACGGCTCAATTATCGAATCCGAGATCAGAGCTGAGCTTTTAGAGGTGTATAGAGCATATCTGTTATCAAATGAAGAAAATGATGTATCTGTTATTGATGTAGCTACTGATTTTTTTGGTGAGCGACTTAAAGCTGATCAGAAGTTTCAGGTAAAAACAGATGAACTAGATGAGGAATTAAACTTTGTTTATTACGCGGACCCAGGAACTGATAGCTTTACGATATATTCAACAGCAGTTCATTCTCAAAGTTGGGATGATAGTTTTGAAAACTGGAATGGCTCAGTTGGGCTTCTTCAAACAAAAACAACTTTAACAGATGAGGGAGTGACTCATGAAAGACAAAACTAGTAAGTGGCTACCTTGGTTATCTTCCATGTTAATAGCCGTAATAATTTCCTATGCATTAATTACTATTACTGATTCTTATTCTATGTCAAAATATCCGGGAGTATTTTTGCCAAGTACGATCCCGTCTACTCAAGTGAATGCCATTTCAACAATTGATTCTATACACGAGTTTTCAGGAGATGAAACCACTTCTGCTTTCTACAAAGGAGCAAGAGCAGGAATAACAATAAGCTTAATACTGATTTTTGTTGTTATCCCTTTTTTGTTTGTAAAAGGAACTATCCAATCCGAAAAAAGGGAAAATCCAGCTGCACTTTGGTATGTCGGAAGTGCTTTAATGCTTATAATTCTTGTTATGCCCGTGATTGCAGGAGCTTCTAAAATACAATGGTTTCAAAATGTAAATGAAGGTTCAAATAATGGCAGAACCCAAGACTTAATGAGGATGGAGCTTACCGATGTTTCTTTTAATGTAGCTGAACAAGTTATGGAGTTAGATGAGATTTCTTCGATGTCTGAACTAACGGCTGAAAATATCTCTGATATAAGAAACTCGGAGTATACATACATGTTGGTGTCAAATCCGAAAGATACTTCTGTGACTATAACTATTTCTTCAGATAAGATTAATAATTTCACTGCGACTACAATTATCCGACCATACTCAGACCAAATTTTTAAATACCAAAGAACCTATTAAAAAGATGGAATTTCGAGCATAAGCATTTGGTTTAACCAAGAGATCAAATGCTTATGAAAAATATTAACAGTTACCGAAAGTTTTCCAGAAACAATAATGAACCCAATAAGGACGGCGATTATGTTCTTTACTGGATGCAGATCAATCGAAGATTCCAGTATAACTACGCTCTGGAATATGCCATAGGTTGGGCAAATAAATTAGGGAAACCTTTGCTTGTCTACGAAGGACTCTCAATCGAATATCCCTGGGCATGCGATCGATTTCATGCATTTATAATGGAAGGGATGAAGGAAAACTTAGAGTTTGCAAATTCCAACAATCTGAATTATTTCAATTTTGTGGAACCGGAGATCGGAGCGGGGAAAGGATTGTTCTATCGATTAGCTGAAAAAGCGTGCACAGTGATTTCAGATGAATATCCTGTCTTCATTATAAAAAAGCATAATGAACGTGTCGCTGATAAGATTGATGTTCCATACATTACGATCGATTCGAATGGAATTATTCCACTTGGAGTAACTGATAAAGATCCATACTCAGCATATCTGTTCAGAAAGATTATGCAGAAGCATTTCAAAGAAGGATTCACAAATCCGCCAAAAAAAGATCCAATCGAAGAGTTAGAGAACAAAGATAAGATCGAATTGCCCAAAGATTTTCTGAGCGATTATCTCAAAGCAGATAAGATACTGGATAACATCGAAGAAACGATATCAGGGTTAGATATTGATCATGAAGTAGGAACTATTGATATGACAGGAACTCGGCAAGCAGCGCTGGGAAAACTGGGACATTTTATTGGGCACAGTTTGTTGGAATATGATGAGAAAAGAAATCACCCCGACGAAAAGAAAACAAGTGGTTTGAGTCCCTGGCTTCATTTCGGAAAAATTAGTGAGTACGAAATTGTTAAAGCAGCACTGGAACATCAGCCGGAAGATTGGACTTTAGAAGACTTAACTCCCAACGGAGGTAAGAACACTGGGTTTTTTAACGGAGATGAAAACATAGAAAGTTTTCTTGACGAAGTAATAACCTGGAGGGAAGTTGGGTTCCACTTTGCACATCATGTTGATAATTACGATGAATTTGAGTCGCTGCCAAACTGGGCTAAAACAACCATGGAAGAACATAAAGATGACGTTCGGGAATATGTGTACAGTTTAGAAGAATTTGAAAAATCCAAAACACACGATGAGCTTTGGAATGCAGCACAAACTCAGTTGAGAGAGGAGGGGATCATTCATAACTATTTACGGATGCTGTGGGGAAAAAAGATCATAGAGTGGACGGAGGATCACAGAACTGCTCTGGAATTTATGATCGAGCTAAATAATAAATACGCAATTGACGGCCGAGATCCGAACAGTTATTCGGGAATATTCTGGTGTTTTGGAAGATTTGACCGTGCCTGGCAGGAAAGAGAGATTTTCGGAAAGCTCCGCTATATGACCAGCGACAGTACCAGAAAAAAAGTTAAGCTAGATCAGTATCTTGCGAAATATGGAAATCAAAAATCACTTTTATAATCAGGTTTGAGATTTGTAATCTGAAAATTGTGATTTTTGCCTCGGAATAACATATATTGCACATGTACAACAAATCCGACTCAATGGATCTCTTTCAGGATAAAAATGCATCTTCATTTCAGGTAAACGATTCCAGTCAAAGCTACTCCGATGAACCTTTGGCAACCCGAATGCGCCCACAGTCGTTAGAAGAGTTTGCAGGTCAGGAACATTTGGTGGGTGAAGGAAAGATGCTTCAAAGAATGATCGAGAGTGGAATAATCGGATCGTTGATCTTTTATGGTCCTCCCAGCTCAGGAAAAACAACTTTAGCTCATGTGATTTCGAAAGAGATTAAAGCCAGTTTTAAAGTCATCAATGCTGTTCTTGATGGAATTAAAGAGCTGAGAACAGTAGTAGAGCAAGCAGAAAAACTAAAAAAGTTGAATGGACGAAAAACCATTCTTTTTGTAGATGAGATCCATCGTTGGAATAAGGCTCAGCAAGATGCGTTGCTTCCTCATTTGGAATCAGGAATCATTACGTTGGTAGGAGCTACAACAGAAAATCCATTTTACTCATTAGTTAATCCATTGCTTTCGCGATGTCAGTTGTTCGAGTTGTTTCCTTTAACGGTTCCTGATGTAAGAAGAATGTTGGGCAGAGCTCTTATTGATGAAAAAAGAGGTTTAGGTGATAAGCCCATCAAAGCAGATGAGGAAGCATTAGATCATTTAGCTGATTATGCAGGAGGGGATGTTAGGAACGCTTTAAATGCGCTGGAAGTAGCAGTTCTGTCCAGTAAAAAAAATGAGCAAGGTGAAATCCATATCACAAAAGAGATCGCTGAAGAAAGTATCCAGAGAAGAAATGTTCGTTATGATCGAACAGGAGATGAGCATTATCATTATGCTTCTGCATTTATTAAATCAATGAGGGGTTCGGATACTGACGCAGCATTATATTGGATGAATGCCATGCTGGAAGGAGGGGATGATCCTAATTTCATTTTCAGAAGATTGCTCATATTTGCCAGTGAAGATGTTGGAATGGCTGAACCAAATGCGATTACAATCGTTAATTCCTGTCAGGAGGCTTTTATGAAAACAGGGATGCCTGAAGGAATGTATTTTTTATCCCACGCTTGTACTTACTTAAGTATTTGTCCGAAAAGTAATAGCACCAAAGGTATTTTTGAAGCGAGTAAAGAAGTACGGGAAAAAGGAGTGGGAGCTGTTCCTCCTTATTTAAAAGACAGAACTGCTAATCGACTTTCATCTAAATACCTGGATACAGAAAATGCTTCAAAAGATTATAAATATCCCCACAGCTTTGAAGGAAATTGGGTTGATCAGGAATATCTTCCTGAGATATTGAATGGAAAAAAGTTTTATGAACCCGGTAAAGAAGGCAGAGAAGGTTTGCTGATCAAAAGGCTGAATGAGATAAAAAAAAGGTCTTAATCTTCTTGAACTGAATTTATATTAGGAAGTGAAAAGTGAAAAATGCTCCCCTTACCGAGTTCGCTTTCTGCCCATATTTTTCCATTATGTCGAGCTATCATTTCTTTACAGAGACTTAAACCAATCCCTGTTCCGTGTTCATCATCAGTTCCATCTGTGGTGATATAACTATCCGTTTTAAAAATCTTAGGAATCAAATCGCTCTTTATACCAACACCTGAATCAGATATGGATACAACAGCTTCATGTCTGTTCTTTTCAGCTGAGATTTTAATTATTCCATCACGAGGAGTGAATTTAAGAGCATTGGAAATCAAGTTTCTCAGAACCGTTTTAAGTCCGTTTGGATCAGCACTAATTTTAATATTAGTATTGTCTTTCAGGATTGTAATATTCTTCCTCTGTTGATGGTCTTGAAGTAAAGCAATAGTTTCATCCAGACATTCATCTAAGTTATTGATAGTATGTTTCATTTCCAGCTCACCTGTTTGGCTTGCCGCCCAGTCAAGTAGGTTTGTAAAGAGCGCACTGGTTCTTTTAGTGGTATCAGCAATCATTTTACTATATTCAATTACTTCATCAGTATTTCCTTTTTGGACATTTTTTTTAATCATTTCACTAAGTCCTGAAATACCCATAAAAGGAGATTGTAGATCATGAGCCAGAACAGAGAAAAGTTTATCTTTGGTTTTCACCAATGAGCTTAATTCTTCTCTCTTATTAATTAATTCAGCGTTATTATCACGCAGTTCGTTAATCAGTTTTTCTGTTTTTTGGGCAGCTTCTTCAAGCATTCGAAGTAAAAACAAGATTATGTACAGGTATCCGATGAGAACCAAAAATATTGTTGCAGAGGAGTTCAATAAAAAGGGATTTTTACTGACCAATAATATGACCCCAAATTGGACAAGGTAAAGCACTGCACTTATAATGAACATATTCTTATGAATAGTTAAACCCAAAAGAGGCATTATTACCCAAAAGAAGAGGGTGTTTCTGATATAGAATGAAGAAAAATCAGGTTCAGCTATTTGAAAAAAAGGTGCTACTAAAAGATTTACTAGTAATATCAGTGCAAACAAGGAAAGGCTGAGTTCAATTTTTGGCTTTTTTACTAAATGAAAAACCAAAACCAAAGAAGTAAAAAAACTACAGGCAATATTCATAAGTGCAAGCTCATAAGAAACGGGAAATAACAACGCGTCAGTTATATATCCTATTAAACCGATAAGCCCAATAACAGAAACTATTCTTGGATCTTTTATTGAAAGTTTAGCCATTATCAGATTGCCTTAAGAAAGGCTTTAAGCATGTGTGCTGTTTAGAAACCTATTTATTATATACGATTATCGTAATTTCTATACTAAATTAAAAACTTAGTCGGGTAAATTAAAAAACACTTCAGACGAATGAATGATTTGACAGGAATAGTGTTACTTATGGAAAACTCAATAACTGAATGAATTTAAAAATAATCAGCAGTACCGATCGCCCGAACTCATGGGCATTAAAAGTTTCAAATTATGTGTCGGGGCTTTATAAAACTAAAGAGATAGAAGCTCAAGTAATAAGTTTGGAGGATTTTCCATTAGTTGATGTGATAGGTGGTAAATACGGAAAAGAGATACCGGCTATAAATAGATTCAGAGATCCCATTTTAAATGCCGATGCTCTCATATTTGTAATCCCGGAATACAACGGAGGTTTTCCCGGAATCCTGAAAATGTTTATCGATTACCTGCCATTTCCGGGAGCATTTGAAAAAATGCCTATGGCATTTATAGGTGAAGCTTCAGGCGCATTTGGTGCTTTGAGGTCTGTAGAGCAATTTCAGATGATCGCGAATTACAGAAATGCTCTCCAGTTTCCGGAAAGAGTGTTTATACCAAGGGTTTCTAAAGAATTTGATCCGGAAACAGGATTAAAAGATGATTTCAAACAAAAACTTTTAGATTCTCAGGTTGAGAATTTTATTAAGTTTGTTCGTAATAACTCTTAGTTCGACTTTAGCATATATCCGACTCCGTGCAGCGTAATTAAGTACCGAGGATCGTCAGGGTGAACTTCAATTTTAGCTCTTAATTTTGAAATATGAACATCTACAGTTCTGGTATTGGTGCTGTATTCATATCTCCATACTTTTTCGAGTAGTTCATCTCTGGAAACCGGATTATTGGCATGAGACAGTAAATATCTTATCAATTCAACCTCACGGGCTGTAAGCTCTACAATTTTATCTCCGGGATGGATTGCTTCGCTTTCAGCTAGATCCAGTTTTACTTCACCTAATTGAAGAATATCAACTTCTCCGGCATTTGAGTATGTGCCGGCTCTTCTTAAACGTGCTTTAATTCTTGCGAGAAGTTCTTTAACACCAAAAGGCTTTGTAAGATAGTCATCGGCTCCAAGTTCAAGACCTTTAACTTTATCAGTTTCCTGATCTTTAGCAGTTAGCATAATAATTGGGAAGGTGTACTTGAGTTCACGTACATCTTTACAAATATCATAACCACTTTTTCCGGGTAACATAATATCCAGAATCATTAAGTCGGGGTTATGCTCCTTTACCATGTCAACCGCACTTTCTCCATCTTCACTTACAAATACGGTAAATCCTTCACCCTCTAGTGTATCCTGAAGTGTAAAAATTAGACTGGGTTCATCCTCTACTATCAGGATTTTAGAACTCTTCTCTGCCATATCTTCTTAGTTTGAGATTGTAAAATTGGATAATACTACTTTTTTTTGAGTAGTTTTAAATTTCTTGAGTATTAAGTTTCGGAAAAGAGAGCACGAAAGTTGTTCCAACACCATACTCACTTTCTACATGAATATCACCTCCATTCAATAGAACAAGGTTTCTTACAATACTCAATCCTAATCCATGACCTTTCGTTTTAGCAACCAGAGTTTCTTCAACTCTGTAAAATTTCTTAAATATGTTTTTCAGTTCGTTTTTGTGGATACCAACTCCATGATCCCTAATAGAGAGTTTGATCTGAGATTCATCTTCAAATAATTTTATAGCGATCTTTTTTGTTTCAAAGCTATACTTAATAGCATTTTCAAAAAGATTACTTAAGATGGTTTCAATACTATCTGTATCTACTAAAATATTAAAATCAGTTTCCTGTTCGGAGTTGTAATCTAGTTCAAATCCCTTTTCTAGTATGAATTCCTCATTCTCAGCCAGATAATTGTCGACCAATACTTTAAGATCTTGTTGAGTTTTATTTATGAGAGTTTGGCCGGCATCATATTTAGCTACGTCCAGCAGCTTTTCAATCATTTTTCTCAGACGAATAGATTCATCGTAAATATGAGCTCCGTACTTTTTGAGACGAACAGGCTCTGTAACTCTTCCATCAGATATGTTTTCTCCGGCTGCCTGCATAACAGCTAATGGAGTTTTAAGTTCATGGGTAACATTTGCCAGAAAACCTGCTTGTCTCATAGAAAGTTCTCGTTCTTTTTGAGCAGTGTAAAACATGAACAGTAAAGAGCCCACTAGAAAAAGAACAGCAAAACCAAGCACTATGATATTCTTTCTAAATGTATCCTGGTAGGCGGATGTAATTGGTGGATTCAGGAAAGCTACTTTTATGATCCAATCACCAAAAAATCTCGGAAAACGTACACGGTTATCTACCAAGTCAACACTAAAATCTACGGATGAGTTATTGGAAGCTAAGACAATATCTCTGCGATGATCGTGCAGCCAAACAATGGTTCCGTCATTCTCAATTCCACCAAAATATTCATAAATGAGGGGAGCTATGAGTTTATTTACAATTGCTTCCTGATCCAAAATAAATGTAAAATATCCAATTACTCTGTTTTCAGTTAAGTTAATCAGTCCAATATTCATGCTTCGATGAGCATCAAATTCTATCATCGAACGCCATCGCAAATCAAAATTATTGATCTGAATTCGTGTAGCGGAGCGCACAAGGCCAACCCCATCGCATACCAAACTGCTATAATTACTGGTTGTTTCCATCTTCTTATCATTTTGATTGAAGTAATAAATGGAGGTGCCGGTTTCACAAGGATCTTTAGAAGCAGGAGTATAATAAATAGAAGAAGTGTAAGGATTATCGGCCAGATCGATAAAGATCTTTTCTAATGTTTTAGATAATTTACCATCATCCTGAAGCGATGCTTCTGCTTGATTGTCAATATTTAACAGTTTGGTAAATGGTTGATAAATTTCGCTCTGTACCAAAGCAGTGATTTCTTCGGCTTTTTTAAGCTGCCGTTCACTTTCGCTTTCAGTTACTCTTTCCCGGATGTCATAAAGGCTAAAAACATTCATCCCGGTAAGGGCAATAATAGCAACCAGACCTACCATCAGGAGTATCCAGCGCAATAGGCGATTGCGACCAATTTTTTTGGCTGTATTAATGTTCATGTATATAAAATAGGAGAATCTTTGATCCCATCCATTTTAATGGAGGTAAAAAAAGATGAAGAAAGAAATTGAAGTGATGTTCTAAAGCTTTTCGAAATTTTTAACCAGAGATTCCTTCAAAACATCAAATTCGATAGGTTTAACTAAGTAATCCAGATAATTGGTTTCTTTTGCTCTTTCCACATGGTATGGATCTGAATTACCTGTAATATAAATTACGGGAACATCTGAGAATTTTCTGATCTCGAGCATCGCGTCAATACCATCCATTTCTCCTTCAAGAGAGATATCCATCAGGATTAAATCCGGTTTGATGCGTTTTGCAATTTCTATTGCAGTTTTCCCGTATACAAGTTCGCCTTCAGCCCCGTAGCCCAGTTTTTCCAAATAGCTTTCGTAAAGCAGATTAAGGATGAGATCGTCTTCAACGATCATAACCGTTTTCTGTTTCTTGTCCATATAATTAGCTCTTCTTAAATCAGCTTATATAATAAGAGGTTTAATGGATAAAGAAAATTCTTATTACTAAAGATTTTTAGATTAAAATAATTACAGAAACACTCTTTGTTAAATCTATTTAAGGTTAAAACTAAATAAGTTGCCTCATTTAAGTTATAATAGTATTCTGTTTTGATTTCTAGCAATGTTTTGGGTGGTATTAGGGTACAGTGATTATTTAAAGAATGAAGGACATCAAAAGTTTGTATAAAAAAAGATCGATCGGCAAGCTGAATGTTGATAAGAAAGTGGTAAGCATTTTACTGGTATTTATTGTACTGGTATTATCTCTTCTTATTTCTATTGTTGTATCTACAAACTCATTATCAGCATTACGGGGTTTTGCATCTTTCCAAACTAACTGGACTACCGCACGAAAAGATGTAACCTTTAATTTGGTAAACTACCTTCGTACACAGGATCAGGTTTATAAAACTAAAGTAGAAAGTTCTGTATTTCTTATTAAAGATATGGAGCAAATCAGGATCGAACTCAAGGATGATAATACTGACAGAGAGTTGGTAATAGCATTGCTGGAAAAAACGCATTCAGTACCGGCTGATATTGAAAAAATGATAACCACATTTGAAAACTTTCATGAATTCAGTGAATTCAAAGAAACAGTTGCATTATGGATCGAATCTGATTCTTTGATCTTTGAACTGGAAGGCATTTCAAACAGAGCTGAGAAGCTGATTAATGAGAATAGCTTCACGAAATCAGAAGAAGCAGAAATGATTTCACGAGTTATTGCACTTGACGATAAGCTTACAGAAATGCAGTTTAAATTATCCAGATCTCTGGCAAGAGGGACAGAGCTGTTAAACTTGGTAATTATATGTGTAATTATTTCTCTTGTTGTAATTAGTATAATAGTTGGGAGCACACTTTCATTAAGGTTCTTGAGAAGCATTAGAAAATGGAGCGAAGAAATTGAGCTAAGCGAGCAAAAATACAGATCTCTGTTCGATCAAAATCCGAATGCAGTTTTTTCAGTATCACCTGACGGAAAATTAATCAATGCCAATAAAGTACTTGAGCTACTGATCGGTTATTCTGCTGAGGAAATGAAAAATTCAACCTTTCAAAGATTTGTTGATGAGTCTCAGGTGGAAAGAGTAAGAAAGCATTTTCTTCTGGCTTTAAAGGGAAGATCTCAGACTTATGAAACACAAATTTTAAAAGAAGACGGGAGTTATTTATCAGCAGAAGTTACTAATCTTCCTATTATTGTGGATGGTGAGATTACCGGTATTTATGGTGTAATAAACGATATCACACAAAGAAAAGAAGCAGAACAGAAAATTAAAGATCAGCTTGTAGAAAAAACTTATCTCTTATCAGAAGTACATGATCGGGTTAAGAATAACCTAGCTCTGGTTTCTACTTTAGTACAGTTACAACAGAATGAGATAGAAAAACAGAACCGGAGTGAAAGTTTTGTAAATACCGTCTCCAGGATACGTTCCATGGCTTTGGTGCATGAGCGTTTATATCAAAATGAAACGTTTTCAAGCATCAGAATGGATGAATACATAAACGATCTGATTGAGAACCTGCAGTACAAAGGATATCAGAAAATTAAGAAACCGAGGCTGGAGCTGGAAACAAATCCTGTAAGCCTCAGTATTGAACAAGCCATTCCAACGGGATTACTATTAAACGAAGTATTGGTAAATGCTTTTAAGTACGGTTCTGATTCTTTAGATCCGGTTATTAAGGTAAATATGTCATCATATGATGGTGAAGTGACGATCAAAGTTGAGGATAATGGTCCGGGACTTCCCAAAAACTTTGAGTTGGAAAAACCGGAAACGCTGGGTTTCCGATTGGTTTCAGTACTACTAAAGCAGTTAAAAGCCAGTTTTGTCATTAACAATGATAATGGAGCATCTTTTACGTTCAGATATAAGATCGAAAAGCCTGTGACCTCAAAGAGAGCAATGAAGCGTAGGTTAGTGAATTAAGTACAGAACGGTTTAGAAATGAAGTCAAAGACTTCCGTTGTTGGTGTTTTCAAGTTGCAAACTAGAAAGAGCTGTAGGGCATCCTAATACGACCAAGAACCTTTTTTAACATACTTATGATTAGAGTTAAATTTTTAATAATTATTCTTTTTTTTTTACTCACAAAAATAAGTTGTGCCCAAGAAAAAACTTCTTATACAAGTAGAATACTTAATGAGTATTCTACAACCCAAAATTTGGATATTAATCAAGGAGACACGTTAATAGTGAAAATAGGGAAATTATTTAATGATAATAAGACGGCTTTAATTCTGCGAAAGGACGATGAGCAAGAGCATTTTTTTCATCTGGGGGTATTTAAACTAATTGAAGAAGACAGTTGGAAGTTAGAATATTCTGATCAAGTTGAATTGGGTTTCTACCTTGGAATTAAGTTAAGAGACCTTAATAAAGATGGAATAGAAGATATAATTATAAATGCAGCTTCTGGGAGAAGGGACGATATTCTTTATCTTAGTGTAGAAAAGTTCGAATTCTCTCGCATCAGAGGGTTGCGAGAGATTAATCTATTATATGAAAATGAAGATTACATCTACACTTATGCTGCTACTGGTTGCGCAGATCTTTATTGGGAATCTAGTTTAATATTAATCAATGGATCAAAGTTGAATAAAGTTGCCAAGATTGAAATAAATGAATGTTCTGATATGAAAAATAGTTACTTAGGCTATATTTCGAGAGGTGACACTTTGAATCTTGAAAAAGATGACATAATTCCAACAAAAGAACAAAATCTTACAGATTATTGGAAGATGTTTATTGAGCAGTATCTGATTGATATTAGATAAATCTGGCTTGTTCACTAGTCCCAAGCTCTCTTAAGTCTTGAGCGAACAGCGAAGACTTCAGATGGTCAGCAAGTTTTTCTCAGAGTTCAACAGAAACCTTATTAGATACTTATGAAAAAAAAGAATAAATACACGAAAAAAATTTCAAAAGTCTCATTAGGTATTTTTTTATTGGTGATTACAAATTCAAATTGTACAGAAAAGCCGAATCAAAAAATGATTTTGTTTGATAATTCTTCAGTCAATGGTATTATCACCGAGTTTAAATATGGTGCATTCGGATATTATATCGAAACTTCTGATCATCCGAGCAAAGAATTTGAGTTTTCATATAAACCAAATGGCGAACTTCCCAGACTTTCAAGTGTAATGAATGTAGGTGATACTTTGATCAAAAATTCTAACCAAGAATACTTTATTCTTAAAAACAAAAAAAGTCAAACATACAAATACCAACTAATAAGGAGGTATTTTGAGAAAGAGTGAGAAGTTTAAAAAAATACTAATCCTTTCGATTATTTTGTTGTGTACATTTTTAATAATGCTTCAAGCTCTCGGAAGTCTTGAGGGGTAGTGAGTATTTCAAAACAGGAATGAACTTACCCAAAAATCTCTGAAGTTTTGAGCGGATAGCGGAGACTTCAGAGCAGGAATAAATTTACCAAAAGAACTAACCTGTTAATGCATCCAGTCCAAGTATATAAAACAAAAAGCCCTGTAACTCTATAAATATATGAGCTACAAGGCTTTAAAGTACCCGAGGCCGGACTCGAACCGGCACTCCAATTTAATTAGAATTGGATTTTAAGTCCAACGTGTCTACCAATTCCACCACTCGGGCATTTGAGTATGTCTACCAACCTGTCTGCCGACAGGCAGGTTCCACCACTCGGGCTTGGTTTATTCTTCCGGTTTAATTGTCAGTAGTTAAAACACTAACTATTCGGAAGGCGCAAAATATACAACTTAATATGGGACTACTTCAATATTGTTTTCAATAAATTTCGGATTATTTCTGGTTTCTGTTTTGTACATTCCTGAAAACAAAAAAAGATCCTATAGACATGATCAAGAAGATATTTCCCATTCTGCTTAGTGTAGTGTTAATTAATACAGCTTCGGCACAAATTGAAGTCGGAGCTTCTTTTGAGCTTAGAGACGAAGAACCACAAAGCGGTTTCGGAGTGCGTATTCAATCCGGGTTTCTGAATTCCATACCTGTTGTGAATTTCGGGCTTCGGGCGCATTTCAGTTATTTCAGTGAAACCAATACCGTTGATGAAACAACTTTCTCTTATGACAAAAGCATCGAAAACTATGATTTTGGTTTGGCTACATATGTGGGAGTAACCCTTGGTTTATTGGAGCCATATATTGGCGCAGGGTTAGGCTCAGAAACAGTAGATCTAAGCGCCGAGGATTTTTCAAATCCACCACCGCCAAATCAACAGCCAAGCGAAGAAGAGGAGTCTAATATCTATTGGAATACATTTGCAGGGGCAAAAGTAACTGTTATTCCATTGGTTAAGCCTTTTGTTGAATATAGATTCTCAAGTCGGAATCTTGAAGTTCCCGATCTCAATGACAAAACAGGCAGAATTATTTTTGGGGTTGTACTTAGTTTTTAAATTTAGTTAACTACAAACAGCGGTTTTGTTCACACTCAACCGCTTTTTTTATACGTTTTATATTCAACTTTCTTAGTAGAGTGAAACCTTACATAAAGGGCAATTGTTCGCGTTAAATAATGAGTGATTTAAAAGAAATAGCACGTACGGATTTAGAAAGTCTAAAGCTTAAAAAAGCTCAGAAACAAGATCTGAAGCAGCTCCTGGAAGAATGCAGAGAGTTTATTGGTGAAATAAATGAGGAACAGGTAGAAAAAGCTTTCAAGCTATGCTACTTGTCACATGATGGAATGGTCAGGGCTTCCGGAGAACCGTATTATTACCACCCGGTTGAAGTAGCTAAAATTGTGGCCAGAGAGATCAACATTGATGAAATTTCTGTGATAGCTGCTCTTCTTCACGATACCGTTGAAGACACTTCTGTAACACTTGAAGACATAGAATACTGGTTTGGTAAAGAAGTAGCTGTGATCATTAACGGAGTTACAAAAATAGAAGGGGTTTTTAAAAGCAGAGACAGCAAGCAAGCTGAAACGTTTATGAAGCTACTTCTCTCAATGGCTGAAGATATCCGGGTTGTATTAATAAAGTTTGCGGATCGTCTTCACAATATGAGGACCATTCATCATCTGAAAAGAGAAAAACAAATGAAGATCGCGAACGAGACAATGGATTTGTATGCTCCGCTTGCTCATCGCTTTGGGTTGTTCAAGATCAAGAATGAATTAGAAGATCTCTGCTTTAAAACGCTGGATTCCACATCATTCAAATTTGTTGCAAGAAAGCTTAAAGAAAAGAAGGAATCGAGAGAAAAGTTCATTAAGCAATTTATGACTCCGGTTGAAAAGCAACTAAAGGAATTAAAGTTAAATTTTGAGATAAAAGGCAGGCCAAAGCATATTTACTCTATCTATAAAAAGATGCAGCGTCAGCAGAAGCCATTTGAGGAGATTTATGACCTGTTTGCGATACGGGTAATTTTGGGAGAACCTCATTCTAAAGAAGATTGTTGGCGAGTGTATTCAATTTTTACGGATTGGTATACTCCGATACCGGAGCGCTTTCGTGATTTTATTTCGGTGCCTAAAGCCAACGGGTATCAATCATTGCATACTACCGTGATCACCAATCAGGGAAAGAAAGTAGAAGTGCAGATTCGTACACGAAAGATGGATGACATCGCAGAAAAGGGACTTGCCGCTCACTGGAAGTATAAAGAAGGAGCCCAAGAAGGATCTGAAAGTCTTGATAAGTTTGTTAACTGGGTAAGAGATGTTTTGGATAATCCCCGACCTGATGCCGCAACTGATTTTGTTAAGGATTTTCAGCTCAATCTGTATCAGGAAGAGCTTTATGTGTTTACTCCAAAAGGAGAGCTAACTACGTTGCCAAACGGTGCAACAGCTATCGATTTTGCTTTTGATATACATAGCGAAGTTGGTGAACGAGCTATGGCTGCTAAAGTAAATGGTAAAATGGTTCCGCTCAGGCAAAAGCTTTCTAATGGTGACCAGGTTGAAATACTTACAGGTAATAAGATAAATCTGAACGTCGATTGGATTGATGATGTAGTTACTCATAAGGCAAAATCCAGAATTCGTCAGTATATAAAGCAAAAAGAAAGAGCTGTTTCTGATGAAGGAAAAGCTATTTGGGATAAAAGAATTGACCGTGGTAAGATCGAGATCAGTGATCAGGAGCTTACTAAATTTGCAAAAATGTATGACTTCACTACCACTCAGGATATGTTTTATGCTATCGGGGTTGGCTCTTTTGATGTCAATAAATTGTTTAATGAAGTAAAGAAGTATAAGAGTACCGGCAGAATTGAGGAAGAGCAAAGTGAATCCTCTAAAGCTACTGAAGATGAGATTCAGCAAAAGTATATAAAGGAAGCAAGGTCTGTTGGAGATGGAAAGTCTTTAATTATTAACGGCGAGCTGAGTAACGTAAAATATTCTTATGCAAATTGTTGTAACCCAATTCCGGGGGACGATGTAATTGGGTTTATAAGCAGAACGGGCGATATCAAAATTCACAGATCTATGTGTAATAATGCTCTTCATCTGATCAAAACTGAAGGCGAGAGAATCGTAGATGTTGACTGGTCTAAGAATATAGAGACTAAATTTCTGGGCGCTGTAAAAGTGATTGGAGAAGACAGAGTAGGAATGATCAACGATATTACGGATGTATTGTCTAAATCGTTATCAACAAATATGAAGAGTATAAATGTAAATAGTGACAGCGGTATGTTCGAAGGAATTATATCTCTTTATGTTGATGGATTATCACATCTTAAGAAGATTATGAAAAGGTTAGAAAGAGTTGAAGGAGTGAAAAATGTTCTTAGATATGAATAACTTTAACAATATTAATTTTTGAGAGTCTATACTTGTAAGTATATTGGCAACAATGATTAGAATCGCTTTTAGGTTTCAAAATAAGCAAAAAGTTAAAGAGCGGATAAATCAGAAGGACAATGCGAGATATACTCGCTTTAACTAAACTACTATTATTATGATGACATATACCAAACGGGACGTAGTTCGTCGTGTTGCGGAAGCACAAGACGAGGCAATGATAAACGCTGAACCATGGGTTGACGCAGTAATCGTTGCATTAAGAGAAATAATGATGTCTGCAGACACAGAATGCAGAATCGAAATCAGAGATTTTGGAGTGCTTGAAGTAAAAGAGACTAAAGCAAAACCAAAAGCCAGAAACCCAAAAACAAATGAAGTGATTTACGTGCCCGCTCACCGTAAAACACATTTCAAGCCAAGTAAGTTAATGAAGTCGTTTTTACGCCAACCTCTGGAAGACGTAAAAAAGAAATAGTAGTGCAAAACTATGCACGCTTGATCGGTATTGACGTTGGTAAAAAACGTTGTGGGTTAGCCCAAACCGATCTTTTACAGACTATTGCCTCGCCAGTTGGGACTTTTTCACCGGATGAGATTATTGATAAAATAGCTCATATAGTGGAAGAGTCTCAGGTTGAGGGTTTTGTAATAGGCTGGCCTCTGATGCCAAATGGAAAAGAAGGAGAGGCAACCGAAATGGTTCAGGAATTTATAAATCGATTAAAGAATCTATATCCTGATATTCCGGTATTTAAAATTGATGAGAGATATACTTCAAATCAAGCTCTTGATGTGATGATAGAAATAGGCGTCCCCAAAAAAAAGAGAAGAAAAAAAGAACGTGTGGATAGAATCGCCGCAGCCCTTATCTTACAGACCTACTTAGAGTCTAAACATTAATTTTTTATGTCAATTTTACCCATTGTAACCTACAATGATTCTGTTTTAAGGGATAAAACCGAGCCAATAAGCGAACTAACAGAAGAAATTTCTGAGCTTATAGAAGATATGATCGAGACCATGTACAATTCTGATGGAGTAGGACTAGCCGCTCCACAAATTGGAAAATCTCTTAAAATCTTTGTTATGGACGGAGACCCGGTTGTTGAAGATGAGGAAGAAAAGCACGGGGTAATGGTCTTTATTAATCCTGAGATCGTTGAGAAAAAAGGAAAAAATATCCCGATGGATGAAGGTTGCTTAAGCATACCTGAAGTTCGTGAAAAAGTATTCAGACCGGAAACAATTGTAATCAAGTACAGAGACATAGATTTTAAAGAACAGATGCAAGAGTTTTCAGGTTGGATCGCGCGGATCATTCAACATGAGAACGATCATTTAAATGGAATACTTTTTATTGATTACCTAAGCTCTTTTAGAAAAAGAATGGTCAAATCAGATCTTGAACAAATAGATTTGGGAAATATTGAAGTAGAGTATCCAATAGTTTCAAGGGGATAAGATGAATATCGTTTTTATGGGATCTCCGGATTTTGCAATTCCAAGTCTTGAGAAGATATTTAATTCGAACCACACTATTCAAGCAGTAGTAAGCAATGTAGATAAGAGAAGAGGGCGTGGTTCTGAATTAGCTCCTACGATAGTGAAAGCAAAGGCATTGGAACTGGGCTTACCTGTAATAGAAGTCGAGGATCTGAAATCTGAGGAGTTCGAAAAGACTTTAAGAGAATTAAATCCTGATCTTTTTGTAGTGGTTGCTTTTAGAATATTACCCAAGAATGTACTCGAAATACCCAAGATCGGAAGTATTAACCTCCATGCATCTCTTTTACCGAAATACAGGGGAGCGGCACCAATTCATTGGGCTGTAATAAACGGTGAGGTAGAAACCGGCTGTACTATTTTCTTTCTCGATGAAAAAGTGGATACAGGCAATATTATTCTTCAAAAGAAAATTTCTATTGGAGAAAATGATACCACAAGTGATATCTATGCTAAACTTATGGAAGATGGAAGTGACCAACTTTTAGAAGCAATAAATCTCATAGAGTCAGAAAATTATGATCTGAAAAAACAAGAAGATTCAAAGGCCACACCTGCTCCAAAACTGTTCAATGAAAATACAAGAATAGATTTCAGTAAAACTGCCGGTGAAGTTCATAACTTAATCAGAGGATTAAATCCCTTTCCTGTTGCCTGGACTACCTGGAATGACAAAAAAGTGAAGATATATAGATCAAAACTAGGTCCTGAAATAAAAATAGCTCCATCCAAATTATTAGAAAAAGAAGGAAAATTACTGGCAGGATGTAGAGAAGGAACCATTGAGATTACAGAACTGCAATTACCGGGCAAAAAAAGAATGAGTTCTGACGAGTTTATAAATGGTTATGAAGTTGAGGGCTCATTCAAATAGTTTAAATTTTATTATTTATTAATTTGAGAATACGAGCACGTTTTTTATCATCGGGAAAATATCACTTTAACTGAACCACTATATGGATCAACCTCAATTAATTATAGCTGCTAAATCAGGAGATGAAGCAGAAGTAGCTAAGCTTATAAAAGCAAAAGCAGATATAAATGAATCTACATCCAGCGGAGCTAATGCTCTTATTACCGCTGCCGAGAAGAACCATCTCAATATTGTTAAGCTTCTTATCAATGCCGGAGCTGACTTAAACGCAGAAACTAAAATGGGAGGTACAGCTCTCAATAAAGCTGCGGAAAACGGCAATATAGAGATGATGAAATTGCTGTTTGATAAAGGTGTTCAAATTGGTGATATGGCTGTATTTGTTGCTTCAAGAGCCGGAAACCTGGAAGCTGTTAAGCTATTGGTCGAAAAGGGAGGAGACGTAAACGCTCAACAAAGATGGGGGCACACTGCACTGATGCTGGCAGCAAAAAATGGTCATCATGAGGTAGTAAAGTTTCTAATCGCTTCAGGAGCTGATGTTAAGTTGCGTGATAAGAACGGTGATACAGCAATGATGATAGCCACAGAAAATGAACAAGATGATATTGCTATTCTTTTAAGAAGAGCTGGCGCAGTCACTGAAAAGAAACCCGAAAAAGAGAAACCTGCTCCAATTGATATCGAAGATGTTGAAGACGATGACGATGATGACATGATAGACGATTCCGATGTCGACGATCTAATATCGGATGATGATTCACCTGATGATGTAGAACTAGACTAAATCGAATAGTTCGTCCAGTTCCTTAGTTGTATTAAATACATTTGGTGAGACCCGGATCGTTGAGTGCTGATCAAAAGGTCGAAATACGAATCCTTTTTCCTCAAAAAGTTTTTTTGATAGGTTCGAAGGTTGTTCTTTTTTTAGTTCAACTACGAATAGCGAACCTGAAAGCTCCCAATCAGACGGTGATCTCCAAACGGTATTATAGTTTTGTTCACATAGATTTTGAGCATGCCGCCACAAGCTTTTGAGTTTTTCTTCTTTTAATGTGCTTTCAATATTACTCTGGTATTCGATTGAATGGCCTAGTGTTAATACCTCAGGTAGGTTTCTGGTTCCGTAATCTTCATATTTTCTGGCGGAGTCTTTCCAATCTTTTTGTCCCCAGGTTACCCACATCGGATCTAATTTTTGATGAATTCTTTTATTGAAATAAGCTACACTAACTCCTTTCGGAGCTTGAATCCATTTATGTGCACTTGTTCCAATGACATCAATATCTAAATCCTTAACATCGACAGGAATCATTCCCATTGTTTGTGCGGTATCTAAAGAAACAAATTCCACTCCTTTGGATCTGGCAAGAGCAGTAATTTCTTTTACAGGTTGTCGTATTCCAAATGTATTATCGATATGAGGAATGACTACAAGTTTAGTTCTGGATGATATATTAGCTTCGTAGAGATCCAGAATATCTTCTTTAGTGATGTTAGGAAGGTCATGAACAGGAATATCAAACACTTTTACGGAATAACCTTTTTTCTTTGAATGAATATGAAAAGGAATGCTTGCTCCGGCATGATTCAAATTTGAAAACAGGACTTCATCATCGGGTCCAAGTGGTAAACCTAAAGCCAGAAGATTATATACTTCTGTTGTATTATGAGGGAAACTGATTTCATCGCTATCAGCATTTAGAAACTCTGCCGTTTTTTGTCTCACATTTTCAATGGGTATTTCCCACTCTCCACTCCACATATAGAACCAGGGATTAGATTCACAGAGCGATAAATATTCCTTATGAGCTTGTTGTACAATTTTTGGAATAGTTCCAATCGAGCCATGGTTTAGATACTTAATCTGTTTATCCAGAGAATAGTCATCTTTAGTGGGTAGGGAGCCTTCAGAGAATTCGTTTTTCAGCTTTTCCTGAAATAATGCTTCAACAGGATTGAGCATTGAAAGCACCGAAACCGTGGAGCCGGTAGCCAATGTTTTAAGAAAATTTCTTCGTGATGTATTCATCTTTGTTAGTTTGATGTTAGTACTTGAACTAATTTTTTTAAATCATCCGAGTCGTTATAAACGTTTGGAGAAACCCTTATCGCATCTCCTCTGTAAGAAACAATAATATTTGATTCCAAAAGCTTTTCTTTCAATCTATTCATTTGATGGTGTTCAGCTAAACGAATTCCAAATAAGTTTGAAGCGCGATATTTTGTTTCTTCAATAATAAACCCTGATTCCTGTAATAAAGAAATCGGTTTTTCAACCAGGTTGATTAAATATTGTTGAATGTTTTCAGGTTTCCATTCATTTAGTTTTTTGATTGCTTCCAACATCATTGGAACTAAGATAAAATTACTATGCTCTCCTACTTCATAACGAAGAGCTCCGGGTTGATAATGCTCATTATAATTTACCAGATTTGAGAAGTTTTCACTTTCGAATCGGTTTATCCAATTCTGTTCAATTGGACTGCCATTGCTTAATTCTTCGCCATAATAAGCCATTCCGATACTATACGGCCCCATTAAAGATTTATATCCTGCGGCTATCAAAGCATCGGGCTTTAGTTGCTGAACATCGAATGGTAAAGCTCCTAACGACTGAGTGGCATCTACTGCTAACCATGCACCTATTTCATATGTTTTCTGTCTGATCGAGCGTAAATCGAAAATTGTACCGTCTGCCCAATGAATATGACCGCAAGCAACAAGCTTTGTCCGCTCATTTATTGACTCCAAAATCTGCTTATTCCATAGCTCGCCTCTTCCTTTTTCAATATCAGGAGGGGAAATGGTTTTGATCTCAGCTTCTGCTTTGAGCGCAACTTCCATCCAGGGATAAACATTGCTTGGAAATTGTTCACCTACTACAATGATGTTATCTCCCTTCTGTAGTTTCAAATTTCTGGCCACATTTGCCATTCCATAAGAAACGGAAGGTATGATCACGCAGTTTTCAGATTCCTTACAATTAATTAATTGCGCGAATCTGTTTCTAAGTTCGTTAGATTCGGTAAAGAAGTCCTGACCAGAAATGAGATTGGGTTGCCTCTTATTCTTAATCCCTTTTATTCCTGCTTCTTCAACACTTTGCATTAATGGAGACATATACGCGCAGTTTAAATAAGTGATATTCGTATCGAGAGTAAATTCAAATTTCTTGCAGTCCATCTTTAGATTTTAATTTAGAAATAGGTATTGAAATGAAAGTTAAGCGTAAAAATTGATGTCTTATAAAGTTTTAGTTGAAGTTGCTTTCAAAATCAATAGATTTTGTTTGGCATACTAACTGTACAAGGCTTAATATTTAATCAGAACACAGTTGTATTATTTATAGCTTATTAGAGAATATGGTAATTAGAAAAGCGATTACAAAAGATATTTCTGAAATCCGGAAATTGAATGAGGCAGAAGTGCCTCATGTCAGCAGTATTAGGAGAAAAGACTTTCTGAGTTTTTTGGAAATAGCATCCAATTTTGTAGTTATAGATATTGATGGAGAAATTACCGGTTTCATGATCTCGCTAAGAGAAGGAGCAGATTATGGAAGTGTGAATTACAAGTTCTTTAATAATCATTACAGACAATTCGAGTACGTAGATCGTATTGTGATCAAAGAAGAATTTAAAGGCAAAGGGATGGGAAGAAAGCTATACGAATTTCTCTTTGAAAAAAATGAAACGAATGTAGTATGCTGCGAAGTAAATGTTAAACCTCAAAATCCAGATTCCATGGCTTTCCATCAGAAGTTAGGGTTTAAGGAAAAGAGTAAGTTGATAACAGAAGACGGTAAAAAAATGGTAAGTATGTTGGTGAGAAGCCAATAGATAGATTTAGTTTATTCTTTCTTTATTCTCGAAATACCAAAAGCCATCAATGATATCCAGATAAACCCCGTCAAAACCTGCATTTAATATCATCTGGGTATAGGAGTCACTTTCACCATAGATGATTTTTTTCCAGTCTTGATTCCAATATTTCACTTTAAAGTTTCCGGGCCAGTCAGGGTTTTCAGAATCGATCCAACTTAACTCTTTTTTGTCCCAGCTTTCATCCCAATAGAATCTGTAATCTTCAGCTTCTCCAATACTCATATAACTGATAAGAAGCCGCTTTCCGCCGTCGCTTTTTGTTCTTATCCGATCTAAATCTTTCCCGGTAAATATTTTACCCCAGAAAAAAGCATCCATAATAAAAACATCAAAATTTGTATCAGAAAGTGAAGAAAGCAACTCCTCTTTTGAATCATAGTTTTCATAGTTCAATAAGTAAAGAAAATTCCGCGCATCAGAAAGAGTTTGAATATCTCTGCTATTTTCATTTTTCAAAAAATCGGATGGTTCAGGTATATAAGTCAGTTCACGCTCCGGAGCAGAAAAGGAGATGAACCCATTCAAAGAATTTCGTTCATATGATCTTTTAATTTTTTGATCTTCATCAGTATAGTCTGTAACAAGGACAGTTTTGCCTTCACGTTTACCTGTTCTCAATAACTGAAGTAAATATTCCCGGCTGTCGGTTGGTGTGATCGTATTATCACCATAATAGCCAAAGATCAGGCTTTCCTGTCCTAATCCATCTACAACTGAAAGATAATCTTGAGCAATACTACTGTCGTTCTTAAGAATTAATTCATGACCATTTTGAGGGATTATAATAAAATCGGAGTCTTGCTCTCTGGCAAACTCTGCTATTTCAATAACAAAGTTTCTCATCTCTTCACGGTAATCTATTTTCTCTTTAGGAGAAGATGATGCGCAACTCAGGAGTACAATTAAAAAAAATAGATAGAAAAATAGCTTCATGTTTTTATTTGATGAACAGAATGATATCAATACTTTTGGGAAAAGAAATTGAGGTTTAAATTTGCAGTACCAATTTAATCAGGCATTAGAACATTTAAAAGAATTTTGGGGATATGAATCGTTCCGGGAAGGGCAGGATCTTGCAATAAATTCTGTGTTTTCCGGAAAGGATACTTTAGTGCTTTTCCCAACCGGCGGAGGTAAATCTCTTTGTTATCAGGTTCCTGCAACTGTATTTGAAGGAATGACCTTGGTTATTTCACCTCTTGTAGCTTTAATGCAGGATCAGGTTCAGCAATTAAATGATCAGGGCATTTCAGCTACATTCATAAATAATACAATTCCATTTTACGAGGTTGAGCAACGATTGGTCAATGCCAGGAATGGAATGTACAAATTATTGTACTGTGCACCTGAGAGGCTTGGAACGGAACTTTTTCAAAACGAACTGCATAACCTTAATATTGATCTTGTTGCTGTAGATGAAGCTCATTGTATTTCCGAATGGGGACACGATTTTCGTCCCGCTTACAGGGATATAAAAACAAATCTGGAATCAATTTCGGACTCTGCATCCTGGATCGCTTTAACTGCAACAGCTACTCCGGAAGTTCGGAAGGATATCCTTGAGAATCTGAGCTTCAATCACCCAGAAGTAATATCGTTAGGATTTAAACGTCCGAATTTAAAATGGTGGGTGGTTGAAACTGAAAAAAAGAGAGAGAAACTGATAGAAGGCGTTACCAGAGCGTCCAAAAAAGGAGATGGTCTGATCTATGGTGGAACAAGGAAAAACTGTGAGTATTGGGCAGATTTTTTTACAAAAAAAGGGATAATTTCAGAAGCCTATCATGCAGGTATAGAAAGTGAAACCAGAAAGAATATTCAGAGTAGGTGGATCAAGGGAGAAACGCCTCTGGTTGTTGCAACAAATGCTTTTGGGATGGGAATAGATAAACCTGATTGCCGATATGTAATTCACGAAACGATGCCATATTCCATTGAGGCTTACTATCAGGAAGCTGGAAGGGCAGGAAGAGATAGAAAGGAAGCATTCCCGATCTTGTATTATAAATCTTCTGATTATACAGGAGCAAAAAACAGAATTGTTCAAAATTACCCAAAGAGAGAACAATTGGAAAAAGTGTATCAAACATTGTGTGACAGCTTTGAGCTTGCAGAAGGAGCAATTATGCCGGATGCTTCAGAACTGGAATTAAAGGCACTTCAAAAAAGGTCAAAAGAATCATTCAGCATTATAAGAACCTCTCTAAGACTTTTGGAACAATTCGGCATTATTTCCTGGATTCAGGGTGTTAAACCCGCTTTTTCTATTCAATTTACTTTGAGCCAGGAAATGCTTCAAAAATTTAAAGAAAGATGTAATAATCCTGATAAAGCTGAATTCGTAGATAAGTTAGAAAGGACTTTAAATAGTCAGGCATTTTATGACATGATAGAGACGGATGAAGAAACTCTGTTGTCAGCTTTAGATATCAACAGGAATGGTCTTATCAAAGCACTGAATGTGTTGATGCAGAACGATCATGTTTTGATCTTTACGCTTGTAGAGGAAAGAGATTTAGTAAGAATTCTGGAACCAAGATCATCAAGGCTACCCATAGGTAAGGAGGAAGTGGAGCAACATAGGGACGTACTACTGATGAAGTTAGACAAAATAAATAGCTTCATTAACTCAGACACGTGTAGAGAAGTTTTTCTAAGAAATTATTTCGGAGATACTAAAAATGAACCATGTGGACATTGTGATAACTGTCTGAAAAGTAATTCAAATGAATCTAAGAACACTTTCGATAAGCAATTAATCGCGGAAGTAATAGAATTGCTTAAAAACGAAGATGAATCATTGATCAGTATTGCTTCTAAACTTTCCATCAATCAAAATGCAGCAAAGCAGATCCTTTCTTATTTAGTTAAGGAGAATGTAATTGAAGTAAGTAGAGAGGATCTGAACTATTACTCTTTTACAGACCCTTCCTGAGTTGTAAGTGAGTCTAATCTGTCAAGTGCTATTAATTCTCTTTCGATTTTCTTTATGACGGAATCAGCACGAATTTGCTGTTCTATAATTTGGCTTTGGAAATATTTATGACTGCTCAAAAAAATATCTTTTTCTGAGTTATATTTTTTAAAAATTTCTTCATACAGAGTGTCAACAACTGAGCCTTTAGCACCTCTATCCTGGTAAACGCTAAGTAATTCTAATTCGTAAAAAAGATCCATATACAATTCTTCAGCCATTAAGTTTTCGGGCTTTTGTATAGGATAATCACTATTACAGTTAAAAAGGGTAATGCAACCTACAAAAAGAGCTATCACATTTCTCAGCATCTACCCTGGATTCTTTGGATTGAGTGGACGCATTATAATTTCGTTTATCAAAAAATTATCCGGTGTTTCTAAAACATGGATCAAAGTATTAGAAACGTCAGATGCTTGCATCATATTCGGATGCTGATCAACTTCATCAATAGCATCAAAGAAGTTGGTGGCAATAGAGCCCGGAAAAAAGCAGGATACTTTGATTCCATCATATCTAAGTTCTTTGAACAGGGCATCGCTGAATCCTCTTAATCCGTATTTCGTTGCGTTATAAGCAGAGATTTGAGGATTCCCCATTAACCCGGCTATGGACGAAATATTCACAATATGGCAAATATTTTCATTCTGCTTCATTAAAGGAACGATCAACCGGGTTAGATAGAAAATTCCGGAAAGATTTACATTCAGCATCTTATCCCACTCGGAAATTTTCAAATCATCCACATTTGCAAAATATCCAAGTCCGGCGTTGTTAATTAAAATGTCCGGAGAATGGTCGTCAGAAAATGTTTCCTCAACCCAGGTTTCCAGGCTTTCAATATCAGTAATATCCTGCTGAACGGGGACGAAATTATTCCCTAGCTTTTCTCTTATATTGTTGAGCTTATCGATACTTCTGGCTAAACCATATACTTTAGCTCCTTTTTTAACAAGGTCTTTTGAAAATTCTGCACCAATTCCGCTACTTGCTCCGGTAACTATCGCAATCTTTGATTTTAAATTCATACTATCGTTTAGATTGATTATTCTCTTATGTCTTTAATGTAATACAAATTCATGAGCAAAAACGATTCAGAAAATTCAAAAAAAACGCTTTTTCTCGATATTGGTAATTCTTCCATAAAGGTTGCGTTCAGAAATAATAGTGCTTGGGAAAAGTCTACAGATAATTTTAAATCAGTAACATATTTGATTTCATGGTTGAACCAACATAAAGATTCAATTCAGGATCTTGTGGTAGCAAGTGTTCGAAAAGATCACTTTGAATTACTTAGGAATCAGATAACGGAGTTCGAGATAAAAAATATCGAAATCAGTGATATCCCTGAGCATAATTTGAATTACCTGACACCAAAAACGTTGGGTATCGATCGTTTCCTGGGATGTTTAGGAGCCTATACACAGGAAAAGAAATCTGTTGTAGTAATAGATGCGGGTAGTGCATGTACAATAGATATTATGAATGAAGATGGAGTTTATCAGGGAGGTGTAATCATGCCGGGTTTACAGAGTATTATGAATATTTTCAAAACTTCAGCACCGGAGCTACCTACAGTTGAAACTCAAATCCCTTTAAGGTTTCCGGGTAAAAATACTGCAAAGTCATTGCAATGGGGGCAAGTTGCATTCTTTGTGGACGGGATTAACGCTTCATTAAAACGATATCAGGAATCATTTGGTCATTTTACTCTTTATTTAACCGGAGGAGATGCCAATACTGTTTCAGATTTGATCTCGATGAATTCTAAAAGAGATGAATTTCTGATCTTTAGAGGAATGGAAGCTTTTATTGGCGGTTAGAAAGTTTTTCATTGATCAACGCCAGTACCATATCCAACGCGACTTTATTTTTACCCCCTCTGGGAATGATCACATCAGCATAGCGTTTGCTGGGCTGAACAAATTCCAGATGCATTGGGCGTACAAATTTTTGGTATTGCTCCATTACATTTTCGACAGAGCGGCCACGTTCGCTAATATCTCTTTTAAGTCTCCGAAGCAATCTTATATCGTCATCAGTATCAACAAAGATCTTCACATCCATTAATTCCAAAAGTTCAGGTTCGCTGAAGATCAGGATTCCATCAACCAGAATAACTTCTTTAGGAGTAACAGCTGTTGTTTGTTCTTTTCGAATGTGGTTGGCAAAGTCATATTGAGGTACTTCAATCGGATAACCTTCAGAAAGAGCATTAATATGCCGAATAAGCAGCTCTGTTTCCAGTGAAGCCGGGTGATCAAAGTTGTGTTTTATACGCTCCTCAAAGGGAAGGTGTTTTAGATCACGGTAATAAGAATCGTGCTGTAAAAGCAGGTGTTTGTTTGCGCCAAGGGTTTTCGAGATTGTACTTACGACCGTAGTCTTTCCTGAGCCACTACCTCCGGCTACTCCGATGATCAAAGGTTTAGTCATTTGCTGAAGTCGCTTTTAAAGAATAGCTCTCATCTTGTTCTTGTTTGTACTGTTTAATAGCTCGGTATATAGCTGATGCAATTAAACTTTGCCCCCAATCACTTGTCAGATATCTTTTTTCAGCCGGATTTGTCAGAAATCCTGTTTCAACCAAAATAGCCGGCATGGTTGATTGATAAAGTACAACTAGTCCCTTTTGGCGAACACCACGGGATTTTCTTTGCGCTCTGTTTTTAAGTTGATCTTCCACCATGTAAGCAATTCGTTCACTGTTTGCGATATTACCGCTATGTGCCAATTCATAAACGATTAGATCCTCTTCAGATAAATCCTCAACTACTTCATGATCAGCATAGATCTGATTTTCTTCTTTCATCACTTCAAAAGAACGGTCGCTTCTATCAAGTCCTAAGAAAAACACTGATGCACCACGTACTGAAGATTTAGTAAAAGCATCTGCGTGAATAGAAACAAAAAGATCTGCTTCAGCTCTGTTCGCAATACTTCCCCGTTCCCAAAGATCAACAAATTCGTCTGTCTCTCTTGTATAAATTACTTCAACATCAGGGAGATTCTCTTCTATATATCCACCCAATTTTTTTGCTATCGATAAAACAACATCTTTCTCTTTGGCACTTCTTTTGTAGCCTAAATTTCCGGGGTCATGCCCACCATGTCCTGCATCGATAACAATCTTATCAAACTTTAATTTATCCCGTACGGGATTATAGCTATCTGTAACTGAACCCGTATCAATAATTGTTGTGGGGGTAGAGGCTTCTGTTAATTCGAAATTTTCGTACCAGGTTTTGGCTAGAAATTGCTGAGAATAGGCATCCAATTCTTCGTAATTGGTTTCGGTAAGGCCCACTAACAGATGTTTTCCATTTTGATCGGGATAAACATCAGCCATAAATGCATAGTCTTGTCCCAAATAAATATCTACTCCAAATCCATAATCCTGTTTGTACAGGATAACCTGATTTACTTTATCCCCATAACCCGGTAGTTGAATTCCTGTGGTATCAATATCACCGTATAAGACCATTTGGACAAGATCTGGAGCGGGCTGTATGACTTCGAAAGAATCAACAGCTTCTGAAAAATGATATCTGATCACAGCTCCTTTACCATCACTTCGATCAACTGTAGATATCCTCGAAAGATTATTCTGAGCCAATAGTGAATCACTTAATGCCAGGAGAAAGCAAAGAAAAACAAAAAAGAAGGTACGCCTAGAATGAATTTTAAACATTCTTTTCAGGGTAATTTTGTTAAACATAATTTTGTAGATGATTTACTCAATTTAATACATTCTGAGATGCATAAAAAGCCTCATTTTGAAACTGTTAACGAAGTGGATAAATATAAATTTTTGTAACATCTATGTATGATGTTACAAAAGTAGTACATTTGTGAAGTTTTCATCTAAACCGGACTACAATTAGTACAAGATCAAAAATTTATAAGCTACGTCTAATACGTTGGGCGGGAAGGGTTAAAAACCTGTCTATAGCATATTGGGCTAAAACTGTTGATGCTACAGCAATTTTTTTAAGATTTGCCAGTAGAAAACTACGCCAGATCATTATTCCTATCCAAACTATTTTTGGGTTTAAGATCATTGATGATAAATCAGTTCAAAAAAGTGTTGGCTTAAGCACTTTCTTAACCGAAACAGATCAAAAGATCCAGGAACTTCCTAAATCGTACAGGGAGCTATTCGACCTGAGTAAGAAAATAGATCTTGAGCTCTATGTAAATGCATCTGACAATATAAGAGCGGTAGGAAAAGCTTTTGATGCATGGAAAGAAGGATTCCCGAGCAGTGTGGCGTTAATTGGTGAAAAAGGGAGCGGGAAGTCAACTCTTTCCAATTTGTTAACGAATGAGGTATTTAAAGAAGAAAAGATCATCAATATCGAAATTAAGCAATCAACCTGGAAGATTGAGCAGATACTAAGCTTACTTGGCAGCGCTTTTGATATCAAAGATGTAAACCGGCCGGAACATATAGTTAACGCTTTAAATGCTCTTGAAGAAAGAATAGTTGTGAATTTAGAAGGTTTGCAAAAACTATATCTCAGAAATATAAACGGTTTTGAAGCTCTTGATGCTTTATGGTTGGTCATTTCTGAAACCAAAGGAAAAGTATTCTGGATAACTACGTGTTCCAGATACGCATGGGAGTTTTTAAATAAAGTTGAAGGAGTAGAAACTCATTTTACACATATCTTTTTTACTGATGTCTTAAGTGATGCGCATATGCAATCGGTAATTATGAACCGACACGATAAAAGTGTGTACCGATTAAATTTTGAGGCAGACGAATCAATCAGAAAATCTCGAAATTATAAAAAGAGGCTGAACGACCCGAAAGCCGTTCAGGAGTATTTGAAGGAAATATACTTTGAAAGACTGGCCGATATCACTGAAGGGAACACTTCTGTTGCAACTATTCTTTGGCTCCGGTCTATTAAAAAAGTAGAGGGTAGAACGCTTATTATTTCTCCATTTCAGCCGGCGAATATTGAAACTTTGGAAATTCTGAAGACTGAAACTTTATTCACACTAGCTGCCATTGTTCTTCATGATACTTTAAAAGTGGCAGAACTTTGTCGGGTATTGAATTTAACGTTAGCACAAAGCCGAGTTTTGCTAACACGCTTGAAATCACGTGGTGTTTTGATAGAAGAGGAAAGTGGATACTACCTGAATCAACTTGTGTATCGTCAAGTACTTCGATTACTGAAACGAAGAAATATTATTCACTGATATGAAAAGAATACTTACATATTTCATGTTTCTGATCTTCAGCTTAGGCTCTTTTGCTCTGAGCGCTCAAGATTCGCTCAGTACCGTTCAGGCGGATTCAGCTGTAGCAGACTCATCTAAAGGGATAAATATTAAGCCAAAGATCGTTCCTTTTGAAGAACTCTTCTCTACCGGAAAGATCATTTCTTCGATCATTGTACTGATATTTGCATTCTTGTTGAATAGATTCATCACTTTTCTGCTTGGTAAACTTGCAGAGAATCAGGCTTCTTATCGATTGCTTATAAAAAGACTAATTCCATTTTTAAATGTGATTCTTTGGTCAGTTGCTCTGTTTATTGTTATTGGAGGAATTATAAATCCACCGGTTGAGACCATTCTAACTGTTGGGGCTTCCATTGGAATTGCAGTTGGTTTTGCTGCACAGGATATTCTGAAGAATATTTTTGGTGGATTTATCATCATTTTAGACAGTCCGTTTCAGGTTGGTGATAAGATCGAAATTGACGGACATTATGGAGAGGTAACCGGAATAGGGTTAAGATCTACCAGAATTGTAACCCCTGATGATTCGCTTGTAACCATTCCAAATGCAGATATAGTTAATAACTCTGTTTCAAACTCGAATACAGGGGCGCTCGATTGTCAGGTTGTGGCTTCTATCTATTTGCCGGCTGATACAAATATTGATATCGTTAAGGAAATAGCCTATAAAGCAGCCATCACATCTCGATATGTTTATTTGAATAAACCGGTAGTTGTGATAACAGAAAATCAGGTTATTGATAAAAATTACATCATTCACTTGAAAGTGAAGGCATACGTTTTAGATATCCGCTACGAATTCCTTTTGAAAGGAGAGATTACAGAGCTTATTCTTACTGAACTAAACAGAAGACAGTTATTGCCGAGTAGTGTTCCTTTCAAGCCAAAAGAAAGTTAATCTCTATCAATTAAAGAAATTATAGGAAAGCACTTTAGAAATATTTCGATATTAATCGTTTCTATATTTATTGGAGTTACTATTTCTTTGCTCAGAATCTCAGATGAGAGTGGGTTAGGAGGGTTGATATATATTTACATTCCAATTCTTATTGGAATTGTTACAATTTGCATTTATGGTTTTTGGGTTTCTTTTACAAAAAAGTATATGAAGGAGTTGATGATAGTTTTGTTTCTTGTAAATGTAGTGATGGGATTTTTAGTGAATGCATGAATTTCTCATGTCGAACGGAAATAAAATCTAAAGATTTGCATTAAAGAGAACTTTAGATTTCCAAGTCATCAATCTGATGATTGATTCAACTCGAAATGTCAGTAAGGGTTAAAGTTTAAATTTCTTTCTTTTCAGGCAGGATTTAGGAGGGGGAGAAGTAAAAAGCGAACATAGAAAGATAAGGGGTATTGGTTATCGAATTGATTTTGCTTGAATAAAATAATAACTACTTATTCAATCTAATCTAATACTTCAATCCAGTTAGATCCTTCGGAGCTTTCCTCAGGTTTGTGATTGATATCTAGTATGAACCAATGATAGTCTTAACTTCATCTTTTTTATTGGTTTGATAAAAAGAAATTTCGAATTCTTTAGTTCCTTTATCTACTGTATAGTAAATGTTTTTAGAAATATTATTTGCCCAATACGTTTTAGGAGAGATTACTTTGGAATAAATCCTTCCATGAGAATCAAAAAGATCAGGACTCCCATCGAGAATAAGAACTAAATTATTATTCTGTGATTTATACGAAGTCTTTACAAGATTTGTATGATCAAATTTAACTTCATGTTCAATCCACCCTTTTTGAACAAATAATGTGTCAGATCCAAATACCAAAATATCCTTAGAAAAGACTAAATCTGAAATAAAAATATCATCTTTCTTTGCTTTGGATTGATTCATTGAAGATAAAATGTCGAACGACATTCCTAGAGAATGAAAATATGATAGGTAAAGAGCCAAACCCAATATAGGCGTCAGTATGAATTTGAACATACTTTTCTTTTCAACTTTTTCTTTAATCAAATAAATAATTAAAGCTATTAAGGATACAATTAATCCAATCGCCATTGCAATAAATATAAAACCTGCACCCTCAAGGTCGTGAGCTCCACCTGCATAAAGCTTTATCAAAACATCGTTAAGTATGATATAAAATGTGGTAAGTCCTAGTTTAAGCCAAAGTTTTAAATCTGTAAAAAAGAGAACGATTACTGTAGTAAGACCGATAATAACCGGAGTAAAATCAATGGAAAAAGGTGGGTCTATGTGACCTTTATAATTACTAAGACAAAGTAATAATATAACTGAGATGAGAATTAGAATATTTCTCATTTTTACTCTTTAGAAATGTTATTTAAATATTCCACAAACCTTCTTGGCAACTCAAAAGGCCGATCTGCAGGAATGGGAGGAAGGGTAGGTTGCGGATCGATCGTTGGTTTTTCAGGACGAAGATCCGGTGTCCAGATAAAACCTTCCAATCTCCTGCTATCCAGTTCGGTGTATTCCGGGAGAAATAACCCCTGATTTTTACCCATTTTTGCTTCCACCATGTCCCCATTTTCGAAGATCAATACTGTTTTGGGAGAAGTACTTTCAAAAGCACCGTCGGGTTGGCCTGCTTCATTAGTAATATGATACAATACTTCACTGTTTGGATGTATTCGGATCCTGGAAATATCCCCGTTTTTAAAATCTGCTATCAGCGTGTCTCCTTTAATTTGATTGAGTCTTCCGGTTACCGTGTCTTCCTGGACGGCAAATGGTTCAGGGTAAGAGGTCAGGTTTTGGACTTCACTACTATCGAGCTGAACAAAAATATAGGGACCGGAGAGCTGAATATTTTTATTCCAGGCTTTGGGATTTCCTTTTAAACGGAAGAGTTCGGTATCAGAATTGTAAAGCAAAGTATCTGAAAGAGAAGAGAATTTTTCCGTCCATACATTTACATCCGTAAAAGCATCGATAGTTGTTACTGAATCTTTTTCATTGAGCTCAATTTCTTCAGCAAAAATGTGTGTGGTATCTGAATTTACTGAATCCTCTACTGTTCGCCGAAGGTAGCCATTACCTCTAAGATATCGTCTTCCGGTCGAATCAGCTTCTAAATAATCTCCGGTAAGTAAGGCATTATTTGTGCTGTCAATAACCAGAAGATTATCAAATAAACGAAGGAATTTGGACTTACGATTAATGAACAAACTATCTCCTTCTACATATTGAGCCGAATCTGCTAATTGTACATTTCCACGAAATTCGGCACTGTCCTGATTTTGAAAATAAATACCTGAATCAGCTTTAAGGATACCATTTTCGTTATCTTCTAAACGTATCTTATCCAGAAAACGACCCACTTTAGTCACGAAATTGTAATTCACTTTATTTCCGAAAAGCAAAGTGCTGTCCTGTTTAATAATTACCCGACCTCTGAGTTGGCTGAAATCGAGCACATTAAAATAAACTAAAGAATCGGTCCAGATAGTTTCGGTAGGGGTGGTAATCTGAATATTTCCAAAAGCTCTGAATTCATCCTTTTCGAGAAATTGCCATGCACTATCACATACAATAGTAAACCCACCCGTTCTTAATCTGGCTTCATATAATTTCCGGATAGGTTCCCCATCTACCGTAATGCTTTTCAGGGTTTTAACGCTTTCTATCTGAACGGTTGTCTGGGCATGAACAGCAGTTTTATTGATGCCAAATAGCAATATCAAAAAAGGCAGATATTTGATTACTTTGTTCAATTGAACTGAGTTTTACCGGTTACTTCAGTAAGAGTGTAATTTGTAAGATCTGTGTTCCCAACAAATCCTGTTGCTGCAATGCTGTCTGTTTCTGTGATGATGAGAACTCTTCCAGGAGTGGTAACTTCATCATCTTCTCTCAGCCATTTCAAATAGTCGGAATATAGAAAACGTCCGTTTTGAGAATGAACGATCACATTTCCGAACAGTTCGAATTGAGCGTCTTTAGGTAAATAAATAGCACTGTCAGCAGAAACTTCTGTATCCAAAGTGTCGCTTTTGAAGATATCTATTGCCACAGGTCCGCTCAGGTAAGTTGTCTTATTTCTGTCTTCAGTGATGGTAAGGGCACGACTACTTTTCAGATTCAGTTTTAAAGCTCCGTTTTCGATAATGTCCATATCCACTTGTTTTGTAGTGGAACTGGTGATCAAAGAATCTCCTAATGCTTCCTGAATGCGTTGGTTATCATATTCAGACAATTCTGTGCATTGAGACACTATCAAAAAAAGAACTAATGAAGCAAATATGTATTTAAGTTGTCCCAAAATAGCGATCTCCGGCGTCTCCCAAGCCGGGGATGATATAGGCCTGGTCATTAAGCTTTTCATCTATTGAGGCGGTAATAATGGGAACATCTGGATGATCGGTTTGCAGGCGTTCAATCCCTTCAGGAGCAGCTATAAGTGCAACAAAACGGATGTTTTTAGCTCCTGATTCTTTCAGAAACTTAACTGCATGACTACCACTACCGCCAGTTGCAAGCATAGGATCTACAACCAGAGTAAATGCATCTTCAATTCCATTTGGTAGGTTATGATAGTAATTAACCGGCTCATGTGTTTCTTCATGGCGATATACACCGATATGTCCCACTTTTGCTTCAGGTATAAAATTGATTATTCCATCCACAAGACTTAATCCGGCTCTTAAAATTGGAATTACTACAACATCTGTAGAAGGGGAGAAACCGCTGGTTTTCTGAATGGGTGTTTCAACTTCAAATTCAGTTAAGGGTAATTCACTTAAAGCGTGATAGGCTAATATGTTTCCGATATTAGCCATTGCACGTCTGAAAGGAGCCGTTTTGGTAGTCTTATCCCGTAAAGCAGTTAAGTAAATATCAATTACGGGATGATCGACTTCCAATACATTATTCATAAAACTATTTACCTATTTGATCTTTCATTTTAGCGAAATAAGTTTTGCTGGCTACAGCTACTGTTCCTGAAAGCGCAAATAATGCAATGATGTTCGGGAAGGTCATTAAACCGAGTGCGATGTCACCTATTGCCCAAACGGTTTCCAGAGCCAGTACAGCACCGATAAAGTGCATGATCAGATAAACAACTTTGTAGTAGATAATGGATTTGTCTCCGGCAAGGTACTGGATAGATCTGTCTCCATAATAACTCCAGCTTATAGCGGTAGAGATACCAAATAAGATCACACAGATAGTTACAATGTATTTACCACCTGCAAACGGAAGACCTTTTTCGAAAGCTAAAGCAGTTAACGGAGCACCATTTTCAATAATAGAAGAATGCAACTCTGCAACTTCATTTCCATCAATGCTTTTGGCTACATATTTGTCGCCTTCTAAAGAAATCGAACCGTTGAATAATTGAGTTCTACCTTCATCAGTGTAGAATTCTCCAGTAGGATGATCATTACGAATAACTTCTCCATTAGTTGGAACTCCATCAACTACCAATAAAGAATTACCTTGCTCAATTACATAGGTATTTTCAAGACTGGATGCTAAGAAAGGAACATCATGCTTTTGTTCCCAAACACCTGTACTTACGATCACAAGACCGGTCATTGTACAAACTACCAGTGTATCAATAAAAGGTTCAAGTAGTGCTACAACACCTTCACGAACAGGCTCTTTTGTTTTAGCAGCACCGTGTGCAATTGGCGCAGAACCCTGACCGGCTTCATTCGAGAATAAACCACGTTTAATACCCCAAACTAAAGTTGTTAAGAAAACACCTGATCCAACGCCAAATATTCCTGCTTCCGGAGTAAATGCGTATGATAAAATAGTTTTAAAAGCAGGCACTACTTCACTCGCGTTCATCAGAAGAATAACCAAAGCTCCTAACACATAAATGATTGCCATTACCGGCATCAGGCTTGCGGTAACTTTACCAATTCTTTTAATTCCACCAATAATTACAACTCCAACCAGAGACGCAGTTACTAAACCTGTAACCCAACCCGGTACTAAGAAAGTACTTCGCATTGTATCAGCTACGGTATTAGCCTGAACAGCATTTCCTGTCAGGAATGAACAAATAACTGCCATCGCAGCAAAAAAGATAGCCAGCCATTTCCAGTTTTGACCAAGCCCTTTTTCTATGTAGTACATTGGTCCACCGGAAACTGATCCGTCATCATTTACTACTCTATATTTAACAGCTAAAGTACATTCTGTGTATTTGATAGCCATACCAAAGAATGCGGTAACCCACATCCAGAAAAGAGCGCCGGGTCCACCGTAGTGAATGGCGATTGCAACTCCGGCAATGTTACCAATACCAACGGTTGCTGAGAGTGCAGTGGTTAATGCTTGAAAGTGATTTACGTCACCAACGGCATCAGGGTGGTCATACTTGCCCATTACGGAAAGTACACCATGACCGAACTTGCGAACCTGAACAAAACCGAGGCGTAAAGTGATAAAAATCCCGAAACTAAGAAGAACAACTACCATAAAAGGGAAGTTGGAAGGTGTGCTCCAAACAAGGTCGTTTAAACTGTTTACAATACTTTCAAATAATTCCATGCAATCATTAAATTTTGAATTAGTAGCTTTTTATGACCCATGAAAGTAAAAAAGATTTAGGAATAATTATTGATAACATTTTTTCTTTAACAATTTGGTCCAAAATAATAGTTATTTTAAGTGAACGATTTGAAGTAAGCTTTGTTTTTTTAAACGATTGGCTTAATAAGAAAAATAAATTTTATCAGGGATAAGAATTATGACAAAAGCGGACATCGTAGATATTATATCATCATCAGTAGGGCTAACAAAAGTAGAAACAGAGGCTGTGGTTAATGGTTTTATGGAAACTGTTATAGACGCAATGAAAAGAGGCGAGCATATTGAATTGCGCGGCTTTGGTAGTTTTAAGGTGGTTAAACGCGCTCAAAGAGTAGCAAGAAATCCAAAAACGAATGAAGAAGTTATTGTACCCGAGCAGTATGCACCTATGTTAAAAATGTCGAAAGACTTTAAAGAAGCGGTAAACGAAAGTATGTCCAAATAAAAAATGATTTAGAAAAACTTTGAAAAGTTCTTATTTTTAAAGCTAATCAATTCGTAGAAATAACAATCAGAAATTTTTGGTGACCATTTATGCCAAGCGGTAAAAAAAGAAAGCGTTCAAAAATTGCAAAGCACAAACGCAAGAAGCGTCTGAGAAAAAACAGACACAAGAAGAAGAAATAATTTTCAGGCTCTGATTAAATCAATCAGAGCCTTTTTTTATGCTCGTTTGTTTTCATTCCATTTATACTTGCAGCGTTTGCAATGATATCTGGGACTTGAATTAGTGAGCATAATAAATATACTGCTGAAAATTAGCCCCAGAATAGTTAAAAGTGAAAATGGGGTTTTATTGCTTGTCAAACTTGAGTTACATTTAGGACAACGTATCTCTTCTTCCTGAAAATCAGAATTAAGCTCTTTAAAGTTATTTAAAATTTCTTGTGCCTCAGATAGATTGGAATCAGCTACAGCTAATCTGTATCCTCCCAAAACAATAGCAGTTCCGATAGAGTAAGAGGCGTTTTCATCAAGTATGAAAGAAAGAATTCCTGCATCTGCTAACAAAGATTTTGCAATCTGAGCATCAGTTGGATTAAAAAACTTATGGATTACCACTAATTTTGGTTCATCCACTAAGCAGCAACAGCTTTGGATAAGATTTCATCGGAAATATTGATAACCTTATTTGCTTTGAATAACAATTCATGTAAACGCCGGCTTACAAGTTGGTTAACCTCTTGCAAGTTTTTCGGGGTATCAATTTGATATTGAAAATAGGAGATCAAGTTTATAGCAGATAAGTACTTTCCATCCTGATCGCCTTCAATTTCAACATGCCAACGTGTGATGATGTCATCTTTTGCTAATAAACTATTTACATCTTTACTAACTGATTCCATCCATCTGCTGGCACTCTCAACCCGATAATTGCCATTTTTATCAGTCTCGATAGGCTGACAGGTATGTTCATCAAAAAGCCAAGCCATTTCAACATCAATGGTTGGGGTAAGATTGGTATTTTTTAGCTTATCCATTTCTAAGAAGGGATGAGATTCCATACCATCTAGTTTTTTTGCCAGCGCTGTTTCCCTGAAGCTGTCCCAATCAAAATTAATTGAAAGTGTACGAATGAAAGGAGAAATTTTTGAAAGATTTATTTCCAATTCTAAACCGGTGGCATTTATTTTGCTATTTTCCCAAGTCTTAAACATTTCGGTTGATATTCCTCTTTTCTCTAAGTTGGTATCAACAGTGTTTATTATCGAATTAAAAATAGGATATTGCATAAACCTCTTTATTTGAAATCAGTATTTAAAACCTCTATCTCTCTTTGAATTATTACGAACTAAAATATTTAAAGGAATTCATTAAATCCAAAATTGTTGGTAAAAAAATTATTTTAGCCAACACCAGATATAAAAATCTAATAGAATTTTTTATAGAAGGAGAAGATGAAAACCATCATAAATTAGTATTCAGTACCAGTCCCGGAAATATGGCTTTGTTTTTGGATTATTATTCAAACCCTAAGAAAAAAAATACCATAGCGTTTTTCGAGGATATCTATAACCTGAAGATTGAAAATGTGGAGCTTGCAGAGACAGATCGAATATTCACAATCTGTATTCAGGAGAATTTTGAACTCATTTTTAAAATTTTCGGAAATAACGGGAATGTGATGTTAGCAAAAGAGGATGAGGTAATTGAGTCTTTCAAAGGCAATGATGTTGAGAAGATAGAAGCGCCGGATGAAAAAGAGATCGATCTGTTCGAAAATGTGAATAGGGATAAGTCTCCCAAACAAAACCTTACTTCGCTGAATCCTTTAATTCCCAGAGGAAATCTTTCTGAGCTTATTAAAGAATACAATGTAGATGAAATGAACAGTGATGAAATTATTTCGTTTACAAAAAAACTTACTTCCGAAGTTGATACCAACCCATCATGGAGGTTACTGGAAAATGGAAACACTTCCATATTCAGTGAAGAAATACTTCCAATAAAAACAGAAAGATTCTTTGATTCCATCAATGACCTGATTACTTACAGGTATAAAAACTACTCTCATGATCAGAGATTAAGACAACAAAAGGGAGAGTTGCTTAAGAAATTAAAAAGACAGCTCAAGAGAGCCCTGTCAGGTTTACGCAATCTTGACAAAGCTGATAAAGGATTGGAAAGAGCAGAAAAATATGAAAAGTATGGTCACCTGTTAATGGCCAATGGTCATTTGAAACCGGAAGAGGATTCAAAAATAACAGTTAATGATCTGTATGATGAGGGAAAGAGAATAGAAATTCCATTAGATAAAAAACTCTCAGTTATTGAGAACGCTGAAAAATATTATTCGAAATCTAAAAACTCGATCCGGTCTTACGAAGAAGCTCTGGAAAGAATTCCAATCTTAGAACAAAGGAAAGAACTGATTGAAGATCTTAAAAAAGAAATAGAACAGTTCAATAGCTTGAGGAATTTTAATGACTGGAAGAAAGATAATATCAAAGCTCTGAAGGAATTAAATATTTCTGAAGATGAAAAACAGGAATCCGATTTACCATTTCATACACTAGAAGTGAGTAGCTATCCTGTTTGGATCGGGAAAAATGCCAAGAGTAATGATAAACTCGTACAAATGGCTCACAAAGAAGATATTTGGTTTCATGCCCGAAAAGTGGCCGGGTCACATGCGTTAATAAGAATGGGAAATGTTAAAGGAATGCCTCCTAAAAGTGTAATTTTAGAAGTAGCTTCCTTTGCTGCTTATAATTCAAAAGCGAAAGGTGCAGAAGTTGTTCCTGTTATTGTTACCAAGAAAAAATACGTTCGGAAGCCCAAAGGAGCTCCGGCCGGGGCCGTTCTAGTAGATAAGGAAGAAGTTGAATTTGTTAGTCCTAAAAGACCTTAGCGATGAATGATTACAGGTTAAAAAAGTTTCAGGGTAGTTTTTATTTGACCGGATTTATGGGAGCTGGGAAAAGTGCTATCGGATCACGATTAGCAAAGAACCTGGAATTGCCATTTCATGATCTGGATAAGTACTTGGTTAAAAAAGAAGGAAAAACTATTCCAAAAATATTTAAAGAATACGGAGAAGATTATTTCAGAGAAAAGGAATGGGAATATCTTTTAGAGCTAACAAAAGCCTTTAAAGGAGTGGTGGCATTAGGAGGTGGCGCTTTACAAAATCAACGGATAGTTGATCATTTAAAATTGCATGGATTAATTGTCTTCCTAGATACTCCTATGGAGGTGATCTTAGATCGTGTAATCCGAAACCCTAAACGCCCGATAGTTCGAAATAGTGAAGGAGAAATTAAATCAAGAGAAACGCTTAAAAATGAGCTGGAAACCTTATATTCAAATAGAATTGAATTCTACAATCAGGCTCAGGTTAAAATCACTACTACCGGAAAAGAAGATAAATCTAAAGTAGTGAACAGACTAATCGAAAAAATTAAACAACATGTCTAAGGGTATTCGATTGAATACAAATTACTCAAAAGATCATCAAATAGTGGTTGGTTATAAGCTTGAAGATGAGATCATTAGTTTTTTGTCGGATAATTTCAGCCTTAAAAAGGCCGTATTCATTATCGATGAGAACGTTCTTGATCTGTATCAGAATAGCTATGTAAATAGTTTAGAAGTACTATTTGATGAGGTTGTTTTATGTTCGGTGCCAGAAGGTGAACAAAGCAAAAGCTTAAGTCAATATACTAAGATAGTGGATTCCATTTTGAGGTCGAAAGTAGAGCGTTCTACTCCGGTCATTGTTATTGGCGGAGGTGTTGCCGGGGATTTAGGCGGCTTTGCAGCTGCTTCTACACTAAGAGGGATGCCACTTGTTCATATACCTACATCACTATTAGCAATGGTTGATAGTTCTATTGGTGGAAAAACAGGGATAAACCATTCGGTGGGTAAAAATCTTATCGGCGCATTTTATAGTCCTGAAGCTGTTTTTGCTGATTTACAATTTTTGGAAACTCTTCCACAAAAAGAGATAGCCAACGGCTTGGGTGAAGTTATTAAGTATGGGATGATTAGCTCTCCAAGTATTCTTACAGATTTAGAAAAACTCTCAATCTCAGAAACTTTTGTTCATTCAAAAGACTGGGAACATTTGGTAGCACTTTGCGCTAAAATTAAAGCTGATATTGTGGCAAAGGATTTTAAAGAATCGGGACTGAGAGAAATCCTGAACTTTGGACACACTTTTGCACATGTAATCGAAAGAGTTCGGGGATATGAGAATTCTTCTCATGGAGAAGCAGTATTCATGGGCATGTGGGGAGCCGTAAAATTATCTAATTTATTAGGATTTAATATTGATATTGCCAATTTATCTGTTTTCAGAACGTTATACACTTCGAAATTTGACCCTGAAGAATCGGTAGAAGAACTAACCAAACTGATGCTTCATGATAAGAAAGTACAGGATGGCTCAATCAAAGTAATTATGTTGGAAAAACCGGGAGTTGCAAGATCCAGGATCATAAAGGATGTATCAGTAATTCAAGAATCATGGAAATTTATAATTGAGGAATTTAAATAAGTGCCCGTAGTTAGATGGCTACATAGAGTTTGGAATGCCTTTTGGGCTATTACAGTAGCAACGATTTTAACATTGCTGATTGGGGTTGGAATATTGTTTGGATTAATTCAGCTGGAGCCCGCAAAGTCTTATTTAGCCACCCGAATAGAAACAAACTTTAGTGAAAAATATAACGGGGTTTTTACTATTGGAGAGCTGGATGGGTTAATACCATTTAGAATAGAGCTTAAAAATGTAAACTTATATCCGGATTCTTCCAGTATTGTGCCCGTATTTAAAAGTGATAGTGTTTCAGCTAATTTAAATGTCCCGGCTCTGTTTCAACAGAGATTTATTGTGACCGGCCTTAATATTACTTCTCCATCTGTTTTAATAGATCCTGAGTCTGATATTTCTTTGTTGTATGCCCTTGAAAAAAAGAATGCCAACTTACCTGTTTCTGATAGTTCTGATATAAAATCTCCGTTCTTTGAAATACTGGCACCGAATGTAACCATAACAAGCGGGCAAATTTTGATCCGCAATGCATATAAACCAACCGAGTTTACTTCAAACTCCGACAGTCTGGTTATAGATGATCTGGATTTGTCAATGTTTTTTGAATACAAGCAAGATGAACGGTTTCTTGATATTGAAAGGCTTTCATTCACATCAGACGAAATTGCTTTGGGAAGAAGCCAAGTATTTGGTCAAATTTATAGCGATAACAGATATCTGGAATTCAATTCATTTAACTTTATAAACCAGGATTCATACCTGAACTTTACAGGTCGCATTGATGGAATAAATATCTTTGAGCTAGACTTTCTTCAACAACTCAGAGAGGCAGAGTATGATCTGGATATAGAAGAGTTTTCACTATCTGCAAACCGTATAAATAAGCTTCTGCCGAAATGGCCCTCCTTTAAATTTCCACTATTTGTGAAAGCTGATTTCTCAGGCGGAATAGAGGAGGTTGATGTAAATACTACAAGAATTGAATATGGGAATTCGTCAATTAACGCCTCTGGTAAGCTATTTAATTTTGACAAAAAAAATCCTTTCCGTTACGATCTTCAGTTCACAGATGTGGTTCTGGATACTTCTAATGTTCAGGATTTTTACCCCGAAATAAATAAATACCAACTCGAAGCAATATCAAACACCACATTAACCGCTGGCTTAACCGGTGACTTGACGAAAACAGAAGGCAGTTTTACAAGCAGAGGTAAAAGAGGCTCAATCTCACTTACCGGAAACATGGGGTTTGCAGATGAAAAGGTCTTAAATGTACAGTTTGAAACAGATTCATTGAATATCGGAAATCTGGTTGGTGACTTAATTAAAAATACAAATATTACTTCAAAAGGGGAGTTCAAAACGTCCGATTATAAGGATCTTACAAGTTTCGACCTGTTTAGTTTTTCTTCAAACGATTTGGTTGTTAATGATTCTACGTTTTCTTTGGTAGAATTAAGTGCAACAGGTAAGAATAAAGTAATAACTCCTGACTTTTTAGTGAGAGCCCGCGACGGCACATTGGAAGGAAAAGGAGAATTTGATTTTTCAAATGAATCAAGCTCATTCAAACTGGATGGAAAGGGAAATAATCTGAGCTTACAATATTTTATTCAATCTGAAAATTTAGCTGACGTTCAGATGGATATCGAATACCAAGCAGACTTCAAAGGAACTTCATTAAATGATGCAACCGGGGTACTTAACGTTAATATTCCTTTTTCGACCTCTAATGGTGATACACTTAAACCTCAATTAATTTATGCAGATGTAACCAATCTTACGTCTTCAAACCGATCAATTCGTGTAACTACAACTGCACTGGATGTTAGTTTGGAAGGTAATTTTATGATCACAAACCTTCTTCCTTTAGCAAAACATTGGACTGGATTTTTTAAGGAGCGCTTAGAGAAAGAGTTTTTTACAGAGACGTTCTCAGATACAAAATTGAAAACAGGTCAAGAATTAAGCAATCAGGACTTTAACATAACCGCGCAATTGAAAGATGTTAATTTGGTTCAACAATACTATCCTGAATTTCCTGATATGGTTGCATCTACTCGACTAACTTCGAATGTGACCGCTGATACAACACGGTTGTTATTCAATGCGGATATATTTGATTCAAAATTTCAGTTAGGAGAATTTGAAGCAGATTCTATCAGAACACAATTAACAGGTAGTTTTAGATATAATCAGCCACTTAAGAACTTCTCGAACTTTTTGGTAAGTGTAGATATAGCTCGGTTTAATACACCATATTTTGACACACAAGGATTTAATTTCAATTTTGACATGACTGAAGATACTGTCATAATTAATAATAATATTGAAGTTATAGGAAATGATGCGGCACTATTACTTACGAGTACATCTGCCTTTTCAGATACAGCAATAGTTACAAGTATAAATGAGTTCAGGCTTGGATCGGAGGTTTATTCATGGGAAAACAGAGGTGAACCGCGATTAACTTATACTAACAATGAAAAACTGGTTTTTGAGAACTTTACTTTTCAGAATAGAGAAGAATTATTTAATGTAGAAGGTGCATTCAGTGATGAAGTGACAGATTCAGTAAACTATTTTTTCAGAGGTGTAAAACTAGATAGAATATCAGATCTGATAAATGGAAAAGTAGATTTTGGCGGAAATTTGAATGGTGTTTTTACTACCAGAACGTTAACTAAAATTCCTACAGTTGAAGGGAATATAAACCTGAACGCGTTCTCCCTAAACGATCAAACCGTAGGAGATTTTGCAATTTCCAGTGTCTTCAATAAAGACCTGAACAGATTCGATACAAACATAAGTGTTACTACAGACTCAACCATTTATCCTGAATATTTTCAAAGAAATGACAGAGAAGGTCAAAACCTGGAATTTTCGGGCTATGTGTTAGCTCCTGTAAACGGTGAATTTCCTAAAGTCGATTCGCTTTATAGTTTTGATCTGGACTTCAATACCGTTGATCTTTGGATCGTCCCTTTCCTGATACCAAAAGTATTTACAGAAATGGCGGGTGTTGCAACAGGATCGGGAAAAATATGGGGCAATCTCAATGACTATGATTTTAAGGTTGACTATGATATTGGTGCGAACGATGCGGTTTACATGAAGCCAAGATTTTTAGATACTTATTATTATGGGCAGGGTCCGATCACTTTTACGCGAAAAGACGGTTTAGTTTTTGAAGATATATTTTTGATAGACCCTTCCGGAGGTATGGCAGTTTTAGACGGTTGGTATAATTTTAATGATTTCCAGCCTGTACATAGTATGGATATCAGAATTGATACGGATGAATTTCAATTCCTGAATAACAACTTTGATCCCAATGCACCTTTCTTTGGGAAAGCGTACGGAACGGGAGTTGTTAATATTTCAGGTACCAACCTTAATCCGGTTCTAACTACCCCGGAGCCAATGTTAATCTCAGATTTTTCTCAAATTGAGTTGCCGCTGCTTGAAGAAACGGAATTTGATGAAGACAATAAATTTATTCGTTTTGTAGACAATTTTGATGGTTATGGAGTAGATTCAACATCACTGAATGATGGAAGTACGTTTTCAATCAATAACCAACTCGATCTTTCAGAACTTACTTTTGCTGAAAGGTTTACTTTAGATCTTCAGTTTATTGCTAACGACCCAATGACGGTACGTCTCATTTTCGATCAAATTACAGGAGATATTATTACCGCTAATGGTACCGGTCGTTTAAGAATCAGACTGGAAGATGAAGACCTCAGTATTTTTGGCAGGTTTGATATAAGTGATGGAAACTATCAGCTAGTAAGTGGGGATATATTCACAAGAAGATTTAATCTTGAACCGGGTGGAAATATAGTATGGGAAGGAGAACCTGATAATGCACGTATAAACATAAATGCAGTATATTCTGCAAGACCGAATATCAGAACTTTAACCACTTCAAGATCTGAACTGGACTTAACTGATCCAAGTAACATTCAACGCACACCGGTTGATCTTGTTCTTAATATTAGTGGCTCTCTATCAAGCATCGAAAACAATTTTTATTTCCGTTTGCCAAACACCTTTGAAGCAAGACAAAGTTCTACATTGTCCACCCAGATTGCATCCCTAAATAGAAATGAAGACGAAAAATTACTGCAGGCAACAAGCTTCCTTTTAATGGGGGATTTTATTCCCGCTACTTCAGTAAATGGAGCTTCTTCATTAACAGAGAACTTTACGGGCAGCGGCGCTGTTTTAAACCCATTGATATCAAACCAATTAATAAGCCCTTTGCTTTCTAATCAAATTAACTCTTTATTGAGCAGTGATATAAGCAGTTTTGATGTAGATTTTAATCTAAACACCTATAATCAGGTCGATTTAGGTTTGGCTCTCAGGCTTTATAATGACAGAATTATCATTCGCAGAGACGGACAACTTACAGGGGCGCAATCAAATATCGGAGATTTGGGAGCTACATATAAAATAAACCGGACATTTTCAGTTACTGCTTTTCACAGGCAAGACCCCACGTTTAGCAACCTCTCAAATGGACAGGAATCCCAACAAGGACAAGATATTAACGGAGTTGGTGTAGAAGCCGAAGTAAGTTTTAATACCTGGCAAGATTTTTTCAGGAGATTGGGAAGTCCGTTCAGAAAGCTGTTTGGTAAAAATGAAAACAAAGAAGAAAATAATGGGAATGAAAATCCCAGTTAACAAAAGGATTTAATGAGTAGAAGCTCACGAGAAAGTAGTTTAGAACAAATAATAATAGATCTTGTAAAAAGCAGTCCTAATAATTCATTACAGAGAGATGTGATTGCGAATGCATTAGCAATAAATAGTAAAAAAGAGCATCGCAAACTGGATAAAGCAATAGGCAGGCTTGATAAAAAAGGAATCTTAAGCAAAAACGGACCACAAATTCAGCTAAGAACTTCTCACAAAAAAGTAAAGAAACAAGATTCAAATTTAGTTGAAGGATTCATTCAGCTGACGCCAAGAGGGACCGGTTATGTAATTGTAGAAGGGATGGAAGAAGATGTAATGATTCCCGGAAATGATACAGGTTTATGTTTACCAAATGATATTGTCTCAGTTAAAATCACAGGTAAAAGAAACAGTGGCCAACCTAAAGGAAAAGTTGTAGAGATTCTAAAGCGCGGGAAAGAATTTTACGTTGGTACATTCAAAAGAACAGGCGACAGAACTTATTTAATAGAACCCGACCAAAAGTCTGCTCATGTTAACTTTTTTGTCTTAAAAGACAATGTTAATGGAGCCCATAATGACGATAAAGTTCTATTCAAACTGAAAAACTGGACACATCCGAAAGCATTACCGGAAGCAGTAGTAACTTCTATACTGGGTAAATCAGGAACCAATGACGCAAATATATTATCAATTTTAGCGGAAAATGAACTGCGGTCAGATTTTGATCAGGAAGTGGAGATCTTTGCAGAAAGAATTCCTGTTGAAATCCCCGAAGAAGAATTTAAGCGTCGTAAAGATATGCGCGATGATTTTGTGTTTACCATTGATCCCGCGGATGCTAAAGATTTCGATGATGCGCTGAGCATTGAATTACTTGAGAATGGTAATTTTTATTTAGGTGTACATATTGCAGATGTAAGTCATTATGTAACGCCTGATACTATTCTTGATAAAGAAGCATATAGCCGTGGAACCAGTGTTTACTTGGTTGACAGAGTAATCCCGATGCTCCCTGAAAAACTAAGTAATGGTGTATGTAGTCTTCGCCCAAATGAAGACAAGCTAACCTACAGCTGCTTTATGGAAATCAATCAAAATGGGAATTTGGTAGATTATTCCGTCGAAGAGACAGCCATACATTCAAAGCAAAGATTTACTTATGAGCAGGCTCAGGAAGTACTGGATGGAAAAGATCATAAGTATAAAAAAGAATTAAAGATAGCTGAGAAACTAGCCAAAACTCTTTTAGATAAAAGGTTCAAAGAAGGTGCTATCGATTTTGATAATCCTGAACCAAAATTTGTTCTGGATGAAAAAGGCACGCCAATAGAAGTGATCATTAAAAAGAGAATATTTGCTCATCGCCTTATAGAAGAATGTATGTTGATGGCAAATAAAACGGTTGCACTACACGTCGAAAATCTTAGAAAGGAATCTGGAAAGAAGAAGTCGAAAAATCTGTTTCCCTTTTTCTATCGTATTCATGATAAACCGGACCAGGAAAAATTAGCAGGTGTAGCTGAGCAGGTAGCTCCTTTAGATATTACATTTGAAGTAACAGATAATATGACTCCTAAAAAGATTAATGAGCTTCTACAAAAAGTAAAAAATACATCTGTAGAATCTATTGTTAATGGATTGATGTTACGCTCAATGGCAAAAGCGGAGTACTCTCCGGCTAATATTGGACACTTTGGATTAGGCTTTCCACATTACGCACACTTTACAAGCCCTATCCGCCGTTACCCTGATGTGATAGTCCATAGATTATTAAAAAAATATTCGTCGGGTACAACCGGTTATAACTTTGAGGCTCTCATAAAACATGGCGAACACTGTAGCAGTCGCGAAAGAGTTGCAGTGGATGCAGAAAGAGATTCTATAAAACTTAAGCAAGTGGAATTTTTAAGTACAAAAATAGGTGAATCATTCAACGGTACCATAACCGGGGTAACTGAAAGAGGTATTTTTGTAAATTTAAATGACATTTTTTGCGAAGGTATGGTTAGAGTTTCTGATCTGAAAGGTGATTATTATGTTTTCAATCCAAAAACACACGCACTGGTAGGGCGGTCATCAGGTAAAGCATATAAACTTGGTGATGATATTAAGGTAAAAGTTGAAAGCACTAATACGCAAAAGCGACAAATTGATTTTACATTAGCAAAATAAACTGATATTGATATGAAGGCACGAATTTTCTTACCCATTCTAATAGGCCTGCTGGCTTCTAGTTTAAGTGATGCTCAATATTTCTCTTACGGGAAAAACAGAGTTCAGTACGAAAATTTTGAGTGGAGGTATTTACAGTCGAAACACTTCGATGTGTATTACTATGGAGAAAAAAATTATAAGCTCGCAGAGTTTGCATCCATGAGTGTTGAAAGTGCTTACAAACAACTAAAAGATGATTTTGATCATGAGCTCTCAGATCGTATATCGGTTATTATTTATGATTCTCATAATGATTTTTCTCAAACTAATGTAGTAAACCTTCCAACAAGTGCAGAGGGAATAGGTGGAGTAACTGACAAGTATAAAAACAGAATGACTATTCCCTTTGATGGAGAATACAGTGATTTCAGACGTACAATACACCATGAGTTAGTGCATGCTGTTTTTAATGATATGTTTTACGGAGGGTCGGTTAATTCTATAATTCAAAACAATATTCAGTTAGTATTTCCACTTTGGTTTGAGGAAGGTTTGGCTGAATACACTGCTTTGGGTTGGGATACAAATACTGATATGTTTATCAGAGATGCGGTAATTAATAATTATCTGCCTCCAATAAGATACCTGAATGGATATTATGCTTACAGAGGAGGGCAGTCTTTTTGGAACTATATTGTTGAAGAATACGGAAGAGAGAAGATTGCAGAAATTCTTCAAAGTATTAAGACGAGCAGAAGTGTTGAATATGGATTGATTACTTCGCTCGGTATGAACGTAGATGAGATTTCAAAAGCCTGGACCGAAGCGTTGAAGAAAAGGTATTATCCAGAAGTTGCAGAGAGAGAACGAGCTGATGCATTGGCCACACTACTAACTGAAAGAGGAGAGTTTGGTTCATACAACACAAGTGCTGCAATTTCACCACAAGGGGATAAAGTTGCATTTATAACTAATAGCAGAGGCTATTTTGATGTAGCGGTAATAAGCACGATCAATGGTAATAAACTCAAAACATTGATCCGAGGTGAAGATAATCCGGATTTTGAAGAACTGAATATCCTTAATCCGAACCTTACATGGTCGCCTGATGGATCTAAGGTTGCTTTATCTACAAAAACGAAAGGGAGAGATGATATTGCAATAATAGATTATAACACAAAGGAAATAGAAAAAATCAAATTCCCCAATATAGACGCAATAGGGTCAGTTTCATGGTCACCTGACGGAAAAAAAATAGCTTTTGACGGAAATATCGGTCCTTTTCAGGATATATTCGTTTTTGACTTGAATACAAAAGAACTTAAAAATCTTACCAGAGATATCTACTCGGATAGAGAACCGGCTTGGTCATCAGATTCAGAATCGGTTTATTTTGTATCTGACAGAGGAGAAAGTTTAGCATTGGGAGAAACACTTACCAGTTACAGTTTATTTAAGAACAATGGTATGTATCAGACAGATATTTACGAAGTGAAAATAGGTACTGACAGAGCAATTCAAATTACAAATAGCCCGCTGTGGAATGAATTCCAACCCATAACTACTCAAAATGGAAAACTTCTTTTTATTTCAGATGAAAACGGGATTCAAAACCTCAAAGAGCTGAACTTAAAAACAAGAACGGCAATATCGATTACTGATTTACAGACGGGTATATCACAGATATCAATTAGTGCTGATGGAAGTAAACTGGCTTTCAATTCAATTAATAATGGGTACTTAGATATCTTCTTGATCAAATCACCTTTAAATAAGGAGATCAAAAAGCCTATAACAGAGAACTATTGGGCTAAAAGACGCTCTACAGAATCAGAGGCTCAAAGAGTTCCAGCTACAAAATTTGCTCAGGAATTTTTTAAAGAAGGGGTTGTTTCAATCACTGATATAGAAGAAAAAGAGAAAGTTGAAGCAGATTCTATCTTATCTAATAACGAAGAAGATGGCATCGACTTCAGAAATTATGTGTTTACAGACGATGTACTTCAGGATTCAACGATCTACCTTAAGGATATCGAAGCCTTTACCGTTAGTGACAATTTAACGGAAGATGGCAGATATGTTCCGCAAGAGTACAGACTTAAATTTGACGTTGATATTGCTTACAGCCCATCCTTTGTAGCTTCAACTTATGGTTCTTATGCTCTTACACAGTTTATAATCAGCGACCTGCTTGGTGATTATCAACTTTCGCTGGGTACAAATTTTGTTTTCGATTTAAGAGAAAGTGATTATAGTTTCAGGTTTGGAAACCTAAAGAACAGAACGAATTACTTTATAAGTTACTTTCATACATCAAGAAAATACCAAAGCTTTTTTGGAGATTTAATACGCTACAGAACTTATGGCTTGGGTGGTACGGTTCAATATCCATTCGATAAATTTAGCAGGCTTGATTTTAATGTAACTCTGCTTAACGTAGATTTGGATTTTAATTCTGTGATCGATCGCCCTAACGGAACCGGAAACTCTTCCGCTGACAGAAGCCAACAAAGTCAGTTTTTGTATCCTGAACTGGTTTATACCGATGATAAAACAAAACCGGGTTTTATTACTCCAAGTGGAGGGTACCGATATTCTGTTGGTTTAAGTGGTAGTCCTGTGATTGGAAAGACAGCTCCCGAATTTGCTTCAGTTTTAGGGGATTTTAGAAAATATTTTGATATGGGATATCAATACACATTTGCTTTAAGATATTCCGGAGCAGCCTCTATAGGAAAAGATTCACAGAACTATTTCTTGGGTGGTAAATTGGGTTGGTTAAATCAACAATATTCAAATAATGGCTTTTCAAATGACAGAATAACCGATAACTTTTTTACGGTACCGGCCCTTCCTTTAAGAGGTTTTGAATACAATTCGATCAACGGTAATAAGTTCAGTCTTGTAAATGCAGAATTCAGATTTCCATTGTTTGCAGCACTTGTGCCGGGAGCTGTTCCTATCCTTCCTCTGTATAATGTTACAGGTCTTGCATTTGTTGATGCAGGAGCTGCCTGGGGACAGACAATAAACTATGGACTTCTTAAAAACCCGGATTTAAATTCTGAATTCGCAATCAATGATAAAAAACTGGATTTTACAGTTGCTCAAGAAACCTCAGGATATATTCCAAATGGTGATGGGACATTCTCTGAATTCAAATACTTAGATGGAGATGTGTTAATAGGTGCAGGATTTGGTATAAGGTCAATACTGTTTGGTTTGCCATTTGGATATGATATTGGTTGGGCTTATGACAGAACCGGTTTTAAATCTGATGCCGTTCATTATTTCTCAATAGGAATTGACTTCTAACAGATCAATTACCGGAGTTAAAACTACCTATGATTAAAAGTCTTTGGTAGTTTTTTTCCGGATCCAGGTAATAGACGAAAGAATGGTATGCTTGCCTGCGATTTGTAATCGAATCGTTGATGGGTATGGCTGTGGAATTAGCTGAATTCTTGTTTTTTTGAAAATATTTATAACGATAATTGCCTTCCTTAATTAATACATCAGTCGACCATGTATCGGTATTGGAGTTATAATTCAATTCTGATTCTTTATCCAATATCCAGGAATTAAAATCTCCTGCTACATATAAATCTGTATTTTCTGTATTCAAAGTTCCTGATTTGAATCTGAATTTTACTTCTGCGTATCTGGAATCTCTGTTCTTTTCAGGTTTACCAAAGTTTGATGAATAGCCTACTGAAGGAGAGGCTGTAAAATTTAATATATCTCTCTTTAAAATAACTCTGGGGGGAGTAAACTCAGGCTGCCAATCTTCTATTTTATCTAAATTGATATTAAGATCCGTGAGATCTAAAGGGATAAAATCAAAACCCGATGTAAATAAATTGCTCCTTGGTGTATAAAACCGAACTTTACCCGGAGATGTAATGTCAAAGGTTTCCGTAGATTTTGCACTTCCCCAAAACCGGTTTTGTACAAATCTAAAAGAAAGATCGAACTGCGGGAACTCCACTTCTTCAGGATATTCGAAAATTGAAAAAAGTTGATCTGATGCTGAAAAGTTATTCCCTGAATTAAAAAGGGTTTCAACTCTCGAAGTTATTTTTCCTGCTTGTTCTGTTACAAAAAAGGGGATACTGAAAAGTTTAGTATTTGATGAATAGTCAAAAACATTGAGCAAGTAATTACCACTGGATATAAATTTCACATTATTATTAGGAAACTCAGTTTTATAGTGAAAGTAGTTGGGTTTTGACAGGGAGTTTATTTCTCCTCCGGTAATAATAAGCTCATTAAAACCATCTAAATACCAAGCTTCCGGTATATTACTTGGGTTCCAGTTTTGGTCGAAATGTTCAAAAGTAATTCTGAATTGACCTGACAGAGAAGTAAGCTCATCAAATTCTAAAACAAGCTTTTCTCTATTGTTCAGGGTTATGATGGGAGGGTTATTTTGATTTCCTTTTCTGTAAAGTTGAATGCTCTTAAAAGAACCGGGCGCCCTCAGTTGATTAGGCACTAAGAGCAAACCTTGATCCTGATTTTCACCCGAATTTGAATACCTTGTAGAAATTTCGAACGATCCTGAACACGATAAAAGAACTACCAAAAAAGAAATAAAGATATTTCTAAACATTAATTTTCCCTTCAAAAACGAAGTTGGCCGGTCCCGCCAATCTTATATTTTTATATCTTTTGTTCTGGTTATCGTAATTGAAAGAGACATTAAGCATTCCTCCTTTTACTGAAATCACGTAATCGAAATTCTTATTCTCTTTTTCATCATTTGCATAGTGTGTTGCGATAGCAGATGCAATAGCTCCGGTGCCGCAAGCTAGTGTTAAACCTTCAACACCGCGCTCGTAAGTTTGAAGTTCTATTTTAGTTTCTTCCTTTTTACAAACAAAATTAACGTTTGAACCCGGTGGATTTAAACTAGCGTGATTTCTAAACATTGAACCAACATTAATTAGTTCTGATTCAATTTTAAGCTGATCTTCATCTACAAAGTTTACAACATGTTCGGTTCCTGTATAAACCTGAATAAGTTGATGGTTCTCAATTTGAATGTTTTCCGGTTCCAATACATCAGGAAAACCTACTGATACTGAATTATTTTGCAGGTCTACATTAGCATTATAAATAGCGTTGTGAACATTGAAAGTTTGTTGCATTTCGAAACCATAATGTGCTGCAAACAACGCCAGACACCGGCTCCCGTTCCCGCACATACCTGCATCACTGCCATCTGCATTTCTGTAGATCATGGTATAATCGACTCCATCGACTTGAGGGCTTTCTAATGCGATTAATCCGTCTGCTCCAATACCAAACCGTCGATCACATAATTCAGGAGTAAAGTCAATGATATCTTTCATTGAAAATTGAAGGTCTCTGTTGTCGATAACCACAAAATCATTACCGGCTCCCTGCATTTTATAAAACGTAATTTCTCTCATTATTCTACAAAAGCAGGTAAATGTTTCCAGTTTTCATTTTCGGAGATATAAGGGTCTAACCCTCTCATTAGTGCAGAAAACCTGAACGAGAGTACAACAAATATCAATTTTGGAGATACATTTTGTCGGAGCATTGGACGGCATTCATCAATATGGGAAAGCATTTTTTCAAGTTTAGCTTCACTTAAAGCTTCCACGAATTTTTTTATGGAGTCTATTTGATCAACGTTAGTAACCAATTTTTCATTCTTTGTTTCTTTATAAACGATCAAATCCCGAATATACATTTCCTGTAAATTGGTTATAGCAATCAGTCCTTCGATATTATTCGAGCTTTGCCAATCCTGAGAAAGTTTGGAAAGAGCAGAAGCATCCTGGCTAAATGAATGCCTTAAAAATTCTACAATTTCTTCTCTATTCTGCTTTAATCTTTTTACATCAAAAAATCGAGTTGCAGCGTAATTCCCGTTTGCTACTCTGGCCAGATATTTGGCATCATCAGGATTAATGTTATCTATGTCAACTAATCCTTGTTCAACCTCAGTTTGTGTAAGTGTACCAAGTGGAATATGTTGACAACGGGATGTGATAGTAGGAAGAAGGCTTTCGTAACTTTCTGTTGTCAGAATAAACATCAGGCGATCGGAAGGTTCTTCCAGTAATTTTAGAAAAGCATTGGCAGTTTCTTTTCTCATTGTCTCAACTTGTGTCATAATTACTACGACACGTTCCCCTTCGTTAGGACGAAGCTTTGCTACAGGTCTGATCTCATCTCTAAAATAATCGATAGGATAAAATGCCTGTAAATTTTTAGAGGAGCTTTCATCATGAAGAGAAGGTCTTTGAGAAAAACTTATGATCTCATAAGGGTCCTTCGCCAATAATTCCAAACGCTCCCTGAGGTCTTCAGTATTTGCTGATGTCGGCTTTGGAATAAAAACATGAATATCGGGGTGAGAAAACCATGATGACTTCTTAGAACTGGTTTCTGGGCCTAGATCAGAGATATTGCTGATGCCATTCATAACTTCCGCAAAAGCAAGAGCAAAAGCAGTTTTTCCAACACCTGCTGCACCTGATATTAAATAAGCATGGCCAATTCTTCCGGAGCTGATCATTCGCTCAATTTGATCTTTCGCTCTTTTTTGTCCGATCAAGCGGTTATTTCCAAATGAAATATTCAATCATTCCTCCCATATGTATTCGAAAAGTAAAATTCCGGCTGTAATAGTCACTCCTATAAAACCAATTAACGCAGAAAAATCGTTTTTAAAACCTTCTGAAGCCCCATCAATAAATGCACTTTTAGTGATGCTTGTAAGCAGCAGAATAAATGGAATAAAAAGCGGAATTGTCAGTACTGAAAAAATAGCTCCCTTTCTGTCAGCTTGAGAAACGATAGCAGCGATCATTGTAGAAACACCTGATAATCCAATGGTGCCAAAAATCAGGATTGTTAAAAAAGAACTCCATGAGACTATAGATAGATCAACCAGAAAAATATAGATACTGAAAGTGAAGACATTGATAATAAAACTAAATGCGATGTTGTAAAGTAGTTTTCCTGAAAACACAGATGTTCCTGATCCATAAATTCGCAAAAGGTTGTACGTATTTTTATCAGTTTCAGAAATAAAACTTCTTCCCAACGAAGAAAGAGCAGCAAATAAAACGATGATCCAAATCAAACCACTTTTTGGAGTTGGATTAAGCTCCTGAGCTTTTAAAGTGAACATAACTAGTAGAAGGGCAGATATTACAAAAGCGATGACCATATTGAATGCAAACCGTGTTCTGAACTCTGTCTTCAGGTCCTTTTTAAAAATAGTAATTGTGCCTTGTAACCAATCCATACCCAAGTTTAAGGATTTAGTATCGGACTTGCCCAAAATCAAACAAATAATCTTTGATTGATTCCCGTTCAACTGGCTATATTCCAAGACTTGAAACCCCAATATTTAACAAGCTACAGATGAACCTATTCTCATTATTGAAACCCGAAACTATTCTTTCTGAGCTTGAAGTAAGTAATAAACAGGAATTGATTTCAGTTTTGGTAGATTCTTTAAGCGATAAGATAGGCGCTGAGCATTTACAGGAGATCAAAGAAGCTGTGTGGGAGAGAGAGCAGGTGATGTCAACAGGTGTGGGAAAAGGCTTGGCCATTCCGCATTGTAAGACAGAACTTGTTGACGAAAACCATGGCGCTTTTGCAGTGCTTAAAGAACCACTGGAATTTAATTCTGTTGATGATACTCCGGTTCGTCTTGTATTTTTATTAGTAGGGCCGAATGAAAAGAACAGTATTCATATAAAGTTGTTAAGCAGGATTTCAAGGTTAATGAATAGTGGTACATTCAGGGAGAAGGTATTTAGTTGCGAAAACTCTCAACAAATACTTGAAGCATTTCAGGAAGAAGAAGAAAAGTATTTTCCGGGTTGAAATGAGAATGTTAAGAACCTTAGCGCTCACAGTTTTCTCGTTTATTATATCTGTTTCATTATCTGCGCAAGATTTTGAGCAGTTGTTGGAAACTCTACCCAATCAGGAAGCATTTTGGTCATTAACTGTACTGGATGAGACCGGTAAAAAACTGGAAAACTTCAATTCTGATAAACTAATTATCCCCGCTTCTAATCAGAAGTTATACACTTTGGCGGCAGTTTTGGATCGTTTGGGAAGTGACTACAATTATTACACAAATATATATGGAAATGGTCAGATCACGGATTCGGTCTATTATGGAGATTTGATTTTTAGGGGAGTTGGCGACCCTAGTATCAGTGGATTTTTATATACCGAAGATCGATATCATGTTTTTAATGAATTTGCAAAACAAATCAAAAGTAATGGAATCAAAAAGATTGAAGGAGATTTAATAGCCAATGTTGGTTTTTTTGATTATCAAAAATTTCCAATTGGTTGGGATTGGTATGATATGTCGTTTTATTACGGAGTTGAGATTGCACCGTTATCATTCAATAACAATGCGGTTGATTTAGTAGTAAATGCAGGTGGAAAAATAGGGGATATTCCCGAAATAAATTGGTTTCCCGAAAATACAAAATATGTTGAGTTTATTAATGAACAAAAGATTGTAGAAGAAAACAGAGAATATGACGAAGATTACAAAAAAGGATTAGGATCAAATTCGATTTATCTTGGAAGTAAACTCCCAAAAGGATATTTGGAAGAAGAATCACTGGCTATATCAGATGCTGAGTATTATTTCCTTCATAGTTTTGATACTTACTTAAACTTGAACAGAATTAAAACCAATTCGACATTTGAAATTGATAGAGATAATATTTCTGATCATTGGATCAATTATCAAGTAATTGCTTCCCACACATCCAAACCCCTCTCTGAATTAATAAAATGGGCAAATAAAGAAAGCGATAATTTCTACACAGAAATGATGCTAAAAACTATGGCAGCCGAAGAGCAAGGGATTCCCGGAACTTTCGAAAACGGTATTAAGGAAGTACGAACTTTTTTAGCAGAACAGGGACTGGATACCAATCTGGTAAAAATGAATGATGGTTCTGGTTTAGCAATAGGTAATTACACCACAACAGGAAACATCAGTACTTTACTGTATTCGATGAAATCTCATGATCAATGGAGTGTATTCTATGATAGCTTTCCTATTGCCGGAATTGACGGTTCCATTGCCCACCGGTTTAAAGGAACTGAATTGTATAATAATATCCGTGCTAAAACAGGATACGTTAGTGGGGTAAGAACACTAAGTGGCTACATGACTACAAGATTAGGTAAACAAATTGTATTCAGTATAGCGACCAATCATTTTGCAGGAAAAGTACGCCCCGTAGATAATTCGCATCAGCAGATTTTGCAATATCTGTATGAAAAATATTGATTAGATTCAGCCATGTCGAAATCTAAACCACATATCTTAGTTACAGACGATGAAAGAGGTATTCGTAATACTCTGAAGGAAATTCTTGAATTCGAAGATTATGAAGTTTCTCTGGCAGAAAGTGGTACAGAGACTTTAGAATTGATCTCAAAAAATGAATTCGATTTGTTGTTTCTTGATATCAAAATGAAAGGAATTGATGGTATAGAAACGCTTCGGCAAATAAGAACGGCAGGTTTTGAATTCCCGGTAATTATGATCTCTGGTCATGGAACCATTGATATTGCAGTGGAAGCTACAAAAATGGGAGCCTTCGATTTTCTTGAAAAACCACCTGATCTGAACAGATTACTTCTCACAGTGAGAAACGCACTTTCTCAACAGGATTTGGCCAAAGAAGTAAAACAGATCAGAAAAAAGCTCCCTAAGATCCAGGAGATCATTGGAGAAAGTAAAGCTATTACTAAGATCAAAGAAATGATCGATAAAGTAGCTCCGACTCAATCCAGAGTTTTGATCACCGGCGAGAATGGCACGGGTAAAGAGTTGGTTGCAAAATGGATCCATGAAAAAAGTCCGAGAAGTGGAGAAGTATTTGTAGAAGTAAACTGCGCGGCAATTCCCTCTGAGTTATTGGAAAGTGAGCTTTTTGGTCATGAAAAAGGAGCTTTTACCGGTGCCAACGAACAAAGAATCGGGAAATTCGAGCAAGCTGATGAAGGAACACTCTTTCTGGATGAGATAGGTGATATGAGTTTAGAGGCTCAGGCAAAAGTTCTTAGGGCTCTTCAGGAAAATACGATTACGAGGGTTGGCGGTAATGAATCTATCAAAGTTGATGTAAGGATTCTGGCTGCTACCAATAAAGATCTGCAATCAGAAATTAAAGAAGGAAACTTCAGGGAAGATCTGTTTCACAGAATTAGTGTAATACCAATAGAAGTTCCTAGTTTAAACGACAGAGCAGAAGATATTCCGTTAATTGCCATGTCTTGCCTTGAAAAACTTAAAGCAACGGATATCAGTTTTTCATCTGTAGAATTTGATGATTCCGGTTTAAAAGCCTTAAGGAAAAGAAATTGGACAGGAAATGTTCGTGAACTATATAATGCAGTAGAAAGATTAGGTATCTTATCAGTTGACGGTTTAATAGATAAGGAATCTGTTGAAAGCGTATTAAAGTCGAAAGAATTAAAAGGAAAAGATCTTGGCGGAATTGCGGATGAGACCGATAACTTCCAGGATTTTAAAGAGACTGCAGAGCGAATATTTTTGGTTAAACAACTCGAAAAGAACGATTGGAATATTTCACAAACTGCAGATGCGGTGGGCTTACAACGAAGCCATATCTACAACAAAATGAAAAAATATAATATAGAACGATAGCATGAGTGCAGAAATCATTGATGGTAAAAAAGTAGCAGAACTGGTGAGAGATCGTGTGAGGGAAGATGTTTCTGATTGGAAGGCTAAAGGAAACAGAGCTCCTTTTCTGCAAGTAGTTTTAGTTGGTGATGATCCTGCATCAAGAGTGTATACAGGAGCTAAAACAAAAGCCTGTGAGGATGTTGGGATTAAAACCAAAACGGAAATATTACAGGATACAATTTCTGTGAAAGAACTTAAGGCATTGATTCGGGAATACAACACTGATGATTCTATCGATGGAATTTTAGTTCAGCTTCCCTTACCGTCACATTTAAGCTCTCATGATGTGATCGAAACCATAGATCACCGAAAAGATGTGGACGGATTTCATCCTATGAATGTAGGAAGATTATCATTGGATCAACCTTGTTTTAAAAGTTGTACACCCGCCGGTGTGATGGAATTATTCAAGCATTACAGCATTGGAGTGAAAGCAAAACACGCAGTAGTTATTGGCGCAAGTAATATAGTTGGCTCACCAATGGCAACGATGCTTTCACGCGAAAATTCATCCGGAAAAGCTACCACTACTATTTGTCATAAATACACCAAAGATCTTACTCTGCATACCATCAATGCAGATATTCTGATCGTGGCGGCAGGGCAACCACATTTGGTAAAGGCTGAAATGGTGAAGGAAGGAGCTGTTATTGTAGATGTGGGAATTAACAGAGTAGCAGATGAAACTTCCGAAAAAGGATATAAATTAGTTGGGGATGTAGATTTTGAATCAGTAAAGAAAAAAGCCAGCTGGATTACTCCTGTTCCGGGTGGGGTTGGTCCTATGACTGTCGCCATGCTGATGAAAAATACTCTCCTTGCAGCCAAGAAGAGTATTTATCCTGTTGATTAGTTTTTAGCTGATTCAGCTACTGAAATATTTTTGGGATACATCTTTATTATCAATTGTTTTTGCGAGCTGTTGTTAACAAGCGATTTGAATTCGACTCCAAATTCCGAAATAGAAGCCTCATTCCTTAGCTGTTTATAGGTTCCCATCACTTCATCAAGCATATCTATATAGACTTTATAGGGTGTTTCTCGCTGAGTTTTTAAGGATATCACAGCTTTCTGTGGTGAATCAGATAGATTCGGGTCTTTACCTCTGTTATTTATGAACTCTTTAAGCATGGGTTTTACATCTTCAATTAAAACCGGTTTATCATCCATTCTGATGAATCCTTCTGAGTTTACTAGGATGTTCATAAGATTTCTTTCATGAATTGGAGGTCTTTCATCCTGAATTGGTGGCGGTAGAACTAATGAAATTCCTGTATCAACGTTTATTGTAGTTGTAACCAGAAAAAAGATGAGCAACAGAAAAGCAATGTCAGCCATTGAAGAGCCATTTATAGCAGGTTTATCACGAGAGACTTTATTTTTAAACATAGTAACTCCTTTAAGTGTTAAGTTATACTATCTATAAACTCATTATTTAAAGGTGATACCTTAGCATCTTAATGCTAGAACATGTGAGTGATTTCTATAATTTAATTATAAATACATGAATGAATTAGGTCTAAAACTTCAATTTTTTATTGATCTCTCAATTATACAATCAAAAATTAAAAGAAAATTTGATGCGAGACTGGGTATAAATGGAGTTGGACTGGATGATTATATTATCCTTCATGTTTTGAATAAAGCAAGAAATCATCAAATGGAAAGAGCAGAGCTTGCTAAACAAGTTGGAATTTCAACTACAGATCTTACCCGTAAACTACCAAAACTCGAAAAAATCGGACTTATTGAACGTGAAAATAGCCCTGTGGATATTAAGAAGAGTAAAGTTATTATGACAAATAACGGGAGGAAAGTTCATGGCTATGCAACAGAGTCTGCTCAGGAAAAAGCGATCGACCTGCTTCCTTTTAAAATGAATAAAGAAATGGAAGTACTGATTGACACTTTAAACTCTCTTGCTAAGATAAAATAAAAGCATGCAAAATTTATTTTAATAAGGTGACACTATGCTGTCACTCTGCATGATTAAGTTTGGGTAAACAAAAAACAAAACCCAACTATCATGACACTTCATAGACTTACAACTCCGGCAATCTCTAAAAAATCTGAAACTAAACTTTTTGTTGCTCCGCTTTTAAATCGTATCAAAAAAGAAAGCAAACAAGAGTTTGTAGAAATGCAGCAGACTTTTGAACTAATGGGATGGGGAGAGCTACCTGATGAATTGAAGATCGAGATCTATGATGACGTTCGTTTCATGGTTCAGGAATTAAAAGGCTATTTTTCCAGCTGCGATCAGTTTGTTCAGCAAAGAAGAAACACAGTTCACTTTTGGGTTAGTAGTTTTCAGGATGGGATTTGCTCTCTGGAAGCAGCTATTAAAGCGTTAAAAGTGAAATCTCTTGCATGAAGGTTTAAACCGCCGACAATTCACCGAGTTCTGTTTCCGGATTTGTTGGCGGTATTTTCATTAGAATAAACATCCTCGTCTTCTACAGATATTTTTGCACTTCCCGAAGAAGTTATTTTTTTTGAGATAGCGCTGATCATATTCTTAAGGCGTCGTTTTTCCTTATTGTAATGATATTTCAGATAGGTAAGTCCTCCCATAAAGGTGATCAAACCACCTAATGGAGCAAACATCACGGCCGTTGATTTAGGAAGTCCTATTCCTTTTAAAGCTACTAACATAAACACGGAGCCCAGAAAGACAGGAATAAACAGAAGTGGGATCTTCATTGCTGTCCAGTTATGGACATACTGAATTTTAGTTTTTCCATCTTTAGGAGTTAACGAGATATGCTTATAGCCAAATTCACGTCTTCTTTGCTCCCATTCAAAAGACTTTCCAATTTTTGCTGACTTACCGATTCCTCCGGTTACTTTTCTGATCTCCTGAACAACATCTTCCCACTGCTCTGAAGACATTTCCCCATCAACATAAGTTACCTCCTGTATTTTAGAGGTTACTTTACTCCACTTAAATTCCTGATCAAAATCAGGTTTGTCATGAATATGTATAGCCTCTAAAAGAGATGCTCTGTCAATGCCGACTTCATTGGCCAGCTTCAGAATTTCCTGCTCTGTGAGTCCGTCTCTATCACCATAAATATCTTTTTGCGTCTGAATTTCAGAAGCTTTTTTGAGAATTTTACTGATCTCTTTTTTTGTATAAATATGATCGTTGCCCATAAAGTTGTATTGAATTCTAACGAATCTACGGAAAGCTTAAAAAATAGTTTAAACTACAAGCACTTCCATACAGATATCCTTATCTTTGAAAAACTGCAAGCCAAATTTTTTGTTTCATGTATAAAATGAACGATTCTTCTCCTTTTGAACGCATCACCCGACAAGGGCTTACTTACGATGACGTCTTATTAGTACCCAATTATTCAAAAATATTACCAAGAGATGTAGATTTAAGTGTTCAACTTACACCTACTCTTAAGTTGAATATTCCTATTGTTAGTGCAGCAATGGATACGGTTTCTGAATACCGCCTGGCAATTGCTCTTGCGCGTGAAGGTGGAATTGCGATGCTTCACAAAAATATGACTATAGAAGAGCAAGCTGAACAAGTTCGTTTGGTAAAAAGAAGCGAAAGCGGAATGATCGTCGATCCCGTTACTCTCGATGAAAATTCTACAGTAAAAGATGCACGCTCTTTAATGCGAATGCACAAAATTGGTGGGATACCCATTGTAGATGATAAAGGTATTTTGATCGGTATAGTTACAAATCGTGATCTTCGTTTTGAGTCTGACTTGTCTAAGAAATTAGGTGAGATCATGACTAAAGAAGATCTTTATACAGCAAAGGAGGGAACTACTCTTAAACAAGCGGAGAAGATCCTTCAACACTTTAAAGTGGAAAAACTGCCAATCGTAGATTCGAAGAACAAATTGGTTGGATTGATCACTTTCAAGGATATTGAAAAGAAAATGAATTTTCCGAATGCATGTAAAGATGATTTGGGCAGATTGAGAGTTGGTGCAGCTGTTGGTGTTACGGCTGATACAATGGAAAGGGTAGAAGCCTTAGTGAATGCCGGAGTTGATGTTATTACTGTTGATACTGCACACGGACATTCTGATGGCGTACTTCAAACGGTTTCTCAAATAAAAGCTGAATATCCACATTTAAATGTCATTGGTGGGAATATTGCAACCAGAGCAGCTGCAGAAGCATTAGTTCAAGCAGGTGCAGATGTTGTTAAAGTTGGTGTTGGACCGGGATCTATTTGTACTACCAGAGTGGTTACAGGAGTTGGTGTTCCACAACTTAGTGCTGTAATGGAAGTGGCTGAATTTTGCAGAGAAAAAGGAATTGGGTTAATTGCGGATGGCGGAATCAAACAAACCGGAGATATCCCCAAAGCGATTGCAGGCGGAGCTGATGTTGTGATGATGGGATCTATGTTTGCAGGAGTAGATGAAAGTCCGGGAGAGACCATTATATATGAATCCCGTAAGTATAAATCATACCGAGGTATGGGAAGCATCGGAGCAATGAAGAAAGGTTCAAAAGACAGATATTTTCAGGATGTGGAAGATGATATCAATAAGTTAGTTCCGGAAGGAATTGAAGGTCGTGTCCCATTTAAGGGCTATTTAGGTGAAGTAGTTCACCAAATGACCGGTGGTTTACGAGCTGCAATGGGGTATTGCGGTGCTGAAAATATTGATGGTATGAAGACGGCGGAATTTGTTCAGATCTCAGCGGCTTCGTATAAAGAAAGTCATCCTCATTCAGTTCAAATAACAAAAGAAGCACCGAACTACTCGGTGTAATTTTTGAGCTTGATGAAAAATGTACTCTTTGTTGTCTACTACTTTCCGCCAATGGGAGGTAGTGGTGTTCAGAGGCCATTAAAATTTGCCAAGTATTTAAAAAAGTTCGAATGGAATCCAATCATTTTATGTCCTGAGCCGGGTGTTTATCAAATTTTTGACCACTCCTTAGAGCAAGAACTTGAAAGCTTAGACTTGGAAATTCATAGAGTCAAAGCAAATACACCTTTTCATAAATTCAGTGGTGTATCGAAACAAACCGGCTTGGTTACCGGAATGCTTGCAAAAGTCTTAAGACTTATTTCAAGAACGATTTACTTCCCCGATAACAAAAAAGCCTGGATCGAACCGGCAGTCCAAAAGGGAAAAGAATTAATAGATGATAAAAAGATTGATCTGATCTTTAGTACAGCTCCGCCTTTCAGCAATCATATAATCGCTCAACAGTTAAATGAGATATCAAATATTCCGTATGTATTAGATTATCGGGATCTTTTTACAGGAAATCATTTTGAAGAAAATGAATCTGAATCCAGAAAGTCGAAGAAAGTAACTACAGAAAGTGAGTGGCTAAGACATTCTTCCGGTGTAGTAGCTCTGGATCGATTTGCAGGAAATAAAATACAAGAAGCTTTGACCTCCAAAACTCTCAATATGGAGGTTATATCACATGGATTTGATCAAGAGGATTTTGACTCCCACAGGAATGCTTCATTGGATTATAAAAAAGGAAAAATCAATTGGCTATATAGCGGACTTTTTTATGATGCAAATCAACCTGATGTATTTTTGAACGGATTGAAAGAGTTATTCATTAAAAAACCTGAACTAAGAGAGAAGACACACCTTCATTTTCAAGGCGGATTGGATTCAAGGATCAAAAAACTTATCAGCGATCTGGGATTTGAAGATATCGTATCAGACTACGGGTATCTTTCTCATGATATTTCAGTCGCTAATTTATTAAAGGCAGATATTTTGTGGATGATTTCAAATTTTTCTAAAAACCTGAAACAGATCAAATCCGGAAAACTTTTTGAATATATAGGAACAAAAAAACCAATATTAGGTTTGGTTCATCCCGGAGAAGCTTCAAGGTTACTCAATGATTATAAGGGTGGTTTCTATGCCGCTCCGGATAACATTTATGACGTAACTAATACTGTAGAAGAAGTGTATGAGTTGTGGACGAAGGCTAAAATTCCTGAAGCTTCAAATGAGTTTACCGAGATGTATGAAAGAAAGAGTTTAACTAATAAATTGTCTTTATTTTTTGATAAAGTAGTGGAGAATGCGCAAGTTTAAAATATGAGAGCATTTATAAAGAGACTTTTTAAAGATCGTCATAAAACCGTTGAAATTATTTTACTCGACGACAGTAAACCAGGTCAGGATGATTCTTATAAAATTAAGCCCAATAACCTATTTATGAGTTTCACAGTATTATCAGTGATCTTCTCTGTTTTAGTAGCTATGATATTTATGCTTACTCCACTAGGTGGATTATTGTATAATACTGATGAGATAGAAATAAGAAGAGAGATACAAGGCATTTCAGAGAGATTAATATCTCTTCAGGATTCACTGGATGTTAGAGATCAGCAGCTTAGAGAAATAAAAGAAGTAATAAGACTAAATAAAGACACTACATTAACTTTAGATGAGCGATTGAGCTCCGTTTCTTCAATTGAAAACTCGAATAATATTTCATCTTCAACATCTTCATTTTCAAATTTAAATATTTCAGAAGTATTTGAAAGCGGAAACTTGGTTTTAGCAAATGTAATAGAAAATGCTCCTGATTTTCCGACTAAGGCTCCTGCAGAAGGAACACGTACGAGAGGTTATGAACCACTGGAAGGTCATTTCGGTATAGATATCGCTACCAAGGCAAATGATATTTTTATGAATATTGCTGACGGGACGGTAATATCCAGTAGCTGGACTATGGATTTCGGCTATGTCATCTCTGTTCAGCATAAAGATGGACTGGTAAGCACATATAAACACTGTTCAAAATTATATAAAACGAAAGGAGAGAAAGTTTTCAAAGGAGATGTACTAGGTCTTATAGGGAATACCGGAATTTCAAGTTCAGGACCACATCTTCATTTTGAGATTTGGAAAAATGGGGTTTCACAAAATCCATTAGCCTATTTAATTTTTTAATGAGTATGTTTAACAAAAATAAAAAGAGTAAAACCGTGAGTAATTCTACAAATCAGTCACCTTCAGTAAATATTATTAATGAGGGCACCAAAATAAAAGGAAACCTACAGGCTAACTCTGATATCAGGGTAAGTGGTACGATAGTAGGTGAGGCTATTTCTAAAGGCAAGATTATACTTACCAATAATGGAGTTGTTAAAGGGAATGTATCTTCTTCTGATGCTGACATTGCCGGGAAAGTTGAGGGTGATGTTAAAGTAACCAGTCGACTGGTTTTAAGAAAAGAAGCTATAATTGACGGAAATATCTACACCAAAAGCTTAGTAGTGGAAGAAGGTGCTCAAATAAACGGCACTTGTAAGATGGGTTCTGATGTAAAAAATCTATCCCAAAATAACGATGCAGAATACGCTGAAGAGACACAACTAAAAGGAGCTAAGGCGTAACCAATGCGCCTGCCTGAAGAATATGCTAAATACCTTGCTCTGGGAGCGGAAATTGCGGCTACTCTTTTAATACCAATTGGACTTGGTTATTTAGCAGACAAGTTTCTGGATTCCTCACCGTTTGGGATTTTGATCGGAGCAATTTCAGGCATTTTCATCTTCTTTATTTTGATTTTTAAAATTGCAAATAGTGACGGAGGCAACGACCGGAAAAAGTGATAAAAAAGCTCGCAAAATTTAACGTGATCCCGCTCATACTCGCGCTGATCTCTCCGATTTTTTTACCCGTTGATCCTGCTGTAGCTGTAATTTGTGGATTTCTTTTAAGTCTCATTTTTGTTTTAAGCAGCGCCTGGATACTCGATAATTTCTGGAATGCTGATTCTAAGCTATTTTTGAAGGTTTTTTTCTTCTCTATGGTGATCAGGTTTCTACTTGTATTAGCAGCCATGGGAATTTTACTTGGACTGACAAAAATTGATGAAATCTACTTTACAGTTAGTTTCATAATTTCCTATCTTTATCAGTCTATAACGGAAATGATTTTTTTCAATCAACTACTACAAAATAAAAGCAGCAATTAAGTAATGATCCAGACCCTGCGTCGCGTATTTCTGACACTCTTATTTTTATCGGTTAGTACTTCAAACACTTTTGCAGCAGAACAGAAAGAAGGCGGTTCACCTCTGGACGTGATGGGTACTGTTGCTGACCACGATTATTTAAAGATTCCTCATTTTATAAATGGCGGAAAGATATATTTACCAAGGTTGATCTTTTTAGAAGATGCTGAAGGTAATACATCATTCAAGGCTTACTTAAGTACAAAATCTGCAGCTAAATCAGATTATTTTGAAGTTGTTGATGAGGTGCTTGTTGCAAGCAATGGTGGTAAAATTGCTTTTGATTTGTCCATTACCTCTCACTTAATGTATTTCTGGTTCGGAATGATTTTAGCTGTATGGTTCACAGTTGCAATGTCTCGCAGATATCAGAAAGGAGTAGGGAAAGAAGTTGAGCCAAAAGGTACACTACAGAATATTTTTGAAGTGCTTTTTGTGTTTATCCGTGATGATGTAGCTCGTGCTAACATAGACGACCATAAAGCAGATAAATACGTGCCATATTTCTTTACCATGTTCATGGGAATTGCATTTATGAACTTGTTTGGATTGCTTCCATGGGCGGCTACAGCAACAGCGGATCTTACTGTTACTGCTACTTTGGCTTTAATGACTTTTATAATTACCCAATTCAGTGGTACAAAAGATTATTGGGGACATATTTTCTGGTTCCCGGGGGTTCCAACTTGGGTAAGAGCGATTTTAACTCCGGTTGAGATCTTAGGAGTTTTCACAAAGCCATTCGCTCTTGCAATTCGACTTTTTGCAAACATGCTTTCAGGAAAGATCATGATCATCGCAATCTTAGGGTTGATCTTCATTTTTGCTGAATTATTTGGCACGGTAGGAGCATACGGTATTAGTGTTGTTTCAGTAACACTTACTGTTGTGTTGTATGCTCTGAAAGTTTTTGTAGGATTGTTACAGGCGTACATTTTCACTCTACTATCTGCAGTATTTATTGGAATGGCTGCTGAAGATCATCATCATGATGAAGAAGAGTATCATGTTGAGCACGTATCATAAAGAAATTAAACTCATATAAACTCTAACAAATAAATAAAGAATACTATGGGACTTTTAGCAGCTGGTATTGGAGCTGGAATCGTAGCACTTGGTGCTGGAATCGGAATCGGAATGATTGGTAAAGGAGCTACCGAAAGTATCGCTCGTCAGCCAGAAGCTTCCGGAGACATCCGTGGCGCAATGATTCTTACTGCAGCTTTTATCGAGGGTGTTGCTCTTTTAGGTGCAGTTATCTGTATCCTTCTTGCTCTTGGAATTGGTCAAGGATAATAGGATACGAAATGACTTTTCTTTTAGCAGGCGGAGGAGGCTTATTATCATTTAATCCGGGGTTTGCATTATGGATTCTTATTTCCATGATCGTATTTATTCTGGTGATGATGAAGTATGCAGTTCCGCCAATCATGGAAGCTCTTGTTTCTCGCGAAGCGAAGATCAAAGATTCTTTGGAATCTGCTGAGAAGGCGTTAGCGAGAGCGGAAGAAGTATCGAAAGATAACGAAAAAGCGCTCCGTGAAGCTGAAGCTAAAGCTCAAAGAATCCGAAAGGAAGCTTTAGAAGAAGCGGAACTCCTTCGTTCAGAACGAATTTCGAAAGCAAAAGATGAAGCTGCTCAAATAATAGAACAGGCAAAAGCCTCTATTGAGCAGGAAAAGAAGCAGGCGTTATTGGAACTTCGAAATGAAGTTGCTCAATTAGCGATTAAATCTGCTTCTATGATCATCGATGCGGAACTAGATAACGATAAGAACAACAAGCTGGTCGATAATTTTATTACCGACCTGTCAAAAAACTAAGCTTAGCTGATGTTGGTATCAAAAGCAGCGCGACGTTATGCAACAGCACTTCTTGAAAGTGCTAATGAGCAAGGTTCGATTGAGAACACTTTGAAAGATATTCATTTTATCAAAGCAACCATCGAAGCCTCAAAAGAATTAAGAGCTTTTCTTAAAAGCCCGGTTGTAAAACCAGCTGATAAACAGAAGGCTTTGGCATCAATTTTTGATGGTAAAGTTTCTAAAGAAGTTTCTCGGTTTATTGTTTTACTAACTAGCAAGGGCAGAGAAGATATTCTTGATGAAGTTGCCAACGCATTTATAGATGTATACAATGTTCACGCTGGAATTATTACAGTTGAAGTTAAAACTGCTAAAGCATTGAAAGAGGCTCAAATTACAGAGCTGACTAAAATGCTTGAAAAAACGACCTCTAAAACGGTGAATCTTGATTTGAAAGAACAAGTGGAGCTAAGAGGTGGTATTTCAGTAAAGATTGATGACACTGTAATTGATGCTACAGTTAAGCATAAGCTAGAACAGCTTGAAACAAGATTCCTCGAGTCATCGATGGAATAACAAGAATTTGAAAAGATTTAGAAATTAATAATACAATGAGCCAAGTCAGACCAGACGAAGTTTCAGCCATATTACGTAAACAACTAAGCGGTTTCGACAACGAAGCTGATGTTTATGATGTAGGTACCGTACTTGAAGTAGGTGACGGTATTGCGCGTGTTTATGGCCTCTCTAAAGTGCAAGCAGGTGAGCTTGTGGAATTACCGGATTCTAAAGATGAAAATGGTAATAACATTACAGGAATGGTACTTAACCTTGAAGAAGACAATGTGGGTATCGTGTTGTTCGGTACTTCAAGTTCTGTGAAAGAAGGCCATACTGTTAAAAGAACTCAAGATATTGCATCTATAAATGTAGGTGAAGGTGTTTTAGGTCGTGTTATTGATCCACTTGGAAACCCAATTGACGGTAAAGGTCCAATAACTGGCGATACAATTAAGTTACCACTAGAGCGTAAAGCTCCGGGTGTAATTTATCGTGAGCCGGTAGCTGAGCCGCTACAAACAGGTATCAAAGCAATTGACTCTTTGATCCCAATTGGTAGAGGGCAGCGTGAGCTTATTATTGGTGACCGTCAGACAGGTAAAACTTCTGTTGCAATTGACACTATTCTAAACCAAAAAGCTACTCAGGATTCTGAAAAGCCGGTTTTCTGTATTTATGTAGCTATTGGTCAGAAGGGATCAACGGTAGCTGGTATCAAAAACGTTCTTGAAGAAAACGGAGCAATGGATTACACTGTGATTGTATCTGCTCCTGCAAGTGATTCTGCTCCTATGCAATATATTGCACCATTTGCCGGTGCTGCTATTGGAGAGTACATCCGTGATACTGGTCGTCACGCTTTGGTAATTTATGATGATCTTTCTAAGCAAGCTGTTGCATACCGTGAGATGTCTCTACTTCTGAAAAGACCTCCGGGACGTGAAGCTTATCCTGGTGATGTATTCTATCTTCACAGTCGTTTACTTGAGCGTTCTGCAAAGATCATTAACGATGATAAAGTAGCTCAGTCAATGAACAACATACCTGAAGGCCTAAAGCCAATGGTAAAAGGTGGTGGTTCATTAACAGCACTTCCTGTTATTGAAACACAGGCAGGTGACGTTTCTGCTTACATCCCTACAAACGTAATTTCTATTACTGATGGTCAGATCTTTTTGGATACTGACTTATTTAACTCCGGTATCCGTCCTGCAATTGACGTTGGTACTTCAGTATCTCGTGTGGGTGGATCTGCTCAGGTTAAATCTATGAAGAAGCTATCAGGTACATTGAAGCTTGATCTGGCTCAGTACCGTGAATTAGAAGCTTTTGCTAAGTTCGGATCCGATCTTGATGCTGCTACTCAAGCTCAATTAAGAAAAGGTGAAAGAACGGTAGAGTTATTGAAGCAAGATGTTTATCAACCACTTCCGGTTGAAAGAGAGATCGTTCTATTGAAAGTTAATGATGCAGGGCTTCTTGATAAGTTACCTGTTGAATTAATTAGCGAGTTTGAAGCACAATTCCTTGAGACTGTTTTATCAAAATACAGTACAGAAATGGAAGGTCTTGCTACATCAGGAGTTTTGAGTGATGATTTCGGGTCAAAAGTTCTGGATTCAGCTAATACTGTTATTGATCAAATTTTAGCGGGACAAGAAGCTTAATATATGCCTAACTTACGCGACATTCGGAACAGAATTGGTACTGTTGATAGTACTCAGCAAATTACAAAAGCCATGAAAATGGTTGCTGCTGCCAAGCTTAGAAAAGCGCAAGAGCGAATGACAAAAACCCGCCCTTATGCTGCTAAGATTCAAAATGTTGTAGGTAGGCTTGCTGAAAGCGGAAGTATCAATAGTCCGTTAGTTGAAAAGTCTGAGACCAATCAGAATATACTTTTCATAGTTGTTGGTTCTGACAGAGGACTTTGTGGTGGATTCAATAACAATCTTTTCAAAGCGCTTGAAAAAAGTTTAACAAAAGATTTTTCTAATCAGTTAGAAGCAGAAACTGTTTCTCTTGTAACGATTGGAAAGAAAGCTACAGCTTACTTTAAAAAGAGAAATTATAAAGTAGTTGAATCTTTTCCGGGGTTCTTTGACACTATTGAATATGATCCAACTTCAGCGATCATGGAATCTGCTACGAACGATTTTGTAGAAGGTAGCTATGATGAAGTTTATATTGTATTTAATGAGTTCAGGTCCGTGATCGCTCAAAACAGAAAGATCGATAAAGTTTTACCTATTGATCCGGATAGTTTTGAAGTTAAATCAGAGGGTGATTCTAAAGCTTCTATTGACTATATTTACGAGCCAAATTCTGAAGCAATTTTAGAAAAATTATTACCTCTGCATTTGAACACTCAATTGTGGAAAGCTATACTTGAATCTAATGCTTCTGAACAAGGTGCAAGAATGTCTGCGATGGACAGTGCTACGGAGAATGCTAAGGAACTTAAACGTGATCTGAAGCTTAAGTATAACCAAGCAAGACAAAGTGCTATTACAACTGAAATCTCTGAGATTGTTTCCGGTGCGCAAGCGCTAAGTGAATAATTAGATTCAGTAAAATTTATTGATATTTATACGGAGAGTTGGCAGAGTGGTCGAATGCGGCGGTCTTGAAAACCGTTGTGCCGCAAGGTACCGGGGGTTCGAATCCCTCACTCTCCGCATTTTTTAAATAGCCCGTTAAGGGCTATTTTTGTTTAAATAATTGATACTTTGTTGCGTTACAAGCTCAAAATAATTCTATGAAAAAAACCTTTTCTATTTTCATCTTTTTCATTTTAGTATCGGCACAGGTAGTAAGTGCTCAGGATACCTTGGAAATTTCACTCCGCAATTTTATTGATCTTGGTATAAGCAATTCGGGGCAAATAAAATATAACAAAACGAATGTGGATCTTGCAGAGAATAGAGTAAGCTCAGCTAAGGATCAGCGTTTTTTACCAAGTCTTAATTTCAGATCCGAGCATGCACTAGTACCCGGTGTTTCATCACCTGGTAATTTTCCTGAAGAACAGATTTATTTGGATCCGAATGCAAAAAATGATTGGGACAAGGTTGGCGTATTCAATCGGCTTAGAATTACGGGAGTTCAACCGGTATTTACATGGGGCTCTATAAATAAAGCGATATCAGCAGCTGAAGAAGCAGTGAAAGCAACTGAATTCGAATTTCAAGCCAAAAAAGAGGATATGGAAGTCCGTTTATTTGAGTTGTATTACAGCTATGTACTCGCTTTGGAAATCGAACGCTTACTTAAAGATGCAGAGGATAAGATCAACCAAATTGAAAACTCTTTGGACGATGCTCAGGAAGAAGGGGATGATATTGACGAGACCGATGTGTATAAATTTAAAGTTTTTAAAGCTCAATTTGGTATACAGAAAGCTGAAGTAGATGAAAGTTTAGTTTTCGTTAAGCAAACATGGGAGTATATTCTGAGGAATGAAAATGGTACTGTATATATACCTTCTATAAGGTATTTAGACCCTTTAGTAGCAAAGCTTTCCGGATTGGATCACTACCAAAACAGTGCATTTTTAAATAGAAATGAATTGCGTGGTATAACTACGGGAAAAGAGGCTTTGATGAAATACATTGACTATCAAAAAGCCAGCAATTTACCAGGTCTTTATTTAGGGTTTACTACTACATTTGCTTCAACACCAATCCGACCAAGACAACCGAATCCATTTATCAGCACACCTGAGAATACATTTAATACTGCTTTTGGTGTCACTATAAGACAAAATTTAAATTTCTTTCAAGCCAAAACTCAATTAGACAGAGTAAAAATAGAATTGAGAAAAATGGATTACTTATCCGAAGCTGCAAAAGATGGTATTCTACTGGAAGTAAACCAAGCATACCAGAAAGCAGCAGTAGCTGAAGTTAAGGTTGAGAGAACAGATGAAGCATTGCTTACCACAAAACAATGGTTACGTATGGAACAACAAGACTATGATTTTGGTATAGGAGAAGTTAAAGACCTTATTGATGCCATGAAAATGGAGCTTGAATTAAGACTTAAAGAGAAAGAAAGTATATTTGAGTTCAATACATCAATGGCTAAACTAAATAATGCAGCGGGAATTCCGTTAGAATTACTTCAAAAGAATAATTAATAGATAGAATGAAAAGAAGAATATTTTCAATGTTGTTGTTTGTTTTTGGATTAGTAACAACACTTCAGGCACAAACACCAAAAGAAGAGATCAAAACATTACTGGAAGAAAGGGACCAACAAGTAAAGACTCTGCTCGGCCCAAAAGGTTCTGAATATAGTGACGAACAAAGAGCTGAAATAAAAGATATCATTAACGGAGTTATTGATTTTGAATCTATGGCTAAATACGCTCTTGAAGATACTTATGATACTTTGAGTACTGAGATTCAAACTGAGTTCGTTGAACTATTTGCTACTATAGTAAGAGATCAATCTTTAAATAAATTAGATATATACAGAGCTGAGGTTACCTATAATTCAATTACTGTAGATGGAAATGAGGCGATGGTAAAAACTTTTGCCGAACTGGATGACATCAGAACTCCGGTGGATTATACAATGGTACTAAAAGGGGAAGAATGGGTAATTACAGACCTTATTTTGGATGAGGTTTCCACAGCCGAATCTTATAACCGTCAGTTCCAGCGTATTATTAAGAGGAAGGGTTTCGAATCATTATTAAGCACATTGAGAAAAAGAGCAGCCAGAAGTTAGTGATAACTAATTATATAATAACTTTAGTTCGCTATATTAAATCTTTTTTATAAGATGAAAATAGCATTCATTTCCGATCAATTCTTTCCGAGAACTTCTGCAGACTCAGAACAAATCATTTCTTCTTTGTCAGCATTGAGTAAGCTGACTGAGGTTACATTAATTTCAGCTGGATACAGATCAAAACCAAATGTTAAGACAGTTGAATTAGAAGAATATTACGGTAGAAAATGTAGTTTCCGGTTAGAGTTTATAATTCATTTATTTAAAAATCTAAGAGGCTTAGAAAAATTAACTTTTTCTGTTAAATCTGCTCTCAGATCAAAAAATACTGGTTATGATTTGGTATATACACGGAATATACCCGTCGTAGTATCCATAATATTGTTTACAAAGCTACCAATTATTTTTGAATCGTACCGACCTTGGCCCAGCCGGAATTTCTTTTCAAAATGGTTTTTTAAGTGGCTTTCTGATTACTCAAGATTTTTAGGCGTAGTGCTACACTCATCATTTGCCAAATCTAGTTTTGTGCAAGCGGGCTTTAAAGAAGAAGATTTGTTTGTTGCACATAACGCATTCGACTTTAGTTTGTATGAAGATAAACAGCCTGCTGTTATAAGAAGAGAATTTGATCTGCCTGAAGATAAGATTATTACAACGTATTCTGGTCGCGTAACCTTGAAAAAAGGATTGGGAAGAATGATCGAACTTGCTAAGTCATTTCCTGATCAATTTTTTTTGATTATCGGATCTGAAAAACATGGAGAAGTAGAAAACAAGGCAAGGAATATTAAAAACATAAGAATTCTTGGTTGGCTTGACCGTAAAACGGTATTTAATCTGTTAAAAGCATCAGACATTTTATATATACCGCCTACATTAATGGCTCGGGATGTTTCCAAGAATACGGTACTACCCATAAAAACATTTATATATAAAGCTTCTGCCACTGCTATTTTTGGTCCGGCTTCTAAGGACATTGAAGAAGTATTGAGTCATAAAAAAAACGCTTACTTAGTGGAACCGGACAATTGGAATGAAGAAGTACTAGGCTTTAAAGAATTAGTAGAAAAATTAAACTTAAGAAAGCAATTAGGCACCCAAGCCAGCTTTGAAATGAAAACAAATACTTGGGATAAAAGAGCTGAAGAAATTCTGGGGTTTATTTCTAAATATTTTAATTAAGTGTTTTTAGATTGTAAGCACGCTGATAAAAAAATAAGCTATTAATAGCCATTTCGTTATATTTACACGCTTTTTAAAAAATTGATAACTAACAATAAATGAAAATTCTCATTTACGCTACTACTTTTGGGGCTGATCTATTAAGTCTTACCCGATATCTTTCTGAAAAAGAAGGCGTCGAAGTTAAGGTTTTAATGAAGGAAGTAGATAAATTTAAAAGTGAAGGTATATATAAGTTATGGGATCTGGATTTAGATATATTCGAGTTTAATAAGATCAATATTATAAAAGGAGTCAGTGGTTTCGATCCGGATGTAACTATTCTTGATAATAATATTCCGCTTAGAGCAATAAGTCCAAAGGCATTGATTTTGTGGCATGGATACGGATGGAAAGGTCCGAATGACGAGGAAGAGTTCAAATGGATACATAGAAATATCCGACTTAGTTGGGGAGATATGAAAATTCCTAACGACAATATTAAATGGCTTTGTTTTGGCCCCGTTGATTTTGAACACAGAACCAAGATAAGTGGTTTCCATCCTGAGAACTGTGTAACTCTGGGCTCAGCAAGTCATGATTACCTTCGAGAAGAAGTGTCTAAAGAGAAATTACAGCCTTATTATCCATTCGATGTAATAAACAGGAAAACGGTGTTAATAGCACCTACATGGCATTATGGAGAAGTATTTTCACATTGGGGAGATGATGATACTCTTTTTAACAGAGCATTAAAGGAATTCCAAGCAAAAAATGTAAATGTAATTCTAAGGCTTCATGACTCATATCGTTTTGATCATCACTATGTAGAATTTCTTCAAAATTTAGAAGTCAAGTATCCAAATGTGTTGTTGAAATTCAAAGACTCAAATCCTGACAATTTCTTAGATCTGCAGGTTGCGGATGTTTTGGTAACTAATTTCAGCAGCATTGCGAATCTATTTTACGCTACTAAAAGACCTACCGTTCATATTTATCCGGTAAAGAGCGAGCACGAATCTTTTATGTGGAGAAATAAAACTCTTTTGGGTATTCGTAAAAAAATGATAGACTCTGTTCGTTTTATCTGGAAATACCCACCGGAAGATAATGGTGGTTTATTAGCCAGAAATTATGATGAAATGATGGAGCAAATATTTCAAGGATTAGACGATCCTGATTGCTGTAAAGAGGCTTCTCAGAACTATCTGGATAAACACATGCTTGGTGCAGATGGAAAGAACTGTGAGCGAATTTGGAATACCTTAACTGATCTTGTGAGTAGCTAAAGTACTACTCTGTATCTGACGGTAATTTCTTGATTTTTCCTCTTAGTAATGCAATGGTTTCTTTTTCTTTTGTATATACAATGAATAAACCCAATGCCAACACAATAGGTACACCAAGAATTGGGACAAAAATAGACTCACCATCAAAAAGGAACTTGAGACCATATTGAATACCCAATCCCGTAAGTAAAAGAACCGGTAATAGCCAAAAACCTGAGAATGCTCTTCTAATAAAAGTGAAGAGTGAAAGCTCAATTTTCTTACTACCAAAATAAAATAACAAAAGTACAACAATTGGATATCCAACCACCCACGACCAGCCAACGCCTAATAATCCAAATTGAGCGCCTACTAAGAAAGCGAGCGGCATTATAATAGCATTAGATAAAGAGTAGTAGAAATTTAATTTAGCTTCTCCCACAGCATTCAACAATTGTGGAACCAGAGGCGAAACAGTTCTGAGAACAGCAGAGGCAGCTAATAATTGAACCAGAGGAACTGCGTCAAGCCAATCATTATAGCCGGTGAACAGCAAAATATCATCTACAAAAAGAGCTATTATTATTAAGATAATGCTGTTTAATTGTAAACTACCTCTGGCTAAAGTAAAGAAGTAAAGTTGTAAACGTTTAAGATCATCCTGCAATCTTGAAAAGGCCGGGTATGCAACTTCATTTAGATTTGAAGTAAGAGTTTTTACGGTGTCTGTGACAATTCTGTACGCTAAAGTGTAAATACCAACTGCTTGCGTACCAAAGATCTTTCCTACAATTAAGTAATCAGCATTTGAATATAAATTATACAAAAGCCTTGAACCTGTAGCATATAAACCAAAATAGACTCTATCTTTAACTTCTTCCCAATTAAACTGGAATCTTGGCCAAAAAGGTTTGTAGGCATGGCTCAGAATAAGTTGACCAAGTCTGTTTCCTACTTCTCCACCAATAATGGCCCAGGCTCCGTATCCCATGTATCCCAGAGTAACCATAATTACAGTGGAACCAAGCAATGCCACATTGTCTATTATTGCAAGTTCCTTAAAAAACAGTTCTCGTTTTAATAAATTTCTTGGCACAAAATAAAACGTAAAGAATACTACAATTATACCATGAACCCTGACTAACGGAGTAATAAGAGGTTCTTCATAAAATTGTGCAGCAAGTGGGGCTAAGAGAAAAATAACTCCATAAAGCACTCCTGTCAGCATTAGTGATAACCAGAATAAGCTGTCTATTTCCCGTTTCTTAAGACTATTAGCCTGAACTATAGCAACACCAAGCCCCATCTCAGTGACAGCTAATACCACAGCAAAAATGGCAAGTACAATACTGGCAATACCGAAAGCTTCCGGGGAAATGAGCTTAAGAACTACAAAAAGCCCTATCACATTTATGATTTTACTAAATGTGTTGCCCGCTCCGGAGTATAAAAAAGATTTTATAACCTGGGTTGAAAATGAATTAGCAGAACTCATAAAATAACTTCTCGATATAAAGTTTAATAAGCATTCAGTGTATTACTTTTCGAATAACAGATTTAATACTTCAGTTTGAGATTGTTTTTTTACCAAAAGCCTGTAAGCCACTTCTGCGCTTAAAAAACTCATCAAAGTCCAGCCCTGATATCCCCCCATTTCATTCAGATGCCAAGATAGCTTTAATCCAATTGAATTAATATGTCCATCATTTACTAATTCACTATTTAGAATAGCGTTATGATGAATAGTATTCAGATCTTCATTTTTTCGAATCCATGAGTGTTCTGATTCTGGCGCATGATCTTTCTTAAAACCGGATTTTAAAGATTTAGACAGCGATTTCAGGTTTTTAAGTACGGGTGATTCTATAATTTCTGCCCGGATCTTCATTTCTGAAAAAGGGATTCCTTCAACGCCCGGAAAACTCGCTATTTTCGGAAAATATTTTTGTAAGGAATGTAATCGCGCTTTCTTATCTCCGGCTACAGAATGGGGAGCTTTAGCCGCATATTGGTAAACAGACAAACTTGCTGCCGGTGAAAATGAATACACCTCGTCTTCCAGCATGGCATCAATATTTCCTGTGTAATGCAGACCTCTGTTATGAAGATCAAGCATTAACATTTTAAACCAGCCTTCACCTTTAAAAGCAGAAACCTGTTCTTTGATCAGTGATTCGGTTGCTTTTTCATGTTTCTTTGAATCGGGGATGAGTAATTTCCTTATGGTAGGGCTGGAGTAAGTTCTGTTCCAGACAGCTTTATAAGGATTATCAGACTTGAGATTGTCAGTTTTAACCGACATCCCCATAAGTAAATCCATTAGATAACCATTAAAACTAATTCTGCTTTCATCTGAATTAGTGTTTTTCAGATTCAGCAAATAATATTGATGTATATTGGAAAGCCCGCCGGTTCGGGAAGTCCATCTGCTCAATAAGTTTTTTGTATCAAGCTGATCTAATGATTTAAAATTTAACGGGAGATTTAAAGAGTCTGCTATTTTTGTAACAGGATCAAAATCCTTTTTTTGAATCAAAATATGCTGCAACTGATCTATTTCAGCTTCTTGCTCTAATAGTTCAGCAAGAAGATGCCTTGAATCAAGCCCACCGGTAAGAGGAAGCTGAACTCTAAAGTCTTTTAAAAGCGGGTGATTCAGAACTCCTTTGATAACTTCAGCATTTAAATCCTTAATGTAGTCAGAGCACTCATCTAGCGTAAGACTTGAATCCACTTGTTGAGTAAATGAAAAGATTCTTTCCTTTTTAAAGGGCTGATTCGTTTCTATTGTGTATGAAAAACCAGGTAATATTCGCTGGATCTGTTTGATCAGTGTTCGGTCGTATCCTGTGTGCAAAAGTCTTATTTGTTCATAAAGAGCTTGAACATTAAGTGACATTTCGAGATCTATATCTGCAAAATAAGTTGGGGTAGGGGCAACAGAAATTGTATTATTTTGTTGATAAACATACCAGGGTCTGCTGCAAAGCACATCACTTAAAAAATGAATGCGTGTACCGTTTTCATTGATCAAAAGTACATTGAAAAAACCATTCTTATTCTGAACAGCTTCAACACCTTTGTCAAGATATAGGTTTAAAGCACGTTCAGCATCACTTAAATTGTGATCAAAACTATCAAGATATATTCCATCGAAAAATAAAGTCCAGCCATTTTTTGATGTATATGAACTTAATCCGCCATTGATATGGATATTATAAGTTCCAAAAGTATATCCCTTTTTTTTGCCGACGAAATTTTGAGAGAGGTAGATGCCCGGAGCAGTAAATATATTGTCAGAAGACTGATTGGTCTCCTTACTTTTTGCTTCGAAGCTATTCTGCATTTTACTAAAAAATTTTATCGTTCAATGAATGTAGAAATATAGGGAATTATCAATCAAGAGAATCTTTAATATTAATACAGATCTTTTATCAGGAGAGATAAATTAGAATATTTTATCTATAAGCAGGAAACTTTTAACATCACTTTGTTTAATTGCGTATCTTTCTAAGATTAGATTTTTAAACAAAAAAAGAAATAATGACGAAGCCTGATATAGCTCCACACAAAGGAAAACTTTTAGTACTTACACCGGGAATGGGAGCGGTTGCAACTACCTTTATGGCTGGTGTTGCTTCAGCAAGAAAGAATTTAAGCAAACCATTTGGTTCTCTAACTCAATTACAAACGATCAGGCTTGGATCACGTTCTGAGAACAGAAACCCGTTAATAAAAGATTTTTTAGATATCGCGGGATTAGATGATATTGTTTTTGGCGGATGGGATGTAAAAGCAGACAATGCTTTTGAAGCAGCTAAAAACGCTAATGTGTTAAAACCACAGGATCTGGATCCGTTAAAGGAGGAGCTTGAAAAAGTAACTCCAATGAAAGCGGCGTTTAATCAACGTTATGTTAAGAAGCTTGACGGACCGAATGTAAAGGAGCAAACCAATAAAATGGAGCTTGCTGAAGCTTTAAGAGAGGATATCAGGAATAAACTTAAAGAAACCGGTGCTGACAGAGCAGTAATGGTTTGGTGTGGTTCAACCGAAGTTCATTTGCATCATTCAGATTGTCATAAATCTATTGAAGCTTTCGAAGAAGGTTTAAGAAATAACGATGATTCAATAGCACCATCTCAGTTATATGCATATGCAGCGATCAAGGAAGGAGTGCCATATGCTAACGGAGCGCCAAATTTATCAGCAGATTTTCCTGCACTTGAGCAGTTAGCAGAGCAGGAAGGAGTACCTATTGCAGGGAAAGATTTTAAAACAGGTCAAACATTGATGAAAACCATTCTAGCTCCGGGTTTTAAAACTCGTATGCTTGGAATCAGAGGTTGGTTCTCAACAAATATACTTGGGAACAGAGATGGTGAAGTTTTGGATGACCCTGAAAGTTTCAAGTCTAAAGAAGTAAGTAAAACAGGTGTTCTGGACTCTATTCTTCAACCTGAATTGTATAAAGATCTCTATGGCGATCTGTATCACAAAGTAAGAATTAACTATTATCCTCCAAGAGGAGATGAAAAAGAAGGTTGGGACAATATTGATATCTTTGGCTGGATGGGATATGATATGCAGATAAAAGTAGATTTTTTATGCAGAGACTCAATTTTAGCAGCACCTATTGTTCTGGATCTGGCTTTATTTTTAGATTTTGCTAAAAGAGCAGGCAAAGGTGGAATTCAGGAATGGCTATCATTCTACTTCAAGAGTCCTCAGGTTAAAGCGGGTCATATTCCTGAGCATGATATATTTATTCAGCACTTCAGGCTAAAGAACACACTTCGTGTTATCGCGGGAGAAAAACCTGTTACACATCTTTCTGAAAACTTTGAAGAAGAGGCGCTAAGCTAATTGATGTCTGAAAAAGTAGGTCTTATTTTAGCTGCCGGATATGGTTCCAGACTTGAAGGGGTAAGTGCAGTAACTGAGTTCAAACCGCTAACTCCGGTAGCCGGAAAGCCACTTATTTTTAGAACCATTTCCAGTTTGGAGGTTGCAGGTTGTTCAAAAATTGTAATTGTTCTGGGACATGGTCACAAAGAAATTGAAAAGGCAATTTCAGAGTCCTACAAAGGCAATACACCTTTGGTATTCGTTTTTAATGAGCGTTTTAATTTGAGTAATGGAGTTTCTGTATTATCAGCTTCAGATCATCTGGGTGATTTATTTATCATGACTATGGCCGATCATGTGCTTGGCGATAAATTGATGGAAATTGCAAAGGATTATAAGCCAAAGGACGGAGCTGCTGCTCTTCTTGTTGATTATAAGATCGATACTATTTTTGATATGGATGATGCAACAAAAGTTCTTTCAAAAGACGATAAAATCGTATCTATCGGAAAAGAGATCGAGAAATTTAATTGCATTGATACAGGTGTATTTGTGTGTACAAGAGGAATTTTGGACGCCCTGAATAATCACTTTGAGTTAAACGGAGACACTTCAATCTCAGAAGGTGTTCAGGATCTGGCCGAAAAAGGAAATATGTATACAGTAGATGTAGAAGAAGGTTTTTGGCAAGACGTTGATACGCCTGAAATGCTGGAATACGTAGAAAAAATTCTTTCTTAAAATTGAATTAAGATTCACTTAACTCAATTATCAACGGCAAGGAAATTAAAGAAGGCCGGCTCATTATTTACCAATGCTGTTCCATTCATCTCTATAACTTCTCCTCCTACATATCTTTTTGCAAATATTCTTTTTAATCCGCCGAGTTCATCCAGAATAGAATAAGAGTTGAAGTGTTCTTTTATTTTGATATCAAGAGCTTCGGTTTGATATGTTTTCACACTAAATTGAGTATCCAGATATACTCCGTGAGTTTTTTTAGTTTGATCAGGAGTAATTTTTGAAGGCGTAAGCATTTGTTCAACTCCGTTAGTGTATTTAATGCCATATCCGATTGGAAAAAGCAGACCATTCTTTTCTACAGTGACAAAATGAAAAAACAGACCATTGTTAGTATCACCTGTTTTTAAGCGATAACTTTTCTTCATAAAATCAGTTGCAAGATTATTCTGGAACATATGATCCATAACTGCTTCCCCTTTTGCTTCTACACGCTCACCATTTATGGAGATATAGCCTTTAACTTTTGCATGAGGAATGAGAAGTGATAAGCCAAATTGAGTGTCTTTGTACTTGTAAATACCATTACCCCAAATTTTTCCTTTAGCGATATCATAAAGAACAAGATTTAAATCATAAGCTACCCCGTTTTTGGTTGTTTTAAAATTTAAGACATGTTCGTTTTCAAAACTGCCTTTTGCCCAATAATTTCGTTCAGGGTGTAATATTATGGAATTGCTATCCGCTTCGTTGATAAACTTGTCAATGGGATATTCTTTATTTGCAACATAGTTTTTTCCGTCAGTCCATTGAACATTAAGTTTACCTCCGGTTACTCTGTCTTTAAGTGATCCAAAATCATTAATAGAAAAAGTATATACGACCTGAACACCATTATCGAGATTTATTTGATAAGTGTATAGTTCATTATAATACTTGGAAGGGATATTCTTGGCTAAAAAATCAGTTGGTTCAATATCACGAAAAGCACCTTCTGGTCTCTCAATTCTCTGGCCGTAGGTTGATAAAGTGACTAATGAAATGATGAATAATAAAATAGAATTCTTCAAGGTCAGAACTGTGTTTGTTAGTTTATTGAAACTGTAGATGATGATTGCTGTACTCGTAATGCTTAAATCACTTTTTCGTTAATAAAGTTTCAAAATAAAAGCCTTAAAACTATAACTTAGCAATTTAAGTCATAGTATGAATAAACATATTTTTTCTAAAGTTAATTCTTATACTTAAAAGTTATTATCAATGATTTGTAATTAAAAAAATCTATGCATCGATACGTAGTAAGGGCAGCCGTAGTAGTATTTCTTATTAGTTTTTTGAGTTCTGAATTACTAGCACAAACATCCAGAATATTAGAACTCGAAAATGAAAAAGCTTATCAATTAATTGAGAGATTTGTCAAAAAGGGTAGATTTAATTCTATAAACCCGACGAAGCTACCCTACAAACATTTCGATATTTATAAAGAGCTTCAAAAGCTGGATTACGATCGTCTGTCTAACATTGAAAAAGAGTGGTACGAACAGCTAAAAGAAGAAATCCGATATACTGAAGAACTTGAAGAGAAAGACTACGTAATAGAGCCTTATGTGATTTCCGGTAGTGTTTTCAATAATTCAGAGATCAAAAACAGCTACCGACCCACATCAGATTCCAAGTTTGTTTGGCCATTTACAGATTTAGGACTTTTTGCAGACTATAAAAACTTCACGATCAATACGAATGTAAGATTTGATCTTTATTATGAATTTGGTCCTTTTGATTTCGATCCGACAAACAGATTATATATGCGAAATGAAGATTCGTATGTAGGATATAGTTCAGAATATTTTCAGGGATATGTAGGCAGGTTTGAAAATAATTGGGGTATTTATGATCGGAAATCAACTTTTATGTCTGATAATGCATCCACCTTTGATCAGATCAATTATACCATTGGTTCCAGAAAATTTTCATTTACTATGCTACATGCTTTTTTAGATAACATTAGTGGAAATGATGAATTTGAAGGAAACACCATTAATGACCCTTTGTCTAAGAGGAGGTATTTAAGCTTAAAAAGAGTGGATTGGAGAGTTTCAGATCATTTAGCATTAAGCATGAAAGAAGGAATTTTATATTCAGGTATGAATGTAAATCCTGAACCCAAATATATGATACCCGGTTTTTTCTATTTTTTGTTGGAAGCGACAAATCCCAGAGACCAGGTTGAAAATCTCTTTATAGGGGGAAATCTGTGGTTTAATAAGAATGGGTTTACCGTAAACCTAGATATGATGGTTGATGATATAATTGGCAACAGAAAAGAACGTGGAATCAGTGAAAAGAATAACTTTAGTTTAATTGTGAATTCCAGTTATTCGTTTCTGAACAGACCGCTCTCAGTAAATTGGGATATGGAGCTCATTACTTATCAAGCTTATAATACAGATCAGGCAGAGGGTAGATACCTTTATTTAAACAAAGGAATTGCCACACAATATAATGATTATGTTTTTAGTGAATTTAGTCTGGAATATTATGCTGATTTAAAGGTTAAAGGATTAACAATTCAACCTTATGTTGGTGTATTGAAGCAAGGCGAACAAGTTATTAATCAAACATTTCAAAGTAGTTATCCTAATGACGATGAATTTGAGATCGTTCTAACAGGAACAGTAGAGTCAACTACTCGATTTGCTTTCAACACATATTACAGCCCTGTTAATTATTTTTGGGCAAAGTTAGATATGGGATACAACATAGTTGATAATTTCAGAAATATAGAAGGGATGAAATCGAACAGGCTTGTGGGAATGTTAGAAGTTGGGTTCAAGTTTAATTTTAAAAACCTATGATATCATCTCACTCTATGAAGTTGTAATACAATTTCGATTCAATATTGAGCGATCTTTTCGGTAAATTGAACGCTTAAAGAAATTCCGGCTTTTACTAAATGAAAAAAATTCTCCGGCTGTTTCAGCCATTGTTAAAACTAAATATTAAACACCCATTTTTAGTTCTGGGTGTTTGTCTGTTATTAGCTGTAGTTGGTGGTTATTACTCTATTCAGCTTAAGATAGACACAGACATTGCAAATCTTTTACCGAAGAACCACCCTAATGTACTGGCTCTTGATAAATTAAAGAAAACGGTTGGTGGTGAGACAGAAATGCAGGTGGCTATTAAGTCACCCAGTTTTGAAGCAAACAAGAAGTTTGCAGAAGACCTGATCCCAAAAACTCTGGAATTGTTTTACCCCCGGTATAACGACAAATATTTCAAAAGAGCAGAGTTTCGTAAAGACACCGATATCATTAAGGATAATGCCTTGTATCTGGCCAGTGATGAAGAACTGGCAGAAATAACGGATTGGCTTCAGGAAGAGATCGATAATGCAAGAGAAGAAGCAAATCCATTTTTTATCGATTTTGAAGAAGATGAGGAAGAAACTTCTGACAATGAGGAGAACAAAGCCGATAGCTTTAAAGAAAGTTACGATGTGCTGGTTCCTTCCGAATATCCTATAAATGAAGACAGTACCATCATGGTATTGAAGTTCTTTCCTACCGGTTCTAAAAGTGACATCCGGTATCTGGAGGACATGTTTGTTAAATACGATTCGCTCCTTACGGCAATGAATCCGGGTTCATATCATCCTGATATGGAAGTTCAGTTTGGAGGTCGGTTAAAAAGGCATCTTGAAGAACTTACATCGATCATGAGTGATGTTCTAGGTAGCTTTGCAACAGGTATTTCAAGTGTAATACTTCTCGTTATGATGTACTTCTTTATAAAGAAATATATTCATTACCGAAGAGGCAGAGATGAAGATCTGAACCACAGTATTTGGAGTCATATAATCAGAATGCCGGTTCCGGTCCTGATTATTGGTATACCTCTTATCATGAGTCTGGTATGGACATTTGGGATCACTTATTTCTATCTGGGAATGCTGAACACAATGACTTCGGTTCTTTTTGTGATATTATTCGGACTGGGTATCGATTACGGTATTCATTATTACGCCAGATATATAGAATTACGCTCATCCGGCCTTTCTGTTGAAGAAGCGATCTTAACTACAAATGATAAAACCGGAGAAGCGATCTTTGTAAGTGCATTTACAACAGCTTCTGCATTGTATGTGTTGATGTTTGCTGACTTCAGAGGATTCTCTGAATTCGGATTTATTTCGGGAACAGGAATTATGCTTGCTCTATTTGCAATGCTCTATGTGCTTCCTTCATTGTTGGTTATTTTCGAGAAATTTAACTGGGTTTTATTTTCAAAAAAGGAATCCACTTCCAATTCAATGGAAAATAAAAAATATCCGTATGCAAGAACCACAGTTGTAGCCGGCTTGGTTCTTTCAGCAGTTGTAGTTGGGTTTAGCGGAACCTTGAGTTTCCAATACGATTTCGGAAAGCTTGAACCAACCTATCCTTCTTACGAAAAGTTCAGAGAAGTAGCCGGTCAGGTTGGAAGTTCAGATAAGAGAAACCCGGCTTACATCATTGCAGATTCTGACAGTGAAGTAGAAAATTTGGTTGAAGTGTTAAACCAAAAAATGGAAGCTGATACAAGTTCTCCTACTATATTAAGTATTGAAGCGCTTCAGGATCGTTTTCCGGCTACAGTAGAAGAGGAAGAACAGAAACTGCAGAAAATTGCCAGAGTCCGGGAATTGTTAGACAATACATTCATCAGAAATAAGGAAGATGAAGACCTGGATAAACTTCGCAGAGCCGCTCAGACCAGAGAGCCGTTAACGATCGATCAAATTCCTCCGTACCTCAAGTCAAAATTTATAACCAAAGACGGAGAAGTCGGAAGGTTTGTGATCATTTACCCTTCGGTTGGACTTTCTGACGGCAAGAAATCAATCGCTTTTAAGGATGATATCGGATCAGTAACTCTGGACAATGGGAAAACCTATTATGCAGCCAGTACATCTATAGTTGCAGCTTCCATGCTTGATCTTATGCGAACAGAAAGTCCGTATATGGTTGGAGCCACATTCATTATTATTTACCTGTTCATGATCTTTACCTTCCGGTCATTCAGGTGGTCGGCGATTTCAATGCTACCTCTGGTTGTAGGTCTGCTTTGGCTATTCGGAATTATGATGATATTTGATCTGCAATTTAATTTCTATAATCTGGTGGTTCTGCCTGCTATTTTGGGAATTGGAGAAGACAGCGGAGTTCATCTGGCTCACAGATATCGGGATGAAGGTAAAAATTCTATGTGGGCTGTACTTTCCAGTACAGGTCAACATATTTCGATGGGATCTATAACTACCATGCTTGGTTTTGCCGGTCTGCTTTTCACCAGTCACCCGGGACTACAATCATTGGGTGTTATGGCTGTGATAGGAATTGGAATGACATTATTGACTTCATTGACCTTTTTACCGGCTTTAATTCAATGGCTGGAAGATAAAGACTGGATCAGATACTGATTTTGAGAATTTTAAATTAGGTTTATCGAAATGATTGATACTCATTCACATATCTATTTGAAGGACTTTGATGAAGACAGAGAGGAAGTTTTTACAAGAGCTTTGGAAGCAGGGATTAATACTATTCTGATGCCTGCTATAGATTTCGGCTCTTTGAAACAAATGGATTCGCTGAGTTTTGAAGGAATTGAATTTCATAAGATGGCCGGACTTCATCCCTGTGATGTTGAAAATCTGGAAGATGGTTTTGAAAATAGATTGTTAGAATTGTGTTCTGATAATGAAATAATTGGAGTAGGCGAAACCGGTCTGGATTACTATTGGAGTAAGGATCATATCACAGAGCAGAAGTTAAGTTTGCATACTCATTGCAGAGTTGCAAAGAAAGTTAACAAACCGATCATACTTCACAATCGGGAAAGCACTGAAGATCTTTTGCATATCATTGAACAAGAGCAGGATGGTTCTCTAAATGGCATCTGGCATTGTTTTAATGGAACGGTTGAAGAAGGCAAAAGAGCCATTGATCTGGGATTTCATCTGGGAATTGGAGGTGTGGTCACTTTTAAAAACGGTGGAGTAGATAAAACGGTAGCAGAGCTTCCATTAGAAAAAATGGTTCTTGAAACTGATGCTCCTTATTTATCGCCGACTCCGAAAAGAGGAAAGCGAAATGAACCTGCTTTCATGAAATACACGGCTGAGAAATTAGCTGATATTTTTGAGATCAGTGTTAAAGAAGTTGTCGATCAGACATCCCAAACCGCTAAAACATTATTCAAACTGGATTAATGAAACCATCCACCAAAGATTTTTATCAAAGGGTTTACGAGGTTGTAGCAAAAATACCTGAAGGCAGAGTTACATCTTACGGGGTAATTGCAGGTTATCTGGGAGTTGAATCCGGAGCCAGAATGGTTGGATATGCACTCAATAACTACGACCCTGAACAACTTGGGTATCATATTCCGGCACACAGAGTTTTAAACCGACTTGGACAACTTACCGGAAGAGCTTTTTTTGAAGATGATTCCATGCGTGAAAGATTGGAACAAGAAGGGGTGGAGTTCACTTCAGAATACACAGTTAACTTCAAGAAACATTTTTGGAATCCGTTTGATGAGTTATAACTTATTGTCATCTGATCAAGAAATCATTAAAAAAATGAAATCGCTGAAATTCATATCGCTTTTTTTACTTTTAGCTATTGCCTCATTGGAGGTAAATGCACAAAGATCTCTAAGTATTGGGAGTGAAGTCCCCATGCTCGATCACAGCGTTGAAGATATAAACGGGCGTGCAATTACTCTTTCACAAACAGCGCAACAGAACGGATTATTGGTTGTGTTCTCATGCAATACCTGTCCGATGGTTTCAAGATGGGAAGACAGGATAAAGGCAATTGCAAACTCTGCACGACTTAATAATATTGGCATGCTTGTACTCAATCCCAATGAGAGAATCAGAGAGCGGGGTGAATCATTGAGCGATATGAAGCGAAGAGCAACCAAACAAACCTATAATTTTTTGTATGCATCAGATAAAGATCATGTGATTGCGGATGCATTCGGCGCTACCAGAACACCCGAAGTATTTTTGTTTGATGGATCTATGAAGTTGGTTTATAAGGGAAGCATTGATGATAATGCAAATAATGCTTCAGCTGTTAAAAATCAATATCTGGAAGATGCTGTTCAGGCTTTAGCCTCAGGTACAGAAATTAAAGTTAAAAGTAGCTCTCCTAAAGGTTGTCCGATAAAGCGAAACGAGTAATTCTTATAAAAATCTCTTATTTTTAAAGGGCTCATCCGATGATGAGCTTTTTTTATGCTAATATTTTAAAAAAGTTGTCGGAATTACATGCCAACGTGGACACTACATACCGAATTTAAATTTGATGCCGCACACTTCATTGAAGGATATGACGGAAAATGCGGAAGAATGCACGGGCATTCCTATAAAGTTAAGATCTCTGCGAAATCCAATAAACTGAATCCATCTGCTTATTTAAACACAGATGATATGGTCTGCGATTTTAAAGAACTTAAATGGGCAGCAAAAGACGCAGATAAAGGTGGACTTGATCACGGTTTTCTTAACGATCTGATCGAAGAAAATACTACAGCTGAACGTATTGCAGAGTTTATCCATACAGAAACAACAAAAAGAATTCCGGCAGGAATTGACCTCAAAGTGATCGTTTGGGAAACAGACACCTGCTGGGTAGAATACACGGATAAGGACGAGTAGTTGACATTTTTCTTAACCGGTTCCGAACGGACCTCCCCGTTTCCGAAACAAATTCTTTCCGATCATAAAAATTGTTATTCGCCAAAATCCTTCGGAAGTGCCCTCAGGATTGTAGATGTAAGTTAATTTACCTATAAAAATTGTCCTGACTGTAATCCTGACGATTTCAGAAAAAGCTTCCAATTTCACCGACCTTTAGAATTATTGGCGAGCAAAGAACGTAATGAAATCGGCGGCTCCGAAGGAGCAATCATTACACTCTGGTTGATTCTTGAATTCGCATCAGACGCAGGAAGACCTTTTGTAATGATTGAGTCGATGTAATGGAGTTCGCGCCAATAATTCTTGTCGGGAGCTTTTGGTACTTTTGTCGGTACAAAAGTACACAGAGCTCGTGAACTAAATCCTATATAACGATTTGGCTTCACATAAGGGCGCTTACTTTTGTCTTGATACAAAAGTAACAAAAGATCAAGGCGAAGTATTAAAACCGGGCTCGCTTAATTGACGCTGAATAATTCCAAAGGTCCTCGTTCTTTTAGAAAAAAACTCAATACTCTTCACCTGAAGGAATTATTCCCACTTCGCGGACGCTTACAACTCTTGCTCACTAACCGGTTTTAATACTAAGGCCAATAAAAGAATAACCGTTATCCTGAATCATGTGCTGAACTTGATACTGCATTTTGATGGTTAAGCAGATTTGGTCAGGTACACAAGCCATGGACATGCCTATGCCGCAGGCAGATTTATCCCGCAGCGAATTGGAAGAACTTCCATAAATTTATCTCTGACGGATTTTGATTGTAGAGAAGGAGCAGACCTCCCCGACTCCGATGCAAATTCCCGGGTTCTGAGTAATCCGCCCCTCCTTGGTTAAGGAGGGGAAACTCCTAAACATATTCTGAAATACACCAGTTATTTCATTGTCGGAAGCTTATTAAACAAACTCAAACTTCTAACAGGGTCATCCTGAACTTGTTTCAGGATCTTTGTAAGGAATCGGTCTTAAAACGGTCTTACTTAGTATGAACAAAGGCTATGTGTACTTTCTTACTAACTATCGAAGAACAACGATCTACATCGGAGTGACTAGTGATATTTATTCAAGGGTATGGATGCATAAATTAGGAGAAGGCTCTTTATTTACTTCAAAATATAAGTTAACCATCCTTGTATATGCAGAAGAATACGACACTATTAGTGATGCTGTAGCAAGGGAGAAACAACTAAAGAATTGGCATAAACAGTGGAAATGGAATTTGGTAAAAGAATTCAATCCTACCTTAGAAGATTGGTACGAAACCCTAAGAGGTAAGTAAGGTTAACTAAACGTAAAGCCATTGCGTAAGATCCTGAAACAAGTTCAGGATGACCCTGTTAGAAGTTTGAGATAGTTTAAAGAAATTTGTCAACGAATAATATCCGATCCAAAAAATGACTTCAACTTGTCCCATCCTCAGGTTTCTTCTGGTTAGTATTAGCCGTATTTTGTGAAATCAATAAAATCCCGTTTTTATAAACAGTTTCTCCAATACTATGAATAAGCAACCGGTTGCTTTAATGAACGATGAAAAAGAGATGCTCGACGTAGAATATCCGATCGTGGAGCATTTCTATACCATACAAGGAGAAGGTGCGCATTCAGGAAGAGCGTCTTATTTCATCAGAACGGCGGGTTGTGATGTGAACTGCTGGTGGTGTGACGTAAAGGAAAGCTGGGAAGAAGAAGGTCACCCGGTAATGAAAGTTTCTGAAATTGTGGAAGTGGTAAAAGAAAGCGGTGCTCCGTTTGTTGTGATCACCGGTGGGGAACCGTTGATGCACGATTTGTTTCCACTTACAAAAGCATTGCATACACTTGGTATTCAGATCCATATTGAAACAAGCGGTTCATCTCAGTTATCGGGAGAGTTAGACTGGATCACGCTTTCGCCAAAGAGATTTAAAAAACCAACGGAAGAGATCTTTGAATTTGTAGATGAATTGAAAGTGGTTGTACTGACCAACAAAGATCTGGCCTGGGCAGAAGAAAACGCAGCTAAATGTCCTGAAGGAACCACTTTATTGCTACAGCCCGAATGGGACACTCCAAAATCCATTCCGCTTATTGTGGAGTATGTGAAACAACATCCTGAGTGGGGAATCAGCTTGCAAACCCACAAATTTCTGAAGGTTCCGTAATGAGTTTTGAAGAAACTTCCGTAATTATAACTGGTGGGAGCAAAGGAATTGGTCTTTCCATAGCAAAGATATTTGCTGAAAAGACCAATCATCCACTAGTGCTAATTGCCCGTAATATTGCTGATCTGGAAGAAGCCAAACAAGAATGTCTGGATTGGGGCGCACCAGAAGTGGATATTATTTCTGCAGATTTAACTTCTGAAGGAGAAATTGCAGCCATTGACTTCAGGTCTTTTAATCCGGGAATATTGGTTAATAATGCAGGTGTTTTTTTGTACCGCTATTTAATGGATACCAGTGCAGAAGAGTTTAATAAGCAGTATATGCTGAATACCTTTTCTGCTTTTAATGTCACAAAACAAGTGCTACCGATATTGAAAGAACAGGAGAGAGGATTGATCGTGAATATTTGCTCTCAGGCTTCCACAAAAGGCTATGGAGACAGCGGAGCATATACCATGAGTAAACACGCCTTATTGGGCTACACTCGCTCTTTACGCAAAGAATTAGCCATTAATACCAATATTGCTGTTACCGCCATAAATCTGGGACAAACCTATTCTACTTCGTGGGAAGATGTGGACATTGATCCCAAAAAACTGATCGATCCGGAAGATGTGGGAAGAGTGATTGTATCTTTATCTGAACTAAGCGTTCAAAGTGTGGTGGAAGAAATAGATCTGATGCCGATGGGTGGAGAAGTAGAGCCGATGTAGGCTTTTATTTATTGGATCGGCTTACAAAATGCTTGACAAATCCTGCTTTCCAATAACTGCCATTATTTCTACTCTCTCATTATTAATTTTGAAATAAATACTATCTGAGCCGCAGACACATCGTCGGTATCCTGATTTGATGTAATCAATGGCCTCAAAAGAGAATGGTCTTTCAGAAATATTATCAAAGCAATCAGATAGAGCTTTAAAATGCAGATCGGCTTGTTGTACACCGAACTGTTTGATACCGTATTGATGAATTCTTATTAAATCTATTTTAGCTTCATTACTTAACCGATAATCAGCCATTTTTCAGCTGAGATTTTGATTGGTTTAGTATCTCTTCCTTAGTGTTGGTGGTAAAACCACTTTTTTCAGCTCTTTCGAGTTTTGCTCTGATCCAATTTATCTCAGCGTTCTGATTTCTTGCCTGTCGCACTAGATCGTTAACTAATTCACTCTTACTGGAATATTCTTCGTTATCAACCTGAGATTTCAACCATTCATCATTTGGTCTTGTAAATGTAATGCTCTGACGTGCCATGTTTTTGATGCAAAATTACACCAATACTGTATCTGAAGCAAATTTGTAGAAATTGATTTTGATCATCGAAATCCTATAAAGAAAGCTGAAGGAATAATTCTATTGTCTTAAGGTGGAGAAGTAAAGCCGATGTAAGGCTCAATCCTTAAAAACAGGCTTCCGTTGTTCTTTCATGGCTTCAAATACTTCAGCCATATCATCAGAGAATAACATCGTGGAATTCCACTCTGCAATATATTCCAGACCTTCTTCAACGGAATGATCTCTTGTATGTCGCAGTACATTCTTAGTGCCCCGAATGGAAATGGGTGATTTTTCAGCAATAGTTTCTGCAATCTTCATAACGCCTTCCTTCAATAATGCTTCCGTGTCAAAACATTCATTTACCAAATGAATTTCTTTTGCTTCGGGGCCGAATACATTCTTTCCGGTATATGCCATTTCTGCAACTACGGAAGGGGAAATGATTTTTGGTAAGCGCTGAAGAGTGCCCAGATCAGCAACCATGGCAAGATCAATTTCTTTGATGCAGAAGTAAGCGTCTTTAGTGCAATATCTCAGATCACATGCAGCAGCAATATCTACTCCGCCGCCTATACATCCGTTGTGGACGGCAGCGATCACCGGTTTGGAACATTGTTCTATGGAGGTAACCGCCTGCTGAAGGGTTTGAATGAATTCTTTGGTTTTCTCACTTCGTTGGTTTTGATCGGAAATAGTCCGCAGTTCATTGATGGATAGTAATAACTCCAGATCTATCCCGGCACAGAAATGATTTCCTTCTCCCGAGAGAATAATCACACGCACTTCAGCGGTTTCCGAAAGCGTTTCAAAAATGGATCGCATTTCTAGCCAAGTGTCCATGTTAAGTGCGTTCGACTTTTCCGGCCTGTTAAAAGCAACTCGCGCTATTTTATGGTCTATGTTAATGTTGAAGTGATTGTATTCCATTGCAATGAATTTGGTGGATGCTTGAAGATGAAATGGAGTTTAATATCATTACTCACAAGTTTATATCAAAGTGGGCATACTTTGAATGTCTAAATGAAAAGAGTAAGGTTTAAGGATGAGTGAGAAAGAGTGGAAGTCGGAGACTTCCTAAAACTATAACTCTGAAGTCACTGTTTTGCTGAAGAGTTCAGAGAGCTTTGGGTGTAGTTCTTCTAATTGATTTATTTCGGCAGAACTGAATTGTAAATTATGCTCAATAAAATAAACTTGTTCATAAAAGTTAATAGTGGAAATATAAGCTTCGTCATATTGCAAATTGTAGTTTTCTGGGTTCTCCTCAAAATTGTTAAAATCTAAACTGCTATATGACCAACTTTCTCTTTTTGATTTTGTGGAAGAAAAATACATGCTCATACCACCGATACAATACACTTTTGCAACTTTGTCTGAAAAACCGCAAAGAATAACTGCAACTAAATCGTGTTTCCCTAATAAATGTTTTTGTTCTAATATCTTATCAATTTTTTCTTTATCGATGTATTTGTCTTTAACTACGTTAGTAACATAAATATTTTTTGACTCCTCTTGTATTATTGAATTGTAGTGATTCTGATATACTTCAGTTCCTTTGTACTTTTCTACGTTTTCTACACCAATATAATCCTTGATAAAATCATCATCATAGCCTCTTGTCATCAAGTCTCCTGTGCGAGTATAAATTTCCTCATCATTTAACAAAATTGGAAAAGGGTCAATTGTTAACCTGAAAACTGCAATTGCTCCGATACATTTTTTTAAATACGATTCGTATTCTTGAATGAATTTAGATCTGTCCTTTCCTTGATTTATTGGATGATTTTTTGATACATAAAAAGTATTAAAACCCTGTTTGTGAACATATTTATTTAGCTTTTGCTTGGTCAAATTTAGTTCTCCGAAATAGTCAGCCATTTTTTCTTTTATATCTGAGAAGACAGATTTGTTGCTTTCCAACATTTTTATCATTTGACTGTACATAGGAAACCGACTTTGAGCTTTCCACTTAGCAAGTTCACCTTTTCGTTTTTGTTCATCGTTATCAATCAAATAGGTCATTGTTGTAGATACCTCAAGAGACTGTCTTAAAGAATAAAACGAGGAATCAAAGTAGCCTTGTTCGAATAGTGTAATCGAATTAATAATTAATTGAACAGCTTCTAAAATAAACGTATTACTTATTTGGGCGTCCATTCTACCCGTCCAACTATGTTCAAGGTTAGTCAAATCTGTATAATATTTTTCCTTGTTCTCGATTTTTAACGGAACTAAACCTTTCGTTTCTCTATATTTTGTAAAATCGAACGTCATTTTTTACATAACACCCAACTTTGGTATAACACCCAACTTTGGTATAACACCCAACTTTGGTATAACACCCACTCCATTCATCTTATCCCGGTTTGCTGTTAAAGCTTTATTAAAGTTCTTTTTAAAATAATTTGGATAAAGTGAGCAATTCCAGCAAGTAAAGCAAAAAGTATATGGTCGGGGCGGATCGTGATCCGCCCGTACCTATTTCGAAATTTGCCAATATTTAGTATTGCATCAGCCAGTAAAAAAATAAGTTTGCTAATTTGGTTGGACTTGATCCGGGATATGACTTTAATTGGGTTCTGGTGCTCAACACCTGGAGGAGTTGAATACAGCCGGTACAGGAATAATTCTGTTTAAAATATTAATTAGCTAAGCAGGGAGCTTTCCTTCAAATTCCGGGCAATCAACTCTTATATCTGTTTTGTAGAGCTCGGTTTCAAGCAAAGTGCAATAATCTTTATTCTCAGTTGACCTAAAAAACTTGCACCCATAACAAGTCCGTTGTGCAGATATAATACCATTCTGATTTAATTGATAGATAAGGGTACTGATTGTTTCGAATAGAGATTCTAAATTAGATTCATCCATTCCGTTTAAAATGGATGTAATTGGGTTAACAAAATTCTCAGTTTTAGAAACTATTGATTTACCAGATTCAGAAAGGTGAATAGTATATCTACGGCTATCAGATGGAGATACTTTCTTGGTAATAAGTTTTTTAGCCTCCAGAGCTTTAATAGCATCACTGACGGTTGGTTTTGTGATGTTGAACTCCTTTGCTAAATGACTGACATTACAAAGTTCTTTTTTATGGTAGGCTACAAAAATGATTATTTGAATTTGAATCGGGCTTAACCCAAATTCTTTCCCTTTTTCCCAAAGCAATACTTTAAAAGCTTCAGAAACTCTTTCTAGTCCTGCTACAATCTTACCGCTGGTACTTTGATTTTGAAATGTGGGATTGAAAATATTTTTATCCATAAAAAAAACCTGTCAGAGTTAGTCCGACAGGTAAGTTATCTTAACAAATTAATTACAATTTTGCATTTCTATTATATAGAAACCACTTTCCTGAATCTGTTTTTCTACTGTGTCTGTGGCATTTTCAATATGGCAAAATTCACATTCTTTAGAAGTTAATCCAAGAGTTTTAAATGGTTTTTGTTCCAGATAAGAAAGCCCGTAAGCAAATATTTGCTTCTCATCAGTGAGTTCTTCCGGAACCAAAATATCGAAATGCATCGTTAAGCCATCGTCACGTTTTACGTAGGTATCCCAAACTGAAACTTTCATAGATTTTATTTAACGGTGTAAGGTAAAGACAAGTTGCCGCTTGCCACACTGTATACTGCATACACGCCAAGCATGGGCAATGTATCGATACTTGTATTTACTTTCAAAAATGCAGAAACGCCATCATACTTGAAATCCAGGTTGTTACCTATTCTGTAATCAGGAACTATCACTTTTATAGTTTTACTCTTGGTAGTTACCGGATATCCCGGAGAATCCATGTACATGGGCATTCCCGGATTAGTGGCAGGAAGTACCACTGTTTTATCTGCTTTTTTAAATTGTTTGACAGACATTCCGCCCTCAACTCTATTATCATCGACCAAAACTACCCAATGAGGATGCCAAATAATTCCGTCGTTATCGAAATTGTTATCTGCATTTTCATCCCAAAGTGGAGTATCGTCAAAATCGGGATGGGAGGTAAGCGCCAATGCTACTATTCCATCAACCGCATTGAATCCTACATTGGTTGGTTGTAAAGATGTTGGAAATACATATCCGAGAACCGGAGCACCATCTAATTGTCCTACAGGTTTAGGGGTAGTTTTTCCGGCTGTTCCTTTTACAGTTATTTGCCAAAGTGTAATTCCAAGATCAGCTTTGTGGGTGATGGAAACATCACTGATTGAGAAATTGTCGTTGTTGTAAGCTTCATAATTTTGTGCAGATGATGAGATTGACATCAAACAAAACAGTAGCAATAAAGTAAATGGTATTTTCATGATAAAATGAGTTAGTTAAATGTGATATTAAATAGTAAGGAATCCTAACAAAAAATCCTATTTAACTACTTTAAATATTTTAAATCACTGGGGAACAGAGGTTTGGGGAAGAAGTTATTTGACTGTTACCAGTCGTTTAAGCCTCTTCCATTCATTATTTTAGGTATGCATTTCTCAATTCTGGACACTCGGGTTTTAGACTGTTTAGCGCTTGAAAAATGAAGTATATAACCTCGCTGTCGACCGGGAGTTAGTGCATCAAAAGCCTCTTTGAAGACAGGATCATTATCTAATTTTTCTTGTAATTCCTCGGGAATAGGTTCTGTGGTTTCTTTCTTTGGGACTTTTAATCCAGCTTTTTCTATCTCTATTGCCTCTTTAATATAGGCTCTTAGTTGTTGTTCCATTTCAACGACCTGGTCTACACTAGTAAATTTAATTAATCGTGCAGCGTGCGTGTTTTTTCCGGGTTTCTCTAAGATGTTATGAACATCATTAATCAAAGCTCCTTTAAAAAAACCAATGGCACAATGGTTCTTAAGCGCACCCATTGTAAATACATTTCCCTTTTGAATTGTGTAGCAAGGAACGCCCCATTTTACTTCTTCTGTTAATCCACAATCCAGAATAATCAACCGTAATTCCTTCATTACGTCTTGCCAACTATTGACCTTGCACTCGGGAGTTCCGCCTAATTCACAGCGACCGCAACCATCAACGAAATAAGCATCTACTTCTGGATTCATAATAATTTCAATTTAAATATTAGTTAGTCGTTTAAGCCTTTACCTTCAAGAATATTCAGGAGACACTTTTCTACTCTAGATGTACGTGTTTTGGATTGTTTGGCTCCTGAAAAATGCAGAAGATAACCTCGCTGCCTACCGGGAGTTAATGATTCAAAAGCCTTTTTCAATTCAGGAATCTCATCTAATTTTTCTTTGAACTCTTCTGCCATTTCAAACTCAGAGGTCTTTTTCATCGGTACTTCCAGACCTGCTTTTTCAACTTCAATCGCTTCAAAGATATAGGCTCGTAACGTCGCCATCATAGCTTCTATCTGTTGAACACTTGTAAACCGAATTTGTCGCGCAGATTGTACATTCTTTGTTTGTTGGATCAAGATATCTTCCGAATCATTTAATAGAACGCCTTTATGAAATAAAAGAGCGCAATAGTCTTTGAAGCCATGAATTAACACCACGTTATTGCCATTTACGGTGTAGCATGGTTTGCCCCATTTTAATTCTTCGGCCAGACCGGTATCAAGAATGATAGTTCTGAGTAGTTTATATTCGTCTTGCCATTTGCTGTCTTTATCGAAGAACCAGTCTGTTTTTGGGTTCATAATGGAATTTTGAGTTTTACCAAAACCTGTTTTTATTTTACTTCTTCACGTAAAATTTTCTCCATTTTACGACCTCTTGCCAATTCATCGATCAGTTTTTCCATCTGTCTGCATCGCTTATAAATTTCAAATTCATCCTCTATTTCTTCAATTCGGTAGCCACAAACAACTCCCTTAATCATGTGTGCGTTTGGATGTATCTTAGCTTTTTCAAACAATGTTCTGTAGGTCGCTTTATCATCAATATGAGCTTGTAACGTATCCTGATCAAAACCTGTTAACCATTTAATTACCTGATCGAGTTCTTCTTTTGTTCTTCCGTTTTTCTCCAATCTATCAAGGTAAAGTGGATAAATGGATGAAAATACCATATTGGCAATCTGTTCATTTTTTTCAGCGGTAACCTTCATTTTCCCTGGTTTTTGAATTGATGGTTGTTAATAATACAGTAAAGCCAAATGTATTCACTTTACTAAATTTTGTACAACCTTTTATTCATGTTTGTTTTAAAATTATGGGAATAAAGTGAGTAGTTTCATCAAATAAACCAAATAATTGTTATAAGTCTGATGGGTAAATTCTCAAAAAATAGGAAGTTTGAAAAGTCTCATATTTACTTCAGCAATTATTCCATAAGTAGTATCTTTATTTCATGAGTATAATATTTTTGTTGGGAGCCGTTCACGGATTGATGCTTACGTTTCTGTTGGCTTCGAAGAAAGTGAATCAACTTCGTATGAGCGCCATCATATCATTTATTTGTTCCACATCGGTGAAGCGAATTTGTCTGGCTGATTACACATTTTTGGTTTGTTGGACTAAAATTTCTTCCGAATCATTTAATAGAACCCCTTTATGAAATAAAAGAGCACAGTAGTCTTTAAATCCATGTATGAGCACGATGTTATTACCGTTAAAAGTGTAGCATGGATGCTCCCATTTTAACTCTTCAGTTAAACCTGTATCAAGAATAATTGTTCTGAGTAGTTCATATTATCTCGCCATTTGCTGTCTTTTTCGAAAAACCATTCTACTTTTGGATTCATCATATCTTATAATTCTTTTGCTACTGAAATTTTGCGTTCTTCTGGTCTGAAGTACCACGAAATAATAGTTAATACGATAAGCAAAGTGGGACCGAAGAGACGTTCAACTCCATCACCAACCACCAGATGTGAGGTCAGAGCACCGGTCATCATAAAGAAGAATCCGGCATACGCCCATTCTTTGATCAACGGATATTTTGGTATAAGTATGGCAATAACACCTAAGATTTTCCATACACCCAATATGGTTAGCAGATAAACGGGATAACCCAAATCGTTCATCATTGCGATGTCTTCATCCAGTTTTATTAATTGGACAATTCCGGTGGATGTCATTCCGAGTGCAAGCCAAAGCGTGGCTACCCAGTATGCTATTTTTTGTTTTTTAGACGTGTTCATAGTTGTTATTTAAGATCGGTTAGTATTTCTTCGAGGCGGTTATGAGCCATATTTAAGCCCTGCTCAAAGGGAAGTTTCAGCATTTCATCGCGATCAGCAACGGAGCGATAAACAATTTGCATATTCAGCTTGCTGGTGGTTTCCGAAAGTTGTTCAAATTCTAAGAATTCCAGCTGTACAGGAAATGGAGTGTTTTCCATTTCAAAAGTCCGGATGATCTTTTGATCGGGAAGAAATTCATGAACAGTTCCATGAAACTCGTGCTTGTTTCCGGCGGGATCGGTAGTTACAAAGTGATAACTTCCGTGATTTCTGTTTTCCAGTTTCAGGACTTTAGTGCCCATCCATTGCTCCACAATTTCCGGTTCCTGATATGCTTTAAAAAGCATTTTAAGCGGTAGATCAAATTCGCGGGTGATCAAAATTTCCTGTTTGCCGTCTTCGGCGTGTACCTTTGTTTTTCTTTCCATTATTAGTCGTTTTCTGATGAATAATTTTTCATGACGCTCTCCAGTTTATCAAATCGATCGTCCCAGAACTTGCGGAAGGGCTCTATGAAATCAGCGATCTCTTTAAACTTATGCGGATTTAAGTGATAGTAAATTTTTCTACCGTCTTGTTGCTGTTCAAGCAGTTCACACTCAGTGAGTATCTGCAAATGCTTGGATACCGTAGGCCTTGAGGTCTCAAAGTTAGCTGCAATGGCACCAGCGGTCATGGATTGAGCAGCCACCAAAAGAAGGATGGTTCTTCTGGTTGGATCAGCTATAGCCTGGAAAACGTCTCTTCGTAAATTCATATGTAGTTATTTGGCTACAAATATATATGTAGTTATTTAGCTACGCAAATTTATTTTAGTTTTAGTCTGATTACAGGTTTTGCGGTTTATGGAATTACCTACCATTAACTGCTACGGTGTAAACCTGCTCCGGCATAGACATATCCCTGGTTGGTGTATTTGTAGGCAGACAGGCCACGAGATGACCTTTCTGGATTTACTACAAAAAAAGACTCCAAATAGATTTCTACTTTTCGAAAACTCAATACCGGCTTCCTCATTAGCTCATAAGTGTTATCTTTCATTTATTAGATCGAATTATTTGGTGCAATTTACATGAGTATAATATTTTTGTTGGGAGCCGTTCACGGATTGATGCTTACGTTTTTGTTGGTTTCAAAGAAAGTGAATCAACTTTCAAACCGAATTCTGGCTGCATTAATGCTGGTTTTTACCATCGACCTGGCTATGGCGGCTTTGTTAAGTGTAGATTTGCATCAAAGCTTTCCTCATGTTATCGGTCTGGATTTCTCAATTACTTTACTGTACGGTCCGTTGCTCTATCTGTATTCTGAAACATTAATAAAAGGAAATGAGCGACTGAATCTTGCTCAGAAAAAGCATTTTATTCCATTTATCCTTTTAACCTTGTACTTCCTTCCGTTTTATTTTAATTCAGGAGAGACCAAACTAAATCTGCTTAACGAAAACGGAGAATTGGAGTATGGCAGTGAATGGATCACTCATTTTAAAGTAGTGTACAGTCTGTCTTATTTACCTTTTATAATTTTTGATCTGTACGCTTACAGGAAAAAGATCAGAGCAAATTATTCCACTCTTGAAAAACGTAATCTGGATTGGTTGCAGGGTTTTGTGCTGGCTGGAACGCTGCTCGGAATTACTGCCGGAGTTTTATATACTGTAAGCTCATTCAGTGATATTCTTAGCGAGTACACCGATTTCACATTGCTTGCTTCTACTATTTTTGTGTACAGTATCGGTTATATGGGATTGAAACAGGCCGAGTTTTTTACACCGATCGGAAGTGAGGAGAAGGGAGTTCCCGAAAAAGAGAAACCGCGACAGCAAAGTTATACGCGCTCCGGATTAAATGAAGAACAAGGGAAAGAATTACATCAGCAGCTTTGTGCGTTGATGGATAAGGATCAGCCATATTTACGAAACGATCTGAGTCTTGCCGAACTCGCAGGAATGATGAATATTACCACTCACAATTTAACGGAAGTGATCAATACATTTGCCGATGAAAGTTTCTACGATTTCGTAAACAGCTACCGCGTTGAAAAAGTAAAACAAGCGATCAAAGATCCTGAATTCCAAAATTATACGTTGTTGGGAATCGGGTTAGAATCGGGTTTCAATTCTAAATCTTCATTTAATTCGGTTTTCAAAAAACACACCGGATTAACGCCGTCTCAGTACAAAAAATCTCTGGAGAATTAAGATAAAAAAGGCACCGTCATCCTGAACTTGTTTCAGGATCTTTGTGGGGTTTAATTCTGGTTGCTGAGGACATAGATCCTTTTAAAGGATATTAAACAAGCAGATCCTTCAGGTTCTGCGGTTTATGTAATTACTTACCTTCAATCGCTGCGGGATAAACCTGCCTGCCGGCATAGGCGGGCCAGCTTATGTACGAGCCTATTTCCAGGTATTTTAATTTAGGATCAGTCATTTTGTAGTGACTATTCACTTTTTATCTGATTCCTTTACTATGTTTCAGAACCGGACCTCCCCAATTCCGAAATAAATTTCTGAGTTCTGAGTAGTTCGCCCCTCCTTGATTAAGGAGGGGAATTCTCGGGTTGATTCTGAATTTTATCAACGACTTCTTCTCCTGTTAGAGAAAGAAACAGAGGAGGTCTTTTCCTCTTTACGGTCATTCCTGCGGAGGCAGGAATCTGGATCGTTATCACAAGGATATCCTCCTAAAACTATCTGGATCTTGGGCATACGCCTGCCTTTGTCGGTAGACAGGCCGCTAGATGAAGTGTTTTTAAACCGGTTCCGAACGGACCTCCCCAATTCCGAAATAAATTTCTGAGTTCTGAGTAGTTCGCCCCTCCTTGATTAAGGAGGGGAGTTCTCGGGTTGATTCTGAATTTTATCAACGAGTCCTCCTCCTGTTGCAGGAGCCTGCCTGTCGGCGGACAGGGAGACAGAGGAGGTTTTTTCCTCTTTACGGTCATTCCTGAGAGGCAGGAATCTGGATCGTTATCACAAGGATATCCTCCTAAAACTATCCGGATCTCGGGCATACGCCGCGAGATGACGTGTTTTTTAAACAGTTCCGAACAGACCTCCCCAATTACGAAATAAATTTCTGAGTTCTGAGTAGTTCGCCCCTCCTTGATTAAGGAGGGGAGTTCTCGAGTTGATTCTGAATTTTATCAACGAGTCCTCCTCCTGTTACAGGAGCCTGCCTATCGGCAGACAGGCCGCGAGATGAACTAATTCTACTAAAGACTGTCAAATCTCTGAATACAATCAAAAAATAAGTCCAGTCCCAACGGTGTGGACGTTTAGGTTGATTTAAGAAGGTACTTTTGTGCGAATCAAATAACCGCATAAAAATATTCATGAAAAAAATTACACTGTTTTTGATCCTGACGGGATTCTCATTTTCAGTATACGCACTACAATCAACATCTCAACAAACTCAGGAAATCGCGGGGATTGTTATAGACAAGCTGACTCAGGAAACACTTATCGGAGTTAATGTATTAGTTCTGGATCAGGAACCTCTTCTCGGAACTTCCACGGATGAAAATGGGAATTTTGTTTTGAAGAATGTCCCGTTGGGAAGGCATGATATTAAGTTCAGTTACCTGGGATTTGAGACGGTAATATTGCGAAATATTCTGGTTAGCTCAGGTAAACAAACAGTTATTAATGTTGAAATGGAAGAATCTGTATTTGAAGGAGAGGCTATTGAAGTGGTTGCCACTATGCAGAAAGATAAGCCTATCAACGATTTTGCCAAAGTAAGCGTAAAGCAGTTCACGGTAGAAGAAACACAACGTTATGCAGGCGGATTAGACGATCCGGGTAGATTAGTGACTGTTTTTCCGGGTGTAAATTCAACAGGAGGGGTTCAGAACAATGCTATTTCCATTCGGGGAAATGCACCAAAAAGTGTACAATGGAGATTAGAAGGTATTGAGATCCCGAACCCAAATCATTTTGCAAATCTTTCGGTAGCCGGTGGAGGTGGATTGACATTATTCAGTGCTCAGCTACTTTCCAACTCAGATTTTTTTACAGGAGCTTTTCCTTCAGAATATGGAAATGCGCTTTCGGGGGTGTTTGATATCAACTTCAGATCAGGAAACAGAAATAAAAGAGAGCATGCTGTACAAATCGGTATAAACGGATTGGAGGCAAGTTCCGGTGGACCAATTAGAAAGAATGGCTCCGCAACCTATTTATTCAACTACCGGTTTTCCACTTTAACGCTGTTACAACCACTGTTGCCTGTAGATGGACGAATTCAATATCAGGATCTGTCGTTCAAAATTGATGTGCCAACCCAAAATAGTGGTCGTTTTGAATTTTGGGGAATCGGAGGCTTAGATCTTCAAACTATGGAAGCTAAAACAGATTCAAGCAAGTGGGAATATGCATTCAGTGATTTTACAGAAAACCGAATTGATCTGGGAGTAGGAGCTCTGGGAGTTTCACACAGTATCACCGTAAACAACAAAGGATATCTGAAAAGTACTATCGCATTATCCGGTAATTCCACTGAATATTCAGAAGAGCGTTTTGATGATAATTTGAATCTGAATCCATATCTGAATATTGATGACAAGACAAGTCGACTGGCTTTTAAAACTTTTCTGAATCAAGGATTTGGTAAAAGAATAACAACACGAACCGGTGTGGAATTACAACAGCTTTATTTTAATTTTGATCTGGCAGGAAAACCCGATAACTCAACTCCATATCAAAGTCTGATCCGGCAAAAAGATCAGGCACAGTTGTATCAGGTATATCATCAATCAGAATTCAATGTCTCACCGCAACTTTCGGTATTGGGTGGTTTACACGGACAGTGGTTTTCTGTAAATAATGAATTTGTTCTGGAACCCAGAGCTGCGATCAGCTGGAAAGCGTTATCTAACACGGCATTGAATATTGGGTATGGATTACACAGTCAGATCGAAGAATTAGATGTTTATTTTGTACAACCACAGGCTAATTTTCCAAATATAGACCTTAAAACCAGTAAAGCTCATCATTTGGTCGCTTCTGTAGATCAGGGAATTGGAGAGGTGCATCGAATTAAGGTCGAGGGATTCTGGCAGAATATGTTTGATGTACCTGTGATCGCCGACAGTAGTTTTTCGATGTTGAATTATGTACATGACTTCACTTTTACGGACGCTCTGGTGAATGAAGGAAGAGGAGAAAACTACGGGATAGAATTAACAGTTGAGCGATTTATGAGTGAAGGATATTATTATTTGTTGACGGGTACTTTTTATTCAAACAGATACAAAGGTGGAGATGGAGTCTGGAGAAATGGTCGTTTTGATCAGAAAATAGCAGCGAATGTACTTTTTGGGAAAGAGTTTAATTTAAGAGAAGGACGAAATTTACTTGGATTGAACGTTCGTGGAAGTATAACAGGAGGTGAGCGATACAGTCCGGTGTTACCGTCAGCATCCATGAATGAGGAAGAAGTGGTATTCGATGAAACCAGAGCATTTTCACAGCAATTCGATACACATTACATTATGGATCTTTCCGTTACGTACCGAACGAACAAAAAAAACTACTCAATTTTGTGGGCACTACAGATCAAAAACTTATTGGGAGCGAAAGATCCTCGATTTGATTATAACTTCAAAACAGAACAAGTTGATCTTATAAAAGAAGGTTTGATATTGCCGTTACTGAGCTGGAAAATCGAGTTTTAAAGCAAGTTCATGTTTCAATCCATCTGACGGATTCCCCGTCTGATGGATTTTGGTTGCGAAGATAGGTGCAAGACCTCCCCGACTACGAAACTGATTCTTAGATACGGAGTAGTTCACCCTCCTTGGTTAAGGAGGGGAATTCTCGAGTTGATTCTGAATTTTATCATCGAGTTCTCCTCCTGTTATAGGAGCCTGCCTGTCGGCAGACAGGGAGATAGAGGAGGTCTTTCTTTCTACCTGGTATCAACAGAAATGACATAAGTTAGTTTTCCCATGTGTTCAAAATAAATATGAACCTTTCCCTTTTTTGAACGACTATGCTTGTGAGATGAATAACAGATCAAATCATATTCTGAACGAATCACTTGTCCGGGAGTATCAATCCGGAGAAAAAGAGGCTTTAAAAGAGTTGATCAGGAGATTTAATCCTCAGTTGAGATCTAAGATCTATTTTCACACAAGAAATAAAGATTCCGTACAAGATATTAGTCAGGATTGTTGGTATGAGATCATCACGAAACTGGAAGAAGTTAAATTTCAGATAGGGTTTGAAGCTTGGGCGTTGAATATTGCAAGAAACAAATCCATCGACTGGATTCGTCAGCAACAAAGAGATAGAAATCGAAAGACAGATTCAGATCAGGAAAACTCATTAAGTGCTAAAGTGGATGAAAGCGAACTCAGAGATACAAGAGTTAGTGAGTTAAGAAAGAGTATGAATTTGCTGTCGGATACGCAGAGAATTGTTCTGGAATTATTTTACGTGGAGAATTTGAGCATAAAAGAAATCTCATGTGTACTTGGGATCTCTTCAGGAACGGTAAAATCGAGGCTTTTTACAGCAAGAGAATATTTAAAGAAAACCATCAAATAACCTATTTGGTATTATTATGAAAAAAGAAGACATCGACAGACTCATAGAAGAGTCACTAAACAAAGATGAAGCAAAGTTCTATCACGAACTGGAAGAAGAAGGATTATTTAAGCAGTGGGGTGGATTGTACACCGGAAAGCTAAAAGGCTGGGCTATACTAACCACGGTTATTCAACTGATCTTTACGGTGGCTACATTTTATTTTGGCTATCAATTTTTTACTGCCACCGAAACAGTAGATCTGTTTAAACTTGGGGGAACTTTCTTCATTATATTTTTCGCAGCCTCCATGATGAAACTCTGGCATTGGATGCAAATGGATAAGAATTCCATCTTAAGGGAAATGAAGCGAATGGAATTTCAGATTGCGGTGCTTTCGGAGAAAGTCTCTGATAAAAGAGATTAAAATTCTTTTTCTAAAATTTCGGGATGCTCATCATTTACTTTGATGAGCATCTCTCCAAACAACGTATTTGCCCACGCAAACCAGTCTCTGGTGTATTGAGTTGCATCATTTTTATAGAAGCTTTCGTGCATAAAACCGGTATCGGCATGAGTTTCTTTAAGCATTTTGATACACAATGAAATCTCTTCAGGATCATAACCGGTTATAGCTCTTAAAATGATTCCCATCGGCCAAATACTGTCTTTTCCGGAATGCGGACTTCCTTGTCCCGTTGCAGCTGTACCCGAATTGAAATAGGGATTATTATCACTCAATAAAAACTTTCGGGTGTTTTTGTAAAGTTGACTATCCGGTTTTACAGCTTCTATATACGGCAAAGACATCAACGAAGGAACATTAGCGTCATCCATAAAGATCTTGTTTCCAAAACCATCAACTTCATAGGCGTAAATTTTGCCAAAATGTAAGTGTTCGTGAATAGCATACTTTTCAATAGCTTCAGAAACTTGTTCTGAAAATGTTTTGCATTCATGAGCGAAATCACGATCACCAAGTTCATTCATGTAAATATCATGGAGTTGATTTAATGAAGTTATCGCAAAAAGATTGGAAGGAATCAGATACTGATAAATGGTAGAATCGTCGGAAGGACGGAAAGCTGAACAGATCAAGCCGGTTGGTTTTAATTGTCTCCCGGTTCCATTAAAAGGCGGACTATCGATCATCACAGATGTTCGTCTTGCAAACCGGTACGGAGTGGTTCCATCCATGCGTTGTTCAGTTCTGAGTGTTTGTACAGCAAGTTTCATTGCTTTGTCCCAGTCCTCATCAAAAGCGGAAGTATCACCGGTAATTTGGTAATAAGCATTCGACAGACGAATAGCGTAGCACAAAGAATCGATTTCCCACTTACGTTCGTGAATTCCCGGAAGCATTTGTGCGGAATCATCTTTCCAATACGATTCTTTAGTTACATCTTTGTAAAAAGCATTCGCATAAGGATCCAGGTTGATACATTTGGTTTGTCGATTGATGAGACCCTTGACCAATTCTTTCAGCTTTTCATCTTCATTGATTAACGGGAGATAAGGCCAAACCTGAGCTGTGGAATCTCTCAACCACATGGCATCGATATCTCCGGTTATGATGAAAGTGTCGGGCTTTCCATCAATGTATTCGAAATCGACTGTGGTATCTAAAGTATTCGGGTAACAGTTCTCAAAAAGCCAGGAAACTTCCTCGTCTTTAATAACAGATTTCATCTCTTTGATCACTTCTTCAACCGCGGAACTGATGAACGTGCGCTCCGAAACCGGCGGACGTTTGCTGATAAATTCTTTTTTGGTGATGAAGCTCCCGAGTGGCATTGCAGATAATGCTCCCAATGCAAGAGAGGAATTTTTGAGAAAGGTTTTTCGATTCATATCAGGGAATTTATTTCCTGAGAATATGAAGTTTGATAGAGGTAGTTGCAAACTTTTATTTAAGAAGAAAAATGTTTCTATCTTTAGTACACACATAAAGCCTTGATATGAAAAAAGAACTCGAATCTATTCGGGAGCGACTAGACCAAATTGACAAAACCATACTTAAAGCGGTTGCTGAACGGCAGGATATTGTAAAAGAAGTTGCCGCCCTTAAGATCGACAAAGAAGCGGGCATTCGCGATATGGAGAGGGAGGAGCAACTTCTGAACCGAATACGTCACTTTGCTCAGGAAATTGGTTTGGACAGATACTATGCAGAACATTTGTTTCGGGAGATCATTACAAACTCTGTCCGATTTCAAACTCATTCTTTGGTTGATCATCAGAATAAGAGCAATGGCGAAACCATCAAGGTAAGTTATCAGGGAACAGACGGAGCCTATTCGCATTTGGCAATTCAGCGACATTTTGGTGAGCGTTACGGAAAAGTAGAGAGCTATGGTTACGACACTTTTTTGGGAGCTGCAAAAGCAGTTAAAGAGGGCGAAGTAGATCTGGCTTGCCTACCTATTGAAAATACAACAGCCGGCTCTATCAATGATACGTACGACATTCTTGGAGAAGCACATCTTCATATTGTTGGAGAAGAAATTTTAAAGATAGTTCATTGCTTGTTAGCAGTTGAAGAAGTGGATGTTTCTCAGATCCGAAGAATTCTGTCGCATCCGCAAGCAATTGCACAGTGCACTCACTTTCTGTCAAGACTTCCGAGAAGCAAAGTAGAATCTTATCTGGATACTGCGATTTCAGCGCGAAAAGTACTGGAAGACGGAGATCTGTCTCAGGCAGCAATAGCAGGAGCACACGCCGCTGATCATTATGGTTTAAAAGTGATTGCTCACGATATCGCAAATCAAAAAGAGAATTATACCAGATTTGTAATTGTAGCTCCAAAACCGGTTAAAGTTGATCTTCAGATTCCGGCAAAAACATCACTGTTGATGGTAACTTCCAATGAGGAAGGTTCTTTGATCGAATGCCTGAATGTGCTACACGAGTTTGGTATAAATATGAGCAAACTGGAATCCCGACCAAGGTTGAATGAACCATGGAAATATTCTTTCCACTTGGATATTATTGCAAATACCGCAGATACTGAAACCAAGAAAGCACTTAAGAAACTGGAAAAAAAAGCAGCCGAACTTACTATTCTGGGTTGTTACGCCAAACAGGAAAACTGATCTTAGAAGGAATAAGTAGCTCTCAAAAATGTACTGTACTGAGTTGGGACTATATCAGATCTGGATTCCCGGATTCTGTAGCGTATATCAAAATTCAATTTTCTTGTAGCGAAGTACCGATACCTTAGCTCTACTTCATCTGAATTAAATCGATAAGCAGTAGCGGTTAACCACTGTGCATCGGTTTTTGCAAATTCGATCATGAATTCATGTTGATCCGCAAAATTATTTACTCCAAAAGAAACAACAGCACTGGTACCGTCAGAAAATTCAGTATTTAAATTCTGACCTAATTCACCTGCAATTCTAAACGAACCGCCATTTAACAATTCTTTTTTAGGGATGTCAATAGCTATTCTTGAATCAAATGCGATGTAAGTAGTGTAGCCATCCGGTTTAGAATACGCATCAGGAGCTATGTAAATTCCAAAACCTTTTTGAATAATGTTATTATCATCTCTTTTTCTGTTTTCAAAATTCAGGTAGCCGGCAAAATTATTTTCGCTGTTCCCAAAGTTTAGCGGAAATGAATAGGGGTGTGTGAGATTACCCCGGTTCTGATATTCTAAAACCAGTTCACTATACCAATCATCAGTAACAGATTTTTTGATGTATAAGCCATCTGTCCAGTGTACAAAATTGGCATTGCTTTGAAATTTAAAATGCGATCGTTTTGCATTGCTGAGTACATTTACACTATGCTGAAATCTCCCAAATCTTAATTGAAGATCAGAATTTTGAAACTGATAGTAGAACTCATCAAATGAAACAGATCCATATGCAAGCGCACGGTTTCCATCAGCCTTAACCGTAAATGTTAAAGGTTCCAGTTCTTTCGATACAAGATAAACCAGTCTGCCTGAAAAAGAGTGATTTTCATTAAACAGAAACCTGATTCCGGGGCGAATTCTCAATAGTGTGTTATCGCCTCCAAGACCATCCACTTCTGTATCTATCCCAATATGTGCAAGCCTGATATCTCCATAAAATTGAAGGTTTGACTCTTGAGCATTTATTGAACCTGAAAACAAGAAAATTGTGAAAAACAGAAAAACAGAACTAAAAAATTTCTTCATTATTGAATTGAGGGAGTTTTTTGATTAGCAAAAATTACGGAACTGTTAAATTCATTCCGATAGAGGAGAAAAATATATTTTTAAGTTCATTTTGAAATTCTGTACAAACAATGAGCTTTTAAAGGATGGTTATCTTCAACCAATGGGTGATTAAAATCTTCGATTTTTTTCATTCCGATTTTCTGCATCACTCTCTCAGAGGCTTTGTTGAGCAGTGGAGTGAATGAGTATACCTCGTCAAAACTAAGAACGGAAAAAGCGTAATCCAAACAACGAGCTGCGCCTTCCGTAGCAAGACCTCGATTCCAATACTCTTTACCCAAACGCCAACCTATTTCAACACAAGGAGTAAAATCAGCTTCAAAATTTGTTCTCTTTAAACCAATAAATCCTATGAAAGTATTTTCGGAAAGCAGATCTACGGCATAAAATCCAAAACCATGTTCATCAATATGAGCATTGATTCTATTCATTAATGAACGTGTTTGCTCCTTATTCAAAACTGAAGGGAAGTATTTCATAACTTCCGGATCTGAGTTCATTGAATAGAAAAATTCAAAATCAGATTCTTTAAATTTTCTGAAACCAAGACGTTTTGAAGTAAAAAAATAGGAATCATTCATTCTCAAAGAAATTTTGAACAAGGCTTAAAACATCAGCTGCACAACCCCAGGAGACAGTAAATCCGGCTCCGCCATGACCGTAATTATGAATAATTGAAGCCTCAGGATCTTGTTCTAGTCTTATCTGAGATCTTCCGGGACGCAAGCCAACATGAGAAGAGATAATATGATCGGTATCTAGTTCCGGATCCAGTAAAAGACAACGCTCGATAATTCGTTGAGTTAGATCTTCATCAATGGCTTTTGATTCTAAATTTTTAAAAGCAGAGCCACCTAAAATGGTGCAGTCGGATCTTGGGATGAAATAAGCCAGTTCATTATCCGGTTCATTCGGGAATTTTTCGAACGCCAGTCCAATTGTATTTTCAGTGGATTTAATTTTTACTGTTTGTCCGTGGATGGGATACAGTTCTTTATCATTACACAATGCTTCTGAACCTAACCCGGTGCAATTGATAACAGGATGTTGCTCAGCTAGTCTTTTAATATCTTTGATCTCCAGATATTGAATAGTTCCTCCATTTTCGAGGAATTTATCATGGAGGAAAGGAAGATAAATCTGAGTTTCAATCAAAGGAATAGAACAGGAGTAGGATATAAAATTTGATTCAAGAACTTTAATGTTGTTTTTACTCATTTCAGCCTCTTTGGGTAAGGCATCGAGCCAGAATGGAGTTGTATCTGTCGGCTCAATAACTCTGAAAGGAACTATTGAAACTCCGCTCTCAGGAATACCTGCTAATTCCTTAAATCGTGCATATGACCGATTACTCCATTTAACAACTTTTTCTACGGGCAATGCTTTATACGGAAACCAAATAGCAGCTGCATTAGCAGAAACGGTGTCATTAAAATGTTCACGTGCAATTATGCGGACATCATACCCATTTTCAAGTAAAGTGAGTGCCGTGGTTAAACCTGAAACGCCACTTCCAAGAACGATTATTTCTACTGTTTCAGAAGGTGTTGTCATATTTTGATGCGATCATCTTTCCATTCTATATCAAATTTCTCCTTTTGCTGCAGATCTTCAGAACTTCTGATCCATTTTTCATCTTGCCATACACGAGCGAATCCTTTTTCCAGAGGTCCGTTGGGGTTTTGTTTGTCCAGGCGATGTTGGAAATCAATTAAAATGTCTTTCTGATTTCTAATTGAAGAGCTGGTGCGATGAGCAAGCTGTTCCTTAAGATTAGCAATTTTAGTTCCGGCATTTTTCATCTTTTGCTGAACGGCAAGAAGTGCATAGGAACCGGCAAGGTTTTTAACACGATCTTTATAAAACTGAACGGCTCCTGAGGTGTTAAGCTGAAGTCTCCTGTACAGATCTTCGACTTTCATATTTACTTCATTGATATCAGGCACAGCCAAAACAGCAGCATGTGTAGGGGTAGCCGCTCTGGAATCTGCAACAAAATCAGAAATAGAGAAATCAATTTCGTGACCAACAGCGCTTATAACAGGGATCTCACAATGAAAAACTGCTCTTGCTACGGCTTCTTCATTAAACGGCCATAGATCTTCAAGCGAACCACCACCACGACCAATAATTACTACATCTACATTTTTATGGTTAGAAAAGTAATTGATACCATTTACGATTTCGGGAGCAGCGTTCACACCCTGTACACTGGCATGAAACAGTTTTACTTCCACAAGTGGCCATCTTTTCTGAAGAGTAGCTCTGATATCCTGAAAAGCCGCAGTAGTTTTAGAAGTGACTACTCCGATTCTCTGAGGAAACTTAGGAAGCGCAAGTTTATGTATATCATCAAATAAACCTTCGGATTTTAGTTTTGCTTTAAGTTTCTCAAATGCCTGCTGTAGTTTTCCTATTCCTGCTTGCTGAACCAGGTTCACGATCATTTGATAACGACCATGGGGTTCATAAACCTGAATATCTCCGCCAACTACTATTTGCTGTCCGTCCGTAAGCTCTATTCCCAAACGTTGGACGGTACTTCTCCAAATTACACAAGGAAGCTGAGCTCCTGAATCTTTTAAAGTAAAGTAATAGTGTCCGTTTGCACTTTGTTTCACATTACTCGCTTCACCTTCAACCAGAATATCCATAAAATTCTGTTCGAGTACGGTTTTGATCTTTCCGGTTAGTTCGGAAACGGAGGGAATATCAAATAGAAAAGGTGTTTGTTCGGACATAAATAAATTGGTTTGAGTGAAACATACGGGATTTATTGATTCTGATTTAGTATAATGAGAGAAATTCTATCGTTATGAAGAAGATTTTCATCTTTATACTGCTTCTCTTTTTTATCTGTCCATCGGCGTTTACTCAGGACAGAAACCGATATTTGTTGGATATTTATGAATACGATAAAGAATTGAATGAGCTGGTGGAGCGAGTGGTGGCTGCACTTGGAGGCCGTGAGAATAACTTAGGAATAGAATCTTTTCAAACAACCGGCGAAATCACTTATCAGACAGGTGAAAAAGCGGATTTCGATCTTTTTTATATGAAAAATGATTGGTTTCGCATAGACCAAAAAACCGAAGAAGAATATATCCTATTTGGAAGACACGGCAGAAAAGGATGGATCAAGAAAATTGGTAAAGAGGAAGGTGAGGAAATTCAGAATTTAAAAGGTCGGAAGCTGAATGAGGAAGAACAATTTAGTCTTTATGAAAATAACCTTTTCGATTATGAAGATAAGAGACTGGATATCTATTATGAAGGAGAGATCAAAGTTGGAGAAGTAGAAGCATATATCATCCGGCTTTCAGGTTTGAGATACGGAGAAGAAATGTACTACATCTCAAAAGAAACTTATCGCCCTTTTATGAAACAAGTATATTTTCTAGATGGAAAATATCAGTCGGTTATAAATTACACGATCGATGAATATACAGAAGTGGATGGTGTTTGGTTGCCAAGAAAGATCGGAATGAAAAAAGGCACACAAACTAAAATGATAGAGTTCTTTAATTACGACCTGGCTGCTACTTTTGAAAAAGACTTTTTCACTAATTAGCTGATCACCGGTCTGACCATAATCTCAAAGTAATTTAGCAAGGGGCAGGTTTTAGTTAAAAAAACAGCTTCTTCCATATTTTTAGCTGCAATAATGGTGTAGCCGAGTATGATTTCTTTCGCTTCTATAAATGGCCCGTCTGTAATTACATGATCATGACTTATCAGATGGGTTCCGGAGTCTTCCAAACGTTGTGAATCTATGTGCTGATCACCAAGTTTCTTTATCCAGTTCACATGTAAACTTATTCTTTCTTTGAGGGCGGCATCTGAAGTATCAACTCCATCCTGACCCCGAAAAATCAACATATATTTATTCATCTTGTACCATGTTTTTGAAGGAATTCAATCCTTATAATCAGAGAATAAACGGATTAACTAAGAATAATGCTATTTTATGATCAGGTACTTAGTAATACCGGTTCACTTAAATAAACATTAAATGTATGATTGAAAGAGCAAATACATTCTTTGATAAATACAAAGACTACTCAGAAGTTTTTATTCGGATGATCATAGGTTTTCATTTGATCTATGGAACTCAGGATAATGTTTTTTCATGGGATAGAATGCTGGAGTTTTCGGAATTTTTAGCAAATTTCGGATTTCCAATCCCATTGGTTTCTGCTGTAGTATCGGTATATGCTCAATTCTTTTGTGGAATACTTTTTATAATCGGATTTCAGGTACGAATTGCAGCGGTAATTATGATCGGTAATTTTATAATCGCACTATTAATGGTTCATACAGCAGATACTTATCCCGGTGCTTTTCCTGCAATTATGATGTTTATGGGCTCTCTATATCTTTTGTTTAATGGAAGCAAAGTTCTAAACGTAAATTCTCTTTTTTCAAAAAAGGGTGATTAAAATGCTCTGTTTAAAAATGCATGTAATGGCTGAATAGCCCGGAAATACTTCATAAGGGCTTCTACCTGATTGTTGTCTTTAACAAATGTAGAAGTTTTGAATTTTGCCATAGCGTAAAACTGTTTATTTGCTATATGTGGGAGTTCATCCTCCAGGTCAGCATATTTTTTATCGAGTCTTTTATTGCGTTCCCCCTGTATTTCTCCAAAGCAATTCCTGAATTCAGAATCATTAAGTATACTATTGAATTCCTTTTTGTTTGATGCGATGAGGTCTCTGACCTGAGAAAGTCGGTCTTTAGAAAGCTGATATAATCCGCCTCCAACATGGACATTTTCAGCTCCGATTCCTACGTAGAAACCCGGCACTTCCGATTTTTTACCTTCAGACGATAAACTGGCTTTCATCAAAGTGTTATATGGAGTTTTGTCTTTCGAAAAGCGGATATCTCTGTTGATCCGGAATAGGGTTTTCTTGGCGTCTGTATGCAGACCGGGTTCAATTTCGAGGAGAGCAGGAATTAAAGCTTCTATCAATTCGATAAAAGGTTTTCGAACATGGTTTTCATAATCTTTTCGATGTTCATCAAACCATTCTTTATGATTATTCTTTTCAAGTTTTTTAAAAAATGTGGTGTAATTCCGGTCGATCATAATTATTTCTTTTTTGCTAAAACCGCAGCTTCATAGGAACCTTCAGCCCATTGTTTCATTAATTGCTTGTCTTCAATTACATGAACCGGCGCTGACCAATATGGCATTCCTTTACCTTTTTTTGCATGATCAAAGGGTTTCATCCCTTCGGCTTCAAACTTTGGGATTAGTTGATCATTCACTCTGAAATAGAATGCATTTTCACTGGTTACCATCGCAAACATGATCTTGTCTTTGAAGATCCCAACACCGCCAAACATTTTTCTGGATGATGCGCCTTCAAATTCTGATAGTTGATCTATGATGTAATCGACATACTCCTGATTTAAAGCCATGATTAATTACTTTTTTTGATTTCAGTTAATGCTTCCTGAGTCAGTGATTCCCATAATTCATGTTGGGAAAAAGACACTTCAAACCAACCCGTCAACGGGCCTTTATTTTTGAATGGATTAAAAGGAATGGAATCAAAATCCTGAGCTTCGGGATCAAAGCTTTTTCCAAATTTAAAAACCATATTTCCATTCTTAGAAATAAATGCGAAAACATTCCCATCATATTTGATGGCTTGTGTACTCATCATTTTTCCGTCGGTAACTAATGTTTCTTCTTCAATTAATTGGGACCGGATTCGTTCAAATATTGTTTTCTGTTCTTCCATTTGATCAATTTATAGAATGACAACTGAGAATCCGAATGAGGGACAATTTTGTAAGGAATTGTATGTGAATCTGTCTTACTGCTATTGCGAAGACTGAAGGGCTTCGCTAGTAAAGAGTAATAAACATATTCTCATTATGCCGAAAACACGCTCCTCTGTTTGGCTTCATATTATTTGGAGTACAAAACTGCGAAAACCATTATTATTTCGTTCATTCAGGTTTGATTTATTAAAGTACCTGAAGAAATACTCAACCGAGAATGATATAACTTTAGATGTAGTAAATGGAGTTGAAGATCATCTTCATTTATTAATAAGATTAAAACCTACACAATCGATTTCTTCTGTTGTAAATTTGTTAAAAGGTGCTTCTTCAAGATGGATTAATCTGAATGCGGATTTAGAAGAAAAATTTAAATGGCAAAATGGATATGGGGTATTCTCTGTAAGCGAAAAAGATATTCCGAGAGTCCGTAGCTATATCTACAATCAGGAGAAGCATCATAAGTCTATGTCTTATAAGCAAGAAGTTATAAAACTGGCTAATAATTAGACTAAATTTATTTGCCAGCGAATTCCTTCAGGTATTCGCGAATAGTACAACAAGGAATGTAGAATAAAAGAAAAGAACTGCTAGCTAAGGATGAAATTTGATGTAATAAGCCTTGATTAGGAAGGAATTTTGGCATAATGCTTTCAGGTTATAACGTGAAAGATCTGAAGATGAAACTGATCAAATAACTATTACTAAAATATTAATCAGCGAAGACCTGAAGGACTTCGCTGTTAAACAGTAATAAACATGTTTCAGAATACTGGAGACATAAAGATGTCTTAGAAAAGAATCGTAATGCTATCTCATACTCAAAAGAACTAAAGAAATTGGTTAGATAATTACTTTAGAAATGTCAGCCAGCGAATTCCTTCAGGTATTCGCGAATAGAACAGCAAGGAATGTAGAATAAAAGAAAAGAACTGCTAGCTAAGGATGAAATTTGATGTAATAAGCTTTGATTAGGAAGGAATTTTGGCATAATGCTTTCAAGCTACAAACTTTAAAGACCTGAATAGATTAGGATGTTAATCTACCTTACTGCCACAGCGAAGGCCTGAAGGACTTCGCTGGTACACAGTAATAAACATATTTCAGTATCCTAAAGACATAAAGATGCCTTAGAAAAACATCATAAAGCAATCTCATACTCGAGAGAATTAAAGAAATTGGTCAAATAATTAGTAATGAAACACTAGTAAGTGAATTCCTTCAGGTATTCGCGAATAGTTCAATATTCAAATCATAAAACCTTATATTTGCCCAATTCAAAAACCTAAATAGCTTAGAATGCTCCTGAAAAATCTTCGTCCGGTAAGTAAAGAACATAACGGAAAAGACACCATCGATATCAGAATTAAAGGTGGTAAGATCTCAGAAATTGGAAAATCTTTAAAAGCAGAGAAAGGGGAAGACGCTCATGATTTTGAGGGAGCCTATGTAAGTCCGGGTTGGATGGACATGCATATTCATTTGCGTGAACCAGGTTATGAGCACAAAGAAACGATCAAAACGGGTTGTGCTGCAGCGGCTTTTGGCGGATTTACAGCGGTTGCTTGTATGCCGAATACTCAACCGGTAACACATACCAGAGATGTGGTGGAATACATCATCAAAAAAGGAAATGAAACTCCGGTAGATGTACATCCGATCGGTTGTGTAACCAAAGACAGAGCCGGAAAATCGATCGCTGAAATGGGAGATATGAAAGACGGTGGAGCAGTTGCATTCAGTGACGACGGAGATCCGGTTTACGATTCTCAGGTGATGCGTGTAGCTCTGGAATATTCTTCAATGCTAGGAATGCCGATCATCAACCATGAAGAAGATTTAGCACTTTCCAGACCTGGACACATGAATGAGGGAAGAGTTTCTACCAGATTAGGTTTGGATGGAACTCCTGCCATTGCAGAGGAGACCATGATCGCCAGAGATATTTTATTGGCTGAATATACGGGTGGACACATTCACGTGGCACATATTAGTACAAAAGGAGCAGTTGATCTTGTTCGTGAAGGAAAGAAAAAAGGAATTAATGTAACTACTGAGGTTTGTGCACATCATTTTGATTTGACCGACGAAGAAATTGAGAAACAGAAATTCAATACCAATTTCAAAATGCATCCGCCACTCAGAACACAGGAAGATGTGGATGCGATGATAGAGGGATTGGTCGACGGAACCATTGACGTGATCTGTACTGATCATGCGCCTCACGCTATTGAAGAAAAAGAAGTTGAATTTATTTATGCTCCGAACGGAATAATTGGACTGGAAACAGCCTGGAGTATTTCCAATATGAGATTGTTCAAAACCAAGAAACTAGATCTTCAGCAATTGGTGGAGAAGCTATGTTACAATCCACGTAAGATCTTAAATCTGGATGTTCCGGCATTGGAAGAAGGTACTGATGCAAATTTGACATTCTTTAATACTGATGAGGAATGGACATTCGATCCAAAAAATGTTCGCTCAAAATCTAAAAACTCTCCGTATTTGAATCAGAAACTAACCGGAAGAGCGGTTGGGATTTATAATAGAGGTGAGCTTGTACTTAACAACCTAAAATAATTAGTTAGTCATTCAGAGCGACAGCGAAGAATCTGCACGATTATTAATCTGTGAAGATCCTTCGGAGGTATCCTCAGGATGACTTTGTTTAGAGTACTTTATTATGATTCTCGCATACGAAACTTCAACAAATATCTGCTCGGTAGCTTTTCAGTATACTGAGGGAGAAATATTCGAAAAACGAATTCAGGGCAGAAGTGTGCATTCTGATAATCTGTTTTTATTCACTAAGCAGTTGATGAAGGAGCATAATTTCAAAGTTGAAGATCTGGACGCTGTGTTGGTTAGTAATGGCCCCGGTTCCTATACCGGATTACGAATCGCAGCAAGCGCGATCAAAGGAATCATGTTTGGTAAGGATGTGAATCTGTTTGCTTGTAATACCTTGGCATCCTTTGCAATGGCTACAGAAAGTAGCTCAGAAGCTGTTCACTCGATCATTGATGCCAGAAGGAACCATGTTTATCATCAAGTGTTTAAACTTAATGATGAGCTTGAAATTATTTCAGAAGCAAAAGTGACAGAACTTTCTGATCTGGAAGAGCAAATTGAATCCGGTGACACTTTAATTGGAACAGGAATTGATCGTATCAGTAAAAAAGCTTTGGAAAGCGTACAGACCTTTGACGACAGTTTTATTTCAGCAAAGTCTTTGATTAGATTATTTCAACAAGAGAATTACACAGATTTCTGTATTAAAACACATCCTGAAGAGCTGAATTCGAATTATATTAGCAGCAGTCAGGTTAATAACACGAACACATAATCAGATTCTTATTTAAGGTTAAGATTGGTTATTTTGTGCCTCTAAAAAAATTCAATTACAAACTATGAGTTGGTTTAAAAGAAAAGACGAAAATATTCAGACCGAGACTAAAAAAGAAATGCCGGAAGGCGTTTGGGTTAAGGTTCCAACTACCGGTGAAACTATTCATCGGCGCGAATTGGAAGATAATTTATGGGTTGATCCATTAAGCGGTTATCACTTCAGAATTGGAAGTAAGCAATACTTTTCAATTATTTTTGATGATAATAAATTTGAAGAGCTGGGTCAGAATATTATGCCGACCGACCCTCTGGAATTCTCTGATACCAAGAAATACAAAGACCGACTTGAAGCTACACAAAAGAAATCTGGTTTATCAGATGCAGCTCGTGTTGGCGTTGGTAAAATGAATGGAATCGATCTTGTAGTGGGCTGTATGGATTTCGGTTTCATCGGTGGAAGTATGGGTTCCGTAGTAGGTGAACGACTTGGAATTGCCATAGATCATGCCAGAGAGAATAAAATACCTTTGATCATCATTTCACAAACAGGTGGCGCCAGAATGATGGAGAGCGTACTTAGTTTGATGCAAATGGCTAAGACTTCAGCAAAACTGGCTCAGCTGGAAGAGGATGGAGTTCCGTACATTTCTTACATGACTCACCCAACAACCGGTGGTGTGACTGCAAGTTATGCGATGCTTGGTGACTTTAATGTTGCTGAACCGGGCGCCTTAATTGCATTTGCTGGACCAAGAGTAGTTCGTCAGACGATTGGACGTGATCTGCCGGAAGGATTTCAAACTGCTGAATATTTACTTGAGCATGGATTTCTTGATTTTATAGTTCCAAGAAATACGATGAAATCCAAGCTAACAAAACTTTTGAAGTTGGTTCTTCATAAGAAGTAACTGATTCAGTTCCCGTCAATTTTTAAAAAAAGTTATTAGTTATTGGTTATTTGTAGGAATGAAACCAATAACCAATAACCAATAACTACAAAAGATGAGATTCGCAGATTACGCTAAAATTTATGTAACCGCCGGAAAAGGGGGAGATGGCTCTGCTCATATGAGACGGGAAAAATATGTTCCTAAAGGCGGTCCCGATGGAGGTGATGGCGGAAGAGGCGGAAGCATTATTTTAAAAGGAAATGCACAGCTAAATACAATTCTTGATCTTCGTTATAAGAAATACATAAAAGCCAAAGGCGGAGCAAATGGTGGAAGCAGTCGTTCTACCGGAAAAGACGGAGAATCGATCATACTTCAGGTTCCTTTAGGAACGGTAGCTTTTGATGCAGAAACCCGGGAAAGAATGGGAGAGATCACCGAAGATGAAGAAGAGATCGTTATTGCTAAAGGTGGTAGAGGCGGGCTTGGAAACTGGCATTTTAAAAGTTCTGTAAATCAAACTCCTCAATATGCTCAGGAAGGAGAAATAGGAGAAGAAAGAGTCGTAGAGCTCGAACTTAAACTTATTGCTGATGTCGGCTTGGTTGGATTCCCAAATGCAGGAAAAAGTACATTACTTTCAGCACTTTCACATGCAAAACCTAAGATAGCTGACTATCCGTTTACAACACTTGAACCCAATCTTGGTGTGGTTAAGTTTTCGGATTACAGAAGTTTTGTAATGGCTGATATTCCCGGAATTATTGAAGAAGCACATCAGGGAAAAGGATTGGGAATTCAGTTTCTTCGCCATATTGAAAGAAACAGCATTTTGTTGTTCATGGTGAGTTCTCAAACGGATATAGAGTATGAATACAATGCTTTGGTTAACGAGCTAAAAGCCTATCGGAAGGACCTACTTGACAAGCCAAGAGTATTAGCTATAACTAAGATGGATTTAAAACAAGGTTTTAAGTTAGATAAAAAACTTCATTTTGATGATGAAATTCCCGTAATTCCAATTTCATCTGCTACCGGACATGGTGTGGATGAACTTAGAGAAGCACTTTGGGAAAAACTTCAACATGCAAAACAGATCGATTCTTAGAAACTTAATTGCTTTAACTCTGATTCCCGGACTGGGAAGTAAGAGAGTCAGGCATTTAGTTCAGGAATGTGATCAACTCGATAATCTATTCAATCTCAGTAAGACTCAACTCAGAAGCTATGAGGGAGTTGGAGAAGCGACAGCCCTGGCTATTTTATCTTTCGATGACTGGGAGAGTGTTGATCATCAAATAGCAGATACTGAAAAGATCGGCGCTCAGATCATTACAATGAGAGATCCTGAGTATCCGAACTTATTGAAAGAAATTTACGATCCTCCCATTTTATATTGGCTGAAAGGAGATCCGAAAGCCCTTAAAAAACCCGGAGTAGCAGTAGTAGGAACCAGAAATGCTTCTACTTACGGAAAAAAACAGGCTCAGAAGTTTTCTACTAAGCTGGCAGAAAAAGGGTTATGCATTTTTAGTGGACTGGCTTATGGAATTGATACTATCGGACATCAATCAGCTTTGAATGTGGGAGCTACAACAGTGGCTGTTTTGGGTTCAGGAATTGATAATCTCTATCCAAAAAGTAATACGGAAGTTGCGAATGAAATTGTGAAATCAGGAGGGGCAGTTATTTCTGAATTTCCTTTGGGGATGATACCTGATAAAAATAACTTTCCATTGCGAAACAGAGTGGTAAGCGGATTGAGCCTTGGCGTGGTTGTAATTGAATCCGGAATAAAAGGAGGGAGCATGATCACTGCCGAACTGGCTCTGGATCAAAACCGGGAAGTCTTTGCAATTCCGCATCATTTAGAAAATCCTTCAGGTACAGGGTGTAATTATCTCATCAAAAAAGGAGCCGCTAAATTAGTTCAGGTAGTAGATGATATTTTAGTAGAATTACCCATCGATTTTGAATCTGACGGAAACAATGCAAAAGAATTGCCTAAAAAAGCACCAAGCTGGAAAGAATATAAGCTGGATAAGCTAAGCACTTCGATTTGTGAGCAACTAGAAAATAAAGCATTTCAGATTGATGATCTTGCAGATGAATTAAATGTGCATACAAGCGAATTACTGGTTGCATTACTACAATTGGAAATGCAGGATATTATCACTCAAAAAGCCGGTAAGATCTTTGAGCTGAGGTAGTGTTTTACCTCCTGCTTGCATTCGCAATTTCTTCAAAATCAACGTTCTTGTATTCAAATTGAGTTTGCTTGAATAACTGATTGCTGTGATTTTCTCTCCAGTCTTTGTGAAGAGCCAATTGAGAACCTTCCGGTGGATAAACAGTAAATTTTACGGTGTAAAGATCATCTCTCTTTCCTGGTAAGCTGATGTTTCTTGCATAGTGTAGATTATCGATGAGGTTGATGTGCGGAACGATCTGAATATCCTCTAATCGTTCTCCAGTACGCTCATTGATCACTTCAGCAGTAATAGTGAGATAAGCCACAAATCCACCTCTTGGCGCAGATTTTGGAACTTCAATCGAATTATCAGAAGCCCAATTAACTCTGGCTTCCAAATGAACATCCGTTTTAGATTCTGTCAGGTGAAGATTCGAAGGAGTGACATCGTCTTTAATAGCACCTTCAAATATGACCCGGATTCCGGGATTAACAATTTCACTTCCTATGATCAGTTCCTGAGCAGGAAGTAAATTCGTGAATAAAAAAGTGGTCAGAAATAAAAGAAGAAGTCTCATTGATGAAATAGGATTTAAGTTTCACCAAAGATATCACTATTAAGATTAATTCTAAATAATAATTTTATCAGCTGAGTTCTTCCATGATCTGATCGATCTTATCCATCAATTTTTTCTGAACAAACGGATATTCATGAACGGTTGCGACAGTATCGTTAACGCTGCAATAGAATTTGATCTTAGGCTCTGTACCGGAAGGACGAGCAGATATAATTGCGCCATCTTCAGTTATAAATTGGAGAACATTTGATGAAGGGAGATCGATTTCAGAAATCTCACCTGTCTTCACATTCTTTTCTTGCGCTGATTTATAATCCTTGACAGTAATCACATCAGAACCACCAAGGGAGGTAGGAGGATTTTCTCTGAAATTTTTCATCATCTCTAGGATTTCTTCTGCACCTGCTTTCCCTTTCTTTGTAATGGATATTAGTTTTTCCTGATAGATTCCGAAGTCTACGTACATTTCCAGAAGAGCTTCATACAGACTACTTCCTTTGTCTTTATAATAAGCCGCCATTTCCGCAATTATAACGGCAGAAACTACAGCATCTTTATCACGAACGTGTTCACCGATCAGGTAGCCGTAGCTTTCTTCACCACCTGCAATAAATTCTTTATCACCTTCAAATTTGGTCATGAGTTCACCAATATATTTGAAACCGGTAAGGGTGTTAAAGCAATCCACCGAATAGGATTCTGCTATTTCATCAATCAGGTAAGAAGTAACTACTGTTTTTACGATATATTGATTTCCATTCAGTTTTCCTGCGTTTTTCCATGCAGTAAGCATATAATTAATAATCAGGCAGGCAGTCTGATTTCCGTTAAGTAAAGTCCATTCACCTGAAGTGTCTTTTACTGCTATTCCGATTCTGTCTGCATCCGGGTCGGTGGCCATCACTAATTCAGCATCAATTTCTTTGGCTTTATCTATTGCCATTGCCAAAGCATCCTGTTCCTCAGGGTTCGGATATACAACAGTTGGGAAATCCCCATCCACAACCATTTGTTCTTGAACTAATGTCACATTTTCAAAACCATACATTTTAAGAGCCGGTGGAACTAATACTCCCGCAGTTCCGTGAATGGGGGAGAAGACGATCTTCAGGTCTTTTTGATTTTGGATTTCTTTTTCAGAAACAGAGAGTTCTTTAAGTTCGGCCAAATATTTCTGATCGATTTCTTCTCCGATCAATTCGACCAATTCATTATTCCCTTCGAATTTAACGTCATCAACAGAAGTGACTTTTTGTACTTCTTCCATCACCGCTTTGTCATAAGGCGATACCAATTGCCCGCCATCAGCTCCGTACGCTTTAAATCCGTTGTATTCCTTTGGATTATGAGAAGCTGTAAGAACCACACCTCCCTGGCAGTTCAGTTCTCTTACGGCATAAGATAATTCCGGAGTCGGTCGCAATCCTTCAAAGAAATACACTTTGATCCCATTTGCTGAAAATACATCAGCGACTACTTTAGCGAGTGTGTCAGAATTATTTCTGCAATCGTGCGCGATAGCCACTTTTATTTGCTGATCAGGATAGGTTTTCTTCAGGAAATTGCTGAAACCCTGAGTAGCAACACCGAATGTATATTTATTTACCCGGTTTGAGCCAACCCCCATAATCCCGCGCAAACCACCGGTGCCAAATTCCAGATCTTTGTAAAAAGCATCAGTTAACTCTTCGAACTTATTTTGATCAATTAAGGATCGTATCTCTTGCTTTGAATTTTCATCATAACTGCCTTCCAGCCATTGATCAATTTTTTTTTGAACTGAAGAATCAAGATTTTTCATAGGAGTAGCTAGTTTCAAAATTTAGATTTTAAATATAAAGATTCTAGCTTTGAATCTTTAGTGCCAGATGTGATGAAATCATAAAAATTCTACCTTGTAAGTCGGTCTATGATCTTTGAATATTTTGGAAATTCTGAAATCAGAGAATCTTTCTCGGCAAGCTCGAAATCAGCAAAATCAAAACCTGGAGCCACTGTGCATCCTACAAAGGAATAAGAATCTGGGTTCATAACTTCAGAAGCAAACCAAACTCCTTTAGGAACTACAAATTGTGGAACCTGTTCATCTTCGAAATCTAATCCGATTTTTTGCAAAGAGTAATCTCCTTCTTTGTCAATCATGTGAACAACAAGGGGAGAGCCTTCATAGAAATGCCACATCTCATCTTGTTTGATCCGATGAAAAGCGGAGAAATTGTCTGAGATAAGTAAGAAGTAAATTCCTGTGCAATAGTTTCGGTCTCCATCGATATCGTTACTTAAAACCTCAGAAGGAATTACTCCTTTACTTCTGTAAGTTTCTTTATAGAAACCGCCTTCGGGGTGTTTTTGAAGGTTGAAATTATTGGTCAAATCCTGAATACGGTTCTTCACCTTAATTATTTTACAGTAATTATATATACAAAGTCACGAACCGTATTTACTTGCTCTGAAGTACTTGTATCATTTGTGGAAAGTTCTGTTTTAATATTTACCGATGAAGGTAAAAGATCAATAAGGTTGCCTAAATAAGATGATTTTATAGCATAAGTAACATTTTCAGCATTTCCGTGTTTTGCGTTAACAATACCAATCACGTTTCCCTTGCTATCGAAAAGTGGACCTCCACTATTCCCGGGTTGTGTAGGAGCAGAAATTTGATAACTGGTTATATCTCCGTTATAGCCTGTTCTGGAACTTATTACCCCATTTGTAAGCTTAAGTTCATCACCCATAGTAGAAAGAAGTGGATAGCCAAGGGTAAATATATCTTCTCCTACAAGTGTATTAGATCGTAAAGAGATACCATAGCCGGGAGTGCCTATATTAAGAGAGTCTTGATCGTTCAGTTTAATGATAGCCAGATCATTATTTTCATCTTTAACAATTATACTGGCTTCAAATTCTTTACTAAAGTCCCCGTTTATTCCTCTTACGAATACACGATCAGCATTTTCAATTACATGATTATTAGTAACGATAAATCCTTTTTCAGAAATGGCAAAACCCGTTCCTGAACCTAAAGTTAAGTCGTTATTAGTTGGATATACTTTTAAAAAGGGTTCCGAAAATTGTTCAGTACTATTCGTTAAAGTAAATAATCCCGGTCCAATTGAGATTATAAAATCCTTGTTCAGGGTTCGGTTACTGCTTATCCAGTCAATCTTGTATAGTTGAGTAGAGGCAGAATTCTTAAAAGCAGCTTTTAATTGACCTTCTTTCCAAATAGGCTTGAAGTCATCACTAACTCCTGATAAGTAGATTAAATTATAGATACCCGTTTTTTCTCGATTTATTGCCAATCTGAGGTCAAAGCCATTCGGGTCCTTTCCTTCGTATATACCTTCAATTTCAAAAATTCTATCGTCCCAGCTCTCTTTTAGTTGATCCTCGGTATGTAGAATATCGTAATAAGTATATTTACTGTGAACGATTTTTCCGGTAAAACTAGCGCATGGGATAAAACTTCGATTTACTTCAAGATCAATAGAAGTAATATGATATCCATTACCTCCCGATTCTTTTGCAATAGAAAGTGCTTTATCGAATAATTCGTCAGGTTCACATTTCCCGGCATTTTTTGTATCCACGGAGAGTGTTCCAAGAGTATCTACATCTCCAACTATGCTTTGGCCCCCGAAAGAAATCATTACAATTTCATCTTCGGGAAGTGGGGGACGAACTTCGTCTAGCTTAAGATTGTAGCTTGGAGCACAAGCAAAAAATACAGGGATTAAAAGAAATAATTGTCTGAGCATAAGTGGATTTTATAATTCTAGCGAAAGTATAAAAATAATTCGCTAAGAACATAATTTAATAGTCGTTTATAATGGCATTTGTATTTCCAATTAAAAACGACATGGCTATACAAGATAGAGAAAGAATTCCTGATATGGTTCAGAACCTAAGAATATCAATGAATTTGTAAAGGCGTATCATGATACGCCCTTACAAAAGATCGAAGATGAAAGTGAGGTTGTTATCAATTCCCTTCTTTAAACCTGTTATTGATCAAAATCGGTTCACCGAAACCTAATTGCTCTAATCGGTCCATCTGAGTTTTGGCATCACCTACAACCAACCAGATCATTTGATCAGGATTGGCGTATTTCTGAGCTAACTCAGATATTCTTTCTTTGGTCATGTCTTTTACGATCTGCTCACGCTCTTTTACATAATCAGGGCTCCATCCATAATCACTTATGTTATCTAACATATTTAGTTTGGCGCCAAGAGTTTCAAAGCTTCGGGCATTACTTTTCAGTAAAAAGCTTTTAGTGGTTTCAAGATCGGTATCGGTAAAAGTAGAAGGGTATTTTTCCAGAATTTCTTTAACCAAAGCTGCAGATTCGTAAGTCACATTAGTGCGAACACCACTACTGATAGTAAACGGTCCGGCAATGTTTGAACCTGAGAAGCCCGAACCAATTCCATAAGTATAACCTTTACCTTCGCGAAGTTCCTGAGTAAATCGGGATGCAAATCCACCACCACCAAGAATGTAATTCATAACTGTGGCGGGATAATAATCTTCGTGAGTTTCAGGCATAGCCAGATACCCAAATCTTATTACAGATTGTTTAGCATTTGGAACATCATAAAAATACACAGTAGACTCTTCAGGTCTTTCCGGAGCCTCAAACTCAGGAATATCTACTGACTTAGCTTCCCATTTAGACTCAAGATCAGTTAATGAATTCATTACTTCTGATTTCGATATGGAACCAACGATCATAAAATCAGCGACTGAAGGAGAGAAGTTCGCATTGTAATAATCCTTCAGGTCCTGAATGGTAATAGATTCCACGCTTGAAGTCGTACCGATCGAGTTGTAAGAAAGGATATGATCTTCACCATACAGTAATTTGTTGTAGGCATTTGAAGCAATACTATTCGGATTTGCACTTTGCTGTGCAATTTGACTTAATGTGCTTTGCTTAGCTAATTCAAATTCGGTTTCATCCCAGCGGGGTTCTAATATAATTTCTTCAACCAGATCAAGGGTTTTACCATAATTACGAGCTAATGTATTCCCGGAAATAGTTATAGTTTGTCTTCCTGCATTTACATTTATAGTAGCACCAAGTTCATTTATGGCTTCTTCCAATTGTTCAGGAGTTCTATTTGCAGTTCCTCTGGTCATAAGGTCTGTCATTAAATTAGAAACCCCGGTTTTCGAAGTATTCTCGAGAAGGAGTCCACCTTCTATTTCTATCGTAAATTGAACCAGGGGCAATTCTGTATTTTCAATCCCGAAGACCTGCATTCCGTTTTCTAATGAGCCTTCCCAAACATCAGGTACTTTTACATCCGGGCTTTCACCATACGGAGGCTCAACTGTTCTGTCAAAACTTGAAGCTGTTCTTTCGTATTCTGTTTCTTCGGGAAGCTCAAATTCCTCATTAGCTTTTCCTTGTACGATTTGCTCCTCTACAACTTCAGCAGGATCGGAATTTTCAAGAGCAAGTTCAGCTTGTCCTTGAGGTACAAAGCTGGTTGCGATGAAATTCTCGCCTTTGATATATTCCTCATACACTCTCATGATATCATCTTTAGTAACAGCGAGTGTTTTCTGAATGTCTTCGTTGATATATCCCGGGTCGCCTGCAAAAATATTGTACTGAGCCAGTTGGAAAGCTTTTCCTAATACACTTGAAAGTCCATTATAGAACTGGGTTTCAATTCCGGCTTTAATTCTATTCAGATCTGCTTCAGAAAATCCATCAGTTTCAAACTTGGCAAATGCTTTGTTCACTGCATCTGAAACTTTGTCAAGATCTGTTCCGGGATAGGCACGTACCAATAAAGTAGTTTCACCGGCTATTTCTGCATTTTGACTGAACATGAATACATTTGAAGAAACCTGTTCTTCCTCAACCAATACTTTATTGAAAGGTGCTTTTTTACCATCAGTGAGTAGCTGAGTTAAAATATCAAGCGCATACATGTCAGGATGATATTGCTTTACGGTTGGCCAAACCATTCTTAGTTCCGGAAGGCGTGCAAAGTTATCTTCATAGAATAATTTCTTTGTTTCAGCAACTTCAACAGGTGCATCAGGTAGAGGGCTGATTTCTTCGCCTCGTGGAATTTCCGCAAAGTATTTTTCCACCCATTCTTTGGCTTGTTCCACATCAAAATCTCCTGCAATAACTAATGTCGCATTATTTGGCGTATACCATTTACGGTAGAATTCCTTTACATCATCCAAAGTGGCATTTTGCAGATCTTCCAGAGAACCAATAACCTGGTGATTATACGGATGTCCCTGTGGATACAGGTTTTTACCAACCACATAGCTTGCATGACCGTAAGGAGCGTTATCAACACCCTGACGTTTTTCATTTTTCACAACCTGTTTTTCTTTGGCAACAACGGCTTCAGTTACCGTATTGATGAAGTAGCCTAATTTATCAGCTTCTGCCCAGATCATTTTTTCGAGAGCATCGTTTGGTACAGTTTGGAAATAATTGGTTCTGTCTCTGCTTGTTGAACCGTTAGCACCGGAACCACCAATACGACTACTCATTTTATCCAATCCGCCTTTACCCAGATTCTCTGATTCTAAAAAAAGTAAGTGCTCGAAAAGATGGGCAAAACCGGTTTTACCTTCTTTTTCTCTTGCAGAACCAACATGAAAAGTTAAGGCAACTGCGGTAACCGGATCTGAGTCATCCTTATGGAATACTACTTCTAATCCGTTATCGAGTGTAAATTTCTCATAGTTAACTGAGAATTCTTGTTTGTTGTCAGAGCATGAGTTTAAAAAGAGTCCTGTGAAAAGGAGTGCAAAAAGAAATCTGAATTGTGTTTTCATTGTGATGATAAGAGATTGATAATTAGATCAAATATAGGACGAGATAAATTCAGAAAATGTTAAAGTAATTTCTGAGATTTTACATGTGTTAATTTTTAAGGTAATGTGTTATTCATAGCGGTAGTGAAGAGTCTGCACATCTAAAGAGCCAAGCAAGGTTCACGTTGTGTAGATTCATCGGTAGTAGCCTCTGAATGACTCGTTGTTTTGGTTTGGTTATGGCTAACATAGTCACTCAGAACGGCAGCGAAGAGTCTGCACATCTAAAGAACTAAGGAAGATTCATGTAATGCAGATTCATCGGCAGCAGCCTCTGAACGACTCGTTGTTTTAATAATATTGTTTGTACGGCTTTTCTTTTTAATTTAACATGAAAAAGGATTGCCTCTCACGGCATATCTCCCTATCTTTACCAGCCTTTGCAGGAGTGCAAATTTTCAACTACTCAGACTACCAAAAAATTTTAATAAAATCGCGATTTAGCACATGAATAAAGGAACAATTGCACAGGTAATCGGACCTGTTGTCGACGTTGACTTTACCGATGGCGAAACCCCTGCCATCCTAAATGCCCTAACTATTGAAAATCCAACCGACGGCTCAACTCTTTATTTGGAGGTAGCTCAACACTTAGGTGAAGATCGTGTGCGTACTATCGCCATGGATTCTACCGATGGTTTAGTAAGAGGTATGGAAGTTGAAGATACAGGCAAAACTATTTCTATGCCTGTTGGCGAAGATATCCGTGGACGTTTATTCAATGTAGTAGGCGAAGCGATTGATGGAATTAAATCCCCAGAGGGAAAAAGAAATTATCCAATTCACCGTGAAGCTCCTGCTTTTGATCAACTTGCTACATCTACTGAGATGTTGGAAACAGGAATTAAAGTAGTTGATCTTCTTTGCCCATATGCAAAAGGTGGAAAAATTGGTCTATTTGGTGGTGCAGGTGTAGGTAAAACCGTATTGATCCAGGAATTAATTAACAACATCGCAAAACAACATGGTGGTTTATCTGTGTTTGCTGGAGTTGGTGAAAGAACACGTGAAGGAAATGACCTTCTTCGCGAGTTTATCGAATCCGGAGTAATTAACTACGGTGATGAATTCAAAGAGTCAATGGAAGCAGGAGAGTGGGATCTTTCTAAAGTTGATGAATCTAAATTAAAAGAATCTCAAGCAACTCTGGTGTTTGGTCAGATGAATGAGCCTCCGGGAGCACGTGCTCGTGTGGCTCTTTCAGGTTTGACAGTTGCAGAGTACTTCCGTGATGAAGTTTCTCGAGATATCCTTTTGTTCATCGACAATATTTTCCGATTTACTCAGGCCGGTTCTGAGGTATCTGCACTATTAGGTCGTATGCCTTCAGCGGTAGGTTACCAGCCAACATTGGCAACCGAGATGGGTGCTATGCAGGAGCGTATCACTTCAACTAAGAAAGGCTCTATTACTTCTATTCAGGCTGTATATGTACCTGCGGATGACTTGACCGATCCTGCTCCGGCAACTACATTTACTCACTTGGATGCGACTACAAACCTGAACCGTGCATTGACACAAATTGGTATTTATCCTGCGGTAGATCCATTGGATTCTACTTCAAGAATTGTTGATCCTAAAGTTGTAGGTGAAGATCATTACAACACAGCTAGAAGAGCAACTATTTTACTTCAGAATTATAAAGATCTTCAGGATATCATCGCTATTTTAGGGATGGATGAACTTTCTGATGAAGATAAGTTGACAGTAAACAGAGCGCGAAGAGTACAACGTTTCTTCTCTCAGCCATTCTTTGTGGCAGAGCAGTTTACAGGTTCTCCCGGTAAGTATGTGAAGATCGATGATACCGTTAAAGGTGTTAAGATGATCATTGACGGTGAACTGGATCACCTTCCTGAAGGTGCGTTCTACATGGTTGGTGATATCAACGAAGCAATTGAAAAAGGCGAGAAAATGCTCGCAGAATCTGAAGAAGCTTAATTCTAAAGCATGAGTACTTTTATAGCACAGATCTTAACTCCTGAAGGCTCTTTATTTGAAGGCGATGTTACCGGCGTAAAAATGCCGGGCACTCAGGGAAGTTTTGAAGTTAAAGCAAATCACGCTCCTATCGTTTCTACTTTAGAAGAAGGAGAAGTGTTGGTTCGCAAATCTGAGGGAGAAACTAATTATAAGATCTCCGGTGGATTTGTGGAAGTAGCTGAAAACAAACTCACTTTGTTAGCTGAATCTGTTATTGAAGAATAAATAATCCTGTTCTTCTTGAAATTATAAAGCCGGTTTTCGAAAGAGAATCGGCTTTTTTGTGTGTATAGATTTAATACTATATATTTAGTATTAAATGCGTTTCTATGAAAAACTATATTTCTCTGATTCTTGTATTTGGATTGGTTTGTCTATCTGTTGATGCTCAGCAACGATTCGATACAACTTTTACTCCACATATTGTTGAGTCTTTGTATGACTCTATATCATCACCGATTATTTGTATCGACTCAGCACACAACAATTTGCATACGCTGGGTGGCGGCTTCTCGCCTTTTGCACGTTTGATGAAAGCAAATGGTTTTCAAATGAGAGATTTGAGCTCTTCTGTTACAGACAAAGAGGTGCTTTCGGATTGTAATATTTATGCAATTATAAATCCATTACACGAAAGTAATCTTGGTAACTGGAGATTGCCTAATCCTTCAGCCTTCACAACACAGGAAATCAATGAGATCAATCAGTGGGTAAATGATGGGGGTAGATTATTTCTGGTGGCTGACCATATGCCATTTGGTGGAGCTGCATTTGAGTTGGGTCAGTCTTTCGGATTCGAATTCAGTAATGGCTTTGCCCGATTGAAGAAAGAGGGAAATCAGCCGGATTATTTCTCTCTGCAAAACGAACGCTTAGAAAAGCATCCAATGCTGGATGAAGAAATACAATCTGTTACAACTTTTACCGGCAGTGCTTTTACATATCCTGAGGAAGCTGAACTTATTCTGTCTTTTAAAAAAGGAGATATCAGCCTTGAACCGGAAGTAGCATGGCAGTTTACTGATACTACAAAAACCATTGATCTGGAAAACTACGCACAAGGAGCTATAATGGATTATGGTAAGGGAAAACTAGCTGTATTTGGTGAGGCTGCAATGTTTACAGCCAGGGATGTAACCAATGAAAACGGGACTTTTAAAGTAGGTTTTAATTCTTCGTTTGCTCCGGATAATCAGCAATTTGCAGTGAGATTGATGAGATATTTGATGGAGTAACGGTTTGGATATGGCTTTGTGGCGGTTTCGAAGCACTTTCCTGTCCGCCCGAGACGAACTTGGTTAAAAGCCGAAAAACTTGAATTTAACGTTTCACCCGCCATAAGCTATATGCGTTATTGTAGCACGTTTTTTTCTTTTTCAAACCATTCAAGAGCAATAGTCTTTGTTTTATCTCTGTAGAATTCAGTCCACTTCGCTTTGAGGTTTTCATCTTCAATTCCATTAGTCAAGAATTCCATCTCCACTCCAGCCTTAATTCCTTTTTTATAGAATTCAATCCCATAGTTTTCAGTGGAATCAATTAAGAGTTTAAAGTTCCTATTCAATTCTAATTTGAAGTCTTCAACTGAATCAATGAAGTCAGACATAATCTCAAATCGTTGCTCTTTTGTCAATCGAGGAATGAATATATGTGTGTCGTAGTTTTTTTCAATTGCGATAATCGCCTCTTTAATATCCCTTTCTTCTTCTTTCGATAATCCTGAATCATACTCTGAATTACATTCTGAAATTAGCGAGTGATCAAAAATGTGGACACCAATAACCCTTAAATCTCTTTTCCTTAAATAGAATGTTTCATTCATTGAGGCAAAAGAGTAGGCAAAAGCCGAAATCAAGAATTCAATGTCTGTATTTTGCTCTTTCATTTTTAATGTGCTACAACTTATGAATACACGCATTGCGTGTATGCCTGCCTTATTTTATTGCGTATATACATTCTATTTTATTACTATACGAATGTAATAGTTAGTGATATATGCTACAACACAACTTAATACAAAAGTTTGAGCGTAGATTAAAAGCTCAGAGATCTTGGGCTAATACTACTCAAAATTATCCAAGTGCATTGAAAATGGCGTTTAATTAAATTGAAGTAAATAGCACGAAAATTACCACCCAATCCTGCCACGATTTTTATCAGTCCCTAATTCATCACGAACTTCTTTAGGGTCTTCAGGCATCACAAAGCCCGGAGGCGGAGAAAAAGCGTCGTAACCCCAATAAGCTTCCGGGTCATCAGTTACATAGTTTATGAATGTTCCTACAATAGGAAGTGCAGTACGTGCTCCCTGACCAATACTGTAACTTCCATCCTGAGGGAAGCGAATCCGGCGATCTTCGCCACCAACCCAGGCACCCATTACAATGTGTGGTGTCATTCCGATAAACCAGTTATCAGAAGCATCATTGGTAGTTCCTGTTTTTCCGGCTATATCCTGTCGAATACCATACACATTTCGTAATCGTACACCTGTTCCGAAATATCCATCGCCGCCTCTGATCACACCCCTCATCATGTCAACCATCATGTACGCAGTTTCAGGACTGATCACTTCTTTGCGATATTCAGGGAAATATTCCTGAAGTACATTTCCCTCTTTATCTTCAATTCTTGTGATTGCAATAGGCTCAATATGGACTCCATTATTGGCAAAAGTTGTATATGCGGAAGTCATTTCTAATAATGAAGCTTCAGCGGTTCCTAAAGCAATGGAAGGGTATGCCGGAGTTCTGCTCATATCCACCCCTAAGTTAGAGGCCATATCTTTTATCTTTCTGGCAGCGGCGTCAAGTTCCCATAGTTTATTGGTTCCGGGATATCCTGCTAGTTCGGGTAATAAGCGAACGGTTACATTATTCATACTTCTTGCCAATGCTTCCCGCAAAGGAACTTCATTAGATCCACTGGCAACCTCAGCATCTTTAGGATTCCATACATTTCCATTTCTGTCACGGAATGAGATTGGAAATTTTGAAAATTTATGATAGGGCTTAAAGCCGTTATCAATAGCAACGGAATACACAAAGGGTTTAAAAGTAGAACCAACCTGACGTCTTGATTGATATACATGATCAAACTGCACGCTTCCGTAATTGGAACCGCCAACCCAAGCCAGTATATTTCCATTAGATGGTTCAATAGCTACAAAACTGGCTTCTAATCTTGTTCGGGCTTTTAGAACTGAATCAACAAAGGCAGTATCAGCTTTCAGGCTGTCTAAAACTACTTTTCTAATCTTGGTATTATACGTCTGATACCCATTTTTATATCGATCGGTTTCTTCCAGAAAGCTGTCTTTAAATGTCGGAAATTCATCCCAAAGCTTATCCATATATTCATTACTACCTCTGGTAGTCCACTCATATTCGAATATCTTTTGCAGGGAGTCTAACTTAGTGCTTAGTGCTCGTTCCGCATGTTTTTGAAGGCGGGAGTCAATTGTTGTATAGATGACAAGCCCATCTTTATAAATATCATACCCGTTTTCTTCTGCCCAGCCGGATACTCTTTGCCGTACATACTCACCGAAATATCTACTCACTCTACCAGCTTTAGACGGAGGTTGATAATCTAAAGTAATGGGTTCCTCTCTTAGCTGATGATAGGATGTAGAATCAATAAATCCTTGATTGTTCATCAGATAAAGAACAATATTTCTTCTTCTTTGTGATCTTTCCGGATAAATCCGGGGGTTATATGCATAAACCGCATTTACGGAACCAACCAATACAGCAGATTCAGAAAGGGTTAATTCTTTTGCAGGCTTATTGTAATGAGTTCTTGAAGCTGCTTCGATACCAAAGGCACTGTTTGCATATTCCACAGTGTTCAGGTACATCTCAATAATCTCTCGTTTCGTATAATTTTGTTCGATCTGAACTGCGGTAATCATTTCTCTGAATTTTCTGGAAATGGAAAATTTTAATCCAATTTCTTTATAAAGATTACGAGCAAGCTGTTGGCTGAGAGTAGAGCCACCTTCCACACGACCACGCATTAAATTGAATGGAATGGCAAGTGTTCTCACCATATCTATACCCCAATGGTTATAAAAGCGATGATCTTCAGTAGCCACAAGTGCGTTTATAACGTGTGGTGAGATTTGATCATAGGGAACCCAGGTTCGGTTTTCTGTAAAATATTTGTCCAAAACAACACCGTCTCTGCTTCGAACTTCGGTAGCAATAGCAGTGTCCGGATTTTCCAGTTTTTCGAGAGGAGGGAGTCCCTGAAAAAGAAAGATAACATATCCAATTACTACAACTAATAGTGTAGCGGCTACTGCTCCGGTCCAGGTAAGAATCCTTTTTCTAAGATTGTCAGAACGAAAACCATATTTAGAAGAAGACTCTTTTGAATTTTCTTCTCTGGCTTTTCGCTCAGCCAGAACTTCTTTGCGGTATTCCGGATCGTTAAAATACCGTTGGTGATCAATAGGTTCTTTTTTATCGCTCATTCTACAACACTTGGTTCAGTGAAAGGTACAAATTCTTTATCAGAAGCACTCCATCTAACGAGTTGATACGCTCCATTGTTGTAAAGAGCTACCGTCTTATGATAGAAAAAGGTTCCAAGGTTTATATACGTTCCGGCTTTAAATGTTTCCATTCTGGGAATATGATCATGCCCCATTATTATAAAATCTATATCCTTTTCTTTAAGCACGCGTTTTGCATGTTTGTCCAAAGGGGTAGGGGTTCTGTTTTCCTTCATTTTAGAAAAGCCTGAGAATTTTTTCATAACGGGAATTCCCAGTTCGGGAGGTAGAAATGCCTGAAACATTTTCACAAAATATTTACTTCTCAATACTCCATGAAAAAAGGGACGGAGCAGATCATCGCTTTTTCCAAACCTTCCGTCTCCATGCATTAACAAGGTATTAAAACCATTTTGTTTGATAATGCGATAATTGCATTCCACATCAAATCCCATTTCTTCGAAATACCCATATGTCCAATTATCATGGTTTCCGGTGATATAAGTGGTAGGTTCACATTGTGAGTTATGTTTTTTGAAGGCTTGCAATACCTTTTGACCAACTGTTGGGATGAATTTTTTTTTCGGATACTCCATCCAATAATCAAAGAGGTCGCCTAGTATATAGATCTTGATCTTTTGTTCACAACAGTGATTGATAAGCGCAATGAGTTCATTTTCAATTTCTTTCTCGGTATTTGCATCAAAAGCTCCGAGATGAACATCAGAAATAAACAAACTGGTTTGTTCAGCCATTTACTTATTTCTTACGGGTAATTACATAGTGAATCAGATCAACAAAATCTTGTCTGGCTTGTGACTCAGGAATTTTTTCTAATCCTTCAATCGCCCTATTTGCATATTCATACATACTCTGTTTTGCATGATCCATACCGCCTTTATGATGAACAAAGTCTACGATCTCATCAATATTCTTCGAAGTTTTTTTTCTTTTCTTCATTAACGCCCTGATATGAGAAGCCTCTTTTTTAGAGCAGTGTTCCAGTGCCTTAATTAAAGGCAGGGTCACTTTTCTTTCCTGAATATCGTTTCGTTTTGGTTTGCCTATATCATACATGCCATAATCAAAAAGGTCGTCCCTGATCTGAAAAGCAATTCCAATACTCATCCCGATGTTTGCCATTAATTCATGCTGTTCTTTATCATTGGTAGCAGAAACTGCACCACACTCACAACAGGTTGATATCAGACTGGCCGTTTTTTCGGAGATGATCTGGAAGTATCGCTCTTCAGTCATATTAAATAAACCGGCAGTTTTAAGCTGACGTAGTTCTCCTTCACTCATTTTTTGAACTGCTTTGGATTGTACTTCCAGCAACTTGTATTCTTTGTTCTCAAGCGAAACCAGCAATCCCCGGGAAAGCAAAAAATCACCAAGAAGAACACCCGCTTTATTTTTCCAGATCTTATTGATACTTACAAATCCGCGTCTGGAGTTAGCTTCATCAACAACATCATCATGAATCAGAGTAGCAGTGTGTAATAATTCGATCATTGTGGCTGCAATATGACTTCTCCTGGAAATACCATCGAATAAGTTAGCGGTCATAAAAACAAGAGTAGGACGAAGTTCTTTCCCTTTTTGTTTGTGCAGATATCTCAGAATTTGATCCAGTAGAAACACATCTGTTTTGATGGTATCTTTGAAAAAAGATCTGAATTCAGTTAAATGCTCTGAAACAGGGGCGGTAATTTCTTTTAAAGATTTACGAACCACAGAATCTTTTTCAATTCTGGCAAGGGAAACGTTATCAGCCATCAAATATGTTTAAATTTTCTTAAACTTGAACAGCTCGAAATTTAGTTAATATATAGGACAAATATTTAGGACTAATCACACTCACTCACTTAAAATAAAATTATGATTACGAAGTTAGCCGGGCTTGAAACCATTGGGGTTTTAACAAGCGGAGGAGATTCACCCGGAATGAATGCGGCTGTACGTGCCGTAGTAAGGGTTGCAGCAAAGTACGACTTAAAAGTTTTTGGAATCAGACATGGATATCATGGATTAATTCACAATGAAGTGAAGCCCATGAAAAATAATTCTGTTTCAAATATCATCCAGAGAGGAGGTACAATTCTTAAGTCTGCGCGCTCTCAGGAATTCAGAACAGAAGAGGGAAGAAAGAAGGCTGCAGAAACTATTAAGAAATATAATATGGATGCACTTGTAGTAATTGGGGGTGACGGAACCTTTACCGGTGCAAATATTTTCAGTAAGGAGCACGGAATAAAAGTAATTGGTATTCCGGCAACTATTGATAATGATATTATCGGAACGGATGAAACAATCGGATATGATACCGCATTAAACACGGCGCTTGATGCTGTGGATAAAATTCGTGACACCGCTGATGCTCATGAACGAATGTTCTTGGTAGAGGTTATGGGAAGGGATGCCGGTTTTATTGCACTTGAAACCAGTATAGCCGGTGGAGCTGAGCTGGCTTTACTTCCGGAAGAGTTGATGGACATCGACGACGTAAAATCACAACTTAAGAATATGCTTAAGAATCAGGTCAGGAGTAGTCTGGTTGTGGTTGCAGAAGGTGATGAATCAGGAGGAGCTATTAAGTTAGCAGAGCAGATTCGTGATGATTTCAAAAAATATGATATGCGTGTCTGTATTTTAGGACATATACAAAGAGGTGGTTCTCCGACAGCCAGGGATCGGGTTTTGGCAAGCAGATTAGGAGCTGCTGCAATAAAAACACTGATGGAAGGCCATAGCGGTGTAATGGTTGGTATCGTTAACGGAGACATTAAAATTACTCCAATTAAAGTTGCCGTAGATAGAAAAAAAGATCTTGATCACTCACTTATAGAACTAGCCAAACTACTTAGATAATGATTTCAATTAACACCGATATTGCTAAAGAATTTATTTCTGATGAAGCCTACAATGAATCTTTAAAAATGTGCGAAGAAGCACTGATTCAGCTTAAAGATAAAACAGGGCAGGGATCTGAATGGTTAGGTTGGAGAGATTTACTGAAATCTCCAAACGATGCTTTACTTGAAAAAATAAGTTCCTTAGGGAGGGATATCAGAAATAATGCAGATATTTTTATTATCTGCGGTATCGGTGGTTCTTATTTAGGAGCGAAAGCAGTCATCGATGCCCTTTCTCCGCATTTTAATAAAAAGGGACCTGAAATACTTTTTGCAGGTCATCATATGGGAGGAAAATACCTTCAGGAACTTTTAGCGTATATAAAGACCCCGAAGCAGGATGGAACTCCGAAAAGTGTATACGTAAATGTAATCTCTAAATCAGGTTCAACTTTAGAAACAGCACTTTCATTCAGAATGATTCGAGAAGTGATGGATCAACTGTATGAAGAGAAAGCAGCTGACCGGATCATCTGCACTACCAGCAGTGAAGGTGGAGTTCTGAATAAACTGATTGAAGAAAAAGCATACAGAAAATTTATTATACCTGAAGATGTAGGCGGTAGATTCTCAGTGCTGACACCGGTTGGGTTGATACCCATCGCTGTAGCCGGAATTGATATAAAGACGCTTTTTTATGGTGCGGTATCCGCATTCAATAAATATGAAGAGGATGCAACTGAAATAGTGAAATACGCAGCTGTACGCAGAGCTCTTCATGAAAAAGGAATTACCATAGATGTATTTTCATGCTTTGAGCCTGAGTTACAATCTTTTGGTGGGTGGATTCAGCAGCTGATGGGTGAGAGTGAGGGCAAAGAGGGTAAAGGAATTTTCCCAACTGTAGCAGCTTTTTCTACTGATCTGCATAGTTTAGGACAATTTATTCAACAAGGCACAAGAAGTTTGATGGAAACTTTTATTGCAGTTGAAAAGCCCATTTCAAATTTAAAGGTGAACTCGTTGGAAGGAGATCATGATAAATTAAATTATCTGGCAGGAAATTCTTTCCATGAAATTAATACCAAAGCAAGAATCGGTACTACTGAAGCGCACAAAGATGGAGAGGTTCCGATTATAAATTTATCATTGAGCTCTTTGAATGCAGAAGTAATTGGGGAGCTAATTTACTTTTTTGAATTGCTGACGGGGATATTTGTATATAGTTTGGGAGTTAACCCATTTAACCAACCCGGGGTTGAAGATTACAAAAAAGCGATGTACCGTTTGCTTGGAAAAGATTAAAAGGAACTTATGAGCGATTCGAAAAATAAAAACTCTAAATATATAGCAGTAGCCGGAAATATTGGTGCAGGGAAATCATCTCTAACCAGTTTGTTGTCAAAGCATTTTGGATGGGAGGCTTTTTATGAGTCTGTAGATGATAATCCTTATCTGGCAGATTTCTACGAAGACATGCGCAGATGGAGTTTTAATCTTCAGATCTATTTTCTGTCCAGCAGATTCAGACATCAGAAAGAGATGCTGGAAAACGATATCAGCCTGATACAGGACAGAACCATTTATGAGGATGTGGAAATCTTTGCAAAAAACCTTCATGAAATGAGTTTGATGAGTGATCGCGATTTCACGAATTATGAAGCATTGTTTCATGAAATGAGCCATTACTTGCGTCCGCCCGACTTACTTATATATTTACGTGCTCAGGTTCCTACTCTGGTAAACCAAATTCAGCAGCGAGGAAGAGATTATGAGAACACTATAAGAATTGATTATCTCGAAAGGTTGAACAGATTATATGAAGATTGGATTGATCGTTATCCTCATGAAAAGCTTATTATTGAAACAGATGACCTTGATTTTGTGAATAACAATGAAGATTTAGGTTCCATAATTGAGCAGGTTGATAAGCGACTATTTGGTCTTTTTAATTGATTGTAAGCGTGTAGGATAATCCTTATATTTACAAGCTGTAAAGGAGACGTTCTATGTTGAAGTTTAAGATCTTTGAAATACCTGAAGGACAAAGCCAAAGAACCATCGAATTAGAAAGCGATGATCTTGAGATTGAGGAAATTCCATTTGAAGGAGCTGTACTTGATATCAATTTCTATCGTACACTTCAGTTTATCCAGGTTAAATTTGGATTAAAGGCTGATATAAAACTTATTTGTGATCGGTCTTTAGATGAATTTGATCATAAGATTGAAACCAATTACGAAGTTTTATTTAAAGCTGAAGAAGTAGAAGAATCGGCGGATGAAAAAGGCTCCATCAGGAATATTGATATTCATTCTAAACAAATAGACTTAGAGCAGGATGTGTTAGATAGCATATTGCTCAATCTCCCGGTAAAAAAATTACATCCCCGTTTTTTGGACGATGAAGGTAATCCTAAAGAGTTTGTACACCAACAATTTGGTAACGACTCTGATGAAGAGGACGAAAACATTGACCCAAGATGGGAAGCATTAAAAGAATTAAAGAAATAATTAAGTAAATAATGGCACATCCAAAACGAAAAACCTCGAATGCACGAAAAAACAAACGTCGTGCACATCATGCAATTTCAGATGTTACCTTAGCGAAATGTTCAAACTGCGGCGAACTCCACAGATATCACCATGCTTGCACCGAGTGTGGGCACTACAGAGGTCGTCAGGTTACAAAAGCAGCCGCTAACTAAATAAAATATTATGATTGTTGCAGTAGATGCAGCCGGTGGAGATCATTATCCAAAAGCGCCTGTTGAAGGAGCTTTATTAGCAGTTCAGGAAGACGAAGGTTTAACTGTTCTTCTTTTGGGGCCAGAGGAAATGATAAAAAAAGAGCTGGAAGGAAAAGAGTACGATAAGAAACGTGTTCTAATTCAGGATGCTCCTCAGATCATCGGAATGGAAGAGTCTCCGGCTGCAGCAGTAAAAGGCAAGCAGCAATCATCTATTGTAATCGGAATGGGATTACACAAAGCCGGTAAATGCGATGCGTTTGTAAGCGCAGGGAATACCGGAGCTCTACTTGCAGCATCAACTTTTATTTTAGGCAAGCTGGAAGGTATTTTGCGTCCTACAATTGGCGCGTATTACCCAACGGTAAAAGGATTCCGTCTTTTATTAGATGCCGGTGCAAACTTAGAAATTAAACCTGAAGTAGCACTCCAATTTGCAAAAATGGGGCAGGTTTATTGCCGAAACATCATAGGTGTTGAATCTCCTACTGTTGGTTTGCTTAATGTTGGGGAAGAAGATGAAAAAGGAACAGAAGAACTGAAAGCCATTCATAAGCACATTAAAGATTTACCCGGTTTTATTGGCAATGTGGAAGGTAAAGATATTCTTTCAGGCAAAGCAGATGTGTATTTAACGGATGGTTTGGTTGGAAATATTTTATTGAAATTCGGAGAATCTATTCCTGCTACTATTATGAAATTAGTGGAAAGGGCGGTCTCAAAGCTGGATCTTGAAGTTGAAGAAATAGTAGCCGCTCAAAAGATTCTGAAAACCGCATTAGCTCCATTTAATTATGAGCGAGTAGGTGGCGTTCCTTTTCTGGGCGTTAATGGTGTAAGTATTGTAGGTCACGGGGGAAGCTCACCTCTTGCAATTAAAAATATGATCAAAAGCGCGGTTTCTTGCATCGAAAATGATGTTAACGGCAAAATCGTATCATCACTAAACTGATTTAATCTTTTATGGAAGTAAAACAAGCAAAGATCACTGCAGTTGGACATTATTTGCCGGAGTTCAGAATGACCAATTTTGAACTTGAAAAGCTCATGGACACCAATGATGAGTGGATCAGGACCAGAACAGGCATCTCAGAAAGAAGAATTTTAAAAGACCCCGATAAAGCTACGGCATTTATGGGAGCCGAGGCTGCAAAGGAAGCACTTGAAAGTGCAAATGTTGACGCATCAGAAATTGATCTCGTAATATTAGCCACAGTAACTCCTGATTATTTATTCCCCGCTACTGCTTGTCTGGTTCAGAATATGATCGGTGCTACTAAGGCTTTCGCATTTGACCTCTCAGCAGCTTGTTCAGGATTTTTATACGCTCTTAGTACTGGATCAATGTACATCGAATCTGGAAGAGCTAAGAAAGTACTTGTGATCGGTTCCGACAAAATGAGCTCAATACTTGATTACACCGACAGAACGACTAGTATTCTTTTCGGAGATGGCGCAGGTGCTGTATTACTTGAAGAATCTACAGATGGAACCGGGTTGATCGATCAAATTCATTACACTGAAGGTGATACAAATTGTAGTTTATATCAGCATGCAGGTGGTAGCAGAAATCCCGCTACTAAAGAAACTGTTGAAAACAGACAGCATTATATCACTCAGGATGGTCGTGCGGTTTTCAAAAAAGCAACAATGGGTATGGCGGATGTTTCTCTCGAGATAATGAAGAAAAATAATCTGGAACCCGAAGATATAGCATGGTTAGTTCCTCATCAGGCAAACCTGAGAATTATAGATGCCACTGCGAACAGAATGGGTTTATCTTCTGAAAAGGTGATGATAAATATCAATAAATACGGGAATACAACAGCAGGTACAATCCCACTTTGTTTGTACGATTGGAAAGATAAATTGAATCATGGCGATAACTTAATTTTAGCGGCCTTCGGTGGTGGTTTCACTTGGGGAGCTATTTATTTAAAATGGGGAATTAAATAATGAGTACAGCTTATCTATTTCCCGGACAGGGTTCTCAATTTGTTGGAATGGGAAAGGATCATTACGATTCCAACCCCGACTTTACCAAATTGGTTGAACAAGCAAATGAAGTGCTTGGTATAGATCTGAAATCAATAATGTTTGATGGTCCGGAAGAGAAATTAAAGCAAACTGAGTTTACACAACCGGCAATCTTTCTTCATTCCGTTGCCTTATACGAAACATTAGATGCATCACCTGACATGGTTGCAGGCCATAGTCTTGGGGAATTTTCAGCTTTGGTTGCCTGTGGTGCTGTAAGTTTCGAAGATGCGCTGAAGATAGTGCGACGACGTGGTGAATTAATGCAGGCTGCCGGAGCATCCAATCCGGGAACAATGGCAGCTATTATTGGTATGGATGATGACAAAGTAGAATTGGTTTGCAAAAAAGCAGCGGAACAAACCGGTAAAGAAGTAGTTGCAGCAAACTACAATTGTCCGGGACAGTTGGTGATTTCAGGATATGTGGAAGCTGTAAAGGCAGCAGTTGATATAGCTAAAGAAGACGGAGCTAGAATGGCAATGTTATTACCGGTTTCCGGTGCGTTTCACTCTTCTTTAATGGAACCGGCTTTTGTAGGACTAAAAGAGTCTTTGGAAACTTTGAAGATTAACACACCGAATTGTCCTATTTACAGCAACTTTACTGCTGAACCAACGTCTGATGTTGATGAAATCAGATCAAATTTATTGGATCAATTAATGAATCCCGTTCGCTGGACACAAACATTGCAGAACATGATTGCAAACGGAGCTACGGCTTTTGTTGAAGTGGGACCGGGTAAAGTTTTACAAGGTTTGGTAAAAAGAACCGACAGAAAAGCAGAAATTTCAGGACATCAATAAGAAAAAAATCATGGGTTTATCTTTAGAAGGAAAAAGCTGTTTAGTAACCGGGGGAAGTAGGGGAATAGGAAGATCTATTGCTCTCAGGCTGGCGGAATTCGGAGCGGATGTAGCTATTACTTATGCACGCTCAGCAGATGCAGCGAATGAAGTTATTAAAGAAATTGAAGCGTTGGGAAGAAGAGGAAAGGCTTTTCAGGCCGATGCTGTGGATTATTTTCAAGCTGAAGATGTTATTAAGACGATAACTGATGAATTTGGCAAAATTGATGTATTGGTTAACAATGCCGGTATCACAAAAGATAATTTGATCCTTCGAATGAGCGAAGAACAATGGGATGATGTGATCACCACAAATTTGAAAAGTGTTTTCAATTACTCTAAAGCTGTTGCCAGACCGATGATGAAAAATCGGGGAGGTTCAATTATCAACATCAGTTCTGTAGTGGGAATCTCAGGAAATGGTGGTCAAACAAACTATTCTGCTTCAAAAGCAGGTATAATTGGCTTTACTAAATCGTATGCTAAAGAACTTGCTTCCCGAAATATAAGAGCGAACGTAATTGCTCCGGGATACATTCTTACCGACATGACAGATCAATTGGATGAAAAAGTTTTAGAAGGAATTAAGGCTGAAACTCCACTGGGGAGGGCAGGTGAAGCCACAGAAGTTGCTGATGCAGTTGTATTTTTAGCATCAGATATGAGTGCGTATATTACAGGCGAAACCATCAGAGTTGATGGCGGAATGGCTATGTAATTTCTTATTAGTGCTTGAATGAATTTTTATGTTTAATTTATTATCGTAAAACCTAACTACTAAAAACCTTAAAGGACACAATATGTCACAAGATGTAGAATCAAAAGTAAAAGACATCATCATCGATAAACTTGGTGTTGATGAATCAGAAGTTGTATCAGATGCAAACTTCACAAACGATCTTGGTGCTGACTCACTAGACACTGTTGAGTTGATCATGGAATTCGAAAAAGAATTTGATCTAAGCATTCCTGACGAAGATGCAGAGAATATTGCTACAGTTGGTGATGCAACAAGCTACCTATCAGGTAAACTCTCTTAAAAACCTTATTTAATTTATGACAACACGTAGAGTCGTTGTAACAGGGATTGGTGCTCTTACCCCAATTGGTAAGAGTACACCTGATTTCTGGAACGGGTTGATCTCAGGTAAAAGTGGTGCAAAAACTATTGAGCACTTTGATACTGAAGGATTCCCCACAAAATTTGCAGCTACAATACCGGACTATGATTCTTCTAACTATTTCGATAGAAAAGAAGCCCGTAGATTGGACAACGTAGCTCAGTACGCATTAATAGCTTCAGATGAAGCAATTGAAGACAGCAAAATTGATCTTGAGTCGATAGATAAAGATCGTGTAGCTGTTATTGTAGGAACAGGTATTGGTGGAATGAAAACATTCTACGAACAATCCGTTGAGTTCTATAATAGAGGAGCGCGTGGCGTTTCTCCCTTCTTTATTCCAATGCTAATTCCGGATTTGGTTCCAGGACAGATCTCTATCAAGTATGGATTCAGAGGTCCGAACTACTGTGTTGTCTCAGCATGTGCAACCGGTTCCAACAATATTGGTGCAGCATACGATGCAATCCGCTACGGACAGTCAGATATGGCTATTACCGGCGGTTCTGAAGCTCCTGTAACACAGATCGGTATTTCCGGATTTAATTCTATGAAGGCAATGTCGACCAGAAATGACGATCCGGAAACAGCTTCAAGACCGTTTGATGCAAACCGTGATGGATTCGTTTTAGGGGAAGGTGCAGGAATTTTCTTCCTTGAAGAATATGAAATGGCAAAAAAACGTGGAGCCAGAATTTATGGCGAGATCGTTGGCTATGGATATTCTGCAGATGCTTATCATATTACAGCTCCCGATCCAGATGGTGGTGGTGTTCAGTTAGCGATGAATAATGCATTGGAAGCAGCCGGTATTAAGCCTGAAGAAGTTGATCATATTAACATGCATGGAACATCTACTCCACTTGGAGACATCGCTGAAACCAATTCTATAAAGAAGGTTTTTGGTGATCATGCAAAGAAAATAAATCTGAACTCGACTAAATCTATGACCGGCCATACATTAGGTGCTGCCGGAGCTATAGAATCGGTAGCTGCAATACTTGCTACTTATCACGATTTAGTTCCTCCAACTATCAATTTGATGGATCAGGACCCTGAGTGTGATCTTAACTACACTGCTAACGAAGCAGTTGCAAGAAGAGTTAAGTATGCAGTTAACAATGCGTTCGGATTTGGTGGACACAATACATCGCTTGTTTTCAAAAAATTTGAAGAATAATAGTTTATGCCAACCTGGTTAAGGTCTTTATTTAAGAAGAAAGATCAATCAATAGATCAGGTTAAAAACGAACGATTATTGCAATTAGAAAGGATCATTGGTTTTGAAATCGATGATCCTTCTTTATTTCTGCGAGCATTAAGGCACAGATCAACACTTTCCAACGATCAATATTCAAGTCATGATTCTTATGAAAGGCTCGAATTTCTTGGAGATGCAGTACTTGACTTGATAGCTGCAGAAGTTCTCTTTGAAAAGTTTCCTACCGCTAACGAAGGTTTTTTAACCAAAAGCAGAGCAAAACTTGTAAAAGGTGAGACTCTGGCAAAGTTTTCTATTAAATTGGGAATAGAAGATCTACTTGAGTTGGGAGAGAGATCAGATCAGGTTAGCATTTCGAAAAGTATTTTAGCAGATGTTTTTGAATCTATAATAGCTGCTATTTATATAACAAAAGGATACGCTAATGCTTTTATGTTCGTATCCAAAGTATTTGAAAAACAAGTAGATTTTAAGAAACTGGTAAACCAGGTAGATAATTTTAAAAGTGCACTTCTTGAATTTACTCAAGCTGAAAAAATGAGTTTACCCAGCTATAAAGTAGTCTCTGAATCCGGACCCGGTCATGATAAAGTTTTTGAGATCATGGTTATAGTAGATGGCAAAGAATTAGGAACCGGGCAGGGAAGAAGTAAAAAAAGTGCTGAACAGGAAGCCGCAAAAGTAGCCCTTAAAACTCTTGGTGTTCGGTAGATTCTAACCGAAAGTCAAATACTGGTTATCTTTGTAGAAGTCAGATAATTCGAAAAGGTCTAAGAAATGATCTAAGCTACTCCGTCTTTTAGAATTATAGACGAAATAAGAAGGGAACAGAACCACCAACAAATCATCAATATCTAAACTTGTTTTTTGGTCGATTTAATACGATTCTTAGCCTGCTGAAAGAATCATTTTTTAAGTCCTCTGAGTATGCTTGTGCAGCTTATAAAACCGGAATTCGAAGAACTTATCCAGGCAAAAGACTGGGTGGCTCTCAAAGATGTTCTGGCTGATGTTCCGGCAGCTGATATAGCCGACCTTTTGGTAGAACTTGAAGGGGACATAGCTGTAGTTATTTTTAGGCTACTCAAAAAGCCCCTGGCAGCAGACGTTTTTTCTGCACTCCCTTCAGGTAAAGGAGTAGAGTTACTCGAACTCTTCAACAGACAACAGTTGAGCGATGTAATGGTGAATCTGGAACCTGATGAGCAAGTGTCTCTGATGGAAGAATTACCGGGTCATCTTACTCAACGGGTAATGAACTCGATGAATCTGGAAGACCAGAAGCAAGTAAAGAAGTTGTTGGGTTATCCTGAAGAGAGTGTAGGACGTTTGATGACTCCCAGATACGTTCGTGTAAAAACAGACTGGACTATCGAGCGGAGCATGAAACACATCCGTAAATATGCGGAAGTAGCCGAGACATTAAACCGCATTTATGTAGTTGATGACAAAGAATATCTGATTGATGATCTGCGATTAACAGAGTTGATTCTTGCCGATCCTGAAGAGACTATCGAAACATTGATGGACAGATCATTCGAAACCTTGATGGCTTATGAAGATCAGGAAGAAGCGGTTAAAATGTTCGCCAAATATGACAGAGCGGCTCTTCCTGTTGTAGATACAGATGGGATTCTGGTAGGTATTGTTACTGTGGATGATGTGATCGACGTTGCAGAGGAAGAAGCAACAGAAGATATGCAGAAAATGGCAGGTATGGATGCGCTGGATGATTACTATTCTCAGACTTCCGTTGGCAAGCTTGTGAAGAAAAGGATAACCTGGTTGATCGTACTTTTTGTCGGGCAGATCTTGACTGCACTAACAATGAGCGGTTATGAGGAAGTGCTACAGAAGATTGTTTTACTCTCTTACTTTGTACCATTACTGATAGCAAGCGGAGGGAATTCAGGGTCACAAGCCGCAACACTTATCATTCGTGCATTGGCAACCGACGATATTAAATCAGACGGATGGAAAACGGTTCTCAAAAAAGAAGGAAGTTCGGGATTGATGCTTGGATCTATTCTTGGAGTTTTAGGCTTTGCTACACTAATAGTCTGGGGTTTAATTGATGGCGACCCAATGAATATGGAATTAGTGTTAAAGGCTAGTGTGGTTGCATCCAGCTTGCTCTTGATCGTTTTATTCGGAAATGTGATAGGGGCAATGCTTCCTTTCATACTATCTAAAGTCGGGCTCGATCCGGCTGTTTCATCAGCACCTTTTGTTGCAACAATAGTGGATGTAAGCGGAATCATTATTTATTTTAGCATTGCTGTATTTTTACTAAGTGGAATTTTACTCTAATCGTTATATCAATCAATGAAAGCATATCTGGATCTTGTAAAAAACGTTCTTGAAAACGGCGTACGAAAAGAAAACAGAACAGGTACCGATACCATATCAAATTTTGCGGAATTCTATAAAGTAGATCTCTCAGAAGGATTTCCTTTGTTGACTACTAAAAAAGTATTTTTCCGTTCTGTTATTCTGGAATTGCTTTGGTACTTACGTGGAGAAGATCACATCCGTTGGCTACGTGATGAAAACGATTGCCATATCTGGGATGCGTGGGCTGATGAAGACGGACATGTTGGCCCTATCTACCCAGTGCTTTGGAGACGATTTCCTTATTTGGAAAAAGAGAATGTAAATCTTGAAGGAACCGGAGGAGCTGTTGAAAGTGAAACCTGGGTTCGTAAAGAATTTGATCAGGTTCAACGCGCTATCGATATGCTCAAAACCAATCCGAACAGTCGTAGAATTGTGGTAAGTACCTGGCATCCGGGTTTGTTGGGAGAAATGGCACTTCCCCCATGTCATATCATGTATATTTTTAATGTGAGTAACGGAAAGCTGAATTGCCACCTTACTCAACGTTCCGGAGACATTGCACTGGGAATTCCATTTAACTTGGCTTGCTATTCAGCGTTAACAATGGCAATAGCTCAGGAAGTTGGTTTAGAACCCGGTACATTCGCGCACACCATCGTTGATGCTCATATTTATGTGAATCATGTGGATGGATTGAAAGAACAGCTTAAAAGAGAACCTCGTGAATTGCCAACTTTGGAAATAGCTAAGAAACCGGTTGATGAACTCACTTTCGATGATTTTAAACTTCATAATTACGATCCTGATCCTGTGATCAAATTTGAGGTTGCGGTATGATTTTGACCATTGTTGTAGCCCACGATCCGAATTTGGTAATTGGAAAAGAAGGTGGACTACCATGGCGCTATCCTGAAGACCTGAAGCACTTCAAACAAACCACCATGGGAGGAACAATGATCATGGGAAGAGGTGTGTTTGAAGAACTGAATGAGATTCCGCTTCCCGGCAGAAAAAACATAGTGCTAACTAGATCAAAGACCTATGACAATGTTGATACTTATACTTCATTGGAAATCGCCTTAGATGAATTGAATGAAGAAGAAGTATTCATTATAGGTGGTGGGGTTTTATACAGAGCTGCGCTTCCACAAGCAGATAAAATGATCGTAACGCAGGTAAATAAAGAATACGATGGTGATACTTATTTTCCGGAATATCGCGATGATATCGGCAAAACCTGGATCGAAACCGATCGCCGGGAAACCGCTGACCTGACCTTTTTGGTTTTCGAGAGAGCTTGAGATTTATTTTTGTGCTTTAGGTTAATATTAAAGCCCAACGGGTAAGTTGTCAGAGTAAGGTAAATTATTTCCAAAAATTCAGAGATGAATAAAAATTCGAAAAAACCTTGGCCTACAAAAGCTGCAATGGCTCAGGTTTATGAAATGAATCTTTGGGGAGGAGAGAGCGACGAATTTTATTCAGGAGATGGCTCACATCTTTCTGAGTTAGTAGATCCGTATATAGATGCAGTTAGATCTTTTTTAAACTCGTTTGAACAACCTCTTTCTATTTGTGATTTGGGATGTGGAGATTTCAATGTGGGGAAGGAGTTGGTACAACATTCAAAAAAATACATCGCTGTAGATATTGTACCCGAACTGATTGAACGAAACAAGGAAATGTTTAAAGCTGATCATCTTGAATTCAGGTGCTTGAATATCGCCAATGACGATCTTCCTGAAGCTGATTGTGTGATACTGAGACAAGTTCTTCAGCACTTATCGAATGCAGAAGTAAAGAGAGTGGTTCAAAAATTGAATGGCTATAAATATGTTATTCTTACCGAACATATACCTGAAGGAGATTTTGATCCAAACACAGATATCATCTCAGGGCAGGGAACCAGGCTAAAAAAGAAAAGTGGTTTAAGAATATTGGAGCCACCGTTCAACTTTAAGGCAAAAGAGAAGCAACAGTTACTATCAATTGTTTTAGATGATGGAAGAGGAATTATAGAAACCTGGCTTTATCGGGTTTAAAAAATATAGGGCATCCTGAATCACGTTCCACTTTGTTTCGCTGTAGTTTTTATCAATCTAAGGTACTTAAAGTCCTTAGCAATGCGTTCGACCTTAGATCTAAATTAGTATTGCCGAAATTATAATTTCTGAGTAAAATAACCCCATACTTGCTATCCCTTTCAAATTCGAAATGTGCTGAGTAACCGGGAGTTGAACCTCCGTGACCAATGGTATTAATTCCCTGATCCGAGTATAAATCAAAGCCCAGACTGTAGTTGGCTCTTAATCCTGATGTTGGGGTTTGGGTGGAATGAATCATATCTAAACTTTCTTTATTCAACAGTTTGCTTTCTTCCATACACGCTTTCATAAATTCAGCTAAGTCTGATATTGTAGTATAAAGTCCGCCGTTAGGAATTCGGTATCCCCGCCCATTGTGTTCATCCAAAGGAAGTTGAAAATTTAATTCCGCAGTCGGTCCGCCCGCCATACCTTCAGCAAGGTTTTTAGTTTTTTCTTCAGGAACTACAAAAAAAGTATTTGTCATGTTTAAAGGAGAAAGTATTTCTTCTTCAATCAATTGTATATAAGGCTTGTTTGCTGCTCTGGATATTGCCAAACCCAGAATGGCATAACCAATATTAGAATACCGAAATCTTTCACCGGGTTCCGATCTGAATGAAGTTTGTGGAAGGGCGTTGATCAGCTTTTCTTCCCATTCGGAAACTGATCCAAAATTTGCATCTCTGTTTCTTATCTCACGATCCAAACCGGAAGTGTGAGAAGCTAACTGTTTAAAAGTAATAGGTGTGTAATTATCATAACCGATTATGGTTTTGACCTCGGGTAAATACTTTTCAACCGGATTATTCATATTCAGAACACTATCCTGATGTAATTTTGCTAATAGAAAACCGGTAAATGATTTTGTTACAGAACCAATTCGGTAAAGTGTTTCAGAATCAGCAACAACAGTTTTATCGTAATTTAGATATCCGAAAGTATCGGATGTAAGAATGTCATCTGATTGTAAAACCGCTACCGAAATACTCCCGTTTATATTATCACTTTGAAGATCAGATTTTACTTGAGAAATAAAATCCTCAATAATCTTTTCCGGATTAGTTTTATTGGTTTTGCTGCATCCAATGAACTGGATAAATATCAGTACTGCAAATAGTTTTTTCATTCCCCGGTTTTTAAGTTGTGCCAACGATAAGGAATAATTGTATGAGTATTCATAATTTTAATGGACAATTTTCCTGATAGTTTATACTGGAAATGGAAGTCACAGACTTCCGAAACTATTACTCTGAAGTCACCGCTTCGCTAAAGACTTCAGAGATCTTGGGGAAGTAATTCAAATATGGGCACAAATTGCATAAAGAGCACCGTCATCTCCACGCGAATGCAGGAGATCAGGATTAAGCTGTTAATTGATGAATTTTATCTTTGCTTCAATTTTTTTGTAAGGAATGTAGTCTGAAGTAGTCTTACTTGGCCGTGAAAGAAGGCTATGTCTACATATTATGCAATTCAAAAAGAACTGTTTTATATACAGGTGTCTCCAGTGATTTATTAAACAGAACATTCAATCATAAGAAAAGTCAAGGTTCTGAATTTTTCACAAAGTTTAGAACCTACTTTTTGATGTATTATGGGGTTCACCAAAATATGTATGAAGCTATTCGAAGAGAGAAACAAATAAAGAGGTGGAACAAGGATTGGAAACTAAATCTGATACGAACAGTAAATCCTGAAATGAAAGATTTATGGGGTGAAATTCTACCACCTGGAAGATTTCATTTTTAAAAGCTTTTATTGAATTATTTCTCTTTAAAGAAAGAACATCAGCTTCACTGTAAATCCAGATTCCCTGCATTCGCGTGGGAATGACATATAATCTTTTAAAACTGTCATCGAACATGTCTGCCGACGGGCAGGTAATTCGTTTACAAAAATTGTTGTGTTCATAATCCTGATGTTTCAGAAAAAGTTTTCAAATAGACCGACCTTTAGAATTATTGGTGAAGAAAGAACGTAATGAAATCGACGGCTCCGAAGGAGCAATCATTACACTCTGGTTGATTCTTGAATATGGATCATATGCAGGAAGACCATTTGTAATGATTAGTCGATGTAATGGAGTTCGCGCCCATAATTCTTGTCGGGAGTTTTTGGTACTTTTGTCGGCACAAAAGTACACAGAGTCGGGGAACAGAATCCTATACCGTGATTTGACTTCGCACAAGAGTACTTACTTTTGTCTTGATATCCCGAGGATTCGGGATAACAAAAGATCAAGCCGAAGTATGTAAGACGGGCTCACTGATCCTACGCTGAATAATCCTAAAGGTCTTCGTCCATTCTGAGGAAATTACTAAACTTCTCACCCGAAAGGATTATTCCTGCCTGTCTGCCGTTGGCAGGCTTCGCAGACGCATTCGGATCACGCTCTCTTCTCCGTCTTAAATACTAAGGGCGAATTTTTTAGAATTATCAATACTAAACTGTCAACGAATTATCTAACATCCACAATCCTGAACTTGATTCAGGATTTGTGGTGGGAAACTTTCTGAAACGGATTGTAACTCGCTACAGATGCTGAAACCAGTGCTGAACTTTGTTCAGTATCACGCTCCACTTTGTTTCGTTGTTTAGCATGACGGTTTAAGGTTTACTTTAAACCAGTAGAGCCTTCAGGCTCGGCGTAAAGCAGGTTAATAGTCATTCTGAGATTATCTGAGAACCTGCCTGCGGCATAGGCAGGGTATCTGACCATTTTGTTTTAACTTGATTTTCTTTCTGTAATTGAGCTATGGAAGAAGATTAAACTTTCCAAAATGCCATAATATTCCGCTGGGATCGTAAAGGAAAAATTCATTTCCCCATTCATTATATACAATCTCTGATAATCGTACATGTTCATATTTTTCTGTCAATGCTAGGTCTCGGAAATGTTTTAGTGTGCTGTCCAGGTCATTTACTTCGAAAAAAATCATTGAATTATTGATCCAGTCTTTTACATAAGCGTCTTGTAAATAAAACCCAAAATCTTCAATATGGAAATAAGACATTTTCTCAGAAGTGATTATCTCCTCAAAACCAAGATCGCGATAAAATCTTCGTGAAATAGTATAGTTTTTTGCTCCGATAAAAGGTCTGATGGATTTACCTGATAAATTCATTGATCAAGTTTTAGATTAAGGGTAGCATCAATATTATACCACAAACTTGTTCAGGATATTATTAAAAATAGTAACTCAGCGTATAGTCAATTCTGATTCAACACTTTCTGATGTAAAAGGTATTCCACACTTAATACAAAACTCAGATTTATCAGTAGTGTTATTTTCTGCATCAGAGGTAATAGATCAATAAAATTTTGAGTGAAATAGATGTAAGTGGAAAAGTAGGATATGATCAGGGTTATAACGCCAAGAATTTTTAAAGAATTTTGATCAGTTTTAAATAGAAAAATAGTGATATAAAAAATAGTTATTAATGCCAATGATACCGAGATGCTGATCATTAGGTCATGGAGTGGGGTAACCGTTAAAAAGGCAAAAATCATTGAAGTAACTCCGGCATATTTAATTACCAGTTGTCCGGATTTAGAAGATATACTTTTAGTAAAACGAATAAAGAACAGAGCGAAGCTCAAGCAAAGAAAAAACATTCCGGCTATTGACCAAAAACGAGCCGAGTTAGGCATTCCGTTTATGGCTGTTTCGCTAAACAAATTACTAAAATAATTATGCTGCCAGTCAAACCCTTGTGAATAGGGATCAAAATAAGAGCCTCCCGGGTATAGAAATACAGCGGCCATGAATAATAAGATTGAAAATACTATTCCGGTTAAGACAGTATGTTTTTTCAACATTTGTAGTGATTTCATAAATGAATTATAGAACATTGCAGGCTAAAATCCATACGAGACCAGTCTAGGAAAGTTTTTATAAAATGGCTAAATCAAGCTCGGCGATAGAACGGAGAAGTAATAGTTTTAGGATGGCTGTAATTTGCTGGTTTCCTTGTCTGTTACTCTGAAGTCACCGCTTCGCTGAAGACTTCAGAGATCTTGGGGAATGCAGGAGATCAGGATTAAGCTGTTAATTGATGAATTTTATCTTTGCTTCAATTTTTTTGTAAGGAATGTAGTCTGAAGTAGTCTTACTTGGCCGTGAAAGAAGGCTATGTCTACATATTATGCAATTCAAAAAGAACTGTTTTATATACAGGTGTCTCCAGTGATTTATTAAACAGAACATTCAATCATAAGAAAAGTCAAGGTTCTGAATTTTTCACAAAGTTTAGAACCTACTTTTTGATGTATTATGGGGTTCACCAAAATATGTATGAAGCTATTCGAAGAGAGAAACAAATAAAGAGGTGGAACAAGGATTGGAAACTAAATCTGATACGAACAGTAAATCCTGAAATGAAAGATTTATGGGGTGAAATTCTACCACCTGGAAGATTTCATTTTTAAAAGCTTTTATTGAATTATTTCTCTTTAAAGAAAGAATATTAGCTTCACTGTAAATCCAGATTCCCTGCATTCGCGAGGGAATGACATATAATCTTTTAAAACTGTCATCAAACATGTCTGCTGACGGGCAGGTTACCTGACATCTACAATCCTGTGCATACCTGCGAACCTGCTTGCCGGAATTGGCAGGGCATCCGCATAACTAGTTTTTGATGAGATTAAGAAATAGTTTTAACCGGATTATCTAAAAGGGTCATCCTGAACTTGATTCGGGATCTGTGGTGGGAAGCTTTCTGAATCAGGTTTTAAATAGCTATAGATGCTGAAACCTGTGCTGAACTTTGTTCAGTATCACGCTCCACTATGTTTCGCTGTTCAGCATGACGGTGTGTTCTTGTTTAAAGGTTTATTTACACGAGTAGAGCATTCAGTAACGGGGTTAAGCACAGATTCGGGTCGTTCTGAGCATACCTTCGAAGAATTTACACAGGTGTTTTTTAGAGAGAGATTTTTTAAATCACAGACTTGGGATGAAGAACTTACTCACCAACAAAAGTCGGGAGAAAGACTTTATTCATTATTGCAAAGGGTAATTTATCTTCCTGAGAATTATAAGCTCCTCCGGTAAACACGGCTACCAGATCGGCACTAATGTTAAAATGAAGCTAATTTATTAAAAAGGTAAGTCATCGTCCCATTTATGAGTCTCAACTTCAGGTGATTCTTCTTGATTTTTTTCTTCAATTGATTCAATGAATTTAATAGAGTTAGTTATGTTATTAAAAATTAAAATGCTTTCTGAATAATTAAGAATTGGATTATCATGAGCAAAGCTTTTGTTATTCCTGATATCATTAAACGCTTCAATTACGTGTATTGAATATTTTAGAATTCTTTCTGTCATAGTTGAATCAATCATATCATTTTCCATCAAAAACTTTATATACTTACCAAAAACAGCATTTAAAGATTCTGTCTTAGAAATATCTATATCATGCTTATTACAAATCTGTCGAATATATTTCATTAAATAAGTATGCAACCTATCTAATGCTGCTTCAGGCTCATTGTTATCAATGCTGTGTTTTATTGATTTGGCTAGTAAGCTAAAGTCTTTATCACTTTCTATTTCTTTTATAACTTCAATTTCTTCAACAATTTGTTCTTTTTTTAGACGCTCAGCAATTTTTAGGCACTCGAAATAAATATTTTGGTTTTCCTCGAAATTAAAACCTCTAATGTTAGAAATTGCTTTGGTATGCCAATAATCTAAAAGTGAAAATAGAAGTTCTCCAACTTTGTAACTTGACTCTTCAGTAAAAAAACCTCTTAGCCTATTAGCTTTTGATCCACTAGCATAAAAATATTTATCGTCATAGATATTAATTCCAATACTGTCATAAATAAAGTTTTCGAAGGTTCGATTAGAAAAATCCATAACATACCCTGTTTGCATATCAAACAGTTTTTCAATTAGAAACTTTTCTTTGTATTTAAGTTCAGCCAAAAGAATTATAATTATTTAATACATATCAATAGAAAATTGATAATAATTACATTAGAAACAATAGCATTTAATCTAAAGTTGCTTCTCCCTCAATAAAAACCAGGTTCCACTTGCCAGCAAAGCACCAATCACAGGGGCAACGATATACATCCAAAGATGAGTGAGATTTCCGGAGATAAGGGCAGGGGCGATGGAGCGGGCGGGATTCATACTTGCTCCGGTAATCGGTCCGGCAAACATGGCTTCGAGGAGTACAACAAATCCTACAGCTAGTCCGGTAAATTCAGTAACGGCTTTGTTCTGACTCACAAATAAGATCACTACCATCAAAAAGTAGGTAAGAATAATTTCGAGAATAAAGGTCTGGTGCCAATCTCCGGCTGGGAGCGTTGCTCCTAATCCTTCGTGTTCCTTAAACAGGAAGGCTAAAATCAAGGAAGCAAAAAGTGCTCCACCAACCTGCGCAATGATATAGGGAGCCACCTGCTTTTCATTAAATCGATCAGTGACCGCAAAAGCTATAGAAACCGCAGGATTGATATGTGCTCCGGAGATCTTCCCAAAAGCATAGATCATTGCTGTAACGATCAATCCAAAGGTAATCGCAACTCCGACATGAGTTACGGTTCCTCCGGTTACATCATTGATCACAATGGCTCCGGTTCCGCAAAAAACTAAAGCGAATGTACCGATGAATTCAGCAAAGTATTTTCTCATTTCAGATCTACATTACTCATTACAAATAACATTTCAGTACCGATCTGCTTGCAGCGTTCATCGTACTTATCATCCTGAACATCAGTACCGTCAAAAGCTTTGGGATCATCAAAGGGAAGAGCCAGTCTGAAATCTGTTCCCGGTACAAAAGGGCATCCCTGATCAGCTTCGGAGCAGACCATAATGGCAGCAAAATCTTTAGTCGGATTCGGAGCTTCATCAAACCGGGTTGAGAAAGCTTTATATGCATCCATATCTACTTTCCAGGAAATCTGATATATAGGATTGGAAGCAGTGGAATCTTCGGCTTCCACCTTGAATCCGGCTCTGCGGACTGCATTTACAGCGTTTGGATGAAAAGCCGTGGCTTCAGTTCCTCCCGAAAAAGTTTCGATCTCCGGCAGACCGTAATAATCGGCCCCTGCAGCTAACCACAGCTGTCCCAAATGACTTCTTCTGGAATTATGCGTACAGATTATGATTGCCTTAGGAGTTTGACCTGAATTCCATTTATCGGAAAGATATTCACTCAAAGAACGCAATTTATCTTTTCGCTCTTCGGGGATGGAATTAAAGTTCTGTTCCAGCTCTTTGGTGTAGCTTAAAAGCTCATCGAAAAGGGGAGAATCAACTGAAGTCATGTTCAATTTTTTAAAGTATTAGCAGCAACCACTTCCCGGAGCACAGGAGTTTGCAGTTTGTAATTCAGAGAGCTTAACCTTTGGTTTAGAAACCGGAATTCCACAATTGTCCTTTGCTAAACAATCGGTGGCTTTGGTAGTAAGCAGAAAGTTAGTTCCGTCAAAATCGAGCCCATATTTACCAATAGTTTCTCCCTGATATTCAACTTCTATATCCAGATCAGGAAGTCCTAAGGTCTTTTCAGATAGCTCGATGATATGCAACAGCTTTTCAGGATGGATGCGGTGATCGTAGTCGTTGGCACTCCACAGTTGAAAGTTGATTACTTCTTCAGTTCTCAGCGTTCCACCACAATCGATGAAGTTCTTAGTAATCATTCCGACTTCGGTCACGTGAAAATGTCTTGGTACCAATTCACCATTCGGTAATTGGAAGGCGATAGATTCTAAGTCTACCAGTTCGCGTTTAATTTCAGATAATTTCATAATTATGTATTAATGAGTTTAAAGCTAGCAGCAGTTTAAGTTCGTTCCGTTTATATCCTGATCCAGAAATTGAGCAATTATTGATTTCATCTCTGACCAGTTTTCTTTGTTTATGCAATAGCACACACTGGTTCCTTCAATATTTCCCTGAATAAGTCCAAGATTTTTCAGCTCTTTTAGATGTTGGGAAATAGTAGGCTGAGCAAGACCAATTTCTTCAACCAGGTCACCGCAAATACAGGAATTGGTAGAAAATAATTGTTGAAGTATAGCAACACGGGCAGGATGTGCAAATGCTTTTGCAAATACGGCGATCTTGTTTTGTTGCTCAGTAAAAATTTCGGTTTTGGTAAGTCCCATTACTTTAATATTTGTTCATTGCAATATTACGATTAATAAAATTTTATTCCAACAAATATTTTCCAATTCAAAAAAAATAATTGAATCGAGGCAATCTGTATTCAGAAACCTTATCTTAAATCAGAGTTTGATTTTACGTTATTTCAGAGGCAGATTTTCTAAGTCATTCCTGTGTAGGCAGGAATCCGGATTAGAATTTATAACTCAATCATGCTAAATATTGAGATCTAGATTCCAGGCATTCGCCGTGGAATGACGTTATGATTTGTTACATTGATTACTTTAAAATCGAACTCAAGTTTTAACCATTTGAAAAACTAAACTGACTACTTTTATGATATCCCGATATTCCCGCAAAGAAATGGAAGACATTTGGACGGAAGAAAATCAATTTCAGGCCTGGCTGGAGGTTGAACTTGCAGCATGCTGGGCGTGGGCTAAATTGGGAACCATCCCGATGGAAGATGTGGACAAGTTGTATGAAAAGGCATCTTTTAAGTTAGAAAGAATCAAAGAGATTGAAGCCAAAACCCGTCACGATGTGGTGGCATTTACGCGAGCAGTATCAGAAACGTTGGGAGAAGAAAAGAAGTGGATTCACTACGGATTGACTTCCACGGATGTAGTAGACACAGCCTGGGGAGTTCGCTTAAAACAAGCAAACAAGTTGATCAAAGAAGATCTGGAACGCATTATTACTGTATTGGGAGAGAAGGCAAAGGCTCATAAGTACACGGTAATGATGGGAAGAACGCATGGCATTCACGCTGAGCCGACTACTTTCGGATTGAAGTGTGCCTTGTGGTATGCAGAGATGAAACGAAATTTAGAACGATTTGAAAAAGCAGCCGCTGATGTTGAATTCGGAAAGCTTTCGGGATCAGTAGGAACATTCGCAAACATTCCGCCGGAAGTAGAACAGTATACGTGTGAAAAATTAGGTTTGACTCCGGCACCGATCTCAACCCAAACCTTACAGCGCGACCGGCATGCCTACTATTTAGCAACCTTGGCTTTGATCGGGTCAACAATGGAAAAAATGGCTGTGGAAGTTCGTCATTTGCAACGCAGTGAAGTGCGCGAAGCAGAAGAAGCATTCAGAAAAGGGCAGAAGGGTTCTTCGTCTATGCCGCACAAAAGAAATCCGATCAGCTCAGAAAATATTACCGGTTGTGCAAGAGTGCTTCGTGGATATATGGTTACCGGATTTGAAAATATTCCGTTATGGCACGAGCGTGACATCTCACATTCATCTGCGGAGCGTATTATTCTTCCGGATGCAACAACATTACTGGATTACATGCTGTCACGTTTTGCGAATGTGATCGAGAATTTGGTGGTTTTTGAAGACAACATGGAGGCTAATATCTGGAAAACACAGGGATTGGTATTTTCGCAACGAATTTTGAATAAGCTCATCGACAAAGGAATTAACAGAGAAGAAGCTTATGATGCGGTTCAACCTTTGGCAATGGAGTCATGGGAAAATCAGAAGCTGTTCCGACCATTGATCGAAAATGACGATTTTATTTCTTCACAACTCAGCAAAGAAGAAATTGAAGATGCTTTTGACCTGAAACACCATACCAGAAATGTAGATGTTATTTTCGAAAGGGTGGGTTTGGGTTGATGATGTTACGGCTTAGGGTTCTTCTCTTTTTTTTAGTATGTACAATACTTCAGCTTATTCCTGATAACTCTGTTGCACAGTCTGAGTTAGGTTTGAACTATGATCAGACTGCAGAGTTTTTTATTGAAAGAGTTAGTAATGCACAGGAGTCTTCTTATAGCGAAGTAATAGCCTATTATGAGAAAGAGCTTAAAAAGAATAACTCTGCTATTCTAAAAATTCAGAAGTGTACTTTTATAGATAAAGTATTTTTCAATGAAGATGAGTATTACAATCCAAAATATCAGGAGTTTGAAGCCTGTCTGGAAGAGCTAAAAAATGATTATTCAAGTTCTGTAGAAGCTGTTATTTACTATCATTTTCATCAATATGATGAATCTTCAATAGTTAAGCTTGAACAGATTGTTGATAGTTTAAATGAGTCTGGTGCAATGTTACCATATAATATCTGGATGGCTTACAAGGATCTTGCTAATCACTATTCGGATAAAAATTCAGGATTGGCTATTTCTTATGCTAAGGATGCAATGAAAGCTAATGAGTCTGAAGATCTCAGCATACTGATAGCAAAGGAATACTTAAAGATCGATGAGAAAGCAAGCGCAGAAAGAATCCTGAAAGAAAATATGGATTCAACTTCTATTGAATACAAGGAATACGAAAGGGCTGAATTATTAGAAGAACTCGGTAATTATGAATTAGCTTATCAGATCTACCTTAGACTAAATGATGACTGGGATAATCAATCTGAAATAGGAAGGGTTTTAAAGTTACTGGGCAGAACAAATGAAGCCCGGAAATATTTAAGAGAAGCTTCCAATAATAACTGGAATAAAAGAAAAGCTCTTGAGGAAATGTTTCTATTCGACCTTGAACACAGTTCTGTCGATTCACTGGAAGTCTCTTATAATGAGATGAGAGATCAGGGTTTTTGGGCTGATCCATTCGGTATCTATAAAGTTAAAATGATTTTTGAGAAAGGGGTAACGAGTTTCAGATTCAGAGATGTGATACCAGTATTTTCTTTTATTGTTCTGATTCTGATTTGCGTATTAATTCCGTACTTATGGATTCTTCCGATTTACTCATTCGGGAAATGGAGAAATGATCAGGGAATAATCAGAGTGCCATTTGATCAAAGATGGGATCTAAAACATTTCTGGTATTTATCTTCTCTTTTTCTAGCAGTTTCTTTTTTTGCTGAGATCCTATTTAACTATTCAGAGTTTATCGCTTCATTTAACGACGAATTTGTCGAGGATAATATAAACAGGTTCGTATTGGCTAAGACCGTAGTATTCTCAGACATAATATTAGTAGCAGGAACTTTTCTTCTCTTTAGAAAAAAAGACTTCTCCTATTTTTTAGGTGATACAAATTCAATTGGTAAAAATATTGGTTTGGGAATAGCATTCTTCGTTCTTCTAAGAATAGTGTTTGTGGTAAGCTCATTACTTACGGGAACCGGTTCTTCAGCAGGTTTACAAGGGGTCTCAATTATTGAAGAATCGATTTTGGGAGTAACCGAAAATTACGGATCGTTCGTAGCATTTTTTATAGTGGTAATTATTGCTCCTGTATTGGAAGAGATACAATTCAGAGGCATAATGTTAGGGAGTGCATCAAAGTATATTCCTTTTTGGGCTGCAAATATTCTTCAATCTTTACTTTTTGTAATGGCTCATGACAACTATTCTCTGTTCATTTTCTATTTTTGTTTCGGTCTGTTTACCGGTTATCTGAGAAAGAAGACAGGAAGTTATGTTGCTCCTATAGCTCTGCATATGTTAAATAACTTTCTTGCATTTTTTGCGATGTCGCTATGATTTTAAATGAATGCCAGACAAACAGAAAGGGCTTAGTTTAAAAGCATGAAGATTAATTTTGATCTGAAATAAGGGTGCCAGTCATCTTCGAAAAGAGGGATTGTAATCAAGAAATCAGTACAAAAGCTAAGGCAGGGATCAAGCTGAGTCTCAAGATTTCTACCCAAAAAACCCATTTACTTTTTGATTCAAAGAGTATTCCTAACATAGCAGATGAGATAATTATCCAGAAGGAATAAAGCGCTTTTCCCGGGACTGAAAAATCCGAAAAGTTGAATAGAAAATAGGCGGTAATAGAAATAGCTATTACAAACTGAGCAAAGATATAAGTTTTCATCCATATAAAAGATACATCAGCATTGTACTTCTTAAAATCCCCGGTTACGTCTTCCGGTCTTTGTACTCCTCCAAGATAATCAGGTAACCAACCGGGTTGCTTAAATAACATATTCTTTGTGTCGCTCCAGGATCGGGACTGCTTCGCGTAGCGAAAAAGATCTATATAATGAGCAAAATTGGCGTATACGGGATTCCAGCTCCCTATCGGTTTGGTAATACCATAATTTGGCCGTTCTTCCTCTTCTTTAAAGGTTCCGAACATCTTATCCCAGATTATAAAAACACCGCATAATTTTTGTCAATGTATTTCGGGTCCCGACCGTGATGTACTCTGTGATGTGATGGAGTGTTCAAAATTTTTTCAAGCCAGCCTATCTTGTTTATATGTTCGGTATGAATCCAGAATTGATACAACAGATTGAATCCTCCTATTAATACAAATTGAATAGGATCAAAACCAAGTACAGCTAATGGTAAGTAAAAAGGGGTGCTCCATATAAAAGCGGTAGAACTTTGTCTTAATGCCACCGATAAATTAAAATCTTCACTTTGATGATGTACAACATGTCCACCCCAGAAAAGGCTGATTTGATGAGACATTCTGTGACTCCAGTAAAAGCAAAGGTCATAAAGAAAGAAAAGAACAACGAATGAAATCCAATGTTCAGGAATTTTATAGACTGCAAAGTATTGGTAGATAAAGGAATAGATACCAACTGTAACAATTTTAGTAAAAATATTGCTCACCTGATTCAAAACTCCTAGATTTATGTTCGTAACTGCGTCATTTAAACGATAGGTTTTTTTCTTTGTAATGGCTTCGTACATCAGTTCTATACTCATAAGCCCGAAAAAGATTGGGATTGCAAAAATTACAGGATTAAAATTCATGTAAAGCTGTCGATAAAGTTAGTAAATTCATCTAGTAATGTTTTTCATGGATCGTAAATTATCATTCTATAGTCTTATAAGTAAATTAAAATGGCCAAAAGGTTATACAGGGAAAATATTCCTGATAGCCTTCATCGGAACACATATTCCGTTAATAGGTCTGTTCATTTACCTTACTATTTATTTTCCCGTTGAGGAAAGAGTTTCCATCTTGTTGGTGGTTTTAGTTGCAACAGTGATTGGAGCTTCCGTAACGCTGTATTTCATTTTCCGATTACTTGCGCCCATTTTAATGACTAATAAAGCAGTCATTAAGTATAATTCTGATAAAAAGATCCCGTCTTTACCAAAGCATTTTGAAGATGAAGCCGGAGTTTTGATGGCTAATACTCAAAAGTGTATAGAGGAACTTGATGATCTGCTGAAATTGAAAAACCGTTTAATAGCAATGGTTTCTCATGATTCGAAGACACCCATTGGATCGATTAAAATTGCAAATGAGTTGATCAAGGATGAACTACAGGGAGATTATCCTGACCTGAAAGATATTTTCAAGTACATAGAGCTGATCGAGATCAGTACGGATAGTCATGCAAGGTTTTTGGATAATATGCTTACCCTTGCCAGATTTGACGACGGAGAAATTCATTTGAACAAAAAAGAAGTGGCTCCGGAAGATATCTTCAACAAGCTGGCAAAGAATCATAAGATCTATTTTGAAATGAAGGGGATAGAATTTATTACCAATTCTGAACTTCCGGATGGATCCAAACTCAATGTTGATGTAGAGAAAATGATCTCTGTTTTAAACAACTTAATTCAAAACTCTATCAAGTTTACTAAGCAGGACGGTAAGATTGAATTAAAGCTTGAAGAGAGTGAAGGAAGGTATTTGATTACAGTAAAAGATAATGGAGTTGGAATACCTGATGCTCAAAAGAAAAATATTTTCAGTGCTTTTTCTGACTCATCTGAAGGAACAAAAAATGAAATCGGATCAGGTTTAGGGCTTTGGATCGTAAAGGTGTTTACCGATTTGCACAAAGGTGTAATCAATTTTGAAAGTGAAGAAGGAGAGGGTACAACGTTTACGTTATCGCTTCCAAAATCTTAACTACAATTCACTTTTTGATAATCTGTTGGGCAAGTTCCCATCTTTTTACTTTACCCATCACGGTTTTTGGTAATTTATCTACTACCACTAATTCTTTAGGAATTTTGAAATCAGTGAGTTCAGAAGAAAGCATTTTCTTCATTTCATCAATATCCGGAGTTTGACCATTTAATAAAGTAATTACAGCAGTAACTTTTTGACCCCATTCTTCATCAGGAATTCCTATAACAACCGCTTCTTTTATAAGTGGTAGACGTTGAATTGCTTCTTCAACCTCAACAGGATTTACATTTTCTCCGCCGGTTATGATCAGATCTTCTCTTCTTGATTCTATAAAAAGCTGATCAAATCCATTTAGATGACCGTAATCTCCGGTTTTAAACCAATTATTTTTATCAAAAACATCAGAATTTTCATCCATTTCATAATAACCATCAAACACCTGAGGTCCTTTCAGCCATATCATCCCCGACTGGTTTTTGCCTAACACTTTTGCATTACTATCTCTTATTTGCAACTGATTAGGGGGGAATGGTTTGCCCACACTTTTCAGTGGAGTATACATCCCGGAAGGAGTAGTCATTGCATTAGTTACGATTTGCGCACATGTTTCGGTCATTCCATAACTGGAAACGATTGGAATTCCTCTTTCAACAGATCTTTTCAGTAGTTGATGAGTAGTTGGCCCTCCGCCCAGTAAAATAGCTTTGAAATCTCTGTGGGTTTTAAACAAAGGATTTCTTAAAAGTCGGGACAGCATTGTCGGTACCAGTGATGCAGCCTGAAATCTGGGATTTTCGGAAAGAAATTCAGTTACCATCTCTTCATTAAAACGCCCCATTCTGTAAATAGCAGAGCCATAGAGTAACGATCTGAATATTATAGAAATCCCACCTACATGGTTTAACGGGAGGCATAGCAGCCAAAAATGATTTGGCTCAGGCTGAAAGTTTTTTGCAGATGCTTTTGCTGCTGAAATCATCTGACGTCTTTTCAGCGGCACTATCTTTGACTTGCCGGTAGTGCCCGAAGTTAGAAAATATCCGAAAATGGAACTGTCTTTGATTTTGGATGGAGCAGGCAAATCAAGTTCTCTGATATCAAAAGTGAAAGCATTCAAGAAAAAATTCTCATCCATATGAACAACATCTTCACCCGTAAGTCGGTTTCGGTTTGCTGTGTCACAAAAGATAAGGGAAGGGCTTAATTCCTGAACTATATCCTCAAGTTCTTTTTGAGAAAGCTTAGGACTTAACGGGATGATAGGTATTCCCAGGTTCCATGCTGCTGCGATAGAAAATATCAATAAGTCAGAAGATTCAGATAAAAAAGCGATCGGCCATTTTACGGAATCGGATTTTTGTTTGACGATATCAAGGAAAAACCCGGTAAATCTTTCCAGGTCGCTATAGGTATACATTCCATGTTCTGAAGTCAGAAAAACCTTTTGAGGTTCTGATTTTCCGAATTCAAACATATGTAATCTAGATTTAAACACTATTTATATAATCTCTTTCAAGTATTTATAATTCAAATCAATTCCAATACCCGGTTTGTCAGGAATAACATAAGAACCCGAATTTATCTCAGTTTCATCATTAAGATCGTGTGATAAAAGAGAGCCTGTTGCTAATCCGTGCGCATATTTTTTTGCGCCCCAACCCAATGCTAAAATTGCCGTAATTATCCTTCCTATTTTACTTTCTAACGATGTAGTAAACACCATATCAATATAATGAGAGTTTGCCTGTTGCTTTGTTACGTAAATTTCCGAAAAACTACCGATCATCATCGGCTTTAAAACGAATACATCAAACCCATTTTGCACTGATAGTACCCCGGCATCCTTTTTGTTCCGAATAGATTCATCAGCAGCTAATTTAATTGAAGTTTCTTTTTTAAGAAGGCTTAGAAGATGAACTTCTTTAGAGATTAAAGGTTCTTCACAGTATTCAATATTTAAAGGGTGAAGTTGTGATAGGTTTGAAACGGCTTCATCAAAACTCCATGATTGATTACAATCTATTCTGATTTGAACTGAAGGATGTTCAGACCTTAAGGTTTTCAGAAGTTGAAATTCCTTTTCGAAGTCTCTGCCAACTTTAACCTTGAGAGTTTTAAAACCACTTTGAATCATCTTTGTTGCAGTGTTTAGAGATGATCTTACATCTTTTATACTCAATACTCCATTTGAAGTAACCTTTGATAATGATAACTCAGGAAATAAGTATTCTGCTAATGAAACACCTTTTTGTTTTGATAAATAATCATGATATAAAGTATCCAATCCAAATTTGAGCGATGGAATATTGTGTATTTGAGATAACACATAAAAGAACTGAGGGAATTCACCTTTAATAAGGGCGTTTTCTAAAGGCTCTTTGTTGAGTTGAAGTACAGATATAACCTGATCTATTGTAAAGACAGAAAAACCGGATAAAGGAGCTATTTCACCAAATGCCTGAACTCCGTCATGATCAAATTCTACAATTACACCTTCCCTGAATTCGTAAACAGCCCCTGATATAGAAAAGGGAGTTTGAAAAGGAATTTTGTAAGTATAAAAGTTGAGCATTATAAGATGATTCCGATAGAAAAAAGAAATCCGAATAAGGTCATGAATTTGGCAGTTTTTTCAAGCTGTTGATTAAGGTTTCTTTTTTCGGTTTCCGTCCAGATAGTTTTAGTATGTAACAAAGCAACAGGTAGAATCAGAAATGGAAGAAAGATCCAGATTTCGTAATCTAGCTGATAATAAAAGTGGGGAGGTATCGCAAATGCAAGTAAAAGCATAAGAGTGTATTCCACTTTAAGCACTGTTTCACCGAAGAGTACCCCCAGAGTTTTTTTGCCTGCTATTTTATCTTGTTCAACATCCCTCAGGTTGTTAACCACTAAAATATTAGTGCACAAAGCTCCCACTGCCAAAGATGCCCAAAAAGTATCCACCGACCACGCTAAAGCGTTAACATAGTAGGTTGTTATTACTGCAACAATTCCAAAAAAGATAAAAACAAACAGATCACCAAGCCCATTGTAACCCAAAGGGAAAGGACCACCGGTGTAAAGCACACCAAATAACAATGAAAACAGACCTATGATCAAGACAATCGTCCCGCCAATCCAGACCAAGTAAAGACCAAATACAAATGCTAAAACCATACAAATGATAGTAGCATTCAACATAGTTTTGGGAGAAATCAAGCCTTTTGCAGTAGCTCGTTCAAACCCTATTCTTTCTTCTGTGTCTGCTCCTTTTACAAAGTCAAAATAGTCATTAGCAAAATTAGTCCCGATCTGAATTAAGAAAGCACAGATAAGCGCAACAGTAGTTGCTGTCCAATTAATAAGTTCATGCTGAAAAGCAATAGTAGCACCAACAAGAACGGGTACAAAAGCGGCTGTAAGAGTTTTCGGTCGCGCAGCTTCTACCCAAATTTTTAAAATAGATGTATTCAAAAATTAAAAATTACATGAAAATTTATGTGGAAACATTTTGAATATAAGATACCACTTTAGTTGAAGCCTAAAAAAGTGAAGTGAAAATCCTATGCTATTAAATTCTTAAGTCTGGAAGCGCTTTTGTTTTTTATATACGTAATTAAATTTGGTTGATAAAATAACAAGCCTTTTTTAATTAATTGTTAATAAAAAAATACCAAAATAATTGAGTCTTATTTGATAAAGAACTTATCTTATGGCGTCAATTTAAATTTCAAAATTCAATACAAAATGTCTGCATCAAAACTCGAATATATTTGGTTAGATGGAACGGCTCCTACGCAAGGACTTCGTAGCAAAACAAAAGTTCTTCACGATTTTTCCGGCAAACTTGAAGACGCACCAATTTGGTCTTTCGATGGAAGTTCAACTCAACAAGCAGTTGGTAATTCTTCGGATTGTTTGCTAAAACCGGTAGCAATTTACAGAGACCCGGCTCGTGTAAATGCTTATTTGGTTATGACAGAAGTTTTGAATGCAGACGGAACTCCGCATGAGACAAACGGAAGAGCAACCATTGATGATCACGACAATGATTTTTGGTTTGGTTTTGAGCAGGAATATTTTTTATGGGACCCGGAAACAAATATGCCTTATGGATTTCCTGTAGGTGGATATCCTGCTCCTCAGGGACCATACTATTGTGGTGTTGGAGCAGACAAGGCTTTTGGTAGAGATTTAGTTGAAGAACATCTAGATATTTGTCTTGAAGCAGGTTTGAATGTAGAGGGTATTAATGCAGAAGTAGCTGCAGGGCAATGGGAGTTTCAGATTTTTGCAAAAGGTGCTGATGAAGCCGGGGATCAGATCTGGGTTGCACGCTATTTGTTAGAAAGAACAGCTGAGCAATATGGTTTAACTATAAACTGGCATCCAAAACCACTTGGTAATACTGACTGGAACGGATCAGGAATGCATGCTAATTTCTCTAACACAGTATTGAGAGAAGCCGGATCAAAAGATATTTATGACAAGATCTGTGACGCTTTTGCTCCTGTTGTAAAAGAGCATATGGCTGTGTATGGAGCTTATAATGAAGAAAGACTTACAGGAAAACATGAAACAGCGGCTCATGATGAATTCAGTTATGGTGTATCTGACAGAGGTGCTTCTATTCGGATTCCTATTGCAACCGTTGAGAATGGATGGAAAGGATGGTTAGAAGATCGCAGACCGGCTTCAAATGCTGATCCTTATACTGCTGCAGCAAGAATTATTAAAACTGTTAAATCAGCTTCATAAGATATTAACTCACTTATTGAAGTTTTCCTTAAAACTCTGTTAGCGAAAGTTGGCAGAGTTTTTTATTGTTAACTACTTTTTAATTTTGGTATTTAAGCTATGAAATACTCTATTCTTTTCTTGTTCGTGATGACGTTACATTCAGCGTCGGCCCAATTCGTACAACCGGATGGAGGTGGCTCTATCGATTTACCATCTGATCATTTAAGTTCAGAACAGCGTTCAAAAATAATGCAAAACTTAGAAATCAAGTTGGATAGCTTGGAGAGAATTGGAGCTATTTCCAAAGTGAAAGCCATAGATGTTAGATTTTCATGGCCACTAAGAGCAGAAAGCCATTTATTTGATTTTGGATATCATGGAATTTCTAATTTTGTGGATCATAACTCTAAATTCCCAAGTGTACTGACAGATTATAATTGTGGGAGAAGAACCTATGATACTAATTCAGGTTATAATCATGCAGGAATTGATTTCTTTACATGGCCGTTTGGTTGGAATAAGATGGATAATAGTGAAGTGGCAGTGCTGGCTGCTGCACCGGGTGTTATTTTAGATGTAAGAGATGGAAACTTTGATAGAAGTTGTTCATTCAATAATAATAATTGGAACGCGGTTTATGTAAGGCATTCTGATGGAAGCGTTGCATGGTATGGTCATCTTAAAAACGGTTCTGCTACTACTAAAACAATTGGTGAAGAAGTAGAAGAGGGAGAGTTTCTGGGTATAGTTGGAAGTTCAGGAAATTCTACAGGACCTCACCTTCACTTTGAAGTTCATGATGCAAGTGGAAATGTTGTAGATCCATTTAAGGGCACATGCAATCAGATTGAGAGTAGTTTATGGCAAGCTCAGCGTGATTATTACGATTCAGAGTTAAACGCATTGCATACTCAATCCGCAGGTCCAGCTTTCAGTCAATGTCCTAGTCCCGAAACACCGAATTACAAAGATGGCTTTTTGATGGGTGATAACCTCGTGGCAGCAGCTTATTACAGAGATCAACTTCAAGGCCAGAATACAACATACAAAATAACAACTCCTTCCGGTTCTACTTTCAGAAATTGGAATCATTCGTTAAGCGAAATCCCGCATTATTCAGCTTCATACTGGTTTTGGAGTTACCCGTTACCCACACAGGCAGAGATCGGGCTGTGGACTTTTGAGGCTGTTTTTCAAAATAAAACATACACACATAACTTTTCTGTCAGTGATCCGGATACAAAGCCAATTTCCGTGCATCTTGAAAGCCCTCAGAATGGGGCAGCGGCTTTAGAAACTACACAATTGTTACGATGGGTACCGTTAGCTGATGCTGATGAATATGAGATCGTTATTTCTAAAGAAGACAACTTCAATCAATCTGTTGTTGAAGAAACCTTGTTGAACAGCAGGGATTATGATTTTCAAGATCTGAATGAAAATACTGTTTATTACTGGAAAGTAAGAGCACGGAATGAACACGGCACTGGTTCATGGTCAGAGACCAGAACATTCAATACCGGATTATCAACAAGTATAAATGATGAAAACAAAGAACTGCCTTCCGAACCCGGTCTGTCTCAAAATTATCCAAATCCATTTAATCCTTCTACACAGATTTCTTACAAGTTACCCCGTTCAACATATGTACAATTGAAGGTTTATAACTTATTGGGAGAAGAGGTTGCAAGCCTGGAAAATAGCCAGAAAAGAGCTGGAACTCACTTAGTCACGTTTGATGCTACAGGATTATCAAGTGGAATCTACTATTACAGATTACAAACTTCAGATTTTTTGGAAGTGAAATCTATGACGTTAATTAAATAATAATTTGGTTTTGTTTAAAACCGGAACCTCTCAAAAATATGAAAGAAATAACATGGTCTGACTTTGAAAAAATCGAATTAAGAGTTGGTACAATTACAGAAGTTAAAGACTTTCCTGAAGCCCGAAAATCGGCTTACAAACTGACGGTAGATTTTGGAAAAGAGATCGGGATTAAAAAATCTTCAGCTCAAATTACTGATCACTATCAAAAAGAAGACTTAATAGGGAAGCAAATTATTGCCGTAGTCAATTTTCCGCCAAAACAGATCGGACCTTTTATGTCGGAGTGTTTGGTCACTGGCTTTCCTGATAGCGATGGAAAAGTTATTCTGATCAGCCCTGATCAGAATGTGAGAAATGGGGTGCGCCTTTTCTGAAAATTAGGAAACAATAATCCATTTTTTTGGTAGAAATAATCTGCTTAGTTTCAAAAAAACAAATCATGATGAGGCGATTACAGATAGTAACGATATTATTTTTGGCGACTTTATTTTCAGGAGTGAGTTTGAAAGCTCAGGAAATTTCCTATCCTGAAAAAGATGTTTCAGAGTTCAGACTTTATATTGAAGGGATTAATGAACTGAAAGGGGAAATTCGAATTGCTATGTTCGACTCTAAGGAGAAATATACCAAAGATCCCATACATGCAATTGTGTTACCTGTTGATAGTACAACAATAATATGGACTCAGGAAATGCTTCCGTTCGGTGAATATGCCATAGCTGTATATCATGATAAAAATGAGAACGGAAAAATAGACACCAATTTTCTGGGTATCCCAAAAGAGGATTATGGGTTTTCTAACAATGCAAGAGGGAGATTTGGGCCTGCATCGTGGCAAGATTCCAAATTCAAGGTTGAAGACAATTTTTATTCCACTTCCATAAAAATTAAGTAGATATAAAAAGTATTTTGAATTTTGGTTTAGATTATTGATAATCTTCTAACTAACTAATCAAAATTCGAGGTATGATATGGAAAATCACGAAACTGCACCCGTGATGTCAATGAAGGACTGGGTGATAACTCTTCTAATTACTTTTATCCCTTTGGTAGGATTTGTTATGCTGTTTGTATGGGGATTTAGTGACAGTGCAAATCCGAATAAAAAGAACTTTTCAAGAGCTGCATTAATAATGGTAGCAGTGTCTACAGTGCTTTACTTCATTCTTTTTGGTTTAATTTTCGGTACCATGATGGCTGCCGGAGGCTTTGAAGGATTATAAGGCACTAATTTTAAACATTAAGTATTGAAAAGCTCTGTTTGCTGAAACAGAGCTTTTTTTATGTGTGCAACTTGCCTGAAACTCATCCGTAGTTGTGGTTCAAAAAAAAGAGGATATGAGTCAGTTTTTTAATTCAATTTCTATAGCTCTGCATAATATTAGAGCGAACCCACTTCACACTTTCTTATCCACTTTAGGGATCATCATCGGAGTTGCCGCTATGGTGGGAATACTGGCATTAGGAGACGGTTTGGAACAAACGGGTAGAGAACAAATAGCGAATACGACATCACTTAATTTTATAACTGTTAACTCTAAGCGTGTAAAAGTGGTGGATGACATTCGTATTCAGATAAAAGACAGACCGGTATTTGCCATAGAAAAAGTAAAAGAGCTAAGGTCCTTGGTTAAGGATAAAGCACTGTTAGAATATACAGGAACCAGAGCTACTGAAATTACTTATAAGGATTCTGTTTCAGGAACGTACTTGCAAGGAACAATGGAACAAGGACTGCAATTTTCGTCAGACAGTCTGTCTTTTGGAAGATATATTTCAGAAGAAGATGTGATCAATTCCGCAAAAATAATTGTTCTATCACCTGAAATAGCAGAAAACCTATCCCCATCAAGAAAAGAATTAATGGGTAAAATGGTTGAAATTGAAGGTATTGAATTCCGTATAGTTGGAATATTGAAAGGGAGTCCTCAAAGTATTCAGAAAGTTTTTATCCCAACTTCAGTTTACACAGAGCTATCTGAGGAATACCCAAATATTGTATTAAAAGCTCAAAAAGCTGAGCAGATTCCTGAAATTGAGAATGAAATAACAGAATGGTTAGATGAAAATTTCAAAGAAAGCAGTGATGCTTTTACAATTTCCACAAACAGAGCCAGAGTTGAGCAGTTTAGTCAGGGAATTTTGTTATTTAAACTAATAATGGGAGCCATTACCGGTATATCAGTATTGGTAGGGGGAATAGGTGTAATGAATGTTTTGTTAATATCAGTTACAGAAAGAACAAAAGAAATCGGAATTCGAAAAGCCACTGGAGCTAAGAAGAAAGATATCGTTCTTCAGTTTATGGCTGAATCAGTTACCATTTCATTTGTAGGATGTATTATAGGTTGGATAGTTGGTATTGTGGGGATATTTTTTTTTGTGCCTCTAGTAAACTCGTTCACAGAGATTGGAGAGTTCAGAGCGGCAATAGGTACTGGAACAGTGCTATCTATTTTAGTAATAGCATTATTTGTTGGAATTGTTTTCGGTACCTATCCTGCATGGCGAGCAGCTCAATTAACACCCGTTGATGCTATTCGCCATGAATAGATAAGGTCTTTTATTGATTTATTGTCACATTCCCGTTTCGGGACTCTATGTACATTCGTCCATTTCCATTTCCATTTCCAACGGTTCCCTCTATTTTAGTTGAGTTTCTTTCGTCTACAAGAGTGGCGTTATTAAGTTTGTAAGGATGAGTTAGTCTTCCATAGGTCACATGAAAACTTACATTACCGGAAAAGGGAGAAGAGAGATTTAGTTTAATGGGTGTGTAAGACGTTTTTATATTTAGCAGGTTTAAATCATTTAAAGCATTAATTTCGATATCTCCGGAACGGTTTTCCATTTGTATTTCGGAGCCTTTGAAATCATCTAACTTGATCTTATTATAATCTCCATTTATGATAAAAGATCCATTTACATCATTTGCTGTAATTTTCCCGGAGCGGTTTGTTATAGAAACGTCATTTGAAATGTTTTCAAGTTCAATGTTTAAATACCCTCCATTAACTACAACGCTACCAAGAACATTTCTTAGTTCCAGTTTAGCAGATTTACTTTCAATCATTACTTTATCGCCTTTTAGATTTGAAGCTTTAACATTGGAATAGTCTCCTGAAATCAAGACGCTTTCTGCATCGTCAATACTGATGGTTCCGTTCTTATTATTAATTTGAATATCACCACGGACATTAGTGAGCTCATAATTTGTATAATCACCATTTGCATTGAAGTTTGAATCCAGATCAAATGCATTTACAGTCCCGCTTTTATTTTCAATATTCAGAATACCTGTGATCTTTGAAAGATTCATTTTTGAGTAATTACTTCTCACATACAGGTTACCGGTTATATTCTTAGCATCTACTCTTGATGACCTGCTTGTGATATCAACATCACCATTGATGGAATTAACATCAATATTTCCATACTCGTTAGATACTGTAACTGATTGTCCTATGTTATTTAGTTTTACAGAGCCACTTCTGTTTTCAATTCTTGCTGTTCGTGTGATGTTTGATACATCAATTTTAGAGTATCTGCTAACCAGTTCAAGCTCAATTTCTGAAGGAATATTAAGCGTTAGAATATTCTTTTTAATTCGGTAATTGACATTCTTCTTGTTATGAGCTGGAAACTCAATATTCAAATAACCACTACCTCCATTATTGCTGAACTTAGGATCAAAATTTTCAAACAAATGATTATAAGCCTGATCATTTCCGTCAAATTCATAGGTATATGTAATTTGCTCAGTATCTGAACCGGTTATATTTATGGTCATTCCTGCATCAACCCGAATTGACAATTGATCAATATTTGGAGCATTAAAGGTTCCTTCTTTATCGCCACTTTGGGCTAAAAGTGATGTTGGGAGTAGAATGAATAGTATTAGAGACAGGTATTTCATGATTGTTCCTCTTGGTTTAATAAAATTTCTTTGTAGAAATCCAGTTTTGTTGCATAAAGCCTTTTTAAGCTGGTTTCTTTTGAAGGAGATGAGCCATTTATCAGCATATCTGTTTTAATCTCATTGATGAGTTTATCAATTTCATCAATAGCATCAGCAGTTGATTGAATTGAGTTTTTATTCTGTTCATTGGCTTGTTGAATCAGTAAAGGAGTAAGATCCTGTAATTGTTTAGTAGCGGTATTTAAAGTTTCATAAACCTGTTCTTCAGTCGAAGACCGGTCAAATACATTATTGTATGTAGAGATAATTCCAATTGTGGAAAAGATCAAAAGAACAGCAGCTACGTTTCCTAATGCAAAGCTTTTCCAATGGAACAGAATATTGGATTTAGTTTTTATCGGAATACTTGCTTTTATATTATTCCAGATCAATTCTTTTTGTTTATTAGAAGGCATATCGTCTTCTGAGTAGAAATTTTCTTTTTTCATGATGAAACCAATGTTCTGAGTTCCTGTTTAGCTCGGTGTAAAATAACCCGTGATGTTCCTTCAGAAATGCCGATCATCTCTGCAATTTCAGCATGACTATAATTCTCAGCAATATGAAGAAGGCAAATAACTCTTTTATCAGGAGCCAACTGCCTGATTGCAGCTTTTGCTTTCTGCCAGACGTTTGTTTCTTCAACGGGCTCGGAGTCTACGAGTTCAAACTGTTTATCATCGATATTTTCAAAGTGGATTTTTTTCCTCATATCTGTCCTCATTTCATTTAATCCAATTGTAAACAACCAGGTTTTAAAGCTGGATCTTTGGTTGAATTGATCAAGCTTGTTAAAGGCCTTGATAAAAGCTCGTTGTGTCCACTCTTCTTTTTGTGAGGTATTCTCTGCAAATTGGGATAAAAAGCAGTATAGCTCGTCCACATGCTGTTCATACAAAGCTTTAAACGCTGATTGTTGTCCAATCAGGGCATTTTCAATAAGTTTTGTTTCGTTTTCTGAATTGATCAATACAAGTGTTTTTTGCTTAGATGCAGAGATACTCTAAAATGTTACAAAAAACTGAAATAAAGTTATTCCATAAAAAAAGGGACGATTGTCCCTTAAAAATCTATTGATTTGGTCTTCTTCTTCTGGAGAAGAGTTCATCTTTTAATTTGTCGTATTTCTTTTTTTGATCTTCAGTAAGTAATTCCGAAAATGCTTCGTCTCTTTGTTTTGAGATTGAATCTATCTTACTTCTGTCAGGTCTGTTTCCGGATGCTCTTAGATTGTCTACGGAAGTATAAAAGTCAGTAAATATTTTTTTAGACGATTCCATCTGTTCCTTGGTTAAAGAAAGCTCCGAAGTTACTTTTTCTAGTATAGTTTCTACACGTTGCTCAATGGGTGGCGGAGTTGCTCTGTTTTGTCTTTGCCTGTTTTGCGAAAAAACGGTTCCGGATATAAGTACCATTAAAAGAGTGATGGATAAAGTTTTCATGTTCATTAAAAATTCGATTTGTTTTGAGTTTCAAACTGTTAGGCGAATTTGTCAGGTAAAGCTTGCTTACAGTATCAGAGCTTCGGCATAGCATAAGTATGCTAACACGAATATGTGGTTACTGAAGTTGTTATTTCACCGTTAATTGATTCAGGCAATAAAGCTTTCACTAAAAAGGGAGTAATCATGAAACGGTTAGTATCAATCATCGCACTCATAGTATTTGTTTTTGGATTAGAAAACGTAATAGCACAAAAAGGTATTTCTTTCCAGGTATCCTATTATTCTGATACAAACCCGGGAAGATATGCAAATAAGGATATCAGAGAATTTCATGCATTCCGGAAAGACCTTGATGATTTTTATGAAGCCGCTCTTCGTGATAGGGTTCGAAAATCGAAAAGAATTAAAAAAGACATTCTTCGCAGAATGAGGAATGAAGTTAATGATACCAAAAACAAAATAAGGTATGTAAAATATGAACTGGACTATTCTAATAACCAAGGATTAAGAAAAAAAGGAACTCGTAGGAATGAGTACAGTAAGAGAAAAGGAAATACAGTTCATCTTAGTTATAAAACACTAGCGGATCTGCAAAGACAATTAAATAAACAAAGCCGAATTGTGGTAAAACTGGAAAATATGTATCTGAATGATGGAAGAAATTTCTTTGCGCAAGCAAGAAGACATCAGAAACTCATGGAAGATTTCGCAGATATATTAAAAGACGATATAAATTATTCTTTTAAGGAATACCGAAATCGTAACAGAAGAGGTAGATAAGTAGCTTGAAAGGAGCTGTAATAAACAACAGCTCCTTTTTTTTACGTTACATCTCTAATGTCTTTATCTTTTGAAAATACAGCTCTTGCATATGGGCAGAGAGGTAGAATTTTAAGGTTATGTTTTCGGGCAAAATCAACAGAATGATACACAAGTTTCTTTCCCAGACTTTCACCGCGGTGATTATCAGAAACCTCAGTATGATCGAGTATAATTTTATCGCTCCCTGCTTTAGAATAGGTTAACTCTGCAACTTTTTCATCGTCTGCTAAAATATAAAATGAGCCTTTTGTTTCAGTTTCTTCGTGTTGTATTTTCATCTTCGATCCTAAAAAAAATCATATTAACGGGTAAACGAATCTACTAAATGAATTTCAGAACTGTCTTATTTTTATTTTTAACATTGAGTTTTGGTTTAAGTTCGGATTCTTATTCCCAATCAACGAAAAAAGTAGATCTTGAGAAGTTTAAACGTATTGATGAACCGGCGCGGAACGAGGTTTCGGGAATAGTAAAAGATTCAAGATTTAAGGATGTTTACTGGATTCATGGAGATTCGGGAACCAAGAACCGGATATATGCCATAAATAATAAAGGGGAAGTACTACCGGATAAGGAATCAAAAGGTCTGGAAATCAAAGGTATCAAGAACAGAGATTGGGAAGATATCACAATTAATGAAGATGGAGATGTTTTAATTGCAGATGTAGGTAACAATTGTAGTTGCAGGTCTGACCAATCGATCATCAGAGTAAAGGCACCATCAACAACTGATCAATCGACTGAGGAATACGAAGTGTTCGAAATTTCTTATCAAAAACCGAAAGGGTTCTTGTATAAGTTTATGAACTATTCTATGGACGTGGAAGCCGTTTTCTGGAAAGAAGGAGAATTATTTGCTCTTACGAAAAGGTTCAGAGGACGTGAGACAAATTTATTTAAGCTTACAAGTCTGGATTCTGATGCAATTAATGAATTTCAGTTGGTACAAAAAATAGATTTTGATGATGAAGTTACAGCTGCTGACTATGCTTTTGGTAAGCTTGCTGTACTCACTTATAAGTCACTGTGGATCTTCAAAGATGATGAAACTGAGGATATGTTTGATGGAGAAATTTCACATTATGAATTTGAAGCTGATCAGGTAGAGAGTGTAACTTTTATAAACTCTGAAACGGTTATGATCGTAGAAGAGAGTGGAGAAATTTACAGGCTGAAGCTATGAACTAACTTAGGTCGTATTCCGGGTTATTTAATTTTTGTTGTTCAGGATAAGAAAGGTCTAAAACTTCAATCATTTCTGCTTTTTTAGGAAAAACCCTGATCATTTGTAAAAGACTAAGTGCTGCTATCACAACAAAAATAATATGAGTATTTAGCATTACGAAAACCATAGCTAATAATGCGGCGGCTTCTAAAGTGACCGCCTGAATTAATTTACCTTCTCTGTAAACAGCAAGTTTTTTAGCAAAATCCTGACTGCCTTTAACCTTGGCAATTTTCTTATTGAAAATTAAAGAGCCCAGATAAGCCATAATAAGGAAGAAAATGATATTGCCGGCAATAAAGTAGATCATAAGTTCCGGGGCAAACTCAACGAGTGGAAGAACTTCCATAAAAAAGAGTACTGTGATAACTATACCAAAATTAATGACACCAAGTATAAAAGCTCCGAAGAGGATCTTTCCTGCTTTAAAGTAAGCATCTATAGTTGTGTCTTGCTTAGGCTGGTTCATGATGGGTTCCTGTCAAATTTATCCCAGTTCGGCTTACGTTTTTCAAGGAAGGCATTCTTTCCTTCTTCAGCTTCGTCAGTCATGTAAGCCAGTCTGGTAGCTTCTCCTGCAAAGATCTGTTGCCCAACTAAGCCATCGTCAATAAGATTGAAAGCATACTTGATCATTTTAATGGCGGTAGGGCTTTTGCCTAAAACCTCTTGTGCCCATTCATAAGCAGTTGCTTCCAGTTCATCATGGGGAACTACTGCGTTTACCATTCCCATTTCAAAAGCTTCTTGTGCATTGTAATTTCTTCCCAGAAAGAAGATCTCCCGGCCTCGTTTTTGCCCAACTTGTCTTGCTAGAAGGGCAGAGCCGAATCCTCCATCAAAGCTGGCTACATCTGCATCTGTTTGTTTAAAAATAGCGTGCTCCTTACTTGCTAAGGTCATATCGCAGGTAACATGTAAACTATGTCCGCCGCCAACCGCCCAACCCGGAACAACAGCGATCACAACTTTTGGCATAAACCGAATTAATCTTTGCAGTTCCAGAACATTTAAACGATTAATGCCATCACCTGCCTGATAACCGGTTTTTGAACGTACTCTTTGATCTCCACCGGAACAAAAGGAATACTTACCATCTTTGGAAGAGGGGCCTTCGGCACTTAATAAAACCACACCAATGTCATTGTCCTCTTTTGCATCAGAAAATGCTTCATACATCTCAAAGAGAGTTTTAGGACGAAAAGCATTTCTAACATCCGGTCTGTTAAAAGCAATTCTGGCAACGCCATTCAGCTTTCTATAAGTAATATCTTCGTATTCTTTTACTGTATTCCAGTTCATTTGAGTGTATTGGTTTGTATAAATGTTTTAACTGTTTGAACAAAAGCTTCCGGTTGTTCTAAATGTACTCTATGATTGGCATTTTCAAAAATCTCCAAAGAAGCCGGCTTAATCCGAGTTTGCATTGTACTCATAACGTTAACAAATTTTTGATCCTTTGCTCCGGCAAGCAGTTTTACAGGCATTGATAAGATATTGAGATACTCTTTAACGCAAGGCATAACCCCTGTACCGAAACCCAGCAAGGAATTGCTCATTGATACAGGATTTTGTGCTTTTTGGATATTCTCTACTTCGTTTATTATTCGCTCAGTTAAAAACTCCGATTCAAAAATCGGGAGCTTTTTCCATTCCTCAAGGAATTGATTGAAATTTCCAATTATTGAATCAGCACGTTGTCCGTCTAAAGCTTGTCTTGCCTGACGCTCTTGATCATTTTCAATTCCAAAAGTGGTGCTTTCAAGTATCAAACCTTGTATCAGATCGGTGCGCTGTAAAGCAACTTGTAAAGCAAGCCTTCCGCCCATACTGTACCCGTACAAGAAGAGCGGATATTGAAATTGTTCAGAAATTAGTTTGATCAGATCAGCTGATTGCTCTTTTGATGCAAACCGATAGTGCATTTCAGAGCCTTCTGTTTCTCCATGTCCCAAAAGATCAATAGTAATTGGATTGCAAAATTCAGAAAGAGAAGGAATCAGTTCCCGGAATGATGTGTGGCTACCCATAAAGCCGTGCAAAAGAACTAAATAAGGTAGCTGTTCTTTATTTTGATGAGTTTCGTAGTGGTATTGAATTCCTCTGATCTTAATCTTCATTCTGAGAAGATAAAGAGAAATTCCAAAGCTTGTGGCGTTCAATCATGGAGTCATCAGCATCAGTTATACATTCAATTACATGAACTCCTGGTTTACCAATATAGCTTTCAAAAGCGTTGGCAAACTGTTCAGGTTTTGATACAAGAGTATGGTCCACATTAAATCCCCGGCACAAAGAAACGATCCGAACATCCTGAGGAGTCTCAAAAAGCTGATTATGTTTCTTTTTGAATTTATACACGGGCAACATTCGAAAAATAGTTCCTCCTCCGTTATTCAGTATAACAATGATCAGAGGCTCATTAAAATTTTTTGCAAGCAACAAAGCGTTAACATCGTGGAGAAAAGCTATATCACCGATAAATAAAACCCCTGTTTTTCTCAAAACGCTGCTTAATCCTGCCGTTGTTGAGATAATACCGTCAATTCCTGCAGCGCCCCGGTTTACATAAATCTCTTGTCCTGAAAAGTCAGTAAACAGAGCAAGATCCCGAACAGGAAATGAGTTCGAAAGCATAACAAAACTTTTCTTAGGTAACAGATCGCCTGCTTCCTTAAAAATGAATCCGTCTGTAAGCGGAGTTGAAGGAATTATGTTATCTACCAAAAAAGATGAATATTTTTTTGATACTTTTTTCCATTCTTTAAGCCATTTAGGAGACGCATTCCCATTAATATCAGGAATAGAAAGAGGACTTTTTAAATGGATGGTTCGGTCAGGTGGGGTGTCTCCATCATTGGGCACTTTTACGCTTGCAAAGCTGATCTGATGAATATCATCACATTCAGAAAGCAATTCTTGTACGCCTTTCGAAATAGGAAATGACCCCGCCCGAATTATAAGATCTGGTTTAAGCTGATCCCTGAAATCCGGATCCTTCAGAAAACCCGAGTATCCAGAAATAATATGTTTTGAGTTAGGAATGTTAGAACCCGGTTCTGCTATTACAGGAGCTGATAAAGCACGAGCAAGAGGGGTGATAAATCCAAGCTCTGTTCTACAGGTTTTGGGTCCGACAATTATTAAAGGTTTTTCAGCAGAAATTAATTGAGACCAGAATTTTTCCCCTAAAGTTGTTTCTTCTAAATCCTGAGAATAATCTGTTTGAGCGCGTTTGGAATGATTGAGATTTTCTTTTTCAATAAGTTTTAAAAAATCATCTTCCGGCTCAAAAGGTTTATCAAAAGAGAAATTGATGTGCGAGACACCCGCGAATTCAATTGCAGACTGAACAGCTTGTCTTGCCGCCACTTCAACTCTTTTTTGGTTATTTGATGCAGATTTTGGTTCTCCGATCTCATGAAAGAAAACCGGTTGAGTTCCAAAAATCTTAATTTGATCAACTGTTTGTGAAGATCCTAAGCCTCTTAAGTGTGGAGGTCGGTCAGCGCTGGCTATGATCATTGGTGTGCCGGAGTTGGTAGCTTCATGAACTGCGGGGCTGTAATTAGCTAATGCTGTTCCTGATGTGCAAACCAAAACACTGGGAATACCCGAAGCTTTAGCTTGTCCTAACGCTAAAAATGCAGCGGATCTTTCATCTATAGCAATGGTCTTGTTAATTCCGGGATGTGCAGAAAAAGCTAAAGCAAGGGGAGTAGATCTGGATCCGGGAGAAATAACCACGTCTCTTACACCTTCCACAAACAGGGAGCGGACAAAAAGAGTACTCCAATAAAATGCTAAATTTTGAGGCTCATTTTCTTGCATATTCAAGTGCTGAAAGCATTGGGATAAATTTAAGATTCGTTTCTTCCCATTCTTTTAATGGGTCAGAATCCTTCACAATACCACATCCTGCATAGAAATTCACTTCTTCTTTTTTAATAAGCCCGCTTCTTATTGCCACAACAAATTCACCATCACCATTAGCGTTGATCCAGCCAATTGGCGCAGCATACCACCCACGATCAAAATCTTCAAATTGAGATATGTAAGGGATGGCTTTTTCTTTTGGATATCCGCCTACAGCAGGAGTTGGATGTAAATTTTTTAATACCTCGGTTTTGGAAACTCCATCCTTAATGTGGGCGCGTATTGGTGTATACAAATGTTGAACATTAGTGAGCTTCTTAATGGAAGGTAACTCAGGAATGTGTAGCGAATCAGAATATGTTTTCAAGCTTTGATAAATAGCATCGATCACAAATTCATGTTCATTTCTATCCTTCCTGCTTTTAAGTAACTCATTTTCAAGCTTAACATCTTCCGAAGCGGTTTTCCCTCTTGGTGTACTACCTGCCAAACCTTCTGTGAGAATAAAATCTTTGTTGAAAGAAGCGAGTCTTTCCGGAGTACACCCTATAAAGCTTGAATCTTCACTTTGTCGGATCAAAAAGGAATAACAGTCTGGATATTGGTGTCTCAGTCGATTTAGAATATGAGTATCGCAAACCTGATCAGGAGTATCTATTTTTAATTTACGGGCAAGGACAATTTTACTATAACGATTCTCATCGATCTGATCGGTAGCTTTTGTAATTGAGTATTTCCAATTTTGAAAATCCGATGAATCTGTATTCGGAAGCATAACAGAATGTTTGCCGTCAAACTCAGGTCCGACTTCATACGCCTCAGAAGAACATAGCTTATTCAGATATTCAAGTCTTTGATAGATCGAATTGGTTAAACTTTTTTCGGTGTCCGAAGAATGGATATGAAAGGTTGTAGTTAGCAAACAAAGCGATCCGTCTACAATTATTGACCATTCAGGAAGTGTAAAAGAAGATGCTCCAAACTCTGCCCAGTCTTTACTAATGTTATGATCATGGAAAGAAAACCCTCCAAATAAATGAGGAACTGATTTAGAATGAGATAATTTTGAGTAATGGAAGATCTCATTAATTAATTTTTTTCCATTCTGAGATGCTTCTCTGAATCGGGATTTACCGGTAGTTTTTACACGCGAAACTTCACCGGCAGCAGAGACGGAGAAATCCTCAGAAGGTTTTTCCCAATAATATTCAAAGGATGATTTATCCGGGTTTTGTTCAAGAACTGCTAATACATCTACTTTTTGAATGGGGAAGGAAACAGAAAAATATTTTTTGATTCCTTTTTTTTGAAGCTCTAGAGCATTCTTTAACTGTATTGAAAGTTCTTTCCCGCTTATTTGGTATTCAAATAAAGATGTTAAAGAATGATTTTGGAGTCGGTTTTGAGGCATAAAAGCCTTATCAACAATTAACTTTCAATTTAAATTGAAAATAAGAATTGATAAACGAAATACAAAGCAACAATAGAATTTAGAACAAAACTAATTAAATAAAGCAGACTATTGGGCGTCGTCATCCTCGCCGGAGGCGAAAGGACTTTTAATACCAATTTCGTTCATATCATATTCAGCCAGCTCAAAGAAATATTCCCAGGCAGCCTCGCTTTTACCATTTTCGTCTACCCAGGTAGGATGGCTTTGTTTAATCAATCCAACTGCTCTTTTAGCATATTTAATTCGCTCCTGATCATCTTTAATACGGGGAAGCGCAGCAATCATCAGGTCTAGGTTGTAGCCGCAGTCAAAGTCTTTTGGTTTTTTCTGGTCGATGAACATAAAGTAAAATAGATTGGATTTTGTTGTTCCTATGATATGGATAAATAATCATACTGTAAATCAATAATGTTAATGAGCATTAAGCATCTTCAGATATAATTTTATACATTTAAAACAATCATTTACAGTCAATTCGATACCAAAAAATGAATTTTAGCAGACTCCTAATAGGTTTATCGCTCATACTTTTTATCAGTTGTAAGAACAACGTTGTTAACGATCCAAATACAGATGCTTTACTTACCGAATTTAGCATCAAGGAAATACCAAACGGTATATTTGATATAGATAATGAAAACGGAATTATAAAATTATCAAATAGGAATTCAGTTCAAATTCCTGCCGATATCTCTTCTCTTACCGCAGTTTTTAAAGTTTCAGATGGGGCGGAATTATTCGTAGAAGATCAGGTTCAAATTTCAGGAGATGATACTAATTCTTTTGAACGGGGGCTGTTTTATAAAGTAGTATCGGAAGACGAGCAAACAAGTAAAGAATATTATGTATATCTGAACAAAGACCTGCCCGGTAAATACTTTCATAAAGATGATTATGATCTTATCTATAATCCATCAGGCTTTGCTCCATTATCTGCAGGTTTAGGCGTTGTAACAAGAGTTCCAACTTCTGTAAGATTTAAAGTATTAGGAGATATTCCTATAGAAAAAGAATTGGGTAGTTTTTCAATACATTTAATAGGTATACACGGTTTATATGCTGATAGCAATAATGAAATTGAGATCACTTTTACTGATGGAAACGGACTGACAGCTACTGATACTTTAGAAATCCAGACAGATCCGCTACCGGAATTTTTTCCTGAAATAGAAATAGATGTTCTGGATGAATCCCGAATGGAGCCTGGGATGCATTTCAGTGAGGTGCATATTGGTAATCAAGGCAAGTTCAATACCTACCCGATGATATTTGATAATAACGGAGACATCAGATGGTATATAGATTTCAGCGATAGAAATACAATTGTTTGGCCTATACAGTTTAATGATGATTTGTCTTTTTATGCAGCCTCAGGAGTTACCATTCATGAATTCAATATGTTCGGAGAAGCGACTAATAATATCATCGTTGATTTCAATAATATGCACCATGATATCATAAAGATACCGAATGGAAATTACCTGGCAGCAATTTCAAAAGAGGACACATACATAACTGATAGTGATAGTGTGGAATTTAGAAGTGTGGAAGATTTTGTCATAGAAGTGGATAAAAATACCGGTGAAATATTAAGAGAATGGGATATGGCTGAGTTACTCGATATCGATAGAAGAGACTTTAACGATCCTGGAAATGGAGATTGGTTTCATATGAATGCAGTTTGGTATCATGAAGCAGATTCATCATTAATTATTTCAGGTAGAAATCAGGGTGTTGTAAAAGTGAGTTGGGATAATGAATTGGAATGGATTTTAGCTCCTCATAAAGGTTGGGGGAAAGCTGGCAGAAAAGGTGGAGGACCTGAAACTACTCCATTTCTTTTGACAGCTGTAGATGATAGCGGAACGCCATTTAATGAAGATATACAAAACGGTACACTGGCAAGCAACGATTTTGATTGGACATGGGGACAGCATGCGCCATTAATTTTACCGAATGGAAATGTTTTGGTGTTTGATAATGGAGGATTCAATAGAAATTTCGGGAATTACACTTCAATTTTTTCGGCAGCTACTGAGTATGAAATAGACGAAGATAATAAGACCATTAAAGAGGTTTGGTCTTATGGTAAAGAAAGGGGAGAATCTACTTATTCATTAATCATTAGTGATGTAGACTATCTTTCAGAAACAGGAAACATACTTTTTGCACCCGGAAATATTACCGAAGGTAATGGGAAGTCTAAAATTGTGGAAGTTGCGTATCCTAGTAAAGATGTAGTTTTTGAATCTACTATGATCTTTAAAAACCAGCTCGGAAACGGAACGGGCTTTGGGAATGTAGATATATCTTATCGCGCTGAAAGAGTTTCTATATACAGATAACTAAAGCTAACATATCAAATGAAGATCTGTCCGGTATTTATATTGTTGTCTTTATTGATTTGGGAGCCTGGCTATTCTCAAAGTAATTCAGAAGACTCCGGAAAGCCTCTGCACGTACTTCAGTTTGAGGTTTTAGGCCATGGCGGGCTCTATTCTTTGAATTTTGAGCGAATAACTACTAGACCTGCTGTTTTGAGAATGGGAATCTCATACCTGAATACCGATGGATATTTGGGCTTCAACGGCTTTACTTTTCCGATGTCTGTTACAGACCTACTTGCCACCGATAAAGATTCATTTGCAGAACTTGGTGCTTTTATGACATTAAGCACAATTGATCAAAAACTTGATGCTTGGATTGGTCCTACTTTTGGTTTTCGGGAGCAAAACATTCAAAGAGGAGATGGGATGGTCAGGTTTTTCTTTTCTCCCGGTTACTCAATAAGACATAATGAGTTTTTCATTACTGGTGGTTTGTCCTTCGGAAAGGGATTGTAATAAAATCTGATCATCTGTTCATTTCACTCCCTAATATTCCTTAGTTTTAAGGAAATAAATAATCTGGAAGAAACGAATGTATTATAACTCAGTAATTGAAGCGGTTGGAAATACCCCTCTGGTGAAACTTCAGAAAATAGCTAAAGACGTTCCCGCAACGGTATTGGCAAAAGTAGAGTATTTCAATCCCGGACAGAGTATTAAAGATAGAATTGCTATCAAAATGATCGATGATGCCGAAGCTAAAGGTTTGATAAAACCCGGTGGAACCATTATTGAAGGAACTTCAGGTAATACAGGAATGGGTTTGGCTCTGGTTGCCATTCAAAGAGGATATAAATGTATTTTCACTACTACAGATAAGCAAAGTCAGTCGAAGGTAGATATTTTAAAAGCCTTGGGTGCGGAAGTAATCGTTTGTCCGACCAATGTGGAAGCAGATCATCCGGATAGTTATTACTCAACTTCTAAGCGTTTAAGTGAAGAAACTCCGAATTCTTATTATCCCAATCAATATGATAATCTGAGTAACACTCAAGCGCATTACGAGAGCACAGGTCCGGAACTTTGGGAGCAAACTGAAGGAAAGATCACTCACTTTGTTGCAGGAATGGGAACGGGCGGAACCATTTCAGGAACTGCTAAATTTTTGAAAGAGAAGAATCCGGATATTAAGATCATCGGCATTGACAGTGTAGGATCTGTCTATAAAAAGTATTTCGAAACAGGCGAGTTTGATGAAAATGAGATCAAACCTTACATGACGGAAGGCATAGGCGAAGATATTATTCCCGAAGCCATAAATTTCGATTATGTGAATGAAGTAATTCAGGTAAATGATAAAGATTCTGCATTGATGACACGGCGCTTATCAAAAGAAGAAGGTTTATTTGTAGGTTGGTCTTGTGGTTCTGCGGTAAAAGGAGCGTTGGATTATGCAAAAGAATATCCGTTAGGATCGAACGATGTTATGGTAATAATACTTCCTGATAGTGGTACCCGTTACATTGGCAAGATCTACAACGATGAATGGATGAAAAAACAAGGATTTTTAGATTAAAATATTATGGCTGAACAAAACCAAACGATGAACCCGGGACAAATGGAGATCGAACTCAAAGAAGAAGAGGCTACCGGAACGTATTCGAACCTCGTAATGATCACTCATTCTCCTTCAGAGTTTATTTTAGACTTTATCGCGGTTATGCCGGGTGTTCCAAAAGCAAAAGTAGTTAAGAGAATGATCTTAACCCCTGATCACGCTAAGAGATTAGCAGGAGCTTTGAACGATAATGTTAAGAAGTTTGAAGCTGAACACGGCGCTATTTCTTCCAGCAAAGAGAAGGTAGATATCCCCATGTATAGAGGACCTGTTCCTGAAGCCTGATCATTTTTTTGCCGAAATCAGCAAGAATACTCCTACTATAAAAAAGCATATGTGAGCTATGGAAGCGGCTAACAGAGGACTGATTGTTCCATAATATCCAAAAGGTTCTGCAATTTTCATGAATGCAAGATAAAGGAAGCTGATTGCGAGACCCGCAGCAAGATAGATCCCTTTTCCGCCACGTCGTTTAACGGAAGCAACAGCAAAACCCACAACGATCACAATGATAATTGAAAGTGGGTAAACCAATCTTCCGTAAAATTGCACTTTAGGTAAGTTGATGTTACCTGCGCCACTCCGTTCTATGGAATCAATATATTCTACAGCTTCTTTATAGGTGAGTTGATAGATATCAGATGTTGATCTTGAAAGGTCCCGAGGATAGATATTTAAGGTAGTATCTATTTCAGTTACGGAAGTTTCGGTATATCCGGTTTTTGAGAAATCCCGAACTGTAACAACTTTCAATTTCCAGAATTGATCTTCCTCATTCCATACCATTTGATTAGCAGTAATTGTTTCTTTTACACCAGAACTATCACTATTTGTAATATTGATTCTGTAAGCAATATTCTGTGTGTCGTCATAATAATTTACACTCAGAATAGAATTCTTAGAAACTTGTCTGAAAATGTTGTTGCTGTCGATAGAGTCACTGCTCTTTCTGAGGTATTTAGTTTCAAAAGCAGTTTTCTTTTTATTCGAGTTAGGAATCACTTCTGAGTCTAAAAAACTGACGGTGGCCGCACACAGGAAAGCGAATAATAAGTAAGGCACAATTAACCTGTAAAGACTAATACCAGCTGCTTTCAAAGCCGTTATCTCTAATCTTTCGGACAATTGGCCGGTTAAAAACAGACAAGCGGTAAATACTGCTACGGGAAGTATAAGCCTGATCATTTCAGGAGTGTAATTCAAATAATAGTCTCCCCAGATCTCAGCCATTGTGGCGCCTTTATCAGAATAATCATCACTATTCTCTGAGAAATGGATCATAATGAAAATGAACACGAGTATTACGATCACGAATAATGTGATTGATAACAATCTTAGTATGATATATCGGTCGAGCTTATTAATCATTTTTTAAAAACAGATCTTTTAACCGAAATTCAGTGGTCAGCCTGATTAGGAGTATAATTCCAATTAAAGAGAAAACAATATTAAAGGTCCACATTCCAATGAAAGGAGTTACAAAAAGTCGGTCAGCTAGTTTTTCTCCCTGAATAAGGGATATCCAATAGAAAGTTAGTATAACTGTGCTGATAATTGCTGCTACTCCAAAGTTTCCTCTTTTTGTCATAATACCAATGGGTGCTCCAAGAAGAATAAAAACAATACAGGCAAATGGAATGGAGAATTTTTTATGAATCTCTACAAGGTAACGGTTTCTGGCTTTTTTTCTGAAATTGATACTGGCCTGAACATTTTGAAGCGATGCTTTGTAGTTATTAAGATCAGTAACAGTAGCCTGAAAGAGTGCTTTTTGATCAGCAATGTTTTTCAGATCATTGGCTACTAATGAATTTGTGATAAGAACTGTATCCGGTTCATCATCATTTTGAACTGTTTTGCGTTCTGAACCTAACTCCGAAACATCTAAATTGGGTAGTGTATTTCTGAGTTCAAGCAAATCTTTAAAGTGATTGTTGATATCTCTGCTCAATGAGTCTACTATGATCTTCATAGACTGTATGTTCATTGTACGATCGCTTCTGTTCCGTCTCTTAGGATCCGATTTTTCAAATGCCAGATCAGCAAGATCAAAGGTGATCCTGTGCTCCTTGAATGTAGATATTTCAACGGTGGTTTTGCTTCGGCTGCGGGTAGCAGGAAACTTCTGCATATTTCCATCAAACAGATATAATGAGAGCATTTCACTGTTCTCTGAAAGTAAAAAACCTTTCTCAGCTTTAATAAATGCTTCGTCAGCGCTTCTTGTTGGTTCCTGGAATAAAGTTATGCCGTACAAGCTATCTGTTTCACTATCAATGTTATCGACAAGGAAGATATATCCTTCTATACCATCGTAAAACTCATTTGGTTTTAGATCAAAGCCCGGTTTTTTAAGCCTTATGTCAATAAACAGTGATCTTGATTTATGGTTTGCTTCCGGGAGTAGATCATTTGAAAACCATGCAAGCCCGATACAAAGAGTAATACTTGTTATCAGAACAGGAAGTATTACTTTCATTGGATGTATACCCGACGCCCTGATTGCTGTGAGTTCCTGCAGCTCTGAAAATTTACCGAAGGCCATTAATGTGGATACGAGTACAGCCATGGGAGCAGCAAGTACAACCATATACGCCAAATTAGTTATGATAAGCTCGAAAATAACCCGTAGTGGAATATCTTTTCCTATTAACTGATCTATATGCAGGATCAGAAATTGCATCAACAACAAAAACATCAAGGTAAGAAAGCAAAATAAAAATGGCCCTACATGCTTTTTAAGAAGGTCTATTTGTAGAGAGTTGACAAATTTTTTAAGCATTGAAAATTTTTGAAGTACTATTCTGTAATCCTACACGTAAAGAAAAGGAAATTATTGGACGAAAATATATAAAGGTTTGTAGATTTATACTTTTAAGATAAGTGAATATATGTTATTATCGTTGCCAATTCGAATACTAAAAGAAGTTGAACGGCCTATAAATAAATTGCTACAAAACTAAGTTTTAAATCCACAGTTTTAGCTGTCTTTTGAATCTATCTACCAGGCTTTTACTTACTTCAACGTTCTTGCTTTTTGCCGGGGTGCTTTTAAATATACCCGCTGGCTATGCTCAGCAAAGAGCGGTTATTGACACCTCGAAAGTAGTTGCTGATACTTCTCTGACCGGGATAAAATTCTACTATCCTTTTAAAAGACAACCTTTTAGTAATTTTACTACCAGAAAGATTCCTAAGATATACAGATTATCAGAAGGTGATTTTAAACAGGAAGTCACTTGGGATTCTGTTTCTACTTACAAAGTTCAGCAAAAGGTAAGCGGTACTTCAGTATTAATACCCGGATACTATAATTTTGATAGTTTTGCAGAACAGAAAAAGGAAATTCAGAAAAAAGAGCTTGCTTTACTACTAATACAAGAGGGGAAAAAAGAAGAACAACAGGGTAGAGGATTATTGGATTTTAGTCTTAGAATACCCGGAGGCGAGAATTCCGCATTTACAACGATATTTGGAAAACCCGAAGTAAATCTTCGTGTTAATGGTTCAGCCAATATGAATGTTGGAGCATCGATCCAAAAAGTGGAAGATCCAAACATTCCTGAGGATCAGCAAAAGAGAGTGGATCCTACTTTTAATCAGAACCTGCAGCTAAATATTCAGGGTACCATTGGTGATAAACTTACCATTGCTACTGATTGGGATACAGAACGTGCCTTCGACTTTCAAAACAGGCTTAAGATCGCTTATACCGGTTATGAAGATGAGATCATCAAAAGTGTTCAATTAGGAAACGTTTCTATGGAAACGGGAAACTCCTTAGTAAAAGGTGGTGGTTCTCTTTTCGGAATAAAATCTGTGGCTGAGCTGGGACCTTTGAGAGTTACTTCTGTAGTTTCTCAACAAAAAGGTGAAAGTAAAACTCAATCCATTACAGGAGGTTCGCAGGAAGTTCAGTTTGAATTGAGACCTACAGATTATGATGATGACCAGCATTTCTTTATCGATTTCTATAACCGGCAAAGGTTCGAAAGCAATATGCTTGATAATCTTCCAATAATAGGTCAGGATTTTCAGTACCCTCAGGTTAACGTTTGGATTGAAGATGCTGTAGGAGCAGCACCGGGTGCCTCTGTGAGAGCATATGCTTTTGTTGATCTTGGAGTTGTTGAAAACCCTGATGGATCTTTTGACCCGCCAAATCCTGAAAATGACCGAATTGATGATCAGAAACTGGAGGACAGGAAATATAATACTTCTGTTCAAACCGATGATCTTAATTTAAAAGGAAGTGTTCAACCGGGTAGTTATTATGTTAAGTTAACCGAAGGTGAGGATTATGAATTTAACAGGGCTTTGGGAATAATAAGCCTGAAAAGAAGAGTGGGGAGCAACTCCACTCTCGCTGTTTCATTTTCTTATACTTCATTAGACGGCTCCGGAGAAGTGGTTCAGGTGGGAGATCTTGAGCCAAGAGATGGTGGAATTACATACCTGAAGTTGCTAAGACCAAGAAATTTAACTCCCGATAAGTTTGCCTGGGACTTAACCATGAGGAACATTTACTCTTTGGGGGTTACTAATATCACTAGAGAAGGGTTAACTCTGGATTTTGAAATTACCAAAGACAATCAGTCCATAAACAGAATTCCGGGACGAACTCCTACGCTTTTGGAAGATCTGGGTTTAGATCTTCAGGATTCACAAGAAGCATTAGGAAAAGATGGACTTATAGATTTTGATGGACTTAGGTTTGACCCTTTTACCGGACGAATTATGTTCCCATATCTGGAACCATTTGGTGCCCGAATCGATACTCTTATATCAGACCTTGCAACAGATGAATCTGAATTAGTTTTTGATTCTTTGTATTCAGCTAAAAAAGATATCGCATTTGAAAGTACTCAAAACAGGTTTTATGAAATAAGTGGTAACTCAAAAGGTGGTGTTTCCAGTTCTTTTTTCCTCGGGGACTTGGTTGAAGGATCAGTAAAGATTTTTGCTAACGGAGCTGAGCTAATAGAAGGGGTAGATTACGAGGTTGATTATTCTTTTGGCAGTGTGAGTATATTAAATGATCGGTTTTTAGCTCCCGGTCAAAATTTAAGAGTTGAGTATGAAAATAATCAGTTCTTTTCAATCGGTCAGAAAAACTTTACGGGGATAAGAGCCGAATATTTGCTCTCCAACAATATCAGTTTTGGAAGTACATTTTTCAGGTTAAACGAACAAACTCTCTCTGAAAAGATAAGAATAGGTAATGAACCGATTAATAACACTGTTATTGGTTTAGATGCTAATGCTAAATTTGATACACCATGGCTAACACGATTCATTGATAAGATTCCATTGTTACAAACACGAGCTGAATCAAATTTTAGTGTAAGTGGAGAATTTGCTCAATTACGTCCCGGAGTTGCAAATACGAACGCTGTAAGAGATGCCATTGACAATGGAATACTATTCGAAGACGAAGAGAACGGGCTATCTTTTATAGATGATTTTGAAGGAGCGGAATTTAGCATTCCATTTAAGTTCGCATCTCGTTGGAACTTACCAAGTGCTCCGGCGGCAGTTCCCGGGTACGATGAAAATTTTGAGTCTGATGCTAATCCGGCTTCAGATGCAATGTCAAAAATAGCCAGATCAGATCTGAGAGCTCAATTTGTGTGGTACGAAATTCCCCGAAATGTATCCAGTATAGTCGGGAATGTGGAATATACTCCAGAATCTCGCCCCGTATTTGTGAGAGATGTATTCAAAGGAAGGGAAACAACCAACCCACAGGAAGAGATCATTACCCCGTTAGATATTTATTATAACCCCACAAAACGAGGTCCCTACAATTATAATCCGGACCTTAAAAATAAACTTGAGAACGAACCGGAAGATATGTGGGGTGGTATGACAGCAGTTCTGCCTACCGGACAGGAAGATCTTACTCAGAACAATATTGAATTCTTAGAGTTTTGGGTTCAAAGTATTTTGCCGGATGGCAGCGACCCGGATGCACAGGATATAAATGAAAACTATGCAGGGAAAATATATATCGATCTTGGAATTATTTCTGAAGATATAGTACCAAACGAGGTTTCAAACTCAGAGGATGGTTTAGCTCAAAATATTGCAAGCTTAGAAAAAGATGCCGCAGGCAGATCATATATTCCAACCATTCCAACACCTCCGCAAGGTCAATTTTCTAATGAAAACAGAGATCTTGAAGACGTTGGATTAGATGGTGTTCCGAATGAAGACGGGTTCAATCCGGAAACTACCGAGAAAGTACTTTTTGCAAGCTTTTTGGCTGATATGGAAGCCGCTTATGGACTGAATAGCCCTGAGTATCAGAAAATTGAATCAGATCCATCTAATGATGACTATGTGTACTATGGAGAATCAAAAGTTGATGGACTAAAACTGCACGAGCGTTTCCATAGAGTGAGAGGTTATTATGATGGTAACACGCCAATAGCCGGTGGTGATAAAAGAGCCGTAACTAACAAACCTGACAAAGAAGGGCTAATCACTCCTTCAAATGTTGAAATTCAAAACACCTACTATCAATATGAGATAAACTACAATCCGGCTGATTTTGATAATCTTCAGATCGGTTCTGATAGTACTTTTATTGTTGATAAAGTGGGAGGTGGATCACAGGACAGGACATGGAGATTGATCAGAATTCCTCTAAGTGAATTCACCAGAAAGGTTGGGAATATCAATGGCTTTCAAAACATTTCTTATATGCGTGTTTGGATGTCAGGGTATAAAGAGCCATTTACATTGCGCTTTGCAACTTTTGAATTTGTTGGTAGCCAGTGGAGAGAAGCTGAGAATATTACTGAATCAAGAGGGTCGGCTTCGGATTTTAAAGTTGCTACAGTAAATATAGAAGAGAATGCAAGCAGATCTCCAATTCCATATCGTCAACCGGAAGGAGCGATCAGAGCGGTAAACAGAGGAGCACAATCACAAACTCTGGCTAACGAGCAGTCTCTTGTACTTCAAACGGAAGGACTTGGTTCTCAGGAGATCAACTTTGTTAAGAGGGTTTATCCGGGAGGACTGAATTTCCTTAATTATTCTAACATCAGGATGTTTGTGCATGGTGAGGGCTATGAAAATGCTGAAGATGCGGAGCTTGTAGTAAGAATGGGAACAGATCTGGATAACGATTTTTATGAGTATCGCCAGCCTGTTACTCCAACCGATCCTGACTTTAACTTTGGGAGTTACGACCCTGCGGAAGGAGGCAGATTAAACACTGAAGCTGAAGAGATATGGAAATATGATGAGAATAGTATGAATATCATTATTTCAGCTTTTAATGTGCTAAAGCAGGAAAGGATTAATAATAACGGAGATCCAACTCAGATTTATGAAGGAAGGACGGCGCTTCCAGCAGGTATGACTCCTGGAGCCAAAATAGCAATAAAAGGAAATCCATCTTTAGACAGAGTATCAGAACTTGCGATCGGGATCAGAAACCCGCATGACATGAACGATATGGATTCCCCCGGTACTCCGGTTCTGGATGCAGAGTTTTGGGTTAATGAGCTCAGAATTTCAGGATTTGATAACGAAAATGGTTGGGCTGCGAATGGTAAAGCAAGTTTAAAACTGGCTGATTTTGCAACGATGAATGCTAACGTAACTAAACAAACAATAGGTTTTGGAGGGTTAGATTCCAGATTAGGGCAACGAAGTGTATCCGATAACTTGGGATATTCAGTAAGCTCAACGGTTAATTTGCATAAACTTATTCCTGACCGTTATGGATGGTCATTTCCTGTTACCGTTTCCGCCAGAAGGAATTCATCCACTCCAAAGTTTTTACCGGACAGGGGAGATATCAGACTGGATGATTTTATAAGCGCTGAAAGAGCTAAAACTGATATTCCTCAGTCTGAAATAGAACAAAATATTGATGATAAGATCAGGGAAGTTCAAACAGTATCAGAGGGATATTCTTTAAACGTATCAAATATTTCCAAGTCGAATTCTGAAAGCAAATTAGCTCAGTACACCATCGACAAGCTTAAACTAAGCTATGTTTACAATGAGGGATTTTCCAGAAATCCACAATTGGATGAACAGAACAATTGGAACTACTCCTCGTCACTTAGTTATAATCTTACCTTCCCGAGAGTTAAACTGTTCAGACCTTTTAAGTTTACGGAAGCATTACCCGGCTTAAATATTCTATCAGGCCTTAGAGTGGGATACATGCCTTCAAGTATCAGTGCTTCCACAAGTGTATCCCGTAGTTATGACGAAAGGAGACGAAAGATCTTAGGGGATGAAACCATCCTGCCAATCCAGCAAACGCATTCTTTTACACAAAAATCGAACTTTGGGTTTAATTATCCTTTAACTCCGTCAATAAATACTTCATTCAGATCTAATACCAACTTTGATCTTTCAAATATTGGAATTGAAAACTCGAACCAAACAGGAGTTGATAGTCTCAGATTTAATGTAAAGCCTACTTTTAGCGTTTTCAATGATATCATTACACAGGATTCTGTTTCAGGCAGGAGATCAAGCTATTCTGAATCCTATACAGCAAGTTGGAGACCTAAGCTCAATAATATAAAGGCTCTCAACTGGATCACATATAATTCATCCTACTCAGGTGGATTTCAGTGGAATAACAGTCCGCGCGGATCTAATTTAGGTGCCAGAATTTCCAACACTTTTGATCTTACAAACACTGTAAAATTTAACGTCGGCAAAATTATAGATGGCATCGGTTTTGTGGATTCTATGAGAGATACCGATAAAGAAGAATCCACCAGAAGAAAAAACAGTAAGCCTGCTGCCGATGATACCACATCTGCCGGAAATATAAATATCTTTAAAGATGCTCAATTTATAGGCAGGAAGGTAGTTTTGGCACTTTTTAGTATGAAAAATGTTGACCTTAGCTATAGAAAAGGGAAAAGTTCCAGCCAGCAGGGTTATGGTGGGCAATCTCAGATTTTTTATGCTTTTGGCGAACAAGGAACCGGTTCTTATTCTCCTCCGCTTGGATACAGAACAGGATTTAGTGAGGATATTACCAGAGATCAATTGATACGAAACGAGAATAATCCTCTGGCAATAAATAAAACTTATACAGATAATCTGACGCTTGGAACTTCACTCAAGCTATTTAATAATATATCCATTGATCTGGATTGGGCTACCAGATGGGATGAAAGAAATACAGAAACACTGACCTTTTCGGGAGCAAGTGAAGTAAACTCAGTAAATATTTCTTCAGGAGATATAAACTCTTCCGTTTGGGCTTTTGGAGTAGGTTATGAAGATTTTTTCCGATCTCAACTCCGCACAGCATTTCAGGATCTTGACGGGGGAGTGATCGATGACTCAAATGGAAATAATGATGGCAGAACAGTATTGAACCGGGTTACACTTCAGGATGATTTCAGGAATTCTTATTTGTCCGGAAACACGTCCGGAGTTGGGCAGAAGCAATTTACACCCATCCCAAAACCAAACTGGAGAGTGACTTGGCAGGGTTTTGAGAAAATCATTCCGTTTCTTGGCGATAAAATGAATCGCGCATCTCTGACTCATAGTTACAAAGGTACTTACCGACTTGGATGGCAGTTCATAAATCAATTTGGTGACGAGACTTCCCAAAATATTGGTGGAATTACCATCAATGATAACAGAGATAAGTTTGAACCGGCTTCCATAACTATAGATCAAAGATTCAGTCCCCTGATCCAGTTGAATGTAACCTGGAAAAACTCATTAAAAACAGATTTCGGGTATGAGACAAGTAAACTAACCAGCTTTGCTTTATCCAGTAAAACGGTTTCTGAAAGACGTTCAAAAGGCTTTAAGGTAAATTTAAATTATACTTTCCGTAAAGTATCCATTCCTATCTTCCCGAATATTAAAAACAATATTGATCTGGCAATAAGCGGAAACTTTAGTGAAGATGCTGATCAGAATTTTATTCTGGTAAACGATCTTATTACGGCTTTCCAAAGCTTTAATGAAAATGGGACAGATGTAGACGCCTACGACTTTACACCTCAAAACGAGACAGGGCAGAAGCGATATAATGGTTCATTAGTAATCGGTTACCGGATATCCAGCACTATTAATTCCAATTTTGAGTACACTTATAATCGAGTAATCCCAAAAGGCTCATCCATTCCTCCAAGAACCAATCAGGAAATCCGGTTTAATATTAGGATAGCAATTCAGTCGAGATGAGAGAGTTACTTTGGTATAATTTTAATTCTAATTATATTGCTGATAATGGAAATCAGAGATTTTTTTGGGAAACTCTTGTGTTTAGTACAATGGGGCTATTATTTTTCAAAATTTTGAAAGATATTCTTATTTCAAGTTTGCGAGTTCCCAACCGATTATGACTTTTTTTCTGATAGGATTCCAGCGATAGCCTCCAATATTTCCTGATTGTTTAATTACTCTATGACATGGTATAAGATAAGCAACAGGATTATTCCCTATAGCTGCTCCTACAGCTCTTGAGGCTTTCGGGTGTTTTATTGTTTTTGCAATACTTCCATAAGTTGATAATCTCCCACAAGGAATTGACAACAAAGTTTCCCAAACTTTTAATTGAAACTCAGTTCCTTTTAAATGTAACTTTATTTCGTTTAGTTTACTCCAATCGTTTTGGAAAATAAATAAAGCATCTTTTTGTTTTTTTTCTACTTTTCGTTGATAGGTAGCTTTTGGGAATTTAGCTTTTAAACTATCCAATGCATCTTTATTATTTTCTGAAAAAGCCATATGACAAATTCCCTTATTAGTTGAAGCTACCATCATTTCACCAAAAGGACTATCAGCAAAACTATAATTAATGGTCAGATTTACACCTCCATTTTTATATTCACCAGGAGTCATTCCTTCCAATGTTATAAATAAGTCATGAAGTCTCCCGGTTCCTGATAAGCCAGTTTCATGAGCTGCATCAAGTAAGTTTGCCTCTGTTTTTTTGAGCAAACTTTTTGCATAGTTGGAACTAATATACTTTAAATATTTTTTTGGACTTATTCCCACCCATTCTTTAAACAATCGTTGAAAATGATAAGGACTAATATGAATATGTTCTGCTATTTTATCTAAAGATGGTTGTTTTTTAAAATTATTCTCAATGAAGGCAATTGCTTCTGAAATTTTGTTATAATAATATTTATTATCAGTTGCTAACATAAATCTAATCTATACTTATTTTCATTGCATTTCTTCCATAATCTTATTACCAGTTTTGATAATCCAAAATATGAATTCGTCCAAATCATTTTTTTTTGTTTTGTGATTAACAATACATACTCTTATGCAATACTTTCCCCAAAGAATGGTCGAAGAGGGAGATGCAATTCCATTTTCTTGTAGTTGAATAATTATTTCCTGATTTATTTTGTCAGTGAGCTCTTTATTAAGCGATTCATTCACATATTGAAAGCAAACTACGCTCATAGTAACAGGGGTCATCAATTCTAATTGGTCATGCTCTATTACTTTATTCCCTAAATACACAGCCTGTTCAATATTTTTTGCAATCAATTTCCTGTACTTATTTAGTCCAAATTCTTTTAAACACATCCAAACTTTTAAAGCCTTAAAGCTTCTTGATAATTCGAAACCATAGTTATTAATTGAATCCAATCCTCCTGCTAAGCCTTTCTCAGTTTGCAAAAGGTAATTCGGAGTACTGGAAAAAGTATCTCGATGAGCTTTTGAATTTTTAATTAGTAAACATCCTAATTCGTACGGAATATGTAGCCATTTATGTAAATCAAAAGCAACACTATCAGCAAATTCTATATACTTTAGTTTGTGTTTAAATTTGGGATCTAGCTTTGCTAAGGCACCATATGCTCCATCAATATGAAGCCAAAGGCCGTATTCTTTGCATATATGATAAATATCTTCCAATGGGTCAATAGCACCAGTATTTACAGTGCCCGTAGTTGCAACAATACAAAATGGTTTTAATCCATTTTTTAAATCCAGTTCTAGTTGCTTCAAAAGACATTTAATATTTATTTGAAAGTTTGCATTACATTCTATTTGTCTAATTGACTTGTTGCCAAGCCCAATTATTTCTGCTGCTTTTGTAATACAGCTATGTGTTTCTTGAGAACAATATAAAACCAATTGTTTTTCTGTTTTTTGAATACCCTTCTCTCGTATTGAATTGATGTAAAAATTCCTTGCAACAGTTAGGCCTGTTATATTTGCCATAGAACCTCCACTTAATAGTATTCCAGATGCTGTTTCGGGGTAATTAAGCATTTGCTTACACCATTTCACAACCTGTTTATCTACATACATTGCAGAATGTTCACCAATAGTAACATTCGGATTCATTGTTGCTGCCAACATTTCACTAAAGGCACCTGTAAGTGTTCCTGTTCCCTGTACCCAAGCCCAGAACCTTGGATGAATATTACCTTTTGGATAAGGCAAAATAAATCGCTTAAATTCATTATACACTTCTTTAGCTTCTAATGGATATTTAGGTATATCCTTTTCGAAATGATTTTTCACTTCTTGAGGTATTTCTTTCCAACTAGGTTGTTCATAGATGTTCTTAAGAAAGTTCACCATATCATCTACCATTTCATGGCCCAATTCTCTCATTTCTGACCAGTCATTAGGATCTAAGCTGTCAATGTCGTTTAAATTATTTTCTATTTTCATACAGCAAGATTAATGCAAACAAAATTATCTTCAACCCGATTCTTGCTTTTTTTTATAAAAGCCTGATAACTTTAAGGCGATGACGAACAGTGTGGTAAATTTTTCTTCAAAAAAAAGACTAGGAGCCTTTACAGTTATTCCCAAATAAGAGCTTAGTAGAAGTAAAAATTATATGATTTTCATACCAAATAGCTGATCGATTCCATCAAGAACCAATTAGGAAACCAGATTTAATACTAGGATGACCCAGATATTTTAACTAAGCCAAAATTGTAACGAATTAGTTAATATCCTTAGGACGAAATAGTTAGATTGAGCCACTTAATTCATTATAATACACGGTTCTATTAGCCAAAAAGTATTTATGACAAACCAAACCAATAAATCCAAAAGAACAAAGAAGCCTTGGCCTACCAAAGATGTAATGGAACAAATTTATGAAATGAATTTATGGGGAGGAGAAGATGGTGATTTTTATTCAGGATTGGGATCACATGATCCGGAAATAGTGGTTCCATATGTAGATGCAGTGTCTGAATTTTCAAGCTCTTTTGAGGAACCTGTAACCGTTTTGGACTTAGGATGTGGTGACTTTAATGTTGGAAGCCGGTTGGTAAGGCACACGAGTAAATACATAGCTGTAGATATAGTCAAAGATCTGATTGAAAGAAATAAAGAAACGTTTGAGGATGATCGGTTAGAGTTTATCTGTATGGATATTGCTAAAGGAGATCTCCCGAAAGCAGATTGTATAATACTGAGGCAAGTCCTTCAACATCTCTCAAATACCGAAATACAGAGGATAGTAGATAAGCTATATGATTAAATATGTTCTTTTAACCGAGCATATACCCGATTTTGATTACGTACCAAATAAAGATATTATCTCAGGACAAGGAATACGCTTAAAAAAGGAGAGTGGTGTAAATGTGTTGGCACCGCCATTTAATCTAAAGCCTAAGGAAGCAAAAGAGTTTTTGGTGTCAGGATCGGATAAAGGAAGAGGAGTTTTAATTACGGTTTGTTTTAGGATGGGGTAACTAATTGATATAGATACTTAATTAGTGTTAATATGAATTATCTGAACCTTCTTAAAAAGATCAATCCAATTCCTCCTATACTCAAAATCAAACACAAATACCCAAGCCAATCTCCAAATTTTGTATAGATGGTATTGGTGGATTTTGAAGGGACATCAAAAGTAAATCCGGTTCGCTCCCAGTAGTTGGTTTTTTGGAGTACATTGCCTTCAGGATCTATGATGCCGGAAAATCCGTTGTTTGCACTTCTCACGATCCAGCGATCGAATTCGATGGCTCGTAATCGGGCGTAGGCAAAATGCTGATAATGTCCGCTGGTGTTTCCCCACCAACCGTCGTTGGTAATAATGGTTATAAAATCAGCTTCCTCTTTTACAAACTCTCTGACCCACGATGGATAAACTGAATCATAACAGATCAAACCCTGAGTGGTAAAACTGTTTGTTTTAAGGGATGTAGCTTCCAGACCTTTACCAAATCCGGCAATGTTTCCCCAATCCAACCAGTCAAATACATCTATGGCATTAAAGAATTCCACGAAAGGGAATCGCTCCACAATCGGCACTAAATTATGTTTGTCATAGCGGGTTCGCTCTCCATCCTCATTAACATAAAGAGTAGCATTAAAGTAGTTTCTGGCTTGTCCGCGGTACATATCGCGATAAAGAGTCGGAGGTTCATCGTACAACTCAAATAACCCGGTCCCTGTAATGAGTGAAGCATTCCATGCCTGGGCTGAATCTGAGATACTGACAGCCGTTCTTGAATTCATATAGATTCCTGCATCAACGGCATTTTCAGGCCAAACTATGAGTTCTGTGTCCTCTTTGATCACTTTATTCGTTATACTGAACAGACTATCCATCAAAACAGAATAACTGCCTAACCCACCATGACTTTGATAAGAATCATGATTGGGCTGTATAACAGCTACACTGGTTACTTTGGTTGCCGGTTCTTCTGTGGAGCCTAAAAACATCAGGAGTGAAATTCCGGAAGGTAACAACAATGCAAAAGTAGCAGCCAGAGCAACAGATTGCTTTTTATTTTTAATTGCCAGAAAAGCTAAAGAGCTGGTAAAGATCACCCAGAAAGAAATTCCAAGATGACCGGTTGCGGAAATATATTGAATCAATGCGATTTGATTTGCCCAGGCATTTCCCAGTGTTAACCAAGGCCAGGAAAGATCCCAATTGTGGTGCAGGAATTCATAACTCACCCAAATGGAAGCATGCAAAAGTGCGACGAGCCAGACTTTATCAAATCGCTTTGAGCAAACCCTAAAAAGTACAAGAGGAATGGTCATGATTGCGGCGTTTGCTAATACTGCCGCTATCCCGGCGACCAGACTCGCCATCATTAACCAGTACGTTGTGATCAGATTCCAGACTACAAATCCTGCATAACTGTAATACGCCAGTTGTTTGTTGGAATCACATTTATCAGCCAGCAGAAACAGAAGTATAAAAGCAGGAAAGCTCAGAAATGAGAGATCAATGGGAGGGAAGCTTAATCCGAGAAGAACTCCGGCTGTAATAGATAGCGCCCATTTGTTTTCGAAAAATTTGTTCATGTACGTGATTTATTCTTAAATCTGATAAAAAAGAAGGTCATTCAGAGCGAAAGCGAAGAATCTTCAAAACTAATTTGATGCATTTAAATTGTTGTGAAGATCCTTCGCAAGTAAGCTCAGGATGACTCATTTATTAAATATTAATCATTATACTGTTTTATTGGGCGGCCATTCTCCCAGAATATCCTCATTTAGAAATCTCCACTTAGGGTTATTTTCATAAATTAAAGACTCTTTCCATTTCCTTGATTTTCCTTTAATGTATTTCTCGGAATTTATTGCCTCATACATAGTTGGGAAAGTATCGTACCAAACTAAACAATAGCAATAATATCTTCCTGCAAAACTGTTAGATTGACCTCGGTTTTGATAATGTTCTAGAATCCGTCTTTGTAGATTATCGGTAACGCCAGTATAAAGAACTTTTCGTTCAGGATTGGTCAATATGTAACAAGTATAATCCATTTTATTGAGAATAAGCTCATCATTCCGAATATCCTTTTCCTGCAACAACCACCGCAATTTCACCTTTGATGGAAGCTCTGTTTTCAAAGTCTTCTTTTAATTCCGAAATCGGAGCTCGTACCACTTCTTCAAATTTTTTGGTGAGTTCACGAGCAACCGCTGCTAATCGTTCCGGTTCAAAATGTTCTTCGAGTTCTCTGAGTAATTTCACAATTCGATGCGGACTTTCATAGAACACGATCGTTCGTTCTTCCGCAGCCAGTTCTTTGAGTCGTTTTTGTCGACCTTTCTTGGGCGGAAGAAATCCTTCGAAGCAATATTTATCGCAAGGAAGTCCGCTTGCAACTAACGCAGTTGTTACTGCATCCGGACCGGGGATGACCGTAACTGTAATCCCTTCTTGTTTAATAGCCCGAACAGCTAAAAATCCTGGATCAGAAATCCCCGGCATTCCGGCATCAGAGATCAAAGCAACCGATTGTCCGCCTCTCAGAATGTTCAACACATGCTCTACTTTGTGATGCTCATTATGAAGGTGAAACGAGAATTTAGGAGTGTTTATTCCAAAGGCGCTCAATAGTTTGCCTGAAGTACGGGTGTCTTCACAAGCAATATGATCTACAGATTTTAAAATCTCCACTGCCCGGGGCGAAAGATCACCAAGATTACCAATCGGAGTAGCTACAATGTAAAATATTGACACGAATAAAAATGATTTGAAAGAATTTCGGAATGAAATTATACAATTTAGAATTAACTTAAGATATTGATTATTGAACAATACTTAATTTTTAATTGAACAAAATGAATTTTACGCCTTCAGGTTTAAATCACATTACTATTCGGGTAAACAGAATCGATGCATCCAAAGAATTTTACGGAGATATTCTTGGCTTTGAAGTTATAAGAACTATGGGGCAGAGCATGGCTGTATACGACATCGGTGGAGGAGATAACATGGTGATCGTTGAAGCGGAAACCAGTTATGACCCAACTTCCAGAGATTTTCGTGTAGACCATTTCGGTTTTTATGTGGATTCTGCAGAAAAAATAGATGAGCTTGCTAAATACTTCCGTGAAAAAGAAGTCACGATCATGAGTGGTCCCGCAAACAGAAAGAAAGGAAGATTCCTATTTATTGCCGATCCTGATGGGAATATGATAGAGTTTATGTATGACGAAAAGTAATTGCCACTAAAACACAAAATCACTAAAATTTTTGTGGTTTGTTCTCATTCAGAACATCTCGTTTTGCTTTGGTTCGGAACTAGCAAAATAGTAGCCACTCAGGGTCATCCCGAACCTGTCTGCCGACAGGCAGGCTTGTTTCGGGATCTTTGTAAGGAATAGTTCTTGAAGCTGTCTGAATTACCCTGAACAAAGGCTAGATATACTTTCATACTAAATCGAAGAATTATGACCCAGTGTTAAAGGATTGGTATGATACATTAAAAGACCGGGAATCAAGAAAAAAAATAAAAGCCTTTTCGTAAGATCCCGAAACAAGCCTGCCTGTCGGCAGACAGGTTCGGGATGACCCTATATATTTTACTGTTCAAAAACTGTCATCAAATTATTTATCATTTACAGGCATGAACTAGATTTTTATTATTAGTTCACTTTGTTATTTTGGGATATGAGCAACAAAAACAAGATAGAAAGAGAATTAGAGCAGAAAGAATTTGAAAGTGAGATAGAGAGAGATCTCCGCAAGCAAGAGCTGGACAGAGAATATCAAGAAAAATTTGATAGTGATTACCATCCTGCAGCTTTATTCGCTATCCGGTTCTTAAGTAATTTGATGATTGGGTACATTCTTTTCTTTATAGTAAGATGGTTTGGAGCTCAATTCTTTGCATTTGCCTCCTCAGAACTTATAAACGGTCTTTTTCTGATATTTCACGTTTTAATTTGGGGATTTGCTGTTATTGGAGTCGTAACTAAGAAATCACCCTGGGAAAGATTTATCAGGTGAGTTCGATCACTTCTGAATTTCTGATATCGAAATAATCTTCCTCGTCCCAATTGGTATTGATTACAATCCCACCCATCAGGTATAATTTTTTTCCTTCAAGCGCATCTCTGCATTCATGAATAAGCTCTTTTAAATCAGAGTGTATTTTATCATAAGCTTTTTCTGTTACTTCTTTGATCTGATCGTCAGCGCTTAGAATTTGGTTTCTTTCTGCATTCAGCATCTTAACAACCTGAGCTTGTTGGTAATCAGATGTAGTTTCTTCAGCAATAGTTGAAGGATCTTGAATAGCAGATAATCCGGCAATGAGAGAACCGCAACAAGTGGAATTGGAGTTTTGTCTTTGGCGAAGGATTTCTCCGGCTTTACCATCTTTTGATACGCCTATATGCGGACCGTATAAAATAAAAGCTCCTCCTTTATCCGGTATATGACTTGCAAAAGCCATCACACCTGTTTTCCCGGTAAAGGGTAGTCCTGAGATTCCTCCGAATCTGAAAGGTCCCGGACCTACAAATAATCTGCTGAATATATTGAATGAGTTATTTACTTCATCAGAGCAAATCGATGTACCCCAGATAGTTCTGGACAAGATAAATCCTTGTAGGTTTAACTCACTGGTGATCTTTTGTTCCAGTTCTCTTATTTCAAGGGCTTTGGGGTAATATGCTTTAACAGACATGTAGTTTTTGATATCCGGTTTAAATTTCTGAATTCAAAATAAAAAAAATCTTTAGGAATTTTCGAGCATATATCAGGAATTCTTTCATTAAAAAGAATTATAGGAGGAATCTCATTATTGGTTGAATTAATCCGTATATTGAGGACTTACTGAATCGTGAGTTCGCGATAAGACTGGAAATGTAACAACCTTCAGGTTTATAGATCATTGCTGGCTTTTATGAATCAAGCAGTCTCGCTTGCCTCTTGTCATTAGCTCACCTCTAATAATAAAATGACCCGGGCAGGAATACTCACAGCACAGTTTTTGAACGGGATAAAAACGGTTAAAATTATATGCCAACGTTCAAAGAACTAGGTTTAAAACAAGAACTGCTCGATGCAGTTGAAAAATTAGGGTTTACTGAACCCACAAAAGTACAGGAATTAGCAATACCTACTATTCTCGCTTCACAGCGCGATCTGATTGCATTAGCGCAAACAGGAACAGGGAAAACCGGTGCATTCGGACTTCCTGCTTTAAATCAAATTGACACAAATTCTGATAATGTTCAGGTTTTGGTGCTTTCACCAACTCGTGAATTAGCCATTCAGATCGCTCGAGATCTTAAGGATTTCGCAAAATATCAGAAAGGAGTTAAAACAGTAGCAGTTTACGGTGGAGCTAATATCTCTACTCAGATTAAAGCGCTGAATAATGGCTGTCAGGTAGTGATCGGAACTCCCGGTCGTATGCTGGATCTCATCAACAGAAAAAAACTTGATGTTCGAAATGTAAAAACGCTTGTACTGGATGAGGCTGATGAAATGCTGAATATGGGATTTCAGGACGACCTGGATGCAATCCTGGCTGATACTCCACGTGAGAAACAAACACTTTTATTCTCAGCAACCATGCCGAAGGCAATTGCTAAGATGTCAGCGAAGTACATGAACAATCCTGAAGAGATCGAGGTTGGTGAGCGTAATGCCGGTGCAAAGAATGTTGAGCATCACTATTACATGGTTCATGCAAAAAACAGATTCGAAGCATTGAAGAGAATTGTAGACATGAACCCTGATGTGTATGGGATCATTTTCTGCAGAACACGTCGTGAGACTTCCGAAATCGCTGCTAAATTGAACAAAGACGGTTATGACGTTGATCTGCTCAACGGAGATCTTTCACAGGCTCAGCGCGATAATGTAATGAATCGTTTCAGGACAAAAGAACTTGAATTATTAGTGGCAACAGATGTTGCTGCTCGTGGATTGGATGTTAACGAATTAACTCACGTAATTAACTACAATCTGCCTGATGATCTTGAAGTTTATATTCACAGAAGTGGAAGAACAGGTCGTGCCGGTAATTCAGGTATTTCAATTTCTATTATCCACACCAGAGAAACTCGCAGAATTCGTGATCTGGAAAAGATGTCGGGCAAAGATTTCATCAAAAAGGAAGTGCCAAGTGGTGAGGAGATCTGCGGAATTAGAATGCTGGATCTGATCGATACCATCAAAGACACCAAAGTGAATGAAGATCAATTGCAGAAGTTTCTCCCTCAGGCGATGGAAAAGCTTGCTGACTTGGATCGGGAAGCGTTGATAAAGCAATTTCTATCCGTAGAGTTCAATCAATTTCTGGATTACTATTCTAATTCCAATGATCTGAATGCTCAGGGCGGAAATGATCGAAAAGGAAACAGAAATAGCGATCGCGGCGGCAGAAATGATCGTGGTGGCAGAAGCAATGGAAGAGATCGTGGAATTACTGAAGCAGGCTATGAGCGTTTCTTTATCAATATTGGTCGACGAGATGGTTTAAATCCTGTTCGTTTGATGGGACTTGTAAATGAGCAATTAAATGGTTCTAAGCCTGATTTCGGTAAGATCGATCTTCAGAATAATTTCTCATTCTTTGAAGTTGAAAGTGGTTACGAAGGTGCGTTGACAAACGGTGTAACCGGTGCTAAGTTTGAAGGCAGAGATGTTGCTGTTGAACGTGCTCAGGATGATAAAAAGAGCAATTCCGGCGGTGGTGGAAGAAGCGGCGGTGGAAGAAGAAAAAGTAACGATGGCGGTTTCCCAAAAGGAAAACGAAAAAGTGGAAATCGAAAAAGAAGCAGAAAATGATCGAATTTGATGTAGTTATTTTAACAGAATCCAGATATCTGAATCCGGAGAAAGTGAATGACTACATTCAAAACATTTTAACGGAAGAGGAACTGCTCAAAAAAGCTTTAGAGAAACACGGATTATCAGTGATTCGTAAAGACTGGGCAGATCCTGATTTCGACTGGACCTCGACCAAAGGTGCCATTTTCAGAACTACCTGGGATTATTTTGATCGGTTTGAAGAATTTCAGCAATGGCTTGGCCGTGTTGAAACCCAAACAAAACTGATCAACCCAATTTCTACTATCCGTTGGAATATGGATAAGAATTACTTGAAAGAATTAGGAGATAAGGGAATAAGGGTTGTAGAGACTATGTACATCAACCGTGGAGAAACAGATTCACTGCAATCCATTATTGAAAAGACGGGATGGATTGATGTCATCTTAAAGCCAACCGTTGCCGGAGCAGCTCGCCATACTTATAAACTCAATTCCGATAATATTGCCGATCATGAAGCGATTTTTGCAGAATTGATTACCAGAGAAGACATGATGCTTCAGCCATTCCAATATAACATTGCCACAAAAGGCGAGGTTTCGTTTATGGTGATGGGAGGGAAGTTTACTCATGCTATTCTCAAGAAAGCAAAATCCGGAGATTTCAGAGTTCAGGATGATTTTGGTGGAACAGTTCATAATTACGATGCTTCAGAAGATGAGATCGCTTTTGCAGAAGAAGTCGTTCGTGCTTGTAAGTCCTTACCAGCATACGCTCGTGTGGACGTAATGTGGAATAATGATGACCAGTTAGCCGTTTCAGAAGTGGAGCTTGTTGAACCGGAACTGTGGTTTAGAGAACGTCCTGAGGCGGCGGATGTTTTGGCGGGGGAAGTGAATACGATATTAGGTTAATTAGGAATAAGTAAATAAGTGAATTAGGAATACTTATTTACTTATCTAACTTATCAATACATCGTATTTGGATTCGCTGATTCTTCTGGAATTTGTTGAATGGCATCCCAATGTTCGCAGATCTTTCCTTTTTCATCAAAACGAAAGAAATCCATTGTTACATACTGATCGTTACCCGGCCATATTTGATGAGTATGCAGAGCTACCAGATCACCTTCAGCAATACAGCGAACAAACTCTATAGACTTATCTGGATACTCTTGCTGCATTCTCTCGAAATAATCAATGAATCCTTGTACGCCATCAGCAACATCAGGATTATGTTGAGTGTATTCTTTTCCGACATAAGACTCTATGGCTTTTGCAGGATTCCCTTCGTAAGCAGTTCTGTAGAAAGCGATTGCGGTTTCTTTGTTCTGTTCTAAATTCATGCTTGTAATACTATTGTTAAAGCTTCAAAAATCCCCGAAAACCTCTGGCAGCATAATAAGATTCTGCACCATTGTGATAGGTAAAGACTTGATTATAACGACGATCACAAAAAAGAGCACCTCCTAACTTTCTTACTTCGTTAGGAGTTTTTATCCAACTGGAAGTTTTGGTATCAAATTCGCCATAAGACTGTAATTTGTAATATTGTTCTTCAGTCAAAAGCTCGATTCCCATTTCATTAGTAACATCGATCACAGAACTTTTGGGAGGATATTTTTTTCGGGATTCTAAAGCTTCTCTGTCGTAACACAGACTTCGTCTGCCTTTAGGGCTTTCGTGTGAACAATCCACAAAAAAATACTCTGAATCGGTATTGCCTAAATCTACAACATCCGGTTCACCACCTGTGACTTCCATTTGATGAAGTGACCACAATTTTCCAGGATTTTCAGCAAGTTTTGATTGAATTTTTTCCCAATCAAAGCCTTCATGGCGTCGCATATTTTCCTTAAAACGAGTTTCTAAGGTGTCTAAAAACTCGTTTTCTAGTTCAATACTTAATTTATTCTGGGTAGTCATTCTCAAATCTCATTTTAGTCGTTCCAGCTTTCCTTTTCTTTTAACAATGTTTTTGTAATCCCATTGAATTTCCCGGGATTTCTCAAGCCAACGTTGCAGATCTTTAGTATCGATCTGATCAATATCTGTATACCTGATTGAAGCATCTTTGAATTTTCCGGTTCCTGCCTTTAGTTGATCTTCTTGGAAGCCCATACCGCTCCAGAACATCAATCGGATGCAGTCTTTCAATTTGCTATAACCTACAATCGGGTTTCCATCCAGAAACCAAACCGGATGGGCATGCCACATTTTGTTTTCTGCTTCTGTCAGTGTTTTGTTGATCTCCTTGTAAAGTAAGTCGCAGATCTTTTTATCTGAATCAGCTTGTTTGTCGTGATATGCTTGAATGTCTTTTTCCATCTTAGTAAATAAATATTGTGGGGGATAGCTTATCTACTTATCCACTTATTTACAAATTGATTTTGTATTTCAAATCAGATTCGATTTTATTTCTTATTCAACAAACAAAGATAGCTATGAATGATCAGTGGAAAAGTTTTACTAAGAAAATAGCCGTTAAGGCTCCGATGCAAAAAATTTATGATGCCTGGACTACTCAGCAAGGACTTGAAAGTTGGTTTCTGAGAAGTGCCGGAGCAACCAAGAAAGATGGAAGTAAGCGTCCTGCACATGAATATTACGAACCCGGAGACATGTTTTACTGGATGTGGTATGGATACCCGGATTCTGTATACGAAGAAAGAGAAGTTCTGGAATTAAACGGTAAAGATTACTTCCGGTTTATGTTTACAGATGAGTGCGATGTGGAAGTGAAATTATCTCAGATCAATGATGCACACGTAATGGTGGAGTTGTCTCAACATAATATTCCGATTGAGGAAGATCCGAAGAAAAATTTATATGTTGGCTGCGGAGAAGGGTGGTTGTTCTACATGACTAATTTGAAATCGATTCTGGAGGGAGGGATCGATCTTAGAAACAAAGATGAAAGTTTGAAAGGCGTTTTTAATTCCTGAAGATTATAAAATTAGGAATAAGAGAATTAGGGATAGCTGCGTTGATAACCTGCTATTCCTAATTCGAGTATTTTATATTCCTAATTTTGCTTCTTGGCTTTGATTCCCGGCCAGTTTTTTTCTGCATTTTTACTGAGGTTTTCTTCGTCTTTATTCCACTTATCTAAAGTATTAGTAAAAAATTTATTATAGAATAAAAGCAGTTTTCCGTCCAGAATTTTGAAAGTCTTTGGATTAGCATCTGCGGTATATCCGTTTCCAACTGCATACGCACACCATCCGCCGTAAGCAGGAGCGTATTTAGCAGGATCAGTTTTGAAAGTGTCCAGATTTTCCTGGCTTACAAACTGATAAGTAGCTCCTTCATATTCGTATGTAAGATCTTCCTTTCCTTCTTTGGGTTCTTCAGAAACAAAATAGCTTACCGGATCATAGCCTTTAATGGCAATTCCATCATCATCTACATTTAAATGTTTGGTACTCATCATTTCCTGAGCTATTCCCAGAATAGAAATTCCGAAAACTGCGATCAGAGTAAATACTAGTGATTTCATTAATCTATCATTTGTTTTGATGTTACGACATTAATGTATAAAGATTGGTTGATGTGTTTATCACACAAGTATAAATTTTATGGCATGAATAAAATCCTCCTTTGAAGGAGGTGTCCGTCCGCTGGTGGCCAGAGGATGTTGTGAAGTTTAAAAACTCAAAATCTTCATAACATCTCTCTGATCTCACACAAGTGTTTGATCAGTCTCTCTTGGAAGAGTGGTTTTAGTTATTTTTTCTTTTAAAATGTAATAGAGAAAAAATACTTTGCAAAACTAAATTAGGAATCACAACTACTAACAGTATCGCAACAATGAATAACCCTAAATCATTTAAAGTGCTTAAGGTAAAACTTTCATTATAGATTAGATCGAAAATTATTGAAGCAATCAAAAAACCAAACACAATTATTAATGAAAGGATCAGAGATGGTCTTAGGAAATGTTTAATTTGAAGCGTTTCAATTGCGCTATCCCTGAATTTTCGATATGATAAATATGAAAATAGAGAGAGAAGAGGCAAAATATATCCAAAATAGTATGCAAAAATCGAATGTCCGGCTTCTGCCATCTTGATAATAAATACAGCAATTACTGAATTTAAAATAACTCCAAAGAACACAAACCAATTTATTGATTCAGTTGTCATAGATTTACAATTTAGTAGGATTCGGAGCATCTCCGTACACTTCTTTTGGATCAAATACTTTTTCGTCTTCTTCAAACTTCAGTTCGCCGTCTTTTGCAAAGAAATCATCACCTGTAGGAACACTTCGGTAAAAACAAGAACGATATCCAACATGACAGCTGGCGCCATTTCCCTGAACTTCCACACGTAACCACACACAATCCTGATCATCGTCAATTCTCATTTCTTTAACGATCTGAGTCAAACCGGAAGTTGCACCTTTGTGCCATAAAGTTTCTCTACTACGACTGTAATAGACGGCTTCACCTAGTTCAATGGTTTTCTTAAACGCTTCTCCATTCATGTAGCCATGCATAAGAAGTTCACCCGAAGTGTAATCGGTGGTTACCACAGGAATTAAACCGTCATCCTGAAATTTCGGAGCCAGGTCGTTGGCTTCTTCTACTTGTTCTACTGTTTTTCTTTCTTTGAATTCTATGTTGCTCATAATTAATTCTGACACACCCCTGAATCCCCTCTCAAGAGGGGACTTGGAGTCAAGGTTCTTTATTAGTTTTGAAAATTAGTTGTGTTACTTCTGATTGACTTCATCGTTGAAAATTGAATGTTCTTTATTGGGTATTCGAGGTGGAACCGGATCATGTCCATCGCCACCCCAAGGGTGACAACGGCCAATTCTCTTAATTCCAAGCCAAAATCCTTTTAATGGTCCCCATTCCTTCACAGCATCAATCATATACTGTGAACAAGTAGGGGAATATCGGCAGCTGCTTCCCAACCATGGAGAAATAGCTAGCTGATAAAAGCGTACAAGTCCGATGAGCAACTTGCTGAATATGGTTTTCAGCAGTTTCATCAGTCAATTTCGAAGGAAGTTCCTTCTTTTCCGTCCATGAGCTGTACGCCAAGCTCTTTCAGGTCGTCCCTGACTTTATCCGAGAGTTCAAAATTCTTGTTTTCTCTGGCTTCTTTTCTGATTTCTATCAATAGTTCAACAAGCCCTTTTGTTAGTTCCTCATTTCCTCCGGAATTTTCCTGAGGCCAGATACCAAGCACATCATCAACCAAGGTTTTGACCACAGACTTAACGTCTTCTATATTTGAAGGAACATTTTTTTCGTTGATCGATTTTCTGAGCTCTTTCAGTTTTTCAAAAACAACTGCTATAGCTTTGGCTGAATTGAAATCATCGTTCATTACCTTCTCAAAGGACGCTTTAAAACCTTCGATATCGAACGATTCTCCGGAACCATTTTCTGCTTTCTCAATAGTTGAGATCATGGAATGAAGGTTTTTCAGTCCTGTTTCAGCTGCTTCCAACGCATCTTCTGAAAAATCGGTGGTACTTCTGTAATGACTTTGCAGTAAGAAGAAGCGGATTACCTGAGAATCCCATGCTCTGGTTAACAACTTATGCTCGCCGGTAAAAAACTGATGTAAGTTGATTGCATTTCCTAATGACTTACCCATTTTTTGTCCTTCAAGGGTAACCATGTTGTTATGCATCCAGTACTTAACAAATTGTGCATCATGAGCACATTCTGATTGAGCGATTTCACACTCATGATGCGGAAATTGATTTTCTAGTCCGCCTCCATGAATATCAAAACTTTCGCCAAGGTATTTAGTACTCATTGCAGAACATTCAATATGCCAACCCGGATAACCAACTCCCCACGGAGAATCCCATTTCATTAAATGATCGGCTTCAGCTTTTTTCCAAAGAGCGAAATCAGTAGGATTTTTTTTGTCTGAAGCAGATTCTACACGAGTACCGGATTCAGCTTCATCCGTATTTCTGCCACTGAGTTTTCCATAATCTTCATCAGAATGAACATCGAAATAGACATTGCCATCTACATTGTAAGCGTGACCGTTTTCAATAAGCTTCTCGATCATAGCAATTTGCTCAGGAATATGTCCGGTTGCTCGTGGAGCTATATCAGGGCGGAGGACGTTCAAAGCATCCATATCACGGAAATAGGTGTATGTGTACTTTTCGGCAATTTCCATTGGGTCGACTTGTTCCAATCGAGCTTGCTTACCAAGTTTGTCTTCACCTTCTTCACCATCTCCAACCAAATGTCCTACGTCGGTAATATTCTGAACATAGCGAACTTTGTAACCGAGATAACGGAGGTAACGCAAAACCAGATCAAATGAGACATAGCTTTTGGCATGACCTAGATGGGCATCACCGTAAACTGTTGGTCCACAGACATACATTCCCACGAAAGGAGGATTCAGCGGCTCAAAGTCTTCTTTTGTTCTGGTGAGTGTATTATAAACTTGAAGCTTTTGTTCAGACAAACCAATCAGAGTTCAGTTTCAGTTTTGATGAAGTCAATAAATTTACGTTGGGTTGCTTCTTCTTTAAAAGCGCCTCGGAATTCAGTAGTAATCGTGCTACTCGATATATCCTTAATACCACGCGTTGATACACATAAATGTTTACTGTCGATAAATACAGCTACGTCATCTGTTTCCATTGCTTCAGATAGAGCGTCAGCGATTTGAAGTGTAAGTCGCTCCTGAACCTGTGGTCTTCTGGAATAGTAATCTACCAGACGATTGATCTTGGACAAACCTATCACTTTCCCAGATGCGATATAAGCTACATGAGCTTTTCCGATAAAAGGAAGAAAATGATGTTCACAAAAAGAAGTTACCTGAATGTTTTTCTCCATCACCATATCGTTGTAATCGTAATTATTACTAAAGGTGCGGGCTTCAGGTTTGTTTTTCGGGTCAAGTCCGTTAAAAATTTCTTTCACAAACATTTTAGCAACCCGGTAAGGAGTTCCTTTTAGGCTGTCGTCTGTGAGATCTAAACCAAGAGTTTCCATGATCTCTTTGAAATGATCCTGAATGATGTCGATTTTTTCTGAATCCGAAAGATCAAAAGCATCATCGCGGAGCGGAGTAAGTTCTGAAGTACCAATGTGAGCTTCGCCAAGGTCTTCAGCGGTAATTTTGTCTAAGTCGATGTTATCCAAGTGTAAAGGGATTTTCTTTGTTGATTATTAAGCCGTTTAGGTTGCTTAAAACCGAATTTTAAAGTTAAGGGTTCCTGTGGTTAATTACGAATAGTTGAATTAGGAATAATTTAAGAATTGGGAATAAGTAAATACGAATATCCAATAATGAATATCGAATATTCAATATCAAATTATTAAGAGCTAACTTGAGAATGGATATTCCTTACCGAATGTTGGATATTGAATAATCTCAAATCTATTATCTAAAATCTAACTACTCTATAAAAATATGATAAAACACATTGTAATGTGGAAACTGAAAGAAGTTGCTGAGGGAAAGACAAAGCTAGAAAATGCTAGTATCATGAAAGAGTTACTTGAAGGATTACCCGCGAAAATCGAAGAATTGGATTCCGCTGAAGTTGGGATCAATATTCTGAATGGAGACGATGAAGCAATTTGTGATGTAGTATTGACTACAGTTTGTAAAGATGAAGCGGCTTTAAAAGTATATGCGGATCATCCGGAGCATCAGAAAGTGGTTCAGTTTATTAAGAAGGTAGTGAGGGAGAGAAGAGTGGTGGATTATATTTTTGAATAATCAATATCGAATAAACAATAACCAATATTGAAGTGGAAGAATCTGAGCCGGTTGAATTACCTATTGACGGAATTTTGGATTTACACCTATTCAGTCCCAAAGAATTAGGCGATCTTATTCCGGATTACATTGAAGCTTGTTTAGAGAAAGAGATCTATTCCATTCGAATTATTCATGGAAAAGGGAAGGGAGTACTTCGACGAACGGTTCATAGTTTGTTAGATAAAAATGAGTTTGTTGTTTCCTATCGTTTGGCCGATGACAGAAGTAGTTGGGGGGCTACGTTGGTAGAGTTGAAGAATGTTGGTAAAAGTGAAAAGTGAAAAGTGAAAAGTGGAAAAATCTAGTACTGATTGAATCAAAAAAGAATGAAGAAATTACTTGAACGGCATATAGAGCGAATTGAAAGACGAATAGCTCAACTCGATAAACAAAGCAGCAAAATATCCGGGTTTAGATTAACACTTTTCGTATTAGCAGGAGTATTCCTATTTATTGGTATGGATATCATGCCAGGCATCCCTTACACAATTATTCTGCTGGGATTGATCGTCGGGTTCCTATTTATGGTAAAGAGACATAAAAAGGTCGAAGAGTGCATGGAAAAGTTAGGCTATCTAAAGCAAGCTAAAGAAGAGCATATTGCCAGGTTAGATCTAAACTGGGAGCATATCCCATTTAAAGACATTGACCGAAGTGCTTATACAAATCACCCGTATGCTCATGATCTGAACATTATCGGAAAGCGTTCACTTTTTCAGTTGATGGATACTTCTATTTACGAAGGTAGTGGCAAAGTTCTGTCTGATTGGCTTCTTGATCAGTCCGGTAATAAAAAAGAGGTTTTAAGTCGTCAAAATTTAGTACAAGAGCTAACGTCTTTACAACTTTTCAGAGACAAGCTGAAAGTAGAGGCCTTATTCACAAAAGCACATTCAGATAGGTACAGTTGGACAATGGAAGAAATGCTGGAATGGATGCGTCTTCCGAAGAAAACAGGGTTCGTAATTCCTTTAACTGTACTTGGGATTCTGTCTGCTTGTAATATTATTTTTGGGATATTAGCTCTGATTGGTCAGGTAAGTGCGATCTATTTTATAATTCCCTTTTTGACATATTTAGCAATCTATAAATTGAACGAACGGAAAGTCGCAGGATTGAATGACGCTGCTTTTCAGATGGAAAAATTACTGGGTGAGTTTAGCAATATTCTTAGTCATGTTGAAAAGTTTAACTTTGGAACGGATAAGAGAGTAACCGAGCTTTTGAAGATATTTCATGATATTGAAGAACGTCCTTCAACAAATATTAAAAAAGTGAGAAGGTTTGCAGTTGCAGCTTCCATACAAAAAGAACAATTATTAGGACCTTTGATGAATTTAATTGTTCCATGGGATTTGTTCTTCTCCATGAAGTTAGAAAATCTAAAAGAAGACATTGAGCCAAAGCTTACTAAATGGCTCGCCAAGTTTTACGAACTGGAAGCATTAAATTCGATGGCTAATTTTGCCTTTCTGAATAAGGATTATTCTTTCCCAACATTCGATAAAGATACCGAGGCTTTTTTTAAAGCAGAACAGATAGGACACCCGCTGATTTCTGAAGATCAAAAAGTGGCTAACGATTTCGAAGTGCATTCCGGTAAAGATTTATTCCTGATAACAGGATCAAATATGGCGGGAAAAAGCACATTTCTCAGAACGGTGGGAATCAATTTAGTTTTGGCTTATTCCGGAGCTCCCGTAGATGCTACATCATTAAATACAGGTTTATACAGAATCTTTACCAGCATTAATGTGAATGATTCGCTGGGTGATGGGTTGTCTCATTTCTATGCTGAAGTAAAACGTCTTAGGGAATTATTAGATCAGCTAAACAAAGATGAAGATCAGCCTTTATTCTTCTTTGTGGATGAAATTTATAAAGGCACTAATAATAAAGAGCGTTATGCAGGAAGCGCAGCCTTTCTGAGAGAAGTAGCGGGCAAGAATGGAATCGGAATGGTTTCTACACACGATCTGGAGCTGGCAGATCTGGAATCCGAAATCGATGCATTGAGCAACTGGCATTTTGTAGAGTCAATAGCAGATGGCAAAATGAGTTTCGAATACAAGCTGAAATCAGGTCCCTGCCCAAGTACAAACGCACTGGAAATAATGAGAATGGAAGGGTTGCCTGTTGGGTAGCTTTTAGTACTTAGTATTTAGTATCGAGTTGCTAAATACTAAGTACTAACAACTCGATACTAAAAAACATGTAACCTTTCCCAAAGTCATAAGTGTAACTAACAGAACACTAAACTTCGGGTATTGAGACGGTAAATAAGTGAACTCAACTACAGATAAAGCTTTAATGATGAAAGTGAAGGATGGAGACCTGGATAAACTGGGTCTGTTATTCGAACGCTACAATCGACCGCTTTACAGTTTTTTTTACAAGAAAACGTTTCAAACCGATGTGAGTGAAGATCTTGTTCAATCGGTGTTCGAGCGAATGCTCAAATATCGAAGCACCTATTCAGGATCAGGGGCATTTACAACATGGATGTTCAGCATAGCTCGTAATGCGCATATTGATCATTATCGCCAAAATAAAAAGCATAATGAAAAAGAAGAGCTTGATGAAGATCGGATGGGAGGTGCCCCTCCTGAATTTGGTGAAATGGATGAGCGAACAAAACGAAAGAAGATACTAGAGTTAGCACTCGATCAACTCGATGAGGATAAGAAAGAAGTTGTGATCTTAAGCCGGTATGAAGGTTTGAAATACGCAGAGATCGCCGAAATTCAGGGAGTGACAGAAAGTGCAGTAAAAGTAAGATTCTTTAGGGCAATGAAAGATTTAAAAAACATTGTACACACATTAAGTGAGGAATACAGTGATGAATGAAAAATATGAAGAACTGATCGCCGGATATTTAAACGGTGAATTAGATGAACAACAAAAAACAAAAGTAGAAGCTCTTATTGCCAGCGGTGAGATCGATATGATCGACTTCAAAGCAATGGAACAATTACACAACGAGCTGGAAGTACTTTCCGCTCCGGAGCCGTCTTCGGAAATGAGCGATAGGTTTTATGCGATGTTGGAAGAAGAAAAAGCTTCTGCTAAACCAATATTCAATATTTCAGAAAAGCTGAATGAATTGTTTGCAGCCTTAACCATGCCTCGGTTGGCATACGCTTTTGTTCTGTTGATATTCGGCGGATTTATCGGATCGCAATTGGGTAGCAACGATTCCCAGATCAATGAATTAACTAATCAAATGCAGGATATGAGAGAGATGATGATTGTTAGTATGCTGGAAGGCGCTTCCACAACAGACAGGTTGAGAGCAGTAAATATAAGTGCTGAATTACCGATAGCTGATGGAAAAGCTGTACGGGCTTTGTTATTTACACTCAATAATGATGAAAGCGTGAACGTAAGAGTTCAAACCATTGAAACCTTAAAGAAATGGGGTGAAGATGAAACTGTTCGCGAAGGTCTGGTTAGTGCCATCGGAGCCCAAAACTCTGATGTGGTAATTATAGCCCTGGCTGATGCCATGGTTGAACTGGGATTGCAAAACTCAAAATCTGAGTTCGAAAATCTGATTCAGGAAAGAAATTTAAATATCAATGTAAAAGAGAAACTGGAAAGCACCATTGCGTCGCTTTAAGGAAGGAAGAATCATGAAAAAGATCATAGGAATACTACTCGTAGGGTTGTTTGCGATTACGGTAACTGCACAAAATAAAAGAGTAACTGAAGGTATCGACATTCAGATAAAGAAAAGCGCTTTGTCATCTATTGATGGGTTTATCATAAAAAACATAAATGGTGATTTGAAAGTTAGCGGTTATAATGGAGATGAGATCCTTATAACAGGCTCCAAAACCATCCGAAAGAAAAGAGGAGAACTGGACCAAAAAACCATTGACGAGATCTACCTTCGCCAGGAAGAGCATGAGGGAAAAATTTATGTATATGTTCAGGCTCCGGGAGTTGAAGTGAAATTCAAAGATGGAAAAATGAGACATTCCATGAACTGGAATCGAGACAGGTGGGATGACTACGACGAAGTTCATTTTGAATTCAATATCGAAGTAAAGATGCCGGAAAGCATGATGGTAAAAGCATCAACTGTAAACGGAGGAAAGCTCATAGTTGAAAATATGATGAATGGAGTGGACGCCGGAAATGTAAACGGAGATGTGGTTTTAAAAGAAGTAGCAGGCAAAACTCATGCTCATACTGTAAATGGAGATATTGAAGTATATTTTGCTGAAAGCCCGACAGATGATTCACGGTTTAATACGGTAAACGGAAGCATGGAAATTTATTCGCCAAAAGATTTAGGTGCTGTAGTAACTTTTGAAAGTTTACACGGTGATCTCTATACAGATTTTGAACAAGTAACTCGACTTAAAGCCCAATTGAACAAGGAAAAAGACGGAAAAGGTTACAGATACCGAATTGGTAAATCCACGCCAATCCAAATTGGAGATGGTGGAGCAAAAATGGAATTCGAGACGGTTAACGGAAGTGCCTACATCCGAAAAAGAAACTAAAATCAAGAAATAAGAGAATCATGAAAAAAATAATAATTACCCTATTTAGTGCATTGCTTGTGTTGGTTGTGTCAAACCCTTTGGTAGCTCAGGATGATATAACTGTTCCTTTATCCAAACCCGGACAAAAAGGGATGCTGCGAATTGATCTGGTTTATGCGGATGATATAATTGTAGAAACGCATGATCGCCAGGATGTTATCGTAAAATATAACGGTGACGACGACGACGATAACTGGAATAATCGCAAAAACGGTTTAAGGAGAATATCATCAGGAGGCCTAAGCCTGGAAATCACAGAAGACAATAATGTGGTTAAAATAAATAGCCAGCCACAACACAATGATCTTGAACTGACTGTTTACGTTCCCAAAAACTTTTCCCTAAAACTAAATGCTGTTCATGGCGACGTGGAAGTGAGAGGTCTGGAAGGGCAAGTAGAGATCGAATCTGTAAATGGTGACGTGGAAGTGATGGATATATCCGGCTCGGCTTTAGTAAACAGTGTAAACGGAGATATCGAAGTCAGTTTTGTAAAGATCGATCCCAACGCCCCAATGTCTTTTACAGGTGTGAATGGTGATATTGAGATCGCTTTACCTGAGAATGCTAAGTTTTCAGCGAAAATGAAAACAGACTGGGGAGATGTATATACCAACTTTGACATGGACATCGAACGAAACCCAACGGATACTCAAGTCTCGTCCAAAAAAGGTCAGTACAAAGTATCTATAAATAAATGGGTTTACGGTACAGTTAATGGTGGAGGCCCTGAATATTTATTCAAAACGCTCCACGGAGATATTTCAATTCGTAAAAACTAGTAAATCAGAGTAACGAATTGAAATTACACTCGTCTAACTATCAGAGTTAAATAAAAATACTGCAAATCATTTGGAGAGAATGATTTGCAGTTTCTTACCAAAGCCTTAAAAATCTACTGTCATGCGGAAATTTACCATTACCCTACTATTGCTATGCCTGAATTTTGGTGTACAAGCACAACAAAATGTACCGGAAGAAAGAGAAGAGTTGAGAACCATAGGTCTTAAAAAAGACAATATAGACTATCGTTTCGGATATGCACAAAACCCTACAATGGAAGCCGTGAGAATATCAGGACAAAATATCAAATTAGACGGGATACTTAATGAGGCAATTTGGACTACGGCTCCGGTAGCAACAGGGTTTACTCAAAGATCTCCAAGAGACGGTGGAAATCCCTCCCAGAAAACGGAAGCAAGGATCTTATATACGGACAATGAAGTTTATGTAGGTATAATGGCGTATGATAATGCACCGGATTCTGTAATTGCATCATTATTCAGAAGAGATGGAAATGAGACCAGTGATTGGGTATATGTGAGTTTAGACAGCTACAATGATAAGCGAACTGCATTTACTTTTGCAGTAAATCCAAGAGGAGTACAAAAAGATATCTTGTATTTTGATGACAGAGGCGAGGATGTGTTATGGGATGCCGTTTGGGAAGCAGAAGCAAAGATGGTGGAAGGCGGCTGGTCAGTAGAGATGAGAATTCCAATGTCTCAATTACGTTTTAGTTCTAAAGACGATATAAAATCATGGGGAGTTAATTTTCAAAGAAGAATAGCGAGGCATCAGGAATTTAACTTTTGGGCACCAACTTCTCAATCAGCATCCGGAAGTGTTTCTTTATTCGGGCGATTAAATGGTATCAGAGATATTGAAGAGCCCAGAAGATTGGAAATTACTCCTTATGTATCATCAGTTTTGGAAAGAGCACCAGGTAATCCAAACAACCCATACTATAATGAAAATGAGTTAGATGCCAATATTGGTGGCGATATTAAATACGGTGTTACTTCTGACCTTACATTAACAGCTACTTTAAACCCGGATTTTGGTCAGGTTGAAGCTGATCCGGCTACAATAAATCTTTCTCAATTCGAACAGTTCTTCTCAGAAAGAAGACCATTTTTCTTAGAAGGGAACGAAATTTTCAGATTTGGAGGTACAAAGACATTTAACAATTTCGGTAATCCGAATACTTTTTATTCAAGAAGGATAGGGCGTTCTCCTCAGGGTAATTTATCAGAAGCTAATCGATTTAGTGGAAACAGTTTATATGATCCCTCACAAACTAATTCAACTTTTACAAACACACCAAATCAAACGAAAATTCTTGGAGCTGCTAAATTAAGTGGTAAAACAAAGTCGGGTTTATCAGTTGGAACTCTTTATGCAAGAACATTGGAAGAAAGATCAAATTATACAGCAAATCTGGATAATGGGAACACTACTAAAGGTAATTTTATAGCTCAACCTTCCAACAATTTTCTTGTAAGCAGATTAAAGCAAGATTTTAACAGTGGGAATACTGTGGTAGGCGGGTTTTTTAGTGGAATGAACCGGGATATTGGTGGAACGTATTTTGAAAACAGGCTCCATAACTCAGCTTTCATATCCGGAGCGGATTTTGAGCACGGTTGGAATGATCGTTCCTGGATTGTGAGTGGTACTGCATCAGTAAGTTCCGTTTTTGGTACAACTGATGCAATTACACGAACTCAGAATGCTCCTCAAAGATACTATCAAAGAATTGATTCCGAAGGTCTTTCTGTTGATACTAATAAAACGAGTTTGAGTGGATTGGCTTCAGAATTGAGCTTGCAAAAAGCAAGTGGGGAACACTGGACTTGGTCAGTTACAGGGTCAATGGTTACACCAGGCTATGAGACCAATGATATTGGTTTTCAGAACAGAGCAGATTACCGGGCTGTTTCAACGGGTATTCAGTATCAGGAAAACGATCCCAAATTCTTACAGTTTATTAATCTATGGAGTTACACAACTCATGCCTGGAATTTTGATAACGATCTTATAGCGAGAGGATATAATGCAGGTGGATACTTCCAATTTAAAAATCTGTGGTCTTTTAATATAAATGGTAATGCAAATTTTGATACAATTTCAGACCGAGTGACTAGAGGTGGACCAACTTTTATGATGCCTGGGAGCTGGAATTTTAACTTTAATATTAATTCAAACAGCTCAAAGAGATTGTCAGGTGGAATAGGACAATTCCACAGAGAAGACAGAGTAGGAGAATACGATCACTATTTCTGGGGTTACTTGTCTTACCGACCTACAACATTTATTCAGATTTCAGTTGAACCTGAGTATGGGTATCAAAACGATGTGGATCAATTTATTCTAAGAAGGGAGCAAGCTGATAATGCTTTAGATGAGAATCAAACGTTTGGAAACAGATATATATTTTCTGATATAAAACAGACTGACTTCTCCACTTCGTTTAGGTTGAACTGGACTTTCAATACAAAAATGAGCTTGCAAACTTATGTCAGACCTTTTATTGCTTCAGGCAAATATTCAAAGCTTAAAGAGTTTAACAATCCGGGCGGTTTTGGTTTTGATGTATATGGCGAGGATAAAGGTTCTGTTACTCAAAACGCAGATGGAAGCTATAATGTGGATCCTGATGGTGCCGGTGGTGAAGAGTCATTTACGGTAAGACCGTTAGATTTTAATGTTTCATCTCTGCAAGGTAATGCTGTATTCAGATGGGAGTACAGTCCCGGGTCGACTTTCTTTTTAGTGTGGCAACAACAAAGAAGTGGATTCAGACCTAATGGGGAGTTTAGTTTTGGAAACGATTTTGGGAACCTGTTAGATCCGGAGCCGACCAATGTATTCTTAGTTAAATTTAGTTATTGGTTTGGTGGGTAAGCTACTTACTTATTGATATCGGATTTTGTATTTTAGTAAAGTAGTTTAAATATGAAATTAATTTTATCCTAAATGCAAAATCAGGTTCAAAATCTTACCGCTGAAGAAGTAAAAAGTATCCAGACAAGTTTTGTCAACAAAGTATATGTCTGGATGGGATTGGCTTTAACCATCACCGGAATTGTAGCAATGAGAGTTGCAGATTCGGGTGCATTTATGGAAATGTTTACCGGCGCATCAAGTGCAATGCCGTTTTATATACTCATTGCTATTGAATTAGGGCTTGTTTGGTGGATGGTGTCAAGGATAGATTCGATGAGTTCGGGTTTTGCCACAGCTCTGTTTATTCTCTATTCTGCGTTGAATGGAGTTACATTATCTGTATTATTTTATGTGTATACCAGTGCATCTATTGCATCCACATTTTTTATAACGGCGGGGACTTTTGGTATTTGTAGTGCTTATGGATATTTCACAAAGAAAGATCTGACTTCGATAGGAGGGTTTTTGTTTATGGCTCTTATCGGAATCATCATTGCCACTATCGTAAACATTTTCCTGGCAAGTTCTACACTATACTGGATCATTAGTTATGCAGGTGTTGCCATTTTTATTGGTTTAACAGCATATGATACACAAAAAATAAAGAATATGAGTCTGGAGTTAGATGCAGATTCTGAGCAAGGTAAAAAGGGTGCGGTGATGGGAGCTTTAGCTTTGTACCTGGACTTTATAAATATGTTTATTTTTCTATTGAGAATTTTTGGAAACAGACGATAGAAAGTTTCAGATTCGAAGCCCTTTTTTAAAGGGCTTTTTTTTTGACAAAAATATCGGTTCCAAAAAAAGTAATCGAATAATTTTCTTAGAACATTGTTGGTCTTGCTCTCAAAGAAAATAGATTGTGTTTATTATGTACGTATGTATTTGAATAACTCGAAAAGCGTATTTATCGGGTTTCATAGTAAAAAAAGTGTCTCAATTTTGTTCTAAGAAGGTTTCAGTGTTTTCTATCAAAAAATGTTATCCGATCACTAATTTTTTTTAACAATAATTTTTTTTTATTAAAATGTTAACTCAATGAAAAAAGCCCTTCCAAGGGAAAGTTTTCTTTTATTCAATTTGAAAATATATGGGTTTAAAACAGCTACTACTTCTTTTCATCTTTACTTTACTTTCATCAACCCTTTTTGCTCAATCAGGTAAGATAAATGGTTTCATTAAAGATTCATCCGGTGAGCCTTTACCGGGAGCAACGGTTGTAATTGAAGGTACTTTACAAGGATCAGCGGCTCAGGCAGATGGGTTCTATCAAATTCTGAATGTTAAGCCGGGAACGTATACATTAAAAGCTACCTACATTGGTTTTGCACCGGTAGTGATCGAAAACGTAGAGATCAATATTGACCTAACGACCAATATCGATATTACAATGAGGGAAGAGACTTTTGAAGGTGAGGAAATTGTTGTAATTGCTGAGCGGCCGGTTGTTCAAAAAGATGTTGCTTCAAGTCAATCTAATATAAGTAAGGAAAGTCTGGATGCTCTCCCTATCACGAGCGTAACAGCTGCTGTTGGTTTACAAGCCGGGGTTGAAGGATTGAGTGTAAGAGGTAGTGGAAGTGATGAAGTATCCTTTAACTTGAACGGATTTACATTACGTTCGGAAAGAAGTAATTCTCCATTTACAGGAATAAGTATTACTTCAATTGAAAATGTTCAGGTACAAACAGGTGGATTTAGTGCTGAGTATGGAAATTTAAGATCCGGCTTGATAAATGTGACTAGTAAAGAAGGGGAAAGAGACAGATATACGCTTGATGGTTTAATTAGAATTACTCCTCCACAACAAAAAAATGTAGGTCAATCTGTTAACGACCCAAATTCTTATTGGTTAAGACCGTATTTAGATGATGATGTGGCATGGACAGGAACCGATAACGGAGCTTGGGATTCTTATACACAAGAGGAATATCCTAGTTTTCAAGGATGGAATGCTTTTTCACAATCAACGTTAGCTGATGATGACCCAAGCAATGATTTAAGTCCAGAAGCAGCACAGCAGGCTTTTTTATGGCAACACAGAAAGGATTTTGCAATATCTGATCCTGACTATGAAATAGATTTTACCTTTGGGGGGCCTGTTCCTTATGTAAGCAAACGGCTTGGAGATCTCAGGTTTTCAACTTCTTTTAGAGAAACACAAACCATTTATATGGTTCCGTTGTCTCGTGACAGATACAAGCAAACAACTTTTCAAAGTAAATTAACCAGTAATATCGCTTCAGGCATGAAATTGTCTGTTGACGGACTTTACAGTAGGGAAACAGGAACATCTGCAAGCCAGGCAGGTAATCCGGGATTCTTTGTTTCTCCGTCTGGTATTGCCGGTAGTATGGATAACGTAAGTTTCATTGAATCAAGAATTTTTGCAACAGATTATTGGGCACCAACAGAGCAAACCACTTTTAACTTAGGTGCTCAATTTACTCACTCCATTTCAAATACTACTTTCTACGAAGTAAAGGTCAATAATTACATTTCTACAAATTCTACCAACCCAAGTGCACTAAGAGATACATCAGATGTAATATTCTTTGGTGGAGTTGGGTTTGATGAAGGTCCGTATGGCTTTTTTGATGAAACTTCATTTGGTTTGGCTTCTGGAATGCGGATGGGAGTGGGTATGAGTACAGCGAGAGATAGTAGTGAGGTTTCTGTACTAAGTGCCAGCTTTAAAATTACAAGCCAGGTAGACAGAGTAAATGAAGTAAAAGCCGGATTTGAGTTTATCCGAACTAATAGTATGGTTAACTATGGCTCGTTTGACAAAGTGTTGCCTTCCGGTAGAACAAGATCAGTCTGGAATACTACACCGATCAGAATGGCGGCTTTTGTTCAGGATAAGTTGGAATTTAATGGTATGATCGCAAATCTTGGATTACGATTAACCTATTCTGATCCTAATATAAGTTGGTACGATTACGAACCATTTACCGATCTTTTCGATACCGGAAATGCATCTGCTTTAGATTCAGCAGCTACATCAGATGTAAAACCACAAATTATATTACAGCCAAGATTAGGTGTATCATTCCCTATTACTGAACAAAGCAAGTTTTTCTTCAATTACGGTCATCAAGTTCAGTTGCCTGATCCTGAAAACCTGTATTTAACACGAGTAGAGCCTTTTACAAATACAGTAGTAAGAGTGGCGGCTCCTGGTAATAAACTTCCCAGAACAGTTAGTTATGAGTTGGGCTATGAGCATAATATTCTCGAAAACTATTTAGTAAGAGTAAGTGGTTACTATAAAGACTTAAGTGATCAACCAATTCAGGTTGGATTCACAAGTAGAGATAACAACAGTTATACGGTAAGCAGACCTTTTTCCTATGAAGATGTGAGAGGATTTGAGTTTACTCTCCGAAAGCAAAGAGGGAAATATTTCTGGGGAGAAGTAAATTATACCTATAGTATTGCTTCAAGAGGTCTGTTTGGTACTTTAGAAAATTTTGAGAATCCATTCGATCAACGTAATTACGAAAGAACCACCGGTGATAATGATATATTCCGACCAGTTCCTCAGCCATTTGCAAGATTACAACTGTATTTACAATCTCCGAGAGATTTTGGACCGGAACTGCTAGGGACAAAACCATTAGCTAATTGGCAGATTGTACCTCTTGTTTCCTGGAGAGCCGGTGCTAAAATAACCTATACAGGTGGCGGTTCCATACCGGGAGTAATTGATAACTTACAGCTTAGAGATTCATGGGGCACAAGCTTACGAATCACTAAAGATATTAGATTAAATAGTGGAAGTTCGGTTAAGTTTTTTGCAGACGTCTCAAATGTGATCAACAGAAGAAACTTTAATCCATATAATTCCGGATCTGTAAACGGTACTGACTTTTTAGCTTATATGGGGTCACTTCATCTCCCAAAAGATGTTTTAGATGAAATAGGTCTTTTGAATCAAAGGGTTCCCGGAGATGATAAACCTGGTGATTACAGACCGGCAGATGTAACATATGTACCTATTGAAGTGTCAACAACATTGCCAGCAAGTGGGAACACAAGAGCTCTTTATTATAATACCACAGAAGGTAAATATTATCAGTGGGACGGGAGTGGGTTTGTGGATGCAGACAGCAAATATGTGAATAAAGTATTAGATGAGAAAGCATATATTAATATGCCAAATCAAAGGTTTTTTAATTTCTTAGATCCAAGAACAATAAGATTTGGAATCAGATTTTCATTTTAAGAGTAGTTCGTTAAATATGTCAAAAAAATATTTTTATAAATTTAGTTGGTTACTGCTAGTAGCATTGTGTTTTTATCCTTTTAAGGATAGTAACGCTCAAGTTGAGTATAGATGGCTGTCAGCAGGTTCATTTCATAATTTCTATTCCAGTTTGGGTTCTGAGATAGAGCAGGGCTTTATAATTGAACAACAAGGAGGTTGGCAATGGCCTGCTATTTACAGAGGGCAGGATGCTCAGGCAATGAAAGCTCTTTGGTTAGGTGCAACCAATTTCACTGACGAACAACAAACCTGGAATTTTCGTGTAGTTCATGTTGGTCCCAGAGTTACAGGGCTTGGCGAGTTCTACCCGGTATCGATGGAAACAGTTAGTAAGTTCGATCCTCCTGAGGTTAGTGTGGATGGATTGGTTTCTTTCAGTAAAAGTGTTACCAATGATGAAGTAGATCCAAGTATGAAAGCTGATCGAAAGATTGTTGCAATAACCAATACTTTATTAGGAGTAACAGTACAAAGAACTGCAATGCAGTTCAGTCAAGGCTATCATGATAACTATCATGTCATCGAATATATATTTACCAATACCGGAAATGTTGATGATGATGATGAAATTGAGTTTCCAAACAGAACAGTTGAGGGATTCGTACCCTATTTCTTAAATCGTATGGCTCCTGTTAAAGCTTCCAGATACACTATTGGTAATGGATCGGGTTGGGGGCAAAATACGATGAATGACAGAAGAGGAGACGGTCAAAGACCTGAAGAGACTGAGAATTTCAGAGCTCAGTTTGCATGGCACGGATATTATCCTTCTTCTGATGTAAATTATGATAATGTAGGCGCACCCATTTTTGTACCTAACACAACGGGTGGATATTTATCTGCAGATGATACAACCGGCCGATTAGAAGCATACCATTTTGTTGGAACTGTTACCCTTCATGCAGATGCTTCAGCCAACGATGATTCTGATGACCCTGCTCAGCCATTTACCATGGCTGAAGAGCACAATGATGATAATCTTTACGCCAACAACAGTGCATTTAATGCAACCAAAATGGCTGCAGAGTATAATATGATGACTAAAGGACGAGGTTCAACCCGTCACGCTTATCAGGTTGAGCCTTCCGGTTATGATGGGTTTATTCAACCAACAGGGGACCCTAAACTAGGAAATAATGACGGAGGTTTCGCTTACAACTATGGATATGGACCATATACTCTGGCTCCAGGAGAAAGTGTCCGTATTGTTATTGCAGAAGCTTCTGCCGGTATTTCCCGGGATCTTGCGGAACAAGTTGGTAGAGGGTTTAAGGAAGATGTTTTAGACCCAGGCTCAGGTGAGTACGAAGATATAGAAGCTGAAGTTAATGGTCAGACATTAAGTATGACAAAGAATGAATGGGTTTTTACAGGACGAGATTCATTGTTTCAAACTTTTGAAAGAGCACTGGCAAACTTTAATTCTGATTTTAATATACCTGAAGCACCGCTACCACCAAGTATTTTTTCGGTAACTTCTGCAGGAGATGGAATTCAACTTGACTGGCAATTTGAAGGGAATGAAGCTGATATACAAGGTTTTCAGATTTACAGAGCTTCAGGCAGAGTAGATAGCACATATAGATTATTAGCTGAGGTACCGGCTTCTGCTCGGGAATTAAATGATGGTGATGCCGCTAGAATTAATGACCCAAGCCTTTATGAACTAGATGTACCCATCCGAGGTAGAGATTACTATTATTATATAGTGAGTGTTGGAAATCCTAACAGCGATGGAACGGGATTAACACCGACAGGAACAAGTCTTATAAGTAATCGCTATTACTCACAGTCTTATGACCCAGCCAGACTATTAAGGGCTGCAGGAGAAGCTATGGAAGATATAAGAGTAGTTCCTAATCCTTACAACCCTAATATTGACCAGTCATTATTGCTTGATCAGGATGGAAGAGACAGAATCGCTTTCTATGAGATTCCGGGTATTTGTACTATAGAAATCTATACTGAGATCGGTGAACTTGTGCGAACCATTGAACATGATAACGGGAGTGGCGATGAATTCTGGGACCTTAGAACAGACTTCCGACAGCGAGTAGTAAGTGGAATTTACATTGCAAGGATTATTAATGAAGATCCGAACGACGAAGATTTTGGTAAAGTAGCGATAAGAAAAATTGTAATCATTTTATAGGTGAAACAGTGAGAATAAGTAAGTTAATTTTATTTGGTCTGGCTTTACTTCTAACAAGTACGCAGGTACATGGCCAAAAGAAGAGAGCACAAACAAGTATGAAGTTCTTAAGTGTTTCTCCATCAGCTAGGGCATCGGGATTGTCAGATGCAGTTACTTCAGTTGAGATGGGTGCTTACAGCGCTTTTTATAATCCGGCCACAATGGTCAATATTAAATCAAAGTATTCTGCTTCAGTAGGTTCAGTTCAATGGATCACTGATATCAATCATAATTCAGCTTCACTAATATACAGACCTTCTGATGGCAAATATGGTATTTTTGGATTAAATGCAATTTCAGTAGACTATGGAGATATCATTTCCACGGTAGTAGATGAAAGTGAAGAGAAAGGCTACAGAGATATTGGCTTCATTAACCCAACTGCAATGGTATTTGGGCTATCTTACGCAAATGCAGTCACGGATCAGTTCTCTGTAGGAGCGAATTTCAGATACGCTACTCAGGATCTGGGTTCAGTTACTACAGGTTCAGACGGAGCCGGCGGATTCACCACTCAATCATATTCGGCTTCAACAGCTGTATTGGATTTCGGGATATTGTATAAAACGGGATTTGAAAGTCTGAACTTTGCCATGGCTCTCAGAAATTTTTCTCCGGAAGTATCATATGATACTGAAAATTCAGAATTACCCCTTACGTTCAAAATTGGTATTTCCATGGATGTGTTAGACTTAACCGATCTTGAGGATCATTCATTGTTGGTAAGTATAGATGCAAATCGTCCAAGAGATTATGATGAACAACTATTATTTGGGTTAGAATATGCATTTATAAATCGGTTCATGATTAGAGCGGGGTATGGATTTCCAAAAGATGAGGAAGAGTTTGCACTTGGTATTGGTATAAGACAACCTCTGGCTGGTTTCGATCTGGGTGTGGATTATTCTTATACACAATTTGGTGTATTTGGTGAAGTAAATAGAATAAGTGTTCAATTAGGATTTTAAATTTTAGAAGAGTAATGAAAGTCAAAATTAAACTTTTACCTGTTTTTTTACTGCTATTTGCTTTAGCGCTTATCACTTGTACAGATGAGAATAGTGTTTTTGATCCGGACTATGAATCTCCGGAAGCCAGACCCGTTATTACCGGTATTTCTCCTGTAAATGGATATTTGGCAGGAGTAGATTCAGTAATTGTTACCGGAGAAGGATTTTCAACCGAAGTTGATGAAATGACTATCAATTTTGGAGGTTCTCCGGGTGTTGTAAAAGTAGCTTCAGAAACCCAGTTAATAGTAAGACCAGGAATTATTCACGGAGTAGATCTTCCTGTAGTAGTTTCAAGAAGAGGAGCTGAATTTTTAAGCGAGAGTGTTCCATATACTTTAATACAGCCTCAGGGGTTTTATCCCGGAACTGATAATAATTCCGTTCCAACTACACCAGTTGCAGTAGATGCTAATAACAATGTATACACTATTATAAATCGTAATGGAGTGATTAGATATACAAGAATTTCTCCGGATGGAACCATTACCAGAGATCTGGTTAAATATCCCGGTGAACCCCGACCTGATCCTGAGGATACAAGACCTTACCCAGTAGATAGTACTATGAGATTCACATCGTTCAGTGATCTTGAAATAGGTCCGGGAGGAAAAATGTTTACATCTCAGCAAAGTATCAGAGCTATATTCTTTAAAACATTTGGATCAGATGTAAGAGATTCAGTTTGGGCTGCATCTTCATCAGGAAATCTTAAAATCAATGATATGGTTTTTGATGATAACGGGTTTCTTTGGGTAGTGGGACTTGATAGTGATCAGATTCACAGATTTGATGCTTCGTCTAAAGCAGAAACAAAGTTTCCGTTCACCGGACAATTTAATTCAGTAGCTTATTTTGACAATAACAATGAATTATTTGTGGGAGGGCTGATAAATGGAAGTCAACAAATTTGGAAGTTTAGTATTGACGGCGGTGGTAACTTAAACGCCGGTGAATTATACTTTGATTTTGGTGCAAATTACGAAGGAAATATTACGTCTTTAATTTTAGCCTCTAATGGTGAATTATTGATCGGTAATACAGGAGAATCTAGTATAGTCAGAGTTTTCCCATCTTTGAGACATGAACCATTTTATCAAGGTATGATTAAACAAGGAACTTTTGGAATTACTTGGAGAGATGACGAAATTGCTGTGGTAGTTACAGAAGGAGATGATGCCGGTGTGAATTTTATGGATATGTATGATCGCATGCGGGCAGGAATATTTGGGTTTTAAGAAAACTTACACAGTGCAGACTGTTTAACACTAAACAATTAAATAATACTTATAGAAACACGGATACAAAAAGGAGAATTATGAAAAACAACAAACTAATAATTCTACTAGGCTTTTTGCTGGCTCCTATGTTAGTAAATGCTCAGTGGACATTCGATAATACATTTTTACCGGATACTGCAAATACAAGTGACTCATTCCTTGAAGTTCACGGAGTAGCAGTTGACCCGGATGGGAAGATTTGGATTCAACCATTTTCAGCTACTGAAACTATCATCACAAACAGAGATGGAAACAATGGAGACCCTGATACTTTATCGACAAGAGCGATTTATGTTTATAATGCTGATGGAACACCCGCAAGTTTCTCTCCACTTAAAGTGATTGAATATGCAGATGGTACCACTCCTAATGATACATTGGGAAGAGTATGGACAGGAACGGCTTACGAAGGGTATTCCGGGAGAGGAATTGAAGCTAGTGTAGCTGATGGAAATATCATTATTTCTCAATTCAACAGACTTTATAAAGTCGATTATAAAACAGGAGAAGGTATTGCTAAAGCGGATGTTCCCGACGTTTGTGCAATAACTGAATCAAGTACAGATGCGGCTGGTAATATCTATGTTGGAGCAGTTTGTGGTGCTGATACACCAATTTTGAAATATGATTCTAACCTAGAGAATCCGGAATCTGTTATTACAATTACAGGAAGTTTCTCTAGAGACCTTCAAGTTTCAGCTGATGGTCAAACAATTTGGTGGGCTGGTTATACTAATGGATTTGTATTGAGATACCAAAAACCTGATGAGTTTAGTGGATTCGGTGTTCCGGATACAGTTTTAAGAGGAATCAAAGCTGAAAGTTTCGATCTACATCCTAAAACAGATTACCTCTGGATAGGCGCTGGTTCTTTAAATGATGTTCCTGATGCACCATATACACCACAAACTTGGTACGCATTTGATTATGCTGCTCTGGGAACTGAAAATGAAGAACCATTGGATAGTATCCGTTGGACTGCGGGTGCATGGAATCCGGACTTTACAGGGGAATTCGATGGTGGTCGCCCTAGAGGACTAGATTTCAATGCAGATGGTACAGTTGCATATGTTGGTGTTTTCAATGGTGGAGATACTCCTCATGATCTTCAGAAGTTCACGACTACTCAGGTATTTACTTCAAATGAAGATCTCGTAACGGAAATACCTGAAGGATTTAAATTGGGACAGAACTATCCTAACCCATTTAACCCAACTACTAATATCAACTACACAATTGGTCAGGCTGGTTTAGTGACTTTGAGAGTTTATGATATTACAGGTAGAGAAGTTGCAACATTAGTTAACAACAGAAAGAATGCAGGTGATCATACAGTTACTTTCGATGCTACAAATCTTGCTTCCGGTGTGTATATCTATACACTACAAGCGAATGGCGTACGTTTAACTAATCGTATGACTTTAATCAAATAAGCAATTATTTAACACAAAAGGCAGCCTTGTGCTGCCTTTTTTTTATCCATAATAGAGAGCACAACACGTTTTATGAAAAAGCTATTTATCCTGTTATTTATTTTAGCTCCGGCTATGGCATTCTCCCAAGAAGATGTACCTAAATATGAATTCAGAGGTACATGGATGGCTACTGTTATAAATCTGGATTGGCCGCAAGCAGGTGGTATCCCGGTTAGATTTCAAAAAGAAGATCTTATCAACAAATTAAATAAACTGGATGAAATAGGAATTAATATAGTTTTCTTCCAGATCAGAACTGAAGGGGATGCACTTTATGATTCTCCTATCGAGCCATGGTCAAAATATCTCACAGGAGAGGAAGGAAAAGCTCCTGACCCATATTGGGATCCGTTAGAATTTGCTATTGAAGAAGCTCACAAAAGAGGAATGGAGTTACACGCATGGTTGAATCCATACAGAGCAATGAGAACTATACCAAGTGACTTCACACAAAAGGCATTACCCGGATATGTAACAGAAGAAGATGTAGATGAAAGTTTAAAGCCATTTCTTCAGAAAGAATATGAAAAGGGTAAAAGAAAAAAGTTTGATACCAGCCAGAGAGATGAAAAACATGTTTCAAATACACATCCAGAATGGCTGTTTGTGATGAATGATAATATTGCAATTATGAATCCCGGTTTACCGGATGTAATTGATTACAATGTACAGATAGTAATGGATGTGGTGAACAGGTATGATGTAGACGGAATTCATTTCGACGATTATTTCTATCCATATCCGTCAAATCATATGGGTTCAAGTGCCGCAAATGAAGCATTAGATGATAGTACCTTTATAAAATATCCCCGTGGCTTTACTGATAAAGGTGACTGGCGACGCAATAATATCGATATTTTTGTTGAAGCGCTTTATGACAGCTTGCAAGTTGTTAAACCGTGGGTTAAGTTTGGAATAAGTCCGTTTGGAATTTGGAAAAGTGGTACTCCGAGCGGAATAAGCGGAATGAATGCGTATGAGGTTATTTACGGAGACGGAATTGCATGGCTACATGACAGAACTATTGATTATATCACACCTCAACTGTATTGGGGAATAAATAGATTCGGTCCATATGGACAGGATTACAGAGCGCTTGCAAATTGGTGGGCAGACAGTGCTGCGGCTAATGAAAGACATATTTATCCAGGTCATGCGCTGTACCGAAGTGATTCTAACACCGGAGATGGCACTTATTCAGCAACTGAAGTTCCTAAACAAGTCAGGATAAACCGTGAGAATCCTAAAATACAGGGTAGTGTATTTTTTAGAGAAAAAAATCTAACTGGCTTCTCATCTAAAGGATTTGCAGATACTTTAAGGAATAATTTTTATAAATATGATGCTCTTCAGCCTATTATGGACTGGAAAAGTATGGCTAAGCCGGAAACTCCCGAAAACCTCGTGGTGAACAGAGATCCGGAGACGGAATATATTTTTAATATTTCCTGGAGTCCTTCGTCAATAGATCAGATTACTAAATCCAATGCAAGTAGCCATACAGACTCATTGGTTAAATATGCTGTTTACAGAGTAGATTCAGGAACGGCTCCAAATGAGGTAGAGGAAATGACAAAGTATTATAACCTTATTGAAGTTACCGGGGATACTACTTTTACAGACATTACTCCGCCGTCGGAAAATGGGTATTGGTATTTTGTAACCGCCGCGAGTAGAAATAATGTAGAAAGTGATCCTACTCCTGCAGAAGAAGCAGGAATTGTTGTATCAACTGAGGAAGAATCTGAATTGGTAAAAGAATTTCAGTTGTCTCAAAACTACCCTAACCCATTTAACCCAACAACAGTAATAAGTTTCAGATTGGCGGAAAGTGGCTTTACTACACTTAAAATATATGATATGCTGGGTAGAGAAGTATCAACTTTACTGAATGAAAATATGACCTCAGGGACACATGATGTTTCTTTTAATGGTTCTAATCTCTCATCCGGTATCTATATCTATCAGCTGAGTTCCAAAGGGAATACAATTACCCGAAGAATGACTTTGATCAAATAGTTTCTCACGAAGTTTATTGCAAATGAAGTTCTTTTAATTCTTATTTATTAAATATGAATAAATTTCTATGCCTGTCAATTTTCTTATTAGTTCCTGCATCTGTTTTTTCACAGGCTGAGTTCGACCTTACCAGTGGAATTTATAACTTGGAAACTGTAAAAGCCCAAGACAGATTGGCTGCATATGAGAAAACAAGCTCTATGTCTGCCCGAAAGTCTGTGCCCGGTCATGAAATAATTGCTGCTATTAACGGAGATTTCTATAGTGGAGGAACTCCTACAAATTTACAGGTTCTGAATGGTGAAATTCTGACAAAGCCTATAAACAGAGAGGTATTTGGATATTCCAACAATGCTGAAATGTTTATAAATACCACCAGTTATGATGGTGTGTTGAAAATTGATGAATCGACTAACTCTATCAGCAATGTAAACAGAGTAAGAAGTAGCAATGATATAATTTTCTATAATCATTTTTTTGGGTCCAGTACTGCTACTAATAATTTCGGAACGGAATTAACTTTAAAGACTATTGATCCCTGGATTGTTAACGGAGAAGTAAGAACTGTTGTAGTTTCCAAGTCTGTAAATGAAGGGAACTCCAGTCTTACAGATTCCACTTTCGTGCTTTCAGGACATGGATCCGGTGCAACTATTTTAAATGGAGTCTCTCCGGGTGATACATTAACTATCAATCATAAAATTTCTCCCGCTACTGATGCATTAAAGGAGGCTGTTGGTGGTAGTGCTAAGTTTCTGAACAATGGAGTAAATCAAGGAAATTGGCCCGAAAGACATCCCAGATCTGCACTCGGGTTTAATGCGGATACAACTAAGTTCTATTTGGTGACGGTTGATGGAAGGCAATCGACCAGTGCCGGTATGACACTTACTGAATTAGGTGATTTTATGTTAGGGATTGGAGCTTATAATGCTCTGAATCTTGACGGAGGAGGATCAACCACTTTAGTAGTTCATAATGAAGTTGCCAATTCCCCTTCAGATGGAGCAGGAGAAAGGTCAGTCGCCAATGCTTTGATGTTGGTTTCGAATAAGCAGAAAACTGGGAGTCTGCAACGGTTAAATATCGATCCTTCAATCAAAAAAATATACAGAGATCAAAGCTTTACATATAAAGTACAAGGCACAGATGAGAACTACTTTCCGGCAGACTTTAATACAGAGGATCTTACATTTTCTCTCAGTGAAGGTTTTGATGCTGAAATTTCTGATACAGGACTATTTACAGCAGGCAACAATCCTGATACAGGTTTTGTGTTTGTGGAATACAATGGCTATAAAGATTCATCTTTGGTTGAGATCAAAGGAATAATGAGTTTTAATTTATTTCCTGAACAAGCTGTAACGGATGATAATCAGGACCTTGTGTTTTTTAATAAATCATTTGACAGTGATGGAGTATCTCAATCAGTTTCCAATACCAACGTAACTTGGGAAGTTGAAGATGAAAATATAGGAACCATAGAAAATGGAGTTTTTAAAGGCTTGGCTGAAGGAGTTACTAATGTTATCGGGACTTTTGATGGAGTCTCAGACACATCACAAGTTGAGGTTCAGGTCGGGAGCGGTATAACGAAGATAGAGGATTTTGAAAGCATTGAAGGGATTTCATTAGATGGTGAAAATATAGATATCGCTAATTCATCAATCAGTACTACAGAAAGCGTATTCTCAGAAGGAGAGAAAGCTTTACAAATCGACTACCAGTTTACCTATGCAGGTACGCCAAGCACGTGGGCGTATGTAAGAACCAATATCCCTGTTTTTGGAGTTCCTGATACTATCATAATTGATGGACTTACCGATGGAAAACAGCATTTGATGGACGCTATCCTTACAGATGATAATGGTGAAGAGTTCACGATCAGACTAAAAAGATATGCTGATAATACAGATTTCGAGGAGTATTACCTTTCTATGGAAAATGTTCAGGCTACAGATCCATTTAGCAGCTACTATTATCCTATTACAATTACGGGTATTGGGATCAAATTGAAGTCTGAGCAACAAACAGGAGAAACCTATTCCGGCTCGATTTATTTCGACAATATGAGGTTAAGCTATCCGAAAAATTTAAGCGTGTCGATAGAAGAAATGCCTGATATTCCTAAGGAAAGTAAATTAGACCAGAATTATCCTAATCCATTCAATCCGACTACTGTGATAAGTTTCAGTCTTGCGAAAAGTGGATTTACTACACTTAAAGTATATGATATCCTTGGAAGAGAGGTTTCAACACTTCTGAATGAAAATATGAGCTCAGGATCCCATAATATATCTTTTGATGGCTCTAATCTTTCATCAGGTATTTATATTTACCAGCTGAGCTCAAAAGGGCATACCATTACACGAATAATGACTTTGATTAAGTAACGTAAGTTAGAACGGTGCTTAATCAGGGTTTTCAGTATCTACACTTTAATAATAATATTCTTTTTCCTCATCCAGTGAGCTAATCCCCAAAAAAGGATTATCCACATAATAGCATATAAGATTGAGGCATTTATAGGTGAAGCGATCGACTTGAGTACGACTTCATAGATCCATCCTTTTACAGAATAAGTTGTTTCGTTATAGGTAAAGGTGATCATGCTTAAAATGCGAGCTATTACACCACTCAGAAAGAAAACAGTGATCGCGTTTAATCCAAAAGCAACTCCCCAGTCAGTGAATTTGTGTTTTTCTCTCACATCTAAAAACCAGTAGCATAATCCAAAAATACACATGGCTTGTCCTCCGGTGAAAAGAGCATAAGAACTGGTCCAGATATTTTTATTGATAGGAAAGACCCAACTCCAGATGTATCCGATTATAATCAGAACAAATCCCCAAATAAAAAACTGAAGTGTTCTCGAACTTTCTGATTCGTGATCCTTCATTAATATTCTTCCTGTCCAAATTCCTATCAAAGTAGTTCCTATAGCAGGTAGAGTGCTTAGCAATCCCTCAGGATCCCAGTTTTCTTTCCAGGTATGTCCGGATAAAGTGAGTTGATCAATATAAGCAGCAAGATTACCTTCGGGGTTGTCGATAGCACCAGCTCCGAATCCGGGCACAGGTATGCCTATCATTAATATCCAATAGCCTATCAATAATCCTGCAAGGGTGTACATTTGGGTTTTTGGTTTGGTATATAGAAATAAGACACTTCCGATAGCATAACACACAGCAATTCTTTGCAAAACACCAGGAATTCTGATATCAATCAGGTTTGAATGAAACCCGAATTCCGGAGAAAAAGTCAAATACGGAAATGCCGTTAAAGCCAGACCTAATCCAAATATTTTAGCAGCTCTTATTAAAGTCTTTTTTAAAAGGTCAGAATCATGAGCTCCTTTATTTCTGGCTTTGGTGAATGCCAGCACAATGGATACACCTACAATAAATAAGAAAAAAGGAAAAATCAGATCTGTTGGAGTCCACCCATGCCAGGGAGCGTGCTTTAAAGGTCCATAGATATGAGACCATGATCCGGGATTGTTAACAAGTATCATGGCAGCTACCGTGGCGCCTCTGAAAAAATCCAAAGAAACTAATCGTTTACCCGAAGAAATACCGCTGATTGAGGTCATATAAATTAAATTATTTTCGGAATGTACTTAAAAATTATTCTTAATGTGGTAATGAAATAATGTGTTAAGTATCTTCAATAAAATTTAACAAAAAATATAAATGAGCATTTTAATAGCTGACAGTGGTTCGACAAAAACGGAATGGGTTTTAGTAAAGCAAGAGGGCAAAGAATTTTTTAAAAGTGACGGATTAAATCCTTATTTCAGAACACACGGACAACTTTCTGAAGCTATTAAAAATGGAGTTAAAACCAGTTTAAATAACACCCGGGTAGATGAGATTTTCTTCTATGGTTCAGGTAGTGGGAATGAATCCAGAAAGGCAATACTTCAGAATGCAATAAGAGAGAATTTTCCGGATTCTGATATTCATATTGAAAGTGACATGCTTGGAGCTGCTATCGCTTGTTTTGGTAAAAAGGAGGGAGTTGCCTGCATTTTAGGAACAGGTTCAAATTCATGTGTGTATGATGGCGAAAAGATCGTGAAATCAATTCCCTCACTAGGATTTGTTTTCGGAGATGAAGGAAGCGGTGGATATTTCGGAAAGCGAATTCTGAATGCATATTACTATAAAACTATGCCGGAAGATCTGAGAAAGGCTCTGGAAGAAACAAGTGATATGTCGTTAGAAAGTGTACTGCATAAGATCTATGAAGAGCCACAGGCTAACAGATTTGTGGCTTCTTTCTCAAAGATTTTGGGTGATTACAGAGATCATCCGTTTATAACGAATATGGTAAGAAGGGGATTTGAAGCTTTTGCGGATAAACAACTTAGCTATTTCGAAGAATCGAAAGAAAAGAAGATAGGCTTTGTTGGATCAATAGCTTCGGTTTACCAAGAAATACTTGAAGAGGTGCTATCTGAGCGAGGCATGGATCTTTCTATCGTGGTACGCAAGCCGCTTGACAGATTGGTAGATTTCCATACTTCCTGAATTTCTTCGGAGACAGGTTGGTCTAGACTTTAACTTCTTTTAAGTGAACACAATAGTTTTTGACAACAGGCTCTGTTAAAGCGATTATATTTTTGGTGTCCGCAGCTTTGGAAAATTCCACTGCATTATCGTTTTCTAAGATCCAAATGCTCTCGTTTTGGTATTTGTAAGCCTCGGAATAGCTTTGATCAAAACTATAAAAATAAGAAGCAGATTCATCATCATGTGGTAAACCCAGCTTTTTTAAATTCAGTTTAGTCTGTTTTTTAATGTTCTCATAATCTTTTTCAGAGGGCGAGTTTTCAAAGAAAGTGGTTCTGAATAAGCTTCGGTTCAAAAAGCGGTTGCAGAGTTCAGCAAGGATCTTATCATTGCTTTGAGTCCAGAACTTTATATTTAAATAGATGTCGTAGTCATCTAGAGAGGTATATGCTTTGATCATCTTACCGGTGATCTGTTTTTTAGCAGAAGGCTGATCTTGCATAAAGTATCGCAGACTATCAGAGGCAAAATCCAGTTCGTAACCGGAGTCTAACAAATCCCGAATCCTTTTAAATACAGCTCTTATTAAGGCATCAGCACTTAGTACCGTTTTGTGTAAATAAACTTGCATATACATCAATCTTCGGGCTATGATGTAGTTTTCGATCGCATAAATTCCTTTTTTTTCTATTACAATGTTTCCCTTATGGACACGCATCGTTTTCAGAATTCTGTTTATACCAATACGACCTTCAGAAACACCGGTAAAGAAACTGTCTCTGCTCAGATAATCCAACCTGTCCAGATCAAGCTGTGAAGAAATGAGTTGATGCAGAAACTTCTTTTTATATTGATTGGTGAATATAGCTATTGCCGTGTCCAGTTCTCCCTCAAATTCCTTATTGAGTTCTTTCATGATGGCTAAACTCATTTGCTCATGATTGAAGTCTTTGATCAAGGTGTGTTCCAAAGTGTGAGATAGGGGACCATGACCAACATCATGAAGCAATATTGCAATTAAAGTGCCTTCATATTCCTTTTTGGTGATAGTAGTATCTTTTTCCAGTAAATTATTCAACACTCTTTTTGCAAGTTCCAGTGCTCCCAGTGCATGAGAAAAACGGGAGTGTTCAGCAGCGGGAAAAACCAGATATCCTAATCCAAGCTGACGAACTCTTCGCAATCTTTGGATATAGGGATGATCGATCAGTCTTAGAATGATTCCTTTTGGGACGGTGATAAATCCATGTACAGGATCATTGAAAATTTTGTACCTGGTGCTTTTATCCATCTTGATCAGTTTTTATGAGCATGGCTTCCAGGTTCTGAATTTCAGGTAGTTTTACCGGTCGCTGTTTGTTCACATCGAACCAAACTCCGGTAGTTTGAGCAACACTCATTAGCTTTTTAGATTCTTTGTTATAAATAGCCTGATAGGTATCCAGACTGGAATTACCAACTTTCAGAATGCCGGTTCCTATTAAGATGGTGTTGGGAAATTTGATCTGACCAAGATATTCAATTTCAGAACGAACCATCACAAAAGAACGTCCTTCGTAATATTCTTTACTCATTTCGAAATATTCACCTAGAAAACGTAATCGGGACTCTTCGTAATAAGTACTGAATGTTGCATTATTGACATGCTGAAGTGAATCTACATCACTGAATCGTACAGTAAGCTCATGCCAATGGTAAAAGAAATCGGAATCGTAGTCGGGTTTGATCATGTTTTTAAATTAGGAATCAATGAATATCGAATATTGAATACTGAATATCGAAGTATCATTCATTCTTTTAAAATTTAATTATCAAAATATAAGCAGTTCAATATTCATTATTCCTTGTTGAATATTCAATATTGTATACTTCTTTCGTTATATTCGATGCCAAATTAATTTAAGATAATTACAACGATACAGGCATGGCTAACAATTCCAGTAAACAATTTTTAGAAGATTTGCTCATTACTCCAAGTCCAACCGGATTTGAAAAAGCAGGAGTTAAAATATGGAAAGATTATGTAGATCAGTTTTCGGATGAAGTGGTAACCGATGCTTATGGTTCAGCCGCCGGAAAAATTAATACCAGCGGAGATGTAGCTACAGTTTTATTGGAAGCTCATTGTGATGAGATCGGAATGGTGGTCCAACATATTTCTGATCAGGGATTTGTGTATATCAACAAGCTTGGGGGCAGTGATTCTACCATAGCACGTGCAAAAAAGGTATTCATCCACAACAAAAGAGGCAGAGTTGTTGGAGTGACCGGAAATACAGCCATTCATTTGCAGGACACTAAAAACGGTGGAGGTAAACAGCCGGCCTGGAAAGACATTTATGTTGATATCGGCGTTAGTTCAAAAGAAGAAGCTCTTGAGTTGATACAAGTTGGTGATCCGATTACATATTCCTCGGATCTGGAATATCTGAATGAGGATATTTTAACAGGTCGTGCACTTGATAATAGAATAGGTGGATATATTATTGCTGAAGCGCTCCGAAAGATAAGCGAGAGAAAGAGAGATCTTAAAGTAAATGTAATCGCATTGAACTCAGTGCAGGAAGAAGTAGGCGGATTTGGTGCCCGAATGATGAGTTACCGATTTATGCCGGATGTTGCATTGGTAACTGATGTAACACATGCGACTGATACTCCCGGAATCGATCAGAAACAGCACGGAACAGTAGAAATGGGTAAAGGTCCGGCAATTCAACACGGAGGGGCTAACCATCCGAAGGTAGTCGATTTTCTGGAAACAGTTTGTTCAGAAGCTAAGATCGATATCCAGCATGAAGCTACAAGTGTAAGAACAGGAACCGATACCGATAGTATTTTTTATCAGCAGACGGGAATACCGAGTGCATTGATCTCACTTCCATTACGATATATGCATTCACCTGTAGAGACTTGTAATGTGAATGATGTTGAAGACCTAATCAATTTAATGGTAGAAGCAGTATTAGCAATGCGGCCTGATCAGACTTTCGGTGTTTTCGAGGATTGATCAAATAATGGAGAATATCCAGATTACAAATGCAGAAATAGTAATCGGATAAATAAGAAGAAAGAATATTAGAGTTCTTCTGTTCTTTCTTTTTTGAACTAAATCTAACCCGAAGTTCATTTTTTCGGGATCAATTTCGGATTGAAGGATATTATATCTTGAATTCTCACTCAATGTTTTGAAAAGGGTTTTTCCTCTAAGCATTGAATTGTTGAACTTAAGTGTTTTTGCAGATTCAGCCCAAATACCCATTTTTCCTCCATTTTAGTGTCGGTTTTACACGGCTAAATCAACATAAAGGTTTCGGCATATTTTGCTTATAGAGATATATTATAAAGCTCTAATTTACTTTCTTAACTCTTCCCACAATTCCGGATTCCAACATTACTTTAATACCATGTGGATGAGAAGGGGATTTGGTAAGTAATCGTTTTACCACTCCTGAAGTTAGTTCTCCGCTTCGTTGATGGTGTTTCTGAACTACTTCTACAGAGCTTCCGGGTTTAATATCTTTTCTTTGGGTGCCGTCCATAATTTTTTTTGATTCAGCTATCAGCTATCAGCTATGAGCTTCTATTTCGTGATCTTGAGTTACGGTTATTTCGGCTATTAGTTTTTTTTCTTCGGGAATTTCTATTACCACTGCTCTTAAATCTGCTTCTGTTAGATCCTTTTGATACAGGTTTAGCCGGTTCCTCAGAGTCATCAGGATAAGGATGTTCAGAAATTACTTCAATTTGTTGATTAATTAATTTTTCTATTTCACGCAGAAACGGCCTTTCATCAACAGCACAGAAGGAGAGAGCTATTCCGCTGGCATTGGCTCTGCCCGTTCTTCCAATACGGTGTACATAGGTTTCAGGGATATTTGGCAGATCATAATTGATAACATGAGAAATGTCGTCTACATCAATTCCGCGAGCAGCAATATCCGTTGCAACAAGAATTCTGGTGGTTCCATCTTTAAAGTTACTCAATGCTCTTTGTCGGGCGGGCTGAGACTTGTTACCATGAATAGCTTCTGCACTAATATCAGCATTTAGTAAGAGTTTAACGATCTTATTAGCACCGTGCTTGGTTCTTGAAAATACAATTGAAGATGTTATTACATCCGTTTCAAGAAGATGGATCAATAATTTGATCTTATTTCCTTTTGTGACATAAAACAGTTGTTGTTCAACTTTCTCTGCAGTTGCTTTTTCAGGAGTAATTGTCACTCTTTCAGGATTTCCAAGAATGGATTTAGAAAGATTCACAATAGCAGGGGGCATTGTTGCAGAAAAGAACAGTGATTGTCGCTTTCTTGGTAATTGTGCAATTACTTTCTTGATATCATGAATAAATCCCATATCCAGCATTTGATCGGCTTCATCCAGAACAAAATATTCTACATCCTTTAGTGACACGAAACCCTGGTTCATCAGATCCAACAACCTTCCGGGTGTGGCTACAAGTATATCAACACCTGCTTTAAGCCGTTTAACTTGCTTCTGCTGCTTAACTCCTCCATAAATAACGGTGTTTTTGATGTCAGTATATTGTCCGTAGGTGGTAAAACTGTCGGCAATTTGAATAGCTAATTCTCTGGTTGGAGTGATCACCAAAGATTTTATTTGTCGTGTCCGATTATCCGGTTCATGAGAATCAGATAAATGTTGAAGAATAGGAATTGCGAAAGCAGCTGTTTTCCCGGTTCCGGTTTGTGCACAACCCAGAAGATCTTTTCCGGCCAGTAAAATTGGAATAGATTGTTCCTGAATTGGTGTAGGCTGATCATAGCCCTGGTCTTTAAGAGCCTTTTGAATAGGTTCAATAATTTGAAGATCGCGGAATTTCATATGTATATGTAAGAAAGAAGGGGAGAAAGTTGAAGATAGAGCTCAGAAAAGTTTCTCAGTTTAATTTGAAGATAGCATACATGTGCCTTAGCAACCCTATTCCCATACACTACTTTAGTTGGAGTAATATACGGTTAAATAAATCGGTAAATGCTATTCATTAAAGGGAAGTTGCTTTTTCAATCCTGTTCAGTAATGCGGGAATAACAGAAGAATCGTATCGATCATCAAAAGGTTCTATGATCACTTTCTTATAACCGTCTATATCAGCCTGACGAAATCTATCATATAATTCACGAGCTAATTTTTCAAAATCCTGATTATAGTTTATGACATTTTGTTGCTCGGTTTCAGCATTCAAAAGCAGGAACAAGGAAGAAGTATCCTCGAATGTATCTTCGAAATCCAACCATTTTACATCCGCTTTGGGTTTGTAATGTGAATACTTTTGTCCGGGACTTTTAGGCTTTTCAGAACTCTTATCATCAGTACGAACAGTTTGGTTCAGGACTTGTTCTAGTTGATCTTTTCCGATTACACCGGGACGCAGGATCATTGGTTGGTCTCCGGAAATATCAAGTACTGTAGATTCCAGACCAACCTGAGTTGAGCCTCCATCAATAACTAAAACAGATGATCCGAAATCCGCTTTTATATGACTAGCTTTGGTTGGGCTAGGGGCGCCTGACCTATTGGCACTGGGAGCAACTAGCGGACATGTTTTCGAAATAAATTCTAAAGCTATTTCATTGGCAGGTATGCGTATAGCAACGGTACCTAATCCTGCTGTTACTGCATCCAGTACTTCAGGTTTCTTTTTAAAAACCAAGGTTAACGGTCCCGGCCAGAATTCTTCAATGAGTAGCTGAGCAGTTTCGGGTACTTCGGAGGCAAAATCATTGATCTGATAAAATTCTGAAAGATGAACGATTAATGGATTATCTGAAGGACGCCCTTTGGTTTTAAATACTTTAGCGATCGCTTCAGAGTTCCATGCATCTGCACCAAGTCCATATACCGTTTCGGTAGGGAATGCGACCACATCACCATTTTTAATGGCTTGAATGTATTTTTGATCAATTGGCATTTATAAGCAGAAGTTTAGAAACAATAAATTACCAAAAAAATCACTTACAAAATTAGTCCTGTTTATAATCTTTATGATTTCAGAACAAACTTTCAAGTACACCGACCTTTAGAATTATTGGCGAGGAAAGAACGTAATGAAATCGACGGCTCCGCAGCCTGCCTGTCGGCAGACAGGGAGGAATCATTACACTCAGGCTGATTTTTGAATTTGTATCATACGTAGGAAGACCCTTTGTAATGATTAGTCGATGTAATGGAGTTCGCGCCAATAATTCTTGTCGGGAGCTTTTGGTACTTTTGTCGGTACAAAAGTACATTAACAACTAAATGTACTCAAAATCCTTATGTAAGGACATCCTCTGTCTCCTCCTGCAACAGGAGGAGGACTAATTAACAAAAATTAGAATCAACTCAGAATTCCCCTCCTTATCCAAGGAGGGGCGAACTACTCAGAACCAAAAAATCTGTTCCGTAGTCGGGGAGGTCCGTTTCCAGATTAAACCGTCAAGGAAATACATAAGGTCTACAGAGATGACTACATTACGTCGAGCCTGAAGGCTCTTCTGGCATAAGGCATTTTAAACGATTAGGACGTTTACGTCCGCTCGATTTATTATCAGGATTTATATTTTCTCATTCAATTCCTTCAAAAACTCCGTAGCCGCAAAAATATCCGGGATATCCTGAATAGCTAATCGAACAGCTTCATTTTTTTGAATAAGCTGGAATTTATTAGGGCGTAAAGTCTCTAATTGCTTTAGAATCGATTGAAACTTGCCTTGTTCATAAAATGCTTCAGCTAATTTAGATTCTGCTTTGGGACAAACCGTCCACATACGCTGAGACCGAATAGTTACTTTTTTGAATAAGCATCTGGAAGCAAACAGTTTGATCTTGCTGGCTTCAATCAGGTACAATGCTGCTTTCGGTGCAGGACCAAAGCGATCTTCGATTTCTTCTTTCCAATCTTCGATCTCTTTTTCGGTTTTAGCCTGAGAAAGCTTTCTGTACAGATTTAAGCGTTCCACATTATCACTTACATAATTATTAGGAAGAAGTGCCGATTCATCAAATTCAACTACTGTTTCAGGAAGCTCTATTTCTGCTTCTATACCTTCAAACATATCACTGAACTCAGATTCTTTAAGCTCTCTCACGGCATCATTCAGGATCTTGGAATACAATTCAAAGCCAATATCATTGATGAAACCACTTTGTTCACCGCCCAGTATGTTTCCAGCTCCTCGAATATCCAGATCTCTCATAGCGATGTTAAATCCGGAACCTAAATCTGAAAATTCCTCCAGAGCTAACAACCGTTTTCTTGCTTCGGGAGTGAGAGTTTGAATTGGACGGGTAATCAGATAACAAAATGCTTTTCTGTTTGAACGCCCGACACGACCTCTGAGCTGATGCAATTCTGCCAAACCAAAGTTATCAGCTTGATTAATAATGATGGTGTTAGCATTAGCAATGTCGATACCATTTTCAACGATGTTAGTTGAAACCAAGACATCAAATTTATGTGCATAGAAGTCTTCAATGATCTTTTCGAGCTGAGATGCTGTCATTTGTCCATGACCAAAACGCACCCTAACATCAGGAACCAATCTTCTGATCATTTCAGCTACTTCTTCAATATTCTTTACTCTGTTATTGATAAAAAATACTTGTCCGCCCCGACTCATTTCCTGCAGGATGGCATCTCGTATTAATTCCTCATCAAAGCTATGTATCTCAGTGTACACCGGCTGTCTGTTAGGAGGGGGAGTATTAATCACACTTAAATCCCGGGCGCCCATAAGAGAAAACTGCAGCGTTCTAGGTATAGGGGTAGCGGTAAGAGTGAGCACATCAACCGCAGCTCTGAATTCTTTAAGCTTTTCTTTTGCGCTGACACCGAATCTTTGCTCTTCATCAACTACGATAAGTCCCAGATCTTTAAACTTTATGTCTTTTGATAGAATTCGATGTGTTCCAATTAGAATATCTACATCGCCGGCATCCAGTTTCTTTAATACTTTTGTTTGTTCTGCTTTAGATCTGAATCTGGAAAGAGCTTCGATATTCACCGGAAACTTCCCCATTCTTTTTTTGAAGGTCTTTGCATGTTGTTCAGCCAGGATAGTTGTAGGAACCAGTACTCCAACCTGTTTATGATCCATAACTGCTTTGAACGCTGCTCTTACAGCAACTTCAGTCTTACCAAATCCAACATCTCCGCACACCAACCGATCCATAGGTTGCTCGCTTTCCATGTCCTGCTTTACTGCCTGTATTGCAATATCCTGATCAGGAGTTTCTTCAAATTGGAAGTTAGCTTCCATCTCAGTTTGCCAGCTGGTGTCTTCACTAAAGGAATAAGCTTTCTGAGCTTTTCGTTTGGCGTACAATAAGATAAGCTCTCTGGCGATATCTTTAACTTTTTTCTTAGTCTGAGCTTTTTTGCGAGCCCATTCACCGGAACCAAGTTTAGTAATTCTTGGAGCTGTTCCTTCTTTTCCGGAATATTTTTGAAGTTTGTGAAGGCTGCTGACATTTACATAGAGAACAGAATCATCTTTATAACGAAGAACAACCACTTCCTGATCAGCTTCTTTTACTCTTATCTGTTTAAAGCCAGCGAATTTCCCGATTCCGTAATCAACATGAACCACAAAGTCACCGATGTTTAGGTCCTTCAATTCCTTAAAGGATATTCCGCCCTGATGCTTTCTTCGTTTTACTTTTGGGCGATAGTATCGGTTAAATATCTGATGATCAGTATATACACAAATGTTGGAGGGAGGATAAACAAAACCTTCATGAAGGGATTCAATGATCAGGGAATAATTAAATTCATCAGTGGGTTCTCCGAGCAGTTCTTCAAATCTTTTTTGCTGTCCATCATTGTCACAACAGATCAAAACTTGGTTTCCGGATTCACTTTGTTGTGTGATTTCCTTTCGTAGTAACTCGAAGTTTCCATGGAAATCAGGTTGCGGTTTTGAACCGAAGCGAAAGGCTTCATTCTGAGGTGTAGAAGAGCCAAATATCACATTATTTTTAAATTTGGTGATACTTGTAAGGTATTCTTCACCAGATAAATAAAGGTCTTCAGGAATTGAAATTCCCTGATCATCTAATTCATTGAAAGCACTCTCAGTTTGCTCAAAAAATTCTTCAATGTTTGATTGAATTAACTCGGGATTTATAAGAACCAGTACAGTGCTTTCATCAAAGTATGAGAGGAACCCTTCTTTTTCTGAATCGGGAAGGTTTGTAAGATCAGGTATAAACCTGGCCTGATTGAGAAAAGAAACTGATCGTTGTGAATCTGCATCAAACTCTCTTATTGATTCGAGTTCATCACCGAAGAATTCCAGACGGACAGGGTATTCTCCTGCAAAGGGGTAAACATCAAAGATTCCGCCCCGGACTGCAAAATCGCCGGGTTCATCTACAAATCTGGTTGGATTATATCCCTGGTCAACCAGCTTTTCTTTTAATTGCTCAATTTCTATGCTGTCACCTTTTACAACCGTCAGGCTTACTTTTTCAAGTACCTGAGGAGGCGCTACTTTTTCAGATATAGCTTGAGCTGAAGATACTACGATCTTTTTTGCTCTGCTTTTGATTCCTTCCAGCGCTTCAGAACGAAGAACTAATGTACTTGAATCAACAATTTGGTCATTATCATAAGGTTTATGATTGGTTGAAGGGAAGCTGATGAGTTTGGATTTTGAAATCACTTCCAGATCAGCTTTTAAAAAACGCAGATTCTCATCGGAATCAGTAATGCAAACTATGTTCTGATAGGACTTACTTAGTTCATTGATTGCAAAAGAGGTTAGTGATCCAACACTTTCTTTAACATACAGTTTTTTCTCTTTTTCTAAGGTTGATAAGAAATCCGAAAACAGATCTGTTTCAGATATCTTCTTTAGTAAATGGCTTTTCTTCATGAATAGGTTAGGAAGTTCGGATCGCTGATTTCAGGAAAGGTACGAAAGAAGAAAGAACAAGCGAATTATAGAATAATGAATATTGAACCTTTTGTTTATAAAACTAAAGTTACTTTATCAGTTGGAAATAAATGGAATCATATACTCAACGGAGACAGGTTTTCCGTTTTGTAGAGCGGGTTCAAATTTTGCAGTTTTAATAATTTCTATGGCAATCTGGTTAACGTTATCTATATCTCCTTTAATTATTTTAGGATCTTGAACTCTTCCAACAGAATCTACTTTTATTTGTACAAAAACTTGGCCTTTAAACTCGAGAGTTTTAGCTTCTCGAAGAAAATTTGATCTTAATGAGTCAATAGGAGTTAATAACTTTGGATGATTGACTATAGGGTCTATTATTTCTTCATATTTTTTTCCATTAACTGAAATTAGTTCTGGTTTAAGTGGCGATTCACAGCCAAAAAAACAACACAGAATAAGAGAGATAAAAATTATTCTGACGATCATACTGAAGCTATTATTTATTAAGCATCAACTACACTTCTCAGCACAAAACGATCGGTTGTGAAAGCTATTATGAGTAACAAGAATGAAAGCCCTAAATACAGAGGGTACTCCTCCTCATAATCTGTGTAGATCAGCTCTTCAACTTCTGATTTTTCTAGTTGATCAATTTCATTATAAACATTGATTAGTTCTTCAGTATCCGTTGCGCGGTAATATCTTCCACCTGTTAGCTGAGCAACTGACGTAAGCATTTCTTCATCAATATTTACTTCAATGTTTTGATAACGACGTCCAAAGATCGGATCCTGAATAGGGTAAGGTGCTGTGCCTCTTGTTCCTGCTCCGATAGTATAAATTTTGATACCATAAGTAACGGCAAGATCCGCTGCAGTAACGGGATCGATTTCTCCGGCATTATTTTGTCCATCTGTCAACAGGATAATGACTTTACTTTTGGTTTCGCCATCTTTAAGACGGTTAATTGCAGTGGCAATTCCCATTCCGATAGCAGTTCCATCTTCGATAATTCCCATTTCCAGATCTTCAAGAAGTTGAGTAAGTAATTTATAATCCAGAGTGGGAGGTACAACGGTGAAACTTTTCATTGCAAAAGTAACAAGGCCAATTCGATCAGATACCCGTTTATCCACGAATTGCTTTGCCACTTCCCGGGCCGCTTCAAATCTGTTGGGCTGCAGATCTTCAGCTCTCATGGATGAAGAAATATCAATAACCATTACGATGTCGATTCCTTCAGCATTTCTTTCAATAGTAGTTAGTTTTTCCTGAGGACGTGCTAATGCTATAATCAACAGACTAAGTCCGGCCCAGGAAAACAGAGCTGTAAGCCAATGAAGATGAGACTTCCAATTGCCCGGTAATTTCTTTGCATCATCCAGTGAGGAAAAAGAAAGTGCAGCTCTTTTCTTTCCAAAAAACCGGTACAAATAGAACCCAATAATAACAGGAAGTAATAAAAGTGCCCAGAACCATTCAGGATTAGCCCATTCCATATTCGTCCTCCTGCTCATTTGCAAATTGAGCTTCAAAATCATTTTTAATTCTCTGAATCCTGGCGCTATCAACGATCTTAGCTCTTTCTAAAAATAATAACCCTTCATTATAAGCTTTCCATGATTGATCGAGCGTTGGTTTGAATTTGGCGAATTTTGTCATATCTGCTTCATTAAGCACTATTCTGGAGTGTTTCACCATTTGAACATCAACACCGAAAGCGTCCATATATCGTAATACTTCTCTTGTTGTAGATTCTAAAGCCGGAATTTTATACAGTTCTTCAACGTACCAACGTAATGCATCTCCAAGTTCGCTGTAGAACCATTTGTAATCTTTTTCGATCTGTTCTGAATGTGTTTCTTTGATACTAATTAGTCTGGATTCTAATTCGTCGATCGGGTTTTTAAATTCAGGAGCCTCCCTGGGTTGAATTTCTTCTGTGATTCTATTTCTGAAATACTTCCACCAAATAAAGAACCCGGCTGCAAGTAAGAGAATCAGACCAACTATGTACGGCCATATGGTATATGGGAAATTGAATATGGGTTTCAGTGGCTTAAATTCGTCGTCTTCAGAGGAAATCGTTTGTTTATATAAAAGAATGTGAGGATCAGTAAACACTAAACTGGTATCGCCATTGGTAACAATCCTAACCGGAAGAGGGGGTATTGTAACATTCTCAACAGCAAAAAACTGAAGATCGTATTCTGTACTATCGGTTGATGAACTGACTTTGAAATGTCGTGAGGTCAAAAATTCCAGTTCACCACTAAAAGAATTAGAATCAGGGAAAACAACTTTCTCAGCAGCAGTAGAGTTCTTAATTGTGATGGAAAAATTAAAAACTTCCCCAACAGTCAGAGAGTCAGAAGGGGCGCTCACTGAAATAGTTTGTGCGGATATTTTTCCGGATAACAAACAAAAACAAGCGGTAAGTAAAACTAGACCTTTATTAATCAGTCGTGGTTTAAGCTCAACCATCAAAGATTTTTTAGCTTTTAAATTTTTTTGATGAATATAAAATAATGCTTGTAATATAATGGCTTTTGCATGTATTGTTTAATCAAATTTACATCTCAAAGATTTTATGAAATAATCATAAATAGTATTAGTTTTTCACAATCATCTGCAAAGTAAAACTAATACATGATTTGGGTTAAAAATTTTCTTTTTGGAATAACATTTCTATGTCTTTTTCAGGCGTGTTCGTTATTTCAGGATCAAGAGGTAGTAACTGAGAATTCGATTACGCTACAAAATTTAGAAGAGATTGAGGAATTACCGGGATATGACTCTTATGGTTTCATCAAAAATGAAGCCACGGTAAAAGAAGCAAGAGTAAAAAGAAACGAAAGCTTGTATGTTATTCTTCGCTCATTGGATGTAACGCCGGAAGATATTTATGCTCTTCAAGAGAAATCAAAAGGGAAATTCAATGCCAGAAGAATAAACCAAAATCAGAAGTACTATACATATCATGATCCGGATACCGGTATTCCCTTGAGAATGGTATTTCATCAAACAGCAACAGACTATGTGGTTTTTGATTGGAGTAACGGAATTGAAGTGGCTCTTGGTTCTAAAGAAATCAGGAAGGAGATCGCAACTGCATATGGTACTATAGAATCATCTTTGTATGAAACTCTTGTTGATCAGGGAGTAAATATTTTAGTGGCCAATGGATTGAGTGAAATTTTTGGTTGGGAAGTCGATTTTTTCAGATTGTATAAAGGTGATAAGTTTAAAGTTATTTATGAAAAACGTTTTGTAGATGACAAACCCTATGGAATTGGTCAGATAATTGCCGCAGAATTTGAACACAGAGGCGAGGTATATGAAGCATACTTTTATGAAAGTGATGATGCTTACGGGTATTATGATGAAGTAGGCAATAGTGTACAAAAAGCATTGCTGAAAGCTCCTTTTAAGTATTCCCAAAGAATTAGTTCAAATTTTTCATATAACCGTTTTCATCCTGTATTGAAAAGAAGAATGCCACACTATGGTGTAGACTATGCCGCGCCTATGGGAACACCGGTTATTTCGGTAGGGGATGGCGAAGTGATCTTGTCAAGATATAATGGAGCGGCAGGAAATATGGTTAAGATCAGGCATAACTCTACTTATTCCACAGCTTATCTTCATTTAAATGGGTATGCGTCAGGTATAAAAGAAGGAAGGCGAGTTAAACAAGGTCAGGTTATCGGTTATGTTGGAAAAACTGGCAGGGTAACAGGGGTGCACTTACATTACAATGTTTATAAGAACGACCAGCCTGTCAATCCCGTAAAACTTGTTCTCCCTCCATCAAAAGGAATTTCTAATTCTGAGTTGGAAGCTTATCAAGAAGCGATTTCTTCTTTAAGAGAACAACTATATTTATTAACTGAAGAAGAAAAAATAGTTAAAGCAACTTATTAATTAATACCTGTTTACCCTTCTTAAAAAGAAATTCATAAGAGGTTGTACATAAGATTGATTTGTACTTACTTCAACAGAATCGATCTTCATTTTTAAGAGTTTATCTGATAGATTTTGCCTGTTCGATAATCTCTTTTTACGATACGATTCTCTTACCTTTTTACTGGAAGTATCGATCAAAACTTCCTGACCCGATTCGGAATCTCTGAAAGGTATCAAACCCAAATTTGGTAAAGTTTCTTCATGTTCGTCGTTTACAATAATGCTTACAAGATCATGTTTTTGGTTTGTGATTCTTAGGGGTTTGTCGAAGTTACTGTCTTGAAAATCTGAAGCTAAGACAACTATCGCTTTTCTGTCTAATAGCCTGTTGATGTATGAAAGGGCGTTAGCAATACTCGTTCCTTTCCCTGTTGGTTTAGTAGTATAAAGTTCCCGGATTAATCTAAGCACATGCGTTTTTCCTTTTTTAGGAGGAACGACTTTTTCGATGTGATCGCTGAATAAAACCAATCCTACTTTATCACTGTTTTTGATAGCACTGAAAGCTAACACAGCACAAATTTCGATAGCAAGGTCCATCTTCGTTTGGTTGATGGTTCCAAAGGTTCCACTTGGTGAAATATCAACACAAAGCATTAAGGTTTGTTCACGCTCCTCCTCAAAAATTTTAATGTAGGGGTCGCCGGTACGGGCAGTAACATTCCAATCAATCTGGCGAATATCATCACCGTAATTATAAGCTCGCACTTCAGAGAACTCCATTCCTCGTCCCTTAAAAGCAGACTGATATTCCCCTCCAAACAAGGTGTTAACTATGCCTTTTGTCTGTACTTCCAGCTTCCTGATTTTTTTAAGAACCTCTTTTGATACCATAAACAGTGATCGGAGTTAAAAATTCAATTACTAATCTAAGCATATTAAATACATTAAAAGATATATTTTAAGGAATAATAAAACGTAAATTAACTAAAGTTAATAGCTGGATCTTTAAATATCCGATCAATTTTCAGAATCAATTCCTAAAGTAATGCAAACGTTATTTTAAACATTAAAATACTCTAATGCTAAAATAGAAAATTAGACACTTTTCATTAAAGCTATCTAACGGGGTTTAAATGATGGTATGGGTATCTTTTCGCAGCGCAAAAAGCGCGAAATAACTAAAAATAAACACACTTATGAAATATAAGTATCTATTTTTATTCGTTTTATTTCTGGGTTTATCTGTAAATACTTTTGCACAAAATGGGGAATTGTCTTCAGTTCTGAAGGCGTACAAAATCTCATTGGATGCAGACAGTAATGAGGTTGCAACTGAAGTAACCGAAGTTAAGCCGGGAGATATTATTGAATATCGACTAACTTACCAGAATGGAACAGGTGGAGACATTACTCAACTTATGCCTGTTTTGCCAATTCCACTTGAGATGTTCTATCTCGAAAGCTCTGCATCGCCGGCGCTGAGTGGGGCAAGCGTTAGCACTATTGCTAATGACTTCAGACAACCACCATTGACTCGTCAGGTTACACAGCCGGATGGATCACAGGTAAACCGCGTCATTCCTGCTCAGGAATACCGACGCTTACAATGGCTAGTTCCTGCTCTTGCGGCTGGAGAAAGCATAACTCTTACCGCAAGAGTTGAGGTCCGATCATGATCAGGACTAAAACGGGATTTCAAAATTCAAATCTAAACAGTGTTCATAAAAACAATCAATTGAACCATAATAATAGGATTCAAACAATGAAAACAACACATAAACTACGACAAAGGGTACAAGCTTTGTTTGGTATGTTGATGGTTTTTGCTGTTGTACTTGGCACATCTACGGATGTTTTTGCTCAGGTACCACCTGCAAACTCTTCCATTGGTAACCAGGCAACAGCTACTTACCTAGATAACGGTAGTAACAGTAAATCTGTTACATCTAACACTGTTGTTACAACAGTACAACAGGTAGCCGGTGTAGCAATAAATGCAGGAACTACTAAGCAGGTAAGTGTGGGTGGACAGGTGACATTTGCTCACGTGTTAACCAACACAGGTAACGGTAGTGATAGTTTGTTAGTTAGTGTAAGTGAATTAGCTAATGACTTTAACTTTACCAACATCAGGATTTATCCCGATGCAAATAAAGATGGTAATGCTGATAATACGACTGAGATTACCAGTACACCTACTCTTACAAGAAACGGAACTATAGGAAGTACTTATGGTATCGTAATTGTTGCAAACATACCGGCTACAGCCAATGACGAAGATTTCGAAGATATCGTTGTTAACGTAACCAGTAATTTTGACAACAATGAAACTGCCACGGCTACAAACCGAGCAGAAGTACAAGAAGATGCTGTAATTACAGTAACTAAAGGAGTTGATCAAACAACAGCTGATGTTACTGACCAAGTTAAGTATACCATTAACTATTTCGAAAATGGTACTGCTGCAGCAACTAACCTTGTATTAAAAGATCCGATTCCTGTTGGTATGACCTATGTTCCAAACTCTGCAGTTTGGAGTGGTAGTGCTACTGCACTAACTGACGCAGCTGGTGGAGATCCAACCGGAATTACCTTCGAAAGAAAAACCGGAGGAGCTCAGGATACACTTATTGCTACCATCGCAAACGTTGCGAATGGTTCTTCTGGAACTCTTTCGTTTGATGTGACTATCGATGCGGGGCAAGAAGGTGAAACTATTACCAACACGGTAATTTTTACACATGATGACCTAACTGGTGAAAACACTATTAACGGTACACCTGTTAACGTAAACGAAAGCTATGATATCGCTTTAGTTGATGCGCAGGATGTTGTAATTGACACGGCTCAACAAGGTGCTACTATTAACTTTATAAACCGTTTCGTAAATACTGGTAGTACTACAGATACTTACAACATTCAGACATCTAACAGTAACTATCCGGGTTCAGCACAACCATTATTGTATCGTTCTGATGGGAATGGAAATCCTACCAGTACTTATCAGGATACAGGATCTGATGGTATTCCTGATACAGGACCTGTAGCTCCGGGTGATACTATTGTTGTAATCTTACAAATAGCTTTGCCTGCAAATGCAACCGGTTCGAATTTCTCTATTGATAAGACACTTACATCTATTAATGATTCGAATGCAAATGCAACTCACAAAGATAAGTTAGGATATATTGAGCCTAGAACGGTTGATTTAACTAATGATTTTGCATCCGGTGTTGCTGGAGCTTTGGGCGAGGGACGTGGTCCGGAAACTGCAGCTGTTAAAACACTTAATGCAAGCCCAGGAAGTACAGTTTCCTTCACTTTATTTGTGAAAAATACAAGTACTACTATTGATTCTTACGGATTAGCAGTATCTGATGATACTACAGCTGCAGGTGCTTTGCCTGATCCTACGGCTCTGCCATCCGGTTGGTCTGTTACTTTTAAAGATCCTAATAATGGAAACAGTACAATCTCCAATATTACTAATCTAGCTGCGGGTGCAAGTAGACAAATAACAGCTGAAGTTACTGTTCCTGCTGGTTATGCTCCCGGAACTGTAGATCTTTTCTTCAGAGCATTGTCATCTACTACCGGTGCTGAAGATATTATTCATGATGCAGTTGTAGTTCAAACTGATCAGAATATGCAGCTTACCAGTAATAACACTGGTCAGGTTTCTCCCGGTGGTTCTATCAACTATCAGCATACGCTTACAATTCTTAGTAACGTTTCTGAAAACGATGGTACAAATTCTGATCTGAGAGTTGAGTTAACAAACTCAGAAGCTATTGGTTGGACAGCAGTAGTGTATTGGGATACAAACGGTGATGGTGTAATCACAAACGGTACTGATTCATTACTTACATCCGGTGCGGCTTCAGGTTCTGTTGATCTTCCTGCTTCTGTAGGAACTAAGTCTTTCAACCAAACGATTAAGTTTATCGTGAAAGTTACTGGTTTGGGTAGTTTGGAAGATGGTGATGATAATATTACTACTCTTATAATCAGTGATAACGAAGGTAATCTTGCTTCCAAGAGTAACACTGACGGAACAACTATTCAGGCTGGTCTTGTTAAGCTAGACAAATTCCAAGCACCTGATGCAGGTGGTTCTGCAGGAACATTCTCTAAGAATCCATTCAATGTACTTCCTGGAGATACCGTGTATTATCGAATCGTTATCAATAATGATGGTTCTCAACCTGTAACAACCATTTCTGTTACTGATGATACTCCAACCTTTACGAAAATGCTTATTGCTGCAACAGCAACAGTTACTTCAGGTACGGTTGGGTCAGTTACAGTGACTTCTCAACCAGCTATTGGTGCAACGGGAACTATTCAGGTTGATATAGATCAGCTTGACCCGACGGAGACAGTCACCCTTGAATTTGCTGTGAAAGTAGACAGCTGACAAAACGAATAAATACATAACCCAGAATTATGAGAATGAGATTGACCTCTCATTCTTCTTTTAAATCAAATTAAACAACTAGTGCTCAAAATTAACTCTCTCATATCATTTCTGATTCTGCTCTTGGTAGCAGGGATGGGAGAGGTTCGCGCACAAAATGGACCAACAGGTGGAACTTCTATCACTAATTTGGCCAGCACTACGTTTAAGAAACTAGGTGAAACAACACCTACGGAAATAATCTCAAACGAGGTAAGTGTAGTTGTAGATGCAACCATTAACTTCTCTTTGGAACTGGAAAATTCAATCAAGAGATTCAGAGGAGATAAAGTTGAATTCGATCACTTCTTAATAAACAATGGAAATGTTTCTTCCACTTTTGATATCAAGATTTACAACTGGGATCAAGGTGAGTATGATCTTGACGATCTGGAATGGTTGAATGGAACTAAATCTAAAGTTCAGACTACAGATACTTTATTTCAGACAGTAACTTTAAATCCCGGAGAGCGATTCGACTTCAGATATTCAGGAGCAATTAACGAAGCTGAAGATGACTCGATCACTTCTATCGTTAATGTAGAAGCTATTTCAAGAGAGTTTGACATCAGGTTGTTAAAACGTGATTCCGTTTATGTTTTATCAGGAGCCAGAATTGAGTTAAATAAAAGTCAGTCAGGTAGTGAAGAAAAATTACCGAATGAAAACTTTACTTATACAATTTCCGGAATAAACAAGGGAGATGTTTCAGCATTACCTAGAAGTGGAATTTCAATTGATGGTATATCATCGAATAAAATTATACTGCTTGACTCTATTCCTTCAAATGTAAGTTTTGTTCAGTTTACAGAAACTACGAATGGACAAGAGCTTTATGGGTATGAAGGAAATAGCAAATATGAATTTAGTACATCATTGCCTTCGGATCCGTCGTTAGTATCTTTCATTGGCCTTGCTTTTGACGAACTTGGTTCAGGAGAAGAGTTCAGCACAACTTTCGAAGTGCAGATCAATCCGGGAGCCAGTGATACGGTGCAAAACAGAGCAGAAATAAGCTATAGTGATCCGGAACAAAATATAGTAGTTGATGCAGCTTCGGATAATGTTATTGCATTCCTTCCTTCAAATGGAGCTACGATTGATTATTATACTGATGATACTTTTGGAAAGAAAACAGGTACATCAAGTATAGGACGCAAACTTAATCTTCAGGCTACTGCTGCAGCATGTAATGAGTTCAGATCCAGAATTGATACAACAGAAATAACGCTAAAATCTTTTGAAACCAATGATTCTGAAAAATTTATTGGAATCGAAACAGGGATCAATACCAGTTTATTCAGAATTGCCGGTGGTGTACCAACACGAAACGCCGCTGATTTTGATGTAATAATTGGTAACAATATTCTTGAAACGGTTGAGGATGATGTAATTCAAGCAAGATTGAATTGTGATGGGATCAATAATACCGGAGGTGGTGGTGAAGGAGCAAGAATTGAAACTACAGTTATCGTAGATCCTTATGGAATTGTTTTCGACAGTGAAACTAATCAGCCAATCAGAAATGCAAAAGTAACAGTAATAGATGTTACCGGAGCTAACAATGGCGGTGATGCCGGTGGAAGAGCCAAAGTTTTTGAAACTGATGGAACAACTCCTGCTCCAAGCGAATATATCACCGGGCCTGACGGAAGATTTGCGTTCCGATATCTTGAAACCGGGACTTATAAAGTAGAAGTAGAAACTCCGGAAGGCTATACCTTTACATCAGAAGTACCATTGGGACTTCTACCTGCTGGTCGTAAAGTTGACACATTAGCATCTTATGGTAAGGATTGGGCTTTCAGTAATGTTCCTCAGGGTACCAATTTCGATATACCTTTAGATCCACAGGCAAGAGGTGTGCTTTTTACGAATAAAACAGTAGATCGCCCAACTGCAGAAATTGGTGATTATATCAATTACACGATTACCATTAAGAGTGAAGCGATTAATACAGTTAGAAACCTGTTTATTGATGATCTGCTTCCTTTCGGTTTCGAATATCAATTGGGATCTACAAAACTGGATGGCGTAAAACTTCAGGATCCCGAAGGTGGTAAAGGCCCGAGTTTAAAATTTGATGTAGGTGATATTGAATCAGGTACAACTAAAGAATTAACATACAGAGTGTTTGTAGGTCCGGGATCAGAAAAAGGGAAAGGAATTAACGTTGCGGTAGCTAAGAGTGACGAAGTAGTAGTTAAAAGCAGTAATGAAGCTAAAGTAAAAGTGGAAGTTCGTGGTGGTCTGTTCAATGATAATGCATATGTAATAGGTAAAGTTTTTCAGGATTGTAACGAAAATGATATGCAGGACGCCGGAGAAGTCGGAGTACCTGGTGTACGATTATATATGGAGAATGGTACTTATGTAGTAACCGATAGTGAAGGGAAATATACGTTCTATGCCGTAAGTCCGAATAAGCATGTTCTTAAAGTTGATAACTATTCTTTGCCGGAAGGAAGTAAGCTTTCTGTTCTGGATAACCGACATGCAAATGATCCTTCAAGTAGATTTGTGGATGTTAAAAAAGGGCAACTTCACAGAGCTGATTTTGCGATTTGTGAGTGTACTCCGGGAGTAAATGAGGAAATTAATTCCAGAAGAGAATTACTTTCACAGTCTAATAAAAATGACCTGACAAATTCTGTAAACAGAAGTTTTGCAGTCAATGAAAATAATGCTCAGTCAGGAAAAGGTAGATTTGATAATGCAAGTGGTACAGTTGGAGGTTCTGCCGTAAAAAGTTCAAAGATTAATTTAAGTCCTGATGGGAAACCAAATGCCAGTGAAATTTCTGATATAGAAAACGAAGAGGAAATGAATTCTATTCAGAAACTTGAAGATGCATTATTAAATACGCAAAATGGCGTTGGCTTCTTAAATTTAGCTAATTACGATACCTTAACTAAGAATAATTATACAATTTGGGTTAAAGGTACTGCAGGAACTAAGTTAATTCTTAGCTTAAACGGTGAGGTAATTGATAATTCTAAGGTAGGTCAATCTTCAGTTTCACCAACAAATAAACTACAGGGTTCAGAATATGTAAGTATCGACTTTGAGGTAGGAGAAAATATTTTAACTCTGGAGGAAATCGATCCTTTTGGTAATGTTAGAGGTACTGAAGAAATTTCAGTTTTTGCACCTGGTAAAGCTTCTGTGCTGAAGTTGACAGCTCCAATACGTAATGTGCCGGCAGATGGAGTTTCAACTGCACTTATAAGGGTTGAAATTCTTGATGAAAACGGGATTCTTGTGGGTGACAGAGCTTCTGTAACTTTGGATACTGAATTTGGTAGATGGAAAGTTGAAGATCTAAATAAAGACGAACCGGGCACACAAATTTTTATTGAAGGTGGGGTTTCAGAATTTGAACTGATTTCAACGAATCAGCCTAATACTTCTCTGGTTAGAGCTAATTTGGGTGTAATTAAATCAGAAGTAAAAGTCGAATTTCTACCCGACTTAAGACCATTAATCGCTGCAGGTATAATTGAGGGTACACTTAGATTCAATCAACAGGTAAACATAAGTTCTGAAAAAGAAGCTGATGGTTTTGAGAGAGAGTTGAAGCAACTTTCGTATGATTTCCAAAACTTTACCGGAGATGCGAGGCTTGCGTTCTTTATTAAAGGTAAAATAAGTGGAAGATCACTTCTGACGGCAGGTTTTGACTCTGAAAAATCAAAAGAAGACAGATTATTCAGAGATATCAGACCGGACGAATTTTATCCTGTATATGGCGAGTCATCTATCAAGGGTTTCGATGCTCAATCATCAAGCAGACTTTATGTACGTGTTGACAGAGGTAAAACCTATGCATTATATGGTGACTTCATTACTCAGGAAAGAGATCAGAATGTACAGTTAGGAACATATAGCAGAGCTCAAACCGGTTTAAAAACAAGTTTTGAACAAGGAAAAATCAAAGCTCAGGCATTTGGTGTAAATGCATTCTCAAGCAGAAAAGTAAGAGAATTCCAAGGACAAGGGATTTCAAGATATGATCTTCCTGACAGAGACATTGTAGATAACAGTGAGATCATTGAGATAGTAACCTATGACAGAGAACAACCGGAAGTTGTTCTAAGTGTAGAACCCCTGACACGTTTCCGTGACTATGTTATTGACCCATTTTCAGGAGTAATTACTTTTAAAAATCCTGTATCAAGTGTGGATATAGATTTCAATCCGGTGTTTATAAGAGCTACTTACGAAGTTACAAACAATCAGGACAGATACTTGATAGGTGGAGTTAAAGCCGAAACGGAACTAAGAGAAGGAATCAAGATAGGTGCAAATGCAGTTCAGGATAACAACCCTGAAAATAATTTCAGATTGCTCTCCGGTAATATTTCTGCGGAATTGGGTAAAGGAACAAAAGTAGTTGGTGAATTTGCAAACACCAATACCGATAATAATGGTAGTGGTAGCGCAGCACGAGTTCAGGTTAATCATAAAGGTTCCAAACTGGATGTATTTGCTCAATTAGGTAAATCGAATGAGGACTTCAGTAATGAAGGTTCCAGCTTAGGGCAAGGTAGAACTGAAGCGAGAGCAAGAACACGTTATAAGTTAAACAGTTCAACTTCACTTAAGAACGAGCTCTTATTTACAAGAAATGATACAACCAGCGATCGTACGTTTGGCGGGTTGATCTCAGCTGAAAAAACTTTTGGAAACAATATCAATGCGGAAATGGGGCTGAGATACTCTGAAAATTATAAATCAGCTCTCGATTCAACATCTTATAACACAAATATAAGAGGCAAGGTTAAAGCTGACCTTCCATTCCTTTCAGGAGCTTCCGCTTTCGGTGAAGTAGAACAAGATCTGAATGAAGCAGACAAGCGATTAATTGCGGTTGGTGCAGATTATAGACTCAGAAAGCTTGCAAAGTTGTATGCCCGTCATGAGTTTATTTCAAGTGCTGCAGGTATAAATACACTGAGTGGTTCACAGCAGAGAAATAATACAGTTTTTGGTATTGATGCTAATTACATGAAAAACGGTAAGGTATACAGTGAATACCGAGTTAACGACTCTTTTGATGGAAGAAGTGGTCAAGCTGCAATAGGTTTGAGAAATCAATTCCAATTAACACAAGGTCTGGGATTGAACTTTGGATTTGAAAGAGTATTTACTCTGGAAGGTCAGGCTGTGAATGACGGAACAGCAATTACATCTGCAGTAGATTACACAGGTAGTACAAACTGGAAAGCCACCGCAAGAGCTGAAGCAAGATTTACATCTGCCGATAACTTGTATCTGAACAGTCTAGGTTATGGATTGAAATTAAATACTGACTGGACTCTTTTAACTAAGAATATCATTTCGTTGAATACCAGAGATGGGCTATCAGGTTTGAGTAAATTGCAGGAACGTTTACAAGTTGGGGCGGCATACCGAAGTACATCAACAAATAAATTTGATGCACTTTTCCGTTATGAATTCAAACACGAAATTGACAAAAATGTTGATGAGGATTTCTTCAGAACGGCACATGTACTTTCTTCCCATGGAAATTATCATCCTACCACAGACCTGACTTTATCAGGTAGAGTAGCTGCCAAATATTCTTTAGAATCAGACAGCCAATTAAGAACTTCAAGCTTCCTTGAATTAATTTCAGGTAGAGCTATCTATGATATAGATGAAAAATGGGACGCAGGAATAAATGCCAGTTTGCTAGCTAATAGTGACTTCACTACTAAAGATTATGGTCTTGGTGTTGAAGCCGGATTCCTGGTTGCTACAAACCTTCGTTTAGCTGCAGGTTTTAATTTCTTCGGATATGACGATCAGGACCTCGTTGCAAACAACTATACGCAGAAAGGTGCTTATTTAGGATTCAGCTACAAATTTGATGAGCGCCTATTCGATAACCTGATCCCGGACAGAGCTAAGAAAACTCCAATAATAGATCCAAATAATTATCTGACTTGTGTGGAAATATGTGAAGCTCCGGAAGTCGAAATATTACCATTTACTGCGGAAGTTATTCCTCATGAGTTGACTGTAAACCCAATTGCTGCAAGAAGCATTGCTTTCGGAGAACTTGAAACATTGACCGTTCTTCCAAAACATATTCACTTCAATAACAATAGTACTTATATCAATCAGCCAGCTGCTCAAATGCTGGATAAGGTTGCTAAATTCTTAATTGAACGCGATGAGGATTACTTCATCAGAGTAACTGGTCACACGGATAGCAAGAGTTCTCAATCTTATAACTTAGCATTATCAGAAAGAAGAGCTAAGGCAGTACGTGCATATATGGTAGCTGCTGGTGTTGATGCAGATAAATTACAGTTCGAAGGATTGAGCTTCAGCAAAAATGCAGCTCCTGAAAAAGATCGCGTGGATATGGCTAGAAACAGACGTGTAGAGCTAGATCTAAGTGTAGAAAACAGAAACATTAGATTTATTTCTCAGGTGGAAGATCTTCAGGTTAATCCAAGAATCAGAGGTATCAGAAGTTGGGATTATGTATTTATAGCAGAGCATAATGCTGTTCCGAGTGGCTTAAACCTAGGAGCAGGTTCATCTCTTAACAGAGTTCATGAGTACCTTGTTCAGCGTGTTTCTTTACCGATGAAAGAATACCAGAACTTAACGGTACAGGTAAAGGCTCCATCACTTGAAATTGGAAACAGAGTTAAAGCTATTCTGTATGGAGAAGGCATTGCTCAGGATCGAATAATCGTAACTCAAATTTCCGGATCTGAAGTTGAATTTGATTACTCTGATGATTCATTCTTAAGAATTTATGATCAAAAAGATGATATCAATCTTATAAATAACAGTCTTGCATTAAGAATGATGGATAATCTGATGAATATTTTAAGACAAAGAGAAGATTTATTATTAATCAGAGACTTCTCTCAAAGCTATACTGTACCAAATATGGTAACATTTGCAGGAAACAGTACTCAATTGAGTAATGAAGTTCAGGCCATTCTCTCAAGAATTGGTTCTTACTTGAAAAATTCAGCTTCAGTAAGAATTGCAATAACAGGCGATGGAAGCAGGGCTTCTTCTTCGAGATTGAAAGCAATGAAAGATTACTTAATTGAATGGGGTATTGATGCAAACCGAATTGAAATCAGTAATGAATCAAGAGCTTCAGAAAATCAAGTGAACATTGACTATCTGAATGCAGATTCAATCAATCTTTTAGAATTAGACCTTATCAATGATGGTAAAGGCGGAGGTAAATAATTGAGTATTAGTAATGTTAAATATCAATTAAGAATAGCCGGACTAATCCTGGCCGGGTTTCTCTTTTTTCTTTCAACTGAGAATGCTACAGCTCAGGTAGTAGTAAATGAGACAACACTAGTGTCTGATTCCTATACAGTATCAGCAGATGGAAGGGTTACGATTACTATAGTCGGGGCTGATGGCGGTAATGGTTCCAATACCGATGGAGGTGAAGGAGCAACAGTTGTGGCTACATTTGATGTTGATGCAGGTGATGTTATCAGATATGTAGTTGGGGAAGCAGGGAATACTCATGGAGGATCAAGTGCAGGTGGTGGTGGAAGTACTGGCGTTTATATAAATGATGTACTGGTAATGGTTGCCGGTGCCGGTGGTGGTGGTGACAACTCTAATGGAGCGGTCGGACTTGGTGGTAATACAACAACAGGAGGTGATTCGGGTTCTGGAGGAGGTCCAGGAGCCGGAGGAACAAATGGTAATGGTGGTGGAGCTACAACAACAACTACTGCGTCAGGTGGTGGTGGTGGTATAAACTCAAACGGTGGTTCCGGAAATGCCGGTGGAGGAGCACGTTCTGATAATACAACTTCTAATCCAGCTGTAGACCTTTCAATAGCAAATGGAGGTTCAGGAAATGGAACCGGTTCAGCTGGTGGTCGTGGTTTTTCCGGTGGTGGTGGTGCAGATGCAAATTATGGAGCCGGAGGTGCAGGTTATTCTGGTGGTGGAGCAGGTGGATCTAACGGTGGTGGTGGTGGTGGTGGATCTTTTGTTCATTCTTCAGCTATTTCCAATAATTTTACAGCCGGCGGCGACGGTGCTGGTAACGAATCAGATGGTTCTATTGAAATTTTCTACACAAATGATACCAATGCGCCCTCAGCACCTCAAAATGTTACAGCCTTAGCTTTAATAGGAGGAGACATTCAGATCTCGTTTGATGATGTGGATGAAGCAGGAAGTGGTGTAGCTTCTTACTCCGTAAAAAGAGGAACGGCAACTAGCGGTCCATATACAGAAATTGGAACCGTTACTGATAATGAAAGTGCTTCATACACATATACAGATAACAATGCCGTTGATGGTACAACCTATTTTTATGTGGTTACTGCTATTGATAATGCGAATAATGAAAGTGTACAATCAAATGAGGCTTCTGCTACTTCAGATGGAACAGCTCCGCTTTTAGAAACGGTTACTGTAAATGGTGCAACTCTGATTCTGGATTATGATGAAAATCTAGATAATAGTTCTGTACCGGTTTTGGGAGATTATGTCGTAAATGTAAATAGCAGTACTGTTTCAGTTACTAATGTGTCCATTAATAATGATCAGATAACAATCACTATTTCATCAGCTGTAAACTTTGGGGATAATGTAACTCTGGATTATACAGCGGGATCTAACCCGGTACGTGATGTTGTTGGAAACCAATCTGCAAATCTTTCTAACCAAACGGTTACCAATAACACACCTGATAATACTCCGCCCGGAACTCCTCAGAATATATCTGCAAGTGCAATAGCAGGAGGTGGTATTACAATCAATTTTGATGATGTAGATGAATCTACAGGAAGCGGTGTGACTACATATTCTGTTAAAAGAGCTACAAGTTCGGGCGGTCCATATTCTCAGATAGGAACTGTAAGTGATAACGAAAGTATTAGCTATACATTTACCGATAATACTCCGGTAAGTGGAACCACCTACTACTATGTTGTTAGTGCAATTGATGGTTCATCTAATGAAAGTGGTAATTCTGCTGAAGTGTCTGCTATTGCTGATGGAATTTCTCCAGAACTGGATTCTGTAATCGTAAAAGGAGAAAAGCTGACTCTTTACTATGATGAACCAATTGATATTTCGTCAGCTCCAGCTAATTCTGATTACGACGTAAGTGTAAACAGCAGTAACAATCCGGTAAGTAGTTTAACAATATCAGGAAACCAGGTAATACTTACCTTATCCAATGTTGTTCAACCGGGAGACAATGTTGAACTGGATTACACTCCGGGTATCAATAAGATCAGAGATAATGTTGGTAATTTAGCGTCTTCATTAAGTAATCAGGCAGTTACAAACCAAACGGCTGGGTTTACGCCAACACCTCCTCAGGATGTTCAAGCAAAAGCAGTATCTGACGGTGATATTGAAGTTTCATTCCTGGATGTAGGTACAGGTGGACAGATTGCAACATATTCGGTTAAAAGGTCAACCTCTCAGGGAGGAAGCTATTCTCAGGTAGGAACGGTAACGGATAATGAAAGTACGAGCTATACTTTTACAGATAATACAGCTGTAAACGGGACAACGTATTATTATGTAGTTACTTCGTTGGATGGTAGTTCTGGTGAAAGTGGTATCTCTAGTGAAGTTAATGCAGTTTCGGATGATGTTGCACCTCTTTATGAAACAAGTTTGGTGGGGGGAAGTTCGCTTTTACTTGATTATGATGAAATTCTGGATGCTAGTTCAGTACCCGCAACAACTGATTTTGAAGTTAGAGTGAATGGTTCACAAGTAAGTATTTCAAGTATCTCTATAACAAATGTCAGAGTTAATATTGAATTAACCAATGCCATTCAACAAGGTGATAATATAACATTCGACTACACTCCCGGTACGAATAGAATTCGAGATCTCGCCACAAATAATGCAGCGGCATTTACAGGCACAAATGCAATTAACTACACATCTACCAATATACCTTTTGGTCCGGATCCGTGTCCAATCATCAACGGGAATGATGCTAGTTGGGCATGTTTTGATGGAACGAATAATTCTACTACAATTTCAGCTAAAGTAGGAAATGTTGAAATTGCTACAGTGGATGCTCAAGGGGGAACTCAAACCACATTTTCACCAAATGCCCTACAGGAATGGTCTAGTGGTGCATTTTCAGGAGATCAGTTCAACGGACCTCAGGTTAATGCAAGCGGGAACACCGGTAATGCAACCTCTTTTGATATTAATATAGCCGATGGAATTCCTTCTGATGCATTTATACTGAGTTTGAATAAATTAAGACCAAACTCTGGTAATACTTCTTATACATTAGAAGCTTTTGACGGAACCAACACTAAAACTGCACTTAATGGATGGGTAACCGGTCAGGGGGTGGATGGTGGTGTTTGTACAAACTCAGTTAATCTGAATTACACCAATGCTAATACAACCATTGAATTTCAACCGGTAGTTTCCGGTAATCCTTCCTGTACGTCTTCATCAAATGCAATTTGGTTCAGGATAAATACTCCTGGTGTGGAAAGAATTGAGATTAGAAAAACCGTATCTCAAACAGATAATATTCATGTAGGTTTAGCATTGGTTGCTGATTATGGTGATGCTCCAAACTCTTACAGAACTACTTATAATTCCAGAGGTAATGATCCCGCTTTTCATATACTAAGCAACACCGGTACAAATCCTGTTTACTTTGGCGGTACGGTTGATGCAGATGGAAACGGAGCTGCGGGTTCTCTGGCAAATGGTGATGATTCTGAATCTTCAGGAATTGGTTCAGGAGATGATGAAGATGCGATTACAATTCTACCGGTTCTTAGAACAAATTACACAGAATATGATGTGGATCTGGTTTGTACTTCCGGGGCAAAAGTAGGAGGGTGGTTGGATTTAAATCAGAATGGTACTTTTGATAACTCAGAATATGCTTTTACAGAATGTGTTAGCGGAGTAGCTAATTTAAGTTGGAACGGAATTTCAGGTTTAATTACCGGAGATACTTTTGCAAGATTCAGAATTGCTTCGCAAACAAGTAGCGTAGCTTCTCCATATGGGATTGCAGTTGGTGGGGAAGTTGAAGATTATGGACTTAGTATTCAGGAACCGGCTACTCCTGATCTTGAAATTGATAAAGTGGTAGATAATTCAACTCCGGTTCAGGGAGAGACTATTACATACACAGTTTCTGTTACCAATCCCGGTGATTTTGAAGCAACAAATGTACAAGTTACAGACGATTTGCCCAACGGAATTACGTACCAGTCGCATTCAGCAAGTCAGGGTACCTATAACACTTCTACAAATCTTTGGAACATTGGTAGTTTAGCTGAAGGAGATACTACTACAGTTACATTAACTATTGTTGCTACTGTCAATAGTGGTACAGAAGGAAATACGATCACTAATAATGCTGAAATTACTCAGTTAAATGAGAATGATCCTGAGTTAAATAATAACTCTGCTTCCGCAGGAATTACAGTGGTTGCTGAAGCTTCAGATATTCAAGTACTTAAAATTGTTGATAATTCAGTACCTATTGAAGGTGATTTTATTAACTACACAATTTCTGTTACCAATCAGGGGCCAAGAGACGCTTCAAACCTGAAGATTATTGATCAACTTCCATCCGGAGTTATTTTCCAAAGTGCAAACCCGAGTGTAGGAACGTACAATAATTCAACAGGAATTTGGGATATAGGTACTTTTGTAAATGGTGCTAGCGCGTCCTTAGTTATTAATGTAAGAGTAGATCAAAACACAGAAGGAAGCACTATCGCTAATACAGCTGCAGTGCAGACCCTTGACCAGAATGACCCAAATAATTCAAATAACTCATCCACAGTAAATATTACTGTAGACGAAGCAAGTGCTCCTACATCTTGTAATGACAGACCGTTGCTTAGATTTACCAATTACACTCTGGAAAGCGGTACGGCTTTACAACTTGGTGCAGTATATAAGTTTGATTCAGTACTTCCTGGTGTATATGCCCGTATCGAAATTATAACTGATAACAACGCCACTATAACGGATATTGATCAAACCAGTGGTACAACAGCTTTTAACGAAGCATTTTCTCCGCGAATTCAAAGTGCCAACGGGCAAGACGCCTTTATGGATTTTGAGATTTCATTCTATGATTCAGTTACAAATGTTGAGAAATACTTGTCTTTTGCGGCTACTTCCAGTGATGTGGATGGTACAGGTGGAAGCTTGAAGGAATATGTCGGTTTTCAAAACCTGAGTTCCTACACTATTGAAAGTACAACGGATCTTGTTATTGGTTCTGCAGGAATCTATGCAACCTATACTCCGGATAATTTTAATGGTGTAACCTCAACAGATCCTGATTTTTCCGATCATACAGTATATAGTGCTTATACAAATGAACCGAAATTTAAATTCAGAGCGGGAATTCAGGCAGGTGGGTCTACTTCAAATCGTTTATATAGATTAAGTTTTGATCCTTGTGAGATTAACAATTTTAATGATCCTGTTTCAGAAAACATAATTGATGTTTCTGTTACAAAAGCTGTGGATAATGTTTCTCCTTCTGTTGGAGATACTGTTTCTTATACTATTACCGCAAAAAATGAAAAAGGAAATGCAGTAGGGAATGTTGAGGTTACAGACCAACTTCCTGCAGGTTTAACCTTTGTTTCAGGAACTACGACCTTAGGAACTTATGCAAACGGAACAGGAATTTGGAATATAGGAACGCTTTCAGGATTACAATCTGCAACACTTACCTTAAAAGCGACAGTTAATACAGGTCAGGAAGGAAATACGATCAAAAATACTGCGAGCTTCTCTAATTTTACCGGTGGAGATGGTAATCAAAGTAACAATAGTGCAGAAGTTGATATTATAGTATTTGATCCGTCATCAGGATTAACATGTAGTGAACCACCTCTTTTTAACTTCAGCAGTAATACGTTGGAGCAAGGTATTGCCGGGCAAGTAAACGCAGTATACAGATTTAATAATATTGCATCGGGACTTGATGCCTTGGTTAGAATAAAAGCAATCAGTAATGCCACACTGAGTAATGTTGATAATAATGCTTCAGGAAATAGTGCGGCAAATTTTAGTCCGTTATTCAGAGCCACTCAAAGTGGAGGTTATATCGACTGGGAAGTTAAATTTGTTGCTACAGGAACCACAAATCCTGTAAAAAAGAACTTTGCAATGACTGCATTGGATATTGATGGTTTTGTAAACCAAAATGATAATACCCAAACAATTCGTGATTTCTTAGGGTTTACACAGAATCAGTCCAATTCTGTTCAGGGAGGAAATAATTTAACTGAAACCACTTCAGGAGCTTTCCAGTTCTTTACTTCTACTCCGGCAACAGATGGAAACGGATCATTAGATTTTGACCACATGGCGTATATAAAGTACAACTACACTTCTATATTTGATTTTAGAACAGGATCAAACACCACTAATGGTTACAGTATTGATCGGCTAGTTGATATTGACTTTGTTCAATGTAGAAATCAGGATTTTGACCCTGAAGTTGTAACTACACGTGATGCTGATATTTCCGTAACCAAGACCGTGGATAATGCAAATCCGCTAGAAAACGAATCTATTAATTTCACTATTACAGTTACAAACAATGGTCCTGAAAGAGCCACAGAAGTTGATGTTAACGAAACACTACCGGCCGGTCTTGCTTTAGTTCAAGCAACTCCAAGTCAGGGAACCTACAACCAGATTACTAAGACTTGGGCTATTGGTACTCTTAATAACGGTAGTTCAGTAACCATGAGTGTGGAAGCAACTGTGAATGCAGGTGTAACAGCAGACTCATTGGTAAATAAAGCATTTTTGTTAGGTCTGAACCAGTTTGATCCAAATCAAGCAAACGACACGTCTAAAGTAGCTATATACATTAGCAATAAAGTTGAAGGTATTGTTTTCAGAGACAAAACCGGAAACGGTATAACCGACGGAGATACAAATTTTGGTGATGCTTCCGGAGATCAACAAGCAGTAAAAGATGTGATCGTTCATTTATTTAAAGATGGTGGTGATGGTCTGGCTGATGGTAGTGATGATATCTTCTTAAGATCCGATACAACTAATATTTCAGGAGCATTTACATTTCAGGTTGGAGAAGATGCTGACTATTGGATAGCTGTAAATTCTAAAACAGGAAATCTGACAAACGGTTCAAGTTGGGCAGAACAAGTATATGCCCCGGCAGGAGCACTTTGTTCGAATGGAAATGGTGGAGCAGCTACAAAAGGATCAGCAGGAAATTGTTTTGGAGGTAGAAGAGGAGATCAATCAGATAATCTACCTGTTGGTACGAATCCGTCTAATGCTGATCTTGCAAACGCTGAACATATTGCAAAGTTCACTATGGCAAGTAACAACATTTCAGGGCTTAACTTTGGATTCAGTTTCAATGTAGTAACTGATACAAGAGATGGTGATGATGATCTTTCTTCAAACAGGAGCATACAAGGTTCTTTGAGACAGTTTATTACAAATGCTAACGAGATCTCAGGAGCTAATACAATGCGCTTTGTGCCATCAGTAGCTACCAATGAAACAGGTAGTGGAGGCAACTGGTGGAAAATTACACTAAGCTCAGAACTTCCTGCAATAACAGATCCTCTTACAACTCTTGACGGTCGTTCTTATAACCTGAACTCTCCACTTTCTATTCTGAATCCTAACTCCGGTTCAGTTGGCACAGGCGGATCAGTTGGTATTGACGGAATTTCATTAAGCACTTTTGAGAGAAAAGAACTGGAAGTAGATCTTAATGATGTAGGGAATAACGCACTATCTATTAACAGTACGGGAGCTGTTGTTTTAAGACATTTCGCTCTGTTTAATAATACCCGTTCCGTATCACTGGCTAATATTGCAGGTGGAACCATTGAAAATAATATGATTGGTACCAGAGCAGATGGAACTGATCCAACAGGACTTAACCAGTCTGATCTTGGTATCCTTATTACCGGTTCAGGATCTCAAACACCTTTGATTCAAAGAAACTACATCGCTTACACAAAAGACAGCGGGGTACGATCAGAGAACGGTAATGCCACTATTCAGTTCACTAAAAATGAAGTGTACAGAGCCGGTTCTTCTGCAAATAATGCAGACGGACTGGAAGGAATTGGAACCTGGTCTATCACTCAAAACCTTTTCCATGAAAATGGAAAAAGCAATGGTAGTGATGTATACGGAGGAAGCGGAATTGAAATTGGAAATAGTTCAGGTTCTGCTACTACCGGAAATACAATTCGAAACAATACAATCAAAAATCATAAAACCACAGGTATTAATATACTTAATCAGGTTTCAAGCACTCTGATAGAAAAGAATATAATAACCGGAAATGGTACTGACTATTCAAGCGCGCCTTACAAAGGGGCAGGTGTTCGATTAAGCTTCCCGGATGCACAGCCTCAGCAGGGAATCTATATTACTAAGAACAGTTTTTCTAATAACAAAGGACTGGCAATTGATATAGTTACTTCAGGAAATGGAGAAGCAGATGGTGTTTCACCTAATGATGGAGTAATTGAGTCAGCTTCTACAGAGCCTAACAGAGGACTCGATTATCCGGTATTTACTCTGGCCACTATTGATGGAAACCAATTAACAGTTGAGGGATACATTGGTAAAAATGCTACAAGGTTATCCGGGGTTTATACTATTGAGATATATAAAGCCGCCGATGATGGAAATCAACAAGGGTTAACGGAAGAAGGCGGAACTTTAACACGGCCTCATGGAGAAGGGCAAACGTTGATTGGAACAATTAATACCAATGCTAATGGATCATTTAGCGAAACAATTACAGTTTCTTCAACAAGTATTGTAATAAATGACCGCATAACGTCTCTTGCTTATGATGGAGCAAACAATACTTCCGAATTTTCAACAAACCAAAGAGTTGTGGCAACGGGCGTTACTATTAATGGCTATGTATATAAAGATGATAATCACAATACCTTGAGAGAGGGTAATGAGGTTGGGCTACAAAATGTAACCATTGTTCTGTATAATAAGAGTTTGAACAGTTGTAAGAGTGTGCTTACAGACGCAAACGGATTTTATCAGTTCAGCAATGTTCTAAATGGTGAATATGATCTTATCGAGTCAGTAGGACAAAGTGTTCCAACTCCTGATGTGTGTACTCCACCAGAAACAGATCCTTTGGATTATGTGTCTACTACACCAAACTTGAGAACCTTACTCATTAACAACCTCCCGGCTCAAATGAATTTTGGAGATTTTGAAGGCTCAAGAGTTGAAGGTGTTGTATTTGCCGATAACGGAATTGGTGGAGGAACCGCGAACGATGGAATCAAGAACGGGAATGAAATTGGTCTTGAAAATACAGCTGTTAAAGCTTTAACTGGATCAAATACATTAGTTGAACAAACTACTACAAATGGAGCAGGTGAGTACATTCTTTATGTTCCTAAATCAGTTGTTGGAAGTGGCGGAACCGTAAAAATTCAGGAAGTAAACAACACTTCTTTTATTACCACAGGTGGAGATGCAGGAGATACCGGTGGTTCATATGATATTTCCACTGATATAAGTACATTTACGAACACAGTAGGAACATCATATACAAGTATAGATTTTGCTGATGTAGCAGAAAGTATATTTTTAACTGATGGCTCTCAAAGTCTTCAACCTGGTGCAACCGCATTTTTCCAACACACATTTGAAGCTAAAACTGATGCAGCAGTTGCATTTACAACTAGTTCGGTAAACAATCCTTCTAATATTACCTGGCCGGTTGTTCTTTATAATGATCTGAACTGTAACGGTTCTGTAAATAGTGGAGAACCTATTATACAGCCAAATGATATTGTGAATGTAACTACTGGACAAACCGTCTGCTTGCTACTTAGAGTTACAGTACCACAAGGGGTTAGTAATGGAGCTTCAAGTAATACAACTATTTTGGCTGTTATGGATTACAATAATACATCTCCTGTAATTCAACAATCTCTTTCAAGAACCGATTTAGTAACTGTAAGCGACCAAGAAGCAGGCTTGGTATTAACAAAATCAGTTGATCAAGCTCAGGCGTTACCAGGAGCAACACTTTCTTATTCGGTGAGCTATGTAAATAATGGAGACGAGCCAATCAGCTCACTTGAAATTACTGATAACACCCCAACGTACACTACGTTTAGTTCGGCTAACTGTGGGAGTTTGCCAAACAATCTAACCGCTTGTACGATTACAAGCCCATCTGTAGGTGCTGCAGGTGGCATTAAATGGACATTTACAGGAACATTGCAACCCGGGGGAACCGGAGTAGTAACATTTACTGTTAAAATTGATAATTGAGACTAAAAAATGGATAGAGAAATAACAAAGCCAATAGTATTTATTGTTGAAGACAATGATGCTTACCGAGTACTTACCGGGAGGATGTTGGAACAGAGAGGATTTTTAGTTCTTTTATTTTCAAATGGATTTAAAGCATTGGAAATGCTGGAATATATTGTTCCGAATATAATTCTTTCAGATATACAAATGCCCGGTATGGATGGATTCACACTGCATGAGAAAATTGAAGATCTGTATCCGAATATAAAGGTTCCGTTTCAATACATTTCATCCACTACGGAGAAAAGTGTAATTGACAAAGCAAATTCTTTGAGTATAGAGCAACTGGTTCAAAAACCGGCTAAACCCGAAGAACTTTCCAGAACCTTAAAAAGAGCTATAAATAAATTTGCTGCAGCATAAATATTCCTGAATAAAAGTTTCATTTTATAGCTTGTTGGGATAGATTCTACGCATGATCACAACCTCAAAAGCTATTGTACTTCGCTCTATTGATTATCAGGGTTCCAGTAAGATAATTACGGTGCTTAGCCGTACGCACGGAAAGATCGCTTTAATTGCAAAAGGTGCTAAAAAGCCTAAAAATAAGCTTGCCGGAGCTATTGAAGTCGGAAATATACTTGAAGTTACTTATTACTATAAAGCTTCAAGAAATATTCAAACACTTGCTGAGGCCTCTATTGAATATCAGTCTTTAAACTTCAGAAAAGATTTTGAAAAAGCTTCTATACTTTATTCAACTTTAGAGCTTATTTCTCAACTTATCCATGAAAACGAAGAAAACGATGAGTTGTTTTTATTTGCTAGTACTTTTATACAATGGCTTGGTGATACAGAACCGGTAACACCGTCTGTTTTTCCTTATGTACAATTAAGACTTGCACAGATAGCAGGTGTTGGTTTAGTGGTTCAGAAGATCAATGAGAATGAAACAGTTTATCTGAATATCAGTAGTGGAACTTTAACCAAAAATCCTGATTCAGAATTATCATACAAGCTAACCAAAAACCAGGCACTGTTTTTAAAAGTTGGAGTTAATTCCAGAAATACTGAAATTTTTAATATTGATTTTATAAATGCGGAATTAAAGCAACTTATTCATCATTTAGATGTTTACTTTAAATACCATATTGAAGGCTTTAAAGATCGTAGATCGGATACAATTTTTGAACAGATGCTAAAGGAGACTTGATCATGAGAAAGAGAGACAGATTTTTAACAGGAATACTTTTGATTCTCATCGGGGTATCGATAGGGACATTATTTGCTTTATATACCATTAATGATGATCTGGCTCCACTTTCAGAAGTACGTTATACAGAAATAAAGAAAAGTGAATCACCCTTTTTTGAGGATGAAGAACTTGCTGATATTGATCCCCGGTTTGTTTTCAAAACCATTGCTACAAACGTAACTCCGTCTGTTGTATATATTGAAACTATTATCCCGGTTTCAGAAAACGGAGAAAGCAGTTCCGATAACTTTTGGAATCGTGTAATTCCCCGCAGAGCCCGAACAGTGGGTTCCGGAGTCCTGATAACAAGCGATGGCTATATCCTTACCAATAATCATGTAATTGAAGATGCGGTAGATAAAGGCATTAAAGTTGTTCTTAATGATAAAAGAGAATATCCGGCAAGAGTTGTTGGGTTAGATCCCAGTACAGATCTGGCGGTAATTAAAATAGAAGGAGAGAATCATTCAGCTATTACAGTCGGTAACTCAGAGTCTGTAGATGTTGGAGAATGGGTTCTGGCAATTGGAAATCCCTTCCGGCTTAGGTCAACAGTAACCGCAGGAATTGTGAGTGCACTAAGTAGGGATGTTCAGATCATTGAAGACAATTTCAGAATAGAGAGTTTTATTCAGACTGATGCCGCAATCAACAAAGGGAATAGTGGTGGAGCCTTAGTTAACACCAGTGGACAATTGGTAGGAATAAATACAGCAATTGCTTCTCAAAGCGGAAGCTACCAGGGTTATGGATTTGCAGTACCTGTAAACTTAGCCATGAAAGTGGCTACCGATCTTATCGAGTTTGGTGAAGTCCGCAGAGCTTTGCTGGGTGTCAGTATTGCATCGGTTGATTACAACAGAGCAGTGGAAATTGGCCTGGAAGAAGTAAAAGGAGTGGAGATCATCGTTATTACAGAAGACGGCGCTGCTTATGAAGCAGGTTTAGAACTTGGAGATGTTATTCTGGAAGTGAATGGAGTAGAAGTAAATGAATCCAACCAACTTCAGGAAAAAATTGCCATCGTAAGACCCGGTGAAAAAGTAGAACTTACGATCTGGCGGGACGGTGAAAAGTTCAGTCAATCTGTGGAATTAAAAATGCTGGAGCAACAACAGATCAATGATCTGGTTGGCATACCGGATTCTCCTCAAGAAGAGGAAAATGAACCCGAAGTATTTGAGTTGGATGTGGATTTTCATGAATTTGATCTTGGCTTCAGAGTTATTGAAGTACCTGTTCAAAACGGACAGCTAAATCAGTTGATCATTTCAAAAGTATATAAGTATTCAGAAGCCTGGAACAGAGGACTGAAAAAGAATCAAAAAGTAGTTTCGGTAGACGAAATTGAAGTTGAAGATCTCGAAAGTTTAAAAGAACTTATCATTGAAAATTTGAATAAAAATAAGTCTGTAACTTTAGAGGTGTTGGATGAAGAAAATGCCCGTGGTTACGTTGAATTGAAAGATAATTGATGAAATATACGCCCAAACTAGTTTTCATAGCTGTAGTATTATTAATGGTTGCATGCTCAGGTGCTAATGAACTTTCGAATACTAATAGATCAGAGTCTAATGCTCTTTATCCATCCTGGTACGGAGCCTATGAGTTTTCTTCGGATACATCCGGTTTTTATGCCAGAGCAACAGCAGTTGCATCTGATGCTGATATGGCTGAATTAAGAGCAGAGAAAGAAGCCCGAGCATTACTTGAAAGCTACATTGCACAGGAACTGGAGGATGTGAGATCTGAATTAGAAAGAGATGGATCAAGCATAGTTAAAGAACCAAATTTTATTTTGATGCTTCGAAATGCACATCTTAAAGTAGAAGAGGCAGCAATAGTAGTGGATACAGAATACTTTGAAAAAGATGGAGTGTTCAGAGGTTTTGCTAAAGTTGAAATGAATAAGCAAAGTCTCAAAAAAATGATAGAATCCGGGTTTAGTTCAAAAAATTCCTATAAACAAGAATATTTGGAATCCCGGGCGTTTAAGGAATTGATAAGATCATAATTTCTTAAATAGCCGCTTATAGTTTTTTATTTAATAATTTCTGTTCTGATTCTGATTTTTCATTTCCTTTTAGTATTCTATTTCTAGTTAAAAATCTAGGACAATTTTTAGGATATTTAGTATGATAAGATTGATTGTGGGTATCATTCTTAGTTCAATTACTATTGGACTGCACGCTCAACAGAGAGTGAGGACAAGACCTCCATCGCCTCAGGAGTTATATTTACAATTTCAGGAAAGTTTAAACTCTACGGACTCACCTGATTCTATAATTGAATTATACACAACCTATGCATTGCAAAATTTGAGACGGAATCCGGATACTACTGAAGCTGTTTTAAAGAGAATGAATGAAATGACCGGGCTACCTGAATTAAAGTTAGGTGCCTATTCAGATTTGATCAGAGCTGAACTGCTATCGCGGCCATATCCTGATTCTGCATTGAAATACATACATTCGTCTATTCAAAAGTTTCAAAAGCTTGAAGAACTAAAACAAATCATCGGTGTTCTAAACCTTGAGTCCAGAATCCACTCTCAATTAAATAATTACCTTGAATCTGAAGAAACTCTCATTCAAGCTATTAAAATTGCACAAAGCGAAGGGGTTAATTCTAGTAACGAAGAAATTAACATTCTTTTGAACAGGCTTGCAGACATGTATATGCGAGTTGGAGCAACTGAAATTGCAGTTCAAAGATATCAGCAGATGCTGGAAATAGAAACGTCTAAAGAAAGAGAGTGCAGAATACGGATAAGTGTTAGTAATGCATTTAAATCTGATCATAAAATGGAAGATGCTAAATTGTACCTCGAACCTTGTTTAGATGAAACAAGTATCCCTCTTCCTGTTCAAGTTGCTGTTATAAAAAGTTACTCTGATCTGGAAAAAAATCTAGGTAATTACGATGAAAGACTATTCTATATCAAAAAAGCAGTTTCTCTTCAGGAACAACAGAACCAATATAGAGATTTAACCTCTTATCTATTTCTGGCTGAAGCTTATTATGATAAACAAGAATATTTCAAATCAGATTCTGTATTACAACAAGTGAGCGATAGAGAGTTACAAAGAGTTCAGCCTTTTACTCAATTCCATATCCTTTTTTTGAAAGCTAAATTGCTTCACCAAGCAAATAAGTTTGATGAAACTCTTGTAGTATTAGACAAAGCTCTTAAGATACTTGAACGGCTCCCTGAAACGCCTCTAGAAATAGACGTATACACACTTCAAGCTCAAATATATAGTGAGTTGGGTGATTATAAACAGGCCTATGAAATTACTAAAGCCAGTGAAACAGTTAGTGATATACTAAGAGAAAGAGTAGAAGCAAGAGAAGAAGCCAATTCTAGAGTGCGTTTTCAAATGAGGGCAAAAAACCAGGAATTAGCTGAGGTAACCAGCGAGTTGGGTACTGTAAAGACCAGAAATGCGATAATCATTATTCTGTTAGTGTTGTTGTCTTCGTATATATTATATCGTTACAGACTACATTTCTTATTAAAAGAGGAGCGAACAAGGAACAAAATTGCAAGAGACTTGCATGATGATTTGAGTGCAACCCTTAGTAGTATCAGTTTTTTTAGTGAAGCGGCTAAAAGAGAGGATTCAAATGAGCCAAGCAGATTTTTACAGAGAATAGATGAAAGTGCAATTGAAGCCAAAGAAAAGATCAATGATATAATTTGGGCAATTGATCCTGAAAATGATGATTGGGAAGCATTTTTGACTAAATGTAAACGATACGCAGCAGAAATGTTCGAGAGCAAAAATATAAGTTATGAGATCGATATTGATACTTCGATCGAAGTACCCCAAAAGATCAAAGCCAGACAAGACCTGTGGCTCATATATAAAGAATTGATCACCAATTTAGTTCGTCATTCTGATGCTACAAACGCATGGGTTAGTTTTACCACTTCAAAAAATAAAATTAATTTAAGTGTACGAGACAATGGGGTGGGTTTTAAAGACCAAAGTGATGGCAAAGGTCATGGTATCCCAAACATTAAAAAAAGAATGGATAATATAAGTGAAAAGAATACTTTAGATATCGATTCCAAACCCGGAATAGGTACTAAATGGGATTTAAAATTTATTTTTTAGGATTAGTTTTTAATTAAACTTTTCACGAGAATAAATCTGATTCTGACAGGTGTATTTTACCAACTAAAATATTAAACAATTGAGAAATGAGCTTGATAAAGCAATTCGTCAAATTGATCATTTTTCTACTTGTTATTAACAACGTTACCGTTGCTGCACAGGATACCTCTTATCGGTTTAAGAATTTTTCTCAAAAAGAAGGTCTTTCTCAATCTACTGTATATTCATTTATTAAAGATGATCTTGGATATATTTGGATAGGTACTAAAGACGGTTTAAACAGATTTGATGGAGTTTCTTTTTTGAAATTTTACCCTTCAAACACTGATTCTAACTCAATTAGCAATCGTTCAGTTCGGGCACTTGCTAAAGATTCTGAAGGATATATTTGGGTAGGAACTGATGGTGGTGGAGTCGATAGATTAGACCCGAAAACAAATCAGTTTATTAAGCTCTGTGACCTTTCAATTCTCCCGGAATGTAACTCTGAATTAAATGTAACCAGCCTCAAAATAAGAGGAAACAAGCTTTTGATAGGAACCCGAAACAGAGGTTTGTTTTCATTCCATTTTGTAGAAAAAGCATTCAGGAAAGAAGTGGAAACAAGCGCCACAATCTGGGATATAGCTTCAACCAAAGATAATTTCTGGTTGGCTACCTCCGGAGGGGTGTTGAAAGTAGGAGAAAATCAAACTCAGAACTTTCTTCCGGCAGACAACATCAGGTCACTAAAAGTATTGGAAAACAGCTCGATGTTAATAGGATCAAAAGATGAGGGGGTTCTCATAATGGAGCTCCAATCGAACAGAATAGAGGTTTTTAGTAATGAATTGAGTGATAAGGAAATATCATCATTAGGAATAGATGAAAATAAACAGATATGGATCGGAACTGACAATAACGGAATTTTTATTACCGATAGCTTGGGTAAAGTTATTGCGAAGTTGAAGACCCCAAAAAACTCGAATGATACTGACCTGAAGAATAATAGCATCAGAACCATATACACAGATGAAAATGATCTGATTTGGATTGGGCTTAATAATGCGGGATTCAGTAACTACTATAAATACAGATATCAGTTCGAGAGCTTTTCTACAGATAATACAAACGGAGGACTTCCGGGAGATGTGGTTCTGTCATTTAATGAACTTGATAACGGAAAAATTTTAATAGGTCTTGAGCAGAATGGTTTGGTAGTCCACAACAGGGATGAGAAAACATATAGTACTATTAGTGCTTTAAGTGATAAAAATATAATCGCAATTCTAAAAGATTCTAAGCAACAAATTTGGGTAGCTACCGATGGATCCGGACTAAAACTTATTAAAGATCAAAACGATCTAAACTCTATTAATACTGTTACTAATTTAACCAATGAAAGCGTTTTGAGTTTGCATGAAGGCAATTCAGGCTTGGTTTTAGTTGGAACTTATAAAGGGCTTAACATCATCAAAAATGGAGTAATGCAAAACCGTGATTTTATACCCGACTATCTTCAGGATGACAGAGTACTTGCCATAGAGAGTTTAAATGAAAATGAATATTTGATCGGTACATTCAGTAGCGGATTAGTTCATTTCAGTAATAACTCAAAAGAATTTAGACGAATAACTTCGAGCTCAAAAAAAAACTCTTCCAAAAACGAAACTCCTGAAAGAGTTCAATCTATCTATACTGATAAAAGTGGAAGAATCTGGCTAGGGACATACTCCGGTCTTGTTCAACTTGATAGTGAAAATGCACAATTCAATACATATACTACTGATGATGGTTTGCCTAATGACGTGGTTTATGGCATACTGGAAGATTCAAATAATACTTTATGGTTGAGCACCAATTTCGGAATATCAAACTTTGATCCTGAGAAAGAGACATTTATAAATTATTCCATACAGGATGGATTATTGAGTAATGAATTCAATGGCGGAGCTTATTTTAAAGACTCGCGAGGAATCTTTTATTTTGGTGGCATCAAAGGATATACAGCCTTCATTCCGGAAAAAATTAAAAATGTTAATTTATCCGGAGAGATAAGAATTCATTCGATGAATGTTGATGGAAGTATTATCAATACAATTACAGCAGAAGATATAGAAATACAGCATGATCAGGATTATATTCAATTTGAATTTTCATATCTGAATTTTGCTAATGCCGACAAATATAAACTGGAATATAAATTATCGGGGTTAAGCGAGAATTGGATTCCTTTAAAAAACAGAAGAAGTATAAACTTCTCTGGTCTACAGCCCGGAGAATATAACTTAAGTATTAGAGCATTAAATAATTTAAACGGGGTAGAAACAATATCAAAAAGTATTCCTTTTTACATTAAATCCCCGTTCTGGAAAACATGGTACTTTTCGGTTTCTCTACTCATAATTCTTTTTGGTGCAGTGTATTCTTTATTCAGGTACAGGATGTATTTTCTTTTAAAAGAGGAAAGAACCCGAAATAAGATCGCAAGAGACTTACATGATGATTTAAGTGCTACGCTGAGTAGTATTAGTTTTTTCAGCGAAGCTGCAAAGCGAAATGAGTTGGGATCTTCAGGGAAGTTTTTACGAAGGATAGATGAAAGTGCAATTGAAGCCAAAGAAAAGATCAATGATATAATTTGGGCTATTGATCCTGAAAATGATGATTGGGAAGCATTTTTGACTAAGTGTAAAAGATACGCAGCAGAAATGTTTGAGAGCAAAAATATTGATTATCAGATCAATTTTGGAAGTTCCCTTAACAAGATGACAGACTATAGCTTAAGGCAGGATCTTTGGCTGGTATTTAAAGAGTTGGTGACTAATGTTGTGAGGCATTCTGAAGCGAGAAATGCCAGAGTATCTTTTAAAAAGAAAAAATCAGTGCTTGAACTGCTCATCGAAGATGATGGGATAGGTCTGAAAGATAAAGATTTGGATAAAGGGCATGGAATTTCTAACCTTAGATACAGATCAGAAAGGATGGGGGCAATATTGAAAATTGAATCACTATCACCGTCAGGAACCAGGATAGTGCTTTCAATATCGGTATAACTACCTGAACAGGTAGTTGATAAGTCTTTATAATGTTGTTTATTTATTTATGATTAAGATTTCTATAATAGAAGACAATAAACATATGAGGGAGGGGTGGGAAACCATTTTGGATTTCGAACCTAACCTTTGCGTTGTCGCAACTTATAGTAGCTGTGAAGATGCTCTGAAAGAAAATCAGCTTGGAAAAAGTGATGTTCTACTTCTGGATATAGAGCTTCCGGGTATGCATGGGACTGAAGGAGTTAAGGTGATCAAAGAAAAATACGAGCATCTTATTGTGTTGATGGTAACCATGCATGACGAAAACGAAAAAGTATTTACAGCACTAAGAAATGGGGCAGTAGGGTACTTGCTGAAAAAAACATCTCCTTCCGAATTAATTGATGCTATTACCGATGCTGTTAATGGCGGTTCTCCTATGAGTCCTAACATAGCAAGAAAAGTAATTTCTTCTTTCCAAAAAAAACAGGAAATAGAAGTAGAGCTGACTGAAACAGAAGAGCAAATATTAGGTGAGTTGGCAGCGGGTCTGTCTTATAAAGCTATTTCAAATAAGATATATCTCTCGGTTGATGGGGTTCGGTATCACATCAGAAATATTTACCAAAAACTGGAAGCAAAAAACCGAAGTGAAGCTGTAGCCAAAGGGATTAGCTTTAATTTAATACAGCCGTGAATAATCGCTTTACTTAAGAAGAAAGATTTCAAATAATAAAGTATTCGATTTTTTTGATTTTCATTTAATGAAAGGCTGCAATACGTACATTTTATAGATCAAAATTTTTTTCCCGTCAACCCGGTAATAAAATCCCGGAATACTACATATTTAGGTAGTGTAATTTTTTGAAGCCATGATTATTGTGAATTGAAACCCTGAAAAGGTTCAATGTTAATTCAATTCATAAGTGATGAAATTTTTAAAATCTACCATTCTTGTCATTTTACTGGGAACTATCGGAGTTAATGTTAGTGCTCAAACCAGTATTTCCGGAAACATTACTACTAATACGACATGGACCACAGCAGGAAGTCCTTATGTAATAGTGGGAAGCACAACTATTACAAATGGAGATACCTTAACTATTGAAGATGGGGTAGAAGTAAAATTTGATAATGGAACTCAGCTTACCGTTTCGGGAGCCTTGGTTGGAAACGGAGTTACATTCACAGGAAATACAGGGACTTCAAGAGGTGCCTGGAACCGAATAATTACCAATTTTGAAGACAGCTGGATTCATTTAAGAAATTCAACACTTCAGTTTGCAACAGATGCTATTTATGTAGGAGCAGGTGAAGTTCGGCTTGATACTGTTACGATCAGTGATTCCAATCGTGGTGTAACGATCACTCAGAATACAAATACAACCATAAACGGATCTACAATTACTAATAATGAATACCCTATTAACATAGCTTCTGAGGGATACATCGAATATGAAGGAAATAATGATTTTACAGGTAACGATAATGACGTGGTTTATCTAAGTCATCAATCTAATATCGATGTCAATTTTACCTTAGAAAATCCGGGAATTCCATATTTACCAAACACTTCAAAATACGTTACAACAGGAGATACACTAACTGTAATGCCCGGGGTAATTATTAAGTTCAACCAAAGTAATGAATTGTACACCCATGATGGTGGAGTAATCATCGCAGAAGGAACACAAACTGAACCGATCTATTTTACATCCAACAGAAACGACAATATTGGCGGAGATACAAATAATGATGGAACTGCATCATCAGCAGGTAATCAAGATTGGTATGGTCTTAGAATTGTTGGGAAGACGAGAAGTAGTTCGTTTAAACATGTAAGGGTTAGTTTTGCTGGCTATCAGTTTATCAATTTAAACAGTCAGGATGTAAGAGGAGGAATAACTCTGATTGAAAATGATTCAAAAATTGATAGCAGTACTTTTCAGAATAATTTATATGGCATCTCTTTGAGAGATAGTTCAGATGCTACAATTACAAATAATACGATCGGAAGCAGTGGAGTAGTTCCGGTGGCTTTAACTTTTGACAGTGAACCTGTATTTACTAATAATTCTTTTTCATCGGCAAACAATGAATATGATGCCATCGGGTTAATTGGAACTACAATAACAGGAACCAACTACCTTCCGAAAAGAAATTTTACTTCCATTCCGAATGTCACTTATCTGTTACTTTCAGAATTATTTGTTGACACCGGTGCTTCTTTGGAAATTGAACCCGGGGTTGTTATAAAATCAACCGGTTCAGGAATCAGAGTAAAAGGAACACTCAATAGTGATGGTACAGTTACAGACCCCATTATTTTTACATCAGTAAAAGATGATAATGTTGGAAACCCCAACGATACGAATAAAGACGGAAATAACACGGTGCCGGGAAACAGGGATTGGAGAGGAATTGCTTTGGGAGAAGACTCTGATGCCTCTGTAATCGACTACAACGAAATCAGATATGCTTATTATAATACTAATTTTCAATATGGCTCATCCGGCTCTATTATCTATCCAAGAGGTGCTTTAAATTTATATAATGCAGATGTTTCAATTACTAACTCTGATATTGGCAATACGTATGAGTTTGCAATTGATTCCAGAGGAACTTCTGCTCCAGCGATCTCAAATAATTCATTTACGAATACAGGTTCCGTTCCGGTAGCACTTGATCTTTCTTCAGATCCGACTTTCAGCGGAAATACTTTAGCAAACGCCAGTTTGGTAGCTATTGGTTATCATGGAGGGACTTTCAATAATGACGGGATAATCAGAGCCAGAACGTTTGCAGGCTATGATAATATCACTTCAGTTCTTTTGTCCGATATTACAATAGCTAGCGGTACAAAACTAACTATAGAGCCCGGAACGGTGATCAAATCACAATCAGGTCCTTATGGTGGTTTAACTCTTCGAGTAGAAGGTGTTTTAGATGCAGCTGGAACACCGGATAGTTTGATCTACTTTACATCTATTTTTGATGATCAGGTAGGAAATCCCTTAGATACTAATAACGATGGAGGAGGATCTTCACCGGGAGCATATAACTGGGGAGCTATTCGTTTTATGGGTACTTCTGATGATGCTCTTTCAGAAATTTCTAATGCGGAACTAAGATATGGAAGGCATGGAGTGATATTCACAGATGCAGCTCCAACTATTGATAATGTGACAGTACTTTCTTGTGGTTTATACGGTTTTGGAATAGAAAGTGGGTCAACTGTTTCCATAAATAATTCTACTATCCAAAATTGTGGATGGGAGCCTATAGCAATCAGTTCAAATGCACTCCCAACATTTTCAGGTAATACTTTTAACGGAAATGGCTCTAATGCGGTGGGTATTTTAGAAGCAAATACGTTTCATTCCTCGAGCGGAGTTAATCAAGGTGATAAATTTTTTGATACCCGGGAAACTATTTCATCTGACGTTACCATATCTCCATATACAGTTGCAGGATTTACCAATATTCCATTTATAACCAGAAATAGATGGACAGTAGGTGCAAATGCGACTGTTAGCATTGATCCTTTATCAGTATTTAAAGGAGATGATGTTTTATATGTAGATGGTGCATTAAGAGTTCTTGGAACTGAAACTGAGCCGGTAATATTCACTTCTTACAATGATGACAGCGCTGGTGGAGACTCTAACAACGACGGGAATAATACTGTGCCAAGCCCGGGACAATCTGCACAAATTCAATTCAGAGCATCTTCTTTAGATTCAGCAAATCTAGTTAAAAATACCGAATTCAGATATCCCGGAAATCCTATTAGATTTATTAATGCAGGCGGTACAATAGATAGTTCTTTGATTCAATTAACCTCAGGTGATGCAATAGACATCTCAGGAAACTCAGATCCGGTAATCACAAATAACAGATTTGAAAACATTGGAGCACCAAGTGGCTTCTCAAGAAGACATTCTGTTTATATGGATATGTTTTCAAATCCAACTTTCTCTGGGAACGTTGAATCTAATGTATCTTTAAGAGGATTAGCTATTAAAGGAGGAACCTGGGGCAGTGATGGGATAGTACCGTTTCGATCGTTTGCCGGGATTGATAGTATCACTTATCATATGACTGCTGCAGTAACCATTCCATCAGGTTCTAAAATCACTATTCCGGATGGAATGGTGTTTAAAAGAGAAACTCAGTACGGCGCATCAAGAAAGAGCTTTAATATGTTTACCGTAAAAGGTGCACTTGAAGTAGCAGGTACTGATTCAAACCCTGTTATCTTTACATCTGATACGGATGACAGCTATGGACAACCTGCTGATATTTACGGTAATGGTTCTGTTGATGAAAATGATGATTATAAATCAGGGAATTGGATCATTTATAATGCTACCAGTAACGATACAAGCAATATTATTAATCATGCAGTATTTAAGTACGGAAATGAAACTATTGTTGCGAACAGTGCCAATCCTACAATTAATAATTCCAGATTTGAAAAAAATCAATATGGGATATCATTAACAGGGGTATCTGCTCCTTTTGTTGAGAATAATACCTTTCATGATCTGGATTTCACTCCGTTATTGATTTCACTAGTGTCTTACCCACAAGCTGTTTCAGGAAATGAAATGAGTGGAAGTACATACAAGGCTATCGGAGTGCGCACAGAGACATTAGTTCAGGATATAACTCTTGAAAAAAGAAATTTCGCAGGGAAAGTTGGTATTCCTTATTTCTTTACAGGAACATATACAGTCGGTACCGGAGCTGTACTTACAATTGCACCGGGAGTAGTAAATAAATTCAATGTTAGCCGACAATTAAATGTTCAAAAAGGATTGATTGCAGAAGGAGGAAGTACTCCTGATAGTATGATCATATTTACATCAATTTATGATGATTTTTATGGAGGAGATACCAACGCTGACAGCAACGCAACAAAACCTCAGCCCGGTAACTGGCTTGGTATTAAATACGAAGGAACCTCACTTCCGGGTGTATCAAGTCTGAATCATACTATTATTAAACATGCTCGTGGTGGAAGTAGTTACGCCGGAGTTTTAGCAGATAATTCAAGTCCAACTATTTCTAATTCCATAATAGCAGAAAATGACAGAGGAATTATGGTTTATGGATCCGGAAACCCATCTATCACAAATAGTGATATCTCAGGTAATACAGAATATGGCATATTCAACCGTGATAAAACCTTTACAATAAATGCTACAAATAACTGGTGGGGTAATAACTCCGGTCCAACTCATACGACCAATCCATCCGGAACTGGCGATGAAGTAAGTGACGGAGTTGATTTCGGAGCCTTTACCGGAAGTGGTGCTTCAAATCCTGTACTCGGTGACGTTTCTCTGAATGGAAAAGTACAATCATTTGATGCCGCAAAATTACTAAGAGTAGCAGCTCTGATCGATACTTTGAATGCAACTCAATTGAAGGTAGCAGATGTATCAGGGAATGGAACTGTAAGTGCAATGGATGCATCTTATGTTTTACAGTATGTAGTTGGTTTAATCGAAGCATTTCCTGCGGAACTGAATTCAAAAGAAAGATTTGATATGAATTCTATCGAAGGAACAGAGGATATGATTCTTACTTTAGGGAATCCTGTATCAGCAAGCGAAACGGAATTCACAGTTTCAATTAATATCGATAATGTATCAAAATTGTATTCATCAGAAATTTCCATAGCGTTTGATGAGAATAACCTGGAATTAATTGGATCAAACATATCCAGAACATTTGATAATGCTATGGTTTCAGAAAACAAAGGGTCAAGAGGGAGGTATTCACTTGCAATTGCTTCAGGTGAACCGGTTTCTGAGAATGGAGAGATAGCGACTTTAACATTCAAGCTTAAAGACGAAAACTCATCTCCATCTATTTCAATTGATAGATTTCAGGCAAACGAAGTTGATCTGATAACTACTTCAGTGGGTAATGAAGATCTGTCTCTGAATATTCCCGATCAGTTCCAGCTTTACCAGAACTATCCCAATCCTTTTAATCCATCTACGACGATAGGATTTGATGTGCCTAACGGAAAGACACAGGTCAGGCTGGAGATATATAATATTCTGGGCCAAAGAGTAAAAACACTCGTAAATGATGTGTACTCAGCAGGCAGATACAAAGTAACCTGGGACGGAACCAATAATGTGGGCGGCAGAGTAAGTACAGGAGTTTATATCTACAGAATGCAGGCAGGCGATATAGTACAGTCCAAAAAACTAACCTTCATTAAATAATTGATGAAAAAAAGGGACAAAGTTCCTTTAAAATCATCGAGGTATAAGTTATGAGACTAAGTAAACTAAAGGTTATAACAGTCATTGCGATATCGATAATTGCGTCGATATCAGCAAGCGCTCAGGTTGGGTTAACATTCGAAAGAATAACTTCCGATGCAGGATATGTGGAAGGAGATACGGTAAATATTTCTGTGTTCGCTGATTCAAGCTTAACAGATAAAGGAGCTCTGGCTCTTACAATGAGGTTGACATATGACGATTCTTATTTGTTGCCTATTGCTGTAAAAACAGATAGTAGCATTTTAAATGATGCAGGTTGGTCAGTTACTCCAAATTTATCAGATTCTGAAGTGATTTCCATCGCTGCAGCCGGAACTAGTGAACTATCAGGCTCAGGGCGTTTATTTTCTATAGATTTTGAACTTGTTCGCAGAGGAACAGGGTTCATCTATTTTGACAAACCGAATACATTTTTTAATGAAGATGTGGATGATATTCCGATCGTTTATAATAATGATTATGGGCAAATCTATATAGCTGCGAAACCTACAATAAATGTAAGTCTGCCAAGTTCAGGTGAAATTGTACTAGGTGATTCCGTACAGGCTTTTGTGTCGGGACAAGAAGATCCCACGATCTGGTCAGTAACAGATACTTCGTTGGCATTTGTAAAACCAAATGGCATAATTCAGTCCAAAGCGTTTGGAACAGTTGGTATTATTGCAGAAGATAACAGAGGAATAAGGGATACCTCTGATCTGAAAATTCTCGGTTTCAGATTAACAGCAGAAGACACCACAAATTTTCAGGGGCAGGAAGTCACTGTACATATAAACACTTCCGACCTGACGACCTTGAATGCTCAGTCAGGTTCATTTTTTCTGAACACGAACGTAAGCGATAATTTTGAAGTGCTTGGAATAGAAGCCGGCGAATTACTAGACGGATCAGCCAATATATCATACAATGTTGAATCAAACGGAATATCTGTAGCATTTGCTCAGACAACAGATATAATTGGTTCCGGAAGACTATTGAGTATTCGTTTGAAGTATTCTGATTCTAAGACGTTCACTAATTACTCATCTTTTAGTGATGTGCTGATAAACGAGGACCTGAAAGGTGGAATGGAATCATTTATAATCCGGTCCAATACGCTGCCTTCGTTATCGATAACAAACACAGGATCCGAAGGAGATTTAGTAGGAGATACTCTTCAGTTTTCGGTGTCCAACAATACAGGTCCAGTAAGCTGGAGTGTCTCGAATAATAGTCTGGCAGAAATAGACAGTAACGGAAAAGTGATCACTAAAAAGGGAGGCACATTTTTTATCTCCGCAGAAGATTCTATTGGAGCAACTGCAAATACAAATAACTTTACTTTTTATGATGTGTTGGTTGAACTTCCGGATACATCAATGCTTGTTACAGATACTTTATACTATCCGGTAAGAATTTCAAATGTCGAAAGATCAGGTTCATCTATTCTTTCAACCGATATAACATTTAGTTATACAAATACACAGTTAAACTACCTTGGTTTTTCACAGGATGCTTCACTTACAGACGGATGGAGTTTTGCTGAAAACCAGCTTACTTCTTCGCAGGTTAAACTAGTTGGTGGAGGAGTTAATCCAATAGAAACTGACGGTGATATTGGTTATCTGATGTTTAAAGCAGATACTACTGTTAATTCGGATTTATATTCATACCCAAGCTTGAATGAAGTTTTTCTGAACGAAGGATCGCCGAATCTAAAAAAAGAAAACGGAAGAATTTTCGTATCTACCAAACCACTAACTCCTGAACTTGTATATCCTGTAAATGGTGAGCAAAATGCCCCTTTAGATCCGACTTTAGATTGGAAGAATGCAATTGGAGCAGATTCTTATGATGTCCAGATTTCTGACAATGGCAGTTTCTCTTCACCGGTTTTAGATACAGCAGGAGTTCTGACTGATAATTTGAATGTGTCGGATCTGTCAGGAAGTACCACACATTACTGGAGAGTTCGATCTGTAAATTCAAGCGGAACCAGTAACTGGACTTCTACATGGTCATTCAGAACACAAGACCCTGTCCCAGAATCCCCTGTACTTAGCAGTCCGGCTGACCATGCCGCAGATCAGCCACTAACAACAATTGTACGGTGGAATAGTGTTACTTTTGCCACTAATTATCGCGTTGCACTATCAAACGATTCACTTTTTTCAACTACATTGTTAGATAGTACCCTAAATAATTCTCAAACATTCATGACGTTGCCGGATCTGGATTACGATGTCAAATATTTTTGGAGAGTTTATGCATCTAATGCAACAGGAGAGAGCTCAGCTAGTTCTTCCAGAAGTTTTACTACTGAAGATGGGTTGCCGGATGTACCTCAGTTAACATCCCCACTAAACAATGCAACAGATCTGGATACGCTGGTGAGTTTCCAGTGGAGTGCGTCTAATGATGCGGAAGCTTATGAAATCCAGATCGCGACAGATTCGGAATTTAATAACCTCTTTTTTGAAGACAGCCTGAGTGCTACAATGGTTGAGAACATAAAAGTTGAATTTGCAAGCATGTATTACTGGAGAGTCAGAGCTGTAAATTCGGTTGGAGAAAGCGCCTGGACTTCGGCAAGAGCTTTCACTGTAAGGGAGCAGGAACCGGCGATTCCACAACTTCTTTTACCGACTGATGGTCAGACTGATATTGATACCTTAACAACATTTGTCTGGAACAACGCTGACAGAGCGAGCTCATATACATTTCAAATATCCACAGACAGTTTATTCGCGAGTATATTTTTAGATGTGATCACATCAGATACTTCAGAAAATGTAGGAGGGATGGAATTTCAGCAAGAATATTTCTGGAGAGTAAAATCTTCCAATTCGGCAGGTGAAAGTGAATACTCAATGGTAAACTCTTTTACTGTAAAAGCTGAAGATGCTTCCGTTCCTGAATTGTTAAGTCCGGCAAATAATGTTCAAGACAGTGAGCTTTCTCCAAACTTTGCATGGGGTTCAGCACAAGGTGCAACTAAATATGAGTTTCAACTTTCATCCATTCTGGATTTCTCTTCAATAACAGAGAATCAGACTCTAACCGACACTACATACAGTATTAGTTCCGATCTTGATTATGAAACGCAGTATTTCTGGCGAGTTCGTGGAATTGGAGTAAGTGATACATCTGATTGGTCGCCTGTATTTAACTTTAAAACCATAGTTGATAAGCCTGAAGCTCCTGTTCTAATTTCACCGGAAGATGGGGCTGTGGGTTTAGACATCACTTCTTTATTTAAATGGTCATCAGTCAAAAATGCGGAATCGTATACACTCCAAATATCAGAAGTAAGTGATTTTACAACTACTTTTTTTGAATCAACGCTTTCCGATACCATGGAAACAGCAGACGGGTTTGATTATCAATCCGTTTATTACTGGAGAGTAAAAGCTTCAAATTCCACCGGTGACAGCGAGTATTCAACTACATTTTCATTTACTGTTAAAGCCGAAGACGCTTCTGTTCCGGAACCTCTGTCTCCGGAAAATAACAGTGAAAGTGTGAGTGTTACTCCGGAATTTATCTGGAGCAATGCACAGGGAGCAGTTAAATATCAGTTTCAGCTGTCGGATGATGTTCAATTCAATACAACTTTGGTTTCAGATATACAATCAGATAGCACAACCGGAATAAGTTTTGACTTAAACTTTGAGACTACTTACTTCTGGAGAGTTCGTGGAATCGGCGCTGCTTCAGATTCTTCTGACTGGTCACCGGTTATGACTTTCACCACTACACCTGATGTTCCGAACGTTCCGGCACTCATAAGTCCGGCTGACGGCGCCAATGATCAGAAAATTCAGACAGAATTTGTATGGAGCAATATTGGAACTGCCGAAGAATATACCATCCAAATTTCAGAAAGTGATGTATTCAGTTCTGTATTGTACGACTCAACATTATCAGACACATCAATACTTATAGATCAATTTGAATATGAAAACACCTATTTCTGGCGAGTAAAAGCAAGTAATACCGCAGGAGATAGTGATTATTCAACAGCTAATTCTTTTACGACAAAAGAAGCACCTGAAAGTGCTCCGATAGTTAAAAGTGCACTAGGAGAGATCATATTGGAAGAGGATTTTGAAACATACTTTGTGAAAAGTCTTGATTCGGTGTTTACGGATATTGAATCGCCCGAACTTGTTTATGAGATCGTTTTTAACTCAGAAAATATTGATGCGAGTTTAAAGAAGGATTCACTTTTTGTTTCTTCAATACAGGATTCTAACGGGGTTAATCAGGTAGTTATTAAAGCTACTGATACAGGTGGTTTGTTCGTTCATGACACACTTACTATTCAAGTACTCTCAGTAAACGATATTCCTTATGTCGAAAATCTGGTGGATACCGTTTCATTTACTACTAAACTTTCGGGAGAATTTAATTTTGCAGGAAAGGTTAAAGACGTTGAAACTCCTTTTGAAGAGCTCATGTTTTCAGCGGTTGTTGTACCGGAACAAATAGCTTATTCATTGGATGTGGAAAACGGGCTCATTGAACTTTCTTCAGATACTTTTACGGGAGAAGGGGTTTTAACCTTTACTGCTAAAGATGCTGAAGGTGATTCTGTTTCTGTAGATGTTATACTTGTTGTAAGTATGTCAACTTCGAATGAAGATGATGGACAGCTGCCTGCTCAATTTTCACTTTCACAAAACTACCCAAATCCATTTAACCCGAGTTCTACCATTAAATTTGGTATACCTGAAGCCGCAGTAGTAAAACTGGAGGTTTATAATTTATTGGGACAAAGAGTTAAATCTCTTGTTAATGCGCGAAAACCGGCAGGTTACCATACTGTAACTTTTAATGCCTCTGATCTTTCATCAGGAATGTACATTTACAGAATTCAGGCAGGAGATTTCGTACAAATTAAAAGAATGACCTTGATAAAATAATACTCAGAACCACCTGAATATGCGTTTTTATGCCTTCTGATTTGTGTTAGGTTAGATTGTCCTTACTAACCTGAACATCATAAGTTCATCGAGAAACTCTGTTTTGAAAGACAGGGTTTTTTTATTTCACAACCACTCTATTTTTCACGATATTCAATCCAATTAAAAGACTTAATCAAGACGTAGCTTTTCGTGAAAGAATTTATTCGTATAGCATCAGGACAAGGTTTTTGGGGAGATCTCCCAATTGCTCCGGTAAATCAGGCAAAAAAAGGACCTATAGATTATTTAGTAATGGATTATCTGGCAGAGGTAACTATGTCCATAATGCAGAAACAAAGAATGCGAAATCCGGATTGGGGTTATGCCCGGGATTTTGTAGGAGTTGTTGAACAAGTTCTTCCCGAGATAGAGAAAGACGGAATTAAAGTGATCAGTAATGCAGGAGGAGTAAATCCACAGGCTTGCAAGGATGAGATTCTGAGGATCGCTAAAGAAAAAGGGTATAAAAATCTGAAAGTTGCGGTTGTAGATGGCGATGATATTCTCCCGAACATCGACGAATTAATTGCAGATGGACATGCACTTAAAAACATGGAAACCGGTGAGCCGATCACAACGGTTAAAGATCAGTTGTTAAGTGCCAATATCTATTTTGGCTGTCAACCTATTGTGGAAGCTTTGAAATTAGGTGCCGATGTTATCATTACCGGACGTGTAACTGATACCGGACTTACTCTTGCTCCAATGATCCACGAGTTCGGCTGGGAGTATGATGATTTTGATAAAATGTCGGTTGGTACTATTGCCGGACACATTCTAGAATGCGGTGCTCAGGCATCAGGCGGTAATTTCACAGACTGGGAAAAAGTCGAAGATTTTACGGATATAGGATTTCCAATTGTGGAAGCTTATCCGAGTGGTGAATTTTTTGTTACCAAACATGAAGGGACTGGTGGACTAGTTAGTTCTCAAACGGTAAAAGAACAATTGCTCTATGAAATCGGAGACCCGAAAGATTATATAACTCCGGATGTAGTAGCAGATTTTACTTCTATCCATGTTGAAGATGTTGGTAAGAACAGAGTTAAAGTGTATGGAATTAAAGGTGAGCCATTTACGGATTCATATAAAGTTTCCGCGAGCTATAATGATGGGTATAAACTCTCAGCAACCTTGGTATACTCATGGCCGGATGCACTTAAAAAAGCTCAAAAAGGTGCTGAAATTCTGGAAGGAAGGGCAAAGGCTCTTGGTTTGAATTTAACAGAATTCAACAAAGAGTATATTGGATACAACGGTGTGGATGAACGACCTGCCAATAATGATCCCGAGAATGATGATATTGATGAGATTCAAATGCGAATTTCAGTTACAGGACCAAAGAAAGAAGATTTGAATCGCTTTGGTATGGAAATAGCTCCGTTAATATTAACCGGACCAAGTGGGGTTACCGGTTTTGCCGGAGGGCGACCAAAAGCAAGTGACGTGGTAGCTTACTGGCCGGCGTTGTTGGCTAAGGAAGCAGTTCAACCAAGAGTCACTATTTACGAAATTAACTAACTAAAGAATCAGAAAAGTACATGAAGATTGCAGTAATTGGAGCAGGAGTAGCAGGATTAACAGCCGGAAGAGTATTAGCCGGGTCAGGACATGAAGTTGTGGTTTTTGAAAAGAGCCGGGGCTACGGCGGTAGATTAGCTACCCGATATGCAGGATCTGATAATTCCACAAAAGTTGATCATGGCTTACCATATCTGGAAGTTTCTTCTCCTGATATTGAACCGTTAATTGATGAAATGGTTGAAGCCGGAATATTAGCTCCATGGCAAGGGCCTTTCGTGCATATGAATGAGAAAGGGGAACTCTCTGATGTAAAACCATCCAAAAAAAGATACATTGCTCCACAGGGAATGAATCAGGTGGGTAAAAAATTAGCCAGAATGGTGGATGTTAGAACTGAAACCAAAGTTAGTGGTGTAACACATATCGGTGAGGACAGAACCAAGAAGCGTTCCTGGATGCTGAACTTCCCAACCGGTTTAACAGAAAATTTTGATGCCGTTATTATTGCTACACCTTCAAAACAAGCTTACGCAATACTGAATACAACGATTGATGAAGTTCAAACCCTTAAACTTCTACGTGAAGTGGATGATGTGGAATACGCCCCTTCTTTTTCACTTATGGTTGGATATGGTTCAACAGACAATCCTGATTGGGCAATGATGACATGTGATAATGATGTTATAGAATCCATAACGAATGAAACTTCAAAAAGATCAGAAGATTCAGAATGTGCATTTGTAGTTCATACTACCCCAGAATTCGCAACTAAATTCAAGGATTCGGATCGGGATGAAGTGCTGGAAATTATTCTGGATGAATTGGCAGAGATTTTAGGTGGCTGGAGTGCTCTTCCGGAATGGAAACAATTGCATTTTTGGAGATATACGAAAGCTATTAATCCTTTACCATCTCCGTTTATGGAAGTAGTAGGGAACGATGCTCCCATAGCTTTGGTAGGTAGTTATATGAATGGAGATTCGGTTGAATCCGCTTATTTATCCGGCCTTGCGATTGGAAAATTCTGGTCAGATAAATTCTCTGACTAAATATATAAACTTTTAAAACCCGTTCTTTTGGGTGCTTTAAAGCGATTAAATAGCTATCTCAGTAAATATAAGTGGGCAGTGGTGCTAGGCACTTTGTTCCTTACAGGAGCTAACTTCTTTCTGGTGTGGATTCCCGGTCTTATCCGTAAAACAATGGATGAAGTAGAAGCGCTGAAAGATGCTGATTATGATGGTGCAGACACTCTTTTCTCTACGCTTTTCTCAACAGAAGCCGGAATAGTACTTGCAGAAAATGCAGGATATCTGATTGGAGCAGTAGCTTTATATGGAATTCTGCTGTTTGCAACTCGTCAGACATTGATCGTTTCTTCCAGAAAAGTTGAATTTGATATGAGAAACGAGATTCTGGAAAAACTCATGAAGCTTCCTCAACGTTTCTATGCAAAGTACTCTTCCGGAGAAATTTATGTAAGGGCAACAGAAGATGTAAACAAAGTCCGCGAATACTACGGTCCGGTTATCATGTATAGTATTAACACGATTACCAGAGCCGGTTTTGTGATAACCATGATGTATATAGTCAGTAAAGACCTTATGGTATGGGCATTAATTCCACTTCCGTTCATTTCTGTATTTGCTTACTGGATAACAGGTTACATACACAAGCATTCAATCATAATTCAGGAGCAATACTCAGAACTGGCAGGGCAGGCCAAGGAAACCTTTTCCAGTATCCGGTTAATAAAAGCTTACAACAGACTCGATAACGAACAAAAGAAATTCGAGAAAATGAGCGAACAGTATCGAAAGAAAAAGCTTCGTTTAGATATGATCGAATCACTGTTTCATCCGGCATTGAACTTTCTGATCGGGATCTCTCTGTTAATTGTGATCTGGAAAGGAGGGGAGATGATTATTCAAGGTTCCTTAACGGTTGGTAACATTGCTGAATTCTTGATCTATGTAGCATACTTAACATGGCCGGTTGCTGCTTTAGGATATACCACAAACAGGTTTCAAAAATCCCTTGCTTCATGGAACAGAATTGAAGAAGTCTTAGACCAGCCCATCGAAATTGAAAGCTTATCGACTCTTCATGATCAGGAAGATCTAAAATCCACTTTTGGTTCAATCGAGTTTAAAAATGTAAGCTTCAAATATCCTGATACCACCGAAAATGTGATCAAAAATGTAAGTTTTAAAATTGAAAAAGGACAAAATATAGCCATCGTAGGAAGAACCGGGTCAGGGAAAACAAGCCTGGTACAACTCATTCCGCGGTTGTTTGATCCTAATGAAGGAGAAGTGCTGATAGACGGAAAGAATATCAAATCTCTAGATTTGGAACAGCTCCGTTCTGCTATTGGCTTTGTTCCTCAGGATACTTTTCTTTTCTCTGATACCATCGGTGATAACATTTCATTCGGTATAGAAGGGGCAACTACTCAGATGATTGAAAGTGCTGCAGAAAAAGCTCAGGTGAAGGAGAATATTTTGGATTTTGAGAAAAAATTTGAGACTATGTTAGGAGAAAGGGGAATAACTCTTTCGGGTGGGCAAAAACAACGTACGGCTATTGCAAGGGCATTAATTAAAGACCCGAATATTCTGATTTTTGATGATTCACTAAGCGCAGTTGACACAAAAACGGAAGAAGCCATACTAAAACATTTGAGACAAGAATTAAGTGGCAGGACAACAATAATGATAAGTCACCGTATTTCAACTATTAAAGATGCGGATGTGATTTATTACTTAAAAGATGGTGAAATTGTAGAATCTGGGAATCACCAAGAACTTTTAGCACTGGAAGGACATTATACTAACATGTATAACAAGCAAATACTAGAACAAGAACTGGCTGAAATATAAAACTGGACATATGAGGATAGCCTGAACGCGATTCCTTATTTAAAATAACATTACGGGAGACACACAATGATAGTAGTTCCACTAGGCGTAGCCTCAGCAACCCCAACAGCAGTACGACATTTACCTGCAGTAGCACTTTGGCGGGAAGGAAGCGTTTTTCTTTTCGATTGTGGCGAGAATGCACAAATGAGAATGCTTCAAGCCGGAATAAAACGCTCTAAAATAGAATGCATTTTTATTTCTCATTTTGACGTGGATCATTATTCAGGATTAATTGGATTGTTATCTACACTACAACTTCAACGTCGCGATAAGCCATTGAGAATTGTAGCTCCTGCAGGAATTCAGGAATATGTGGAATGGAATCTTAAGTTTTCGGGAGTTGAACTCGGCTTTGAGATCATCTTCATAGAAGTGGAAGAAGGAACGGACGAAGCTCGCGTAATTGATGAAGAAGATTATTATGTAGAAGCGAGAGCGCTCAAACACAGAAGATATTGCCTTGGCTACCGATTTCAGGAAAAGGATAAACCCGGTAAAGTAAATGCCGAGAAGGCTACTGAAATGGGGATTACGGAAGATCAGCAGTTCAAGGATCTGAAAGACGGACAAGATGTGACATTAAGTGACGGAACGGTTGTGGAATCATCTGATATCGTGGGACATCCGCGACCCGGAGACAGTTTTGCTTATGTGACCGACACAGAATACTGTCCGAATGCAGTTAAATTGGGGATGAATACCAACATCCTTTATCACGAAGCAACATTTAGTGATTCGCTATCTGATAAAGCCTCAGAAACCGGACATTCTTCAGCAAAAGACGCTGCAAGAGTTGCTACAGAAGCTCAAACAAAACTGTTGGTTATCGGTCATTTCTCCGCACGGTACACCAACGCACATCTGCTTTTGAAAGAAGCGAGAGAAGGTTTTTATCCTGCATGGTTAGCTAATGAGTTACGACCGATTTTTACAGATCCTACCCATGAGCGTGGAATTGTTAAGGCAAAAGTTGAGTTAAAGGATTTAACCAAGGATTCCGGTAGCAGTAGCAATTACAGCAAAGGAAGCAGTGATCGCAGAGGTGGCGGCAAAAAGAACTTCCGCTCAAGAAGAAAAAGTGGAGGAAGCAATTACAGAAGCAATAGCAGAGATCGTAACAGTGGATATAAAAGCAGAAGATCTTCAGACAGTGACAGATCCAAAAGCAATGATGAAAATCGCTGGAACAAAGATTCAAGTAATCGTTCAAGATCTTCATACAGAGATCAGGACAGATTTTAAACTGAAAAGAATTGGGTAAGAAAGAAACCAAAAAAGCCGTCGATAGAAAACTAATTCGGCGGCTTTATTTTTATATACGTCCATACAGATGGTTTGTAGTACTTGCCATAGTTTTAACACTGACAGCGGCATTTTTGGGAACCGTGCGTCCGAAACTAACCCAAATCGCCGTTGATGATTACATTGCATTCAAAGATCTGAATGGACTGCTCAAGATCATCGGACTTCTTTTTCTTGCCCAGATAGGAGAGTTCATACTTCAGGTTATCAATACTTATATCACACGCTGGTTTGGTCAGGGGTCGCTCTTTTCATTGCGAAATGCAGTGTTTAAGAAAATTCAGAATTTAAATATTCAGTTCTTTGATAAGAATCCGATTGGTAAACTTATCACCAGAACCACCAGTGATATTGAAGCACTGAGTGAGCTTCTTTCGGACGGAGTAGTAGCCATAATCGGTGACTGTTTCCGGATCATATTCATACTCTACTTTATGTTCAGTATGAGCTGGGAGCTTACACTGGTTACCATAGCAATACTTCCGGCTCTGTTCTATGCTACATTCTGGTTCAAAGGTAAAGTGCGTATATCTTTTCTGGAAGTTAGAGATCAGATCGCTCGTCTGAATTCTTTTGTACAAGAGCATATCAACGGAATGGACATTGTTCAGCTTTTCAACAGAGAGAAAAAGCAGCAGGATAAATTCAAAAATATAAATGCAGCGCATCGGAAAGCACATATTGAAACTATTTTCTACTTCTCTATTTTCTGGCCTTTAGTAGAAGTTATGGCAAGTTTCGCTATGGCATTGGTTGTTTGGTACGGCGGTGGCAGAGCGCTGATGGGTGGAGTGACCTTTGGTGTGCTTTTGGCTTTTATACAATACGCACGACAGTTTTTTATGCCGATTCGCGGACTTTCTGAAAAATTCAATACACTCCAATCTGCTCTGGCTTCATCCGAACGAATTTTTAATGTGATGGATATTGAAACAGATGTTCAGGAACCGGATGAGCCCAAAACCATTCAGGAGCCCAAAGGAGAAATCACATTCGAAGATGTGTGGTTTAAATACAATGAAGACGGCGAGCAAATTCTGAAAGACGTCTCTTTTACTGCTAAAGCCGGAGAAACCATCGCTATTGTGGGAGCTACGGGTGCCGGCAAGACGACCATTATTAATTTATTACTGCGATTCTACGATATCCAGAAAGGAAGCATAAAATTGGATGGAGTGGATATTAGAGATCTGAGTCTGAATGAACTTCGATCTAACTTTGGATTGGTGTTGCAAGACAATGCGTTGTTCTCCGGGACTATTTTAGAAAATATCACTTTGGGGAATCCGGATATCAGCAGGGAAGAAGTGATTGAAGCAGCTCATAAAGTGGAAGCTCATCGCTTTATCGAAAAACTGAAAGGAACTTACGATTATAAACTTCGTGAACGTGGGGCTTCGCTTTCTATGGGGCAAAAACAGTTGATCTGTTTTGTTCGCGCTTTGGTATACAATCCTCAAATATTGATATTGGATGAAGCTACTTCCAGTGTGGATTCCGAAACCGAAGCCTTAGTTACTGCAGCTAGTGATAAAATGATGAAGGGAAGAACCTCCATTGTAGTGGCACACCGCCTTTCAACCATTCAGGGAGCAGACAAGATTCTGGTGATGCATAAAGGAGTGATCAGAGAATCCGGTTCTCATCAGGAATTGATCCTTCAGGAAAATGGCCTGTACAAAAAACTCTACGAATTACAGTATAAAGATCAGCTTGTAGAAGGCTAGAGATTTGAATATTGAATAACCAACAAGGAATATTGAATATTAAAGTGTGATGCGATGCTCCGATCAGGAAGTCATTCTGAGGCGACTGCCGAAGAATCTGCTAAGCTTGATTTTCTACTTAATAACTGTTTATTCGGTCCCAGCTTTTATGGTATGTGAACCTATATCTTAAACCAATGGTGGCTTCTTTATAAGATTTAGTTTTTCTGAAACTGATAAAAGAAGCTATATCGTTGTAGAATTTTCTAGTTCTATATAAATAGGATGATATTTCAGAATGGTATGCAAAAGTACTACCGTATTTGGTTACACTAAATTTGATATCTGATCTGATTCGATGAAAATATTTTTGTATACCACCAGTAAAACCAATTCGATTAAAATTTCTTTGGTTCTCTGTATAGCTAATTTTACTTAAATCAAACAGAAAGTTCATAGGAAGAGCAGAATAGAGTTCTGAACCAATCGATTTTTCTTCGATTGTAAACTTATCCGAAGTGACATGCAGGTAATTTAAGTTTATTGATAAACCGAATTTTGGTCTGTAAATCAGGTTTTTCAAATCGCTTTGTATTTCTATAAAATCATAGGTAGAGAAATTAGTGTGTCCATTGAAATTTACTTTCAATAAATATTGATCAAAAATGTACGGTGTACTAAATTGAAAATAACCACCTATTGCTTGATTATTGAACTGGTAATCACTTCCTAATACAATTCTCTGACTGTCATAGAAATGTTTTGTAGTATAGCCTTTCAACTTTATAGTGTAAAAATCAGATGAATCAATAGGCACTTTCCTTTGAACATATCCTATGAATGCGAAAGTCAAAAAACCCGGTTTTTGGGTGAATTCAATATAAAATCTACCAGAAGAATCTGTTCGGGCTATAAGTACTGAATCAGAAAATATCGGTGCAAATGGAAGAGATGTTGAATCATACATATCGATAACTATTCCTTCGATTATAAAAGTATCTTGGGAGCAAGCACTCATACTCAGAATAAGAACATAGAATATTGCAAAAATTTTCTTCACTTAAGAGTATATTTTTTATGAAATTTCAACTCTTCCAAGATAAATAAAACCAACTAAGAATCTTGTTCTCGACAAAAAAAGGTATAGATATTTCAAACGTCTCCGCTAAACCTGAGCATTTTTGTTCTACTTAAGAGAAATTCTCTCTTCGCCGGGAGTGACTAGAAAAATTTTATCGGATCTAAGAACTCTTTCGGATAGCGTAAATTTTCTTTCCTCCTCAAAATAGGCCTCACAAAGTTGAGAGTTTTTTTTAAACAGCCAGATTTCAGTTACAGCATTATCGGTATTACTTTTAAGTTCAAATTCATGACCAGGATTACAACCACTGTAACCCACTCTGCTATTCAGTATTCCATTGCTGATCGTTGGCATATCTGAAGTTGAGACAATCCTGTAAGGAGCGCCAAACTCAATATCTTCAGACGAGTTGAAAGTTTGATTATCAGAACAACTGATCAGGAATCCGAAAAGTAGAAGTAAACTGAATACTCTCATTGGTTTGTTTTTTGTTTTATACCAGATTTCCAATATAAATAAAATCAGTTAAGAATCACTCTTTGGAAAAGTGTTCAGATCTTTATCAGATAGCGAGCAAATTCATCATTGAATATTCGCGATTCAATATTCAATATTCTCTTCACTTTCTTTTCGCTTTCTCTCTGCGTTCCAGCTCTTCACTTAACATCAGATATTCACGGGAAGCATCGTTGGTGATGGAAGTATTTTCATGAGCTCTGCGAACCAGATAAGGAAATGTGTTTTCAACAGAACCATACGGTAAGTATTTCATACTTCTGACGCCCTGCGTAGCCAGATTAAAGGTAAGGTTGTCACTCATTCCGTAAAGCTGGCAGAAGGAGATATTAGGGTGATTTTCAACCTTATTTTCTTTTATGAGTTCCAACAAAATGATACAGCTTTCCCTGTTGTGTGAGGCACAGCAAAAAGCCATGTTATCCCGCTCTTGAAAACTGTATAGAATAGCTTCATTGTAAGCGTCGTCCGTATCGCCTTTGGTGGGGTATATGGGGTCTTCCAATCCAAGTTTTTCCGCTCGCTTCGACTCTTTATCCATGTATGCACCACGTACGATCTTTGCACCCAAAACCAAGCCTGCTTTCTTTAATTCAGTATGATGGGAAATCAATCGATCTCTTGAGCTCTTCAAATACATCTGATAAGTGTTGTAAAGAACAGGAGCGTCTGTGTTGTACAACTTCATCATCTCCATAACCATGGTATCCAAAGCAGGTTGGATCCAGCTTTCTTCGGCATCTACAAAAATACTGGTGCCGTTTTCATAAGCAGTTTTACAGATCAGGTCGAATCTGGCCATAGCCCGTTCCCAGTCAATGACTTCCTGAGGAGACTTTGTTGAAGAAGAGTTACTGTACTTTTCTAATAACTCAAAATCTGCAATAGCTGTAATTTTCATACTTATAAGAGGGATAGAAGCATGCTTTCCGGCAAAGCGAATAGCTTTAAGAAATTCCTGTGTTACAGCTTCGTATTCTTCTTCTGAATCTTTGGCTTCAGCTCCGTAATCGAGAACAGTTTCAACGCCAAATTCTGCAAGGTTTTCAACAACAGAAATACAATCTTTAAGATCTTTTCCTCCACAAAAAACTTTGTAGAAGGTATTATAAACAACTTGATCTGCAAACGGAATTTTCCATTCTACTGCAAACATTCCCAGTTGACTCATACTCAAAACCAGATCAGGATACTGATGCATAATGCCATAGATCCATTTGGCAAGTTTTAGATCCTTAGTGGATTTGTACTTGAAAGCAGTTTTAGTATTTGTGAGTAGTTCTTGCATGTATTAAAAATGAAAGCGCTTTTTGGGCGAGTCAATGATACTGAAAATTTTATAGAATTCATTATCGTCGGCCTACAAAAAATGAATACCTCCATAACCCTGAATAAGCACTTTTGGTATCCGAATGCTTTACTTGAAAAGTATTTTTTAGTTCGGTGAACAAACTTCCTGAAATTTCTACATGATTGAAATTCATCCAGTGTTCAAAAACTTTAAGAGGGGTATAATCGAAATCTACTATTGCAACCAAGCCATTTTGTGTTAATGAATCGTGTATCAATTCTAAATAATTGTGATCATCCCAGAACATGGACAGAGAGTAAGAGCATACGATAAGATCAAAAGGATCGCTGTTGCTTAAAAAAGTATTGATGGGGGCGTGGGCTAATTCTATACAATCAAAAGATTTTACTTTTGAAGAAGCTTTGTTCAGCATTTCTTTAGAGGCATCAACTCCAACGATATTAGCATCAGGGAACCGTTCGGCAAGTTTGATGAGATGCTTTCCTGTTCCACAACCCAGATCTAATATTCTTTCGGGACGGAAATCTTCAGGAATTAATTCAAGCAAACGATTTCGTCCAAACAAAATTCCCCAACGTGTAAGATCATAGATCCTGGAATGTACTTTGTAATATGAGTTTACGGAATCAAACATCTACTTGAAGAAGAAAAGTGGAAGGGTAGGTTCCAACCCTGTCGCTCTGCAATAAATAATTCCTAGAAATTGGTACAGACTTAACTCTCGTTTGAACAAATTGTGGTAAGAATTCCGTGTTTTTATGTACAGATCGCATCAGAATCTTAGCTTTTGGTTTAGCTGATTTTAGAATAGCGACCCATTCTTTTTCCAGTTGATCTGTACCATTTCCAATAAGCCAGTCCTGATGATCTAACAATACAAAATGAGAATATTTTTTTGAGGAGTTATTTAAAAATTCAGTCACAGTTCCGGTTGAGGGGGACAGACTAGGTAGTTGTGATCGAATCAGTTCAAAGTTTTCTTCTTTGAGATAATTAGGTCGGCAAGTTTCGGAATAGTTTCCTTCCAGATAGAGTTTCCAGAAGTAGTTGTTATTGATACCTTGCTTAACGAACAAATTCCAAAGTGTGGTCTTCATATACTCATTTAGATCGGTAATACTGCTGCGCTGAGTATCAGGAACCCCGGCAAGACTTAATATGAGTTTAGACTTCCAGAAATACTGACTGAATCCCTGCCAAAGAGCCGGAGCTATTTCTGTTTCAAATATTCGGGCTCTTTCATCAGGAGAAGTTTCAGTTATAATAGAATCTACAGCAGAACGTAACCTCTTAATATCGATCAAAAAATTCAATACTCGTGCAAAATAACCTGTTAGTCCTGAATTATAGAATCCTTGATCCGGGCTAAACCAATGGATATTGTTACTCCAAAATTTCAGGGAGTGCGGGTTCAGTAAGTGTTTTATATCATTAAAAATTGTTTGGTAGTGCTTTGTTTTCCCTGACAGAAACATAGAACTCAGTTTCTCAAAATTCCCGAATTCAAAAAGTGCACATTTCAGATCCAAAAGTGCGTTTTGGTATGGGTTGATGTCAATGCAATCGATGGAATGTGGATTATCAAGAAGATAGTCGAACGCATTATCTCCTGCGCTCGTTATCATTAACAGATCACTGGTGGGACGGAGATTAATTAGATTTCGGTCAATTTCGGGATCTTCCCAGCTAGTATTGTATATAAGAAAATGAGACGTAAGGTATTTAAACCAAAGATTCGAAAGCGAATTTTTCATTAAATAAACTTAGCATATTTTTCAGGAAGGTTCAGCCGAAACATCCTAACAATTTGCCGTCAAATTTGTATTTTTAAAATCAATTAAGGAAACACATGGATACTACAGAAAGAAAGAAAAAAATTGAGCAAGGGCTGGAAAAAGCCGGAGATATTCTGGAGCAAAAAGCGATAGAAAGTTACGATAAAGCTCTGGACAGACTTCAATACGAAAAAGACCGCTTAGAAAGAGAATTGCGGCACGAATACAGAAATGCTCGCAGATATGTTAGAGCAAATCCTGAACAGGGTTTAGGCGTGGCATTTGTAGCCGGACTATTTCTGGGTGTGTTGCTTACCAGAGGCGGAAAAGACTAATTAACTGAACGAATGGGAATTAATAAAGATCATCTAAATGAACTCTATGAGCGCGTGGATTCGCTCAGGAGGTATCTTTGACTACGACAAAAGAAAAGTCCGCATAATAGAACTTACCGAGAAAACTCAGGATCCTGAGTTTTGGAATGATCCGACTTCTGCTCAGGCAGTTATGAAGCAGATGGATAATGAGAAGGGTTTGGTGGAATCCTGGGATGATCTTAATGATCTGCGTGACAGCATCAATGTGTTTCTTGAATTTGAAGAAATGGGCGAAGATGTGGAAAGCGAAATAGACACAGAATATGCCAAGCTCGAGAATAAGCTGGAAGCATTGGAGTTGCGTAACATGCTCAATGGTCCGGATGATCAGAGAGATGCAGTAGTAACTTTCAATCCCGGAGCCGGAGGAACGGAAAGCCAGGATTGGGCTCAAATGTTATACAGAATGTATGTGCGCTGGGCTGAAAAGAATGATTTCAAAGTTTCTAATATCGACTATCAGGATGGAGATGTAGCCGGATTAAAATCTGCGACTATCGAAGTACAAGGTACCAATGCATATGGATTCCTTAAAGCGGAAAGCGGTGTTCATCGTTTGGTTCGAGTTTCTCCGTTCGATAGTAATGCCAGAAGACACACTTCTTTTTGTTCAGTATTTGTTTCGCCATTGATTGATGACTCTATTGAAGTGAATATCAATGAAAGTGAAGTTGAACTGCAACGATTCCATTCCAGTGGTGCAGGTGGGCAGAATGTGAACAAAGTTGAAACCGGAGTCCGTTTGATCTGGGAAGGAGAGCTTTCCGACGGTAGAACAGAGAAAGTGGTTGCTGAATGTCAGCAGGAGCGTTCACAGCTTCAGAACAGAGAAAAAGCTATGGTGTTATTGAAGTCCAGAATCTACGAACTGGAAAAGGAAATTCAGGAAGAAGAGAAAGCGAAACTGGAAGGGTCAAAAGGAAAGAATGAGTGGGGATCTCAGATCAGAAGTTATGTATTTGATGATCAACGGGTAAAAGATCACAGAACCAATCACGAAACTTCCAATGTGAATGGAGTTATGGATGGAGATCTGGACGAATTCATAAAAGCGTATCTGCTAACCATTTCAACGCAGCCCCAGTAAAAATGATCAGGGTGGGAGTAACCGGAGGAATAGGTTCAGGTAAAACTACTCTGTGCAAAGAATGGGAAAGATTGGGTGCTTTTGTGGTTTATGCAGATGACTTGGCCAAAAAACTCATGGTTGAAGATGAGGATCTCGTAAAAAATATAAAATCTGTTTTTGGTGATGATTCTTACCATGAAGATGGCAGTCTCAACCGACACTACCTGGCTCAGGAAGCTTTTGAAAAAGGCAGAGTTTCTGAACTGAATCGCTTGGTTCATCCGGTTCTTTGGGAAAAGGTTGAAGAAATCGCAGATCAAAAAAAGAGAGAGGGAGTGGATGTATTTGTAAAAGAAGCGGCCATTCTTTTACAGCATGGCAGACCTGAAGATCTCGATTTTGTTGTTATCGTTGAAGCGGATGAACAACAAAGAATGGAGCGTGTTTTGAGCAGAGATAATTCTGACAGAAAAAAAGTAGAAAGTCGGATTTCAGCACAACAAGATTTTTCTACTCTTACAGATTTAGCAGACTTTGTAGTCACAAACGATGAAGGCGTTACCGAATTAAAGGAAAAGGCAGGATTGCTACTGAAAGAAATTAGGAAATTTTAAAAGGAAATTGACTAAAAAACATTCATATATTACAGAAAAGCGCTTCCAAATAAATTATTAGGGATAATGACTACACAAAAAGAAGAAAGGCTTGTAACGCTTGAAGAATTTATAATTCAGGCACAGAACAGATTTCCGGGAGCTACAGGGGAGCTTTCACAGTTGTTAAGAGATATCAGTCTTGCTGCAAAAATTATTTCCCGTGAGGTTAATAAAGCAGGTATTACCAATATTTTAGGCTATGATGGTTCAACAAATATCCACGGTGAGTCTGTAAAAAAACTGGATCTTTTTGCTGATTCTCAGCTTATTTCTGCTCTTGAACGTTCAGGTATAACTTGTATGGTTATCTCTGAAGAAAATGATGGTATTGTTCAGCTAAGTAGTTCCGGAGGAAAATACATTGTGTATATGGATCCTTTGGACGGATCTTCAAATATTGATGTAAATGTATCCATAGGAAGTATTTTTTCGATTTATATGAGGGAGCCACGCTTTGATCAAACCTTAAGAGAAGAAGACGCACTTCAACCGGGAACTAAGCAAGTGGCTGCCGGATATGTATTATATGGTTCCAGTACTACTTTGGCTTATACAACCGGTTTAAATGTTAGTTTGTTTACTCTTGATCCAAGTTTGGGCGAGTTTATTTTGAGTGACCGCAAAGTTCAGATCCCAGATCACGGAAAGATTTACAGCATCAATGAAGGAAGTTATAATTCTTGGGAACTTGGACTAAAAAAGTACATAAAGTATTGTCAGGAAGATGACCCGGAATCGGGAAGACCGTATTCAGCAAGGTACATTGGTTCAATGGTAGCTGATCTTCACAGGACACTGATCAAAGGCGGGATTTTCATTTATCCGCATAGCAAACGATATCCGAGTGGTAAGCTCAGATTGATGTATGAGTGCAATCCACTTAGTTTTATTATTGAACAAGCCGGTGGGATGGCAACAGACGGACATCAACGGATAATGGAAATTGAGCCAACGGCCATACATCAGCAAACACCAATTTATATTGGCTCAAAAGAGAATGTATCTCATGTAATGGATTTCCTACACGAATTTGCAGGAAAAGAAGAAGCAGAAGTTGAAATCTGAGTTCTTAACTTGAACTTTCTTTTAGTATTTAAACTCTCAACTTAATTCCAGCTTCCGTACATGGCATTTGGTAGAATGAGAATATCGACCGATTGTTTCTTCAAAAACTCGCTTAGATTTACATTTTCCTGAGTTGTTCTGGCAAAATCTTTGACGTTATCTCCAACCTGCATTACAATTTGAAGATCACGATTCCAGTTATTTTTTGCTTTTGGCTCACTTTCCCAACAAGCATCGGCTAGCCCATTTGAAATTTGATAGCGTCTGAAGTCTTTATCATTTAAATACTCATTTCCATCAACAGAATTTACGTCTTCTTCATTTCTTCCAAGAATACATGTATTTATTCTTTCAATTGGAAAGCCTAAAGACCTCAGGTTATTCCATGTATAATGGTCTAGAGATCTGTTTCTATTCGTGATTAAAGCGATTTGCCCACCTGATTTTAAAACCTCAGTGACAAATTGCTTGGAACCCGGTATATCAGTTGCGGCTTCTTCTTTTACCCATTCAGCCCAACTTTCAGAAGTATATCCAAGTCCGAGTTTATCTCTTCGTCTGTTATATTCACTGTTATCGAGCAGGGTTTCATCCACATCCATGATTACCACCCAAGGATCTGAACTTTCAGATAGTTTTTTAAGGTTTTTTTGTGCTTCTTGATATAGAAACGAGGTGATTAATTCATATTCAGCACTTTTCTGAGTCCAGAGTACAGCTGAACTCACCGGATATTCACTAGCAAAATCTAAATCCACTGAAATAGGGCAATGATCGCTCAGCATATCGTCTTCGGTCATTGTTTCAGGAGTCATGCCAAAGTAAAAGACATTTTCACTTCCATTATAATAATACTTTGATGCAGTTGATCCGACTAAAATATGATCGATTGGCTCAGGATATCTTGGATGACAGCCTCTTACATTTTCCATGCTGTTTTTAATACTGATCGGATTCCCGTCCATATCTTCAAGGTCTTTCCAAAAGCGATTTTCCGAAGTTGTGATTCTGTGATTAAAGTCGCCAAGAATAACGAATGCTTTTTTTTCTTTTACTTTACTTTCTACCCATTTATCAAGCACAGGCACCTGTTGTTCAAAGGTTTCACAAGCATCCCTGTCAGAAGTTGAATAGTCATTCACAAAGCAACCGCTTTTCATATGAACGTTCATTACTTCAATAGGTTCAGGGGTCGCAGTTAAACGAATTACTAAACCATACCTAAGCCCCGGGTTGTTCAGGGCTAATTCTTTAAAACTATCTACCTTTTCAAATTCAATCCCTTTTTTAATAGCAAAAGCAACTCGCTGTTGGGTTGAAGGTCTTCCGCTGCCTCTGCATTCATAAGATCCGCTTGAAGGTCGGTCTGAAAGAACTATTTCCCAATCATTCTCTGGAAAAACATGAGCTACTGCTTTTACTGATTCCACTTCCTGAAGGGCTACAATATCAGCATCCATGGTAGCTGCAAAATTCCGAAGTTTTTCGTAATCCTGATCCGATCTTGCTACACAACCTGCTTCGTTGTTTTCTGCCAGGTGTTCAATGTTCCAGGCCACAAAGCGATAGTTAGATTTACTCACATCTTGTGATAAGGCTATATCTGAAGATGCTATTAAAAGGAATAGAATCAGAAAACTATTTTTTAGTGATCGTAAATAAATAAACATATCAAAAAGAACTTTCATTGAATGATAAAGGATGAGATAAGTATTAAATATGTTTTAAAACCTAACTTTCATTCCTTCTTTAATATCATTGGAGATACTGTATCCTGCATTCGTTTCTACAACATACTTAGCAGGTTCACCAGATGGCAATGTTTTTGAAGAAAACGGAGTTGTGCTCTTATATATATTCACAATCACACTATCAGCATTTACATACATAATGTCGAGCGAAAGAGGGGTGTTCATCATATAGAAGCTCTGTTCTTCTTCAGTATCAAAGTAAAACACCATTCCCGCATCAGAAGGCATTGAATTTACATCCATTAAACCTTGATTTCTTTCGGCTTCATCATCTGCTTTTACAAATCTGAGCGTCGAAACAACTTCTCCATCAGCATTTAAGAAAGAAAGTGTATTCGAGTATTCGAGCACACGTCCTTTGGTTTCAGCAGGGTTCTTCTTTTTTTCAGGCTCTCCACATGCATTCAAAAGCATTATGGAGAGGGTTAACAGGCATAATCTATTTAACATTGAAACTTGTAATATGTGTTGATCTTCCAACTTTGTATTCGACGGTGTATTCACCTTTTTGAATGTAAGATTTATTACCGTCTCTATCTGTATCAATTACTAAATCCCATTCAAAAGTATTGAATCCGTAATCAGAATCTTGTTTTGTAGAAAACACTTTTTTGCCTTCTTTATTTTTAACAGATATTTCAACCGAATCTCCATTTTTGTTTGAAACAAAGTACATCAGATTCACACTAGGAATAAAAGGTTCTCTGTAAGGAGCAAACTGTGATCCCCATCTGTCAGAGTGACGAATGTCTTCGGGTGAAAATCCGGTTACCTTTTCATTCATTCTTTCAGAGAGTTTATGAAGAGGTTTAACATCCATTACCCAGATGCTTCTGCCATGAGTACCAATCACAAGTTCCAATTCTCTTGGATGCACTACCATATCATAACTGGCTACATTAGGAAGCTGGTTCAGATAATGCCATTCATTCCCATCATCAAAACTGATGTAAGTACCATGATCCAATCCTGTATAAAGAATCGAAGGGACAACGGGATCCTGTACAATCACATTAGCAACTTCATTTGGAAGATTACCTTTCAACGATTTCCAGGTTTTGCCGAAATCAGTTGTTTTATATAGGTAAGTATCGAAATCATCGAAACGATATCCATTAAGAGAAGCATATGCTGTTCCTTTTTCATGAACGGAAGCGTGAACTTCACTTACCCAAAGATCTTTAGGGATGCTACCGGTTACATTGGTCCAGCTGGCGCCACCGTCTCTTGTTAGTTGAATGTTGCCATCATCAGTCCCTACCCAAATTTGATTGAAATCAATTGGAGATTCTGCTATAGTTGTTATAGTAGAGTAGGGGACATTTCCATTCGGATGATCATTAGTGAGATCAGGACTGATTGACGTCCATGTTTCTCCTCTATCTAAAGACCTGCTTAGCTTTTGAGATCCGAAATAAACAACATCAGGATTGTGATGGCTTAGATTTACAGGCGTATTCCAGTTGTAACGGTAACGCGGCTCTCCGACCTCATGTCGTGGAGTAATTCGGGAAGACGTTCCTTTTTCTCTGTCTAATCGAAAATAATTTCCATATTGGAAACCTACATAAACGATATCCGCATTATTAGGATTTGCAAAAACATGCATCCCATCTCCACCAAACAATCTTTCCCAAGGTCTGTTTCTGTTTGGTGTGGAAGTAGAAGGTCCGACAAAAGTACCATTATCTTGCAAGCCTCCGTAAATATTATAAGGTTTTTCCATATCTACACTTACGGTATAAAATTGACCCACAGCTTCGGAATTGTGATGAATGAAATTTTCACCTCCGTCATGACTTTCATACAATCCGCCATCGTTACCCAAAAGTATATGTTCGGAATCGTTAGGATCTATCCAAAGTGCTTGTTGATCTGCATGGACAGGATCGTTAGCTGCTTTCCGAGTCCAGATTTTTCCGCCGTCGGTAGATTTTATAAAAGGAACCCCCAATGCATAAATGGTATTCTCATCATTCGGATCAACTCTGATCTCTCCGAAGTAATATCCATAGGTATTATAAACGCCCGGAATTTCGTAATCATGAGTGATATTCCAACTTGCTCCGCCGTCATCAGAACGGTACACTTCCAAACCTTTAATACTGGTATTGAAAAGTGCTGCATTGGCATCTCCAAGAAATTCACCTAAAGCTTTTGGTTTATATTTTCCATTTTCCACATCTGCTTTAACACTTTTCGCAGTGTACTTTTCAGGGAAGCCATTTCTGCGAAGGAAGGTTTCCAGTTTTTTATTATCCAGCTGCATAAAGTCTTTTTCAGACATTTCTATAAATGAGGTCTGTGTAAGTGCATCGCTGTCCGAATCTCTTTCTTCTTTCATTTGAAACTGATTGTCCAGAATAGCGTAGATCACATCCGGATTACTTTGGCTCACGTCTAAGCCAATTCTCCCAACAAAATCTCCCTGAGGAAATCCTTTTACAGATTTACTCCAGGATTCACCTCCATCAGTTGATTTATAAATAGAAGATCCGTTCCCACCTTCCTTAAAATCCCAGGCTTTGCGATCTTTCTCCCAGGTTGCAGCCCAAAGAATATTCGGATCAGCAGGATGGATCACAAGATCAATTACTCCGGTGCTGTCGTTTACAAACAGAGTTCTGGACCATGTATCGCCACCATCGGTAGTTTTATACACACCACGTTCATTGTTATATGAATAAAGAGCTCCCAATGAACCAAGCCAAGCAATATTTTCATTGGTAGGATGTGTTATGATTCTTCCGATATGCTGCGTATTTCTCAATCCTTTGTATTCCCAGTTTTCTCCGCCATCCATACTTTTGAAAACGCCTGCACCTGCATAACTGGAACGACTGCTGTTATTTTCTCCTGTACCAACCCATATCACATCCGGGTTTGCTCTGGAAATAGCCAGATCTCCAATTCCCAGAGCATCTTCATGATCAAAAACAGGTTTCATTGTATTACCGCTATTCACAGTTTTATAAACTCCACCTGAAGCATAACCCACATAAAATATTCTGCTGTTATCCGGATGTACGGCAATATCAGATACACGTCCACTCATAACCACAGGACCTACATTACGGAGCGGATAGTTTTTAAATGCTGATGATTTTCTGAGTTTATCGCGCTGTTCAATAGAATTGTTCAATTCAGCTTTTGTTGATGACTCAACATACTGAGCATTAGCATTAACTGAGATTAAAAGTGCAATAAGTAAAACAAGAAAGGAAGAAAGATTCTTTTTCATAATTGTAGTTAGTTAGAAATGTGCAGGATGATATAAAATGATGAGTAAAGATTTAGAAAAAAGTTATTAAGCCGTTCAAAAGATTTCAGATATTTGAAAATAATTGGCTTTCAATATGTTTTTATTGTTACTTACCTGTCATGAAGTATAAAAAGGTACATATAACTCTCTTAATTGTATTTGCGAGCAGTGTTCTGGTATCAGCTAATAGTGGTTCTAGTAGTAAAGAGATTAGTATCAGTTATGGTGATTATTTTAATGGTTTCGGAGAGCATATTGGAACTGATAGTTTAAGTGATGGGAAAATCTATATTGCGGAAAAATGGAAATCCTTAATAGTTAAAAATGCTCTTAAAGAAGGAGGAAGGGAGAATATTCTGATTGCAAGATCTTCTTCGTATGAAATTCCAAGCATTAAAATATTATATGAGTGCTTAGACGTGTTGAAGAGAACAAAGGCAAATGGAGGCTTGAGAGAAGAGGTTTCTGTTTTGTTCACAGATGGAAAAATTACTAGAGGTAAAACAGGCCCAAAGCCCATATTCAGTCAAAATGTAATGATTCAAGAGGTATCAATTCCTGCGTTTCCTGATAAAAAGCAAGATAGTGATGTGGAAGTTGTTATTCATTCTCATGCAATCGGAAGTGTAATTGATATTGATAGATTATACTCAATATCAGCTTTCGAAAAGTCCAAGGCAGATCAAGTAACATTCCATAGATTTAAAATGAACATAATTGTAGGTCATCTTGGCAATGCTGTTATAAATCCAAACGGAAATACTGTTCATGATAAACCGCTGGGTATTGTAATCTATTATAGAAAAACATGGTCAGAAGTTGGGATTAGGTTTAGTGCAATAAATAGGATTATAGATTATTTACAAGAAGACATGGTTACTGTAAGGTGAAAGGCAGGAAATAGAAATTTTTAAACCAGCAGAGCCTTCAGGATCGGCGGTATGCACAGAATAGTTATAGTTAATGGAGCAGAGCTATGATGGGCGCTTCGGACCGGAGGTACCGAACGAGGAAAAATAATCTATGATGCAATTAAAAGAAATTAAAATCATTCTTGTTTTTACATTTTTAACACTCTCTTGTAGTAATAGAATACAAGTTGGCAATGAAACCCAAAGATCTCTGAAGTCTTTAGCGGAGCGGTGACTTCAGAGCAGGAATGAAAGATCCAAAAGAACTAACTGGTTAAACCAAACGGCAAGTCTGCGACTTGCGAACTAAGTACCAAATAATTATATAAGCATTGCATACTATACAATGTGCAAGGTTTTTTTATAATTCAGTTATGGCAGGTTTTAAGATTTATAATCATCAACAAGCTCATTTCATTACTTTTGCAGTAGTGGAATGGATAGATGTATTTACCAGACCTGCTTACAAAAACGTTGTTGTAGAAAGTCTGCAATATTGCCAAAAAGAAAAAGGGTTAAACATTCATGGATGGTGCATAATGACCAATCATATCCATTTGGTGATAAGTGCAAAAGAAGACTGTAGTCTTTCAGATATACTCAGAGATTTTAAAAAGTATACAGCTTCAAGTATTCTTAAAGATTTGGAGATTAATAAAAAAGAAAGCCGAAAAAACTGGATGTTGTGGTTGTTCAGCGAAGCAGGAAAAAGGAACTCCAACAATAAAAAGTATCAATTCTGGAGACAGGATAACCGACCGATGGAAATTACAAGTAATGAGTTCTTTCACCAAAAAATGGAATACATTCATTATAATCCTGTAAAAGAAGGCTTCTGCAAAAAAGCAGATGAATATCCTTACAGTAGTGCAAGCTGGTATGAGGATAAAACAGGAATGATTGAGATAGATGAAGTATTGATTTAATAAGATGGAGATAGTGGAAGTCAGAGACTTCTGTTTATTTTTACTTTTAAGTCATCGCTACCGCTAAAGACTTAAAAGATCTATGGTGGGCGTTCCGCACCGGAGGTACGTAACGAGGAAAATGATGGATCTTACTTCAATTATATAAGAAGTAATAGTCTGATTTTCATCCATATCAATTATTCCAAAACAAACCCTATATCAATCTTTGAAAGATTCCATAATTAAGGCTATATTTAGAATCTAGGTGAGCGTCGTGAAGGCACTCGCTTTTTTTTGTCCTTATTTCCCGGATCATGCAGCTTGATACCATACAAAAAATTAAAGACTTAGCGGCTCCATTAGTAGAGTCTAAGGATCTCTTTGTCGTTGATATAGAACATAAAACCGGTAGCGGTTTGAATGAAGTATGGCTCTATTTAGACGCACAAGATCGCGGAGTTAATCTGGATGAATGTGCAGATATCAGCCGCGAACTAGGATTTTTGATAGAAGCACACGAGTTATTTGAAAAGAAATACCGATTAAATGTTTCGTCACCGGGACTTAGCAGACCTCTTTCTGATGTGCGTCAGTACAAAAAGAATCAAGGTCGAAAGGCTAAGGTCAAATTCAAAAAAGATGATGAATACGACAAAACTGAAGGAACCATAGTTGGTGTGGATGAAAACGGAATTATGCTAGAAAACCAAGACGGGAAATCTGTTAAGGTTTTATTCGACGATATAAAAGAAGCAAAGATCGTCCCAAATATTTAATACATACTTAAGCAACGCTGATGCAGAACGACTTATCAAAACAAATTATCTCCTCATTTGCAGAAATCGCAAAAGAAAAAGGAATTGATCGCGATCTATTGCTATCAATATTAGAGGATGTGTTCCGCACAATGATTCGTAAAACGTACGAAACCGATGACGCATTTTCAGTAATTCTGAATGCCGACAGAGGAGAACTGCAGATATTACACATTCAGGAAGTGGTTCCTAAAGAAGAACTTACCGATGAAGTTGCTGAAATTTCCTTGGAAGACGCAAAAAAGATCGATCCGGATATTGAGCTGTATGATGAATTAGCTCAGGAAGTTCAGATCGTAGACTTTGGTCGTAGAGCAGTAATGATGGCTCGCCAACAACTGGCACAACGAATTCGCGAGATCGAAAAAGACAACATTTACGATGATTATACAGATCGAGTAGGCGAGATCATTCTTGGTGATGTATATCAGGTGCGCCAAAACAAAGATATTTTGGTAAATCATAACGGTGTGGAGTTAATGCTTCCTAAAAACGAGCAGATCTACAAAGACCGTTACAGAAAAGGGGATACTATTCGTGCGGTAGTGACAGGCGTTCACATGCGTAATGGTAATCCTACAGTTATTATCTCCAGAACTTCTGAGTTATTCCTGGAAAGACTGTTTGAAAATGAAATTCCGGAAGTTTTTGACGGAATCATCGATTTAGTGAAAATAGCTCGTTCTCCGGGCGATCGTTCTAAAGTAGCGGTTATTTCACACGATGAAAGAGTTGATCCGGTCGGAGCTTGCGTTGGTATGAAGGGAATTAGAATTCATGCCATTGTACGTGAGCTTCAGAACGAGAATATTGATGTAATTAATTATACAGCTGATAAGCATGAGTTTATCAAAAGAGCGCTACAGCCTGCTGAAGTTCTAAAAGTGGAACTTGATGAAGAAGGCAAGAATGCGAGTGTATTAGTTCCGGCTGATGAAGTATCAAAAGCGATTGGTAAAGGTGGAGTTAATATCCGTCTTGCATCAAAATTAGCTGAATGCGAAATTGATGTATATCGCGAAGTTGAAGAAGAAGATGATATAGACTTAGCAGAATTTGAGGAAGATTTTGGCAAAGAAGCGATTGAAGCTTTGCACGAAATAGGCTGTGATACCGCTCGTGCAGTATTGGAATTAAATGCTGATGAGTTGGTAAACAGAACAAAAGAAGTTATAGACGCAGAACTCGCTAAAAAGATCATGGATATGATCAGATATGAGTTCGAAGAAGAAGGTTAATTTGCAGGGAATAACATCCGGTTTGTAATTTAACTTTCAATAGACACAAAAAATCATATATGTCCATAAATAGACCAAAACCATTATTTAAAGTTGCTTCAGAGTTTAATGTAACAACACAAACTATTGTTGATGCATTAAGCGAAGACTTTGAAGTAGCTAATAGACCGAATTTCAAAATAACACCGGAAATGTATTCGGTTTTGGAAGGAATCTATGGCGAAGACAAAGCTAAAAGTCAGGATCACGAAAGATCCCGCGAAGAGTATGAAAGTCGCCGTAGTTCTATCATGGACCAAAGAAATGAAAGTGTAACCCTGGATTCACTCGAACCAATTGATGAATCTCTTGGCTTAGAACCTGAAGATGAACCGGCGGTTGATGAGAAGGAAGAAGAATTACCACTTGAGCCTGTTGAAGAAGATGAAGAGCCCGAGGGTAAAGAGGAGGAAGAACCAGAGTTAGTTGCTGAAGAAGAAGTTGCTGATGAGGAAGAAGCCACCGCAGAAGAAGAGGAAACTAAAACTGAGTCTGCTTCTGAGAAAGAAGAAGTAGAAGATCAGGAAGAACCTGAGGAAGAGGAAGAATCCGAAGATGAAGATTCTGATGATGAAGAAGACTCGGATGATGATGCCGAAGTTGAAGAAGATTCTGACGATGATGATGACGATGATGATGACGATGAAGAAGATCAGAAGGAAGAAGAAGAGCCTGAAGAGAAAGAAACTATTAAAGGTAAAGCAGGTAAGTTAAAAGGGACGAAAGTTTTAGGTAAAACTTCTTTCACTAATGACTTAACAGGTGCTACCAAAAAGCGTAAGAAGAGAAAACGTCGTAAGGATCGTGATGATTCCAAACCCGCTACAACAGATAGGAAGGACGACGATAAGAAATCAGCAAAAAATAAAACCCGTAAGAAGCCAAAAGGTAAGCCAAGTGGTAAATCTGAGGTAGATGAGATTGATGTGGATCGCATGATGCGCGAAACCATGCAGAAGATCCAGGGTAACTCCAATGTTGGTAGTAAGCGTGGAAAAAGAAGACGTCAACGTAAAGAGGAAAGAGAGGAAGAACTGCAACAAATGCAGGAAATGGAAGAAATGGAAGCAGGTGTCATTGAAGTCACCGAATTCATTACTGCCAACGACCTCGCTGAGGAACTCGAAGTAGGCGTTAACGATATTATCTCTGCATGTATGAGTATTGGATTGATGATCACTATCAACCAAAGACTGGATGCAGGAACCATAGAATTAGTGTCAGAAGAATTTGGCAAAGAAGTCAAGTTCATTGATGCTGAAGAAATGGATGAAGAACTTGAGATCGAAGAAGACAATCCGGAAGACCTTGAAGATCGTGCTCCGATTATAACTGTAATGGGTCACGTTGATCACGGTAAAACTTCATTATTGGATTACATTCGTGAAGAAAGAGTAGCAGAAGGTGAGGCCGGTGGTATCACCCAGCACGTTGGTGCTTATTCTGTTATGCATAACGAGAAACAAATTACATTCCTGGATACTCCGGGTCACGAGGCTTTTACAGCTATGCGTTCCCGTGGTGCTCAGGCAACCGATATCGTAATTCTTGTTGTTGCAGCTGATGATTCTGTGATGCCCCAAACTATTGAGGCAATCAATCACGCGAAAGCGGCCGGTGTTCCAATGGTTGTAGCGATCAACAAGATCGATAAGCCGGGTTCTACACCTGATAAGATCAAACAACAACTTTCTGATCATGGAGTGATCGTTGAAGATTGGGGTGGAGAAACTCAGTTTGCACTTGTTTCTGCAAAAACCGGTGAAGGAATTGATGAGTTACTGGAAAAAGTTCTTATCGAAGCCGAATTAAGAGAATTGAAAGCAAATCCCGGACGAAGAGCAAACGGTGTTGTACTTGAATCCAGACTTGATAAAGGAAAAGGTATTATCGCGAATGTTCTTGTTCAGGGTGGTACACTTAAAGTTGGAGATCCGTTTGTAGCCGGACCATGTTTTGGTAGAGTTCGTGCAATGGAAAATGACCGTGGTGAAAGAATTAAAGAAGCAGGACCGGCAACTCCGGTTCAGCTTATGGGTTTCGATGAAATGCCTCAGGCCGGTGACTCTTTAGTAGTAGCTGAAGATGAAAAAACAGCTAAAGATGTGGCAAGTCAACGTAACCAGATACGTCGTGAGCAGGCAATGAGAAAGACCAAGCACATGACTCTGGATGATCTTTCAAGAAGATTGGCTCTTGGTGAAGTTTCTGAATTGAATATCATTATTAAAGCCGATGTAGACGGTTCTATTGAAGCACTTTCCGGTTCATTACAGAAGATCAGTAATGACGAGGTTGCAGTAAATATCATTCATACAGGTGCAGGTGCAATTTCTGAATCTGATGTATTATTAGCTTCTGCTTCTGATGCGATTATCATCGGTTTCCAGGTTCGACCTACACAACAAGCTCGTAAGCTCGCTGAAACGGAAGAAATTGATATCCGATTATTCTCAGTTATTTATGATGCTGTAGATGAGGTTAGAGATGCACTTGAAGGTCTTCTGTCACCTGAATTGAAAGAACAAATTCTTGGTAACGTTGAAGTTCGTGAGATCTTTAAAGTATCCAAAGTTGGTACAATTGCAGGTTGTTATGTACTTGATGGCAAAATCGATAGAAATAACCCGGTTCGTATAATTCGTGATGGTGTTGTTATTTATGACGGAGCTATCGGAGCATTGAAACGATTTAAAGATGATGTGAAAGAAGTAGCTGCAGGTTATGAGTGTGGTATCAGCATTCAAAACTACAATGATATTAAAGTTGGCGACAATTTTGAAAGCTACAAGATCACTGAAGAGAAACGTACGCTTGAAGACGCAAATTAAGTAAAGAAGAGGTTTAAATGAGTATTAGAACAGAACGCTTAGGCGGTGTTCTAAAACGTGATTTAGGTGAAATTCTTCAACGAGAATACCAACCTGTCGGTACGTTTATCACCGTTACAAAAGTATTGATGACTGACGACCTTTCTATTGCCAGAGTATATCTGAGTGTATTTGCACCGGGAAGAGACGAGAAAGCAATTTATCAGCATCTGGATGATCATATCGATGAGATCCGACATACTCTAGCCGGCAAGATCAGGCATCAGGTTCGAAAAATTCCAGAACTTCATTTCTATGTGGATGATACTGCTGAGTACGTGAATAAGATCGAGAAACTCTTCGATAAAGTTGATCAGCAACCCAAAGCTCCCACCGAAGACAAAGAGGATTAAACATGGCGAAAGCCCTGCCTCTGGAACAAATTCAGGTTTTTGATACGGAAAATTTGCCTTCCCCGGATTTTGATTTCGGGACAGCCTCTATTCTTCTTATAAATAAACCACAAACATGGACCAGTTTTGATGTGGTCAGATATGTTCGCGGAAGATTGCGTACAAAAAAGGTCGGCCATGCAGGCACTCTGGATCCAATGGCAACCGGTTTATTGATTTTATGCTCCGGAAGGGCAACCAAGTCTATTTCTCAGCTTCAGGAAATGCCTAAAACCTACATAGGTGAAATTACATTTGGTGGATCAACCCCCACTTATGACGCCGATTCAGAGGTCGATGAAACTGCACCGACCGAGCATATTACCATAGATAAAATAGAGGGAGTGCTTGAAGAACATTTCAACGGCGAAATTTCTCAAGTTCCTCCCGTGTATTCCGCATTAAAAGTTGGTGGTAAGCGATCTTATGAATTAGCAAGGAGAGGAAAGGCAGTAGAATTAGCAGCAAGACCGGTTACTATTCATTCCCATCAGATTATCAGTTTCGAAAATAATAAACTATTGATCAGCATAACTTGCAGTAAGGGAACCTATATCCGATCTATTGCACATGATCTTGGTAAATTGTTAAACTCTTTGGGACATTTATCGGGTTTGGAACGAACTGCGATAGGAGAGTATTCTTCACAAAAAGCATTATCACCTCACAAAATTGATGAATTGTTAAATGCCAAAGACTGAACTCATATTTTTAAAAGATATAGACCGTGTTTCAAATTCGGTAGTAACAGTTGGAACGTTTGATGGGGTTCACCTTGGACACAAAGCACTTATAGAAACGGTAGTTCGGAAAGCAAAAGAACGAAATGCCCGCAGTGTTGTAATTTCATTTGATCCTCATCCAAGAGACATCATAAACCCGGGGAGTGCAGGAATTAAACAACTCACAACTATTCAGGAACGGAGAGAGATTCTCGAAGAAATCGGGATCGATGTTCTGTTGATCATTCCGTTTACAAGAGATTTTTCTTTATTGAGTTCTGAAGAGTTTGTGAAAAAGATCGTTTTTGAAAAGGTGGGAGTGAGTGAATTTGTAATTGGTTATGATCACCACTTTGGCAAAGATCGTACAGGAACGATTGAAACTGTTGAAAATCTTGGGAGAGAATTAGGCTTTGATGCATTTGTGGTTTCAAAAAGGGAAATGGGTAACATTACTGTAAGCAGTACAACCATCCGCAGAGAAATATCGGAAAACGGAGATGTGGAACAGGCTTCTAAACTTCTTGGGAGAGAGTATCTATTGAATGGAATTGTGATTCATGGGGATAAAAGAGGCAGAAAAATCGGATACCCAACTGCAAATCTGAAAGCGGAACATCCCAACAAAGTAATTCCAAAAGATGGCGTTTATGTAGTTAAGGTTAGAGTAGAAGGCACCTGGTTCAACGGCATGATGAATATCGGAAATCGACCAACTTTTAAAGGAGCTGACAAAGCTTTAGAAGTAAACATCTTTGATTTCGATAATGATATTTATGGTCAAACCATACAAGTTCGTTTTCTAAAACGACTCAGAGATGAAGTTAAGTTCTCTGGTATTGATGAGTTAGTAACTCAATTAGGCGAGGATAAAAAACTTTCTTTAAGTTTTCTCAAGACAAGCTGATAGGAGGTTAGTTTTGAAAGATAGAGAATCAATCAGCCTATAGAATGCCTTAACCTCACAAGAGTAACTATACCACAAAATACAAGAAGTTCATCGACTTCGTTTTGTACTTCATGCGTATCTCCTTTGTATAATTTAGATTTAATTGAAGCATCATTGTCTCTACTACTCAAGCTCCACTTTCTATAAAACATATAATCCGATTTCCATTCATATTCCTCACCATAGAGCATTATTGTTGCTTTAGTGCGCCATAAATTGAAGATGATTTGCCCAATCTCTTTTCTACTCTTCAAGTCAATAATATTAATCCTTTTATGGCTCAAGCCTGACGTTTCAAAAAAATACTTTCTCTCCGCAATCTTGACGTAAGAATTATTTGAGAGCTGTTCATTTCTTATTTCTCCAACCAGTTTATCGTCTAAGAATAGGTCGTAGCCGATTGCAATAACATCTTTCTTCCAACTAAGTAGAGCCATCTTTTTTGATTTAATTTACAAACAAATTAAGCTTTGTATATTTATTCCGAAACCATGTTCTGACAATAGTAGCAAGCTATATTTTATTTGAATACTCGTTGTTGATTAGTATTAAAAAGCTTATCTTTGGTATCTATATTAAAACGAGTTTAAGAATAACTGAATTGTAATGAGCATTACTGCAGAAGAAAAAAAAGATATTTTCAAAAAACATGGCGGAGAAGAAGCCAATACAGGTACAACTGAAGGGCAAATTGCACTTTTTACGCACCGTATCAATCATCTTACTGAGCATCTGAAAACGAATCAGAAAGATCACGCTTCTCGTCGCGGATTATTGAAGTTAGTAGGTAAGCGTCGTCGTTTGCTTAACTACCTTATGAAGAACGACATTCAAAAATACAGAGAGCTTATCAAAGAGCTTGGTATTAGAAAATAATTTAAAGGCTCCAACTATCTGGAGCCTTTTTCAATTCTCCCACTTAATTATCTATTTGTGTAAAAGCCAATCTTTAAGGTTAGTGTGGGATAAAGCAATAAACAAAAGACAAAAAGAAATAAATGAAAGAAGATTTTAGAAGTATAGAATTTGCACCGGGAAAGGTGCTATCTGTAGAAACAGGACGAATAGCTAAACAAGCAGACGGTTCTGTTGTAGTTAAAATGGGCGATACTATGGTACTTTGTACCGCAGTTAGCGCAAAAGAACCAAAGCCGGGTCAGGATTTTTTCCCGCTAACGGTTGACCATAAAGAAAGTTTTTCTGCTGCAGGACGTTTTCCTGGTGGATTTATGAAAAGAGAAGGACGCTCTAACGAAAAAGAGATCCTTTCCAGTAGATTGATTGACAGAGTTTTAAGACCATTATTCCCAAAAGGATATGTTTGTGATACTCAGGTTATCTCAAGTGTGATCTCATCAGATGATGAGCACGATGGTGATGTGTTAGGTGGAGTAGGTGCTTCACTGGCTGTTCACTTATCAGACATTCCGTTTGACGGACCAATGGCAGAAGTAAGAGTGGGTAGAGTTGATGGTGAATTCATCATAAACCCAACAGTTACTGAATTAAAAGACAGCGACATCGATATGATCGTTGGTGGTACTGAAGACAGTATCCTTATGATCGAAGGTGAAATGGAAGAGATCTCAGAAGCTGAGATGCTGAATGCAATTAAAGCCGCTCACGGAGCGATCAAAAGGCTTTGTGAATTCCAAAACGAGCTTCGTAAAGAATTAGGAAAAGAGAAAAGAGAATTTGTTTCTCCAACTCTTCCTGAAGATGTGGAATCAAAAGTTTCTGAATTAGCTTCTGATAAGATCAAAGAAGTAGTAAATATCGGTCTTGGTAAAGAAGAGTACAACGCGAAGATTCGCGAAGTAAAAGACGAAGTAATGGTCGCGCTTGAGTCAGAAGAATATGATGACGACCAGCTTTCAGTTGCTAAAAAAGTTCTTGGTAACATCGAGAAAGAAGAACTGCGTAACATGATCCTTGAAAAAGGGCGTAGAATTGATGGTCGTGCAACTGACGAGATCAGAGATATCTGGACTCAGGTTAGCTATATGCCAAGAACTCACGGTTCTGCAATTTTCACCAGAGGTGAAACTCAGGCATTAGTTTCTGCTACTTTAGGAACTCGCCGTGACGAGCAAAGCGTAGACACTCTGTTTGATCAGGAAGCTAAGCAATTTTATCTGCATTACAGTTTCCCTCCATATTCTGTTGGAGAAGCAGGATTTTTAAGAGGTCCCGGACGTAGAGAAATCGGTCACGGACATTTAGCTGAGCGTTCTTTAAGAATGATGATGCCGACTTTCGAAGAATTCGGATATGTTATCCGTATTATTTCCGATATCACTGAATCAAACGGTTCGTCTTCAATGGCTTCTGTTTGCGGTGGTTCTATGGCATTGATGGATGCCGGTGTGCCAATCAAAAAGCCGGTTGCTGGTATCGCTATGGGAATGATCGTTGGAAAAGATAACACTGCGATTCTATCTGATATTCGTGGAGAAGAAGATTTCATGGGTGACATGGACTTCAAGACAGCCGGTACTACAGACGGTATTACGGCTTGCCAAATGGATATGAAAGTTCAGGGAATCAGCTTCGAAACTATTGAAGAAGCACTTGAACAAGCTCATAAAGGAAGAATGCACATACTTGGCGAAATGGCTAAAACTATTTCTTCTCCAAGAGAAAGCATTTCTCAATATGCTCCTCAATTCCTGAGAATGGAAATTGATGGTAGTGATATTGGTGCTGTAATCGGACCTGGTGGTAAAGTGATTCAAACACTTCAAAAAGAAACCGGAACTGAAATTATCATCGAAGAAGATGATAAAGGGAAAGGTCAGATCACAATTTCTGCTAACGATCTTGATAAAGCTGAAGAAGCTAAGAAAAGAATCAAAATGATTGTTGGTCATCTTGAAGAAGGTGCTACTTACAAAGGCGTGGTTAAGTCGATCAAAGACTTTGGTGCTTTTGTTGAAGTTGCTCCGGGCAAAGACGGACTACTTCATATTTCAGAGATCGATCACAAGCGTGTTGAAAAAGTAACCGATTACTTATCATTAGGTGATGAGATCGAAGTTAAGCTTCTGAAAGTTGAGCACGGCGGAAAACTTCGTCTTTCCAGAAAAGCATTGATCGAAAAAGAAGACTAAACCAGCTGGTTACGATGCTCTGCGTCGTAACTAAACTGTTCCAACGCAGAGCATTGGAACAAGTGCTACAATCTTTTTTAGAAAGAACTAAAGGCACTGTTCAGTAATGGATAGTGCCTTTTTTATGTTTTTTAATCAATAAACCAATACTGATTCTACCTTACAAGCTTTGTATATTTAGCCTGTTTAATAACCCTATAATTTGTCATCCTGACCCCGAATTTTCGGGACGAAGGATCTTCACATAGATTAACTAGCATAGATAAAATCTTGAAGATTCTTTACTACGTTCTGAATGACTTCATTTAATTAGAATTTTACTCCTTAATGGAAAACCTCAAAGAAATCGATTTTGTAACCAAGACCACTCTTCCGAATGGTCTTAGAATTGTAACAGAAAAAATAGAAAGTGTTAAGAGCATTTCTGTAGGAATCTGGGTTAAAACCGGATCCAGAAATGAAACTCCTAACCAAGCAGGAATTACTCATTTTCTGGAACACATGTTGTTCAAAGGAACAGATAAACGAACTGCTTATGACATCGCTTTAAGCATGGAATCGGTTGGTGGATACCTTAACGCTTTTACATCTTCTGAATACACCTGCTATTTTGCACGATGTGTAAATACTCAGATCGAAAGAGCATTAGATGTGCTTTCAGATATGGTTCTGAATCCAAGTTTTCCGGAAGAGGAAGTGGAAAAAGAGAAAAAAGTGGTCATCGAAGAGATGAAAATGTACCGCGATTCTCCGGATGATTATCTCTTTGAAGAGTATAATACCAGAATGTTTCAGGGACATGAATTAGGTCGTCCCGTACTTGGATTGGAGGAAACAGTTTCATCGTTTACCAGAGAAGATCTGTATGAGTACATGGAAGAAAGATACCGTGCCGGAAATTTATTGATTTCTGTCGCCGGAAATGTAGAACATGAGGAAGTCGTAAAATTGGTTTCTGAATATTTAGGAGACCTTCCTGCTCTGGATGTTGATAACAAAGAACAGCCGTTGAATGAGTTTGATACCACTAAACTAGAACTTACAAAGCCCATAGAACAAACTCACTATATTTTGGGAAGGAGAGGTTTGAATTTTGATCATGAAGATAAGTATCTGCTTTTGCTTGCAAATACGATTTTGGGTGGAGGAATGAGTTCTCGACTTCATCAGAATGTGCGTGAAAAATACGGTTATTGCTACTCTATTCAGACTTTTAACCAATCCTATACCGATTCCGGTATGTGGGGTGTATACGTAGGTACTGATAAAGATTATGTAGAGCATGTTCACGAATTGGTAGTAGCAGAATTGAAATCAATCAGTGAAGAATTAGTGCCTGAAAAAGAACTGGAAGAAGCTAAATCCCAGTTAAAAGGAAAACTGTTACTTTCTCAGGAAAATACCAGTAATCGAATGATGAGATTAGCAAAAAGTGAACTATATTTTGACCGTTTTGTAACTCTGGATGAGTTGGTCGAAAACATTGATACAGTAACATCAGAACAGATCTTAGAATTTTCTAAAGATTTCTTTGATCAAAAATATTTCATGGAAGCCGTTTTAACCCCGGAAGGGTAATGATAAATTATGGATGTTGAATTTTGAGTTGGGTTTCGTCACTTCGAGTGTAAACGAGAAGTCTAAAGATCATGTTGGTTTCGAGTTAGTCTTTAGATGTCTCTCTACGTTCGACATGACAAAGCATTCAAAATTTGTCATCAAAAATTCAAAATTTTTTAAAAAATGATTTACATCAACAAATTAAGCGAACACGTTGATAACAAAGTAACACTTAAAGGCTGGGTGTATAATTACCGAAGCAGTGGAAGCCTTGTATTTATTGAAATGAGAGACGGAACAGGAATCACTCAGTGTGTGGTTGCAAAAGATGATGTTTCAGAATCAGATTGGGAAGCAGCTACATCACTCCGACAGGAAAGTTCGCTTGAAATTACCGGAACAGTAAAAGCTGATGACAGAAGTATCGGCGGACATGAAATTCATGTTTCTGAAGTAAAAGTGGTACAGATCGCTGAAGACTATCCGATTACTCCAAAGGAACATGGCGTTGAGTTTTTGATGAATAATCGTCATTTGTGGTTACGTAGCCAGCGACAATGGGCGGCAATGCGTGTTCGAAATGAAATTATTTTTGCAATCCATACCTTTTTTCAAGAGCGAAATTTCGTTCAAATGGATTCGCCCATCTTTACCAGTAATGCCGCAGAAGGAAGTACTACACTTTTCGAGACTGATTACTTTGAAGAAAAAGCGTATCTCGCTCAAACAGGTCAGCTATACGGTGAAGCAATGGCAATGGCTCACGGATTGATCTATACATTTGGTCCGACTTTCCGGGCTGAAAAATCAAAAACTCGTCGCCATCTTACCGAATTCTGGATGATAGAACCTGAAATGGCCTACTATGATCTGGATATGAATATGGATCTTGCCGAAGATATGATTCGGTTTATCACAGGGAAAGTTGTCGAAAAGAGAAAGAACGAATTAGAAATTTTGGAACGAGATATTTCTAAACTAGAGAAAGTTGCTGAAAACCCTTTCCAGCGAATTACTTATTCAGAAGCTGTTGAGCAATTGAAGAGCAAAGAAACAGCTGATATGCTTGATCAAATGATTGCAAATCGTAAGCAGGAAGAAAAGGACATCAAGCAGGAAAGGGAAGAGATAAAGAAAGAGCACGGTTCTGCTAAGAAATGGAGAAAGAAGCAGATCGATCAGCGTGTAATTGAAATTGGTCAGCGTTTAGATCAGATCGAAGAAGATTACAGAAACATTCCGCAGTGGAAAGAATCAGCACAGAATTTTGAATGGGGCAATGATTTTGGCGGAAGTGATGAAACAGTCTTAATGCTTCAGCAAGAAGTTCCGTTGATGGTTCACAGATGGCCGGCAGAGATCAAAGCATTCTATATGAAGCGCGATCCTGAAGATGAACGATTGGTTCTTGGTGTGGATGTTCTTGCTCCGGAAGGATATGGAGAGATCATAGGTGGAAGTCAGCGCGAAGACGATCTGGAATTCATTGAAAATCATATTGAGAAGCATGATTTACCGATGGATGTTTTCGGCTGGTATTTAGATCTGCGTAGATTTGGCTCTGTGCCGCATTCTGGCTTTGGCTTGGGACTTGAACGAACTGTTGCTTGGTTGTGTGGATTATCGCACGTTAGAGAAACGATTCCGTTTCCAAGAATGATGGGACGCTTAAAACCATAGGTTTTAAGAAATCTCAAAGTTCAAATAGCAAATTTCAAAAGAGTGATTCTCTTGTAGGTCTTATAAAACATTTAATATTCATTATGTAGAAAATATAATATGAGAAAGTTAATTCGGTGGTACATTCTTTTTTTTCTATTAATAAGTACTCAAAGTGTATTAGGACAAAAGTATCAAGCAATTCTTGATTTAGAGGTTGGCAAAACATATAGCCTAAAAATTGAAGACAAACACTCTATAAATCTTGAGTATGAAGCTAACTTAAATAAAAGTGATCTTATATTTAATTATGATTTACATTTTAAAGTTATCAATAATAAAGAAAACGAATACATAACTGAGGTACACTTTAGCAATTTTAGTTACAAAGAATCAAATACGCTATTTCAATCCTCTACTGATATTAAAAGTCCATTATTTGGTTTAGTTAATAAAAAGTTCACTGTGATTTTAAGCAAATACGGAGGTATCAATAATATAGAAGGACTACAACATATTGTTAATTCTCTAAATAGAACACAGTCTTTAAATGAAGATTGGTATGATGAATATTTATCAGATAGAATTCTTTTAGAAAACACTTTTTTCTACATACCACCGTATCCAATAGCACCTGTAGCCAATGAAGTTCCTTGGTTACACCTTACCGGAATAGATGTTCAACTTGGATTTGTAAAATTAGAGTTAGAAGGAATTCAAGAATATGACAATAGCTCAGGTTTTATCATTAGTAACAAAGGAAAGGCAAAGGTACCAGACAGAATACTTTCTTTAGATACGAACAAGAGATTTTCCTATAATTCCATGACCATAGAGACAGAAAGTTATTATCTGCTTTCAAATTCTGGATGGCCTAAAAGTGGTAAAACAAACATTAAATCTATTTCCTCAATAGATTTGAAAATCACTGGAGAATCTGATAATACTGGGAGCTTTATATATTCAAGAAGTGTGGATTATTTGGAAAACTTTTAGGACGCTTAAAACCATAGGTTTTAAGAAATCTCAAAACTCAAATAACAAATCTTAAAAATTGATAAAAGCTTGTCATCCTTGTAGATGTCGGATAATTCATGAACAAAACCTTTTAGAAATTATCTCGAAAAAACTTTTGGGGTCATCCTGAGGATACCTCCGAAGGATCTTCAAAACTTAATTCGACTTCGAAGTAGTTGTGAATATCCTTTGGTTTGTTTAGATACTCACTTACTTTTTGGAGCTTACTCCAGAATATCTTTAATCTTAGAGATCTTCACATTTCGATCAATAGAGTAGGTTTTTTCATCGGTCTCAATAAATTCATATATCATTAAGCTTTGGGAATACATTTTCAGGCTTTGCTGATGGTGTGAAGGATCCTCGAAACATTGTTCAGCTAATTCGAACAAGAGATCCGCGAAAATATTCAGATTTTCATTATTGAAGTTCTTCTCCGCTATTAAATACTTTAAACCTTTCTTTTCAAGAACTGAAGAAAATTCATCAATATCGAAATCCAGATGTTCTTTAAGCTTTTCATTGGTATAGTTGATTATTTCAGTAGCAGATTCCGATTTTTTAAGCTTCAGAACCTGAATGAGAATTTTGCTCAGGACCTGAGTCATCTGTTGAACTTGCCTCATTATATAATCTTGATTGAACATATTGAATAACTAAGAATGATGAATATTCAACAAGGAATATTCAATATCGAATTTAAAGTGTTTGTGATTTCGAAGGAACTAGTCATCCTGAAGAATCTAAATACTGCATTTACTAGCAGTCTTTTATTTCTCATATTCGTTCTAAATGACAAGAAGAAATACTTAAGAAGTAGAACTTTTCGAGCCTTTATAATCAGTTATAAACCAAGTGAGAAAAACAGCTACTCCGAAACCGAGATAGAAATTTCGAGCTAGATCTCCTTCACGTCCGCCAACATAAAACGCAAAACCAACAAGTGCTAAAGAAACGATAAGTTCGATCATCCCATGAACTTTGAAAGGAATAACTTTTAACAGTCCGACTTCAAAATCCGTAAGAATAGTAAGAGCTAAATGAATTCCGGCAAGAATATATGTGCAACAAGCAGTGAATTCAGGGAGTCCAAAAAGGGAAGGGGATGTAAGTAAAAAAAGTACTACCACATAATCTATAATTCCATGAACTTTTGAAGATAGTTTCATTTTGGTAAGTTTTGATTAATGATTATCTAAATATACTCTATGTGATCTTAGAATCAATTTTGATATTGATTCCACCTACTAACCGGTCTTTCCATCGCCATCAATGTCTTTGCCAACATGTGTTTCCAAAACCTGAAGTGTCTTGATTAGTAGTGCTCTTGTTTTCTGAAGTTCCTTTTCCAGAATTTCAACCCGTTCTTCCAAAGTATCGGCCTGTGCTTGTTGTTTCTCAAGTTCCTCCTGTTGCATCAGATCAAAGAATATTCCCATAGTGTTCCTTAGTTAGTATTTATGAATAATCTATAAACTAGGTTGGTGTATCGCAGAAGGAATTAACGTTTCTTTTTGTTTACAACAAAGATTTAAAATTATTAAAGAGGAATTAAAATAAATCTATTCATAAACTAATTTTGAGTGAGTGATATCAAAGAATCTATTTCGGTAAAGTATAAGAGTGAATCTTCTAACCAACCATAATGAGAACTATTTGGTAATACAAGAAGCTTTGAGCGCTTAAAAGCAGTATGGGCTTTTTCAGATACAGCTAACGGAATGATGTCATACTTTCCCTGCATGATCAGAACAGGTTTCTCAAATTCTTTTAATTCTTCACTAACATCATAATCGATTCTTCTCATATCCTGATAAACCAAAGCGTTTATTTCCGAATTTCCCTGAGTCAGACGCTCTGCAACTTTTGGCACATATGACTTATCATTTAAATAAGCCGGTGCCAGATACTTACCTCTCTGCAAGCTTGCATAATGTGTGGTGTCTCCATTTTGAATTTTGCGCGTCCAGTAGTTCAGGGAGTCTCTCTGTAATGAAGTGAGTCTGCCGGTAATATTTAATGTTGAAAAAAGACTCATATCTAATCCGCCAGAGGACGACAAGATCAAACCAGACACTTTAGTTGGATGTTTTGATGTATAATAAGACGCGAGTATACCACCAAAAGAATGTCCCAGAATAACCCATTCTTTAAGGTTTAGTTCTTTTCTGATAGCTTCAATGTCTTTTACCATCAAATCCATAGTAATACTTCGGGAGTTTATTTCAGAGAGTTCAGACTTTCCGGTACCTCGTTGATCGTAGATAATTGCTTTGTAAGATTTCCCTAAGGTCTCAGCCAAACCCGAAAATCCATCACTATTCATTCCGGGCCCACCGTTTATTATCAGAACAGGAACTCCATCCCCAAATACTCTGAAATGGATTACGCCTTCATTTTCTTGAATAAATTCGGACTGCTGAGCTAATCCAATCTGTGATTGGAAAATAAAAAGCCCTGTAAGAAGTAAACCGAAAATGTAGTTCATAAATGATTTTTTTTGTCTGATGCATAGTAATCAAAACGGTAATTCAAATTTTGTAATAAAGTTTAAGAATTCATCATTTCATTAGAACTCACATTCCTTATCTTCATCACCCGATGGCAGCAAAAAAACGAAATAGCAATGATATCTACCAGGCCTTGATCAAAGAGATCAATACTCCTGATATGAAACCGATCTATTATTTATTCGGTGATGAGGAGTTTTATTTAGATCAGTTGCTGGATAAGTTTTCTAATGTCATCCAGCCCCATGAAAAGGATTTTAATTTTGACTTACTATATGGGCAAGATGTTAGTCCCGCAAAAGCGTTAGGTGCTGCTCGTAGTTTTCCAATGATGGCCGAGAAAAGAGTGCTCATCATTAAGAACTTCCTGCAGATCGGAAAGGGAGCAGGAAGCGAAGGTTCTATCCAGGATTTTATTCCTTATATAGAAAACCCAAATCCAACTTGTTTACTGGTTCTGTTTGATACGGGAAAACCGGCCGGGAACACCAACCTTGGAAAGGCACTATCAAAGAATAAGAATGTAGGCTATTATCAATTTGAAGCCCTGCCTGATTACTTGATTCCGGATTGGGTGATCAGCTGGACAAAATCTCATCACAAAAAAACAATTGAGCCGGCTGCCGCTCAATTATTGGCCCAGTTTGTAGGGAATAATTTACAGCTTTTGTCCACTGAAATAGACAAAGTGTGCACTTTTCTGGACACTTCTGAAAACGTCTCAGAAGCCGCTGTAAAAAAAATAATCGGCTCATATCGTGAGTATACGGCGATTGAGCTCAAAGAAGCGCTCATGAAGCGTAATTTGGAACAGGCCTTATACATATCGGAACAGATGTTGCAACACACTAAGACAGACACGGGAGAAATTATTCGACTCGTGGGGTTCTTTAACAGTGTGTTTACAAACATCTGGCAAATTCAAAGGCTTGCCGAAAAAGGCAAAGCCAAGAATCAGATTCAAAGCGAACTCGGTATTGCTAGTGCCTGGTACTTTAATAAGCTTTGGGATGATGCTTCGAATTTTCGCTACAGCGATATGCCACGTGTTTTTGAAGCTCTTTTGGATGCAGATCGCTCCATTAAAGGGTTTACCACTTTAGACTCCACTTCGATTTTATTTCTTCTTGTTAAGCGAATCATCGGTTAATCCGACTTCGCGTTTCATAACAATTTGAACTAAAACTTAGTGGATTAGAAATGGACGCATTTAAAGCAGTATCAGTAAAAGATTACAGTGACGAAGATCTGATGGAATATTTCCAGAACGATCATGAACCTGCATTTACAGAACTAGTCAGACGCTATCAGGACCGCCTTCATAATTTTCTATACCGATATACGCATGACCATCAGGATTGCGAAGATTTAGTTCAGGAAACCTTCCTGAGAGTACATAAAAGCAAAGCTTCTTATGAAAGAATTGCGAAGTTTTCTACGTGGATGTACACCATCGCTTTAAACCTTGCTAAAAGTTTATACAAGAAAAAGCAGAGAATGTATAAAGTTTCTATTCATAAAGATCCGAATGATTCCGAAGATTTTGAGATGCACATAGAAGATCCAAACATTCTTCCGGATCAGGAATTACACGAAAAATTAAGCCTTGAGCAACTTGAAAAGGCATTAATGTCGTTACCGGAAGATTTCAGAGAGGTAGTTATGTTGAGAGATCTTCAGGATATGACGTACGAAGAAATTTCAGATGCAACCGGCATCCCAATGGGTACTGTGAAGTCCAGAATTAACCGTGGTAGAGCTCAGGTTCAGCATATGATAAAAAGTTATGTTGATTTGGGAACATCTTTCTAAATACTGACTACAAGGTAATGAAACAAGACACTAGCATTACCTTTTATGAAATTTTTAGACAAAGAATACCATCCGGTCATTGAAAACTATATAGCTGATTACGCTGAAGATAATTTAGAGCTGGTCGAGAGAGACACTTTCGAAGAGGTGCTTGTTCATGATGATGATCTTCGTGAACTTGCATTCTCGGCGAAAGAAGGAAAAAGGCTTTTAGGAATGCTTCAGGAAGTAAAAGCTAAAGAAGGGTTTTTAGAGAGATTGAATGATCGGATTGCTCAATCAGAGAACTGATTATTTAAAAGACGAAGTAATCTAACTTCGTCTTTTTTATTGCTAAAATTTACAGTACTCAATTTTGAATAGACACTGAGAATCAATTTCTTTCAGGCTTAGATCAATTAACTAACTAAGCGCTGATGAAATTTCGCATTTCTGCCTCACTCTGTATTTTACTTACTCTTTTTTTTACTGATATAATTTTCGCTCAGGGAAAACTAACCTTCGAAGATGTAATGAAGTTCGAGGATATCAATTCACCTTTTATTTCAAGCCAGGGGAATTGGATTGCATATGGTGTTTGGCCTGACAGGGGCGACGGAAAAGTAGTAGTTCAGCATACCTCCAAAAAGGACAGATATGTAATTGAGATGGGAGCCAATCCAAAAATTACTCATAACGAAAATTGGGTAATTGCTTATAGGAAGGTTCCATTAGTCGAAGAATTGAAAGCTAAGAAAGATAAACCTAAACGCGGACTTTCAATCCTTAATATTGAAACAGGTGAAATCGCACAGTTAGACAGCATATCATCTTATTCATTATCTAACGATGGTAAATGGTTGGCAGCCAGTAGATATCAATCTAAAGAAATATTAGATCTGAAGCATAAGAATAAGAAACTTGGGACATCTGTAACTCTATGGAATCTGGAGAACAATGAAAAAGCCGAGTTAGATTTCGTTTCAGAAATGAGCTTTGATAGCTTATCAAATTACTTTGCTTATTCTGTGATCGACACATCCGGAGAAATGAACGGACTTTATATTCACGATCTTAAAGCTGATAATAAAGCAACCATTCATTCATCAAAAGATGGGTACTATTCGAATTTGACTTGGGATAATAAAAATCCTCAGATCGCTTTTACTAAAGCGAGTTTTGATTCCAGTTATACAGACAGCGATGCAAGTCTGCATATTTGGAATGCTTCTGATAATGAACTTAAAACATTAGTATCACCTGAAGATGTAAAAGATGGGTGGGCGCTAAGAACCAACAACGATCTTCAATTCGAGCAAAGTTATCAATATGATCTTCCAAGATTGTATTTCGGATTAATGCCCAGAGATATGGTGGATCTCATCACCAAAAAAGAAGATAATGACGACGAAGAAATAGATATTTACGCGGTGAATGAGATCATTGAAGACAGAGGTATGGATCTATGGCATGGAGATGATCCGAGGATCAAAACGCATGAAATTGCAACATTTAATGGGCGTAAGAACAGAACTTATACAGCTGTTTATCACTTAAATGATGATAAATGGATTCAGTTAGCTGATCAGGAAATGCCATCAATTCAGGTTTCTGATGGGGATAATTATGTAATGGGGAGTTCTGATAAGCCATATTTAAGAGATATCACCCACGAAGGATTTTTTCAGGATTGGTATTTGATAGATCTGGAAACCGGCGAAAGAACGAAAGTAGCAGAAAGAATTTCAAATGGTGGCGCGATGCTAACTCCTAAAGGTCACTGGATTTTATACTATAACGACAAGAACTGGCATGTGTATAATGTGGATACAAAACAGACTCGAAATATTACGGAGAGTTTAAACGTCCCTTTTTACAATGAAGATCATGACTATCCATCACAAGTTCCGGGATACGGTATTGGAGGTTGGGTTAACGGTGGCGATGCTGCACTTATTTATGATAAATATGACGTTTGGCAGATCCCTTTAATTAGGGGCAATATCCGAAATATCACAGATGGAAAGGGAAGAGAAGAGAAAAGGATCTTCAGAGTTCGTTCTTTTGAAGATGATAATATATTCAGGAATGGAGATGATCTTCTGCTTACTTCGTATCACGATCTGAATAAGAATTTTGGATTCTATTCAGCCAAAGCAAATAAGGAAGGTGTTAAAAGGCTATTGGAAGAAGAGAAGAAGTTCACATTTGTATCTAAAGCAGACGATTCTGACAAGATATTATTCAAAAGAGAAGCTTATGATGAGTTTCCAAATCTTTGGATTTCTAATGATTGGAAGTTTAAAAAGACAAAACAGATATCTAAACTTCATATGGATCTGAAAAAGAAATGGAATTGGGGAAGTGCTGAGTTAGTTGATTGGTTGAGTTTAGACGGAAAGTTTATTCAGGGAATTGTAATCAAACCGGATAACTATGATCCGAATAAGAGATATCCCATCATGACTTATTACTATCGCTTTTTTACAGATCGATTACATGATTTTAATGAGCCTAAAACCAATCACCGACCTGTTTTTGCCCAATACGTCAGCGACGATTATGTGGTTTTTCTGCCTGATATTCGCTTCGAAATCGGTAGACCTGGATTCGCAGCGACCAAAAGTTTGGTTCCCGGAATTCAGAAGTTGATTGAATTGGGAATTGCGAATGAAGATAAACTAGGATTGCACGGACATTCCTGGAGTGGTTATCAAACAGCTTTTATTGTTACTCAAACGGATATTTTTGATGCTGCAGTTTCCGGAGCTCCGGTTAGTAATATGACCAGTGCGTATTCCGGTATTCGTTGGGGTTCTGGTTTGGCCAGACAATTCCAGTACGAAAAAACTCAGAGTCGTATAGGACAAAGCCTGATCGAAGCTCCTGAAAAGTATATCGAGAACTCTCCGGTCTTTTTTGCTGATAAAATCACGACACCAATGCTAATCCAACACGGAGATGCGGATGGAGCTGTGCCTTGGTATCAGAGCATTGAGATGTACCTGGCTATGAGACGGTACAACAAAGATGTGATTTTTCTACAGTATCATGATGAACCGCATCATTTACAAAAATTCCCTAACAAATTGGATTATGCCATCAGAATGAAGGAATATTTTGATTATTACCTGAAAGGAGTTGGAGAACCGGAATGGATTTTAAGAGGTGAGACTTTTCAGGGGAGGTAGATCATTATTTGCTTTTACTAAAAGACTATTGTGCTTATTGTCGAGCCTGAAGGTTCTACTGGTTTAAGCTTTGAAGTTAAGGAATTTAAGCTAGCAGGACGTTCACGTCCGGTGAAACAGGATAGGATGACCTGATTATTTTGATTTTCTGTTGGTCGATTTAGTAATCTTTTAGCAAATCAGCAGTCTCAATCAAAAGTCTGTTTGTCAATCTTCCTTTTGCGAATTGAGTAATGACAATAGAAACCGAAGCATTTAATTCCGGAATGTAGGTTGCCTGGGTGCTCCAGAATCCTGAATGAGAATACATGTCCATTTCATTAAAGTTGAAGTAAAAGATTCCCATTCTGTAATCACTGGAAGGGGTATAGTCTTCGGGAAAACTCACTTTTGTGATCATGGTATCCAGTGTGGAAGATTGTTCAAAAACATTTCCTGCAAATAGTTCCTGATAAAATCTGGCCATGTCTTTGGTGTTTGCAACCAAACCACCACCGCCATAAAGATCTAAAGATGGATCAAAATTATAAGTGTCCATTCCACGGAAGTATTGATGGATTCTGTCCGGAGCTGTTGAGGGTTTTTGTTCAACTTTCTCCCACCAGCTTGCATTTAAACGAAGTTTTTTGAATCCAATGAGTTCCCGAACAGCTTCACCTAAAGGTTTCTCAGTGACATTTTCAATGATCTCTCCCAGAAGAATATATCCGGTATCAGAATAACTGAATTGCTCACCCGGCTCAAATAACGGATCGCCCCAATCAACGCAACCCTGAAGTTGTTCAGTTCTGGTCCACTCGTGAGAAGGGTTTGCAAAGACTTGTTGGATGTACGTGTTTGATCCGGCATGATCAAATAACCCGGAAGTATGAGTTAACAGATGACGAACAGTAATCTTATTAAGATCATATCCATCACTTTTGAGGATCTGAGCGTGTTTTTCTGAGATGTGTTTACTAACAGGATCATCAAGTTCAAGTTTTTCCTGTTCCCATAGTCTTAACACAGAAACTGCAACATAGGTTTTGGTATTGCTGGCTATTCTGGCTGTTCCGTTCTTTGGTAGTGGAGCTTTAGTTGAAAGATTGGAAACTCCTGATGAAACCGAGTAGGAGAGTCCTCGATCCGGAGCTTCAACATGCAATAGAATTCCGGGAATAGTAGAATCTTGCTCAATGGCAGTATCAGTAAGCTGTTGAAGAGACTGTTTCAGTTCTTCTGTTTGATAAGCCAATGAAGAAGAATAGATGGCTAAAGAAAGTAGAAGTACTAGATAAATTCTTTTCATTCTTTTGAAGGTTTAATTATTGAAATCTTTTAAGAGATGCTATAAAAAGAAATGTCATTTCTTGAATATAATAGTAAAAGTAGCGCCTTTATTTATTTCACTCTTTACAGAAATTTTACCACCCATACTTTTAATATGATTATGAACTAAATAGAGCCCAACTCCTTTACTGTCGTCGTGATCGTGAAATTGCTGGTTTAACTCAAAGATACGATCAGCATTTTTTTCTGAGTCGAAACCTATTCCATTATCACTAAATATCATTTCCACTGATTCTTCATTTTCTGTTGCCTTTATATCGATAAAAGCACCTTTGCCCGGATGTGAATATTTAATTGAATTGGTAAGCAGATTCAAAACAACACTTTTAAGTTTTCCGTGGTTGAAGGAAATAATAACGCTTTCGGGAATATCTATTTTTAATTCAGAATTAGTTTCCTTGATGAGTGACTTTATAGAGTCGACTACTTCAAAGACCAGAAGTTTAAGATTCACCTTAGTGATGTTAGATTGAATTGAATTATTTTCATTCAATAAATCCATGTAGTCATTCAGTGTATTTTTAAGGTCGTTAGTTGCAGATTGTAGAATGTTTATAAATTCAAGAGTTTCTTCATCTTGTATCTTATTTAAATCCAGTAAACTAAACACGGACATAAGGTTACTTACCGGTGTTCTAAGATCATGTGAAGTAGTGTAGGTAATATTTTTGAGTTCTTTGTTAATATTAGTTAGATCAGCAATTATTGAATTCCTTTCTTTTTCTCTTTGTTTGGATTGAGTGATATTCTTAGCAATCGCATAAACTACATCATAATGCTCTACGGGAATAGCTGTCCATGAAAGCCATACAGTTTCACCATTTTTAGTGAGATAACGGTTTTCATGCCTTCCAAAACCGGTGCCCTTGATAAGGTTTTCCCTATATTTCCATGTATTTTCCTGATCCTGAGGGTGGATAAAAGACTTAATAGATTTTGAATACAATTCTTCTTCAGAAAAACCTAAAAGTCTTGAAACTGCGGGGTTTACTTTCTTGAAATATCCATCGAAACCGGCAATACACAAAAGATCATCTGTATCATTAAAAAAAGGTTCTAAGGGATAATCTGTTAACGACTTTTCAGCTTTTGCTGTTTCTGCTTTACTCATTAATCAACCGGACTTATATATTTTATGTTGTGTTTTTATCCCCATCCAAAATAACTGAAGCAGATATATACGTATATTACAGCTGCTAATAGTGATATAAAATTACCGACCAGAAAATAATCGTTAGAAATTTTGGAGTTTTTGTCCTCGTGTAATCGTGTACCTATTTTCAATGCTCCAAATGCGATGATTACGTGAGGGTAGCCTGCAAGAATTCCTACAGCCAGAAATATTCTTTCTAACAAACCTTTCCCAAACGACGCCCAACTGGTGTTTGAATGTCCCAGAATAACGTTGATTGAAATATTGGCAAACAACTCCATTACTAACCAACCAACGAGCATATCTCCAATCATAGTTATTTGATATATGTTTTGATGAAATCCTTCAGCAGATTATACTCATTGATCATCAAAGTTTTTCGTCTTTTCCAGATCTGGTCGCGGTTTTTATCATGAAGTTCGCCAACTTCACTATTGTTATCGTTGTTGATCATGTCCAGTATCAAAGGATAATCTTCTTTTTTCCAGTTCAGAATAATGGTATCCAATACTTCAAATATCCTTGAAAGCTGCTCCGTTTGCTCTTTATTCTGAAGTTTAAACCGAAAACGTTTTCGATTTCTTTTTTTGGTGGAAAGTAATTTTCTGGCTTCGGTTAATCCTTCTCCCATCATTTCATAAGCTATGTCCGGATTTATTTCTGTCTCGATCTCGCCCAGTAGAAGTACATAATGCAGTTTAAAATCCGGCTCCGTTTTCAGGAGTTCTTCCTCAAAGTGAAAAAGGAGGTCTATTCCGGATGAAACTGACCTCAGTATTCCCTGAAATTCGTCCCCCAACGTAATAGTAAGAGGAGAGAGGATGGTTTCACTGAACTTTGTATTCGTGTTCTCTACAAGTTCTTTCAGTCCTTTACTGAGCGCCTCTCCGTCATAATCGGAGCTGTTTACTACATCACCCATAAATATGGGATAGCTATGTTGTGTTTTTGCCATGCTCTATTGTATCAAAAAAAATGAAACAATGCAACATGTTTCAATAAAAATGAAACAAAAGAGTTTGTTTCAGTGGTATCCGAAACAGGAACTTGGAAGATACGTTAATCCTGCTAATCATCGGTTTTTTTAAGTTTGTCGAGCAGATCCGCCGGATTCTGTCTATTGTCCCAAACCAATAAGAGTTTAATATAATCCGGATGATTTCTATAAAACAGAGTGATTGATGTATGTATTAGTAGTTGTCGGATTCCGCTATCTTCGAATGTAGGTGCTAATTCTTGATTTTTTTGAATCTGCGATATTCGATAATCAAGTTGATTCAGGAATTGGGTGGTTATTTCTTCATCCCAAACTTTAGTGATGAAATTAGAAGTTTGCTGAAGTGATTTTCTGGCAGTAGGAGTCCAGATTACTTTCTTCATTTTTGATTTAAAATATCTCTAGACTTGGTATGTTCTGTACACTCTTCCAGATTTTCAGAATCAGAAATTTGAAGAAGTTCTACGATTTCCTTTGGAAGTTCTTTGATAGAAGTTTTGCGAAAATCCTCGATTTGATCGATCAAGTTTTCATCTTCTAAGTTTGTAATCCAATGGATAAGCGATATTTTTTTTTGTTCGATTGTCATATAAATAAGTTAAGAGTTTTTTACTCAAAGGCAATTAGTGTTGAAGTACGATGATTAGTGAAAGTCAGAGACTTAAAAGTTCTTTGGGATGGTGAGTTAAAATAAATCAACTCTTAGAAACAGAAATAAATTCTAATCCCATTAATAATCTTTGTTTCTTGATTGTACCCGTTTGAACTTCCTCGTTAACTTCAATTAAGTGCTCTGTTGCAAAAGAGAGCCGAACTGGACTTGGATTTGGTCTGAGCACCTTTTTTACTTCTCGAATAGGCTCTTCATAATCATAAGTACCTTGAATTGTTCGAGCTTTAATTAAATAGTCGATATCATGTTCAAGATTAACTAATTTATCCGCTACATGATTTTCGGCGAACAAATATTCAAAAGAGACAAAATGTGATGCTAAATTTTCATCAATAATGTTAAACTTTCTTTTAACTGTAGCGCCATATGGGTAAGAAAAAGCTTCACAATCATATTTATCTGCTCTTTCAAAACGTTTCAAATTCGCTTGAAAAGTGATTTCAGTATCGTAGTAGAGTTTGGGTAACGCCTTAAATCGATTTAATAGAAAAATTAGGCTATCATTTTTTTGCTCTGAATTTTTTTTACCTATTTCAAAACCGTGCCTAGGAAGTTCATTTAAAAGTGATTGCATGACTTTACTAGCTAAATCTTCTTTTGCTGTAAAGTATTCTACAGTATTATCCTTTAATATTCTCTCTTTGAATTTAGTTAATAATATCTCATCATTTTGTTTGGAAACATACTTTGGAGAGACAGGGGTATTCTCATCCATGAAAAATATAAATTTAGGAATTTTTAATTCTATAGCTTTTTCGTATTCAAGTTCAACAAAAGATTTATTTTGCTCCTCTTCAACGGAACCAAATCTCCAGCCAATAAACATAACAAAGACATCTGATTTCTCAACTTCTTCTAAACAAGTTTCGATCGGTTTCTGGTCTCTCGCACCAAAAAATTCTTGAGCATTAATCATACCAGAAGCATTATTTAGTTTTTCTATAACTGCCTCTCTGTATTCTTTTAGATCTAAATATGTTGAACAAATAAAAAAGTTTATATCGGTTAGTTTAGTTTTTTCAGTCATATTTATTTTATGAAGGTTCAATATTCTAAAAGCTTTCTAATCCTCTCCTCAAAAACATTCCTCTTCAAAAACTCATCTTCCAGAGCTTTATTAAATGGAATAGGCATATCGAGAGATCCGCATCGTATCACGGGAGCATCGAGTTCTTCAAAACAATGCTCGGAAATCAAAGCAGAAATTTCCGCCATAGGACCCATCGTAAGTGAAGGTTCTTGCAACAAAAGAACTTTATGCGTATTGGCAACCGAAGTTTTGATGGTTTCCAGATCAAGGGGAAGGAGGGTGCGTAGATCGATTACTTCCAACTCAATTCCTTCTTTGGCTAACTCCTCAGCGGTTTCCAATGCCCACCATAAACCCATTCCATAAGTTACTATTGTGGCATCAGTTCCTTCTCTGCGAACTTTGGCTTTTCCGAGGGGTTCGTACACTGCTTTTTCGGACACATCTTCCCGAATACTGCGGTACAGTTTTTTGTGTTCAAAGAATAACACCGGGTTGGGATCGAACAGGGAACTGTACAGCAAATTCTGAGCATCTTCGACGGTAGCCGGAACCACAACTTTCAATCCCGGGATTTGCATAAACCAACCTTCGGGAGATTGCGAATGAAACGGTCCGGCACCTACGCCACCACCATGGGGAGCTCGAATAGTCATATTCACGGCAGGACTCCATCGGTAATGTGATTTTGCAATATTATTCACGATCTGATTGAATCCACAGGAAATGAAATCGGAGAACTGCATCTCTACTATAGGATTCATTCCCGCGTAAGAAAGTCCTAACGCGGCCCCTAAGGCTCCCGATTCAATAATTGGTGTATTACGCACTCTGTCCGCTCCGAACTGGTCTAAGAAGCCTTCCGTGATCTTAAACACTCCGCCATATTCGGCGATATCTTGTCCCAGAATAATGGTAGAATCGTCTTCTTCGAACGCTTGCTTTAATCCGGCCTGAATGGCATCCACAAATCTTCGTTCAACTTTCTTACCGTTGCTAGGAGCAGGTTTTGAAGTTGGGGCTTCTGCATAAACTGCTCCCAATTCTTTTTCTTTGTTCCAAACCGGTTCATCAGCGCTTAAAGCTTTATTAAGATCATCTTTGAAGGAGGATTTTACTTCTTCTTTGATTTTCTCAAACGCATTTTGGTCTGCAAATCCTTCTTTTTCTAAGAATTGCTCAAATCTTAGAATCGGGTCTTTCTCAGCCCAGTCTTTGAATAATATATCGGGAACGTAATGAGTTCCGGAAGCTTCTTCATGTCCTCTCATCCTGAATGTTTTAGCTTCTATCAAAACGGGCTCACCCTTTAAAGCGAGTTTTCGAGCTTTTTCGACGGTTTCCATCACTTCAAAAATATCATTACCGTCAATATGGAATCCTTTCATTCCGTATCCTTTCGCTCGATCAGAAAGCTTCTCGCAGGCAAACTGCTCATTGGTTGGGGTAGATAATCCGTATCCGTTGTTCTCGATAACGAATACAACAGGGAGTTTCCAGACAGCAGCTAGATTCAATGCTTCATGGAAATCGCCTTCACTGGTGGCTCCATCTCCGCAAAAGGAATACGCAACTGAATCTTCATTTCGGATCTTAGCAGCTAAAGCCAATCCATCAGCAACCGGCATCATAGCTGCTAAGTGAGAGATCATGCCTACAATATTGTGCTCCAGAGTTCCGAAATGAAAAGAGCGCTCTCGTCCACCGCTGAATCCATCTGCTTTACCAAAAAGTTGACAGAATAAAGGGTAGAAGGGAACTTCACGAGTTGTGAATACACCAAGATTCCGATGCATAGGCAGGATGAAGTCTTCTTTTTTTGAAGAAAGCGCGACGCCAACAGCGACGGCTTCCTGACCAATTCCTGAAAACCATTTACTGATCTTATTTTGTCTGAGTAGGTTCAGCATGCGTTCCTCTATCTGACGAGGAAGAAGGAGTGAAGTGTAAATTTCAATCGCTTTAGCTTTCGAAATTTTTTTAGAAGTCTTAATCATTGAATTTTTAGAAATATCCGTATCTTGGGGACTTTGAAAAAAGATTGATGAATTTTTTGAACTTTTTTTAAGTATAACTGTTCATCAATAATAACCAAAGCGGTTAATCCATACTATTAATTTTTTAACTATCCTGATTATTGGAAGCACTTGGAAGACAGATCTTAGTTGAATTTTATGATTGCGACAGCTCCTCAATAAATGATGTTGAATTCATTGAAGAAGCAATGCTAAATGCTACAAAGGAAGCTAATGCGACAATTATTTCGCATAATTTCCACAAATTCAGTCCTTATGGCGTTAGTGGAGTAGTTGTGATTGCTGAATCGCATGTGGCTATTCATACATGGCCGGAATACAATTACGCTGCAGTAGATATTTTTACCTGCGGTGATACAATTGATCCCTGGATAATACAGGAATTTTTAAAAGATGCTTTTTCTTCGAAAAATATATCCAGTATGGAAATGAAAAGGGGATTATTCAAAGTGCCTCAGGGACAGCGACTGCTTTTCAAACCTTCAATAGAAACAGTAAAAGAGAATTAGAATAGAATGAAGTCGAAGATGACAATGGTAGAAACTCCCAACGTGTATTGTTTAGTTTCGGGAGCAGCAGAAGGAAATACAAGATTGAACGCTTTTGATAATGCACTACTTGAGGCAGGAGTCGGAGATACCAACTTGATGAGAATGAGTAGTATTTGTCCTCCGGGAGCAAAAGAAGTTTCCAGAGACGAAATTGAATTACCGGGCGGTGGATTGATTCCATTGGCTTATGCTCATATTGATTCACAAACTCCGCAAATGTGGATCGCTTCTGCGATTGCTGTCGGCATTCCAGAAGATGAAACGCAACCCGGAGTAATCATGGAATTCGAAGATCATACCCGTTTGGAATATGTGGAAACTATTGTGAAGCAAATGGTTGTGGACGCCTTCGAATATAGAAAGAGAGCTCTTAAAGAGATCAAGTTTGTTGGTGTTGAACATCAGGTTACTAAATGTGCAGCTACATTTGCTGCTGCTGTTTTGTGGTACCAAGATTAATTGGGGATTTTAAATTTTGAATTCTGAATTGATTCAAGATTTGTATTCTACTTCAATTATACTCTTTAATTATTATTAGGTCATTATAAAATGAGCGACATTCAAAATCCGAAATCTAAGATCCAAAATTACACAGAATACTATCACAAAAGAACGGGACTCACCGTTGGAGTGAACAAAGTTCTGTTTTCTGAACAAACTCCGTATCAGAAGGTTGAAGTTTTTGAAACAGATACATGGGGTAATCTGATGACCATTGATGGAATGGTGATGCTTTCCGAGAAGGATGAGTTCGTTTATCATGAAATGTTGGCTCATGTAGGTATGTTTTCGCATCCGAATCCGGAGAAAGTGTTGATCATAGGCGGTGGAGATGGCGGTACAGCCAGAGAAGTACTAAGGCATTTCTCCGTCAAACAAGTTGATATGGTTGAAATTGATGAGGCAGTAGTCAGGGCTTCAAAAGAATTTTTACCTGAAGTGGGAGCTTGGGAAGATCCACGTTTAAACTTGCTTTTTGAAGATGGCATCGCTTTCGTGAAAAACTCTATAGCTGAATATGATGTAATTATTATTGATGGATCTGATCCTGTAGGGCCGGCTGAAGGACTGTTTGAAAAGGAGTTCTTTGAATTATGTTTCACTGCTTTAAAGAAAGATGGCGTGCTTACAGGTCAGACAGAATCGCCATGGGTTGAAGAGTATCATTCAAGCATCAAACAAGTTTTTGACGCATTAGGTTCTGTATTCGATAAATCTTCTATGTATCTGGGCTTCATACCATTATATCCTGCGGGAATGTGGAGTTTTGCGTTTGCATCAAAAGGAAAGCAACCTAAGGAAAAGGAAGTCCAGGCAAGAATAGAAAAGGGTATGGAAGAGTTTGGAACCGATCTTAAATACTATAATAAAGAAGTTCATCAGGGATCGTTTGCATTACCGAATTTTGTAGCCGAAATTATTCGCTAGACTCATCGTTTAGCTTTCATGACAAAATTCCTTTTCTCTTTCGTATTATTAATTAGTATACCAGGGATAGGTTTTGCTCAGGAAAGAACAATTCGGGTACTAGAGAATGGGCAAACATCCAGAAGTATAATCCTGTCAGATGAAAATCAGCAAAATGTAACTCAACAACTAACTGCTTTCTATTCTGATAATGGATATTTCGACGTTCAGATTTTATCCACAGATGAAGAGCCAATCCAAGTTAATACCGGACAAAGATATCGAATAAGTAGTTTAGCTTTTGAACTTGAAGTGGATAGTGTATTTGTTGATGATAAGCTGATCGGTGAGTCTTACTCATCAGAGTTGATTGAAAAACGAATCAACGAAGAATATCTTAAAACAGTAGATGAAGGCTATTTAAACGCTAAGGTCAGTATAGAGGAAGTAAACCTAGATTCTCTGACAAAAACCGTTTCTATTACCGCATTAAAAATACTCGGAGAGCGAATCAGAGTCAGCAAAATCATTTTTAAAGGAAACAGGCTCAATTCTCAAAGATATTTATCCAGATTGGCTCAGATGGAAGATTCTCTTGTGGCTTCAAAGGAAAATATGGCTCACCTCAGAAGAAACCTTAGCTCCAATGAGGTGATAGAAGAAGTCTCAGATCCAGTTATTTATTTTGAAAATGAAAATTATGTAGTTCTGTTTGAAGTTAAAGAGCAAAATCTGAATCAACTGGATGGATTGATCGGTTTTGTGCCGGATGCCAGCGGTAAAGGACAAATTGTTGGAGATCTTGATATATCACTTTGGAATGTGTTAAGAGAGGGTAGTGCCTTCGAACTACAATATCAACGCTTAAAACCGGAAATAAGTCGCTTAAACCTCGGTATATCTCAGGATTGGATAGCAAATATTCCATTAAGGATTGGAATGGATTTCTCTTTTTATCAGAATGATACAACCTATCAAACGAGAAACATTGGGTTGTCGGGAAGTTATATCCTTAATTCTGAATTTAGTATTAAAAGCAGGATTTATTCTCAAAGCTCGATCTCAGGTTCCAGCTCGAACTTTTCAAAAGAACCGGACGGTAAGAAACAGGGCGGTGATCTTGGATTTAACTATTCAAAGCTGGACAGGAGAGAGGTTCCGACTTCCGGCTTTTCTTTAGATGTTATTTATGGAGTAGCTAATAAAGATATTCAGGAGGATTCAGCACTGGCTCTTCGTCAACAGAGATTAGAAACGAATGTAAGAGGCTATATTTCATTGTTTGAGAAATCTGTTTTGGCGACAAGCATCAATGGGTTTTACGTGATCGGAGATCAGTTCACAGAAAGCGATCTGGTCAGATTTGCAGGAGCTAATTCTTTAAGAGGCTATTCAGAAGAACAATTTACTGCATCTGAATTGCTTTGGGGAGATATCGAATATCGTTTCCTTACGGATCAGTATTCTTATTTATTCCTGTTTACGGCGGCCGGTGTTTACAAAAGGCCACAATTATATTCCGAAACAGACAATAGTTTCACCCAAAAAGATTTTCTTTACTCAGGTGGATTCGGATTGAGTTTTAAAACAGCGATTGGAAGATTGAAATTTACGTATGCACTTTCATCAACGGAAACATTAGGTAACGGAAAAGTACATTTTGGAATAAGTACAGGTTTATAAATTCTTATTCTTTACAATGTTTGGCTAATAATTCGTCAACTTCTTCTGAATCCAGTGCTTTTGCTTTATTAAAATCAGAACAAGCTTTTTCGATCTGATCCAGCTTAAGATAATTTTCGCCGCGCTCTTTAAATACTACAGGGTCAGCGTTATAGATTTCAATTGATTTCGTATAGTCCTCTATGGCTTCTTGATAGTTTTCCAGATTAACATGGGTTCTTGCTCTGTAGTCATAAACTTCAGCATTAGTTTTTTCAACGTTAAGAATTTCAGAAAAGTCAACCAAAGCATCGGTAAATAGCCCCGCTTCATATTCTGCAATTGCTTTTTGATAAATGTAATCAAGGTTTTCCGGGGATTTCTCGATCAGTTGTGAATAGACTTCAAGAGACCTTTCAAATTCCTCCATATTCTTCAAGACAAAAGCCTGATTAGCAAGAAAGGTGAGCTCTGTTGAATCGATCTCAAAAGCCTTCTGGAAATCTTCGATGGCTTCTTCATTCAGTTCAAGTTCCAGGTTTACTAATCCCCTTCGATTGTAAACATTTGGATTATCTGTGAGGTAATTAAGGGTAAGTGTATAATAGTTTTTAGCCTTTTCAAAGTATCCTAAATTTTCATAAGAGAATGCGATATTAAAGCTCGCATTTGCGTAAGTAGAATCAATGGACAATGCTTTTTTATAATCTGCAATCGAATTTTCATAAAGTTCCTGAACCATATAGTTATAGCCACGGTTGTTCCAGGCATCCAGGTATACAGAATCTTGTTCAATGGCTATATTCAGAACTTCTTCAGCAAGATCAAACTGTTCTGTATATATATATGCAAGCCCAAGATTGTTATAGGCTTTTGCATTTACTGAATCCATCTCCAGTGATCTTTTGATGTCAGTAATAGCATTGTTAAAATCACCGATCTGTAATTTGGCAAAACCTTGATTACCTAATGCTACGCTATATTCGGGGTCCAATTCCAGCGCCCTGCTGAAGTCACTTAAAGCTGCATAAAAATCTCCTTTATTAATTTTCGCAACACCTCTCAGGTTATATAACTCCTTTGACTCTTCAATAAGCAGGGCTTTATTAAATTCTTCAATTGCTGCATCCGGTTGACCTGATTCAGTGTATTCTATACCTAATTCATATCTGTTTTTTAGAGAGTCAGCTTGTTCATCAGCTTCCTTTTGAGCAGCCTGCATAAAAAAGGTTATAACCTGAGGACATGTGGATGCTAATTTCGTCATCATTTTAGGAAGTATCTCTGATTGGAAATACGCATCGTTTTCTTCATCTGTTTTCGATGAATCTTCAAACATAGTTTCCATCTGATCCATTTCTTGGCCCATTACATCTTCAAAGCATTCTTCTACTTCATCAGATTCCATGTTTTCATTTTCAATAGCATCTGAGGTAATACAGACACACATTGCATCCACAAGTAAATCGAGTTCTTTATCTTGGGAAAATGATAGTTGTGAAAAAAGTAATACCAATAAAAGGCTTGAGAGTAGTTTTTGATAGAAAGTCATTATTTGAAGAAATAAATTTAAAATAGTTTAGAGTTTTTATGATACTATATGTTAATTAACCACCAATCCATACGGTACCACGGCGGAATGAATAGTATTCATTTATATCGCTATCCGGATCAGGATTATTAATTTTACGATGTGGTTTTTTTAAGCGCTCTTTAAACCATTTTCTTGTTTCGTAAAAATCATTTTCTGTGGCATAGTCATCAATCTCACCAATAGAGGTGTTATCGAAATGTTCTTCATCCCAGGCATATTCCCAATCAAGCGATTGAATTCTACTACTCAGTTTTCCATAATTAGAAGGGTTGATCTTTTTTTGATCTTCGGGTTTATAAAAGGTGCCTTCATAAAAGTCCAAAAAACTCTTTATACCACATACTACCTGAGATTGTGAGAAACGCTGATCGTAAAGCCATATTTTCAGATAATAGGGTTCGTCCAAAGTATCCAGAGTTGTTTTCCAGCTATCATAAGTATCCAGTAAAACTTCCAGAATTTCTTTTCGCACTTGTCCTTTTGGCTCAGGGTAAGTAGAATTTCCTATTGAGAGATTGCTGTACGGAGGAACCCAAATTTTCGCATAGTCTCTTTGATTTGAACGAATAACATCCAGATCTAAATCTATGATTTGTGATCTCCATTCACAGATTTGCTGAAGTATCTGTTTAAAGCCCCGAATTTTTTTTGTTTTCATATATTTAGATCCACTTCTGATCTTTTTCGTCCACAGAAAGTTCAAAATCAGTTTCGCCGGTATGTTTAGTACCTTTAGGTTCTATTAACATTACCCAGCATTCTTCCTCAGCGACAGGGAAATGATCAATTCCTCTTGGAACTACATATAATTCACCTTCATTTAGATGAACATCTTTGTCTCTGAATTTAAGTAATAGTTTACCTTTTACTATAAAGAAAACTTCATCTTCGTCAGGGTGATTGTGCCATACAAATTCACCTTCGATCTTTGCGAGTTTTATAAGTTGCCCATTACATTCTGCGATGATTTTTGGTGACCACTGGTCATTGAACAGGCTGAATTTCTTCAGTAAATTAATTGAATTATTCATCCTGAAAGAAAATAAAAAGGCCATGCAAATGCACAGCCAATTAAGAAAAAATTGTAATTATTTGAATCAGAAATTATTCATCATCTAATCCATAAAATTCAGCAACCTGATTGTAGTTTCTGTAATCAAGACCTTTGCTTTTAAATAGTAATGAAGGAGGGATTGCTACTACCCGTAATACATCTCCATCAAAGATATCTTCATTTACTTCATTATTATCAGCAACCTCACCTTCCAGTAAAAGATCGAAACTGTTTATATCAAACACATATCTGAGGTTTACAAGATCATTCTCAAAAGGAGTACTGAAAGGCAATGCATGCCATGATGTGGTTCCTTCGAACTGAAGATATCCAAGAACTAACCCTTCATCCACGGTAGATTCATCCAGCAAGTCCCATTCGAATTCATTTATAGAAACAAATTCATCAACGATGTCAAAGTCATCAGCGAAAATTGTACTTGTACTGGAATAAATTTGAACTCCGTCAGCACCGTCATTTCCTTGTGGTCCACGAGGACCTTCATTTGTTATAGTACATGCTTGAGTTAGTAATAATATTGAAAGTAGTGGTAATAAAGATTTTGAATGTTTCATGACTTGCTCCGTTAATGTTGAGACTTCTTTTTTAAAGCCTGAAAGAATTTATCTATCAGCAAACAAGGTTGTTATCACATGTTTGGGTTAGGCAATTGATGCGATATTTTTAAGTGAAAGGTGAAAGGTGAAAGGTGAAAGGTGAAAGGTGAAAGGTGAAAGGTGAAAGGTGAGAAAGAATCAGCGATCAAAAAAACCCTGACTCAATTAAGAATCAGGGTTACGAAGAGCGAAATTTGATACTAATATTAGTTGGTGAAGTACATGATAGTTGCAATCACCATAAAGTTAATGATACTGAGAGGAAGTAATCTTGCCCAACCCAGTTTCATTACCTGATTGTATTTGAAGCGTGGAATTGTCCAACGAACCCAAATAAATACAAAGCACCAGAAACAAACTTTCAAGGTAAATACTGATACATCTAAAATGCCTTTTAACCATATATTCATGTCTGCAGGGATATAGAGATCAGCAAAAGGAAGGTGGTAACTGCCAAAGAAGAAAGTGGTTATCAAAATACTTCCGATGAATACGTGCATGTATTCAGCGAGGAAGAACATTCCGAATTTCATGGAGCTATACTCTGTGTGAAAGCCACCAACTAGTTCCTGCTCTGCTTCCACAAGATCAAAAGGAGTACGGTTTGATTCTGCAAATGCACAAATAATAAAAATCACAGCCCCAAGTGGGTTTACAAAGAAATTCCACCACATAGATTGTGATTCGGCAATATCAACCAAACTCAGAGAGCCGGTCATCAAAATTACAGAAGCCACAGCCATACCCATAGGTAGTTCGTAGCTTATCATCTGAGCCGCAGCTCTCAATCCTCCAAGAAGAGAATATTTACTGTTTGATGCCCAACCTGCCAGTGTTACTCCATAAACACCAAGAGAAGCCACAGCTAATAAATACAGAACAGCTGCATTAATATCGGTAACATATAATCCTGCTCCAAAAGGAATAACGGCTACAGAAAGCAATGCTGTGATGACCGGAATCATTGGAGCAATTGCGTGAAGTTTTTTGTATCCGTGAGTAGGGGTTACATCTTCTTTTAAAAGTAGCTTAAGTACATCAGCTAAAGGTTGTAACAAACCGAAAGGTCCAACTCGGTTCGGTCCAACACGATTTTGTATAAAAGCAGCAACTCTACGTTCTGCATAGACTAAGATAGCAGCAGAGTTTAAATAACTTATCATTCCAACTCCAAGAACGATTGCCCAAACAGGTATTGCCAAAGGTCCGATTTCAAGAATAGATGGATTCATTATGCAGATACCTCTTCTTTGTTCATTCCGGTTAACTGGATTCCGTTCACATCGTCCATTTTTTCATAACTAACACCCTCAAAACTGGAATTTGAAGAAGCGATCTCGTCCATTATTTCTCTGGATGTACCAAATTGGACAGACAATCCTAATCTCTTTCCAAGATTATTCATGAGCTCCCAGGTTGGGGTACAATCAACTTTGTTATCTTCATTAACCCAGTTGTCGAAATTGGTTCCGTAGCGATCAAGTCGACCTTCCGACATCTCAAGATCAAGTTTACGATGAGTGTATTTGGTTTCTTTTGCAGGAAGGGAGCGTTGAATTCTACCTTCCACGTTTACATAACTTGCTGCATGCTCAGCAATACAAGTGATTGGAATAACAAGATCTGTTGATTTTGATGTTTCCGTCTCGTTGGTAGCAAGTGAGATCACAAATGGTTTTTCAAGATCTTCAGAACCAAGTACTCCACGATCTACTAACTCATCGTTCAGAAGTACAACAACTTTCGCTGATTTAACAGCTGTTTTCAGATCTTCAGCAGAAGTTTCTGCGAAACCGAGAGCTTTGACCCCGTTAGTATTTGGAGCCAGATCATCCGTTAATAAGAAATCATCACCAAAACCTTCCTTAACGTCAGGAGAGAAGTGGAAATCATTTACGCCCCATATGCTGAATGTTTTCATCAGAGAATAGTTTTCCTCAACGGAAGCATGAGCAGAACCTAATACCAGAACATCGGCAGGTTTTACAGCTTCAAGCTTTTCTGCAAAAGTCTCAATTGCATTGTTCCATGATGTTTTGATCTGATTATCACCATCTGCTTTGATCGATGGTCTTGAAATACGGTTCTCATTGAACTTTCTGTACGCCATGCGCGCTTCATCGGGCATCCAGTGAGTATTTACGTTCTCATTATAACGAGGAGTGAGGCGTAATACTAAGTTATCACGAGTCCAAAGGTCAACATTAGTACCTTTACCTCCGGTGATATCAATACTTGGAGTTTGATTCATTTCCCAAACCCGAGCTTTAAACCTGAAGTCGGTAGAAGTAAGCGCTCCAACCGGACAAATATCCACAGTATTCAAAGAATATGGATCATCAAATTCCATTCCGGGAGCAGTAATCGGGTAGTTTTTATCTCCACGGGAAGAAATTGTAAGCTGATGTGTACCGGAAATTTCCTCAGTAAACCTAACACATCGTGTGCAGTTAATGCATCTTTCAGCATCAAGAGTTACTCTTGGCCCGAGTTCAACTCTTTTTGGCTTATGAACTTTCTTTACTTCAAAACGGGAGCCTTCAGGTCCGTACTTATAAGTTTGAATTTGAAGAGGGCATTCGCCTGCCTGATCACAAATCGGGCAATCAAGAGGGTGGTTGATCAGAATCAACTCCATGGTATCTTTTTGAGCACGAGCTACTTCTTCGCTTGATTCCTGAGTATGGACAACCATTCCATCAGTCATTTCCATACTACATGATGTCTGCATTTTAGGGAACCAACGAATTACACGTTCACCATTTTCGTCCAGCTCGTATTCGCCTGTTTCCCGATTCTGTACAGGAGTTCCAACTTTTACGTAACACTGGCGACAATTTGCAGGTGCACTCATTTCAGGATGATAGCAGAAGAAGGGGACTTCTTTACCATTATCCAAAATGAACTGGAGCAGCTTGGGCTTGCCCTCAAATTCGTACCGTTTTCCGTCTATAAATATTTCTGGCATAATTTAAATTATCTAAACCACAGAGGTCTCAAAGTATCTTTTCTCTGTGTTCTTTGTGGTTATTAATTAAGCAAGTGCATGCACACTTTTTTTGCACCGAGCTTCAAATTCGTCTCTAAATCTGTCAATAGTATAACGCACCGGCCAAGCAGCAGCATCAGCAAGTGCACAAATTGTTCGTCCTTCCATTTGTGAGCAAAGATCAATCAATAATTCAAGATCTCTGATCTCACCATCACCGTTTCTGATCTTCAATAAGATCTTTTCTAACCAACCGGTTCCTTCGCGGCAAGGAGTACATTGTCCGCAAGACTCATGATGATAGAAATGAGAAATTCTCCATAGCATTTCAACCATGTCCGTATCCTCGTCCATCACGATCATTCCTGCAGTTCCCATCATAGAACCAGCTTCACGCAATGAATCTGCATCCATATTAACGCCTTCAAGAGCATCACCACGTAGAATAGGAGTAGAAGAACCGCCGGGAATCAATCCTTTAAGCTTCTTTCCGTTTCTCATTCCACCTGCAACTTCGTTAATCAAAGTGAGAACAGGCATTCCTGTTGGTAATTCATAAACTCCGGGCTTATTAACATGTCCGGAAATACCATAAAGAACCGGTCCGGGATGAGTTTCAGCTCCAATTCCTGAAAACCAATCCGCACCATTTTTAATGACTAGTGGTACACAGGAAAGTGTTTCAATATTGTTGATGGTAGTTGGACGTCCCCATAATCCTTTTTGAGCAGGGAAGGGAGGTTTAACTCTTGGATATCCACGTTTTCCTTCCAAAGATTCAAGCATGGAAGTTTCTTCGCCACATATGTAAGCTCCTGCTCCGCCTGTAACATGAAATTCCACATCAAATCCGGAACCAAGGATATTTTTTCCTATAAAGCCTTTATCGTAAGCATCTTTAAGAGCCTTCTCCATCATCTTGATCCACGAGTAATACTCACCACGGATATAAACGTAAATGGCGGAACACTGCATGGCATAAGCTGCAATAAGAGCTCCTTCAATGAAAAGATGAGGATTGTATTCAAAGATCTTTCGGTCTTTAAAAGTGCCCGGCTCTGATTCATCGCCGTTACAAGCTAAATATCGGGGCCCGCCGTCAGGTTTTGGCATGAAGGACCATTTTAAGCCGGCGTTAAATCCAGCACCACCACGTCCACGAATGTTGGCAGCTTTAACTTCATTAATTACTTTTTCAGGATCCCAATCGTTCGATAAAACCTTTTTTAGAGATTCGTAACCACCATTCTTGGTGTAAACGTCGATCTCATGTAGATTTGGGATGTCAGGGATAATTACAGGAGTATATGATTTCCAATCGAATGACATTTCTTAACTCCTTTCCGTGTGTTGTGGCATACCAACCGATTCAAATTCAGGCATTTTATCTGCTTTCAGGCTCTCAATAACTTCATCAAGCTTTTCTTCAGTAAGATTGTTTACATACACATCGTTTGTGATCTGCAGCATTGGGGCATAACCACAAGCTCCTAAACATTCCACTGACTGAATACTAAACATTCCGTCTTTGGTAGTTTCACCTGCTTTAATGCCAAGTTTTTTCTCCAAATAATGAAGCATATCGTACCCGCCACAAAGCTGACAACTTGTAGTTGTACATACATCCAGTACATACTTACCCATTTTCTCTTTGTAATACTGAGTATAGAAAGTCGCAACACCGTGTACGTGGGAAACAGGCAGATCTAAAGTTTCAGCAACCAAATGCTGAACTTCAGGTTCCACATGTCCAAATCTTCGTTGAGCAACCCAAAGAGTAGGTAAAGTAGCCGGCATTACTTCCGGGAACTTAGCTTTGATAGTCTCAATCTCTTTTAAATCTTCCGGGGTGAATTCGTAGTTATTCGCCATTATTTATCTGCTTCTCCCATTACAGGGTCAACTCCACCAATCACAACTACGGTATCAGCAACCATCTCTCCATCGAGAATGTTTTCCAGTACCTGCAGGTTTCTGAATGAAGGAGTATTAATTTTAATTCTCCAGGGATGTCCGGTACCGTCACTTTGAATGTAATATCCAAGCTCGCCTTTTGGAGACTCTACAGCATGGTAGCATTCTGCTCCGGCAGGTGGACAAATTCCTGTATCGGTCATCATAAAGTCATGAATCATACCTTCCATCGAGTAATAAACCTCGTCTTTTGAAGGGTATGCATGTTTAGCATTGTTAGATCGTATAGGGCCTTTAGGCATTTTATCTAAACACTGCTGAATAATTCGGATACTTTCTTTCATTTCTTCCATACGCACAAAGTATCTGGCAAGGTTATCACCTTCCAAACGAGTAGGAACTTCAAATTCCACCTGATCGTACTTTGCATATGGTGCAATAATTCGTTGATCGACTGCAAAGCCTGAAGCTCTTAAAACAGGACCTGTTGCTCCAATATCCAGAGCTTTGTCAGTTTCAAGAACACCAACATTTTCATTTCTGTCGATGAAGATTCTGTTTCGGTCTAAAAGCCCATGCCAGTCTTTAAGTTCTTGCGGGAACTTCGTGATAAACTCTTTGATGATTGCGGAAGCGTCACTGGTCAAATCATTAGCTACACCACCAATTCTGGAATGAGAAACGGTAAACCTGTGACCTGCAATCTGATCCATAATATCATAGATCTTTTCCCGCTCACGAAATGTCCAGATAAAGAATGATATCGCTCCGGCATCCATAACCATCGTTCCCAACCAAAGAAGGTGGGAAGAGATTCGTGCAAGTTCACAACCGATCATTCTTATATAATGAGCACGATCAGGAACTTCAACATTCGCAATTTTTTCCACTGCTGCACAAAGAGCTACGTTGTTACTGTAAGGAGAAAGGTAATCCATACGGTCAGTGTATGGCATAAACTCCTGATAGGTTTTATTCTCAGCAATTTTTTCAACACCTCTGTGCAGGTATCCAATATCAAGTTTTGTTTTCTCGATGGTCTCTCCACGCAATTGAAGAACTAAACGAAGAACTCCGTGAGTTGCAGGGTGTTGAGGACCCATATTCAGGATCATCTTGGCATTTAATGGATCATCGATATCCACATCCTCAATTGTAGTATGCTTGTCTTCAAGACTTTTATATATACTACGCTGATGTTTCTCTTGAAACTGTGGATTTACTCTACTGTTAATGTCTGTTACTTTCATATGCCTTACTCCGTATCTGGTGTTGTGTTCGGCAATTCTATCGACCCCGGAATTCCCAAAAGAGGAAATTCTTTTCTCATCGGGAAGTACTCAAAATCTTCAGGCATAAATATTCTTCGCAGATCAGGGTGGTTCTCAAAACGAACTCCGAACATATCGTAAACTTCACGTTCGTTCCAACCTGCAGCCTTCCAAACCGAAGAAACTGATTCTAGTGTTGGATTTTCTTCTTCTACACGAACTTTAATAAATACTCTGGTTTGTGTACGAAGGTTCATAAGATTATAAACAACTTCAAAACGCTCGTCCGAAGTGTAGCGATCATTACCAAAAACATCACAAAGAAAAACAAAATGCTGCTTCTCTTTAAGATATTTAGATATTTCCAGAATTGAATCAGCTTCAACTCGTACAAAAGTGTCTCCGCTACTTTGATAGACTTCAATCAACTTATCAGAAAAATTTTCTGTAAGACCATCTACCAGAGTTTGTAAAGTGTCATTTAATTCTAAGCTCATAGACTAGGTATCCAAAAGAACAGAATGTTCTGTTTTAATTTTGTCTTGAATTTTCATTAGTGCATGTATTACAGCATCCGGTCTTGGTGGGCACCCCGAAACGTAAGCATCAACAGGAAGGAAATTATCCACCCCTTGAACTACTCCGTAGCATCTGTGCATGCCACCGGTAGAAGCACAAGCTCCCATTGCAATACACCACTTCGGATCGGGCATTTGATCCCATATCCTTCTGATGGCGTGCGACATTTTGTAGGTAGTCCAGCCCGCAACGATCATTACATCACTTTGACGAGGAGAGAAGCGAAACACTTCTGACCCAAATCGCGATACATCATATTTAGGACCTGCAAAAGCCATCATCTCAATAGCGCAACAAGCTAAACCCATTGGCATTGGCCATGCAGCATTTGCGCGTCCCCAATTTATTAATTTGTCTAAGCGGGTGGTTAAATAACCTTCACCAAGTGCGGATTCAATTCCCATTATTAAACTCTAAATTTTATTAGTTTTAAGATCCCAGTCTAAAGTTCCTTTTTTCAAAGTATATAAAAGACCGATCAGAAGTATAGTTATAAATACCATCATCGAAATGAACGTTCCAAGTCCTAAATCTAAATATCTTACTGCCCATGGATAAATAAATACAACCTCGAGATCGAACACGATAAATTCCATAGCAACCAGATAAAAACTGATCGAATATCTTTCACGGGCTTCCCCAACCGGGTCCATTCCACTTTCATATGGATTTAATTTGTGCTTGTTTGGACGATAAGGGCCAAGTATTCTTGACAGAGTCATTAGTAGAAGAGCCAGAACGATGGCGATACCGGCAAGAATTAAAATAGGAAAATAACTGTCGAGCATAGATTTATTAAGTCACAATTTATGAGCTAAAAGTTAGCCTCAATGTTTGGCAATGTCAATGAAATCGGGCGTGAATATAGGCTTAAATTTACTTTTTATGAGCAGGAATTTTTATTAAGAATAATTCTAAATAAAATGAACGCGAAAGCTATTCAATTCGGTTTAACACTTACATAAAAAACCGTACATTTATAGAAAAGTACATAAAGGTTATCGTTTGAAGAAAATAAGAATGGAAATTTTAGGATTATCAACAAGCCCAAGCAGCGGAGGGGCATATGCGTTGATACTATCCGAAGTAAAAGGTAATCGACGGCTTCCTATCATCATTGGTTCATTTGAGGCACAAGCTATCGCTCTTGAGCTTGAGAATATAAAACCACCACGACCAATGACTCATGATCTTTTAAAGAATATGATTCTCAGCTTCAATGCAGAGATCCAATATATTTTTGTAAATGAGTTATCTGAAGGAACATTTTATGCACAGGTTGTTATGGATAGGGATGGTGAAATTGTTGAACTGGATGCCCGTCCTAGCGACGCAATTGCACTTGCTGTGAGATTTGGTTCAGATATTTTTGTTTCTGATAACGTTTTAAGAGAAGCAGGAATTTCTACAGAACCTGATTCAACCACATTGGAAGAAGCTTTGAACGTAGAGATTGAAGAACCGGTAAAGAAAAGTTTATCCAGACTTGAGGAGCTTAATCAGGCGCTAAAAGAAGCAATTGAAGCTGAGAACTATGAGAAAGCAGCAAAAATCAGAGATACTATTCAAAAACTTAAGGCCAATTAGTGACTAAAGAAACTTACTCTTTCGATAAGCTTCCATTTTCGAAATTATTTAAAACCTACGTATCGAAATTTACAGATCTCAATGATTTTTATTCTGTGAATCCTTTCTCTGATTCTGAGATTACTTCAAAAGCCAAAACAATTGAAAAGAAGGAATCTCACAAAAAGTTCATTAAGGCGCTCAAAGACCTTCATTCTGAGTTGGATATTGAGCAAAACGAACAATTAGAGAAACTTGCTGATTCTGATTCTTTAGCCATTGTTACAGGTCAACAGTTAGGAATTTACGGTGGACCGGTATTTACCATTTATAAAACCATTTCTACTATTTTATTAACCAAAGAATGGGAAAAGAAATTATCACGGCCTGTGGTTCCGGTTTTTTGGCTTGCTGATGAAGATCACGACTTTGATGAAATTGCCTGGTTTGGCATTCCCGGTAATGATGAGTTTATAAAGCTTGATTATTCAGCTCAACCAAATGGAAAACTTGTTTCAGATATTACCATTCAAGATGGAATTGAGGAATTAAAGAGTTCGATCAAGTCTGAAATGTTTGATACAGATTTTACAGAAAATCTTTGGGATCTGTTTGACAGATGTTTCAAAAGAGGAGTGACTTTCAGAAAAGCTTTTGCTTTAATGATGGATGAACTATTTGGAAAGCACGGCTTATTAATAGTGGGAAGCAATTACGAGCCGATAAAGAAAATTGTAACTGATACCCTTAAAAAGTCTGTTACTCATACTTCCGATATCAATAACTCGCTTGAAGATCAATCCGGTAAACTGGAAACCAATTTTCACCGGCAAGTAGTACTTGGTGATTCTAATCTTTTTTATATAGATAACGATGAGCAAAGATTAAAGTTGGATCATGCAGAAGGTAAATGGAATGCCGGAGACAACAGCTGGTCGGAGCAGGAATTACTGGAACTGATCGAAAGCAAGCCCGGGAAATTTTCTCCTAATGTATTTCTGAGACCTGTGATTCAGGATCAACTTTTACCAACTTTAGGATATGTGGCAGGTCCCGGGGAAGTAGCTTATTATGGACAAATGAAAGAACTTTATCCTCATTTTGATCTTGAAATGCCCGTAATTTTCCCACGTTTCAGTGCTACTTTAATAGAATCGGGAATAGATCGCATTTTAGAGAAAATTCCATTTGAATTTCACAGATACGGCGAAAGAATCGAAGATCTAGAAAAAGAATATGTGAAAATCTCTGAAACCACTGATGTTGAAGCTTTATTCAAAAACTGGAAAGACAGTATTCAGTCTGCTTCAACAGGTCCAAAAGATGTAATTAAAGAAATTGATGGTTCTTTAGATGGTTTGGTAGGTAAGACCGTTTCGGGTTTTGGAACCGAACTGGACAAGTTAAAGGGAAGGGTTTACAGATCTATTAAACAGCAGGAAGAAACTCAGCTTCAACGTATCAGAAAAATAAAAGCTCAACTATATCCGGATAATGGATTACAGGAGCGGATGGTCTCATTTATGTATTTCATGAATAAATATGGGGTGGATGTTTGGGATAACCTGTTGGCAGACCTTGAAAAAGAACCACTACAATTAGACTCTCATCATTTGATAAGATTATAATGTCTGTCTCTGATCAAAAATCAGAACTAAGAGCCCGACTGTTAAAGCTCAGAAAGTCTATTGATGAAGAAGACTGGCAAATCCGATCCGAGACTATAATAAATGAGTTAAAAAAAATCCCGGAGTTTATTACCTCTGATGTAATTCACTGTTTTGTTTCAATGAATGATCGTAAAGAGGTTAACACTCATTCCTTATTGGATGATCTGATTTCATCCGGAAAAAAAGTAGTTGTTCCAGTGACAGATTTTGAAACAGGAGAACTGAAGCACTCTGAATTGAAATCATTTAAAGATCTGAAAAAGAATAAATGGGGAGTGCCGGAACCGGATGAAATACTTCCTCAAACAAAGGAAATAGATCTGATCCTGGTCCCATTATTAGCTGCTGATAACGAATTCAACAGACTTGGTTATGGAAAAGGGTTTTACGATCGTTTCTTAAAAAAAGAAAATGCAGTTAAAGTTGGGCTACTTTTCGATGACTTCCTTCTTGATCAAATTCCCGTTGAGAACTTTGATGAGAAGCTGGATATTTTAATCACTGAAAAAAAGACATTAAGGCGTAACAATAGCGATTTGGGTTCGTAGTAGCGCACAGGAGAAAAAATTATGGCAGAAAAAACACGACAAAAAACCGGATCTAAAACAGGCTCAGCTACCTTAGAGTTTGAAGACTTTGAATTACAGTCTGCAATGCAGGACTTTTTAAAAGAAGAACCTAAAGAAGAAGGCAAAGGAGTTTGGAATTTTTCAACATTTGCCGGTCTTGGTATGCTTTTTATAGCATTCACTTTTTTGCTTCAGTTAATAGGCTTCCCAATGGGGCAAGGTCTCTCAGCTTTTGCTCAGGATGCAATTAGTGCTTTACCAATAATTGGTGGAATTCTTGTGACGTTAGTTGGTTTTGGGTTTTTAGTTGGTGACAGAAAAAAAGAGAAAAAGGCTAAAAAAGAATCGCGCAGAAGAAGAAAAGCCCAAAGTAAAAAGAATATATACTCCAGTGATATTCATGGTGCTGAAGAATTTACAAGTACACTGAATAACGATCTGGATTCTTCTAAGAAATCATCAAGCTCATCTAACTATAGCTATGATAATTTTGGTTATCGTCATGCTAAGAGATTGATGAAATCCCGAACAAATAAAAAGATAGCAGGAGTTTGCGGAGGCTTAGCTAAATATTTTGGACTAAGTTCTACAGTAGTTCGATTTATTTTTGGAGCCGTTTTTATCATGGGCTGGGGAACCAGTTTGCTTATCTATATTGGTCTGGCTTTAGCAATGCCAAAAGAGCCTATTGAAATGATGGATGACTTTGATTTTTGATCACCGGTTTTCTGATTAAGCACTGATTTCTTTACCTTATTTATCCATTTCACAACCGCATTTTTTACAAGTCCATCCTCCATAGAGAAGTTGACGTTCAGTTTGCGGTTTTCTTATGATGGGTTGTTTCGCGTCTCAATTTGGGCATTTAACTCTTTTAAGATTAACACCAAAGAAATCTTCTCTTGTGATCATAATAGATACTCAATTAAACATTGTTCCAAAATAATTCAAATTAACTTGAGATTAAAATTCTTCTTAGATTCACTACATGCTAATTACATTTGAAGGAATTGACGGAAGCGGGAAATCAACTCAGATTTCTCTTTTAAAAGATCATCTCTCTAAATCCGGGAAAGAAGTACAAGTACTTCGTGAACCAGGGGGGACGGATATTTCTGAGCTAATCAGAGGGATGTTGTTGAACCCTGAAATTGAGATCGATCCTGTTACGGAATTATTGTTGTTCTCTTCTGCCAGATCTCAGTTAATTGCCGAAAAAGTAAAACCACTTTTAGCGAAGGGTGTTGTTGTGATTCTGGATCGGTTTTATGATTCTACAACAGCGTATCAGGGTTACGGAAGAAAGAGTATTCCGATTGACCAGGTACATCAAATAAATAAAATCGCTTCCCATGAAATAGCTCCTGATGTAACGTTTTACCTTCGTCTCAGTTTGGAAGAATCTGTGAAAAGAACTGCACATATGCAGAAAGACAGAATGGAACAATCCGGAATCGAGTTCTTTGAAAACGTGATAAAAGGATTCGATGAACTATCAGAGTCAGAAGAAAGATTTGTGATTATCGATGCTTCAAAAAATGTTGATGAAGTTCATTCACTTATTTTAGATAGTATAAAGATTTAGATTTCCGAAAATCATTTTCTCATCAAAAATTGTACTTTTTGTTACCCTGAACTTTGAAATTGCTCATCATATAATAGGTCTTAGTTCAATTCTCATTTAATTACTATAATACCGGAAATGAGATGGTAAATTATTATGGCAGTAAATGGGAGAAGGTTGTGTTGCCTGCTTTTAGTTACAATTTTATTTGTAAAGGTAATACAAGCACAGAAAATTGATCAGAATATACCTTTTGAAGAATTAAGAGAAGAGGTCAGAACGCTCTGGTTTAATGAAGAATATGATGATGCGATAGCTTTACTTCAAAGTCACCGTGAGAGGTTTAAAAGTGGTCTTCCGGGATTTACTATACACTTTTATCTTGGGTTGTTGCATTTTGACAATGAAAATTCGGAAAAGGGGTTTGAAGAATTAAATACGGGGATGGATAAGGGATATTTCTATTCTTTTTTCCCGGGTACACAAAAGCAAATTCAACAATATGCGGATGCTGGAACAATGCTCAGTCGGAATGAATCACTCAGACAAAAAGCTCTGGATACGACTTCAGTAAAAGTAGAGCTTAAATTACCTGACGATTATGATCCCTCAAAAAAATATCCATTGATCATTTTTCTACATGGAAATAACAGCTCTTTGAGTAGCGCAAAATCAGAATGGGAGGGTGTCCGTTTAAATGAACCTTATATAGTTGCATTTGTTCAATCATCCAGTCCGGTTAGCTCTTACGCCTACAATTGGCCTGTTTCTAAGCGAAGCAGAAAAGACATTCAAACTAGTTTTACCCAGTTGAAAAAGAAGTATAAAATTGATGAAACCAAAATCATTATAGCTGGTTTTTCTGCAGGAGGACGAATGTCAATTGATACAATAATGCGCAATACAATTCCTGCAGTTGGATTTATTGGATTTTCTCCTGCTAAACTATCCGATCTTGATACACATCTAATTGAACAAGCTAAGTCTAAAGGCAGAAAGGGAGCCATTATAAGTGGGGAAAATGATTATTTGCTTACTGAGCAATTGAATTTGATATCATTTCTCAAAACTCTTGAATATCCGTTACGTGTAGTTATTCATTCAGATCTGGGACATGAATATCCAAAAGATTTTGAATACCAACTTAATCGTTCTCTTGAATTTATTAAAAATCGGTATTAAGCCTGAAAATCATTTAAACGAGATAAAGAATTATATAGATAAGAGGGCTGTATCAGTCCTAAAAGGTTCATAAACCAAATTATTTCATTTCGATCACTTAATATTTATCCCTTTCAGGCTGGGTTTAAGCCAATAGAACAAAGAAGGAAGTACAACAAGGTCAGCTATCACAGCAAAAAATATTGTTGAAGAAATCAGGATGCCCATTAAGGTTGTGGAAGTAAACTCGCTGGTTATTAAAGTGCCAAAGCCTAAAAGAAGAATCATACTTGTAATAATAATGGCTCGACCTGTTTTTTGAGTAGTTATTTCCAGAGCATCCTGAAAGCTCAGACCTCGTTTTAACTCGATTCTGAAGCGGGCTAAATAGTGAATAGTGTCATCAACAGCTATTCCAAAAGCAATAGTAAAGATCACAGCAGTGGATGGCTTTATATCTACGCCCAAATAACCCATTATTCCTGCAATTAAAACCAGAGGCATGATATTCGGAATCAGTGAAATGATCACCATCTTCAGGTCTTTGAACAGAAAAGCCATCAATATGGAAATACAGATAAAAGCCAAACCGATACTGGAAGCAAGAGAATAAACCATTTTGCCAACCAGGTTTGCACTTAAAACGGTTGAACCTGTAACAGTGATTTCTTCATTGTTAAAGTTTTGACTAAGGTATACGTCAATGGAATCTCTGATTTCATTAATACGTCTGGAACCGGCATCTTCTGTTTGAGCAGCAATCCTCAGTTTTTGGTAATCAAAATCTGTTACACTTTGTAAGATATCATTATCAGTTATCTCCAATAAGAGTAAATACTGAGCGATAAGATTCTGATCAACGGGTAGAGGATACTGAGCGGCTTCCTCGGGAGACATTACTTGATGTAATTCTTTTAAAAGAGTACTGAAAGAAGTAGCACGTTTTATTTCTGGATATGAGAGTAGATGATGTTGCAGAGCGTCTATTTTTTGAATCAATTCCGGATCAGTGATTCCTTCAGATTCCTTTGTATCTATTACGAATTCTAATGGGAAAGCCGGAGCAAGATTTTCAGAGAAGAAGTTACTGTCTTTGATCAGTTCAGAATCTCTGCTTACATCATCGAAAACGCGACCGTTCACCTGAAGTTGATAGATTCCGGTTCCAACAATAAAGCAGATCAGCAATGAACTCAAAGAAATTGTTTTATAATGCCTTCTGTTAAATGCGGAAACCTTTAACAGTTTATCTCCAATCCATGGATACAACTTTCCTCCTGTTTCACGAAAGACTTTTTTAATATTTGTGATCCTCAGAATTGCAGGAAGGAAAAGAATTGTAATGGTGTAAGCAATCAGTACACCTACAGCTGTATAGATCCCGAAACGTTTCATCGGAACTACAGAACTGGTTAATAGAGTGCCAAATCCTATTGCGGTGGTGATACTGGTAAGAAAAGTTGCGCTGCCAAGCGTAAGTATCATTTCGATAATAGCTTTTCTTTTTTTAAAGCCATTTTGAACAGCATCATCAAACTTGGAGATCATATGTATAGAATCAGCAACACCGACACAAAGCAGAATAGGAGCGATAGTGCTACTCATTATTTCCAGATAACCACCGCTTAAAGTAATCACTGCAACGGTAAACAGTACTGTAAACCATACAATAAACATCGGAATCAAAACACCGGATATACTTCGGTATAAATACCACAATAGCAAAATGATCAGAACAGAAGAAAAGGAGATATAGAATATGACTTCCTCGTTGAGAATATTTACATACTGATTTCTGAAAAAAGGAATACCAGTAATTTTGAAATCTTTGGAAGGGTAGTTGCTTAAAGTTGACTGCAATCGGTCAATAATTTCATTGCGTGTTTCATAGGTATTATTTTCTTCATCTATCTCAAGAAAAAAAGCGGTTGTAGTGCCTGCTTTATCAACCAGAAATCCTCCTGTAAAAGAGTCGGAAGTAATTCTCTGTTTGATGGTATTTAAGTTGGATTGTAAAGAATCAACATCAAGAAAAGGGTCAAATTTAAGCGTGCCATTCAGATTAACCATTTCTTCAGCCGACCAAATGCTTTGAACCTCAGTTACATTGGGAATAGTTTCCAGAGTATCTACAATTGCTTTCAAGTCCAGGAGACCGGAAACAGTAAAGAGAGAATCTGATTTAAAACCCACCATGATCACATTGTCATCTCTGCCAAACTCATCTTCCAACAAACGATAAGATTGAACGGTGGGATCAGTTTTCGGATAAAAGTTTTCCAGATCGAAATCGGTCCTGATCTTTGATGCCGGGAAGATCGCGGCTATAACCAGTAGAAATATAAAGAAAGTGACCAGACGGGGATTACTGATCACAAAGTCAGCGAATTTATGCATTTAATCGGTGCAGAAGTAAGATGATAAGTTTGTTCATGAGACAAACTGAAATTATCTGAAAGAAATTCCAATCAAAGCAATCCATATGCAAATGCTGTTCGTAGTATCAAGTGAAATCAATTATAAATCATAACAACCAATCACAATGAATTTCAAAAAAATAACATACTCCATTCTGAGCCTCGTACTAATTGGCTCTATCATAGTATTTGCAGCAGATCATATCGATGCACCTGCAGTAGAAGGAACGAAAGCTGATATCACTGATTATTATGCATTTGAAGGTGCTTCAAGTAATAATTTAGTTTTTGTTGCCAACGTTCAGGGGCTATTATCTCCTTCAGCAACAGCTGATGCAGAGTTTAGTGAAAACACCATGATTCAATTTAATATTGACAATACAGGTGACAATGTAGAAGATCTGGTAATTCAGGTAATCTTCGCTGACGGCGTAGCATATGCTTACGGTCCGGTAGCGCCATCTGAAACAGGTTTGACAAGTGGTGTTGAGTTTAACGCTACAAATAATGCTTCAGTGGCTATCACAGAATACGGAAGCTCAGCAAATATTGGTATCAATAACGGTATCTCACTATTTGCAGGACCCCGTGACGATCCTTTCTTTATGGACTTTGCTCAATACGGAGAAATTATAGCAGGAAATGCTAGTAGTTTTAACGACCCAGGTTCAGATACTTTCGCAGGAACCAATGTAATGAGTGTTGTAGTGGAAGTACCTAAATCTACTTTAGGAAGTGCTGAAACCATCAATACATGGGTTCAAGCTAAAAACCGCATTAACTAAGACGAACTAATTATATCAAGAATTTTAAAATTATTATCAAAATGAAACTTTCAAAATTATTTACACTTTTATTGGTTGCAGGCTTAGTTTTTACAGGCTGTAGCAACGACGATGATGACGGTTCATCAACTCCTATTGCTGAAGATGCTCGTTTTACTACGGCAGATCAAATGGGACGTCCGGCAGTGAACACAGTATTTATTTCTGCTTCAAGTAAGAACAGTTTTAATACTACACTTCCATCAAACCAAAGCGCTGCTTTCAGAACAGAGATGGAAACCAATCTTTCAGGTTTGAGTCCGGCATATGCTAATGAATCTGATGCTAATGCATTAGGCCAAAACAGAGATGCTTTTATAGATCTTTTAGCAACAGATGTACTTAATGTAAGCTTAACCGGAACTACTACGTTCTTTGACGGAACCAATGTGCTTACGGGTAGAGCGCTTGCTGATGATGTTATCAGTACTGAATTACTTCTGATTTTTGGTGGTGAGGATGGAACGGAATTTCCGGGACTATCTGATGACAATGTGGATTCTAACGATAAAGCATTCTTAAGTACATTTCCGTACTTAGCTGCACCGTTCTAAACAGAACAAAAATTTTATAAAAGAGCCCCGATTCAGGGGTTCTTTTTTATCTAAAACTTAAAAAGCGTTGATTATGTTAAATCGAATTTTATTCGGGATTCTAGTAGTATGTACAGCAATCAGTTGTACCGAGAATCCGGAAACGATTGTAAATAAAGAAGAGATCAGGCCATTTATAGATGAGGAAAAGTTTATTCAAAAAAGTGGCATAGAAAAAGCAAATAAGGATATAATTTTTTGGACTTCAAGACTGGAAGAAAATGAAACCCCGGTTTATAAAGTTAAACTCGCATCAGTATATCAGTCAAAATTTGGAATCACAAAAGATGTTAGCTATCTGGCAAAAGCGGAGGATCTTCTTTTAGAATCAAATAATTTCTATAAAGAACAAAACGCGGGAGTTCTTCAAGCTTTAGCTCAGTTATCTATTACCAAACATGATTTCAGAAGTGCATTAGAATATGCTGAAAAAGCACTTTTAGTGGGGGAAGATAAATTACTCAGCCATATGATCATTTATGATGCCAGTATGGAAACCGGAGACTTTGAACATGCCAGCTATATTCTGGAAAATGAGATTACTAATAAATCTTCCTTTAATTATCTGATCAGAAAATCACAATTTGAAGACTATTCAGGAAACGCCTCAGAATCTATAAGTGCTCTTGAAAAGGGAGCAGAACGTATCGATTACAGCGAGTCACTTTCATCATGGGCTCACAGTAATTTAGGAGATCGTCTTGGGCATGAAGGAAATGTTCCCAAGTCTTACGAAATGTTTCTTAAGGTATTGAAAAAGAAAAGGTCAGGAGCCTCCTATCTGCATTCTTTAAAAGGAATAGCGTATATCGCGTATGCACATGATGGAGATACTGAGTTTGCAAAAGAGATTCTGGATTTTGTTCATAGTAATCAGGAATCGCCTGATGCGTTACTTATGTATGCTGAAATCGCTGAATATGAAGGCGATGATTCACTAAAAAGAGAATATTTGAACGAATTTTATACTAAAGCATCCGATTCGAAATATTACGGAATGTATGATGCTGAATTAATTCAACTAGCTGCTACGGAATTCGGTGATTTTGAAGTAGCGGAAGCTTTAATCCAAAAAGAACTAGAAAACAGACCCAGCCCAATTACTTATGACCTTCAAGCTTGGGTTAAGTTTCATAAAGGTGAGATAGAAGAAGCAAGATCGATCTTAGAAGATAGAGTTCTTGGTAAAACCTATGAGCCGGTACCTGCTTATCATGCCGGAGTGATTTTGAGAGAAGCGGGTGAAGCAGAAAAAGCAAAGGAACTTCTCAAATATGCTAAAGAAGCAAGTTTTGAGTTAGGACCTGTTACTGTCAGAGATATAGATTCTAAATTAAATTAGGGTCAAGACAATGAGCTTAAAATATATTTTTACTCTATTCTTTACGACATTCATCGTATTGATTTCCGGAACAGCTTTTTCACAGAGCACTTCAGATGAAGTGACATTATCCGGACAAATCTTGGATCAAAAAACCGGCAATCCGATAGCAGGTGCTACTGTTAAACTTATTAACGGTAATCAAGCGACTGCTACCAACAGCACCGGTTTTTTCGAACTTCAGGTGATGCCAATTGAATTAGAAATTGAGATTACTTCAGTCGGATACAAATCAAGTATTGAATTGATATCAAAAGACCAATTGCTTTCAAAACAGGTATTCTTTTTATCGGAGAACTTGGTTGAGATGGAAGAAATTACCGTTTCAGGAAGTAAATCGATTGACGCAGTTAATATGATCAATCAGGTAGATATCCAAAACAGACCTGTTCAAAATTCTCAGGATATTTTACAGAATGTACCGGGGTTATTTATTGGGCAACATGCCGGAGGGGGGAAAGCAGAACAGATCTTTCTTCGAGGATTTGATATTGATCATGGCACAGATATAAATCTATCTCTGGACGGAATTCCGGTAAATATGGTTTCCCACGCTCATGGACAAGGTTATTCTGATCTGCATTTTATAATTCCTGAAACAATTTCAGGCGTTGAGTTTAATAAGGGTATGTATTATGCTGAAAAAGGAAATTTTACTACTGCGGGATATGCAGAATTCAATCTTCAGAATTCAATAAAACAAAATGAAGTAAAAGTAGAAGCCGGACATTATAATTCTTATCGAACCGTTGCTAAGTTGAAACTCATTAATAATAGAAAGAGTAACGCATATTTAGCTGGTGAGTACGTGGATAAAGACGGTTATTTTGAATCTCCTCAGAATTTCACACGCTTAAATTTACTTGGTAAGTACAATCTATGGCTCTCTAAAACAAATCAACTACAATTTACAGGAACTGCTTTTGAAAGTGAATGGTTGGCTTCAGGTCAAATTCCGGTGAGGGCGGTTGAAAGCGGTAGAATCTCCCGGTTTGGTGCTATTGATGATACTGAAGGTGGAAATACAGGTCGCTACAATGCATCAGTAAGATTGCAAAGCTTTTTGGGTGATGATGCCTTACTCAGAAACCAGGTTTTTTATTCGAAGTACGATTTCGAGTTGTATTCAAACTTTACATTCTTTCTTGAAGATCCTGTAAACGGTGATCAAATCCGACAAACAGAGAACAGAGATATCTTTGGCTATAAAACTGAGCTATTTAAAGAACACTCTAATCTTTCAGTACCGGTTAAGACAAAAATCGGGGCTGGCTTTCGATACGATATTGTAAATGATATTCGTCTGTCACGAACTCTCAATAGAACCACAACGCTCGAAGATCTGGCTCGAGGAGATGTAAGAGAATTCAATGCTAATATTTTTGTTGATGAAGAAATTCAACTCACTGATAAACTTCTGGTAAACCCAAGCTTAAGAGTTGATTATTTCAATTATAATTATCGAAACAAATTAATTCCCAATCCTCAGTTTAGACAACAAGATAAAACGATCCTTAGCCCAAAGTTGATTACAGAATATGTATTCAATGAAGATGTAAAAGCTTTCCTAAAAGCGGGAATTGGATTTCACTCGAATGATTCCAGAGTTGTTATAGAACAAAATGGACAGGAGATCTTACCTAAAGCTTATGGTTTGGACATCGGCTCTGTTTTTAAACCTACTAATAAATTAATTGTGAGTCCTACAATTTGGTATTTAGAACTGGAGCAGGAATTTGTTTATGTAGGTGACGCAGGTATTGTAGAGCCCAGCGGTCGAACGCAACGCTATGGCGCTGATCTTTCCTTGCGCTATCAAATAAGTAAGTGGTTGTATTCAGATCTTGACTTTAATTATACTTATGCACGTTCATTACAAGGACCTGAGGGTGAAAATTATATTCCTTTGGCTCCTGAATTTACAAGTCTTGCGGGACTGTCTTTTGATTTCACAAATGGAATTAATGGCAGTTTGAGATACAAGTATTTAGGAGATCGACCTGCTAATGAAGATTATTCAATTACAGCCGAAGGATATTTTGTTGTTGATGCAGTCTTAAACTACGACTATAACGCATTCAGGTTTGGAGTGAGTATTGAAAATCTGTTCGATACTCAATGGAATGAAGCTCAATTTGCAACTGAATCTCGTTTAGAGAATGAACAAAATTCTGTTACAGAAATTCATTTTACACCGGGAACTCCGTTCTTTGCAAAAGCAGGATTTTCCTATAGATTCTGAATTGATTTGTATTAGAAATATGCCGTCAGCTTAATATATCCAAACGAGCTGGCTGCATAGTTTTTAAAATTAAAATGACCGTAGAAGTTTTCGCTTTCTTTACCACCAAAAAAGTGAAAGCCCAGAGCTGCTTCAAGCCCGTCCTTAATATCATATTGAGCTTCAGGATTTACCCAAAAATCCTCACCTATATAATTATATCGTGCAAACCCTGACAACAAAAGGTTATTTCTTAGAAATGACTTACGGAGACTCAGAGTGGAATAAAAGAAATTTTCATCCTGAAGTATCAACTTATCGTATTTGAATATATGTTCATAAAAGAACTGAGATTCGATATCCAGACCTGATAAACTTGTTTTGAGCCCAATCATGTTAATAAGCCAGGGCTTTTCGAATAAAAATCCATCTTCATTTTGATTGAAAATTAAGATCAATTGTTGTGCCTGAACGGGAGTCAGGCTATTCAGATCTGCCGAAGTAGCGAGCTCGGGCAGATAATCGAAATACTTCTTAAAATGAAAAGCAGATTCAGATTTAATTATCAGGTTATCATTTAAAATATAATTCCCGGAATAACCTATTATTGGTGATTTTAAATAGGTCTTTGTCAATTCTATGGCAGGTTCAGGAGCCAGAACCGGACCGGTAAACACAAGATCTTTTTCGTAAGAAGGGTTTCCTTCCGTCCACCACATTGCTGTCAGGTCCAAATCCCATTTCAAACTGCTCCGGATTCCCCACTTTATCATTCCCTGAAAAGAGCTGAATGAGTTTTCAGTTAATGAATCTGCATAGGTTACGTTTGTACTTTTTTCCAGCTCTGTAAACGGAAACCACCTGGAACCCGGTTGCGCCAGCGTATTGGATTGAAAAACAGGTGTAGCTATTAGTTCTAAAAAGTTACTCCCATAATATCTGGTATATTTTACGGCCGGTATTCCTCCTTTAAGGTCTTCTACTGAAAGCGTTAAAAACTCACTTACATCAATGGGCGAAAGTATATCTGTTATAAATGTTCCGTTTGTCCTTCCATGACTGATCACTTGTTTCCCAATACGGAGATCACTGTTTTTATAAAAAAGATCTATATATCCTTCTGAGAAGTCATACGCATAATTATTCGCAGATTCTGAATATGTATTTAATATTTCGTTAGAAATAAACACTGTTCCGTAATTAGTATTGAACGATATATCGACTCCGAGTCTGTTTCTTCCAACCAGATATTCGTTAGGAGGGCTTGTTAATACAGCATTATAGTTTCTAAGAAATCCTGTAACATCCTGAGAAAAAATAAGCTTAGGGGCGAAATTAATGGAGAAAATAAGAATCAAGAAAAATAGGGGTCGCCCGATTTGACTTATAGTCATAAAAAGAAGTAATTAAAAGTTTATTTATATCGTGATTGTTATTGAGGCTTAACCAATTTATCCGTATTTTTAGTTCATTATGGTTAAATCCTATCTGTATCCGTGAAAGTCGGTTCATCATCAAGATTTTAATCTCAAAACGAACACAATACTAAGAAATCTATTATGGCGCACGAAAGAATCGAAATTGATTTACCTCTTGCCAAAGCGTATGAGTTATTAAGTAATCCAGTTGAATTTCCTAAGTTTTTGGAGCGTATCGACGTAGTTAATCGAATTAATTCACAAACATTCGAATATAACACTAAGATCGGTAACGAAGAATTTAAGTGGACAACTAACTTAATTGACAATCTTCGCAACACAAGATTTGCTTGGATCACCATCAACGGTAACCTAAACCAAACAGGCACAATCCGCTTTACTCCATTAGATAATGGCGAACGCACACGTGTTGAGTTTTCTTTAGACTATCGTACATTTTTTGGCGAGCCTAGCGAAGAAGTTGCTAAATTTATTGAAGAGTCATCAGCTCAATTGGTAAAAGATTTAGAAACGTTTAAGAAACTTGCTGAATCTGGTACATTCAAAGAGACTGAATTAAAACCAGCTGAAGAAACTGAAGAAGTAACAGCATAGTTACTCTGCAAATATTTAGTATTTTAATGCGCATCCTATCAGGTGCGCATTTTTTTTGTCCATAATCCAAGCCCGCTAATTTTTTGAAATTTTCAGAGTTTATAGAATCCGAGAAAAGTCAGCTTTCCCATTATCTACTTATAGGAAATCCTGTAATGCACAGTTTATCTCCCGCAATGCATAATCTTGCTTTAAAGTATAACAAAATAGGTGGAGAATACATCTCGGTATCAGTTTCATCCAGAGATGTGAACATGGTTCTGGCACATTTCACCAATGATTCGTTTCTGGGAGCCAATATCACAATTCCGCATAAAGAGTTATTTCTGGATATGGCGGATGAGCTTACCGATGAAGCCAAAGAGATAGGAGCGATCAATACTTTGGTTAAGCAGGATGGGAAATTGATCGGACATAATACCGATGCATACGGGTTCATAAAACCAATAGAGAATCATATAGATGATCTGTATGGAGAAAGAGTGATCATTTTTGGATCAGGTGGTGCTACAAAAGCGATTGTTTTTGCTCTTCAGGATCTTGGAGTTGAACAGATCGTGTTGGTATCCAGAAGACCGGAAATGTATGAAAGCAATGGCTCAGAAAATATTATCCGCTGCAGTTATGACAACTGGATAGCTTATGCAGACGATGCTGTTATGATCGTGAATGCAACTCCACTTGGTATGACACCGAACACAGAAAGTTCACCTGTACCGGATCAGGACATTGAAATTCTGAATGAAAAGATCTGTTATGACATTGTATATAATCCCAGACAAACGAAATTCCTGAAACAGACTATACAAGCAGGTGGAGCACCCGTTGGTGGTTTGGATATGTTGATATATCAGGGAGCTAAATCGTTTAATTTGTGGACGGGATTTGAATTTCCAATTGAGAAAATTAAATCAAAATTAGATGAAGTCTTACCAACCTGATTTTATAAAACCATCCGTATTTGATTCGGAAACCATTTCTTCCTGGTTCACAAAGCGGGGAGATTCGGTTCAAGACAATTTCAAGATCAGAGGTTTGAATCTTGGTTTTAACACAGAAGAAAAAGAAGAAATAGTAAAAGGGAACAGAAACTTCTTGGCCAATTCTATTTCTACTCCGATTTCTAATATCGCCTTCGCTGATCAGATTCATGGAAATGAGATCATTGAAGTCCAAAAAGGTGGTATTTATGAAAGCATTGATGGCTTTATAACTAGAGAAAAAGGGTTGGCTCTGGCTATTCAGGTTGCAGATTGTGCTGCAGTATTATTTGGCGATTCAAAAGCAGGAGTTATTAGTGCCGTTCATGCAGGGTGGAGAGGAGCCGAAGCTGAAATTGTACCCAAAGCTATACAAAAAATGGTGAGTTTGAATGCCGATCCAAAGGACATAAAAGTGTTTATCAGCCCCTGTATCTCTCAAAAACAATTTGAAGTTGGAGACGAAGTAGCTGAAAAATTCCCGGAAGAATTTGTGGATCGAAAAAGTTATTCAAAGCCACATATCGACATCAAAAAATACATAGAGTCTCAGCTTTTGCGCGCAGGCATACTTGAAGAGAATATTGAAATTCACGGAAGCTGTACCTTTTCTGATTCAGATTATTATTCTTACAGAAGAGATGGAAACAGATCGGGACGAATGATGGGCATCATAAAACTTAATGAACCGGTTTGAGAGTTAGTTACAGTCCCGGGTATTACGCTTCCATCCCGAACGAACATATTTTCCCGATGGGGAAGTTTCAGGGATTACATCGTTATTTGCTGGAAAAAGAAATTCTTTCTGAGTTTGAGATCATTGAACCTAAAATGGTCGATTTTATAAACCTGATGACGGCTCATACTCAACGCTATTCATACGGCGTCTGGAACGGAACGCTGGATAAAAAAGAGATCAGAAAAATGGGTTTGCCATGGACAAAGAGCTTGGCAATTCGATCCAGACTAGCTGTTCAAGGAACTTTAAATGCAGGAATAATGGCACTACAAGATGGAATTGCCGGAAATCTTGCCGGTGGAACTCATCACGCTATGCCGGATTGGGGAGAGGGATTTTGTGTGTACAATGATGTAGCAGTTGCTATAAAAGTGTTGCAGCAGTCCATGTGGATTAACAAAGCGTTGGTAATTGATTGTGATGTTCATCAGGGAAATGGAACGGCTGAAATCTTCAAAGACGATGATAATGTGTTTACATATTCTATTCATGGCGAAAAGAATTATCCGTTTAAGAAGCCTCCATCAAGTTTAGATATTGGGTTGCCGGATAAAACGGGTGACAAAGAATATCACAGAAATCTGATTGAGTCACTGGATTCAGTATTCAATTCATTTGAACCGGACATCGTTTTTTATTTGGGTGGAATAGACCCTCTGGAAACAGATTATTTTGGGAGATTATCTTTAAGCTTGAATGGTCTAAGAGAAAGAGATCGAATAGTCATAGAAATGGTCACACAAAAGGAAATGCCTTTGGTTTTACTTCTTTCAGGAGGATATGCACCTACACTTGAGGAAACGGTAATTGCTCATTCTCAGATGTATGAAGTGGCCAAAGAACTCAAATATTGATTAGTTTAAGTCTCTTTAGAATCTAAATACGATCTTTACTTTTTAGCAAAATGACTTTTTTCTTACTTCTTTTAAATCAGGTTATACTCCCCTTGATATTTACAGTTTTATTTTACCACTCAGAAGTAAAAAGTTGGTCAAACTTTATTCTACAATTTCTATTTACCGGCTCATTTGTTTTATTCGCTTTGGTTATGGGAGCTCAATCTTGGACTAGTATTTTTTTGGGATACATCATTACTATAGCATTTTTATTAGTTTCTATAAAAAAGATTCGAGAGCTCCCAAAAACATGGGCATTTAAACTTGGTGATAACTGGAAACAAGTTTCATTTGTTATAGTTCAAATATTATTAACTGTACTATTTCTACCTTTGAGTTTTTATGGAATCTCGGGCTATTTTATTCAGGGCGATAAATCAGTAGTAAATCTATCTTATCCCTTACAAGACGGTTTATATATTGTCGGTCATGGTGGCAGTAATCCTATCATTAATTATCATAATGTAAGTGAAAGCCAAACGTATGCTTTAGATATTTTGAAATTAAATATTTTGGGAATACGGGGATGGGGAATTTATCCTAAAGACTTAGAGCGTTATGCAATTTTTGAGGATAGCCTTTACAGTCCATGTGATGGAAAAGTCCTAAAAGTAGATAAAGGATATAGAGATATGGAACCGCCAGAAAGAGGAGAAGGACACCCGGCCGGGAATCATATTGCTATTGAATGTGAAAGTGCTGAAGTAACTCTGGCTCATATGAAGCAAAACAGTATCGTTGTAGATAGCTTGGATGCTGTAAAAGTTGGTGACTTACTAGGCAAAGTTGGTAATTCAGGTAACACATCAGAACCTCACTTACACATTCACGCAGAAAAAAATGGTAAGGGTATTCCGATAAAATTTAAAGGACGTTTTTTAGTCAGAAACAGCTTGTTTTGGTAATAAAATGAATCTATAGTTTTTTTATTTAAGTTTCTAATTAAGCTCATTGTGCTCTATATTTCAGACCGCAAAATCAAAGACACATCAAGCATTTGAACAAACAAAAACTGGCTATTTTAGGGTCTACGGGATCTATCGGGACACAAGTGTTGGAAGTAGTGCGTCAACATCCGGGCAAGTTTGAAATAGTAGCGCTCACAGCCAATGGAAACTGGGAATTACTTGCTGAGCAGATCAATGAATTTACTCCTGAAGTTGGCTTGATCTGTAATGAAGTTCACTACTCAGATCTGAAACAAGCTGTTAGTGTCGATACAAATCTTCATTCGGGAATTCATAATCTTGTTGAAATCGCCACTCATAATAATTGTGATACTATATTAAACAGTTTGGTAGGTTTTGCAGGATTTATTCCAACTGTGGAAGCTTTAAAAGCCGGAAAGAAAGTAGCCCTTGCCAATAAAGAGTCTTTGGTAGTTGGCGGCCAGATCATCAGAAATATTCTGGATGAATATTCCGGAACCTTAATTCCTGTCGATTCCGAGCACAGTGCAATGCTTCAATCAATAGTAGGGGAGAATCCTGAAAATATTGAGAAGATTATCATTACCGCTAGTGGCGGACCGTTCAGAGATCTGAACAAAAAGCAAATGCAGAATGTAACCTTAGAACAAGCTTTGGATCATCCAAACTGGGATATGGGGGCTAAAATCACTGTTGATTCAGCTACCATGATGAATAAAGGACTTGAGATCATAGAAGCAAAATGGCTATTTGATATTCCGGTTTCTAAAATAGAGCCCGTCATTCATCCTCAAAGCATTATTCATTCTATTGTTACTTTTACGGATGGTTCCAGCAAAGCACAACTTGGTCCGCCCGATATGAAAGTTCCTATTATTTATGCATTAACTTATCCGGACAGGCTTAAGTTAGACACTCCGAGAATGGACTGGACTCAGGCACACGAACTTACTTTTTCACCCGTTGATTACGGGAAGTTTCCTTGTCTGAAACTCGCAATCGAATCTATAGAAACTGGAGGGGTTGCTCCGGCGGTTTTAAATGCAGCGAACGAAGTAGCAGTTAAACGCTTTTTGGATAAAGAAATTAAGTATATTGACATCCCGAAAATTGTTGAGGTATGTCTTGAAAAAATCGGGTCGGGTTATGAAGTAAACATTGACTCGTTAATTGAAATCAATAAAGAGACGCGCGACTTAGCAGCGCAGATTAAGTAATATGACGTTTATAGAAATTTTATCGACAATAGGCATCTTTATGGGTGCTTTAATGATCCTAGTTTTTATTCATGAACTGGGACATTTTTTGGCCGCAAAATTATTTGGAATGCGTGTTGAACGCTTCTCGGTTGGTTTTCCTCCTCGTGTTTGGGGGTTTAAAAAGGGAGATACCGATTATTGTATCGGAGCCACACCACTTGGCGGTTATGTGAAAATTGCCGGAATGGTTGATGAAAGTATGGATAATGAATTTCTGGAGCAGGAACCACAGCCTTGGGAATACAGAAGTAAACCTGTGTGGCAAAGAATGGTTGTTATTACAGCGGGAGTTATTTTTAATATGATTCTGGCTTTTGTGATCTTCTCCGGGATGATCATGACCAATGGAAAACTGGTAGTTCCTTTAGAAAACATTGATGGGCTGTATGTGCCTGAAGAATCGATTTTACACGAAATAGGATTCAGAAATAATGATAAAATTATTGGAGTAAATGGAGAAGAGGTTCCTTATTTCAATGACCTGGTTTCTGCGTCGGCATTGACTTCAGAGAATCTGAATTACCAGATACTTAGAAATGGTGAAGAAATCACTATTCCGGTTGCGTCTTCTTTTTTAGATAGTATTCAAACGCGGGGCTTTATTGATGGTACAAGTATTGCACCAAGCATTTTTTCTCAAATAGAACGAGGCTCTCCCGCTGCAGAAGCCGGGCTGGAAGTAGGAGATAAAGTTATTGCAATGAACGGAGAGAAAGTAACAACCTGGTTGTCTTTCTTTGATATAGTTGCTAATAATGAAGAGGGAGTTCCAATTGATCTAACAATCGATCGCGGAGGCGAAACATTATCTTTCAGTATAACTCCAAATGAGGATAATAAGATTGGAGTTGGCGGACCTCAGACTTATCAATTTGGTACAAGAATTGAATATGGTTTTATGGAATCCATTGCAGCAGGTTGGAATGAAACAGGGGAACAAACTACAGGAATTCTCCAAGGTTTTGCCAGAATGATCAAAGGCGATATTTCTGTTCGTCAGAATTTAGGTGGACCTATTGCCATTGCTAATATGACCAAGCAGGCAACAGATTCGAATGGCTGGATCGGTTTTTGGACGATTACGGCTCTATTAAGTATTACACTGGCAATTATGAATATTCTGCCTATTCCGGCATTGGATGGTGGTCATTTAGTGTTTCTGATCTACGAAGGCATCACCCGAAAAGAGCCAACTGAGAAAGTGAGAATAATTGCACAGAATATTGGTTTCTTTGTATTGGTAACACTGATGATCTTTGTTGTATTTAATGATGTTATAAAGCTCTTTTAATTTATGTTTGCACGCGAAGGCTATTTCACAATGACAGTTGCTGTTATCTTTACAGCAATTGTTTTCACTCTTACTGCACTATATATTTCACACTGGATCGCTTATCCGATCTACATTTTAGTTGGGGTATGTTGCGGAATAGTCATTTATTTTTTCCGTGACCCGGAAAGAGAAACTCCGTCTGACGAAAATTTAGTCATTTCTCCTGCGGATGGTGTAGTAGTGCTGGTAAAAGAGTATCAGGAAGATGTATACATAAAAGATAAAACGACTCAGATAAGTATTTTCCTTTCGCCATTGGATGTTCACGTGAACAGAAATCCCATTTCAGGAAAATTGGAATACTTAAAATATCATCCTGGAAAATATTTAATGGCCTGGAACGAGCACGCATCTGATCTAAATGAACGGGCTGATTTTGGAGTCCTTCATCCTTCAGGAACTAAGTTCTTTTTTAAGCAGATTACCGGATTTCTGGCGCGCAGAATTGTATATCATATTAAAGAAGGGGATGATTTAACTGCGGGAGAACGTTTCGGGATGATGAAATTCGGATCCAGAATGGATATTATCGTTCCTTCTAATGTACAGATCAAAGTTAAAGAAGGTGACCGTACAGTAGCCGGTGAATCGATAATCGGAGAGATCAAATCGTGAAATATCCGATCCAGAAGAAATATGGTTCGTTCCGCGAAAAGAGAAAACGTATAAAGCAGGAGAAACCACCTGTAAACAGACGCATTGCCGTGCCCAGCTTCTTTACCCTTATGAATCTTTTCAGTGGATTTCTGGCGATCATAAGCATCGCAGATGGAAACCTGTTCTGGGGTGCCTGGTTAATTGCTATTGCAGGAATGTTTGATGTTATGGATGGTTTAATGGCAAGGTTGGCGAACGCTACCAGTGATTTTGGTATAGAACTGGATTCGCTCAGTGATATGGTTTCTTTTGGAGTGGCTCCCGGTTTTTTAATTTATACCTTCAGCTTAAATGAGCTAGGTGTTTTAGGAATGATTATAAGTGCTATTCCACCATTATGCGGTGCAGTTCGATTAGCCAGATTTAACGTAAATGCGAGACTTTCCCCAACTAATGAGCACTTTATCGGACTTCCGATTCCGGCTCAGGCAATTATGATCGGTTCTTTTTTCCTCACTTTCAGAAATGAATTGGATCTGTTTTCCGGATTTGAACAAGGAATAAATTCAGTACTAATCCCGGTAGTAATTGTAATTTCATTTCTTATGGTTAGTACTATCAAATTTGATAAAATTCCACGGTTTGATCGTCGCTCGATACGGGAGAACAGAGGCAAGCTGGGATTACTTTTATTATATCTGATCCTGATCGTGACCTTGAAAGAATATGGACTAATGGCTGTATTCACGATTTTTATTTTCAAAGGACTTATTATCGGAGCTATTCATTACTTCGGAGACTACGAAGAAGAAGGTGAAGAAGTATTTCAGGATTTTAGCTGACAGTTCAGGAATTAAGTAAAAATATTATTAAATCTTTGATTGAATAATATCAGCTATCTTTTTAGAAGCATCTCCGGTTCCATACGGATTATAGGCTATATCAGAATCCGATTCTTTAAGTTTTTTATCCGTTTCTTTTGATATAAGTGCACTGTCTGAACCCACTAAATTAGTATATCCGCTTTCTATGAGTTCCTGTCGCTCTGTAGTTTTGCGAAGAACAAGGATTTTTTTGCCCAAGGCTGCAGCTTCTTCCTGAATACCCCCTGAATCTGTCAGCACAAGGTCAGCTCTTTCCAGTACGTGCTGAAAAGTTAAATAATCCATTGGATCTATAATTCTGAGCCTTTTATGCCTGAACTCAGCCGACCTGAGGATTTCCTGAACTTTTGGATTTGGATGTCCCGGTAAAAAAATAATCCTAAACGGATCTGCCTCGAGTATTTTTACTAATCCTTTCAATATTGAAGACAACGGATGTCCAAGGTTTTCTCGACGATGAGTGGTGACAAGAATTAGTTTTTGTTTGGAATGGATTTCATTTAGAATATCAGGCTTTGAAGCACTAAATAAATCAGATTTCCTGATCTGGTGAAGAGCGTCAATAACCGTGTTTCCTGTATTAAAAACTGAAGTTTCATGAATTCCTTCATGAATCAAATTTTTAACAGCTATATCTGTAGGTGCAAAATGTAAAGAAGCAATTGAACTAATTTGCTTTCTGTTCATCTCTTCCGGAAATGGATTGTAATTATCAAAAGATCTCAATCCTGCTTCCACATGATAAACGGGGATTTGCAAATAAAAAGCAGCAAGCGCGCTTAAATAAGATGAAGTTGTATCACCTTGAACTACAACAGCATCCGGTTTTTCCGCAGTAAATAATTGTTTTAATTTTGGTAGCAGAAACTGTGTCATCTCAAAAAGATCAGAACCTGAATCCATACTTTTTAAATTGTGATCAGGAGAAACCCCAAACACATTCAGCATATCAACAGCCAGTTCATCATGTTGACCTGTATGAACTTTAACTACATTGAATTTCTCAAGAGATTCCAGCTCTTTTATCAGTGGTGCCAGTTTTATTATTTCCGGTCTTGTTCCGAACGCTACAACTATCTTTTTCATACGAGTAATTCCTGATAGTTTTTCATGGTAAGCTCACCAACTTTTGACCAGGAATAATTTTCAGAAATATGTGTCACTAGCTCTGAAGATTTTGGCTTAGAAAGAGCTTCTTTTATACCTTTTTGAATTGATTCTATTGAACTATGCGAGACATAATGAGCAAACTCTTTAAAGTAATCCTTAGTTCCTCCGGCTTCAGTGATCACAATGTTTGCTCCGGCCAAAGCGGCTTCCATTGCAGCTATTCCGGGAGTTTCAAACTGAGAAGCCAATACAAACACTTTAGAAGCAGCATAAGCAGAACGAAGTAAATCCGAATTATGATCCATAGTTTCCAATAAATGAATCCTTGGATTCTCTTGAGCAAACTTTAAACACACTTTACTGTATTCAGAATCATTAAAACTGCCAATAATTACCAGATCAGCATCAATATTATGCATAGCTTTAATGAGTGATAATACATTTTTGCGGGGTGCTGATGCCTGCCCTGTAAACAGAACAAAATCCTTAAGTTTTTTTTCAGCTAAAAAGATTTCCGGATCAGCATCTTTAAATCTGAGTTCTACGCCATTGGGCACAACTTTGATCTTAGCTTGCTCCAGTTCAAATGCTTTGGTAATGAGTTTGGCTTCAGATGAAGTATTTGGAAGAATAAGGTCTGCTTTTTTGCAAACATCCTTTTTTATTCCAAATTCAGATCTTATACCGGCACTTACAGAGGTTAGTTTTTCTTCAACATTAATAGCTCTGCGAATTGTTTTATGACTTCTGTTTGAAAAGAGAACAGGAGAAAGAACTATCTTCTTTTTTTGTTCTTTAAGTCTGGAAATGATCCCGATAGTTTCATATCCGGCAGAAAAAATATGGAATAGATCTAATTCATTTTCGGAAATATCATCCCAGGGAGAAATAAATTTAACTTCAACTCCCAAATCTGTAAGTGCCCGGGCAGTCATCAGTGCTTGAGTTCTGACACCTCCATTTACTGCAAAAATACTTTGTGGTGCTATAAATCCAACTTTCATAATTGTTGTCTGTTTCTCCAGTCTAAAATGTTAGTTTTATATAGTTGGAATCTATTTTGGTGAATTTGTTTAATTTCTGAATTTGAAGGTAGAGAAGGAGTGTCGTATTTAAAAGCAGAATAAGAGCTTTTCTCCAAAACCTGAGTTTTTGAAGAGACCAAATCAAATTCATCACTTGTATTTGAAATGTATAAATATAATTCAGGATCATTTGATTCAATGAAGATCTTTTGTCCTTCTGAATAAATCGAAATTAGTTGATCCTGTCTTTTTTTCCAGAATGAAGCATATTCATTAAATGTAAGATTGGGCAAACCATCATCTAGAACTTTCTTGAAAATTTCACCGAAAACATCTAACCCTTTCTGCATGGGATGGTGGTAAAAGAAAATAGGTTTATAAGATGCTTTTTTCCGTTCATATACTGATAAAAAGTACTCTTTCATTTGGTCTGATGAGTATCCTTTTCGATTTAAACTACCTGTACAAACGGGATGAATTGGTATTTGCAGATGAGATGATTTTGGAACAAAGAAGGGAATACTGTCATAACCTGAAGTAAATTCTGAAGTGTAATTAAAGCTGAAATCAGAAAGAACATTTTGTAATCCAAAGTTCCAGATTCCATAGGGAGCACAAAAACCTGAAGGATGAATCCCTGATGTCCCAAGTACAGAAAGTCCGGTCCTGATGTTTTCTCTTAGTTTTGCAATGGAACCACTGTAGCCATGATTATATCCATGTAAAGCAAGTTCCTGTTCTTTAAAAGTTTTCAGGTGCTCTAAGTACCCTTCATGAGCCTGTACATGTAAAAACCAGGTAGCTTTTATCTTCAAGTCAGAAAGAAAATTATAAATTGAATCGAGTGATTGCTTACTACCGAAGTCACTGTCAATTCGAAAGCCGAATACAGGTTCCGGTTTTGGTGAAGTCCATTTTTTGATAAATGGAAGATTTCTGGCGTAAAGAAGTTTTTTTAAACACAACTCGATCAGATCATTCAAAGAGTCTCTGCTTACTTTGTTGACTATTTCATCAGGGAAATGACCTGTAGTACTGTAAAAACGCTTTCGGGTGTAACTTGTAGTTTTTGGAAGTGAATCTATATCCAAACCCAGGAAACATACATTTTGATAACTACTGTTCTCTGTTTTCTGAAACCCTACCAAACCTGAGAATAAAGTGGAGTTTTTAGCAGAAGCCCAATGAGAATAAATATCAATAGGTGGGATGCGATTGAACTCCGAATCTGAATTGGTATTTAAAATAGTTTTTGAGAAGGTTGTAGTTAATTCATCAGAGTAAAAGCATGGTTTTGTGCTAAGTTCAAGCAAAGAGCCATTCTTCTTCAGGAATTCGTTAATTTTTGTTTTCTGACTGGAATTCAGGCTTACTTTTTCAAGTATAATTACAGAATACTTTTTTGAAAGATCATTTTCGAAATCTATTTCTTCATACCAGATACCAATACTGTCTAACAGAGAGATCAGATAATCAGAAGGAGAGATCAAGCCGGTACAAAGACGTTGTTTCATTTCAATAACTTTTCTTTTAACCAGTTTAGCTCGCCGATTCTTATCACCTTGGTTTTCCAGACTAAAATTGGAATCGATATTATTGAGATGACTGAGGCGAGTAAATAATGTACTTCAAAGTGATCAAAGATCCAGAATAAGCTCACACTAAGAATGATTGTTATTAGTAAAGGTCTTAGAATATGTGTGGGAATAACTTTTCTAAACCAAATAAACGATGAGGTAGCTAAAATAAACTCGGCGATTATAACAGAAATTGCCACCAGACTAGGAGAGCCATAACTTGAAAACAGGACAATAATTATTGCCGATAGAGACCCTCCTATACTTGTTGCTAAAAAATATTTCTTATCATTATTTGTGGCAATAAGACCAAATGAGAACAGACTGTTTACAAAAGTGAGAAATATAAAGATCGATAGAATTTGTAACAGTTTAGCACTTTCTATAAACTCAGAACCAAAAAGCAGAATAACAATATTGTTTGCGTTGATAGCCGTTAGAACTGAAACCAAGGCTCCGCCAACAATAACCAATCTCAATACCATATTTACTCTTTGAATAGCAGCTTCTTTGTTTGTTGTCCAAAGCGAGGAGAGATTAGGCAAAAGCAGATTTACAAAGATTCTGTCAAGCAACATTGCAACCAGAATGATCTTGAATGCCGCTCCATAAATACCGGCTTCCCGTAAGCTGAAAAATATTCCAATTAAAATAGGGGGTAAAAGTTGAACAACCTTAACAAAAAATTCTCCTAATCCGATTAAAGATCCATTCTTAAGAAGTTCTATATAGGTTTTAAACCCTCTGGAGGGGAGTGTAAATGGGTGATGAGTCAACGAAAATGTGCCCAGTATTACTACAGCAGAAGTAATTCCAATGGTATAAAGCATAGGAACTAAAGCCACATCATCGGAGCTTTTGATCAACCAAAATATCAGAAGGAAATAAACTAACCCATTTACAATTTTGGATAAGGCTATTTTACCAAATTCCTGTCTGCCGCTATAATACCATTCAAGCAAAAGGGCGTAAGGAACCAAAGCGTATAAGTACCCGAGTATAACTTGTTTTTGTAAAGAACCTATTGATACAAATGAAAGAATGATTGTTGAAGAAATGAGCACTAAAGCCCCTAACAACACTTTAGTAGTAAATATTTCTTTAGCTCTGAAAGTTCGAAATTGCGGTTCTTTGGCCATTTCTCGCACTCCGATATTAATCAAACCCATGTCAGCTCCCCAGGTTGCATACCCCAGAATTGATACCGCTACAGTAATTAAACCATAGAATTCTGCACCTAAAGTTCGTGCTAAATAGATTGTAGTAATAAAAGCTAACCCCCGACCTCCAAAGTCACCAGCTGCAATCCAAAAAGCTTTTTCTTTGAACTTACTCATTATAGAAGGTAAAGATTGATGAACGGATAAGAGTACTTAATTCCTTTTCATTTGAAAAAAGAAATGCATTCGAAGAGTTAGAAAGTTCTGTCAGAGATCCGGTTCTGGGAGCAATAATATCTTTATTAAAACTAAGTGCCATTTCAACCGATCCGGATGTTAATATTTGACTGAAATTAAAAAGACAAAAGTTAGTTGCTCCAAAAAAAAACGGAATATCCTTCTCCTCAATAAAACTTGGACTACAATAAAAATCAGATTCTTTTTCACATTTAAGGACTATTCTTTCAGCGAGTTTCTGTTGTCCTTTTTTAATGGATCCCGCTATTATTACTTGAAGGTCAAGTTTCTGATCAGTAATTAGATTCAGAAGATGTTCGATATTTTTATAGAGCGAAATATTTCCCCAGATCAAAGCTATTGGACGAGTAGTATCAAGCTGACACCCAAAATTGCTGTTTAAGTAATTTATTGATTCCTGTCTGTCTATACGTTGAGCAGGAAAACTCGGATGTGGATGTAAACAGAATTTTTTCACATCAGCATCAAACTTATCTCTTATCAGGTTAGCAATGCTTTCAGCATGGATATGAATCTTATCTGAGATTCCTGCCATCCACTGGTGTATTCGCAGATGAAGACTTAAAAATTTTCTGTCATGAGGTTCAAGATTATGAACAGTCCATACAATTTTTCCTCCAAATAGCTTAAACAACATAATACAAGCTAATTTCCACGGCATTCCCAGCAGTGATTTCATGTCCTGAAACTCAAGCCAATGATAATGCAGAATTACATTTTTTGAAGTCATTGATTTCATCACAAACTTGTAGTGATCAAAAACAGATAAACTTAGAATCCGGTAATTACTGTGATTGAATAATGGCTTATAAAGCAAAAAAAGATAATCAGAATCCGGATAATCTAATCTGATCTTAGGCACCACATAAACGGAGCAATCCCGCATTCCCATAGACGAGTAAATATCACTGAGAGATTGCTTCTCCATAAAGAGATGGTCTAGAATTTATATTGTAACCCAATTGAGTGTAAGGTTCCGAAGCCGGTCTCATAAGGAACCAAAGCGTAATTTACCTTAATAAGGTCTGTTATAAAACCCACACCAAAAGAGATAGGCTTAACGGTATTTTCTCCGGTTTTATAGCCGCCCGAAATTTCCAGTACTTCAGCAACATTTAAAATCAATCCAAGATTGAAGTAGTGTTCATTTTCTTGTTCTCCTGAAGATAAACTCTCGCGATTGTTTAAAGGCTTTACAAAGTCAGTAGCTATACTTACTAAAACAGGAAGGTCAGTATTTTTTGGATGAGTATATTCAAATACATCCAAAGCTATACCGGCACGAAGTAATTCAGGTAACTCTGTTGGTTGATTGTTCAGATCATCAAGTTTACCAATGTTAAGTACAGAAATCCCGGTTTTCAGTTTGGAATCCAGGAAATTACCGGCAGCTCCAAAGTTGAATGCATATCCGGAGGCTTGATATTGCGCATTCTCCTCATTTAAAAATTGTCCGCCTAATCCCAGAGAAATAAAATCGAAATCATAAGCTAAAGCAGCGCTTAATGAAAGGTAAGTCAAAGAAAAATCTCCGTTTGGTTCACCGGGTCGGTCTCGCTGTTCAAAACCTCCCACACCGGAGCTATATATGCCAACAGACAAAGCTCTGTTGCCATTGATAAAATTTGCACCACCAAACAGATATGTACTTTCATCGATCCAACTGGAATATCCGAGGTCAATAGTCGAACTGGAATTATATATCAGTAACGCCGGATTCAAATAAATAGAAGCTGAACCCATCGGAACAGCGGCTCCGGCTTCTCCAATAGCTAAACCAGAAGGGGTGGGAGCATTTTCCAGCATAGGAAACCCTGTACTGGTTTGTTGAGCATTAACGCTGATAGCAGTTAAAAGAAATAAAAGGACTAAACCAACTCTCATAATTTTAAGCTTAAAGAGAAAACATGCATATTAGAAGTTCTGTTGGGTTCAAGGACAAAAGCATATCCTATTGAGGGTGAAAATTTATCAAAAGGAAGATAAAGCGAAAATCCACTACTTGCTCCCCAACTGTCAGTGTTAGAAAGGTCAGGTAAATTATAACCTCCGCGGAGGGTTAATCTCTCATGTACATTCCATGAACCTCCAAGTCTGAATTGCTGAACATTTGTTTTAAGCTCTGAAGTAGTCGAAATCAAAACAGGGCGTCCATTGGAAATAAAAATTTCTTCTTCTGTCACTTCAGAAGATAATGCCTGAATTTCATAATCAGCTGAAACAGTGTATTGTTCTTTCTGATAAGCTAAACCCCATTTAAAGCGTGTAGGGAATTTATTGATCACATTCCGGGACTCATTTTGATTATAAAGTTCTGCTGAATTCCATCTGTATTCAGCAAACATATCCTGAATTGAGAATCCAAAGTTGATGTGATTATTTATTTTGTAAAGAAATCCCAGATCTATACCAACACTTGTTTCCGCATCCAGATCGTCATGGTAATCGGCGTAATTCAGTTTAAAACCAAAACCCGCATTAAGCTTTTCGCTTAAACGAATTCCAAACGCAGTAAATAATTGATACTCCGATACATCAAAACTTCCATTGGGATAACCGCTTACTGTACGACCGTCAACTTCATCAATGCCGGAACGTAACAAGCCTACAGCAACACCGGCAGAAGGAGGAAGTTGAAATACAGCCCCAAAAGTTTGATGAATTCTGTCATAACTCAACGAAGACACTGATAAATTTAAAGGAATATGAGTTAAGAATAGTGCAGAATGAGCCGGATTATAGTGAGCGTTAGAACCGTGTGTAGTTACAGCAGTCATGGCATTACTCATTGCTAAAGCTTCAGGACCATAACCGATCCGTTGTGAAGCTCCTGCAAAGCCACCTGATTGTGAAAACACAGTTCCGGTGGTGATGAAAGTAAATAATATTAAAGAAATTAATTTCATGTTATTCGATCACCAGAATTTTACCGTTAATGGTTCGGTCCGGCATTTCAATTATATAGATATAAGGAGCATTGGCAACTTTCCTTCCTGAATTATCCACGCCATCCCAAACAGCTTCATATGTGCCTGCTGAAAAAGTATCGTTTTCGATTTCACGAACTAAGTTCATCCCAAAATCAAATATTCTGATGTTTACCGTTCCACTTTCTTTTAGCTCGTATTTAATTCTTACAAACTCATGTAATGAAGGAGAGAAGGGATTCGGATAAGCATATGTTTGAACAGTCTTGGCATCGGGATCAAAAGCATTGCCTCCACTAAGCGGGAAGTTAACACGCGTGATTTCCCAGGTTTGGCCAAGATCATCAGACGAGGCTAGTCCATCAGTTGTACCGACCCAAATTCTGTCTGTTGTAGAACCAACAGAAAGAAATTCTGTGTTTTCTTTAAGAAAAGTATTGGCACTTCGGATCTGTGGAAATTTACTCCAGCTGTTCCCATTATTGGTAGATATAAATAATCCGTTTTCTCCGGTAGCGAATATGGCACCGTCTTTGAAACCAATGCTGTTGATCTTTTCTCCGATCAGATGTTGACGAAAAGTCTCTGCATTATCTGAAGTTGAAACGATTCCGAATTGTTCGCCATGGGATGCATCAATTATCCAATTGGTCATCCAAATAGTATTGGTGGAAGGATCTTCTTCAATTTCAATTACCCAGTTTCCAAGCAATCCGTCATCACTGTTATCGAAATTTACATGCTTCCAGGAAATACTGTCGGTTGGAGCAGTCAGTGCATCATGAGAAATATTGATTCCATTTGCTGAGCCATACCATATTTGGTTGTTTGAATCTATTTCTAATCCAAATCCTTTAAGGTTATTGTCATCTACAGAATCATATTTATTCACAATATCAGGGCATCGAGGATCACTACCAACACAACTAACCCAAAAGTAGTTTTTAGTTTCAGGATTGAAATTCTGAACACTTTCAGGAGGGATAATGATTCGCTCCCAACTTCTTCCAAAGTCAGTACTTCTTAACAAACTTGACGCCCAATTAACAGAAAAGACAACATCATTTTTAAATGCCATATCAAAAGGAGGAGATTGCTCAGGAACTGTTATTCTTATTCTATCGTAAATTTGACCACCGTATACAAATGTAGTATCACAACCAGAAGTGTTGCTTTCACATCCTTCTGGTGCTCGAGGATCTAAGAGAAAGTCTTCGAACCTCCATTGATCGCCTCCATCAACACTAAAATAATAACCAAAAGCCGCAGGAACTGTGCCGGCAGGTGTATCAGAGGAAAATCCTAAACCCGAAACCACAGTATCCTTTGCTAATACAATCGAAAACACTCTGCCAACATCTTCAGTAATCTTTGTAATATTTTGGGGCTGAAACCACTCAAATTGATTACCGATGTTACGGTTCAATGAAGGGCTTATCCAAAGTGTATCTCCAAATCCCTCAATATTCGAAACCCCGTTTTGTCTAATGCTGTTAAATAGGGATTCAACTTGATAGACATTTTGAGAATAGATTTCAGACGAAAAAAAGAGAAAAATTAATCCTAGAATAATCTTATTCATTATCGCTCCCTTATAATAAAAATTGTTTTGAGAGTATCAGTTGTCAATCCACTTATATCCTCTGCAAAATATTCAATATCAAAGTCTCTGTTAGGTCTGTTATTTGTTGGAGTAACAGGTAATGAAAATGTGAAAACAGAATCATTTGCTACTTGGTCTTCATTTGATATTCCATCATCAAACATTTCAAAAGGAGAACCTTGCACTTCTCCTACTTCTCGATCTATAATTCGTATTGAAACCTTCTCTAAATTATTTTGACCATCAAGATCAATTATTTTAGAAGTAAAAAAGGCTGTAATAGAGCCAGACTCGGGTCGAAATAAAGTATCCGGATTATTCACTTCAAGTATTTGAGGGGCATTAATAGGAACTCCGGTCTGACGAATAATTGACTGTGCAAAATTTTCGTTATTACCTTTGAGCGAAGGCGTTATCAATAAAGTATATGTTTCAAAATCAATAGTATTAGTTTCAATAGGAATACTGGCTTGAAATGTAGTTATAGGGCTGAAGTTTACCAGAAACTTATCCTGAAGAAATGGATTCTCATCATCACCCAAAAACAAAGAGTAATACGGAACCGAATCTGCTTCAAAATTAAATCCATCTACAGTAACGTCTAAAATAAGCGTGGTATCTTTCTGACCGTCTGTTTCAGGATTAAAAGAAATAGTGGAAGGATTGACTACCAGATTTTGAACATAAGGTTGTTGTTCATCGAAGTCTTTGGGGGTAAGGGCGTCATCGCAAGAAGCGAATACAATCCAAGCCAAAGCAAGCAGAACCAGAAAGTAGAATTTAGAAAACAAAAAGATCGCGTTTAAATTTTAGGTGAAGAAATATTGTAACGGTACTAAATAGGCGATGTTTTTTTGGTTCGCTTAAATATTAGGAATTCATTGTTTAGATAGCAACTTAAATATTGAAAGTTTATTTCTTTGAATTACCGTTGCTATTAAATTATTACCCTGCTATATTTTCAGCCATGTTAAAAAAGCAACTACATAACACTTGGTGGTGGCCCAGCGCTTACATAAGCAGTGGGATTGTTGCATAAAGATTTTTAACTAAGAAATTACATACACCCACTGTTCCTACGGAAGAGTGGGTTTTTTTTTGACTTTTAGTTTTGGATAATCCTTTAATTAATTTAAAAGTCATCCTGAAGCTACTGCTGAAGGATCTACACAGTTGATAAGATGTGCAGATTCTTCGCTATAGCTCAGAATGACAATTAACGAATGAACAAACAACAATTTTTAGAACTTAGTAAAGACTATACAGCAATACCTGTTTATAAGAGATTACTGGCCGATGTTCTTACTCCGGTATCTTTGTTTATGAATATAAGGGAAGGAGCCCGAAATCCTTTTTTGCTGGAATCGGTTGAAGGGGGAGAACAGCTTGCCCGTTATTCTTTTATTGGAAGAAATCCCTATCAAACCCTTCATTTTGATGGAGCAGTTACTTTTTTAAAAAATAAAAAAGGCAGTGTTGAAATAGACCGACCGTATTTTGAAGAACTTAAACATCAAACAACGAAATATACTGAACCGAAGATACCTGAATTGCCACGTTTAACAGGTGGAGCAGTTGGATTTTCAGCTTATGATACCTTCAGGTTGGTGGAAGATCTGCCGAATGTCCCCAAGGATGATCTGGATCTCCCGGAAGGAATTTGGTGTTTCTACGATGAAATTTATGCTTTTGATCATGTAAAGCATCAGGTGATCTTGATCAAAACCGTGTTTACGGATGAGAATTCTGATCCTGTAGCACTTTATGAATCAGCTCAACTTTCTTTAGATGAGATGGAAAAAGCTGCCATGTCAGCTAAATATCAACGAAGAGAATTTACTATTGACCCTGGCTCGCTGGAAAGCAATATTGAAAGAGAGCAATTCAATACTATGGTCTCTAAAGCAAAGGATTATATCTACGAAGGGGATATTTTTCAGGTGGTATTATCGCAAAGGTTTGAAGCCAATATGAGTGGTGACTCTTTTATGCTTTATCGTGCGTTGAGAATGGTGAACCCGTCACCGTATTTATTTTATTTAGATTTCGATGAATTCCAGATCGTTGGGTCGTCTCCTGAGGTGTTGGTGAGAGTTCAGGACAAGGAAGTGAGACTTCTGCCTATAGCAGGAACACGTCCCCGAGGTAAAACACATGAAGAAGATCTGGAACTGGAGATTGATCTGAAAAACGATCCAAAAGAAGTTGCCGAACACATTATGCTGGTAGATCTGGGTAGAAACGATTTGTCCAGAGTATCAAAACCGGGAACAGTTAAAATGGAACGGAATCAGGTTGTGGAACGATATTCTCATGTGATGCATATTGTCAGTGATGTTGTGGGGGAAATCTCAGAAGAGCGATCATCAGTAGAAGCGTTGATGCAATGTTTTCCTGCAGGAACGGTAAGCGGAGCTCCAAAAATCAGAGCTATGCAGATCATTGATGAATTGGAACCAACCAAAAGAGGCATTTATGCCGGAGCTGTTGGCTACTTTGACTTCTCCGGAAATATGGACACCTGTATTGCTATAAGAACGATGGTTGTTACCGGCAACAAAGTTTATATTCAGGCAGGAGCAGGGATAGTGGCAGACAGCGATCCCACTAAAGAATTTGAAGAAACACAAAATAAAGCGGGAGCATTAGTTCAAGCTCTTAGCGTAGCATTAGATATAGAATGAGCAAAAAAACTATTTTATCAGGAATACAGCCATCTGGCAAACTCCATATCGGAAACTACTTTGGAGCAATGAGGCAACATATAGAAATGCAGGATAAAGGGAATGCCTTTTACTTTATTGCTAATTTTCACTCCCTGACATCACTTAATGACGGCAAACAACTATACCAAAATACAATTGATGTAACTCTTGATTATCTGGCTTTGGGATTAGATGCGGAGAAAGCAACGTTCTTTGCTCAGTCAGATGTTCCTCAGGTTACGGAACTCGCCTGGATATTAGGAACACTTTGTCCGGTGAGTCTAATGGAAAAAGGAGTTTCATATAAGGATAAGATCGCTGCGGGATTAAATCCAAATATCGGTTTGTTTACTTATCCGATTTTACAAGCCGCTGATATACTCATTTATCATTCTGACATTGTACCGGTGGGAGAGGATCAAAAGCAGAATATCGAAATTGCACGTGATCTCGCAGGTAAATTTAACCGTGCGTATGACGGTGAATTTCTGAAGATTCCTGAAGATCACATTCTGAAGTCAGTGGCTGTTGTACCAGGCACAGATGGACGCAAAATGAGCAAAAGTTATAACAACACCATTCCATTATTTGCGGAAGGAAAACCTCTTAAAAAAGTTGTGATGTCTATTGAAACCGATTCAAAAGGATTAGAAGACCCGAAAGATCCGGATACAGATAACGTTTTTGCACTGATCAAGCTGTTTGGTGATAAAGCAAAACAAGATGAAATAGCTGAAAAGTACAGAGCAGGAGGTTTTGGCTATGGTCATGCAAAACTTGAGCTTCTTGAGTTGATAGAAAATTATTTCGGTGATGCTCTCGAGAAGCGTAAAGAGCTGGAAAAAGACCTGGATTATGTGAAAGATGTACTTCGTGAAGGTGGCACTAAAGCAAGAGAAAGAGCAGAATCTGTGATGGAGCCCATTCGAGAGGTAACAGGAATCATAAGATCTCTAATTTGATTATTCATATGATTTTCGCTGAATTGAAACACTTTATTTTATTTATTTCGATGAATCTTCATAAGGACTATGTAAGCTCAACTATACTGACAACCCAATCTTCAACAGAAGATTTCAATCAGGGTAAATCACTCAATCAGGAGAATCAGTGATCCTTATTATCGACAACTACGATTCATTCACTTATAATCTGGTTCACTTAGTTGCTGCAGTAACTAAAGATTATAAAGTAATTCGCAATGATGAGCTTACCATTGATCAGATTAAAGAACTTAATCCATCTAAGATATTGATCTCTCCGGGACCGGGAAGACCTGATAATGCAGGAGTAAGCAAACAAATTATTCAGGAGCTTGGTAGAAATACTCCAATTTTGGGAGTTTGCTTAGGACATCAGGCCATTGGTGAGGTGTTCGGTGCAAAAGTAGATTATGCTCCTAAACTCATGCACGGCAAGGTTTCACAGGTTGAGCATAATGGCAAAAATATATTTAAAGGTATCACTCAGAACTGTACAGCAACACGATATCATTCATTGGTTTTAGCACCGGATTCTATCCCCGAAGTATTGGAAATAACAGCCAGATCTGAGGGTGTGATTATGGGTGTACGGCACAAAGAATATCCGATTGAAGGAATTCAATTTCATCCCGAAAGTATCCTAACCACTGAAGGACCTAAAATGATAACCAACTGGTTAACCCAATCATGACATTCAAAAGTATTTTAAATAAACTTTCATTTTCAGAAGACTTAACGCTGATCGAAGCAGGCTGGGCACTTACTCAGATCATGGAAGGGGAAGTTCCAGAAGAACAAATAGCTTCCTTTCTAACCGCAATGAGAATGAAAGGCGAGACCGTTGACGAGCTAACTGCTTTCGTTAAAGTAATGCGAGACAAGTCTGTTAAAGTAGATGTGGATGTTACAAATGCCATCGATCTTGTTGGAACAGGTGGAGATAAATCAGGTACGTTCAATATTTCAACAGCAGCAAGTTTTGTAGTTGCAGGAGCAGGAGTCCCTGTTATCAAGCATGGAAACCGAAGTGCATCCAGTAAATGTGGGAGTGCGGATGTTCTGGAGCATCTTGGAGCTGCAATCGAACTCGGTAAAGAAGGTGTTGAACAGGTTTATAGTGAAGTTGGAATGGCTTTTATGTTTGCTCCGATGTTTCATCCTGCCATGAAATATGTAATGCCAACACGACGTCAACTGGGATTCCGAACGTTCTTTAATATTCTGGGACCGATGGCTAATCCTGCAGGAGTACAAAAATATGTAATTGGTGCTTTCGATACCGAGGTTGCCGGTAAAATGGCTTCAATACTTTCAAATCTTGATACAGAATTCGCTTACACCTTTAATGCAGATGACGGTTTGGATGAAGTTAGTATCACAGGAAATTCTACTGTTTTTGAACTTGAAGATAAAAAGGTATCAGAGTCATACAGATTCGATCCATCATCATTGGGCTTTAAAACTTATGAAATGGAACAATTGATGGGTGGCGATGCCGAAAAGAATTCATCTATTCTTAAAAAGATATTGGCAAATAAATGTACAGATGCACAGAAAGACATTGTGTTGATCAACGCTACTTTTGCTATTAAAGCATCCGGGTTGGTGAGTTCTCTGGAAGAAGCTAAAGAAAAAGCTACAGAAAGTTTGGAATCAGGGAATGCACGAAAAGTATTCAACAACTTTATTGATGCTACTAATGATGCCATGGGAGTATTTAAGTACTGATGTCAACCATTCTGGATAAAATAGTAGCTCAAACTTCTGAAGATCTTATCAAAAGGAAAAAAGAGATCAGTTTTAATGATCTGCATTCTTTAGAGATGTTTGAGAAAGAGCGTATCGATTTTAAGATTGCATTACAGAAAAAAGATGAAGTTTCTATCATTGCGGAAGTAAAAAAAGGTTCACCATCAAAAGGAGTTATCCGAAAAGATTTTGACCCGGTCGATATCGCTATCAGATATGAGGAGGGTGGAGCCTCTGCAATTTCTGTATTAACAGATAAACCATTTTTTATGGGAGATCTGGAATATCTGAATGCTATTTCAAAAAGAGTTCAGCTTCCCTTGTTGAGAAAAGACTTCATTATTGATCCGTTTCAGATCAAAGAAGCTCGAGCGTATGGAGCTGATGCTGTTTTGATCATAGTAGCAATTACAGATGGAAGTCAATTGAATGAATTACTGGCCGCAGCTAAAGAATACGAATTATCAGCTTTGGTAGAATGTTATGATCAGGCAGACTTTGACAGGTTAGACTTTAATCAAGTAGAGATTCTGGGCGTCAATAATCGTGATTTAAAGAATTTTGAAGTAGATGTGCATCGAGGAATCAGTATCCTACAGCAAGCACCGGAAGAAACGATTCTGGTTTCAGAAAGTGGTTTATCATCCGGAAAAGATAAGGCTCTATTGAGAAAAGAAGGAATCCATTCTGCTTTGATCGGTGAATATTTTATGAGACAGAATGATCCCGGTGAAGCGTTAAAGAGGTTACTTGAATCAGGCCAACAGAAATTTGAGGAGGAATATTCTTAATGGAATTCGAAAAGTTTAAAGAATTACACCATAAATATTCAAATTCAGATTGGAGTAATATTGATTCGAATGATTTTAGCTCATATGCAGAAGCAATACAGCAAAATAAAGAATTCCATGAATGGGCAGTAAAAACTGATTTGGATAAAGCGGGATTTAACTATTCTGAATATTGTTGCTTAATGATGGCGAATCAGGTGTATTTGAGTTATAACGAAAACGGTGATTTAGAAAATGCAAATTCTGACGTGATAATTAATAAATGGAAAGATGGTACTTTTGGAATACCGATTCATGACGGAGGTCCTTCAATCGTAAAAATTAATTTTTGCCCCTGGTGTGGAGAAAACTTAGAAACTGATGAGTGAAACTAAAATAAAAATATGCGGAATCACCAATCTCGAAGATGGTAGATTTGCTTCGGGTTTATTTGTAGACTATTTGGGATTCATATTTTACGATAAAAGTCCTCGGTATATTGAACCTGCAAAAGCAGGAGCTATTATCAATTGGCTGGAAGGTCCTGAAAAGGTTGGAGTGTTTGTTAATCAACCTTTAGATGAAGTAAACGCTACAGCTAAAGAAACAGGATTAGATCTGGTTCAGCTTCACGGTAATGAAACTCCTGAATATTGTGAATTGATCGAAAAGCCAATTATTAAAGCCATTCATATTACTCCGGATTCAACAAAAAAATCCTTACAAGAAAAGATCGATCAGTATAATGATATAGTTGATTTCTTTCTTTTTGATACCAAAGTAGGAGATCAGTGGGGAGGAACCGGCAAGACCTTCGATTGGGAAATTGTTAAAGACCTGATTTCAAAACCATTTTTCTTGTCAGGAGGTTTAAATTCTGATAATGTGAAAAAAGCTATAGAAACTCTGGATCCTTATTCAGTAGATATTTCCAGCAGTATTGAAGAAAAACCGGGTTTAAAAGATCTGGAAAAAATGGAAACATTTGTGAATACAGTTAAACCTGTTGAGCTGATTTAGTGACAAAATGTATAACAAAAATATAAGAAACGAGTCATCCTGAGGTTACCACCGAAGGATCTTCACAAATAACTCATTGTGTAGGTTCTTCGCTATCGCCTGCCTTTGCCGGAACGGCTTCGTGCAGGCAGGCTCAGAATGACGTCAAATAGGTTTGAAATTATAATGCAAGAAACCACTACGAAATATCAACAACCGAACGCTAGAGGCTATTTCGGACAATACGGCGGAAAGTTTGTGCCCGAAATACTTATTCCTGCTGTAAGAGCTTTAGAAGAAGAATATGAGCGAGCGAAAAATGATCCCTCTTTTAATTCACAATTAGATGAACTACTCGATGAATATGTGGGCAGACCTACGAAACTAACTTTAGCAAACAGGTTAACGGAGCATTACGGAAAAGCCCGGATCTATATGAAAAGAGAAGATCTTTGTCATACCGGAGCTCATAAGATTAACAATGCGATCGGACAAGTACTTTTAGCTCAGAGAATGGGTAAAAAGCGGATTATTGCTGAAACAGGAGCGGGGCAGCATGGAGTTGCTACTGCCACAGCCTGCGCTAAGTTTGGTCTTGAATGTGTGGTTTATATGGGAGCTGAAGACATGGTTCGTCAGAAGCTGAATGTCGACCGGATGCATTTATTGGGAGCTGAAGTCAGAAGTGTTGAAAGTGGCTCCAAAACACTCAAAGACGCAACAAATGAAGCCATTCGTGATTGGGTTACTAATGTGGAAGATACTTTTTACATCATTGGATCTGTGGTTGGTCCGCATCCGTACCCTATGATGGTTAGAAACTTTCACCGTGTTATTGGCGACGAAACCAAGCGACAGATCATGGAAGCAGAAGGAAAGCTTCCGGATTACTTAATCGCTTGTGTGGGAGGCGGATCTAACGCAATGGGGTTCTTTTACCCGTTTATTGAAGATGAGTCTGTAAATATTATTGGTATTGAAGCTGCCGGGTTCGGAGTGGATTCCGGCAAGACGGCTGCAACACTTACGAAAGGAACGCCGGGAATTTTGCATGGCTCCATGAGCTATTTACTGCACGATGAAAACGGACAGATCGAATTAGCTCATTCCATAAGTGCAGGATTGGATTATCCCGGGATTGGTCCTGAGCATTCTCATTTATTTGATACCGGAAGAGTGAAATATCATGCGGTAACTGATGATGAAGCAATGGAAGCTGTAAAGTTATTATCCAAAAAAGAAGGAATTATTCCGGCACTGGAAACAGCCCATGCTTTTGCATGGTTAGAAAACCTGATGCCAACTACCAATGAAGATCAGGTGGTAATCGTAAACTGCTCGGGCAGAGGAGATAAAGATATGGGAACAATATCTGAGAATTTATGAATTGGCTAGTTAAAATCTATTTAGCCTTAATAATATTTGTTTTGGGATTTTTCAGCATTGTAGGTTGCCACAATTCACCTTTATTCAAAACCAATCATTTGAAAAGTGTATGCTCTGAAGTTTTTCAATCATGTACTGAAATTAAAAAAATTGAAAACTGTCAGACTTTTAAAGTCGAGGATTCTAATAGTTGGATCAACTACATAGTCGAAATTGAAGGACCAATACCTAAGGAAGAAGTAGAAAATTTTATTGATGAAAATTTAGTTAACGAAGAGTTTAGAAGAGAATATCAATATGTTGAATCTTTTTGGTGGTACATAGAAGGTGACAAAGATACTGGGTCACAAGGAGTGATGGGGATATCAAACTGTGAAATTACTACAAATCAAATGTATTCGGCATGGATACTTAACGATATTGCGATGTCTCGTTAATTATAAACTAGATCTTAGAATGAATAGAAAGGAAACAATATCAGAGAATTTGTAAATACAAAGCCACTAAAACACGAAATCACAGAAGAAAATAATTAAAGTCATCCTGAGGACACTTCCGAAGGATCTTGCCGAATAAACGATAAGATTCTTCGCTGTCGCTCTGAATGACAAATCAATTTGAAAAAAAATATAACCAAGCGAAATCTTTCAGGTTTTCGCAACTGCAACAAAGCGAATGAACAGAATTACACAAAAATTTAAAGAAAAAGCTACTGATGAAAAGCTCATGAGTTTATTCATCACAGCAGGATATCCTGATCTGGAATCAACCGTTGAGATCGTGTTGGGAATGGAAGAAAATGGAGCCGATATGATCGAGTTGGGAATGCCTTTTAGCGATCCTTTAGCTGATGGTCCTACTATTCAGTATTCAAGTGATATCGCCATCAAAAACGGAATTACCATAGATAAGATCTTTGAAATGGTAGTCGAGATCAGGAAAAAATCTGAGATTCCAATTATTTTGATGGGATATATGAATCCTGTTCTGCGTTACGGAGTTCAGGAATTCTGTGAAAAAGCATCAAAGTCTGGAGTAGATGGATTGATCTTACCGGACATTCCCGTTGATGAAGATGAGATAATCCGTGAGCATGCAGAAGCAAACAAGTTGCCATTGATCCATTTAGTTGCTCCCAACAGCTCAGATATCCGCATGAAGCTCGCCGATTCCAAATCATCGGGCTTTGTATACTGTGTATCAGTAACAGGCGTTACCGGAGCCAGAGATGGAAAAGAAGTTTCAGATTCAGTGGATAGGTTTATAGAGCGTGTGCGCGAAAATATCATAGGTAATCCGGTGATGGTGGGTTTCGGTATAAAATCTTATGAAGATGCCAAGCGTATCGCATCAAATGCCGATGGATTCATAGTTGGAAGTGCGTTAATTAATACCATTAAAAATTCGTATCCTAAACCTGAATGGAAACAAGAACTTTATTCTTTGGTTAACTCATTAAAATTCGGAAACTAAAAAATTGACTATGTCTTTAAGAAAAACAGTTTTTCTATTTACATGTATAGCTGCAACCATACTTTCTGCTTGTGATGGTGATTTCAGATCCAGAGCGCAGGGCTCTATTAATGAAGTAATTGTTGTAATGGATTCAGCTCATTTCGACAGTAAAACAGCAGAAGCAATACGCTCTACTTATGGTAAATATCAGTTTCATATGCTGAATCCTGAGGTAAATTATAATCTTTCATTCACGGATATTCGTTCAAACTCGCAACTGGATCGATTAAAAGGAATGAAAAATGTGATATTTGCAGGTGTTTTGGATGATACCACAGATGTATCCAGGGCAATACGAGGCTTCTTAGACGCCGGAGTTGAAGAAAGAGTACGAAGCGGTGAAAGTTTTGCATTTCCAATCAAAGATCAGTGGTATAAAGATCAGTACGCATTGATTTTAAGCTCGACTTCTGATTCAGCTCTTGCTGAAAAGATTATTAATTCGGAGCGATCTTTAATGGCCGATATTCTGGAACGAGAGTTGAGCAGGTGGACATACGATGTGTACGAGAAAAAAGAACAAACACAGTATTCTGATTCAATGTGGGTCAATCACGGATTTAAAGTCAGAGTTCAGCACGATTATGTAGCCAGGATAGACACTACAGACTTTATTTCATTCCGCAGAAATCTGGAGATCAACGATCGCTGGTTCTGGGTTTGGTGGAAAGACGATGTAACCGATATTAATTTCCTTGATTCCGGTTGGATCAATGCAACCAGAGATTCATTGAATCAACAGTACATTAAAGGAAGCTCCGAAAATAAGTACGTTACCACAGAGTACAACGATCGAATTCAGATGCGGGTAAACAGCTTTCAAAAAGACCGATATCTGGCTTATGAAACACAAGGTTGGTGGACGATGGAAAATGCAGCTATGGGAGGACCTTTTGTAAATTTCACTTATTATGATCCTGCTACAAACAGATTATTTATGATCGAATATTCCCAGTTTGCTCCTTCGGTACAAAAGAAGCTTCCTTTTATTCGTCAGTTCAGAGCAATGGGTAGAACCTTTGAAAGTGATTCAACCTGGAATCAACGATCCAGTTAATTGGTAAAAAAAGAGAACAAGTCAGATTTCATTACCGATGCTCTGAATAAAAGAAAGTCAGAGCATCGTTTGCGATCTTTATCTGATATTGATGCAGGTTTGTCTTCAGTAAACATTCGATTTGAAGGGGATGAATACATTAATTTTTCTTCTAATGACTACTTGGGATTAAGCTCTCATCCGAAATTAGTTAAAAGGTCGAACGAGTTTGCTGTCAAATTTGGTGTTGGATCGGGGGCTTCAAGATTAGTCACTGGTAATTTAAATATTCATACTGAACTTGAAGAAAAACTGGCCAAGACATTCCAAAGAGAAGCTGCAATTCTCTTTAATTCAGGATTTCAGGCTAATACAAGTATCCTTTCCGCAGTTGCAGATAGAAATTCTTTAATCCTGGCTGATAAAAAGATCCATAACAGTTTGATTCAGGGTGCATTACTTAGTAGAGCTACTTTTAAACGCTTTGAACACAATAACTATGATGATCTTGAGGAATTAATCAAGAATACAGACAGAGCTCGTTACAATCGAATTTGGGTCGTTTCTGAAACGGTTTTCAGTATGGATGGAGATCGAAATGGTATCGATCGGTTAACTGATATTTGTGAGAAGTACAATGCTTTACTTTATTCTGATGATGCTCATGCCATTGGAGTACTTGGAAAAAAAGGTCTGGGATTGAATTACGGAAAGGATGGAATAGGTATTTCATTAGGCACTTTTGGTAAAGCTTTTGGATCGTTTGGTGCTTTTGCTCTTTGTTCAAAAGAAATGAAAGAGTATCTGATCAATTTTGCAGGTGGATTTATTTACTCAACTTCTCTACCGCCAAATGTGATTGGAGCTATTGATGCAGGATTGGATCTGATTCCTGAAATGGATCAGGAAAGAACTCAGTTAATAAAAAATGTAGAGCATGTAAGAAACGAAATTCAAATGCTCGGATTCGAAACCGGGGCATCAGACAGTCAGATTATTCCGATAATTATTGGTGATGAGAAAGAGACAGTTGAATTATCTAATCGGTTGAAAGAAAAAGGATTATGGGTTTCATCTATTCGTCCACCTACGGTAGAAAGAGATGCTTCGAGACTCCGCATTACACTTTCAGTAAAGCACACAAAAGAAGACCTCGACAAACTTTTAAAGGAATTGGCTGATTGGAAAAAAAAGTAGAAATACTGGCCTATCACGGATGGGGAATTAACGCTGATTTTTGGAATAATTTTAATTCAGTAATTCCGGTTAGCATTGCTTTAAAACCTGCTAACCGGGGTTATTTCGGAAAACCGTTTTATCCTAGATTTGATGCGGATACAAAATTCAGGGTAGTTTTTACGCATTCCTTTGGATTGCACTGGAGTAATTCAGCGGTGCTGAGTAAAGCAGATCTGCTCGTTATCTTTAACGGATTCGGAGATTTTCATCCTGAGAATAAAAACTTGAATTCTATCAGCGAAAAAGGTCTTGAAACCATGATTAAAGGCTTTGAAGATAACCCTGAACAAGTTCTGAATAGTTTTTATACAAACTGTTTTCATCCTTCGGAATACAAAACGGAGATCCCTTCAGGCCTTAACAAAGAACTGCTGTTAGAAGATTTAAAGGCACTCAGAAACACCCGTTTTCCGCTCATTGATCTGGATTTTGGTTCTACCATGGTTGCCATTGACAGTGCTGAAGATAAAATACTCCTGGAGCCCAGAGGCGAAAACATGCTGGAAGGGCATTACAATAAGAAATTAATAAAGATTTTTGAGAATGAAGGTCATGCGTTGCCATTCATAAATCCGAAAGATTGCTGGTCGTATCTGTGCTCAATCATTCCTATTTTTGAGCGCTATGAAAATAACCGCTGAACAAACTATTTCATCAAAAAGCATTGCCGAAACGTTCTCAGAAGCTGCTGAACAGTATCATCAGAAGGCAGAGATCCAGCAAAAAGTTGCTAACGGACTTATTTCGTCGCTCTTACCCTGGAAAGACACTCTGCCCACAGGAGATATTATGGAAGTGGGCTGTGGGACAGGATTTTTATCTGAACAGATCATCAAGGAATTTCCTGATCGAAAGAAATTGATAACCGATCTTGCTCCCGGAATGGTTTCGTATTGCGAGAAACAGCTAGGGGAGAAAGGTTTACTCAAAGATTCGATCTCTTTCGAAACATTAAATGTGGATGAGATATCTGATACAGAACCCAAATACAGTCTCATCGTCAGTAATTTTGCAGCACAATGGTTTAAAGATACTTCGATTGGGTTAGAAAAGTTGACAGAACTCCTTGTACCGGGCGGACTCCTACTCTGCACATTTCCCGGTAATCATACATTTGAAGAATGGTATTCCAACTGTTTGGAACTTGGACTTCCTTATACAGCCAATGCATTTCCAGATGTGGAAGAAGTGGTGATAAAGTTGTCCATGAATCCGGTTCAGGTAGACTATTACGAGAATGATCTTTTCCAGGAATTCGATCAATCTTTAGACTTTTTTAAACACTTGAAAGAGATTGGAGTGCGTAAATCTAAAACAGGTAAACAATTATCAGTTAAACAATTAAAGCTTTTAACTGACTTCTGGGATGAGAAAGAACCAGAGGGAATTAAAGTTAAATGGCACGTAGTCTATTTGGCTGCTAAAAAAGATATGTAATGGAATTTCCGAAGGAATTTTTTGTAACAGGAACAGATACAGGAATTGGTAAGACTTTGGTTTCAGGAATGTTGATGTCAGCATTGGATGCCACCTATTGGAAACCCATTCAGGCCGGATTGGATGAAGAAACGGATACAGAATTTGTACAAAGAGTTTCAGAAGCTGATCAACCAAGGATAATTCCGGAAAGATACCGATTGGAAACTCCGATGAGTCCACATGCCGCTGCAGACATCGACGGAGTTAAGATCTCCCTTAATGATTTTGAATTGCCTGAGTATGACACAAAGCATTTGATCGTCGAAGGAGCCGGCGGTCTGATCGTCCCAATAAATTGGGAGCACACTGTTCTGGATATGATCGAGCAATTGAAACTTCCGGTTTTATTAGTGGCAAGAAGTAGTCTGGGAACCTTGAATCATACACTACTATCACTAAAAGCACTCAAAGATCGTGGAATAGAAGTATTTGCAGTTATCCTGAATGGCGAAAAACATCCATCCAACAAAGAAACGATTGAGCGTTTTGGAAACGTATTTGTATTCGAGATCGAAACTCTTCAAAAAATTGATTCTGAATCATTGAATAAAGCTTTTGATAAATTATAAATTTTGAATTTTGAATGCTGAATTGGAGTTAATTCAACATTCAAAATCTATAATCCAAAATTCAAATGAAAAACGTCTGGCACCCATTTACGATCATCAAAGATGCACCTGAGCCTCTTAAAGTTAAAAGTGGAAAGGGGGCTTATCTCACATTAGAAGACGGAAGAGAGGTTCTGGATTGTATTTCAAGTTGGTGGGTGAATATGCACGGACATTCCCATCCTGATATCGCAAAAGCCATTTATGAGCAAGCAAAAACGCTTGAACACGTGATCTTTGCCGGATTTACGCACGATCCTGCTGAACAACTTTCGGAGCTGATCACTCAGGAACTGCCAAAGAACCTGAACAAAGTATTCTTTTCTGATAATGGCTCTACGGCAGTTGAAGTAGGAATGAAGATCGCGTATCAGTATTGGAAGAACATTGGTCAGGAGCGAAAGACTTTCATCTGCTTTGAAGGAGCGTATCACGGCGATACGTTAGGGGCAATGTCGGCCGGAGAACGATCTATTTTCACCGATGTATTCAAAGACTGGATGTTTGATGTGGAAGTGATTCCGTATCCGGAAACTTGGATCGATGATGAAAACAGGGCAAACAAAGAAGATGCCGTTATTGAAGAATTAGAAGGTCTATTGACCAAATATCCTGAAAAATATGCCGGAATTCTGATGGAGCCACTGGTTCAGGGCGCGGGAGGGATGCGGATGTGTTCGGAAGAATTTCTCCAAAAAGTGCATTGGAGCAACCGACAGTTTGATACGTTGTTGTTGTTTGATGAGGTGATGACGGGATTTGGTCGTACTGGCGATTATTTTGCTTGCAAACGAGCGCAGGTCCAACCGGACATCATATGTCTCAGCAAAGGAATTACGGGTGGATTCATGCCGCTTTCGGTTACAGTGAGTAGTGACGAGATCTATGAAAGCTTCAATTCTGATGATCCGATCAAAACCTTTTGGCACGGACACAGTTATACCGGAAATCCATTGGGTTGTGCAGCCGGTATTGCATCCTGGAAATTGCTGAAGGAAAATGCACCTGTTTTTAAAGGAATGGAAGCTATTCATACCAAACATTTAGAAAAGCTTGCTGATCATCCCAGACTCGAGAAATTCCGAGTAAAAGGAACCATCGCTGCCATGGATATTATCAACGAAGAAGAGGGTGGATATTTGAACTCAGTGGCATTACGCATCAAAAAAGAATGCGTGGATCATGGGTTGTTGCTTCGTCCGCTGGGGAATGTGTTATATCTGATGCCTCCGTATTGTGTAACCGAAGATGAGCTGGATATGATTTACGGGAAGATCGGGGAGTTGGTTTAAGAAATTAGGTGCTTCTTAACTGATTTTGTTTATTTTATAATTTCTCATTGTATGATCCCATTTTTATTAAACGAGTCATGGCTTTTAAAGATATACAGATTGATGAGTTAGTATTGAAATCAAGCTCTAGTGAATTAATATTCGGAATGAACGAAGCTCTGGCTTCTATACTGATTCCTACTACTGTAACGATAGTTGTTTTTTTAACAGGTTTTTTCTTGAACTGGTTGAAATCAAATTATGATAAAAAAAGGGATATCCAATCTTACAGAAAACTAGTATTGAATTGGATAACTAAAATTGAAGCAGGGATACTAGAACAATCTAAATCTTGTATTAGTTTTTCTGAAAACTTCTTAGAAGAGAAAGATATATTTATCCCAAAGTTGCGATACACTAAATTACTGGTTGATAGAATTGTTGATGTTCCTTTAGAAAAATATATTAGCTCTTTTGTAATCAACTCAAAGGGATTAAGTAATACAAACTATGATACGACCTTTAAAATGATAGCTCATTTAGATTATGTTAATAACATAGAAAAACAGCTTAAGATCAGCTACGAGTCATTACAAAAAGAAGTTAGACTTTTAGTAGAAGAATGGAATAGTGGATATTTTGAACTTTACAATCTAATAACAAATATTGATTCCTTGGATATAGATAGATCTGATTTTAGGAAAAAAGTTGGGCATATACGTGATTATTGGATTATGAATTGTCCTAATGGTAGGAGCAATTTAAATCTATCAATTGAATTATTAGTTACTCCTTTAACCAATTTAGTTAAAGAAAAAATTAGCGACAGTTCTGATAAAGAATTTATGCTCGAGCTATATTCTAATTTGCAAGATCTGTTTATTGTACAGATTAAATGGAATAGCTTAAAAGAAGAGTTCAGCTATTTCTTTAAAGATACAGGTAATAATCTACGAGAATCTTTGGGTGCATTAATTTCTGCAAAGGAATACTTCAAAAATGAAACAAGAGTTAATTCAATTTTCTTTATCTCTTAACATCGTTCCGTAGCTCAGCTGCCCCAAGATCTTTTAAGTCTTTAGCGATAGCGGTGACTTAAAAGTATCAGTTCAGTAAGTCTCCTGACTTCCATTCAATCTCGTACAGTAACTACAAATATAGAATTTTTTTCTAAAGCGGAGGAAAAAAGCCCCGTCATCCTCTGGTGAATACCGAGGATCTGGATTGTAAATTTATTCTCTTTTTTGACCCCATCTGTCTTCCCCTTTAAAAAGGGGAAGGACTCGTTGATCAAGTTTTGAATAAGCACAGAAATGCCCCTCCTTATAGGAGGAGGGGCGAACTGCCCAAGAAAGAAAATTTGACCAGAAATTGGGGAGGTCGGAAAACTAGTTTCTCTATCTTGAGATTATAACTTAACCTCGTTTAGTATCTTACAATTGTCGTCAGAAAGCGTACTGCTCCGAAAAGCCTAAATCAAAACTTAGATATTATTAACTAAATCCATTTTTGACCAAGATTCGAAAGGATTAACTATTTGATTTAAAATAAATCCTGCTAATCCTATAAATCCGATAATCTTGGTTCAACTAGTTGATAGATTCTTACCTGCATCGAAACCCAATGCAATTCCTTTCGTAGTCCGCTCCAAATCTAATTCTAAATTACACTTACAGTGAGCGAATCTTCTTTAAGTCGACCCAAGCAAATCTCCCTATTCATATTCACTATTATTTTTGGGTTTGCCTTGTTTGTAATCCCTGATGTGTTCTTTGGAGTTACCAAGATCAATGGAGGGAAGATCGGTATTAATCTACTTCTCATGGCTTTGTTCCAGGTAATTGCCGTTTCAGCTTTTATCTATTGGTCGTTAAAGAAAACAGGGAAAAGTTTTAAAGATATTGGCTGGGATTTCTCGAAGTGGAAAAAAGATTCTATCCTTGGCTTAGTGGTTGGTTTAAGCTGGACAGTGTTGCAGTTCGCCTGGATCATTCCGGCAACGGGAGGAGCTGATCGGGCAGATGTAACGCACATGATTTCGATGATGGACGGAACAATAATTGGATTGATTTCTTACATCGCACTCGGTGTGATAGGCGGAGGCATTACGGAAGAAATTTACAACAGAGGTTATTTCATTACGGAGATGAAAAGCATGTTCCAGAATCCTAAAACCGGAATTTGGACTGCTTCAGTAGTTTCCATTCTGTTTTTCTGCTTTGGACATCTTCCGGCTGATGCACTTGGTTGGCTAGATATCTTAGTTCCAACAGTTGCTTACACCATTCTTTTTGTGGCTACAGGAAGATTAACAGCTTCAATTGTAGCACATGGAGTGTATAATATGACTGCTATTTTGATGGTTTACTTTATGTATTTCTAAAAAGCTTTGTTTGGCTCTCCATTCGCTTTTAACAGAATTAAACTAACTTCAATCTTTTAAAGCTGTATCTTTCAGTTGTGAAAAAAATCACATACATATTCTTTCTGGCCGTTCTGGTTGCTTTGCCATCTTTGGCACAATCAGATTATTCAGCTTCTAAAGCAGATCAGATCAAGCTTGTTGAAACAGCAACAGCCGGGACCAATACGGGAATTCCTGCCAATGGAATCTATAATCCGTTTTTGCTTTTTAGTGCAGAGGCTAATTTTTCCTTTTCAGTTAGAATTCCAAAGCCGGAAGTTTCTGAGAAATTACATGACCAATGTTCAAGAGAAGCCCAAAGCAGGACTTCATATCCAAATAATACCGAGTCATTCATAGTCTCAACTAATCAAATTGACGTCGGCTTATCTGTTAAAAAACTGATTTATCCATTCCATTCCTTTCTGTAGAAGAGTGACAATCTGAACATTCTGTTCAGCCATACTTTTTTTAATTAATACCGATGAATCCTATGGATCAATGTGTCGGTATGTCACTATTATCTAAAATTATATCAAAAATGAAATTCGATTTAAGTTCATTAATTATAACAGTAATCGCACTGTTAGCATTTATTATTCCTGTAAGCATCGATCAAATAAATAAAAGAAAGGCAGCAAAGACATTAAAAGAGTTAAAGTCATTTGCTCTAAAAGAGAAGCTGAACATTGACAAATCGGAGGTTTTTCAACAAACTTATGCCCTTAGTTTGGATACCAAGCTAAAAAAATTGGTTTACATCAAAAATGAGAAGACCAAATTTGTCGAAGAGTCATATGATTTAACCCAATGTTCAAAATGCAGATTGCATATACATGAAGTTGAAGAGGAAACTTCAGAATTCAAGTATATAGCCTATTTAAGAGTTCAGTTTTCAGATTCAAAGTCACAATACTTAGATCTGGAAATTTATAAGATGAAGAAGAATTTATCTTATATAGAAGAGGAGACAATGGCAAAGAGAATGGTTAAATCTATCAATTCTATGATAGCTTAAACCAAAAAAAAAGAGGCAATAATTTTGTTTATCGCCTCTTTAATTTCAAATGTTTGGGTTAGTCTTCTTTATTTGATAACAAAGCCCATGCTGTTGCTCCGGCAATTAAAGCTAGTCCACCTAAAGCAAGCCCAATGTTTACATCCCTCTGAACTCTTTCAGCTTTTGACAGGTAACTTGAACCAACACCGTTTTTAGCTATAGCTCGTTCAATTTTTTCGATTCTGTTTTCCACTTCGCTGATTGTCTTTTCCTTTAAACTCATTTTTTGTAGTTAAATTAAAATTTTCTTTGTTCTATTTGTCTAACAAGTAATTAGGGGAATCAGTTTCAGATTTTAATACTTTTTTGTTAATGAATAGTATTTGATAAAAATAAAGAGAGTTATAACCCTGACTGGGTTAATTCCTGCTGAAGCTGAGTGAGATTCGGACCTCCCCGGTTATAAACAAATTGTTGGGCAGTAAGTAGTTCGCCCCTCCTTGGTGAAGGAGGGGAAATCACAAGCATATTGAAAGTTTTATCAACGAGTTCTCCTCCTGTTGCAGGAGGAGACAGAGGAGGTCTTTAATTTAATTAAAGTCATTCCTTCTAAGACAGAAATCCGAATTCTGATAGTAGGCGATAGGCTTCAACTAAAACCAGATCTTGGGCATTCGCCTCGAAATGACTTTGTTTATTTACAACCATTTCAGGGTTACAATACAATCAACTTAGTTTTTCTAATAACGCATATAACATCACGGCAGCTGCTACCGAAACGTTTAAGGAGTGCTTTTGCCCAAACTGCGGGATGGCTACAAATTCGTCCATCAATTCAAGAATTTCGGAATCAATTCCGGTGACTTCATTTCCCATCACCAGACAAATCTTATCGTAGTTATTAACGTCAAGTTTGTTAAGGGAAATACTTCCTGTAGTCTGCTCCATCCCTAAAATGGAATATCCATCTTCTTTGAGTAATTCAATGATCTCAGTAGCCGTTTCAAAATGTCTCCATTCAACAAATTCTTCAGCACCAATGGCTGTTTTATTGATTTCCGGCCGGGGAGGAGTTGGAGTGTATCCGGTAAGTATCAATTCAGAAATTCCAAAAGCATCCGAAGAACGAAATACAGAACCAACATTATGCAGACTTCTAATATTATGAAGAATCACTTTTACCTCAGCTAATTTAGCCGGCGGGTTTTGAGACAGGTTCTCTTCAAGTATTTCTTTGGTAGTTAGTTTTTTGGGCATTTTAAAACAATTGGATTATAGAACAGAAACTAAGGAATATTGAATATCAATTCGATAAATAAACTCATATCATTGGACAAATTTTTGAGGTTCTATGATTCAAAAGCCCAAAAAAGCGGCACTTACTTTTATTTTTATTACAGTTTTGGTCGATGTAATTGGTCTGGGAATCATTATACCTGTGATCCCGTCATTAATTGTAGAGCTAACAGGAGAAGGACTCAGCGAAGCCGCAATATATGGTGGTTGGCTGATGTTTGTGTATGCTTTTACTCAGTTTGTGTTTGCTCCGGTGATCGGTGGTTTAAGTGATCGTTTCGGAAGAAGACCGGTACTTTTATTTTCACTTTTAGGATTCGGTATAGATTACCTTTTGATAGGCTTTGCACCAAATATCTTTTGGCTTTTTGTTGCTAGATTGATCTCCGGAATTACCGGAGCAAGTCATACTACAGCCAGTGCTTATATAGCAGATGTTAGTGAACCTGAAAAGAGAGCTCAGAATTTCGGGTTGATCGGAGCAGCATTTGGCTTAGGTTTTATAATTGGTCCCGTAGTTGGTGGTTTGCTGGGTCAATACGGAGCAAGAGTTCCGTTCTTTGCTGCTGCAGGATTAACTTTACTGAATGTTCTGTACGGCTATTTTATTCTGCCTGAATCTTTACCTCCGGAAAAAAGAAGACCGTTCGATATTAAAAGAGCTAATCCTTTAGGCGCGTTAAAACATTTAAGGAAATTCCCGGGAATAGGAGGGCTTGTCATAATTTTTGGTTTGATCTATTTATCAGGCCATGCCACACAAAGTACATGGACGTATTTTACGATGCTCCAATTTGGCTGGGATGAAGCTATGGTTGGAATAAGCCTGGGTGTAGTGGGAGTTAGCGTATTTGTTGTACAGGGAGGGCTTACCCGAATAATTATTCCGAAAATCGGAGAAGTGAAATCGGTGTATTTTGGATTAGTAATGTATTTTTTAGGCTTTTTGGGATTCGCTTTTGCGCCATCCGGGTTAATTCTCATGTTAATGATAGCTCCATTCTGTTTAGGCGGATTAGCGACGCCATCCATTCAGGGTATTATTTCGAATAAAGTCCCTGACGATCAACAAGGGGAGTTACAGGGAGCGTTGACAAGCTTAATAAGTTTCACAGCTATTTTTGGACCTCCATTGATGACCGGTTTATTTGGCTATTTCACATCAGATGTTGCTCCAATTGAACTTCCGGGAGCTGCTTTTGTGATGGGTTCTTTATTAATTATTATTTCGCTTATACTGGCTGGGAAATTTCTGAAAAGATCACACAATTCAGCAGATAAAAAGCCTTTAAAAGCAGCGACTAATTAAAACTAGAAAAACAGCCCTTTTCCTCTTATTTTAGAACGGTTGAAGAGCAGCCGTAAGGTGCGCTCTTCTTTTTATTTCAGAAACCAAAGAAAAAAAGTAGATCATGAGTAAGATCCAATATTTATCGCAGGAAGGGTACGATAAACTAGATGCAGAATTAAAAGACCTTAAAACAAGAGGTAGAAAAGAAGTAGCTGAAGATATAGCTGAAGCGCGAGCAAAAGGTGATCTAAGTGAGAATGCCGAATACGATGCCGCTAAAGAGGCGCAAGGGCATATGGAAGATCGTATTACAAAATTAGAAGACATTCTGGCAAACGCTCGTGTTTTAGATGCGTCAGAACTTGACCTGTCACAGGTACGTGTTTTAACTAAAGTCACTATTCTGAATAAAAAGATGAACAAGGAGATGCAATACACCTTGGTTTCTCCTAATGAAGCCGACTTTAAAGCCGGTAAAATTTCTATTGAATCTCCGATCGGTCAGGCATTAGTAGGGAAAGCGGTTGGAGATGTAGTAACGGTAAAAGTACCTGCAGGTGAGCTTGAACTAGAGATCAAGAAAATCGAAATCTAAATAGGCCAAGCTTTGGAAAAAAAGCTCATTGACGTATATCCTTACAGAATAAACGGCAAGAACGTTGAGTTTTTGATCTTAAAACGTTCTTCCAAAAAAATATATGCCAATCAATGGCGCATGGTAGGCGGCAAAGTTGAAGATGGGGAAACTTTTTGGCAAGCTGCTTTAAGAGAATTGAAAGAAGAAATTTCAGAAAAGCCTTCGAGTTTCTGGACGGTTCCATCAGTTAACTCTTTTTATGAACACAAAACAGATACCATTCATCAAATTCCGGCATTTGCGGCAAAAATAGAGTGGACTGATGAGCGCATTAAACTGGATGACGAACATTCCGGATATTTATGGGTTAAAGCTGACCAAATCAATGAGTATATTCATTGGCCGGAACAAAAAAGATTGATAAGACTGATAAACGATATCCTAATCAACCATCAAATCCTACCAGAGTGGATCATAGATCTGAAATAACTAAATTTTTTTCTTTCATTTTTGTATGGTTGATAACCTGTAGTTCTCTGATTTCTCAGGATAATTACGGTAAATATACATTTATACCGGCTCCGGATGTATGGTATAACTCAGTTGATGGTGTTCGGTTAGGGATCAGAGTTTTAGGAGAACATGAAGGTTCCTTTAAAGACGGCCCACATCGACTGGATGCAGGCTTGTGGTTGGGGACAAATTTTCCCGGCAATCCGATTTCTTACTATATCAGTTTTACGGAGCCCATTAAGTCCATTTCAGATTTCGGTGAGGAGGGAAGCGTTCAGGCTGTTTCAAGTATAAGAACAGGATTTTCAAGTCATTCTGTTTCACTGAATAAGCGCTGGCAAGACGGTTTTAATGAACTCAGATACAAAGAATTATCAGCATCATTTTCGCAACAAAAGATGTATGATGTTGCGTACCGACCATATCCGGTACAATGGTCCTCCGGTTGGAAATCACTAGCAGGCATTGAGTTTATGTTACATAACGAATCTGATGAGAAGACTTTTGAATTGAATCTGGATTTTCAGCAGAATCTCAATCCTGAAAGCCCTTCATTTTCAGTTTTAAATGCTGAAATATGGAATTTTTTATCTTTAAATGATCATTTTGGCTTAGCATTAAGAGTATTTGGGGGATTTACTTCTGAAAATACAGCTCCTGAATTTCTGTATACAGCTAGTTATGCACAACCGATCAACTGGCTTGGTAACGGAATTAGCAGAGCCAAAGGAACACTACCAACAAGCTGGCTTGATAATGGTTTAGCTCAGGTCTCAGGTGGCGGGAACCTCAGAGGTTATACTGATACTCAATATTCTGATCTGAGTGTTGCTGGTTTTAACACCATTGTAGCTCTGAACACCGAATTTGAATTTCCTAATCCAATCAATAGCTCCTTGAAGAATGGAATAATAGGTGAGTTCGTGTTTTTAAAAAGTTATGTTTTTGCAGATGCAGGTTCTGTTTTTGAAGATAATCCTGTATTACTTGATGTGGGAGTCGGGCTTCAGTTTTCAATAAACATTCCTGATTTTCTGGGAAAGCCACGAGGGTTTGCTGTCAGATATGAAGTTCCTTTCTGGATATCGGAACCGGATGCCGGAAAATCAAACTTTGAGTTTAGAAATCTAATCGGTTTTGGAGCTGTAATCTCGCTTTGATATGAAAGTACTGGTTATAAATTGTGGTAGTTCTTCAATAAAGTATCAATTGATTCATACTGAAGACAGAGAAACGCTTTGCAAAGGCTTGGTGGAGCGAATAGGAGCAGTTACTTCCATTATAAGACAGGAATGGAAAGGAGAGAAGCCGATCAAGAAATCTCTTGCTCTGGATAATCATACGATTGCTCTGAAAATGGTTATGGAGCTACTTGTAGATGCGGATAATGATTATCTGTCGTCGCTGGATGAAATTGAAGCTGTTGGGCATCGCGTTGTTCATGGTGGTGAGACATTTAAAGATTCAGTACTTATTGATGAAGACGTAGAAGAAGCTATACAGGAAGCTTTTGATATTGCGCCATTGCATAACCCTCCTAATTTGCAGGGGATCAGAGCTGCAAAAGAGCACCTTCCTGATGTTCCGCATGTAGCCGTTTTTGATACAGCTTTTCATCAGACATTACCATCAAAAGCATATTTGTATGGTATTCCAAACCGACTTTATCGCAGATATAAAATTCGGAGATACGGATTTCACGGAACCTCTCATTATTACGTAAGTCGGAAGTATTACAAATTAGCTGATGTAAAAAAGAAAGGCTCCAAAATTATTACTTGTCATTTAGGAAACGGAGCTTCCATCACGGCTATTAAAGATGGCGAATCAATCGATACAAGTATGGGTTTTACTCCATTAGAAGGTTTGGTAATGGGGACACGTTCCGGAGATATTGATCCTTCTATCTTATTCTACCTCATAGAGAAAGAGGAATTATCTTTGGCTAATGTTCATGCTCTTTTAAACAAACACAGTGGTTTGCTTGGACTCAGTGGTTATGCCGCAGATATGAGAGACTTGATTGAAGAAGCGGAAGATGGTGATAAGCGATCTCAGGAAGCAATTGATGTTTTTTGTTACCGGGCTAAGAAATACATAGGGTCGTATATTGCAAGTATGAATGGAGTGGATGCCATAATATTTACCGGAGGAATAGGTGAAAATTCTTCTTTAATAAGATCTAAAATACTTTCGGAGATGGATTCGTTTGGTATAGAAATAGACGAGAATAAAAATAAATTATCCGGAGAGAAACCATTGATCAGTTCTGAAGATTCTAAAGTGGGAGTGTATGTGATTCCAACCAATGAAGAACTAGTAATTGCCATAGATGCTGCCAAAATTGCAACTACATCAAAGCAAACTCCCTGGGCCTGATGAAAAACAAAATCAGAATTTTACTTCTTTTCCCTATAGTCTTTTTGACGGCATGCTCCACTACAACTTGGATCGTAGAAAGTCAGGAAGAAGTTGATCGCGGGGATTATAAGCTGTTAGAGTCAAAGCTTTTTTTACAAAAAACAGGAACAGTTACTCCTGAATTGCCCGTAGCTCAGTTTAAACTTAAATCATCAAATACATTTGAATACGCTCTAAGAATAAAAACAAACAGATATATACAACGGTACCGCCCAAGGCTAGGATATATGGCATTGGGTATTAGTGCCGCTGCTTTGGGAGGTTATACAGCGTTGGAGTTTTCGGACCCGAATAAACAAGGACAACAGATTGCTCTACTTGGAGCTAGTTCGGCTTTATTGGGAATCTCTTTTTTGAATATGAAACCTATCGGTGATCCTCAACCTACAGGAGAAACAAGGTTGCTACGAAAAACAGGTGATTATGTAGATACAGACACATTAGATGCTGCTGTAAATAATCCGCAAAATGCATCATACTTAATACATTTTAATGATCAGGTTTTGGTTGAGAAAAATGATGTAACTTTATCTCAGAACAGCTTGACGGTTAATTTTTTAGAAGAATTAAACCCCGATATTTTTCCTGGCCAGGAAGATATATTTATCGAACTCGATGTGACTTTCAATGATAGTTTATATAACTATGAGGTTCCTATTAAATCGATATTTGATCCGTTTGTAGTGGTAAAAACAACTGTAACTGCATTAAGAAACCAGGCCAGGATCAGCTCAAATAATATTCTCACTGATCTTGCTCAGGGAAGTCAGTTAAAGTTAGTAGAAACGCAGGGAGATTGGATCAAGGTTTTATATGGTATTTCTGAAAACTGGGTTTCTTCAAGCGATGTGGATATTATTTGGCGTCCTTCTCAGTTTTCGAGAGAATTATCCGTAGTCGCTATTCCAAACGTACCTTTTGGCAGCGTCGATGTTGAAAGAGATATACCAAAGCTATCTGAAGAGGACAGAAGTAGATGGGGATTTATCATTGCCAATCAGGCTTATGAAGGCGATTTACCTGAAAAAGCTTACGCGCATCGTGATGGTCAATTGATAGAGAAATACATGAATGATGCTTTAGGAATAGTTCCGACTCAAACAATAAAATTTCAGGATATATCAGGTAACCAAACAGCTGTGAATGGTTTTAACCGATTGGTTTCAAGAATCAATAACCGTCAGGTAGATCTGATGGTTTACTTAAATGGTTATGCAGAAATCGATCCCAAAACTGATAAAGTTTATTTTTTGGGAACGACATCAGATAGCGCCGCTTCAAGAATAGATTTGAATTCACTGCTGGATGGCTTTGCTAACCTTCCTGTACAAAACCTGACAATAATAGCTGATATAGATTTTATTCGGGGTTCTTCTAAACAAAATTCACTAGACCTTCTTGCTGCAACAATTACAAATCAAATCCCAAATTCTACAGTGGTCTTTGCTTCCAGAACTGATCAAAGATCATATATCTATGCTGAGCCTAATGGAGCCCAGAAAAGGCACAGTATATTCACATATTTTCTTGCTGATGCCCTCAAAAAAGGAAATGTAAATTGGGCTGATATCAGAAATTATCTGGATAGAAACGTGTCATTTACTTCCCGAAGTATTTTTAATGCAGCTCAGGATATTCGCTTTTTCGGAAGTGATTCCTTAAGTCTTGTTGACTGATGGGTTTTTTGTTTCTTACACTGAGTGCCGTTTTTTCTCTCTCTGTTGCTCAGGTTTTAAAATTAATCGAAGTTCGATCCTTACGGGTATTAAATGTACTGGTGATAAATTATCTGGTTGCTGTTTTAATTAGTGTTTTTTCGACCGATTGGACTGGATTTGAAGAGCAGACAGGATTAATCCCAGTTCTTATCCATTCAGCCATTCTTGGGTTCTTATTCATTGCCAATTTCATGATCTACAGCAAAAGTATTGATAAAAACGGAATGGGAATCAGCATCGCTGCGATGAGAATGTCCTTAGTGTTTCCAATTCTTCTAAGTTTGATGATCTATAATGAAGATGTAACAACAGGGCTGATCCTGGGGATAATACTCTCATTCGCATCTTTATTATTATTGGTTCCATCATTTAAAAAAAATCGTAGAGTACAACTAAAGTTCGCAGTACTACCTGTTCTCCTTTTCTTTATTTCCGGGATTATAGATTCCGGACTAAAGGTTTTTGAACGGGAATTTTCAATGCTTTTTGATGAGTCTCAGTTTTTATCAGCTCTATTCTTTTTCGCTTTTTTAACCGGATCTGTAGTTCTTTTAGTTCGAGGTCAATTTAATTTCAAAATGAAAGAGTTGATCTATGGAGTTTTACTGGGAGTGGTGAACCTGTATTCTTCCTATTTTATTTTATTGGCACTGAAAGAAATTCCGGGTTCAGTTGTATTTCCTTTAGTGAACTTGAGTATTGTTTTTGCAGGAACTTTTATAGGTGTTATCTTTTGGAAAGATCGACCTGATAAAAGACAATGGGTAGGTTTGGCATTAGCTTCAATATCAATTTTTTTACTGGTTGCCTGATATGAGTATCATTGAATCGATTAGAGAAAAAGCCGCATCACATAAAAAGAAAATTGTACTTCCAAGATCATCCGATGAGCGTGTAATTAAGGCAGCTCAGTTTCTTCAGAAAAAAGGATTAGCTGATGTAATTCTTCTCAGAAATAAAGATTCCAAGGTTGAAACTAAGAATATTGAAGTTCTTGATCCTTCGACTGATAAAAAATTAGAGGAATTTGCAGAAGCTTTTTATCAGAAAAGAAAGCATAAAGGCATCACCGAAGAACAAGCTTTAGAAATAGTCAAAGATCCGTTATTCTTTGGAGCTTCTTTGGTTTCAACGGGACATGCTGATGGTTGTGTTGCGGGTTCAGTTTCCACTACAGGTGATGTTCTGAAAGCAGCCATTCAAACAATCGGACTCAAAAAAGACTCTAACGTTGTTTCCAGTATTTTCCTGATGAGTTTTTCGGATGGGAGAGTGTTTTCCTATGGGGATTGTGCAGTAGTTCCTTATCCCACTTCAGATCAATTAGCTACCATCGCTTTTGATTCTGCAGTTTCACACAAATTAATAACAGGAGCAGAGCCTAAAGTTGCCATGCTTTCATTCAGTACAAAGGGAAGTGCTCAACACGAAAGGGTGGATATGGTTCAACAAGCTTTCGAGAAATTGAAAGAATACAATATAGATTTTGCAGTAGATGGAGAGCTTCAATTTGATGCTGCTTTTGTGGAATCGGTTGGAAAACGAAAAGCACCAAATTCTGAAGTTGCAGGTAACGCAAATGTATATATTTTTCCGAATCTGGATGCAGGGAATATTGCTTATAAGATTACCGAGCGACTAGCCGGTGCTACAGCAACCGGGCCAATTATTCAGGGACTTGCAAAACCGATGATGGATCTTTCCCGCGGTTGTGAATGGGATGATATTGTTAATACGGCTTGTGTTTGTAGTTTGATGGGTAATTGATGTATGAACTTTTTAATTCACAGGGATAAATCCCATGCTAGCTTATGTACGAGGCTATTACAAAGAACATAAGCTAGAAATGACTTTAGTCCTTGGGTTTCTATATCTGGCAGTAAATTAAGGTTCTATTTCTCAGAATAGATCAGACACCAATTAAAGCACTTCAATATTTAATATTCGTGATTCAATATTCCAGCAATGTCTATCCCGCCAATAAACTTTCTCAATCATATCAAATTTAGTTCTGAAGCGGATATTTTGTATCTTTGGAAAGAATCTAAATAAGCATATAAAACGCTGAATGAACACTTGTTAAAGTTGGTTATATCAGCGTAAATCAAGATAAAATTATAGACCTACATGAGTGAAGAATTAAGCGACGGTGTAAAAGAACTTGAGTCGATGATCGGCGAAGAGTATAAGTATGGCTTTTCTACCGATGTTGAATATGAAGATTTTCCAAAAGGTATCAGTGAAGAGATCGTTCGTGAGCTTTCAAGAGTAAAAGAAGAGCCGGAATGGATGACTGAATTTCGTGTTAAAGCTTACCATGCCTGGAAAGAAATGGAAGAGCCAAGCTGGTTCAATGCCACTTACAAGAAACCTGATTTCGAAAATCTGCTTTATTATTCAGCTCCAAAGAAAAAGCCTCAATTGGATAGTATGGATGATGTTGATCCTAATATTCGTGAGACATATGAAAAGCTCGGCATTCCATTAGAAGAGCAAAAAATGCTTTCAGGAGTTGCTGTAGACGCTGTATTTGATAGTGTTTCGATCTTTACTTCTTTCAAAGAGAAGTTAGCTGAAGCAGGCGTAATTTTTTGCTCAATGTCTGAAGCGATTAAAGAACATCCGGAATTGGTTAAGAAATACTTGGCCTCTGTAGTTCCTGTCAGAGACAACTTTTACTCAGCATTAAACTCAGCTGTATTCTCAGACGGTTCATTTTGCTACATCCCTAAGAATACAAAATGCCCGATGGAGCTTTCCACTTACTTCCGTATCAACAATATGGAATCAGGTCAGTTTGAAAGAACATTGATCGTTGCAGAAGAAGGAGCTAGCGTAAGTTATTTAGAAGGTTGTACCGCTCCGATGTATGACGAAAACCAATTACATGCTGCTGTTGTGGAACTTGTGGCTTTAGATGATGCTGATATTAAATACTCAACCATTCAGAACTGGTATTCAGGTGATGAAAACGGCAAAGGCGGTATTTATAACTTTGTTACCAAGCGTGGTATTTGCAAAGGAAAGAACTCTCATATTTCATGGACACAGTTGGAGACCGGTTCCGCAGTAACGCTGAAATATCCATCTGTGATCTTAAAAGGTGATAACTCAGTTGGTGAATTTTACTCAGTAGCTGTTACCACAAAAAGACAACAAGCTGATACCGGTACAAAAATGATCCACCTTGGCAAAAACACCAAGAGCACGATCATTTCTAAAGGTATTTCTGCCGGACAGTCGAATAACAGTTACAGAGGAGAAGTTAAAATTTCCAAGAATGCTACCGGTTCAAAGAATTATTCAGTTTGTGATTCTATGTTGATCGGACAAGAGTGTGGAGCTCATACTTTCCCATATATCTCCTCGGAAAATCCGTCTAGCAGTGTTGAGCATGAAGCTACAACATCCAGAGTAGGTGAAGAGCAGATCTTTTATCTGATGCAACGCGGTATCAGTGAGCAGGATGCCATTTCCATGATTATAAATGGATTTGTGAAAGACGTATTGAAAGAACTACCTCTTGAATTCGCAGTAGAAGCAAACAAGTTGCTTGATGTGAAGCTTGAAGGTAGTGTTGGGTAGGTTAAAAGGTCATCCTGAGGATACTTCCGAAGGATCTGCATAAACATTTAGCTGTGCAGATTCTTCGCTATCGCTCTGAATGACGTTAGAAAAAGAAATTAAATAAACAAACAAAAGAAAAAGTAGAATAGTGTTAGAAATTAAAAACTTACACGCCAAAGTTGAAGGCGAAGACATTGAAATTTTAAAGGGTGTTGACCTGAAAGTTAATGCCGGTGAAATCCATGCCATCATGGGACCTAACGGAAGTGGTAAAAGTACGCTTTCGAAAGTTGTATCAGGTCACCCGGAGTATGAAGTAACCGAAGGCGAGATCCTGTTCAACGGTGAAGACATTACTGAATTGGACGCTGACGAAAGGGCTCACTTGGGTTTATTCCTGGCTTTCCAATATCCTGTTGAAGTTCCCGGCATCACCAATAAAACGTTGCTAAGAGAAGCTTACAACACTATTGCTCGCGCAAATGATCGCGAAGAATTAGATCCGATTGAATTTGAAGATTACATCATTGAAAAGCTTGACGTAATCGAAATGAAGGATGAATTCTTAAGTCGTTCTATCAACACTGGTTTTTCCGGTGGAGAGAAAAAGAAGAACGAAATCTTCCAAATGGCTGTATTAAATCCAGTACTTTCTTTCTTAGATGAAACTGATTCAGGATTGGATATCGATGCATTGAAAGTTGTTTCTGATGGTGTTAACAAAATTGCTAATAGCGAAAATGCAATCGTTATGATTACTCATTATCAACGACTGCTAAACTACATCAAGCCGGATTATGTGCACGTGATGATGGCTGGTAAGTTGATCAAGTCAGGTGGTTTTGAATTAGCTGAAGAACTTGAAGCGAACGGCTACGATGCATTGGAAAAAGAATTAGTATTAAACGGCGAGGCTCAATAATGAGTGAAGTAATCCAAAGAGACACAATGTTATCATACATAACAGGCTCTGTGGAAAGCAGCGCTGAAAGTGTAGCGATTCGTGCAATTAACGAAAGAGGAAGAGAGGATCTCGAAAATACTCCATTTCCAACTCGTAAAGATGAAGACTGGAGATTTGTTGATCTGAAGTCTATTACTAAAAGTCAGTTTTGTAAGTTGGAAGATGCTAATGCTGCTGATGTTGGAGATATTTCTGATCATTATTTGCCGGAAGCCATGAATTGCCGATTGGTTTTTGTGAATGGTGTGTATAACGAAGAACTTTCTTCCGTGGAAGATCTTCCGAACAATGTAATAGTTGGAAACCTCGCTGCAAACGCTGATAACAATTCAGTTAAAGAGCATTTGGGAACCATCACAAATTACGATGATGATGTATTTGCTCCGTTTAACGATGCAGCTTTTACAGACGGAGCATTTATTTACGTTCCTGAAGAAACGGTAGTAAGAACTCCGATCCATATTCTGAATGTATTTACAGATGCTGAGAAAGCGTTTTATGCTACTCCGCGTTTGTTGTATGTCGGAGAAATGTTTTCTAAGTCTACGATCATTGAAGAGCACATTGGCTTAGCTGATAATCAGTATTTGAATGTTCCTGTTACAGAATTCAAGATGTTTACAGGATCAAATGTGCATCATGCAAGAATTCAAAGAGACAGTAAGAAAGCTTCTCATGTTTCTCGTCCGATCGCAATACTGGATAAGAATGCTGAGTATCATTCATACACGATCTGTTTGGGAGCAAAATTATTCCGAAATGATCCAAGAGTGATCCAAAATGCTGAAGAAGTGAATTTCACTGTTGATGGATTGGTATTGATCGATGGAGATCAAATTGCAGATACGCATTCAATTATGGATCACAGATTTGCACATGCAGGAAGCCATCAGCTTCACAAAGTGGTGGTTAATGACAGTGCTCATTCAGTATTTAATGGAAAGATCTTTGTAGCTAAAGATGCTCAGAAGATCGATTCTTTCCAGGAAAACAGAAATTTATTGCTTTCCGAAAATGGAAAAGTAAATACCAAACCTCAGTTAGAAATTTTTGCTGATGATGTATTGTGTTCGCACGGTGCAACCATTGGTCAGCTTCAGGATGAAGAAGTGTTTTACCTTCAGAGTCGTGGATTGACAGAGCAGAAATCACGTGAGCTTTTGGTGTACGCTTTTGCATTAGAAAGTGTGGAAAGTATGGAAGTAGAATCTGTGGAAAAGTTACTTCTTAACGAAGTGATTCAGTACACGAATAGAGATAATAAGTAGAGTAAATTCGTCATCCCGGACTTGATCCGGGATCTGTAAGGAAATATAGTCGTTGATCTTTTAATTACTTGCTCAACGTATCAATCTCTACAGATGCTGAATCAAGTTCAGCATGACAACTAAAGAAAATGAACAATACTACAACAGACATACCAACTAAGATCAACTGGGAAGAAATCAGAGCTCAGTTTCCCGTTCTTCAGCAAGAAGTGAACGGTAAGAAATTGGTGTATCTGGATAATGGCGCATCCAGCCAAATGCCTAAATCGGTTAGTGATCGCATTGACGCGTATCACAAAAATGAACATGCCAATGTTCATCGAGGCATTCATTCTTTAAGCCAGAAAGCAACGGATGCTTTTGAAGCAACCCGAAGTAAAGTTCGGGACTTCATTAACGCAGGAAGCCTCGAAGAGATTATCTATACTACCGGGACTACCGATTCTATAAACCTTGTTGCACAAAGCTACGGAAGAAAGAATTTCAAGACAGGAGATGAGATCCTTGTTTCAGAAATGGAACATCACGCTAATATCGTGCCTTGGCAAATGATTGCAGAGGAAACTGGAGCAAAGCTGAAAGTCATTCCAATGAATGACAAAGGCGAGCTGATCATGGAGAAATTTCATGAATTGCTTTCTGATAAAACCAAAATGGTAGCCGTTGTGCATGTTTCTAATGCGCTTGGAACGATTAATCCTGTTGAGGAGATCATCGAAGCAGCACATAAAAAGAATATTCCGGTATTGATAGACGGGGCACAAGCTGTTCCTCATTCAAAAGTGGATGTTCAGGCTTTGGATGCTGATTTTTATGCATTTTCAGCTCACAAAATGTGTGGTCCTACGGGTTTCGGAATTTTATACGGTAAGAAAGATCTGTTGAATGCAATGCCTCCGTACAGAGGTGGTGGTGATATGATCGATAAGGTGACGTTTGAGAAAACAACCTGGAATGATCTTCCGCATAAATTTGAAGCCGGAACTCCACCGATATCGGCTGGCGTTGGATTGGGTTCGGGAATTGATTTTCTGAACAAGATCGGAATGGATGCAATTGCTGAAAGAGAGCATGAACTGTTAGACTATGCTACTCAGAAATTAAATGAGGTTGAAGGACTGACAATTGTTGGAACTGCTGATAAAAAAGCATCAGTGATCTCATTTTTGTTGGATGGAATTCACCCGACCGATGCAGGAACAATTTTGGATCAACAAGGAATTGCTGTTCGGACGGGACATCATTGTGCTCAACCAATTATGCAACATTATGAGATTCCGGGCACGTTAAGGGCTTCTATTTCGTTTTATAATAACGAAGAAGACATCGACAGACTGGTAGAAGGAATTGAATTAGTTAAAGAATTTTTTGGATAAATAAAGAAACATTATGGCTAAAATTAAAGAAATAGAACGTACTCCTAACCCTGATGCAATGCGTTTTGTATTGGATGAACCGCTTACAAACGGAACAACCCGTTCGTTCGAAAGCAGCGTGGAAGCAGAAGGCGACGATCTTGCTTCCGCTCTATTTGCTATCGACAGTGTAATCAATGTGTATTATGTTGATAAATACGTTACAGTAACGCAAGACGGTAAAGCTGTCTGGTCTGAATTGCTCAGAAAATTAGCTCCTCCGATCCGCGAAGCTGAACCGCAAATGGGTGTGGAAGACGATTCTGAAGTTCATGTAAGTAAGGAAGCTCAGGAATCTGACGATCCTCGTTTGATCGAGATCAATAAGATGTTGGATGAGCAAGTTCGTCCGTATCTGTTAGCTGATGGTGGTGGATTGAAAGTTCTCGGACTGGAAGAAAACCGTTTGAAGGTTCACTATCAGGGAGCATGTGGAACGTGTCCTACAGCAACTACAGGAACACTTTACGCCATCGAAAGTATGGTACGGCGTGTTGATCCTGAAATCCAAGTTATCTCAGTTTAGAAGGCAAGATCATGGATATTTCCATAAGTGACAGAGCTATTAAAAGAATCGATGAGATTCGCACCGAACAAAACGTGCCTAAAGATGCGTTTCTGAAAGTTGGTGTGGTTAGCGGAGGTTGCTCCGGTTTGACTTATGATCTGGATTTTGACAGTGATGTTGAACCTCAGGAAAATGATAAGGTATTTGAGTTAAACGGAATGAAAGTGCTGGTAGACATGAGAAGTTTTCTGTATCTGGCTGGAACTGAACTCGATTATACCGACGGTTTAGAAGGAGAGGGATTCCATTTTCATAATCCCAACGCCTCAAGAACCTGCTCCTGTGGCGAGAGTTTTTCTATATAATTAAAAAACAAACCGTCATGCTGAACCCGATTCAGCATCTGTGGTGGTAAAGATCCTGAATCAAGTTCAGGATGACATCAACGACAATATGCAAGAACCAATCATAAACAAAGTAAAAGCGAATACAAAGCTGGTCACAGTAGACCTTGCTAAATTATTCCATGATTCAACTCCAATCGCTGAGTTAGACATCAAACAATTCCTGCATATGGAAATGTTGTTGAAGGAAAAAGACTTCCGCCAGCATCTGAAAGATTTTGATTGGTCGCAGTTTGAAGGGAAATACCTATCCGTTTTTTGTTCAACTGATGCCATCATTGCTCCGTGGGCGTGGATGTTGATTACCAGTTATGCCAATCAGTTTGCTGAAGAGGTATTTCATTTGTCGCCTAAAGAAGTCAGTCACGAACTCTACCGAAGAAAAGTAGAAGACTTTGACTGGAGCACTTACCAAGACAAATTCGTACTCCTGAAAGGGTGTGGAGATATTCACGTGCCTGATTCTATTTACCTCTTGGCTACCAATAAATTAATGGGAACAGCCAAGAAGATCATGTACGGTGAAGCGTGTTCATTCGTACCTGTTTGGAAGGGGTAGTTTGGCCACGGAAACACAAAAGCACTAAAAAGAACGTCATTCCGGGCTTGACCCGGAATCTGTGTTAGTTCCTAAATGTGATCCCTACAGATCCTGAAATAAGCCTGCCTGTCGGTAGACAGGGGGTGATTCAGTCAGTTTTCGATTAATAGTTTCTCTGAAAGTTCTTCTCTGATTCTTTTACTTCCTAGATCCGTGAGCCTATAATTCCCATTATTTAGTTGGACAATCTGTCTGAGCGAAGAACCTTCTAACTCACTCAGTACTACAGTTAGTTTTTGGGAGCTTATCATTGAATGCTCGACTAAGCTTGTCCTTGAAAAACCTGAATCACCAGCATAATGTAATAAGATTAAAATTTCCTCATAGGCAGTAAGATCCGTTCTCTGAACTAATAACTTATCTTCAAACTCACCAACACATGGGACATCAAATTGAAGTAGTTCTCGTATTACTTTTGCAACTTCTTCTCTATCATTTTGCCAAAAAAGCCTAAGGATTTCATTCATACACCATCTCACAGATTCAATCATAAATCTAGAATCCATATGATTTGGGGTATATGTTGGAGAAATATGAACGGCACCTCTTTGACTTCTGAACTTATAAATGGAAGTCAAGACTTTAAATATGTGTTTTAAAGCGACTCTTTCCAGATTATGGGAAACTGTATTATTATTTATATATCGATCACAATCCGAAACACATTTAGTGTAATTTAGATTTCCAGAATCTAGATGGTAGAGTAACCTTGCTAATGCTTCACAAAACTGACCTCCATCGAGCTCAGCAGGTTCCCAATCTCTTTGTATATAGCGTTTTTCAAGAGAAATAAATTCATCAACTAATTGAGTTGCTAATAGTTGGTCTACGGGTGGAGATATACTTCTTACTATGTTTTGTGCTTCAACAAGCCCCATTATTCTTTCCCTTGCATTTTATCCATAACGAATTTTTCACCGGTTTCCGTTAAGTACCATTTATAAGGGAAGTCCTGAGTGTTTTCTCCCACTAAAGCTGATTTCCCAGATTTACTCTTACCTAAATCTCTTGCAACATTTGTTGGTCTAACTTCACCTGTTTGTCTTAAGTGTTTGTTATAAGTGGCAGCTATATCTTTAGCTCTTGCTTCATTAACTTTCATTTCCTTTTTCAACATATAAAGGAGCCAAAGAGATTTTTCAAGAGTACTCCACTCTTGTGTTGGTATTGTCCATTTATTAGGGTCAACATTCAAATCCAAAGCAACAGCAGGAGTTCGGTCTCTTTTCTTAGATGAACCACTTGTTGATGAACTTGAATTAGTGTTTTTTGAAGAACTATTTTTTGAAATAGTTCTATTATTTTTTGTTTGCTTAGAAGGAAGTTTATTACCATTTGGTATATCTTGATAATTAGCATCAGATGACTCTGCAATCTGAGCTACAGGTGAAACCATATTATTTAACTGATTACCAAGCTGATTAGTGATTTGTTGGACATCTTTCTTTTCACCTTCAACTTCTAACTCAAAACCTTTAATTTTTAATTTTACTTTAAACTTTGCCATGTTGTCTCCTTGTTATTTTTAATTCGAAAAAGAAAGTTTCGGATAATTCAATATTAGTATAGACTTATAGATAAAGCAAAAAAACTTACACACAACTTTCACACATATTATCCACATGTCTAATGTACTGTTAACTGGTTCTTCCCGCGGAATAGGTAAATCAATCGCTGATTTGCTGATTGAAAATGATTATGAAGTTATTGGTGTGTCCACATCGCCCAATAACCAATCATCCAATAACTACAGGCATACAGTTTGTGATCTTTCTAATGAGCAAGAAGTAGAAAAACTAAAAGAGATCTTCAACGAAGACTCCATCCCTGAAGTACTCATAAACAACGCCGGAATCTTCATGGAAGCTCAGTTTGAGGATTCAGATGAAGACTGGATGTCAAAATGGGACAAAACCCAGCAAGTAAATCTTCGTTCGGTGGCTTTGTTATCTAAATGGGCGATCAAAGCCTGGAAAGAACGGGGAATAGCAGGGAGGATCATCAATATTGCCAGCCGTGCAGGAGTTCGGGGCGACACCGGAGAATATGCTGCCTACGCTGCCAGTAAAGCCGGGATGATCGCATTTACAAAGAGTATCGCACGTAGTTTGGGCAAAGACGGAATTACCGCTTATTCTATTGCTCCCGGGTTTGTGAATACCGATATGGCACAAGGTTCCATTGAAGTGTACGGAGAAGAATACCTCACCAAAGATCTGGCTTTAGATTCCATCGCTCCACCGGAGCAAATAGCTGAAATGGTCTTACTGCTCGCTTCCGGAAAACTTACTCACGCTACCGGGCAGACTTTTCATATTAATTCGGGTAGTTATTTGGTCTAGGGATTTAAAGTCATTCTGAGCCTGCCGGCATAGGTAGGGGAACAGATCGAGCACTTGTGAGATCAGAGGGATATGTTAGAAGCTTTGAGTATTTGTTAAGCAGTACTAAAATCATATCCTCCACAAAGATGCTGAAACGAGTTCAGCATGACCTGAGTTACCGATGCTTCTCATATACATTCGGCTCTAAAACCCGGCCGAGTTGCTCTAATTCATTATCCGGAATAAAAATATCGCAAGAAGAAATCACTTCATTCAACTGCTCAATGGTTCTGATTCCAATGATTGGATTTGAAACCGAAGGATGTTGCTGAACATATTGAATAGAAGCAGAAAGTGGATTTTTAGTTTCAGAAACAGCTTCCTGCATTTTCTGGACTTGTTCTTTAGAATAGCCTAAATACTCTTTTGACGGTTTATCGATCAGCATTCCTTTAGCAAGTGTGCCACGAGTATTTACGGAAATTCCGGCGTCAGCAAGTAAATCAAGACATTCTTCTTCGGGTCTACGATCTAACAAACTGTATTGCATCATTACTGAGCTCATATTCGATCTCTTTATCCATTCTTTGATCACATTCGGACGAATAGAGGAGATGCCGTATTCAAGAATCTTTCCTTGTTCTTTAAGGATCTCAAAGGCTTCAATGGTCTCATCAATTGGATCGTCCAGCGTTCCGCCGTGCAATTGATAGAGATGTATATAATCGGTTTGAAGTCGTTCAAGGCTTTTATCTACCGCTTTAAGAATATATCCTTTTGTAGGATTCCATCTCCAGTCGGTGCCTGATTCATTCCACTCATTACCAACTTTGGTTGCGATTTGAACTTGATCCCGAAAAGGGGCAAGGGCTTCACCTATGATTTCTTCATTCCATCCCTGATCGTATAAGTCGGCGGTATCAAAAAATGTAATACCTTTTTCTACCGCAGCTTGTAAAAGCTCTACATTATCCGATCCGTTGGGATTCAGAGACATACATCCAAAGCCAATATTCATTGAAGACTCAAAAATTATTGATCCGCTTTAGCGATCACCCAAACAGCATGAATAATTCCTGGTATATAGCCCAGAATAGTTAACAAAATATTGATCCAGAATGCAGAACCAATTCCCACGGTTAAAAAAACACCAACCGGTGGTAAAAATACAGCAAGTATTATCCGAAGTAAGCTCATAGAATTTTGATGGTTTTGAATTTAATTTAAAGAACGGGAATCAAAGCAGAAATAAAAACCAACCAAAATTATTTAACAGACTTTATGCACAGAGTTAAACTCATTGTGGTATAGATTAAGTTGCAATCCTATACCATAATATGGTATAGATATATCTTATTATTAAATAAAGAATATAGACCCGAATCGAGTATTAAATATGAGAAAATTCTATTCTAAAAATGATAATTGTATTCACATTTAATATATAAAATTCATTTACAGCACTTAAATTATAAGAGATACGGAAGGACACTTATTACTTACAGGCGGCAATAATAAATGAACAGGTTTCTATTGACGTTTTGTGCTGTTTTATTTTTCGTTTCAAACACTGCAGCACAAAATGATACGATCGGATCGGGCTTAAGTGAAACAGCTCTGATTGAATTTTTACGTACAAACTATACTCCATCAACTCCAAAGGATTATGATGAAGCCAGAGACTCCATGTATCAACATTTGGATGTTGACGCCTCTGATAGTTTAACAGGAGTGTACTCCGGACTCAGAGCAAAAGCAGATGGTTCGCGGACTCCATCAAACGGTTCTCTAAGTTTTAATACCGAGCATTCCTGGCCGCAAGGTTTTTATGATAATTCCGAACCAATGAGAGGAGATATCCATCATTTGTATCCAGTTTGGAGTTCAGTAAATTCATCCAGAAATAATCATCCTTTTGGTGAAGTAGATGATAACTCTACTACTTCCTGGTGGTATTGGAAAAATGGTGAAAAGGAAGAAAGCATTCCATCAGTAGATATAGATCTTTACAGTGAATATGGAAATAGCACTTTTGAACCACGTGAAGATCACAAGGGAAACGCTGCCAGAGCCATGTTTTATTTCTGGACGATCTATCAGAATAACACTGATGTGGCTAACGATCCTTTTGACAACGAAGCCTTTTTTAATGGGATGAAAGAAACCTTGTATCAATGGCATCAGGATGATCCGGTGGATGCTGCTGAACTACAAAGAAGTGAAGGAATCGAAAGTATTCAGGGAAACAAAAATCCTTTTATACATGATACCACATTAGTACGACGAGCTTACTTTTATGAAGAGCCTTCGACTTCCACATTGCCGGAAGTTTACATTTCAGAAGTGTACGAAGCTAACGGAGGAACTGTAAAATATGTGGAGCTTTTTAATACAACCGATTCAGACATTGATTTTACAACCGATGATTGGGCATTGGTCAGATATAGTAATGCTAATGGAACGGGATCTACGATTTCATTGACAGGTACTATTAAAGCAAAAGATTTTTATGTAATCGGGGATGATAATGCATCTAGCGGTGTGCAATCTATATTTGGAGAGGGAGTAATTGATCAAAATGAAAGCGGTATTAATCATAACGGAAATGATAAATACACGTTGGTAAAACATGCTTCAGGAACTCCGGAACAAATCGATGCTTTTGCAGGAGATAATATCGGAAACAGTTCATCTTTCTCAACCAATCAAGTTGCTTACAGAGTCTATTCTGAATTACCTAACGATGGAGATTTTGGTCAGACATCAGTTTCTACTAACGGAGCAACTGTGGCTTCAGGAGACTGGAAGGTTTTTGATATTTCTTCAAGCAATGCAAATGCAAAATTAGTAGCAACTCCGGGATACAGTAAAGGGATAGAGTCTTCAAAGCTCACAGAAAATATGATTACCGGATCAGCAGGATGGAGGTTGATCTCAATTCCATCAAATACACCGACTCTTTCTCAAATTTCTGATGATGTGCGGATTAATGGAATAGATAATGGGGAAGATCCGAATATTTTTACCTATAGCAATTCAGGTTCTTATTCTACTCCATCTACTTTAAATACAGCACTTAATAAAGGAGAAGCTTTGGCTGTTTATTTCTTTGATAATAATGTATCGGGAAGTACAGAATTACCTATTGTTTTGGATCTGGAATCTGATCAAACGGACCCATCAACAGATGTGAGTGTTTCTTTGAATACTTCAACAGAGGTAAGTAACTCTTATTTTACTCTTGTTGGAAATCCGTTTCAAAGTAATTTTGATATGAACACCGCTACAGTAGATGCTTCTATTCAGGGAAATATTCATTTATTGGAAAATGGACTGTACTATGCGGTAGACAGAACTTCTTCAATAGTATTACCATGGCAAGGTTTTTGGGTAGAATCTCCAAATTCAAATGTATCATCATCTATTACATTTCCAACCAGCGGAAAGACCAGTTCTGATGCAACACAGAGTGCCTATTCCAAGCAGTTTGCTGTAAAAAATGAGCTTCAATTCAAGCTTAGATCAAATAAAACTTTTGATCGGGGATGTCGAATTTCATTCCGGGAAAATGCAGTAGATGGTCGGGATGGATTTGATGCTTCAAAACTAACGCCTACAGTTTCTGAATATGCAATTTTATCATGTAGTGAAGACGGAGTAGGCAAATCAGTGCATTCCTTACCGGAACTGGATCAAAACGAAGTCCGGATTCCTTTACATATCGACTCATACAATGTGGAAGATGATCTGGAACTGGAATGGGAAATAAGTGAAGCTCTACTGAATAATGCTTCTGTTGTTCTCAGAGATGTTGAAAAAAATATCGAAAAAGTGCTTTCAGGATCGGGTAATTACTCATTTGAACACGCGTCAATATCAACTAAAAGTTCAAAGAATATAACTTCATCTCTTGAATCAATTCCGGTTAAAATGAAAGAGGGGAGTTCAGAGCGGTTTGTTTTGATCGTTAGCCCTTCAACTTTTGTTAGCAATGATGATGAGAAATTTGAAATAACTGAATTTGATCTAGAACAAAACTATCCAAACCCATTTAATCCGTCAACAAGTATAAGATATTCTTTGAGTAAACCTTCAAATGTTTCATTGAAGATATATTCTTCAACCGGTCAGGAAGTTGCAACTCTAGTACAATCTTACCAAAGTAAAGGTGATAAAACTGTTGAATGGAATGCATCTCATATGGCAAGCGGTATTTATTATGTTCAGCTTAGAACAAACGGTTTATTGAAAACCATTAAGATGACTTTATTGAAATAAAAAAGCCTGGCAAAATCATTGTTTTACCAGGCTTTTTGTACCAAAGAGGGGAATCGAACCCCTACTCCGTGAGGAACACGAGTTTGAGTCGTGCGCGTCTACCAGTTCCGCCACTTTGGCAAAATATAATTTCATCTACCAGCCTGCCTGTCGGCAGACAGGTTCCGCCACTTTGGCTTTACAGATTCCAAAGATAAGTGTGTTTGAAATTCTTAACAACCGTTTTCTTAATTATATCCGTTTGGATTTTCAGATTGCCATTTCCAGGCATCTTCACACATTTCTTTAATGCCTCGTTCAGCTTTCCATCCAAGTTCGTTTTCTGCTTTGGCAGGATCGGCATAACACGTCGCGATATCACCGGAACGTCTAGGGCCTATTTTATAGTCTACCGTCTTACCTGATGCATTTTCAAAAGCTTTGATCATATCAAGTACACTGGTTCCTTTTCCTGTTCCAAGGTTATAGACAACCAGTCCCGGAGCAGATCTGAGTTTATCAATAGCTTTCAGATGTCCGAGCGCAAGATCTACCACATGAATGTAATCCCGAACACCGGTTCCATCCGGAGTAGGGTAGTCATCTCCAAAAACAGACAATTGCTTTAACTTGCCTACTGCTACCTGAGAAACATAAGGCATTAGATTATTTGGAATATCGTTGGGATCTTCTCCTATTAATCCACTTTTATGTGCACCAACCGGATTAAAGTATCGAAGTAGTGCGATATTCCAGCTATCATCTGACGTGTACAAATCCTTTAAAATATATTCGATAAAGAGTTTTGTTCTCCCGTAAGGATTAGTTGCTGATAAAGAAGACTCTTCTGTGATTGGTACGGATTCAGGGTCACCGTAAACGGTAGCAGAAGAACTGAAAACCAAATTTTTAACCTCAAACTTTTTCATTACCTCGCAAAGAATTAAGGTACTGTCCAGATTGTTTTGATAATACATCATAGGCTTTTGAACAGATTCACCGACGGCTTTATAACCTGCAAAATGAATAACAGATTCAATCTCATGATTTGAAAAAACATTCTCGAGAGCGGGCTTGTCTAAAAGATCCTGCTCATAGAAGATTGGAGCTTTTCCTGTTATAGATTCAACTCTGATCAACGATTCTTTGCTGCTGTTAGAAAGATTATCAACTACAATTACTTCATTGCCTAATTCAAGGAGTTCAAGAACGGTATGACTACCGATATAACCAGCCCCTCCGGTAACTAATATTGCCATGTTTTGCATTTGTTTAAATTCAAATCAGTTTATGATTTTGAAATTTTAAAACAAAACCGAATAGCTATTTAATAAGATAATTGAGGCGAGAGTACAAAGGAAAAAGTTGTTCCTTTTCCATAACCACTTTCAACAGATAACTTAGATCCGTGAAGTTCAAGAATCTTTTGAGCGATAGACAAACCTAAACCGGCTCCGGCACCAACTGTTCTGCTTGGGTCTTCCTGATAAAAACGGTCAAATATTCTCTGAATGTTTTCTTCTGCAATTCCTTTTCCTGTATCGGAAATGGTAAAACTTACATTGTTATCATCATTTTTTGAAATGATAGAGACTGTACCACCTTCAGGAGTATGTTTAAGAGCGTTATCAATAAGATTTGAAATTGCTCTTTCCATTAGAGCGATGTCTGCGTAGACCAAATTTGTTGGTTCGTCAGACAATACTGCTTCGAGTCTAATTCCTTTTTGTTCTGCAAGAGGTTTAAATTGCTGCACAAGGTCCTGAGCAAGTTCTGCCATAGAAACCTTTTCCATGGCGGGCTGAACATCCTGAGCATCAAATTTAGAGAGCTCGAACAATTCTTCGATCAACGTGCCTAATTTTTTAGTATTTCTAAGAACGATCTCATAGTATTTGGACCTTTCTTCAGGATTGATGGAAGGTTCTTTTTGAAGGATAGTTTCTAAATATCCTTGAATGGAGGCAAGAGGGCTTCTCAGATCATGTGAAACATTTGCTACTAACTCTCTTCTCAACTTGTCGATTTGTTTTATCTCGTCCATGTTAGCAACTAAGGTATCTGCCATTTGATTAAAGGATGAGCCAAGTAATCCTACTTCATCTTCAGAATTAACTTTTACTCGTCTTTCTAACTGTCCTTGCTCAAATGATTTCACTGTTTCACTCACATGTCTTAAACGCCTGGTCAATAATCTGAAAACAACTAATCCAAGAATCAAAGTAACTAGCAGGATCAGTCCTAAACCAATAAAAGTATTTCTAAGGATGTAACTGTTTTGGACCATACCGGCTGCTTCGTCATACTGCTGTCCGGATAGAATTACATATAAATAACAACCTTCACTTCCCATAATTGAAATTGGGGCAACGGAGAACGGCTTTTTAACTCCTGCGTTTAATGGATCATCTCCGTAAATGGGCAAGGTCTTTCCATCCAAGAATTGATCCAGCGGTTCTGTATTAACAGTGGACAGTTCCAGTTTAGCTTCCGGATCTTGACTAGGGTAGAACCATTTGATCATACCATTGCTCGATAAGAGGTAAATATCGATCTCAGGATTGATACCATTTAAATACTTTATTACTGATATAATACTGTCACCTTCTATAGAATCCATGAGATAAGGTTGAAAATGAGAAGACATATCGTCTGCAAGCATTTTATTAACCTTTTGCCCGGTTTCATCAACAAACATTAGCGATGATGATACGCCTAAGTATGCAAATGAAAGTCCTAATGCCAATACCAAGATCAGAAAGGTGGTGGAAATTTTTGTATAAAAGCTTTTTTTAAAATTCATTGTATACCTAATTCTTCCAGTTCAGCGAACTTATATCCCATTCCCCAAACGGTAGTAATATATTTAGGATCTGAAGGGTTTTTCTCAATCTTACTTCTCAATCTGTTGATATGTGAATTTACGGTGTGACTATACCCGCTGTATTGATATCCCCAAACCACATCGAGTAATTCTTGTCTGCTGTACGCTCTGCCGGGATTGTTTGCAAAAAGCAGTAGAAGCTCAAACTCTTTTGAAGTTAACTCTATGAGTTCATCCTGAAGCTGAACGGATCTTTTTTTCGGATATATAACCAAGTCACCAAAATCCATTTGATCGAGTTTTGAACTATCTTCTGTTTCAGTAGCTGATGCTCTTCTTAAAAGAGCTTTCACTCTTGCAATCAGTTCCTTTATGGAGAAGGGTTTGGTCAAGTAATCATCAGCTCCGTACTCCAGTCCCATTATCTTATCTGCCTCTTCAGCTTTGGCGGTAAGCATCAAAATGGGTATTTGACGATCTTCTTTTCTGATAGATTTACAAATTTCAAATCCATCAATTTCAGGTAACATTACATCCAGTATGATCAAAGAATACCTGTTTTCGAGAGCTTTATTCAGAGCAATTCTTCCGTTGAAAGCTTGTTCAATTTCGCAATCATTATCGGTAAGTTGAATTTTAATTAATTCTGAAAGGTCAGAATCATCTTCAACAATAAGAATTGGATAAGCTGTTGAACTCATATTTATACTTTTAATGAGAAACTAAGTCTTCATCAAAATAAAAGTATCACACAGAAATAACATTATTTATCATCAGACATGTTCTCTAACTCGTTAAGTACGGAGCTACAGATTTTATCCATTTTCCCAATGGAGGTACGAATCTCGGAATCATCTTTTTCTTCCCAAAGCAATGTTTTGGCATATTCATACTCTTCAAGAATTCCATTAAGTCCAAGCATCTGAGCAACAGGCTTAATCTTATGACCGGCTTTACGAAAAGCATCTTCATTTCTGAGTTCGAGATATTTTGAGTAGTTCGTTTTGAACTCAGAAAAAGAAATTACAGCTGCTTCTGCGAACTCCTTTATATAGCGCTCATCGCCATATAGCATCTCATTTAGAGCAGTAAAATCTATTAGTTTTGCCATATTTATTCGTTTACTGCTTCTTTTATAAAATGAGGAGATGGTTTGCCAAACTCATCCAGATGAACAAAAATTATCTCATCTATTGTAATAATCGTTTTCTTTTCAAATTTAGTTCGAACTTCACATTTAACGGTAATGGAAGTAGTTCCAAATTTAACTGTTTCCATTCCAATTTCAATAACTTCACCTAATGGTGCTGAATTAACAAAATTGATTTCTGACATATATTTGGTAACAATATTGCCTTTGCCTAGTTGACACAAAACAAAAATAGCGGCTTCTTCATCAATCCAGCTCAGTACTGTTCCTCCAAACAACGTTCCGTGAGCGTTAAGATCTTGAGGCTTAATGAGTTTTCTACTAAAAAATCGCATGGAAATATTTTTTACTTAAGGTACGATGTTTATCAACATTGAACCAAATAGGTTTGTTCAATATGTAGATTCTAATACTTAAGCATTTTTTAATCTGAAGTTTGGAAATGAAATGTAACAATGGGCACTACTCAATCTCTATATGTATAGAAGAAAGACTCAGAACTAGGACAAAATTTTCTATACAGAATGAAAACTATTGCATTGACAAACCAAAAGGGTGGTGTTGGTAAAACAACTTCAACCATTAATATTGGTGCCGGGTTAGCTAAGTTGGGAAAAAAAGTATTATTAATTGATCTTGATCCTCAAGCTAATCTCACTTACTCATTAAAAATGCACTCCAATCGTATGGAAAAAACCATTTATCATACGTTGAAAGGTAAGGCTAAGGCGCATGAAGCTATTGTAAAACACAACGGTTTTGATTTTATTCCGTCCTCTTTAGAATTATCCGGAGCAGAACTTGAATTAGCAAATGAACCTGCCAGAGAAGGATTGCTAAAAAATGTGCTTGATCAAATTAAAGATGATGAGTACGATTTTGTCCTTATTGATTGCCCACCTAATCTTGGCCTGTTGACGTTAAATGCTTTTACTGCTGTTGAAGATATATTTATAGTGCTTCAATCAGAATATTTAGCACTTCATGGATTATCCAAATTATTAGACCTAATCAAAATAGTACAGCAAAGGTTGAATAACAGGTTAGCAGTTGGAGGCATCATTTGTACACTTTATGATAGTCGCAAAAACCTCAATAAAGAGGTAGTGGGACATATACAAGACTATTTCGGAGAAAAGGTATTTAGCACCATAATAAGAGATAATGTTGCGCTGGCAGAAGCTCCAAGTCATCACAAAACGATTTTTGAATACGACGGAAATAGTAACGGAGCAAAAGATTATTTTGCACTAGCTAAGGAAATAAAGAACGGCCATTAGAAAATGTCTAAAAAAACGAGTTTGGGACATAATCCTTTAGCTTACAGCTTAAAGAGTCATGCCTCATTCGATTTTATTAAAAATACACAAGACACTTCTGATGCCAGTACTGTCGAAAAATCTAACCAAAAAAAAGTAACGAGCTATTATTTACATGAAGAGACTATTGACAGAATTAAAGCTGTTGCTGAGCAGAAAGGAGAATCATACAGTTCTGTTGTAAATGATTTCTTAAAAGTAATGCTTGATAAAGAAAATCAGAAAGAATAGTTCTGATTTGACCCTTCCAATTTTGTATACTTTTGCCAGATAAAATGGCATATGTTTTACGATTACAGATCAAACTCTCTTACTAATCTTTCAGCTAAGTTTTTAGAACTTCTTTCCAATACTTCTCCAAAAGATCCTTTTAAGGAGAATTGGATTATTGTACAAAATAGGGAGATGCAACAATGGTTGACGTTGCAGGAATCTGCCCGAAACTCTATCTCTGCAAATAATAAATTTATTTTCCCATCTGAGTTTCTATGGAAGCTTTATCGATTAAAAAACTCTGAACTGAGTGACATTTTGCCTTCTGATTTGACTCCTATGCAATGGTCCATTTTCGAGCTTTTGAAGACAAACAAGAGTTTTAGAGAAAGTTTAATAGGAGAAAAGGATGTTGCTTATAAAATTCTCATTCAAATTAGTAAATCCATAGCTGATGTATTTGATTTATATCAAGTATTTCGCCCTGAACTCATCAATGAATGGGAAAATGGCAGGTTAAAGTACAATCATGCTACAGAAAAGTGGCAGGCAGAACTTTGGAACTCTCTTAAGTCGAAATGGAATAATATCCCTGAAGCTAAAACGAGAGCTCAGGTTTTAAAAGAGCTGAAGAATTGGATCAATAATGGAGAATATCCTTTTAGCGAACTTCCTGAGAACATTTGGATATTTTCTATTCCTCAGATTTCAAATCCCTTTGCTAATATAGTTTCGGATTTGGCAAAACGTTTAGATTGCCACAACTTTAATTTTTCTTTTGATTCAAATTCAGGCAATGAAGAAGTGGACTTGTTTTCACAAAAGTTAACGAAGAGTGCTAGAGATAATGATCTGGTGCTTCAAAAACACTTGAATAAAAGTAAAACCGAAACAAAGCTAATTGAGTTAACCGATAACAACAGGGCTGAAGATTCCATATTAAGTGTTATCCAACAGATGCTTTTTAATGATTCTCAGTTAAATTTACCGAAGGATTCAGATTCAAGCCTTACGATACATTCGTGTCATTCTATAAAACGAGAAATCGAAGTATTAAAAGACTCTGTTTTAGAAGCTTTAAATTCCGATAAAAAGTTGAAAGCTGAGGACGTGTTGATCTTAGTTCCTCAAGCAAAGGATTACAAATCCCAAATTGAAGATGTTTTTTCATCGGATGATTTATTTCTACCTGTTAACAGTGGTTATATTGATCAAACTGAATTTGTAGAGTCCACTTTTATAAACTTGTTCGGAATACTTAATTCCGATTTTAAAGTAAATCCTGTTATTGATCTCATTGATAATTCAATTATCTCAAAAAAATGGAGATTTGAAAACTCAGATATTCAGCTTCTAAGAGAGTGGAGCAAAGACCTGAATATTCATCGTTTCTTAGATTCCGATTCTTTTTCCTGGGGGAACGGTTTAAATCGTTTGTTTTTGGGATCAGTGATGCAGCCCCAAAGCATTACTATGTTTAATGAATCAATACCCTACGAGAAGATTCATTCTAAAGAAAATCTTGAACTAGTTGCCAAGCTATCTTCTTTTATTGAAGAATTGAGATCCTTTTCTGATTCTATTTCAAAAAATAATTCGGTGAAAGAATGGCTGATGATTTCCAGAAATCTAGTGAAAGTTTTTTTGCTTAATCATTTTGATGAAGAGTATAATATTCCTGGTTTGATATCAAAACTGGAACTATTGAGCAAAAAGAGTGAGTTATCCGGCTTCACTGAAAACATTGATTTTGAGACATTTTTTATCTGGCTTAAAGATCAATTCTCTGGAAAATCTTCTTCAAGTTCGGGATATGGCCACGGAATTAATGTAAGTGAATATGTTCCAAACCGATCTATTCCATATAAATTTGTGGCTATTTTAGGCTTTAATGAGTCTGTGTTTCCCAAAAAAGTAATTCGCCCTGATTTTGATTTAATTCACACTTTTCCCCAGCCCGGCGATCGTATCTCAATGGAAGAAGATCGATTTCTCTTTTTCGAAATGATTCAATCTGCTAAAGAAAAACTTCATATAAGTTACATAGGTCAAGATCAGCATTCCCAGAATAAAAGAGCGCCTTCTATACTTCTGCAACAATTAATTGATATTGCTTCTTCACAAGGATTAAGATTGCCTATTGAAGAGCATAAACTTCATGGGTTTGATGAAAGTTATTTTGATAAAGAAGAACCAAAAAGTTTTTCAAAGAAGTATGAGAAAATAACCAAGAATATTAATGCTCAGGAGCGTTCGATTCCAACTTTTTTAAACCCCGGTAATTACCTGCATGAAAGTTTAGACTTGAAAACAATCTCAGTTTTTGATCTGATTGCTTTTTACTCACATCCCGCTAAGTATTTATGTAATCAAATTTTTGGGATACGTGATTACAGTGATTTTCAGGATTTAGAAGACAGAGAACCATTTAAATTAACGGGTTTAGATTCTTATTTTTTGAAGGACTTTGTTAGTGATTTGTACTTCGATGGCATTAAGATTGATACCTTAAAACAGCCAGCTGATGCTTTAGGACTACTTCCCAAAGGTTTTCCCGGAACACTTGAATTTCATAATACCAGAGATTTAATATCTCAATTTGAAGATGTAAAAAAGAAGTATGATTTCTCATCAAAAGTAAGGGTAGAAGTTGAGGAACAATTTAAGGAGACTACAATCTTTGGAAGTATTGATAGAATCATAAATGACGAAAGAGTAGTAATCAGACTTGGAGATTTAAAAGGAAAAAATCTAATAGAACTTTGGTTAAATCACTTGTTGTTAAATACACAGTTTGAATATTTGAGCAACATCTATTTCATAAAGCAAAAGAAATCGGTTGAGAAGCTTAGTATTTACCCCAATCAAACCGACCAAAATCATTTACTACTCTTAGTAGATTTATACCAACGAGCTTGTATAGGTAGTGATAATACTTTCTGTCCTGTGGAAACTGGTTTTGAGTTCGCAAAAGCTTTATTTGCGGATAATGATGAAGAAAAAGCAATCAAAAAAGCACTCTTAAAATGGGAGGGGAATAATTTTTTTCCTTCCGAAGCTGATGATTTCTATAATCAAAAAGTATTCAATGATAGCTCATTTATATTTGATACTTCTTTTAAGAAAAGAGCTCAAGAAATATGGTTTCCAATACTTAAAGTAGTTGGAGATTCTGCATGAAAGCTCTAGACGTATTTGAAGCTCCTTTTAATGGTTTTAGCTTAGTAGAAGCAAGTGCAGGTACCGGTAAAACATATAATATCACTTCACTTTATATACGTGCAATTGCAGAAAAAAAGTTGATACCTGCAAATATCTTGGTTCTAACTTACACAGAAGCGGCTACCACTGAACTAAAGTCGAGAATTAAAAATAGAATTCAGGAGTGTATTGAATTCTTATCAGGCTCTTTAAAAGATGAAGATGATGAGTTTCTTAATGGTCTGAGAAAAAATTACGATAGTAATATATTACCTCTACTTAAAAATGCATTGTTTTCTTTTGATGAAGCTTCCATTTTCACCATTCATGGTTTTTGCCAAAAATTATTAAGAGAAAATAGTTTGGCATTTGGAGTTCAGCCAGATTTTGAAATTCTTCAGGATACTTCAGAGTTAATGCAGGATGCAGTAGATTCTTTTTGGCGTGATTATATCTCTAAACATTCTGAAACAGACATAGGGAAGAGTAAAATTGAATTTCTTTTAAACCAGAAAATAGAGCCCGATAAACTCTTGCCTGTTATTGAGCGAATAATAGCCAAACCCTATGGTGAGATAATGCCTTCTGAAGAAGCTAAAGAAATCGCTGAATCTAAAACGAAGTTGATAGAAGAGCTTTTCGGAAAACTAAAAAGTCAATGGACTAAAGATAATGCCGGTCTTAAAGAAACCATCTATTCAGGAAAGCTTCATAAAAGCATATATAAAGTAGAAGAACCGGAAGTTCTAAATACAATCTGGAAAAATCTGGAATTCTGGATTTCTAATCCCGGAACTCCGTTAACCGGATTTGATAAACTGGATATTTTTGGAGCGGAAAAGATTGAAAGTAAAACTACAAAGGGAAATCAGGTTTACATACCTGTATTTTCATATCTCTTAGATGAGTTTCTGGAAGAGATTAGTAACCTTAACGCACTGAAAGCTAGTTTTTTTCAAGAGGCTATTGAAGAATCAAAAGCGATTATTGCGTTTCAAAAAGAAAAGAAAAATGCGCTAAGCTTTGATGATCTTCTTCAAAAAGTTGAAGCCAATCTAAATTCTGAATTATCTCAAAAGATCGCTTCTCAATATCCTCTCGCTCTTGTTGATGAGTTTCAAGATACTGACCCTATTCAGTACTCAATATTTAAACAAATATATTCTGAAAATGGCTCTCTGTTTATGATTGGAGATCCAAAACAAGCAATTTATAGTTTTAGGGGCGCAGACCTGTTTACTTATTTTGAAGCTATTAATGATGTTCAGGATAAACAGAGATATTCCTTGGATTATAACTACCGGTCTTCTGAAGAATTAATCTCTGCTGTTAATGCTGTCTTTAACAGGCATGAATCTCCATTTGTATTTGATGAACCAAACTTTAGAGATGCGAAATTTCCAAAAGGTAAAGCACAAAGGGTTTTAACTTTAAATGGAGAGAAACAAAATCCGCTCACATTTATAAATTGTAGTTTAGAATATACAAACAAAGATGTTTCAAAGAAAGAAGTAAGAGAATTTATAGCTAAAAAGGTAAAGCAACTATTAACCGATGATTACAAAATAGGAGAGGCAAAAGTACACTCAAAAGATATTTCTATACTTGTACGGACAAAGCAAGAAGCTCTTGAGGTTCAGCAATCCCTTTCAGAAGTGGGCATTAAAAGCATTGCCAGGAGCAAGGACTCTATTTTCCAAACTGATGAATGCAATGAAGTTCAATTGATTTTAAAAGCGATATTAGATTTCTCAAATCATGATTTATTAAGAGCAGCTTTAGTTACTAAACTAATTGGTTATAGTTCTGACAAAATAACTGAGATAAAAAATAGTGAAGTAGAATGGAGTAAAATTGTTCAAGTCTTTCGAAACGCATCAGAAGCTTGGGAAAGTCAGGGAGTGTTAAAATCACTGCAGCATATAGATCAGTTTTTTCAAATTAGACTGAATTTATCGAGACAAAAAGAAGCTGAAAGAAAGATCACAAACTTAAATCACCTTGAGGAATTAATATCAGCCCATGAAAGTAAGCAACAAACATCTCCTCATTCTATAATCAGATTTATAAATCAGAAAAAGAGCTCTACTTCAAGTCCAGGAGATGAAGAACTTATCAGACTCGAAAGTGATCGTGAATTGGTAACTATTACAACATTACACTCTAGCAAAGGGCTGGAGTATCCAATTGTGTTTATCCCTTTTCTTTGGGATGAATTTGAACGTAAGAATTACCAGCAAATCAATCTTCAGGAGTTTCATAATGAGGATAATATTCTTACGATTGATTTATTACCAACTAAAAATGGAGATTCTGAAAATCAAGCTAGAAAAGAAGCTCTAGCTGATACTTTGAGGCTTAGCTATGTAGCATTAACAAGAGCAGAGGTCGCATGTTATATTCCATTTGTAAAATACAAGGGAATCACTAATTCGGCTCTTTTTGCAATGTTATCCGGACCTGAACAATTACTAGATTCAAAATTAAATCAGTCGAAATTACTCGACCAATTTCAGGAAGACCTTTCTTTATTATGTGAGAATGATTTCGTTGAATTAAGAGACTCAAAGAGCTTATTGGGACAAGTTGACAAAAGAGAACCATCGGTAGTTCAAGGCGCATTATTTGATCAAGCTATTTATTCATGTAAAGCTTTTTCAAGAACGGATGTAGGTTCATTTTCGAGATTAGTAAGTTTTTCATCACTATCGAGTTCTCAGGAAAAAACAGATCAAGCTAAAGATTATGATCAACTGGATTACTCAAACAAAACTGAAGAGGAAGAGCAGGGTACTCTTTCGAGATTTACTTTTCCAAAGGGAGCGGGAACCGGAAATCTGTTACATAACATATTTGAAAAAATAAATTTTCAAAATACTTCTGATCATTTTGCAGTGATTGAAGATGAGTTTAAAGCATCAGGTTTAGACAAAAAATGGTTTTCATTGTTAGAACCTTGGATAACTGAAGGGTTAAATCACCATCTGACAAAGGGATTAAAGCTTGCAGATTTACCACAAAAAGATGTTTTGAAAGAAATGGAATTTCACTTTCCTGTTAGTGATATAAATTTCCATAGAATAGTTAAAATTATCAGAGGGATTGAACCTCCGATAGATTTGAATAGATCAATGTCAGGTTTTATGAAGGGGTTTATAGATTTAGTATTTAGGCATGATGGTAAATATTATATCTTGGATTATAAGAGTAATCACCTCGGAGATAGTTTGAATGACTACAATTCTGATAGTTTATCTAATAAAATAAGATCTTCAAATTTTGATGTTCAGTATCACATTTATTCATTGGCTTTAAAATTATATTTAGAACAAAGAGATACGCACTTCAATTTCCAAAAAGATTTTGGCGGAGTGTTTTATCTGTTTTTAAGAGGCATTGATAAGGATACTGAAAAATCCGGTGTGTACTTTGATAAACCTTCTCTTGAAACCCTTAAAGATTTAGAATCAATTTTGGGGATTTCACAAGATGACTGATTGGGTTAAGTACATACAAGAATTAAAACAAGAAGGTGAGTTAGGTTTATTTGAACAGCAGTTTGCGAAGTTTATAGCAAATCAAGAGAGCAATCCGGATAACATATTAATTTCATGTGCTGTCTTAGTTGCTTCAGATCAACTTGCAGGAAGTATTTGTACTGATTTGAGTGAACTAGAAAACTCAGTTCTTGCTTCAAAGCTGAAGCTAAATACAATAGATCAGGACAAGATTAAGAAATCATTATACAACTCTGTATCTGTTGGAAAGCCGGGTGACTTCAAACCCATTATTCTGGAAAATGACAAACTTTATCTGCATAAATATTGGTCTTATGAAGAAGAAATTACAAAATGGCTCAAAGCTAAGGCAAATAAACAAGATCAAAAATTAACTGAATCCGAAACCAAACATATAGAAACTCTTTTCCCTGAATCTGAGGGGGGGGTCGACTATCAAAAGTTAGCTACTCAGTTGGCTCTTATTAAAGAGTTGTTAATTATTTCAGGTGGCCCTGGAACAGGAAAGACATACACAGTTAAGAAGATATTAGAAGCATTTCTGAAAAAAGACGCTAAGCTTAAGATCGCGTTGGCTGCACCAACAGGTAAAGCCGCTGAACGACTTAATGAATCCATTCGTGAAGTTTCTCATGACTTAGAAGCAGTTACAGTGCACAAGTTACTTGGAGCAAGAAGAAACGGTGATTTCAAGCATGGAAACGAGAATAAGCTCTTACATGATATAGTAATAATCGATGAAGCATCGATGTTGGATATTCGTCTTTGGATTGGTTTGGTAAGGTCTCTTAAAGATAAATGTAAACTCATTCTATTAGGTGATAAAGACCAATTGGCATCCGTTGAAGCGGGCTCTGTTTTGGGTGATATTTGTCATAAATCTGATTCAAAATTTTCAAAGCTATCCTTAAATCAACTTGATTCTGAAGTTCAGTTAATTGAGAACAGTTCTAAAAATGCTCTTAACGATAACATTGTGCTTTTAGATAAGTCATATAGAGTAACTTCTGATTCAGGTATCTCTCAATGGGGTAAAGCAATTAATGAACAAGATGTAGAAGGTTTTTTTAAGCTAACCGAAGAATCTCAGCAAATAGGGACATCAACACCTTCAGAAAGTATCTTTTTAGAATTAATCGACAAATATGTAGACGAGATTATTTCAGGTGAATTCGGAATACAGTTCTTGAGTTCCAACAAGAAAGGGGTTTTTGGTACTGAGAAGCTAAATTCAAGGATAGAAAAACTATTAAGGAGCAAACTGGACGTGACTCCAAACCATGAGTGGTACTTAAAGAGGAGAATAATAGCTACCAAGAATGATTTCTCTTTAGGAATAAAAAATGGAGAGATTGGCTTCTGTGATTCTGTTGAAGATGGAGAGTACTTCGTTAATTTCGAATCGAACAAAAGAGTTAGCGCTTCCCAACTTAAATATTATGATCTTGCTTATGCTATCACAATCCATAAAAGTCAAGGTTCAGAGTTTAATAACGTTTATTTATTCCTCTCAGACTCCTTTAATCCGGTGCTTTCAAAAGAATTATTATACACAGGTGTAACAAGAGCCAGGGAAAACGCTCTTGTAATAGGAAAAAGGGAGTTAATTAAACAGGTAATCCTTAATGAAATTAAAAGAACCAGCTCTATACAAGAAAAATTAAAACATAGCTTTTAAAAAAGCTGTAACGCATATGCGCTACAGCTTTCTGATTGTACCCCGAAAAAGCCAACGTATTCATAGGAGATTGGATGATATCTGATCTCCTATTTTAATATCAGGTATTTTTGATATTAAATCCCTTAGAAATTCTTAATTATCAAAACAATAGAAACTAATATAACCGCATAAACCAATAAGTCAACATCCGATGTTTAAAATAATTTAATCCCTTATTCGGAACATCTTGTACTATAGCTTGTTCAAGAGAGTAGTTAATCAAAACAAAACAACTAAATATGTTGACTAACAAATTTTATAAATATCCAGTAATGATTCTGATGCTTGCAGTATTTGGCTTTGCGTGCTCAGACAGTAATAATAATTCTGATTCAGCTACCGTGAATGGTAATGTTGAACAGTCTCAATCTAACGCCAAAGCACTACCTGAGGGCACTATAGTAACAATGGCAACTGTAACCTCAAGCGGTTCTATCAATACAATTGATGGAGCAGAAACTACTACTGATGCAAACGGAGATTTTTCTCTTTCATTTGACGCAAATACAGCACAAAATTTTGTTGTAGTTGCAGAAAATAATGGATCAGAAGCAATGGGTTTCCTTTCTGCTAATGTAGAAAATGGACAAACAATCCTTTTGAAGCCTATTGATAACGAATCTACTGCAGAGAGTAATGTTTTTGCAAGACTCGTAGCTCAAGGCGATGCTGACCTTGTAACTAAGTCTGATATTGAGACAATGGTTACCGCAGCAAACGAGAGTGAAGTGAGAAGTAATACAACATTAGCATCTCAATTTGCTACTTCTTTAGCGAGTTCTGCTGAAGCAAGAGCTGATTTCTTTGCAAATGAAGTAGAAGGTAACGGTGAAGAAAAGTTTGAAGCTACACTCGAAATACTTGCAGATGCTCAAGCTCGTCTTGAAGCAGATTTAGAAGCAGCAAGTTCAACTGAAGCTGAAAGCGAAGCTTATGATTTATTCATAGAAACAACAGCAAGTGCTTTTGTGAGTGCTGGTGTTGAAGCGAATAAAGCTGCTCAAGCTATTGAGGTTTGGGGAAGAGTAATGATCAATAACATAAGTTCTGCTTCTGAAGAAGTTGAAAACTCGGTAAGAACTCAAACTTCTATTATGGCCGGTATCGCAATTGATGCTGCTGTAAGAGCTGAAGCTGAAGCTTCTGAAATGTCTGATGATTCTAAACAAGCAATTGCAGATGCTGGTGTAACCCTAAAAGCTGCACTAAGAACAGCTGTAGGTGTAAAAGCTGACGTAGAAACTGCATTTGAAGAGTATCAGGAAGAAGTTCAAACAACTATGGAAAGTGATTCTTCAGTAGAAGCTAACTTTGTGATCACTGTTAATACAGAGATCAACTCTCAAACCGGTGCAAAAACAATATTTGAGAATGCGATTTCAAGCACAACTTCTGCTGACCTTGCATTGAATATCTTTGCAACGTTCTTTAGTGATGTTGAATCAACTTCAGATGATAACGCGAGCTCAACTTCAATGAGCGAAGCGAATCTTGAAGCAGTAACAAGTATAATTATACTTACAAACCTTGCTTCATAACTAGCTGAAATAAAGACAATAAAAAAGCCCGTGATCTTAGATCACGGGCTTTTCTTTTTAAAGTAAGATTTACTTCACTGAAATTAATTCAACCTTAAAAATCAGAGTGGTATTAGGCTTTATCGGTCCTCCCGGACGAGGGTTCTCACCATAAGCAAGATCTGAAGGTATATATAACATATATGTTGCGCCTTCTTTCATTAAGGCTACACCTTCTGTGAAACCTCTTACAAATCGATTTAATTGTAACTCATAAGGCTGACCTCGATCATATGAACTGTCAAATTTTTCGCCATCAATGAATGTGCCTTCATAGTGAACAACAACAGTGTTTTCAGGATCTGGAGATACTCCTGTGCCTTCTTCAATCACTTTATATTGCAGGCCGGATTCAGTTTCCATGACGCCTTCTTTAGTTTTGTTCTCAGCTAAGAAAGCCTCACCTTCCAAGCGGTTCTTTTCTTTTTGTGCTGCTGTTAATTGAACTCTAAACTCATTCATCAATGAGTTTCTTGTTGCCTGATCCAGCTTTTCTGTTTGCTCTATTCCATTAATAAAACCAGCTATATATGCATCATAGCTAAATTCTGTAGCACCTTCACGAGCGAAGAAATCTCCATTTTGGTATCCTAAAGCAAAACTTATGCTATCCTGAGCTGAAGAAAGGTCTGTATTTTTATTAATTGGTGAATTACTTGAATTGTCACAAGCTAAGCCAACTATTAAAACTAAAAAAAGGGCTAATCTTGATGAATTTTTAAAAGTCATAGTATTTTTTTGATTAATATTTAAATTCTCCGCTAAAAGTAAAGGAAATTACCACCAAAGTGGAATATATATTCCGTACTTTCTGTGTATATTTATATGATTTAGAACTTTTAAGAAATTTAGCACTTTGACATTTAAAGATTTTGAGCTCCATGAGTCTCTCCAGATGGGATTGAACGATGTTGGTTATTCAGAACCTACTCCCATTCAGGAACAAAGCATTCCGGAAGCCTTAAAAGGCAAGGACATTTTAGGAGCAGCACAAACAGGTACCGGTAAAACCGGAGCATTTGTAATACCAATTATTGAGTTGATTCTTCGAAACCCATCTGAAGGGACTCGAGCATTAATATTATCACCAACAAGAGAGTTAGCTCAGCAGATCGATGAACAGATTTTCGCCTTAGGCTATCATTCGGGAATTAGTTCGGCAACTATTATTGGAGGTGAGGACTTTTCAAGACAGGCAAATGCTCTAAGAGCAGGAGTTGATATAATTGTTGCAACTCCCGGGAGATTGATCGATCAAATGAAAGTGTTGGATGTTGACTTCAGTAAGATCAATTTTCTTGTGCTTGATGAGGCGGACAGAATGCTTGATATGGGTTTTCTTCCTGATGTAAATCACATCATTGATAAGCTTCCGAAAAAACGCCATACCATGCTTTTTTCAGCAACAATGCCTAAAGAGCTTCAAAAGCTTATGAAAAGCGTAATGAAGGATCCTGTCAAAATTGAGATAGAAGTTTCTACAACTTCAAAACAAGTAGATCAAAGGGCATATCATGCTCCTCCTAGAAAGAAACTAGGAGCAGTTCAAGATCTTTTAGATGAGCTTGACTGGAGCTCTTGTATTGTCTTCTCTGCAACCAAAAAAGGAACAAACGAATTAGAAAGAGCACTGAAGAAAAAGGGGATCAATGCAGGCAGTATTCATGGAGACCGGTCTCAGGAAGAAAGAACAGCTTCATTAAGAGCATTTAAAAATGGAACCGTTCCTGTTATTGTGGCTACTGATGTTCTAGCCAGAGGAATTGACATTGATAACGTTTCGGTTATTATCAATTATGATGTACCAAGAGCTGTTGAAGACTATATACACAGGTGTGGAAGAACAGGACGATATGATAAAGAAGGTATTGCGATAACCTTAGTGAGCAAAGCAGATGAGAAATATTTTGATCCTATAAAGAAAAAAGTAGGAGATGATCTTAGAATTCTTGATTTGCCGGAAGAAAAGAAATCTTCAAAAAAAGAAGCTCCAAAGCCAAAGCCCAAAGCCCAGGCTGTTAAAAAAACACAAACTAAGACAAACAAGATTTCTGACGGTACAAAACCTGTTAATGTTGAAAAAGATACAGTTGTAATTTCAACGGATAAAGATGGAAAGGTTAAAGTAGAACTTAAGAACAAAGCTCAGAAATCTGAAAAACCTGCGAAACAGACTCCTGAACCAAAAAAAGTTGATGAGAAAAAAGTTTCGGTTAAGCTTAAAAATAAGACATCATCCAAGAAAAAATCTGATAAGAAAGATAAGAAGAAGAAGCCTGAATTATGGAGTAAACAAGATCGTCCAGACCGAATTGAAAAAGCTACTGACAGAAAGCAAAAGGTTCGAAAGCCATCAAAGGGAATTTGGGGACTTATTAAATCTTTTATTCCTAAACTTCCCAGGTAGTTTATATTCTGTTAATCTTAACACATTAATATCACTTAAAAATTCCAGTAAAATGAGATTGAAAAGCATACTAGTAATTTTACTTTTTAGCTTTGCTTGTACTAAAAGCCAGGAAGTTGAAGTAGTTAAAACCAGTACCTCAAATACAGAACGTTTACCGTTGGTAAATGAAACTAAGATCAAGAATGTGATCTTGTTAATTGGGGACGGAACCGGATTAGCACAAATTTCTTCAGGTCAATTAAATATAGTTGGACCAGATGGCTATTTAAATTTACAACGTATGCCAGTTACAGGAATCGTAAAAACTCAATCTTCAAGTTCTTTAATAACTGATTCTGCTGCCGGTGCTACTGCTTATTCTTGTGGTATGAAAACCGATAATGGAATGATCGCTTATCTACCCGACGGTTCTCACTGTAAAACACTGTTGGAACTAGCAAAGGAAAAAGGAATGAGCACAGGATTAGTTGCAACTTCAACAATTACACATGCTACTCCTGCCAGCTTTGCTGCTCATGTCCGTTCCAGAGGAAGTCAGAATGAAATAGCTGAACAATATGTGAATTCCGGTAATGATGTGTTTCTGGGCGGGGGAAGGGAGTTCTTTATCCCTCAGGATCAAGAAGGAAGCTCACGTAAAGATGACAGAAATATAATTGAGGAATTTGAGACCAACGGATATGAATATGTTTCAACTGCAGAAGAGATGCAAAACTCTGAAACAGGTAAGATTTTAGGACTTTTTGCTAATTCGGGAATGGAAAGTGAAAACAGAACTCCTACACTGCAAGAGATGACTAGTACTGCGATTTCAAAATTAGAATCTAATGAAAAAGGATTCTTCCTGATGGTTGAAGGCAGTCAGATTGATTGGGGTGGTCATGGAAACAATGCGGAATATGTAATTCGTGAAATGAAAGACTTTGACGATGCTGTTAAAACAGCTCTAGAATTTGCAGAGAAAGATGGAGAAACGTTAGTGGTACTTACTGCTGATCATGAAACAGGTGGTATGACTATGATGACAGCTTCAGATGATCCTCATAAGCTAAGAGTTGAATGGGTTACCGATTATCACACCGGAGTACCGGTAGCATTAATGGCTTATGGCCCTAATGCAATTCAGTTTACAGGGTGGAACGACAACACAGATATTGGAATTAAAATAGCTGAATTAATGAACTTTGGTGAGTTTCCTCTTATTCTAGAATAGCCAATCTAACTTTAGAAGAGCTAGGATCACTTACATCAGCCCAGGCAGCTATAATTGCATTTTTATAGCTGCTTATTTGAGGGAATCCACTTTTTCTGCTTGATTCCATTAAAGAAAATTCGAATTCCTTCTGAATTTCTCCATCTTTGGTGATCTTCTTAGCTACAAAAAATGCTTTTGAGCGATCTTCCATATTTCTTTCCATCCAACTAACCAATACTTCGTTTTTTGAAATAAATTCAACATCGACTCTTCCAAGTGGGTTTCCATTATCCAGCAACACAGGTGTTTCAAATGATTCTCCCTCATCATACGAAAAGGCCAATTTTACCTTAGATATATCATTTGCACCTGTATACCATGCAACTGCAAGCGTTTGTCCTTGTGCGGCTATAGCAGGTCCGTTTACAGGACAAGCAGCTATTTCCCATCCATCTTCATGCACAGATATAGGTTCTTCCCATTTACCGTTCATAAAGCGAGAAATATATATATCCCGAATTTCATCTTCAGTTCGGTCTCTGTAAGCAGCAATAAATCCGTTTTGAGTTTTTACAGCGGCTGTTCCACAACAATCACAAACATTTGCATCAACTAAGAAACTCTCTTCTATTCTTAAATCATTATTAATGAATGCTGACCTCAAAGTCATCGCTGAAGAAAGCTCTGAGGTATGGCTGTCATGTCCACCGGAACCAGCTGTATTCCTACCATCTAACCAGATACTCAAAAAAGTAGAATCAGAAGCAGGAGTCAAGCTTACAAACCCATGTTCGGTTGGTGTATTATCTTTATGAGGTGTAAGTACGTTTTCCCAGTCGTTAGCAGAACCGGCAATATTGACATTATATGCGTAAGTGCCTCCCGGTATTTTTTGCAACCAATGAGCCGCTATTGCTTTGCCATCTCTACCAATTACTGAAGGAAAATCAGCCCAGTTTACAAACCAGCTATCAGATTTGGCGATGAGTTTTGGCTTAGACCATTGATCATCATCAAGAGAAGAATAAAAAAGGGAAGAGGTATCTCCTTTAGATTCAACCCAACTGAGAAATACAGTCCCTGTGTTATCAGTAAAAAGTCGTGGTAACGATGCATTTTCACCGCTTGGAGAAGTAAACTCTTTAACTGAATACTCTTTGTTAGAGGAACAGTTTAAAGTTATCAATAAAAAGATGCTAAGAAACAGATGACGCATTGTGAGTTTTATTAAGATTGTATGTGAATTTCGCGGCTAATAAACCAAGAAGAGATGTAATTGGAAAGGTGAGTAGATACCAATGCGGAACAACTTTGAATGAAGCCAAAGTTTCAAATATTATCCAAAAAACAATAAGGAAGGTAATTACATAAAATGCTTTTTTAGAGTTCGGATCAGCCATACTAAGTGCTAGCATAACTCCTAGCCATGTTGCCATAAATGAAACGATGTAAATAATAAGTATCCATGAAAAGCCCGGTAAAGACTCTATTCCAAAAAAGTAGAATTCCTGTTTGTGAAAGAATGAAATAATAATCCGGGAAAAGCCTTCAACAAATAAACCAAATCCGAAACCAAAAACCGCAGAAAAAAAAGCTTTCAATAGATTGTATTTAAAAATTAACGTATCACTTAATATAGAATAATTAATAATCAAGGTTAACAATTGATAGCTTAATTAGTATTTTCAATCCAACAATTAAAAAGACAATTTTTATGAAAACATTAGCTGTAGTTATATTAACAATCCTTTTAGGATCAAACCTGTCTGCTCAAGACACAAAAAAAGTTATCAAACTCTCTGAACCTGTCCGGGTTACAAATAATTTTGAGATTTATGGCGCTAATGTAGAAGATTATGAAAAGCCTAAATCACTTACCGAAGCTTTAAAAGAAGTTGAAAAAAGCTCTACAGTTGTTGTTAGTACGTCTATATCCGAAGTATGTGAAAAGAAAGGCTGCTTTTTTATAGCTCAAGAAGGAGATTACTCTGCTCGAATCACTTTTAAAGATTACGGTTTCTTTATTCCTACTGATTCAGAGGGAAAAGAGGTCACAATTATTGGGGAGCTAAGTAAGAAAGTTTTATCAGAAGAGAAGGCTAAGCATTATGCTGAAGACGCCGGAAAAAACTCTGATAATATACAAGGAGAGCAAATTGAGTATTCAATAGTAGCATCAACAGTAATTATTCAAAAAGAAAGAAAAATTCAGGAATGAACGATAACGATTTATTGAAGCCGATAGAAGTAACATCAAGTGATAAACAATTAATGGAATCTCCCGAAGTGGAGAAAATTGCTAAAGATGTAATTGCAAAAAACAATATGGAATTTGGTCCTGCAGAGATCGGTTATTTTTTGGTTTACCCCAATATCTCAAAACAGAGAGCTGCAAAGTGTATGAAAGCAACCAGAGAAGTTAAATACTATTCCGGTAACGATTATCTTATAGAGCTTTCAGGGGAATTATGGGACATGCTTGATACCAAAACTAAAGAGATGGTGCTTTACCATGAACTCATGCATATTGACCCTTCCTTTAAGTCAAAGACTCAGGAATGGAAGATGAACCTGAGAAAACCAGATTTTGCAGATTTCTATACTATCAACGATAAGTATGGAAATGAATGGTATAAAACTGTTCAGGCTACGGCTTCTTCGTTATACGATCTCGATCCAAGACAAGAAAGTAAAGTTTCGCTTTAGAAAGTAAACCCTTCTTTTTCAAGGAGGGGTTTTACTCGTTCAACGTGGTTCCCTTGAATTTCAATTGTTTTACCTTTTACGGTCCCTCCGGTTCCTAATTGCCCTTTTAGTTTTTTGGCAATTTTTTCGATGTGTTGAGGATTATGTTGAATATTTTTGATGAGGGTTACTTCTTTGCCTCTGCGACCTGACCGGTCTAGTGTAATTGTAACTTTCATTTAAACTTGTGTTGTTTTCCATTTACCACGTTTGAATAATATAAAGCCTATTATTCCCAATAAAGTTTCAGAAACTACTATTGAATAAAAGACGCCTTCCTCTGCCAGTCCTAAATTCATTGCTAAAAAATAAGCCAAAGGAATTTCAACGATCCAAAAACATACTAAGTTGATAAGGGTAGGAGTGAAGGTGTCTCCGGCTCCATTAAAAGCCTGAATGATTACCATCCCAAATGCATATGCTAAATAACCATAGCTCATTATTCGTAAACATCTGGCTCCTACGTCAATAATTGCTGCATCGGAAGTAAAAATTCCCATCAATAACTCAGCATTAGTAAAGAAAACCAATCCAACTATACCAAGAAAGACCATGTTAGCTAAGGCTGATATCCAGGTTGACCGTTCAGCTCTTTCTGGTTGATTTGCTCCAAGATTTTGACCCACTAAAGTTGCAGCTGCATTACTCATCCCCCAGGATGGTAATATCGAGAAAATTAAAATTCGAACTGCGATGGTATAACCCGCTAACGAAACACTGCCAAACTCGGCAATAATCCTAACTAAACCGATCCAGCTACTTGTAGCAATTATAAATTGACCAATTCCACCGAGAGAAACCCTTATTAAGTTAGACATGATATCCCATCTCAAAACTAGATGCTCTTTAAGAACATTAATTCGTGTCTTTCCGTCAAAAAGTTTGTAGCACTGATATCCAACACCAATCCCACGTCCTATGGATGTAGCAACAGCTGCTCCCGCAATACCCATTTCCGGAAAGATCCATAGCCCGAAGATTAAAATAGGGTCCAAAATAATATTTATTCCATTCGCAATGATGAGGGTGCGCATAGCAATATTAGCGTCTCCTGCTCCTCTGTATACTGAGTTAATAACAAAGATCAGCATGATCACAAAGTTTGTGCTGAACATTATTGTCGTGTAAACAGAGAACTCGGAAATTATTTGACCGGTAGCTCCCATCAAGACTAGCAATTCCGGAGCAAAATAACCTCCAAAAATAGCAATCGGAGTGGAGACTAAGATAGCTGCAATTATTGCTTGAACGGCAGTTATTGATGCTTTATCAAAATCTTTTTCTCCAAATCTACGCGCTACAACAGCAGTTGTGGCCATCGCAAAACCAATAGCAATAGCGTAAATCAGTGTCATCAGAGACTCTGTAATCCCTACTGTTGCAATAGCTTCAGCTCCCAGTTTAGAAACAAAGAAGATATCTACTACTGCAAATACCGACTCCATCAACATTTCCAAAACCATAGGTATAGAAAGAACCAGAATTGCTTTGCCTATGCTTCCTTTAGTGAAGTCTTTGTCAGTACCTGAAAGCGAGGCTTTTACTTCACTCCAAATTGAAGCTTCTTTTAATTGATTCTCCTCGCTTGATTCCATTTAATTAAACCGGGCGACGGGAGGGAAGACTGGAACCATTCACCCTTACTTGACTTAACCAGAAAAATAATTTCTCTATTCTGGAAGAAGGTACGTTAAATCTAATTATTGCATCGGCAGTTCTTTCAATTGCTTTATCGATATGATTTAAGTTTTCAAATTCGATAATACATGGACAGTTCAACTCAGCTAGTTTTTTTATAAAATACTTTTCCTGGGGAGTGGCATATTTCACAACAGAATATGTATGCCCAACATATACACCGCATAGTTGTTCAGCGTTGTTGAAAATAATGAGTGAATTTATTGATGATAGACTTTCAAAGAGTTGATCTAATTTTTTATAAGTTTCAGATTCAGAACCTGAGATATGATCTTCCAAAGAAATACGTATGGAATCGCCCATAACTTCGGTTTCAAACTGGCTTAACGCATATTTTCTGTTTTCGCTGAAATTTCCGGCAAATACTATTACTCTTTTTTTCTCAGGGTTGTTTCTGAAATTTTTAAGAAACTCGTTATAAGAGGTACTGTTAAAGTCGAACATTAATTTTGTTGTAGTTTTTATCGTTTTCTTTCAATGAAGGTTGTTTCTGTATCACTGGGATCAAAATTCCAACCTCCTGATTTTGCACGCGTTCCTTGAATGGTCAATGACGTAGTAGAACCTGTTCCGGCTGAAGTTACCGTAATTGTGATTGATGTACCAATTACATCTGCATTTTCATCATCGGTATCAGAGACTGTAAATCCAAACTCAGTTCTGCCTGCACCGGGAGTAGTAAAATCTCCTAATGAAAAACCAACATCACCAGATGCTTCTAAACCTGTAGCTACACTTACACCTATATCTGAACCTGCAGACATAGGATTACCGTTTAGATCTGTAACAGTGTATGTGAAAGATTGAGCTCCGTCCGCAGGGATATTCACTGAATTAGGATTAATCGAAATTAATGCCTGAGATGTCGTAAAAAGCAATTTTAGATCTTGATTAACAAAATCATTGTTTTCATCAACTGTTTTTGCTTTAACAGTAAAAAAACCAGTACCCTGCGGGTCAGAAGTTGGGCGGCTTCCATCAGGTCTTAATTTCACAGTTGCAGTACCAAATTCATTGGTAAGCGCTGATCCTTCTATAATACCTGCACCTAATGTTCTAAAGTCAACTGCGGTTCCTCTTTTTACAGGGTTTCCAAATTTATCACCAACACTAGCGACAATATCATACTCCAAAGAAGAGTTATTGCCAGAAATGAGTCCGAACCCTTCTAAATTTGTATTAGCAGATGCTATAAAAAACCTATCCGGAGCAGGAAAACCTCCATTTATTGCCACCAAAATAGGCTCTGAGACTATTGTGAGCCCAACATCAGAGCGGTCAATTAGAGCCCTTACACGAACTACTCCTGCTGAATCTCCGCTAAATAAACTTGTAACAGCTTGCCCTGCTGCATTTGTTGTAACAGAACTGGGTATTACAGTTTCACCTCCACCCGGACCTTTTAATATTGAGAACTCCACATTTACTGCTCCTTCAGTATTTATTGCTCTTCCTGCAGAATCTTGTACAACAAAGGTAAATGTAGAACTAACCTGGCCACCTGTTTGTCTTATGTTAATTGATTCAGCTGAAATTCTTTCCAAAATAATAGCAGCTGCGCCTTCGGGATCTCCGCTTACTTCGTCCCCGCCCGGATCATCAGGTCCCTGGGAGTCATTTGGGGTTAACTCAAAATCAATATTATTCAATACATCCGAAGGAGCTACCCTTAATGTTTGTGAAGCATCACCAAAATTAGCAGAGGATGCAGTAAGAGAGATGTCAGTAACTTCATCTATACTAATACCGGTAAACTGATAATTACCAACAGAATCAGTTTTAACAAAATCAGATAATTCAACAGGAGATTGTATTTCCACGGTAGCTCCAAGAATTGGGTCTCCCGAATCAGAGTCTGAAACCTGACCTGTTATTATCACATCATCATCTGCATTATCAGTATCGCATGAATTGATTGTGACAAAAAGAAATAGTAATAAAAGGCTTAGGAGATGATATTTTTTCATGGCTTTTTCCTAAAGAGATAATTAAAAGTTAGTAAAGTTACATATTATTTTATCGTCTTGGAAAGTTAATTTATTAAAAGCCGGTCTTTCAGATCAAAAATGCTTTAATAAAACTATTCCACAATTGAAGGCTCGGGTATTGGGGTAGATTTAAGTTTTGGTTCAGGTACGAATTTCCAAACTACCAAGGCAGTTAAAAATATTGCAAATGCGCCAAAATAAGTATTACTGGCATATCCTTTAATTGAATAGAGTGGACCTGCAACAGTTCCTCCGAGCCCATAGCCAACTTGTCCTATTGCAACCAGTAAACTCATCATAGTTCCTCTGTTATTAGATTTTACTAATTCAGAAGAAAGAGCCTGAAAGGGGCTGATTCTCATTGCTATCAAAATCATAGCAACAGGGAATAAAATAAATGCGAAAGACAGTTCTGTAATGAAAAAAGTTGTACCCATCATTAAAACAGAAAGTCCGAGACATGAAGTAATAATCATGTTTTTTCTACCAATTTTATCTGATATCCACCCGGAACTTGGTCCGGCAATAACATTAGCAATACCACCTACTGCAAATATATACCCAATGGTAGTTAATGAAGAATCAAACGAATCTTCTAACCAAGTGGGGAAATAAATTATAAAAACAGATAAACTTAGAAACATTAGTAAGTAACAAAGAGCTACAAAACTAACATCTTTTCTCTTGAGGAGGTTTATATACTTAGTAAATGTAGAAAGGATTGTAAGCTTGTCAGTATGAAGCTCAACATTAGGTTGAGGGACTTTTATATATATAAGTAAAAAAGTAAGTGACATTACAATTCCAAAAACCAAGAACGGAGATTTAAAACCGAATTGTTCAGCGAGAAATGTACCTAAGGGTATTCCGAGTATCTGTCCAACAGCTATACCACTCATAACCCAACCATTAGCCCAACCTCGTTTTTCATATGGGAAGTAATCTCCCACATAAGCTACCGCCGCTCCACTTAATACACCACCTGCCATTCCTGCCATCGCTCTAACCAATAAAAAACTTTTAAAATCAACAACAAGCATATGGCAAAACAAAAAAACAGCCATAGCTCCCGTACCTATCAGAAGAATTTTACGTCGTCCAATTTTATCAGAGAAAGGCCCCATAATTATGGCAAATACACCAACCATCACTGCGTAAACAGTAATTAAATTGCCCAACAGTTCAATGGGAGTATTAAGAGTTTGTCCGATTTCAGGAAGTATTGGAGCTATTATCATAATTTGGCTACTGGCAGAAAAAACCAGTAACCATAATGAAAACAAAATAAAATAGGGAGTAGTAGAATTGTATTTCATAAGTATTTTTGGAAAAGTAACATAACAACTTAAACTTCTTCAAAAAAATGTCGATACTATATTATATATGCTGTTAACCAATTATTACATTGACCGGATAAGTTTAAGCCTGATATTTTTTTTGTAATTTATTTCAGGCTAATCACTCTTGATGTTAAATAAGCTTAACGCGGATAAACAATTTCTAATTTATTTTTAGAAAATGTTTTAAGAAATTGAATTATAAATTATATTAACAACAAACAAACAACAATAAATAGGTATACCCAATGGGACAACAACAATTACTTCTAGTTATACTAGTAACAATAATCGTAGGTATCGCAACAGTAGTTGCAATTAACACTTTCTCAAGTGCAGCTGATTCAGCTAACTTGGATGCAGTTCGTCAAGATGTTGCAAATATTGCAGCTTCTGCTCAGAGCTACTATATGAAGCCTACACAATTAGGTGGCGGTGGCCAGGATTTCACTGGTATCACTTTTAATAACTTATCCTTCGCGTCAGATACTATTGACCAGGGAGATTTATTATCAGCACTTAATGCTAATGGTAAGTATGTTCTTAGTGCAGCTGGTGCAACTCAGTTCACTATTACTGCACATCCAAACAGTGATCCTGATTTTGACGGAACAATTGGTGATGATGCTACCAATACAATGGCAGCTAATGTTACCAGAGATGATTTAACCTGGACAGATAATAACTAATATCTTTTCAAGTCTTATATTAAAGGACTTCATTTTAAATGAAGTCCTTTTTTTTTAGATTAAAATAAGCAAAATACACTAGTAGCTTTTACAATGCTGTTAGAGGTAGAAGGAATAATGCAATAGGTTCTATTATATGTTCCCAGAAGCTGAAAAGGAAATATTTATGCAAAGAGTGCTCAATTCAGCACTTTATTCTAAATCTTACTATATCAAAAGGAACTTTCAGAATGTGACGATTGTCGGATTGCTAACCTTTTTGGGAGTTTTAGTTTGAATAAGTCAATTTATAACGATCAATATTTTATTAATTCTAAAGTCTCTACAAGACCTTTTAAAAAATTTCTCATCAACTTTGGACTGGATGGATACTTTCTATCTATATCTCTTAAATTTTGCATAATCTGGAGTGACTCTTAACATGGCACAATTTCGTTTAAAAGCAGTTTCTAATGGCGGTAAGGTAATCTTAAAAGAGTTTGAAGCAGAGAATAAGAAAGATGCTCAAGTTAAAGTAGATAGATTAACAAAGACTAATGGCTTAAACGTGAAGTCATTAGAACAAAAATCTACCTTCATGTACAAAGTGAAGCGACCCGGAAAGCCAAAGTTGACAGGAGAGCAGGAAGCTTACAATAAAGAAGAAGTAGAAAAGGCTCTTCTTAAACTTGGATATGAAATTCTCAGTATTAACAAGAAGTTTTTTGAGTTCAAGGGAGGTGTTCCACACACTGAAGTGGTTACTTTCATTAGTTTATCTGCCGATCTTTTAAAGCAACAATTAACTTACGACGAAATTTTAAACCTCTTATACGAAGATACAGCAAATAAGAGGATGAAAGAGGTAATTAAAACCATTCAAAAAGATCTAAAGGATGGTAAAGAAGGTTCCGAAGTTTACGGAAAACATGAAGATGTATTTGGAAAATTTGCAGCATACATGCTTAGCGTTGCTTCTACGTCTGGTAACATGGCTTTGGTGTTTGAAAGCACTGCTAAATTTCTTGAGAGAGATGCGGAATTTAAAAAGAATTTAAAACGCTCCTTGATGATGCCTGCTGTTACAGTTCTTGCAGTAGTTGGAGTTGTATTATTTTATGTGGGTTATATATTTCCCGCAACAGCCGAGTTATTTGTAGATATGGGGATTACACTCCCGCCCATGACAGCTGCAACACTTCAATTAAGCTATTGGCTAGAAGCTAATTGGATCACGTTAACATTAAGTATAATCGGACCTATTGGTGGTTTGATTTATTACTTTAAGACACCAAAAGGAAAACTTTTCTTAGATAAGTATATTATTAAAATTCCTGTAATCGGTGATTTATTACACAAAACAAGTATTGAAATTTTTTCAAGAGTGTTTTATACACTTTATAGTGGTTCAGGACAAAATATTGAAGTAATAAAGGTTGCTAGCGAGGCTTGTAGAAATACATATATGGAAAAGCGAATCAAAGAAGTTGCTATAAAAAAGATGCTTAAAGATGGTGCGGGCTTAATTGAATCGATTGAAGAAACTGGTGTATTTACAAGAACCGCAATAAGTAGATTCAGATTAGGAGCTGAGTCAGGATCTTTACGAGAAAATGCACGCCAACTCGCAGAATATTATGAAGTTCAAACAACGTATAGAATGCAATCTGTTATAGATACCATTAGTTTATTCGTGAACTTATTTATTATGATAGCTTTAATTGGAATCACCGTTGTTTCTTCTGAATCTGCTGTTATTAAACCGAATGCTTAATGGGTAAAATTAATATCAGAAGACATATCGGCGATATTCTTGTAAAGAAATCTATCATTTCTAGTGAGCAACTGAAGGAGGCTTTAGAAATATTAGAGCAAGAACCGGAATCGAGTAGCCGTAGATTAGGTCAGATCTTATTTCAGGATTTAGATCTCAACAGGCATACTATAATGAAAGAAATTGCCGAAATATATGCTTTTAGAGAAGTTCTTGAAAATGTAGATTCAGTACCTGAAGAGGTTATTGAACATATTAAAACAAACGTAGAAGAGCTTAATAATGATGTTGTAGATGAGCTCGTGGTTCTGAAAGCAGTTCCTTTTCACCGATCTCAAAATTCAATAACGGTTGCCGCGGCTGATCCTTCTGATCCTGATATTCAGGGAGTTATACAAAAACTCAATTTCAAAAAAACTGAATTGGTTTATTGTAAGTATGAATTTATAGAGGAAATCCTATCAAATGTCTATGAACAAAAAAATGAGTTTCTGGACCTTTTAGAAGAAATAGATTATGACGAATCTCAGCTGGAGGCTGAGGAAGAAGAATCAATCAATGAAGAAGAGATTGATGCTGAGATAAACCAGAGCATGCTTAATTCTTTGGTAGAAGGTATGTTAGTTGAATCAGTTAGGCAGGGCGTTAGTGATTTACATATCGTCCCAAGCGGACCTTCTACTACAGATATTCGCTTTAGAACGGATGGAAAGTTGCAATTGTGGTATCAACAGAAGAATGTGAAGCCAGAGGCAATTTCCGCAGTAGTAAAAGATAAAACCCGGAATGTAGATAGATTTGAAAGAGACGCTTCTCAGGATGGATTTATTCAGCGTCAAATTGATGGGGTAGGTATTCGGTATAGGGTTTCTATTATGCCTATAGTTGGTAATCAATATGATAGAAAATTTGAATCTATTGTAATCAGGGTTCTTGATGACAGGAAAGTTATCCGCGATCTGGATTTATTAGGTCTTCAAAAAGTCGCAAAAGCTAATTTTGTAAAAGCGATTAGTCAACCTTCGGGAATCGTTATAATTACAGGACCTACAGGAAGTGGTAAATCAACCACTCTTGTAGCAGCTTTATACTCGGTTATTGACCCGACTAAGAATGTTCTTACAATTGAGGAGCCTGTAGAGTATATAATCGAGGGAGCAAGACAGTTAAAGATCAGTAACCATATGACTTTTGATCAGTCAATACGTGGAATACTTCGTCATGACCCGGATATTGTATTAGTAGGTGAGATGAGAGATCTTAAAACAGCAGAAATTGCAATAAAATTAGCCAATACAGGTCACCTTACCTTTTCTACCTTACACACAAATGATGCACCTAGTGCTGTTTCTCGTTTATTTAAAATGGGAGTTGAGCCATTCTTGATTGCAAATGCAGTTAATTTAGTTATGGCTCAGCGCTTGGTTAGACGTTTATGTAAAGAATGTAAAGAAGAATTTAAACCACATATAGAAGTAGCAAAAGGTATAGGTTTTACTGACGAAGAGTACGAAGAAACAACTTTTTATAAAGCAGTAGGCTGTGAAGTTTGTGGTCAATCAGGTTTTAAAGGTCGTTCTGCGATTCATGAGGCTTTATATTTCTCAAAAGAGATAAAGGAATTGGTTTTGGAATCAGGAGGCGATATAGATGAACAGGCTATAAAAGATTTAGCTATGTCACAGGGTATGTTAACCCTTAGAGGGTCTGGTCGTGAACGTATTAAAGAAGGTATTACAACGATTGAAGAAATAATTGCAGGAACTTTAGAAGATTAATTTGAAATATTAGATAACTTATTAAATATTAGTTAATCATTTTAGCGATATTTAGTGTACGGGGAAGAAAACAAATGGATATGCAAGAAAAAAACCATGATAAAATGCCTGACTACTTAAAGAAGTTTCTTAAGGAACCTCCTTTATTGTTACGGAATTTTCACTATGAAGATGTATTGGAGTTCTTACAAACTGGCGTTGAAGAACGCTACATGGCTGGTGATAACATTATTAATGAATCCGAAAATGTTAACTCTGCGTACTTAGTTGCTTCAGGTAAAGTGGCTATTTGGAAAGATGGAATTCAATTAGCTACATTATCCGAAAGTAATTTTCTAGGAGAAGCTTTTTTATTCAGTAAAAACAGCAGAATGGCTAAAGTAACTTCTGAAACGGACACTATATTATTAAGGTATGAGCGATATGATGCACTTAATTTCTTTCGGAAAAAACCGGAAAAATTGTTCAATATCTTTACAAAAAATATCATCGAAATACAGCAAAGAAAAATTAGTAACATGAATGTACAGTTACTAAACCTCAAAAAAAGATTACTTAATGACAATACCTGGTAAGATTAACTAACCAGATTAAGTATATTTATGTAACATTTTTGATAGGAAATCATCTATAACAATGATTTCTTTATATGATTTTTATGCAAACGGCTAGCAAAGAACATATTCTTAATACGCTCACAGCGCCTTTAATAGAGCAAATTCCTTTCACTGCCAGAGGAGACGAGCTTTTTATAAAAATGAGTCAAATTCTGGATGACCAACCTGAAAAGCTTCGTATCGATTTAAAATCTGTTCTAGATAGTTTTTTACTTAAAATGTTGAAGAATGAGGCTTCTGATATAGATTTAGGTGGGGCAGGATGTAGAGGAAAAATTTGGTATAGAATTTTTGGTGATAAATCACCTGATAACAATACCCAGAATTTTTCGGTAGAAGCTACCGATTTTTTACTCTTGAACATATTGGTAAACAGCCAAAGAAAGTTACTTTTAAAGGATCGAAATCTTGATTTTTCATATGGAATAGAGATTGGTAATGGTAAGAATCAACGTTTCCGAGTTGATATCTACTTTGATTTAGAACATTTAGCTATGAATATGAGACGAATTGATAATACAATCCGTCCTTTTAAGAGTTTAGGAGTTAACGCAGAAGTTGCAAAAGCACTTAGTCTGAAATATTATAAATACGGTTTAAGTTTAATAACAGGAATTACAGGATCTGGTAAATCTTCTACATTAGATACTATTATTGATGCAAACAATAGAACCGTAGACTCACATATAGTAGTTATTTCGTCTCCTGTTGAGCTTATACACAAACCGATTAAATCTGTGGTTAGACACAGAGAGGTAGGCAGAGATGTAGAATCTTTTAAAGCGGGAGCTATTCAGGCGTTACGTCAGGATCCGGATATAATTGTGATTGGTGAGCTTAGAGACCCGGAGACTATAATGACAGCTCTGGAAATTACTGATTCAGGACATAAAACGTTCAGTACATTGCATACATCCTCAGCAATGGATAGTATAGAGCGTATATTAGGTGAAGTGCCTACAGAAGAACAGAATCGAGTTCGAGCTCGTTTAGCAGATGTTTTAACATGTGTTATAAGTCAAAAACTTGTACCCAGCTTAGATGGTAAGCGAGTATTAGCTAAAGAGGTTCTCATAGCAAACTCATCGGTAAAAGCAGCGATCAGAAACAATAATATCAGCGAAATTTATCAAATGCTGATGGAAGGAAGCGAAAAAGGAATGAATACTTTAGAGCAAGATCTGAAACGATTATTCACTGAAGGAAAAATTTCAAAAGAAAATGCAATTAATTATTCCAACAATAAGTCGAAAATAGTACAACTTTTAAGTGAGACAAGTTATTAATTAGATGGCTGGAATTAAACTATATACAGGATTTTCTCTTGAAGACGATTCCATTAAAATCGCTAGAATAAGTGTGTCTGGAAAAACGGCAACACTTGAGAAAATAGATAAGATCAAGCTCGTAAATGCTCCACATAAAATTGGAGAATCTAAAGATCAGGAAGAAGAAGTTTTTGATGCCTTTGATGACCTTGAAGATGACAGTATTTTTGGAATCGAAGATGATAGTACTTTTGATTTAACAGAGGAAGATGAGAAATCTGACATAGAAGGATCTTCAGATGAATTAGATTTAGATCTTGATTTAGAGGATTTAGAAGATGATGATTCAATTCTGAATGTAGACGACATGGCATTAGAATCCGATTCTGAGATGGCCGGGAGTAATGAATTACTTATTTATAACATTCTTACAGATCTGGATCCTTCAAAAGTAAAACTAAGCGTAAATATTCCTTCCGGGGCAACTATTTTTCAGATTTTAAGGGATATTGATTTTTCTTCTATTAAGAAAAAAGACCTTCAAATAATTGTAGATGACCGTTTAGAATCTCTCTATGGCTCTCCAAAAGGAAAGGACTTTTACTCAACAACAATTAGAGATGATGGTTCTTTACTCTTAGTATCTATTGATGAAAACCCGCAGGTGCTACAACTAATCCACCAGTCTGAAAGCATCTACAGCGGTAAAGTTACAATTAATGAAGTATTACCCGATGAAGCTCTGATAGTTGGTTTGTTTCGTGCTAATTATGAGGTAGATTTTGAAAGTATTACCGCTTTAATACAGTATAGTGAAGAAAGTTGTAGAGTAATTTTTCTGAAAGGCAAAGATCTGTTAAGTATTTCTCCGATTATAACAGAAGGGGCATCTTCAAAAAAATTCCTGAATACAGTTTTTAGTAAAGTGCTTTTTCAACTTGATACCGGTGAAGTGCCCAGTTTGGATCGGATAATACTATGTAACAATAGTTTGAATGGTACTGCTATTGAGTTTTTTGAAGATCGTTTCCCTGATATTGAAGTTTCAGAGTTTATATTTGATGACGAAACTTTTGACACTAATGGTTTTGAACCAGGTGTGGTTTCATCTTTTACATCTGCAATTTCACTAGCATGGGCTGACGCTGGCTTTCAAAAAGAATCTTATCCTGACATTAGTTTTTTACCTTCATATGTAAAGGATCGTCAGAAAATTTTTAAGCTACAATGGCATGGAGTTTTACTGATAGCTTTAATTATCGCTGTATTTCCAATAGTGAACTACTTTTATCTTGCAAATTCTACAGAGATAGTTAGTTTAAGGGAAAGTGTGTCAAGCCGTAAAGCAGAAATAAGAGTTCTTGAGAATACCGTTCAAGAGTATAATAGAATAAATTCTGAACTTGCTGGGATTCAAACAAAACTCGTTTTACTTGATGAATTGAGTGAAGAGACTCTTACATGGTCGGTTAATCTGGACTTAATAAATAAGGGAACAGATAACATTGATTCTATTTGGCTGACAAGTATTTCTCAATCAAGTGATACAGGTATTGATTTAAAAGGTATCGCAATTTATAGAAATAGGATCCCAATGATTGCCGATATGTTTAGTAAGGCTGTATTAAAAGATGTACAAAGAATTTTGATCCGGGATAAAGAAGTATATTCATTTACTTACTCTGTTTCTGAAGTTGTATCCAACACTGAAAGATACACCCCTGAAAGTGCTCAGGGTCTTAAAGAAGTATTAGGGGGTAACTAATATATGTCCTACGCTCTTCGAAACTCTCTAATTCTATTGGTGACCTTGCTATTGATTGCAGGGGCAGCATTTTCTTACATAAAGTTTGTTCAAAAGGCTGAGATTAATGACCTAACGACAGAATTAGAATCTCTAAACAGAGATTATAGCACAAAGACAGAAATCAGAGACCAATACCCACCTTTACTGGAGCGTTACAATAAAGCTCGAGATATTGTACAAAATTTTGATAAAAAATTATATAGTTCCAATAACCCTGACGATGTATATGATTATTTAAGTGAAATTAATGATGAAAATCTGGAACTATTCTATGATTTTACATATCAGGATTCAACCTCAAATAATCAATATGGAATTCTTAGGTCTAGAATAGTGGGCACAGGAATCTATTCTGATTTTGTTACTTTTATCAATAAAATTGAGAATAGTCTTTATTTAAATAAAATTGAAAACGTGAGTATTACACCAGGTGTTGGGGAAACTACTCAGGATTATGTTAATTTTAACATGACATTAAATAGTTATTACCAAAAAATTACTTTCGAAACAGCAGAAGATATTCAACAAAAGTTTAGAATTGATTCGACAATCTCTGTATTTAATCCTCTAAAACCTTTGGTGTTAAGTGCAGTTCCAGCTAATACTGATAACCTTACTAACATTGAACAATCCAGATTAATTGGATTAACGAGTACAAGGATTTTTATAATAGACCAAAATGGAGAGACACAAATTCTAAAGCCAGGCGATAAGGTTTATTTAGGGTATCTAAGAGAAATTGACTCGGAAAACAAAGAGGTTATATTTAACCTGGACAAAGGCGGGATTCAAGAAATATTCACTTTAAAGGTGGAAAGATGAAATCATTTACAATGCAGCTTACAAAAAAATTATTTGGCGTTTCTTTAGTGTTAATCCTTTTTACTCAGGTTTTCATTCAGAACGCAAACGCACAAACAAAGAATCCTTTCAGAGAGTATACTAACCCGGATGAAATAGTTACTTTTGACAGAAGCACGAGCTATACTGAAGCAATTGAGATATTTAATCAGTTTGCACAAGAGTATGAAAATAAATTCATAGTTGATTTATCAGGCTTTACCGGATCAATTGGGGTTAGTTTACCGCCAATGTATTGGAAAGAAGCTTTAGATTATATTCTAAAAATTCAAAATCTTCAATTGGTTGTGAAACCTGATTATTACGAAATCATAGTGCCTCAGGTAACATCTGAAGGTGCTTCGGGAAGCGCACAGGATGGAGCTGCAAGGGGGGGAGAATCCTCTGAGATTTTAGCGGACATAGATACAAGGGAAGTACGAATTAACGCTACTTTCTTTGAAGGAAACAAAAGAGCACTGGCTGAAATTGGTATAGATTGGTCTACGCTTACAAATAATGTTCCGGCTAATATTCAGGATTTCGTAGGTTCAGGAGCTACAGCATCTGTACCTCAAACCGCTTTTGCTGACCAATTTGTTTCAATAAATTCTGCAAACGCTAATCAAGTTTCACAAAATGTATTTAATGCTTTGGTAAATCTTGGAGAAATTGGTCCCGGAATTAGTGTTCAAGCACTATTCAGTACTTTCGAATCTAATAATTTGGGAAGTATTATAGCCACACCTTCAATCAAGGTAGTTGATGGAGAAGAAGGAAAAATTCAGGATGGTCAGGATTTTTCAGTTAAACAAAGAGATTTTGCCGGAAACGTAACAGATGAGTTTTTTAGTACAGGTACAATACTTACAGTTACTCCAACGATAATAGATTATAATGACAGTACCTTTATCCATCTCGATATAGCAGCAGAACGATCTAATGCCCAACCTGATGCAGTAAGTACTGTTATTAGGAAACAGGAAGTAACTACAAAAACTCTATTGCTGGATGGTGAAGCGACAGCTGTAGCCGGATTGTATACGACCTCAGAAACAAAGATAAGACGAGGTGTTCCGATTCTAAAAGATCTACCAGGATGGTTCTTTGGCTTAAAATATCTATTTGGATATAATTCTACTGACAAAATTGAAAATGAGTTGGTAATTATTATTCAAGCAGAGTTGGAAAAGACTTTATCTGAAAGGATGAATGATAAACTGCAATCAAAGGGTACTATTCTATCCAATACAAGAAACCGTTTCCGAAATGAAATGGATTACGTAATGGATAAACCCGGTCCGGTAATAACTCCAACTCCTGTTAGAGATGATGAACCTGATACAACAACAGTTACCAGCGAAGAGATTAAAGGGATGGAGACTCCTAAAGAACAAGGAGAGGAAGAAAAAAAGCCTTTAAAAAACGAAGAAGAGTTAACAGAGAACCAAAAAGAGGAACTGAAAAATCTGTCAATGCCGATTAAAGATCCAGAGTTAATGGTTGTTGTACCTAAGGCTTTTGACCTTAATGAGTATTTAGCAAAAAGAGAAACCGGTGAAGTTCAGGAAGATAACTCTGACTTAAAGTACTTTGTAATTGGAGGTTCATTTATTGTGCCTAAGAATGCTACTAATTTTTCAAGTACTTTAGATTCCCAAGGCTTTAAATCCAGAATCCTTTTTCATCCCGGCTCTCGCTTTAATTATGTTGCGTACTACGCTTTTTCGGATTACGATAAAGCTGTGGAAACAACAAAACGAATGAGATTAGAAGGGGACCCGGGAACCTGGCTATTTACTCTTCAGCCTGAAGTTGAGTTCAAAGAAGATAATTAACTTAAATTCCTGAATTTTTCTTTAGAAAGCTTATAGAGATTTCATTGAAAATCTCAGGCTTTTCTACATTGCATACATGTCCACAGTCCTCTATAATCTCAAGGTGGGCTAATTTATGGTTTTTCACAATGTTTTTGACAGGAGGTAAAAACATATAGTCTTCTTCTCCCATAATATATAGCATGGGTGAAGAGGTTTCTTTTTCCTTAAAATATCTGAGAAGTGGATTCACCTCGTTTGTTAATTTGAACCATTTTATAAATTCTTTCTGAGCCAGTTTTTTTGCTTCCCCAATAAATAAATTTCTGGATTTTTCATGTCGCTTTCTGGGCATTATAATCCATGCAAAGAATTTATAAAGCCACATATATGGTACAATTCTTTTAAAAAGGTGACCTATAAAAACTAAAATTCTTGAGCGAATATTCATTCTCGTAATTGCACCACAAAGAATTGCAGAATTTACCCGTTCAGGAGCTATTTCACTCAGAGAACGAATAATTATAGAGCCCAAGGATACACCAACAAAATGTGCTTTTTTTATATCAAGATGATCGATTACTTCTAATATATCCCTGCTTATATTTTCAAAAGAATAATTTTCCTCATAATATTTTTGCAAGAGGTCTTTCGACTTGCCATGTCCACGCAAATCCAGAAGTAATACATTAAACTCTTTTCTGAAAGATTTTATTTGACTGAACCATATACTTGAGCTGCCACCTGCACCATGTACAAATACTACCCAATCGGCTTCCTTAGATTTTATATATTCTTTATAGTAAAGCATCGGTATTCAAGTTATCAAACCATTTTGATTTAAACAGCTATAATTTGTTAACATAAATGTGAAGTTTTCGTCATACTGTATTACTAGTTTAAGGAGATAATACCAAGAAAAGCTGAATATGAAATTCACAAACATGAACACAGAAATAAAAAGTGAGTGGGAAATTTCAAGTGGTAAATACTCAGTACGTTTAGCTAAGAACAGAGAAGAAATAGAATCTGCACTCCGTTTACGGTTTTATGTTTTTAATGTGGAGCTAGGAGAAGGACTTCAGGAGTCTTATGAAAACAAAATGGATGAAGATATATACGATCAATATTGTGATCACCTGATAGTCCTTGAGAACAAAACAAATCAGGTAATAGGTACTTACAGAGTCCAGGATAATGAAAGTGCAGAAAAAGGAGAGGGATTTTATACTGCAAATGAATTTAAAATTGATATGCTTCCGAATAACATACTTTCAAATGCATTTGAGTTAGGAAGAGCATGTATTGATAAGGACCACAGAAATGGTCGTGTTTTATTTTTATTATGGAGAGGTCTGGCCAAATATATGATGCTTTTAAATAAGAGATATCTTTTCGGTTGTTGTTCTATTACAAGTCAAAATCCTGCTGAAGGACTGTCATATTACACTCATCTTAAAGAGGAGGGTTATTTACATGAGGACTATTTGATTGATGTGGAAAAAGAGTATGTTTGTGAAATTTCTTCTAAAACTAGTTTTTCGGGAGAAGTTAAAATTCCCCAACTTTTTCGATTATACCTTGACATTGGATGCAAGGTTTGTAGCCCACCAGCTCTGGATAAACAGTTTAAAACTATCGATTTCCTGATTCTTTTAGATCTGGAAACTATATCAGAACAAACCAGAGCATTATTTTTAAAATAGTTTCTTACATTTCTGGATGAGATTAATTACCGCTTTATTTAAGCTAACACTGATACTTATAGCTACAGTTATTTTTTATCTGCTTATAATTGCAGGTATTCCATTTTCTGTATTAGGATTGAATAGTAAAAGTTGGAGAGCCTATTTTTTAAATAAGTGGGGAATGGTTATGTGCTTGATCATTGGTTTAAGGGTTGAAGTAAAAGGAACGCCTCCTGAACCTCCTTACTTTATGGTTTCCAACCATTTAAGCTATATTGATATTTTTATGTTAATTTCGAAAACTAAAAGTGTATTTATAGCAAAAAGTGAGGTTTTGAGTTGGCCTATGTTTGGTTTTATGTCCAAAACAGTGGGGATGTTATTTGTAGACAGATCTAAGAGAACGGATGTAAAAAGAGTAAATGAACTTATATCCGAAAGAATAAATGAATCTCAAGGTATTTTACTTTTCCCGGAAGGCACTACAACTTCAGGGGCAGAAATTATTCCATTTAAGGCATCATTATTAGCGTATCCGGCTGAACTGAATATGCCTGTATATTATGCTACAATAAGTTACTCCACACTCCCTGATGAAATACACGCTTCCGAATCTGTTTGTTGGTGGCGGGATATAACTTTTGCATCACATTTCATAGAATTATTGAAGCTTAGAAAAATTTACGGTACAATAACTTTTGGTAATGAACCAATTAGTAATAACGACCGTAAGGAACTGGCGAATGATCTTTATGAGAAATCAAAAGAACAATTTATACCTGTAATTGATAATTTTGAGTATGCAAAATAAACTAGCTGTAGTTAAATCAAATATTTATTTCCTTGAACAAGGAGTTTCTATTCTATCAACCATTACAGATGATGAATACTCTTACAATAACGGCAAATATTTCAAAAGTGGGATAGGAAGGCATTTCAGGCATATAGTTGAGCATTATATAAGTTTAATTAACGGGTATACTGAAAAAATTAACTATGACCTCAGAGATAGAGACTTAAAGCTGGAGACAAACAGGAAGTTGATGATTAGCGAATTAAGAAATATAATCGACTCAATTGAAGCTTTTGGATTAAACTCTACTCTGATCGATAAAAAAATTGAAGTTAAAAGTAACGAAGGAATCGGAGAAGGTGATTCACCCTGGAGTACTTCAAGTATAAGAAGAGAACTTCAGTTTTTAGTAAGCCATACTGTACATCATTACGCTCTGATAGGTTTAATACTTAAAACCATGGATGTTGAAGTTCCTGAAGATTTTGGTGTTGCTCCCTCTACATTAAAATATGAATCCGAGCAAGAGACAGCAAAAGCTTCATAGATTTCATGAGAAGCCTCCAAAATTCGATTCTGAGAGGGTGGAGGCTTTGGTTTTTGCTTTACCTTGCCCTTCTTTGCTCTTCTCTTTTATTTGAGCAATTTTCAAAGCCTCAAAGATTAAGGGTTATTGAATATAAAAGCGAGGTGCCAAATTCTGAAACGATCCTGATTTTTCCTGATTTAGAGCAAGAAAGCGATGAATTTAGCTCAATAGTTTCAGATCTAGCCAAAAATAATACAATTCTGAAAGTTGATTATTTATCACTCGCTAAGCATATGAATAAGCCATCTGCTCAGTCATATGCAGAACATATTCAATCAATAATCGGAACCTACGAGTCAGATTCACTTCATATTATTGCCAACGGTTTTGGTACCGTTGTCTCTTCTCATTTTCTGAATACGTCCGAATCAAAGGTACGATCGATTACTTTATTTGAACCCGAAGGAGTTTTAGAATTCGAACTTTTAGGAGGTTATCATCTAAATCGCGGGGTTTATCAGATCACTAATGCAGCATCATGGGTAGTACAAAATTTACTTCCAGATTTTGGATATTTTGAAAATACATGGTTGAACGATCTCTATTCAAGAATTCGACTGAATACTGATCTTAGAAACTTACCTTCTTTGTACACCCGGATCCAGACTCCAACGATCATAATCGGTTGTAAACAAAATGATGAATCAGTGACTAGAATATCATCTGAGCTCAACAGATTAATCGTCACAAGTGATTTGTTAAACCCTGTTTCAGGAAGAAGTACTTCTTCTGAATTGATTCAAATCTTTATAAATGATCCAAGTAAAGCTGATGAAGACGTTTCAGTTTCCAGAAAGGTCAAAGCTTTGGTTCCTTTTTCTGATTCAAAAATTATTAGTGCTGAAGGTTGGATTCTTACCGGTTTAATGCTGTTGATTATTTTCAGCACTTTTATATCTGAAGATCTTGCTTGTATTGGAGCAGGCTTAATGGTCTCAAGGGGTTTGATGAGTTTTTTCCCGGCTGTTACAGCTTGTTATATCGGAATTTTTGTTGGAGATATTTTGGTCTACTTTTCAGGAAAATGGCTTGGTAAAAGTACTATTAATAAGTTCCCATTTAAATGGTTCATAACTGAAAAAGATATCCAAAGATCTAATCAATGGTTTCAGGCAAAAGGACCTATTATAATCCTGATAAGCAGATTTATTCCGGGCACCAGATTCCCAACCTATTTTTCTGCAGGAATTATTGGCGCAAGTTTCTGGATGTTCATCTTCTATTTCGGAATTGCTTCTCTGCTATGGACACCCGCAATTGTAAGTCTTGCAATGGTTTTAGGGAATGAACTGATTTTTTATTTCTCTGTTTATCAAGATTATGCTCTATGGGTTTTGATGGGGACAATTCTGTTTGTCCTGTTAATATTAAAGGTTGTAATTCCTCTATTCACTTTTAAAGGAAGGAGATTACTTTATGGTAAAATTAACCGTTTGATACGATGGGAGTTTTGGTCAATATATGTTTTATATACACCCATCGTATTGTACTCTTTAGTCCTCTGGATAAAGTTTAAAAAGATCACTGTTGTAACAGCAGTCAACCCCGGAATGGAAGAAGGTGGCTTTAAAGGTGAATCTAAAAATGAGATTCTAAAAAAAATTAAATCTGAAGGCTCAGTAGCAAGGTTTATTTATTTAGATTCTCAAAAAAAATCGACAGACCTAATCGATTCAGCTTTAAGTTTTATAGAACTTAACTCTCTGAAATTTCCGATAGTTTTAAAACCAGACAAAGGAGAAAGAGGAAAAGGTGTTCAAATAATTAAAGATTTGGAAGAGATGAAATTGAATATCTCTAACCTTTCGGAGGCTCATATTCTTCAGGAATTTATTGACGGAAAAGAATTTGGTGTGTTTTATTATCGATATCCTTGTAATGAAAATGGAAATATTTTCTCTATTACTAAAAAAAACAAACTAACTGTAACAGGGGACGGTAAACAGACTTTAGAAGAATTAATACTAAGAGATTCAAGAGCGGTTTTTATGGCTCAAACTCATTTTAATAAACACCTGGACAATCTTTATTCCGTCCCTAAGAAAGGTGAAAAAGTACCTCTTACCGAGCTTGGTACGCATTCCCGCGGTTCACTTTTTCTTGATGGTTCTGAATTGAACTCAGATGCATTGATCAAAAAGATCGATGAAATAAGTAAAAGTTTTAAAGACGGATTTTATTTTGGTAGGTACGACTTGATAACGGGTTCTGATGAAGAATTAAGTAAGGGAGAAAATATTAAAGTAATCGAATTAAATGGGTTAACATCAGAATCAACAAATATATATGACCCTAAACATAGTTTCATATTTGCTGTTAGAACACTGATGAAACAGTGGAGAATTGCTTTTGAAATTGGAATGCAGAATCATAAAAAAGGTGTTTCAATTCCTTCATTAAAGCACATGATTTCTGTGATATTTACTTCGTGATCAGCGTTTAGCCCCGAAAAAAGATTTTAGCAAATACTCTGAATCCATTTCAAGAATTCCCTGAATAACTTCTATCTGATGATTGAGGTTATTATTTGCTGTGATGTTAAAAAGAGAGCCAGAACCTCCTGAAGCTGAATCCGAAGCTCCATATACAATGGTATCAATTTTGGACCAAACCAGAGCTCCTGCACACATCGGGCAAGGTTCTAACGTAACATATAAAGTACATCCTTTCAGATATTTATTTCCCAAAGTCTCACAGGCAGCAGAGATTGCAATGATTTCAGCGTGAGCGGTAGGATCTTTTAGTTTTTCAACCTGATTATATCCTTTACCAATGATCATATTATCTTTAACCACAATAGCACCCACAGGAGTTTCTCCTTCTTCAAAAGCTTGTTCTGCAAGTATTAAAGCTTTCGCCATGTGTTGTTGATGGGTATTCCAAAGTGCCGGATTTTTTTCTTTCTTCAAATGCGGAAAATGTATTAGTTTCTATTTCTAATCAAATCAAAATAATGCTCTCAGAAGAAGAAAACATCAAAAAATATCTTGAGTCAGTAATCAGGACAATACCTGATTTTCCTAAGCCGGGAATTCAATTTAAAGACATAACCACACTATTAAGCGACAAGAAAGCCTTACAACTTACGACAGGAGCTTTATGCGAACCTTATCGCAATTCAAATTGTGATATAATAGTAGGTCTTGAGTCAAGAGGTTTTCTGTTCGGTACCAATATGGCGGAAGTGTTAAATGCTTCTTTTGTTCCGGTAAGAAAGCCCGGTAAACTTCCTTCTGAGATTATAAGTGAGTCTTATGATTTAGAGTACGGTACGGATTCAGTAGAAATACACGTGGACGCCATTAAAGAAGGAGACAGAGTTATTATTCACGATGACCTGATAGCTACAGGGGGAACGGCGTTAGCTGCTTCAAATCTGGTTAAAAGACTAGGAGGTGTAGTAATTGGATATTCTTTTATTATTGAACTAGGATTTTTAAAGGGAAGAGAGAAACTAGATCACGAAACTATAGAAAGCGTTTTAATTATGTAGTCGGGAACTTAATTGCACAACTCTTATACAAATGATTGAATAACCATCAATTATAATACAAGGAGTTGGCAATGAAGTATCCAAGAATTTCCCTTTTTGTTTTTATGGCAGTTTTATTGTTTACATCTGCCTGTAAAACATTCGAAGTAAAAAATGTAAACTACGCACAGCAAGTTGAAAGTGTACTCACTCCTGCAACTAATGGAGAAGTAACAGATTCCAGATACGGCATCGCTTTTAACATTTTGCCTTTCCAATACGAAGAAATGAAAGACAGCTCAGCTGTTTTAGTTGATGAAGTTAGGCTGATTCGTAACCAAAATGGCTTTTATTTTATCACAGCCGATGGCTTTAACAATGTGTACGTGATGGAGCCTATCAACAGCGGATTAAAGCTTAAAGAGAAGATTAATGTTACAGAACAAGGGCTAATATCACCGGCATTTAATTTACGGTCGCCATTTGTTCAGCTTATAGATACAGCAACTTCAGAAACATTTACACTCAACGAAAAAGGAATTAAAAAAGAGGAGAGCAAATCATGAAACGTTCACTTAATTTATTGACTTTATTATTACTTTTTACAGTTAATAGTACCGCTTTGTTTGCCCAACAATCTGATTACCAGATCAAGAAAGATTTTGAAAATCGACATGCAGAGCTATTGACAAACATTGAAATGGCTCAGAAAGTCAATGAAATTGATAGCCTAATAATGGTTATAGATGATTTCAAATCAAATTTTTCGGAGCACAGCGAAATGCTGGATTACGCACTTTATCCTGAATCTTTTGATTCTAAAATTGCAAATCTGAAAAGTGAAGCGAGATCATCTGAACACAAGTTACTTATTATTGAAAATCAGGCTGAAAGATTATCTGAGCTTACTGAAGAAGTAACGAGATTTAAATCAGAGCTTTCAAACTTAAATTCCAGAAGTGATTCATTGAGAAATGCGATTACAGAATCTCAGGAAAGCGAAAGAAAGCTGTCTCAGCTAGTTACCAGATACCGCAAAAGTGTTGAGGAAAGAGATGAATTTATCTTTGATATGGTTGACTCGTTGTTTGTCACTTACAATCAATTAGCACCAGGTACTATTGAAGAGCTCTCAAAGAAAGATGGTTCAGGAACTATAAAATCAGGTGACAATCCACTGGTAATTATTGATTCAATTCTTGGAGAAAATATTGAAACTCTGAAAGCAGGTTCGAAGACCTTTTCTACTGAAGATTATTTGAGAATCTATGCACTGCAAACAAAAGTTAATGATGTATGGAATAGTATAGGTGATAATCTGGTAGAGATTTATGGTGGTAACGATAAAGCAAAATGGAAAAAGAGTATAGAAAGCGATCTTAAAGATTGGAAATCAAGTGCTTCTTTATCAATGTGGAATTCTTTGGATGGATATCTGGAGCAAAAAAATGTTGAATTAGGAGCATTTGACAATAACTCAAGCTTTTTTAAGGCACTTGATAGCTTCGTTTCTAAAGCTTCCAAAAAAAGTGATGAAGAGATAATCAGCAGCAGTACTTACGAAGATTTTAAAACATTCAGTGAGTTCTGGACTACCAAAGTTATGGATGAGTGGAATAACTATTTAGTAGAATCTGATGTGTTAACTGCATCGCAAATAGCTACTATAGATGGCAAGGTTGACAACTGGGGAGACAGCTCAGAACCTTTTCCTACAAGCTTACTCATTATATTTGGAATAGGGCTACTTGCAATCATAGGTTTAATAGTTGCACTAGTAGTTAAGTAAAAAGTTATCATAAAACTCAAAAAAGGCTAGTCAATAGACTAGTCTTTTTTTATACTGATTGAAAAAGGTCTCTTTTATGAAAAAATTACTGTTCTTTTTGCTGCTTACTGTACTGTCTCTTTCCGGTTTGAATGCTCAGAATATATTAGGCACTTCAGATTCAGCTACGCTTATTTTTGTCAGGCATGCTGAAAAAGCAGAGGATGGTACTAGAAATCCGCCATTAACAAAAGAAGGCGAAGCAAGAGCAGAACGTATAAAAGCAATGTTGAAAAAAGCTTATTCAAAGGTAGATGCAGTTTATTCAACAGAATATAAAAGGACGGAATTAACGGCTCTTCCGGTTTCAAAAGAATTTGATCTGGATATTCAAAGTTACGATCCAAGAGCTCCGAAAGTATTTATAAAAAAGCTCATTAAAGATCATCAGGGAGAAGTAGTGCTCATTGTGGGGCATTCAAATACTACTCCGTTTCTGGTTAACATGGTTCTTGGAGAAGAAAAGTTTGCACAATTGGATGAATCAGCCTACGATGATGTGTTTATTGTTAAGACGAAAGAAGTAGGAAAAGGAACGGTCGAAGTTAAATCTTCTGCTATTAAAAAATAATTAAGGAAGAGCAAATTTCTTCCTGATCAACCATTCTGTACCGAGAAGTGCAAGAACTAATACAAACCAAAATACATATCTAACAGGATATATATAGCTCTCTTTAATTTCTGTTCTGGACTGTAGGTTTGAAACGATCTCACCTGTTTTCCATAATTCATTCGCAGATCTAAAATCAAAAAAACTACCACCTGAGCCGGTTGAAATACTATTAAGCATCTCGTCATTTCTAACAGTATTAGCAAGCTCAATACTTGACTGTGTAACTAAAAATTCGCCTGTTTCAGTATCTATCTCCCTGTTTCCTTTTCTGGCTGTGGCCGAGAACTTATAATTCCCTTCCATTAAATTCGGTATCTGAAGTTGATAATTACCATTTCCAAGATTATCCATTGTATAATTAGCAGCGTAATCATCACTGTTTATTGTGAATTCAATTACAGCATTACTTTCGATGTCTCCGGTTTCATTAATCAAACTGGCATTTATTATAGAAGATTCTCCTGAATTAAAAGCATTTTTTAAAGGCTTTATCTTCAATAATCTATTGTCGGGGTTCGATGAAGTCCAATCTACAAGGTTGGTAATCAACTGAGTAATAAATGCCCGTTCATTGCTGTTTGGGCTTTGATATAGTTTGTACCAGCCTGAGGCGTTTAGATCACTTTTGCGGATATTTCCTTGCTCCAGAGTTGAGAGTATGGGTGAGTTGGTAGATATATTCTGATATCTGGATGTTAACAACAAAGAAGCTTCCGGGTATTCATTGTAAGCATTTATAGAAGATTGGACAGGAGCAAATGTATTGAGATTTGATTCTGCTAAATCTAAAATCGGATGATCCGAACCTTGTGATGAAATCTCCATTTGAACATTAAAAATGTTGGGTGAATCATTACCAATTATATTAAAAGTTTCAGAAGAAATAATGGACTCGCGATCAGGTAATAAAATAAATAGGGTAGAGGATTCTTCATCTTTTAATCCAAGTTCTGAAAATACAATTTCTGAAGGCTTCCCGTGATAAATAATCAGGTCATATTCACCAGATTCGTTCAGGTTTTTTATTCCGGAAATTGAACCTAATGAAGTGTAGCTACTCAGTTCAATATTTTCGTCTGACATTAAAATAGACCTGAGAGCCTTTATATCCGGATGAACAGCAGAGGCGATATGAAGAATTCTTTTTTTACTATCTAAAATATCAATTGAAAAAAAAGCAGAATTATTTTCAGATGACCACTCTTCTAAACCTGAATTAATTTCGATTTGAAATTGCTTTAAGCCGGGTTCCGTTAATTCCATTTCAAATTGAAGTTCATATATCTCTTTGTCTTTTGATAAGGAAAGGGATTTGGAATCTAAAATCAGGTCATCTGATTTTAAATTTACAGCAACAGATCTGTTATCAAATCCGAATTGAGATATATCGACTAAAACCTGATGCATGGTATTGGTAAAACCAGTGCCGTTAGTGGATATATTCTGTATTGAAATGTCTTTAACTTTAGTAGTATCACCAATCGCAATGGTATGGATGGGAATAGAAGAGTTTCTTGCTATTAGAACCGGATTCTTGCCGGAAGTTATTATTCCGTCACTAATAAGAATTGCTGAAGAAAAATCTTCGTCAGAAGTAGTTATAGTTTCTATAGCGTTAAAAATGTTAGTGAGCGGATAAGTAACTGAGAAATCATCTACACTAATACCTTGAATTGTTTCTCCAAAATTAAAGAATACCAAGTCTGTGTAATTTGGAGCATTTCTAAGATTAGCAATTACATTTTGATAACTCTCTACGCCATTATAATCTCCCTTTTGAATAGATGTACTTTCAGATCCATCTAATAATACAGCAATTTTCGGATTTACTATGATTTCTTCAACTGTTTTAAAAAAGGGATTTAGAAACAAAAACATTAAAACAATTAAAGAGATAGCTCTTAAAGCACTTAAACTAAGCTTCCATGTTAATGAAATAGAAGTGTATTTTTTATAAGAGAACCAGGAAAGAATACAAATCAGTATTGCAACAAGTACAGTTACAAAAACAGGAATAGTATTCTGTAACCCTTGAAATTCCACTTTACTTCAAATTCTCAATAATCATTTCAATTATCTTAACAGTAGTAAATCCTTCTGCTTCAGCAGCATAATTATTGACAATTCTGTGTCTTAGAACTGGTACTGCTAACGCATCGATGTCTTCTATGGTAACATTAAATCTACCTTCAGAGAGGGCACGGGCTTTTCCTCCAAGTATAAGGTATTGTGAAGCTCTGGGGCCTGCTCCCCAGCTTAAGTATTTCTTAACAAAATCCGGTGCTTGGTCAGAATCCGGTCTGGTGCAGCCAACTAATTTAACAGCATAATCTAGAACAGTTTCAGGTACAGGAACCTTCCTTACTAAATCTTGCAGCTCTTCGATCTTAGATTTATCCAGAATTGGAGAAAGTGTTTCCTTTTTGGTTGAAGTTGTTTGACTGACAATCTTTTTTTCTTCATCAAATGTCGGATAATCAACCCAAATATTGAACATAAACCGGTCTAATTGGGCTTCCGGAAGAGGATAAGTTCCTTCCTGTTCAATTGGATTTTGCGTTGCAAGTACAAAAAAGGGAGTGTCTAATTGGTAGGTTTGTCCTGCAGTAGTAACATTGTATTCTTGCATTCCCTCCAATAAAGCTGCCTGTGTTTTAGGTGGTGTTCTGTTAATCTCATCGGCGAGAACAATGTTGGCGAATATTGGACCTTTAACAAACTTGAAAGCTTTCTTTCCAGATTCTTTTTCTTCCTCAATGATCTCTGTACCTGTAATATCCCCGGGCATAAGGTCAGGTGTAAACTGAATTCGGTTAAAGGTTAGTCCCAAAGTATCGGCTAAAGTATTAATCAAAAGCGTCTTTGCTAAACCCGGAACTCCGATCAAGACACAATGTCCACGTGAAAAGAGTGAGATCAAAAGAAGGTTAATGATCTCATCCTGGCCAATTATAATCTTATGGACTTCCTTTTTAATGGCATTAAAGGTTTCCGTAAACTCGTTAGCATCTTCAACTGAATCTATATTCTCTTTCGTCATTATCTTGCAACTACAGATTCTAATTTAGGAATTCTGTACTCTACATATATTTCTTCACGTAGTTCACGTAACCATTTCTGAAATATTCTTGTCTGTTTTTGTTGAAGTGCAATATTCTTAATTCTCTGGTAATCAACCTCCAAACTTGCAACATGCTCTGGTATTTGTCTGTCCAAGCGAACGATACGATACGCCTTTCCGGCGTTAGCATTATTGGGATTAAAGAGCTTAGGTTCAGAAATAGACCCTACTTCATCCATCAATAATACAATTCGGTAAAGGGAGGGGTCTAGTCTGGTTAAAGGAATAAGTCGTTCTCCTGATTGTACATCAACAATTTTACCTCCTGATTTAGCAGTAGAAGGATCTTCACTATTTCTGATTGCCATTCCTGAAAAAGTAATATTCTCATTGTTTAACAAGCTATCTCTAATTGTAGTCAACTCTTGTATAGCAGTTTCATCATCGAGCTGCTCAGCATCAATTCTAATAAGAATGTGACTTGTTTTGATCCTGTTTCCAACCCTTTCGTCTAGCCTGATAATGTGAAACCCGAATTCTGTTTCAACAACCTCGGAAATTTGGCCAGGTTGTAACGCCGCAGCCGCTGCTGAATATTCAGATACTAATTCGTTCAATCCCATCATTGGAAGTTGGCCTCCACGTTCTGCGGATCCATCCATTCCATGTCGTTTTGCTAACTCCTCAAATGCTACACCATGGTTAAGGACAGAGTCTCTAAGAGATTCTGCGAATTTTAGCGAAGCATCTTTAGCATCTGTTTTGGCTTTTGGTAGCTTAACAATATGAGATAAAGCAACTTGCTCCGGAATAGTAGGGAGGGAGTCTTTGGGAATCGCCTCGAAAAACTCTTTTACTTCAGGTCTTGTAATTTGTATTTCGCTGAACTTGATCTGTTGCATTTGATTTGCCGTCATTTGTTCTCTGAAATTATCTCTGAAATCAGCCTTGAGTTGAATGATTGACTTGCCAAAAGCATCTTCAAGAGCTTGTTCACTACCTGCTTGTTGTATTAACTGGGATACTCTGGCATCCATTTGCTGATTAACTTGTTCGTCTGAAATCGTAACAGAGTCAATTTTAGCTTTTTCCAATAATAATTTATTGTCAATTTCAGATTCTAAGAAAGAATACCAAAGTTCTTTTGTGAAAGGAACATTTTGCTGGTTAAAACTAGCTTGTCTTATATAGTCTGATACACTCTGATCAATGTCAGATTTGAGTATAATTTGATCGTTAACCAAGGCTACAATTTTATCAGCTGACTGAAGAGAGCTTTTCTGTTGAGCAAAAACAGAAACAGGGGTTAAAAATGACAGAAGTAAAATTAGTTTTAAATATCTCATTATTTAATTTGAGTTCAATGAATCGGAAGTAATTTCCTTATTAATATTATTAGGCAGAACGTTGTAAGTACGTATTTCATTATTCGCTTCTGCTGCAAGATAAAGATTCTTTACATAGGTATTGTAAGCAATGCGTTTTTTTTCGAGTATTAACCATTCTTTTATTTGAATTAATAGCCATTCCAAATCGGGATGTTCACCAACGGCCTTTTCTTCAAGTAACTGAACAAAATGGTACTTCCCGTTAATATTTTCGATAATCGAAATTTCAGTTACACCAATGAGCCTTAAATAACGGTTTAAAATATCAAATTCTTTTAGCGCATTTGATTCCGGCCAATAACGAGAAGCGTTTTTAATAACCATTTCGGATTGAAGTGAATAGTTTTGAGCTACTCTTTCCCATGTATGGCCTTGCATAAGATCTCTTTTAGCATTTTGTGCGTCTGATAATGAGGAAGCTATAAGATGCCTGAATCTAATATACCGTTCATCCAACAGAAACTGATTCTTATTTTGCTGATAGTAATCCTGAACTTCTTCATCTGTAACGCTGATCTCCTTATTCAGGTTATTTAAAACAGCTTCCTGAAACGAAATAGCAATCATATCCTGTCTGGCTCTTTCAATCCTCTTTTTGATTTCAGGTGAATCCGGGATTTTCAAGCGTTCAGACTCCTGAAGTATCAACTGCTTTTCAATCCACTTTTCAATGAAATTATTATATGCTAATATACTATCTGACAGGAATTCACTCGTGGGTATACCAGCTTTAGCCTCTTCCGTAGTTAAAACCGATCCGTTCACTTCAGCTAATATTATATTATCAGAGTTTTGGTCTGCTTTGCACCCTATAAAAAGTAAACCTGAAAGTATTAGATAGAATAAAGTTTTCATCTAAAGCTTTTCATCATTTTTAAAAGCGTTTCGTAGTTTTTTGTAATCCACTTTAATTTTGAATCTTTTCTTTAAATCATTTAACCAAATTTCCTCTCTTTTAGGCTGGTAGCTAGCCAGTAATCGGTTAAATGCTTCTTTAAAAGTCATTTTCCGTGAGGGTAATACTTCTTTTAAATAAAAGACTGCGGTTCTCTGTCTATAATCAAATGGTTCAGAAAAACTACCCGGATTCATTTGCTCTAGTTTATCGAAAGGTTCATCTGTAAAAACACCTGTAGAATCTTTAACTACTGAGACCCTAGGGTAATAAGATCTTAAACTATCGGGATGATTTCCATCCTTAATAAAGTCTATACCTTTAGCTAGTGAAGTATCCGCAAACGAACTTAAGAGATAGTAAAAATGTCTTTTCGGATAAGAATATTCCGCTTCATTATCTTCATAGATCTTAACTAATTCAGACGTATCAACTGTAGCTGCACTCCACAAGTAGGTATCATTCACCTGATAGACAGCCAAACCTTTTTGATAATTATCCAACGTTTTCTGAAACTCGGGAAATTCTGAAATTGTAAGTTTCACCAGTATACTATCAATAGCATAAGTTTTGAAATCATTAAACCATTTGTCCGAATATGATTTCGCGGATGCTTCAGGATGTGTTGCATCCAGATAATTATGATAATCTGTATCTGTAAAAACGTAGTCTCTAAAACTAAAAATGCTTGTGTTAGTTTCAGGAAATTTAATATTACTGATCTTAAGAGTATCAGACTGAGCAATTTTGGTATTGAAACTTTCCAAAACCTGCTGATTCACACCGCTGTTATAATTGTTCATCAACCAATTAATAACAAACGAATTACTTTTTTTGAAGTTTGGAGAATCTAAAAACTCTTTCATATATGTTTTCTTTTTCTCTTCTTCATTTCCGAAAGATTGGACAGAGTCGATACGGAAGATATGATACCCATAGGATGTCTGTGTTGGTTTGGAATAATCTATTTCAGTATCCAAGGCCATTACAGAGTCCACAAAACCTGTTTGATACCTTCCGTAATTAACCCATCCTATTCTTCCTCCGTTGGAAGCTGAAAGATTGTCGTCACTAAATTCTAATACAACTTCGCTCCAAGGCCAACCTTCTTCCAGTTTTTCAAATGCAGTATCAATTTTTTCTTTAGAGGTTTGGGATCCTGCTCTGGTAAATATATGAGATACTTCACGAGATAAGGTTCTGGATCTTTTATCCTGAAGATGAACAATGTGGTAACCGAATTGAGTTCTGAATGGCATAGAAACTTCGCCTATCTTTAAGCTGAATATTTGGTCCTCAAATTCTTTTACGGTAGTTCCTATACTAAACCAGGGGAGGTCGCCACCCATTGATCGTCCATTTTGTGTACTAGAGTATTGTCGGTCAAGCTCTGAAAAATCAGCTCCATTAAGAAATTTATTACGAGCTTCAATTAATTTTTGGTAAGCTTCAAGAGTATCTTCCGGTGATGCATTATTATTTAATGCAATTAGTATATGTTCACTTTTAAGTTCATTTGAAGCTCTGTCATAATATTTTTCAAACTCCGTCTCTTTGATTTTGTTTTCTAACCAATATGAGTAGGATGCTTGTTTTGAGTATTGTCCCAATTCACTCAAAAGCTGCTCATCTTTTAGGACACCCTCTTTTTCGGCAAACTGAATTTTTGCTTTATACTCCAGATAGATGGGTAGAAAATCTTCTAATTCTTTAAGTGAGGGAGAGCTATTTGGAAACGTGTTGACATTTGCTTTAAGCTCTCCATAAGTAATCTTTTCTTTCCCGACTGTTCCAACAACAGTTTTATCGTTTTTAGATTGAGAAATTGAAAGAGTTGAACAAATTGAAATAATTAAAAGGCATAAGCCTAGCTTTCTATCTAGTCCGTTCATTTAAGAAATTATATTTTTTGATGTTAGTTTTTGTTTTAAAAAAGCATTCCTGCAATAGTTGCTGTCATCATCGTTGCCATAGTACCAGCAAAAACAGCTTTTATTCCAAATTTAGCCAGGTCAGATTTTCTGTCCGGAGCAATACCACCAATTCCTCCGATCTGAATAGCAATTGAAGAAAAATTAGCAAAACCACATAATGCAAAAGTTGCCATTGCTATAGTTTTGGGTGAGATATTTGCAGCCGATACTTCATCCGCTAATTTGAGATATGCAACAAACTCATTCAAAACAATTTTAGTACCTATTAAACTTCCCATGGTAGTTGCGTCTGCCCATTCAACACCGATGACCCAGGCGATTGGAGCGAGAACCCAGCCTAATACCATTTCGATACTTAGTTGAGCTCCCAGCAAACCTGTTAAGCCGGTTAAGTCAGAAATCCAACCAAAAAAACCATTAAACATAGCTAGTAATGCTATGAACGCCAATAACATAGCGCCTACATTTAAAGCTAACTTTAAACCCACACTAGCTCCGGTAGCAGCTGCATCGATTCCGTTGGCGTCTGTTTTTTCAACTGTAATTGATACATCACCGGCAGTGGCTGCTTCTTCAGTTTCTGGATATAGTATTTTAGCAATTACCAGTGCTGCGGGGGCAGCCATTAAACTTGCACCTAATAATCGTTCAGCAAACAACTGTTGAGCAACTTGAATTTCAAGACCATTAGCTGCCGCAAAAGAGGTTCCAAGCATAGCTACATACGCGGCCATAACACCTCCGGCAATTGTTGCCATACCACCAGTCATAACAGCAAGAAGCTCCGACTTTGTCATTTTACTGATAAAAGGCTTTATCACTAATGGAGCTTCTGTTTGTCCTACAAAAATATTAGAAATAACCGATAGTGTTTCTGCACCTGAAGTTCCCAGCAATTTCTGCATACCTTTTGATAGTACTCTTACTATAAATTGCAGCACCCCATAATGATAGAGAAGAGCAGTTAAGGAAGCGAAAAAGATAATGGTAGGTAAAACCTGAAATGCGAATATTACCCCCAAACTTTCCTGATATTCCGGGCCTTTTCCGAGAAAACTAAACAAGAAAGATGCACCTTCTGTTGTATACTGCAAAACAATAACAAAGAAGCTCGCAATTTGTTTAAAAAGTAATTTTGGCCATCCTAGTGGAGAAAAGAACCCTTCAAGCTGTTCAGATTTTAGAATAAAAACGGCTAAAATAAACTGGATACTGAGTCCGGTTCCTACTAAACGCCAGTTAATTCTTTTTTTGTTATTTGAGAATAGAAAAGCAATTCCAATAATTGCTACCATTCCGAGTATCCCGCGTAATATATTTTCCATTAAGAGTTTTCTAAGTTTAAATTATCTTCTTCCTGAGGTGCGACTTTTGGTTGTAAAAATGGTCTGATAGGTCTCCCGCGCCTTCTATCAACAGAGGGACGGAAACAATGCCTGGCTCGAGGCTCATATGCATCATACTCACCAACCAATACTTTGTTGGTATCTTCAATTACTCTTTGAGAGAAGTTTGCCATTGTTCCACTTTCCGCACAAACAGCGTGGAGCTTTGTAACATATTCTGCAACTGCTAAAAGATAGGGCATAGGGCCAAAGGGTTTACCTTCAAAATCCATATCAAGCCCCGCTACTATAACTCTTTTGCCATCGTTAGCGAGCACATTTACAATATCAACTATTCGTTCATCAAAGAACTGAGCTTCGTCTATGCAAACTACTTTGGCATTAGATGTGAGTAATACAATTTGATCAGCAGTGTCCACCAAAATACTCGGTAATGCAGTTTCATTATGAGAAACAACTTCTGTATCACTATATCTTTTATCAATAGCCGGTTTTACAACTACAACTTCCTGGCCCGCTATATGAGCTCGTTTAGCCCGACGTATCAGTTCTTCCGTTTTTCCACTAAACATTCCTCCACAAACAACTTCAATCCATCCATATTCTCTGGGAGCAAACGAGGGTTCATTAATCATCAATTTTATCTTCTTTTAGAGAGATTGCCAATCGTTGTAATATATTAGGGCGAATAACAAAAGGAAAGGAAATCTGATATTTAGATGTTAGATTAATATATACTCTGACTTTCTATCTGAAAAATGCTAAATACGAAATGATTATGCCGAACAGAAATGAATCTACAGACCTTTTAAATCAATATATAGAAGGAGAGAGCCTATTGCATCATTCTAAAATGGTTGCTAAAGCAATGGAAGCTTATGCAACAGAACTTGGAAAAGAAGCAGACGAAGTTGAAGAGTGGTGGACTGCAGGATTACTTCATGATCTTGATTGGGAAAAATTTCCTAATAAACATCCCAATAAAGCAGTAAATGAAATTTTACCAGAGTTTGGTTATTCAGAGGAGGTTTTGAATGCAATTAAAGCTCATGCACCTGAAAGAACAGGCAAAGCTCCTGAGACAGAAATTGAACGATACCTCTTTGCGTGTGATGAGCTTTCGGGATTTATGCACGCAGTGTCATTGATGCGTCCCACCGGATTTGAAGGAATGAAAGTTAAATCGGTAAATAAAAAACTTAAAACTTTAAAATTTGCTGAAAGTGTACCCAGAGATGACATTAAAAAAGGTGCTGAACTCATCAATAAAGAACTGAACGATCATATATCTTTTCTCATATCAGTCTTTTCCTAAATATAAATTAAGGTTCAGTTTATCATTCAAAATATTAGAATCACGTGGAAGTTTTTGAAATTTGCTCTAAATTAAGTTAATTATCGTATTCTCTAACTTAAGTAGAATTAGTTATGAAACAGATATCAATTCTCTCTTGTCTGCTTGTAATAGTTACCAGCTATTCAGTCTCGGCTCAAAACTATAGAACTAGCTACCCTCACACTAATCATAAAGTATTTTATCAAACGAATGGTCTTCACTACGATCTATTCGATGAATATGAGTATGACAATCAATTTGGTGCTTATCGATATTTACCAACACTTCAATCAATTCGGTATAATAGAGTTGATGCTCTTTTTGTTGGGTTAGGGTCAGATTTTGCAGATCCAAACTCGGAAATTTTAAATATTGGCGGAGTTGATTTTGATGGTTTCATAGGATACTCAACCGGTCAGAAGGACTGGCAATACAGAGCTTCTGCAACTAAAGCATTCGGAAATTGGATTTTATTTGGAGGAGAATTAACGAATAGTTCAGCAACTAATGATCTTTGGAGAACAGGCCTTTCTGAAAATTCTATCACTACATTAGTAGCCGGATATGATTATCACGACTATTATAAAGCTGATGGATATGGAGTATTTTCAGAGATTAATTTGGGAAGACTTATTAGTCTTGGTGCAAGTTATAATTACACTACTTACAGTACCTTAGAAAATAACACCGAGTACTCATTTTTTGGAGATGGAAATATTGGTCGATTAAATCCTGCAATTGACCCTTCAACAGATATTATCAATCAGGAAAGTATTGGCTTGAGACTTACCTTAAACAAGAAAGGTTATACAAAAGGAATTATAACCAGTAAGTTTTTAGCGGAAGCTGAGCTTTCTGATGCAGGTTTTGATAATGATTTCAACTATAATAAATTTGAGATAACTACACTAAACTACTTAAAACTTGATAGTCATACTCTTTTTAAATTCAGAGTTAAAGCAGGTTCAATTACAGGTGAAGTACCCGAATTTAAGAATTTCGCTTTAGGTGGAATTGGTTCGCTTCGTGCTACAGGATATAAGTTCTACAGAGGGAACAGAATGTTTATGAGTAATGCAGAGGTAGTTTTTGGTGATTTATGGGACTACGATGATGGAGAACTTGAAATAGATGGTCTTTACTTAACTTTGTTTTTGGATTCCGGATGGACTGATTTTGTGAATTCAAATTCTAATGATCCGTTTTCAGGATTTGAGTCATTAGGAGTTAAAACACTTACCCATAACATTGGTGCCGGTATTGGAACTGGATTTGTTAGAATCGAGGTTGCTACACCGATAGCAGGTTCTGAAGGATTTACTTCTCTATGGGTTAGATTAAATCCTACTTTCTGAAATTTTTATCAAAACTCTTTTAAAAGCTGACCCTCTTGGTTGGCTTTTTTTACTTCATTACATAATTTTTACATATAGCTAAAGTTTGCTATTTTCATGTATGAAGAAATTCGTTTTAAAGAAAGAAGAGCCAAAACTCCGTCCGGAAGATTTTTCTATTCCATACTCAGAATTGCTTAATGAGAAACAATTAAGTGCTGTATTCTTTGATAAAGGGTCGGCATTGATCATAGCAGGAGCAGGAACAGGAAAAACCAGAACTTTAGTCTATCGTGTAGCTCGATTAGTAGAAAGTGGGATTGATCCCACGAATATTCTTTTATTAACGTTTACAAGACGTTCTGCAAAAGAAATGCTAAACAGGGCGAGCAATATACTTGATGACAGATGCCAAAGAGTAAAAGGCGGGACGTTCCATTTTTATTGTAGCCAAATCCTTCATCGTTATGCGGAAAAGATAGGGTATCCCAGCAATTTTACGATTATAGATTCAGCTGATGCTTTAGAAGTCATTCAGTTTATACGTACAAAACTAAATCTTCATAAAAAGAATAAACGATTCCCGAATAAAAATACTCTTTTAAAAATAATCAGTACTGCTGTAAATAAGCATTTAGATCTTCGAGTGGTTGTTATGGATCAATATCCACAGTTTGCTGACTCCATAGATAAGATAGAGGACGTTGCAATTGGATATTCCGAATACAAAGAAAAAAACTTTGTAATGGACTTTGATGACCTTCTCATAAAAACTAAACAACTTCTTGAACAGCAAGAAGATGTAAGAGTTAAACTAGCTTCTAAACATAATTTTGTAATGGTAGATGAGTATCAGGATACAAATCAGCTTCAAGCAGATCTGACTAAACTATTTTCAAGTGTTCATAAAAATGTAATGGCAGTAGGGGATGACGCACAAAGTATTTATTCATTTCGAGGAGCTGATCATCAGAATATCATGGAATTCCCGGACATTTTTGAGAATACGACGATCATAAAGCTTGAAGAAAATTACAGATCTACTCCGCAAGTTTTAAATGCGGCTAATAACTTATTAAAGCAGGCTTCTTTTAAATTTGATAAAGAATTGTATTCGAAAAAAGAAGATTCAGACTTACCCGCTCTGGTTCAGGCTCCCAGTGAACATGATCAAAGTCGTTTTATTTCACAGGTGATATTGCAGTTAAGAGAGCAGGAAATAGATTTAAATGAAATTGCAGTTTTATTCAGAAGTGGCAGAGATTCTTACGATCTGGAAGTTGAATTGAATAGGAAAAATATCCCTTTTGTAAAATTTGGTGGTCAAAAATTTACCGAAGCTGCCCATATAAAAGATGTATTAGCGCACGTTCGGGTTATAGTCAATCCTATGGATACAATAGCCTGGAACAGAGTTTTGATGCTAATTGACGGAATAGGTCCTAAAACAGCACAAGATCTTTTTGAGTGGATCAGATTGGCAAAAAACCCATACGACCTTGGTATGGCTGATACAGTAAGCAAATCTTACTTAAAGCAGATGAAAACATTAAGTAAGCTTCTTCAATCTTTCAAAAATTCTGAATACTCTGTTTCCGAAGTAATAGAAAATATAGTAGAATATTATAGAGTTTTCTGTGAAAAAAGATACGATGATTACCCTAAGAGGTTAAAAGATCTGGAAGCTTTTATTAATATTTCTACCGGATTTAATTCGCTCTCTAAAATGTTAGAAGAACTGGCACTTGATCCCATTTCTGCTACCGCAGTTGATACTGAAGAAAAGGTACATGAAGAAGCACCCCTTGTATTAAGTACAATTCATTCAGCTAAAGGTTTAGAGTGGAAACATGTTTTTATAATTCAATGTTTAGATGGAATAATTCCTTCTGCGTATTCAGTAGAAGATGATGAAAAACTTGATGAGGAACTACGATTATTGTACGTAGCAACAACACGTGCAGAAGAGATGCTATACTACACTTATCCTATGCTCGCACAATCAGCTTATGGAGATTACTTTACAAACCCTTCCAGATTTCTAAAAGAACTAGAGAAAGATATAGTAGAAGAGTGGCAACTTGAAGAAGAAAAACCACCTGAGTTATCTGAACTCAATCACCCCAAAAAATTAAACAGTTAAGTCGTTATTATCTTTTTTCAGAAACTCTCTTTGATGATACATTTCATAAAAAAGCCATAAAACAGGGTATATTGGAAAGAAAATAGCAATAGCGATCTCGGTTTTAGAACCTCTGGGCTTTCCTCCGTCAACAGGTAAAGTTATGCCTGCAATGCCTGCAACCCAAAGTATAAATAAGACAAACAGACCTAACGCCAGAACCAAGGCTCCAAAAAATCCTATTTCATTGTAGAATGTTTTTAACATATAAGTTGGGCTATAATAGTTGTATATTTACTGCTCTAATTTATAAAGACAAATTCATAAATGCTCCCAGTAGTTTCCATTGTTGGAAGACCTAATGTAGGTAAATCAACTATATTTAACAGATTAATAGGTAAAAGAAAAGCAATAGTTCATGATGAATACGGTGTTACCCGAGATAGACATTACGGACAATCTTATTGGAACGGTATAGATTTTAATGTGATAGATACTGGAGGTTATCTGCCTGATGATATGAATGTAATGGTTGTAGGTATCCGTGAACAAGTTCACATAGCGTTGGAAGAATCCGATGTGATTCTTTTTGTGGTTGATGCTGAGCATGGCATAAATACTTTGGATAAGTCAGTATCCCAACTACTTCGTCAGCAAAAGAAACCTGTACTTTTAGTAGCCAATAAAGCTGATAATGAAATGAGAAGGTTAAATGCATCAGAATTCTATGAATTAGGATTTGATGAAATATTTCCTGTTTCGGGAATAAGCGGCATTGGAACAGGAGACCTTTTAGATAAAGTTACAGATTTACTTCCCGAAGTTATAAAAGAAGAGGAAGACCCATCTCCAAAAGTAGCATTTATTGGTCGCCCAAATGTTGGTAAAAGTAGCCTTGTTAACGCTTTGTTAGATGATGAACGCTGCATTGTCACCGATATAGCCGGAACTACAAGAGACACCATTAATAGTAAATTGAATTTTAATGGTAAAGATTACGTGTTAGTGGATACGGCCGGACTTCGAAAGAGAACCAAAGTGAAGGAAAATATTGAGTTCTACAGTACTGTAAGAACAGCAAGAGCAATACAGGAATGTGATGTTGCTGTTCTTATTTTAGATGCAATGAGGGGCTTTGAAGATCAGGATAAAAGGGTACTACGAGAAGCTGAAAAATTTAATAAAGCACTAATTATACTGCTTAATAAGTGGGACTTAGTAACAGAAAAGGATACGCACACTGTTAAGGAATTCGAAAATTATATCTATGAATCTACTCCGCAGTTGAATTACGTTCCGATTCTTACCATTTCAGCTCTTAATAAGAAAAGAGTCCACAAGGTTATGGATGTTGTAGAAGAAGTAATTCAGGAAAGAAAAAAGGAGATAGGTACTTCGGAATTCAACAACTTCATTGAAGACATGTTATCGATGAGGCCATTGCCAATGAAGAGAGGTCGACAACTTAAAATTCAGTATGGAACGCAGGTAAAATCAAATCCACCCGTTTTTAAGTTTTTCATGAATAGCCCTCAAGATCTACCTCCAAACTACAGAAGATTCATAGAAAATCAGTTACGTGAACGGTATGGTTTTAAAGGTGTTCCAATAACAATGGTGTTCCGTCAAAAATAATTGATAAAAACAGGAATAATCTTTGAAGCTGATGCTACAAAGGTTTATTTTTGAATATAAATTCGAACTATACTTCTGACCAATTTAGATGGCTAAGAATCTCGAGAAACCAGTTTTAAATGCTTTAAGTAGCAATCAAAAGAATGAGCGTAAGCTTAATTTCTTAGAAAGAATATATTTGCCTGAGATATTCAAAGGGCTTTGGTACACATTTAAACAGATGTTTCAGCCAAAGTTTACAATGAATTATCCTGAAGAGAAATGGACTCCACCTGCAATCTTCAGAGGAAGACCCGTTTTGGTTGAAGATCACGGTAAAGAACGATGTGTAGCTTGTGGATTGTGCGCACGTGCTTGTCCTCCTCTTGCTATAAGTATGCAAGCATCGGAGACGGAAGATGAAAAAGAACGTTTCCCGGATTTCTTCGAAATAAATATGTTAAGATGTATCTACTGCGGGTATTGTGAAGAAGTCTGCCCGGAAGAAGCAATTGTAATGAGTAAAGACTATGATATAGTTTTTGAATCTCGAGAGGATGCAGTTTACGATAAAGAGCGATTGCTTGTACCAAAAGAAGATCTTGAAGAAAGACTCGAATACTTAAAAACTTACAAAAATACTCAGTTTGGTAATTTTTGGGACTTTCAGGAAGAAAATAATATTCATTCTGTTCGGGATAGAGATACAGATTGGAATACCGGGCTTTCTTTAGTAGATATGATTAAAACTCAAGATAAAAACGATGCTGCTCCTGCATCTAAGACTTGGAAATAATTTAAATCTAACCTGGTTAGTTTGATAAATCAGCAACAGCTTGATCATCTGATAAATGATATTGAGTATCTCAAATACGAAATACAGTCTCTTTCTAAAGTCATAAGCTTTGTTCCTTATTCAAGGAAACCTTTGGGCGGGGAGTCTATAATTGAGAATTTATTATCGATCAATTCTGCGCAATCCAAAATTGTAACTGTACTAGAAGCATTAAAAAAGCACGGGGAAGAAATAGAGTTAAAAGAATTCTCTATTTTTAATAGGGTAGAGCTCTCAGAAGAAGAAGTTGATAACCTAAGTGTTTCCAATGTTTTAAATGATATTGAAGTGCTTAGAACAGAGTTAGTAGATTTTCTAAGCGATAAACCAACAAGTTATTTTGAAATTGAAATGAATGAGGAATCTAAAGTCATTACGGTTTTAGATGTTTTATCTGCTATGGTTACTGAAGAAAGAAAGTCCTTGAAAGAAATAGCCCAACTGGTGCTCACTTATCAGTCTGATAAACAATTCCAGAGAGAAATAGCAGCAAGACCCAAGCATTAATTTATGGATTTATCAAGTTGGTTAAGTCTTCTCAATGTATTAGTGCTGCTGTTTTCATTGTATCAGCTAGCTACTGTTATTGCCGTCAAAAGATCTTCTTTTTTAATTCTTTTGAGTTCTGCTCTACTTACTTATTTGACTTCAAATATTATCTATTTAATTGATGATGCACTAATAGTGGCTATTCGTTTCCTGAACACCGCAAGTTTAGTTTGTATACTAAGTGCATTATTTAATCTGATACGGGAATCAAAACCAATATTTGCCAGGTTCCCAACAATTTTAGGATATTTGCCCCTTGTAATTCTTCTGTTCATCCCTTTAGTTCTGGACCAGCCCGTTATCTATAATCTGATATTAGGTACGTTTCAAGGTGGAGCACTTATTGTATCAATTTTGATTTTTTCTATTAATCAAAAGAACCAAAATAACTACTTACTTCTGATTATAGGTACAATTGTGTGTTTAATTGCATTCATATTATTTTGGATGGTCCCATTAACAGAACTACAAATTACAGTGGTTACAGAATTACTATTGATTACCGGTGTGTTATTAATCTCGCTTGGAACGAAACAATCTCAAATAAATAACCCTAATGTCTGATCTATTATATAAAAGTGCTCCTGACTTTACATTACAAAATACCAAAGGTGAAAAGATAAATCTTAAAGATTATGAAGGGGAGAAGAATGTAGTTCTTTTATTTTTTCCTTTAGCATTTACCAGTACTTGTACAAAAGAACTTTGCCACACACGAGATAATCTAAAGATGTATAATTCTTTAGACGCGGAAATACTTGGAATAAGTATAGATACTTTCTTCACGCTTAAAGAATTTAAAGAATCACAAAATATAAACTTCCAACTTTTGAGTGACTTCAATAAAGAGGTTTCACTAAAGTATAACGTTTTATACGAAGATTTTTTTGGCATGAAAGGAGTTTCAAAAAGATCTGTATTCATTATTAACAAAGAAGGGATAATTGTTCATAGTGAGATATTAGAAAATGCGAATGAACTTCCAGATTTCCTGAAAATAGAAGAAGAGTTAGTAAAGTTAAATTAATCAACTTTACATAATATATATTATACGACAACTATTATATCGTATGAATTAAATCTAACATACTTAAACGAGCCTTAACATTTACTTAGCTTCAAACAATGTATATTTGGGAATAATGAAGATACTCCAATGAATGTTTTAATTATAGAAGACGACAAAGTATTATCGCTGTTGCTATCTAAGATGGTTGAGAGATTAAATTATCAAGTAGTTGGAATCTACGCTAAAGGTTCAGATGCTATTACTAAAGTTCAAGAGCTTGACCCTGATTTAGTTTTAATGGATATAATGCTTGAAGATGATATCGATGGAATTGAAGCCACTAAAGAGTTTCAAAAAAATAATACTACATCTAAGGTTATTTATATCACCGGAAATTCTGATTCTTATAATAGAGAGAGAGCAAATTCTACTGATCATATCGACTATCTGGTTAAGCCCATAAGCTTAGAAGATCTTAAAAACTCTATACTTAAAGTCGAAACAGTTTAATTTTAATCGTAGTGTTTTACTTTAATGCTGTAATCTCCTTTTTTGGACGGTTTAAGATCTATTTTATCAATTATAGCATCTAACGTTAGGCTTCCAAACAGTTTGATTATCTTAAAATCACCTTCTTTTTCTGCTTTTATAGAATTCTTTACTCTTAGTGGGTCAATAACTACTAGAATTAAATCCTTCTCTTTGTGAATATCCAGGTTTACATAATTCTCTAAATCCTTCTCATCAATACATTTGATAAAGCCGAATTCGTCTAAACTTTTTGGGTGAAATGTTCCTTCAGAGGCAATTTCTTTCCAATTTTCATCGTCAATTACAGTAAATAATAAATCGTAATCCATTTCTATTAATTATATGAATAGTGTATAATTGCGTCGCCCTTATTAACTACAGGACAGTAATTTAAACCAATAACCCTACCCTCTTTAGGAGCTAGTATTTTAGCATGAAGTTCCCCATATGCTCCATTGATATATCCTAGAAGCTGCTTTTTCTTAAAAGATTCTCCCAGTTTTATTGATGGTGAAAACAGCCCTGCATGACTTGATCTGATCCAGCTAGAGGAATTATAAATTTCAGTGATTTGACCTTCCATTTTAGAATCAATCATATTTAAATGATTCATTAGTCTTAAAGTACCGTTTATAGCTTCTTGAATTCCGAACTCATCGAATCTTAATGATTCACCGGTTTCATAAACCAAAATATTTTTTCCTTTTCGAAATGAAGCACTTCTGAAAGACTTAGGAATTAGCTTAGAGTTAATTATTAAAGGCGGTTGGAATGCTTTTGCGAGCTCAAGCGCTTTCTCATTAGACAAATCTACTCTTAATTGAGGGTAATTAGATCTACTTGCACCGCCGGTATGAAAATCTAAACCATAATCTATATGCGGGATTATATTTTTCATAATCGTGTAGGCTAAAAGTTTTGCTAACGACCCGCCCTTCTTAATGCCGGGGAAACTACGGTTTATATCTTTTCCATCCGGAAGTCCTCTTGAATTTTGAATAAACCCATAGATATTTACGATAGGAATAGCTATAACAGTTCCCCGATCTGGAATTACATCCCCAGAATCAATAAGCCGTCTTATTATCTCAACACCATTTAACTCATCACCATGTAAACCACCGGTTAGCAAAAGCGTAGGACCAACATTATCTGACCGGTATACATGAACCGGAAGACTTATTGAGGTTCTGGTTGGCAAGCTTGCAATATCAAAATTGATAATTTTATGTTCGCCCAGCCTAATTTTTTCCTTATTTATTGTGATGCTACTAGGCATTACTTTTAATTTTGCGTCGCTTTGACGGGTTATTTCTCTGAGCTTCTACAGCTGAGGTAACATACTTAATAATATTGCCTGCGATGTCTTTTCCGGTTGATTTTTCAATGCCTTCCAATCCAGGTGATGAATTTACTTCTAAAATTAAAGGGCCTCTTTCAGATTGTAACATATCTACACCTGCTATTGGTAATCCCATTGCCTGAGCAGCAGTAAGTGCTGCTTCTCTCTCCTTTTTTGACAACTTAATCAAGCTGCCTGAACCACCTTGGTGTAAATTAGACCTAAACTCTCCTTCTTTTCCCTGGCGTTTCATTGCTCCCGCTACTTTTCCATTTACGACAAAAGCTCTAATATCGGCTCCCTTACTCTCTTTAATAAATTCCTGAACAATGACTCGTGCTTTCATGCTGTGAAATGCTTCAATCATTGATTGCGCTGCTTTTTTTGTAGGAGCTAACACAACTCCATAGCCTTGTGTGCCTTCAAGCAATTTTACTATTAAAGGTGCACCGCCTACTGAATCAATTAATTTATCAACTTCTTTGGAATAGTTTGTAAATACAGTTTTTGGAAGTCCGACTCCGGCTTTGGCTAAAATTTGTAAGCTTCTAAGTTTATCTCTGGAGCGTACCAAAGCCTGAGATTCAACAGCACTAAAGATGTTCATCATTTCAAATTGCCGAACCACAGCCGTTCCATAAAAAGTTACTGAAGCACCAATACGAGGAATAACTGCATCCAAGTCAGATAGTTGTTCTCCTTTATAAAATATAGTGGGCTTGTCCTGTTCAATTACTATATCACATTTTAAATGATCAATGACCTTTGCTTCATGACCTTTTGTTTCTATTGCTTCAACAAGCCTTTTTGTAGAGTATAGATTAGCGTTTCTTGAAAGTATACCTATTTTCATTTTTTATTTAGTTTTCCTCTTTATTGGATAAGTGTTTTTTAGAAACATCTACAAGAAACTTGTTTTTTAAAAACTTGCGCCCTACTAAAATCGGGTATTTCATTTCTGAACGATTAGTAAGAGATAATTCAATTTCATGCTCTTTATTGAAGAAGATAATTTTAGTTTTAACAAAAACTCGTAATTCAGTTTGTCCGTTTGAGCTTTTTACCTCCCTTATATCTGATACGGGTAAAGAAAACAAGCGTTCATTATATGAAGGGTGTTCCGGGTCTAATAAGTTAAATTTTACCCACTTATCACCGTTCTTTTCATATTCTTTAATATTGTGACAATGTAAACTTGAAGAATATGCTCCGGTGTCAATTTTAGCTTCTATTTCTTTAATATCCCATTTTGGCAAATCTACAATTTCCAGTCTGCCTATAATTTCTTTTTTCTTTTTCTTCATTTCTATAAAGATAACTCATTATTAATTGATCTTCACTTTCTGAACTCTTTTTTATTAAACCTTTGCAATATATTTATACACGATATGTTAAAATGATTATGCTTAAAAAAGGTTTTCTCATAATAGTACTGACTTTTTTATTTGTCGCTATCCATTCAAGTTTGATATTTGCACAGAGTCAATCTGCTATCGTGCAATATTCTGATAATGACTATATAAATTCAGTGTATTTAGAATTTGGAGGAGCCGGAACATATGTAACAATTAATTATGATCTTATAATTAATAAGTCTTCAGTTTTAAGGTTTGGAGCTGCTCCGAATGTGTTTCAACCGTCAATGAATTCAAATAGGGCTATTGAATACAACACTGATGATTTGACCATTGTAGGTATATTCTCTTATTCAAAGTTGATTAAGTTTTCAAGTACACCTCACTCATTAGAAACCGGTTTAGGAATCGCATTAGGTGATATTGAAACTCAAGACATTCCCGGAGCACCGTCTCTTTTTGCTAATTTCGGATACAGGTTTTTAACGAATAAAGAAAAAGGATCGGTCATTAGATTATCGTTTACTCCCTTCATTAAAAATAATGAAATACATCCCTGGTTTGGTGTATCTTTGGGGTACTCTTTTAAACCTAATTTTTTTCAGTGATTACATCCCCTACTCTGGTTCTGGATAGAAATAAAACCCTTGAGAATATTGATAAAATGTCTTCAAAAGTTTCGAACCTTGGTTTAAAATTCCGCCCGCATTTCAAAACACATCAGTCTTTAGAAATTGGTAATTGGTTCAGAAAGTTTCCCATTGATGGAATTACTGTCTCTTCTCTTAGAATGGCAAAATATTTTGCATCGGATGGCTGGAAAAGTATCACAGTAGCATTTCCTTTTAATATTCTTGATATAGAAGAAATTAACATTCTGGCTTCACAAATAGATTTAAGACTCTTGGTTGTAGACTCTGGATCGGCTTTAAGATTAGATCAGAGCTTAACCTCAGAAATATCTGTTTACATAGAAATAGATCCCGGATATGGAAGAAGTGGAATTCACTTTAATGATACTGATCAGATTGAAAAACTAATCACAACTGTAAATAATGCTGAGAAATTAACACTTCATGGGTTCTATTCACATGCAGGCCATTCATATGAATGCAGATCATCAAATGATATAGAACAATTCTCCAAGTCTATTATTGACAGTTTAAGTCAGTTGAAGAACAAATATGATCTACCAATATGTTTTGGTGACACTCCCTCCTGTTCTGTTCTGGAAAACTTTGGAGCCATAGATGAGCTAAGCCCCGGTAATTTTGTTTTTTATGACTGGATTCAAACACAGATCGGTTCTTGTAATTCAGAACAAATAGCCATTGCAATGAAATGTCCTGTTGTAGCTAAATATCCGTCCAGAAATGAATTGTTAATTCATGGAGGTGCTGTTCATTTTTCTAAAGATTGTGATTTCCTAGAAAGTGGAGAGCCTTATTTTGGTCAAATAGTTCAAACTCTAAACAATGAATGGGGAAAATCTATTGAAGACTGCTATTTGAAGTCTATCTCACAGGAGCATGGAATAGTCAAATGCTCAGATGCTTTTTTTAGCGATACAGAACTCGGAGATCTCATTACAATACTTCCAATTCACTCTTGTTTAACTGCTGATTTAATGGGCAGTTACTTAACGACTGATAATGAGAAAGTATCTCACCTTTCCGAAAAAAAGATATAAAAAAGGCTCCCGAAAGAGCCTTTATTAATTATTTATTTGCTCCCGGTAAACCTAAACTTTGAGGCTTCGGTTCGTTCCAACTAAATGGTTTCGCTTTTAGTTTTCTAGGGTAAACTTCATTCAGATTATTCGCATCGTATAGTCGACCATTTTTCATAACGTGAGTTACTGTATTAGTATTTCTCAGATCATCAAGAGGATTATCGGAAAGAATAACCAGATCGGCTAATTTTCCTACTTCAATAGATCCAAGATCTCCATCAAGCCCGATAGATTCAGCGCCAAGAATGGTAGCAACTCTGATAGCATCAATATTGCTCATTCCACCCGCAGCTACCGACCATAGTTCCCAATGATATCCAAGCCCTTCTAACTGACCATGGCTTCCTACTCCCGCCAAACCACCTGCTTCTACAATCTTGGTCATAGTTTCAGCGTGCTTTTGGAAAACATGCTCATCGTCTTTAAACCAACCCGGTCTCCTTCTTGATTTACTTGCCAGTACAGAATAAGGAGTATATTTATTCAGTTTAGGATCGTCATATGGATTTTCACGAGAGTAGTAAAAATTCTCAGCCCACGGTCCTCCATAAGACACAAGTAATGTAGGAGTTACAGCCATTTTAGATTGAGCGATTACATCCACTACATCATTGTAGATCGGATAAATTGGCAGTGAATGTTCATGTCCGGGATAACCATCAATGAGTTGTGTCATATTTAGCTTCCAATCCAATGCACCTTCAGTAGTCGGCATTATTTTTTGCTCACGAGCTGCCTGTATTATCCACTGTCGTTGCTCACGATTACCTGCTAAATACATTTTGATAGTCTTTGTATCATAGTACTTACTGTACTGCTTCATCACATTCTGAGCTTCTTCCAGATCTTTTAAGTTATAAGCCCAAAATCCAAAACCGGGTCCCGTGGAATAAACTCTTGGACCGAGCATCCTTCCCGTTTCTACCATATCAGAATAAGTGAGAACGTCAGTAGTTGCAGTTTGAGGATCTCTTGTTGTTGTAACCCCATAGGCCAGATTTGCGGCATAATTAAAGATCTCTTCTTTATGAATTCCCCAGTTTGGCCACATATGCGCATGAGTATCGACAAATCCCGGAGTTATGGTTTTTCCGGTCATGTCCATCTCCTGAGCACCGTTAGCTGAAAGGTTCTTCCCAACTTCAACAATTCTGTTATTTTTGATCAGGATATCCCCTCCTTCAATAACTTCATTACCATTTGCTGTAATAATTCTTGCGTTCTTTAGAAGTACAGATGATTCGGGAATATCTCTTTCTATGGTTACATCAATGGAAAGCTCAATGGGTTTAAATGTGTCATCTTTCTTTTTTTCTTTTTTGTCAGATGATTTTTCTTTGTCCTCATCGCCTTCATTATCACCTTCATCCTTATCCTCGTCAGAACCTTCATCTTCTTCAGCTTTTTTCTCAGCTTCTTCTTTTTTCTTTTTTTCCTCCAGCTTTTTTGCTGCTTTCACACTGTCTTCGAAAGCTTCTGCATCATCAAAATTATATATGAAATGACCATTACCTATTGACCAGTGAACTTGTTTGGCATCGGTACTCCAGGTAGGAAATTGTCCACCAATAGAAGTCAGTTTTTTTGAAGGAAATGGAGCCGATGCTGCATTCGCAACAGATATTGAAGGAGTATTTCCTCCGGTTACAGGTACAGTAACTACATAAATATTATTGTTGACCTGAGCTAAAGCCTGATCGCCCTCCGGAGCCATTTGAATAAAAGCAGCCCGTGAAGGTGGATTGTTTTCTTTGGCATGGTCATGATTTCCATCAGGATGAAGAATTTCTGCAGGAGTTTTCCAGACTTCTGCTTCTTTTAAAGCTGTTTCAAGATTGAATGGAGAATACGTTGTAATACCGGTAACGGTAACATGTTCTTTTTCATCCGTGCCATCCCATCTAATCGAAACCAGAGTTCCGGATCTGTTTAAATAAATTCGATCGTCAGATTTTACAAAATGAGGATTAGAACGACCTTTTGCTCTGTCAATCACAGAAACTTCCCCGCCACTTGAAGATATCCAAACTATATCTGTTAAAGCTCCTGAAAAGCCGGGTCCGTAGGAATCGTCATAAACTTGTTTATCATTTCTAAAAGCAACGATCTTACTACCATCAGAAGAATATACAGGGTTTGTATAAATACCGGTTTTATTGGTCAATTTTGTTGGACGAAATCTTCTAGCGAAAGGATCAACAGATAGTATAGCCCCTCCTTCTGCAGAATTCCACGTTACATAAGCCAACTTCTTACCATCAGGAGACCATGTTGGTTGTGCTTCTGTTGCTTCTGAATTTGTTAGTCGTTTTGGTTCTCCCTCGGGTAATTCCTGAATATACAGATCATTCAATACAGTGAATGCTAACCATTTTCCGTCTGGTGAAGGAACGGCATCTCTAATCTGTGTAGCAATCATTTCAGTTTCATCACTAATTGGATATTTGAAAAGAACTTCAGGCCCCATTTCAAGTTCGGTTGTAACCTCAAATGGAATTTCTGTAGCTTCAGTCCCATCAACAGGTATTTTATGCATTTTACCACCATAGGAAACTATTAAATGATTATTATCTGGAGTAAAAGACATTGCAGGAAGTACGCCAAGGGTTGCTTGAGATTCCATATCGTCTCTTTGAACCGGATAAGCCAGCCAGTTCTCAGAACCTGAATTCATTTCACGAAGAACAAGTCCGGTTTTATCCTCAAATCTACTTCCATAAACCATCCATTTACCATCACTTGAAAGTACCGGAGTAAAAGCAGATCCATATCTGGATGTTACAGATGTGCGTTCCCCAGTTTCACGATCATATCTCCCAATCTGATATTGAGGGAATTGAGCATTATAATTCCAAGATCCGCTTCTTTGAGAGTAATATACATAACGTCCTGCATGACCTACAGCCGGATCGGTTGTTTTAAGTCCATTGGGAGATGAGATTAATGCTGTACCGCTTCCTCCATCTTTATGGTATATCCAGAGTTTAGGAGTTCCTTTACCTTTGGCTCCAATTATATACTCACCATCTGTTGTCCATTCACCTGAAGCATAACCACTGGATTTGCCTTTGGTAACCTGAGTTACCTCTGATGTATCTTCTAAGTTTATATAGTACAAATTATCAGCACCATGAGCATCAGATACATATAGCAAAGATTTTCCATCCGGGCTATATCTTGGATGAGAATCAAAAGCCATTCCATCTGTCAATTGCTTCGCCTCACCACCGGAAAACGGTATCTCATATAAATCTCCCATGAAATCAAAAGCAATTTTAGATCCGTCCGGACTTACATCTAAAGACATCCATGTTGCTTCTGTAGAATTTATCTCTATCAATCTACCGGGTTCTAGAGGTAAGCTTTTTGACTTCTTTTCAATTTTATTGGTGTCTGTGGTATCAGAATTAAGTTGAACAAAGTTTGAACTTCCTGTTATTTGAGCAAATAATACTGTTGGAAAAACACTTAACAAAAGTACCAAAAAGGTCCCTTTTGTTTTGCCGTAGCGATTTAGCTTATTCATGTAATTTATTTTTGGTAAGAGTTATCATTGGAAATAAACAAATTTCCACATGAAATTAGAGTAAAAAAATGTCTATTTAACTGCTGCTGATAAAACTTCGAATGACTTTCTATCAGCATCCATTCTGCCACGTAAACCAACCGGTATTGTTACGTTAAGTTCTTCATGGCTTATCATTGCACCATAAAATGCGGGAATATTTAAAGGTTTTATCTTGTCATTTAACAGCTGAGACAAAGTCAAGCTATTAGTACCTGCGTCGCAATTTGTACACTTTCCAAAGATAAATCCCGAAATTTTATCAAGTATACCATTCAATTTTAATTGAGTAAGCATTCGATCCAATCTGTAAACATCTTCTCCAACATCTTCGAGAAAAAGTATAGCATTTGTAAAGTCAGGCAGATACTCCGATCCCATCATTGCCACAAGCACTGAAAGATTGCCTCCTAGAAGTTGACCCTCTGCGATTCCTGACGTTATTGTAAAAGCATCAGCTTGGTCACCCGGAAGTAAGTATTTCTCTTTTTGTTTTTTGATCAAAACATTTTCGAAACTTTCCTTTGTAAAATCATTCCAATCTGATTTTCCAACCGGTCCGTGAAAACTAACCAATCCGGTTTTAGATAAAATTGCATTATGAAGGGAGGTTATATCACTAAATCCAATAAGAGGTTTTGGATTATTTTTTATGACCTCATAATCAATCAGGTCTAGGATCCTGTTACAACCCCACCCTCCTCTTATACAAAGAATGGCATCTACTTCAGAGTCCTTAAACATATTAACCAAATCTATAGCTCTGTCTTCATCATATCCGGCCAGATATCCATACTGATCCTGAACATGTTTACCCAGCTTCAGATTAAAGCCGAGGCTTTTTAAAGTAATTATCATTTCATCAAACTGAGATGAATCATAAATGGGGCTTGCCGGAGCTACTAAACCGATGGTAGAACCCCAGCTTATGGCATTGGGAAGAACCAACTTATTAACCTCGGTTTTTTCTTCTTCACAAGAGTTTTTTGATAATCCAACTAAACCGAGAGAAGCCAGACTTGTATTTTTTAGAAATTGTTTTCGGGATAATGACATAAGAGAATTTTAAGTTCGCAGTAATTAGCGATATAAATTCTCTTTTTCAATAATTGAATAAACTTGTTCCGGAATATTTGATTTCAGAAATTTGATATCTGAAATACGGTCCCTAATAGATGAAGACGAAACTTCAATTGGGGTATGTTCCACAAAAGTGGTTTTGCTTAAAATTTTATTATCTACATTATCGTGATTAGACATAGGCCTTTTTGCAACTAAAAGCTCAGCTTCATCTAAAATCTCCTCAAAATGTTTCCAGGTATGGAATTGAGCAAGACTATCTTCCCCTAAACAAAAATAGAAAAAAGTATCAGGATTGTTTTCTTTTAAAGCCTGAATGGTTCGGTAAGTGTACGAAGGTTTGGGTAATTCTTTTTCAATAGAAAGTATCTTAAACTTCGTATCTGAAAAAGCAGCCTTAAGCATCAAAAGTCTTTTCTCGTATGGAACATGTTTTTCACCCAGTTTATGTGGAGGAAAAGGCGTTAACAAAATCCATAGTTCATCTATAAATCCTGAATCTATAAATGAATACGCGATTTCAACATGTCCGTTATGAACAGGGTCAAAAGTACCGCCAAGTAGACCAATTTTTTTCAAATCAGGTTAATTGCCTTGGTTAGTTTCTCTTTCCCTCAATTGTTCTTGTGCATTTTTGACACCTTGTTCGGCTACGTCTCTATAAGTTTCTGCTTCGGAACGAGCGTTACTTTGTGGAAATAACTGAATAAATTTCTCGTAAGAAGATATTGCTAAATTATATCTTTCTACTTGCTTGTTTAGGATACTATTGACAGCATATTCGTTGTATGTATCAATCTGGTTTAGCAAAGCTGTTTCTGCCCATTTAGATTCAGGGTATCTGTCTATAACCAGATCATAGTAAATCGTTGCTGCTTTATATTGATCCGTTCTGGAATAAAACTGAGCAGACTCATAATACTTTCGGGCTAGTTTTTCTCTCAACTCATTTATTTTATCAGCAGACTCTGTTACAAACCGGGAATCAGGATATCTGCTGTTAAACAATTGAAATTCTTCGATAGCTCTTCTTGTGGCACTTTGATCCAGTCTATATCTCGGACTTTGATGATAAATACTCAGAGCTTTTTTATAATCTACTTCTTGTCGCTTTGAATCTCTGGGGTAAAAAGTGATAAATCTATTATATTCGGCTTCGGCAAGGATATATCTTTCCTGATTAAAATAACTTTCTGCTAAATAATATTGAGCTTCCTGAGCATACTCACTTCCTCTTCCAACTCTTGTAACAGTTTCAAAGATCTCAGCTGCATCACCATAGTTTCCTTCTTCAAATTTCGTAATACCTTTTTGATAAGCTTCCTGAACAGTATCACCCGGATTTACTAATCTCGAGCTTTTACAAGCAGTGAACAATAAAATTACAGTTAAAAATAAATATGAATTCTTTTTCATTAGTGAGTTTATGATTAATGATCTCTGTTTTTTAGAAAGATAAGAAGATTTTTGAGCTCTTGTTTGTATTCTGAGTCTTCAAAATTATTCAATGAATCAATGGCTTTGTTGTAATGTTGTTCCACTTTAAGAGTCGTATCAGCAATAACTTCCAACCCTTTCATCAATTGTAACACGGCGTCAACTTCTTTTTCCTTCGAATTTTTTTGCGATAAAACACTTTCAATGAACTCTTTCTGTTCTTTATCTGCTCGTTCTAACGCAAGTATTGTAAGATATGTTTTCTTTCCTTCATAAATATCTCCACAAACCCTTTTTCCAAACTTTCCGGGGTCAGCAATTGCATCTAAAAGGTCATCCTGTATCTGAAAAGCAATTCCCATTTCTGTCCCTAAACTGAAAAGAATTTCAGATTGAGATACCGTAGCATGAGCTGAAATAGCTCCAAGCTTCAACGAACATGCCAGTAGAGCTGACGTCTTACCTTTGATCATTTGAATATATTCATTGTGATCTACATCTGATCGATCCACAAAATCCATATCCATTGCCTGACCTTCACAAACTGTAATAGTTGCTTTGGTAAATGCTCTATTGATTTCAGCATATTCTAGCTTTGAGAAAGAATCGTTGGAACCATAAAATTCCAATTGTCTGAATGCATCTGCAAACATCACATCGCCTGAAAGAATAGCTGTGTTTTGATCCCATTTACTAAAAACACTAGGGTTACCACGCCTGGTTTCTGCACTGTCCATTATGTCATCATGAACAAGCGTGAAATTATGTAAGATTTCAACAGCTAAAGCAGAAGGAATGGCATCAAAAACATCTCCTTTACAGATACCACATGCTAAAAGCACTAAAAAAGGACGAATCCTCTTCCCTCCCGTTTCCATTGTATAAGAATAAGGATCATACAGAGCCACAGGTAATTTCGGAATTTGTAATTCTGAAATTTCTTTCTCTATAAGGGTGTAAAGATTTTGGTGTAATTCGGTTTGTGCCAAGACGTCTCTGAAGAATAATTTGAAAGAATATAAGGATTCTTATGCACCTAAAAAGCTAGGATTTGAGTTTTAAATGTGAACTATTAAGATCTTTTGAAGAGTTACAGCCAAGTAGTGTAAGAATGGTTTTCAGATCCTTTTCCCATTTTAGAAATAACTCTTCAGCTCCCTCAAAGCCATTAACTGAAATTGCTTTAATAAAAGGTTGTGCGCTAGCGGTAAAATCAGCTCCAAGACACAAAGATTTAGCTATATCAAAAGCTGATCTTATCCCTCCTGATGAAATTAATTCAAAGCTTTTTTCCTTTCTGATTTTACTTATATCAATTAAACAGTCAGTTGTGCTGATTCCCCATTCATCGAAATCAAAATTAGGATCAAGGTTAGAGTCGCGAAGATTTTCCACTTTTGCCCAGCTCGTGCCTCCTGCTCCGGCTACATCAATAACAGAAATCCCTACGTTAATTAGCTTTTTTGCAACTGATTGTGAAATTCCGGCCCCGGTTTCCTTTACGATCACAGGAATTGAAATTTTTGTAACCAAATGCTCAATCCCGTCCAGTACTCCTTTAAAATTTCTATCTCCTTCAGGTTGCATAAGTTCCTGTAGCGGATTCAAATGTACAATAACTGCATCAGCTTCAATACTATCGATCATTCTTCTTATAGAATTTACTTGCAAACCACCTATTAACTGAACACCACCTATATTTGAGCAGATAAAAGTATTTGGAGCTTTCTTCCGGACTATCGAAAAAGTGTCCGTTAAAGAGTCATCTTCGAGCATCGCTCTTTGGCTCCCAACTCCGAAAGGAAGATTCTTCTCATTGCAAAATTCTGCGATTATAGCATTAACCTGACCTGCTTCGGAGTAACCGCCTGTCATCGAAGAAATAAATAATGGAAAAGAAAATGTACGCCCAAGCAATTCCGCCTCTGTTGATATATCACCGAAATTTACTTCAGGAAGAGCATTATGTATAAATTGATATCTTTCAAATCCTGTTGATTGATCATATTGAGCTTGCTGATCAACAGTAAACTTTATATGATCTTTTTTGCGGTCTCTTATTTCGCTCATATGTATTTTGGGAACTGTGAAAATTTTTGAAATTTATAGTAAGCATAGCTTTCCTATATTGTAAAAGATAAATGTAAGGATTTGAACAAAGAAGAAATTATATCACATATCAACCAACAAGAAAGTAACAGCATTAAGTTCGCTGTAACAGACATTGATGGAGTTCTGAGAGGAAAACTGATAAGTAAGGAGAAGTTCTTAAAATCGCTAGATAATGGTTTAGGATTTTGTAATGTGGTTTTTGGATGGGATATAAATGATGCAACCTACACAAATACTAAGGTAAGTGGTTGGCAAACAGGCTATCCCGACAGCTTATCTACTATCGATATAAACACATTGAGAAAAATTCCCTGGGATGAGAACAAGCTTTTTTTTCTTGGTGATTTTGAGCGTTCTGAAGATTTAAATAAAGTTTGTCCCCGAAGTTTATTGAAGCGTATTCAAAAGGAGTGCAACGGTTTAGGATATTTACCCAAATTTAGCAATGAGTTTGAATGGTTCACTTTTGTGGAATCACCACATACCTTGCAACACAAAAATTATATGGCCCCGGTGCCCCTCACCCCCGGAATGTTTGGGTATTCCATTTTAAGATCATCTCAATACAGCCATTTTGTGAATTCGATTTTTGATTCCTTGCATGATTTTGATATTCCTGTTGAAGGATTGCATACTGAAACAGGCCCGGGTGTTTATGAAGCATGCATCAAATACGATAATATTCTATCTGCAGCTGACAAAGCTGTTCTTTTTAAATCTTCTGTTAAAGAAATCGCCTTTCAGGAAGGAGTAATGGTTAGCTTTATGGCGAAATGGAATAAGGAATTACCGGGGTGCAGTGGTCATATTCATCAGAGTCTTTGGGATATAGAAAGCAAAAGGAACTTATTCTTTGAACAATCTTCAGACAGCAAGATGAGTTCGCTAATGGAATCTTACATAGCAGGTCAGCTTTACTGTTTGCCTTTTATTTTGCCAATGTTTGCTCCAACGGTAAATAGCTATAAACGATTTGTTGAAGGCTCCTGGGCTCCTACAACTGTAAGTTATGGGATTGAAAACAGGACTACAGCTCTTAGAGTGATCAACAGCTCTCAGGAAGCCATCAGGGTTGAAATTCGGGTGCCAGGATCTGATGCTAATCCATATTTAAGCATGTCGGCAAGTCTTGCTTCAGGTTTATATGGTATTAAGAATGACTTAAAACTTGATCTGCCTGTTACAAAAGGAAATGAATACGAAAACAAAGCTACTGAACCATTAGCAACAAATCTTCATAAAGCAACTAAAGCAATGAAAGAATCAGATATAGCTAATGAGCTTTTTGGTGAGGAATTCACAGATCACTTTATAAAAACACGGGAATGGGAATGGCAACAATATGATCCTCAGCAAGCTAACTGGGAATTAAAAAGATATTTCGAGATCGTATAATGGCATTCATCGACTTTGACACCATAATCCGTGAAGCATGGAACAGCTATGATAGTTCCAGAGAAATAGCACATATAGTGGATATAAGCGCGAAAGTTTCTACGAACCATGTGTACAGGATTTCACTTAAAGACAAAAATTTTATAGTAGCCAAGCTCTCTTATTTCGGAAAGTTCGAACACTTTGTTGAAGATCATAGCATTATAAACACCCTTTCCAATAACCTACCCTCTCCTTTCGAAAACTTTTTGGCCAGATCTTTAATGAAGGGAAATAAGTTATTTGTTCATCGCTATAAAAGTGAAATTATTGATGCCTGGGTGGTTTTTTACAGACCTATACACATTAAAAATAAACTTCCTAAACGGCTGAACAAGAATGAGATAGTAAAATTAGCTCAGCAAACAGCTCACTTTCATAAAGCTTGTGATACTGTAAAAGCTACTTTGCCAAGATCATCTAAAACCATGCAGGACGATGTTAATGATCTTCTTGAGATCCTGGATGATAAATCCACTAAATACGAGTATCCTGTTCATAGATCTTTGATCAGAGATCATTGTCATCTCTTTTTAGACAACTATAAATCCATAGGAGGAGACGAACTTGAAACCATTCCTGTATTTGTAGACTGGAATATTGGTAACTTTTCAGTTACTCCGAACTTTAAGCTTTTTTCAAGATGGGATTACGACTGGTTCCGGATGAGCACCAGAATGCTTGATTTCTATTTCTTTAGTCGTGTAGCTTCTGATATTGGCGATAAAACAGTGTTTAGCTACAATGTGGATGTTATGATGGAAGAACGCTTTATCATCTTTCTAAAAGCTTATCATAAAATATTTCCACTTTCAGAACTTGAAATTCGTTTTCTGAAGGAGTCATATCGGTTTTTTATTCTTAATTACGTGATTAAATATGGCCGGTTTTTCTTTCATGAGATATTTGCCACTAAACTTCAAAAAGAGGCCTTAGAAATTCATTTACCTACTCTGGATGAAAAATTTGACGCTGAACCATTACTTAACGCTTTAGATCTATAATAAATGAGCTACCCTTCCTTTTTCGATATTGCAGAACAATTTAAAGTTATTATGCTGGACTCATACGGCGTAGTCAAAAACCACAACGGGTTGATTAAAGGAGCTGATAAAACTCTGTCATTTATTCGAAACGAGCAAAAATTGTTCAGGATTCTTACAAATGATGCATCCCGAAGCCCTCAGCAACAAGTTGATAAATATGTTGAATTAGGCCTTCCGGGTATTCACCTTCATGAAATGATCACATCCGGCATGATGGCAAAACATTTTCTTGAGCAAAAGATCACAAGCGGTAAAATCGCATATTTGGGAACTGAAAACTCTGCGGATTATATATTACAAGCTGGTTTGGAGCATATTGCTGTAGCAGATGTTGATCTGAATAATATTGATGATATATCAGCTTGTGTGTTTTTAGATGATGAAGGCTTTGACTGGAATATTGACATCAACAAAGTAGTAAACCTCCTTAGAAAGAAAAATATGCCGGTTATTTTGGCTAATTCTGATTACTACTACCCTGTTTCCCATAACGATATCGCCATTGCTACCGGTGGTGTAGCAAAATTAGTCGAAAACATGCTGGGGAAAAAATTTATCCATTTCGGAAAACCGGATTCACAAATGTTCATGTTTGCTTATGAACAACTCACCCGGGATAAATACATCAATAAAAATGATATTCTGATGGTAGGTGATACTCTTCATACTGATATATTGGGTGGTAATAAGTTTGGAGTTAAAACAATGCTGGTTCTTTCGGGAAATACTCGTGAGGATAATTACGAATCACAGATTCGATCTACGGGTATTATTCCTGATTTTGTCTGTAAATCCATTATGGAATGAAATACACTTACAATGATCGCGATTTTGATATTAAACGCTATCCGCCCACAACTAACAGGTCTCTGCAGCCCTGGAATGCAGCTGATGAACTGATTCTTGAGTACATAAGTGATAACAATCTTGAGCTTGAATCTTCAGTATTAATAAACGATCGCTTTGGTTTTCTTGCCACTACCCTTTTCAAGTTGCAACCGATTTCTATAGTAAACCATAAAAGTCACCAAAAAGCTATTGAAAGGAATTTTGTTAGCAACTCTTTAGTATTGAAATCACGTACAATCAAATCGCCTTTGGGAACTCTTTCTGATATTGATTTGGGTGTGATAAAGATTCCAAAATCATTGGAAGCTTTTGAGTTCTATCTGCAGAAATTACAGCGATCATTAAAAGAAAATGGTGTCATCGTATGTGGATTTATGACTAAGTACTTCACACCACAATTGCTCGAAATCAGTAGTAAATATTTTGAAGATATTCAGCAATCAAAAGCAAAGAAAAAAGCCCGATTACTCATTTTAGAAAATAAGAAAGATATTAAGCACCAAGAATTTAAGGTCGATATCGAATTTAATGATAAGGTATACAACCAATACCCCGGGGTATTTTCCTCCGATCACATTGATTACGCAACTCAGTTCCTTTTAGAGCATCTTACAGTCAAAGAATCAGAAAATACTATTCTTGATCTGGCTTCAGGGAATGGTGTTATTGCAGATTATATAATTAATCAGCAACCAAATTCTGAAGTTTATTTAGTAGACGACTCTTACCTCGCGGTTGAATCCTCGAAAATGAATGTAAGTGAAAGCGCACATTTTCATTGGAATGATTCTTTGGAAGATTTTGAGGATTTGTCTCTTGATCTGGTAACTTCAAATCCCCCTTTTCATTTTGAACACGAAAATAATATCGAAGTTTCTCATAGTTTGTTTGAACAAGTACAACGTTGTTTGAAAGAATCAGGTAGATTTGTTTTGGTAGCAAATAAACACCTGAACTATAAAACGCATTTAGATAAATTGTTTAAAACCTGCTCCATTACTGCAGAGAATGATAAGTTTGTAGTCTATGAGTGCTTGAAATAGATAATTGACGAAAAATGATCAGACCATACATCTTAGCTGAAACTAACTGGAAGCATCTAAAAGAAGCGGATATTGAATTGGCTGTTTTACCTTGGGGAGCTACGGAAGCTCATAATTACCATCTTCCCTATTCAACCGATAATATCGAAGGCAAAGCAATTGCTGAAGAATCAGCGAGGATTGCCTGGGAAAACGAAGCGAATGTAATAGTGTTACCAAATATTCCCTTTGGTGTTAATACAGGTCAATCGGATATTTATTTAGATATTAATCTAAATCCGAGTACACAGTTTCACATTTTAAAAGACATTATTGAAGTACTGAACCGGCAGGGTATTCATAAGTTTATGATTCTTAACAGTCATGGTGGTAATGATTTTAAATCTATGGTTCGTGAGCTTGGACTTTTGTATCCGGATATGTTTATCTGCGTTACCTTCTGGCCTAAAATGTTGGATCGTCACAAATATTTTACTGATCCGGGTGATCATGCTGACGAAATGGAAACCAGTTTAGTTCTTCATCTGGAACCGCACTTAGTACTGCCTAAAGAAAACTGGGGTGATGGCGTAGAAAAAAAGAATAAAATTTCTGCATTTCAGGAAGACTGGGCTTGGAGCGAACGACCTTGGTCAAAGGTTTCAAAAGATACCGGAATTGGCGATCCAAAAGCTGCCACTAAGGAAAAAGGTGAGAAATTCTTTAATGCTGTTTGCAATAAAATGGCTCAGCTTTTTATTGATCTTTGCAAGACTGATATTGATGATTTGTATGAATGAATTGTTGAGATAAATCTTAAAGCGTTTATAAATGAAAAAACCTAAATATTATATACTAACAGAGCTTTGGGTTCCAAAATTTTTAATAACCTGGTATATTTTAATGTTATTAATAGGTTTAATTTTTATTGGATTGCCTCACGGTATGATCTATCCGATTTTAGGCTCATTATTTTCTTACGCTTGTTTTTATGGTGTCAGAGAAGTTTTAGAGTTTCAAAATAAAAACAAAGGTCACATGAGCAGAGAACTTTTTGACTCAGCTGTTTTCTTCTTTTGGGCTTTTACAATTTCATTTTTTCTATTTTTCTTTGTTAGCCTATTGATTCCAATTTTCACAGGTGATTTCATTTTTGTCAATTCCGGCATTGTTTTACTCTCTATGTTTCCTTCATCACTGGGTGGTGCACTAGGAGCGTGTAAAGCTTGGGAAATGAGAGAAGTTTTTGAATCTAAAAATAATTAAAGGATTTCTATTTCCATCTGTTGGTTCAATACACGGGTAATGGATTTTGATTGTTGAAACAACTGCTTCACTAAAATTAGATTCCATCTCTCCTCCTTTGGCGAAATTGTAGATGTCAGGTAATTCGTTTACAAAAAACGTCCTGTTTATAATCCTGAAGATTTCAAAAAAAGCTTCCATTACACCGACCATTAGAATTATGGGCAAGAAAGAACGTAATGAAATCGACGGCTCCGAAGCCTGCCTGTCGGCAGACAGGGAGCAATCATTACACTCAGGCTGATTCTTGATTATGGATGATATGCAGGAAGACCTTTTGTAATGATTAGTCGATGTAATGGAGTTCGCGCCCATAATTCTTGTCGGGAGTTTTTGGTACTGGAGCCTGTGCTGAGGAAGCTCAGTATCGGCACAAAAGTACACAGAGAAGGCGAACTGATTCCTATACCATGGTTTGACTTTGCACAAGAGTACTTACTTTTGTCTTGATACAAAAGTAACAAAAGATCAAGCCGAAGTATTTAAGACGGGCTCACTGATCCTACGCTGAATAATCCTAAAGGTCTTCGTTCATTTTGAGAAAATTAGTACAATTGTCACCAGAAAGGATTACTCCTGCTTCGCAGACGCATTCGGATCATGCTCTCGTTTCCGTCTTAAATACTAAGGGCGAATTTTTTAGAATTACCACTACTAAACTGTCAAGGAATTATCCAACATCTACAGAAATGACGGATTGATATAGTTAATCATTTAGTGATTTCGTGCTTTTGTGGCAAAATAGAGTTACTTCTTCCTAATAACATTAACGCCATCTCTCACCGGAAGTAATACTTGCTCTACCCTTTTATCCTCAGCAACAAGTTTGTTGAACTCAGCAATGGCCTCTGCTTTTTTGTCTTCAGGACCGAGTACGGTTCCATCCCAAAGTACATTATCAGCAATAATGAGTCCGCCGGAATTGAGCAATGGCATTACCTGCTCAAAATAAAATGAGTATCTTAATTTATCTCCATCCAGATAAACTAGGTCAAATGTACCCGTTAGCTCTTTGATCGTATTCTGAGCGTTTCCCCGGATCATTGTAACCTTATGTCCTGCTTTGCTTTTGTCAAAATGATTCTGAGCTATTTTCTGGTACTTTAAGTTCATTTCCAGAGTGATCACTTCTCCATCTTCAGGTAAAGCTTCCGCCATCATTACTGCTGAGTATCCCGTAAAAGTCCCGATCTCAAGTATTCGCTTGGCTCCTGAAATCTTTACCAGCATTTTAAGTAGCTGCCCAACCATTCTTCCACTCAACATGTCTATGTATTGGAGTTCTTCATCACTGGAGTTGATCAGATTTTGTATATCCTTACTTTCCGGACTTGTATGAACTTCCGAATATTTATCAATTTCAGGATTCGTAATTTGAAGGATTGGTTTGTCTCTGTGCTTCTTCATAATTGAAAGATAAGGCAGAACACCCTATCATCACCAAAAAGAATTGAATTGAATTTTATCCCTGCTAAAGAATCCCGTTTTCTGATTTGGTTTTTTGATCTGTATACCCGTTGGTTATTAAAGCGAAGGTTTAAGAATATCTTTATTAAGCAAAACTATAAGCCGGAAACTGATTCTAAAACTGTTTATTTCATCAATCATAATTTGTGGTGGGATGGTTTACTTCCACTTTACTTAAGCAGAAATGTGTTTCATCAAAAAGCACGGGCTTTTATGGAAGATAAGCAGATGCGAAAACATCGGTTCTTTTCCAAAATAGGAGCATTTTCTATCAACCTTTCTGAACCCAAATCCACCTTAAGATCACTCAGATTCGCTGTTGATAGTTTGAAGAAGCCTAATTCAAGTTTATACATTTATCCTGAGGGCGAGATTACTCCTGTTTCAGATTCAAAACCTGAGTTTAAGAAAGGATTAGCATGGTTATATCAAAATACGGATAAAGAAATCGATTTCGTGCCCATAGCTTTTTATTCTCATTCATTCCGTGAGAGCAAACCGGAATTGTATATCAACATTGGAAAAGCTTTAATTTTGAAAAAAACTTTGCCCAAAGAGGAATTAACTACTGAATTCGAAAAAAAAATTCATCAACTTTTATCAGATACCAGAAAAGTAGCCGGGTTTTCAGACGAAGGTTTTAAAAAAGTCTAGCTTTTAAATTACCAAGTCCATTCATAGAACATCTTAAATTTCTGAACCCAATGAGGTTTTATGCTAGCAAATCTAAGTCGCATTTTTACTGCCGGCCAAAACTTTCTGGAGTATATATTTTCAGGATATATATATTCTGAAATTCCTTCAGCAATGGAAACTTCTCCATCCTTATGCATTACAGCCTGACCTAAAAAACGTTGGTAAAAAGGTCCGTCATCAAGAGGTAATGCCGCTTGTACAGTAACTTCGCTATCCACGGACTTCAAGATTATTTTTCTTGCTGAACTTAAACCAAACATATTTCTGAGAAATCCTTCCGTATCAACAGAAGAAAACTCATCAATTACTTCCCCATTTTCATTTGAAATCAACCACGCTTTATACTGCTTTTCATTTACTCGATTCATAACGTAATAGATCAGGGTAGAATTTTTGAAATGATATCTACCCCAGTACCAATCCTTAAAATCTTCTTTCATGGGTTCTAAGCCAACATTATGATCGTGATAACCGGAACCATTAAAAGCGATTTTTTGAAAACCTGACTTCCCTTTTATCTCGATTGTTCCCGATACTTCAGCTTTTGGTTGAATCATGTTCCAGAAATGGTGTTCGTTTGGTTTTTTTGAGTCAATGGCGGCATTAGCTGTTAAAGAACTGCTGAATTCGAGCTCTGCTTTAATCGAATGACCGGACGGTAAAACTTCGTTCAAAACAATTGAATAAACCAACTTTGAATCATTTTCAGATTTTGAAAATCTGTGAGGACCTACTGTACAAGAGTCTGACTTCTTATCCCAGTTAAAATCATCACTTGAATATTCCACAAAGCTGTAGAACTCCGTTTTATTTCGGTTATAGATGGAGATACTGACAGCGGGAAATTCATCAGGTTCGGAAGATTTTTTTTCGATATTCTGAATGTATTCCGGAGAAAAGGGATTTCCCTGATAGAAAATGATAACAAAACACCAATTACCATCTTCACTCAAAGCATCAAAATACCACCACTCGTATCCTCCCGAGGGTTTATTTGGAAAAGGGTTTTCGTCCAAATGATCTGTAGAAATATTCATGGGCAATTATCAGAATCTTTTGAGTGAACTACAACCTTAGCTTCATTAACTTCCATCACTAAATGATGATCCTTTTATACATATCAGTAGGTTTTTTGATTTATACAAGTTTTATACTTGGAATGAATTTGATTGATTTTAAAGGTTTAAAGAACACAATCGTTCCCGATGCGTCTGAAAAACCTAAAGTCAGTATTTGTATACCGGCAAGAAATGAAGCTTCTGTAATAGAACGCTGTGTGACTTCAGCTTTAAAACAAAACTATCCCAATTTTGAAGTTCTGGTTCTCGATGATCAATCTACGGATGGCACCGGAGAAATTTTAGCTAAGCTTTCGGGAATCATTAATAATCTGATACATATCAAAGGAACAGAAAAACCAAATGATTGGCTTGGGAAGCCATGGGCTTGTCATCAGCTTAGTGAAACAGCTTCCGGTGATATTTTAATCTTCATAGATGCAGATGTTTGGTTAGATGAGGATGCAATTCCTAAAGCAGTTATAGAGCTTTCTGATGTAGATGCTATAACAGTATGGCCGGAACAGATCGTTGAATCATTTTGGGAAAAACAGGTCATACCTCTGGTCTATTTTGCATTGTATACACTACTTCCCTCAAGATATGTGAAACATGCTCCAAAATGGCTTCCCTCCTTTTTAAGAAAGAGATTAGCTCCAAAATTCGCCGCAGCCTGTGGACAGTTTATAGCTTTTAATAGAAGCGCCTACTCAAAAATAAATGGTCATGAATCTGTAAAAGATCAAATTATTGAGGATGTGGAGCTAGCTAAAAATATCAAGAGTAATGGGTTAATTTTGAAGATGCTTCATGGTGTTGGTTCTGTGTATTGCAGGATGTATTCCTCTGACAGAGAATTATGGAATGGACTCAGAAAAAACTTTTTTGTGGGCTTTGGCAAGAACGTTGAATTCTTTTTGCTGATGTCCATTTTGCACCTCATTGTATTTGTAGCTCCTATTTTTACTTTTGCATATGGGTTTCAAGTCAATTCTGTTGAACTACTTATTTGGTCTTCTATCTCACTGATACTGATATTTTCACAACGAGCTATACTTAATTTTATATTCAAGTGGGATATCTACTCTTCTTTCACTCATGCTATTGGAGTACTTTGGTTCCAGGCTCTTGGAATACAGTGCCTGAAAGATCATTTTACCGGAAAATCGGTTAGCTGGAAAGGAAGAAATTTAGGCTAGAATTTTCTTCATTTTATTTTCATAAAAGTTTTCTTTTTTGATGTCGGATATACATATTCCATCAATGAAAGTGATCATCGAGAAATACCTCAAATACCTGGCTGTTGAGAAGAATGCTTCACCTCACACCATCACTTCATATGGCAATGATCTGACATCTTTTTTAGAATTTTGTGCTCAACACGAAGAATCAGATCCTGAAAAAATCTCTGTTCACTCTATAACACGGTTAACAATCCGGCTTTGGCTTGGTGAACTTTCAGAGAGAGGAATGGCAAAGAGTTCAATTGCTCGTAAAGTAGCTACGCTCAGATCTTTTTTTAAGTATTGTTTTAAGCGGGGACACATTGATAAGAATCCTGCCCAGCTATTAGTGGTACCCAAAAAAGACAGAACTTTACCTAAAACGGTAAACTCGGCTGATATTGAACGAATGATGGATTCAATAAATACCGATACCCCTTCCGGAAGACAAGATAAAGCGTTGCTCGAATTATTTTACGGAACCGGAATTCGTTTAAGCGAGTTAATAAATTTAAACCGAGAACAAGTTGATCTGAGAAATAATCAAATTAATGTTACAGGAAAAGGTAATAAACAGCGGATTATTCCATTAGGTAATAAAGCTATTACGGCGTTAAAAGAACATCTTGAAACAAAGGAGAAATTATTTGGAAGCCAAACAGACCGAGATGCTGTAAAAGGTTTATTTCATTCTGCACACGGGCAAAGGATGTATGCGAGAAACGCTCAACGAATAGTCGAGAAACATTTAACTAAAACCAGCGAGGTAACACAAAAGAGCCCTCACGTATTAAGGCATAGTTTTGCAACACATATGCTTGATAACGGGGCAGACATCAGAATAATTAAAGAGTTTTTGGGTCACGCCAATTTAGCAGCAACCCAGATCTATACTCATACCAGTGTAGAGAGACTCAAAAATGTGTATGAGAATGCACATCCAAGAGCTAAAACGTAAAACTAATAGGAGAACAAATGAATATTTCATTCACCTCAAGACATTTTGATGCAAGCGAAAATCTTAAAGAATTTAGTAAAGGAAGTGTTGAGAAATTAGAACACTTTTACGACCGTATAGTATCTTGCGATATTGTTCTGGAGCCTACATCTGATCCCAAACATCCTCAGAAAGCAGAACTAATAATTAAAGTACCCAAAAAGGTTATTGCTGTGAATGAAAAGGCTGAGTCTTATGAAAAGGCAGTTGCAGTTGCTGTAGATGTTGCAACGCGTCAGCTAAAGCGATATAAACAAAAACTACAAGAAGTCTATTAATGCCATTTACTGCCAGCGAGCCAATTCCTCGTAAAGAAAAGATCAGCGTTTCTTATTTGGTTCAAAAACTAAGGGAACGCGTTCAGCTCAATCTTACTGCTTGTACTTCCGGTGATTGTTCTGAATATAAATTCGTTTATGAAGTTGATCTTCACAGACCGGGGATGGCTCTTGCCGGCTACACCGATCTTTTTACCTATAAGAGAATCCAGATTATAGGTAACACTGAAACTCAGTTTCTGGACCATCTGCCAAATTCTGAACAGGTTAAAGCATTCGAAAACATTACCGGCTTTGACTTGCCGGTGATCTTTTTAACGGATGGTAATAAGCTTTCAGATGATTTAATCAAAATTGCTGAGAAAGCTTCCATTCCAATCTACTCTACCCCGGTAGAAACCACCCGATTTATGTTTTTGCTTCGGGATTTTCTGGAAGATCAGTTTGCAACCCAAACTATGGTTCATGGCGCTATGGTTGATGTATACGGGATTGGTATTTTGATAGCGGGAAAATCAGGAATAGGTAAAAGTGAAGTAGCACTTGATCTAATTGAACGTGGCCACCGTTTGGTTGCTGATGATGTGGTTATGCTTACCAAAAAAAGCAACGTGCTCATGTCTTCCGCCACTGAAATGAGTAAGCATTTTATGGAAATCCGTGGACTTGGGATAGTAGATGTGATGTCGATGTTTGGTATTCGCTCAATCCGTTATCAAAAAAGACTGGAAGTTGTATTAGAACTCACACTTTGGGATGAAGCTCGTGATGTTGAGCGAACAGGACTCAATCATGACTCTGTATCGATACTAGGTCTGGATATTCCTTTAATCCACCTACCTATCACTCCCGGTAAAAATATAACCGTAATAGCCGAAGTGATTGCCATGAATTATTTATTGAAACATTATGGCTACGATCCCGCAAAAGCGTTCCAGGATAGGATCCAGTCAAAAATAGCAAGTAAAACCGGGGATTTCGATCCAACTCCTAGAAGAGCGATCGAATACTTTGAAGGAGATGTTGAGTAACATTAGAATGTTTGGTTACTCTTTGACTAGGAAACAACTAGTGCGTAAATTTGACGGGTTTTTAAAATAGGATATGTCATTACATAATCATTATTACTACGACGAGGAAAGCTGCGAATTTATACCAATGGAGTATAATAAGGCAGAGCAAATCATCTATAACTTATCTATATGGATATTAACCGGTGTGTTTTTATCCGGGCTGGGTATTATTTTTCTTTCCAGTTATGTTGGTACTCCCGCTGAATTAGCTCTTAAAGCTGAAAATGAAATTCTTTATAAGCAGCTTGAAACCACCAAGAAATCAATTTTAGATATTGACAGCCAGCTCAAAGAAATTGCAGAAGCTGACAATGAAGTTTATCGTTCGGTGTTAGGGCTAGAGGAAATTTCTACTGATGAACGGGAAGCCGGTTCCGGTGGAGGTACTCCGAATCCGGAATTTGATGTTTACAATCAATCCACAGCAGATCTTTTGAGGTGGACATCTTCAAAAATTGACAATCTGGAACGACGCATCAGTATTCAGAAACTCAGTTTCGAAGAACTTAAGCAATCTTACAACACCAATAAGGATAAGCTACAACACTTACCTGCAATAAAGCCAACATCCGGTATTTTGCTGAGTAGTTTTGGGATGCGTGATCATCCTGTTCTGGGTTATCCAAAAAGACATGGTGGTGCTGATTTTCGCGCTGATATTGGCAGTTCTGTATATTCCACTGCAAATGGTACAATCAAATATGTAGGACTACGAGGAACACTTGGTCGTATAATCGTAATTGATCACGGTTACGGGTATGAAACTCTTTATGCTCATTTGTCTACTGTTCCTAAAGACATCAAACGTGGAACTGAAGTAAAAAGAGGTCAATTAATTGGATATTCCGGCAACTCAGGATTAACAGAAGGTCCTCACCTCCACTATGAGATTCATTTGAATAATCAGAAAGTGAATCCTATAAATTATCTTTTTGCTGATATCTCACCTGAAGAATATCTCCTCTTCCAGGAAATAGCCAGAAAGAATACTAAATCAATGGACTGATTGCACATTATTTTGCAATTCCAATAAGCATAAGTCCTCCCTTTTCTTTTTCTTGAATCAAAATTCAAATCTTAAGTTGTATTCATGAAACTGAATAAATTCTACTGTATCCTATTTGCTTTATTTATAACAATCCCAGGAGTAGGTCAACATCTGGTTAAGCAAAACATCAAAGAAACATCCGATAAACTCATTAAATCAGCGCTTGCTAATAACCTGGGTTTTGAAAGGCTAGCTCATTTAACAGACTATTACGGGCCCAGATTAAGTGGTTCTGAAGTTCTTGAACAAGGAATTGATTGGGTAGTTCAGGAAATGGAAAAAGACGGTTTTGACAGAGTGTGGACTCAGCCCGTTACTGTACCGCATTGGGTACGTGGAAAGGAATCTGCTACACTTGTAGCCCCTATCCAAAAAGAATTACCAATGGCTAGTTTGGGTGGAAGCGTTGGAACTCCTGAAGAAGGAATTACTGCCGAAGTTATGTTGGTTAAGAGTTTTGAGGATCTTGAAAAAAGAGGATCTGAAGCAAAAGGAAAAATCGTACTCTTCAATGTTCCTTTTACCACTTATGGACAGACAGTTCAGTACAGAGTTAACGGAGCTTCTGCAGCGGCTAAGCACGGAGCTGTTGCAAGCGCGCTGGCATCAGTGGCTTCCTACTCTATGCAAACTCCACATACAGGAACAATGAGCTATGAAGATGGAGTACGAAAAATTCCTCATGCCGCAATTACTGTTGAAGACGCCAATTTAATAGAACGATTTATAAAACGTGGTGAGACTGTTTCTCTTACTTTAAAGATGGAAGCTGAAAATTTACCGGATGCTCAATCCAGAAATGTGATCGCTGAAATTAAGGGGAGTGAGTTTCCTGAAGAGATCATTGTTATGGGTGGACATATTGACGCCTGGGATAACGGACACGGAGCTATGGATGACGGTGGTGGTTGTGTAGCCGCTTGGGAAGCTTTAAGGTTGATCAAAGAAACAGGAGTACGTCCTAAAAGAACCATTCGCGTTGTCTTGTGGACAAATGAAGAAAATGGTTTGAGAGGCGCAAATGAATATTTAAGATGGGTAAAAGAAGACGAGAAATCATTAGATAATCATATTCTGGCCATGGAATCGGATGCGGGCGTTTTTGACCCCATCGGTTTTGGATTTAGCGGAAGTGATGATGCGTATAAAATACTAAGTTCTATCGGTGAGTTGCTTAAGCCTGCTGATTCCGGAGAAGTAAGAAAAGGTGGTGGCGGGGCTGATATTGGTCCGCTAATGAGAAATGGTGTTCCCGGAATGGGCTTAAATGTTGATGGTAGTAAATATTTTTGGTTTCATCATACAGCGGTTGATACAATTGACAAACTAAATATTGATGATTTCAATGAGTGCGTGGCTACGATGGCTGTATTTGCATATGCGGTAGCAGATCTGGATGTTAGATTACCCCGTTAGGATCTGTTTTCAACTAACCATTTTTCTGCAAGCTGATCTCCTGCTTTGATTGATTTTTTAACCCACTCAAGCAGGAGCTCTTCCCTCTTGTTTTCAGATAAAGTCCATTCAGATATTGGAACAGATCTGCGTAATCTTGTTGAGGTATCATACAAACAGATTGCAGCACTCACAGATATATTAAAACTTTCGCTAAAACCGGACATTGGTATTTTTACAAATGCATCTGCTTGTTCCATGACCTGATCAGTAACTCCATCTAATTCTGTACCAAAAACCAAAGCAGTAGGTTTTGATATATTCAGTTCTTCTAGATTATGATCATTTTCATGAGGTGTTGTAGCAACAATTTGGTATCCCTTTTCTCTTAAAGTATCGAAACATTCGGAAACATTATCTGAACCAGGATTTTTATAGCGGTGTAATGAAAGCCATTGATCGGCTCCAATAGTAACTTCGGATGATGCATCAAAAACATTATTATTTTCGATGACATGAACATTCTGAATTCCAAAACCGTCGCAACTTCTTAATACAGCACTCGCATTATGTGGCTGATAAATATCCTCCAAAACGACAGTGATGTGTTCAGTTCTTTTATCTAAAACCTCATTGATGCGGTTCCATCTGTCTTCGGAGATAAACTCCTTCAAGTACTCAATTAATTGCTTGCTCATGCTTATAATTTAAATAAAAAAAGCCGTCTCTTATTAAGAAACGGCTTTAGTAAAGTCTGTTTTATCAGTTACAGCGAAAAGTAAATCCTTTCTTTCGGATCGTCTCGATGTAATCAGTTTCAGTATATTCACGAATTTTCTTTCTCAGATAACTGATATATACATTTATATAATTTGTTTGTGTATCAAAATGTATATCCCACACTTTTTCAGCGAGTTCTTCCTGTGTGATAATTCTGTTTTTATTCTTGATAAAATAGACAAGCAGATTAAACTCATTATTGGTGAGTTGAAGCTTGTTATCATTTACAGTGCATTCCCTTTTCAATAAATGAACATTAATTTCTCCGCAGGTAAGAGTCTGATCTCCTGAAGATTCTGTCCTTCGTTGAATGGCTTCCATTCTTGCCAGTAACTCTTCAGTATTGAATGGCTTCGTTAAGTAGTCATCAGCACCAACTTTTAGACACTTTACTTTAACATCTGTTTCTTGTTCACCGGAAAGAATAAGAACCGGGGTCACTACTCCTTCATCTCTAATCTGTTTACATACTTCATATCCGTCTCCATCAGGTAAACCAAGATCGAGTACAATCATTTCAAAATTTTCGCCTGTTGCTAAAGCCTGACCATCTTTAGCAGTTTCAGCAGTTATTACGGTATTGTCGTTATGTTCTAAAACTGCTTTTACAAGCGTTCTAACTGAAGGATCGTCTTCAACAACAAGAATTTTCATATGCGATTTAAATTAGTTGGCTGATCAGGTTACTCTTTAATGTTAGTTAGAAAAAATTAACAAACATTAGAAAGAAAACCTAACTACTCCTAATATTTATTAGAAATTAGTACCCGTTTTTCTTAAGCCAGAGCTCGCTTTCCGTTATAAACGGTTGCGAGAGCTTATGTTGCGCTTCTATGGATTTAAAACGTGCGTTAAATCCTTCCTTTTGTAACTTTTCAATTTCTTTCTGTTGAGGTCCCGGAAAAACACTCGTATCTCCGGATCCATGAAGAGCCAAAACATTGATGTGTTTAGCTTCTTGTAATCTATCAGTAAAAACTTCCGTTTTTATTCTGGCCCCAATTATGATTGCTTCATTCACGTGTTTCCATCTTGAAAACATAAAATAGCCAGCCAAATACCCGCCCATAGAATATCCAAATAAGCATAACCTGCTTACTTCTATGTTTGGTAATAGTCCATCAATGATCTCCTGAATGAATTCAGATGACAGCTCCATAGATTTAACAAACTGTTGCTGCTCACCATCATACAAATACCAACTCCTGCCCCAATCTTCTACTTTTTTAGTGCGTGTCTGATCATACAAAGGATAAGGTGCCTGAATAAATAAATGATAAGCCTTTAACTCAGTTAATGGATTCACTATTTCTTCAAAGCGATCGATATTTTGGTTAAACCCATGTAAATAGACTATTAAAGGTTTTGCTCCTTTCTCTCCTGTTTCATACAATTTATAAGGGACTTCTATTTTGAAGGATGCCTTACCGGAAATCAAAACTTCTTTCATAATATTTTTATCTAACGATAGCACTTTTATTCCTTTTAATAAATGAAATTATGGATTGGCATTTGAGGCGATACCTCTTACTTTTGGATGAGTAAATCAACACCAGAAAAAATATACTTATGTCAGTGATTCGCAACGATTGGACCGAAGAAGAAATTTCAGAAATCTACAATACTCCGCTAATGGAGTTAATATACAGAGCTGCTACCGTCCATCGTGAATATCATGAAACAGGCGAAGTTCAGGTTTGCACCCTTCTTTCGATAAAAACAGGTGGTTGTTCTGAAGACTGTGCATACTGCCCTCAATCTGCACGTTACGATACCGGAGTTGATTCTGAAAAATTAATGCCAAAAGAAATGATACTGGCTTCAGCGGAGCGCGCAAAAGAAGCCGGAAGTACTCGGTTTTGCATGGGCGCAGCCTGGAGAAGTGCCCGACGAAACAAAGATTTTGATGAAGTTCTGGATGTGGTTTCTTCAGTAGCAGATATGGGACTTGAAGTATGCGCCACTTTGGGAATGTTAAACGATGAACAGGCAGCACAATTAAAAGAAGCAGGTTTGTATGCATACAATCATAATCTGGACTCCAGTGAAGATTTCTACAAAAAGATCATCACTACCCGTTCTTATGATGATCGCTTAGACACTATCAAAAAAGTTCAGGACAACAATATTTCGGTCTGCTCCGGTGGAATTATTGGTATGGGCGAAACGCATGAAGACCGGATTGGCTTACTCTATACCCTCTCTAATTTAGATCAACATCCGGAATCAGTTCCTGTAAATGCGTTGATAGCTGTAAAAGGAACACCGATGGAGAACCAGCCTAAGGTTCCAAGTTGGGATATGGCAAGAATGATTGCTACAGCCAGAATTTTAATGCCGGAATCTATGGTTCGCCTTTCTGCAGGCCGAGTTCGCATGAGTTTTGAAGAGCAAGCTCTTTGTTTTATGGCAGGTGCTAACTCTATCTTTACCGGAGAAAAATTACTTACTACAGACAACAATGAGCTGGACGAAGACATGCACATGTTTGAGTTATTTGGATTGAAGCCAAGACCTTCTTACAAAAATGCTAAACCTGAGCATGTACCTGTCGGAGTTTAGCATGTAGCTATTTAACTTTTATCACTTTGACATTGAGCATCAAAGAGATTCGTTTAAGTTTTGATTAATTAACAAATTTGAACATAATTTCGGTTTTATTTAGATTGAAATATCTAATCCAGTCATTATGAATAGTAATCTAAAAGAGATAAAAACATCTGCACTTCAGCTTAATGAAAGAGACAGGCTTGAACTTGTAAAATCACTTGTTAATAGTTTAGATAGAAACAAAACTCTACTTTATGAAGATGAATGGCTTAACATCGCTAAAGAGCGAGAAGTCAAGTATAAAGCTGGAGAATCAAATACAACTTCTTGGGAAGACATTAAAAAAGAATTGGACAAAAAAATCCAACCTTAAAGATGTCTTTAGTATTTGAATTAGAAGACCAAGCCAAAGAAGATTTTTGGAGTAGTTTTAGATACTATTCGAACATTGATACCGATCTTGCTATTGATTTTTCAATTGACTTCGATAAATCGATTCAACAAATCTTACAATTTCCAGAATCGGGTACAGTATTAGGTGAAGGATTTAAAAGAGTATTACTCAAAACTTTTCCTCACTACATCATTTATAAACAAATAAATAATGAGTTAATAGTTTGTTTTGCAGTTGGCCATACAAGAAGAAAGCCTAACTATTGGCAGGAATGATTAGTACCAAACTCTTTTCTCCTGCTACTTGCACATCTAACTTAAGAAGCCGATTATCATTCAACCACAAAAACCCAACCTATGAAATCAGTTTCTTTAACTTTGCTCGCTTTTCTAACAGCTGTTTCCTGTACAACAGAAAAAAAGGAGAGCAGTAATGCCGACTTCGAAACCGTTCAGGACTCCACCTCCATCCTCTTTTCTGTTGAAGGACTAAGTCAACCTGAAGCCGTTCGTTATGATGAAAACCAAAATGTGTATTTCATTTCAAATTTTAATGGCGGTGGTAACGATCAGGATGGAAATGGTTTCATTACTAAAGTGGATTCAGAAGGAAATATTGTAGATTTGAAATTCATGACCGGAACCGATGAATTTCCGTTTCATGCTCCACGAGGAATGTATATAGAAAAAGGATCACTCTGGGTAGCTGATGTAACTGGTGTTCATGTCTTTGACACCAAAACAGGAGCGCAACAAAATTTCATAGATTTCTCATCATTTCAGCCGGGTTTCCTTAATGATATTTCAGGAGATGGTTCCCGAAGCATTTATGTTACTGATACGGGAAAACCGATTGTTTATAAAATAGAAAACAATTCTCCTTCTGTATTCTTAGACTCTCTCGCTATCTATCCAAATGGAGTGACTTTTGATTCAGAGAATGATCTATTCGTTCTTGCTCCATGGAGACAGGATACAACTTTCTATTCTTTCAGTTCAGCAGGAGAAGTTAATACTCATTACACCTTCCGAGGCGGAAATTTTGACGGAATAGAATTTGACGAAGGCATGTTGTTGGTAGCAAGTCAGGTCGATCAAAGCATTCGTGTTCATGACGGCTCAACTAATAAAATTCTTATTCACACGATTGGAAGGCCTGCTGATATCGGAATTGACAGGAAGAGCAAAGTTTTGGCAGTTCCTTATATCGCTTTAGACCGGGTAGATTTCTGGAGTTATAAAAAAAACTAACATCTGAATAAAAATAAACTCCGTATTTTCGACAAACTCACTACGTTGATTTAAGAAATGACAAACATCACAGACGAAAAGAAGGAATTAGATCGCCTTACTACTTTAGCGGACTATGACATTGATTATTCAAAAGATTTCGAAGATCTGGATGATCTCTCAAAATTAGCCGCACATATTTCAGGAACTCCTATCTCTCTGATCAACCTTATAGGAGCTAATACTCAATGGTCAATTTCTGAATATGGAATGGATCAGAATCAAATTTCCAGAAAAGATTCCATTTGTGATTATACCATCCACGAGAAAGAATATCTGGAGCTGTCTGATTTACATAAAAGCGATAACTTCAAAGACAAACCCTATGTAGCGGGCGACCCAAACCTCAAATATTATTTCGGTGTTCCTTTAAAAACTAAAAACGGTGTAAGTATTGGAGCAGTTTGCGTGATGGATAAAGAAAATCACTCCTTCTCTCCTGAAAAAATAGAAATGTTCAAGATCATTGCTGATGAGGTAATGAGACGCCTGGAACATCGAAAATTGGTAAAAGACCTACGAGAGAAGTTGGAAGAAGCGGACGATGTTTCCCGAAAAGTAAGTCATGATATTCGTGGCCCTATAGGCGGAATAATAGGTCTTTCCCAAATCATAAAAGACAACGCCGAAGAGCAAGACATTTCTAACATCATCGAGTTGATAGAAATGATCAATAAAGGCGGAAAAACGGTTTTGGAACTCGCTGATGAAATACTTTCAACACACCGAAAGGCTGATGAAAAGCCAGATTTTAAAAGAGAGTCATTAAACCTCTCTACCCTTAAAGAAAAACTAATTGATCTCTACAAACCTCAGGCTCAGCTAAAAGATATAGACTTCAGAGTTTCTATTGAGATTGAACAAAAAGAACTCCTTTTTCCCAAGAACAAGATGCTACAAATTTTCGGGAATATGATTTCTAATGCAATCAAATTCACAGAGAAGGAAGGAAAAGTTCAGGTAACTCTGAATTTCGAAAATCACAAAGATAATAGAGCGACTCTGTCGTTTTCAGTAGTTGATAACGGTGTTGGAATGACAGAAGAGCAAATTAATATTATGATGAATCATCAAGCTTCGTCAACTCCGGGGACAGAAAATGAGCGTGGTTTTGGTTTTGGATTTCAGCTCTCGAAACACCTAGTAAAAACCATGCACGGATCATTAGAGATTTTATCAGAAGTCGGCAAAGGAAGTGAAATCAAAGTTAAACTTCCCGTTAAGCTTTTCGATCATAAAAATTAGATATCTGTATAATTTCCTAATTCTAGCGTCCAATCGTATTCCAGAAAACTAACCGATGGATCTGCATCCTGAGGTATCACATTATATTTCTTAAGCATTTCAACGGCTCCGTCTTTGCCTCCAAAGTCACCCCGAAACCAACTCATCAATGTATTTACCTTCACTTTATCTTTTTCGGCATCGTACACTGTAGTTTTTTCTAAATACTGCTTCGAAATAATATCAAGTTGCTCTTCTACCCTTTCAGGATCAAAGATCGCAATGTAAGGACACGATTTTGCCCCACAATTAAGCGCAAGATGAACTCTTGGGTCTACTTCATCCCAGCGGAATGTCTTTTCAAAATCACTCGGAAACCATTTATCTAAGTATCCCATAGCTAATTTTATTTTTGAGTGACGAATAATTCCGTGTTCAATATCGTCGAAACTCAATTCCTTTCCGGCAATAGTTACCTGTGGCGATGAAAAGAAATTATATCCAAAAAATGAGTTCCGGTCTTCAAAAAGCTCAGGTTTCTCTGTTAACAGAATTTGGACATAGGCGTTATAAATATTAAGCCAGAATGCCTTTTTCTCTGATTCAGTATCCAGATCAGCATTTAATTCCTTTTGAGAAACCTCTGTAAGCTTACTTTCAATATGCTTGGTTGGTTTACCTTCCCGAACGTTTTGCAACAGAATCATAGACAGTTCGGCAAAAGATGTGTCCGTTTTCAGACTATCCATTTCCTGAGCCTGAAGGTTTTGTACAGATAGAAGCAGAAAAATGGAAAAAAACAGAATGTATATCGGTTTCATATTTAAGGTGTTCATTAATTGAAATCTGTTGCACTAATAACTTCGTAATTTAATATTATCCAATGAGCATTTAATATCATCACAAAATTGTAAATATCTAAATGGCGATAAGTATCATTATCCCAACATATAACGAAGAAAAAACAATCCCGGATTTATTGGCTCATCTTTCCGCCGGAATTAATCACGCACAAGATGCCGAAATTTTAGTCGTAGATGGCGGAAGCACCGATAAAACTGTTGAGATTGTTGATTCTTTGGGCTTCAGATGTATAGAATCTGAACGAAAAGGTCGTGCTGCGCAAATGAATGTGGGTGCTGAACATTCCGCACATGATATTTTATATTTTGTCCATGCCGATTCCTTCCCTCCTGTTTCTTTTGCGGATGATATTGCAGAATCACTTGAAATGGGATTTCAATCCGGGTGTTATCGCTACAAATTTGATCATTATTACACGCCGCTACTTCGTATAAATGCGTATTGCACTCGTTTCGATCGCATCATGGTTCGCGGCGGTGATCAAACTTTATTTATCACCAGGAGTTTATTTGATGACCTCGGTGGTTTTCGTGAAGATTACCGAATTATGGAAGACTACGACCTCATCGAAAAGATTCAGAAATCAGCTAACTTCCGAATTATTCAAAAAGACGCCATCGTTTCTTCCCGAAAATATGAAGATAACGGCTACTTCAGAGTTCAGATCGCCAATCTCACTGTTTTTATGATGTACTTCGCAGGTGCCTCTCAGGAAATGATGTGTCACGCTTATTCGAATATGTTGGACTATAGATAGTTTTTTTAAAGCCACGGAAGCAGAGTCATTCTGAGGATACTTCCGAAGAATCTTCAAAATGCTAAATCAGTCTCATTTTATTGAAAATTATTTCCAATCAGTCTCCCTTTTTTCTTCCCGAATAAACTCCTGTTTGTATTATTCCTATAATTCCGTTTATTCTTGCTATCCTATTGATTTGTAGGGATAAGATGAATAGAGTGTGTGTTATGCAATTATTTAGAAAAACTAAAAATGGAAATGGCAAACTTTGAATATGGAGTAGAAGAACGATTATTTGACTCAAGGGAAGAATTTCTAACATTTATCAATTCTAACTTGAAGTATCGTCATTTTGTTTGGCGAGGACAGTCTGATTCCTCATGGTTGTTAGAACCTACTCTAGATCGAGTTCTTGCTTTAATTGGTAAAAGTGGAGATACTAGATTAATTAACGACCATTTGAGAAAATTCAAATTCGCAGTACGAGCAAGAAGAGGATACAATCCACCCGATTTAGATGAGAATGCTTGGTGGGCACTAGGACAGCATAATGGCTTAAGCACAGTTCTATTGGACTGGACTAAATCCCCTTTTGTAGGAGCTTATTTTGCATTTATTTCCGCTAAAAAAAGCTCTACTGATTACCGCACTATTTTTGGTATCTCACAAACTACATTCGAGAAAAGATCAAATAAAATAAAAAAAGAATAAAAAAGTAGTTCAAGACCACCGATTATCGAATTTATTGAACCATTATCTGATGAAAATATGAGACTGGTTAGTCAGGGAGGATTATTTACTCGTAGTCCATCTGGAGTAGATATAGAATCATGGGTAAAAAAAATTTCCCTAAACATGATGACAAAGTAAGAGTATGGAGATTATTAATCCCTGAAGATGAAAGGATTACTGTCCTTCAATCACTCAATAGGATGAATATCAACCATGCTTCTCTATTTCCAGATATATATGGAGCGTCAAAATATGTTAATTTAGATCTTGAAATTGAGAATTATTAACCTCGAACTATTTAAGCATTCACGTTTCAACACTGAAAAGACTTAAATTGTAGAAAAAGCATTTATGGAAGAAGAGTTAATAATTGTATTCATTGCTTCAATTGCGGTTATACTAGGAATTGTACAATGGCAGAAAGGAAACAAACTCTTAGGAAAGGGAATAAAAGCAAGAGCTGTTGTTTACAAAAACATCAATAAAAGTAGAAACAGTGATAGTGGATACTATTACCCGGTGATAAGATTCCAAACTGAAGATGATAAATGGATTACACAGGAACTAAATTTTGGACAAACTAATCCTAAAGAAGTTGGAACGGAGTTAGATATTCTTTACGATCCACAGGAACCAACAATTGTTGAAATCAATTCAAGATTTAGATTAGTAATTTTACCAAGAGTTCTTGTTTCATCGGGAATTGTCGCAATAATTCTAGGACTACTTTCATATTTTGACTTGATTCACCTGAATTAATACTATAAATAAATGAAGCTAACTTTTCTATTCTTGCTCCTGCCTTTCTTCTCTTTAAAAGGTCAGGACATTAGCTATAGTCTGTATATTTTTAACCAGTGTGAAAATAGAATCGAAAAAAGTGACTTCTTTTCTTTGACTAAAGATAGTATTGAGCATATGCTGCTTTTTACAGATGACAAAACTTTAAAGCTCCCAAGTTTTGGAATTTATGAGTTGGATTCAAAAGTAAATGAAGAAATTAAATTGGTTAATATTAATAAAATTGTTGATTCAGATACATTAATTGCTCCAAGAATAATAGAGTTAGTAACCAATGGAAATAAACAACTTTACATTTTTAGTAATTGCGATGAGTACTCTCATGGCTTAGAAAAAAGTTATTATACAGATGGCTCTTTACGAATGATTGGTAATTTTAAAGACGGTTTAGCTATTGGAGAACTAAAGAGATTTTATGAAAATGGTGAAATAAAAGAGATTGCTAATTATTCTAAAAGAGGTTTTAAACTAAACTCTACAGAATATCATAGAAATGGTGAGATCAAAAAAATCTCAATCTACAATAAAAAGGTTGGCTCATAAAAACTTCAATCTTTAATGGTCAAGGTTTGTTAGTTGAAGAATGGAAATTGGATCAATAATATAAATCTCCACCCTTTCCTAGTTGAAGCGTCTAGCTTGAACTATTAACTACTCACTAATTTAATTTAAGTCACCGGCAAAAATTCTCCCTGCATCCACCCCTCTTTCTCCTTATCTTTAGCGCATGAAAAGTGCCGCATTTGAAACCTTAGGTTGTAAGTTAAATTTCTCGGAAACCTCTTCCATGAGAAGAGATTTCGAAGTGGAAGGATTTGAGCTCAAAGAGTTTGATGAAAAAGCCGATGTGTATGTGATAAATACTTGTTCCGTGACCTTAGACGCCAATTCTGCGTGCAGAAAAACGGTGCGACAGGCGTTGCGTAGAAATCCCGATGCGTTTGTAGCTGTGGTTGGTTGTTATGCTCAGTTAGAACCGGAAGAAATTGCACAAATTGAAGGCGTGGATGTGGTTCTTGGGGCCAAAGACAAATTCCATTTGCTGGATCTGTTCGATGATTTTGTAAAGCAGGAAAAGACCATCATTCATAATACCGATGTAAACGAAGCGGTGGATTTTCATAATGCCTTTTCTTCGGATGACCGAACCCGTGCTTTTTTGAAAGTTCAGGATGGCTGTAATTATAAATGTTCGTTTTGTACCATTCCGTTGGCTCGTGGAGCAAGTCGCAGTCCTAAGATTGCTACCGTAGTCAGAAATGCAGAACAATTAGTTTCAGAAGGATTTAAAGAAATTATTGTTACCGGTGTTAATTCCGGTGATTTTGGATATGGAACCGATGAAAACTTCTATATGCTTTTGCAAGCGCTGGATGAAGTTAAAGGGCTGGAACGACTTCGGGTTTCATCCATCGAGCCTAATTTATTGACAGAAGAGATCATTCGGTTTGCAGCAACTTCGAAAAAACTTCAGCCCCATTTCCATATTCCTCTGCAAAGCGGCTCTGATGAAATGTTGAAGATTATGCGTCGGAGATATAAATCGGATCTATACAGAAGCAGAGTAGAACTGATCAGAGAAATGATTCCGGATGCATGTATTGGTGTGGATGTGATTACAGGTCACCCGGGCGAAACAGAAGAATTGTTTCAGGAATCGTTTGATTTCATTAACTCTCTGGATGTTTCTTATCTGCATGTGTTCACCTATTCCGAGCGACCAAATACGCATGCGCTTTCGTTAAAACCTGTAATTCCGAAACAGGAACGAAAGAAAAGAACTCATAAACTTAGAAGATTGTCTAAGAAAAAACGATTTGAGTTTGATTCCAGGTTCGAAGGTGAAGTGCGCCCTGCCCTGTTTGAAGAATCAAATCGGGATGGTTTTATGCACGGCTGGACTAATAATTATCTACGTGTGGCTATTCCGTTCAATGAGCGTTTGGTGAATACTATTCAGGATGTGGAATTGACTACTCAAACGACTGATGAATATTATTTGGGCACATTATCTGAATCGGTTCAACAGGAAGAACAAGCTATTGCGGAGCTCATAGATGGCTGAATCTGAAAATGATCTTATCAGCCGAACCATACGTTTTTTGAATCAGCAAAAAGAAATGTATGGGGCGTTTTCTGTAAAACATGAAGAGTCTTTAGCCACAAAAGCACAAAACCACGAAAGTGTTAGTGAGAAGGTTGAAGTAGCCACGGAATCACAAAAACACGAAAATATTGAAAATAAAACTGAAGTAGAATCATCTGTTTTGGTTGAAGAAGTGAAAACAGGGTATCAAACTGAAGAAGTTAAGCCTGAACTAACTGAGGCAGAACTTATAGCTCAGTGTTCTACTTTAGATGAACTACGTGTGCTTTGTGAAAACACTGATGCACTGAAAACAGATCTTGAAGGAACCAATTTGGTGTTCGGAGTTGGAAACCCGAATGCAGATTTGATGATCATCGGGGAAGCTCCGGGATTTAATGAGGACAAACAAGGCGAGCCTTTTGTTGGTGAAGCAGGTCAGTTGTTGGATAAGATCATGGTAGCCATCAAATTCAATCGCGAAGATATTTACATCGCCAATATTTTGAAACACCGTCCACCGGATAACAGAGATCCAAAAGCAGAAGAACGCGCAAACAGTCTCCCCTATTTGTTAAAGCAGATCGAATTGGTTGACCCGAAGTTGATCTTGTGTGTTGGCAGAGTTTCAGGAACAACACTTTTGGACAAAGACGATTCTTTAAAAAATATGCGTTCTAAATTTCATGAGTTTAAAGGACGGGAATTGATGGTGACCTATCATCCGGCGGCTTTACTCAGAAATCAGCAGTGGAAACGTCCGACTTGGGAAGATGTTCAAAAACTCCGCAAGCGTTATGACGAGTTGGGCGGTAAGCCTTAAACAATGTTAATAACTTTGTAGAAAAGTTGTTCGAAAGTATTGGAAATGAACAACTCATAATTATATAAATTAATGTCATCCTGAGGATACTTCCGAAGGATCTTCACAATTATATTGATGTGCAGATTCTTCGCTTTCGCTCAGAAAGACTTTAATACTAAGTAGCGATCGAAATCAGTACATGGCAACAAACGGTTCAGCATACAAAAAAAACAATTACGTAGAATCCAATAAGATTTTGGAGCAGCAAGGACGAGTACCGCCTCAGGCAGTTGAAGTTGAAGAAGCTATTCTGGGAGCTATGCTGATTGAAAACGGAGCTGCTATTATTGCTTTTGGGATGTTGGTAGCTGAAGATTTCTACAAGCCAGCTCACCGCCATATTTTTGAAACGATTAAGAACCTCTCCGAAAGAGATAATCCGTTAGATCTTTTGACGGTAGAAAACGAGCTTCGGGATAATAATTTACTGGATGCTTGTGGTGGTCCCTCCTATTTATCTGACCTGACCCGTTCCGTAAGTTCAGCGGCAAATATTGAATATCATTCTCAGATCATTATTGAGAAAGCGGTTAAGAGAAATCTGATCCTGAATTGTACCGATGTAATTAAAGACTCTTACGACACTGCTTCAGATGCGTATGATGTTTTGGATGATGCAGAGCAACGTATTTTTGATCTTGCTAATAATAAAACCAAGAATGCTTCAAAGCCTGTATCAGAAATTCTGAAAGACACCCTTGAGTATCTGGAAGACATGCGTGGCAAAGAAGGTGGAATCACCGGAGTTCCTACGGGATTATCTATCGATACCATGACGGCCGGCTGGCAGAAAGGTGATCTGATCATTATTGCAGCACGACCTTCAATGGGTAAAACGGCTTTTGTTTTGACTGCAGCAAGAAATGCAGCGATGCATCATGATGAAAAACTCCGAACTTCTGTAGCTCTATTCAGTTTGGAGATGTCGAATCAATCGTTGGTTCAACGTTTATTGACGATGGAAGCTCGCGTTAATGCCTCGGAAGCGCGAAAAGGTACACTGAACGACGACAGTTTTAAACAATTGATTGAAGCTGCCAGTAATTTACATGAAGCGGATATCTTTATTGATGACACTCCTGCAATCACATTGATGGAGCTCAGAACTAAATGTCGACGCCTGAAAAGTGAACATGATGTTGGACTGATCATCATTGATTACCTTCAGTTGATGCAGGGAAATACCAAAGATACCGGAAATCGTGAGCAGGAAATTGCTTCTATATCCCGTGGACTTAAAGCACTGGCTAAAGAACTTGATGTTCCCGTGATAGCGCTCTCACAGTTAAGTCGTGCAGTGGAACAGCGAGGTGGTGATAAACGACCACAGCTTAGTGATTTACGTGAATCAGGTTCGATCGAGCAGGATGCCGATGTTGTGATGTTTTTATACCGACCTGAGTATTATAAGATCACAACTACTGAAGATGGCCAGTCTACAGCTGGTCTTGCTGAAGTGATCATTGGAAAGCAAAGAAACGGTCCTGTTGGAAGCAAGATGCATTACTTCGTGAAAGATTATGCCCGTTTCGAAAATTTAACCACTGCCGATTCCGGAGGATTCTTTGGTGAGCCTCAAGGAAGAGCTCAATTGCCTGATAGTTTTGATCAGGGAGATTCGGGTCCACCACCAATGCCGCACAATCCTGCTCCTGATGAGGATGCGCCTTTTTAGCTAAATTAGTTTCTTTTATATAAATTACATCAATTATTAAGTATTGATGCATAATTAATCATGAGAACTACTTTAGACATACCAAAAAAACTGATTGAAGAAGCTATGGAAGTTACCGGAGCAACAACGAAAAGTCAGTTAATCAAAGATGCGTTACAAGCACGTATTGATGAGGTAAAAAGAAAAAGATTGATATCTTTAAAGGGCACCATTGATTTGGATATTGATCTCGATTCTCTAAGAAATCGATAAATGACCAGATATAAAGTTCTTGTAGACAGTTCTGTTTGGATTCAATATTTCAAAAAAGGAAATTTTCCTGTTCTGGACCGTCTAATCGAAGAAAATTTAGTCTGTGTAAATGATCTGATTTTAACAGAGCTTGTTCCTATCCTTAGAAAACAACAACAAACTGTAGCAATAGACAGTTTAAATTCTTTATACAAAATTCCATTAAAGATCGACTGGGAAGTAATTAGAGAATATCAATTCATAAATCTTAAGCATGGAATTAATAGGGTTGGTATCCCCGATCTAATGATCCTTCAACAAATAATAGATGAAAAAATGACTTTATATACACTAGATAAACATTTTAAACTAATGAACGATATCTATAATTTTGAATTGTTAGGTAAATCATGAACTCTCATTTTCTTAAGGCTTTTTTTGGATTAATCTACTCTATAACCCTTACTGTTTCTATTACCGCTCAGGATCTTAACTATGCCCGAGAAGCAGTAAACATCCTCGCTTCCGATAGTTTAAAAGGTCGTGGTTATGTTGATAACGGAGATAAACTAGCTGCAGATTATATCAGAAGTGAATTTGAGAAATTTGGACTGAAAAATTTCAATAACAGCTATTATCAGGAATTTGAAACTTCAGTCAATACCTTTCCAGACGACCAATCGGTTCAATTGAATGGGAAAAAACTTACGCCGGGTAAAGATTACTTAATAGATCCGGGCTCTCCCTCATTAAAAGGTACATTTGATGTTATTACTGTTAGTGCGGAAGACATTCTGGATAATGCAAAATTTGTAAACAAACTAAGAGTTTCTTCAGGACAACTAATTGCTGTTCAACCTTTTGATAAATCTAATTTCAGTAAAGAACAAAACGAGCAGTTAAATGGAGTAATCAATTTTCTGAAGTATCATCCTCAGAATCCGGCTAAAGGAACGATCATACTCTCCAAGGATAAGTTAACATGGGCAGGCTCGGTGATGCAACACTCTAAACCTACCATCATTATTCATTCCGACTCACTTAATGGTTCTATAAAGTCTCTAAAGTTGGATATAAAAAGTTCATTAATTGAAAAATATCAAACACAGAACGTGATCGGATTTGTGGAAGGTAAAAACACTGACTCTAGTATCGTATTTATGGCACATTACGATCATTTGGGAATGTTAGGACCTCAAGCAACTTTTAATGGTGCAAACGACAATGCCAGCGGAACGGCGATGCTTCTAAGTTTGGCTAAACACTACTCGGAAAATCAACCGAAATACAACAATGTTTTTATAGCTTTCGGAGCTGAAGAGTTAGGATTAATAGGTTCAAAATATTTTACCGAAAATCCTCTGTTCCCTCTTTCAGAAATAAAATTTTTTATGAATTTTGATCTTGCCGGAACCGGAGATGAAGGAATTCAAGTAGTAAATGGTTCTGTATACAGAGATCAATTTGATGAGCTGGTTCAGGTTAATGAAGATTTGGATCTGCTACCCAACATCAAAATAAGAGGAGCTGCTTGTAACAGCGATCACTGTATGTTTGATCAACAAAATGTACCCGGATTCTATATTTATACTCTGGGTGGCATTCAGGCATATCATGATATTTACGACAGACCTGAAACATTACCACTTACTGAGTTTGAGGATTATTTTAAGCTTATTGTCGAATTCGTAGGTCAATTGAAATAATTTAACAGACTTATTTTACCAGAAGCATTTTTCGAACTAATTGCTTGCCATCAGCCATCAAAGAATAATAATAAGTTCCACTAGATAGTCCTGAGGCATCAAATAAATACTGATGGCTTCCTGAGGGTAAAATATCATCTTCTAATAATGTGACCGAACTACCCTTCAGATCAAACACTTCAAGAACTACACTTGACGAATTCTCTAAAGTAAACTGAATAGTAGTTGTAGGATTAAATGGATTGGGATAGTTTTGTTTTAGTTCAAAATTCAGATCTTGATTAAGCTCTTCGTCTATTGAAACCGAAATATCCGAAGTGACCTCAATTCCATCGCAGGTACCAACAAAAGGGACTCCATTCAGTTCAAAAGCATAAGTTATCAAGCCTACATACACACTGTCTTCATAAACAGGTGCGGTTCCTGGTAATTCTCCGGTATCACGATATAAAGTCCAGTTGTCTTGTTGTTGGCCGGGAAGCTGCCAGTAAACAGTGATCGTATTATCAGTCTCTCCTACTATTCTGATATCAGCTCTTCCATCAGGAACAATGTTTGCACCGGCATCATTTACACTTGAAGAACCGTTTAGTGTATTCTTTCCTTCGATAGTAAAGCCTGTTGGCCCTCTATGACCAACAACTACATGTGAGGAATTTGGTTGGGAAAGATCTAAGGCATGAACCTGAACTCCGGAAAAAATGTACTCATTGCCCTGATGTGCCGGAGCGGTTTGGGAATCTTCCTGAGTTCCGATTCCGATATTTCTGGCAATAAATTCAAAGGGAAATGTTAACAGTTTAGCGTCTAACCGACCCTGATTCTCATTGAAATGCAAAGTTACGTTATTGGTATTATCGATAAGATTAGCTCTATATCTTCCATCAACTTTAACAACATCGGGTAGAGAAGATTCATTATTTGTTGTGAATCCGATCAGCTCTCCATTGATTTCGAAATCGTCTGACAAAGAATTATTGATCTGATCACCTGTATTAAAAAGTATGAATAGGGACAGAAAAAAAGCTTTTATTAATACGTCCATTGTAATCTTTTTTATTAAATGAGTATCATTCTAATAAAAAGTTACTTATCGGAAACTAAGTTTTGTCACATTCATTTTTCAAAACTTTCAAACAACTTATCATAATCCTTAATTTTTCTGCTCCAGTCTAAATGTTTGTTGATGTTTTGAAGAGAGGATTTTGGAAGTGGTTTTGTTTTCCCTGTTAAAAGATCTTTCATATGCTTGAAGAGTCCATCTTCATCGTCATAAAGTACAGGGGCATGTAACAGCGGACTGTGTAGCGATTCCGGTATCAATTCAGGATAATGAAGAGCATTTGGTACTAAAGGATGGCAACCACAATAAATAGCTTCTAAAATAGGCGTACAGAAAAACTCATAGGTTGCTGTTGAAACTACAATATCACCTGAATGCAGTAATTTGCTGTAGTTTTCTTTGTCATCTACATAACCGAAATGAGTTATGTGAGTCCCATACCTTTGCCAAGCCTTTTCAAATTCTTCCGGCTTCTCGTGCTTGGTATCACCCGCCAATATCAAATCAAATTTAAGATCAATATCATTTAATCTGTTCAGAACTCTGAAGAACATGGCAGGGTTTCTATCAAACTGCCAACGTTGATTCCAGACTATAACCGGATTCTTATTCTTAGAACGAGTATCAGGTTGATCGTTGAAGCTTTTTAGGTCAAGTCCCGGTTGCATTACAATACTTTTTTCTCTGATCTGCTCTACGGTATTATAGTGTTTGTCATCCGGATAGTTATCCAGAAACTTGGGCAAAGCTTCCATCAAATCGTCAATATGGAACTGAGAAGTGAAGACCAATTTATCAGCAACAAGCATACTCAGGTAATTGATGTAGCAGAAAGTAAGATCGCGTTTTTCTCCTTCAGGTATCGGTCTTGTAAACTGATTATCATGCATATACATGATCTTCGGAGTATGCGAAAATCTTGGATTAGTTAGAGCAATAAAAGCGGGCAAGTTTGTCATACTACTCACCATTAACAGATCTATATCCTCTTCAACCTGATTCGTAAGTTGTGCCAGAGTTACAGAATCTCCATGCATTCGCCATTTCCATCCCTTGTAGTTTAATTTAATGGGAATGATGGTATGACTTGAATGCTCGATCAGACCTTTTAAAAAGGCTTTATGAGATCCACTATAAAAAGGCTCAATGGCAAGGATGTTCATCTTCCTGGGGTACTTGGCTTTGTTTTGTAAGTGATCAAAGTTCTAATTTTGCTTCCATAATAAAGAAGTTAATGGTTATTCGTTATTGGTAATAACTCCTAACGAATAACCATTAACCAATAATTAGACTACCTAAACCTCGACTGTATTTCATCCAGCGAAAGATAAACGATTGTGGGCTTTTTCAAAGGATCCAGATAAGGTTGATCGCATGCAAATAATTGATCCACCAACGCTTCCATTTCTTTGATACTCAACTTTTTTCCTCTTGGAATAGCCGCTTTTGATGCAAAAGAAATAGCTAATTTATCTCTGGCTTCCAGATTCATTTTCTTGCCAAGATCCTGGTACTGATGAAGCATCGAGATCAATACTTCCTGTTCATTTCCGATCTCAATGTCGGCCGGAACACCGTTGATCATAGCCGTATTTCCACTCAACATTTGCACTGAAAATCCCATTCGTTGTAAGATCGGATGTAATTCTTTCAACAAAGTATAATCACTGGCTGATAACTCCATAGTTTGAGCAAATAACAGCTGCTGTGTGCTTGGAAGCGCAGATTCCGTAGCCGTGATCGCTTTTTCGAAGATGATGCGTTTGTGAGCCAAATGCTGATCAATTACGCACACTCCGGTTCTGGTTTGTGTTATGATGTAGGCATTATGTAGCTGAAAAAATCCTTGGTTATCGCTCGGTTTACTCTCCTCTGACCTGAAATCACCGGAACTGAAACTTTGTTCTGATGATGATGAAGTCTGTCCATATAGCATCTCGCCAAATTCATCGCCTCTGCCTTTTGCAGGATTTTGGTTTATTCTGGATGGGATATGAAATCCGGACTCACTTTGACGAACATCTTTCTTTTGGTTAAAACTAAAACCGGAATCGAACCCTTTGCTTTCGTTATCACCAAGAAAAGTACTTTCTTCTCTTTGGATGTTCGGAACCATAAAATGTTCATTCAAAGACCGATTTACTACCGAACGGGCAAGTTGGATTACACTTCTTTCATCTTCAAATTTCACTTCCATCTTGGAAGGATGAACATTCACATCTACCTTTGAAGGATCTATCTCAAAAAATAAAGCATAGAACGGATATTCGTTATTTTTGGTCCAGGCATCGTATAAACTGAGTAGCACATGAGTAAGATAGCGATGCTGAAATGGTCTTCCGTTCACAAAAAGGAACTGCTCTCCCCTGCTTTTCTTAGCCAATTTTGGATCGGAAGCAAAGCCGTAAATTCTTACATAACTGGTTTCTTCTCCAAACTCGATCAAACTCGCTTTGTAAGGAGCTCCGAAAATGGCAGCAACTCTTTCTTTGAGTGATTGAACCGGAAGATTGTAGATCTCTTCGCCATCAGCCACAACCTGAAATGCCACATTGGTACTGGCAAGGGCGGCGTATTGTACCGTTCTGAGAATATGACGAAGCTCCGTTACATCAGTTTTCAAAAACTGACGTCTGGCCGGGACATTAAAAAACAAATTTCTGACTGAAAAGGAAGTTCCGTCCGGAGTTCCTACGGGCTTTATCTCTTTCTCAGTTCCGCCATCAACTTCAAACTCCCAACCGTTATCGTCTTCTGCTCTTTTTGACCTGACAGTAACATGTGAAACAGAAGCGATGGATGCCATTGCTTCCCCTCTGAACCCGAGAGTTCGGATCTTAAATAGATCATCAACCGTATTTATCTTGGAAGTTGCATGACGTTCAAAACAAAGCGGAAGATCCTCTTCACTCATGCCACATCCGTTATCAATAACCTGTATGAGCGTTCTGCCGGCTTGTTCAATAATTATTTTTATTTCATCTGATCCGGCATCTACGGCATTATCCAGTAACTCCTTTACTACGGATGCAGGTCTTTGTATAACTTCACCTGCAGCGATCTTGTTGCTGATTTCGGGTGGTAACTGATGTATAACTGAAGTGCTTTCCTTCGTTTCGCTCAACTAAATAAATCCTATAAAAGTGTAATAATGTAAACCACTAACGACAGTAATAAAGCCAATGCTAATACTTTTACATTTTGCTTTGGCTTAACTCTGTTGTGTGTTTGAAACTTGATACGACGTTTTCTTCTTTCATCTTCACGTTGTTCCTTTTCAGGATCGTGGTATCTGAATGGTAAATCGAATTTTTTTGGCTTCGGACGGAAACCGAACATGGGTCTGATCATGGCTCTGGAAGTTAAATTAACCTTTTTGAAACCAACGGAGTACCTCCGCCAATCATTGCCAATATAATAATTAGGAATGAAAGAATTAGGAATAGATGAGATTACTCTTATTCCTAATTCTTAATTGAAACATTCCTAATTCTCTTCCTTTTTTCGTAAACTTCAAGCCTATTAATTTTTAACTTCGGGTGACTTTCCGGCGGGGAACGATCTTAACTAAATTTAAAGACTTCAGAGACTAATGAGCGACAACAAAGCAAAGATCATTTACACAAAAACTGACGAAGCTCCGGCTTTAGCAACCTACTCTTTTCTACCCATTATTGAATCATTCGCAAAAGTAGCAGGTGTTGCTGTTGAAACCAGAGATATTTCACTTGCTGGTCGTATCATTGCTAATTTCCCTGATTACTTGAAGGAAGATCAGCGTATAGCAGATGCTTTAGCAGAACTTGGTGAACTTGCGAAGAAACCGGAAGCAAATATCATCAAGCTTCCGAATATCAGCGCTTCTGTTCCTCAGTTAAATGCTGCCATTAAAGAATTGCAGTCACAGGGTTATGCTCTCCCTGATTATCCTGAAGAGCCAAAAAATGATGAAGAAAAGCAGATTAAAGCACAATACGATAAAGTAAAAGGTAGCGCAGTAAATCCCGTTCTGCGTGAAGGAAATTCTGATCGTAGAGCTCCAAAAGCTGTGAAAGAATACGCTCGGAATAATCCTCATTCTATGGGTGCATGGCGAGCAGAGTCTAAATCTCATGTGGCAACTATGGATCATGGTGATTTCAGATCTACAGAACAATCCGTAACCCTGAGTAATGCAACTGTTGCTACAATAGAGCATGAAGACATTTCAGGAACTAAAACAGTTTTAAAAGACGTAATCTCATTACTGGAAGGCGAGATTATTGATGCCGCAGTAATGAATAAAAAAGCGTTGCTCCGTTTTCTGGATCTCCAGATCAAAGAAGCAAAAGAAACGGGAGTTTTATTCTCGCTGCACATGAAAGCTACTATGATGAAAGTTTCCGACCCTATAATTTTTGGTCATGCAGTAAAGATCTTCTTCAAAGATGTGTTCGAAAAACATGCTGAGACCATTCAAGATCTTGGAGTTGATACTAACAACGGATTCGGCGATCTGATATCAAGACTAGACGAACTTCCTGAAGACAAAAGACAAGAAATTGAATCTGACATCGACGCTTGCTACCAAAACCAGGCCGATCTTGCAATGGTGAATTCTGACAAAGGAATTACCAATCTGCATGTTCCAAGTGATGTTATCATTGATGCTTCCATGCCGGCAATGATCAGAACTTCCGGCTGTATGTGGAATAAAGAAGGAAAAACACAAGATACTAAAGCGGTAATTCCTGACAGCAGTTACGCAGATGTGTATCAGGCTGTGATCGAAGATTGTAAAAAGCACGGAGCATATGATCCTACAACGATGGGAAGTGTTCCGAATGTTGGCTTAATGGCCAAGAAAGCTGAAGAATACGGCTCTCATGACAAAACATTTGAAATTGAAAGTAATGGTAAAGTCAGAGTTTTAGATTCTGATGGAAATACTTTGATCGAACACGTTGTAGAAAAAGGCGATATCTGGAGAATGTGTCAGACTAAAGACGCTCCGGTGCAGGATTGGGTAAAATTAGCGGTATCAAGAGCAAAAGATACCGGATCCCCTGCTGTTTTCTGGTTAAATGAAGATCGTACACATGATGCTGAACTCATCAAAAAAGTAACCACTTACCTGAAAGACCACGATACTGACGGACTTGAACTTCATATTATGAGTCCTGTTAAAGCAACCTGGTTTTCTTTGGAAAGAATCAGACAAGGAAAAGATACTATTTCTGTTACAGGGAATGTGCTACGCGATTACTTAACAGATCTCTTCCCTATTCTGGAAGTTGGAACCAGCGCAAAAATGCTTTCAATAGTTCCATTGATGAATGGTGGCGGATTATTTGAAACCGGTGCCGGTGGCTCTGCTCCTAAACACGTTCAGCAATTTGTAGAAGAAAATTATCTGCGATGGGATTCACTTGGTGAGTTTTTAGCCTTAGCAGTTTCTCTGGAACATTTAGGCAAAACCTTTGATAATCAAAGAGCAAAGATTTTGGGTGAGGCTCTAGATAATGCTACTTCTAAATTTCTTCAGAATGATAAATCTCCGGCACGTCGACTTGGACAAATAGATAACCGTGGAAGTCATTTTTACCTGGCTATGTATTGGGCTGAAGCTTTAGCCAATCAAACTGAGGATAGCGATCTGGCTTCGAGATTTTCTGATCTTTATAACTCATTGTCGGATAATGAAGAATCTATCAACACGGAATTGATAGAAGTACAAGGAAATCCGGTTGATATTCAGGGATATTACAACCCTAATAATGAATTGGCGTCAACTGCTATGCGACCGAGTGAGACCTTGAATGGAATACTATTGGATTTCTAGATTATTCCTAATTCAGAACTTGTTTCCGAATCTGTAAATACTTTAGATTCTTAAAAATATTAAAAGCCCGTTTCTTCTGATTCGGGCTTTTCTATGAATACAATATCCGTTTCAAATTTAAAGTCTTTGCCCCTTTTTTTACATCGAATGGATCTTAAATGCATTAAATAATCAATTTTTTGAGCTTCTTCGAATCCTTAAAAAACGCCTTATAGTAGGTATTAATAAAGAAATAATGTTAAAATTTAACTTTAACAGATAATTAATTATTTAGTTAGGAATAAATTTTGCTAATTAAAGAGTACTAACATGAACTAATTCAATTATTATGTCTTATAAAGGAAATGTAAGTAAGAATAGTACAATTACTGCTGAACTTTCATGTTCAAGTTCTAATAGCGGATCTGCACTTTTGTTTATTACAAGTTCAGATGGAAATGGAGACTCGAAAGCAGTGGCACCCGGTGGAGCAGATTCAGTTTCCATTACTCCCACAGAATCCGGAATTCTAAATGTCATAGTAGATTTTGGTTCAAATACAGATAGTGGAGTTCTTACCGTAAAAGAAAACGGAAGTAATATTCCCGGAAGCACCGAGAATGTACAGGGCGATCTTAGATGGAGCTATTCAGTTAATTAATATTCAGTATTATGAAATTCAGAATCATTTTATTTTGTATTGTTTCTTTGTTTTCAACTGCTTTATCAGCTCAGGAAGGTTGTAAAGAAATTTACGATTCATTAAATATTCCGGGCAGTTTACCGACAGATTATTGTATGTCTCTTTCTGTCTACTTGTCTAACGAACTAACTGATAACAATTTCATTACAAGCAGTCAAAACCCGAATCTCAAGCCTAGGTTATTGCAAAACAGAAATGCAGAGCCATCCGGAGCCGGTTTATTAAATCAAAGTGGTGCAGTTACTTCTGTTCAACCTATTGCTCTTGCAGGTGGTAGTTTTGCCACTGGTGGAACCGACGATGGTGCTTCTACCATTTTTGCTCTTACTTTGAATCCATCAATATTCTATACGGATATTTCTAATCCTAATGAAACTGCGAAATCAAGCCGATTGGGGGATATTACAGTTTTTTTCCCAACCAATGCCGTTGAAGAAAATACTTCGGAATTAGAATATTTTGGAGTTCGTGCTCGTTTAAATATAACTGGTATCTCTACAGGAGATGAATTACTTCAGAATGTACAAAGCATCTATTCCAGGTTAACTATTGATCAAAACAAAGTTGCTCTAAGCATCAATAAATTACTTAATGAAGCCACTGATAAGCAAGCTTGTTACGATCAAATTAAAAACAAAGACGAATCTTCTAATTCCTGTTATAGTGATATTGAATTTCCGGTTTTTACTCAAAAACAAAAGAATGAACTAGAATCAAAATTACGAGAAGCAAGAATGAAAGCAGATTCAAAGTACTTTGGGCTTGATCTTCGCTTCGACTCAGGCGATCCAACATTGGGAAGTAAACCAGGTGCCGCTGGAACTCGATTGTTTGGTGGATTAGCACGTGGAAGAACACTCAGTGAAAAAAATGACCAAAATGTTAAATATCATTTCAGTATTGGAGTGGATTATTTTGATCAGGAAGACTACAGGAGTATTTCAACGGATACTGTTATGAATATGCCTGTAATGGATACTACAATGGTCTCGGGGAAAACGAATTTCTCGCTAGATTCAGCCTTTGGTTTAGAAATCTCTAAGTCAATTGAAAATCAGACAGTATCATTTTCTACCGGACTTGAACTCCGTCTTGCAAGAGATATACCCGACGGTCTAGATGAAGTTTTTCAAACTAATTATATGATGTTAAGAAGTTCACTTAGTGTTCCGTTTACAACTACTAATAAAATATCCTTAAATCTTGGTATTCCGGTTTTTGGAGAAATAAGTCCTGTTTTTAGTATAAGTGCAAATTGGAGTCTCTTGCTCCCTGATTAAATATATAACCAAATAGAACATATTCTTAAAAGCCCGTTTCTTCTGATTCGGGCTTTTCTATGAATACAATATCCGTTTCAAATTTAAAGAATTCACTCAGACGGTTTTTAAGCACTAAATAAAGTTCATCAGCTTCCTCCAGTTCGTCTTCCTGCACCTTCACTATTCTGGAAAAATTACTTTTCAGGATGATATCAATAGTAAACCACTCTTTCAGTTTCATAGTCTCCTGAAGTACATTCCCTGATTCTTCGTTCGAAAAACGGATACACTTCACTTCACTAAAAGAGAACTCTCTTCTTTTAATTTTTAAATAACTGAACCAGCGAATATTTTGAGTTACTGAATAAGTATCAGTGTTAAAAATAAACTCATGACTTGCGAAGACCTTAATAAAAACGGCTATAAAAAATATCCAAAAGAAAACAGCGAATATAAAGCCCAGAATAAAACAAACGATTAAGGCTGTAAAATCTATAAGTGTAAAAGTAGCTTCTACATTGAGCTTAAGTTCTTCGCTATATTCATCCAGTTTGTATTTCATAAGTTTCCGTACTGTTTAAGTACGAACGGGTTACGTTTGAATAACTCCTGTCTTAAACTCTTCTATATCAGGATTCAGGTTAGCACATTCCAGAGCATTAGAAATTCTGTCTCTGGTTTCTGCAGGATGGATAATAGCATCAACCCAAAGTCTTGAAGCAGCATAGCGAACGTCCGTTTGTTTGTTATAACGATCGGTAATTTCTTCCATAAGCTCTTTTTGTTTTTCTTCGCTTACTTCTTCTCCTTTTTTCTTCATGGTAGCAATTTTGATCTGAGTAAGTGTTTTAGCTGCTGATGCACCACTCATTACCGCAATATTTGCAGTTGGCCATGCAAACATAAATCTTGGATCGTATGCTCTCCCACACATGGCGTAATTACCTGCTCCGTAGCTATTTCCTACTACCACAGTAATCTTTGGTACAGTGGAATTACTCATCACATTCACCATTTTTGCTCCATCTTTTATTATCCCACCATGTTCACTTCGCTTTCCGATCATAAATCCTGTTACATCCTGAAAAAAGATCAATGGAATTTTCTTTTGATTACAGTTCATGATAAAACGAGCAGCTTTGTCAGCAGAATCAGAATAGATAACTCCGCCAATCTGCATCTCTCCTTTTTTGGTTCTGGAAATTGATCTTTGATTAGCCACTATCCCCACACTCCATCCATCAATTCTTGCATATCCGGTAATCAGAGATTGACCATACCCCTTCTTGAACTCCGTAAAACTATCTTCATCGATAATACACTCCAGCAGCTCATTCATATCATATGGAGAGGTGCGTGATTCCGGCAGGATATCAAATATTTCAGCTGAAGATCTTGAAGGAAGTTTTGCCTCTTTTTTGTTAAATCCTGCAGTTTTATGAGGTCCTAATTTTCCTACAAGATCACGAATGGTTTCTAAGCACTCTTCATCATCCTTCATTTTATAATCAGTTACACCACTTATTTCAGTGTGAGTGGTAGCACCTCCTAAAGTCTCATTATCAACAGATTCGCCTATTGCAGCTTTAACCAAATAACTTCCGGCTAAGAAAACACTTCCTGTTCCATCTACGATCAAAGCTTCATCACTCATGATAGGTAAATAAGCACCACCGGCGACACAACTTCCCATAATGGCTGCTATTTGAGGAATTCCTTTTGCGGAAATAACGGCATTGTTCCTGAACATTCGCCCAAAATGATCTTTATCAGGGAAAATTTCATCCTGCATAGGCAAAAATACACCCGCTGAATCAACTAAATAGATCAAAGGAATATGATTTTCGATAGCAATTTCCTGTGCTCTTAAATTCTTTTTAGCTGTAATAGGAAACCAGGCACCGGCTTTAACTGTGGCGTCATTTGCAACGATCATACAATCTCTGCCTTCTACTTTTCCTACACCTGTAACTACTCCACCACCCGGGCAGCCACCTACATCATCATACATTTCATAGCCGGCCCACAAGCCCAGTTCATAAAACTCTGAATCTTCATCTAATAATTTCTCTATTCGTTCCCGAGCAGTAAGTTTACCTTTTGCATGTTCCTTATCTATTCTTTTTTGTCCTCCCCCTAACATTATCTCATGCTCTTGGGCTCTTAAATTATCGAGTAACTCGTTTAACCAATTTTCTTTTTTAGATGCGTTTGAATTCGCCATGTTTGTCAGAAATCTTTTATTATAATACTAGTGATTACTATTGCGTTGATTATAGGAATTTTAATGATTCATAACGTGATTTAGATGTAATTGAATTTAAAAACCTTTGTAATGAAAAAATTTATTCTTTCTTCACTCCTTATTTTGCTAACCTCTACCTCATTGATGTTTGCTCAAAGAAGAGGAGATGTTACCTATACGAATTTAGCTAACAGAGCTGCTACTCCCAATTTCTTTCTGGATGCAATTGTGCTTCCGGGTGATAACCCCGAACAAGGAAAACTCGTTTTCATTTTCAGAATGGACAATAGCTTTTTGCCTTTTAAAAAGCTTTCAACAGATGATGAAATTCAAGCTCCGGAGAATGCAGAATTTTACAGTATGGCAAGACTGAATACTGAGGTTTTTGAAGGAAATGTTTCTAAGAAACAACTTAAAAATATAAGCCCGGTGTCCCGTGATCTGTGGCAAGACACACTTTTTGCTGAAACTTATGACGACACAAAATCAAAGAATAAGTTCGCTTCGGGCAGATTGGTAACAGAACTAAAACCCGGATTGTATAATTATGTTTTACAGCTGAGTTTGATGGAAGAAACTAATGATCGCAATTCTCAAAGACGAAATATTAAGATCAAAAATTTTGCCACAAGTAAAGAAGGAGAAATATATCTGATAAAAGCCAATGGGTCAGACTCTAATCTCGAGTTAATTAACATGGGTAGTAATGTTTTATATGGAGAAGATTACCAGGCTTTGATCAGAATTCCAGACTTCTCCCCTTCTGAATCGTACCGATTAAACATTAGTGAAGCAAAAATTGACAGAAAAGATACTACCAATACAAAATTGGTTAAAACCATTGATATCGATTCAGAACAAATTTATACGAACTCTTCCCTAAAACTGCTCGATAGAAAAGAGACTTCCTTGTCTATTGTAAAGGGTGATGGGAATTATACATATGCTCTTGTTCATGTTCCAAATTCAGGATTAGAGAACTCCATTTACTCACTTGAATTAAAGAGCACTTCCGGTAAAGAAGTTAAAGCAAAAAGAATAGCTCGATCTTACTGGCCTGACATCCCTCCTGCACTTTTAAATCTGGATATTGCTATCGATATGATGAAGTATATTATATCGGAAGACCAACTCGATAACCTGAAAAAAGGAAACCCTGAAGAAAAGGAAAGTAAATTCCGCGCATTTTGGGATAAAAGAGATCCAACTCCGGATACTGAATTCAATGAGTTGATGACAGAGTACTTTAGAAGGGTTCACTATGCTTTCGTTGAATACAGAACTCCGGAAACACCTAATGGACAAGATACAGACCGTGGTGAAGTCTATATTAAATACGGACCACCAAATTCCCGCGACCGGTCATTCCCAAAGAAAGGTCAAGTAATAGAAACCTGGAAATATAAGAACCGCACTTTCGTATTTGAGAAAGGATCGGGATTCTCAGAATTCTTGCTTGTAGGTAAATAATCCTCTGCGTTTCAATAGCCTAAGTGTTAACTTTCGCTTATGCTACCCAAAGTTGGAATAACGATTGGAGATATAAATGGAATTGGTCCTGAGATCGCTTTAAAAGCAGTCTCAGAGATCGACTATTCTGTTTCCGTCCCTATTCTTATTTCTTCTGCCCCTGTAATTGATTTCTACAATTCTGAGCTTGGGCTCAATAAATCGTTTCATAAAATCACTTCTGTATCTGAAGCAAAAGATGGAATTCTAAATGTTCTTGATTTAAAAAACTCCTCTCAGGAGATTGAAACAGGAAAGATCACTAAACAATCAGGACTTGCTTCTATGAGATCCATAGAAGCAGCAATAAACCTTTGTTTAGACAAGGAGCTCAAGGCTATGGTGACTCTTCCTATTTCTAAAGAGTCTGTACAGCTGGCGGGATATGATATTCCGGGACATACTGAATTTTTAGCTGAGCAAACAAATACTGTACAAGTTTTGATGATGCTTGTTAACGTCGATCTGAGAGTAGCTCTTATAACAGGTCATATTCCGATCAGTAAAGTTGCGGCATCCCTAAATCAGGATTTGATAGTAAGTAAAGCTTTGATTCTGAGTGAAAGTCTGAAACAGGATTTCGGAATTTCCAACCCTAGAATTGCTGTCTTTGGATTGAATCCACATGCCGGAGACGGCGGGGTTTTAGGATCTGAAGAAAATGAGATCATTACACCTGCTATTGTCAAGTTACAAGAATCCGGTATTAATGTTGAAGGTCCATTCCCAGCGGATGGATTTTTCGGTCAAAAAAAACATCAGCAATATGATGCAATTCTGGCTATGTATCACGATCAGGGTCTGGCTCCTTTTAAACTCTTATCCTTTGGAAAAGGGGTTAATTTTACTGCTGGGCTTCCGATTATAAGAACTTCACCTGACCATGGTACAGCCTTTGATATTGCAGGAAAAGGGATTGCAGATCCTTCCTCCTTTATTCAGGCATACAATCTTGCAGTTGAACTTGCACAAAAGAATTCAAGGAATGAAAGAAACAGATAATTATTCTAATCTGGCTCCTCTGTATGATAAGTTGATGGAAAATGTTGACTATGAATCCTGGGCTGATTATATCGATGAAATTATTCAGGTACATCATCCCGAGTGTGAAAAAGTACTGGAGTTAGCTTGCGGAACGGGATCAGTTGCTATTTCTCTCGATGAATTAGGCTATTATGATATACTTGCCAGTGACCTATCCCCTCAAATGATTGAAGTAGCTAAGCAAAAAGCTATTGAACAAAATGCTGATGTCAAGTTCCAGACGCTTAATTTTTTGAATATTAACATTGAAGAAAGATTTGATGTGATCTTCTCAGTTTTTGATAGCGTAAATTACTTACAAACAGATTCAGAAATAATATCAATGCTCGAAGAATGCGAAAAAGTTCTAAAGCCAGACGGGCTATTTATTTTCGATTTCTCAACTCCATTGAATTCTCTTCAAGCGGTAGATTATCTGAATAATGAAGAAGCTGAAGTAAAAGATTTAAGATTTTTCAGAACAAGTGAGTATGATGCCATTAACAAAATACACACCAATACTTTTGAGATTGAACAATTATCAGAAGACAAAAAAGTAATATTATCCACATTCAAAGAAGTTCACAAGCAACGTATTTATACTTTAGAAGAAATGTTATCAATTTTGAAACAAACGCCCTATCATTTAGTTGCAAAATATGGCGATTTTGATCTTATTGATGCCGACGAAAACAGCGCACGTATAACCTTAGTACTTAAATGTCAGAAACATCTGTAATTGAATTAAGAAATGTAAGTTTAAGCTTTGAAAACCGAAGAGTTCTCAATAATATCGATTTCAAGCTTCATAATGGTGAATTTACCTACCTTATCGGTGCTACTGGAATTGGTAAAAGTTCTTTCTTAAAACTTTTGTACAGAGATATTGTGCCTGATACAGGAACTGTTCGTGTTACAGATTATCCCGTAAATAAGATCAGTATGAAAGAAGTTCCTATGCTTCGACGCCGTTTAGGAATCGTATTTCAGGATTTCCAACTTCTCCAGGACCGGAATGTATTTGATAATGTAGCCTTCGCACTTCAGGTAACCGGTGAAAAACCCAAATTTGTTAAACAAAGAGTTTTAGAAGTTCTGACAATGGTCGGCTTAAGTCACAGAAGAAAGCATATGCCAAAAGATCTTTCAGGCGGTGAACAACAAAGAGTGGTGATTGCCCGGGCTTTAGCAAATGAGCCAAGAATACTGCTTGCTGATGAACCTACCGGAAATCTTGATCCGGGCGCAAGCAAAAGCATCATGGACCTTCTTATGCAAATCAATAACCGCGGAATGGCTGTACTTATGGTCACTCACGATTATGCATTGGTAAAAAAATACCCCTTCCGTACTGTTCGTATGATCGAAGGCTCATTACAAGAGTTACAATGGAAAGGCGATAAATTGGTCCCTGTAAAATAAATCTATTATGGATTCTAAGAATCTGACTGAAGCTGTTAAAAATTACGCCTTACAGTTAGGATTCGATGCCTGTGGATTTTCAAAAGCTGAATTCCTTGAAACAGAAGCTCGTCGTTTGGAGGAATGGTTAGTTCAGCAACGCCATGGGACAATGAGTTGGATGGAGAACAACTTTGATAAAAGAGTTGATCCTACAAAACTGGTTCCGGGTGCAAAATCTGTGGTTTCAGTTATTGGAAGTTATTATTCCCCGGAACATGATCATCATTCAGCAAATAAACCAAAAATTGCCAAGTATGCATTAGGAAGAGATTACCATAAAGTTTTTAAGAAGAAATTGAAAGATCTTTTCAACTATACGGGCTCTTTGGTTGGAAATATTGAGGGCAGATTCTTTGTAGATTCTGCTCCCGTTTTGGATAAAGCCTGGGCCGTTCGTTCAGGGCTGGGATGGATGGGTAAGAACTCCAATATTTTGAACAAGGATATCGGATCTTTTTTCTTTATAGGAGAAATGATTTTGGATGTGGAGTTCAATTATTCATCTAGAACTACCGATCATTGCGGCACTTGTACCAGATGCATCGATGCCTGCCCCACAGACGCCATTTACGAACCTTATCGAGTTGATTCGAACAAATGCATCTCCTACCTCACGATCGAGCTTAAAGAGCAGATTCCACAAGATCTCCATTCCTCTTTGGGAGAATGGATGTATGGTTGTGATATCTGTCAGGATGTTTGTCCATGGAATAAAGAACCTTCTTTAACTCAAATGGCAGACCTGAAGCCCAGAACAAAATTATTGAACAAGAGTATTGATTTCTGGAACGAAATAGATAATCCACAATATGACGCGCTTTTTGAAGGAAGTGCGATCCGCAGAGCAAAATTCGAGAAATTTAAAATGAATTCTCAGATAGTAGCAGATAATCTTTCAAAAAATTGAGTTATCTCTAAAAGCTACCGCGCTTATCAATCAATGCTTTATATAAAAGCTCTCTGGCTCTGAAGATATGTGCTTTTACTGTACCTAATGGCAGATCCAGTTCATCTGCTATTTCATCATAAGAAAGTTCGTCCATGTGACGCAACTGTATGACTGCTCTGTATTTTTCGGGAAGATTTTCGATCGCGTCCTGAACAATTTGCTTTCTCTCTTTTCGAATAACAGCTTTGTCAGTAGCGTAAGTTTCATCAGGAAGCTGAATCTCAAGTTCACCATCTTTGGTTTTGTACGGATCATTGATAGACAGCGTCTGAAGTTTCTTTTTTCTCAGATAATCTATTGTGTGATTAGTGGCTATACGGTACAACCAAGTCGAAAAAGCGTACTCATTGCTGTAAGTAGAAAGGTTCTTAAAAGCCTTCATAAACACCTCCTGAACCAGATCTTCAACAAGTTCTTTCTCTTTGATCATTTTCCGAATATGAAAATATATCGGACGATCATACTTACTCATCAGATCTTTATATGCACTTTCATCCCCTTTTAAAGCTCTTACAACAAAGCCATCATCCTCAATACTACTTGCTGAGGCATTTTCTCTGGGCGATGAATTTTTTTCTGTGCTGATATCTGACATTATCTGATTTTGTGCTAAGCTAAAATACAAAGCTTAGCGTAAATGAAAATCGGTTTTTTTGAAAAAATGATCTAAGTTTTATTTAGTTTATTCATTATTGCTCCGTGACGAATTCCTCCGGTAGAAACTCTGATCTCTTCCAAATCAAAATAATTTAGAAAACCTTCCAAAATAAGTAAACCCGCCAGAAATATATCTTCTCTTCCCTTCAGAACTTTCGGGCTCAACTCAAGTAGTTGCTGATGGGTATGTAAGCTAAATATTTCTATTCCTTTCTTTAGTTTATCCCGAACTATCCAATGCCCGTTCATATGTTCCGGATCATACTCATCAATCTGTAAATCTATAGCCGCCAAAGAAGTAAGAGTCCCTGCAACACCAACTGCTTTTAAGTTCTTTTTAGGTTTGAATTTCTTTGTTTCCAGCATACTTTTTACAGCTTGTCTGCATTCTCGTATTTGTTCCTGAAAAGGCGGGTCTTGCACCAAAAATCTTTCGGTAAAGCGAACACAGCCCATATCAAAAGAATATGAGTCTATAAGTTCTCCATCTCTGCCCAATGCTATTTCTGTACTCCCTCCTCCAATGTCCAATACTAAAACATCGCCGGTAACTTGTTCATCAAATACAGTTAAAGCACCTTTATAAGTATATTCAGCTTCCTCTTTCCCTGAAAGCAACTGAACGTCAAAACCGGTTTCTTTTTTTACCAGATCAATAAACACAGTTCTGTTAGAAGCATCCCGAACCGCACTTGTTGCCGTTACTAGGAATTCAACTACTTCAGGAAAATCAGAATTAAGAATGTTTTGATACTCTTTTAAGGAAGTAATTACTCTTCCCATGCTTTCTTCTGAGAGAGTTTTATTAACATCCACTCCTTTTCCAAGTCGTGGCATTCTTTGTTCTTCATGAAGTATCTTTAATCCGTCTTCATTTTCTTCGGCAATAAGCAATAAAACTGTGTTTGTACCTATATCTATAGCTGCTCTCATTTTCTTAGTAGAATTGCGATCCACTCTCCGTTTTGTCTGGTTTCCAGGTGTGATAATGTCTTTACTGATTCTAAATTCATAATGGTTTGTTCATCACCTTCCAGTAAACCTGAAAGTAATAAAGTACCTTCCTTCTTTAAATAAGAAAGTAATTCAGGAATTAATTCTATCAATGCATTCCTGTTTATATTTGCCAGAATTACATCAAAAGTACTGTCTGCAGGAACAACTTCTGTAGATCCGAGTTTAACCTCAAATCCTTCAACACCATTTAAGGCAATATTCTCTTTTGAATTGTCTTCGCTCCATTCATCTATATCAAAGCCAAAAACTGATTTTGCACCAAGCTTTAAAGCGGCAATGCCCAGAATTCCGGTTCCGGTTCCGGCATCAAGAACTTTATCCCCTTCTTTGATAATTTCTGAAAGCCAACCCAATATTAAACGAGTTGTTGCATGGTACCCGGTACCGAATGCCATTTTAGGATCGATGAGTAATTCGGTCAAATCCGAATCTGCAGCTAACTCTTTTGCCCATGTTGGTCTTACATAAAAGCTACCAATGGTCTGAGGTTCAATAGAATTCTCCCACTTTTCATTCCAGTTCTGGGGAGATATCAACTCTTCTTTTATTAACTCTGAATTTTCAAATGAATATAAAATTTTAGTGATCTCTTCTCTTTTAACGTCATCGAATCTTGATGAAGGTACGGAAGCAATTAAGAGATTACTTTCTTGTTCAAAACCTTCAAAATCCATCTCAAAAAGTTCAGCGATCAACAACTCATGCAGATCATCAGCCAGCTCAATATGTAGTCGTATATAATCCATCAAATACGATTATAGATTAATTCGAGAAGTACATCTCCAACTGCCTGTAGAGTATTCTTATCTATAATTGGTAGGTCATCCTGATGGGTGTGCCAGTGTGGAGCAAATTTAATATTTCCATCCGCACCTACTGAGTGATTTATTATATCAATAACAGGGATTTCAGTGTTTTCATAAATGACATAATGATCATCCAATACACCAGCACCTCTTTGATCAGGAAAAATGTCTGAATAACCTTTATCTTCAGCTATACCCCAAATTTCGTCCACTAGATTTGGAGCGTAACTCAAAGAATAAGTCTCTTTTGGGAAAACAGCTCGTTCAGCACCAACCATATCCAATAAAATGCCGAATCTTGGATTATATCCCGGAACCGGAGGATTTTGCGACCAGTGACGTGATCCTAAAAAATATTTTGCAAGATCCCCAGACGTTCCATAATCTTCGCCATCAAATAAAACAATATCAACACCAATTGGTGGCGGGTTTTCAGAAAAGATCCTTGCCAGTTCAATCAGCACTCCTACTCCACTGCCACCATCATCGGCTCCGGCAATGTATTCACCGCTTCTGCTGGTATCCTGATCTGCCCTCGGGCGAGTATCCCAATGAGCACATAACATTATTCTGTCGCTGGAAGAAGTATTAAATGCAGCAATTATATTAGCCATTTCAAGAGTTTCCCCATATCCTTCTTCAGTAAATTCCTGAGAGAATACTGCGTTTGATCCAGCGTATTCCTTAAGCTTCGCTTCCAAAAACTCTCTGGTTTTAACATGTCCGTATGTGTTTGGCACCCTTGGTCCGAAATTAACCTGTGTCTCTATATATTTAAAAGCTGAATCCGAAGAGAATTCAGGTACCTCTCTTCCTTTTTCAGAAAATTGAAGTCCTGCTCCTTTGTTGCAAGCTAAGACGGTAATAAAAGCAAATAGGAAAAGTAGAATTTTATTCATCTCTGAAAACCATTGTTGGTGATGATTGTGAAACCGGATAGATAATTGTATCCATAATATTTACATGCTCCGGTCTGTTTGCAATAAATACTATTATTTCGGCGATATCGTCTGCAGTTAAAGGCTTGAACCCTTTGTAAACTGATTCTGCTTTTTCATTATCACCTTTGAATCGGACGTTGCTAAATTCTGTTTCCACCATTCCTGGCGATACCATACTTACACGTACTTCTGTTCCATGCAGATCTTTCTTAGTAGATTCGGTAATCGCTTTAACCGCATGCTTTGTAGCGCAATAGACGACCCCACCTGCATATGCTTCATGTCCTGCCGCAGAACCGACATTTATGATATGTCCTGCATTTCTCGCTTTCATCTGAGGTGAAATAAGTCTGGTTAGTTCCAAAAGACCCTGAACATTTACCGCAAACATTTGGTCAATATCAGATCGATCTAATTCATAAACAGCATCTTTACCTAAAGCCAAGCCCGCATTATTGATTAAGACATCAATATCACAATCAATTGATTCCACAAAATGGTTACAGGCATTACGATCTGCTAAGTCAAAAGTGTATGTATTGATCTCAGAATCAGGGTATGCTTTTAACAGATCATTTTTTATTTCCTTCAATCGATCATCCCTTCTACCGGTAAGAAACAAATTAGCACCAAGTTCACCAAACTGATAAGCCGCCGCTCTGCCAATTCCTGACGTAGCTCCTGTTATAATGATATTTTTTTCACTTAGTCGATTCATTTATCCGATTTTCAGAACTTAACTTATCTATTTATCCAGAAGTTCAACTAATTTTCCGGCATTAAGAATTTTAGATTCCTGAAATGAATCCGCCAAAAATTGAATTCCGATTGGCAAACCGTTCGAATGAGAACCCGATGGAACACTTATTCCACAAATACCTGCTAAATTCGCTGATGTAGTATAAATATCATTAAGATACATTTGGACAGGATCATCCAACTTCGCTCCCTGATCAAAAGCAGTAGTTGGAGTGGTAGGACCAGCTATTACATCAACTTTTTCGAATGCTTTTTTGAAATCTCCCTGAATAAGGCGTCGAACCTTTTGTGCTTTTGCATAATAAGCGTCGTAATAACCTGAACTGAGCACATAAGTTCCTAACATAATTCTTCGCTTTACTTCAGTGCCAAAACCTTCTGTTCGGGATTTTTTGTACAGTTTTATCAACGCACTATCCATTTTAGATAATGCCAGGTCTAATTGAACCTGATCGTCTTTAAATTCTTCCCTAATGTGGCTTTCTTCTTCTTTTAACTCCTCAACAACAGATGATTTATCAGCTCTGTGTCCGTACCGAATACCATCAAATCGAGCTAAATTGCTGGAAGCTTCTGCAGTAGCAAGTACATAATATGCAGCAATTCCATATTTAGTATGTGGTAAACTTATCGGTACTAACTCAGCACCTTCTGATTCAAGTTTTTTTAGAGTTTCAGTAATATTCGAAGAAATCTCTGAATCTAGTCCTTCGCCAAAATATTCTTCAGGAATACCAATTCTGATATTCTTGTTTGGCTGCTTAAGCTCTTCTGTATAATTCTGAACCGGTATATTAGCAGAGGTATTATCTTTTTCATCAAAACCGGAAATTGCTTGAAGCACTCTTGCAGCATCTTCAACATTATTGGCAAAAGGGCCAATACAATCAAATGAAGACGCAAATGCGATCAATCCCCAGCGGGAAACACGACCGTAGGTAGGTTTTACTCCAACAACTCCACAAAATGCTGCCGGTTGACGAATTGAACCACCGGTATCTGATCCCAAAGATGCGTTCACCATATTTGAAGCCACCGCAGCAGCACTCCCCCCTGATGAACCTCCGGATACTTTAGTTGTATCAACCGGGTTTTTTACAGCTCCATACCTACTGAATTGATTTGCAGAACCCATGGCAAATTCATCCATATTGGTTCTACCGATTAAAATTGCATCTTCTGCTTTTAAACGCTCGATGACTGTCGCATCATATACACTCTCAAAATCACCCAGGATTTCAGACGCACAAGTAGCCTGGCGTCCTCGCTCACAGATCAGATCTTTTATACCCAGAACAGCACCCGCGAGAGAGCCCGCCGTTCCGTTTTTTATCTTTTTTTCAATTTTTTCTGCTTCAGAAAGAGCCTCTTCGAAATAAGTTGATACAAATGCATTGATTTCAGAATCATGTTCTTCAATCGTTGCAATATAGTCAGTAACAATGTCTTTCAGGGAGAGGTTTTCGTTGAGAATTTGTTCTTTTATCTCAGCGATGCTGTTTGTAGACAATCTTCTATTATTTTGAGTTAGACTTTGTTTCTTTTGAATTTACTGCATCATCAATATCTCGAGAACTGTCTTCAATTTCTTTTTTGATATCACTGGATGCTTTTCTGAATTCTTTAATTCCCTGACCTAATCCTTTTGCTAACTCGGGAATTCTTTTAGCCCCAAAAAGCACTAAAACAAGAATAGCGATGATAATAATTTCGGTTGTTCCAAAACTTCCCATAAAAAATAATCCTCTTTGGATTTAGTTGATGTAATTGTGCTAAGATAACAATATTTTCGGCACGATTTAAGATCAAAAATTATTTGGAACGATACTTGGAAAATTCAAGTAGAATTGTATCATTCACTCACTTAATTAACACAAAAAATTATATATGATTTGGACAGTAGAGTTAGCCGCGGCATTAGATGAAGCACCATTTCCTGCAAACAGAGAAGAACTCATAGAATGGGCAGAAAGAAATGGACTACCAACTCAGGTTATCACTAATCTTGAAGAGTTGGAAGAACTGGATGAAGGGGAAAATACTATTTATGAAAGCATAGAAGATATTTGGCCTGATTACATCCAGAAAGAAGACTTCTTCCATAATGAAGAAGATGAAGGTTTTGATTACGACGACGTTTAGTCTAAAAAAAGATTGGTTACGTACTTGGTCGTAGCCTCCCCCATTGAGAAATACCTTATCCACAATATCATTTATTATAACATCCTTCCTATTCGTGATGCTTTTGATGGGCTTCACACAGGATAAGGTAATGGCTCAGAATTCTACTGCGTTAACGGACAGCACTTCTGATAATGTTGTAAGAAGAATCAGGTTTTCGGGGAATAGAAACGTCAAAGACAGAACTCTCGAAACTCTAATCAGAACTAAAACTAACAGGGAGTTTTTAGGAATTCCCCGATTTACACCCTGGTATCACTTCTGGGAGCTAAGTAACGGGCGCTTTGGGGAAGACCCTATCTATCTTGATCGCGCAGTAGTTGCAAATGATATGGAGCGAATACGGCTATACTACGAGTCTCTGGGATATTTAAGAGTTCAGGTAGACACCACTATCGTTGAGTATAAGTCAGATAAAGTTGAAGTGTCTTTTATTGTAAATGAAGGTACTCCATCAAGGGTTGAAACAATTTCCTATCGAGGGCTTCCTTTTTTTGCAGATCAGGAAAAGCGAATCGACTTTTTGAGAAGCAGTCCATTAACAAAAAACAGGATTGACGATTCAACATATACTGTAAACCGACAGTATAATACTCAGGAACTTGGTACAGAACAGCAACGGATCATCACTTTTTTGAAAAACAACGGATATGCAGCTATTCAAAAAGATTCAGTTATTGCTTTGGTAAAAACGCAGAAACCTGATCCAACTAAACTGGATATTCAATTCAGAATTAAATCAGGAAAAGTATATCGCTTTGGAGATGTTCATGTAGATCTTGCAGACGGAACTCCACCTGACGACTATACTGAACAGGACACTCTGGCTAATAATGAATTCGTTTTAGATTCATCTAAGATCTATCTTAAAAAAGAACCTGCTACGCAGACAAAGTTCTCATTACTTACAGATCAGATCCTTTTTAAGCCCGGTGACATCTATAATCATGAACTGTATCTGAATACCATCCGTGAATACCAAAACCTTGGAATGCTTTTTATTCGCAGATTTGGGCAAAACCAAAACGGAACTTTACCTGACTTTTCGAATGATTATATTCCAACATACTTAGACCTGCAATCCATTACAAAGCATAGCGTTGGAGCAGAGATCTTTGGAATGAAGAGATATGGATTTGGTACCGGTTTAGGAGTTGATTACACTAATAATAATGCTTTCGGAAAAGCAGAAAACTTCTCGCTTTCTGCCAATGTAAGTTTCGAATTTGTAAGCGAAAGTGTACTTGAAGAAATTGCTGATACTTCTACTCAATCTTCTATATTCAGAAGTTATGAATTAAGAGGTGATTACACAGTTCCACGTTTGAATTTCCCGTTCGCTTTCCTTGATAACACGCGCTTCTTTACAAGTGGTTTAACACGCTATTCTCTTTCTTACAGCAGATCAGATCAGCTGTTTTTTGATATCAATAGTGATGTGCAGTTCAACCTCAGATATGAAGTGCAGCATAGCCCCAGATTTTCAAGTTTCCTTGACCTTATTGAATTTGACATAGTTGACCCTTCCCCTACTGATGAGTTTATAAATAACCTCAGAAATGACTTCGGATCAGATACTTTAAACGATGGCACTATTGTGGATCCCATTGAACTTACCAGAATTTTAGAAGATTTCAGACCTCAGATCTCATCGGTAATCAGGTATACATTTCGAAGTCAGAATACTGACCTTATAAAGAGAAACAGAGGTTATTTCAGCGAGTATTCATTGTCTGCCGGTGGAAACATTCCCTATGTATTAGATAAATTTGTAATTACACCTGATACACTAGAACAAAGTCTTCCATCTTTATTCAGAGTTAGCGAAAATGAATTGAGCTACAGCAGATATATTAAAGCTACTGCGGATTATCGGAAGTACATTCCTATTTCTAATTCAGCAGTATTTGCCTGGAGATTGTATGCGGGGATAGCACAGCCTTACGGAAACAGCACCACCATTCCATTGAACCGGCGTTTTTTTGCAGGAGGAAGTAATGATATTCGAGGTTGGGGTCCATTTCAATTAGGACCGGGTTCCATAAAATCAGATGACGTAAGAATTAACGGTGGAGAAATAAAATTAGCGGCTTTTACTGAAGCACGTCAGATCTTTATTCGAGATCTATTGGGCGCCAATTGGCACGCAGCCTGGTATACGGATGCAGGAAACGTTTGGTATGGACCTAAAAATGATGCCGCTCGTGATTCAGAGCTTGAAAAAGGCCGTTTTTACATCGATGATTTCTATAATCAGATTGCAGTTGGAACAGGACTGGGACTACGTTTGGATTGGGAATATATAGTTGCTCGTTTTGATTTTACTTTCAGAGCTCACGATCTCGAAACCGGCTGGTTCAACAATAAAAAATTATACTTTAGTTTTGGTATAGGTCATTCTTTTTAACGTTATTTAGTCATGGGAAAATTCACAAATATTAAACAGCAATTGAGCATTGTATTCGGCTCCAAATTCTTAAAGAATCTCTCAACTTCTGAACGTTACGAGTTTCTGCAACTATGTCATAAGCGCAACTATAAAGAGGGCGAGTATGTGTTTTACAGAAATGATCCCGGTACAGGAATGTATTTTATTCAGGATGGTAAAATTGAGCTTATGCTGAATGCAAATAATGAAGAAACAGAACACTCTGATGATTCAACTAAGTTTATTTTAGACGCTCCTGACAGCTTTGGAGCACTTTCCATAGGTTATAATCTACGAAGAAAAGCAACTGCTCAATGTGTAACTGATTGCCAGCTTCTTGGGTTTTTTCAACCAGACTTTGAGGTTTTAAGAGATCGTCATCCACAAATAGCTGTTAAATTTCTTCAGTCACTAACTAACATTGCTCTGCGGCAACTGGAACGAGCGACTTATATTATTGAAGAGGTTGCCGGACAGGAGAAAGCTCTTCAAATACAATTTGATACTTACTACGAAAATTCTGAAGATTAATAATGGCATTAAAGAAAGGCGAAGAAGTCACCTTAGAAATTGAAAATGCGGCTTTTAGAGGAAAAGGTGTAGCTAAAGTTGATGGGCTAGCTGTTTTCGTTTATGGAACGGCACCTGGAGATGTCGTAAAAGCGCGCATCATCAAAAAGAAGAAAAATTACAGAGAAGCTAAACTTTTAGAAGTTTTAGAACCCAGTAAAGACCGTATTGCAACAAAATGTCAGCATGCAAATGTATGCGGCGGATGTAGCTGGCAACATGTCCCCTATGCCAAACAACTTGAATATAAAGGGCAACAAGTAGCTGATCATATCACAAGACTCGGCGGTTTATCAGATACCATCATCCACCCTGCAATGGGAAGTGAATCTGAATTCTATTACCGAAATAAAATGGAATACAGTTTCAGTAACAGAAGATGGCTTACACGTGAGGAGATCAACAGAGATGAATTTGTTGACGATTCAGGTTTTGCAGCAGGAATGCACGCACCGGGCAGATTTGATAAGATTCTGAATTTAAATGAATGCCATCTTCAACGGAAAGAATCGTTTGAAATCCTGGACTTTGTGAGAAACTACTGCATTCAGCATGACATCCCTCCTTTTGATGCGATGAAGCACGAGGGTTTTATGAGGCATTTGATGATCCGAAATTCATTCCATACCAATGATTTCATGGTTAACTTAGTCACTTATCAGGATGACCAAGAATTAATTAAAAAACTATCGGAGGAGTTACTTGAGAAGTTCCCGGTCATCACAACCATTGTCAATAACATCAACGACACAAAAAGCCCTACTTCCATAGGCAGAATTGAAAAAGTGATTCACGGTCCGGGTTATATAGTTGACAAAATTGGTGAACATACTTTCAAAATTCATCCGAACGCTTTTTTCCAAACTAATACAGCTCAGGCAGAACGTTTATATGAAATTGCGAGAGAGTTCGCTGAACTTAAGGATGGAGAGATCGTTTATGATCTGTATTGTGGAGTCGGAACTTTGAGTTTATTTATGAGCCAGAAAGCTGAAAAAGTGTTGGGAATTGAACTTGTGGATGTAGCTGTTCAAAATGCCAAGTTCAATGCTAAGGAAAATAATGTCGAAAATGTTTCCTTTATCAAAGGAGATATGAAAGATGTATTTACGCAAGAAATGGTTGATAAATTTGGCGCTCCTGATGTTCTGATCACTGACCCTCCAAGAGCAGGAATGCATACTGATGTAGTGAAAAGATTAAAAGAGCTGAAAGTACCTAAATTAGTTTATGTGAGTTGCGACAGTTCTACTATGGCACGAGATTTAAAAGAACTAGCTGAGGTATATGATGTACTGGAAGTTCAACCCGTGGATATGTTTCCTCAAACTTATCATGTAGAAGCTGTGGCTAAGCTTAGATTAAAGTAAATTTAGACCTTTAAAATATTTATCAAAATGAAGATCTTAGTTATAGGTGGAAACGGAACTATTGGTAAACCGGTAGTAAATCATTTTAAGGAAACTGAAGAGGTGATCATTGCCGGACGAAATAATGGTGATATTAAACTTGATATCGCTGATACCAGCTCCATAAAAGAAGCTTTAGAGCAAACCGGAAAAGTAGATGCCATCGTTTGTATAGCCGGTGAAGCTAAATGGGACGATTTCGGGAAACTGTCAGAGCAAGATTACTACATCGGAATTAAAAGTAAATTAATGGGACAGGTAAATCTGGTCCGGATTGGCCAGGATTACATTAACAGCAACGGCTCTATAACTCTGTCTACCGGTATTTTGGCAGACGACCCCGTCATCAAGACAACAAGTGCTGCAATGGTTAATGGAGCTATCCATAGTTTTGTACAAGCCGTTGCTTTGGAATTGAAAGGATCACCTAGAGTTAATGCTGTTTCTTTAGGCATGGTTGAAGACGCCTATGAAAAATATAAAGGTTATTTCCCCGGACATAATCCCGTTCCAATGAACAAAGTAGTTAAAGCGTACGAACGTAGCGTAAAAGGACAAGGAAACGGTGAGATCATTCGAGACTACGAGTGATCATTTTGTTGGGAATTATTCTAGTTAAAGCGACCGACTCGGACGAACTAAACCCTCTCACACCAAATTGCTCTTAATCCAATTGCTTCGGTCTCGCAAAAGATCAGAAAGGAATCTCCCCCGTCTTTTAATCCGAATTTCTTTTTGATCTCATTTGCACCCATGGGGTAATTTCTCACGATCACATTTACTGTACCGTTCTTAACTCTCTTTTTGATTTCTTTCTTAGCCGGACTAAACACTTCTTTGATCAATAACTTCTTTCCGAGAAAGTTTTCTATAAATTCATCAGAAGTGTATAGATGGGTATTCGGATGTAATTTCTGAAGACTATATTTAGAACCGATCAATTTAAAAGCACCGGCTTTCATTAAAGCAGCATTTGGTTCATAGAGATATTTTTGAGGTTCTTCTATATCAAAGTCACAAGATTCTTCCTCCGAGTATTTGAAAGAGAATTGATCCTCTTCCCTTTTCTCAGAAATATTCCAAGCCTCAATATCAGCTTCACCTGAAAACTCTTTATTCAGATAGATCAGCAGCTCCTTCACATCATTGTCCACTGCGACTATCTGTACTTTATAACAACAACTAAACTGTTCTAAGGTTTTTTTGATATCCAGCATTGGAGACGCTTTGATCAACACATTCTTCGCTGAATTCAACAACTGTACTTCCAGTTCGATCACATTTGGGACACAATCTTCCAGAGCATACACTCTGTTTTGCGAATCATCACGTCTGGAAGGATCAATAAATATCCAATCAAACTGATCTGAATTATGCTTAAGTATATCTTCCGCTGTAGAATTTTGAACTTCAATATTTGCTCCAAGAACTTCAAAATTGTGTTTCGACACTTCACAAAGCTCTTTATTTGGTTCCAAATAAACCGTTGAGCTCATTTTTCTGGATAGATAAAAAGTATCTACTCCGGTTCCACCCGAAAGATCAATAAGCGAATCCCCTTCTAAAAAACGAGCTTTAAACTTTGCCGTGATCTCAGAAGAAGCCTGTTCCAGATTTTGCTTAGGTGGAAATATCAGATCATAATTACCAAACCATTCAGGTAATTTGTCTTTTGCTTTTTGTCGTGATGCGATCTGTACCACTATCTCTCTCATTGGCAGCTCCGGAAACTTCCGTGACTGAAGCATAACCTCAGCAGGATCATCATTGATATGATCTTTTATGAAATCAATACTTTCTTCAGAGAATTTATTTTTCATTCTTATTTTGAAATATAAATGTGTTTCTTATTCAAGGGCGGATCATGATCCGCCCCTACCCTCGACTGTGTTGTATGGTCGGATGGCTATCCGCCGCTACAGTCGACTGTTTATACGGGCGGACGCGATCCGATCTTACGAATTTTGAGGACTCAAATCCTCTTCTAATAAATTTTATCACATGAATATAAACATAATCGGAGCAGGAATCGGAGGATTATCCGCAGGATGCTTGCTAGCCAAACAAGGTCATTCTGTAACCATTCTGGAAAAGAACGACAGCGTGGGCGGCAAGATGAATGAGGTAGAATCAAATGGATTTAGATTCGATACCGGTCCATCGCTGTTTACCATGCCTTATATTCTGGACGGATTGCTGCAGGAATGTGGCACTTCCCTTTCTAAAGAGCTTGAAATGGTTCCTTTGGATATAAACTGCCGGTATTTCTTTCAGGATGGAATGCAGTTCGATAATTACAGCGATAGAGCTCAGATGTTGAGAGAGATTCGCAGAATTGCTCCCGATGATGAGAAGTCCTATATAAAATTTTTGGAATATGCAGAGTCTTTGGATAAAAAGACCAGAAATGCTTTTGTCTTAAATCCACTATACAACTTTTCAGATCTAAAAAATCTCAATCTGTTTTCATTTTTAGGGATTGATGCTTTTACTACGGTCAGTAAACGGGTCGACTCCTATTTTGAATCTCCGTATCTGCAACAATTCTTTAAACGCTTTACAACCTACAACGGTTCTTCTCCCTATCAGGCCCCGGCTACCTTGAATGTGATCCCGCATATTGAGTTAAATGAAGGCGGATATTACATCAAAGGCGGATTATACAGAGTTGCTGAATGTTTGCGTAATCTTACGACTTCTTTAGGAGCTACTATAGAATACAATGCAAAAGTAGACCGAATTCATGTTTTGGAAGGCAAAATTAAAGGAGTGGAAACCGAATCCGGAGAATTGTTGGAGTGCGATCTTGTAGTTACCAATAGCGATGCTTCTGAAACCATCCTGAATTTGATAGACGAGTTCAGTATTTCAGCCAAAAGAAAAGAGAAACAAAAAGAATTAGAACCCTCCTGTTCCGGTTTTGTGATGTTATTGGGCATCGACAAAAAATATGAACAACTTATTCATCACAATATCTTCTTTTCTGCTGATTATGAACTGGAATTCAAACAGATCTTTGAAGATAAAGTTATGCCCGATGATCCCACCATCTACATCGCCAATACTTCCTACACAGATAAAGATCATGCTCCTGAAGATGGTTCCAATTTATTTGTAATGGTAAATGCTCCTTATTTGAGTGAATCCTATAATTGGGATAAAAATGATTATGGTAATAAGATAATCATGGAACTAGAAAATCGTGGGTTGACCGAGCTTTCAAAACATATAAAGTATAGATCTGAAATCACTCCAAAAGATTTTTATGAAAAATACCTCTCCAATAAAGGAAGCATTTACGGCACTTCTTCAAATGACAAGTTCTCCGCTTTTCTGAGACCCAGAAACAAATCCCGTGAAATCGAAGGCTTATATTTTACAGGCGGCTCCACTCATCCCGGCGGTGGTATTCCTTTGGTAATTCAAAGTGCGATTAATGCAGTAGAGTTGATTGAGAGGTACGAGCAACATTGAGGTTTATTCGGAAATTCTAGTTTTAAATTAGTTCTGAATAAATCCATAAACCTGCTAATGTAACTCTCAGATGAACAGTTTTGATTTATTCACGAATTCCGTTAAAATGTAGTTAACTGATACTATTATGTTATACACATTCAAAAAATAAAACCATGGATATAAAGGATGGAATCAAAAAGTTAGAAGAACAATTTGGCTCTCGATACGGTTTCTTGGGTTATCAGGTAATAAATTTGTCAATGCTCGGACAACCATGTGATATTACTTTTTATAAAAAGAAACCTGCTTTAAATATCAAAATTGATCAAAATATTAACATAGCCCTTATGTATGGTGCTGGAGCTAACAAGCTTAAGGAGTTACTAGAAAATATTAAGCTTTCAAATGGTGATGTTGTAAGTATTTCTGAAATTTGGACGATTAATCCAATGCCGGTGAGTGGTTTTACCGATGAAGAGTTAGCCTCCGTCGACCTTTCATTGGGAGAAGAAAAGGCGGGACCTAATGGAGAAACACTACGTGAAATGATTAGCGAAACCTATCATTGCAACTCACCTGCTGAGGTAGAGAAATTTCTTCGTCGGTTTATCGCATCTTAATCCTAATAGTTATCGGCTCATGTGCATAACAAGCGTTTCAAGCGGACTCGGACGCGATTCGGGTCTTTAATTTTAATCCCCAGACTCGCCGCTTAAACGCTGGGTCGTTATACGTTTTCACTAAAATGGATGTTTATATAGCAAGTATTGAGTTTGATTTAGCTGAATCTCATCCAGAATTCGGCAAACTAAAAGGTGGATTTGTATATGCCTTTGTAAAAGCCATTAATGTGGAAAGTGCGAAAAGAATAATCGCAGAATCACTTCAAAATGAATTCTTAATCCCCAAAGTATTCGAATTTGTTAACGAATATTCTAAGATGGAATGGGAGACTGATAAGGATCAAGTTCATTTTGATCAGATAGCTATACAAGTTGATCATATACATTTTGATGATTTTTACATGTATGAAAATCAATAAGTTCAACGTACGCCTAAAATCTTTAAAAAGGAAAAAGTCAAGGACTCGTAGTATCCCCACCGTATAAACTACGTACTGTATTAAATTTTCTAGTAGTGCACTCTGATTCGCTACTAATGGCTTGGTTAGCCTCGTTTCGAAACTTCAATCAACATCCAACAATCTTTTTACCCCTTCCCTATACGTTTGTCCGATAGGTAAAGAATGTCCTGAAATATGGATCTGATTTCCTTCGATGCTATTAATTTTGTATTTGGAAACAATAAAAGAACGATGAATTCTAATAAATCTGTCTTTTGATAACTTGTTTTCTATGTCTGACAGCTTTTGCAATGTAACGATCTCTTTATCTGCCAACACTATCTTGGAATAATTTCCGGACGCTTCCACAAATAGAATATCATCTTCCAATATCTGGTATTGTCTGTTCTCCCCTTTCTCTTTCACAAAAAGTCTGGTTTTTGTAGCCTCAGATGGTTTTGAGTCTACACGTACCGGAATATTATCATCCAGTACCTCCGATACTTTATTCACCGCTTTCATAAACCGCTCGAACGAAAACGGCTTCAACAAATAGTCGCATACATTCAGATCAAATCCCACGATGGCATATTCCTGATGAGCGGAAGTCACGATTATTTGGGGAGGATCAGACAAAGACCGCAAAAATTCAAAACCGGAGATCTCAGGCATATTGATATCCAGAAAGATGAGATCCGCTTTTTCCTTATAAAGCATACTAAAAGCCTCTTTCGCATTGTAACAACTTCCTCTTTTGATCAGATGTGGCAGGTTCTCGCAATACTTATCAATGATCCCATGAGCAATGGGCTCATCATCTATGATCAGGTAAGAAATCATTTCAAGTCTATCATGAGATTAGCGGTAAAAAGTTGGTCATCTTTTTGAAGTCTCAGTTGATGTTTACCGGGGTAAATGAACTTCAGCCTTTTCTTCAGATTAGTTATCCCAATCCCTTTCTTTGTGGGCTCTGAATTCTTTTTGAAGTCGTTCTTAACACTAAATTCCAGTATTCCATTTTCAACATTAAGTTTGATGTCTATAAAAGCATTTTCAATCAACTTTTCTGCTCCATGTTTGAATGCATTTTCAATTAAGATACTGAGAATTAACGGAGCTATTTCTTCACTTTCATTATCGATATTCTTTGAAAATGAAATATCAACTTTTTTATGAAAACGAATTTTAAACAGCTCAATATATTTTTCCAGATATTCTACTTCATTTTTTAATGAAACGCGTTCATCACTCCCATCATAGATCACATAGCGCATGATCTCAGAAAGCTTCAAAATTACATCCGGTGCTTTATCTGATTTTTCTATAGCCAAACCATACAAGTTATTCAGTGTATTAAAGAAAAAATGCGGGTCTACTTTGCTTTTCAATAATGCCAGTTCGGCTTTCGCATGTTCATTTTTCAACTGCTGATACGATTCCCAACGATCGTATGTTTGTGTAATAATCACCCCGGCAAGTGTTCCCCAGAAAAGAATCGCAAAAGCCCAAAAATAGAATTCATATTGAATCAGTTTTTCCTGTTCCAACTGCTGCTTGTACTCTGCCATCCCGATAATAGAAATGAGCAGAAATACGATCGTAAGTATTGATCTGCGATATTTAGACCAAAATTTCATTTTACTAAGTTACTTCTGAAATCCTGCCGGGGCAAACATTATGGACGAATTTGCTCTGTAGGTTGACGAACTATTCATCCATCCTGTTAAACCATATTTAAAATGTAGCGCATACTTTCCACCCAGCTGTTAAGCATGTCTGTCCAGAATATTTTTTGCGGTGAAGCGAAGCATTTATCATTCGGCGAAAACTTGAATTAAACCGATCAAAATGAAATTAATGAGTCCTACAATTCTGCTGATTTTAGTTGCTTTACAGGCAATATTTATTGGTGCAAATAATATAACCGCGCAATCTGTGCAACATAGAATTAATGAAATTATCCCTGACTTAATGAAGGAACATCGCGTTCCCGGAATGGCTGTTGCTGTTATTGATAATAAAAGAGTCGTTTTAAAAAGAGGCTATGGATATTCCGATGTCAGCAACGAAATTTCTACTACTTCGGAAACCGGCTTCAATATTGGATCCGTTTCGAAACTATTTACCGCTTGGGGAATAATGACGCTGGTTGAATCCGGTAAATTAAGTCTGGATAAACCAGTAGAGCAATATCTGACCCGATGGGAAATTCCTGATTCAGATTTTGATGCGTCAAAAGTGACCGTTGGTAATCTCTTATCTCATACTGCAGGATTTTCAGTTCATGGCTACCCTGGCTTCCCTCCTGATACTGAATTACCTTCTCTTGAAGCTTCTCTGGATGGAGATAACGGCCCTGTAAGAGCCGATGAGCCTGTTGAATTGATCTATGAACCCAATACTGATTTCAAGTATTCGGGAGGAGGTTACACGATTCTTCAATTACTTATAGAAGAAGTGTCTGATTTGTCATTTGAAGAGTATATGGAGAAAACAGTTTTTGCCCCTCTTTCTATGAAGAATACCGGTTTTGCTATTTCCCCTGACATACTGAAATCTTCGGCTAAACCTTACGATGAAAATGAAAAAGAGATCTATCTGGAACGATTTACTGCAAAAGCTGCAGCAGGTTTACATACCAATGTAGATGATCTGGTTTTGTTTACAGAAGCTTTACTAAATAAAAAGCAGGTTCTGACAGATGAAAGCATGTCTTTTATTATGAAACCTACCAAACTTTCAAAAGGTCAATTTGGATCTGGGTTTCGAATTATAAAAATGGGGGGCTTTACTGTAAGCGGACATACAGGCTCTAATGATGGTTGGGAATCGGCCTTGTTAATCCATCAGTCTTCAAATAGTGCCCTCATTATGTTGACCAACAGTTCCAATGGAAAAAACCTTATGCAAACTATTCTTAGAGAATGGGCTTCTTTGATAATGAACCGAGAAAAGGAGCAATAAACATGCGAATCCTCTTAATACTGATTTACTTAGTAGTGACTTTGATTTCCTGCCAACGTAATGAAGTCAATCAAAAACTTATAGCTACTGATCTTTCGGACGAGAAAGCGGAATATCAACAGCAAATTGTTAGTCATTTATCAGGTGAATCTTCTCTGAGTAACAACACGATCATAAATAGCAGATGGTCTGAAGAAGAGCGGGATTTAGCTGCAAAATATTTAAGAGAATTACTTCAACAATTAAATATTGAACCTCAGAAACAAAACTACTTCTCACCCAACCTGAACCCGGCTATTGATTTACTCATTGGTCCATATCGAGGCACCAATGTATATGGTGTTCTTCCTGCTACCAAGCAAAGTGATGAATATATTATTCTTGGGTCACATTACGATACAGGCAAAAGAAATGCCCCGGGAGCGATTGATAATGCTACCGGAATAGCTCTCATTTACAGTGTGGTAAAAGAAGCCGCTGAAATGAAATCCAGAGACAAAAATATTGTGATTGTATTTTTTGATCAGGAAGAAGAAGAATTGATCGGGAGTAAAGCTTTCCTGAATCTTATCAAAGACAAAGGCTGGAATGTTCATTCAGTGCATTGTTTTGATATGGTGGGCTGGGATGAAGACAAGGACAAAGCAATTGAAATATTCTCCCCCACTGAATCATTACGATCGATCTATAAAGAAACAGCATTAGTTCATGATATTCCTATTAATGAAATTGTCATTGACCCAATCGGTTATGATAGAAGTTCAACAGATTTTGACGCTTTTGTACCAAGTGGCTATAACGTGATCGGAGCAGGAGAACTTTTCTATCATCGTGATTCCACACCCTACAAAGACACACCCGATGACACCTTCATGACAGTCGACTTCAACTACTTATTGTCGACTTCAGATCTAATTGCAGATATAATTAAAAAACTGGTGACAAGATGAAAACCCTAACTAATCAGCTAATAAAAGTAATCATTCAGAACCGGGTTTTTACCTTTTGCTTAGGCACAACTCTGCTTTTCTTTCTTTGCAAAGGAATACTCTATGCATTGATCGGGAGTTTTGTTCCACTGCTATTTATAATTACGATACTAAGCTTATTCTTATTTAGCATTACTAAAACGTCGGGCACTTTTACAAGAACTATAACGATGTGGTCTTTTTTACTTATTCTTTGGTCTGCTACAAGAATTCTATTAAGCTTTATAAATCAGTTTGTGAAGCATGTGCCCGAAGGTCATATTGATGGCCAATTAGGTTTAACAAGCAATCTTGTTAGCTTCACCATTTTAATTTGCAGTCTGTATATGTTAAATAATAGAAAAAGTATCAAGACTTGCATTTAGGTATGTCATAGTTCCATATTTTTGAATTTTCAGGTAACTCATTTAATTTGGTTACTTTCATAAAAACCAAAAAACTTCTCTGATTAAACGCCGAGTCGTTAACACTTACTTGAGAACTATGTCGCAACCAATTTATAATCAGGTTTACAGAATAACTAGAGATTATTTAGAGTTGTTAGATGCCTCGCACTCTGTGACAAGAATAAAAAGAGCTTCAAAAGCAATTTTTCTGATAGTAATATCATGGTTCTTTGGTATCAACAACGAAGTTTTAGCTCAGGAAGCCGGGATAGAAGCACCGAATCGACTTGCTCTCTTTCTGGACTGTAATTTCTGCGATAATACATTCATACGTCAGGAAATGCCATATCTGGATCATGTCCGTGACCGTGAAGTTGCCGATGTTCATGTTCTCGTAACAAGAGAGAGCACTGGATCTGGAGGCGAAGCACTGACCATCGATGCAATAGGCTTACGCATTTTCGACGAGATGAATTTCTCAAATGTCTACAATATATCTGCCAACGCCACTGAGGCTGAAGAAAGGGATGGATTTCTCCAAATCCTCGAAGCCACACTCGTGCCTTATTTAATGCAAACACCCATACGAAACCGGTTGCGCGTAGACATCACTCCATCAGAAGGAGACGCCACCGGGGAGCTACAGATAACAGAAGATCCCTGGAATAACTGGACATTCGAGATTTATGCTGATGGTAGCGCAGATTTCGAATCCAGGCAACAATCCTTCGACACCCGGTACGGGATGTACGTCAGCCGCGTGACTGAGAACTGGAAGGTCCAGCTCCGCCCTTTCTTCAATTATAACTACGATCAATTTGAACGGGAACAAGGAACAATCACAAGCATTGCCCGACGTGATGGTTTCACCAGTTATGCAATTCGGAGTATCTCACCAAATTGGTCAATCGGTGCTTACGGGGACATTCTTACTTCAACATTTTCTAATGTAGACTTGCGCTACCGCTTTATGGGTGCGGTGGAATGGAGCCTCTACCCTTACCGTGAAGCAAATCGACGACAATTGACCATTGCTTATCGTCTTGGCTCCTCACACATCAGCTACAGAGACACTACTATCTACAATGAGATAGAAGAAGTTCTTCCTCAACATTTGCTCAACGCCGGGTACGAAGTCGTTCAGCCATGGGGTGAAATCGAAGTAGGCGTCAATGCCTCTCAATACCTGAACGATCCTTCTCGTTACAGTTTTCAGTTTGATGCGGAGTTCGAAATTAGAATCACAAGAGGTCTTTCTGTTGAGATTGGTGGCTTCCTCGAAATCATTCACGATCAGATCAATCTCCCTAAAGGTGATGCGGACTTAGAAGATGTGCTCCTGCGGAGAAGACAACTGGAAACCAATTATGAGGCCGGCATTAGCTTCGGCTTCAGATACCGATTTGGCTCGCTTCTTAATAATGTCGTTAACCCGCGGTTTGGAGGTATCGGTAACAGGGATCGTTTCTAACCCGGAGATTTACATTTAGGTATGTCATAGTTCCATATTTTTAAAATTTTCAGGTAACTAATTAATTCTGTTAATTTCATAAAACTAAACACTAGCTGATCTGTCTCTAAAGACCGTTTAAAAGCGGTTCTAATTTAAGAGATTCACAATTTGTTAAGGATGTTATAACAGAAACTCAAAGACTGTAGGAAACTGCTAAAAACCGTACAATCTATCTCCACCGATTCTTAAGGAATCTTCTTAAAAACAACTAAAGTTCTTGGTACTAATAAAGCCAATTTGATTAGGGTATTATTTAATTTCATAAATTTGAGATGACCATTAAATAATGTAGATTCTTCCCAAATTTGATAAATCTAATCATCCTTAGGCTATAAACACTTAATATTTAGAATTATGAATCACGAAATGATGGCAGGTCCTTCCGGTACATTTATTGGACATTTTGGTCCTGGTATTGTATTTATTTTTTTAGCCCTTTGGTGGATCTTTGATATAATGTATAAAGGGCTTCGAAAGCCCGACAGCGCCCTTGAAAGAAGTCTTTTTATTCCTACACTAAAAATTGTTGGTCTTTTTGTTGGTGGTTTTCTGGAAATACCAAATAGTGGTTGGTATCCAATGGATTGGGTGATGGGTTGGCATCATACCACGGTATATATGGCTTTTGCCCTTTCAGGAGTTGTAGATATTTTAGCTCGAAAAGATATTCTTACTGCTAGAGCTACGTATTTAGCTTTTGCAGGAGCTAGTTTTATAGGTGGACTTCTCTTTTTAGGACATGGTATTGGCCCCGGAGTTGAAGGCACCTGTCATGCCATTGTAATGATATTATTTTTTAGTGTGAGCATTTTTACAGTATTAGAAGTTGTCTGTCCTGATTGGAATTTTGAATGGTTTCGAATCGCTTCTAAACTAGGTCTTGGAACTTGGTTTTGTATAACTGCTTGGGCTATTTTTAGATCAGGGTGGGATTTACATGATCATGTTAAAGAAGCTCATGTGTGGCTTCTCTTTTCATGGATGATTCTAGGTGTTGCTACATTTACCACTTTTGCTTCTATTTTGGCTAACAAGAAATGGGGAGATAAAGTGAATTAAAATCCTGGAGCACTTTTTCCTTGTTTAATAAACAACTCAAGATGTAGAACGGCTTTAAAAACCGGACTAAAAAACTATAATTTGTACACATTCTTCATCCGTCTATTTAAATAATTCTCATGAAATACACAGCAATACTTTTAATACTATCTGCTTTGTTATTAGCTTGTTCATCAGGCAAGTGTACTTTTGATACCAATGAAAAAAGCTGAGTGAACTTCTCCGGAAAGATAGTTTATGAGTATAGCTTTAAAGAAACCAAAAGTGGAAAAGACATGACAAAACAAATGTCATCATTACTTGGTATGCAACAGCATTATTTCGTCAATTCTGGTAACTATAAAGCACTTGATGAAAATGGAGAATTTAAACAGTTGTACAATTCTGTTGATAATAAATACTATTTCCCGAATCCAAATACCAATAAAATCATGGAAATAGACGCTTCCTTACAAATGTCGGAAATCGTTTCAGTAAAAGAAGCAGAAAGCACAGAAACTATTCTTGGAAGAATTTGTAAAAAGGTCGTGGTTGTTACCAAAACGGATGAGACTACATACTTTTATAATTCAGAAATAGCTGTTGATCCTTCTAAATTCAGTAAACATATATTTGGCGGGTGGAGCACATATCTTGAAGCAACTAATGGTGCGTTACCTCTTAAATATGTAGTAAAGAATGACAATTACACATGGACCTCTACGGCTATTGAAATCACTCCTACGGAAATACCTGAAGAAGAATTTGTTCTTGAAAATATTCTGCGTTAAAGACTCGAAATCGCTCTGGGCTAGTCTGTTTAAACTATAACTTTCAATAAAATAGAGAATTGTTGCTATACCAGAATTGAAAAACTATTTTCTTCTTATTAAAATCTAATCAGAAGTACTATTTGAATATTCTGCTCTAAAATATTCAAATAAACCCGGAATAACTTGTAATGGATAGCTTGAATTAGCGTTTATCAAAACACAGATCCCTATTCCGTCATCCGGAGCGAATGCTATTTCAGTTCTGTACCCATTCACATACCCACCGTGATAAACGATCTTTTGACCTTCATTATCTAGCACTCTCCATCCCATTCCGTAATGAGATTCGTTAACTCCATCCCAATATCTGCTGAATCTTTTATTATTGATAGTAGCCAATGGCTCATATATCTCATTAAGGGTTTCTACAGAAATTACTTCTGGATTGTTGCCGGTAAGCAGAAGTAGCCATTTCCCCATATCAGAAGCTGAAGCATTTATACCTCCGGAGGAAATCGCGTTGTAGTATTTCTTAGTGATTTTTACGGGAACCCGTCCACGTGAACGCGAATACCAAACATGAGGAACCGCTTTATTTTCAGAATGCATCAAGCTGTCGTAATTAGCTGAAGAATTTTCCATTCCCAGTGGCGCAAATATTTTCTGCGTAAGTAACGAATCGAAATCAGTCCCGGTTTGTGCTTCCATTACTTTTTCTATTACAGAATACGCCGCATTTTGATAAGCAAGTTGCTCTCCTTCTTTAGCAATCAAAGGAACTTGTTCTAATCTCGGAATAATTCGATCTAAAGATAGTCCGTCTTCAACTAAATTCGTATACGCGTGTCGGGGCAATCCTGATGTATGAGATAATATATGCTTGATCTGGACACGATCGGTTTGATCAGATTCATTTAGTTTAAAGTCCTCCAGATAACCGGAAACAGGTTTATCCCAACTCACCAATCCTTCATCAACAAGTACTCCCGTCAAAACCGATGCAAAGCCTTTGGAAACACTACCTAGCCGAAATACAGTATGTTCATCTACTTGTTCTGTTTTTCCGCTTTCTTTAACTCCAAAACCTTGTTGAAAAATTACCCGACCTTCTTTTACGATTACCACTGCCCCACCTGGAATTCGTTGATTAGCTAGTCCTTCTTCAAAGTCTGCACTGAATTTATCCAGATACAAAGCGGTGGAATCATCCATTACCCATTCTTCAGGTTCGGACAAAACAGTTTTAGGTTCTGATTTGATCTCCGTACAGGACTGAAAGGTTGCAACTGTGACCACGCATAAAAGAAATAACGAAAAGAATCGGATCACTGGCTGGCTGGTTTTGGCATAAATACAATTTCAGTTTTTATTTAAAATCCTTGAGAAAAATACTAAAAACTGGCTACGATTTAAAAAAGTATTCGTTACAAATTAATTTCCATCTGATGAAATTGAAAGAACTCATTCATTTTAGTAATCTACTTATCAATTCAAACGAAAAGCTTTAGATTTTTTCACATCTGATAGAAATCACAAACCAAAATTTTGGTTGTCACAATTTAATGAATCTAGCCAACTCTGGAACCTAAATTAATCACTTCAACGTTTTCGATTTTACCCGCATGAATAGTAAAACGCATGATGGTTCGCTCCGTCTGAAAACCGTGCCTGCCGGCTGCACCCGGATTCATGTACAACATTTTATCCATTTGTTGATCCCGGGCAACTTTCAGAATATGAGAATGTCCGCAGATAAAGAGTTCAGGAGTGTTATTCTCCATCTCCTGACGAATAGGAATACAATATCTACCCGGAATACCCCCGATGTGTGTCATCCAAACATCAACACCTTCACAATCGAACCTTTGGTGTAGCGGATATTCAGTACGGATATCCTGTCCGTCAATATTTCCATACACACCAACTAGCGGAGCCACTTCTTTAAGCTGATCAGCTATTTTAATAGTCCCGAAATCACCAGCGTGCCAGATCTCATCACAATCTGCGAAATAATCCAGTGTTTGTGGATCCAGATAATTATGTGTATCCGAAATAAGCCCGATTTTCATCATTCTTTTTTGGTATCATCTTTATTCAAAAACAATGGAATCAAAGAAACCACTTTTTCTTAAATTCTCCTATATAAACTCAACACTTTCTAAACAAACTTCATTCTTTGAAAGGATTCAGCATCATTATCGTCACTTGGAACGGACTTCATCACCTGAAAACTTTCCTTCCTTCGGTTTGTGCTACGGATTACCCTGATTTCGAGATCATACTTGCTGATAATGCCTCTGAGGACGGAACTGTTGATTGGGTCAGTGAACACTTTCCTGAAGTTATTATCTCCACTTTTGATGACAATTACGGTTATTGTGGGGGAAACAACAGAGCTGTTGCAACAGCTTCCAAAGAAATACTTCTCTTCCTGAATAATGATGTTAAAGTAGATTCTAAATGGCTTTATGGTATAAATCAATGCTTTGAGAGTGATGAAGCTATTGGAGCTGTTCAACCCAAATTATTGTCTTATAATGAGCCCAAATACTTTGAGTATGCAGGTGCAGCGGGTGGATTTATAGACAAATATGGTTATCCATTTTGCAGAGGCAGAATTTTTGAAACAGTTGAAAAAGATGAAGGTCAATATGACGAGATCTCCGAGATATTCTGGGCAAGTGGTGCAGCATTAGCTATCAAAAAGGATCTATTTGAAGAACTAGGTGGCTTCGATGAGGATTTCGAATTCCATATGGAAGAAATTGATCTGTGTTGGCGGGTTAAACGATTCGGCCTAAAAATAATGTATACTCCTGAGAGTACGGTTTACCACTTAGGTGGTGGATCTTTAGCAATGGGTTCTCCAAGAAAAGTGTACTATAATTTCCGTAATAATCTGTTTATGATCTGGAAGAATTATTCCGCTTCGGATTTGATCCTCAGATTTCCAATAAGATTGCTTTTGGATGTAATAGCAGCTTATAAATCACTTTTAGGTGGAAAGCCTAAAGAGTTTGTAGCAATAGCAAAAGCACACTTTCATTTCCTTCTAAACTGGACTAAAGTTCAAAAGAAAAGAAAAGCTAACTCCAGTCCAAATGTAAAATCGTTATCAGGAAAGTTTCCAATTTCAATAATCTGGAATTACTTTTTGAAAGGAAATAAGAAATTCGATCAACTTCTCTGAAATGAATATGAACACGTTAAAAGAAAAAGCCTTCCCCTTTCTTAAAACGTATTGGTTTTCCATTATTTTGATTTTCTGTAGCTGGTTTATAGTTAAACAGTTTTACATGACTATCGAATATAACATCTTGCTGGCTGTAAGCTATAAGCATGTTCTCGGGTTTTCGATTATTTATTTTGTGATGGATAACCTGACACTGATCATACATGAAGCCGGGCATACTATCTTTGGAATATTCGGATGGAGATTTCTGACAGTATTGGGAGGAACACTTTTACAGCTCTTAATCCCTTTTGCGCTATTCATTATTAGCTGGAGAAACGGGCAGATAATTATAACTCAACTTTCGTTATACTGGCTGGGTTTCGCCTGGCTTGATAGTGCTGCTTACAGCGCAGATGCATACTCTCAGGATCTTCCACTGATCGGAAATTTACCAAAATCTTCTCATGATTTTCTTAATATCCTTTCTGATCTGAATATCTTAAACCACTATATGACAATAGCTTGGGTATTATTTTTTATTGGCATACTAATTCTGCTTTCAGGAATTCTATTACCTCTACTTAAAACTAGACAAACAAATTATGTTGATCTTGATCTGAAGATTTAGTCTTCAGGATATACAAAAACCGGAGCTTGATCAAACCATTGGGTGCGGGTTAATCGCTTCAATTCAGTAATGTCCGATTTCATAATATATATATCGTAGTTGCCGACCATGTTTGTGGCATTGAATGCTATATATTTTTTGTCTCTGGACCACGAATGCCAGCCCTCGTTAGAATAATATCCATTTGAAGTTGAATCCGGTGTCAATTGTTCAATGTTCGTTCCGTTTGGTGAAATTGAGAAAATACTGTAGTTATAATTTTGTTTGGATATGTAACTGATACGCGTAGAATCAACCCACTGTGGAGGACCTGCATGGTATTCCCAATCAAGTGCTGAGTCATCATCTTCCGGAAAATCTGTTAACTGTCTTATTCCTGAGCCATCATCATTAATGATATACAACTCATCGTTTTCTGAACGGTTAGATCGGAAGACAATTTGTGATCCATCCGGCGAGAAATGAGCATCTGTATTTTGAAAGTCATCATCAGTTAATTGTGTAATGATCTCCCCTTCTATGTTTATGATATACAAATCACGGGTTTCATAATCATCGTCTTTATTTACAGCTACCACAAACTCAGTTCCGTCTTTGCGGGAACTCATCCATGAATCATGAACTAAAAAATCAGTAATTCTTCGAACTTCAGTTCCATCCCATTTCATTTCGTAGAGAAAATACTTTCGGGATGTTGAATCTCTGTCTGAAACAAAATATAACCGATCCTTATGGGCATAATATACCCAGTCAACTCCCGGTCTGTTTGAAATATTTCGTTGTTCAGAGCCATCTGCATTCATCACAAAAATCTCGTAGTTATCCGCATCAAGATCATAAGCTACATTATAGGCTATCTTGAAATCTGCAGAATCTTCAGGTTCTGATGTGAGTTCTTGTTTATCGGTCTTCTTTTCAACATAAGAAGAGCAAGCCAAAAGACTTGCTCCTATAGTTAAAACCAGTAAATATGTTTTAATTTTTACCTCCAGGCTCCTATAATCAATCCCATCAGCGTAAATACCACTGTCCAGAATCCACCATTAATGAGCATATATTTAAATGATTTCTGTTCATACAATCCGGAAACTCCCATAGCTAATGCCACCCAGGCAAATCCGGTTAAGAAACCGTACATAGCTCCCGAAGCAGCATCAACTTCGTTTCCAAAAAACATAGCTAAACAATAAGCCATTATAAACTGAAATACTGCAGTTAATCCAAAGATCTTAGCCATATTGCCATTTTCAACATCTTCCTCGGATAATCCGGCTTCTTTCATCCACGCCTTACCAAACAGAGGTCCGTACCAAACAAACCCAATTGCAAACCCTACAAGTGTAGCAGCACCCACTGCTAACCAATTAATCATAACTTCTTCCATAATTGTATCCTTTTTTATTTTAATAACTCTACACTAATCAGTGTATAGCAACGAATTAACGGAATAAAAGTGAATGGAGCAATTCTCACATTTCAGGAAAAAGATAAAACAATTAAAAAACCAGACTTCTATTTTAAATTCTTGAATTTAATTCCGGTTATAAAATCTTATATTCCGCTAAATAAATTATATGATTTTGAAAGAAAAATTTGAAGTAGTTCCAATAGACCGTGTTGCTGTAGAAGAACGTGTTGGAAGACTTAACAAACGAAGCATTAAAAAGGAATCGAAAGTGCAGGCTCTAAAGCTCGCACTTAGCATGGTCGATTTAACGACTTTAGAAGGCAAAGACTCCGAAGGTAAAGTCCGCCAAATGTGCCAAAAAGCTAAAAGCCCACATCCAAGTTTACCTGATATCCCAAGTGTTGCTGCAGTTTGTGTGTATCCCAACATGGTTCGAATTGCCAAAGAAAGCTTGCGTGGTACTAAGATCAATGTAGCGAGTGTGGCTAGCGCATTCCCAAGCGGAATGGCTCCTCTTCCCATCCGTATCGAGGACACAAAGTATGCCGTTGAAGAAGGTGCCGATGAAGTTGACATGGTTATAACCCGAGGAGCTTTTCTGGAAGGTGAGTACAATTTTGTATTTGACGAAATTGCGGCAATAAAAGAAGCTTGTGGCGACGCTCATTTAAAAGTAATTCTCGAAACCGGGGAACTTCACACGTATGAAAATGTAAGATTAGCTAGTGATATAGCTATGGAGGCCGGTGCTGATTTTATCAAAACTTCCACCGGAAAGATTTCTCCTGCTGCAACTCAACCTGTTACATTAGTAATGTTAGAAGCGATCAGAGATTTTTATTATAAAACTGATAAAATGGTGGGAATGAAACCTGCCGGTGGCATCAGAACGGCGAAACAAGCTATACAGTATTTAGTGTTAGTAAAAGAAACTTTAGGAGCTGCCTGGTTAAACAACGAGTATTTCAGATTTGGCGCGAGTTCTCTTGCAAATGATCTGCTGATGCAAATTGTAAAACAACAAACGGGTCACTACCAAGGTCCCGATTACTTTTCCATTGATTAATTGATTAAAGGTAAAAACACATATCGATCTAAAAATTCATTGAGGCTTAAAGGATATGATTACTCTGCTGAAGGAGTTTATTTTATCACTATCCTTACAAAACACAGAATTTGTCATTTTGGTGAGGTTGTGAATAAAAGAATGAATCTTTCTGATGCCGGTAAGATCGTAGAGAATGAATGGAAAAAAACTGAAGAAATTAGAAAGGAAGCTGTTCTTGGTAAATGGATAGTAATGCCTGACCATTTTCATGCATTGATTGCTTTTAAATCAAAAGAAGAACAAGGTAGAAATCTCACTTCTGTAAAAGCGCATGGCCATGCGCTTTTACAGAACATGAAATCTATTGCTTATAAAAATACATTTGGACCTCAATCCAGAAATTTGTCTGCTTTAGTTAGAAGTTTTAAAGCTACATGCACCAGTAAAATACGTTCTCAAGTAAATCCAAACTTTGCCTGGCATAAAAGTTTTCATGATAGGATTGTACGAAATCAAAAAGAACTGATAAATATTGAAAACTATATTATTTCAAATCCAACCAGGTATATTCAACAATTTTCGAATACCTAAGGTCAATTATTATGTCTGAAACAAAAACGAAAGAGACCACTTACAAACCAACCTCTCCAAACTCAAAGTTAGACTTTGCTTCGTTATGGGAGTATTCTGCAGCACCTGAAAGTTCTGCCAATCTGGAGATCAAAGAGAAATATGATCTTTTCATTGGCGGAAAGTTTGTAAAACCATCTAAAGATCGATACTTCAAAAGTGTTAATCCTTCCAGCAAAGAGGAAATAACCCAATTTGCGGAAGCAACTCAAAAAGATGTGGACAAAGCTGTTAAAGCTGCCCGGAAGGCTTTCAAGGGTGAATGGTCTGATTTAAATCCGAGTTCTCGTGGAAAATACATCTACAGAATTGCAAGAATGCTACAGGAAAGAGCAAGAGAATTTGCTATAGCTGAATCAATTGATGGAGGAAAACCAATTCGTGAATCCAGAGATGTGGATATCCCATTAGCCGCTGCATATTTCTTCTACTATGCGGGATGGGCTGATAAACTTGAATATGCTTTCCCCGGAAAAAAACCTGAGCCTCTGGGAGTTTGTGGACAGATCATTCCATGGAATTTCCCTTTACTGATGTTAGCGTGGAAAATTGCCCCTGCCCTTGCATGTGGAAATACTGTGGTTCTTAAACCTGCTGAAACCACTTCACTAACTGCTATGATGTTTGCTGAACTTGTTAAAGATGCTGGCTTACCTGACGGAGTGGTAAATATCGTAACCGGAGCAGGTCAAACCGGTGCTGAGATCGTAAACCACAAAGATATTGACAAAATAGCGTTTACAGGCTCCACTAATGTTGGAAAAATCATTCAAAAATCACTTGCCGGAACCGACAAGAAATACACGTTGGAACTTGGTGGTAAAGGTGCTTTGATTTTGTTTGAAGACGCACCGATCGATCAAGCAGTGGAAGGAATTATTAATGCGATCTATTTCAATCAGGGACATGTTTGTTGTGCAGGATCACGATTATTAGTTCAGGAAAACATAGCTGATAAAGTGATCATGAAATTGAAAGACAGACTGGAAACTTTGATAGTTGGTGATCCTCTGGATAAAAACACTGATATTGGCGCTATCAACTCCAAAGAACAATATGACCGTGTAAACAGTTATCTGGAATTAGGTGTGGATGAAGGCGCTGAAGTTTATCAAAGTAAGTGTTCTGTTCCTGAAAATGGATATTTTATCCGTCCTACTTTATTTACCAATGTTTCTCAGTCAAACCGAGTGGTTCAGGAAGAAATATTCGGTCCCGTTCTTACTGTTCAATCATTCCGTACTGCTGATGAAGCAATTGAAAAAGCCAACAATACACCTTTTGGTTTAGCCGGTGGAGTATGGACTGACAAGGGTTCAAAAATATTTAAAGTGGGAAGTGCATTAAGATCCGGAGTTGTATGGGCAAATACATACAACAAATTCGACCCTACCTCTCCTTTTGGTGGTTACAAAGAAAGTGGTGTTGGTCGCGAAGGCGGATTACATGGATTATCTGCTTACCTGAATTTGAAATAAGGAATTATTATGAGTGATAGAATAGAAGTTCAAAAAACGTACAAGACATATGTAGGCGGATCTTTTCCCCGCAGTGAGTCAGGACATTATTATAAAGTATTCGATAGCGAAGGTGATTTTTTAGCTAATGCATGCCGTTGCACCAGAAAAGATTTCAGAGATGCCGTTTTAGCTGCTCGTGCTGCTTTTAAGGGATGGAGTTCAAGAACATCATACAATAAAGGGCAGATTCTTTACAGAATCGGTGAGATGATGGAGAACCGGAGAGATCAGTTTGTGAAAGAACTGGGACAAATCGGTTTTACAAAAGAAGAAGCAAATGCAGATATCAATGCTTCTATTGATCGTCTTATTTATTATGCAGGATGGACTGATAAATACCAGCAGGTTTTTGGATCTGTAAACCCGGTAGCAAGTGCACATTTTAATTTTAGTATTCTGGAACCTACCGGAGTTGTCTCTGTATTAGCTCCGGAAAACAGTCCTCTATTAGGTTTAGTGTCAGTAATCGCTCCAATAATAGCCGGAGGAAATACTTGTATCGTTCACGCTTCTGAGCAATACCCCCTTCCGTCCATAAGTTTTGCCGAGGTTTTAAATTCTTCTGATGTTCCGGGTGGTGTTGTGAATATTCTTACCGGTATAAGATCTGAATTAGTTGAACATTTTAGTTCACATATGGATGTTAATTCTATCCTTTATACGGATAAGCTGGATAAAGAAACCAAGGTTAAAATTGATGAATTATCTTCCAATAACATCAAAAGAGTAGTTAAGAAAAATATCACTGACTGGTACGAAGCAGATTCTGCCAGCCCGTACTTTGTCGTTGATTTTCAGGAGACTAAAACAACATGGCATCCCGTTGGATTTTAATGACTTCTTTTTCAAAAATATCATTAATACTTTTATCAACCTTTGCCCTTTTTGTAGCTTGTTCATCTTCCCAGCAAACAATTTTTGAGGAAGAAGATAAAAGTGGCGAAAATACGGAACAGGTTACCAACTCATTTGACAATTCTGAAAAAGCCTCTGTACTTATAAGCCGTCTATCAGATACCTATTATTCAAATAGTAATAATATACCTGAAGAGTTTGCCCGAATAAAAAAAGAAAAAGAAGTTGAAGTAGACCTTACTAAAGGCTATCGAATACAGGTGTATTCAGGCCAGGATGTATTTGAAGCTGATACAGTTGCTTCCAAATTCAGAGCTTGGTCAGACACTACTATTGTTGGTTATCAGGCCGAAACCTATACTTTTTTCAAAACGCCTTACTACAGAGTACATGTAGGAGATTTTCATGACAGGGATAAAGCCTTAGAATTCTCGAAACTTGTCAAACGCTTATTCAGAGATGCCTGGGTTGTATATGATACTGTTGATCCATATTTGGTTCCAGCCGATACTGCTCAAATCAGGTTACAGAAGCTTTAGAAAAACTGACCTGATTTACTATATTACTTACCAATCCTGAACTTAATAGTTTACGTATCCAGATATAAAAAATGGGAAAATATATACTAGCTTTTTCGGTGGTACTATGTATTGCAGGTTTTTCATCTTTTAAAACAGATGAACCTAATACTAATATTTCTTTCACTCATGTAATTGATAATATCAGTGGTAAAGTAACCGGTACTGTTACAATTCCGGAACAATCTACAGGTAGAAGACAATTTCGCGGATCCAGCTACCGGAGTAGAGGTACCTCAGCATCAACTTCATCATCTGAATCTGGTACTGAAGAAGATTCTAAGTATAAAAATACAATTGTAAGTGCTCACCCATTGTCATATTCAGTTCCAGACGACATGAGTGGCGAACCGGTGATAATTGGACAAAAAGATGCAACTTTCTTTCCTAATGTGACACCTGTAACAGTTGGAACTATTGTACAATTTGTTAATAACGACCCCTTTTTCCATAATGTATTTTCGCTCACACCCGGTTCAAAATTCGATATCGGTCGCAGACCAACAGGTTATGTTTATTCCAAGCAGATCGAAGCACCTAAATGGAAAGTAACCGGAATAGGACCTATTACTCTTTTTTGTGACATTCATTCACAAATGAAGGCGACAATATTGAGTTTAGACACTCCATATTTTACAAGGCTAAATGAAGATGGCACATACGAACTATCTGACCTACCTGAAGGAGATTATGAAATCAGAGTATATAATCCTTCTTTTGAGATTGTTTCTAAAACAATCTCAATACAGTCTGATAATTCCACTGAAACAAATTTCAACTTAGCTAATTGATTTTGAGTTTAAGAATAAGCACCAAATTAATCATTCTTCTGATCGGTTTAACACTGATCGTTCTTGTCACGGTTTTAACTGCTGTTAACAACACATTCTCTAAAACACTGAATGAAGATATAGTCCTGGATTTTAGCCAGCTCCAGGGATTTTTTAAGCAACAGCAAACCCTTCAATACGACCGTTTAGTTGAATCATCTTATCTTATAAGTGAGAATTCGACATATAAAGCTAATGTTGAACTGAATGATCCTGCTTCAGTAAATTTTACAGTTAATGAATTTGCTCTGTTCATTAAAACAGATCTTTTTGTAGTAACAAATAGTGATGGTGAAGTTCTCGCATGGCTGAATAATCAAGAACGGGCCGGGTCAAATATCTCATCACGTAGAAGTGTTCAAAATGCACTAAGTGGAATTGAACCCCCTATTAATATTGAATGGCCAAGACTTTGGGCAGTGGATGGCGAGCTGTTTCAGATCGTAACTATTCCAATTTACGCCGGCAACACAATAATTGGAACAACAACTTTGGGTACTAAATTTCAGGATTCTGAAGCGCGTTTGCTCAAGCAAAATACACCACTTGATGTGATCATGTTTTTGGATGAAAATCCGATTGCATATTCCAATGTGAACGAGAACATGACTATCTACAGCCAATTTGTTAATTCAAAAAAGGAATTGGTTGATTCTCTTACTTCAAATTTAGAAATAAGCACCCCTTTTAGAGCGAACTTGAATGATAATGAAGTGCTCGCATTCATAAGTCCTTTAGGAACTGAAGAAAGAGCTTATTATCTCGCTTATGTTCCGGTTGATGTACAATTTGAAATTTTAGGTACTATTAAACAAAATATATTACTTATAGCAGCTTCTAGCTTTCTTGTTATCATTCCTATTGCATTCATCATTGCCGGAGCTTTTTCCGGTCCAATACAGAGGCTTACTAAGGCCATGCTTAAAGTAAGAGAGGGCGATCTTGATGTTGAAGTACAGTCAAAATCTCAAGATGAAGTAGGTATTCTTACAAAAACGTTTAATGAAATGATACAGGGATTACGTGAGCGTTTCGCACTCACTAAATATGTAGGTGATCATACTTTAAAAATGATACAGGAAAAACAAACAGTAGATCTGGACGAAAAAGCTTCCTTCCAGGAACTTGCAATCCTTTTTACTGACATAAGAGGATCTACTTCTAAAATTTCAACTTCAACTCCTGAGGAATTTCTTGAAAAGTTGAATAAAACTCTGGGAAAACAAGCTGATACAGTACTTTTGCACAAAGGATCAATAGATAAATATGTCGGTGACTCTTTAATTGCATTATTTGCAGGTGTGGATTCATTAAAAGCTGCAATTAATGCAGCAATTGAAATTCAAAAAGATTTTAAGTCTAATAATGAACTCAACGAATTTTTTGATGGGATAGGAATAGGTATAAATTATGGTAAGGTAATTCTGGGGAATATGGGAGCCAAGGAGCGTATGGATTATACTGTAATTGGCTCTGAAGTAAATCTATGTGCCCGTTTGTGTTCCGCTGCTCAAGATGGTCAAATTTTAATTCCAAAAGAATTAATAAGCCAATACAGCCATGAAATAGAGGGGCTTAGTTTTAGAGGCATCGGAACTCAGGAACTAAAAGGATTTAAAGATTCCATTGAGGTTTCAGAGGTTCTTTATCATTTACAACAACATCCACATTAGTTTATAGCTAAAAATTTTAGACCAAACTTTTCTGATATGAATTCAATAAAAATCTTTATTGGCACATTTTTTTTATCCTTCATTTTATCTGTACCTAATTTTGCACAGGTCCAGTTGAATGGTGCATTAGATTTCGAATTATCAGGTGGAGGAGAAGATTCAAGGTTTATTAGCAATGGCATTTCCAAAAAGTTTCAAAACTATAATTTCTCAGTATCACAACTAAATGCTTTTCTTTTTGCTCCCATTACAGATCAAATTTTCTTTGAAAGCAGAATCCAATTAGATACCTGGGGAAGCGGAAAACTTAATCCACCTCGAATTTCACTGGCAAGTCTGACCTGGGATAACCCGGATAATCCTTATGTGATCAGAGTCGGTAGATTTATATCTCCATTCGGATTTTATACAAAAAGACAGTTGTCTACTGACAGAGTTTTTGTTCAACATCCTTTGGGGTACAGTTACTTTACTAATATTTCTGATATCAGGGGATTTTGGCCAGAAGCCGGTAATAACACGAATGCTGAATATGAAGAAGGTGATGTGGGGCTTCCTACTCTCTATTTCGCAGGATATACAAATGGTATTGGCGCATCATGGGAGATCAAAAAAGATAAAATGTTTCTGGATGCAGCAATTACGAACGGCACTCCAATGACGATTCGTGACAGATCTACCCTACCGAATCTGGCTTTAACATCAAGACTGTTTTACAGAACCTCTATCTTTTGGGAGCAAGGGTTTTCACTCAGCTTTGGAAATTTTATGCAAGCTGATCCTCTCAATAATTCTGTAAGAACCGACGAAAGCTTTCAAAAATATTATCAGTTGCTGCTTGGTACCGACACAAAGATAGCTTTTACTTACTTCGAAATAATCGGAGAGGTCATTTATTCAAAATGGAGAACTACCGGATTTATTTCTAATCAGTTTGATGAACGTTGTGGCGGCGAATTATGTGACTATGATCTCAGTAATATCTCAGGGAATATTGATTTCAAATACGAACTTCCGGGTGTCACCGGAAGCTACATTGCTTTAAGAGCAGAACATCTTTCCTTTTTGGATGATGTTGCATTTGATAATCCCGATTATGATGCAAACCAACCTAATAATGAACCAGAGTTTATTTTTAGGAAATGGGATGAAGACATCTCCAGATTGACGGCTGTTTTTGGCTATAAATTAGCTCCAAATATATTACTGAAAGCCTCTTTTTCAGATCAGAGAGATTTTGATCTTTCCGAATATGCCTTAAGAATTCAACTGTCCTCTTTCTTCTAAACAAAAAAAGGGACGCTTTTAGCATCCCTTTATTACAATACAATTTTATTTTATTGCCTTATCTGTTAGTTAGCTAAATAAACAGCGGCTGCTCCTGCAAAGTTTTGAGAGAACGTTGGAGAAGGGTTACCATTTGTTGAAGGAAGATCAAATTCAAGGAGCTTTCCACCATCAACAGCTCTTTCTGCAACATATATCTTTTGAGTATCAGTATCATAAGCCAATCCAACAGGATTACCTAATTCGGTATTACTTCCTTCAATAACGATTTGATCAGATACTGAAATAGTTCCGTTATTACCTGCTGCGTTAAACTTAGTACTAAAATTATTTATCACATGTATTGCTCCATCACTGTCGCTAGTTGCAGCACCGATATCACTTAAAAACATTATGTCTGTAGAAGCAGAATAATACAATGCATGTGTACGAACAATTCCTTCAATTTGTACTTTGGTATTTGGTGATACTAAACCATCTGAATTACTTAGAAAATTATTATACACAGCAAGAGTATCTGAGTTATCCTGTATGGCATACAAACTATTTCCTGAAAATTGAATATCCCAAAGATGAATATCAGTAGTATATGTATTTGATAAAGTAGCTGCATTGTCTCCTACTTCATATACATAAAAGGCGTTTGTTTGATTATTTGCATCAGATGCATCTTGCGACACTACAACTTTGCTTCCTGAAGAAGCCAATTTTCTAGCGTTAGCAAAATCCTGGCTACTGCTAAATGCCAGATTAAGATTTAATGAAACTTCTGTTTCTTTTAAATTACTATATACTTCAACTCTGTTATTGGTTCTTGAAGCTATATACAGTTCATCAGACACAGAACTATATATAATCCCATCAGAATCTGTAGAACTTAACCCAAACTGGATTGAACTTACTGTTGATGATGAGAAATCATATATACCAACTACCGGAGTTGTGTTACTTGATACAAATACAGCTCCGAACTCTGTAGTTAAATCTCCGTCATCATCACCACTTCCACATGAAATAAAAGAGATCCCAAGGACCAAAATGATTAAAGTTTTCAATTTATTAGTTTTCATAGTGTCCTGATTTGTGTTTATTAGTCTTTTTTAATATACGTATTAAAAGAAACTTTAGATTTTTTATCTTATTGATTTATGTACAAATTTGAAATTCCTTTATAACTAACTGAATAAGAAGGGGTTAAATTGAACATATTAGAAGAATCGATTTGATCCGGATATTCAAATGCGAGAAGCATACCGCCATTTGTGGTTCTTTCAGCAACTATGATTCTATTCGCTGTGGAATGATATACTACATCAACAGGATTTTGAAGAGTTGTGTTTGCTCCATTAATAAAGATCATGTCAGTACTGGAAATAGTCTTTTCCGGTTCTTGAAGTGCTGCTGAGAGTTTCAAATTAAAGTCTTCTATTAATACAATTTCGCCATCCCTTATTCCGGAAGCAGGATCTCCAATATCCGTCATTATCATCAGATCTTCCGTGAGGGAATAGTATAAACCATGAGTTCTCACAATTCCCTCAATCCTTATCTTAAAATCGGGAATTACTTGCCCATCCGAATTAGCCAAAAAATTATTAAACACAGCTAAACTGTCTGTACCATCCTGAACAGCATATAATGTATTACCTACTAATTGGATATCCCATAATGCAAAATCAACAGTAAATTGATTTCTAAGTTTAATCTCATTAGCACTTATGTCATACATAACTAGAGCATTCTGTTGCCCGTTTTCCTCGGAGGCATCTTGTGCAACAATAGCAATATTTTTGTCTGATGTGAGTCCTCTTGCATTACTAAAATCTGAAGTACCTATTGCACTAGGCAGTATACCTGAGCTCGCTTCATTTGTAGACAATCTGTTATAAGCATTAATCCTGTTATTTTCTCTATCTGCCTGGTATACAATATCTCTGGTATTATCATAATATATTCCTTCTGCATCATCAGTAGTAGTTTCATACTGAATAAGAACTTTATTATCGAGATCAGAAAAATTAAATATACCGATCCTGGATTGTGTATTACTGGATACAAAAACCTTTCCAAGATCTATTATGGTTGTATCGTCTTTGGTTGGCTCGCAACTAACGATCAAAAATATTAAAAGAAAATAACTGAGCTTTTTTGCCATTTATTGATATTAATTCAAACTGAAAATAATATTTATCTGGTTTCTAAACATTAAATCTAAATAACATTACATCTCCGTCACTTACTACATATTCCTTCCCTTCCTGTCTCATTCTTCCGGCTTCTTTAGCTGCTTTTTCCGTTTCATACTTTTCATAATCATCATAAGAAATGGTCTCTGCCCTGATAAAACCCCTTTCAAAATCTGTGTGAATAACCCCGGCGGCCTGGGGAGCTTTTGTTCCTTTCTTGATCGTCCAGGCTCTGGCTTCCTTAGGTCCTACAGTGAAATAAGTAATTAATCCAAGTTCTTTATATGCCGAATTGATTAAACGGTCTAAACCGGCACTCTTTAATCCAAGTTCCTCAAGAAACATTTCTTTTTCTTCTGGATCTAATTCTGCGATCTCTGCTTCAATTTTTGCACAGAACATAACGATCTCATCATCGTGTTTTGCAGCGATAGATTTTACAGTATCCACATATTCGTTTCCTGTATCAAGATCGGTTTCTGAAACGTTGCATGCGTATAACACATGTTTACTTGAAAGGAGCATCAAATCATTGTATGCCACTTTTTCTTCTGGAGTTACTTCGAACAAGCGTGCTGATTTACCATTTTCTAAGTGTTCCCTGAGACGTTCTGCAACTTCAAGCTGAGCTTTCATTGCTTTATCTCCACTTTTAGACTGCTTCTTAAGATTCTCAACTCTCTTTTCAATACTTTCAAGATCTTTAAGAATCAATTCATCTTCGATAATAGTAATGTCTCTTTCCGGATCAATCCCGCCTTCTACATGAATGATGTCATCGTCATCAAAACAACGTACTACATGTATTATGAGGTCTACTTCCCGAATATGAGATAAAAAGGCATTGCCCTTTCCTTTTCCTTCGGAAGCCCCTTTTACCAGACCCGCTATATCAACAAACTCAATAGTGGTAGGTATTACATTTGCAGAACTAGCAAGTTTTGACAATTTAGTTAGCCTGTCATCAGGTACAGGCACTAATCCTACGTTTGGATCGATTGTACAAAACGGAAAATTAGCGGACTCAGCACCCGCGTTACTTAGTGCATTAAAAAGCGTTGATTTTCCGACATTTGGCAAACCAACTATGCCACATTTTAAACTCATAGTATTTACTTGTGTAAGTTAGATCTTGATCAAAAGGTTATTTGACTGTATGATCGATTAAGCCCCTGCCCTTCTTATTAATTCTGTCTGATTCAGACAGATCTTCCAGCGAAGCATCTAAAATTCCATTCACAAAACGCCCGGATTTCCCTGTCGAGAATTTTTTTGCGATCTCGATAGCTTCATTAATAGTTACTTTAGTAGGGATTTCATCGAAATAAAGAAATTCACACAAAGCCATTTTAAGGATCAGTCGATCTACCAATGCCAGACGTTGAATTTCCCAGTTTTTGATATGCTTAATGATAACCTCATCTAATTCAGGTTCATTTTCTAAAGTTCTGAAAAAGAGCTTTTCTGCAAAGCGTCTAGCTTCTTTTTCAGTTCCCAGTGCATCTTTTATAACCGAATCAGTTATATATTGAACTGAATCGCCACTCTGCTTGAGTGCGTAAAATGCTTGAAGTACAGTTTCCCGAACGTGTCTGCGGTTGATCATGCCAAATAACAATTTTAATGAGCTGTAAAGATACGAAAACTAACTTTTACCTAAAGCATAAATCTCATTATATTTGTTGTCTTTCAAAAGCGTCCTTAGCTCAGTTGGTTAGAGCGTTGCATTGACATTGCAGAGGTCACTAGTTCGAATCTAGTAGGACGCACACTTTTCTTTCTGCTTTTCAGTCTTGAAATTTAGGATATCTATTCCGGCCACACGCTTCAGTAAGTAATAATCCACTCCCCGTTTTCAGTAATTTGGCGGGGCTCAGGATTTTCACTTTTCACTTTTCACTAATAAAGAACCTACATCACATACTCATAAGCAGCTTGAAGTCCCAGTGGAATCCCCAGATACCAATATATCAGCAAGAAAATGGTCCATGAGATAAGAAATACAACGGAATACGGTAGCATTACCGAAACCAAAGTCCCGATTCCCGTTTTCTTCACATAGCGTTGGCAAAACACCACGACCAATGGAAAGTATGGCATTAGAGGGGTAATAATGTTTGATACTGAATCTCCTACTCTATAAGCAGCTTGAGTAAGATCAGGGGAAATACCAAGTCCCATTAGCATTGGAACAAAGATTGGACTGATCAACGCCCACTTTGCAGAAGCAGAACCGACCATAAGGTTTACAAAAGCAGTAAGAAAAATAATCCCCACAATAGTAACCTGCCCCGGTAAGTCAAGTGCCTGTAAATATGCAGCTCCTTTTAATGCAATTAAAACACCAATATTAGACTTGGCAAAAGCGTCAATAAAAAGTGCACAGAAAAAAGCCATTACAATATAGTAAGCCATATCTCCCATCGACTTACTCATTCCGTCGATAATATCTTTTGTCTTAGAATACCCACCTGAAAGATAGCCGTAGATAATTCCCGGAACCCAAAAAAGAAGAAAAATTAACGGAACAATGGACCTCATTAGTGGAGCAGAAAATGCTGTAATTTCTCCATCAGGAGCTCTCATTGCAGAATTTTCTGGATAGACCCATAAGAATAATCCGATTAAACCTGTGATCATTACTCCTGTAGCAATCCAAAATGCTTTCTTTTCTTTTTCTGAAATATTTCCAAGATCATCAGCACCTTCCAAATCAATATCATCATCAAGTTCTACGTTTTTCAATCTGGGTTCTACAATTTTATCAGTGATATACCACCCAATTAGAACAATAAGTACACTTGATGCGCTGGTAAAAAACCAATTGTTCAATGGGTTCACTAACATATCCGGATCAATAATTTGAGCAGCAGATTGGGTAAAGCTTTGGAGCAATGGATCAATACCTGAAGGAATAAAATTGGCACTGAATCCACCGGAAACACCGGCAAAAGCGGCCGCAATACCAGCCACAGGGTGCCTGCCGGCAGCATAAAAAATCACTCCACCGAGTGGAATAACAAGTACATACCCTGCGTCTGTGGCTGTATGACTTACAATGGCAACTAAGATCAGAACAGGAGTTAACAGCATCTTTGGCGTAAAACTAAGTACGTACTTAATAGCTGTATTTATATATCCTGAGTGTTCAGCAACCCCAACTCCTAACATTGCAACCAGTACAATTCCCAATGGAGCAAATGTTACAAAGGTGTTAACCATACTAGCCAGAAAAGCAGCGAACTGAGAACCTGTTAATAAGTTAATGATCTCAATATTTTGGCCTGTTCTCGGATCAATTTCTGCAAAATCAAACGGAGAAAGAATCAGCGACAGCACCCAAACCAATGCCAAAAGTAATAGAAATAAAATAGCCGGATCCGGTAGTTTATTTCCTGCGTATTCTATACCGTCCAAAAAGCGATTAAAAAAGGATTTTTTTTGCTTTGCTGTCTCTGTATTCACTTTATAGTCATTGGGTTAAAATTTATCAACGAAAGAAAACCAAAATCAGATTAAAGTAAAACAGTTTTATTGCAACTATTTTTTACTGAATCTGAATTCGAAATTTGCCCCGTTATCAGAATAGATATTCGTTTCAGCATTCAATTGCCTTCCTAACGTTTTAACTAATGTCATACCAAGCGATTGTTTGTCTTCCTCATTCTCTTCTGGTAAACCAACGCCATTATCTCTTACCTTATAAACTATTTGGTTGTCACAATTCTTAAAAGAAATAGAAATTTCACCTGCTTCCCGTCCTGCGAAAGCATGCTTATAGCTATTTGTTAGTATTTCATTTAAAATTAAACCGCAAGGAATTGCTTGTGTAATTTCCAGCTCAATCTGATCCAGATCAAATTCAATGTTTACAGGTTTTGCTGTTCTTTCTAATGAATTTGAGATCACTCTTGTTAGATCTTTAAGGTAACTGGGAATGTCTACCTGCGAAAAATCGTCGCTTTGATACAACAGTTCATGAACCAAAGCAATAGAGTTAACTCTCATTTGGCTGTCTTTGAGCACTTTATGTGCGTCTTCGTTTTCTGAATTTAAAGCCTGTAACTCTAACAACCCTGTAATTACAGCAAGATTATTCTTAACTCTGTGGTGGATCTCAGCGAGTAATACTTCTTTTTCTCTTAAATTTGATTTTAGCTTTTCTTCTGCCCTCTTTCTATCTGTTATATCAACGTAGATACCATACATAGAAATAATCTTTCCATCTACAATTACGGGAACGGCACAAACAATAACGTCAATGATATTACCTGATTTTGTTCTCCTTTTCCCGCTATACACTTTGGCAATTTCACTTGTGGAAAGTTCAAGAGCATCCTGATATTCATCTTCAGGTACAATTAGCTTATCAAGCTCCAGGCCCTTTACTTCCTTTTGTGTGTACCCGAAAATTTCCTCGAAGCTTTGATTTACACTTTCAATTTCCTGATGACGGTCTAATTGAGCTATTCCTATCGGACTTGAATGGAAAAGATTGCTGAACATGCTCTCTCTATGCTTTAATTCCTGATGAGAAAGTAATCTTTCAGAAACGTCCCTTTCCACTACAATTATAACATCTTCATCTAAATAAGAACCGGAATTCATCAATACTTCTGTAGGGAAAACTTCGCCATTCTTCTTTTCTCCCCATCCTTCATAACTTATTGATTCCCCTTCTTTGGCTCTTTTTAAATAATCGGTTATCAATTCATCGTTATATTTACCTGATGCCGACAGAAATTTTATTTGTTGTCCAATTACCTCTTCTTTTTCATATCCGAAGGTTTTTGTTAAACCGGCATTAACATCTATAATTACTCCCAATGGATTTAATAAATAGATCGCATCTGTAATTGAATTATACAGATCCATAAAACTGGTCATCAACTGTCTTGACTTTTCCCTTGCGAGTGTTTCTTCTGTTATATCTTTGATCACAGAATAGATAGAAGTGATGTTTCCTTTGTTATCAAATAAATAGGAGTTATACCATTCACATTCTATGTATTCACCGCTTTTAGTTTCGGTTTTAAGAGTAAGTATCTTTGTTGGACTAAGGTCTTCTAGTGCATCTTTATTAGCTTGTGTGATCTTATTGAAATCAGATTCTTCTATCAGATTTTCGAGCAAAAAAGGATTTTTGTTTACATCGGAATGAGAATACCCGAAAAGTAACTCCGCTCTTTTCGACCATCTCAATATTTTATGATTCAAATCCCACTCTATCTCTGCTAACGGAAAGTCCTGAAATCCAATAGGGAGTGAAATTGCTTTTTTTGAGGAAGCATGTTTCTTAAATACGTTTGTAACATCATGAGCAACTACAACTTTGGAAGGAATGCCCTTATAATTTATAAGATGTGATGAAAACTGAACAAAAAATTCATACTTTGTTTTCGAAAAGATCTTCCAGGTTTCAATGAAGGGTAATCCCAAATCAACAAAATCTTCCTGACTCAGATCAATATTCTTTCCTAGAGTAGACAGCGATTTGCCTATTAGTTCCTTTTTAGGGTATTGAAGCTTGGATATAACAGCCTCATTAGCATCCAATATCTTCAAATTAAGTTGATCGCACACAAACATGAGTTGCGAATCGAAAAATGTCATACTTGTCTCTAGATGTCCTTCTATTTTGCAGCGAGAATATGCGTTTTATACTTTACTTTATCCAACAAAACTTTTTTAATCTTAAATTAAGTATGTACCAAAAATTATTATTCCTATCTTTGGGCATCAAAAAAAGCTTTTTTCAATTAACTAATTAATGTCAGAACAAAATATTACTATCACCTTACCCGACGGCTCCGAACGAGAATATAAAAAGGGAACTACAGGGCTTGAGGTTGCGGAATCAATTTCATCAGGATTAGCAAGAGTTGCACTAAGTATCACAGTAAATGGAGAGATCATTGATCTGGATCGCCCAATAACGGAAAATGCTACTATAGCAATCAACACCTGGGATAGTGAAGATGGTAAATATTCATTCTGGCACTCATCTGCTCATATTTTAGCAGAAGCTGTTCAGGAGCTTTACCCTGAAGCAAAATTTGGCATTGGTCCTCCTATCGAAAACGGGTTTTACTATGATATCGATTTCGGTGAGAAAAATATTTCTCAGGATGATCTAGGAAAGATCGAACAAAAATTTCTTGAAGTAGCCCGAAAGAAGAACAGCTTTGAGCGAACAGATATTTCAAAAGCAGATGCCCTTTCTTTTTACAAAGATAATGGAAATGAGTATAAAGTTGATTTGATCGAAGGTTTAGAAGATGGTTCAATCACATTCTATACTCAAGGCAATTTTACAGATCTTTGCCGTGGACCTCATGTACCAAACACAGGAGTTGTAAAAGCAATCAAGCTTACAAGTTTAGCAGGCGCATACTGGCGTGGTGATAACAACAGTAAACAGCTTACACGTATTTACGGTATCTCTTTCCCTAAACAGAAAATGCTTACAGAACACCTTGAAATGGTGGAAGAAGCCAAAAAAAGAGATCACAGAAAGCTTGGTAAAGAACTAGGTATTTACATGATCGACAAAATGGTGGGCAGTGGCCTTCCCATTTGGTTACCTAAAGGAACAAGACTCAGAAGAACATTAGAGTCTTTCCTGAGAGACGAACAATTTGAACGTGGCTATCAAGAAGTAATCACTCCTCATATTGGAAACATTGAGCTGTACAAAACTTCAGGACACTACCCCTATTATTCCGACTCTCAATATGATCCGATTCAGGTTGATGATGAAGAATACATGCTGAAACCTATGAACTGCCCTCATCACCATAGGATCTATTCTAATGAGATGAGGAGTTATCGTGATCTCCCTTTGCGATTGGCAGAATTCGGAACCGTTTATCGTTACGAACAATCAGGAGAATTAAGCGGACTTTCAAGAGTTCGTGGTTTTACTCAGGATGATGCTCATATTTATTGCATGCAGGAACAGTTGAAACAGGAGATCAAACATACAATTGACCTGACAAATTTTGTTTTTGACACATTTGGAATGCCTGTTGATATCCGACTCTCCTTCCGTGATGATAATGAGAAAAAATACGGCGGAGATATTGAATTATGGGAACGCGCTCAAAAAGAGATCAAAGAAGTAGCTGACGAAATGAATCTGGACTATACCATTGCTCCGGGCGAAGCTAGTTTTTACGGGCCTAAGATAGATTTTATAATTCGTGATGCTATTGGCAGAAAATGGCAGCTGGGAACTGTTCAGGTGGATTATGTGATGCCGGAACGTTTTGATCTCACCTATGTAGGCTCAGATAATGAAAAGCACAGACCGGTAATTATTCACCGGGCCCCTTTCGGTTCCATGGAAAGGTTCACCAGTATTTTGATCGAACATTTTGCAGGAAACTTCCCGTTGTGGCTTTCTCCGGAACAAGTTCGGATACTTCCGATATCAGATGATCAGAATGATTATGCAAAAAAATGCGTTAATGCATTTAAGAAGATTGGAGTTCGGGTAACACTTGACGACCGAAGTGAACAAATTGGTGGTAAGATCAGAGACGCGGAAACTGACAAAGTGCCGTATATGCTGATCGTTGGAGCCAAAGAACAAGAAGCTGGCACGGTTTCTGTTCGTAGACATCGTAAAGGAGATATTGGAACTTTCAAATTTTCTGATTTTCTTTCAACTGTTGAAAATGAGATTGAAAAAAAATCATTACCAGAAGATTAACAAAACATAAGAGGATAAATATCGCAAGAAGATCATTTGGCAGACCAGAACCTGCTGACAAAACCAGAATCAATGAAGACGTAAGAGCCGCACAAGTCCGGGTTATAAAACCTGATGGCGGACATGAAATTACTACATCTGAACGAGCGTTACAGATTGCCGAACAATACAACCTGGATCTGGTTGAGATTGCACCTGATGCAAACCCTCCGGTTTGCAAGATCATTGACTACGGCAAGTACATGTATGAGAAAAAGAAGAAAGAAAAAGAAGCTAAGAAAAAGCAACATACGGTAAATGTTAAAGAACTTCGTTTCAGACCTAACACTGACGATCATGACCTTGAGTTCAAAACTCGTCATGCCAGAGAATTTTTAGAAGGTGGCGACAAAGTTAAAGCTACCGTGCAGTTCCGTGGACGTGACATGCTTTATACTGAAAAAGGTGAACTTCTTCTTCTTCAGCTTGCAAAAAGCCTCGAAGACGTAGCAAAAGTTGAAACAAAGCCTAACATGGAAGGGCGTAGAATGATCATGATGATTGCTCCAAAATAAAGCTTTCAAACACGTTGATAAGACCGCTATTTCTACCTATCTTTGAAGCCTTTATAATTTTCACAAAGCAGGTATACACACAATGCCAAAAATGAAAAGTAACAGTGGAGCTAAAAAGCGTTTTAAGGTTACCGGTTCCGGTAAAATTAAACGTAAGAAAGCTTTTAAGCGCCACATTCTTACTAAGAAAAGCAGTAAAACCAAGAGAAAGCTCGGCGAATCTACTATCGTTACAGATGCAGATGCTCCAAAAGTAAAAGAGCTTATCCCTTATAAATTTTAATCCTTAAATCTAGACAAAATGCCACGTTCATCAAACTTAGTGGCTTCCCGTCGCCGTCGCAGAAAGATTATATCTCAAGCGAAAGGTTACTGGGGCAAACGAAAGAATGTATATACGATTGCGAAAAATGCGGTTGAAAAAGGTCTTCAGTACCAATACCGTGATCGCAAAAACCGTAAACGTACATTCCGTAGATTATGGATCGTTCGAATCAATGCTGCTGCAAGAATCAACGGAATCTCTTATTCTAAACTCATCCACGCGATGAAAGAAAAGGATATGCAGATCAACCGTAAGGTACTTGCAGATTTAGCGGTTCACGACGCCGATACGTTTGCTGCCATTGTGAAGGAAGCTACAGCTTAATTGCTATCTTGCTATTTAAAGCCGGTAAATCTGTTCAATTAGGTTTACCGGTTTTTTTATTTTAACCACAGATTACTTAGTTAAATCAACAAACATGCTCGATAAAGTAGAAGCATTAAAAAAAGAAATAGAATCTTTCCCGGTTTCAAACTCTGATGAGCTTGAAAATTTCCGCCTCGAGTTCCTTTCCAAGAATGGTAAGATTCAATCTATGTTTAAAATGATTGGTCAGGTTGCTAAAGAAGATAAAGCTGCCTTTGGAAAGTCCATGAATGATCTCAAAAATTTGGCTCAGGATCGTTTTGATGAGTTACAATCCTCATTTGCTTCTTCATCCACTGCAGAAAGATCAGCTATCGATGATATTACTTTAACAGCTCCTCTCTCTCCTATTGGTTCTTTGCATCCTCTTACACAAACACTGGAAGAGATGAAGAACATCTTTTACCGATTAGGGTTTACGATCTCTCACGGACCAGAGATCGAAGATGATTTCCATAACTTCACCGCGCTAAACTTCCCTCCTAATCATCCTGCAAGAGATGAACAGGATACTTTTTTTGTAAGAAAGAGCGATGATCCGGAAGTAGATGATCTTGTTCTGAGAACTCATACTTCTCCCGTACAGATCAGATTGATGGAAAATCAAAAACCACCGATTCGTGCAATTATGCCCGGAAGAGTGTATCGAAACGAAGCTGTAAGCCCTAAGTCTTATTTTCTGTTCCATCAGGTTGAAGCTCTTTATGTTGATGAGAACGTAAGTGTTGCAGACTTGAAAGATACTCTTATCACTTTTGCTAAATTAATGTACGGAAATGATGTAAAATACAGATTACGTCCGGGCTTCTTCCCTTTTACAGAACCAAGTTTAGAAATGGATATCTGGTGGGGATCAAAAGAAAAAGGAAAATGGCTCGAAATATTAGGTTCAGGGATGGTAGACCCGAATGTATTTAAAGCTGCAGGAGTCGATCCTGAAAAATATACCGGTTTTGCCTGGGGAATGGGCGTTGAACGAATCGCTATTTTAAAGCATGGAATTGACGATATCAGATCATTCTACGAGAATGATATTCGCTTTTTAGAACAGTTTAATTAAAAGATCTCAATACGTTATAAATGAAAATTTCATATAACTGGCTACAAGAATTTATTGACCTGGATCTGAATCCTGAAGAACTCGCTGATAAACTTACTTTGATCGGTTTAGAGGTTGAAGAAATTGAAGAATTCGGAAGTACACTTGAAGGAGTAATTGTTGGAGAAGTTCTTGAAACTAAACCTCATCCTAATGCTGACCGATTAAAAGTATGTACTGTTGATCTCGGAGAAGAACAAGTTCAGATTGTTTGCGGAGCAGATAATGTAGCCGCAGGACAAAAAGTACCTGTAGCAACTGTAGGCTCTACCCTGCCGATAAAACTGGATGATGGTAGTTTTTTAACTCTTCGTAAAGCAAAGCTTCGTGGCGAAGAATCACACGGAATGATTTGCGCGGAAGACGAGCTTGGACTTGGCTCTGATCACGATGGAATTATGGTATTGGATTCTTCACTGAAAACAGGAACTCCGATCAGTGATATCTTTGATCTTTATCACGATACAATTATTGAAATAGCGATAACTCCTAACCGACCGGATGCAACTTGCCATCTAGGAGTAGCCCGTGATATTGCCGCTGCTCTTGACCTGGAATTAATTAAACCTTCTGTTAAAGTTCCTGAGTCTTCAACTCATATTGATTATTCCATTGAAGTTGAAAGTGATAAATGCCACAGATATGTAGGTAAGCTTGTAAAAAATGTAACCATTGAAGATTCACCAAAATGGTTGCAGGATAAATTAACTGCAATCGGACTTCGTCCTGTAAATAATGTGGTTGATATCACTAATTATGTGATGTACGAACTTGGGCAACCGCTCCACGCTTTTGATTTTGATAATCTGAATGGCGGAACGGTCATCATCAAGGAATTTGATAGAGAAGTTGAATTTGAAACTCTTGACCATATCAAGAGAAAGTGTGAGCCGGGAACATTGTTTATTTGTGATGGAAACGGTCCGGTGGCAATTGCCGGAGTAATGGGAGGATTGCACTCTGAAGTAAGTGATTCTACCACAAACATTTTGATTGAAAGTGCTTATTTCGATCCCGGCAGTATCCGAAAGACATCTAAGCAACAAACTCTCCAAACGGATGCTTCTTATAGATTTGAGCGAGGTATTGATCCGAATTTACAAGCCATTGCTGCTCAAAGAACTGCAGACCTTATCATTGAAGTATGTGGCGGTGAAGCTGAAGTCGGAATCACGGATATTCATCCTGTAAAAACGGAAACGCACCAACTTACTTTAAGAAAGAGTTATGTGAACCGCCTGTTAGGTACGAATCTGTCTGTTGGAGAAATCGTCCAAATCGTAAATGGTCTGGAACTTGATGTAGTTTCAAAGGATGAAGAAACCATTACTTTTGAGATCCCTACTTTCCGTCCTGATCTGGAACGTGAAGTTGATTTGATCGAAGAAGTTGGAAGATTATTTGATTACAACAAGATAGGATCAAAAAATCAAGGGATCTTTGTTTCCACTGAACCATTAACAGATTGGGAGCTTTTACTTTCCAAGACCAGAGATGTTGGTGTTCAGTTAGGATTTAAAGAAATTTACAGCAACTCTCTCATCTCCCAGAATGAAGCACTCAATTTTGTTTCTGAAGAGCAAATGATCGAGACATTAAATCCTTTGAACAAGGATATGAGTACGATGCGCCCTTCTTTAATGCATGGATTCCTGAAGTCTGCTTCTTATAACTTTAACAGAAAAGCAGAAACTATTCGATTCTTTGAAGTTGGAAATGTGTTTTCACAAAGCGAAGATGCAACATATCACGATGGTATCAATGAGCAAACTCATTTACTGTTCGGTCTTTCCGGATTGAAAATTACAGAGCACTGGACCGGTAAAGCTATGCCATTTTCCATATTTGATCTTAAGTCCGAAGTAAATGCCTTCTTCACCAAGTTAGGATTGGCAGGAAGCATCAAGATCGAAGCAATAGATGAAAGCTCGCTTACATACAGCTTCAAAAAAATAGAACTTGGAAAGGTATCCACTGTTTCTCAGGCTTTGTTGGATGTGTATGATATTGAGCACAAAACTTATATTGCTGAATTCAGTCTGGACAAAATTTCAGAAGCTCTTGGCAAGCACAAAGCTAAATCGTTCACACCAATTCCTAAATTTCCTGCCTTCGAATTCGACTTTGCAGTCATCGTGAAACAGGAAGTTTCTGCAGGTGATCTTATGAACTCCATAAAATCTAATGCAGGTAACACATTAAAAAACATCGATATATTTGATGTCTTTGAAGGTGAATCAATTGGAGAAGGAAATAAAAGTATCGCCTTCAGACTAAATTTCATTGATCCCAACAAAACCTTGAATATCAAAGAAGTAGAACCTATTATTCAGCGCGTGGTTAAATCACTGGAGAAGCAATTCTCTGCTAAACTTAGATCTTAGGTTATAAGCAATGAATAAGGTTGCAAAACAGACTGAACGATTTCGTGAACTTCTGGGTGAAATCAATGAAGAGATTTCAGAATTAAAGAATGAAATTAAAGAACTGAAGCGAGACAATTCCAAGCTTCAAACAAAACTGACTGAAGCAAGAGACAAACAAACAGATATTTTCTCTGCTATAAATGAGTCTGAAAGATTGGCAATGCGTCAGCACATTCAGGGACTTGTTCAAAAAATTGATAATCATTTGGGTTCTGAATCATGAAATCAATAAAAGTCACCATTCTCGGAAAGCAATATCCGCTTAAAGTTGAGGACAGCGAAGAAGAAAATATGATCAGGATCTGCAATTATGTGGATGAACGATTCAAAACCTATCGCGAACAGCTTGTAAAACAACCCGAATCTACGGTAATGTCGCTTGCCGCGCTCAGTATTGCAGAAGAACTTTTTGAAGCCAGAAACAACTCTTCCGAACTGGAAAAGACCGAACATCATACTATGGAGAGAGTTAATAAGACTTTAGAAAAGCTTCTCCTTCAGATCAAAGAAGAATAAAAAAGGAAAATACATTGGCTGAAACTGTCAGCATTTTGTTTGTCGGAGACATCGTTGGCTCTCCCGGATTACAATTAACAGAAACGGTACTTCCAAGCCTTATAAAAAAATATGAGGCTGATTTTGTGATCGCTAACGGCGAAAATTCACATGAAGGTCATGGAATCAACGAATCTATCATAAAAAGCCTTCATAATCTTGGCGTACATGTAATTACCGGTGGCGATCATTCTTTCGACAAATGGAAAGTGTTTCCGTACATGCGGGAAAATAACACCATCCTCCGCCCTCTCAATTATCCAAAAGGAAATGCCGGCTCCGGTTTTGGAGTATATGAAATCCCGGACACTTCTTTTAAGATCGGTGTATTAAATTTACAGGGACGCACGTTCATGAAAGCAATAGACGATCCTTTTTCTGCTGCTGATTGGGCGCTTTCCAAAATGAAAGAAGAAACAAACATCATTTTTGTGGATATGCACGCGGAAGCCACCGCAGAAAAGATTTCCATGGGTTGGCATATTGACGGCAGAGCTTCGGTTATGGTTGGAACGCATACTCATATTCCAACAGGAGATGCCAGAATATTTCCACAGGGATTAGGTTATCAAACTGATGCAGGCATGACGGGTTCTTTCAATTCATCTATCGGAATGGATAAAAAAGTAGCTATAAAAAGATTCACAACCGGAGTTCATCAAAAATATCGCGCAGCGGAAGGTGATAATCATTTATGCGGAGTATTTGCCAAAGTGGATACGGAAACAGGCAAATGTATTCATATCGAACAGGTTACTTATCCGGAATTTTATTCTAGCAAGGAAAGCTGATGTCAGAATTATTATTAAAAGCTGAAGGAATTTATAAAAGCTACGATGACGATAACGGCGGCCCGCCTTTAGAGGTACTTGAAAATGTGAATTTGGAAGTTCAAAAAGGAACCATCACTTCTATTGTTGGCTCAAGTGGCAGTGGTAAAAGTACCTTACTTCATATTTTAGGTGGACTTGATAAGCCCAACAAAGGCTCGGTGCTTTGGGGTGATAAAGACATCAGCCTGATGAATTCCGATAAGCTAGCAGAGTTCAGAAATAAAAATATTGGCTTTGTTTTCCAGTTTCATCATTTGTTGCCGGAATTTACTGCCATTGAAAACATCGCAATGCCTGCTCTGATATCCGGAGTTCCGATGAAAGAAGCTTCAGACAGAGCTCTGGATCTTATGAAACGGTTCAGTATTGCAGACCGAAGATTCCATCGCCCTACTCAACTTTCAGGTGGTGAGCAACAACGAGTTTCAATGGCAAGAGCTTTGATGAACAACCCCGAGCTTATTCTCGCCGATGAACCCACCGGAAATTTAGACGATGCCAATACACAGATCATTCTGGATCTTTTATTTGAATTAAGAGACAGAGACGGCGTTTCTGTGCTGTTAATTACCCACGAAAAAAATATTGCAGAGCGTTCTGATACCATCCTCGAAATAAAAAATGGAACAATTGATTAATTCAATTTCGGTTGACCGCTAAAAGCCTTATTTTTGCCCCCTATCAAAATCATATTTAATTAAAAAAACATGACGAAGAAATTTACTAAAGAAGAGCTGGAACACGATCCGTTGTTAGACAAATATGTACAAACGGTATCCTTCTTTAATGCAAACAGAACTATGATTCTGTCACTAACGGTAACTGTAATAGTTGTTATCGGAGTATTGATTGGATATAGATTTTATGCTGAAGGTCAGGAGCAGGAAGCACAAAACTACTTAGCAGCAGCGGAGCAAAGCTATTCTGCAAGCGATTATCAAACTGCGCTGAACGGAGATGAGTACACGCTTTCTTATGGCTTTATTGCCATTGCTAACGATTATTCAGGAACAAATGCCGGAAACCTTGCAGCATATTATGCTTCCGTTTCTTATTTCAAGCTAGACAATTACGAAGAAGCTTTAGGCTACATTCAGGAATACAAGCATCCAAAAGGAATTATGGGTGTTGGGTCTGTTTCTTTCCATGCAACGCTTCTGAAGCTGAATGGCAGCCTCGAAAGAGCCGCTAAGAAATATGAAGAAGCTGCAAACTGGGATAAAAATGATTCCACTACCCCATTCAATCTTTTGAAAGCTGCACATGTGTACAAGGAACTTGGTGACATGGAAAAAGTGAGTAGCATAACTTCTACCATCATTGAAGAATACCCTGACAGTCCTGAAGCAACCAACAGCAGAAAATTGCAAGGAACACTGGCTGCTAACTAATTCAGCTTCAGATCTTATTTATTTTTTAAAAAAAGGCTTCCGATTGGAGGCCTTTTTTGTTTGTTTGACTGAATTGGAGATCGATAACTATTCACTATATTCTTAAAGTATTTTAGGGTAAGCTTAATAAGTTGAAATCTTCAAATCGACATATCAAAAGGACAATATCTTATACTATTGCAATTAATGGGTATCCAGAAGTTATTTGGGATAATATCACCAATGTTCAGATTGAACAATTTTCAGACCCATTAGCTTTTAGACTTCTTGGGATTCCGAGACCATTGAAAGCAGACCTTATTACCGAAGGTGAAGGTGGCAAAAGGATTGCTTATTTTGACACAGGTAAAAGATTCATACAAGAAATAACAACTTGGGAACCTCTAAAGGAATATTCGTTCAATTTTAACCCAGAAAAATGCTTTGTAGTTGGCTACTTCTTTGATATCTCAGACGGTATTTTCAAAGTCCCTAATGGTTCCTACTTTTTAAGAAACAAAGGGGATGAAATCGAACTGAAGCTTGCAACAACTTACAGTCTTGATAGACGAATTTATTTCTTATTCAATATTCCAGTAAGAGTGATCTTAAAGGCTTTTCAAAAATATCTATTGACTTCAATAAAAAAGAACAACGAATAGATGGAAAGCATAAAGTTCACAGAAACCGTAGAAATTAGTTGTACTCCAGAAGTGGCTTTTGACTTGACCCAAGATTATGACCAAAGATTAAGTTGGGATACTTTTCTCAAGAAGGCTGAGCTAATCGAAGGAGCAACAAAAGCAGATAAAGGAGTAAAAGCTTACTGTGTTGCAAAAAATGGTCTTGGAATGGTGACGGAATACATAACTTTCAATAGACCCAAAGCAACAGCAATTAAAATGACTGAAGGACCATTTATGTTTAAGTCATTCTTGGGTTCATGGACATTTAAGGAAATAAAGACAAACTCGACAGAAGTAACTTTCTTGTATTCGTTTCAATTACGCTTCCCATTTAGTCTTTTCGATAAAATGGTAAAGAGAAATTTAGTATTCAACGTGAAGTAAAGATTGATTGATTTAAAAATTAAAATTGAAAAAAACACGACCCGCTAACAAAACCTATATACAATGCCCTTCGGGGCACTGCGTCCAAAACTAGCGCAAGCGTCTCGCTTGTGCGATTATTTGCTATTAAATTATAAGTTCCACGTCAAGCAATCCTTTCTTTCCGTAATAATCTTTTCCACTACTATATAGCCAATGTTCAGGACTTTCTACATAGCCAGCAACCACCGGATTGAAATGCAGATATTCTAATTTTTGATCTGCTATTAAAGGAGATGATAATTCAATTGGGTGATTATTCTGTTGCCAAAATTGCCAATCTTTATTATTACCATTATTGATTCCTGCATTCATAAACATATCTATCATCCATTTTCTTCTGCTTTCCTTTGGATGATTTTTGATTTCTTTTCGAATAGATCTCGAGGTAAAGCTTTTAAAATCTCTAAGAATATTCTGCATTGACTCTTTGCATGTTCCAATGATTAAATGAACATGGCTAGGCATTATACACCAAGCATAAAGAATTAGTCCTTTTTCTTTTTGGCAGTATTTCAAACTTTCTACAAGTACTTCGTTGTATCTATTTCTGGTAAATACATCTATCCAATGCACAACTGCAAAGCTAACAAAGTAAACTTTTTTTTGGTCCAGGAACTTATACTTTCTACTCATAACCCATTATTTTATATTATAAGACAGATTGAGTTACTATTCCTTACAAAAAAATAGATTTTTGTTATTAGAAAGGCTTTAATGGTTAGCCGCACAAGCGAGACGCTTGCGCTAGGTTCTGTTCAGGCGTTGCGAAGCAACTCATCCCAACCCTCACTATATTCAATGGGTAAAACCAACTAGAACATAGCCCGGCATGTTAGCTGTCACCAAAAATAAATAACTGATGAATGAATTAATTTCTCCCAAATATCAAATGAAACTTGCTGCTGAAGTAGAGCAGACTATTTGGGAAGAATATGGTTCCTATAAAAATGTTCGGAATTATATTGAAAAGTGGCACGAATATGACGAACAAAATTACAATTGGGAAAATTTTAGTGTTGTAATAAAAGATGACAAGAATATCGACCTAAATTCGACCATTCATTCAATGCCAGGTGATATTTTATTAAAGGTTGCAATCGACTTAGGAGTTGATACTCCTGATTTCATTCCTTCTATTCCTACCTTCAAGAATGAAATAAAATCAGAATATAAAACAGCATACGATACTTTTAGTAAGGCTTACAGGCAAATTGAGACTGATCCAAGTACAGCAATTGGACTTGCTAACTCAGCACTTGAAAGTATTATAAAGGAAATATTAAAGGATGAGAGAATTAGTTCTAAGACTAAAGGAAATGAAACTCTGTATAAATTGAGTTCGATAATTTTAAAGGAATTTAATTTTACAAATTCAGAACACCCTAAAGAAATAAAAACAATTGGTAATTCACTTCTTAGTATAAACCAAGCAATTGAAAAACTGCGTAGCGAAAAAACCAATTTTCACGGGAAAACAAGCGAAGATTATTTGATTGAAGATACTATCTACGTGTATTTTGTATTAAACTCCGTAGCAACTGTTGGACTTTTTTTGAATAAGTTCTACAAAACAAAATATCCTAAACCTCAGGTAGAAATTGAAGAAGATGATTTGCCGTTTTAAAAATAAAAAGCGAACAGCTAACAATGTATACGAACTGTTGGAGAAGAATCACAAAAATTGACCGTCAATTCATTAGCTAATGTCACCTCCTAAACAAAAATGCCCTAGATGTAAGAAAGGCTTTGAATGCAAGGCAGATTCCATCTCTGAATGTCAGTGCTCAACGATAACACTTACTCAAAAGGAAAGAGAACTTATCAGTACAACCTTTGATGGTTGCCTGTGTCTTGATTGTCTTAAAGAAATAAAAGTGGGCGAAGCTAATTTGAAGCTCCCTCGATAAGCGGGGAGAAATCTATAGATTTGCTTCAACAACAATTTTAGATTTCTCGGTCATCAGCTATTGGCTGATTCAACTCGAAATGACAATCTCCATGATCAAGAACAAACTCTAATCATTGAAAAATCACGTTGCAAGGAGATTTTGGAGCAGGAGCTCCTCGGTTTCATCCCAAGCCGGAGCTTGGGATGGAGAAACTAAATCTAATCCTGCTGATCTTTCAATCCTAAGAATCTTGGTCAGCCTTTGAATTATTCCTAACCAATTTTTTATTAAAGAACTTCACCAGTCCGAAAGCAATTGCCCACTGAACAAGCACCGTAGCTACAGAAAATGCGCTTAACGGATTGTACCAGCTATCAGGCGCATATTCAGTTGCACTTAAGAACATCCACCATCCAAGCATCGTAATAACCTCTACAGGGACGATGTACTTCAAAATAATCTCCCACCATTTACCGAGTTGTACTCCTTCAGGATCGGTATTCACTAGTTCAGTTCTGAATTTATGAACTCCGTATTTGATTACCGCATAACTAATAAAAGCACCGGAAACCATCAGCCCTACTCCCCAAACAAAATCCTGATTGGCAAAGAAGCTCAGATTCATAGCGGAAGGTATTCCGAAAGCAAAACCGGCAACACAAATAACCATAGTGGCTTTCTTTCTTTTTATCCCTGTGTTCACAAATACTTTAGTTGCCAGCTCGATCATAGAAATCAAAGAGCTGAATGCAGCGAATGTCAATCCTAAGAAAAACAGAATAGAGAAAATTCCTCCTCCACTCATGGTCGCAAACAATCTTGGCATCCAGATGAAAGTTAAACCGGTTGAAGCCGGACCTGAAGTTTTCATTACATCCAGAATCTCTGCATTGGACATGGTTGCACCCAGTGTACCAAACACAGTAGAGAAAATGATTATAGCTGAAACAATGGAAACCATATTATTTCCGATTCCGGTCTGAAAAGCACTCACTGTTACATTATCCTGCTTTCTCATGTAGGTGGCATAAGTCAGTATCAATCCCCAGGCAGCTCCAGTATCCCATGCATTTTGGGTCAAAGCTTCTAACCATAAATTGGGATTTTTCAGATCACTCCAATCCGGAGTAAATAAATAAGAGATACCGGCTCCGCTTCCTTCAATAGTTAGAGCTTTTACTAAAGAGATCACCAACACTACCAAAAGCGAAGGAATCAGGAATTTATTGACTTTCTCAATTGATTTTATCCCTTTCAAAACTATATAACCACCCAACAACATCACCGTTGCATGAGTCAGAATCGGCCAGTTAGAAGCCTGAAAGTTATTCCAAATTCCCAGAGCTTGGTCTGCAGTTTCGGGAAGAGGTGCAAACAACGCTTGTGATAAGTAATACAAACACCATCCCGCTACCACGCTGTAATAGAACATAATTGCAGTGGCTACGAAACCAATAAAGCCTCCCATCCAGCCTTTTTTCTCACCGATCAGATCAGCAAAAGACTGAACCACACTTTTCCGGCTGTGTCTACCGATTCCATATTCTGCAATAATTAAAGGAATAGACCACATAAATAAGAAAATAGCCCAGGCTATCAGGAAAGCACCTGCACCATCTTCCCCTCCATTTTGTGCTGCTATTCTAGGGAATCGCCAGATATTACCTGTACCGACCGCGATTCCAAGAACACTCAGAATCATGCCTAATTTCGAGGAAAAAACTTGTTTCGGTTCGCTCATTTTAAAAAATAATGTTAATTGAAAAAATACATGTTTAAAGTAGCCGTTTCTTCACCTGAAGATTATTATCTTCGTGGTTTCTATATTTTGAATAGAACAAGGCTATGCCTATAATTGCAAGCCAAGCATAACGGTAATAAACGACTATCCAAAAAACAATTTCTTAAGAAAATTTTCGATGTTTTCAGATCATAAAACAACCAATAAGTACCTCGCTTTATTCACTTTCTTTACTTCGTTAATAATTTACTGCCTTACACTTGCACCCACTGCCAGTTTTTGGGATGCCGGTGAATTCATTGCTGTTGCGCACGGATTGCAGGTAAACCATCCTCCCGGAGCACCTTTTTACTCTATTCTGGGTAGAATTTTTTCCATGTTTATGCCTACAGAATATGTTGCTGTGAGCATAAACTTCATCAGTGCACTTGCATCTGCGCTAACTATCATGCTCTTATATCTGATCATTGTTCGATTGGTAAGAGAATGGAAAGGTGATGTCTCAGAATTCAGCCTGATGGATAAAATCGGAATGTATGGTGGAGCTTTAGTTGGTGCACTAACATTTGCAGTATCAGATACATTCTGGTTTAATGCTGTGGAAGCAGAGGTGTATGCACTGTCGATGTTCTTCACAGCAATTGTAGTCTGGCTCGCTTTAAAGTGGTCGGAACGACATGAGGAACCTTACAACGAAAAATGGCTGGTTTTGATCGCATATATGTTTGGATTGGCCATCGGGGTTCACCTGTTGAATTTGCTTGCTCTCTTTTTTGTAGCTCTCATTATTTATTTCAAGAAAAAAGATTTCACTTACATGTCGTTTGGCATAATGGGAATATTGGCAGTTACCTCCTTTTTTGTGATTTATCCTGCTACTATAAAATGGATACCGGATTGGTCGTCCAAAGTCGGAGGTGCCACTTATGGTCTGATCAACCCTCTCGTATTCATCTTTTTAATAATGCTTGCGGTAGCCTGGGGAGTTTGGTATACCCATAAAAAGAAATATCGTCTGGCGAATATTGCGATCATCAGCTACGCAATGATATTGATGGGTTTCTCTTCCTATTCAGTAATTATGATCCGATCTATTGCTGATCCTCCCATTGATGAAAATGATCCTGAAACTGTGGAAGCTTTTGTAAAGTATCTGAACAGAGATCAGTATGGTGATACACCTATCCTGAAAGGAAATAATTATGATGACGCCACCGGACAAATTACTCGTGATTCTGAAAATGAAGAGTTTTTCCCGCGACGTCATTCCCCGGATCCACGCCATCTTGAATATTACGGCAGATACGACAGCGACTGGGATTTCTTCTGGAATTACCAGGTCGTACATATGTATGTAAGATATTTTAACTGGAATTTTATAGGCAGGGCTTCAGATATACAAGACACCGGTTGGCAATCCGGTTTTTCAGCTCCGAAATATCCGAGTAATAAAGCAAGTAATTCCTACTTCTACATTCCTTTTCTGCTTGGGTTGTTTGGACTCATTTATCACTTTTCCACGGATAAGAAACGGGCTTTTGCCGTCCTCTCCTTGTTTGTAGTAACGGGGCTGGCAGTAATTTTCTATCTCAATCAACCACCCTATCAACCCAGGGAGCGAGATTATGCCTACGTCGGTTCCTTTTTCGCATTTTCAATCTGGATTGGAACTGGGGTAACCGGATTGGTTGATCTGATCAAATCCTATATCAAAGAGAATTCTATGGCAGCTTATGCTGTAATCGGATTGTGCTTGCTGGCCTCTCCTGTTTGGATGGGATATCAAAACTGGGACGACCACGACAGAAGCGACCGCTATGTTGCCCCTGATTACGCCAAAAACCTTTTAAATTCCTTAGCTCCGAATGCATTGGTATTCACCAACGGTGATAACGATACCTTCCCTCTTTGGTATGCTCAGGAAGTAGAAGGCGTCAGAACAGACGTTCGTATTGTTTGTTTGAGCCTTTTGAATACGGATTGGTACATAAAGCAGCTGCGTGATCAATGGTCACATGAGTCTGCTCCTCTCCCTATCGATCTAACAGATGAAGAAGTTGAACAAATTACCTCAGGAATTTCCCGATGGCTACCACAGGATATAACGATCCCTGTAAATAAAGAAATGCTGAGAAAGGCATTTTCAGAAGACACTGATTACAAAGAAGCTATTGGAGTAGCAGGTAGTGAAATACCTATCTTACAATCAGGTACTGATTACGAAATGCCTGTTGACTCTTTAGATGACGTAGTTAGTTGGAGACTTGCCGGAAGATATTATGGCAAAGATCAGGAAGGAAATGACATCAGGTATCTTCAGATTCAGGACAGATTAATTCTTGAAATACTTGAAAGCAATAACTGGTTACGCCCTGTTTATTTTGCAAACACAGTCTCCGGACAGAGCCAACTTAATCTTCAGGATTATTTCCGAACCGAAGGGAAAGCTTATCGTGTGATCCCAAAGAAAATGGAAGCGGAAGTTGGAAATGCATTTATAGATGCTGAGATTCATGCCAGAAGATTTCGTGACTTTAGTCATCGCGAATGGGGAAATACGGACGTGTATTTAGATGAAAATATACGCCGTATGATGGGTAATTATCGTTATAATTATCTGCAACTGGCAGAAAAGTTCATACTTCAGAATCAGCCGGACAGCGCTCTGTACTGGTTAGAGCACGGTGAAAGAGTGGTGCCTCTTCGTGAAGATGAAGAAGTAAGTACGATCATTGCACTCTACGCAAACAGATATGCTCAATTAGGTAAAACAGAAGATGCTTTACGCTTGTTAGATTTTTCTCTGGATGGATATGTTAAAAAACTGGACGCAGAATTTGACAGGTTCCAAAATATTCAAAATGAGCTTTCTGAAATATCTACTCAGTATGAGCAAGCAAGAAGAAATGCTGATATCAAAGCTCAAAGAACTTTAACTCAACGTAATAACACATTAGTACAACAAGCCAGAAGTATTTCTCAAAATATTATGAGAGAACGTCAGGCATTAACAATTGTTCAGTATGTGTATTTCAGAGCCGGTAATGATGAACAAGGTCTGCAGATTGCTGAGGAGACAAATGCTAAGTTTGAGGGCACTCAAATACCTTTAATTCCTAAAAACCGGGAAGAAAGTATTCGAACAGGAACTCAATTCGGTTTAAATTAACCTTCTATTTATAGTTAGCTCTCAGTATCGTATATTCTTCTGAGAGCTAAAATTTTATATCATGATCCATCAATTTACAGCAGAAAATATTTCAACTATCGGAAAGGTGCTTGGAGCTACTCCAAAACCCTTAGGGAAAGATGTATTCAGAATTGAAGTAAAAAATGAAGAAGAAAACCGAAAGCTCGCTCTCGAGATTCATCTGGGATTAGATGTTAATGGCGAAGAAATGAATATGGTATCTGTTTATGCATATAATACATTTCTTCAGCTGCATAACTGCACTGCTTTTATTGCAAGCGATATGCTTCAGCAAGTTACCTTTTTTGGAAAATCAGGTGAAAAGACATCCGGTTTGATTGTTGAAAAAGCAGCCGGTTGCAGTCTCTATGCTAATGTAGACGAAAGTTTACTTACCGGGGACTTCACTCAACTTCCGGAAGATATGATGATGTGTGGCATTGCATTATCACTCACAGAATCAATGGATGATGACTTCAGCTTTTAATTGCTGATTGTGGCTGAAACCTATCCCCTTCAAATATTCAATACTACAGATATCGATTTACCTTGCAAAGAAATCGATTGCAGAAAAGTATTTGAATTTGTTGCTCAACATGAAAAAGTGATCTTTGAAATGGTTGAGCTTGCTTATGTTGATGAACAAGAGATCGTAAGAATTAACAAAGAGTTCCTGAAGCGAGATTATGTAACTGACATTATTTCGTTCCGCTACGATGAGGACGATTCTAATACCAAGATCGAAGGCACGTTGTATTGTTGCCTGTCACGAATTATAGATCAGGCTAAGGAGTTTAACCAAACTTCAGAAAAGGAATGCCTCAGAATATTGATTCACGGCCTACTTCACCTGATAGGTTATGAAGACCAGTCTGAAGCAGAAAAAGAGGAAATGACCAACTTAGAAAATCTGTATTTATCTATGTTTTACGAGTAACCTAAGCCACTTTCACTCGTAGCAATGCCAAAACTAATTGTATGGCTGAACAACAAGAAAAAAATATTATTACTGAGCGCACTAAAGAATACGGAAAGCAATTCTGGGGTATTCTGCAGAAACAGATCGAAAAGCAAACTGACAGTGAACAAGATCCTGTTTCCAGAATAAGCCCTCCTAAAAAAGAAGGGAAATATAAGATCCTGCTTAAGCTTTTATTCCTGTTCCCCCTTCTACTGATCGGTACATTTATTACATCCTTCTATTGGGACTTTGATGGCGTTCAAACAACTGTCTTGGGTTTCAGTGTTGAATTCGAAGGATTGATGAGAATACTTTCTATAAGTGGGTTGATCGGATTCCTTACTAACTGGCTTGCCATTACAATGCTTTTTCGTCCGGCTAAACGACGCCCCATATTTGGACAAGGTTTAGTGCCTGCTCAAAAAGACAGGATTGCATTTCGATTAGCTGCTGCTGTATCTGAAGACCTCATAAATCCTGATATCATTAAGCAAAAAATTCAGGAATCTAATGCTATATCAAAATACAGAGCTCAGGCAACAGAATATATCAGAGAAGTAATTGATGATCCTGAATTCAGAACGGACTTAAAATCTCTTGCTGTTAACTACGTAGATGAAATGGTAGCTCAGCCTGAAGTAAGAGCCAATATTGCGGAATCGATTATTCATCAAATTGAAAACAATATAGAAGAGAATTCCTTCGAAAAAGTAGCGTTAAAGGCTTATAGCTTTATTAAAGGACAGGAAATGCAATCTTTAGTAGAAGACGCTCTAACTAAGCTCCCGGGCGGTGTGGAAAAAGGTTTAGATAAATTAGATAGTTTTCTGGATACACTTCCCGATAAAATAGAAGCAAACAGCTCCACCATTGAAAACATTGTCACCTCTCTGCTATACAAGCTTATCAATCAATTGGATGTTCACGCTTTGGTTGAGGACAATCTAAGGGAATACGATGAACAACGATTGGAAAAACTGATAAAAAATGCCAGTAACGATCAACTTCAATATATCCAGTATTTAGGGGCCGTGCTTGGAACACTGGGAGGTTTTATAATCTGGAAACCAATTGGTAGCCTTGTCTTGTTGCTGCTTATAATTTCAATTACCTTAGGATTAGATATTTTACTTCATTGGATCAAAAACAGAGATTCAATAGTTAACTAACAAACGAACAATCTTTAGGGAATATGAAAAAAGCTTATTTAATGCTCTTTGCAGTATTTTTTTGGGTTACTGCATGCTCTTCAACCGTTAATACAATTGATAACTCACCACCTGAAGCTGAAGAACCTGTTTCAGAGGTGAATGAAACTCCTGAAACGGCCCCTACTGATTGGCATCATCTCTCTTCAGATTCAGAATATATAGGAGCAGGTACGGAAAAAACTTACTCTGAGATCCTAAGCAATAAAACACCTGCAAAAAAAGTGATTGTTGCCATCATTGATTCAGGCACTGATATTGAACATGAAGATCTGGCGGGAAATATATGGGTTAATGAAGATGAAATTCCCGAAAATGGCATCGATGATGATAAAAACGGTTATGTTGACGATGTTCATGGCTGGAATTTTATAGGTGGAAAAGATGGGAATAATGTAGACAAAGACACTTATGAGCTCACCAGAGTTTATTTAAAATTGAGAGATAAGTTTAAAGGCAAAAATTCTTCAGAACTTTCTGCTCAGGAAAAAGAGGAATACGAGTATTTTCAAACCATAGAAGCAGAATTTGAAGAAAAAAGAGCTGAGGCAAAAACCAACTTTGAAAATCTTCAAAATGTAAAAAATGCTATTGATGGTGCTAAAAATATATTTAAAGTAAGCTCCATAGATTCTGTCTCAAATAAAGAACTTGAACCGAATTACAATGACGGAGCTTATCGTAAACAGGCAAAACAGATCATTAAATATTTTCGTGATCTGGATGTAACTGAAGAAGACATCAATGATGCTTACAAGCAATTCGATAAGATGTATAATTACGCTTACAATCCGGATTTTGATCCCCGATATATTGTAGGGGATGATTTTGAAGATCTGGAAAACAGATTTTACGGAAACAATGATGTGGAAGGTCCCCGAAGTGATCATGGCTCTCATGTAGCAGGAATTGTAGGCGCTATCCGAAATAACGACCTCGGAATGAATGGAATAGCTGATTATGTTTCATTAATGATCGTCAGAACAGTTCCTGATGGAGATGAGAGAGATAAAGACGTTGCGAATGCAATTCGATATGCAGTTGAAAACGGAGCTGATATTATCAATATGAGCTTTGGAAAAGCCTACTCCCCTCGAAAATTTTATGTGGATGAAGCTTTTAAATTTGCTGATGAAAATGATGTGCTCTTAGTTACAGGAGCCGGAAACTCAGCAGAAAATATTGACAGCACGTTCAGCTATCCAAATAAATTTTATGAAGATGGTGGTATGATGAAAAACTTTCTTTCTGTTGGAGCTTCATCCTGGATGGGAGATTCCTTATTAGCTGCTGATTTCAGTAATTATGGAATGCGTGTTGATCTATTTGCTCCGGGCGTAGATATCTACTCAGCAACACCCGATGATACTTACGATTCATTTGACGGAACCAGTATGGCAAGTCCTGCTGTTGCCGGTGCTGCCGCTTTGTTGATGGCATACTATCCGAATTTATCTGCTTATGATATAAAAACGATTTTACTGGAAACAGTTACAAAACCTTCGAATGTAGTTTACAGACCCGGAAGTGATTATGCAGTCCCTTTTTCTTCACTTTCTTCTACGGGAGGAATTTTAAATATATTTGAAGCGTTCAAACTGGCAGAGATAAAATCATCAGGATCGAATTAATTGAGTTCTGCGCTTTCAAATTATGATGCTTTTGTAATTGGTTCGGGTCCGAATGGATTAGCGGCGGCCATTGCTTTGGCTCAACAAGGTTTGAAAGTTAAAATTTTTGAAGCGAAAGATACTGTAGGCGGTGGTACCAGAACTCTGGAGCTGATGGAGTCCGGTTTTAAACATGATATTTGTTCGGCTGTTCATCCTACCGCCCTTTCATCTCCCTTTTTTAAAAGCTTACCATTAAAAGAGTATGGTCTTGAATGGATCCATCCCGATTTCCCGGTAGCTCATCCCCTTGAAAATGGTGAAGCAGTTATCGCTGAAAAATCATTTAAAAATACTTTAGAACGTCTGGGTGCTGATTCAAAAAACTACCGAAAACTTTTCAAAGATTTTATTGATTCATGGGAATATCTTTCTGAAGATCTATTCGGAACACTCAGAATACCGGATCATCCTCTGGCAATGATGAGATTTGGTTGGTATGGAATGTTTTCTTCCAACTTGCTGTCCAACAGTTTTTTTAAACTGGAGCGGACAAAAGCTTACTTCGCCGGCTTGGCAGCCCATAGTATTTTACCCTTAGAAAACGCTTTTACTGCTTCTTTTGGCTTAGTATTAGGAACAACAGTTCATTCTGTGGGATGGCCTATAGCTAAAAATGGTTCACACTCCATCACGAAAGCACTTGCAGGTTTTTTTCAATTTTTAGGCGGTGAGATAGAATTGAATACTCATATTGAATCTTTAGATGAATTCCCTTCTGACAAGCCGATCCTTTTTGATCTTACCCCTCGACAAGTGATTACAATTGCAGATAATAGAATCCCCGATCCTTTAAAAGACAAACTGCTTGGATATAATTATGGTCCGGGGGCTTTCAAAGTTGATTTCGCCCTTTCAGAGCCTGTTCCCTGGTTAAATGAAGATTGTAAAAAAGCAGGCACCCTTCATTTGGGAGGCTCCATGAAGGAAATAGCTAAATCTGAGAAAGAAGTGTGGAATGGTTCACATCCTGAAAGACCGTACGTACTTGTATCTCAACCTTCATTATTTGACGATACCAGAGCACCGAAAGGAAAACATGTGCTTTGGAGTTATTGTCATGTCCCAAATGGAAGTGCAGAAAATATGGAAGAACGAATAATCGACCAGATTGAAAGATATGCACCTGGTTTCAGAGATATAATCATTTCAACATCCACAATGAACGCTATGGATTTCGAAAAATATAATCCTAATTATATCGGTGGAGATATTAATGGTGGAGCTCAGAATTTAAAACAATTATTTGGTCGACCATTATTAAAATGGGATCCTTATAAACTTCCGGTTGATCATTTATATATTTGCTCATCATCTAGCCCCCCGGGTGGCGGAGTTCACGGGATGTCAGGGTTTAATGCTGCCAAATCTGTTCTTAAAAATGAATTTGGAATAAAACTCACCTTGTAGCTCAACATTCCTTATTTTTGACCCATGTTTAAAGCACTTCGGTTTTTGGCCGGTACATTTACTTCCTCAGATTCTAATAAATATCCAGCTACGCTATCAAAGAAATGGGCAGTAGTTTCAGGGATAATAGCTGTTCTAGTATCTATTCCCATACTTTCGGTTCTCTCATCATTCTTTGTTTCCTCAGGTGAAATATGGAGTCATTTAGCGTCTACTGTACTTGGCGATTATATAACCAATTCTCTTTTGTTAATTGTAGGAGTCTCTTCAGGAGTGGTTCTTTTTGGTGTGGCTTTGGCATGGATTATTACCATGTGTAGCTTTCCGGGACAAAAGTATTTTGAATGGGCGGCGGTTCTTCCATTTTCAATCCCTGCATATTTATTGGCTTATATTTATACCGATTTCTTCGGGATAACCGGGACATTACAAACCGCTATTCGTTCAACTTTTGACCTGGGTATCAGTGAATTTGTTCTACCTGAAATCCGGTCTTTATGGGGCGCTATTTTGATTATGATATTGGCATTCTATCCATATGTTTATATGCTTGCACGTTCTGCTTTTCTGAATCAATCTGTATCCCTTTTTGAAGCAAGCAGAATTATGGGATATACCACAACTCAAAGCTTTTTTAAGATTGCATTACCACTCGCCAGACCGGGAATTGCAGCCGGATTAGCGTTAGCTTTAATGGAGACTTTAAATGATTTTGGCACTGTACAGTACTTTGGTGTACAAACATTTACAACGGGAATATACAGAACATGGTTTGGTCTTGGAGAACGACCAGCTGCAGCTCAATTAGCCGGATTCTTATTACTTTTTATTGTAGTTCTGATTTTATTAGAAAGATGGTCAAGGTCCAGAATTAAAGACCAGACAAACGCAACTAATCGCTTCAAAAGAATTCAAAGATTTGATCTGACCGGATTAAAAAAATGGGGAGCGTTTCTAGTGTGTATGATTCCTGTTTTTTTAGGATTTGTTCTTCCGGTTGCTCTTCTAGTATCCATGTTCTTAAATAATATAGATTCGGTTAATACACGATTCTTATTATACTCACTGAATACCCTCAGCGTTGCTGCCATTGCCGGACTTATTACAGTATCTGTTGCATTACTGATGGCATACTCATCCCGGCTTAATCCATCAAAATTGGTAAAAGGCCTGAATCAATTTGGTGCACTGGGTTATGCTATTCCCGGTTCAGTGATAGCGGTTGGTGTACTTATCCCCTTTGGTTGGCTGGATAACACCATTGACTCATTTGCCAGATCTAATTTTCAGGTTTCAACCGGATTACTGCTTAGCGGAACCCTGTTTGCAATGATCTTCGCCTATGTGGTTCGCTTTCTTTCAGTATCCTATAATGGAATCAATTCCAGTTTGCAGAAAATTTCTCCTAGTGTGGATGAAGCTTCACGAGGAATGGGATATTCTTTCTCACAGATTTTGAGAAAAATTCATATTCCCATGCTTTCAGGAGGATTACTTTCTGCATTCTTACTGGTTTTTGTAGATGTGATGAAAGAACTTCCTGCTACTATCATCATTCGTCCTTTTAACTTCGATACACTTGCTGTACAAGTCTATCGTCTTGCATCCGACGAAAGACTAGGTGAATCAGCCGGAGCAGCTCTAGCGATCGTTTTGGTGGGAATTATTCCGGTGATTCTTCTCAGCAAGACCATCACCAAATCCCGAAAAACAGACAAACATTAATTTTCCGAATTTATCTCAGACGGACGTAAACGTCATGCTTGTTTAAATTTTATTTAGCTAGAAATTTTTAAACAAGAAGAGCCTTTAGGCTCAAAAATAGATCAAATAATTTTTCAACTCCTCAAAAAAAAGCACTCATACATAGTACAAGTGCTTTTGAATTGATTTAACATCCGAGTAAATCAGCCATCATTAAATCAGTGATCTTACTTCCACCCTGCTCTGTCCATAATTCGAATCGCTTCCGGGTTGTTTCTTCCCAGAGCTGAAACATTCATTTCATCCGCTTTAAACTCACCAAATCCTTCAAGAACAGGATTCCAGCTAGCGTCATCGTTAACAGGATATTCATTATTATCAACTGTAAGGTAGCTTTGAGAAGTCTCGTTGGTAAGGTATTCCATGAATTTAATGGCATTATCTCTGTTTGGAGCATCTTTCAATACACCTGCTACACTTATATTTACATGAGCGCCACGACCTACGTCACTTTGATTTGGAAATACAAGCTGAACACTTTTAGCAATTTCCTGATTCTCTTCATCACCGGTAAGCATCATGGCCAAATAGTAATGATTTACAATTGCTGCATCACAAACTCCTGCAGAAACAGCTCGAATTTGATCTCTGTCTCCACCTTGAGGTGCACGAGCCATATTATTCACAATTCCAGTTGCCCACGCTTCAGCTGCCTCAACACCGTTAGACTCAATGATAGAAGCCATTAATGATTGATTATAGATGTTATTTGACGAGCGAATACAAACTCTGCCTTTCCAGTCTTCAGTAGCAAGAGCTTCATAAGTCAAAGACACAGGATCATCTACATTTGCCGGATTAATTACAATAGCTCTTACTCTTTTTGAGATTCCGTACCATAATCCATCAGGATGTCTTAATGAACTCGGGATTCTTTCGTTGAGGATATCTGATTCAACAGAACCTAAAATTCCTGCTTCTTCTGCTCTCCAAATTCGTCCTGCATCAACAGTTACCAGGATATCTGCGGGAGAATTAACGCCCTCGCTTTTAATGCGTTCGATTAGCTCGTCTGAACCACCTTCAATCAGATTAACTTTAATTCCGGTTTCTTCAGTGAAATCAGAATACAGCGCCTGATCTGTCTCATAATGACGGGCTGAATAAATGTTTACTTCCTTAGGTTGACTACAAGCTGATAGTACTAAAACTACTCCTGCAGCAATTAGCGATAAATATTTCATTAGTTAGTTTTTGATTTAGCTTTTAAGTTCTGTCAAAAATAACATTATTTAGAGAGAATCTAAATAGAGAATTGAGATTAATCTAATTTAAAATTTGAAAAGCTGACACATTTATGAATGTAAATAAATCTTATAGCAATCATTGAAGATTACCAATTAGGTCATCCCGAACTTGTTTCGGGATCTTTGTGAGGATTAAATATTCGATTTGTATTATTAGTCATGAACAAAGGCTGAATGTATTTTCCTACCTACTTCATAAGAACTATTATTTATAAAGAAATCGTCAATGTTATTACTTTAAGGCTGTGTAAATGAAATCTATTAAACAATAACGGTCAAAAATTGAAACATTGGTACAAAATGATAAAGAATTAGTAACTTGTTATTTGATTAAAGCCTTTTCGTAAGATCCCGAAACAAGTTCGGGATGACCCCTAAAAAATAAAACCCTACTTATGGTTCTCCGGATCCAAAAATCTCAAAGTTTCCCATCGGTACATACCCGAATTGTGTCCATCAGCCCAGGTTATCTGGATGGCATGATTTCCGACCTGCTGAATATCTTTTATATCAATTTTCGAAGGATTTTCAACAAAGAACATCTTCGGCTCAAATTCATTCATATGAGCATGCCCCCCTCTGCACATAACACATGGACAGTTTTTTCTAAGCCCAAAAAGTGGGTAAACTGATTTTACTCCATCCGACCATTCTATTTCCAGAACTTGATCATTGTTGCTAACTTCTATACCCGTAGGTTGTACTGAATTTTCCATACTCAAAATTAAGAAATGATCTGGACTATTATTTCAGCAGTTTTAGTTTTATTCGTTAGTATTTGGCTTGGTAAAAAACGATTTATCAAGCTCGAACAAATAACATTACGTCGTTTTCTTTTTGCCGGTATTTTAGGAATGGCATTATTTCTGATGCTAAGATATCTAAATAGCCTGGGATATTTTCCTCAAACTATAGGTGCAGCCTTCATGACTAATTGTTATTCTTCATTTTCGGGATTCTTACTTGGCGCGGCTTTTGCTCAGTATAACATGAAAAAAGATCTTGGAGATATAGATTATGTGAACACTGCTTTTATTTCTGATCTGCTTCCTAATCTTCTAGCGGTGACCATTATAATTCTGGGAATTGCACGAACTTCTATATTCAGTGAACTTCCCGTTTCGCCTATTAGAATGTCATCCGGTGTTTCATTGATTGCTGTTGGGATTTATGCGATCACGTTGAAAGTGACTCCTGAACTACGAAAAAAAGGCTTTGTAATACTGGACAGAGAAATTCCCTGGAAAGATTTTATTTCTTACAATTGGCACCAGGAACAGGTAATTGAGCTGGAGTTTAAATACAGAGATCAGATTCGCATCCATCGTAGCGTAGTTGCTCCGGAAGATGAAAAAGAAGTGGAAAAATTACTGTCTAAAAAAATGATCGAAAAGATGGAGAAAGAAGCTGATAGCTGATAGCTGATAGCTGATAGCTGATAGCTGATAGCTGATAGCTGATAGCTGATAGCTGATAGCTGATAGCTGATAGCTGATAGCTGATAGCTGATAGCTGATAGCTGATAAAAAAATAACTAAATTACATCAAAACAAACTAAACCTAAGAACATGGCTTCATTCGATATTGTAAATGAGATTAACACTCAGGAAGTAGATAACGCAATTAATAATACGCTCAAAGAAATTTCAACACGCTACGATTTCAGAGGACTTCATACTGAAGTAACTTTTCACAGCAAAGAGAACAGAATTCATTTAGTTGCAGCTGAAAGCATGAAAATGAAAGCGGTTCAGGAAATGTTGATCAAGAACTTCATTAAAAGAGGTGTCGATTCTAAAGTACTGGATTTCGGAACTGAAGAAGGAACTTCTCAAGGGCACCTAAAAATGGATGTGACTTTGAAAGAAGGAATTGACAGAGAAACAGCAAAAAAGATCGTTAAAGAGATCAAAGATCTAAAGATGAAAGTACAGCCTCAAATTCAAGACGATCAGGTTAGAGTAAACGGCAAAAAGATCGATGACCTCCAAGCTGTCATCCAACACTTGAAAAGCAAAGACATAGGCGTTCCGTTACAATTCACAAATATGAAGTAACGAATTTTAGATTAATAATTATGGATTTTGAATGTGTCTTAATTCAAAATCCATAATTTAAAATTCATAATCTCTCCCACTCCACCATAATACACTTATTCTTCACGTAAGGTATTTGAGATTCTTCAGCGATCTGCTCAGCTTCATCAGAAGAAACATCCAATTGAGTCCACACAACTGCTGATTGTCCGGTTTTCTTGTTCCATTCCAGAACTTCATTAACCACTCCTGCCGTATGTTCATTAGCTCTGAAGACGTCAACAATGTCTATAGTGGTCTCAGTGGGGATATCGTTCAAAGCATCGTAACACTTTTCACCTAAAATCTCATTCTCTGCAGGATTGACAGGAATTATCGTATAACCTCTCTCCTTCAGAAACTTGGCAATGTAATTGCTTGTTCTATGTTCACAGGCTGAACATCCAACGATGGCAATAGTTTTGGATTCGTTTAAAACTTCATTGATATCAGGCGTGTTCAGTGACATAAGCTAAGATTTTGGATTTCAAATACTATGTGTTCGATTCCTTATCTTTAAGCTCTTAATAATTATTATAATTCCAAAAGAAAGAAAATATTTTGTCAACTATTAAAGACGGTAGCACCGTAAAAGTTCATTATACAGGTCAACTAAAAGACGGATCTGTATTTGATTCATCCATCCAGAAAGATCCACTAGAATTCACAATGGGACAAGGCCAATTGATCCCGGGTTTTGAAAAAGCAATTGAAGGTTTAGCCGTTGGTGATAAAACAACTGCTGAAATTCCTGCTGCTGAAGCGTATGGAGAGCCAAATCCACAAATGGTTGTGGAAGTAGAAAAAGCTCAGCTTCCTGAAGACCTAGAACCTGAAGTTGGTGTTCAACTACAATTGAACCAACCAGACGGACAAGCGATTCCTGTTCAGATCACAGCTGTAAACGAAGAAAAAGTTACACTTGATGCTAACCACCCGCTTGCCGGACAAGATCTTACCTTCGAAATCGAAGTAGTAGAGATCGCATAATTTCACTCTCAAAAAGGCTGTGACATAAACTCACAGCCTTTTTTATATCTTATAATTCCTATGGCTGACTTTTCTCAAAAATCCACGATTTCTATTACCTGTCCAAAATTAATGACTCCCTATCTTCGAAAGGAAGTTGAAGATCTTGGATTCAAAGTTGATCATGAACGTCTTGCAGGACTTGAAATCACAGGTTCTCTTCATGATTGCATGAAATTGAATCTATGTTTAAGCACGGCTCACAGAGTTCATTTTTTACTGAAGAAATTTGAAGCACATAATGCAGATCAACTGCATGAGAAATTAGTAAGCATTCCGTGGGAAGAGTACATCGACCGAAGCGGATATGTTAGTGTTACTTCGTTCATCAAGAACAAAACGATTGACAATACCCAGTTTGCTCAGCTTAAAGTAAAAGATGCTATTGTTGATCGTATTCGTGAGAAAACTGGTGCAAGACCTGACTCCGGTTCTGATTTAAATCACACTGTAGTTTTTCTGTTCTGGAAAAATGAAGAAGCCATGGTTTATCTGGATACTTCGGGAGAATCTATTTCTCGTCGTGGGTACAGAGTTCAAAATCATACAGCACCCATGCAGGAAACACTAGCAGCGACTATTGTTCAGGCAAGTAAATGGGAACCGGGGCAACATTTTGTAAATCCAATGTGTGGTAGCGGAACTATTGCTATTGAAGCCGCGCTAAAAGCTCTAAATAAGCCAGCAGGACTTCTACGTCCCAACTACGGCATCAAGCATATACTTGGCTTTGATGTCGGCGAATGGAACAGTTTACGAACTGATCTGAAATATCAGGGCGAAAAAGATTTCGAAGGACGAATTCTTGCCACCGATCATGATCGCAGAGCCATTCAAGCCGCCCAAAAAAACGCCAAAACTGCCGGAGTTGATCATTTAATAGAATTCAAAGTATGTGATTTCAGAGAAACTGAGATTCCTTATGGTGATGGAGTTGTAGTCATGAATCCACCTTACGGAGAACGCATCGGTCATGATCAGCAATTAGAAAGTTTATACACCGCCATTGGCGATTTCTTCAAACAGGAATGCAGTGGCAAATGGGGATACGTCTTTACCGGAAACTTCGATCTCGCTAAGAAGGTAGGACTTCGATCCAATCAACGAATTGAGCTTTATAATTCTACGATTGAGTGCAGGTTGTTGGAATATGAGTTGTATTAGGTAATTATGGATTTTGGGTTATTAATTTTTAGTCATTAAATCTCTTTTTTTACTATAAGTCATCTCTCGGCGAATGCCCGAGATCTGGATTGACTTCAAGGCATAAACAAATCCGCCGGACGTAAAAGTCCTTCTGGTTTAAACTCTTCAAGTTAGAATCTTATATAAGTAGAGCCTTTAGGCTCGGCGAAAAGGCTTTTACTAGACTTTACAGATCCTTCGGGATCGGAATGACTTTTCAGGTTATTAAGGCCAACCCTCTCACCTTTCACCTTTCACCTTTCACTAAAAACATTTTACTTCCTTTTCTATTTCTCTGCTTTATATTCCTTGAACTAACTATTTAAACTAACTACCGAAAATGAGAATCACCAAATCTGCTGTTCTTTTACTGCTTGCTGTATTTATTGCTTGCCAACCATCTCAATCTAAATTTGAGCAATTAGGTTTAGAAGAAGCCACTATAGAAGAACTTCATGAAAACTACAAGAATGGCACTTATACTGCTAAAGATGTTGTGGAAGCTTATCTGGAACGCATCGAACAGTATGATCAAAATGGCCCGAAAATCAATTCTGTGATCACTATTAACCCGGATGCCATTGGCATTGCCGAGGAATTAGATAGACAAATGGCAGAGGGAAATACCATTGGAGCTTTGCACGGTATTCCGGTTTTACTCAAAGACAATATCGATACCAAAGACAAAATGGCGAACACGGCCGGCTCCAGAGTCATGGAAGGTTCTATGCCGGTTCAGGATGCTTACATTGTGCAAAAACTCAGAGAAAGCGGAGCGATTATCCTGGGAAAAGCGAACCTTAGTGAATGGGCAAATTTCCACAGCAATAACTCCTCCAGTGGCTGGAGTGGTTTGGGCGGACAAACAAAAAATCCATTTGATATAACAAGAAATCCTTGTGGCTCAAGTGCCGGTTCCGGAGCTTCAGTATCAGCAAATTTTGCAATGTTAACGATTGGTACAGAGACAAATGGATCGATTACCTGCCCTTCATCTGCAAATGGAGTTGTAGGAATAAAGCCAACAGTTGGATTATTGAGTCGATCAGGAATCATTCCTATTTCTGAAACTCAGGATACTCCGGGACCTATGGCACGAACCGTTACTGATGCAGCCATTATGTTAGGAACAATGGTTGGAGTTGATAGTCGCGATTCTTACACCGATGCAAGTGAAGAGAAATTTCATTCTGATTATACCCAGTTCCTGAAAACCGGAGCTTTGGATGGAAAAAGACTAGGACTTTATAAACCTTCCATCGGCAGCGATCATAAAACCGATACCTTGATGTATGAAACTATCCGATTTCTGGAAAAGCAAGGTGTTACTATTATAGAAATCGACAGAATTGGTAATGTTTCAAGTAGAGATGGATACAATGTTCTGCTTTACGAATTTAAAGATGGCATAAACAAATATCTGGAATCGCTTGGTGAAAATGCAACAGTTGCTGATCTGGAAGAAATCATCGAAAAAACATTAGCTGATCCTGTTGAAATGAAATTTGATCATGACAGACTGCTTCAAGCACGGGAAAAAGGCGATCTCGATACAGAGGAATACATTGAAGCAAGAGCAAACATGCTTAAAGCTGCCAGGGAAGATGGAATCGATAAAGTAATGGAAGAACATGATCTGGATGGTTTTATCGGGATTACAGGAGGACCAGCTTGGAAAACCGATCATACTAACGGAGATAACTTCGGAACTTCATCCAGCTCTCCTGCTGCCAGGGCGGGTTATGCGGCAATAACTGTTCCCATGGGATTTATTGATGGTTTACCGGTTGGTATCACTTTCTTTGGCGGTGCCTGGATGGAACCTGAAATGATCGAAATGGCGTATTCTTTTGAGCAATTAACTAACGTCAGGAAAGCCCCTGAATTTAGAAATTATGAATTCTGATAGTGTAAATTTACGTTCATTTGACAGCTCAGATATTCGAGAACTGGCTGTATTGTTAAACAATAAGAAGATATGGGACCAAGTGAGGGATTACCTCCCTCATCCCTTTTCTGAAGCTGATGCGGAAGAATACATCCATGCCAAAGCGCATCAGAAACCGATGCTGACTTTTGCCATCGAATCACAGAATAAACTTGTTGGAAATATTTCTTTGAAGCCTCAGGAAGATATATACAGACATTCTGCAGAACTTGGTTACTGGATCGGTGAACCATATTGGGGAAATGGATTTGCTACCAAAGCAATTCAACAAATCGTTAAATACGGCTTTGAAGAATTAAAACTAGCACGTATCTACGCCACGGTAATGGAAGGAAACCCCGGATCAATGAAGGTGTTGATCAATTCAGGCTTTAAATCAGAGGGTATTTCAAGGAAAGGGTTTTTAAAGAATAAAGTGTATCTGGACGAACATCGTTTTGGAATATTGAATCCCGATTTTTTTCAGAATCAATCAAATTGATGTATTTTTAAACCTATAATCTTTTGAATGTCTTGCACTTAAAGCATTTTAAATGAAAAATCTCATACTACTTTTTATATCGTTTTATCTGTCTTTAGCAATGCCGGCGTTATTACATGGACAAGGTCAGGGACCTGTTAAAAAACCTCAACATGCTTTAGTTAAGTCGGGCAATTCCCAAGATCGGAATGAATATAATATCTCCTACACTTTCAAATCTTATAAATACCACGAAAGTGATGCCTACTTCGACCCCAGCTTGTTAAGCAAAAGCAATTATCAAAGTTATCAACACAAAGAATACATTGAAAATACCTTGATATTGTTCATAGACTGTAATCTTGTTGAAAAAACAAATCGATATATTTGTGAAAACTTTAGAGCAAGACCCGAAACTAATATTAGTATTGTCACTTCAGATTTTTGCAAAGTTATAGATAAGGCAAATCAACAAACCAGTGATGTAAAAAGCTTATACAATGCCAGCACTATTGTAAATAATAAGGTTTTAAAGTTTGAAGAAGCTTATTCAATAAATATTTATAAAGAAGATCCTCTTAAACCTATTTGTTCTATATCTAATGATGAATTTAAAACAGCATTCGAAGAATTTAACGAGGAACAAATAAACAAATATTATGCCTCTAAGAATGACTGTAGCTGTCAAGACTCAAATTAATTTCTTTTAGATATTTAACCGTCTAATAAAACTATTTTGATCTATTGCTTTAGTAAAGCAAGTTATTGTATCATTGTCGGCTTAACACTCTAAAACCGACCAATGAAAACACTCCTACTGCTATTTATCTCTATTCCTCTTTTTTCAATTAGTTCAAAAGCTCAAACAGATTCTACTCTGACAACTATACCGAATTATGTAAAATCGGGCTTTGGGGCAACCCTTACAGCTGGGTTTGGATTGGGAGTAGAAAATAAAGAAATCTTTGAAACAGAAGATGGTGATGAGTCTACTCTTAGTGCAGGTGGAGGATTATTCATAGGAACAGGCTTGTATTATATAACTGAAAAGAACATCAAATTCGGATCTACTTTTTATTATCAAGCCAGTGAACTTCGTCCCCCATTGGAAAATGCCAGCTCTTCCTTCAAAAGAATTGTGATCACTCCGGAGATAAAATTTCCAATCGAGTTGGTTATCAACAGAAATTTAAACATTGGTGGTGGTTACGGTTTCTATCTTAATGGAAAAATGAATATTGATGCAACTGAAATTGCGGGTTTTTCAACCAACACAGAGTATGAGAATACCGGTGGACTGCATCTGCTTTTTGAGTACGAAGAACACTACGAAAGAGGTTTTTTAACAGCCGGAATTAAATATTACAATGTTGAATACGAATACAAATCAGGAGCACCTATTTTCGAATCCTTAAACGGATCTGGTTTCGATTTCTATTTCAGCTATACTTTGAGAATTTAAAATTTAGTTCCACCGTAAGGGATTATTCGATTATTAATTCATAATTCCCTCATTCATTTTTATCTTCGTATAAAATAATCTCCCATTTAATCACATAATGTCAGACAATAAACGAATTCTTGTTACTGCAGCCCTTCCGTATGCCAACGGGCCACTTCATTTAGGTCATTTAGCCGGGGCTTATTTAACTCCCGATTTCTATACCCGTTATAAAAGACTAAAAGGCGATGATATCGTTTTTATTTGCGGTTCTGATGAACACGGAGTTCCCATCACCATTGCGGCTGAAAAAGAAGGTGTGAAACCTCAGGATATTGTGGATCGATTTCATGAAATGAATAAGAACGTGTTCGAGGAATTTGGAATTTCTTTCGATTACTACGGAAGAACCAGTTCTAAAACTCATCATAAAACAGCTCAGGAATTCTTCACAAATCTTAATAACAAAGGGTACTTCAAAAAGAAGACAGAAAAGCAGCTATATGATTCCAAAGCTGATATGTTTTTACCTGACCGGTATGTTAAAGGAACTTGTCCAAATTGTAGCTACACAGAAGCTTACGGTGACCAATGTGAAAACTGCGGAACTTCTCTCTCACCTACTGAATTAATTAATCCTGTTTCTGCTCTTTCCGGTGAAAAGCCTGAATTAAAAGAAACTGAGCACTGGTATATGCCACTGGGCGATACACAGGAAAAACTGGAAAAATGGCTGGATACCAGAAAGAATTGGAAGCCTAATGTAATCGGACAGGTTAAGAGTTGGCTCAATGACGGACTCGCAGACAGAGCTGCTACAAGAGACTTAAGTTGGGGTGTTCCTGTACCTCTGGAAAACGCTAAAGGGAAGGTATTGTATGTTTGGTTTGACGCTCCGATCGGATACATATCTGCAACTAAAGAATGGGCAGAACAAAAAGGTACTCCGGAAGCATGGAAAGACTATTGGAAGGATGAAAACTCAGAGCTGTTTCACTTCATAGGAAAAGATAACATCGTTTTTCATTGCATCATGTTTCCAACTATCCTAATGGAACACGGTGGATATGTTATGCCTGAAAACGTCCCTGCTAATGAATTTTTGAATCTTGAAGGTAAAAAGCTTTCTACTTCCCGAGGATGGGCGGTTTGGCTTCATGAATATTTAGAAGATTTTTCTCCTGATTTACTCAGATATGCTCTGGGCACTACCCTTCCGGAAAGCAAAGACTCCGATTTCTCATGGAAAGATTTTCAAGCTCGGGTTAATAATGAACTGGCTGCTGTTTTAGGGAATTTTGTATTCAGAGCGCTCTCCTTCACTCAAAAATTTGCTAATGGAGAGGTTCCTGAACTAGTTGATCCGCAACAAATCGATCTCGATGCGTTGAAATCCATCGAAATTCAGAAGGAAAAAGTAACCCGGTCTTTTGAAACATTTAAGTTTAAAGAAGCCATTTCGGAAATGATGAATTTGGCCAGAGCCGGAAATAAATACTTTACTGAAACCGAACCCTGGAAAACCAGAAATATCGACCCAAAGGCTTGCGCAAACTCTTTACATGTAAGTTTGCAAATATGTGCTGCCCTTTCTGTATTGATGGAACCGATACTACCCGATTCCATGAAAAAACTAAGACATCAACTTTCTTATTCCGGGAAATTATCATGGGACGGCATTTCTGATTCTATGTTAGAAGTTGGAAACTCAATAGATTCCGGAGAAGTGCTTTTTACTAAAGTAGAAGATGAAGAAATTGAAGCGCAGATATCCAGACTAGAAGAAAGAGCTGCCGCAAACGACCCAACCTCAAAATTTACACCATTGAAAGAAAATATTGGCTTCGAAGATTTCATGAAACTGGACATTCGTGCCGGAGAGATCCTAGAAGCAGAGAAAATTGAAAAATCAGATAAACTTTTAAAACTCAAAGTTGATATCGGCATCGAAACCCGAACTATTGTTTCAGGAATCGCCAAGCACGTTGATATGGATAAGATCGTTGGTCAGAAAGTTAGTGTGGTTGCAAACTTGGCTCCCAAAAAGCTTATGGGTGTAGAAAGTGCCGGAATGATCCTGATGGCAGAAGATACCGAAGGCAATCTTAAGTTTGTAGATACAGAATCTGAACCAGGAAGCACAATAACTTGAGCTTGAATTCCCAAACTGTCACTTCTGTTGATTTTGACATCTATAAAATGGGATATACCATTACTGAAAAAGGTGTGGTCTTCAGAGTCTTCTCCCCTTTATCTGATTCTGTTGAAATAATAGTATATGATTTCTATTCAAATGAGGAAGGTTCTATCTTCCCCTGCACTAAAGATGAAAGCGGAATCTGGAATGTCTTTGTTTCCGAAGATCTGACTGATAAATGGTACTGTTACCGAGTGTCCGGAAATGGTGATATCAAACATGCAGCTGATCCATGGAGTACATTTGTAACTACTACAAATCATCATCTCCAGTTTCCGAAAACAAAGATCATTCGCTCAAATGAATTTGATTGGCAGGGTGATCAACATGTTAAGGTTGAGGATCCAAGAGATCTCATTATTTACGAGACTCACATCAAAGATATGGTTGCTCACTCTTCAGCCAGAACATTTGTTCAGGGAATCTATAATGATTTCAGAGAAGCTGAAGTTGGTGGAATTGCACACCTGAAAAGGCTTAATGTAAATGCAGTTGAATTTTTACCGCTTCAGAAGTTTGCTTATTTCGAGCCTCCATATAATGAGCAAACTAAAGAAGGAATAAAGAATACTTGGAATCCATACGCCAGAAATTACTGGGGCTATATGACTTCCTACTTTCACGCCCCGGAAACCATGTACGCTTCCGATGCTAATCTCAATGATGATGAAGTAATCGGGAAATCTGAGAATGCGATTTCAGAGCTAAAAAGCTTGATTCGTGAGCTTCATAAAAATGACATCGCTGTTATAATGGATGTGGTTTACAATCACGCTTCTCATTATGATCAAAATCCACTCAAAATCCTCGCTAAAGAGCATTATTTTAAACTCGATGAAAAAGGAAACTTCATCAACAACAGCTGGACCGGAAATGATATTGATACTTCATCAGAGCATTCCAGAAAGCTTATCGTTAATTCAGTACTGCACTGGATCAAAGAATATCACATTGATGGGTTCAGATTTGATCTGGCAGGAATTATAGACTGGGAAACCATTGACCTGATCAAGCAAGAAGCTCAAAAGATCAATCCTGACGTAATCTTAATTGCAGAGCCATGGGGTGGCGAATATAAACCCTCTGGCTTTTCTGATCACGGCTGGATTTCCTGGAACGACAAGATCAGAAACGGAATCAAAGGCTCTCATCCTATTTCTGATAAAGGGTTTATTTTTGGTGGATGGAATCATGAAACTTCACGATTTGCTCTAGAGAATTTTATCCGCGGAACGCTTAAAGAAGGTGAAAAGGGGCTTTTTAATAGCTCTGCTCATTCGCTCAATTATATTGAAAGTCATGATGGATACACTCTTGGAGATTTCATCCGAATATCCTTAGATCATTCTAAAAATGAACAGAAGTTTAAAAATAAAAGAGCACTCACACATTTATCTCAGAAGGAACTAGCCACCGCCAAGCTCGCCGCACTCACTCTTTTTGTGAGTCAGGGTGTTACCATGATCCATGCAGGACAGGAATGGGGTCGCTCAAAGCTGATATTCGATCCGGGAAATCTTGATAAAAGAAATCGTATGCTCGATCATGACAGTTACAACAAAGACAACGAAACTAACTGGTTGAATTTCAATGAAATAGAAATCAATAAAGGCTTATACGAATATTATAAAGGGCTCATAGAACTTCGTTTAAGTTCCCCTGCTCTCAGAAAAGCTCTGCCTTCTGATATTAATTTTAAAGTCTATAAAGATCCTCTTCATATTACTTTTTCAATACAACCGAATGAAGAGTTAGATCCTTATGAGTATTTCATTTCCCTGAATGGAAATCCCATAAAAGAACATTCAATTGATCTGCTTCCCGGGAATTGGGAGCTTATAGCAGATAAAAATTCTATCAAACTAAATAAAGCTAAAATAACTATTGAAAATTCTTATACTCTAGCACCTTCTTCCGGAGTTATATTAAGAAGGTTGCGTATAATGTGAGCAAGAAATATTTTAGTGCTTTAATCAACTCTTAAAGGAGGACATCTTTTGGCAGGTACATCAACAAGCGAACGTGGTGCATGGAATTCAAAACTTGGATTTATTTTAGCAGCAGCAGGTTCTGCTGTAGGCTTAGGTAACATTTGGGGTTTCCCAACAAAAGTAGCTACTGAAGGTGGCGCAGCTTATCTCATAGTTTATTTGATTTGTACATTTTTAATAGGTTTTCCGGTTATGGTAGCCGAACTTGCGATAGGTAGAAAATCAGGAAAAAACCCGGTAGGTGCATTTAAAGCTCTCTCTTCCAATAAATTTTTCCCTTTGGTAGGTTTATGGGGAGTTATTTGCGGAGTTATGATCCTCTCCTTCTACACTGTAATTGCAGGTTGGGCATTCGGATTCGCATTTGAAGAAATTTTCTACTATTTCGGTTGGCAAGAAGCTGCTGATCTACTTACTGACACAGGCAATGGCTGGAAAAACGCTATTATAGCCTCTGCTTTTATGTTTGGTACTATTAAAATCATTACCGGCGGAATCAGTGACGGTATTGAACGTGCCACTAAATTTATGATGCCTTTATTGATTGGAATCATTGTAATAATGATTGGTTATGTACTTACTCAACCAGGTGCTTCTGAAGGTGTTCGGGAATATCTGCTTCCTGATTTTTCAAAGATCAATGCGGATCTGATATTTTCAGCAATGGGTCAGGCTTTCTTCTCACTTTCTCTTGGTATGGGAGCTTTGATTACTTATGGTTCATATTTGAATAAAAAAGAAAATATTCCTCAGGCAGCTGCATTTGTAACTCTGGCTGATGTCGGAATTGCCTTTTTAGCCGGACTTTTGATCATCCCGGCAATGTATGTTGCTAAAAACGCAGGAATTGAAATCTTTGTTGGCGATCAACTGGCTTCCAGTACTGATCTGGTTTTTCAGATTCTACCGGCACTCTTTCATACTATTGGCGGAGCAGTTGGATTAATTCTTGGTGTTGTATTCTTCCTGCTGTTAAGTATTGCAGCGTTGACTTCCACTATTTCATTACTCGAGGTTCCCGTTTCTTATGTGATTGATGAATTCGAAGTCAAAAGAAAAAAAGCAGCTTGGAGCGTTGGTCTTGGAGTACTTGCTATTTCTATAGTAGTATCTTTTTATCCGGCACTTATTGGACATTTTGATAGCATATTCAACAACCTTGGATTACCAATCGGAGGATTATTGACCTGTATATTTGTTGCCTTTGTTTGGAAGACAGATTCAGCAATTACAGAAATGGAATTTGGTTTTGCAGGTATCAGACAAACATTATTCTCAAAAGTCTGGCCAATATTTATTTACGTAATTTGCCCGCTGGCAATTCTATATAACATAATTACCAATTTTCTTTAATTAACTTGTTATCGGAATTCACTAGCTGTATTTTTGGGCAACTAATTAACGGAGATATTTTTAATGGCTAAAATTTCTACTTCCGACTTCAGAAATGGGTTAGTTCTGAATATGGATGGTGAATTGTATTCAATTACTGAATTTCAACATGTTAAGCCCGGAAAAGGCCCTGCTTTTGTAAGAACAAAGCTCAGAGGCATTGTAAACGGTAAAAACATAGATAAAACATGGCGCTCAGGAGAAAACACTGAGGCTGTTCGTGTAGAGAACAGAGACTACCAATTTTTATATCAGGATGGTCCCCTTTTCTACTTTATGAATAGTGATACTTATGAACAGATTCCCGTTAACGCTACTCAGGTTGAAAGAAAAGACTTTTTAATTGAAGGACAAGTCTGCAATGTTTTATTTAATGCAGACGACGAACAAGTTTTATACGCAGAACCACCGGATCACCTAGTACTTACCGTAAGTCAAACCGATCCCGGAGTTAAAGGTGACACTGCACAAGGAGGAAGCAAACCGGCTACTTTAGAATCCGGTGCTGTTGTTAACGTGCCCCTTTTTATTAATGAAGGCGAAGAAATTAAAGTAGATACAAGAACAGGAACTTATCTTGAACGAGCTAAATAACTTACTATGGACTTAAAACTGATAAAAAATATTCTAAACCTAATTTCTGATAGCGATGTAGACGAAGTAGCTATTGAAGAAGGCGATTTTAAAATAAAAGTAAAGAAAACAGGGACTGTTGAGCAGATTACTTACTCACAACCAATGCAAGCTGCTCCGGCTCAGCCTGCAGCCCCAGCTCAACCACAGGCTCCGGCTTCGCCAGATTCAGGTGCTACATCAGATTCTTCAGGTGGTTCATCAGCAAAAGGAGAAACCGTTAAATCTCCTATCGTTGGTACTTTTTACAAAGCATCTTCTCCTGATTCAGACCCATTCGTTAGCGTAGGTTCAAAGGTCTCAAAAGGTGATACTCTTTGTATTGTAGAAGCAATGAAGATCATGAATGAAATTGAAGCCGAATTTAGTGGAACTGTTCAGGACATTCTGATCGACGATGGTCAGGCAGTCGAGTTTGATCAACCTCTTTTCATAATCAGCAAAGACTAATTAGTCAGCATGTTTAAAAAGATATTAATAGCCAATCGTGGTGAAATCGCACTTCGAATAATTCGAACGTGTAGAGAAATGGGCATTAAAACTGTAGCTGTTTATTCTACTGCAGACGCCGACAGTCTTCATGTAAAGTTTGCAGATGAAGCTGTATGTATCGGCCCTCCGGCCAGTAAAGAAAGCTATCTGAAAATTCAAAGTATTTTGGCTGCTGCTGAAATTACCAATGCAGAAGCGATCCATCCCGGATATGGATTTTTAGCGGAAAACGCAGAGTTTTCAAGGATCTGTTCAGAGCACAATATAAAGTTCATAGGACCTTCTCCTTATGCAATTAATTCCATGGGAGACAAGGCAGTTGCAAAAGCAACTATGATCAAAAATAAGGTTCCTGTTGTTCCCGGTAGTGACGGTGTAGTGGATACTTATGAGGAGGCAAAAAAGGTCTGTGCAGAAATTGGATTCCCTGTAATCATCAAAGCCTCTGCAGGTGGCGGTGGCCGTGGAATGCGTGTTGTTGAGGAAGAAGGCAAGCTTAAACAGAACTTTGAAATGTGCCGTCAGGAAGCTGCTACTGCCTTCAATAATCCTGAAGTATATATAGAACGATTTGTCCAGAATCCTCACCATGTTGAAATTCAGATCATGGCTGATTCTCACGGAAATGTAGTCCATCTGGGAGAAAGAGATTGTTCGTTACAAAGACGTCATCAGAAAGTTCTTGAAGAATCTCCTTCCCCGCTAATGACTCCTGAGCTACGAAGAAGAATGGGCGAAGCTTCTATCAGTGTAGCCAAAGCTGTTGATTACGAAGGTGCAGGGACGGTAGAGTATCTTGTTGATGACAATGAGAATTTCTACTTCATGGAAATGAATACCCGAATTCAGGTTGAGCATCCTGTAACAGAAGAAGTTACCGGCTTTGATCTTATTGAAGAACAAATTCGCGTTGCTTACGGTGTTAAGATCGAAGAACGAGAAATTGAAATGAAAGGTCATGCTATTGAGTGCAGAATTAATGCAGAAGACCCTGAGTTTAATTTTCGTCCATCTGCCGGAGAAATTACGGTATTTCATCCTCCCGGCGGTCATGGTGTCCGGTTAGACACTCACGCTTATTCCGGATACAGAATTCCTCCATATTATGATTCTATGATCGCAAAATTGATCGTTTCTGCTCCAACCAGAGAAGACGCCATCAAAAAAATGAAGCGTTCTTTAGAAGAATTTATAATTGAGGGAATTAAAACAACTATTCCCTACCACATTCAGTTGATGGACGATCCGAATTTCCGAGCTGGAAAATTCACAACTAAGTATTTAGAAAACAATTTCAAATTTAACCCGGAGGCTGTTAGATGAGCGTACCAAGTGATTTAAAATACACCAGAGAACATGAATGGATCAAAGACAATGGTGACGGTACAGCTACTATTGGGATCACTGAATTTGCTCAGGGTGAACTTGGAGATATCGTTTTTGTTGAGTTAGAAGAAGAAGGATTTGAGTTTTCTGCCGATGACACTTTCGGTACTGTTGAAGCTGTAAAAACAGTTTCTGAGCTTTATGCACCTGTAGATGGTGAAATTTCAGAAATTAATGAGGAACTTGAAGATAATCCTGAGATCGTTAACGAAGATCCATATGGGAAAGGCTGGATGGTAAAAATAAAGCTATCAGATACCTCTCAACTGGAATCCCTCTTGTCAGCTGACCAATACAAAGAAATCATCGCTTAAATACTATCAAATTTAATGAACCGACATAACGAATGGATTTTAATTCTTGATTACGGATCTCAGTTCACTCAGCTTATCGCAAGAAGATTGCGTGAATTTAATATCTACTGTGAAATCCATCCTTATAATGTCGACCTGAGTACGGTTTCTGAACCGGTTCCTAAAGGAATCATACTTTCAGGAAGCCCCAAAAGTGTAAATGACGACGATGCTCCCTCCCTTCAAACAGATATTCTGGATTGGGATGTACCAATTCTTGGCGTTTGCTACGGTTTGCAGCTTCTTGCTCATACTCAGATTCCCGGAAGTGTTGAAAAAGCAGATAAACGCGAATTCGGAAGAGCTCATCTTATTGTTGACAACAGCAACGGAATATTAAAGGATGTAGAAGACAATTCTGTTGTCTGGATGAGTCATGGAGATCACATTCATGAGCTTCCATCCTCTTATGAAATTGTAGGCCATACAAATAATGCCAGTGTTGCAGCTGTTCATCATAAAGAAAAAGAGATCTACGGTGTTCAATTCCATCCTGAAGTAGCTCATACTGATTGTGGGAAACAAATACTCCATAACTTTGCTTTCGATATCTGTGGCTTATCCGGAGATTGGACAGCAAACTCGTTTGTGGAAGAACAAATTGAAGCAATCAGAAAGAAAGTCGGAAATGATAAGGTGCTTTGTGCTTTGTCAGGTGGAGTAGACTCTACAGTTGTTGCTACCTTGATTCACAAGGCTATTGGAGATCAACTGGAGTGCGTTTTTGTTGATAACGGCTTACTCCGCAAAGATGAATTCAATGAGGTACTCGATCTCTATATAAAAGATCTTGAACTTCCCGTAAGAGGCGTCGATGCTAGTGAACTATTTCTGTCCAGATTAACGGGTGTTTCTGATCCGGAAAAGAAAAGAAAAATAATTGGCGTTACTTTTATAGATGTTTTTGAGAAAGAGATTGGAGGGCAATCTGAGTTTAAATATTTGGCACAGGGAACTTTATACCCTGATGTAATTGAAAGTGTCTCCTTCAAAGGTCCATCCGCCACTATAAAATCGCACCACAATGTGGGTGGTTTACCGGAAAAAATGAAGCTTGATCTGATCGAGCCTGTACGAGAACTTTTTAAAGATGAAGTACGCGAAGTTGGAAAAGCTTTAGGTATTCCGGCTCATTTTATCGGTCGACATCCATTTCCAGGCCCCGGACTTGGGATCAGAGTAATTGGAGAACTTAGTAAAGAAAGGTTGGATCTGCTTCGCGAAGCTGATAAGATCTTTATCGATGAGCTCAAAAATCAGGGACTTTATGATGATGTTTGGCAAGCTCTTGTTGTTTTATTACCTGTTCAGAGTGTCGGAGTGATGGGTGACGAACGCACGTATGAGTATACAGCAGCGATCAGAGCGGTTACAAGTGTAGATGGTATGACAGCAGATTGGGCTCATCTCCCCTATGATTTTCTTGGAACAGTCTCCAATCGTATAATTAATGAAGTAAAGGGAATCAACAGAGTAGTTTACGATATTAGTTCTAAACCTCCTGCAACAATTGAATGGGAATAAATCAGAACAAATTCGTTTATTCTGAGTGTAAGCATGTGTATTAATTAGCAATTCTATGAAATCTACTTTTTCAATTTTCTCTTTTATATTAATTCTTCTTTTCTCCACCTCAACTTATGCCCAATCTGTTGAATCAGGTAAGAATCTGTATCAAAATGAGGATTATGAACGAGCACTTAGAATATTCACTCAAATTGATAGCCCGGAAGCGAATTTATTTTCAGGGAAGAGTTATTTTTCTTTAGGAGAATTTTCTAAATCTAAGGCTTACCTGAATAAGGTTATTGATTCAGATGAAAGCACTAACATTTTTAGACAGGAGGCCAAGTACACAAAGGCTTTGGTTTTGTTTCAGATCGATGACTTTGCAGCTTCTCTTGAGCTTTTACACGAGCTGAAATCCAATAGCAGAAGTAATCCTTACTATACCAGAGCTATTACTTTTTACGATCAGATATTGAGTTACCTAAGCATAGATCAGATCAAGACTGTTTTCAGACAGAGTTCTAATGTTGAAATCTTAGCCGATGTTATCTCAGGAGCTTTAGGCAGAGTTGATTTCTCAAAAGCCAAAACTATGGTAAACTCACTAAAATCTTCTTTGATTGACAGTAGTGCTGTAGATCTATTTCAGATAGAAGCTGCATTGAGAGACTCACTGACCTATGCTTCCAGATATCCATTCCAAAAGTATTCATTCGCTCCAACCGGAATGTCTTATCAAATTGGAGTAGCTCTGCCTTCTTTTGATATAAACTCGGATAATTATGAAATTCCACAGCATCTCTATTTTGGAATTCAGACTGCAGTAGAAGAATTCAATGCAAACCATCCTGATAAAAAGGTATTCATTAATTTTTCCAAAACTAATGTTGATTCTATTCAACCAGAAGACATATTAAATCATTTGGTCTGGAATAAAGATGTAGACGTAGTAATAGGTCCGCTATTTTCTGATGTAGCAAAATCATTTTCTGATCTGGCCGAAGTTTATGAAGTACCTGTAATTACTCCTTTGGCAAACTCTGATTCACTGAGCATCGCCAATAACTATATGTTCCAGACGAACCCTACTTTTGCAGTGCAAGGCAAAAAAATGGCTCAATATGCTGTGAATTCTTTAGGACTTGATACAGTAGCAGTTTTGGCTGAAATGGATGCATTAGGAGAAGCTTCAGCATTAGCATTCAGACACGAAGCAGAACGTTTAGGAGCATTTGTTCAGCACTTTTTTCTTAAAGATCTAGAGTCGGATGGCTATGATATTTCGGAATACACAGCTTATCTGTCTAAAACTGATACATTGGTGCCATCCCCCGGATTAAAGGCGATCTATGCTCCATTCACAGGAGCTGCAGCTCCAACCTTGATCAGGAATCTCCTCACTGATTTAGAAGCTTCGAGAAGTGATTATATACTTCTTGGATCCGAAGAATGGGCAGACACAGATCTGGAAAACATACGTCTGCCTGAAACATCTATTCATCATACTCAAAGTTTTGAAATACGATATGGTGAAACTGATGTAGAAGAGTTTGCTTCAAACTTCAGATTACGATTTCAAACAGAACCCAATCAGTTTGCTTTTATCGGCTACGACGTCACCAAATTTGTCTTAAGTACTTTAAACAGAGTTGGCAATCCGGGCTTATTAAAGCAAGGTCTGCATGAGTTGAAAAATTACCGTGGTCTAAGTGGCTATTTTGGTTTTGATAGTGAGCATATAAACCAAAAGGTTCTTATTAAATCTCTTTACAAGCAAGAATAAAACGCTCTCAAATTTATTCTCCTGATTCCTGCAATTCTCTTTGTCGCTTAATTCTGTATTGCTGCCTCAACCATTTCCGCCATTTTTCAGCATCCACCAAATGCTCTTCATAGGTTCGGTTGAAAAGGTGACCACCTTCAGGGCTTGCAACCATATATAAATATTGATGGTTTGCAGGATATAAAGTCGCCTTTATAGTTTGTAAGCTGGGATTTGTAACCGGTCCGGGTGGTAATCCATATTTAGTGTAAGTATTGTAAGGATGATCAACTTTGTAGTCTTCAAGTAATAATCTACGCCTCTCTCCTACAGCAAAACTAATAGTTGGATCAGCTTGTAAATACATTCTTCTTTTTAACCTGTTCCAATATAAACCCGCTACTACTGGTTTTTCTTCCTCGATATTAGCTTCCCATTCTACAATAGATGCCATTGCAACGATCTCATCTATCGAGTAATCCAAAGAATCAATTCTGCTTTTATACTGTTTGGCAACCTGGTTCTTAAATTCGCTGAGTATTTTTTCAATTGTTTGCTTTGGGCTATACGTCCAGTAAACATCATAAGTGTTTGGTAACATTCTTCCGAACAATTGTTCTTTGGATATATTTTTTGAAGCAACGAATAGAGAGTCATCAAAAACATTCCTCACCTCAGTGCTGTCAAAACTCATTTCATTTCCTAAATTTCTGGCAAACCTGTCAATTGTAATTCCGGGCAAAATCGTAATTGAAACCGGATCTTGATTTCCAAAAGCAAGCTTGGTCAAAAAATCATTGTAGGAATACTCCCCATCAAACTCATAATACCCTTTTTTGAAAGTTCTCCAACCAAGCAGAGGACTAACCCAAAGCAATTCATCTTCATCAAATTGAATATTTGAAGACTCTAATTTGCTTACTAATTCGTTCAGATCAATATCATGATGTAAATAAATTTGGGTGTTTTGGGTTCCAATTAGCGCCTCAGATTTTGAAATTCTGAAGGTTCTGGAAATAAATGTACTCAGGAAAACAATAAGCATTACAGCTATACCTAGTGCTGATTCTTTTGTAGTGAAATCTAATATATTTTTATTGTTCATAATTAAAGATAAGAACCCTTGAGGTTAAACCCACCTCTTTACAGTATTTAATATGCTTATTTTCAATTCATGTAACTTAACAAAAAAACTTTCGTAGTCGACACACGAAGAGCAATCGAGCTTTTGGATGCTGCACAAGCACCAAATGCCCTAAAGATAAACCCGAGTTTTGAACGACTCGGGTTTTTTCTTTTTCTAATCTTTTTAGAGTTCTGTGATACTTTTTCTATTATAGATGAGTAATTAGAATGATATAATTTAACTCCGAGTTAATAGTTTTAAATACAAATAATTATTAAATACTATAGCAATGAAAAACTATATCCTTCTTATTTTTACTTTTCTATTTTTGATGAATTGTGTCAACAATGTTGAGGATCAAGTTCCTGAGATTCCTGATGGTCCAATAAGTTACGCTACTGATATTCAACCTATTTTCAACTCGAGTTGCGGAGGAGGTTTTTGTCACACTAATGGAGATAACGTGAATGGAGTAAACCTCGATAGCTATCAAAATACCATTAACAGTGAAGGAACAAGTTATGGGGGGCTCATAGTTGTTCCGAATAATGCTGATAATAGCCCGTTAGTTGATAAATTAGGCTCAAACCCTGAATTCGGCTCCAGAATGCCACAAGGACGATCTCCGTTAAGTAATTCAGAAACAGGGAAAATCATTGCCTGGATAAATCAGGGTGCACAAAATAATTAGATAGGTCTTTTACTATGAAAAAATTAATCTTTACTACATTTCTGTGTCTTTTTATAACGAGCTTAGGACATTCACAAAGCTTTAAAACTGAAGAAGGTAAAGCAACATTCTATTCTAAAGTTCCTTTGCACAGTTTTGAAGGGAATTCTGAGAACCTGGTTGGTCTTATTAATCTTGATGAGAAAACCGTAGACTTCTATATAGATCTGGAAACGTTAGATACGGGAAATGGAAAACGTGATAAGGATATGAAACTTACTTTAGAAACAAAGAAATATCCTTTTGCTGAATTCTTTGGTAAGCTCGTTTCCGATTTTGATCCTGAATCTTCTTCAATTCAGGATGTTAAAGTAAAAGGAACTTTTAAAATTCATGGAGTAGAAAAAGAGATCGAAGTGGACGGCACCTTACAAATGAAAGATAATGGTTTACATGTTACTGCCGGTTGGATTCTGAGTTTACTAGATTATAAAATTGAGCCGCCACAAATTTTATTTATTAAAGTAGATAAAGAACAAGAAATTAAAATCGATGCTTTATTAAAACCAGTAGATGGATAAATATGAGAAAAAGTATAGCAACAGTATTGTTTTCATTTTTAATGTACAGCCTTGTTAATGCTCAATTAGAACGGAAAAGAGCAAACCCTGATGGCCCGGTTGCTGAAACTTTTTTAACTAAAAACATAGCCGGTTTAGGAACGGTACAGCTTTTAGGTAAAGGCGATCTGAATAGTATGATACAGCATAATTTTGGGGATGTTCGTGGTGGTATAGATACCTTTTTCGGAGTTGATGAAGGAGCCAATGTTCGGATAGCTTTTGGCTACGGGCTTACTGATAATCTCAATATTGGAATTGGACGAACAAGTCGTGAAGACAATATCGACTTCTCAATCGATTACAGAATTCTGCACCAAACAAAGCTGGATGGAGTTCCTGTTTCAGTTGTACTTAAAGGAAACACGGGAATCAGAACTCAAAAGGAATCCTTTGGATTAACATTTCAGGAAAGGCTAAACTATCTTGGTTCGGTAATGATAGCCCGTAAATTTAGTGACAATTTTAGTTTTCAGGTTTCCCCCATGGTCTCTCACTTTAATACTGTGGTTAAAACAAAAGCAAATTCAGAATTGTATAATACTGTATATGGTCTTGGCTTTGCAGGAAGATTTAAGATCAATGAAAGAAAATCTATTTCATTTGAATATCTCCAGGTGATTGGTGATAAGATTTCAGATACAAAAAACCACGCAGCCTTAGTCTATGAGTTAGAGACAGGTGGTCATGTATTTCAAATGTTTTTTATGTCCGGAAGATGGTTTACCGAACAACATTTATTAACCCGAACCGAAACTAACTTTTTTGAACCAAATTTCAGATTCGGGTTTAATGTAAATCGTGTCTTCGGGCTTTTATAAAAGGGATTTGACTTCCTGAGCAACCTTTCTGTTACACTGAAAAGTAAGATCCTTATAGTTAACCAAATCTACAATTACTCCTATAAAACAAAGGCCTGCTGTAAAGAAGTATAAAATTCCCATTCCAATCTGGTTTAGTATAAATCTGTGTACTCCTGCAAGCCCTAAAAATCCTAACAGACAAAGTATTAGAATAGTCTGCGGATCTTTTCTTCTGGATCTGTATACATTAGAGAATCTTTTTTTATTCTCATCATCTAATGAAGTTAGAAGTTTAGCCAAATAAAGCGCCTCATCTCCTTCTGCTTCAGGTATAAAATCATAAACTTCTGCCATCTGTATGTCCTGTTTGTGTAGTAGTTTTATTTATATAAAGATCTTTCCAAATCTGTAGAATTCTCAAACTCAAAATGATTACGGCCGGAATGCCAAAAAGATTCGCATTTACAGAGTTATTAAATTCTCCTCTGAATAACCAAGCTATGGAATGACCCAACCCTTCTCCCGGACAAAATTCGATTCCAATAAACTCAAAAAAACATAATGAAGAACCAGCACTAAAAGGATCCATTGTAGCCATAAGAACTAAGCCTGTAATAAATGCAACCCACTCAATATGAGGTCTGATTTTTTTCATGAAGAAATATACGCTTCTGAATTATTTTTGTTCAGGACGTTTTAGATTGTATTTAAAAAAATGAGAAATGGTAAAAAATATTCTGTTTGACTGATATACAGAACTTGTTGAAAACTCAGTACCCACTTTTATTTGCCAGAACTTTTTGAATTTATGTTCTACGTTTGCCCTTCCGGTTAAAAAGTATCCATCCCTTGCGGCGTGTTTTCCCATTAATTCCAGCTCAAATAAAGAATCATAGCTAAAATCATTAGGGTTTCGATACCTTAAATCCATTCCTAAACCTTTTAGTAAATACTTATCCTGAGTAAAAAATGGTTCAGCATTAGGGAAGTTTTTTGACGCATCCTGCCAACCTAACTCACCTATCAGTCTTCCTCTGAACGGAGTTCCCCAAGGCTGAATGTACCCTCTCCCTGTGACAGAATAATCGAATACTTCATTTGTATAAATCTGCCCCGATCCGGATACTGTTGTCAGGAAGTTATTTTTTAACCAGGGGTCTTCTCTATAGAACTCTCCCTTCAACTTATAAATATCCTGAATAATAGCCTGGCGGGTAAACTCTGGTTCAATTGACAAGTTGAGTGCTGTAAATGTAGAATCATAGCTTATTGAATAGGAAATAAACGCTTCTCCTAAAATACCTTCTTCACCATAAAATACAGATGGACCAAATCTAAAGACACGGCTATAGTCTTCTTTTCTGTTCTCGAATTCATATCCAATACCTGTAAAATTTGAAAAGAAATTTTGATTCCCAACTCTGTCATTTACATATATATCTTCTAATTTAAATAGATGGGATTTATCCAATCTGTTTCCAAATTGTATCGACAAACCTCCTCTGGCAGATTGATTATCAAAATTGTCAGAGAAGTATTCACCGAACAAAGATGCTCTTACTCCTTCATTCCATCGTAAATCAGTTTTGAATATCTCTTCTTCTTTCTCTGAGAAGAAGTTCGGATATCTTCTGAAAAGATCTTTCTTGTCCTTAAAAGTGATAAATTTAAACTCTTCTTTGATTAACTGATGAGCTTCGGTTTCCGTACTCTTTCCTTTACCAAATAAAGGATACATAATTTCATATCCCCTTTCCTTAAAGCCAAGATAATAGAGAGTTGTCCCCGCAAACACTCTTAAAGAATCGTTACCGGGATTATTCTGTAAATAATCCTTACTGATGGCATAGAATTGATCCAGTTCATTTTGTTGAGCTATCCATTCTAACTTAGTTCGGTTTGAAATACTCTCCGACCGCTCTGCCCAATACAAAGCTTTGTTGTAATCAAAAATCTGATAACCATATATATTAGCAAACTGCCCGGCAAATTCATTTAATTGATTATGAGACCACACAGGAAACTCTTCCAGCAGTGCAATAGTACTATCTGCTGATTCATAATAAAATGATCTCTGTATTGTATATGCGTACAAACTATCATTTCGCGGATCGTTATTTATCAAACTTCTTAACCTTTGTTTTATCTCCGGCCAAGTTTCAACACTTTCAACAGCATTTACATAAGCTAAAACTGTTTCATTGGTTTCGCCATAAACTTCAATTTCTCTAAGTCTCCATCTCTTTACAAATTCAGGTGAATACAAACCAAGTTGTTCAGCTATTCTGTTCTTTAATAGAATAACCTTCTCATCACCATATTTTCTCCAGAGTTCTTCCAAAAAGTTCTCTGCCCTAGTATAAGCGCTTTCAAACCCATAGTAAGTAACTAATCGATCTATGTCACTTTTTTGCCATACAGGGGTAGACTTTAACCTGAATTCAAGAATTTGAATAGCACGCATGGCCTCGTCATTTTCAATACTAAGTTCAATTAACTCTTCCTGAGCCTTAATGCTTTTAGGGCTTCGTAAATATCTGTTTATGGCATCCGAAAGTTGTTTTTCAAAAGTAATTTCAGGTTCAACAGTTACGGATGATGTGGCTAAATAAAATGGGTTAGTCAGATAGTTATTAAACCTGTTATTTGCCAACGCCAAACCTGATTGAATTTCCTTTGAAGTTCTATTATTGGATTTTGGTTTAGGAATATTTATCAGGTTTTTTTTGGAATAAAATTGAAAAAGGTAACCATCCCAAATTCTGGAAAAAGTATATCCATCTACTATCTTACTTAAATGTTTCTCAATATCAGCCCGATCTTCTCTTGACACATACATAAACCAATACTTTTCGTCTTTGTCCTTACTTCCCGATTTATAAGTATCCGGCGGTGTTACATTCACCAGATACTGGTCAACCGTTTCCAGATACTCAGAATCAGCACTCAACCAATCCTGAGCTATGTTTGCTCCATAGTCTGCAGATACTAAACGTAAAAAAGGATACTGTTTTTTTGTATGGCTTAATCTTTTAAGAAACTCCTGATATAGTGAAGTTGTTGTATCCGCAGTTGATCTCCACCCCAGATTATCAGGGTTTCTGCTTTCAAACGCATCTGCATCCCGCTGCACAATTTGAAATACATCATCAGGATGCACAAAATGATTCCATACCCCGGTGAGTAGCTGCATACTATGTTGATTAAAAACTGAATTCCCTTCTATATTAAACCCACTGGATATTCTTGGATAATTAAATAATTTATCTGAATACGGGTCGGTCCCAAAACCTCTGGCTCCTCCAAACTCTTTTTCTCCCAGATATAAAGAACTGAGCACTTTTATAGACGGCATTGCTCTTGTTAAAGCCTGAATTCCGGTTGAATCAATAAAATTAGTTGGAGGAACATAGGTTATCGGAAGCTGTCCAAGATCATCAACTCTCCATCTCTTTATTACCGAGTTTAAGGCTGATTCCATGAATGATGAATTTGAATCCCATTCTTCATTTAATAAGGAAAAGTGATTATAGCCGTGAAATGCTAATTCATGTCTGGATTCTGCAATTTCTTGTGCAAGGTAAACGCTTGCGTTAACGAGCCTGTTCTTCCTTCTGATTGTTGCAGACGTCCACTCTATGTAATCGAACGGGGGTACTATATTTGCATTATAGTTAAAGGCTGTCATTGCAGAATATGTTATTAGCAGTGAATCAGCAATCCTTTGCATATCAGGCCACCAAATATTTGCGACAAATTCTGCTTGCTCAATATCATATTCTGTAGCAATAGGTTCTAACTTAGTATTATAAAGCGGAGCAGGAAAATCATCCAGAAAAATAGTCCCTACATTTGCATTTCGGTATGGCAAATTTGGCAACATTTTAATTACAGATGAAAACATTAAGCCTCTGTAATCTTTTTCATACAGAACATAACTATTAAACACTAACACGGTTCCAAGACCTATATTATTCTCAAAAAGAATAGGATAATCTTCATCGGTTACGGCTGTTGCCAGAACTCTGATTTGATCGGTAAAACTACTCTTCTTTAAGCGGTTATGGGGAACACTGAAATTTGAATAAAATTCCATGCCTTTATAACCTGGAAAAATATTTTCAACTCCTTTAATTCCACGAACCGTCTGATCAATAGTGTAATCAGCTCCGGCCTTGATCCCTTGTATATATGCAAACCTCTCATCTGTTACAGTCCCAAAAAAGATCATTTTACCTCCTTTACCTAAATAGTCAATGATCTTATTCAACTCTTTGTCGTCTATTGATCTAATATTAGAGCTAGTATTAATAATAAGATTGGTTCTTCTATTAATTGGAATATTAAAGGCTTTATCCAGATCTACAATTTCATATTTAAATTCCGGGTATTTAAATGCTTCAATCAACTCGTTGGTAACTTCAACAGAAAACTCATCGCTTGAACTTTGGATAAGTAAAATGGGAGCTATCTCATTTTGTGCATTTAGCGGTTTATTTAAAGCCATTAATACAAAAAATAGCAATGAACTACGTAAGTATTTATTTAAATAGCTTAGCTGCACGCCCTTCCTCTTTTGGGTAAATATTCATCAAAATATCACCTATGTTAGATCCGTCTTTCTGATTGATTATCTCATAGATTACTGCATCCTCTGTTTCATTAAATACAAGAACCTCTCGACCCGGCAAAGAATTAAATCTAGAAACCCACTCACTCAAAGCCTGCATCTGCTCACCCGGTTGAAATAAAATCCCTTGTTGTATAGACTCGTAAGGTGGCTTTTGTATAAAAACAAATATACTAGCAGGAGGAATATTAGCAGAATCAGGCCTTAGTTCTTTAGGAAGTTCAAGATACTCCTGATACAGTGAATCTATATTCGCGTAACTTTCCAGAAAAAAATCATAATTCATAAAATAATGTCTGTTCTTAGACAGTGCATTATCAATAGGTGGACTTACCGTTGCATAAGTAAAAGGAAGCCTTTCATTAATTATTCTGTAGTAGGATTCAAAAAAACCATTCGGTAGTGTTTGTGGCAATGTTTTGCCGGTATTCACTCCTCCGGAAAAGAACAACCCGCCCGTCACTAATAACACCATTAATATTGGTTGGCTATAGCGAACAGAACGATGTTTTATATTTATCACCACTTCTATTATTGTATAAATAGCATAAAAGACCAGTCCACATAAAACAGAAATGAGAATCGCATAAAAAGCATTGAGTTGATCTAAATCAATAAATGAAATACTTATATCATTATGAGATGAATACAAAAAAGCCATAGATCCGAACATTGCAAAATAAACCAATTCATCTGCAAAGCGTTTCTTTTTTTGAACGAAATGAAGAATCAAAAAAACGACGAATATGCCCCCGGATATATAAAGGTACATCGAACTCAGGGTTTCTATATCTGTAATCAAGAATGGAAAATAACTGAATATAAGAGTGTCTAACAGCTGTGACTCAAAAAATGAATTAATATCCTGTCCCATTATTATTAAATGAATAATATATGGGCTTAACGAAACTGAAAAAACGACAACCAAATAGGCCACTACTTTAATCAAATTTATGCCAAATCTTTTTCTCGGAATAGCTAATAATCCATAAATCAGAAAAGGTAATAACACCACTAAAAGAACAAATATATCCGTGAGGGCTGTAGCAATAATCCCCATAGTCACATAAAACCATGGAGCCTTATCAACCGACCTGAGGTTCCGAACAAAAATAAAAGCTGTTGGCAACGCAAAACAAAGCGCCATTAAAATTGTATTAATCCCGGTTTCCGCTTCAAGACTTATCGGTAGTAATAATGTAGGGATTAGAGCAAATATACTGGCCCCGAATAATGCAGCGGTTAACCGTTTGCCTTTTGTAATTTCTCTGATCAACCAAAAAATTATAATCGTCAAAAGAAAACTGGTTAAGCTCCCAAGCAGGCTTAGGGTGAGCTCCGGTCCTACTTGTGTAAGATTGCTAAACATACCTACCAAAGAATGCATCCCTTTTGGTATTGGTAACTCACCAAAATATTGCTGAAGTCTGATATTTTTGACCTCATCTAGCTCGAAGTACCAAGCTCTGCTGTAAGGTGCTGCATTTTTTAAAACTGGAATAACACGAACAATGCAAGATATGATACCTATAGTTATAGCTACGATATTATATCTATTGTCAAAAACAGAAAACTCTCCTTTCCTTGAAAACCGATCCTTCAATCCCTTGTAGGTAAAAATTTTGATTGACTCTATTACCCTTACTTGATTAGCTACTATTTTATTCTCTATTACTTTAAAAATAGACCCCAGAGATGTACCACTTCTCCATTCTTTAAAGAACGAAATAAGAATAGGGATCAAAATCAAAACACTGAATATGCTAATCAAATCATATAGGTTCAGGATCGTGAGAATAAAAATTGTAAGGATAATAGTACCTCCTATACCGATCCAACTATAAAGCATCTTATCAATTCCATGTAACTTTTTGGTATGAGGAAGGAATTTTGGACCTATCCATGAAAATACGATCACAAAAAAGAGAACAAGTCGGGCAATAGAAAGAAACACAATCAACCAATATGGCATGCTAGGCCCCCTTCTTTAGTAGTTTAGATTTATCGCTCCATAACGGTAAACCTCTAAATTCAATATTACTAACAAAAAAAGGATAACCGGATTCTTCTAATCTGTTTTTTATAGGTAGAAAGCATCCGTAATTATCAGCAAAGTCTATAATCAGAAATGGAATTTTGTAATTCTGATGTAAAGAATCTATAATTTCTAGTCTCTCTTCATACTCTTTTTCCGGTTTGATTTGATATTCATTTTTATTGAAATCATAACCCGAAGCAACAGCTTCAATTGCTACAGCATCAATAAAGGCAGCTGTTTTATCTAACAGAAATAACCCTGCATTTTGAATTAACAACTTATCAGGGTTTTGGGATCTTATATCGGATATCAAATCAACCATATCCTGTTCCATGTTTCTTCGGAGCGTATATGGAGCCACAGCGTCAATAGTGTCCAGAAAAAGTCCGTCATAACCAAATGAAAGTAGCTCCGGAACAATTTTATTAACAAATTTTTCTTTTATTCTGCCTTCCGAAAGGTCTATAAAGTACGAACCATGATTTTCATTTTTTCCCTTTAAACCGATCTCTTTGAACTCACTGAAATATCTGCGTGATTCATTAACTTCTCCTAAAGAAAGATAGGCTACAACCTTTATTCCTCTTGAATTAAATTCAATTATTTCTTGCTTGGTGTAAAAATACGGTTCTACAATCAACAGTTTATAACCGGAAACCACAGTAGAATTAATATCAGAATACACAACTCCAAAAGAGTTATATATTGAATCTTCTGAAAGCTTATTACTGGATGATATGCAGTTTACAGTGAGCAAGTAAATAATAATCAGAGTTAACTTCTTATACATTAATGAAACTTATTCAACTCCTAATTGCGCACAACCTGACCAACCGAGCATAGTTAGTTGTTGTATAACTGTAGGAATCAATACCATATCAAATTGAACATCCGCGCGCTCTATTAAATTGGATTTCAATTTCTCCAACATTTCATCTTCTTTTTCAGGAGCTACATCAGGATTTGATTCGAAGAAGTCTACAACAAATTCATAAACGGATATAATTTTACCTGTCCATGGAATATCTTCTCCTCTGATCTCATTGGGAGTACCTTTCCCATTTACCCATTCATGGTGCGTTTTAATGCCTTCAATAATATCATTATGAACAGGAAGATTACTAATCATTGTTGCACCTGCAATTGGATGAGCCAGTTCAGAACCTATACTCGCCAAAGAACTTATTCCTGCAGCACCTACATATCCGATATCATGTAGCTTTGCAGTAGTCTTAATGATCTCCATTTCATTGTTATCCAATCCAAAAAGCATTCCGAACATTTCAACGAATGCAATCATTCTTGGCGAATGATATTTAGTTTTCTCTCTTTTTACCTCAATTGCGCGGAGCATTTTATAAAAAGCGTCAAGCAATTCATCTGAGAAGTCTTTATTAACATTCCTGAATTCGAAAAGTTTTGCTACGATCTCGGAAATATCATTAAACACAGGATTTGAATCTTTAGCTTCGTTTCTTTCATTCCTGTTTATCCAGATAAAACCTTTTACTTCTTCTGATAAATAAGGCAAAAACAGTGGCTCAATATCCAACTTATTTATAATCTCTTGACCTGATTCTGAAATGCTGAATTTGTTTTCAGAAAGATCATACATTTTGTTACCTGAGAGCCCGAGAAGTGCTTTCAAGTATTGCTCATCAAGGCTATTTGAAGCAATAAGGATAGGAGCGCCATTCTTATATTCAACAACTGCGCCGGATTTAGCCTGTAGAGAATTTATAATGTATAAAAGTAAAAGTTCAGAGATTCCCTTTGTGTTTAATGCTCCGATGCCTAGTTCTCTAACTAAGCCATGAACTTTATCCTGATACTCTTTCTGGGATTCTTTTTCCTGCTCATCTAATTTAATTAGCCAGGAAGACAACAATCTACTCACAATTGAAAATTTTGGAACCATATTTTCAGGACTCTTTATATTTGGCCCGATTACATAGATGCCCCAAAAATCCCCATTCTTTTTGTAGAGCGGGATATGTTCACAATTCCCGATTGTATGAGCTGAAACTCCATGCTCTTTAAAGTCTTCATCCCACTGTCTCTTTTTCTCAAGATTCTGCATTTGATTTTCAAAATCCTGAATAAACTGAGTTCTTTGAGCATCCACCTTCCCGGGCTTCCCTCCTCCGGGTTTTTCAGGCAGTAGATTTTCTGAAATCAGTTGTCGTTTAATAAGTATTAAGTGCTCTTTTTCTAGTTTATACACAAAGTGCACAGGAGCCTGATACAACAAATCTATCCAGGTTATTATATTCTGAAACGTTGGATTTTGCTTACGAGACATATGTTCGGCAGAAAGAGCCCAAAACTCCAGCTCTTCTTCTGTTCCAAACGAATCTATCGCAAAGGCTTTTCCAAGCCTGCTTCCTATTATATTTATGTAGTCTTTTACGTCTTTACTCATAGGATGTCCTTAGTATGCAGAGTAATAAAAATAGTCCAAATGTTTAAAAAATCTTTTACCGATTAATCCGGTAACTGCCGCAAATGTAATAGAGCCTGCAATTAAACCAACTACAGCATATTCAAATCCTATTACTCTGCTACATACATAGCCTGTTATTGCATTAACCGCTAATGCAGCGAGCATAGAATAAAGTACAAATTCCGGCCTATTCATTGTGAAAAAGAATAACGAATTCAGTAATCCAAAAACTAAAAACAGGTAACCAATGCTCCCCATCCAAAACACTTTAAAGGTTAGAGGGTTTGCAAAGAAGTCTCTTATTTCCGGATAATCATCTTCGAATACTCTTAAAGCTTCCACTCCGTAATAAGTCAGTACTATGGAGATTATTCCAACAAAAAAGAGTAGTACCAACTGTAATGAATAGAAATTGCTAAAGTATAAATTGAATTTCTTAAGCTTATCTATCTCCGTTTTCTTTTGAGCAGGTATAATCCTGTGTGAAAATAAATGAATTATAAACTCCAGTAATGCTATTGTAAATATAAAGCTCAATAATGCCCAATCCATTCCCAATTCATAAGGAGTGTTGAACCAAATGATATAGGGCGGTGGCGGTGGACCGGCAGACCATGCCAAAATTCTGTCAACAAACAGAAAAGTAAAATACCCAAAACCATACAAGAAATATCGATATGTATTATAATAACTCACCTCAAGATTCGGCAGAGATTGTTTAAACAGACGCTGACGATTAGATCTGATCTTATACTGATAATAAATTATTATATAGATTATCTGAGATCCTGTAGTTATTCCGATTCCTAACCATTGTGATAAATAAATCCCCCAATCAAGCACTTCCATCCCAAAAGCTACAGCCAATGTACCTGCTAAAATACTCCCCAAAATGATCAATTTTTGTTGAGAAGCATACAAAACAGCCGCCGAAAGCATCATGCTGGAGATCAGAATAAAATAGGTGAGCCCTATTGTTACCATTCTCTGAGGATAAAAAGGAAGAATTACATTTACTATAAAAACGAGCGCGGCAATTCCAAGAACCAGGGGAATGGCAAAATACATAACAGCTTTAATAGCTTTCCAGCTTAAATAGTAATTTGTTTCCCCCATATATTTTGAAACCAGCCTTCCAAGCACCTGAATAAAACCACCGGTAATAATGAAGGCTCCTATAGTCCCCATCGCTATCATGGTTGCCTGAGCTACATTAAACCTAAACCAGGCCCAAAGTGCGTATTCAAAAATAATAATTGCTGCAATTTGAGAAATCATCGGCATAGTAAAAAGCACACCCATTCCGAAATGTTTGAAAAAGAGTTTAAAACTTTCTCCTACATCCCCAAGTTTAAACTCCGACTCACTTTCTTCCTCATACTTACCTTTTATATGCTTTTTAAGCCTTTTAAATACTTCCTCTGCTAAATCAAAAACACTCTTAAATCCATAATCTGTATTTGCATCCACATCTCTTACTCCCAACGACTCAATGGTAGCAGCAACTGCCCAAACACTTAGTGGATTTCCTACCAGATCATAAACCTGCTGAGTCAATTCATCAATAAGTGACAGATCTTCTTGTTCAAGAATAATATCTCTTTCTTCAGTTTGCATGAGCCAGCCTCTTAACTTTTAAATATTCAAGCAGGTTTAATACTGACTCTGTTTTCACCTTATTTTTTAAAGGCTCTCTTGGCTTAGCTGCCAATTGTTTATAAGACTCAAGATAATTTTTAACTGATCTGTCTGTAGTAAAATTAAGAAGTACTTTCTCACGTGACTTATTACCGAGTTCAATTCTTAAGTCTGTATCCTCCAATAGCTGAACTACTCCCTCTGCAATTTCTTCCGGAGAACGCGGCTTGCAAAGAATTCCACAACCTTCTAAAGCATCTTTTATTCCTCCAACATCGGTTGCAACAACAGGTCGTCCACAACTCATTGATTCAATTACAGTATATGGAAACCCTTCAGATATTGATGTTAAAATTGAGATATCTCCTTCATTAAAGATCATACTGGGATTATTATGAAATCCCCCAAATGTGAAATTATCCTCCAGATCAAGCTCTTTAATAAGTTCTCTACATGTTTCAACATAATCTGTATCTACATCCAAACTACCATACACCGTAAATTGTACATTTGGAATTGTTTTCCGTACTACTTCACAAGTTCGGATCATAGTCTCAATATCTTTTAACGGAAAAACCTGAGCTACTGCTATTACTGTTGGAGTACCTTCAGTTTTAGTAGGTTTTGGTGTAGGTTTAAAAAGATCTGTATCTACCCCATTATAAATCGGTACAATATTCTCGGGTTTAGCTTCAAAGCGCTCTTCCCATTTCTGGTTTGCAGTAGTAACAGGAGAAATCTGATCAGCAGTATGATATACAGCTCTTGTTATCATTGTAGAGAGATCTACAAGCATTTTTTTGGAAAAGAAGGTCATATCAGACCGACCAACATTGATAAGGCGTTCCCGCATATACACCCCATGATCCGTTACCATACTTGGAATACCAAATTCATACTTAGCTGCAATAGAAGCTAAAGCCGGAAAGCCCGCCAAAGTAGAGTGGGAAATATTTACTTCTTTCGGAATCGGAGACGCTATAGGCATTAAAAAATGGTACAACCATCTCATTCCAAAAGTCATATCGATCACTTTTGGAGTATCTCCTAACTCAGGATCATAATTTTCAACATACTTTTCGTGAAGTGAATCCTTGAAAACTACCCAAAGCATGGGTTCTTTCATGGTTATTTTATAATCGTAATATTGAAAAAATTTCCAAAATCCATATATGATATCACTGATCTTGTCCACATCTTGAAAAGGATCATTCAGACATGAAATAAAATCTCTAAATAATGGCAGAAAGTGCTGTTTAACTACTTCTTTTGTAGTTCTGGCTTTTTTTTCAATTTGACTCGAGAATGGGATTGTTTTATCAAAATAATGAACCGGTTCTTCAACACCCCAAAGTGGAATATGGATAATATCTGTTATATTCTTCGGAAGTTTATAACGAGGTTCTACGAAAGGATTACCGGTAATCGCCATCAGATGAAAGTCCACTTCTTCCTGTAACTCTGTACATAATATATGTGCCCATGTGCTTACTCCTCCTCCACTAAATGGATACGAGCCCTCTGTTTCAAATAATACAACAGGTTTTACTTCTTCCATCACTCTGTTTCTTCAACTAAAAGTTCCCGGAAAAGTTCGTCGTACTTCTCAAAAATGGAAGTCCATGTGTGATTATAAGCTACCAAATCATATTTGCTTTCTGTCAGCTCGTTGAATTTTGATGAATCTTTCCATAGAGCACTTACCAGATCAACCAGAGTGTTGGTACTAGTCCCTGACGGGACAACAAAGCCAAATTCCGATGTCAGATCTCCAACCTCCCACCCAATAGGTAAAGCTTTGTTCGAAAGTGCTTCAAACATAACCAAAGGCTGAGATTCATTATGACTCGTAATGCAAAGCATATCAAACTGATGCAGATATTGATGAGCTTGTTCATTCCAGATCATGGTAACTTCCGGATATTCTTTAGCCAGCGCTCTTACTTCCAGCTCAAGCTCTTTTTCGTTTGCATCACTAAGCATCATTATAAAGCTTGCATCCAGAGTCTTGCCCTGAAAAACTTCCACAATCTCAAAGAACAATTTTGGGTTTTTCATTTCAGCACATCTCCCAATCCATCCTATAACCGGCGTTTCTTTTCTAATCTTGTTGGGAGTTAACAAGTCAACCGGGACGCCGTTGGGAATGTATTTGGGTGATTGTGCTCCAAATTCTTTCTGATAAGGAATATTAACTCTTGAAACCGATACAACTTCTTCTGATGAAGAATAGACTTCTGATGCAATTTCTTTGAAAATATCTACGATTTCTGATTTTGCTTCGAAATCATCTGGTATTTGATAGCCACATTCTAAAGCAACCGCCCCTTTTTCTACCTCTTTCCAGTACAAAGCGTGTTCAGTAAGTACAAGTGGAACATTATAAATATCAGATAACCGGATACCCAACCAACCTGCAAAACCTGTATTTGTTACATGGATGGTGTCATATTTATAAACAGGTACCGATTCAACAATAGATTGAAACCAAGTCTCTTTCGTCGTTTCCCAATCGGTTTTCAAAGTAGGTGGCTGTACACGAGTAAATGACTTAACATTTTTGGTAATTGGATAAAGAGCGTTATAAGGATCCAGCTGTTTAAATTCATCGGTAGCTACCTGTAGAATATGAAATTCATAACTATCCATTTCTTTCAAATATTGATAAACCCATTCACTAACACCCCCTCTGTACCAGGGATAGGTTCCTTCGATTATCAGTAAAATAGAAGAATAATTCAGATTCATTTATTTTTTTGGTAAAGCCTCCAAAGTATTGCACCCGTTTGTGTTACTAATCTGGAAATTAATTCGAATTCTTTACTTGAAAATAGTTTAGATCGCTTAATTATTAACATTCCAAAAAGTTCTGATTCTGTTGGTGCGCTCAGGTTATTCATAAGCATTGCTTTTTCATTTGCTGAAAATAAAGGAACTCCTATTTCTGCCGGCATTTCATTTTTTGTGGAGAAGTCAAGAAAACACCCGAATTCTTCGTTATAAATATGATTGCTTAAATAAGATTCCTTTTTAGCATTTAAGTGATTGAAAGAGTTCGAGTTTTGAAAGGTAGTAAAATCAGCCTCTGATGGTTTATTATCTCCATGAGAGATAAGCGGTTTAGGGTTTCCATCTTCCAATACAAAGAATGTTAACAGGTCACTCTTTAGAATGTCTGATAAGTAAGAACAAAAAGTTTCAGCAGTATCAGTAAATGATCCTTTAATTGCTGACTCCATCAATTTCATTACAAGCTTATTCTTACTTTTCTCAAGATCTTCATCCAATCCTTTTACATTAACATCAGTTAGAATTTTCATTCTTACCAACTCAATAACTCCTTCACGATCTGTATTGAAGCGCTCTTTTTTGATAAAATCAACCGCTCCAAGGTCTAAAGCTTTTTGTTCCTTCTCAACCGTCGGAAGGTTTGTCATTATAAGGACTGGAATTTTACTCTTTTCTTTATCATCTCTGATCGATTCCAACAATTCCAAACCGGATAATCCCGGCATATGAATATCTGATAAAATTAAATTTACCGGTGTTTCAGATAGTATATTTATAGCCTCCTGGGAATCTCTCGCATTAACAAGTTGAAATTCTTTTCCGAGCAAACTCTTTGCCATGATGTGAATTGGTTCATCATCATCTATTACTAAAATTGTATGCGACATATTTATTGTAAATTTCCCAGTGGTAGTTCTATAAAAAAGGTTGTGCCATTATTTTCCTCTGATTCCACCCATATCCTTCCTTCATGAGCATCGACATAAGATTGCACATCTTCAAGTCCAAGTCCACTTCCCAAAATACCTGTGGGGTTAGAGCCTTGTTCTTTATGGGATGATATTAAAAAATTTGGTAGCATTGTATTAGGAATTCCTATACCAGTATCACTGATCTTAATTAAAAAAAACTCATCTTCGGAGTTAATAAAATCAATATTTACTTCTCCATCTATCAGCGTGAATTTTACCGCATTAGAAACCAGCGTATTTAGCACATACCGCATCTTTTCTTTATCTAACTTTACAATTAGCTCATCCTGAAAAGTGTTCATGCTAAGACTTATTTTTTTGAGCGCGGCCTTTGGGCTATTATCCGAAATAACTTTATTTGCAAGGTCAATAATATTTACCTCTTTCAACTCCAAAGCTCCGAATTCTGTTCCTATAACTTCTTTATCTAAGAGATCTTTTACAAGATCCAGTAATTTTTCGCTGCTTTGCTTTATCAATTCGAGCATTTCATTTTTCTCTTCTTCATTAAGCTCTTCATCTTCTAATAAGATAGTAACCAATCCCATTATGCCTGAAATGGGATTTTTAAAGTCATGACTAAGCATTCTCATCAACTTATGCTTCTTTTGGTTAGCCTCGCTTAGCTCTACCTCTCTTTCCTTTAAAATCCGGAGTTGTTCTTCACTTTCCTCTTTCAGCACTTTAAGCATTAAGTGGTTTCGTACTCTTATAATAAGTTCATCCCTGTCAAAAGGTTTATTTATAAAATCTACTCCCCCGGCTTCAAATGCTTTTACCTTATCAACAGATTCGTTCGAGCTACTTAAAAAAATGATTGGAATATCTTCAAACTCAGACAACCTTAAAGCTTTTCCAACTTCTAATCCGGACATTTTAGGCATCATAATATCCAAGAGTATAATATCAGGATTCACTTCCTTTATTTTCTTTAATGCTTCATCACCATCGTAACTTTTCTCAACCCGAAACCCTTCTTGTTCCAAGACATGAGACAGCAATATCACATTGGGTTTTGAATCATCTACAACAAGAATTAAAAAATCTAATGGATTCACTTCATTTTGAGCCATGAATTCTAATTTTTTTCTTGAAATTTTGTATTATTTTAAAAAACGTAAAATAAATTGAAACTATTTAGCTTTTAATACGTCTTACTTTTAGTTGATAAATCAATGTACATAGATTCACGTCTAAAATGCGATTTTTAAAGTACTCATTTATATTTGTTAGCATTCTCTTTTTCAGCAATAATCTTTATGCTGAAAAGACTGATCCTATAAATGAAAAGCCTGCATTATTTGAAATTGAAGACAAGTACAATGAAGTTAAACTTTGCCTCACCAAAACTTCTGTGTATATGTTAATGAAGAGTTCAGTAAAAGATAATATGAACCAAGAAATTGCTCAGCGACATAGTGTTGAAGCAAGTCAATTTATTGACTCACAAGGTCACTTTCTTCTTGGTGATGTTATTCTTTTGAGTTCAGAAAAGTTAGAGTATTCATTTGATGATATTGAAAGTATTTCTTTTGAAAATGGCGAGTTACTTTTTAATTATAAAAATCTTCAATCATTTGTTTTTTCAGATATTCTTGGAAACGATGGGAACCCTGCTCTCCTAAATTTTTATGTTGAAGATCTTGAAAAATTCTTTCTTAAGTACAAAAGTTTAACATCCTAGCTACTCTTTTTTGTAACGGTCATTGCTCTTTGATACTCTTTTAACAAAAAGGACAAATCAAGGAGACATAATGATTAAGTATATATTCCTCTGTTTAGTGATTGGATTATCTATCATGGCGTGGTCTGAAATTCCAATTAAAAGAGGGCCCGGAATATTAGCCGACGAAGCACCAAAGATTTCAAATCTAATCTCTTCTGACGAAATAAATTTTGATGGAAACACCTACACCACTCATAAAAAAGTAGATGCTAAAGTTCGTGTCGTTGAAAAAGAACGATATTTTTTTGATAACATGTCAGAATTCTCTTCTTACGACGTACTTGTTGGTTGGGGAGAAGTATCAGACCAAAAAAACTTAGACTATATAAACTTTGATCTTAGCAACAGAACTTTTGAGTATAAAAATTACAGACTCCCTTTAGATCCCGATCTTATTAATAACCAAACTTCACTTTGGCATTTGATTCCTTCTTCAGAAGAGATTAAAAGCAGTCTTTTTACACTAAGGAAAGGTCATATAATTGAAATCTCGGGATATATAGTGGACGTTACTACTAAGACAGGTTTACAGTGGAAGTCCGCAACTTCTCCTTCTAAAACAGAAGCTTTTGGTAATGGGCATAACATATTTTGGATAACATCCCTGACAAAAAAATAGAAAACACTGTTACTTTTTTGAATTAACAGCTACCTTATTGAAAAAAGAATTCATGAGTTGGCTTAAAGATTCGGTTTTGGATATAGTATTTATGGGAGTAATTATTTCTACTCTTTTCTTTCCAAGCAACACAGCTTTTATAATTATTTGGGTATATACAAGCCTTTTGCTAATAAGTAAAATACTTGCATTATTTATGCCTTTTCTACAAAAAAAAGCTGCTAAAACTAATACACCAAACTGGGTCTATCACTTCATTTATGCTGTTTCGGTTGGGTCATTGGTATATATACAAAAGTGGTATTTAGCAGTTGCCTGGGCTTTAGTGTGGGTTCTTTCAATATTCCTACTTTCAAAACAGAATAAATCTTGATCCGTTTCAGTAAAGCTATTCTATTTATTTTCTTTTTTTTGGCTTTCCTACCCGGAAATTTAACTGCTCAAAAAAAACTAGCTGACCACCCCATACAATTCAGAATTTGGTCTGGTTATTCTTTTAACTCTGTATATTTTTTAGGGAAAACTACTAATGCAAGATCAGCAATTGTTGGAATTGGCTTTAAAACCCCAATACGGAAATATGGCTCGGATCTACTTTTGTATTATACCACGGATTTAATTCCTTACATTTATTTTGACTACCCGAAAAGAGACGATAATGATCGCCCCACAGAACGTCAAGGGCTAGGCATCTCTCCTATAGGGTTTTTATTGGAAAAAAGGATTAGCAATTTTCTTTCCTATGAACTATCAGTCTCAGGTTCTTTTATTCTAATTGACGATGAATTCCCAACAGATAATGGTAGAAAGCTAAACTTCACTTTTGATCCTTCTTTTACCCTGCAAGCTAATCTTTCAGAATCTGTAAATCTATCCGGCGGTTATAAATTTCATCATATTTCCAATGCGCAAACAGGAAAAGAAAATCCCGGGTTGGACTCAAATTTTTTATTTTTAAGCATCACTATTAAGTAACTAACTCTATGAAAGCAACTATTTCAACAACCAAAGGTGACATAAACCTTACCCTATTCCCTGATAAAACTCCAAAAACGGTAGCAAATTTTGTCAATTTATCTAAGCGAGGCTACTACGATGACCTGTCATTTCATCGGGTAATTGATAACTTTATGATTCAAGGAGGATGTCCTAATGGCGATGGAAGAGGTGGTCCAGGATACACTTTCGAAGACGAATTTGATTCCGAATTAAAGCATGATTCACCAGGTGTTCTTTCAATGGCAAATGCAGGTCCTGGTACAAATGGGAGTCAGTTTTTTATAACACATATTGAAACAGCTTGGCTGGATGGAAAACACTCCGTATTCGGAAAAGTGATTTCTGACTCTGATCAAGAGGTTGTTAATTCCATCACCCAAGGCGACAAAATAAAATCAGTAAGCATTGAAGGTGATGTTGATAGTTTGCTTTCAGGCGTTGATGAAGTGTCTATGTGGAATGAAGTATTGGATGAAAGATTTCCAAACTAATTTCCAAACTCTTCTTCTCTAGATTTTTTGTTTAGAAACCTTTTTAACTCAACTTCGTAATTGAGTTCGAATTTATAACCGAACTCAACTATGAAGCATTTAATTACTTTGTCTTTTTTAGCCTCCCTCCTGCTAATCATAGGCTCAAACTCTGTATCAGCTCAAAACTATGGAAACAGATACGATGATCTTGAATATCGTAAATGGAGATTAACTCTTATCAATCCAATTGGTACAAATGGTATCGCAGCTGGCAAATACACAGCCAAGTACTCAATAAATTTTTTAGGGGGTTATCATGGCGCTCTAAATGGATTTGAGATCGGGACTCTGTACAATTACAACAAAAAATATGCTTCAGGTTTTCAGATAGCCGGTTTAGTAAATGCAACAGGTGGAGATCTAGAAGGAATTAATTTAGCAGGGCTTGCTAACTACTCTGTAGATGAAATGTCCGGAATTCAAATTGCAGGCTTAGCCAACATCAGTGGAAACAATATCGAAGGGTTACAAGCTTCTGGTCTATTTAACTATTCCAAAAACGATCTGTCCGGATTACAAGGATCTATTGGCTCTAATATTGCAGAAGGCTCAGTTGAAGGAGCTCAAGTATCAGGTCTCTTTAATTTAGCTAAAAGTAATATGAGTGGGATTCAAGTAACAGGAGGAGGAAATGTTGGTTTAGATAATATGGAGGGGCTGATGATATCGGGTATATTTAATGCTGCAAAAGGAGACGCTAGTGGTTTATTCATCACCGGCGGCGGAAATATTGCAACTGATGATATGGAAGGACTGATGATCTCTTCATTATTCAACGTTTCATCAGAATATTCAAGTGGTTTACTGATTACCGGAGGACTAAACTACTCCAGATATCAGGAAGGGTTAATGATATCAGCAGGAGCAAACATAACTCAAGAGATGGAAGGAGTGCAATTCGGAGGGCTTCTGAATTATGCCACTACCGCAAAAGGTGTACAAGTTGGAATTATAAATATAGCCAAAGAATTTGAAGGCGCTTCCTATGGTTTTTTCAGCCTCTATGGAAATGGACGTAAAAATTTCGATGTTCGTTATTCTGATGCTGGATTTACAGATATTGGAATAACAACAGGGACACACAGAGTATATAATATGGCCATTTTTGGATATAACACTTCGTTCGATAGGAATGTATACCGTTTTGGAGTGGGTGTTGGTTTGGAAAAAAATATCAATGATTCATTTAGAAAAATTGAAAGTGATCACCTTTTTGTAAATCAGGAGTTTACAGTGCTGCACCATTTTGAAGAAAACTGGAGTAAAAATACTAACCTAATCTTTTCTTACAAGTATATGGTTGGAAACCGATTTAATTCCGGGTTATCTCTTTATGGAGGACCTAGCTATAACATCCAGGTTACCAGAGCAAACTCAGCAAACGATTACACGTGGTATAGTTTGTGGAGCCCGGAATGGAATGGTCGTCAATATCGTATGTGGGTTGGGTTTACAGTTGGCGTCAGGTTCTTCAAGCAAAGAAACCTACCCCTTCTCAACGAATATGACTTTGACTATGGTTGGGACTAATCAGATGTTATAAATCTGTGAAACAATTCATTTCGTATTATTGTTATGTTAGATAAATCTTAAAACAGACAATACCTATGAAAACGTTAGCAATTTTTGTTTCAATAGCTCTTGGATCACTTTTTTTAATAACAGCACATTCTGACGAAGCTGTCTTAGAGCATAATCATACAGACAATATTATGGCTACTCAAACACAACCCGATCCGGATAAAAAATATCCTTATCAAAAAACCGAAGCCGAGTGGAAAGAAATATTAACAGCCAAAGAATTTAAAATCCTTCGTGGTAAAGGCACTGAAGCACCATGGTTTAATGAATACAACGACAACAAAGAAGAAGGGCTTTATGTATGTGCCGGATGTGGACAAAAACTATACAGTTCAGAACATAAGTATAACAGTCGTTCAGGATGGCCAAGTTTTTGGAAACCACTGGCTGACTCTTTGGTCGCTGAAGAAGTAGATAAAAGTTATTTTATGACCCGAACAGAGATTGTTTGCTCAAATTGCGGCGGACATTTAGGTCATGTTTTTGATGATGGTCCCGAGCCTACAGGATTGAGATACTGCATGAATTCTGCAGCAATGGACTTTATCCCAAAAAATGAATTAGCCAGTAAAGAACAATAGTTCTGAAGTACATTTTTAATTATACTCAGGGCGAGCTTATTTTTAGGCTCGCCTTTTTCATATAACAAAATTTCAAATACATGACAGAACCGGCAAAAACTCTATTAGAAGCCAGCTTTAATCCAAAGATCAAATCATATCTTTTATGGTATGGTGTTCTTATGTGTTTTGTTATGATTTTCACGATTCCTTTTATCCCGCTTTGGTTGATTTTCGCCTCATACTTTGTAAATAAGTACTTTGAAAGACTTCATTGCGAACTTACAACCCGTTCACTTAAATTTAACAAGGGATATATTTTCAGAACTGAAAAAACGATCCCATTAGATAAAATTCAGGATCTTACATTTAAAGAAGGCCCCCTTTTAAAAGCTTTCGGTTTAAGCATTCTTCAAATTGAAACTGCCGGTAGTTCAGCTTCCGCATCAGCAGATCTGTCTTTGATCGGGATAGTTAACGCATCACAATTCAGAGATAAAGTGCTCGACCAAAGAGATGTTGTTACTGAAAATACCTCTTCGTCTTCTAAAAGCTCGGATAATTCTGAAAATGTGCTCGAAGTTTTGAAGGACATAAGAGCTTCTCTGGAAAGGATTGAAAAGACCAGATAAATAGTAGATCAACCCCCACTTTGATGTAAGCGAATGATTTCAGAATAGTTCATATCGTCTAAAAGATCTCTTTGGTAAAGGCCTTGCAGAAATCCTTCAGACACACCTGATGTGTATAAACCTATGATCCCTGAATAATTTACTTCATCCAGATAGTCTATATCTTCTAAAGTAGACAAATAGCTTTCAGGTACTCCGGAAGTATATAAACCAATGATTCCGGAGTAATTAACCTCATCCAGGTAATCTATATTTTCTAAATGCTCAATATAACTGATTGGCACACCGCTAGTGTATAAACCGATGATTCCGGAATAATTTACTTCGTCCAGATAATCCAAATCTTCAAGACCGCTGATATAATCACTGGTTATTCCGTTGCTGTTTAGAGCAATTACACTGGAATAATTTAGCTCATCCAAATAATTAACATCATCCAGAGCTTCAAGATAATCGATGGAAACCCCACTGTTGTACATAGTTGTAATTTGGGAAGTTGAAGGATCACTTCTAAAATCCAATTGTCTTACCCTGTCCAGATAGTCAAGCTGGGGTATACTCATTACATCTGAATTGGAAGTTTGACCAACAGACTGTGTCTCCTCACTTTCAAACAAACTGGTTATAGAGGTTCCGATACCGTAAGCAGCTTTCATTGGGCTCCAATCAAAGTGCCACAAAACTGCTACTACAATGAAGATCCCGATAACCCAGGTGTTTCTTCTGGAAAAAATATCTTCCGGGTCTGATGGTTTTCGCTTTTCTTTGGGAGCTTCGTCGCTATAAAAATCAGAGAAATTTTTTTCTTCATTCTCTGAATCAAGATCGTTGGTAAGTCTGTTTTTATTTCTTTGTCGGCTCATGTCTCTTAATCAAAAGCTATTTCAGGAAAGTAATAAATCAATTTATAAGTTTTTGTTCTTTTCTTCTATCCATTTGCTCATATACTTATAGCTTTGGAGGGTATTCTGGAGCAACATAGATCCAATAAAATTTCTCTTTCGATGAATCTTAAGGTTTTCGTTTACTGATTCGATCTTTACTTTAAGATTTTGTCCGTGCTCCTCTTTATTAAACAGCCGATTGAATATCTCAAACCCTTTTTTTTGGGCTTCAACCCATTTTAATTGGTTCTTATATAGTTGAACCGCTTTTTTGGCGATATCATCCGGAGTTTCTCCCAGGTCTCCACACCAACCTTGGCTGGTTTTCATTCCTTCTGCTCCAATTTCTGTGGTAACGGATGGAGTTCCGAATTTCATAGCATCAGCGAACTTTCCTTTTAAACCGGCTCCAAAGCGTAACGGTGCTAATAAAACCCGGGCTTGTTTCAACGCATCTTCTGCAATGTTAGCTCTCCCCTTTATCAGAAATCCTTCTTTCTCATTATGAAGCTGCTCTACTTTTGAAGAAGTATACGCTCCGTAGATATGCAGTTCTGCTTCAGGTAATTCCTTTCTTATGAGTTTCCAGATATCTTCTTTCAAAAACCTAACGGCATCCCAATTCGGTTCATGCAAAAAATTACCAATAGAAATAAAATGCTGCCTCTCTTCGAATTTCGGAATATCAGAAAGATGATCCGAATCTAATTCTTCAAACATAAAAGGAACGTAGTGCAAAATTCCTTCGTCAATATTGAAAAAATTTGTGAGCAGTTCATGTTCGAATTTTGAAATGATCAACGAGATATCACAACGATAAATAGCTGAGATTTCTCTGCGAGCTTCATCCGAATATAAGTCCTCAAGGTTGAATTCATTGCCTTTTTTTAGAGCTTTGTGCCGGGCGTATCTCAAACAATGTAAATCTTCGGTGTCAAGTATTTTCAATGCATCAGGGCAATGCTCTGTTACCCGCCAACCAAATTGTTCTTCAGTCATAAACCGATCAAAAAGTACAACATCTGGTTTTAAACCCTGCATTAAGCGGTCAAAACCTGAATCATTTATTTTGATGTTTTCGATTTTGATCCCAAGTTTTTTAAGATCTTCAGAAAATTCCAGATTAGATGCAGAACAAGCGAATGTGATTTCATACTGTTTCTCGGAAAAGAACTCAATCAGTTGCATCATCCGGGTTCCGGCTGCTGAAGATTCAGGCTCCGGCCAAACTGTTCCGATAATAAGTACTCTTTGATTTGCGAACATTTACACACTTATATTTTTGAAAATCACTAAAAGGTACGATTATCAGTTATGAATTTTAGAAAGACTACACTTTATTTTTCAATATTCATTTTAGGTATTATTCTGTTTGACGCTCTTCAGCAACAGTATTACCTATCCACATATGATATTGTAGAAGATGGATCAAATATTGCTTTCTCTACCCTTTTTATTAATCACTTTATCCGATGGATAGTATGGGGTTTTTGTGGAATTCCTTTACTGGTTGTCTCCTGGAAACTGTTTTCGAGGTCAAGTCTACAAATTTCTTCGTCCGGTTGGATTGTCATATTAACAATTGGTGTTATCGGGTGGATTGTTTCGATTTTATTAATAAGCATGATCACTATACTATCTTATGATGAAAGCCTGTCCTTCTCTGAACTATTATCAACGGCTGAATTCTTTGTCTTCCAGAAAGGGATAACCTTTATCTTCGCATATTGTGTACTCGTTTTAACATTATACAGCAGTTCCAAAAATTTAGTTATAGACGCTCAATGGATTGAGATCAAGGATTTAAAATCAAATACTGAAATCAGTAGCGAAATCGCTCCTGATCCTCAAATAAGTATAAAAATAGGAAACAGACTCAAGTTGATCCCTTTGAATGAAGTTACCTGGATAGAAGCAGATGATTACTGTGTAAAAATACATACAGAACATAAAGCGTACTCAATGAGACAAAGCATGAAATCTCTGGAAGAACAACTAGCGTCATATCGATTTATTCGAGTTCACCGAGGAGCTTTGTTAAACCTTGGATATCTGGATCATGTTGACTTCGAATCGTCACTTATAAAATTACAAGACTCTTCAGAACTGCCTCTGTCAAAATCAGGAGCTCAGGTACTTCGCAAGGCATTGAAAGCAAGTTCTATTTAATTGCCTGCAAACACAGGTTCATTTACTGCATTTAGTAGATTTGAATCAAATTTGATGGTTTCTTTAAAATAAAAAGCCATGAAAAAATTTACTTTTACTATCCTGTTTTTCATCATTGCAGTACCAACATTTGCTCAATACGAATATGAGCCAAATAAAGAATATCCTTATGGAAAGCTGAATCCTGCTGCATTTCCTGAAACCGGCGATTTTGCCCCATTAGTTGGGGTTAGTGAATGTGTTTCACAAAACAGAGCTCCTGATGGTTCATGGAATGAAGAGGTTAAAATGCTTTGGAAATGGAAATACATAATGAACGGAATGGCAGTTCAGGACGAAACGCTAAAAGAAGATGGGTTGCATTCCGGAAGTATTCGCCAGTTTAATGCCGACAGCAGTAAATGGTATGTACACTATTACTCCTCAGTGCCGGCCTCACCGACGTTAAGCACATGGGAAGGCACCAAGACTGATGAAAGTAAGATCGTGCTTTACAGGCGACAAGCAGCCCCAAACGGAACCGATGGCTATTATCGTCTTACGTTCTATGAAATTACTGATGAAAGTTTTAAATGGATCGGTGAATGGGTGAATCTTGGAGAAACGTTTTCATTTCCAACATGGAAGATCTCCTGTTCTAAAAAAAGTTGATTATGAAATTAAGTAAATGATTCTATCTTGAAATAGTATACTTCAATCAGATCAAAAAGGAGTCTGTATGAGACATTCAGGATCCATTGTAATCAACAAACCTATAGAATTGGTAGCCAGGCTTTTTGCTGATCCTGCTAATCTGAAAGAATATCAGGATGGTTTTAATAGGAAAGAACTCATCAGCGGAGAAGAAGGCAAAAATGGAGCCGTTTCCAAAATGTATTACGATGACGGAAAGAGAAAAATGGAGCTTACCGAAACCATAACTTCTAATAATCTTCCCCATTCATTTGAGGCTTTCTATCATCACAAACATATGGATAATACCATGAAGTGCAACTTTGCATCTTTGGATAAGAACAGCACCAGATATGATTATGAATTTGAGTACACACGCATTGACTGGGTGATGCCCAAGCTAATGTCAATTTTGTTTCCGGGAATGTATAGGAAACATGGTGATAAATGGATGCAACAATTCAAAGAATTCGTTGAAGCAAATGACTAATTGGGAAAAGCGACTTAAACTTTACGATGAGCTGGTTGCAAAATGCTCCCGATTTGAACGTAAAGGCAAAACCATGCCTTATACCTCTGCCAATGGTTATATGTTTTCACAGATGAATAAATCCGGTGAAATTGGTATTCGTTTTTCCAAAGAAGTTCAAAAAAAGTATCTGGAAGAATTTAATACCACACTCTACAAATCATATGGATCGGTAATGCAAGGCTATATTCTGATTACGGATGAAATGCTGGAAGATTTGAATCACGTTGCAAAACTACTTGATGAGAGCTATGATTTCGTGATGACTTTGGAGCCTAAGTAATCGTATTGTTTTTGGTAAAGCATAAAAAATCCTCCTTTGAAGGAAGTGTCCGCCCAACCTAGCACCAGCGTCTCACTGGCGCGATAATTTTTAACTGTATGGTTAAACTGAACAGGTAGTGCAGAACCTTCCATATCCAGTAAAGCCGACCTTAGTATTAAAGATGGAATAGTGAATGTGAACCGAAAGCGTCTCCGTTGGAGGAATAATTCTTTCAGGCAATAAGCTTTCAATTTGATTAGATAGAACGAAGACCTTTGGAATTATTCAGCGGAGGTTCAATGAACCCAGCTTTAATACTTCGTCTTAATCTTTTGTTACTTTTGTATCAAGACAAAAGTAAGAATAAACAGCAATCTAGGACAGAACAGAGGAAAGACATAAGGGGCCTTAATTAGCTACGAAGCTTATACAGATCCCGGATCAAGTCCGGGATGACGAACTAGTGCAGTTCAACAATTCATAAACTTCGAAACATCCCTCGGATCATCCGAAGAACCGTTTATTGAACTTTCGTCCAAACTTCGGTGTGTAGATTATAAATCCATGTCATGTTATCACCATCAAGTTCAACATTCCATGAATCATTGCCCGAAGAAACACTCAATTCTGGTGCGTTATATTCGTATTCCATTTCAAATGATGCATCTCCGGTAGGATATCCAATTATTACTTGTTGAAAGGTTTTCGAATTTCCGGAAAATGTTACTCTTTCTGTCAAATCATTTACTTCTGCACCCTGCTCTAACATAGTACTTTGGAGATAAGCCGAATAATTAGTTTCCCATATCCCTTCCATTCCATTACTGGATGAAGTTCGGTTAAACACCCTTGCCTGAGTCGCATTTAAGCTTCCATTTTCAACTGCTATACTCACATCAAAATAAGGTTTATAAACGTTACCTTCGATTGGATTGCAGGCAAATACCAAGTTAGTAGCTTCGACTCGAAGGATTCCATCTTCAACTTCATACGTTCCTTGTATTACTTTTTCCAGATACAGATTATTGCTGTACTCCTCATCACAAACAGTGTACGTTACATTTTGTTCGCCTTCTGCAGTTTGAATTGTTCTGCTTTTAGCGCGAATCGTTGAATCAGAATAAGTACCATCAGTATTAAAAGTCCGGATTGTATTTTCCAGCTCCCATTGGCCTTCAATCAGAGACTTTAATTTTTCCTTTTCACCATCAGAAATATTATTAGAGCAGTTTATAGAAAATACAAGGCATAGCGATAATAGAGTTGAATAGATGATTTTCATAACTATATGATTTGGTTAATACTTGACATATTAGATATAATCTAATCAACCGCTTTCATTATATCAAATTAAACAAATTACTATGAGGAGTTGAGAGACAATCCTTGCTATTGAGTTTTAAGGAAAACCAAGATTCCTCCAATGGAATACCTTTCTGCCCGACGGACGGAGGATGTAGTGAGGATTACTAATTCATAAACCTCACGGCATCCCTCGGATCATCCAAAGAACCGTTTGGATTATCGTCTCTATTCGAAGGGAGATTTAATTGCTTGAAATAAATATTTCTCTTAGCATCAGGAATGAAATTCAATCCTCCAATAGAAATCAGACCGGACAAAGATTTATTCGAAATAACTTCCAATACCGAAGACTGGGATAGCGAAGCAGTCTTAATTGCAAAAAAGGAGTTGCTAAAAAGAGGGTATTCCAGTAAAAAAATTGATCATAATGAAAGCGTAAGTTCTAAGAGCAAAGAAAAAATAGAAGCGTTAAAAAGATCAAAGGGACTTTCAAAAAAAGAACTCATAATTCTGATATTGTGTGCTTCTTATATCTTTATTTCCATGTTTAGCACATTCCTCCCACGTATTGGAAAAACTGTAATGGAGCTGGAAAACGAGGGTTTTCATAAATTGAAATGGCAACGATTAGCAGTCTTAACTCTGGCTAATACGCTCTGGTTTTTTGTCCTTTCTGTTTGGCTGAAACTCTTTTGAGGTTTTATAAAGAATCTTATCGGAGTGAAGGCAGCTGATTTTGACTGAAACTAAAACTTTACCAAACGTCATATCCCATTCCTTAACACAATAAAAGCCTTTCCGACTGCAAGATCCTTCGGCGGTAGCCTCAGGATGACTTTTTTGGATGATCGTTTCCCTTACCTATGCCGACAGGCAGGCTTCGAAGGGAGAGCTTTCATCAGCGAAAATCAAAATAATCAGCGGAATCAGCGATCCTACATGTTTCTTCTATACTGCCCGCCAACTTCATATAAAGCATGAGAAATCTGTCCCAGCGAAGCCACTTTTACCGTTTCCATGAGTTCTTCGAATAAGTTTCCGTTGTTTCGGGCTACTTCTTTCAAACGCTCAATAGCTTCGTCATTGCGATCTTCATTGCGTTTCCAGAAAGCTTCTAAGTTATCGATCTGCTGTTTTTTCTCTTCTTCAGTAGAACGTATCAATTCAATTGGCTTTTGTTCCTCATCTCCGGCTCCTTCTTTAAGGAAGGTATTAACACCGATGATCGGAAGTTCGCCTGTGTGTTTTTTGGTTTCGTAGTACAAGCTTTCGTCCTGGATCTTTCCGCGCTGATACATGCTTTCCATCGCTCCCAGAACTCCACCACGTTCCGTTATTCTGTCGAACTCGGTAAGTATGGCTTCCTCCACAAGATCGGTCAGTTCAGAAATGAAGTATGAACCCTGATTGATATTCTCATTCTTAGCGGTTCCCATCTCCTTGTTGATGATCATCTGAATGGCTAATGCACGACGCACAGACTCTTCAGTCGGGGTTGTAATTGCTTCGTCGTAAGCATTGGTGTGCAATGAATTACAATTATCATAAATTGCTAATAATGCCTGCAAAGTAGTTCGTATATCATTGAATTGAATCTCTTGTGCATGCAACGAACGACCGCTTGTTTGAATATGATATTTCAACTTCTGAGAACGATCATTAGCTTCGTACTTCCTTCTCATCGCTACCGCCCAAATACGACGCGCTACACGTCCGATAACCGCATATTCAGGATCTAATCCATTACTAAAGAAGAACGACAGGTTATGAGCGAAATCGTCGATATTCAATCCGCGGGCTAAGTAATACTCTACATAAGTAAATCCGTTTGCAAGTGTAAGAGCGGCCTGAGTAACCGGATTAGCTCCCGCTTCCGCGATATGGTATCCTGAAATAGAAACAGAGTAGTAATTACGAACTTTATGCTCCGTAAAGTATTCTTGTATGTCTCCCATCATTTTAAGAGCAAATTCTGTAGAAAAAATACAGGTATTCTGCGCCTGATCTTCTTTCAAAATATCCGCCTGAACAGTTCCGCGAACCGAAGAAAGTGTTTTTTCTTTGATCTGATTATAGGTTTCAACGTCAATAACTTCATCACCCGTCATTCCAAGTAAACCTAAACCGAATTCATCGTTTCCGGCCGGTATCTCATTTGAATATTTCGGAACCGGTAATCCAAGCTTCTCATACTTCGCTTTAACATCCTTAATTGCTTGCTCCCACTTTCCTTCCGCTTTCAGGTACCTCTCCACTTCCTGGTCGATAGCAGTGTTCATAAACATAGCTAATATCATGGGTGCAGGACCATTGATAGTCATTGATACAGAAGTAGTTGGCTTGGTTAGTTCAAAACCGGAGTAAAGTTTTTTCATGTCATCCAGCGTACAAATATTCACGCCGGAATTACCGATCTTGCCGTAAATATCAGGGCGATAACCGGGATCTTCTCCATACAAAGTAACCGAATCAAATGCGGTGGAAAGTCGTGCTGCCTCAAGCCCCTCGCTTACAAAATGAAATCGCTTGTTGGTTCGCTCCGGAGTTCCTTCACCGGCAAACATTCTGGTTGGATCTTCTCCTTCCCGCTTGAATGGGAAAACACCGGCTGTATATGGGAAATAACCGGGGAGATTTTCTTTCAATGCAAACTTCAACCGTTCTCCATCATGCTTTGTATCCGGCATTGCTACACGAGGAATTTTTAAACCGCTAAGCGATTCACGATACAGATCATTCTTGATAATACGATCTCTGATCTGGACATCAAATGTTTCCTGTTTGTATCGTTCATACAGATCATCCCATCCATCTAAGATCTTTTTTGGGGCCACATCCAGTTTAGAAATCCAGTGGTCTTTCATCTTAGAAAGATCGTTTTCTAGTACTTCTTTATTATCTGGCTTCCAATTATTTAGCTGATTCAGCGTGCCATTAACTTCAGATAATCTGGAGGCAATTTCAGATTGTTGCTCTGCCCATTCATGATAATTTCTGATAGTCTCTGAAATTTCACTCAGATAACGAACTCTCTTTCCGGGAATGATTGCCTGAGCCTGAATATCTTCAGCAGGTGAAGCATCAGTATAGAGCTTTGGCTCCCAGTTAAAACTGTATCTTTCGTTGATCTTTTCAACAATGGCAGCAAACAGGTTGTTAACTCCTTTATCATTGAACTGAGCAGCTATCGTTGGATAAACCGGCATATCTTCGGGTTTAGCATGCCATTCGCCACGATTCCGAATCATCTGCTTACGAATGTCTCTGTAAGCATCTAAAGAACCTTTCTTTTCAAATTTGTTTAAAACCACTATTTCAGCAAGATCTAACATATTGATCTTCTCTAACTGCGTGGCTGCACCATATTCGCTGGTCATCACATAGATCGGAATATCTGATATATCTACAATTTCAGTTCCGCTTTGACCAATTCCACTGGTTTCTACGATGATCAGATCAAAACCGGCTTGTTTATATAATTCGATTGCACCTGTAAGTGCTGCACTTGTACTTCTGTTCGACGCTCTGGTGGCCAGACTTCGCATATACACGCGTTCTGTGTCGATACTGTTCATTCGTATGCGATCACCTAGTAACGCTCCTCCTGTCTTAATTTTGGAAGGATCGACCGAAATAATTCCAATGGTAATGTCTTCAAACTCAGTTAGAAAGCGTAAAACAATCTCGTCTGTTAACGAACTCTTTCCTGCACCGCCTGTTCCTGTAATTCCCAGTACCGGAATCGTTTTCTCAGATTTTGCTTTAAGCGGTTTTCCGTCTTTCTTTAACAGCTGTTTATCAGAGAAACTTAGTAATTCTTCATTTCCGTTTTCCAGTGCAGTTATAGCTCTTGCAATCGCTTTTGGCTCTTTATCGAGCGCTTTTTCAATATTGATCTCAGTTTTTGTAACGGGATCATAGTCACACTCATGGATCATGTAATTGATCATTCCCTGTAATCCCATTTCACTACCATCATCCACAGAAAAGATCCGGGAAACTCCTGAATTATGAAGATCTTCGATTTCGTCCTGAACGATCACTCCGCCACCGCCTCCGAATACTTTGATATGCCCCGCACCTTGCTCTTCCAGCAATTCGATCATGTATTTGAAATACTCAACATGTCCACCCTGATACGAACTTATAGCAATTCCCTGAACATCTTCCTGAATAGCGCAATTCACAATTTCATGCACAGAGCGATTGTGACCAAGGTGAATAACCTCTACTCCACTGCTTTGCAAAATTCTACGCATAATATTGATACTGGCATCATGACCATCAAATAAACTAGCCGCAGTTACAAAACGAACCTTATGTGTAGGTTTATGAGGCTCTGTTAAGCTAAATGGATACTTATCTTCTTTAAGTTCTGTAGATTTTTTTTCTGTCTTGATCGACATACGTTTGCTTTTATTATGAGTTCATGGAAGCGATTCCAAAATACCAAAAAAAAGCCCCTTATTAAATAAGAAGCTGTAAAATGATTATCGAATAATCTAGTGATAAAAGAATGTAGAACTGAGCTTCGAAACGAGGTTTAAATCTTTTTCAGCTTGTGGGTTAAGAATTAGTGTTTTAAGCACGATCTATAAATACTTTTATGATGTTCAGGTACATCAACTTGCTCAGGATCAGAAGCTATTGAGTCCCACAAAGCCTCTACTAAAAGAATCTTCTCATTTTTGTTGAGTCGTGATAGTTCTTTGATAAGAGCGTCTTCCATAATGACTGAATTAAATTAGATACAATAATTTGAACAAAAAGAACTTAGAAAGCAATCGCGGGATAAATTTTGAATGTGAGACACTAACGACCGACCCGGCGTTTAGGCGGTGCAAGTTCTCGGTTTATGTTGAAGTAACGGATTAATTTTATTGCTCACAAACTTTCCGGCGAACCCTACCTGCGTCCGACTTAAAACGTTTGTTATGTACCAAGATCAGATACGTACTCAAATGAGTTTGCTTGACATTCAAATGTTGAGTCACGTAAATAAAATAAGTAACGTTTATTACCATCGGGAAAACCTGTTTGATTCCATGTATCTGGAATCAAATGGTCTAATTTGTCACCTCTAATTTCATAAAATTCACCCCACTCTGGCGCCAATTTACTAAATCTACATTGTCCCATATACCAACCTTCGTCATTTGTTGAACCTAATCGCCAAGAACTACAACCGTGAAATCTTAATTCTACTCTTTGATCCTCTTCATAACCTTCATAAAGCCAAGGATTAACATTAAACGTCAAGTATAATATTCCTTGCTCGAACCTGACAGCTTCCATTGGGGCATTTGGTTCAGCATTCCAGTTTTCGTTTAATTTGATGAATTCGGTACTCATTTTCTGGTACATAACATATTAATATATACGACACGATTTTTCTTATAAGACGTCGCATAATGTATTAAAAGCCGCATTAAACGACTTATATCAATGATTTTACATTATTATCCGAAAAAAAGCGTCGTATAACATTGAATCTAAAGATAGCAAAAGCATCAAATAAAACAAGCACTAAGAGCGACCGTAAAAGTGTTTAGTCTGACTAAGTTAGCCAAGTTTAAGAAAAGAGATGAGGAATCACTCTATCGTTGGCGGGTCAGGGATATTGCCGGCCATCCAATCATTTAGTACTCGTATTTTTTCGCAATATGGTTTTACTGCGGGCCAATTGTGCTTTGTAGCATCCACCGTTTCCTGCCGTATTTCAAATACCTTGTACATTCCGGCCACGACCTCTTTTTTTTGCTCTGCGGTTAAATATTCATTCTTATTTACTGCGTCTACTTCTGATTGTAATTCTTTTTTTTCTTCGTCGATGGATTCCTGTTCATCTATACCTCCTATAGTATCATAAATCGCGCTTTCAATATCCTTAAACTCCTGAACATCCCAACCGTTATTAACCAGATATTCATCTCTGGCTTTAAAGTAGGCTTCTACTACACTGTCATACTTCTCTGCATTCGCCCGATATTCTCTTTGTAGTTTATGAGTTTCAATCCTGGTTTTCATCCAACTCTCAACTTCAAAGGTGCTAAGCGATCTGATTTCTTGCTGCGCATTAATGTTAGTAGTCAGTACCAGTAAAAATGCTGCACATAATCCAACATTAAAAAATTGTACACTCGCCCTCATTATACCTCCTTGTTTTTATTGCCATCTTTATACACCAACGTCCTGTAAGGAAACGGAATTTCAATTCCTTCTTTGTCGAACCGTTTTTTGATGCTTTCGTTCAGATCTGTACCCAATATAAATGCTTTGGGAGGATCTTCTGCCCATGCCCAGGCTCTTAGGTTTACGGATGAATCTCCAAAGGAAATGACTCTTACGGGTACCAGAGGTTCACCGGCCTCTTTTTGTTCTTCGTTTCTGCCATCAATGAAATTAGGATGAGCTTCCACTTCCTCCTGCATTATCTTGCGAGCCAGATCAATGTCAGAGTCGTAGCTGATACCGAGATCAATCCATTTTATGATCTTATCATCTCCGTAGTTCGAATTAATAAGTACTTCATTACTGATAACCGAATTAGGGATAATAATGCGCTTGTTTTCAAAATTACGAATAACGGTGTGTCTTAGGTTAATATCCTCTACAACTCCATTTAAAGTAGTTTGAAGTGACAACCTATCTCCGATTTTATACGGTTTAAAGATCACGATAAACACACCACTCACAATATTGGCAAGTGCTTGTTGAGCCGCAAAACCGACTGCGATCGCCAATAAACCGGCACTGGCAAACATCCCTTTTGCAACCACTCTGAATTCCGGCACTATATAAATTGAAAAACCAATTCCAACCAAATAGATCAGAACGGTTACTCCTCTTTTCAGGAACTTAAGGTTGGTCAGATCAGAAAGTCCTTCTTCTTGTTCGGATCTTTTAATAGCTCTTCTGAAAAGTCTCGCCGATACAGCTGCTGCTAATATTGTCAAAAAAAGAATTATCCCGATGGAAACAAGGATCAAATATTGTTCGGGAATCAGGTTTTTAATCGCGTCCATTATCTAAAATCTATTTTAACTTCTGAAGTAAATCCACGCTGGATGTTAATGTTTTGCTGAATATAGTAAGGCTCAGGTTTTATATATGGATCAACAGCTCCATAATCCCAGATTCCATTTCCATTCAGGTCCTGAAATAAAACCAATGTATATTTTATGGGAGGTATATCTTCTATCGAGATAAAATTCGAGAAAGTAGAATCAATGGAAAATGTATTCTTATCATCATATAACTGAAGCCTGAATGCTTTTGTTGAATCAGAAGATGTTACATCTATTTCAATTCCCCCAAAATTAACCGGGTCCCAGATATTAGGATCAATAAGTTGTCGCCTTCTGCTTTTCGGATTCCAGACTAGAAATTTATAGTCTACACCTTCTAACCAATTTTGTTGTGGGGGAATTGTGAGTCTATTATCCTGCACTGTAATGTTAGGCCAATTCTTAAAGTCTACATCTCCTTCAATTACCACCGTGGAATCGACAACTTCCTGCTCTGTAATAGGTCGAATAAATTCGACAATTAAACTTTGATCAGGATAAAGGCCGTTTTCTCCATTAAAAGTTAAAATATCCTGGCTTACCGTGTCTTCCTGATCACTTCCTAAAAAGCTTTCCCCTAATCCTATTGCCTCATTTCCTGAAGGATCTGTTATTCCTGAAAAACTCAGCCTGTAACTTGAATTGGCAATTAGCGGTTGTCTTGCATAAGCAAAAGCGATAAAAGGTTCCTCTTCAGGGATATAAAGGGGGAAAGCCGTTGTATACTCATTTCCGGATGAATCTTCTATTGAAATATTTGTTTGTGGCGTAAACCTTACTTCTTCTCCAAAACGCAATCTCATTCGCTGAGTAGAAAGCAAACCGATAGCCTGAAGTTTTGGCTTTAAAGTGTCTACCTCAAACCAGTATGCAACATCCAGAGTATCTTTTCCATTATCAGATAAAGTGATGAACTCGGAAATCAACGGTCTCGCTGTTTCGTTTGCAGGGTCCCATATCTTATTTCTGTTTCTATCTTCAAGAGCAAACGCTTTATACCTTCCCTCTCGTAAATATCCGAATCTGAAAACTCCACCGGTATCAGGTTCTGACGAATAGTTAGCCGGTTTTGTTAGATCAAAAGGTTCTCTGTATAATAAAACCTTTACTCCTGTTTGAGCTTCTCCTGTTTCAGCGTTTCGTAATCTTCCAAGTATCTCACCTTTGTCAATCTCATCCCCTGTTGATACCGCTAGTTGAATGGGTGCACCAATTTTGTTACTTCGAGTATCAGTTGTATTTGCACCAACCGTTATTATCACAGTTGTTGAATCAGGAAGATCACTATTAAATTTAACGGTAGCCGTTTTTCTTCTCCATTTAACCTCGTAATCAATACTCAGATCAGGTTCTATAATTAATTCTTTCTCGAAGGAAGATCTGTTAACAAACTCAGAAAACTCAAAACTGACTTCCCTTCCATCAAAGTTAACAGTTCCTGTTTTTGGGGAGGTTTCTTCTACCTTGGGACCAACTTTATCTGCCGGACCACCGGTTGGAGCAATAGGCGTAGCACAGGAAATAAATAATGTTACAACAAGTAACACGTTTATGTGATGTATCAATCTCAATGAATTATCGTACTATTGTTTTGGGATTTATCTTGCTAATATAACAAGCGGTCAACAACTTATTTAATATAGATTGCAACAACTTCGGAATTGCATATTGAACAGCATAGAGTTTAAAAAATTGGGTATAACCTCTTTTTTTGTTATTTGCTTTTTCTTAACAGGATGTCACTCTTATATACTAGATGATGCCCAGGTTGATCTAAGAGATAGTTTTACCGCGGCGGATTATCAATATTCTGAAGAACTGCTAAAGAAATTTAAGAAAAAAGATATCTACCGCTCAAAAGACCAAGTCTTATACAATCTTGAAAGCGGAATGATCTATCACTTTTCAAACAAATATGACTCCAGCAGTTTTTATTTGTCCAATGCAGAAAATGAAATCGATCAGAATTATACAAAAAGTGTGAGTCGTGGAGTTGGTGCTTTCTTAACCAACGACAATAAGCTGGTATATGACGGCGAACCTTACGAGGATGTATACCTGAATGCATTTAAAGCGCTAAATTTTATTCACCTTCAGGATTGGGAGGCAGCTTTGGTGGAAACCCGCCGGATGACATACAAAATGGAGCAACTCGATATAAAAATAAAAGGGCTGGCAAGTGCTTTTGCAAAATCCGATTCCACAGGTAAGACAGATTGGGAAACAGGTGATGTAAACATTCAGAATAGTGCTATGGGGCATTATCTTTCAACGGTTCTTTATGCTAAAGCAGGTGATATTGACGATGCACGCATCGAAAGAGAGAAACTTGAAATTGCTTTAAAAGAACAAGCTAATTTAAGTTCAGGCAGAAATCTCGTAAAAAGCGATCTATCAAAATTGCAGAACCCAAATTCATATAATGTACTACTTTCCGGATTTACAGGAAGAGCTCCTTATAAAGTTCAGGAGGATGCCCGGATCTTTATGGATGATTACGATGATAAAAAAGACGATGAGTTCTATTTAAAATTCTCATTCCCTGTACTCAAAACATATGACTCTGAAGTAAATTATGTTCGCGCAGTAATAAATGATTCTATAACTACCCCACTTGACCTTATTGAACAAATGGATAAAGTATCTGCTGAAGTGTATAAAGCAAAACAGCCAATTATATATTCCAGAGCTTTAATTCGTGCAAGCACGAAAGCAGTTGGTACTAAATTAATTTCGGGAGCAGTCAGAGAAAAGAATGAGTTTTTGGGAGATTTATTACAGCTTTTAGGCTTTATAGCTCAGGAAACCACCGAAAAAGCGGATCTGAGAAGCTGGCAAACAATGCCGGGGCAAGCCTGGATGAAAACCATAAAACTTCCCGAAGGGATAAATACAGTACGCATCGAATATATAGGGAGAAATGGAAGAGTACGATATTTTGATGAATTTGATGTAACCATTACTACTAACACAGAGCTTGAATTAGTAGAATCTATCTACGCTAATTAAGAACTTAACTTTAAAACAAAACCTACTACTATGAAATATTCACTATTAACCGGATTGCTGCTGGCTTTTGTACTGGTTGGATGCCGGCCATCTCAAAAAATAACTCGTATAAATCCTAATACGACAACAGACCTTTCAGGCAAATGGAATGATACCGACGCACGTTTGGTAGCAGAAAAAATGATTACTGATGCTTTATCAAAGCCTTGGCTGAATCAATTCAACAGAAACAATCAGAAACCACCTGTGGTAATTGTCGGACGTGTTCGCAACGAAAGTATGGAACATATTGAAACCGAAGTTTTCACTAAAGAACTTGAGCGATCATTTGTGAACTCCGGAGAAATCTCTGTGGTGGCAAGTTCAGAAGAACGTGCAGATATTCGGGATGAAAGATTAGATCAGCAAGCCAATGCGTCTTATGAAACAACTAAGAAATTAGGTCAGGAACTTGGTGCTGATTTCATGTTGATCGGAAACATAAACTCTATTGTTGATGAAGCCGTTGACAGCAGAACGCTAGCTGTATTCTACACTATAAACCTCGAATTTGTTAATATCCAAACCAATCAAAAGGTTTGGATCGGTAACGAAAAGATCAAGAAATTCATAGAGCGTAGAAATTACAGAGGCATGCCTTAATTTTTTAAAACTCTTTTAAAAAGAATTAATTCAAAGGCTTTCAGTTTCTGGAAGCCTTTGTTTATTTTGGCATAATATTACAGATATGTTAAAAAACTACCCCGCCATTTATACCGACTATTATGAGCTTACTATGGCTCAAGGATATTTTTTATCCGGTCGTAAATCAGATACTGCCTGCTTTGATTATTTTTTCAGAAAACTCCCTTTTAAAGGTGGATATGCTGTTTTTGCAGGATTAGGTGATCTGTTAGAAATTCTAAAAGATTTTAAGTTTAGTGATACAGAAATAGATTATTTACGCTCACAAGGTTTTAAAAATGAATTTTTAGATTATCTGAAAAACTTTGAATTAACCTGTAATATTCACGCAGCCAAAGAAGGGGAAATTGTATTTAATAATACACCTCTGGTCAGAGTAGAAGGAAATGTAATTGAAGCTCAAATTATTGAAACGCTCCTGCTTAATATTCTTAATTTTGAATCTTTGATAGCTACGAAAGCGTCAAGACTCAGAGAAGTGGCCGGTGATAGAACTGTTCTTGACTTCGGGCTCAGGCGTTCTCAGGGATTTGGTGGCATTCAGGCAAGTAAAGCAGCTGTAATAGGTGGGCTAAATGGAAGCTCTAATGTATATGCAGGATTGGTACACGGTTTGAACGTGAGTGGAACTATGGCTCATTCCTGGGTTCAGTCTTTCCCGGATGAACTCACAGCTTTCCGGGCATACGCAAAACACTTTCCTGAAAATACGATACTTCTTGTTGATACTTATGATACTTTGAATCAAGGTATTCCGAATGCCATTACTGTAGCAAAAGAATTAGAAGAGTCCGGATACTCTTTAAAAGCAATCCGCCTTGATAGCGGCGATCTTGCCTATCTATCCAAAAAAGCGAGAAGGCTACTTGATAAAGAAGGATTTAAAGATGTTAAGATCGCGGTTTCTAATCAACTGGATGAGTATTTGATCAAAAGTTTACTGGACCAGAAAGCACCTATTGATATTTTTGGTGTTGGCACAAAACTGGTAACCGCTTACGACGATCCTGCTTTGGATGGAGTTTATAAATTGGCTTCTGTTAACAGCCAGCCTACTTTAAAAATTTCTGAGAATGTAGAGAAGATAACGCTGCCAGGAATTAAAAAAGTAACGCGCTTTTTCAACAAAGATGGTTCTTTCTATGCGGACGGTATTTCACTTAATGATGAAGATGAGTTTTCAGTTATTGAGCATCCTCATTTTCCGATTAAAAAAACCAAGGTTGATGATCTTGACTCTTCCCCACTTATGGAACGAGTGATGCGAAATGGTAAATTAGAAATTGATATTCCATCTGCTCATGAAAGTGCTGAATATTGTAAAGAACAGTTACTAAAATTAAATCCTGAGTACAAACGATTTGATAATCCTCATGTTTATAAAGTGGGAATCAGTCATGAATTAAAGTCACTCAGGGATCAATTAATCGAAACAAATTCGAATTGATATGTATGCACTATTAATCATAGACGTTCAAAATGATTTCTGCCCGGGTGGCAAACTTGCAGTCCCGAATGGTGATGATGTAGTTGCACCTATTAATAAACTGTCTCCTTTTTTTGAAAACGTAATTCAAACTCAGGACTGGCATCCTGATAACCATACAAGTTTTGCTTCAAATCATAACAACAAAAATCCATACGATACTATTGATCTGAGTTACGGAGAGCAGGTTTTATGGCCTGATCACTGCGTACAGGAAAGTCGCGGAGCTGAGTTTCATCCAGATCTGGAAACCATTCATACAAATATTATCATAAGAAAGGGATTCAGGCCGGAAGTAGATTCTTATTCTGCTTTTTTTGAAAATGATCAATCTACAAGTACCGGACTAAAAGGATATCTGGATTCACTGAAAATAAATACCGTTTTTATCTGTGGGTTGGCAACTGATTTCTGTGTTAAATGGAGCGCTTTGGATTCCATAAAATCCGGATATAACACCTACTTAATATGCGACGCTGTCAAAGGAATTGATATTGATAATTCAGTTCAAACCGCTATGAAAGAAATGTACGACGCGGGTGTAGAGTTCATCTTGTCGGACTACTTAATTCCTCTTTTGGACAACTGATATGAAATATGACTTCTGCATCTTAGGAGCAGGTTTAGCAGGACTATCAGTAGCTAAAGAAATAAGTTCTAATCCTGATGTAAGCGTGATTGTTATTGATCCTAACGGAATTGGAGGTGGAGCCTCGGGATCTCCCATCGGACTGGCAAATCCTGCAACCGGACGATTTGCCACAAAATCATGGAAAGCAGAAGAATCAATAGAGGCTATACAATCAAATCTGGAAGATGTCTCTCCATTCAGTTCAGAGAAATTCTTTTCTCGATCCGGTGTAATGAGACCAGCCATGGATTCCAAAATTGCCCGACGTATGCAAGAAAATATTGAATCCAACAATTGGCCTGATGATTGGTGTGAATGGCTTTCAGAAGATGAAATTAAAACCCGTTTTCCCAACTTACACTCTGAACATGGTGGAGTTTGGGTTTCAACAGGGATCACGGTCGCTATTCCAAAATACCTTCAGGCTTTGTCCCGCTATTTGAAAAGAAATGGAGTACAAGTATTAGATAATAAGAAATTTGGGCTTGATCGATCATCAAACAGTTGGAATTTTAAACTTAGCGATGACACCCAATTTGAAGCTGAACATTTAATAACTACGGCCGGAATCAAAACCAAAGAATTCGATTTCTGGAAAGAAATACCACTACATCCTGTAAAAGGTCAGGTTGCGATTTTTGAATGCGATGATAGCTTTCCTTATAAAGCTGCTATTTCTGCTCTGGGCTATTTTGCGTCACTAGATTCAAAGACCTTTGTTGCCGGCAGCACATACGAGCATAACTTTACTCATGAAGAAGTCGATCTGCAGGGAAAGGAATATATAGAGAAGAGAATGCTTAGAGTAATGCCTCAACTTAAAGGAAAGTACAGATTAATTGATCAATGGTCTGGCGTAAGGGCTTCTACACCCGACAGAATGCCTATTATTGGGCTTCATCCTTCTATAGAAAATTGTTCTGTATTTGCAGGATTGGGATCGAAAGGTTTACTCTACAGTAGTTTACTAGCTAAAGAAATATCCCGATTGCTGATATATGACTCACCGGTCTCTTCCGATATATCATTGGAAAGGTTCAACTCAAAATAGTTGAAATAAAAAAAGGCTCAACTTTAAAAAAGATGAGCCTTTAAAAATCTATCTTGTTCTTTTAGAATCTCAGAACCAATCCACTAAAAGCAGCGGCAACAGAACCACCATTCTCGGTATCTTTACCAACTATTGAAGCGCTAAATGATAATTCCAAAAAGTTAAGATCTAAACCTGCTCCTGCAGAATACACTGTTGAAGAATAACCACCAACTCGTGTACCAAAACGTAGAGGTATCATTCCTAAAAATCTGTATTCTAAACCTAGGTTCAAAGTACTTCTTTTAGAATTATTACCGCTTTCATTGAAGCCTACACCATAATCCGCAGATGTGGTAAGCTTTCCCATAGTTAAAGAAGCTCCAAAGTTGTACATAGCCGGTAATTCATATACTACCCCTTCGTTATCCTGAGCATCAAAATCACCATAGACTTCATTTTTCAGACTATCCGCAAGATCGCTATAAAAATCTCCGGGTTCGTCATCATTGCCTGCACCGGTGAAATCAAATCTTCCGCTTGCAACAAATGAAGTTGGATTTTGATCGTAGGTTATTTTTCCGATGTCAGTAACAGACATTGAAACACGTAATGTTTTAGTCTTACCGAAAAACCCATCTATAATAGGTATACCAGAAATATCCATCTCCAAAGTAGCTCCCATATCCAAGCCAAATCCGGAAGCATTTACGTTGGCGTACTCGCCACTTAAATAATCTCCTGGAGTTACTGAGTTATCTTGTTCAAAAGCTGCTTCAAATTCTCTTAAATCAGCTGATACGTTACCCACAGTATTCAATGTATAATCAAAATTATGGATAATTCTGTTAGCGTATTGGCTATTTGTAGCTCTTTGTATTTCAATAGTTGAATTGAAGTCGAGTGTAGAGTTCTGAACACCAATGATATATTTAGGTGCCACACCGGCGTAAAGCTTTACATTCTTTGCAAACAGGAGGTTCGGTAAACTCAATATTTGACGAGCATAGCCTACTGATATCTCTGAAAAGGCAACTGCACCAAAATCAAAATTTACAGGTGTTACATCATTCAACTCCTGTGGGTCAAGTCCATATACTCCAACTTCAGCGAAACCTCTGTTGATGCTAAAGTTTTCTGTAACTCTAACTCTTGTAGCCAAACTTACTGCGGACTTTTCGCCTCGGTTTGAGAAACCAAAAGGAACAATGCTGAACGTAGTTGATTGATTCCTTGTAAGGTCTGAGCTTGTTCCTCCAAAAAGGTCAGTAAGCATGTTCTCTGCTACTGCTCCTTCTAAAGTTAAACCTTTTGTAAAGTACTCATCATAAACATCCAGGTTTATTAAGGTACCACCTGCTCTAAATCCTACCCCACCTACAAGTCCTAGACTTCTTTTAGGTCTTTTTTTAGTAGAATTGATCATTAAGTTGGCAGGGTTTACAAAATTTGCATGATATCCATCTAGATATGCTGTTCCCCCGCCTCCCATTCCTAAACTTCTGGAATCGTAATGTCTTGATTGGCTTAATCCCTCAAAAGAGGCGGCCAAAATAACTAATAAACTAACTGTTAAAACTTTTTTCATTTTCATAGTCCCCTATTTACCACCAATTTTGTTTTCAATTTTTATCCGAGCTCCTAAGCTAATTCTGAACGAATCACTTGCTCTCAATCTCACAGCTTTATTTTCAGATGATCTGAGGTTAATTGAAAACTCAACTATATCAGCTGTTTTTAGTAATCTTAACTGCTCCTCGGTTAAAGTTGCAACAAAACTATTGTTTTCCTGCCCGCCGGTTGCAAATCCTGTCACATCATCTATCGGGGAAGCAACCAATCTATATTCATTGCCAGGATTAGGTAGTGTAAATAGTTCAGTATTGGTAGAATCCTGAAACGATAAAAAGATGTTTAAACCTAAGGGAAGATCATTGGTATATAAAAAGAATATCTGCCCTTCAGTTATGTCAGTATCTTCTCCAAGATCCAGACTTACATCAGTGGTATCCGTGAAATTAGCGGGGTTTCCAAGCTCAGTTCTAAAAGCTAACGGAAGATCTACATTAAGACCCGGGTCAAACTCTAACGGTGTAGTAATGGAAGCCTCGTTTTCACTTTCGTTTACTACTGCCCTACCTACAAATCTAATATCACTAGGCAGATTGTTTAAGAACTCATCTACGTTAGTAGTATTGATATTAAATGAAATCTGACAAGTATTATTCTGGCAATCGCTTACATTATCGATAGAAAATTTAACCAGCTGTTCAGGTAATAGCTGTTGACCGTTGGCCACTAATCCTGTAATAGGGTCGCCTGCTGTAACTTCGTTAGGCCCCCCCGCATTTCCTGATAAGTAAACTGTATTCCCATCAGCATCTACACCAACCAAAGCAGCGTAAATCGTTGTTTCAATCTTAATATTACTAGTGTAATTTATATTGATAATAGGTTCTGTAAACTTAAAACCATCGATCTGATCAGAAAAATCATCCAATCCATCGATAGTTGTAACCTCTGCTTCATTATCATTAAATACATCAAGAATTTCTGATCCTGTATCATTACTAACGTCGTTATCACCAAGTAAAACAGTTTGGGCAAGTACAATTCCAAAAGCAGATTCAATGGTTAAACCTGAAATATCAACACTAGCGGTAATTTCATCTGTTTCTGAAATTGTAACAGGGCCGGCGTTTGGTCCGGTCTGTGTGTTCTCGGTAGCTGCTACAATATTGTAACTAACTTCATTATTCTCTGCAAAAATTCTATAACCGGATAAGTCAATATTCATGTCAGTTGCAGTAGAATTTGCAGCTATAAAAGGGTAACTCAAGACAAGGCTGTCTTCTACCCCAAAATCATCATTCCTGATTCCCGGAAAAGAGATCACAAGAGTTTCTATCCCAATTCCCATATTGTTAACAAGATTATTTACGGAAATCATACCCGCATTTAATTCAACATAATGAGAAGGATCTGTAAATCTGAATTCTGCATCATCAAAAGTAGATGTGCTTGTTGTACTGAAATCCTGTGGCTCAAGATTCGCTGTAACAGATGAAGCGAAAAGGTTGTTACCACTTGCAGTATTAATGATAAGGTCTCCATCGTCAGCAGGATAATTAAATCCATCCCATGATATAACTACATCAACTGTAATATTATTTAGTTCATCCCCTTGCGAAAAATCTATACTAGCAGTTTCAGAAGCGCCATCAGTAAGGTTATTAAAAGTTGCAACGGTACCAACTTGTACTCCCGATGAAAGTAAAGTTATATTTAAACTTTGTATATCAAATCCAAGTTCGTTTGTTACCCCGATATCAAGCGATCCATCTCTAACCGTAGCACTTGTAAAGAAATCCGAGCTTGCTCCAATATCTATATTAACAGGCATTGCAGAATTATCGCCTGCTGGAACAGGGGTGCCGGCAGGAGGAGTAGCTCCACCCGAAATTTCAGCGAAATTAGTGGTACCTAAGTCGCCTCCTCCGGATGAAAAATCACCGATTTCAATTTCACCAACTTCAGAATTGAAAGAAGCACTTGTTCCATCTATTTCAGGAACGGCGTCATCCAAACTACCGAAATCAAACTCTTCATCTGTTGTAATTGAAATTAACCCGCTAGTGGGATCAACCACAAATAAAGAATCCAGATCTTCACTTGTAGAATCTACTAAAGCCCCTGTACTATCACCAAGAAATACATAGGTTTTATTATTTATTATTGGTATTTCTACCGTGTGCGCCGTTGTAAAGTCCGGTTTTTCGGGTACACTTAAATCACAAGAAGCAAAAAGGCTTGTTATGATAAATGCAAATCCGAGTAATTTGAATTTAGCCATCTATATATTTTAATTTAAATTAGAGTCTAATTTATGATTGAAACCTTATCAAAAAATTATACGTAGTTTTTTTCAGCAAATACATTAAGAATATGTAATAAAAAAAGGTACTGCCTTTTTAGGTAGTATCTCAGTTTTTTTTAAGAAATAAACCCAACGAATAAATATAATTTTAACCAATCTATATTAACCATTTCGTTTTTTCAATGGGTATCTTTTCCCATATTTATAGGTACTAGTACCTAGACAGGGTTGAATGAGGTGAGATCAAATTATCATGATAAGTGCGGAGAGGGAGGGATTCGAACCCTCGGTACCCTTGTGAGGCACACACGCTTTCCAGGCGAGCCCGTTCGACCGCTCCGGCACCTCTCCGTTTAATCTATCAATTAGATTGGGCGTCAATGATATAGCTATTCTTAACTTATATCAACATTTAAAAACCAAAAGAAAAAACCTGAGTTGTGTAGGCCTTAACAGGCTTTCCCTTATCTATAGCAGGATTAAACCTCCATTTTTTTGCAGCAGTGAGCGAAGCACCCATTATTCCATATCCAATTTGCTGAACAATTTCATAATCCCGAGCGTTTTTCTCATATTTTCGGATGCTTGAGATAAATATCTCCTCAACAACGCCACGTTTATCAACCAAAAATGTAACATACACTTCCACAATTATTCCTGCATTTCGAGCTTCTTCAGGGGTGGCAGGTTCTATAATTTTTAAAGGCGTAGGTGATCTTTGAGGACTTGCCACTGGTTGATCCGAATCTCCCGTTTGGCCAACCTCTCCTTCTCCTAACTTTTCCAGCGATAACATATCTTCAAAGTCCAGCAATTCGATGTCCTCTTCTATTACTTCATCTGTGGGGACGGGAACAGGAATCTGAGGCTTTGGCGGGCTTGCAGGAGTTGTCTCTTGTTTTGTTGCAATAGACTGCTCTACAAAAATTTCCTGAGTAGGTTCAATATAAGCTTTATCAGTGTTTTCTGTTGCAAGGGCAGGCCATAATTTGAAGATCAGGATCATAATAATAAGCGAAACCATCAAACACAGCATCAACCTATGCTGATATTCAGTTTGCTTATATATTTTATCAGGATCAAAAAAACTCACTTAGATCTAATTCGTTTCAATTCTCGATCTATTAACTGATAAGTATGGTCTTTTAATATGTTAATATCTTCAAAATCAGAAGTTTTTATTGGATCCAGAATAGAAATCGAAAATTTCACATTTGGCTCAACGATCTTAGAGCCTGATTTCATTGCTAAATGTCCACCTTCCAGAACAATTGGTTGTAAATTAAAACCATATTCATGAGCCAACAGAAAAGCCCCGTTCTTAAATCGCTTGATTTCACCATCCAATGTTCTGGTTCCTTCCGGGAATATCATTACAGGAATTTTATCTTTCAGTGGTTGAACCAAGTTGTCTAATTTTTTTAAAGCCGATTTACTACTTCTGTTTATTGTGAGGTGCCCTGTAAGCCATACTAACCACCCCATAACAGGTATCAGAGCCAGACTTCTTTTAGAAACCCATTTCATTTGCCACGGTAAATGATACGCCAGTGCCATATCCAAAAAGCTCTGGTGGTTTGCGACAAAAACAGTAGGCACTTCGGGATCAAACTTCTCTGTTCCCTCAATATCGACCTTCCATTTAGGGCTGGCTTTCATCATAAGTTTTGCCATTACCGCAAGCACTCTGTTGGGAACTTTTCTGTAGGGATCAAAAGGAAAAGTAAATACAAACACGATTGAGATCAGTACAAAAAAGACAGCAAAAAGAAATGAAAAATAAAACCAGAGAAAAACACTGAATAATGCTTTCATTAATCTAGATATCTTTGATTGCTTTACGGATAAAACCGTTATGTTTTTTCAGAAGGGTTTCTGCATGTTCCTTTTCAATCTTTGCAAGCGCCATTACTATCGCTGTTTTAACATGATTATCAGCTTTATTCAAATATTCAGCAGCTTCTTCGTAATTCAGATCTGTGAATATCATAATGATCTTCTTAGCTCTTTCAACCAATTTTTTGTTAGTAAGCTGAAGGTCTACCATCACGTTTTCGTACACTTTTCCCTGTCTGATCATCGCTCCGGTTGTAAGCATATTCAGAACCATTTTCTGAGCAGTTCCGCTTTTCATTCTCGTACTTCCCATAACCACTTCCGGGCCTACAGGAACATCTATTATATAATCGGCATCCACATCTATTTGTTCTTTGGGAACTGTAGAAACTATTATTGTTTTACATCCTCTCGCTTTTGCTTCATTCAAAGCCCCAACTACATAAGGAGTTCTGCCACTGGCAGCTAAACCGCAAACAACATCGGGTGGGAAGATCTCATTATCTCTGATATCAGCGGCTCCGTTCTCCTCAAAATCTTCAGCGCCTTCCTTTGCCACATACATAGCATCTTTACCTCCGGCGATAAAACCCTGTACAAGCTCAGGATCTGATCCAAAGGTAGGTGGACATTCTGAAGCATCCACCACACCTAATCTACCGCTTGTTCCCGCTCCAAAATAAAGTAATCTTCCCCCTAAATTAAAGCTTTCACTGATCGCTTCAACGGCTTCTGCAATAACATCAGAACGCAGGGAAACAAGTTTAGCTACTTTTTGATCTTCTTCATTAATAATGCGAACAATTTCTTCAGGTGAAGCAACATCTATTTTCATGCTGGCTTCATTTCTTTGTTCAGTTGCAAGCTTTGATATTTTTTTGAATAATGCTTGTTCTTCAGTCATGTAATTTTATTATCTCCTGTTCTGCCACCAATCGGAAGTATTGTTTCCGGCTGATAGCATTTCCTTGGGGTCTTCTGTTTCAACTTGTTTTAATAAAGTAGCGGCCAATGCAAGAATCTCTTCGTCCACCTTGCTTTCAAGGTTTTCAGGATTGAAGTGATCTTTAACAAAGTGAGTATCATATTTTGCTTCAACAAAATCTTTATGCTTTAATGTAAATTCGCAAAAAGGGATCGTTGTTTTGCAACCCACAATCTCATACTCATCAAGAGCCCTGAGCATTTTGCTGATGGCAGCTTTTCTGTCTTTGCCATGCACAGTCAGTTTTGAGATCATCGGATCATAATTGATCGTTACCTCCTGCCCTTCTTCCACACCCGCATCTACACGGATTCCATCTCCTGTTGGCACACGATGTTTATGCAACATTCCGGTACTTGGTAAAAAATTATCTTCAGGATCTTCTGCATATATTCTGCACTCGATAGAATGCCCGTTGATCTCCAGATCTTCCTGAGTAAATGGAAGTTTTTTCCCTTCAGCTACTGAGATCTGAGTTGCAACCAGATCAACTCCTGAGATCATTTCGGTTACCGGATGCTCTACCTGAAGCCGGGTATTCATTTCCAGAAAATAAAAATCCAGATGTTTATCAACTAAGAATTCAATGGTACCTGCTCCGATATAATCGCAACCTTTTGTAGCTTTTATCGCAGCTTCAGCCATTTTTTCTCTTAGCTCCGGAGTAAGCAATGCGCATGGAGCCTCTTCAATTACTTTTTGATGTCTTCGTTGTACAGAACACTCTCTGTCAAAAACATGAACCACATTTCCATGCATATCAGCTACTACCTGAAATTCCACATGGCGCGGTTCTTCCAGATATTTTTCGATATAGATTCTGTCATCTCCAAAAGCATTCTTAGCTTCAGATTTAGCAGCTTTAATACTGCTTTCGAATTCATCCTTTTTATGAACAATTCTCATTCCCTTACCACCACCACCTGCAGCAGCCTTCACCAATATCGGATAACCGATCTCATCTGCGATTGTCGATGCTTCTTCCAGGTCTTTTAATTCAGACTTCAATCCCGGTGGCGTTGGAATACCTAATTTTGTTACCAATTCCCGAGCAGCCGTTTTATCCCCCATCACGGTAATAGCATGTGGTTTCGGGCCGATAAAGATAATTCCTTCTTTTTCACAACGCTCAGAAAAGGCAGCATTTTCACTTAGGAAACCATACCCGGGATGAACGGCATCAGCGCCTGTTTTTTTAACTGCATCGATGATCTTATCCATAACCAGATAACTTTCTGATGAAGCGGCCTCTCCTATAAATACAGATTCATCTGCGTGTAGCACATGTGGTGAAGCTGCGTCTGGACGTGAATAAACAGCAACTGTTTTAATTCCAAGTTCTTTACAAGAATGAATGACTCGTAGTGCGATTTCACCACGGTTTGCGATAAGTACTTTCTTAATTTCCGGCATTTAAAAACGGTTTTTTATTTAAGGAATAATACCGCTTTACTAAGAGATTCTCCAAGTTGATTTACACTGCTTTTTTTAAATCGAGCAACACTTTGGGAAGAATAGATAGTTTCTCTGATTGATTCAGGTAGGCACGTTTATTAAAAACATCGTATTCGTTTTCTTCTATCTTTTCGAGAATCCGACTGTAGTTTCTATGAGCAAGATAAACCGGTAGACGACTATCTTTATCAAGCATCTCTATTCCAGCAAAAGCACGATCATAATATTCCCGGGCTCTTGCAATTTGAAATTTCATAAGCTCAATAAAATTATCAGTTTTATTTTTAGCAAAGAGTTCCTCTTCAGTGACATTGAACTTTCTAAGGTCTTCTTTTGGAAGATAAATTCGTCCGCGTTCAAGATCTTCTCCTACATCTCTTAAAATATTTGTGAGCTGCATAGCTATTCCAAGATCGGTTGCTTTTTCTATTGCCGCATCAGAATTGTACCCAAATACTTCGATAGTCATCAATCCCACTACAGAAGCTACTTTATAAGAGTAGTTGTATACCTCCTGAAAATTTTGAAACCTGCTTATTTCCAGATCCTGACGAACTCCTTCTATAAGCAATAAAGGAAGTTCTTTGGGTACTTTATATCTTTTTAGAGAATCGGCATATGCGCTTAAAATCGGATCATCAACGGTATAACCGTTATATACTTTGTCCAACTCTTTTCTGAATTCATCGAGCTTTTCATCAATTTCTGAGAGCGTAAGTTTTTCTTCTCTGATAAGATCTTCAGCTTCATCAACCAGATTATCCAGATACCTGCACATTCCGTAAATTGCAAAAATACCTCTTTGTTTGTCATTAGGAAGAAATCGGGTAGCTAAATAAAAAGTCTTTGCGTGATAACGGGTTATAGCTCTGCAATGACTGTAAGCTTGTTTCAGCTTTTCGTCGCTTACATCTTCAATCACTGATCTATGGAACGAGGTCATTTCATAGATCGGTCTGAAAAGAGAATATGGTATTTGAAGAAGGTTTGTCATTTTACAATAGCTATAATGCTAAATTCTACGAAAAAAGTTCCTGGTCAGATTTAAAATTACCGTAATAAATATCTTTCAAAAAGTTCACTATCTTCATGCTCATTAAAAAGCTTGTTTTGTAGCTTTTAAAATTAAAAAAGGTTGAGTTCGTCTTACATCAGGAATGCGCATGAATAAAAAAGTGACAATTTATGAGGTAGCTAAAAGAGCCGGCGTTGCTATCTCTACCGTATCAAGAGTGTTGAATGGTTCTCAAAATGTTTCTGAAGACACTAAAGTGAAAGTAAACAATGTAATTAAGGAACTGAATTTCCGTCCACAGGTAAACGCGCGGAAACTTGCCAGCAAAGAACCGCAAATGCTTGCCATCGCTGTACCTTCTTTTACCACTCCTTTCTTCAACGAAGTACTGAAAGGTGTAAAAGATGAGATCAGTAAAATGGATCTGGATATTATCTTGTATAACACCGGATCAAAGAATCCTGAAGAAGCGGTTCACAATTTCTTTGACAGAGGTACTGCTGATGCCCTCATTCTTCTTTCCATCGATGTAACTGACAAAATTCATGAAGTTCTGCAAGCCACTCAAACACCTGTTGTTTTGGTAAACTCCGCTCATGAAAGTTATAATTATTTTATGCTGAATGATTACAAAGGCGGATATATGTCCGGTGAACATTTGGTGAAAAATGGATTCCAGAATATTGGAATGATCAGTACAGTTACCAAAAATAAATCTTCTTCTGAACGAGAACGAGGCTTTATTGACGCTTTAAAGAATTATAAAATGAATATTGATGAAAATCTTTTCATTACAGGCGATTCTGAAAAACATGGAGGTTTTACAGAAGAAGCCGGATTTGAAGCCATCAATAAATATGCTGAAATGGGTAAATTTCCGGATGCTATTTTTTGTGCCAATGATACTCAAGCACTTGGAGCTATTCATGCCATCAATAAACTAGGAATGAGTGTTCCGAAAGACATCGCATTGATGGGCTATGATAACATCAAATTTTCAAAGTACATGGACCTGACCACTGTGAATCAGAAAATGTATTCCACCGGAGTTAAGGCTACTTCAAGATTAGCAGAGATTATTCGAAATCCGGATCAGGATCTCATTCAAACAACTATAGACCCGGAACTTATAGAACGCGGATCAACTAAAAACTCTAAAAAATAAAGTGAACATAAACTTTACTACTCAGGAAGCACTCGATCATTGCATTACAGAAACAAAAGTTGAAGGATTACAATCCTACAAAGGAAAAGTCCGCGAAGTATACGATCTGGGCTCCGACAAGCTTGGTATTGTTGTAACCGATCGCATCTCTGCTTTTGATTACATCATGAAACAAGCCATTCCTTTTAAAGGACAGATCCTGAATCAAATGGCTGCATTTTCTTTTGATAAAGTAAAAGACATTGTTGCTACTCACATTATTGGTGTTCCACATCCGAATGTAACGATCGCCAAAAAATGTGATCCCGTTCCTATTGAAGTTGTGATCCGTGGTTATTTAACCGGACATGCATGGAGAACGTATAAGTCAGGTTTAAGGGAATTATGCGGAGCTCCGCTTCCTGAAGGAATGAAAGAGCATGATAAGTTTCCGGAGCCTCTCCTCACCCCTGCTACCAAAGCAACGGAAGGTCATGATGAAGATATTTCTGAAGCAGATATTCTTAAACGAGGAATTGTAGATGAAAAGCTTTGGAATGAGATCAGAGAAACTGCTTTTAAACTTTTTGAACGAGGAACTGAAGTGGCTGCTCAGCAAGGGTTGATCTTGGTGGATACCAAATACGAATTTGGTTTATATAACGGTGAACTCACTTTGATCGATGAAGTTCATACTACGGATTCTTCGCGCTATTTTTACTTAGACGGATATGAAGAACGACAGGCTAAAGGTGAGCCACAGAAGCAACTTTCCAAAGAATTTTTGAGAGAATGGTTGATGCAGCATAACTTTCAGGGATTAGACGGACAAACACTTCCCGATCTACCGGATGAATTCCGTATTGAAGTCTATGAGCGATATGCTGAATTATTCGGATTGCTAACCGGAAAGGAATTTGTTCCTAAACTGGAAAGAGACTTTGATGTGGTTTTGGTTGAATTATTTGAATAAAACATAAACATGCAATTGGGATAACATGAATAGAATATGTGTTATGCCGTTGTTGAAAAATGAAGAAAATCATAGTCATATTGACAATTATCGTTGTCGGACTAACTGCTACTTGGTATTTCGACATTTGGCACAAACCAGTCGAGACAATTGACGAACTAATTGTACAGAATTATGACTATGTGCATAAAACGTACTTTCAGTCTGACCCTGACAGACATTATACTGTAAACATCAATGATAACCTGAACGAATTTGATGGTGGAATTTTAAATGATAAGGAAATTCTTACTGACTCTATCGTTCACGTTTTTACTTGGGGCTGCACGACTCACAAAAAGACAATTTGGGTTGGACAAACAGAAAAAATGGAAAGTCAGGTAATTGGCGCTATTCGATACAAAGACAACGTTCAATTTTGAATGAAGAACAAATAAAAAACCGACACGCCAACAAAGGCTAAGAAAACATGCGGGCTAAGTTCAGGCGTTGCGAAGCAACTCATCCCAACCCTCACTATATTCAATGGGTAAAATCAACTAAACCAAAAGCCTTTTTATATCCGAAAAAAAGTATGAAAGATATTGAAGAATTTTGTCCTGATAACAAAAAGGATTGGCGAGAATGGCTCGAATTGAATCACATTAAAGAAGATGCGATTTGGCTTATATTTTATAAGAAACAGTCTCCGAATTACAATTTAAGCTGGAGTGAATCGGTAGATGAGGCTCTTTGTTTTGGTTGGATCGACAGCACCAAACAGGCCATAGACAACGAAAAATACAGGCAGTATTTCTGCAAGCGAAAACCTAAAAGTAATTGGTCTAAAATCAATAAGGATAAAGTGAAAACTTTAATAGATCTGGGACTTATGAAAGAAGCCGGTTACAAAAGTATCGAAATCGCAAAAGAGAACGGTTCCTGGACAATTTTAGATGAAGTTGAAACACTTGTAATTCCGGAGGATCTGAAATCAGGATTTGAAAAATCTAAAGGCTCATTGGAATACTTCAACAGCCTGAGTAAATCTGTTAAAAAACAACTGTTGTACTGGATAGTTTCTGCTAAAAGAACAGAAACAAGGCAAAAGAGACTACATCAGATCGTTGAAAGTGCCGGACAAAACAAGATACCAAAACTATTCCGGTAGAATTGAACAAACTAAATTAGGTAAAAAGGAATGGTACTTAAGTAACTAGTGAATAAAATATTACATATCATTCCCGGCGAGAAAATGCTATGCCCTGAAATCGTATGAAAAAGAAACCCAAAAAACTTGTTCTCAGAATAATATTGCTGGTTGGCACTGTAACTTCCTTGTTCTTTGTGCCCTGGCTTTTAGTGTGGGCGTGGATATTACCTCTGCCCGATTCGGTTCAGGAGCAAGCAAATGAAGCTACCGAACATGGCTTTGATGGAATAATAGTATATGTAGATGAAGGAGGCGAACCTCCCGCCTTTTATGCCGCAGGCTTTCACAACAAGGAAAATAAAATACCCGCCAATCCGAAAGCTTTATTCAAGATCGCCAGTATCAGTAAGCTGTATACTGCTGTTGCTGTTACTAAATTGGTTAATGACGGTCGATTAGATCTGGATAAAACACTTGCTGATTACCTACCCGAGCTTGATGGAAGAATCGAAAATGCTGACACAATCACTTTGAGAATGATGGTAAAGCATCGAAGTGGTATTCCCAATTATACAGATACACCGAATTTTTGGGCTACCCCAACACAAACCTATGAAGAAAGTCTTGCACTGATTCTGGACAAACCGGCTAACTTTGAACCCGATGAGGACTACGAATATTGCAACACCAATTATCTGTTACTCAATAAGATCATGGAAAATGTTCTGGGTTATGAGACCTTTCAATTCGTTCAGGAAGAAATTCTGACTCCGTTAAATCTTAACAATACTTTTGCTTCGCTAAATGAAGTGGATATTGACAGCGTGATGAGTGGCTATCACGTAGGATATCCTTTTGATTTAAAAGAAGACGACCATGGAATGCTGGCCACCGCTGAAGACGTAGGCATCTTTTTAAGGGCATTGAATAATGGTTCTTTATTTGAAAAAGGAGAACAGGAAATCTATTCTTCAATTTATGAATATGAACACAAAGGATGGGTTCCGGGCTATCAAAGTATTGCCGAATACCACAAAGACATTGATGCGGTAGTTATTCAGTTTACAAGCACAACTGATCCAAAGTTGTACAACTGGAATTTAGCCGATATTGTATATGGTCGAATTATTAAAATATTGGGTAAAAAGAAGAAGTCTTTGAATTAATGAACCTGCAAGAAACTATAAAGTCGTTAACAAATAATACACACCGGCATCACCAGAGTGCCAACAAAGGTGTTGAAATCCCGGTTGAATATAAGATCATGCCTTAACCTAAAACGACAGCTTTGAAATTCATCAATCTTTCTGAACAATCCTATAAAAGAACAATAGAATCAATCTCATTATGAAACACTTTAAAATTTTATTTCTAATTCTTATATCAATCTTCTGTTGTTCATGTATAGAAGCTAAAACAGGCAAGGTTGGCTTTACTTCTTCTAAAGAGGTAACCAAAAAATTGATAGTATCTGAATTTATTCAACAGCAGATTACCGAAAATCTGTTCATCCTGAAAAGTGTAAACTACAATACCAATATTGGCGTTTTTATTGGTTTTGAAAGCCTGCTTTTAATAGATCCTATGGGGGGATTCAATAATCATGCTTCGCTTCTTGAAACCATTAAACAACTATCAGATAAACCGATCAAGTATGTGGTTAATACACATCATCATTTAGATCATAGCGGTGCAAACGGATTCTTTAAGGAATTAGGTGCTGTCATTATCTCTCATGAAAATGCTCAGTATTCAAACGCTTTAACTGATGTTACTTTCAAAAATACTTATTCAATAGATTTGGGAGATGAAACGGTAACTCTTTTTCATAATGTATCCCATACTTTTGACGACGTCTTAGTTTATTTCAATAAAAATAACACTGTGTTTATGGGAGATACATATATGACCAACTCCTTCCCTCATTCCTATTACGGAGGTGGTAGTAGCGGTCACTTAAGCATTATAGATAAAGCACTATCGCTTGGAAATGAAGAAACGATCATTATCCCTGCTCATGGAAATTTATCTTCAAATAAAACTGAACTCGCTGCTTACCGGGATAATTCTGTAAAATGGTTCAACAGAATCGCACAACTTTACAATGAAGGCAATACTTCTGATGTTATCGCTGATGATTATCAAATACAGAGACTAAGTTCTGTTTTCAATGCAGGGAGAGATGTTTCTAAGCAAAACATTCAACGAACGCTGGATAAAACAATTTCTATAGAACACGTTGAAAGCACTACATTATCCGAAGAACATCTAAGGGCTCTTGAGGGCTCTTTCACTTATCAAAACGGGCAAGTTGATGAAGTTATATTCCTTAACAGAAAGTTGATTTTACAGAGTAAAGGAAAGTATATCTATGAAATTATCCCCCTTTCAAATACCAAATTCCACATAAAAGGGCAGTTTCCAAACAAACATCTTACCTTTAGTGATGACCTTCAACAGTTTATCTTTTTTGATGGAAAAGAAAACCTGAATGCGAGAAGAAAGTAGAGTATGAATACCTATTTTCTGATTTTAGGAATTTTATGTTTTCTGTTAGGGAGTTCACTGTCTGTCCTTGTAGGTATTTGATCTTTAATTCTAAAAAGAAACAGAAGATTTTCTCCTAAATTCATGTGATTAATAAACTACTTTGTGTGAAGTAGGAACGAAACCGAAATTAATTCTCAGTCAGAATCTGAATGATCTCTGATCCTTCCATGAAAGTTGTATATATCACAAACAAGATTATTAGAAAACCAAAAAACATTTGTATTCTATGAATCACACTCATCCCTTTTGAAATGTTCGGATGTGTCTTTTCGAGATCTCTGATAAAGTTTTTAAACCTTCTGCCCTTAATGACAAGAAACCAAGTAACTATACCAAAGCCTGTTAGAAAAATTATCTGATAGATTTGATTTGAGATATCATACCCAAGAAACTTTGAAAGAACCTCCCCCAAGGTTAAGGAAAGAAAATACCATCCTATAAATGCTCCAAAAGCAATTATTCCATTCCGAAAAAATTTTTTCCCTTCAATTTTAATCATTCATAAAAATCGAGACTAACCAACCCTAAACTTCAATTCCTCGATCGTAGAAAGAATCTCATTTCGATCCATTTCACGATAACGCTCAGGAAGTAATTCTTTAGATGTACATTCAATTACTGCATTCAGAGTCTGTAGTTCCACTTCTTCCGGATAGGTTGGCGGAATGAAATCTGCCAATGCTGCATCCAGTATTTCCGGGGTGACTTTCTTTCTCCCTTCTGCCGCTGCACGGAACTTGGCTCGCGTTAAAGCCGCTTCCATGTCGGCTCCTGAGAATGTTTTTAATCCTTGCTGAACAACCGCAGGAATATAATCTTCGGTAAGTTTTAAGCTGGTTTTCTTAGCCATCGCTTCGTAAAGCTCGATCCGCTCTTCTTTGGTGTGAGGAGGAAATAACGCCAAATGCTCTTCCGCCCTACCCTGTCGCTTTAAATCGATTGGCATTAAATCAGGTCGTGCTGTCATCAGGAACCAAACAATTTTACCACGATTGGTGGTATCACTCATAAAAGTAGCGATTTGCGAAAACACACGGCTGGAAACTCCACTATCTCCACCTGCATTTCTGTCTCCAAGATATGCATCCGCTTCATCGATCATAACCGCTACCGGCGACATCGCTTTTAACAGCGATAATATTTTTTCGAGATTTCCTTCTGTTACACCCTGCCATTGGCTTCTGAAATTCTTCAGTTTCACCATTGGTATTCCAACTTCACTCGCGAAACAAGTCACTAAAAATGTTTTTCCGGTTCCTACAGGACCACAAACAAGATAACCCATCGGCATTACATCTTGGCGGCCTGCTTTAAGAGCTTTCACTGCCTGACGAAGGTGTTGCTTCACATGAGTGTGTCCGGCAACGTTATCAAGCGAATACGGCGTTTCCACAAATTCTAATAACCCATACGCTTCCGCTTCTATCAGATCTTTCTTGTTTTCCGATAATCCATCAAAAGTTATCTTCTCCTGATTTTCACGGGCATTTGAAAGCACGCTTCGGATATTCACATAATTCAAACCTGCCGTTTGCTGAGCTATAATTGCAGGGGAAACATCTGATAGTTTCTTGAAATCATCATTTTGTGTCTCATATTTCACAAACGCCAGACGATCTTCTTCTCCCGGGATATTGATCTTGATCTCAGTGGTATAAGGGTTCTGAACAATAGTTTTATTCAGATCGGCTAAATTTTCAGTAATCATCACACATGTAAAATCCGAAGCCAGAAACATAGGATCGTGTGCCCAGCGCGACAAATAAACCTGCGAAGTTCTGTCCTCATTTCCGGTTGAACCGGCGTCACTCATCGGAACGATAGTTTCAGCATAATCGATGATAAGTGCTATGCTTTTCTTTTGATCTAAACGGAGCCTGAAATACTGCTCCAGCAAAGACATCACACGGACAGGATCCTTTGGCATTTTTTTTGCGTAATCCGTCCCAACAATACTGTCACGTCCTGCTATAGCCTGGTTAAAATCCTGTTGAGATTCCTTGTCTCTGAAATAAATTCCGGAAGCTCTGTCATAGAACACAACGAAATCACGGGCTCCGAAAAATTCGTCTGACAAAAACGACTTTAAACGATTGAATTCAGTGCCTTCATCGGTTTTTAGTGCAACCATATCGTGCACGTTTCCATGAATCAAAAAAGTATTTATGGTTCTGCTAAGGTATTTTCTCGCAAATTCCTGCGACCACTTCGGATAATGATCAAACATATGCCCTACTCAATAATAGTTAGTCTTATTGTCTCAATTCGGCTTTGAGTCGCCTTACTAATAATGAATTTATTGCCTTCAATCAGCACTTCTTCGTTCACTTTCGGAATGCGCCCCAAATGATTGATAACATAACCCGCTACGGTATCATACTGAGAAGGTTCCAAAGGAATTTTAATTTCTTCGAAGGTACTCATTAACTCATCAATTTCAACATTTCCGCTTACCACAAAGTTGTTTGGCGCGATTCGTTTCATCACCTCACTGTCAGTATCATACTCATCCTGAATATCACCAACCACTTCTTCCAGCAGATCTTCGATGGTGATCATTCCGGCGGTACCACCGTATTCGTCCAGAACAATTGCGACAGATAAATTAGACTGTCGAAATTCCTGCATCAGGTCTTTGGACTTTTTACTGGAAGGAACCAGTTTTATAGGTCGAATGATCTCATGCAACGACTTTGGGTTTTTGAAGAAATCGTGAGCAAATACAACGCCAATCACGTCGTCAATACTGTCTCTGTAAACAGGAAGTTTTGAATGCCCTGATTCGATCATGGTATTCAGTACTTCTTCAATTGGAGTAGATTTATCTACAGCTTCAATATCGATACGAGGAATCATGGATTCCTTAACGCGCATATTTGAAAGTTCGAGAACATTATGAAGAATCTCAGAGTCATCTTCATCAATATCTTCACTTCCTCCACTTTCCCTAAGTTCCTTTACGATAAGTTCCACATCCTGCCTTCGGTAAAATTGCTCGGTTTTTTCAGCATCAGGAACCAACCATTTAATAAGGATATTTGAGGATCCGTTTGCAATAGCAATCAAAGGTCTTAAGATCCAGTAAAATAACCTCAACGGAAGTGCTATCACATTCACCATGATATCAGCCTGTGCTCTGAAAATCGCTTTAGGGAGTATCTCACCAAAAAGCATAATAATCAGCGAAGCTATAAATGTTTGTATTGCCAATATTTGAAATGACGATGGCTCAACACCAAACCACAGATCAGTGTAATGCATGATGGGTTCAACAAGAAACAGAGCCATTAAAGTGGCATACACTACATTTACAATGTTATTTCCAACCAGAGTAGTTGTAAGAAATGTATCGGGATTTTTAGTAAAGAATCCGATGGAACTGGAGATGAGATTGTTTTTTCGGGATGCTACTTCAAGTTTGAGTTTATTTGCTGTTACAAAAGCAATTTCGGATCCCGAAAAAAATCCACTCAATAAAATAGTTCCGGTAATTAGAAGCCATTCCATAAATTATCTGGCTCCTTTTTCTACTTCTTTGCAATATGTGAAACTCGATGGAGGTTCGTCTTTCATTAACGAAATGTTAGTTCTTATTTACCGGTAAAAGATGGTTTCCTTTTTTCCAGGAACGCACTTGTACCTTCTTTAAAATCATCAGTGTTGTACAATTCTCCAAATAAATTTGCTTCGGAATTATACCCTGACTCAATACCCGATTCTTTAATTGCCAAGATAGCATTTTTTAAAGCAAGTGGTCCTTGTTTAAGCATACTTTTGACCATTTCTTTGGCTGACTCTAAAGCCGATTCTTCTGCTATCTGATTCACCAATCCAATTTCTTTGGCTTCTTCAGCCTTTGCAAATCTGCCAGACAGCGTTAATTCTAGAGCTTTAGCTTCTCCAACTAATTTAGGCAAGCGCTGAGTTCCTCCATATCCCGGAATTAATCCCAGACTTACTTCAGGTAAGCCCAACAATGCATCTTCAGAAGCAATACGAATATGACAAGCCATCGCAAATTCACATCCACCTCCTAAAGCATAACCATTAACGGCTGCAATTACAGGAATGGTCAGGTCTTCAAGTTTCTGAAAAACTCTTTGCCCACGAAGTGATTTCTTTTTTGCCTCAGAATCTCCCAGAGTGTTTAATTCTTTGATATCGGCTCCGGCTACAAAAGCTTTATTGCCGGCACCTGTTACTATAAGCGCCTTAATTTCTTTGCTCTCTCTGATATGATCCAGCGCTGAATCAAGTTCTTCAAAAACCTGATTATTTAACGCGTTCATTTTGTCGGGGCGGTTTACAGTAAGTACACACACTCCTGATTCATCTACATCCAGAAGTAGTGTTTCAAATGATAAGCTCATGAATTATTCTTTAACTTGTTTCTTTGTGCTTGACACGTTTGATACATCATCCGAAAGTTCATCTAAAATAGAATCAAAGTCCAGTTCAGTTTCCCATTCCGTGGTGTACTCAGGTAAGATATCCTGATCTAAGTCGTCAATCAATTGCGAAGTTTCATCCACTTCGGTTAACAAGTTATCTAATTGGAAGCCAATTTCTTCCGGATTACTCATGGTCATAGATTGCTCGTAGATATATCTGACAGCGTCTTCTATGGTTTCCAAATGAGTTTCACACACTAAATATTTCTCTTTTGCGATCTTAAATTTCTGAAGCCTTTTTTGCATGATCGCCACACGTCGTGCTTTTGTACGCTTCAGTTTTTCTGATTCGATCGTCTTAATTTCTTCTATTTGCCGGATAACTTCTTCTTTGAGATTTGTTTCCAGAGAAGTATTCAGATACACTTCATAGCGTTTTATCAAATCCAGAAGTGTGAGATAATTTCCGAGCAGTTCATCGATTTTCTTACCGATATTATCCAGCAATCCCTGTGAGCTGTACGGAAGTTTTTCAAAATTTTCCTGCACCATTTTAGCAAGATGCTTGAGCACCAGAAAGCGTTTTTGGCTTGCAGAATCCAGCGATTGAAACAGATCTTTTTCATTGCTAGAAGCGTGGCGTTCTTTGATCTTTTTAAGTTCTGTTTTTTTTCTGAAACGAGGCAGCTTAGGAACTATACCCAGGTACATCAGCTCTAAACCAAACACGGTAGTTAGCATCACACTTGAAGCATCTCCGAAATCGCTGATAAAAAAAGCGGTAAGCGTAGCAATCAATAATCCTCCCAGGTTAATGGGATTCATAAATGCTTCGCGAGTATAATTGATGTTTAGTTCGTCTGCTGACATTACTCTTTTTCTGTATCGTTGCCTGGTGATGAATCGGTTTCTTTATTCTTTACCTGATCCTTTTTTGTCCCGATCGTTTTTTCCGTTTTTATTTCGTCTGCGGTTTTTTCGATCTCGGAATAAAGCATCCCCATTTCAGCCTTGACCTGTTGTAAGGTTTGTTTGGCCCTTTGCTTTTTTAACTCAGCTTCGTGCTGTTCATTCTTTATTTCTGTTTCAAGTTCAGAGTCCTCATCCATGCTATCCATAGCAACGTCTAGCCTGGCTTCAACATGAGTAACTTTATCACGAACTTTTCCCAGAAACTCATCAACTGATTCCAGTAGATTGTCCGGATTCATGTTGTTGACAGCCTGGGCGATCTTTCCCTTTTGCTCAGCCCTTTTACCACGCTCTTTTATTTCTTTGATGCGACGGTAATGCTCCTTGTATTCCTGTTTCAGGCGTTCGCGTTCTTCTTCACTTTTGTTACTCATAAGGGTCTCCGTTAGTTTTTCTCTTTATTACCAACAGATTTTTTTGGAGATTCTTCAGCAACAGGTTCTTCATCTATATTGATTGAACCGGAAGATTCACCCATTTCAAGCTTGAATTGCTCTACCAATGATTGAGCACGGATCTTTTCAGCATTCGCTTCAATTTCCATGGTCTCAGTATCAATACCGTCTAAAGCGATTTCCATTCGAGCTTCGTTCTTAGCCGTTTTTTCGTTTAGTCGGCTGATCATCTCATCATGAGTCTGATCCATACCGCCAACCTCAAACTGCTCTAATGTATCAGCAATTTTAGACTGCCATTCAGCTCTTTCGCTGGCACGTAAAGCTTCTTTAGCTTCCTGTATCTTGCGGTCTTTTTCACGCATGAAAACCTTCTTCACTTTCAGTGCTTTGTCATAAGCCTTTTCAGCAAAAACTAACTGGTCTTTTGTGTGCGCAAAATTTTCTTTCGCCTTTTCCAGTTGAAGAGCATATCCCTCAGCAATGTCATCACGATTTGCCTGAATAGCAGATTTGATCTTAGAAGTTAGTTCACCGATCAGCTTTTCATTTCGGTTAGACTCTTTCTGAAGCATGATCAAATTTGCTTTTACCGTCGCAATGTTTTCATTCATTTGTGGGATTTGATCGTTCAGATCACGAATGTTTTGCTCTAAAATTAACTTTGGGTCTTCCATGGAGCTTATCACTCCACCAAACATTGATTTTAACGCACGTATGAATCTTTTAAACATGATTTTTTTCCTTTTTTTAATGCCCTATGTTCATCAGATACAAATTAACTGATTATTAGTGTAATTCAACATTTTAAAGCCGGAAATCCCGAACCCCGTTTTTGTCAACTACTTTTGTAACCAGAAACTCCTTTTCAGGTTTTGTATCTGAGATCGTTACTGCTCCATACAACTGTGCGGTCACAGGCTCGATCGTGGTTGGCTTGTTCGTATATGCTACTAAAATTGTTTCACCTTTTGTGATTTTATCTCCTACTTTCTTTTTCAGCACAATTCCGGCTTGTGGATCTACGTCATCTTCTTTGACTTTTCGCCCTGCTCCAAGTTCAACAGAAGCGGTTCCGATCTCGAAAGCATCCATCTCTGATATATATCCATCTTCAGATGATTTCAATTCAAACTCATAATCAGCATTCGGATATTTTCCGGGATTGTTGATGTATGAAATATCTCCCCCTTGCTCTTCCACAATATCCAACCACTTTTGAAAAGCTTCGCCGCTATCCACTTGCTGTTTACTAATTTCTATTCCTTTTTCGACTGAATCTGCTTTCCCACCTAGATAGATCATAGTTCCTGAAAGCAGATGTGAGATCTCCATAATATCTTCGGGGCCTTCACCTTTTAGAGCATCTATGGATTCTTCTACCTCAAACCAGTTACCGATTTTATATCCCAAAGGCTGTTTCATATTGGTAAGATATGCGATGGTCTCTTTTTCGAATTGCTCTCCAATACCAACCAAAGCCTGAGCGAGTTTTGTGGCATTTTCTTCTGTTTTCATAAATGCACCGGAGCCGTATTTCACATCCAGAACCAAGGCATCAATTCCTTCGGCAAGTTTCTTACTCATAATACTGCCGGCAATTAACGGTATAGATTCTACCGTTGCAGTTACATCACGTAGTGCATAAAGTCTTTTATCTGCGGGAGCAATTTCCTCGGTTTGCCCAACAAGCACCAGGTTCTGTTTTTCCAGAATCTCTTTATACCGCGCCAAATCTACATCCACATAAAAGCCTGGAATAGATTCTAGTTTATCCAAGGTGCCACCGGTATGGCCAAGTCCGCGACCAGAAATCATTGGAACCGGAACTCCGGCACTTGCTACTATTGGTGCGAGAATCAGAGATAGTTTATCACCTACACCACCGGTAGAATGTTTATCTACTTTCTTTCCGGGTACATGTGAAAGATCCACAACTATACCTGAATGAAGCATAGATTCTGTTAATGCAGCGGATTCCTCATCATTCAATCCATTGAGAAAAGCGGCCATCAGAAATGAACTGATCTGATAATCAGGTATTTCATCAGCAGTGTATGAGTCAATTAAAAAACGGATCTCATCCTTAGAAAGAACTTTTCCGTCTCGTTTTTTGCGAATTAGGGAAACAATATTGTACTTTGAATTCATAGCCCAAGTATAGCCAAAAAACTAATATTTCTTCTATATGAAGAGAGATTTTTCATACTTCAATTTCGAAAAAGCTTATCTGCTCTTTTTTTTAGGAATCTTTTTTTCAACAGGATGTAGCTTTAAAACAATAGTTCACCCCTATCCTCAGAAATTAGAAGAAAGCATAAAGAATTATAAAGACGACATAACGCTCCATAAAGATGGTAAACTTAAATATTTACCAAACAGAGATGATGCCGATATTTTTGAAGACCTGAACTATAAAGAAGGAACTTTATATGTTGATGCAGGGCGCTTTTACCATCTAAAAAAAGAAGATCAATTTTCAGACCCTTTTACGAACTCCGATTTTATTGTGACTTCAGAAGCATCTTTTGATGACCAATTGAGAGAAGATGTATTCAAGGTGACTCTACGTAAAAAAGAAAGTTCGGAGTACCAATATATAATTACCGGTACCTCTAAAAACGCAACTATTGCAAGATCGGATTCTGCTGTTTTTCAATTTTTTGCTAAGGATCTCTGGCCTCCTTCAGTGAAAAAAGTAAAAGCGGAGAATGGCAATGAATGGCATCACTATCCTTTGGGAGGAAGTTGGGAATACTTTGATGAGTCGAATGAACGATATCTTGTGGTTCAGGGAAGTCCTGTTAAGAAAAGATTGGGTACGGAAGCTAATTATGGACAATCCTTTACTTTATTATCAAATACTGAACTTTCTGATGAATTTAAATCTGAATTTATAATTGTATTTTTAGGCTATTGGCATCTTACCAACATTCAGTATTATTATGAGGAGTGCGAATTTGAAGATCTATCTTCTGATGCCTGTCCGGGATCTGTAATCATTAAATAATCTTTTCAATCAATAGAGTAAATTTGCTGAAAATTCTTGCTGATAAAAATATTTATAAATTAGATCAATTTTTGAACCCGAATGTGGATCTAACCACATTTGATCCAAATGATCCGTTACCGGGCTTAGAAACTTACGCCGTCCTCTTTGTCAGAACGGTGACAAAGCTAAATTCCGAAGTCTTAGAAAGAATACCGGAATCTTTAAAGCTAATAGGAACAGGCTCGTCGGGAAGCGATCATATTGATAAAAAGTATTTCAGATCAAAAGGTGTACAAGTTATTGATGCTAAAGGATCAAATGCTGATGCAGTTAGTGAATATGTGATCACATCGCTTTTACTCTGGTCTATAAAAAGAGAAAAAAAACTTACTTCATTAAAAGTTGGAATCATTGGAGCAGGAGCAACAGGAAGTGCTGTTGCTGATCAACTTTCCCGGTTTCAAATTCCATTTCTGAGTTATGACCCTCCCAGAGAGCAAAGAGACAAAAACTTTAGCTCGGCTTCTCTTACAGATATTCTTGAGTGTGATATCCTTACTTTTCATGTACCGCTGGAAAGAGAAGGGAATCATCCCACATTTCATTGGTTAGATGAATCCAAACTCTCTTCTAGTTCTTTTGAACTGATTATTAATGCATCCCGAGGTGGAGTAATTGATGAACTAGCTCTTCTTAAAGCCGTCCGTGAAAATACTGTTTCGGATATAGTTATCGATGTTTGGGAAGGTGAACCGGACTTTAATACAGCGATCGCTGAAGCAGCATTCATTTCTACTCCGCATATAGCCGGTTATTCTGAACAAGCAAAATTAAATGCTTCAAAAATGCTTGTTGAACAGTTTTCTGATTTTTTTGATGTAGAAGTTCCCGATTCCTCAGAGCTTTACCGATCAAAAGAAATAGATCTGGCTTACTTAAACTACACAGCTTATGAGTTAATTCTAAGGCTCCATCCTCTGAGAGAATATGATGCTGATCTTAGAAACCTGAATCTACGCCCGGATAAATCTATCCTGTTTCAGAAGCTCAGAACAGATCGTCCATACAGATATGAATATCCTTATATCAGTTTGAATAAAACTTTGCTGGAAGAATTTAACGTATTTAAAAAGCTGGGTGTTAAACCTTTGCCTAGTATTTAAGCTCTTTCAAGGATTTATTTTTGTGATCCGGCTCTGGATCTTCCAAAAATTGAACTACTTTAATAGTTTCTTTGCCTTTCATTAAAGCCTTTAGAATACGATGCATTCCATCCATTACTCTCCCATCTGAAGAAAGAATTACAGGATATTTAAAACTTGTTTTTTCTGCATATTCAATGTGCTTTGCTATTTCACGAACTGATGGCACATCATCTTTACCCTGGAACCAAAAATTTTTGTCGATATCGTCAATCGACTCTATCATTACTTCTTTTGGTAAATAATGTTCTGAAATTTTTACGAGTTTATCTACGTCCCATGCCAGAGTATCGCCATTAACTTCTCGAATATGATATTGCTTTCTCATTTATTGCTTAGGTATTTTTATCCAACTGCCAGCAGAGATATTCTGGTCCAATTGAACTTGATTAATAATTGCTATGTCTAACGGTTCAATATTCATTGGCAGGTTTGAAGGCAGAAAACTGGAAAAGGAACCTGATCTTGTGGTTTTTACCAATTCCAGTCTTACTGGTTGTATATTCAGAATTGAAGAGTCAGTAAGTCTGTCAAAGCCATCAGGAACTGCAGCAAACTGCTGTTCATATTCGCTGAATTGCTGAGATGTAGTATAACTCAGAAACCTGTAAATATTTCCATTATAACTCAGAGCAGTGATATCTATGGTCAATGAAGTTCCGTCTTCCTGTTGGAGGTTAGCTTCGGCCTCATATCCATTCAAACCATTCGGGTTGGTTGAGCTTTGCTCAATGGTGTTTACTCCTTCCTGATTCAAAAACTCTCTTACAGAAGCTTCAGGGGTAGAATTCTCACTGTCAATGGAAAATTGTACAATTGCATCTTGATTTTCATTCACCAAAATAACTGCTGATGGTTGATTGATAACACTGAAACCTGCCGGCACCGGGAATTGAAATTTAAGATCCGGATGATAAAATATTCCATTCCGCTCAAAACCTTCTCTTGGGTTGGGGCCATACATGATATTGTCAATCATGTTTAAGTATTCATCACTATCAACAATAGTTTGTTCATATCCTTTTTGAGCCCATTCATCTGCTAATTCAGGAATATTTTTTTCTCTTTCACCGGGATCGGGGTGTGAAGATAAATGCGAAGGAATGCTTTGCCCTGATTTCTCTGAAATTCTTTTTAGTGAAGTAAAAAACTCTCCTCCTTCTGCTGCTTTATATCCTTTCATTGCAGAATACTCAACTCCTAGCTGATCAGATTCTCTTTCGTCATCTCTACTGTAGCTTAGAAATAACAATTGAGCGGTCTGGCTACTCAGCTGAAGAATATTTCCTCCATCCAGTCCGAGCGATTCTCCCAATACTGCACCACCAATTATAGCTAATTGTCCAAATTGCTGTTCTGCGGCACGTTGAGAAGCATGTCTTGCAGCCACATGACCGATCTCATGTCCCAATACTACCATTAACTGTGCTTCATTTTCTAAATGAGCCATTAAACCGCGAGTCACATATACGTACCCACCCGGAAGTGCAAAAGCATTTACAACGGGACTCCCGAGTACTCTAAAAGTAAAATCCGTGTTTTTATATTCGTTTGGAGTGTCTTCTCTGCTAAAATGACTTACTTCAAGAAGCTCATTACCCAATTTAGTTACGTAATTAGCAAGTTCTTCATCATCATATAACCCGTATTGTGCAATTATTTCGGCATCTGCTTCTTCACCAATTTGTAACTCCTGTTCCCAGGAATAACCATAAGCTCTTTTGTTCCCTGAAACGGGACTGGTTTGTATAGAAACGCAGTTTGGGAGCACCAAAGCTGTTATTACAACAAGTATTGTTGTTTTGATAAATGAATTCATAATACTTTTTTGTTAATCTTAACCTATCACATTTACTTCCGGAGTGAGGTCTATTTTAAATTCAGTACTTATAGAAAGGCAAATTTCCGTCGCTAAGTTCCAAATTTCTTCACCGGTAGCATTTCCATGATTTACTAGTACCAGAGCTTGCTTATCATGCACACCTGCATCTCCAATCCTTTTACCTTTCCATCCTGCTTTTTCAATCATCCAACCAGCCGGAACTTTAACCTGCATTTCAGTAACAGGATAACTTGGCAGATCTGGATATTCAGACTTTAATTGGTTGAAATGTTGAACAGAGATCACCGGATTCTTGAAGAAACTGCCTGTATTACCTATTTGTTTAGGGTCAGGAAGTTTACTCTGACGAATTTCGATTACACAATTACTTATATCCTTGATATCAGGTTCAGATATTCCTTTTTCTGACAACTTCTCTGATAAAGCTTTGTAAGAAGTATTCACTTTGTGATCTTTGGATAAGCGTAAAGTCACTGACGTAATGACGGCTTTTTCTTTAAGTTCTTTTTTAAAGATGCTTTCTCTATAACCAAAATTGCACTCATCTCTGGTGAAAGTTTTTAATTCGCCGGAATCGATCATAAATGCTTCAAGACATAAAAACACATTTTCTAATTCTACTCCGTAAGCCCCTATGTTTTGAATAGGTGCTGCACCAACTGACCCGGGAATCAGTGACAGATTTTCGATACCACCCAAGCCATTTTCTACACAAAATAAAACGAGCTCATGCCAGTTTTCACCTGAAGCAATTTTCAAATCCGTTTCTGATAGAAAATCTCTTCCTTTAAGTGCATTATAGATTACCAGACCATCAAAATCCTTTCTAAAAAGAATGTTGCTCCCTCCTCCCAGAACCAAGATCTCCAGATTCTTGTTTTTAGCAAACTTAATGGCTTCCCGGAGTTCGGGAACAGAAACTATTTCTACGAAAAATGCAGCTTTTGAAGAAACTCCCATCGTGTTAAAGGAAGACAGGTCAAAATCTTTGTGAACAGAAAGCTTAATAGACATTGAGGCTAATCTTCTTTTTCAGAGATTTCTTTTTGCCCTTCTACGAGCTTTACGCGAACTTTTTTAATTCTGTTATTCTGAACGGAGTGGACGGTACATTCCAGTCCTTTGTAGATCACTCTTTCACCTACGGTTGGTAAGCTTTCTGTCAGATGATAGATCAAGCCCCCTAGTGTTTCAAAATCGTCATTTTCAGTACTCAATTCTAAATTTACGACGTCTTCCATATCATCAAGATCTATCTGGGCGTCGAAAATATAGATGCCGTTTTTAAATTGTGTATATAACTGCTGGTCATCTGATGATTCATCTGTGATATCACCTACTAATTCCTCCAGAATATCGTCCATTGTGACAATCCCTTCTGTGCCTCCATATTCATCCACTACAACTGCAATGTGCGTTTTCTCTTGCTGGAAATCTCTCAGAAGATCATCCAGCTTTTTTGTAGCAGGTATAAACAGCGCATTTCTGGAAATAGTCTTCCAATTAAATGAGGGCTCCTCTCTCTGATCATTCAGGTATGGCAATATGTCTTTTGCGTAAATTACACCCAGAATATTATCCAGATCATTTTCATAGAGAGGCATTCTTGAGAGCGCTTTATCCTGAATAACACCTAGTATATCTGACAATGAATCCTGAGTTGAGACTGCACTTATATTCACCCTTGAGGTCATGATCTCCCTAACGGTTATATTTCCAAACTCTATAACATTCTCAATAATTTCTCTTTCATCTTCTTTAATTGAACCGTCCTGTTCGCTCACCTCTGCCATGGTTCGAATATCATCAGTAGTCATTTTGTTAGATGGCTTAGGAAGATACTTTTCCATAAAAATAGTGCTGTCTGCTATCAGTTTTGAAAACGGCTTAAGTAAAACAAAAAGCACATATATAAAAGTACTCCATCTTCTGGAAACTGTGAGAGGATCATTTATGGCAATGATCTTTGGGGTTATCTCGCTGATGATCAAAATCATAAATGTTAACACAACAACTTCAGCCGTAAACACAACTACTTCTGACAACCCAAAGTGAGCCACAAAAGAACCTGTAATTACAGCTGCCATTACTGAAGCCACTATGTTTGCAAAAGTATTCCCGATCAAAATAGTAGCCAACAACCGTCGTGGTTTATCCAGCATTGTTAAAATCCGGGAATCAGCAGCGTGAGGGATTTCTGCTCCTGTCAAACTTTCCAGACGTGAGGAAAGAGAAAAAAAAGCGACTTCAGATCCCGAGAAAATTGCTGATACTGCAAGCCCGAATATCATCACCACAAACTGTATGGAAATCACTACATAATCTATTTCTGCAGAAATGCCGGACACAGAAATACCTAAAAAAAGTGCTGAAATAAAATTATGAAACTCTAAGAGGGTGCTCAATTATATATAATTTTGATTGGAGGGAATTTAACTAGGTGAACGCTTCCTAACAAAAATAAAAAAAGGCGGTGAAAGTTTGACTTCGCACCGCCTGAAATGTTTCAATTTTTACTAAAATGGAAGATCATCATCCATATTATCAAAATCTTTTCCAAGCTCTACATTGCTGGACATCTGTTGATTTTGATTACCTGCATTTTGATTTCCACCTTGATTACCGCCCGGGTTTCCACCTCCACTACCTTTGCTGTCAAGCATGGTCATTTGAAGGGCCTTAATTTCAGTAGTATATCTTTTTTGACCTTGATTGTCTTCCCAGGATCTGGTTTGAATCGGACCTTCAATATAAACCAAAGAACCTTTGGTTAAATACTGCTGACAAATTTCAGCCAGTCTTCCCCATGCAACCACACGATGCCATTCAGTTTTTTCTTGCTGCTCGCCGTTGCTGTCTTTATAACGCTCGCTTGTAGCTATGCTTAATGTAGCCACAGCTGTGTTTGATTGCGTGTATCTTACTTCAGGATCTTGCCCGAGTCTTCCGATTAATTGTGCTTTATTTAGTGAACTCATAACGTATTGGATTAAGTTATTTTGTTTGTAAAGTAAGACAAGCTCAGAAGAATTCCTTACAAAAAAAGTTTAAAAAAAATTTCAAGTATTAATACTTGGGCATGAATTTTAATCCAATACAAGAACCATTTGTTGATTATCTAATCTTGAAACTTCGTTCATAAAGTTTATAAAATCCGAATACTGTTCAGGCTTTAATTTTCTAGACTTAATGCTGAAGGTCCTTGTAAAAAGAACTTTGTTTGAGCCTAATTTTTCAAATGAACCATTGTAAGAAGCAAAACTATTCTCAATTTTTTCTGATTTCGGAATTCCTTCAAGTACAAAGCCTTCAGGTATATTAAACACTGTGCTGTCTTTTTCCTGAAAAGCAACAGGTAACCAAACATCAAACTTTCGGTCTTCTTCATTCGAAAAACTAACATTCCAATTGCTTAACACATTAACCGGCACAAACAAACGTTTTGAGGAACTTGAAGCATAGCTGTCTTTTTTAAAAGAAAAATCAAAATTGTAGTTTGGGTCGTCATCAATAAGATCTTCAAAATTGATATCTACTATATCGGAATTGGGAATATCATAACTAGTTGATAACCATTCTACTCTTTCTTTTTCAGATTTTGGTAAGATTTCATGTAAAACCTGATCGCGTACAACTCCTTCACTTTTAATATTAACATTTATACTCGCTTCGCCACTTTTTGATAATGATACATGCGAGATAATTTCCTGATTGTTTAGAGAATAAGATCTTTTCGGAGTTTCAATTAGTTCCCCTCCTGTTGGTGTAACTAGCAGAGTTTGTTTATTTTCATTCCCATTACCAATGCTGCCAAATGGCATGTACGCGCTTGTACACTCAAGCCAAATATGTTCTCCATCAGAAAGAGTAACTCTTAGAATAACGTGATTAAACTGACTACTTGGAAAGTCTTTTATTAGATCCGGCTCATCAGCACCATTTCTGATAAGTGCCGGATGAGATTCTATCCCCGCATACTCAAGCACAGCCTGCATAAAATTAGTTAAAGCCTTACAATCTCCGTATTCGTTGTTAAAAACATAATCTGCAGAAAAGGGTTTCCAACCTCCGATGCCTAATTGAATACTAACATACCTCGTTTTTTGCTGCAGGTATCTGTAAAGGGCTTTTACCTTCTGTTTTTCGGTTTCCACTCCATCAAGAACTGCATCTACCTCCATTTTTGCAGCGTCGCTCAATACTCTCTCATTTTTACCCAAAAGATAATACCATTGACCAAATTCTTCCCAGGAGCTGGTTGATCCATAGGTGTTCTCTATTTCAAAAATTAGAGGAGCAACCAGTACTTTTGGTAACACCTCAGGAGCTGGCGGACTTAAAGGCTCATTCGTCATTGGCTCATCATTGCTAAAATTCCATGTGTAAACCTTCCCTATTGTGGAATCAGAAATAGTAGGCTTATCATTAAAACCATCAGCGTGGTATTTTAGACTTCCATTGGTTCTGTCTATAATCCTCAATTCTGATTGCTCTACGATTTGGTCATACCACAACGGATACCAAGTCGGTAAATTCAGCAACCCGTTGTACTTAATCTGATAATCAGTAACTATTGTATATGGAAAGTCATTATGAAATAGCTCTAAAAGTTTTACCCTGCTATCAGAGAAGAAAGTGTAACCATCTGCCGAACTGAAGTCATAGGCGTCTTCCGAGGTAAATGATCTGACAAGATTACCATTCTTATCAATTATATTAGCATTTATGAAGTCGATACTTCTGAATTTATCGTAGTGTAAATAGACGTTAGCAAGATGTTTATCCTCTTTATCCAGAATTGTTATGGCTTCCTTTACTCTTAGAACAGCACTATTTTGGTTGATATACTCCAGTTCTGTTTCATGATTTCTTACAACTGAATTTACATCCTTATCCCATTCAGACATTTCGTAGGAATATGAAAGTGTTTCAGCTTCATAAATTTCTTTAGTACCACCACAATTCGATACAAACAGAAATATCAGAAAGGCGCTTAAGCAGACATTAATTTTATTCTTCATTTTTCTTTAAAACTATTTGCTCGGATTGGTTTTCAATTAATGCTTTAAAAAAATCTTTTAAGAACATATAATCGTCAGGACTATAATTGTGCTTATTAATACTAAATTTATACTGCATCATAATGGTATTTCCCGCCACCTGGAAAAGCTTTCTGTAATTTGCACTTTCATCAGGTGTTCTAAAAATTTTTGACGATGGAACTTCATCCACACTCCAGCCTTCCGGTATTGTGAATCTCAAAGTCACTGTTTCATCAAATGTATAATCAAAATCGATAGGAAATACTCGTTCTTCTTCCTTAAATGGATTATCTATTAAACGTTCTACAATCATAGGATTTAAATAGATTACGTTTCCTGATGCATTTGCTGAAACCTCAAAATGTGCACTATATCTTAGATCCTCATGCAGTTCACTCTCTTTAACATTCGCAGAGTCTATTACAGTATTAACAGGATCACTAAAAACAGTTTGCTTAATAGTTTCTTTTATCTCGTCTTCATCTTCAAAATCTTCTCTGCTGTAAAGTGCATAATACCCATTTGATTTGGAATTCAACACTCCAACCAATCGACCATCTTCGTTCAGTTTTGCATCAATATAGATGCTCAGATTGTTTTCATCCTTATTTTCAATATTTATCCACCTGAACTGCTCTTTTGGAATATCAATCAAAAACCCAACACTATTTATAGAATTTGCGGGAAGTAAATTAAATGGTCTTTTCTCATTTTTTGCATCTAAAAAATAAAACTCGCTACCAATTTCTACATATGCAATAACATGATTGAACTGTGAAATCAAAGGGAACATCCGGATCACGTCGCCATGATCAGTTGTACTCAAAACCACACTATGAGCACTTAACCCTGCCTCTTTAAGCATATTAACGAGCATCAAGTTGATGTCAGCACTATTCCCATCTCCTTCTTTATAAGAATCTTCCAGATCTTGTGAAGCATTAAATGAAAGCATCTCATTCCAATTCATATGGCTTGAAACATGAGAATATATTTTTTTCATTTTTTCCAGTTCAGAATCGTCCTCTGAAATAATGTCTTCCAAGATATTGGCTAAAAATTTATTCCTCTTGAGTTTTTTTCCATGACTTGATGATTCCGCTAATGCTCCCCCTACTCTTGGCCAATCCGATAAATAATCTTCGTAAACTACACCCGGCACTGTTATATTGGCTAGTTGAAATTTAATTGCCGATCTATAATTATCTATAGATTTCATATAAGGAGCTTCTTCTATCGCGGGTATGTCTTTCATAACCCAAGTAGATTCAGTACCAACATAATTTTGGCGACCTCCACTTTGGTAAGGTTTTTCATCAATACTGAAGAATGATTCGTATCCTCTTGATACTTTTAAATATCTGAACCATTCAGGAATTCTGATCATGTATTCACTCCACATGCTTGGGATTGATTTTTGAAAGTCCCAATCAGGCAAATCAATAGGAGAATCGGATTTAAACAGATATTCATATTCTATAATTGAACCAGGACGTAAGGCCGGCATCGTAAACTTTACTTCAGTATAATCATCCCCTTCTTTATCAATTAAGATGTCATCTTTATCCAGCTCCGTTTTTACGATCTTCCCATTTTCCAGATTGTAAGTAGCCGCTTTTATCTTCGTAATATCTTGCTCCGGGTTCTTTTCTATATATCTTTTTGAAAAATCCCCATAGGTGTATCCTTCATCAGTCAGAATTTTGATCCTGATATGCCTTCTGAATTCAACTTCTAACCTATTATCCAGTTCTGAGTCTCCTACATCAAAGATCACAACTGCACTGGCTGTTGAATCTTTTTCGTACACATCCATCTCAATCATTTGCTTTGAAATATCGCCGAAGTCCCTTTTTTGAGCTTCTGATAAGCCCGGGATAAAAATGAACAATACAATCAAGAGCAGGGTATAATTTTTAATCATTACAAGAGTAGTTAGCATTTTTTTTAATTGATAAGCGAACATAATTAATTATTTACAGTTTTTCTTTATGATTTTATGAGTCCATAGTTATCTTTTTTTTGTAAGTCCCCTTTTTGTATAGTTAATTGTTACTCAGGTAACTATTAACTAATTCGAGCATCATGAAAAAACTACTACTAATTATTGGATTTGGGGTTTTAACAATGCCTTTAATGGCTCAGTTAAGTCAAGCCGAAAGAGATTTTGCTATCAATTATCTTGAAACAACACATGCAAACATTGTTGATGCTGTAAAAGATCTTCCGGAAGAGTCTTTCAACTATAAACCCAAAGATGGCGGCTGGTCTGTTTCGAATGCTTTAGAACATATCCTGCTTACTGAAACGGCTTTCTTTGGAATGGCACAAGGAACATTAGCTAATGACGAAACAATGTCAAAGAAAGATCTTTCCGCTCAGGATGGAGCGCTGATCGGTATGCTGGCAAACAGAGGGACTAAAGTTAAAACGGCTCCACCATTCGAGCCCTCAGGTAAATGGTCTTCCAAAGCTGAAATGTTATCAGAATTGGAAAAATCGAGAACTAAACTCGTTGAATTCTTAAGCTCTACCGATGCTGATCTTCGCGGTCATGTTACTGCTCTCCCTTTTGGTGATGCAGATGTCTACCAGATCATGCTAATTATTTCTGCTCACAGCCAGAGACACACATTCCAAATGCAAGAAGTACTGGCAGAAATGAAGGCAATGTAATCAGTTCTTAATAACTACTTTTAAGCTCATTGTTAAAAACGGTGAGCTTTTTTTATATAATTTTTGTCTTCTTTTAATGTTTTGATAATGGTTGTTTCGTATCCTTAGTAAAATTGAAATTAAATCAGGCTCATGAAAAAAATTCTGGCTTCTACCCTTGCACTCTCATTTATTCTAACGCTAACGTTAAATCCTACATCGGGTATTTCCTGGAATGCAACGGGTCATCGTGTAATTGCTGCTATTGCCTGGGATAACCTCACTCCTGTAGCCAAAGAGAATATTATGTCTATTCTCAAGCAAGCTCCTGAGGACTCTGATCTGATGGAATTCTATGATGAAGAAAGTGAACATGCAGACAAATTCTATTTTATGAATGCGGCTTATTGGCCGGATGTAGTTCGTGACAGAGATGAAAAAGCTCGCTACGACAAATATCACAAAGGTCCGTGGCATTATGTAGGCACATACTGGAAGCAAACCGAAGACGGCCCGGTTGATGCAGAAGGTTTTGTTGACGATGAACATATTGTGGAGCGTATATCTTTATTCAGAGAAAGCCTCAATAGTTCTGAAGTTTCTGCTGAAGAAAAAGCAATACAAATTGCATGGGTTCTTCACTTGGTTGGCGACATTCATATGCCATTACATAACACTTCACGAGTCACGGAAGAAACTCCGGATGGTGACCGTGGTGGTAATAGTTTCAGATTTGGTGACAGCTGGCCGTGGAATTTACATGCTTACTGGGATGGAATTATAGACGTTGCAAATCCTAAAGATGACGATGTTGACGATTTCGATTATTACCTGACTAATGCTGAGAACATTGAAAAGAAACACCCAAAGTCTGAGTTTAAAGGCTTAATAGATCTTCAGAATTCTACAACTTGGAATAATGAAGGAAAGGAGATCACTATGAAAAAAGTATATCCGGAAGATCTGAAACAAAACGAACAACCTTCTCAGGAATACAAAGAAATGGCATATAAGATCGCTCAAAAGAGAATGGCACTTTCAGGCTACCGTATGGCTGAATTTCTGAATGAGATTTTTGGGGAGTGAACTTAATTCAATAGTTAATCCTAATCGATTAATTCTTTAAATATTATATCCTTTTCATCTAATACATCGATACGATCTAAAGAAGTTTGAAATTCTTTTATTTCCGAACTAGTGCGTATTTCTTTTTTTAGAATAAAAGTTCTAATAATGGATACAATATTTTTCTCTGTATCAACATTTAGGTTCAAGAAATAAGTTACAAAACGGTTACTGATGCTAGCGTCATTTGGAATAACTTCAATTTCATAACCCTCTGGTATTTTTACGTATATAGAATCAACTTCTTTGGAGGGATGGTAAATTCCTCTAGTCGGTTCATTATGCTTTGCTGGCTCTTTAAACTGATAGGTTGAAAAAAATACTCTCTCCCCTGATTTCCTGAAATAATCGTCGGTAGATATTGAATAAGAAAATGAAACAGGGTTGTCTTTTCTATCAATAGCAGAGGTTTCAATAGAAAAATATCGATCGGCCTTAATTTTAAAATTCTCATTGAGCCAACCGACTTTTTGCTGTTCTGTTTTATTAGCAAAACCGAAATAATATTTCTCCAAATACTCTCCACCGGCTTTACTAATATTTCTTTCTACTACAGCATTGTTGTCTTCTTCTAAGGATACAAAAGTAGTTGAAAAAACAGAGTTCGTTTCAGGAGTTAAAGATGGTGTTTTAATCAGCTCTCCACCTTCATTTGTGATCTTTAAACCATATCTATTTGCATTATAAGATGTTATATAATTGAAAGGCATTATTTGGCTTGTACATTCGAGCCAAATCTCATCTCCTTTGTTAGGGAGATATAAAATTACATGATTAAATTGATTGCTAGGAAAGTCTTTTATAAGTGGCTTTGCATCCAATCCACTATTGATCAATACAGGATAAGCTTCAATACCTGCATACTCATACATTGCAAAAGTAAAATTGGTCAAAGCTTTACAATCCCCATACCCATTTGCTTCTACAAAGCTAGCCGGGAAAGTCTGCCATCCTCCAATTCCAAGTTGAATACTTATATATCTGGAATTCTGTTGAAGGTGACTATAAATTACTTCTATTTTATCTGTTTCATTTTTAGCTTTTGCAAGGAGTAGATCAAGTTCCTTCTTCTTTTCATCGCTAAGTTCTTGTCGCCCTTGGTTTAATTTATAATACCAATATCCAAAAGTCTTCCAGTTTTTAAAACTCCCATTATTGTTTGATACGCTAAATTTTAAAGGTTGAATCAGTACCCTTTCTAATTCTTCTTCTGATGTTCCGTTTTGAATACTATTAGATTTTTTCCATTCAAAAATGGAAGATTCCTTTGTTTCGAATTCATGCAGATTAAAATTTTCAGTAAGATCCCTAATATTAACTTTTAATCCTTTAGGATATTCAAGTCTTAAAGAAACTGAATTTGTATAAACGTTTTTTTCTTCAGGAATCCAGTTTAACCTATAAAGAAAGTTAGTACTGCTCTCCTGATACTCATATGCTACTATGTAAGGATATATATTATGGTTAAATGAAATATACTTAACTCTGCTGTCATCAAAAGATGATGCAGAATCTAATATTGGCAAGTCTCGTATATCATCTGCATCAATATCTTTGATCTTTACTCCATCAACAGAATATATACTTGCCTTAATTTTTTCTATTTTTATAAATGAATCATAAAATAAAACTAACTCAGACTCTCTTCTACCATTTTCATTAAGTACTACTATTTCTTTCTTAACTGTTTTTTTAACCTTATGGTCAGCTTTTATTTTAATTTCAGTTTCGAAGTCATTTATAAAAAAATCTTCTTTCTGAAATGCATCAATTCTTTTATTCAGTTCATTGACGTGCTGACTATCATAAACTTTTTCCGTTATTCCATGATTCGAAGAGCATGTTACCAAAAAAAGAATTGAAATTAAGGTTGTGGACTTATTCACCAACTTTTTTAATAACTATTGTTTTTGGTGGTTTAGAAATAATAGAGAAAATTGATTTTACAGTAGGATAAGAATCACTAGGAAGTTGATTATCCAAGCCCACTAAATTTTTTTCAATGATTACTACATTTTCTCTTTCACCATAATATTCCACGTAATTGAAAATTTTATCGGGTACAACAATTGTTGTGTCATCAGGCAATCCATCAACTTGATAACCCTCCGGCATCACAATTCTAAAATCAATTTTGCGAATAAATTTTGATGGGAATTCGATAGGTGAAACGCGATAGCTATTTGTCAGTTCTTCTAATCCTAGAAATTGAAAAGAAGCGGGATTAATATAAATATTTTCATTATTGCTCTCTTTTGTTAATGCCGTAACTTTAAAGTCCGCTGAGAAATTAATCGCAGGTTTATAAAAAGTCCCACCCTCGAAATTAGATTCCTCTAAAACCAAATCTCTCCCTTCAAAACCCAAATAATCTTTTATTAGAGCCAGAGAATCTTGATAAAAAGATTTTTTAAAGTATAAGGCATCCTCTCCTTCCAGAATCAGATTTATTGAGCCTTGAACTGAACTATCGTCGTTCAGATTATAATCTACATCAACTTCTGTTTTACTTATATCTGAATTGACAAGAGGTTCCCAAACTGCATTAAATTCTTTCAACCTCAATCCTGCTACATTTAAATTATCTCTACTAAGCATTGTGGTACTAAACTCATTTGTAGCATCAAGGAAATATTTTTCTTCATCTATATTTACAACCGCGATAGTTTTATTGAATTGATCAGGTAGTATATAACCTTTAATAATCCTTCCATTACTTCTGGTACTAAGAATTAATGGATCAGCATTAAAACCTGCTTCTCTTAATAACAGAACCAATAAAAGGTTTAACTCTACAGAATTACCACTTTTGTCTTTATTTACTTCCTGAAGACTTTTTGTTGTATAAATTCTATTAGTACCATTCCAGTTGAAAGAATTAACATATCTAAAAATACTTTCTAATTGATGTTTTTTTGATTCAAAATTGCCAATATTTTCCAGAACAGGTATTACCCAGCTCCCTGTTTTTAAACGGCCTCCATAATCTTCATCTTTGAGCAAAGTATTACTTACTTGTTGCCATGAGTTAGTATAATCTTCTTTAATACTATAATTTGGAATATCAATTCCCGTAAATTGTAATAAAATATAAGACCTATAGTTTTCATAGGAACTTAAATGTGGTTCCGAAATTATTGGAGGAACATCTTTCATTGCCCATCTGAATTTCTGCGCAGGAGAAGACATTCTTAATTTCTTTGATACGTAGTTCGTATTTTCTGGCTTATATTCATATCTGATTCCAACTTCAGTAGGCTTTGCTTCGTTTATATCTAGTTTACTTGAAATCCGGGATATTATATCAAACCTATGGAAATTAGGGATTTCAGCAACTAATTCACTCCATTTAACGGGTATGTTATCATCAAAATACCAGTTCGGAAGTTGTCCTGCGCTCCCTAATTCGAGTATGTACCGAATGTCTATAATAGCGCCTGCCTTAGCTTGTGGCATCGTAAAAGAAACGCTTTTAAAACCACCTTCCATATCCTGAACAATCAAGTTCTTATCGTCGAACTTAATTCTCTCTACTTTACCTTTAGAATTTAGATTAAATGTAAAAGCTTCAACTTTATCTAACTTTTGGTCATAATCCCTGGTTGGATTATATATAAACCTAAAACTAGCTTCGCCTAATCCATTTTCATTTAAAATTTTAATTCTTTTATGTCTTTCAACTGTATAAACGAAATCTTTTTCAATTGAATACTGACCGTAATCAAATAAAACAACCGCATTAAAATTTGAATCCGTTGCGCTAAACTTCTGTGTTAACTCAGAAGCGGAAACTTTTCCAAACTTCTCAGGTTGAGCAACCAAAACTCCGGAGATTAAAAGAAAAAGAAATATAAAGTTGATGCGTACTTTCATTAGGGCAATAGTTTTTAAATAATTAATAATAAATTACTTGATTATTATTTATCAGTCAACGAAATAACCCCGGGAAGATCTTTTCCTTCCAGATATTCCAAACTGGCACCGCCACCGGTTGAAACATGAGAGACCTGATCACTCAATCCGGATTTTTTTATTGCAGCCGCTGAATCCCCTCCACCAATAATCGTTGTTGCTCCGAATTTTGTAGCCTCAGCAAGTGATTCTGCAACAGCAAATGTACCATCTGCAAAATTACTCATTTCGAAAACACCCATCGGCCCATTCCAAAGTACAGTTTTAGCCATCTTGATCACATTACCAAACGAAATAGCTGACTGTGGACCAATATCCTGTGCCATCCATCCTTCTTCTATTCCATTATCATTTACAACTTTATGTTCTGCATCATTGTCGAATTCTTTGGCAACCACTGAATCCATCGGCAACATCAATTTTACACCTGCTGATTTAGCTTTTTGGATCAATTCTTTTGCCAGATCGATTTTATCTTTCTCCAACAAAGAGTTACCAATTGGTAAACCTAGCGCTTTATAAAAAGTGTATGTCATCCCTCCGCCAATAATAATCGTATCTACTTTGTTCAGGAGATTTTCGATCACTCCAATCTTATCAGAAACTTTAGCCCCTCCTAAAATTGCCACAAAAGGTCTTTCAGGATTATTTACGCTTTCGCTTAAATACTTGATCTCTTTTTCCAATAAAAAACCGGAAGCAGACTGCTCCATAAACCGAGTTACTCCTGCTACAGAAGCGTGTGCTCTGTGAGAACTTCCAAAAGCGTCATTTACAAAAATATCAGCATGGCTGGCTAATTGGCCACTAAATATCTCATCGTTGTCTGTTTCTTCTTTATGGAATCGAACATTCTCGAGTAAAACGATCTCACCAAATTCTGCTTGTTCAATTACTTTTTTAGCTTCATCACCAATACAATCAGTAGCAAAATGAACTTTAGAAGTTACCAATGAAGCCAAATGATCCGCAACAGCTTTTAATGAAAATTCAGCATTTGGTTCGCCATCGGGTCGTCCCAAATGACTTGTTAATATCAACAATCCGCCATGTTCTACAACATAATTTATTGATGGTAATGCCTGTACTATCCGATTGTCATCTGTGATCACTCCATCTTTCAAAGGCACGTTAAAATCAACGCGCATAAGTACTTTTTTATCTTTTACTTGAATATCGGTCAGGGTAATTTTTTTCATTTTTTTTGTAAGGAATGTTGTTTTTAACTGTCTTATTTAATTAAATAAGATTCAATAACTCAATTGTACACTTTACTCATCAGCGACAACTTCGGGGTAAAATACACAGTTGTATTGTTCTTTGTGTTTTATTTTAGTTAATAAATCAAACTTATGGAGATCAAATGAAAAAACTGATACTATTTTTCCTTTTTATTGGAATTGGAACAAGTCTTTCAGCTCAAAACTTATTTGTAACAAGTACCAGCCCCGCCCACGGAGCTGAAGATGTTGATCAGGATTCAATCATGATCACATTCAACAAAAAAATTGCACTCAATGACAGTTCTTTTACAGAAGGACTTCCAATCCCTTTTCTCATTCTTCCTTTTGACTCAATTCAAATAAACCAATTGAGACTAAGTGAAGATTCTTTATCCATGATCATAGATGGAAATTTAGCTGACAATACAGATTTCACTTTTATTGTATTAGATGCCCACGCTCAGGATGGAGATAAACTTGGAGCTCCTTATCTGTTCAGATTTACTACTAATCCTACTGCAGGTCAATTTGTTGTAAATGGCAAAATAACAGAAGAAGAAATGTCAAAGTTGAAAGCCAATTCTTCAGCAGATCACTTGGGTGGATTAACGGTTATCCTTAGTGAAGAAACACTGGATATCGGTTTAGATTTTGAAGGAACAGAAGAAGAAACTAATGAAGAAGATGAAAATGATCCTTTAGATGCATCCCACATAGCATTCGTAAATCCTGAAACAGGAGAATATTCTATTGATGGTATCCGGGAAGGAGACTTTTTCGCATTTGGTCTTAATATCTTTTCTATTGAACAAGAGAACGAAGGATTTCCGGAGCTATTTATTCACGATCCGAATGAAGATTTTTCCTTAGATACCATCAAAGTGAATAGCACAGATGTACCAACTGATACCTTAAATAACATCGATCTAAGGAAGTTACTTTTTGAACCATTTACTTTTGGAGAAGCTTACGAACGTACTTCAAGTCTCAATTTTAGTGGCGATGTAGAAGCTAAAGCTGGAATAGCAGAAATACCCTTAGTTTTTAATTCTTTTGAAGATCAGCAACCAAAGCAGCTTTTTAAAGGCATTCCTGTAACCGCTTCTTTGAATGATCACCAAGATCCGTTTTTTGATCCTGAAAATGGCAAAAGTATAATCTGGAGTATGTTCTTTTACGATTCTGTAAAAGACTCTGTTCATTTAGTTGGGATTTCTCCATTTGGAGCACAACTCATTGAAACACTTGCATCTGATGAACTCGATATACCTGTTTCAATCAGCACGGTAAATTCTTTACCCGAAAACATGATCGATAGTGATTCAGCAGCGGCTATAGCTGAAATGAATGGAGGAGCTCAATTCAGACAGGAAGCCGGTAATTCTACTTTTGCCAGTGTTGAATTTGTTGCGGCTCATGCTTATTGGGAGTACCCTTTGGATAATACCACTTCGGCTCCAACACATTGGAGAGTGGAGTATGAAGCTCAGAATTTTGATTTTCAATTCAAACAAACCAACGATCATGACGGGTTTGGTGAAGATTCTTTAGTATTCTATATTGACATAACAACCGGTGATATTCTTTACAAAGCCGGAAATAAAGTAGAAAACGGACCTACCTTTAATGTTGTAAGTAGTTCCCCAACTGATGGTGATGTTGCCATCAGTAGCGACACTTCAACTGTTAGTATTACCTTCGATGCTCCGGTAAAAGTTGATGAGTATGGTTTCTTTGGGGACGGTCTCGAAATAATCCCTTTCCCTCTCGATTCCATTGATATAATTGATTTTTCTTTATCAGATGTGGGCAGAACACTCAACTTTAAAGTAATTCACTCAGCTGATACTGATTATACATGGTTAGTAAGTAAAGCCAAAAACACTGCGGGCGGTATTCTCGAAAGACCTTATGTATTCAACTATACAACTTCATCTAGCTCAGTAAATCAATCTGTTTCAGGCTCTATTAATACAAATACTGATACACCTTCTAAGTCTGTAGACAATCAATATGACGGAGTAATGGTTGCGTTATTTACTTCCAATCCATTTGTAGATAATGAAAATGAGAGCGAATCTGAAGGACCTGGCTTTACCATAGCTAAGGCAACTCTTGCAGATACTACAACTGGAATCTATACTCTTGATGGTGTGCGAGACGGAGTATATTTCCCTCTTTCAATTAATCTGATAAAAGATGGCTTTGATGAAACTCCATCTGCCATTGGAATTTATGACCCTGACAGTGATGGCTCCTTGAACTCAATCACCGTTTCAGGTGGAAATCTGACTGATATAGATATTCAGTTCAAAGCATTTGAGCCAATTTCGGCAAGTACTGCCGTTTCTTTAGCAAATTCTGTAGCTGCAGAGTTAGATTCCGAATTGGAATTATACTTTATGTTTACCGAAGAAGATCTGGTAGAATATGATGACTTCAATGATGAGATCAATCAGAAAAAAGGACTACAGAAATATTCTTTCAGCCATTTTAAAATTGATGATGAGATAGCTACACCAACCGGTACCGGAGAGGAATGGGGTTTACTCTATTACAACTCTACAACTGAGGTAGCTTTAGCGTTTGGAGTAAATCCTTTCGGAGTTGGATTCGTTGATACATTAGACACCGAAGAATTTCTTGAAGATCTGGAGCTAGAAAATGCCACTTTTGAGGATCTTTCTCCGCTTCCTTCTTCTTTCTTTGATTCCGATTCTGCGGCAATTGTTGCTGAAGAAAACGGTGGAAGCGACTTCAGACAAGGAGATGCAGAATATCTCTACGTTGAATATATAGCAATAAATGCTCCTTCTCTTTTACCGGAAGGTATAACTGCTGATGGCGGAGTTTGGGGCGTGATCTATTCCAAAGAAAGCTTTAATGAGCAAACCTTCAATTACGAATTTACCGGATTTGAAGTATTTCTGGATTTTGAAGATGGAACATTCCTGGGTTCAAACATTGATCAGGATGAGCCAATAACTGCATTAGATGGCAGAGCTGCGGCCGACACCTTAGCTACAAATATCTATGATGACAACAAGCTTTACTTTATTGACGCCGGAGGGAATATATTTTCAGATCCTTCGCTTGATCAACAGGAAAAAGCTTTGAAGAACAATGAAGAGAACTCTGATCTTCTTGAAGGAAAGTTCTTCTTTGTAGAATATATATTCTACTCTGAAATAAATGACACTGAGACTCCAATATTCGTAGATGCAAGTGGCGAAGCTTACTTCTCGGGAAATTCATTTGATATAATTCCTGAAGGAATTAGTTATTCTGATCTGGAAAGTATTTCTGAAACTATTATTGATAGCGACTCTGCAGTATCCATCGCAGATGCAGCCGGAGCCGCTGATTTCAGAGATAATCTGGGTGCAGATTTCGATCTGGTTCGACTCGACATACAAGTTCAGGCTGGTAATCGTTTTTGGCTACATCCTGAAGGAATTGATAGCTCGTTGGTTACGTGGACTGTTCGCTTCTTAAGAACGTCGAGACACAAAACCACTGAAGAATACGAATATGAAAGTGCTGAATACCTTATCAACGCAGAAACAGGTGCTGTAATTGATGCAATGGTTATCACTTCGAATGAAGACGAACAGCTTACAGATATTCCAAGTGAAACCACACTTGGACAAAATTATCCAAACCCATTCAATCCTACCACAACAATTCCTTTCAGTTTAAAGGAAGCTGTGAATGTAGAAATCACTATCTACAATATGTTAGGCCAAAAAGTCACTTCTCTGGTTAATGAGAAATTCTCTGCAGGAAATCATTTTGCTACATGGGACGCTTCTTCTTTGGCTAGTGGAATGTATATATACCGCCTGAAAGCCGGGAATGTGGTAAAAACCAAAAAGTTAATGCTCATTAAATAATCTTATTTGATCAGAGCTTCTAAAAGCCTTCTTCGGAAGGCTTTTTTTATGGGTGATATTCAATGCTAATTTGAATATTTTCACTGGTGATTTTAATTCTACATTCCGATCTATGAAAACAGTTTACTTCGACAATGCAGCAACCACTCCAATCGATGAGCGAGTACTGGAAACAATGCTTCCATTTATGCGTGAAGATTTCGGGAATGCAAATTCTGCTCATCATTTAGGTCAAAAAGCCAAAGTCGCTGTAGAAGATGCCAGAGAGTATGTAGCTTCAGTAATTGGTGCAGAACCCTCTGAAGTGATTTTTACTAGCGGTGGTACTGAAAGTGATAATGCAGCGATCAAAGGAGTTTTGGCCGTTGCAGGAGAGAAAAATGAGATCATCACTTCTGAGCTTGAGCATCATGCTGTTCTTCATCCTGTTGAAATGTCCAAAATGAAGGGATTTAAAAATCTTTTTGCTGAACCAATACAGTGTGGAACAATTACGGCTTCAGCTGTAGAAGAAAAGATATCAGATAAAACTGCTCTTGTTAGTATAATGCATGTTAATAATGAGATCGGTTGTATAAATCATATTAAAGAGATCGCAGAATTATGCAGAGCTAAAAACATACCTTTTCACACTGATGCTGTTCAAAGTTTAGGTAAAATTCCTGTTGATGTGAAAGACTTGGGAATTGATCTTCTTAGTGGCAGTGGACATAAGATCTATGGACCTAAAGGCGTAGGTATCATGTTTGTAAGAAACGGAGCCAGATGGTTGCCCTGGATGACAGGAGGATCTCAGGAACGCAGACGCCGGGGAGGAACCTTAAATGTTCCCGGTATTGTTGGTTTTGCAAAAGCACTTGAGCTCATGACCAATGAGATGGAAGAAAATACCAATCACTATAAAAAATTAAGATCTCTGCTTCTTTCGAAAATGGACGCTGAATTGGATGTTGATTATAAGATCAATGGAAATCCTGAAACCGGAGTTGCTCATATTCTAAACCTTTCATTCTCGAATAAAGACGGACACTTCATTGACGGAGAGATGCTTTTACTCAATCTGGACATTGATGGAATTTGTGTTTCCAATGGCTCGGCTTGTACTTCAGGAGCTGTTGAGCCATCACATGTTTTAGCAGGAATTGGATTAAATGATAATCTAGCTAAATCAAGCATCCGGGTTAGCTTTGGTAAAAAGAACACCGAAGATGATGTAATTTACTTTGTTGAGAAATTAAATAGTGTATTAACCCGAATGTTCGCTACGGCATGAGTATAAATATTTGTGTGTATTGCGGATCAAGAATACCGGAAGACAAAAAATTTGAAAACCTTGCAAAACAAATAGGCTCTACAATAGCTTCTAAAAACTGGGGACTGGTATACGGTGGTGGCAAGGTTGGTATGATGGGTGTAATTGCTGATGCAGCACTTGAAGAGAAAGGAGAAGTGATTGGGATCATTCCTACTGCTTTAAAGAGAGCAGAAGTCGTTCATACAGGTGTTTCAGAAATCATAGAAACTCCCGATATGCATACCCGAAAAGCTTTAATGGAGAAAAGATCATCAGCTTTTGTTGTGCTTCCCGGAGGTTTCGGTACTCTTGATGAGTTTTTCGAAATTCTTACATGGAGACAGCTGGGAATTCATGATAAACCGATTATACTTGTAAACGCTTTTGGATATTTTGATGGATTGTCTTCCTTTGTAGAAACAGCTATAGACCACGATTTTGTAAGAGGAGAAAATCGCGAATTATTTTCAATTACTTCAAATCTTGAGGAAACGATCTCAGTACTTGAGCAAAAGCTATAACCATGAAAATATTCTTCATAGTTTTGGTTTTACTGTCTTTTACTGTGATTCTTAACTGTAATAACTCTATTAAACCTATTAACTCAGAATTGAAAATTCCTGAAAACACTTTAGCTCTCTGTCCGGAAAGTCCAAATTGTTTCAGGACAACTCAGACTCTAAAAGCCGCGCCTGAGACTGTTCATGAAGCATTAAAGAAATCACTTACCTCTCATAATGCTGAGAAAATAGCAGAATTGAATATTTCTGATAAAAAAGTGATCAATGCTGTTTTTAAAATTCCGATATTCGGATGGTTAGATGATGTTGTTATTCATGTTGATTCAAATTCATCGAATACAGACATTACATTCGTTCATATTAAAAGTTCCAGCAGAGAAGGTTACTACGATCTGGGAGTTAACAAAAGAAGAGTAAACAAAATTATAAAACACACTCGAAAAGAGATTAATAAATCATAAAAGCCATGTACAATATTCTATTACACTTACATTCAGTTAACAGATGGATCGTTTTAATATTGATAGTTTTGGCTTTGTATAAAGCTTTTTCCGGCTGGTTCGGGAAAAAAGAATTCACAACTTCAGATAAAAAAAGTGCTTTATTCGCGCTAATATTTACTCATATTCAGTTGATACTCGGACTGGGACTCTACTTCATAAGTCCATTGGTATCTTTTGAAGAAGGAGCTATCAAAAGCGAAATATTCAGGTTTTATACTATTGAGCACTTCTCTATGATGATCATTGCAATTGTTTTGATAACACTGGGCTTTTCATTATCGAAAAGAGCACCGGAAAGTATTACAAAATTCAAAAGAGTGGCAGTATTTTACCTCATAGGTTTACTGATCATGCTATCTTCAATTCCATGGCCATTCAGAATCCCGGGTGCTGGCTGGTTCTAGGATAGAGATTCAAATTTAGACAGCGTTTCATTGTCTAAAATATACACATTGTCTACTTGTTCGATGTTTGGAATTACAATTTCTCCCGAGACCTGTTGTTTCTGCAAATCGACAGTAATTACTCTGTTATGAAGATATTTATCGGTAGGAATTACCTTTAAATATCTTTTTCTGGTGGCGGAAAGTCCTATATAACCAACGTTATCTTTTTCTGAGAAAGCCATTCCTCTTCCAAATCCGCCAATTTCTATGGTCGATTTTAAGTTCCATTTCTGATCAAATATCTTAACAGATCTATCTCCGCTGTCCTGAATCCAATAATTTCCATTTATTAACCGAACTGAATGTGGACTTTGCAGTTTTAAGGGAAATACCTCTTGTGTATCCAGATTTAAAACACCTCCATCCCCTTGTTGTTTAACCAGCGCTTCAAAAAGAATTCTGTAGTACTGCCAGCCACTAACGTGATGAATTAATGCACACTTCTCATTTTTATAGTTCAGAAAGATCTGATTACAGTGAAATCTGTCGATTACTTTTTCCAGATCCTCACTCTTCTCATATTCTGTTCTAAACGAAGCTAAAGAAATTCTCTCTTTTACTTTATTAGTCTCAGGACAAAACCCGATAGCTTCATCATGTTCAGTGTTAGATATCCATAGTATATCATCTAGAAAATGTATATCGTGGATATCCCCGGCTTTTCCGATATCAAGAGTTTTAAAGGATTTTGAAGCTAAATTAAGCCTTCTTATTTCTTCATTTTCGGAAACAAAAAGCTCATCAGCATATCTCAAATCCCAGACAATAGAGCTTACACCAACTTTACCCCAGGAATTAAAGAAATTCACGGGTTTAATTGAGCCATCTCTGTATAAAATTTGTACCGGCCTGACTTGCTCTCTGGTTAACTTTTGATCTGGTTCCTTAGCATTCTGAGAACCAAGTATCAAAAGGTCATGCTCTATAAAACCCATTAATCAGTTTTTATCATCTTTAAAGATATCAGCAATCTGATCTGCATATTTCTCTGCTATAACTCTACGCTTTACTTTCATTGTTGGAGTGATCTCTCCTGTTTCCACTGTAAATTCAGCGGGTAATAACCTGAAATCACGAATCTTTTCATGAGAAGCCAGATCTTTTGAGAAAGCCCGTATCTCTTTTTTGAATAATTCATTCACTTCAGGATGCGAGATCAACACTTCATTGTCTTTGTAATCAAGTCCATTGTCTTTAGCATACTTCGCCAAGATTTCAAAATCAGGTACTATCAATCCGGCCATAAAGTTTTGAGCTTCTCCTACTACAACCATTTGATCGATCCACTTACTGGTCTTAAACATATCTTCTATTGGACCGGGATAAATATTTTTACCTCCGGCATTAACGATCATATGCTTAATACGATCTGTAATTTTCAAATTTCCTTTTACAAAACGTCCAACATCTCCGGTATGTAGCCAACCATCTTCATTGATCATTTCTTTGGTAGCTTCTTCGTTACGCCAGTAACCTTTCATTACATTTGGTCCTTTACAAAGTATCTCTCCGGGCTCAGAAGAAAGTTCTGTAGGATAATCTTCACCACTTATTTGAGCTATGATCTCACCGGAATCCAAATCTTTAATTCCTACAGTAACTCCGGGTATCACAGCTCCTACAACTCCGGTTACTTCTTCTCCTACTCTGTTTGCCGCCATTACCGGTGATGTTTCTGTCAATCCATATCCTTGTAAAATGGTCAATCCTGCAGCTTTAAAGAAATCATCGATCTCAGGTGGTAAAGCAGCCCCGCCGGAAACAAATATCCTAATCTGGCCTCCCGTTCGCTCTTTCAGCTTATCAAACACCAGTTTATCAGCAATCTTCTTTTGAATCGAAACCAATCCTCTTTTACCTGATGAGTACTTTCGTCCGGTATCAACAGCCCAGTTAAAGATCTTTTTCTTGGTATCGCTGCCCTCCTCTACACTTTTAACGATCAGGTTATAGATCTTCTCGAAAAGTCTTGGCACACTGATCATTACCGTTGGCTTCACTTCAGGCATATTTTTAGAAACCGTATCAACGCTTTCGGCATAATAGATTTCTGCTCCACAGGAAATTATTGCATAATAACCCGCCGTTCTCTCAAAAGAGTGACATAATGGAAGAAATGATAGTAGTCGGTCTTTATCATCCCAATAAATATGTTGTGTAGCAGCTTTAACATTGCTTACAATATTTTGATGGGTAAGCATCGCTCCTTTTGGCCTTCCTGTTGTACCTGAAGTGTAGATCAAAGTCGAAATATCTTCTACAGAAACAGCCTGTACTCTCTTCCTGATCTCATCTTTAAATTTCTCAACCTGTTTTGCGCCTTCATTAAGTACATCTTCGAAAAGAAGAACAAATTCCTTTTCTGCATGTTTTTTATTCTTTGGATTATCGAATGAAATAATCGTTTTTAAATGCTCACAATTATCGTAAACCTCCACAGCTTTCTTTAACTGGATTCCTGTAGAAACAAAGAACATCTTGGCTTCCGAATCCTGTAAGATATATTCGCACTGTCCGGCCGGAAGTGTAGTGTACAGAGACACATTGATTCCACCGATCATTTGGATTGCCAGATCAACAACAGCCCATTCATATCTGTTTTCGCTTAAAATCCCTACTCTGTCGCCATGTTCAATTCCTTCCGAAAGCATATAAGCTGCTAAAGAATGGACATCCTCGATCACCTGATCCCAGTAAATGGGTGTGTAATCTGATTTAGGATCTGTTTTACGATGAAATACAGCTTTATTATTTCCGGCAAATTTATTCGCCAGGTTTACAGGAAGTTCTGCTAATGTCTCGAATGGTACGATTGTAGGCATGCTTGTAAATTTTGATCAATATTTTTCCGATTGGAATATACTATATATAGAAAGAAATTCTTGTGTTTCAAATGCACCTATACAAGTCTTATATTAAAAGAAAAATTTCACAGATGGCACATCCGGCACACGAAGAAACAATTCAGTTAGTAAAAGAGATTTTCAGATCTTATTTGAAAGAGCATAAACAACGCCAAACACCCGAAAGGTTTATGGTTTTGGAAGAAATTTACCGTGCCGACGGCCATTTTGATGCGGATGATATATTCTACAGAATGGAAGAAGTTGGCACTCGTGTATCACGCGCTACGGTGTACAACACGCTCGACCTTTTGGTTGAATGTGGATTGGTTCAGCGTCAGCAATTTGGTAAAAGTCAGTATTACTATGAGCGCGCATATGCTTATCAACAGCACGATCATATTATTTGCAACGATTGCGGACATGTATTGGAATTTTGTGATCCACGAATTGGAGAAATACAGGAATTACTTGGCAAGATTCATGGTATGAATATCGACTCTCACTCTCTGCACTTTTACGGAACTTGTAAAGACGAAAAAGCGTGTGAAACTCGACAGAACGAAAACGCTAAGAAAGAAAACGCTGAAGCTTGATGGGAATAGCTGAATTAGAAATAGTTGACCATTTATTCCTAATTCTGACTTAAATTTAATAAAGTTGTAAAGTATAAGTTAATAGCTATGAAATTTTGTATTTCTTCTTTGGTATAATCTTCCTCATTGAGAATTCTTAGCAATAAGTCAGCATGAATTCTTGGACTCATAAACCCGCCAACATCTTCTATACCATCAATTAATTCTTGAAATTTCTTAGAATCACTTTCTTTCAGACAGGTAAAATAATTGCTCTCAGTGTCTACATCCCAAATTTCAGAGTCCTCATTTTCTTCCTCATAACCATCATTTGATATGACCTCTTCTAAAATTATATCTGATTCTTTTTGATCCTTAGTCCAAATTTTTTGAAAATTATTATGTCTTTTCAAACTATCCGGAACATCAGTTTTACTAATATTCACAAACCATGAATTAACCAATGGATCAAAACTCAAAAAATTCAGAAAACTTGAATAGATTTCTTCATCGTTCGAGACATCATATACTTGTTTCATTTGATCCTCAAAAGAGTTCCTGAGAATATCGATTAATTCAGAATTTGACTCGCAATTCCTCTCAATTTCCTGACTAAATAAATCTGGACTAATTAGAACCAATAGTGAAAATAAGCCCCCTAGCGACTGAAAGATCTTATTTCTAATTCGATTATTCACCTATTCCTAATTAGTGCATTCCTAATTAACCCGAAATGTACGTCTCAGCAATATACTTTCTGGACGCGAGTCTGCTGCCCCACCAGCCCATCAAAACTGATAAACCGACCATGGCTCCAACCAAGAAATACCAACGTCCGAATGGCCATGCCACAATTCCCACGTCAGGAACATAGAGCGGTACCAAAAACTCAAAGATCGCAAATACACTCAACACCGCTAAAGTACCGGCAATTAATCCCTGAATAATTCCTTCCACAATAAACGGACTTCTTATAAAACCATTCGTAGCTCCAACAAGCTTCATCGCTCTGATAAGATCTTTTTTTGCATAGATAGTCAAGCGGATAGTATTGTAGACCAACACTACTGCTGCCAGCAAAATTAAGATTCCCAACCCACTACCAATCAAGCTGAAAATACTGAGGTTTGATTCCAGCGCTTTTAATAGTGCTCTGTTATACTCTACTTCATCAACTCCCCGGATGTTTTGAATTCGGGAGGCTAAACTCTCTACCAATTCAGATCCCGAATCAGTATTCACTTCTACTTTAAAAGAAGCCGGTAAAAAATTCAATTCAATAAGTTCGGTAACGCCCGCCCCTAATTCTTTAGCTGCGATAACAGACGCACTGTCTTTGGAAATATAAACCACATTCGTAACCAACTCTTCGCCCTCGATTTGGTTACGCACTTCCTCCACAGAGCGCTCATCCATATCAAAAAGGAAAACTTCAATCTGGATCTCCTTCAAACTCATAGCTTGTGTATACACATTGTACGATACACGCCCGAGAATGCCCAGTAACAGCACTGCTATAAACAAGGAGAATATAGATGTTGTAACAGCCAATTTAGCTCGTTTAAAGCCGGCTGTTCCTTCTTTTATTACATATTTTAGACTCATATTAGTTTCTGAATTGAGCTCTTATTCCAACAATTAATCTTCGCGGTGGCATCGGAAATGATGACGCCTCAAAGTAGCCTGCCTGACCTAAACCGTCAAGTGCATTTTCCCATCTTATCACTACCATTATTGCGCGAACTCTGGCAGAAAGTTCCGCATCCATTCTGAAAAATGCAGGTACAAACGATTGCATACTTTCGTCATTGGTTAATGAGTTTGATTGCCAATAGTTTAACTCTGTATTATAAAACTGACTTTCATATGCGAGTGGTGAGAGAAGCGTTCGCACACCGATCTTAACAAAAGCTGCCCTGTTAAATGCATAGTTCTTGTAAAAAAGTGCATTTCTGATCCATAACTTCGTATCTACAGAACCAAATGTTGAGTGACTTTGATCTGATTCAAAACTCAGCGTTGTTTCATAAGCTACTGAACTTTCGATCTCAAAACTAGGATTCTGAAATTTGACAAACCCTGAAACAAAAGCCATATCCTGAGAATTTGTATTGCTGAAAGTACTATCCGCATCTAAAACTATTCGGTTTTCTGTAAACTTGAGTCTGCCCGAAGCACCTGCTTTCCAGTAACTTCCAAGCGAAGAATTTACTTCTCCGTAAAGCGATGTTATTTTTTCGTTTTTAAGATTTGAATTCCCTGAATAGTCCTTTGATGACCAGTATAAAGTCTGAATAGTCGGAATCCTGCTTTCAACACCAGCAGTTAACCTCAGACTCAGATTATCAGGATTCCCGATCTTCATACCGGTTGAAAATTCCGAACCGGAATGACCTGTATTTCGTGATATTACATTGCCGGAACCAATCAATTTTAAACCATCAAACAATTTCAATTCAGTAGTCATTTTCACTTCTGATGTAAACCAATTATTCCGGATAATGGAATTACCTGATTTCATGTCTGACAAAGTAACTGCGGCATCACCCCGTATTGAAAGCAAGCCCAACTCCACTTTCTTGAAGACCTGAGCACCATGTGTTAGTAGTTCTCTACTCAGAGTATCAGCACTAATGCGAACTACTCTGTCGTTCTTTGTTCTGTTTAATATCAATCCACCTGATTCAGCAGTAGATGTATCCGATCTTTGGTAAAGTCCCAGTTTAATATCATTTCGTAGTATTTCTGAATTCCCCGAACTGCTTACAGGATTTGAAGTAAACTCACCAAAGCCAAAACTTGCAGGATCATTTACAACATAACCACCGGATTCATCATTATTAAAATCATTTCGTAGGATCAATCCCTGAATCTGATATTTCTCTCCTAAATGATGGTAAATTCTTCCCATGATCTGACTTCCTTGAACAGAATTATTTGGATAAAAACCTCCGCCTCTCCTGTCCCAATACGAGAGCTCAATATTGGTTCCTGGCGCTGTATTCTGTGCTACAAAAAATTCCAGATTCCTGTAATCATGAGAAGCTTCATCAAAGTTCAGATAGCTTACAGGTTCATTAATATAATAGTCACGAATATTCACATATGAATTTAACTCTCCGTTATAAGTCTGATGCACTGTTCCGATCTTGTGATGCGGCACATAATTATAATTGATCAATCCCGTAACCGGATCATTCAACAGAATATCATCCAGCCATAAGTTCTGTTCGTATTGATCGTAACCATTGATATTAAATGCATCTATCCTCCCGATTGTGCCTTGTCTGTATGAAATCACGTTACTTTGATAAGCGTAAAAATCTCCCCAATTCGAGTAAATATTCCATCGCAAAAGACTGTCGGTAGTTATTTTCTCTGAAAATGATGGAATACGATTTTTCCAGAGATTTACTGTTTTTACTTTTACATCCTTTTTCTGTGAAGAAAAAACACTGTCATTTTTTGCTTCTGATTTCTGAGAAGAAATCTTAACTGAATCTGTTTTGGCAGAGTCTGCAACCTGGGCAAATAATCCAGTTGAGCTTACAATTAATGTGATATATAAGGTTACGATAACTCTCAAGGATACTGTTTCTCCAGGTTATAAGGCATTTCATCTATTCCCTTTAATACCCTGCGCACCATTTCTAAAGCTGTACGCATGCTTCTTTCCTTATTCAGCAAACGATCTTTGGTGAATAACGCTTTAATGGCAAAATGTTCATCCTTGCTCCAGTATCCCATCCACACGGTACCGACCGGTTTTTCTTCGGATCCTCCACCCGGACCGGCAACTCCGGTAGTTGAAATACCAATATCAGAACCGAGTTTTTCCGCAGCTCCTTTTGCCATTTGTAATGCTACTTCTTGGCTTACTGCACCTTGATCATTCAAATCGTTTTCTGAGACACCTAATTGATTTATTTTTACTGAATTGGCATATGAAACAATTCCACCCAACATATACGCACTACTTCCGGCGATATTTGTAAGCTCATTTGCAATCATCCCACCCGTACAACTTTCTGCGGTGGCAATTGTTTTGTTTTGTTCGGTCAAAATTTTACCAATAGCTTCTGATATGGTCAGGTGTTTGCCTTCTCCGATAATATACTTAGAAGCTTTTTCATAAATATGATCCGCAAGTTTATTTACCGATTCCTCTGCCTCCGATCTTGTTGCTCCTTTTCCATTCAATCTGAGAGTCACTCCCCCCGGCATCGGTAAATAAGCCAAACTTACGTCATTACTAAAAAAAGAGTTCAGATCGCCTAAAATGTTATCACTCAATGTACTCTCACCTATTCCAACTGTTTTAAGATATCTGGAATGTAAGAAACCAACGTCGCCGAAAACCTCTCTTAATTTCTTAGAAACCGCATTTTCCATCAAGTACTTCATTTCGTAAGGCACTCCCGGCATGGAAGCCAGATAGCAGTCATTCTCAAAAAACCACATTCCCGGCGCTGTTCCCATCTTGTTGAATAATACCTCACAATTTTCGGGAACTTCAGCCTGTATTTTATTCGATTCTGAAAAAGGGATATTTCTGTTCTCAAATAATTTTTTGATATAATCCAGAACCCGTTTATCTGACTTCATCTTCACTCCGAACAATTCAGCAATCGCTGCTTTTGTAATATCATCATGAGTCGGGCCTAAACCTCCGGTACAAAGCACAACATCTGCATGCTTCATCGAATAAGAGACAGTTGATTTGATGAGGTTCAGTTCATCCGAAATAGTATGCACCTCGGTAACTTCAAAACCTAAGCCGGTCATGAACTCCCCCATCCAAGTAGCATTGGTGTTTACAGTGTCTCCAATAAGTAATTCGGTGCCGATTGAGATGATCTGAACTTTCATACCTGTAAAATTCACAATTCCTTTGTCCAAAAGCTAGTTTTCATATTATTATATCCAATCTATTTCCTATCTTCGTTCAATGAAAAGTCTTCCGAACATTCTCAGCACCCTTCGCATCATCCTTGCACCGATATTTTTGTATCTGTATTTGCAGGGAGGACTAATCTGGGGAGGATTGAGTATCCTGATTTTTACAATTGCTGCTATTACCGACTATTTTGACGGTCATTATGCTCGGAAGTATCAGGTTGAATCTTCTTTGGGAGTATTTCTTGATCCGCTTGCTGATAAAGTGCTCACATTTAGTGCCTTTATTGTGCTTCCATTCATCGATCCATCCCAGTTTCCGTGGTGGGCAGTTATTTTGATCATAATACGTGATATATTTATGACCGGATTACGGGTTTATGCAAATAAGAAGGATATGCAGATGAAAACCCGTTCTTTTGCAAAAACAAAAACCACCATCCAACTTACATTTCTGTATATCGCTTTATTTCTTGGTGTGTTTGAAGGAACAGGAAATATTCTTGCAGACTGGTCCGAAATAATTCTTTCAACAGGTGTTATGTTCTGGCTGATGATGTTTGTGACTTTCATCACTGTTTATTCCGGAATTGAATATGTGTTTACTAATAAAAAGCTATTTCGCAACTCCACATCTTCATGAGATCCCTTAAACTTTTCATTGGATCAGGTTTTGGATCGGGATTAATTCCATTTGCACCCGGAACTTGGGGAAGTTTACTTTCATTAGTTCCCATCTTCTTTCTGATGAAATCCGGTAACATTTTTTTGATTCCGGTATTTGTGCTAATAACTTCACTTCTTTCGTTATGGGTATCTTCAGTTTGTGTAGATCAGTGGGGTGAAGATCCGGGAAAACTTGTTATGGATGAATGGGCTGGTCAGGCGCTCACATTTATATCAATTTCTTCTACCGGTGTACTCGATTCAGATCTAATGATTTTAGGGATTGGTTTCATATTATTCCGGATTTTTGACATTTTAAAGCCTTTAGGTATCAATAAGCTACAAAAATACGATGGCGGTACCGGCATTTTACTCGATGATTTACTTGCAGGATTATATGCGCTTATCTGTCTAAAAAGCCTTATTTTCTTTTGGTCGTAAAAAAAGACCTATTCTCGGGATTTCAGAAGAGAACACAAGATTACAGACATTTATGATTATTAACGACTCATTTGCACGCGAATTAGCGGCAGACTTATTAGATATTGACGCAGTTATACTAAGACCGAATAATCCTTTTACCTGGTCATCAGGGTGGAATTCGCCAATTTATTGCGATAACAGATTAACTTTAAGACATCCGGAAATACGAAAGAAGATCGCTCAGCAGTTTACTGCATTCATAAGCGAAAAATTTTCCAATGTTGATGTCATTACCGGAACAGCAACTGCTGGAATACCTCATGCCGCATGGGTTTCTGAAGCTTTGGATAAACCAATGGCTTACGTTCGTGCTAAGGCAAAAGCTCATGGGATGGGAAATCAAATTGAAGGTGGTGTGGATAAAGGACAAAGCACGATCGTTCTTGAAGATCTGATCTCCACCGGTGGTTCTGCAATCTCAGTGCTTGAAGCACTTCAGTTTGTAGGAGCTAATGTTGAAGCTGTGCTATCTATATTCACTTATGGATTTGCAAAAGCAGATGAACGTTTCCAAAAAGTAAATGTTCCTGTGTACAGCCTCACCGATTATAAAACGCTGATCAATGTAGCCATTGAAAAAGGAATCGTTACAGGCGATGATCTGGATCTGCTTTCCAGCTGGAGAGACAACCCGGACACCTGGCCAAAATAGAATTTTAGTTTGAAAAGAGAAGTACAGTGAGTAACAAGAAATTTTTTATTGAAACCTATGGCTGCCAGATGAATTTCGCAGATTCGGAGGTGGTAAATTCAATTCTGATCGAAGACGGAATGCAGTTGGCCGAAAATCCGGAAAGCGCGGATGTTGTATTGGTTAACACCTGCTCTATTCGTGAGAATGCTGAAACCAAAGTGTGGAACCGGCTAAAAGAGCTTCGAAAGATCAAAAAATCGAATAAAGAACTTACCGTTGGTGTACTTGGCTGTATGGCTGAGCGCATCAAAGACAGAATTTTGGAGCAGGAGCACCTGGTCGATATCGTAGTTGGCCCTGATGCTTATCGCGACATCCCTCGACTTCTGGAAGAAGTGGACGACGGCAGAAAAGCAGTAAATGTATTGCTTTCTCTTGAAGAGACTTATGCTGATATCACTCCGGTAAGAACGGTCGGTAACGGCGTTTCTGCATTTGTTTCCATTATGCGTGGTTGCGACAATATGTGCTCTTTCTGTGTAGTTCCGTTTACACGTGGTCGCGAAAGAAGCCGACCTATGGAAAGCATTTTAAGAGAAGTTCGTCAGTTAAGTGAGGAAGGAATTAAAGAAATTACCCTGCTTGGACAGAACGTAAATTCTTACAAAGACGGTGAAAACTCTTTTGCTAAGCTGATGTTGGCTTGCAGTCAGGTTAACCCTGAAATTCGCTTCAGATTCTCTTCTCCGCATCCGAAGGACTTCCCTATCGAATTACTTCATATTATAGCTGAGCAGCCGAATTTGTGCAACTATATTCACATTCCGGCTCAAGCAGGAAGTGATTCTATGCTGGAGAGAATGCGCAGACCTTATACCCGCGAGCAGTATTTGGAATTAATCGATCAGATGAGAGCCATTATTCCCGGAGTTTCTTTCTCAACAGATATTATTGCAGGATTTTGCCACGAAACTGAAGAAGAACATCAGCAAACATTAAGCCTGATGAAAAAAGTAGGTTATGATCTGGCATATATGTTTGCATATTCTGAACGAGAACGAACATTAGCTCATCGTAAATTCGAAGATGACGTTCCGGAAGAAGTTAAAAAGAGACGTTTATCCGAGATCATTACTCAGCAAATGGATATTCAGGGTGAAAGAAACAAGAATGAGATCGGAGAACGCCATCTTGTGCTTGTGGAAGGAACCAGTAAGAAATCTGAAGAGCAAATGAGCGGACGTACCGATACCAATAAGATCTGTGTATTTGACCGAAGAGATTTTGAGCCGGGCGATTATGTGGAAGTTGAAATAACTGATTGTACTTCTGCTACCCTTCTTGCCAAACCGATCAAAAAGAGCAGTATTTCTGAATTTTTCGGAGTAGCTGTAGAAGCATAAGTGAAAACCCGCAGAACATATCTTTTGCGGTGGGTGCTTTTTGTATCCTTTTTGATGTTCGGTTATTCCTTAAGCTATGCTCAGAAGAAAGTAGCCGTAAATTGGGAAAAGCCTGCTGATTCTGAAGCATTTAACAGGGATCTGGATTTCTTCGGCAATCACAATGTCTCATATCTGTTTGTCAGCCATCCATTAACAGCAGATGAAATAGCTGCCTTAGACAGCGCAGGAATCCCTTTTTTTGTGAAATTGGATCACAAATTCGTAACTGAAAATGATTTTATTAACAATTCAGATCAGTATTTGAAATCTGTAAACGATGCCAAAGCTCTCTACGGTTCTTCTTCCGCTTTTAATGGAATTGTGGCTTTCTCCAATAGCATCATTTCTCAAGATGTGTTGATGATCGATGATGAAGACTTTTTAGAGATAAAAGATCAGAAAATTCATTCTGTTACCATTCATCCCACTTCGCTTTTCACTTTTTTTGAACCTCAGGGTTCGTTAGAACAATCGTTATCAGATTTTAAAAACCAACTTTCTGAAAACGATCTATCGGTGATCATAGATGATGAATGGCTTCAGCGAATTTTGCTGGAATTCACATATCTTGATCCGGTTTTGACCTCAGAAAATGGAATTAATCCTGAAGAAATAGCTATACCAGCACTCCCTGCTCAGTTTCCTTCAATACACTGGTCAATACTTGTTTTAATTTTGCTTTGGATAAGCCTTGCGGTAAATGTAGCAACCAATCCAACTTATCTGGAGACTATTCCTCGCTATTTCACAGCCCATCGTTTTTACGTGGATGATATCATGAGCTACAGAGAACGTTCATCCGGAAGTGCTGTATTTCTTATGTTTCAACATGCCATTTTTGGTGGATTAGTAAGTTATATACTCGCCAAGATGTTTATAAGCGATATCGGACTAGAAGCTCTATATTACCATCTTCCTTATTTGGCGGTTATGGGGGAAAACTATTTCTCGCTGTTTGTGCTCACCTCTGTCTTGGTTCTGATTGTGGAGCTCATTGCATTGATCTGGCTGTACGCTCCGAATAAAGAAATGACACATTTTAATCAGGGGTTGAATCTGTTTACCTCAATATTCCATCTGGATTTTATTCTTATCACTTTGATGATAACCGTCTACTTCTCGGAATGGAATTCTTCATTCCTGGTGGGCATACTTGCTATAACCTATGTCCTTATCTGGTTTTCCAGTTTTAATATCACTGCCTTTGATGCCTCCAAAAGACTGGGATTGCATCGCAATTCTTACCTTTTCAAAACCATAGGTCTACATACTCTGGTAAGTGGCGCCCTTGTTATGCTGCTAATCTTATTTAATGAATGGTGGGATGTTTTAGAATTAGCCGTCTCGGTTTAGATTTTTGATTACATCTCGTTCCGTACCTCCGATGCGGAATACCCCCGGAAGCTCTGCTTCTACTTACCACGAATCAATTTTCTATCCCATAACCCTGAGAATAGAAATAAAAGCGCGGTACTGAATAACAGTCCCCAGATTACCACAATTGCTAGATTTTGCCAAAATTCATCGGTTCCAAAAATAACCATCGGCAGTAATCCCATTATCGTTGTTGTGGTTGTAATCAAAACAGGTCTTAGTTTTTTTCGAAATACTTTATACCAGGCTCTCACTCCTCCTATTCCTCTTTCGTTTTCTGTTTTCCGTTGATGAATTAACAATATTGCATTGTTAACAACTACACCCACACATAATAAAGCTCCTGCTATTGCTCCGCGATCGAAACTTAAATCGTTGGCAAGTGTTCCCAACATAATTCCAACAGCGCTGAACGGAATGGTTAATATAACAAACAATGATCCGGACCAGCTTTCCAACAGTGCTGATATTATCATCCATACACTTAGAATACTTAACATAGCAATCAACCAAAGATTCTTTGTTTGTTCGTCATCGTTAAAGCTGAATCCCGAAAAACCGTACTTTATTTTTGCTCCAACGGGAACCGGAACTTCTTCAAGCATTGTTTCCGTAAAGTTCTGAGCCATACGATAATTTCCTAAGAAGTTAAAAGTAATCACCCGCTCATAGGATTGATCCGCTCTGCGAATTTCAGTAAGCGCTCTTTCTTTAGTAATGGTTCCAAATGCCTCCAGATCAAAGCTCAGATCCTTACTCTTCCGCATTCTTTCCATCAGATCCTCTTCATATAAACGATCGTTCTCAGTACGGCTGATCAAATACATTTCCTGATCTTCAAATTCTACTTTTCCCAAAGAGTTCTCTCTGTTAATATCCATTGCTAAAGCACTCAGCATTGTTCGTCTGTCGAGTCCGCTTGCAAGCAATTTTTTATCATTGAGTTCCAGATTATACTGATAGAAATCATCTCTGCTGTAATAAGAACTGTTGTTTATATCTACTTCTCTGACCCTTCGGTTTTTCTCCAGTCTGCGTTGAATTTCGCGTGCCAAATCATATAGTTCGTTATAAGCATATCCTGTAAGCGTAATTCTTTGAGATGATGACCCTCCACCGAAACCTGTACTTGTACTCTGTCCAAATCCTGAAACTGAAGTAGCAACATTTCCTGTCTGTGCTCCCAAATACATCGCTTCTCCTAAAAAATAGTATGGAGCTACTTCACTCAAATACTCATTTTTTACTGAAAAAGTAATATAGGCTCCAAAATCTTCAGAAAGCTGAGCTTCGTAGTAGGAAAATGCATTGGTATATGGCTCAGCGATCGCCTCGTAGTTCTTTACGATCTTATCAATTTCACTCAATGGAGTTCCTTGCGGACTGCGGATATACACCGATATCTTTTCCTCAGTATCACGCCTCCATGGACTCCCAAAGTACGTTTCTTTAGAAAATTTATAGGTCAATCCACCAATCAAGGGGTCAATATCGTCACGATTATCAAAATAGATTTGGGTGAATTCCGGCCATGATGTCTCCTCCCAATCATCCGGAGCTTCTATTACAAAAAGTGGAATACCAATTACAGCAATAAGTAAAACCGGCAAAATCCACCTCAGTCTGTTTCTGAAGATCAAAGTACGGAGCGCCATATGTTTTAAGCGACTACTAATTAATTTCTTTTTGACCTTTGCTTCCTCCTTTTTTGAAACAGATGTTAACCAAATCAGTGCATAGGGAATCCAGGTAAATGCAATGACCACAGAGCATAATAAAGTAATGGTAAGTGCAACCGCTAATGGTACCAGAAACAGTCTCAATTCCTCCATAGCAAATAGAAGCGGAACAAAAATTCCTACTGTGGTTAGCGTACTGCCCAATACCGGAACAAATGATCCGGGCAAATTTTTCTTCACATGCTCCACTCTTTCCCGGCGATCTTTTGGTAATCCGGGGTTAACCTGTTCAAAAACGACTACAGCATTGTCAATCAGCATTCCCAAAGCAATAGTTAGCCCTGCCAGAGTGATCACATTTAACGTATAATCGAAAAGGTACAGAGCAATTACACTCATAAGAATGGAAAAGAACACGCTGCCCACAATTACAATCGGAGCACGGATCTTTCTTATAAACAGAAGCACCACCAGAAATACTAATAACGCACTAAAAATTGCCTGGTTTGACAATTGATCGAATTGTTCGCGTAATTCTTCGGTAGAATCAACTTGTAATCTCAGTTCCATCCCATCCGGAAGCACACGCTCTATTTCTTCCATCTCTGCCAGCACTAATTCTGCTAAACCCATCGCATCAGCTCCCGGTTCTTTATTCAAGCGAAGAGTGAGTGCTGTACTTCCATTTACTCGTCTGATGCTTTTTGAAGGATAGTCGCTTACATAAACGGTAGCTATGTCACTAAGTCTTAACTGACGAACACTCCCGGGGAGAGTAAGCTTCAAATTTGAAATTTCTGTTGTATTTCTGAAGTCAGGAGGCAACACTAAACCAAAGCGTGAACTTCCGGAATCAATATATCCTGAAGTTCTCCAACTAAGTTTCTCTCTTATTTCATTTGAAATTGCAGACGCGAGTAGGTTGTAGTTTTCAAGTGCCTGTCGGTCATATTCAATGATCAAAGCCGGATCATCAACTCCTTCAAGAACAACTTCTGAAATACCTTCAATGCCTAATAATTTTGTTTTTAAGGACTGTCTGGCATATTCCAGCAATGCTTTCCCTTCCATATCTCCACTGAGTGTATATACAATAAACGTTTGTTGATCTTCCAGCTCTTCGGGCACACTTCTGGTGATTTGAGCGGGAGAAACGCTCGGAGGTAATGCTTGTTCAATGGAAAATAATTGTTCGCGTAATTCCAGCGATCTGAATTCAACCGGAGCATTCTTATTAAAAGTTATTGTGACTCTGGATCTTCCAGACTGAGTTAAAGACCGGATCTCTTTAACATCCCGTAAATTATTAGATACACTTTCAACTTTACGAGTGATCTCCTGCTCCACAATTTCCGGTGCTGTATTTCCCCAGCTGTAAAACACCGTGATTCTTGGAAGATTAAGTTCCGGTGCATTTTCAACGGGAATGATCATCCACGTAGAAAGCCCGACGATACAAACGATCAAATAAAAGAATGAGATCAGATATTTACGCCGCAGCAGTTCTCTCATCAGATTAGTTATCCATTAAAGGAATTACCTTCTGTTGGTGGCTGATACTAAAATGCTTGTCAACAGCCAGTGTGTCACCCGGATTTATCTCTTCATGATCGATAAGCACCCATTCCGTATTCATTTCTTCCGGAGTTACGTAGATCCATTTCACTTCGCCTTTGTTCAGCTTAAACACGAGCGTTCTGCCATCTCTTGCCAGCAAACTCTCTCGTGGCATCCTCACTTTGGATGTAGCACTTCGTACAAAAATTCTTCCTTCAATTGTCATTCCTGTTTTAAGTGAGCCATCGGGATTATCAACTTCAACGATTGCCTGACCGGTTTTTGATTCCTGATCTATCTCAGGAGAAATAGCAGTGATCTTTCCTGTGTAGCTTTCCTGGGCAGGTCCTTCCAATTCTACTTCCATTCCGGATTTCAGATCAACGATTTCTTTTTCAAGTACATCGAAGCGGATCTTTACGGTATTGGTATTAACAAAACTCCCCAATTCCTTACCTGCTCCTACATACGCACCATCTGTGACAACTTCTTTGGTTGAAATGTATCCTGAAAACGGAGCTTTAATAGTTGTGTAACTAAGATCGAGTTTAGCTCTGTCGTAATTCAGTTCTGCTTCAGACAGTCCCGTATTTATCTTCATCAAAGAATTCTGAGTGGTATCCTGATTGAGTTCTCCTCTTAATCTGAGTTCTGTTTCGTACTCATTTTTGGCTTTTAGATATTTATTGTAGGAATCGTTCTTTCTGAATTCCCATTCTTCTTTATCAAACTGAAGAATGATATCACCTTTTGCCAGCCACTTCCCATCTGTAATATTATGAGTTTCTACAAAACCGCCAATACGCGGTGTGATCAATATTTTCTTATCCGGCTCAACAACTCCTCTGCTTTCGATATAGTATCGAAGTGGTTCATCGTCAACTACGGTAAACACGACTTCCGGTAGAATCTCGATGCTGTCCAGATCCGGAGTTTCCACTTCCTCTTTCTTTGCTTTACAGGAGACAAAAACAACCCCTATCAGCATAAATAAAACTGTAGATCTAACTATTTTTTTCATTTCGTATCCTGTAATACTTCGGGTTAAAACCCATGCTGGTTTACTTAAAAATTACGGACTGAATTCCTTGCTGGTTTACCTGACTGATTTCTTTAACCATTAAAATACTCCTAATTCCCATATTCCTAATTGAACCATTCCTAATTCTTAATTGATTCATTCTTAATTCTCTTCCTCCCTTCAATCCATTTAAAAACCATAGGAATCAAATAGAGAGTTAGAAGCGTACTTGTTACCATCCCTCCCATCAAAGCAATTGCCAATGATTGTCTTAAAACATAACCATCGCCAAATGGGATCAACATGGGGATCAATCCTAAAATAGTTGTTAAACTGGTCATTACAACAGGGCGAAATCTGTTTTTTCCTGCTTCTCTTACCGCTTCTTCCAGATCTCCGGTTTCTTCATAATAGCGCCGCATAAAATCCACTTTCAGTATGGAGTCGTTTACCGCAATACCGGTCAATATCAGAATTCCCATAAAAGACAGTGCGTTTAAACTTACACCGCCAAGATAAAGTGCGAATACAGAACCGATCCAGGCAAATGGAATTGCCAAAATAATGATGAACGGGTACTTCAAATTTTCATATTGAATGGCGAGGATCAAATAGATCAATAGTACACTTATGGACAACAAAAGACCTAATTCTTTCAATAGATTTATTAACTGAAGCGCGGTTCCTCCTATTTTGATTTCATGTCCTGTTCGTTGCATAAAATCGTTTACCTGCTCTCTGATCTCATCCGAATTCCACCACCAGTCTATAAAAGTTAAATCGGAGTTGTAAGTCAAAATTGCCGATTGTTCCAACCTCTCTATCTGTTCAGCTTCATCTACTACATTAATCAGAGCAATCTCAGAAAGAGGAATCACTTTATTTTTAATGTCCAGCTTTATTTCCTGCGGATCTGTAAGATTTTCTCCTTCTCCCAATAATCGGATAGCAATCTGCTCATCCTGTCTGTTCCAATCCGTTACATACATTCCTCTGGTTAGTGATTCCAGATAAGCAATTACATCCCGTTCACTGATCTCATAAAAAAGCAATCGATCATTTTTCAGCTGCAATTGAAATGCTTCTACAGTCTGAGGAAATTTCTCCGAAAATGAAACTTCTTTGAAGCCCTTGCTCATATATTCTTCCAAAGCCAAACCGATTCTTTTACTGAAATTGCGGTCAATCCCAACTATGCTGAACTGAACCGGAGCTTCAACCGAAGAACTGCTCCCTCCAATACGCGAATCTCCTTGTTTACTGAACGACCAAGTTTGATAAGTTTTCTGCAAGGATGAAAAAAGACCTTCAACCCTATACGCTTCCTCCCAGTTTTGTACCGGCACTGTGATCTTAAATTTATTAAGCCCTTCATCCTGTATAGAACTTAAACTCGTGTTATCTGTATATCCACCAACCGACAGAACTTGAACAGAATTTGTCTCTCTTTTAATAAAATCTGTAATGGTTTTAGAAGCGTCTTTTGCAGATCGTAAAGAAGTATTTCCGGGTAGAGTTACCAGGTATTCAACTCGTTCCGGTTCTCCCTCAGGCAATGCATCTTTTTGAATATTTAAAAAAGCGAATACAGCGACTATGCTTACTATTAAAGTAAATAAAATTGGAAGGAGCGGCTTATTTATAGCGCTTGCTAAACTCCTCTCGTACTTTTGGATCACGGTGTCTAATCCGGAAGAGATCTTTGAAAGGAAACCTGAAATTCCTTTTCCGCTGAACTGTACAACAAATACAGGCAAGATTACTAAGGCAATCAATAGAGATGAAAGCAAACTTATGGAAAGAGTTGCTGCAAGATCCCTGAAAAAAGCACCCTCAAATCCACCTAGAAAAATGAGCGGAAGAAATACAGAAATAGTCGTAAAAGTGGACGCCGTAACTGCCAATGCAATTTCTTTAGTCCCTTTGGATGCCGCTTCGTATTTATCCAATCCTTGTTTTTTATAGCGATTGATATTCTCTAAAACTACAATGGAGTTATCAAGCAATAAACCGATTCCCAGTGTAAGTCCACTAAGAGAAATGATATTCAGCTGGATATCAAATAAATACATGATCACAAAAGTGAGAAAAATGCTGACAGGAATCGAAATCCCGATAGTAAAAGGACTCCGAATATCATCCAGAAACAAAAACAGAACGATAAACGCCAGTATACCACCGATAATCAGCGTTTGAAGTAAATTTGAGATAGAATTTTCGATGTAGGTCGCATCTTCCCTGATGATTCGAATATCGAATTCAGAGTTTTGTGTTTTAATCTCGTTTACCGCATTCTGTAAAGTCTCAAACACAGTAACGGTATTAGCGCCATATTCCTTTTTAACCAGAACATTCAAGACTTCCTGATTATCCAACAAAGCAAAAGAAGAGGGATCGGCTTCTCTGATCTCAACATCTGCAATTTCTGATAAAGTAAGTACACGACCGTTTGCCAATGAAATAACCGGAATCGACTCAATATCCTCAATCGTCTCAATCCGGCTTTGAATTTTAATAGCATAGCGATACCAACCATCCCGAAGTTCTCCTGTGGAAGAAAACACGTTTGCATTGCTGATGATCTGCTGAACCTGAGTAAGTGTTAGTCCATACCGATCTAACAATTTAGGATCATAATTGATCTGAACTTCCGGTTCAACCTCTCCCACTAATAATGCTTGAGCAATGCCATCCTGTTGTTCCAGCCTCCGCGTAAAAACTTGCTCTGCCCATCGTTTGCTTGCCAATCGATTTCCAAAACTTTGGTTTTCTGCATCTTTCAGAGTGACTGCTATAGTTGCAATAGGTTCATCTGAAGCCGAAGAATACACCAATTGAGGTCGTTCTGCATTTTGAGGTAGCAACGGTCTGGCTTGATCCAATTTCTCACGAACATTCAGAAAAGCCAGATCCATATCCGTTCCCCATTTGAATGTGAGAAAAATGAGACTTTGTCCCTGGCGGGAAAGACTTCGTGTTTCTTGAACTCCACGAACGGAGCCAAGTGTCCCTTCCAATCGCTCATTAATTCGATACTCCACATCCGCTGCCGGAGCACCTTTGTATTCGGTACTGATTAACAATGTGGGTGGATTTACATTAGGAAGAAGCTCAATAGAAAGTCGTGACAGCGTAATCCCACCAAAAATGAGTACTGCCAATACTAAAATAATTGAAGCTATGGGCTTTCTTAAGAGCAAAGGAGATGATTACTAATAGTCACTTACAATTATAATGGAAATTTGCTGGTTATGAAAGTAATGTTAGCCTTTATTCCATAAAAATGGGTTTTACTCTTTCGTACTGACATCACAAAAATAAAGGTATTAGTAACTATATTTTCTTAATACAGGTTTTTCTAGTTCCCCTACTTTTTCTATAGTCAATATAGATCTCTCATCTTCATACACAATGATTTTGTCAGGTACATCTATAGTGCGAAATGATTTGATATAAGAACCATCTTTGGAAGCATATACATCAATAAATGAAAAATCTTTGTCTCCATTACTATACGGAATAACAAAAATGGAACCCTTTTTAACGTCAAAGTCTCTTGAGGAAAAAACAGCTGCCGGACTTAGACTTACAGAACGACTTTCTCCACTTACTACAGTAATATAGTTTAGAGAGCTATCATAATTGTCGATAGTTGCTCTTGAATAAATTTTTTCTCCTCTTACATATTTTTTTATGTAAGGATCATAACCACCAACATAATACAGAGTATCATTAAAAGTTTTTATGTTTCCCTCTATAGAAAATGGGGGAGTGTTTTTAAAGCTCTCTTTTTCAAATTCGTAATTCACATCTCCTTTTTTATCAATGTTATAAATAAAAGAACTATCCAAATCATTATTATAAACCATATATAATAAATTTAAGTCCTCTTTTGACGATAAGTTTACACGGAATGGCTTTCTTCTAGTTTTAAATTCATTAATGAGATTACCTTGATGATCAAACAATATCACTTTTAAAAGTTGATTATCAATTACTACTAAGCTAACATCGTTAGCATCAAATGCCATTATATATTCAAGCTCTTTAGGACCTCTTCCCTTTTTAATCGAAAAAGTTTTTTTTACTGTTAAACTTTCCTTATCAAGATACCTAACAACTAATTCACTGTTTTCGACAACAACGATATGATCATTAATCTCACTAAAAGTCGTAAATGATAAAATTCCCAATTCTTCTAAATCTTTTTCAAATTCAAGATTTAAATTTTTTGATTGAAAAATTCTTTTTTCGATTTCTTGTATTTTTATATCCAAGAAAGGCGATTCTTCCTGGGTTTTTTGACAAGATAAGAGAGCAAAGAAAGCAACCGACGTATAAATTATTTTTTTCATATTAAAAAAATTAAAGGGCAATTAATTAGAAGCAAAGATTGAACTCATTTGCTTTAAAGGCTTAGTTGATTCTACAAACTCAATCTCATTCAAATCATATATTGATACCGACGCAAGCAGGAATAAAATATAAGGAATCAACTTGGAGACAATCATTACCTGTATTTAATAGGAAGTTATTAATACTAAGTATAGGTCAAAATTCTGTTATTAGAAAATCACCAAAAATTAAACACCAAACGAGCCTCCCTATCAACGATCCAAATCAGTAAACCAGTGATCTATATCTGTTTCCTCAACCGTGCAACCGGCTCATTCAACTGCTCCCGGTATTTACTGACGGTTCGTCGGGCAACTTTATATCCTTTTTCATTGAGCTGATTTGCAAGATCCTGATCGCTCATCGGACTTCGTTTATCTTCTTCATCGATAATAGTTTGAAGAATATTTTTAACTTCTCTGTTGGATACCTCTTCCCCACTGTCCGTTTCCAAAGCTTCGTTGAAGAAATATTTAAGTTCATGCACTCCGAAATTGGTTTGCACATATTTTCCATTCACTACTCTTGAAATTGTGGAGATATCCATCCCGATCCGCTCTGCAATGTCTTTCAGGATCATGGGCTTCAGACTGTCGCCATATTTAAAGAAATCTTCCTGAAGTGCCACCATTGTTTTCATCACATTCATCAAAGTATTCTGTCGCTGTTTGATGGATTCAATGAACCAGTTAGCCGAGTCTATCTTTCCTTTTATAAAATTCTGTGTTTGCTGATCCGGCTTCTCTCTCTTTTCTTTGATGTCTTTCCACATCTCTTTGTAGTCAGGGGAAATCCGAAGTGAGGGCGAATTTCGTTGATTCAGGTTGATGAGGAACTCTCCTTTATCCAGATCCGATTCATCCGTGTTTCTCCAGTACACTTCAAAATCGGGTTCAATGTAATTCTGGGATTCTTCCATTCCGGTGGCTACTGCCCCGGGACGTGGATCCATTCCCTTGATCACATCAAAAGCGTCTTTTAGTTCTTCTTCTGATACATTGAATTTCTGAAGTAGTTTATTGAAGTGTTTCTTTTCAAAGGCTTGCCAAGCATCTTTAACAATATCGATAGCTAGCTCTCTGCCATCCAGCTCATTGGAGGATTGCTCGATCTGTACCAACAAACAATCCTGCAAACTCATAGATGCAATGCCAATGGGATCGAGTAACTGAATTTGTTTTCGGACCCGATCTACATCTTCAACTTCCACATACACGCTGTGATTGAACGCAATATTGTCGGCCACGGCTTCCAGTTCTCGCCTGAAATAACCGTCTTCATCCAGCGATCCCAGGATCTGATCAGCTATCAACTCTTCTTCATCGGTCAGGTCGAGTAAACTCACCTGCTCTTCCAGTTCTTCCAAAAAGGACGCATGATAAGGATCGGGAAGATCCTGCCACTCCTGCATGTCCGGGTGTGTGGGGGTGGAATAAGATTCTCCCTCAAATTCAGTATTGGAATCGAACTCGTCCCAATCTACTTCATGTTCTTCAAGTGTTTCCAGTCCGTCTTCTTTTTCCTGAGAAACCGGTTTTTCATCTTCAATTTCAACTCTCTCCTGACGAATTTCGCCCGGTTCAGCTTCTTCCAAAATGGGATTTAGTTCCAGCTCTTCTTTGATCCGCTGTTCCAAAGCTATAGTCGGTAACTGAAGCAACTTGATGAACTGCAATTGTTGTGGCGACAGTTTTTGCTGCTGACCCAGTTGCTGCTTTTGGCTAATATTTTGTTGATTCCGAAGCATTGTCAGTCTACTTCCTGTTCTCGTATATAGTTACAAGCCGCTTTAAATTCATCGTACCAATCTTCACCATAACGTCTGGTGAGCGGTTTTTCCAGAAAGTCGGATAAATAAATTCCTTCTTTGTTTCCCTTCTCGCAAGCAGCCGAACACAAACTGTCTACATATTCGAAATTAGCATAATCAAAGTCGGATATCTTCTTTAACCGTACCGGAAACAAATGGCAACTCAATGGCTTTTCCCAGTCAATGCGTCCGTCAAAATAAGCTTGTTGGATGGAGCAATAAGAGACACCATTTTCGCCATATTTTACGAAAATACATTCGGCTTCGTTTACACAAGCGATTTCGTATCCGGCTTTTTCGCTTCCGATGACTACTCCATCCCGTTCGGCAACTTCTACCGCTTCCGGTCTCAGTTCATCTTTTAATAACCTATAGGCTTTATGCAAAACTGGTATTTCTTCTTTTACAACGGGAGCTCCGGCATCCCCCACTACACAACAAGCTCCTTTGCATCGTGGCAAATCGCATGCGAATTTCGTGGTTGCAATCTCTTCTGTAAGAATGGTGTCTTGAACTTTGAACATATCCAAAGATACAAATAGTGGATGGAATTTCTGTTGTTATTCATTAATGATTTTACTCACACACTACGCAGGTATAAATTCCAACATCGTACCAATCGGACTAAAGTCCTGTCTGGCTAACTGAGGATAACTGACAAACCAACAAGTTTCATCTGGTTCACTAGCAAGGATTTCAATCCGCAGCTTTAAAGAAAACGTTTCCGCATTTTTTTGCAGATTGCTTAAACGTACAACTAAGAAACTCGATAAAAATATATTTATATAAAATATTACTGATTTCTTTTAAGTTAATGATCAAACTCAACCAAATCTTCAGCTATGCTTTCATTGATTCTCTTATTGATTACTTCGCCTTTTCAGCAAACCACTTCAGATAGTGTAATCGTAAAATCAGAAATTGAAAATGTAACCGTTTTCAGGTCTCAGGCTCAAATTGAACGAATTTCTGATGTTCGGTTATCTCCCGGAAAAAATGTGGTAGTATTTACTGAATTGTCCGAATCAATGATTCCAAACAGTATTCAACTGAAAGGAAAAGACGCATTTACATTGCTCTCGATCACCCATCGTAATAATTTTATTGAAGAGATATCCAATAGTAAACTTGTTAATCAATTGACTTCACAAAGAGATAGCCTTCAGCGCTTGATAACATCAAAAAGAGCCAAAATAAATGTTATAAACAGTAATGTTTCCTTATTGAATTCATCCAATAATATTGCAAATAATCATAAGCTATCCGCTTCAGAATTGGACGCACTTCTGGATCTCAACTCGAAGCGACTATTGGAGTTTGAAGAACAGAAAATTATGTTAAATAATGAGATAAATAACATTAATGACCGGATTAGATTACTCAATAACCGAATACGTGAAGAAGGCGGAAGTATCAGAAACAGATTTAAAGAAGTAGTTGCTGAGATCGAAGTGGAATCCGCAAAGGTAATGGAATTATCACTTCAGTATTTGGTATATAATTCCAGATGGAATCCAAGCTATGATATTCGCTCGGAAAATATTAACGCACCATTGGCATTCACTTATAAAGCCAACATTTATCAAAATACAGGATACGACTGGAATGATGTGCAATTTACTATCAATTCCGGCGATCCTTCTCAAAACGTGCAAAAGCCGGAATTAGCTCCCAATTATGTAGGGTTTTATAATACCAGACAAAAGCAAAACAGAAGTTCCGGCGGAAACTCGGTAGCAACGTTTAAACGCTCAGAAGATAATGGTCTGATTGAAGGAATAGTGATGGATCAAAATACAGGTGAGCCGTTACCCGGAGCAACTGTGATTATACCTGAACTCCAAAAAGGAATGAGTACCACTGTAGACGGTCTTTTTGAAATAGATAATGTTCCGAATGGCACCTATACACTAAGAATCCATTATATTGGGTATCACTCTTTGAATAAAAGATTCTCGATTAATAATTCGGGACTTAATGTGTTTGCTTTACTGGGAGTTCAAATTGGATCATTTGATGAAGTAATAGTTACCGGCATGTCCGATCAATTACAGGGAAGAGCTTCCGGAGTTGCAGTAAAAAGTGAAGAATTTGTAAGCTCTGCTCCAATTCAAAACCAAGAGATATCTAACCAAACTTCATTCAGTTACAAAATAGATCGACCGTATTCAGTGCCTTCTGATGGCAAGGAACATACTCTTGAAATCAAGAGAGAAACACCACAAACTGACTACCTCTATGCATCAGTTCCAAAGTTGTCTTCCAATGCTTATCTGATAGGAAATTTAACAGATTGGGATGAGCTGAACCTGATCGAAGGTGAAGCAAATGTATATTTTGAAAACAGTTTTGTAGGTAGCACTTACTTAGACCCCTCTTCTCTGTTAGACACCTTAGAAATATCTCTCGGCAAAGATGAGCGCATCATCATCGAAAGAAAAAAACTCAAAGACTTTGAAGAACGTCGATTTTTCGGAAGTAAAACCAGAGAAAGTTTATCGTTTGAGATCAGCATCAGGAATACAAAATCAGAGCCTATCGAAATTATAGTTGAAGATCAGATTCCCGTTTCCACAGATGAAAGCATAAAAATTTCTCCGAAAGAACTTTCCGGTGGAGAGCTGGATGAACAAACCGGAATTATAAACTGGAGATTGAATCTGAAACCTAATGAAACACGAAAAATAAAACTGAATTATCAAATTGAATATCCAAAAGGGAAAAGGGTAAATCACTAATCTCAGGGAACTTCCTTAAAAATAAAAGGTACTAAAAGCTCACTAAAATAATATTAAATGGAGCTTTTATGCCTGAAAATAATCAAGAAGATGTACGTACTGACAGAGACTATTCTGTCCTGTGGAAAATGGGTACAATATTTATAATTACACTCATTCTGCTGATACCCGCTTCACTGATAAAAGGGTTGGTTAATGAACGACAAAACACTAAATCAGAAGCAGTGGCTGAAGTCGGTGATAAATGGGGAACTAATCAAATAATTACCGGTCCTATACTCAGTATTCCCTACAAAACAAATCATTCAAATAGCTTTACCAATTACTTACACGTTCTTCCTGAAAGCTTAAATGTTAATGGAAAAATCATTCCCGAGACACTTAATAGAGGGATTTTTGAAGTTGCTGTTTATGATTCACAGTCGACTCTATCCGGTCAGTTTCAATTACCGGATCTTAAAAAACTTGAGATACAACCGGAAGACCTGATACTTGATCAGGCAAGGCTTAACCTTGGTATTTCTGATATGAAAGGAATTCAAGACGATGTAAAAGTGAAGTGGAACAGTGCCGATATTTCTTTTGAACCCGGAATTAGCCACCTTCATAAAGATGTTCTGAAAACCGGGATTTCAGCACCAATAGATCTTGTACTTTCTACGGATGAGCAAAACCTGAACGGCACTAATTTTCAAATTCAACTCAATATCAAAGGCAGCGAGAGTATTGCATTTGTACCTGTAGGAAAAGAAACGAACGTTCGGATACTATCTTCATGGAACTCTCCTAGTTTTAATGGCGATTTCGTTCCAAAAGAAAGAACTATAACGGAATCAGGGTTTAATGCGTCTTGGGTAGTAACTCACCTCAACAGAAACTTTCCTCAGTATTGGCAAAATTCCAGACCTGATCTGAACTCAGCAGCTTTTGGGGTTGATCTCTTTATTCCTGTGGATAATTATCAGAAATCTGAGCGCAGTATTAAATATGCTATTTTATTTATTGGATTAACATTTCTGGTTTTCTTTTTTATTGAAGTAAGAAATAAGCGCCCTGTCCATCCTGTTCAGTATTCACTTATTGGGATTGCATTATGCTTCTTTTATTTATTGCTCGTATCTGTTTCTGAACACCTGTCTTTCAATCTTTCCTATCTGATTGCCGGATCTTCAACCATAATTTTGGTTACCGGATTTACCAAATCAATACTAAAAAATACAAACCTTACTCTAATGATGGGAAGTATTTTGTCAACACTTTACCTGTTTATCTTTATGCTTATACAGCTTGAAGAATATGCTTTGTTAACCGGAAGTGTAGGACTGTTTCTAATACTTGGTTTAATCATGTTCTTTTCGAGGAAAATCGACTGGTACAGATTAAATAATACTATGAAAATATAAGTTCTAATTAGCAACTCCCCTCTTAATATTTTATCTTTAAGGATTCTACAAGCTGGCAAAAAACCAGCTTGTTTTATTTGACGCATTTATGCAACTAAAGGTGATTGGATCACCTTTTTTTATAAGCACCTAACTTGAATATTTAAATCCTGAGCATCTTGGAACCCGAATTATCAGCACGATCAGTCAGCGTAGAAATCTTAATTGAATTCGACCGTGAAAAAAACCTGGACTATTCACTTGCAAACGAGCTGGATACTCGTGAAAAAGCTCAGGTAAGAGAATACGTACAGAATATACTCCGTAAGCGAAGTTACCTCGATTTTATCATCGATCATTTCTCTTCGATTGGAATTGAAGAAATGAAACCGGAACTGAAGAACATTTTACGTCTCTCTATTTATGATATGCTGTTTATGGACAGCACTCCTGATTACGCCGCTATCAATGAGGCCGTTGAAATAGCAAAATATATGCTCGGTTCTAAAACCGGTGATCTGGTAAATGCGATCTTGAGAAACATGCAGCGTGAAGAAGGCGCTCTGCCTAAACCCGCTTTCAAAGACAGAACCAAATTAGTAGCTACTACTTTCTCACATCCGGAATGGCTGGTAGCCAGATGGAATAAGCGTTTTGGTGAAAGAGAAGCGTTTCAGTTGTATCAGGCAAACAACAGTCGCCCTAATTATTATGTTCGTGTAAACACGATCCGTACCAAGCCGGAAAATTTTGAGCTTCGTATGGAAAAAATGGGCATCGACTTTGAAGCAAGCGATTGGTTACCAAATTTTTATAAAGTAGACTCTGTTCAGCCCTTCATTGAAAAAGGCTTATTTGCAAAAGGATTGTGCCATGTACAAGATCTGGCAGCCGGATTTGCTCCGTTTATTTTAGACCCTCAGCCCGAAGAGAAAATTTATGATCTCTGTGCTGCTCCGGGTACAAAATCAATTATGATCGCGGATTTGACTGAAGCTAAAAGTGACATCCTTTCTGTGGACATCTCAGCTGAACGGCTGGAACTGCTTGCAGAGAATGCGCTGAACTTTGGTGCTGAAAATATTAAAATTCGTCGTGGTGATATTTTAGAACTTTCACTCCCACTTGCTGATGCCGTTCTTTTAGACGCTCCTTGTACTGGAACCGGAGTATTGAGTAAACGTGCCGATCTGCGCTGGAGACGTGATGAGGAAGGTTTAAAGAATGCAGTAGAACTTCAGGAGAAACTGCTGGAAGAAGCAGCCAATATGGTAAAACTTGGCGGACGTTTAGTATACAGCACCTGTTCATTAGAGCCGGAAGAGAACATGGAACAGATCCATAAACTTCTGGAAAAAATGGACGATAACTTTGAGCTGCAACCGCTTGAAGACTTTGTTCCTGAAGAAATTCTGATCGAAGATGGTAAAGCGTACCAAACCTATCCTCACAAACATGGATGTGACGGACATTTTGGTGTATTATTGAAAAGAGTTAAGTAAGAATATGTGACAGAGAGATTTAGTTATTAAGTAACAAAGCACTCTGTCACTTTGTTACTTAATAACTATGTCACCTAATTTTATAAAAGAGAAATTCCTTAATTAGTACCTGAAGTGAGCGATTCAACGAACACAAAAAAAGAAATTCCCGCACAGTACGATCCTTCGCAAGTTGAAGACAAATGGTATCAGTATTGGATGGAAAATAATTACTTCCATTCCACACCTGATGAAAGAGAACCATTTACTGTCGTAATCCCCCCGCCTAATGTTACCGGTGTTTTACACATGGGGCACATGTTGAATAATACCATTCAGGATGTTTTGGTTCGTAAAGCCAGAATGCAGGGTTACAACGCTTGCTGGGTTCCGGGAACAGATCACGCTTCCATCGCTACTGAAGCAAAAGTAGTTCGAAAACTCCGTGAAAAAGGTGTTACCAAAAAAGATCTTACCCGTGATGAGTTCATGGAACATGCCTGGGAATGGACACACGAACATGGAGGCATCATCCTTGAGCAACTTAAGAAATTAGGTGCCAGCTGTGATTGGGATCGTACCACTTTTACAATGGATGAAAAGTATTCTGAAAGTGTAATTGATACATTCATTGATCTATTCAATAAAGGAAAGATCTATCGCGGTGCCAGGATGATAAACTGGGATCCTGCTGCTAAAACAGCGCTCAGCGATGAAGAAGTAATACACAAGGAAGTTAATTCCAAGTTATATCACGTTCGCTACAAGATCGTTGACTCAGATGAATATGTAACCATTGCCACTACTCGTCCTGAAACTATTCTGGGCGATACTGCAGTTTGTATAAATCCCGAAGACGAACGCTACACTCATCTACATGGAAAAAAAGCTATCGTTCCGTTGGTAAATCGTGAAGTACCTATCATTTTGGATGACTATGTAGACATGGAATTCGGAACAGGTTGCCTGAAAGTAACTCCTGCTCACGATCTTAATGATTACGAACTCGGTCAACGTCATGGTCTTGAAACCATCAACATGATGAATGCCGATGGAACCATCAGCGAAGAAGGTGAACTCTATATTGGAATGGACCGGTTTGATGTTCGTAAACAGATTTCTAAAGATCTTGATGAAGCAGGCAACCTTGTTGAAGTAGAAGATTACAAGAACAAAGTTGGTTATTCTGAAAGAACCGATGCAGTCATTGAACCACGACTTTCTCTTCAATGGTGGGTAGCAATGAAAGAACTAAGCGAACCAGCTCTTGAAAATGTAATGAATGATAACATTCAGTTTCATCCGGAGAAATTCAAGAACACCTACCGTCATTGGATGGAAAACGTTCGTGACTGGTGTATTTCTCGTCAGCTTTGGTGGGGACACAGAATTCCTGCTTATTATTACGGCGATGGTGATGATGATTTTGTTGTTGCTAAAACATTGAAAGAAGCAGTAAAAGCTGCCAAGGAAAAATCCGGAAACAAAAAGCTTTCAGCTGGTGACCTGAAACAGGAAGAAGATGTTCTGGATACCTGGTTTTCGTCATGGTTGTGGCCTATTTCTGTGTTTGACGGATTTTATAAAAAAGACGAAGTAGATTACTACTACCCTACCAATGATCTGGTTACAGCTCCGGAGATCATGTTCTTCTGGGTTGCCAGAATGATCATTGCCGGATATGAATATCGTGGTGAATTACCATTCAAAAATGTGTATTACACCGGAATAGTTCGTGATAAACAAGGTCGCAAAATGAGCAAGAGTTTAGGAAACTCTCCTGATCCTTTAGAGCTTATCTCAGAATATGGAGCGGATGGAATTCGGATGGGAATGTTATTTGCAACTCCTGCAGGAAATGACCTCCCCTTCGATTCAAAACTTTGTGAACAGGGAAGTAAATTCAGTAATAAGATCTGGAACGCATTCCGCTTTTTATCCATGAATATGGAAGAAGATGTGGAATACAATCCTACTACTGAAATAGATTCCGAGAATCTGGTTGACCGCTGGATGATGTCTCGCATCCATCAAACCATCAAAGAAGTTGAAGAGGATTTTCAGAATTATAAACTGAATGATGCCCTCAAGAAAGTATATTCATTGATATGGGATGATTTCTGTGACTGGTATATCGAACTTGCTAAACCAGCTAATTATGGTGATAAGTTTGATAATGAGCGACTCAATGTTGCATTAGGAATGTTTGAGCAATTGATGAAGCTTCTCCACCCTTTCATGCCGTTTATTAGTGAAGAAATTTGGCAGCATATTGACGAAAGGTCTTCCGAGGAAGCGTTGTGTATTTCAGAATGGCCTGAGTTCGATGAAAGCAAGATCAATACTGAAGATGTAACTCTGTTCGAAAGTATGCAGGGAATGATTTCTGCGTTAAGAAATATCCGGTCTGAAATGGGAGTTTCTCCTAAAAAAGACATTGAAGTACTTATTAAGACGTCTAATGCAGAAAAAATTGAAGAAAACGAATGGATCCTCAGAAAGCTACAAGTTTTAAAGTCCTTGTTTATAGCTACTGATCTTAAAAAACCAAAAGCTTGTGCTTCTGCTCTTGTTGGTAATGATGAGATCTACGTTCAGATGTTTGATCTTGTTGATGTAGATAAAGAGATCGAAAGAATTCAAAAAGAAATACAACGAGTTGAAGGTTTCTTGAAAAGCGTAAACGGAAAGCTTAATAATTCGAATTTTGTAGATAACGCACCTGAAGCGGTTGTTCAAAATGAACGTAACAAAAAACGAGACGGAGAAGCCAATCTCGAAAAGCTTAAAGAACAACTGAAAGATTTTCAGTAATTTAGTTCAGAAATTATAAAACAAAAACTCGGAGTGTTTTTCTGTTTATGAAAAACCTATTGATCTTTTTACTAGCACTTTTAATTTTAAATGGTTGTTCATCTTCCGGAGATGATAGCTGTGCGGGTGAAATCATTGATCTTGCACCACTTCCTGATATAGAACTAGTATTCGAAGAAAGCATTGATATAAATTTCTCCGAATATTTCAGTCAATCTGAAGATAAAATACTTAGCTTTAGAGCTTCAGAATCAAGTGGTTTCGTTGCTCTTGAAATTACTGAAATTTCAGCAAACATCATTCGTTTTAAAGCAATAAGAGACCTGAATACTTCCGCTAATGTCATCATTTCTGATGGTTGTAATCAGAAAACAGATTCTTTTTTAATTGAGATAAGCTCAGAATAATTTTAGCTCGTTGAAAACTTTCACACTACAATCCGAAGAGCCTCAAGGAAAACCTGATTTCCTGAAAGGTCTTAACGAACAACAGAAAAAAGCCGTTACTCACACTAATGGACCGCTTTTAATTATAGCCGGTGCCGGTAGTGGTAAAACCCGGGTATTAACCTTTCGGATCGCTTACCTCCTTCAACAATTTAAAGCTGCACCAAACGAAATTTTGGCCCTTACATTCACGAACAAAGCAGCTCGTGAAATGAAAGACCGTATAAAAGGATTGATCGGCGACAAAGCTTCCAAGCTCTGGATGGGAACCTTTCACTCTATTTTTTCAAAGATATTAAGGTTTGAGGCAGACAGACTAGGCTATGGTAAAGACTTCACCATTTATGACACCAGTGATTCTGAAACCGTTATTAAACAGATACTTCAGGAACTGAATTTTAATCCCAAGGAGATCAAGCCGAAAACGATCCGTAATAAGATCAGTGACGCAAAGAATCAACTTATTGATGCTGATACTTATCAAAATAAGTTTGTTGGCAGTACACTGGATGACATTACAGCGCGAGTCTACAAGATCTATATCACGCGGTTAAAAGAAAGTAATGCCATGGATTTTGATGATCTGTTGGTAAAGCCTATTCAACTTTTTGAAGAGTTTCCTGAAGTGCTGGAAGTATACCAGAATCGCTTCAAATATATTATGATCGATGAGTATCAGGATACTAATCACGCTCAGTATAAAGTCACTAAAATGCTGGCTAAAAAGTACGGCAATATTTGTGTTGTTGGTGATGATGCACAAAGTATTTACTCATTCCGTGGAGCTGATATTTCAAATATCCTGAATTTTCAGGAGGATTATGAGGACGCTGAAAGAGTTCCATTGGAACAAAATTACCGTTCCACAAAATCTATTCTTCAGTGTGCCGATTCCATCATCAAAAAGAACTCAAAGCAACTGGATAAAACTCTCTGGACTGAACAGGATTACGGAGATCCGGTTATTCTTTTGGATAACTATGATGAAAGAGACGAAGCTAACAGAGTTGCCAGTTATATTCATGAGCTAAAACTGAGGCACGGATACAATAACAATGATTTTGCCATTCTGTACCGGACAAATTATCAATCTCGTGTTTTTGAAGAAGCACTAAGAAGAAGAGATCTTGCATATCAACTGGTTGGTGGTCTCTCCTTCTATCAGCGCAAAGAGATCAAAGATGTACTTGCTTATCTGACTTTGTTGGTGAATCCAAACGATGAGACTAACTTGATTCGAATCATCAATGAACCATCAAGGGGGATTGGTAACAAATCAATTCAGGACCTCAGAAAAAAAGCCCGCTCTGAAGGGCGTTCTGTATGGAGTATTCTTCAGGATGTTGAAAACACAGATGTTTACAAACCTGCAAAAGTACGTATACGTGAATTTGTGGATATGATCAACCGGTTGCGTTCAGAGATGGAAAATGGTTTAAGTTTAACTGAATCAACCCGTGCAATTCTGGAGCAATCAGGCTATGTAAAAGCTTTAGTTGAAGAAAATTCTCAGCAGTCTATGATGAGAAGGGATAACATCCTTGAATTCCAAAATGCTATCGCTTATTACGAGAAAGGAAACTCTAATCCTTCACTGAGTGCATTTTTGCAGGAAATCAGCCTGATCACTGATGCTGATAAATTTGATGAGAATAAACCTGCCATAACACTTATGACTGTTCATGGCTCAAAAGGTCTGGAATTCCCGACTGTATTTGTAGTGGGCTTAGAAGAAAACCTCTTCCCTGTCGGAGCTCGTGTTGGGTTTGAAGTTGATATAGAAGAAGAACGCAGATTGTTTTATGTAGCCATAACAAGAGCTGAAGAGCGGTTATATTTCAGCCATGCCAGAAACAGATATAAATTCGGAGAAGAACAACGACAAATTCGTTCGCGTTTTATTGATGAAGTTGATTCGGGAGTAGTTCGAACTGAAACAGGTGCAACAATTACTCAAAAAGCAGACCGTTTTTCTTTGGATGAGTCTTCTTCATCCACTAAATCTACAGGTGCAACTTCTATAGAATATGATTGGGAAACGCCCGTTAGTGGCAAGACTTATAAATCTGCCAGTGGAAATACTATTGAGTATGATCTGCAGGATGGAGATGATCCGTTTCAGGTTGGAGCTCTAGTTCAGCATGCAAAATTCGGCCCCGGAAAGATCATAAGCAGAACCGGATTAGGAATGGATACAAAAGTTGTTGTATTTTTCAAGTCAAGAGGACAAAAGAAGTTGATGCTGAAAGCAGCACCTCTTCAGGTAATAGGTTAGTAAAAGGACGGCTTTTAATACTATGTGGAAGGTTTTAACAACCATTTTTATGGGCTTTATGTGTGCAACTAATATTTTTGCACAACCTGTTGTAACACCAAAGAATTTGGCTCTTGGTGGCGGAGGAACTACTTATATTACTGACTTCAATGCCAACTTCTATAATCCCGCAAACCTGTTAATTAATGACAGATCAAAAACGGTGGATATTGGTTTTCTTTCGGGAACTTCTACTTTTAACGGAGTTTTGAACTTTGAAAATCCGATAGATCAAAAAGATAATTACCTCAAATATTTTAATAAGTTCTCTTCCGGTGACTTTGATCTTACTCAGGCAAACAAAGATCTTATCATTGATACCCATTATAAAAGAGAAAGATTAAACTCTGTACATCAATCACGTTTTGATGTAACTACTTTTGGAGTTAACTGGATAAGTAATAACCGAGCTTACTCTATTGCCACCAGAACCAGAGTTGGTTCAACATTTGAAGCAGGACGAAACTGGTATACTGATCAATTAGTAGTTGAAAACAATGTCTCAATGTCTAATCAGGACCTCGTTCACCGCTATCAGGTACTGCACGAATTTTCATTTGGGTACTCTGAGTCAGTCGGTCTTATTAATGGGTTAAGCTCTCGTTTGGATAATTTCTTAATCGGATTTGCTCCAAAGTTTATTCTAGCAGGACCATACCAAAATACAGAATGGAGGAATGAGTATTCCCGTCAAAGTGGAACGACTGAAATTAACAGATCTCAGGTTTTCAATCATCAGTCAGCAGGTAACTTAACTGAAGCAACTCAATCCTATATGAATGGGATTTTAGCAAATCAAGCTGTTAATCAGTCTCTGGAACCTTTTCAAGACGAACTTACCAATATTCATGGCTACGGAGCAGGAGTTGATGTCGGTTTTACTTATCTCTTAACCTTTGGAAGTGACCTATCCACTTTAAATACCAATCAACAGCCAATAAAGAGGTCTATCCGACTTTCATTCTCGATAAACGATATTGGTTTTGTAAATTATACAGACAAAACTTTGCATCTTGAAGAAACCACGAATAATAGCACAACTGCTTTCTTCCCTTCCGAAGCTAATGAATACTTTGCAGGTGCTCCAGGACAATATCTGAATTTTGTAGAACAACACGGTGATGGAGATCCTTTTGCAGATAATTCATCGGATTTTGAAACAGGATCTTTTTCAACCCTGTTGCCGACATCATTTAATGGAGGAATTTTAATAGAACTAAACCGGATCAAGGTTATGGGAGACATGAGTATTGGTATATCTAACAATGCATTTAATTCTACCAGACTCGTTACTTCTTTAGGCGCAGAGCTAAGACCTTTAAATTTCCTACCATTACGCGGAGGATTACAATTTGGTCCCGGCTTGCCCGGATCCTTTAATGTAGGGACTGCTATTGAAACCCGATTTTGGGATCTTTCTTTGGGGTTAACTGTATCTGCAAGATCTTTTACTACTGCTACAAACTTGTCGGGAGCGGGTGTAGCAGTACTTCAGTTTCATCTGTAACTGACACTTTGCCTTGGCTTACTGCCAGTAACTAAAAAAGTATGACGCTTTGCATTACTCCTGAGTTTGGCTTTGTATTTGCGTTAAATTGACTAATAAAGAAATTTTGAAATAATATTTATGAAAGACCGATTTAATACGTTTGATAGTTTTGATGAGTCAGACGCAAGTTTTGATGATTTTGAGCAAGCCATTCCATTAATGTCTGAGGAAGAGGAAAAGGAACTCACTGAATCTGTGATCCCTGATGAACTTCCTATACTTCCATTAAAAAATACAGTCCTGTTTCCCGGTGTTGTGGTTCCAATTACCGTTGGCAGAGACCGTTCGCTTGCATTAGTGAAAGAAGCTTATGCAGGTGATAAGATTATTGGGGTGGTAACTCAAAAAGATGAAGATATTGAAGAACCGGAAGATAAGGATCTTCACCGTATCGGAACTATGGCTCGCATCATCAAGCTAATAAAGATGCCTGATGGTAGTAAAAGTATTGTGATTCAGGGAAAGTCAGGTTTTGAAGTTGAGGAATTCACGCAAAGCAACCCTTTCTTTAAAGCCAAAGTGAAAGCATTCCCGAAAGAAATGGATATTCAGGGTGTAGAGCTGGATGCTTCTATCAGAAACATCAAAGAGACAGCAACAAGGATAATTAACCTGTCCCCCAATATTCCTTCTGAGGCAACAATTGCTGTAAATAATATCAACAGCCCTACTTTTCTGTTGAATTTTATTTCTTCGAACCTGAATGTAGGCATTGAGAAAAAGCAGCAACTGCTCGAAATTCAAAAATTCTCTGATAACCTGAATAAGGTAATGGAATTCCTTGAGCAGGAAGTTCAGGTGTTGGATATGAGTGAAAAGATCAGAACTAAAGTAAAATCTGATATTGATGACCAGCAACGTGAGTTTTACCTCCGTCAGCAAATGAAAGCTATTCAGGAAGAACTGGGTGAAGACGCTGAACATCAGGAAGTGGAGAAGCTTAAAGAGAAACTGGCTGCAAAAAAGCTTCCTGAAAACGTAAGAGAAGAAGCTGAAAAAGAGCTTCGAAGATTAGAGATGACGCCCAATGCTTCTCCGAATTATGGCATTATCCATAGTTATGTTGAATGGATTCTCGATTTACCCTGGGATGAATATTCTGAAGACAAACTGGATCTGAAATTTGCTAAAGAAGTTCTTGATGAAGATCACTACGGTCTGGATAAGGTAAAGAAACGTATTATCGAATATCTGGCTGTCCTGAAATTAAAAGAAGATATGAAGGCACCTATTCTGTGTTTCTACGGCCCTCCCGGTGTTGGTAAAACATCTCTGGGGAAATCCATTGCAAGATCGTTAAACCGTGAATTTGAACGATTCAGCTTAGGTGGAATCAGAGATGAAGCCGAGATCCGTGGTCACAGACGAACGTATATTGGCGCACTTCCGGGAAGAATTATCCGATCTATGAAAAAAGCAGGAAAAGGAAATCCTGTTATCATGCTTGATGAGATCGACAAAGTAGGTTCTGATTATCGGGGAGATCCAACTTCTGCACTTCTTGAAGTTCTTGACCCAGAGCAGAATGATACATTCAGTGATAACTATTTAGAATTGGAATATGATCTTTCAAAGGTGATGTTTATTGCTACGGCGAATAGTCTGGATACTATCCCAGCTCCGTTAAAAGACAGAATGGAGATCATAAACATAAGCGGTTATACTCTTGAAGAGAAAACCGAAATAGCTAAGAAGTACCTGATCCCTAAACAGATCAAAGAAAACGGGCTCAAACCTGAGCAAATATCTATTGACGAAAAGTCGATCCACAAAGTGATCGATCAGTATACTCGTGAGTCTGGTGTAAGGAATCTTGAACGACAGGTTGCCGGAGTATGTCGTGGAGTAGCAGCAAAAATTGCAAAAGGCGAAATAGAAGAATTTTCTGTCAATGAAGGTGATATTGAAGAGTTTCTTGGAAAACAGAAGTACTTCAGTGATGCTGCAGAAAGAACGACTGTTCCCGGTGTAGCTACAGGATTGGCATGGACTCCTTTCGGTGGAGATATCCTCTTTATTGAAGCAAGTGTATCCAAAGGTTCAGGAAAGCTTAACATTACCGGACAACTTGGTGATGTGATGAAAGAATCAGCGATGTTAGCTATCTCCTATTTAAAAGCTCATGCTGAAGAAGTAGGTATTCCTGAAGAAGCTTTCAAATACTGGGATCTTCATATTCACGTTCCTGCAGGTGCGGTTCCGAAAGACGGTCCTTCTGCCGGTGTTTCATTGATGTCAGCCATAGCTTCTATTTTTACTCAAAGAAAAGTAAAAGGAACTATAGCATTAACCGGAGAAATTACACTTCGTGGATTGGTACTACCTGTTGGTGGTATTAAAGAAAAAGTTCTTGCTGCAAAAAGAGCGGGCATCAAACAAGTACTACTTCCAAAGAAAAACGAAAAAGACGTAGCCGAGATCGAAAAAGATGTGATCGGCGATCTAAAAGTGAACTATCTGGAAAGAATGGAAGAATTACTTGATCAGATGCTTGAGAAAAATCCTGAAAATGATCCTAAAGAGTTTTTTAAAGTGAGTGATGCTCATAAAAATTCCGTTTCAGGCAAAAATGGAAAACTGGAAAATGTACCCGTTTCAAAATAATTTGAACTAAAAAGACCCTTAACCGGGTCTTTTTTATTTAATACTATTCCATTCATCTTCTGTAGCTACCGAAACTTGGTTTTCCATCAAAAGCTTCCATTCCCCACTCGCTTTTGTCAACAACGCCTCAAAGTGAATATATACCGTGCTTTCTTTTTCACCTTTATTTTGAGAAGAGTATTTAAATATTCCGGTTTCAAAAGATGTGGTTTCACTATAAAATCGCTCTGAAAATCTAAATTCAACACTGGCTTTCATCTTCCCCGCTTTAGTGTCTTCAAATCCTTTCTTCCATCCTTCCAAAGCATTAGAAATCGGATAACTATTGCCGGAAATGCCGTTCACTAAAACTGCGTCTTTATGAAAAGTATCAGCATATCCTTTGAAATCGCCATCTTGTACAGTTCTGGAAGCTTCCTCCCAGAATTTGGTTAACTCTGATTCAGGATCTTGTAGACCGCTAAAAAGAACCAGGATTATTAAAGGCAGAAATGAAATCTTGAACATAGTATCGATTTATAAAATAGAATTGATTCATAAAGAACTTAAAAATCCGGAATTATCCAATATTATAAGTTTTCTTCTTGCCTATACCATACTCTTCCGTATTTTCAGGAATGCAAAAAGGACGAGTTTTAGAATCTACAGGAAGTTGGTATAAGGTCGATACAGGAGACGAGATCATAAATAGCAGACTCCCGGGTAAATTCCGCTTAGATAAAAAAGAGGTTACCAATCCTATCACTGTGGGAGATATGGTTGATCTGGAAGTGAATAAAGACGGATCCGGCAATATTCTGAATATTCATGACAGAGAAAACTATATTACCAGACAGGCAACCCATGGAAAACGAGGTGAACATATTCTGGTTTCCAATTTGGATCAGGCTTTTGTGGTTCAATCCATCAGAAAACCAAAGCTGAATGAAGGGTTTATAAACCGATTTCTGGTTACCTGTGAAGCATATGATGTATCTGCCGGAATCATCATAAACAAAATGGATCTGGCTAAAAAAGGAGATCATGATTTTGTGGAAGATATGATCGAAGTGTATAAATCCATTGGGTATCCGGTGTATACTTGTTCAATAGTAGATAATAAGTCAATAGAGCAACTTAAATCTATATTTAAAGATAAAATATCTGCATTTATTGGGCCTTCCGGGGTTGGTAAGACAAGTATCTTAAACGCCATTGATCCGGATTACAATTTGAAAGTCGGAGAAATCTCAAGCTCATCTAATAAAGGAAAGCATACCACTACTTTTGCACGTTTAATTCCTTTGGAAATAGGAGGATTTGTTGCTGATACTCCCGGGATTCGGGAATTCGGTCTTGTAAATATTGAAGACTGGGAATTATCACTCTATTTTCCGGAAATGTTAGAGCCCAGAGAAACCTGCAAATTCAATACATGTACACATATTCATGAACCTGGTTGTGGTGTAATTGCTGCTTTTGAAAATGGGGGAATAGATCCTAACAGATATCATTCATATATCAATATGTTGGAATCACTGGAAGATTAAGATTTTCAAATACCTCAAAAAGGGTATTCAAACTCTCAAAAATAATACGGATATTAGCCCCTAAACATAAAAACAGGAGACTACATGATTCATCGCTACAAGACTATTACAAAACTTATTCTAAGCACATTGTTGCTGGGATTTATGGCAATTACCCCGGCAAAAGCTCAATTTGGAGATATCGGTGCATTCTTAGAAGCCGGTGCAAATGACGCATCCATTCTTACCAGAGAATACATTAAGCCTTTTCCAACTGGTTTTGGAACCGGATTAAACGCTGGTTTCACGGAAAGCGCAGCCCCAAAGAAACTATTTGGATTCAGCATTCAATTAAGACCTTCTGTTGCCGTTGTGCCTTCAGGCGACCAAAGCTTTGATATTTCAACTCTTAACTTAGAAAAAATACGAGTAGCATCAGGCGAAGACCCTGTTACTCAAACTATTTCGGGAAGTAAAGACGGAGGTCCACTATTAGAGATCTTTGCTGATCCTAATGATCCCAATACAAAAATAGGTGAATTTGAAATGCCTGGAGGAACCGGATTCGCATTTGTACCAGCACCAATCGTACAGGCAAGCATTGGTCTTATAAAGAAAACCGATGTTACCGTAAGATATCTTCCTGAAACTGATGTAAGTGATTTCGGAAGTATGAGTGTTTTAGGTGGTGCTGTTAAACATGAGCTAACTCAATATGTGCCCGGTGGAAAACTACTTCCTGTTGATGTTTCTCTAATGGTAGGATTTAATCAAATCTCAGTAGATGCAAATCTTGATCTCCAACCTGATCAAAATGCTACTCGAGATCCTAACGACCCTAATTTAGCTTCTAACCCAAACCCTGATTTTTCAGCTCAGGAAGTTACAACAACTACTAATACATTTGTTGTTAATGCTTTAGTTGGAAAATCATTACCATTTATTTCTGTATATGGTGGTGTTGGATACCAAAAAGCAGATTTTGAACTAAGCATGGTTGGAGATTACCCGGTTGCTTCTTTCAATCCTACTACTCCGCAAGATGATTATAATGTAATTACTGATCCGTTTGCTCTGGAAATTGAAAGCGAAAGCAACGTGCACTTATTAGGTGGTTTCAGACTTCGACTTGGTATTTTAGCGTTCTACGGTGAAGCTACTTTAGCAAACTACTTTACTGCAAATGCCGGTGTTGGTATTAGTTTCAGATAATTTAACGCTGAATTAAGATCATAAAAAAAGCCGCTTATCAATTGATTAGCGGCTTTTTTATTTCTATTTCTTTTTAATCAATGTGCAGCCAGGACCGGGTTTGCAACTTTTTCATCCGATTCAATTACTCCATCTCTTAATCTTACAATTCTTCGGGAGTATTCTGCAATTTCGTTCTCGTGAGTTACCAAAATGATGGTATTTCCTGCTTTGTAGAGCTCTTCAAACAAAAGCATGATCTCATCACCTGTTTTAGTATCCAAGTTACCTGTTGGCTCATCTGCTAATAAAATTGAAGGGCTATTAACAAGAGCTCTGGCAATTGCAACACGCTGTCTTTGCCCACCAGATAATTCATTAGGTTTGTGATCTAATCTGTCACCTAATCCTACTTTAGACAACACCTCAGAAGCTCGTTCCTTTCTCTCTGAAGCCTTTACACCCGCATAAATCAATGGCAGCTCCACATTTGCCAAACAAGTTGTTCTGGGGAGTAAATTGAAGGTCTGGAACACAAATCCGATTTCTCTGTTTCTTACCTCAGCAAGTTCAGCATCATCCATTTGACTTACGCGGTTATTATTCAGGATATATTCTCCTCCAGTAGGAGTATCCAAACAACCGATCATGTTCATCAAAGTTGACTTACCTGATCCCGATGGTCCCATAATTGCAATGTATTCATTTTCGAGTACATCAAAAGTAACGCCGTTGAGGGCTCTTACTTCAGTCTCTCCCATTTGATAGAATCTGGTAAGATCTTTAATCTGAATTATTGGTCTTTTTGACATTGTGCCCTTTAGTTTATTGAAGCAAATGAATTTGAATTATTATCCACTTTCACTTTATCGCCATTTTCTAAGTTTTTGGATAAGGTACGATAACTTCCGATTACAATTTCATCGCCTGCATTTACACCCGTTAGAATTTGTGTATGAGTGTTATCGCTGATCCCGGTTTCAACTTCATATCTGACTGCTGTTCCATTTTCTACGATAAACACCACCTTTCTGATATCTTCTTTTTTAATGATCAGGTTATCATCCATTTCTTCAGACGATTCTTCTTCCGAATTAGTTGAATCATCTCCCGAATTATCTTTTCTGTCTTTCTTATCCTTTGCAAAATCTCTTACAGTAACCGCCTGTATCGGAACAGATACCACATTTTTAGCTGTTTTAGTTTCTATATCAACTGTAGCTGACATTCCGGGCTTAAAGTTTGGAGAAAAGTTTTCTTCCGGATTTTCAGCCGTTTCGGATTGAACTAACTCAGCGCCCGACATCGAAAGGTTGTGAGGAGTGATAATTCTGACTTTAACCTGATAATTAGTTACTTGCTCATTTGATCCTGCACCTGTTATTCTTGCAGAATTTGCTATTTCAGTAACGATACCATTAAATCTTCTTTCCGGATAAGCATCCACTTCAATTCTAGTAGTGTCAAGTGATGAAATATTTACGATATCGTTTTCATTCACCTCAACCAGAACTTCCATTTTGTCAAGTAAAGAAACGCGCATCATTTCAGTTCCGGCCATTTGGGAGTTCCCCAAAACTCTTTCTCCAAATTCTACAGCTAAACCTGTAACCGTTCCATCTTGAGGAGCACGTATAACCGTTTGTTCAAGCTCTTCTTCTGCTTTTCTCAACTGTGCTTCTGCACTTTGAACCTGATACTCAGAGGCTTTTAAGTTAGCTTTCTGTGAGTCGTAATTCGATTTAGTTTGAATAAAATCCAACTCAGAAATAATGTCCTTCTCATAAAGCTCTTTGTTCTTCAAATGAGCTGCTTCAGCTTGAATCAGACCAGCTCTTGTTTGTTCTAAACGAGCCTTTTGGGTTAACAGTGTGGCGTTTAATTCATCAATTCGGGCTTTAAAAATATCCGGCTTAAGACGAACCAGAAGATCTCCCTTACGAACAAAGTCTCCTTCATTCACAGCTAGTTCTATGATCTCCCCGGAAACATCCGGACGTATAATAACTTCCACTTCAGGTTGAATTTTTCCGGAAGCTGATACAAGCTGAGTTATTGTTTTAAGTTTAGCCTTTTCTGTTTCTACTGAAGTACCTTCCTCATCTCCACCAATTACACCGGCTGCTCTTAATCCAAAGCCTGCACCAACTATAACGATCAGAAAAACTCCGAAATACAAAAGTATTTTACCCGTTGATGATCCTTTTTTTGCCATTATTTCCCTACCCTCTAACTTATTTTGTATTAATTAATTTATTAAAAATCGATGTCGTCACCGGATAGTTTACCTACATAGTAATCCAGTAATTTTTCCTGAAAGATCAGATTATAAAGAGCGCTCGTTCTTGCTGATTGAGCGTTAAAATATTGAGTTTGAGCCTGGCTTAATTCTATAAGAGTGCTTGCTCCAACATTATATCTTTCTTGTTGTGTCTCAAACGCCTTTTCAGAAGCAATTAACGACTTTTCAGCCGCTTTAAGCTGTGATGAGTATGACGAATAATCATTTAAAGCCTGAGTTATTTCCTGAATAACCTGCAATTTTGTGTTTTCCAATCCGAGTTCAGCATTTTTTAAATTCACTTGAGCAGATTGAATTTGAGTCATTCTGTTCCAGTTATTAAAAATTGGAAGGTTTAATGAAAGACCCAGAGATTTATTAACTCTTTGATCAAAGAATTGCTCACTAAAATCCCCTCTTGGATCCTGATCACTATAGCTTGAAGAGATTGATGCACTCCCACTTAAGGTAGGTAATAAATTTCCTTTAGAAATTTGAAGCTGATATTCTAAAGACTCGATGTTAAACTCAGAACTTCGGATATCAGAACGATTTAATAACGCTTGCTCAACTAATGAATTTACATCCTGTGATACAGAAACAGAATTTTTTGCAGTTTCAGGGTCGAAATCAGGAACTGCAAATTCATAATCTTTTAAAGGATCAATCTGCAGAGATCGTATTAACTGAAGTTTTGATAATTTTAATGCATTCTCTCGTTGAGTTACAGTGAACTCATCATTTGCAACAGTAGCTTCCTGGTTGTATAAATCTACGCTTGGTCTTGAACCTACTTCTACCTGAGCTTTAGTCTGTTCCAGTAATTTATTTGAAGTCTCAAGGCTTTCTTTAGCATCTTCTAACTGTTGCTTATTTAATAAAACGGTTAAGAAACGTGTTGCTGTTTCAAAAATAATATTCTCTTTTGCTCTTTTGAGTGTTTCTTCATTAGAAAGTTTTGTTCTCTCACTTGACCTAAGTGTCAATATATTTGAAAAACCGGTAAAAATGGGCACACTTGCACTAATTCTACCGTTAGCTCCTGAGGAGGTAACATCAGTGAACGATAATGTTTCCTGAACAAACTGTTGACCGGTTTGAGTTGAATATCCTGCACTTGAACTTATACTTGGTAAAAAATCCGCTTTCTCACTTAAAATTCTGTATTCTGCCAAATCCAGATTATTCTCTGCTTGCTTAAGCTGATAGTTGTTTTCCAGAGCAAGTTGAATTGCTTCGTTAAGAGTAATAGTTCTTTTTTGTTGTGCTGTAATGGATGTGCTGATAAAGAGCACAGAAAATGCCGCTAAAAGAAAAAGTTTTTTCATTGAAATATTCTTTTTGTGTTTATGATTCGCTTTCACGAATTGATAAATATATAGTTTCAGTTTTTTGAGGATATTTTCAAACAAAACTAAAACATCCCCATTGTTTAGGCGAGATTTATCTCTATTTCTCTCGGGAATTCATTTTTCCTTCGATGAGGTCACTAAGCATTGACAGCCCTTTTTTGGCAAGAGCTTTTTTTAGTTCGGAAGCAATCAAAGAATCTGATGATTTAGGTTTTCCGAGCAGGAAACCAACTAAAACAGAAGCTCCCAATACATGAAGTGGATATTTTCTTATGATGGTTTTCGGATCGAGATTTTCTACTACTTCTTCCTTAACACCATCAATGGATTTATCTATTCCCTCCTGAATTCGTGCCAGTTCATTTTCTAACTCGATTTTCTTTTTCTCTATTTCTGATACTCTTGAACTGCCCATGTTACGATTCCCTGTTTTTATTTTCTTCAAGAAATTTAATTCCTTCGGTATCTTTTTTAGCGTCTAACGCTTCAATTACATCGTGCATAATCTGAGATTGAATTTTTCTGGATATACTTTTTGGCTTGGAAAGTATAAGAATCAATCCAACTAAAAATAAAAACCCACCAATAATTCCAAAACCAGCAGGCATACTATTTAACAGTTCTCCTAAATAAAATCCAAGTGCTATCAAGCCGAATAACAATCCGGTTCCCAGAATAACTAAGTTAAAGGTATGCTGTATCAGATCACCTAACCAAAGCGTTCCTTTATCACTCAGATTTAGAATTAAAAGTTCAATCCGTGTTTCCACATATCCTTTTAATTCGTTTGATACTTGCTTAATACGTTGGGTTAGTTGATCCATAATTAATCATCATCTCCAGAAAGAGCTTTACCCACCAAAAATCCAACAGTAAGTCCTACTAATATACTTTTGATCGGATGTTTCCGGACAGTTTCTTCAGCTACATTTTTCAAGTCCTGGATTCTTTCCTGAACCTCTTCATCCTCAATAAGTTGTTTACCTCTTTCTAGTGCTAGGTCAAGCTTGTCAGTTACATTTTTTACAATTTCATCATTCATAATGATTGCCCTTTTTATCTTAAGATAACAAATACGAACGGAAGCTTAAATCGTTCCTTTGCAAAAAGTTATTCGTAGCGTAAACTTTCTATCGGATCCAGCTTTGAGGCTTTAAAAGCAGGATAAACTCCAAAAACCAATCCTACAATCAGCATGCCGAAAAAGCTAAGCAAAACCGAATAAATTGGAATTACAGCTTCTGTATCAATCAGGATAGCCATAACATTTCCTCCGGCTACACCCAAAATGAGCCCGATTAAGCCTCCCAGCTGGCAAATAAACACCGCTTCCATCAGGAATTGATTCACAATTGCTTTCCTGGTAGCTCCGACGGCTTTTCTGACCCCAATTTCTCTTGTTCTTTCAGTTACTGAAACCAACATGATATTCATTACTCCTATACCTGCTCCAAGCAAAGTGATAAACCCAACCGCAATTCCTGCGAAGTACAGTATGAATGTAAACTGATCAAAAGTACCGGTTAGTGAGTCGTTGGTGATAACCTCAAAATCATTATCGTCTGCAGGGTTAACTTTTCTGATCACCCTCATTATTCCGGTGACTTCGTCTATTGTTTGCTGAATCATTGATATCTCAGGAGATCGTAATTGAATTCCGATCCCTCTGTTCCCCCCATAGGCGTTAATTCCAGCGGTATAAGGAATAACAACCATATTATCGAATGATTGGCCAAATATTTGTCCTTTTTTCTCAAGAACAGCTATTACAGTATATGGACGACCGTCAATTCTTATTGTTTTCTGAAGTGGATATTCTGTTTTAAAAATTTCATTCTGAATATCTTTACCAATAATAGCTACCTGACGGGCGTACTGGATATCCTCTTCATTGAAGTTTCTTCCATCTTCAATTTCATATGCATTATTTGCAAAATACTCTTTATTTCCACCTCTGATACTTACGTTGGGATCTGTCTCATTGTCTTTGTACACAACTTTTGTGAAACTAAAACTGGTAGCAGGAGTCATTCCTTCCCCGATTCTCATACGCTCTCCCAATTCTTCGGCGTCATCAAATTTGATCTGCTTTCTGTTTCTTAAACTGGCATCTCTCGGTCCCATTTGTACTGCCGGGTTTCTCTGAACTGTAATTACATCACTTCCCAGAATACTCATGGTATTATTAAAAAAATTATCCAATACAGCCACTGCAGTAGTGGACACAATTACTGAAAAAACTCCTATCACTAACGCAAGAAGAGTTAAAAAGGAACGTATTTTATTTGCTCTGAGTGAGCTAGACGCTTGAGAAAAAGTTTCTTTAAAATTCATTATTCAAATCTAAGTGATTCAATTGGATCAGATTTTGCTGCTCTGTAAGCCGGAATAAAACCGAAAACTAATCCTACCATTGTACAGATTAAGAACGCAATCGCTATTACTCCAAAATTCATAGTTGCTGTAAATGCCTGATCGATAAAAAACGTAGCTATGGAAGCAAGTAGAACACCAAAAACTCCACCTGCGACACATATTGCTATTGCTTCAATTAAAAACTGCGTAAGAATTTCCCACGATTTTGCACCTACTGCTTTACGAATCCCGATTTCTTTTGTGCGCTCCCTCACCGAAACAAACATAATATTCATTACTCCGATCCCTCCTATCAATAATGACAGAGCCACCAGCCCGAATCCAACTGAATAGAGACCATTTTTAAAACCTTCTAAAATTTCTTTAAAAACTTCGGGCTTATTAATAGCAAAATCGTTTTCCTCAGCAGCGTCTAATTGTCTTGCCTGTCTCATTAATCCTTCAATCTCATATTGCCCTTCTTCAAAATTAGTTTCATCGGGAAATTTAACCCCTATCTGAATTCCTCTTCTCAGTCCATATATTTCACTGTATGCATAAATTGGAATCAGAGCTACATTATCAGCGTCTCCCAGACCTAAAAAACTACCTTGTTTTTCCAGTACTCCAATAACTATAAATCTTTGTCCTCCAATCCGGATTTGCTTTCCTAGTGCATCTTGTTCTTCAAAGAGAGCATCCTTTAGTGATGCTCCCACTACAACTACATTTACGGCTGTTCTTACCTCTTCCTGAGTGTACATTCTTCCTTCTGCAATATCCAATCCCTGTAATTCCAAGTGATTAGCAGTTGTACCACTCATTTGAACACGTTCCGCTGTATTTTCTTTATATCGGATATTCACGTTGGTATTTGCAGAGGCTGAAACATTTGAAGCGTATTTACTACGCTCTGACAAAAATTCTACGTAGTCAATTTGCATCTCTTTACGACCCGCAATTTCCCACCAGTCCATATCATCATCCCATGGCCATTTCTCAATATAAACCACATTTGTACCAAGCATTGCCATGCTACTGTCAAATGTTTCATCCATTCCCGTAGTTACCGCGTCCACAACTGTAACCATTGTAATTCCAATAATGATACAAAGCGCTGTAAGAAAAGATCTGGTCTTATTGATACTGAGTGCTAAAAAAGCAATCTTGATCCCTTCGAGCAAGCTATTTAAAAATCTCATAAGATAATTTGGTATAATTGTCGAGCTAGTACGAGCGTATTTCAATTACGTTGCACTAACTTATGAATTAATTTTAGATGAAATTCTCATTTTTATGAAATTAGATGTTTTGGTATTCGCAGCTCATCCGGATGACGCTGAATTAAATATTGGCGGAACCATTTGTGCGCTAACAGGTCAGGGGAAAAAAGTTGGAGTAATTGATCTTACACAAGGTGAAATGGGAACCCGAGGAACTACCCAAACCAGAAAAAAAGAAGCTGGAATCGCTTCCGGAATTCTGGGATTGTCTTACAGACAAAACCTAAACCTTGGAGATTCAATACTTGAAAATACCAGAGCCAATCAATTAAAAATTATAGCGGAGGTCAGAAAAACTCAACCTTCAGTCTGTATTACCGGAGCTCCTCATGATCGACATCCCGATCATGGCAAGTCTACTCAACTTGTATTAGATTCTTTATTTTACTCAGGACTCAGGAAAATTGAAACCGATGAATTAAAAGAATGGCGCCCGAAGCATATACTACATTACATGCAGGACAGACCATTTGACCCGGATTTTATTTTTGATATTTCAGAGACTTGGGAAGCTAAAAAGAAAGCGGTTTTAGCATTTGATACACAATTCAATGTTGAAAATGTAGGACAAGAACCTGAGACTTACATATCTACTCCATCCTACTTCAAACAGCTTGAAGCACGAGCTCGTTATTTTGGTCATCTGGCAGGATTCGAATTCGGTGAGCCTCTGAAATATTATAACGGACCGTCTCCTTTATCTTCTTTTGATGAATTCTTTAGTAATAAAGCTAACAGCTGATGCTTAGCAAAGACCATCAAAAAATACACCGGAGTACAATCTTCCGTCATTTAGATGGAATTGGAACTGCCCCTTCGGCTTTGATCCTTTTTAAAAAAGGGATTCTGGAGTATCTTATCAAAAATGGAGAGGTATCACTTTCTGATATTTCTGAGAAATTCGATGCCAATGAAGGATATTTGAATGTTGCACTCAGAATACTCGCTTCACAAGGTTGGTTAGTACAGAACATTGAAAACAAAGCTGATAAAATTACTTTTGCTGTAAACGAAAAGACTCAACTCGCTTGTAAATATATCCCTCTCTATGAAGAAGCCGTTGAGCTGATCAATTATTACGAAGGACTTCATCCCAAAAATTTCGGGGATGTACCTTTATCCAAAATGGAAAAAGCTTTCTCCGGATATCAGGAAAGTTATGGTGTAAATCTAAGCGTTAATAGAATTGAAAAAGAAATACAGAACCAGATTTTAAAACATATTGAAGGAGTTCTTTTAGGACCTGTTATCGTTTTTCTTGGGATGAGCGGAATGTTTCATAAATATTTTATGGAGGCAAACTTTCGTCCCGAAGAGTTTCATGAAGAGCCTGAAAGATTCAAGAAAATCCTTGATATGTTACGCTATCTGGGGTGGTTCAAGGAAAAAAATGGCACTTATCAGTTTACAGATATTGGATTGTTTTTCGCAAAAAGAGCCAGCGCGTACGGAGTTACTGTTTCTTACCTGCCCATGTTCAGAAATATTGAAGAACTCATTTTCGGAGATCCTGAAAAAATAAGAGATACAAAGCCCGGCGAACCCGAGAAACATGTAGATCGTGAGATGAATGTTTGGGGCAGCGGAGGTGCGCATTCTTCTTATTTTAAAGTTGTGGATGAAATTATAATTGAGATTTTTAATCAACCTATTAATGACCAACCTAAGGGTGTGCTGGATATGGGTTGTGGTAACGGAGCTTTTATACAGCATTTGTTTGATGTAATCGAAAAGCACACTCTTCGTGGGAAAATGTTAGACGAACATCCGCTGATACTTGTGGGGTCAGATTATAATGAAGCAGCTTTAAAAATAACAAAGGCTAATCTTATTCAAGCTGATATCTGGGCAAAAGTTATATGGGGCGATATTGGAAAACCTGATCTGCTTTCCAAAGAATTAATCGAAAACTATGATGTTGATCTTAAAGATCTTTTGAATGTCAGGACTTTTCTGGACCATAACAGGATCTACAAAGAACCCGGAGTTAAAACTCAGAACAGAGTAAGTGAATCAACGGGAGCTTTTGCATTTCGTGGAGAAAGGATTAGTAATAATACAATTGAAGATTCTTTACTCGAACATTTCAAAAAATGGGAACCATACATTAAAAAGTTTGGCTTACTGGTTATTGAACTTCATACCGTTCCGCCAAATATTACCGCAGAAAATCTTGGGAAAACGGCTGCAACAGCGTACGATGCCACTCATGGTTTTTCTGATCAATATATAATTGAAGTTGACGTATTCAACAAAATTATCAAAGAAGCGGGCTTGGTTGCTAATAACAAACTTTGTCGAAAATTTCCTGATACTGATTATGCAACGGTAACAATCAATTTATTGCAAGGTAAAAATTCCATACTTATTTGAAATGCTGAGTTATCTGAGTTTGTAAAAACTGAACTATTTCGGCATTCCCGGAAATTATACTTTTTCCGAACAACCAGTCTTTTCCACTGTTCCAATCTGTTACCAATCCACCAGCTTCTTGTATGATCAAAGCTCCGGCTGCTACATCCCACGGACTTAGTCCATATTCGAAAAATCCTTCAAATCGTCCCGCCGCAACACAACAAAGATCATAAGACGCAGCTCCCGGTCTTCTTAATCCGTGTGTATGTTTCATAAGACTTTTTAGAAGATTTAGATAATCATCTACACGCTCAAAAGCAGTGTATGGAAAGCCTGTTCCAATTAAAGATTTAGAAGGATCGATTTGGTCTGATATTATAAGTTCTTTGCCATTCAAAAAAGCCCCTTCCCCTTCTATTGCCCAAAACAGTTCCCCGTTTGCCACTTCTTTGACCAAACCAACTTTAGGAACACCGTCTACCCAAAGCGCAATTGAAATACAATAAATCGGAAAACCATGAGCAAAATTAGTAGTACCATCAATAGGATCTATTATCCAAACTCTCCCGTCCGGCAATTTGGTTTTTGTATTTGATTCCTCAGCTAAGAAATCATCTTCAGGAAATATTTTTTTTATGGTACGAATGATTTCTTTTTCTGAAGCCAAATCTGCTTCTGTAACAAGATCATTCTTTCCTTTCAACTCTACACTAAATGATCTTGAAGAAGAATATTGGTGAATTATTTCAGAAGCTTTTTTAGCTGCTTCTTTAGCTGTTTCGAGTTCTTTCTGATATTTTTCTGACACTGACCTGACTGTTAAACTATTTCCGAATTGAGTTCTTTAAACTAAGTGAAATTTTAGAGATATTTGAACTAATCATTTCACATTAATCTGATCCCATGATCATACCCATAGCAAGCGATCACGCAGGATACTCCGGCAAAGAAACTGTAAGAAAAATACTTGAAGAGATGGGGCATACACCTGTTGATTTTGGCACTCACTCTGAAGACTCAGTAGATTACCCTGATTTTGCAGTACAAGTTGCTAAAAGAGTAAATGACGGTGAATATGATCAGGGAATTCTGGTCTGTGGAAGTGGTCAGGGTGTATGCATGACTGCAAACAAGTATCCAAAAGTACGGGCAGGATTAGTGTACTCTTCTCAATCCGCAAAGATGACCCGGTTACATAACAATGCAAATATAATGTGTCTTCCCGGTCGCGAATTGGGCGAAAATCAGATAAAAGAAATTATAAAGGTTTGGTTAGATACTGAATTTGAAGGTGGGCGACATGAGCGTCGTGTAAATAAAATTGAAACTCTTACGCAAAAGTAATTCTTGGAATGAAATCATTAAAGCAGCAGGATCCGGCAGTCTTTGAACAACTTGAAAAAGAAACAAACCGACAAAACTTTAATCTGGAATTAATTGCATCTGAAAACTTTGCTTCAAAAGCAGTAATGGAAGCAGCCGGTAGTGTTTTAACCAATAAATATGCTGAAGGCTATCCCGGGAAAAGATATTACGGTGGTTGTGAATATGCTGATATTGTAGAAGATATTGCCAGGGATCGTGCTAAAAAGCTATTTAATGCTGATTGGGTAAATGTTCAGCCACATTCAGGAGCAACTGCAAATGCAGCCGTTTACCTTGCTTTCATGAAACCGGGTGATACACTTCTTGGTTTTGATCTTTCTCATGGCGGTCACCTAACTCATGGTTCTCATGTAAATTTTTCCGGAATTTATTTTAATCCTGAATTTTATGGAGTAGAAAAAGAAACCGGAAGACTTGATTACAACAAGATCAGAGAAAAAGCCAAGTCTGTTAACCCAAAGATGATATCCATTGGAGCTTCTGCATATTCCAGAGATTATGATTACGAAGCTTTCAGAAGCATTGCTGATGAAGTAGGAGCTTTTTTGTGGATGGATATGGCTCATACTGCCGGTTTAATAGCCGTCGGTAATTTAAAAAATCCTCTTCCTCATGCTCATGTTGTAACTACTACCACACATAAAACTCTGCGCGGACCACGTGGCGGAATGATCCTGATCGGTAAAGACGGTGAAAATGAATTAGGTGTTGTTGCACCCAAATCAGGTAGAGTTAAAAACTGGAGTGAAGTGTTGGATTCAGCAGTTTTCCCGGGAACTCAAGGCGGGCCGTTGATGCATATTATTGCAGCAAAGGCAGTATCCTATGGAGAAGCATTACAGAAAGATTTCAAAGAATATCAAAATCAGGTTCAGAAAAATGCCAAAGCGATGTCAGCTCAGTTTATGGAAATGGGTTATGAGATCGTAAGTGGTGGGACGGATAATCATCTCATACTGATCGATCTGAGAAATAAAGGAGTTACTGGTAAAATCGCAGAAGAAGCGCTCGGGAAAGCAGCTATCACTGTTAATAAAAACATGGTGCCATTCGATACAGAAAGTCCTTTTGTAACTTCAGGGATCAGAATAGGATCGCCTGCAATGACAACCAGAGGATTTGGAGAAGCTGAGTTCAAACAAGTTGCAAAGCTGGTAGACAAAGTAATACAAAGCCCGAACGATGAATCAATTCACAATTCTGTTGCAAAAGAAATAGAAGCACTTTGTGAAAATTTTCCATTGTATGATTTTGCAACTGTTTAAGGGGTAGATTTGGCAGACCGACAAATAATGGAAAAAAACCTCCCAAAAGCTCCGAAAGTGGAAGATCGCACTAAAGATATGTCGTTTCTGGAGCACTTAGAAGAACTCCGCTGGCGAATCATAAAAGGCATGGCTGGAGTTCTATTTGGTGTAATTATTGCGTTCTTCTTCTCAGACTTTTTTGTGAATGATGTTCTGTTAGGTCCTACTAAATCTACTTTTTTTATGTATGATTTGATCAGAATCGATGCTATTGATCTAACTCTTCAAAGCAGAAGATTGCCGGGACAATTTTTCACTTTCTGGGGAGTCTTATTTGTGGTTGGTTTTGTGATCGGTTCTCCTGTCTTCTTTTATCAAATATGGTCTTTCATTGAACCCGCCTTTGAAGTTACTACTAAAAGAAAAACCATTCTAACGGCTTTCTTTATCACTTTCTTTTTTGTGATTGGAATTTCATTCGGGTACCTGATTCTGGTTCCTTTTGCGCTACAGTTCTTTACACAGTTTCAGATCTCTGATGTAATCAGAAACGATTTTGATATAAACGCTTACTTCAGCTCTCTTACTACCTGGGTGATTTCTTGTGGAATGATATTCCAAATTCCGATTATCAGTTATTCACTGAGTAAGATCGGCTTATTAACTCCCGAACTCCTCAGAAAATTCAGAAGGCATGCTGTAATTGCCAGTTTGGTGTTGGCTGCTTTTTTAACCCCACCTGATCCGGTATCTCAGATCCTGATTGGGATTCCTTTGCTTGTACTTTATGAGTTTTCTATTCTCATAAGCAGAGTTGCAGTTAAGCAAAGAAAGAAGAAGCTGGAGAAAGCTTTTTCAGATAATGAAGGGTAACCTTTTTCAGTTTCTTAATTATAAACCTTTTATCTTTCTACGTAATAAACATCGTGCAAAAATGTTATACAGCACGAATTAATAATCAAAATACTTCTACACTCTTGAATCTTAGAAATACTTTTTTTGGCATCTTACTAGTAGCACTGATCAGCTCTTGTGGCGACGATGATCCGTTCCGTTTTGAAGATGATTACTCTCTTGTTCCGGATCCGTTTTCTATTGAAAATGTAACTCCGGATACTACTGAATCCGGGCTTATTGTATATCATTTAGAAGAAGGTAGTAGCGAATTAGAAGTTACGATTCGAGATATTGTACGAGTGTATTACACCGGCAGAAAAACAAACGGAGATATTTTTGACAGCTCTTATAAAAATCTTCAATTAGACCCTGCTCAGTTTGTTGTTTCAAATTTAATAGATGGGTTTACGGAAGGCCTGATTGGAATGAAAGAAGGTGAAAAACGAGTGTTAGTTGTACCTCCTGAACTAGGTTATGCAGGTACAACCAACTCACTTAGAGAAGACACCTTGGTATTTGATGTAGAATTAGAGACTATTATTTTTTAAATAACTCCTTCTAATTCTACTGTTCAAGCTTGTCGTAATTTCATAAGGTATAGTCTGTAATATCTTTGCCCAAATTTTTGGATTTAGTTTTTTTTCATTAAATATGTAGACTATATCTCCTCGTTCGATATTTTTGTTTACAGAATAAATGCCAAAATAGTCCATACTAATCCGCCCTACCTGATCAACCAGTTTTCCATTTACCTCAACCTGAAATTTCCCTCCTATTAGTCTTTGAACACCATCTGAATATCCTATCGGTATTGTTCCTACAATTCCATCCTCAGGTGCTTTCCAGGTTCCACCATATCCTACCGGATCCCCCTTTTTAACAGCTCTGGTTTGCATTACATACGATTTCCACTCAATGATTGGAGTTAGATCAGAAGACTCAGATTCTCCGGCCAGATAACCATATAAACAAACTCCGGGTCTAACTGCATCAAACTGAAGATCCAAATCCTGATAATAAAAAATAGCTCCGGTATTGGCCGTGTGCTTCATCAAATCATCAGGAAAACGGTCTGTAAATGATCTGAATTTGTGTAATTGGTTCGATACGCTTTCATTATCCGGCTCATCCGCAGATGAAAAATGTGTATACAGCCCTGTACAGGTCAATTCGGTATGTTTATTGAATAATCGCAAAGCTGCTTCAAGATCTTCTTCTGGAATTCCCAGTCGCCTCATCCCCGTGTCAAAATTGAGCTGATATTTAGTACCCGCTTTCAAAATTTCAAATGTAGAAATATCAGCAATAGTAGCAGTAATATTATAGTCCAGGTATTTTTCAGAATCTTGTGTTTCCGGAACTTCAAATACAAGTATTGGGATTTCTATTCCTCCTTCCCGAAGTTCAATAGCCTCAGATAATGTTGCCACACAAAACCAGTCAACCTGAGAGCTTAAATGTCTTGCAATTGGAACAGCCCCATGACCGTACGCATTATCCTTAATTACAGCCATCACTTTTACGCCCGATCTTAATCTGGACTTTATAGCTTTAAGATTTCCGTCCAGTTTAGACAGATCAACTATAATTTCTGATCTCAATTATTCACTCCTTTAAAACCATTTCTTTTTGTGTTTATCTAATATCACCGTAGCCGCATTTAGTCCTGCTGCTCCAAAAACCCCTCCTCCGGGATGACAAGAAGCACTAGACAGATATAAATTCTCAATCGGTGTTTCATACTGACTCATTTCCGGTATCGGACGAAACATAAACATCTGATCGAAACTCATTTCCACATGCATCACATTACCGCGAAGTAAGCCGTGTTTTCGCTCTATATCCAACGGAGACTGAATATACCAATCTATGAGTTTATCTTTCATGTTAGGAGCGTAATCTACTACTACATCGTAAATTTTTTGGGCTTCTTTTTCTCTGATGTCATCCCAATTCATCCCGTTTGCAAGTTCATAAGGATGCCACTGCGCCCACACAAACATAGTATGATTTCCATCCAGCGCTACATCAGGATCAATGGCTGAGAAAGTCATAGCTAATGCAGCCGGTTTTTCCGGTGGGTATCCTTTGGTGTAATCACCTATGGCATTTTTCATGTATTGTACTGATGGAGCCAGCAATTGAATTCCGTTGTGAATGTAAGGATCGTCAGGAGCGGCAGTGTATTGTGGCAGTTCTTTTACAGCGCAACGAATCACCATCCCAAAACCATTGCCAACATGAATATTTTCCACTTTTTGGAATAAGGAGTCATCGAGATGATCCCGCCCGACCATTTTCATCATAGTTGTTTGGACATGAGCGTTCGAGACAATAATTTCTGCTTTGAATTCCTCACCATTTTCTGTTCTGGTACCGAACGCTTTGCCGTTTTCAATCAGGATCTTTTCAACCGGATGGTCTGATTTTACTTCTCCGCCATGAGCTTCAATAAAATTCTTCATCGCCTGAGTGAGCATTCCACTCCCTCCTCTCGGATGTTTGGCTCCGCTTTCATGAAGCATGGATTGCCATCCCACAAAATCTCCGGTAGCCGAATGATCCGGCAATGGTCCCGATTGAGCTGCAAACCATAATAAAGCAGCTTTCATGTATGGATTTTCAAAAGAATCCTCCACCACCTTTCCATAGCTGGATAAGATCTTTTGCAATCCGGAAACCTGTTCTCCTTTTTTGAACATGGCGCCATCTTTGATCTGATTGAGTGCCATCTCAGCAAAAATATTCTTTGTAGAAGGCGGTGTCGTAAAGATCTTAAGAACTCCTTTGTTGATCTTTCCCCAGAATTCTACAAAGTCTTTGTAATTCTTAACGTCTTCAGGAGCTACTTTTGAAATGGATTCTAAAGTTCTGTCCAGATCTTTAAAAAAATGAATAACCCCTTTTCCTGTAGGCACCGGATACGACATGATCGGATCCATCTCGATATATTCAAGTCCATACTTTTCGAGCTCCAATTCCTCAATAATTCCCGTTTGATGAATCATAATATGAACTGATGAGCCAACATCCATTCTGAATCCATTCGGGTTTTCAGGTGATTTAAACATGGTTTCCGTACGGACTGCGCCACCAATGGTATCGCATTTTTCCAACACCAAAACCTTCTTTCCGGCTTTGGCCAGATAGCAACCGGTCGTTAATCCGTTATGACCTGAACCAATAATTATTGCGTCGTATTTATTCATGCGTCAAAGATAAAATGAATTGATTGAAACCAAAGATTTATTAAGATATTTGTTGAAGATATTTACCATCATCGAAATCATTTCTGATATCAGATAATTCCAAAGTTATTCCTATAGATGTTAAGTAACCTGCCCGTCGGGCTTTGCACGGCTGACGGTTTTTGGTTGTGGAAAGGGAACTGACCTCCCCGACTCCGAAACAATTTCTTCGGTTCTGAATAGATCACCCCTCCTTGGTTAAGGAGGGGAATTCCCGAATCGATTCTAATTTTATTCACGAGGCATGAGCCTGCTTGTTCATCAGACAGGCCGCTTTATGATGTTTTATTTGTTTTTGAAATGCAGAACTTTTAACCAATAACGATATGTTCAAAGGTTTCTCATCCGTTTAAACGCAGGGCTGAAGCCCTTGCCTGCCTGCCGGCATAGGCGGGCTAGCTTATATGCGATTTATTTTCGATGCTCTGTGTCAGAAACAGACCTCCCCGACTCCGAAACAAATTCTTCTGCTCTGAATAGTTCACCCCTCCTTAGTTAAGGAGGAGAATTCCCGAATCGGTTCTAATTTTATCAACGAGGCATGAACCTGCCTGTTCATCAGACAGGCCGAGAGAAGATCAATTCATTTTAGAAATAAGTCCTTTTCAACAAAACAGAACTATTTTTGTAAGTGAAATATCTAACATCTATTATCCCGAAAACAAAACAACTACAATGAAGATCGGAACATTCGAAATTGAACATTTAAGTGAGGGAATTTTTGAAGCCTTTGAAGATGGCACGTTTCGGAAAGTAGACTCAGAGACCATCACCGGTTTGCCTGAAGATGGTTATGGTAAAAATCTGACTGCTAAAATTGGTATAGACCCCATTCTTATAAAAACCGGAAAGCAAAATATTTTAGTTGATACCGGATTAGGTTGGGGATTAGACGCTAAAAGTTCTTATGTAAATACCTCCAATTTGAAAACAAATCTGGATATTTTCGGACTCAGTCCGGAAGACATCACTCATGTTGTGCTCACACATTTACATTTTGACCATGCCGGAGGTTCCACTTATGTGGATGACACCACTAGAACACAGCCAACCATGGCTTATGCTAATTACTTTCTGCAAAAGAAAGAATGGGCCTATGCGCTTCAGCAGATCGGAGAAGAACAATTGCAAAAAGGCGGGCACTATGATCTGGATGAATTCTACAAACTTGCTGCAGATGAAAAACTGGTTTTTGTTGTAGATGCTCACTTTGAATTGGTTCCGGGAATTGAGTTAATACGGACCGGAGGTCACACGCCGGGACACCAAATCGTTAAAATTCAAAGTGAAGGTGATACTGCATACATTTTAGGAGATTTGGTTCCGAGTGAAGATCATTTAAACCACTACGCCATGAAGCAGATGGATGTAGAGCCGTTGCAATCCAAAAAGGCTAAAACTCTTTTACTCCGACAAGCTTATGAGGAAAATGCGGTACTACTTTTCTATCACTCCATTCATACCAAAGCCGGAAGGTTGCTAAAAGACGTGGATAGAAAATATGTACTGGAAGATGTAAAGTGATTCCGTTGAAAAGATATAACTAACAGAATAATTAATACTTATTAGTGATATTCTGCTATTTTGTTGGATAACAACAATAACACTTAAACATAGAATTGGGATAACATGAATAGAGCGCGTGTTATGCCGATGTTGTACACAAGCTGAAAAAACATAGATGAATAAATTAATAAAATCAGATTTAAATGAACTTGACATAATACTTGATAAAGTAAAAAATCAAGGGATTGACTATTTATCGAACATTGACAAAAGACCGACTTCGGTAAAATTTATAAATCAGGAGAAAAGGAAACTAAATGATACAGGAATAGGAACAGATTCCGCATTGAAAATTTTTAATGAAAGATTTGAACCCATTATTGTTTCTTCCTCTGGCCCAAGGTTTTGGGGATATGTTACAGGAGGTTCTACACCAGCTTCAATAGTTGGAGATTGGTTAGCTACAATTTATGACCAAAATACTCAAGGAGTTACCGAACATGGAGATATTTCAGCTAATATTGAATTAGAAACTATTAGCTTACTTTTAGACCTTTTTGAATTACCAAAAACTTTTTTAGGCGGTTTTGTTACTGGAGCTACAATGTCCAACTTTACGTGTTTAGCTGTTGCAAGACAATGGATAGGAAAAATTCATAACAAAGATTTTGCTAAAAATGGAATTACGGAAAATATAAATATTCTAACAGCAACACCACATTCTTCTGTAATAAAATCACTTTCACTGTTAGGAATAGGTAGTAATAATATTGTTAAGGTAAAAACAATTGAAGGCAATAGAGAAGCTATTTCAATTTCTGATTTAGAAGACAAAATTAAAGAATTGAATGGACAGCCCTTTATTCTTGTTACAAGTGGCGGAACAGTAAACACTGTTGATTTTGATGATTTCTCTGCTATTAATAAGTTAAAACAAAAGCATAAATTCTGGTGGCATATAGATGCCGCATTTGGTGGTTTTGCGTCTTGCTCTAGTGCTCATAAACACTTACTAAAAGATTGGGAACATTCAGATAGTATTACAATCGACTGCCATAAATGGTTAAATGTTCCTTACGAAAGTGCGGTTTTCCTTATAAAAGAAGAATATAAAATATTGCAAACCGAGAGTTTTCAGAATTCTAGTGCACCTTATTTAGGCAATCCATTAGATAATTTTAATTATCTGAATTTCCTTCCTGAAAATTCAAGAAGGCTTAAAGCTTTACCTGCTTGGTTTGCGCTGATAGCTTATGGAAAAGAAGGTTATAAAAACATTGTTGAAAATTGTGTTTTAATGGCTAACCTTTTAGGTGATAAAATACAAAAAAGTGCCGACTTTGAATTGCTTGCACCTGTCATCCTAAATAATGTTTGTTTTACATTAAGCGGAGAGGAATCTCAAAATAAAGTTCAAAGCTTTCTAAATAAATTAAATGATACTGGGAAAGTGTTTATGACACCAACATTTTATAATAACAAAAAAGGAATAAGAGCGTCTTTTGTTAATTGGAGAACTACAGAAAAAGATATTGATTTGGTGTTTGCTGAAATGAATGAAATAATACATTTAACATCGGAATAAAGCCTGTGTACAACACGGTATATAAAAAATAGCGGAGTAATTGCTAAAATGTAAGTATAGATATAAAATAAAGGTTAGTTGTAAACCGAAAAATTAGAGTATAAAACCGCTACTTTTCATATACTAACCGTTGGCGGTAATTAAAGAAATCGATGACATTAGAGTATTTTTTAGTTGATGTTTTTACTAAACAACCATTTTCTGGAAATGGATTAACCATCTTTCCGAACGCAGAGCTACTTGATAAAAAATTAATGCAAGTTCTCACCCAAGAAATGAGGCAATTTGAAAGCATTTTTTACCAAAAAATCGGTTTAAACACTTACAGAGCCTATATTTTTACGATGGAAGAGGAACTGGATTTTGCAGGACATCCAATACTCGGACTTGCATCCCAAATACATAATACCCATTCAAGTGAAAAGTTGACAAATGAAATCTCTATAACATTGAATGAAAAAACTGTTGAAGTAACAACACACAAGAAAAATGGTTTCTATTCAGCTTCAATGAATCAAGGCAAACCCGAATTTATAGGTACTTTAGAGAGCATTCGAGAATCAGAATTTCTTTCGGCTCTAAACTTAGCGGATGAAGACAAATACAAAGGACTTAAACTGGAAATAGTTAGTACTGGCTTACCATATTTAATTATTCCCGTGAAATCAAATTCGCTTAGCAAAGTCAAGGTTACTGTCTCTGATTTAGAAAAAAAGTTATCAAAAATTGGAGCCAAATTCTTTTATGTGCTTGATATTGAAAAAAGGAGAGGTAGGACTTGGGACAACGCTGGACTTGTTGAGGACATTGCTACTGGAAGTTCAGCGGGACCTGTTGGAGCATATCTTGTGAAAAATAAACTTGCCGAATTCAATGAAGAAATCAGAATATGGCAAGGAGAATTTCTAAACCGAAAAAGTGAGCTAAGAATAATTGTTAAAGGGAATAACGATACCTTTGAAAAGGTATTTGTTGAGGGAGATGTAGTTGAAATAGCGAACGGAAAAATAACTAACGCCAACAATGGCTATAAGTAATTGCTTGTTCTCGCCTACTTCTGAAAATCCTCGCGGATTTTCAGCTTGGTGTATACTTGCAAAGTTAAGTGCCAATCCGCGCAACTACTCATAGCCGAGACCGTTATAGGCAACTCTAAAACACATACACTACATAGAAAATATGGGAGCTTGGGGAACAGCAATATCATCAAACGACACTTATGTTGACATTTATGGAACGTTTTTCGACCTGTATAATGGCGGACTTGACGTTACAGAAATTTCAAAGAAGTTAATCGCTGATAATCAAGAAACCATTAACGATAAAGACGACTGTAATAACTTTTGGTTTGCGTTGGCAAAAGCACAATGGGAATGTAAACAACTCGAAAAAGACATTTTCGACAGAGTAAAAAAGGTTGTTGAAACAGGTGCAGACCTCGAAGTATGGCGCCAACTTGACGCTGACGAAAAGGACATTAAAAAGCGTAAGGTTGTTCTTGACAAATTTCTTGCTGACTTACAAACAGAAAGACCAAAAGCAAAGTCAAGAAAAAAGAAAAAAATTCGACAACCAGTTTTTGAAAAAGGAGACTGCTTGACTTTTAAACTTGAAAATGGAAATTATGGTGGAGCAATTGTTTTAGAAGCCATAAAAGACACAGAACTAGGACTTAATTTAATTGCTTTAACCAAGATAAATGGTAAAGCAAAACCACTATTGAAAGATTTTGAAAATTCTGAAATACTGACAAAATCATTTGCGAACTGGAAAAATGAAATTGAAATTGGTTGGTGTTATGCTATTGGGTTAAAATCAGACAAAACCGAATATGAAGTTCTAGGCAAAATCAAAGTTGACATTAATTACCCTGTGAATGTTGGTTCAGGATACTATTTCAATGGAACTATTGACAAAATGAAAGAGTGTGCACAAAATCAATTTGAGTATGAAAAAGATAATCCAAAGCCTTCGAAAAAACTGAAAGTAAAAGAATTAATAAAAAAGAAAGGTTGGATGTTTTGGTAAAAAAAGCTGCCTATAACACGGTTTTGGCAAAAGTGGCGGTTCAGTGCTCGACAGAAACGTCTGTGGTTAATCAAACATTGGTTCTCCGTACCAACATTTGTGGTGAAAATCGCCACCTTCGCCAAGCCCGAAAACGTTGAAGATGAAGAGCGGAGCGAATTCATCTTCAACGTGCATAATTTAAAAAACTCACGAATTGAAAAGAATAATAGGAATAATATTGACAATTTTACTTCTGATTTCTTTCAAGAATTCAGGAAAAATAGAAACGGAAAAAAACTCTGAATCTGAAAACAAACTCACTCAAACGGAATTAATAAAATCGGAATCAAACCAAACCGAATTACTTGTTCAAAAAATACTAGACTTACCCAAACTTCAATGGATTTATCATCCCGAATTGAAAGAAAGACTACCAGTAAAGGTTTTGGAAACAGCAACGATTGAAAAAAGATTTAATTTAAATAAGTTCGGACAAAAAGTTAGAATTTTATCAAAGACGGAATTAGAAAGCGAAGGAATTAAAGACTTTGTGATAATCGACAAAATAAAAATAGAGAAAGACACAACAGAATTTACACTGTCTTATAAAATAGAAGGAGCAGGTTGTAACGGAAAGTTTTTAAAACAAAATGGGGAATGGAAAATTATGGATTATTCTGTATGGGAAAATAAAAAAAACTAAGCTCAACAATGGCTATAAGTAATTGCTTGTTCTCGCCTACTTTGGAAATTCCTGCGGAATTTTCAGTTTGGTGAGTACTTGCTAAATTAAGTGCTAACTCACGCAACTACTCATAGCCGAGACCATTCTCCACATCAAAAACACAGTGCAGACCAACAAGGACATAATTTATTATTTTATAGCAGCGGTACTTTTCGTCTTGTTGAAATTTGGATATACGCTTTCTGACAATAACGACTTGATCTTTCTTCTCAAACCGACAGACAAAATTGTTGGACTTTTGACAGGCTCACATTCCATTTATCTCCCGGTTAGTGGGTATTATCACGAATATCTAAACATCGTTATTGACAAATCTTGCTCGGGTTTCAACTTTTGGGTTTTATGCTTTCTACTATTTACTTATTTGACAGTAAAACACGTTGAAAAGACTTTAAGCAAAATCCTGACTATCCCAACTGCTTTAATTGGAACTTATCTACTGACAATATTTGTAAATGCATCACGAATTTTTGCTTCAATCGTTGTGCAGACTCAGACAAAGAACATTTTTCTGAATCAACAACATATTGTACACGAAGCTATTGGCATAATTACAAATCTGACATTCCTGATTTTGGCTTACGTTTTAATTGAGAAATTCTTAATCCACAGACGATACAATGCGAAATTTGCTTAACCCGAAATGGCTATTTGTTATAAACACGCTGCCGCTGATAGTGCTGTTTATCATATTCATTGGGCAATTCAATATTATTAAAACTTTACTGGAAGAAAGTAGCATCCAACTCTGGAAGTTTTTTGGTATTTGGTTGGGAGTTCTTGGTTTACTGAATCTAGCATATGCAGTTTATTTGAGTATAAAGAAAAAAAATGTTTCTCTATGGTTTGGGTTGGTAGCCCTGCTTTGCTACATCCCTTTCATTTATCTATATAGCTACCATTCAGATAAACTCATTCCTTTTTCAATACCTCAATGGATGGTTTCGGGTAACATCTTTTTATACGTTGGAACATTCCTGATGCCTACACTAGCCTATTCATTATTCGTTTTAGTTTCTCATTTTACTGCTGAAAACAAAGAATACAAAGCCTGGATTAATTTTCTAATAGCAATTAGTATCCCGATTGCCGGTTACTTATTTATTCAGATCATCCTTCCTTTATGGCAGCCATTTGACCATGAGTTCAGCGTTCACACAATGGTTATTTTGGTTATTACCGGCACTTTAGTTTTCCTCTTCTTCTTAATTAGGGGAGTATTTATTCTCGCTACTAAAAAAACAGAAGCTTGGCAGAAATACCAACTGGTATGGAAAATTCCGATTGCAATAATTCTTCCCTTAGTTGGATTAGCAGCAAACAACGGACATTTATTTACTGATTTAGGATCCGACGAATCAGGAATTTTTGGAGATTTTGATAACACTTGGTTTTATATACTTGCCATTGTAAACGGGATGATGGTTTGCTTACCCAACTTTAAAAACAAATCATACCGTCTGATTGTATTCATTGGAAGAAGCATAACATTTGCTTACACATTCTATTTCTTTTTAGTGTTTCTCCCCTTTTTGCCTTTATCAGTAGTTGCAATTATTGCAATTGGAACAGGGTTCTTAATGCTGACACCTCTTGTTCTTTTCGTGATTCACATCAACGAACTTTCAAAGGATTTTGATCACCTGAAAGAGCTGTTTTCCAAAAAGCTCATCATCGGAATTTCGATAATGGGCTTTTTGGTAATTCCTTCATTTATCACTGCGACGTATCTGAAAGACAAAAGCGTTTTAAATGAAACACTATCCTATTTATACAGTGCTGACTACTCAAAGCAATATGATATTGATAAAGTTTCGCTCCAAAAAACGCTCAATGTTATAAAAGGTCATAAAGACAGCAGAGGTGGAATGTTTGGCAATGGCTCCCCCTATTTGTCATCGTATTTCAATTGGTTGGTAATGGACAATCTCACTTTGTCTGATTCTAAAATTAACACCATTGAAAAAATATTTTTTGATAAAACATCCTTTGAGTTAAGACCTGAAAATTTTCGAAACGACAACGTTCAAATAAGCAATATTTCCACAAACAGCACGTACGACACAACTCAAAATGCATGGAAAAGTTGGGTTGACCTGGAAATAACTAATAAAAGCGAAAATGCTTGGTTATCAGAATATTCGACAACGATTGATTTACCTGAAGGCTGTTGGATCAGTGATTATTATCTATATGTTGGAGACGTTAAAGAGCCGGGTATTTTAGCGGAGAAAAAATCAGCAATGTGGATATTCTCACAAATCCGAAATAGAAACCGTGATCCGGGAATTCTATACTATTTAACAGGAAATAAAGTTGCCTTCAGGGTTTTTCCGTTTGCAAAAAACGAAGTAAGAACAACCGGAATAGAGTTCTTACATAAAGAGCCTGTAAGACTCAATATTGACGATAACATAGTTGATTTAGGGAATAAAGAAGAAACCATTTATGAGAATATTGAAACCGAAAACATTGTTTATGTTTCATCCCAAAACAAACAAAAACTGAGTACTGTTAAACGTAAACCTTACTTTCATTTTTTGGTTGACGCTTCTAAAAAAAGTAATTCAGCTGATTTTACCCAAAGAATTGAACGAGCTATTGAAGCCAATCAAACTCTTTCGGAAAACGCAAAAATCAGTTTTGTAAACAGCTATGTGACTTCCTCAACGATAGATAATGATTGGAAAGGAAATTATAAGAATCTAACTTTTGAAGGAGGCTTTTACTTGGATAGAGCAATAAGAAAAACCTTGTTCAATGCTTACCAAGATAAATCGAAAACTTATCCTGTAATTGTGGTCGTAACTGACAGTATTCAAAATGCTGTTTTAGACAAAGATTTTGCAGACTTAAAGTTTACATTTCCTGAAAACAACTTGTTTTATAACCTTGATCAAAAAGGAAATTTAAGAGAACATTCTTTAGTTAGAAACCCGGCAATGGAACTGCCAGAAATAACACGAGAATGTATGTTTTGTGAAGCAGTTTTGGAATACAAAACCTCCGACAATACAGTTACCTATTTGCCGAATAACAATGAGCCAAGCATCATTTTAATGAAGGACGAATTTGAAGTAAACGAACTAGAAATTAAAGAAAAGGAATGGGAATCCGCGTTGATGATGCAAGCTCAATGGAATTCACAAATTCTCCATCCTGAAAACTCAGACAGAGAATGGCTGAATTTGGTAAAGCATAGTTTCATCTCAAAAGTAATGACTCCTGTAACATCATACTTAGTGGTAGAGAATGAAGCACAAAAAGCAATGCTGAAAAAGAAACAAGAACAAGTTTTATCGGGCAACAATTCTTTAGACCTTGGCGAAGATACCCAAAGAATGAGCGAACCAAGTATGATTTTGTTGGTAATTCTTCTTGGGCTAATATTATGGTTCAGAGAAAAAAGGAAACGACAATGGATATAATAAAATCACGTATATAACAAAATAGCCGAAACAGTGGTGAAATCATGGCTTTTGATTCATGTCAGTCTTTTTTCTTAACCGAAAGTTAGCGCTTTGTATCCATCTACTACTCATATAATAAACGTTATAAACATCAATAACTTATGAATTACATCTTAGCAGCAATTATTCTAATTTTCTCAGCCAATTTAAAAAAAGCTGATTTGGGCTTAAGCCTGAAAACGGGTGAAACGTACTCACAAATCTATACTTCTAATACTACCATAACTCAAACAATCGATGGTATGGAACAAGTAATCAAGATGGAAGTTACCGGTGGTATGGACTTTCAGGTTAATGAAAATCTTGGCGAGAGTTATTCAATAAGTGCATCTTATTCAAGTCTCATCATGAAAATGAATTCTCCTATGGGGGAAATGGTATCTTCTTCAAAAAGTGACGGTGACGATATTTTTTCAACTCTGATGAAAACTATAATTGGTAAGGAATTTACTATAGAGATGTCAAGAGATGGAACAATTTCAAAAATTGAAAACTTAGATAATATCTTTGAAGGTATGTTCGAATCCTTTCCCCAACTTACGGAACCTCAAAAGCAGCAGATACTTGCTCAGCTTCGACAAGCGTACGGAGAAAAAGCATTTAAGGGAAATATTGAAATGATTACGGCTATTTTTCCTAAAAAAAAGGTGAAGGTTGGCGAGAACTGGGAAAACTCCGTTAAACTTGAATCAGGGATGTCTGGCTTTATGAATAACACTTTTACTTTAATTGATGTAAATTCTGATGCTATTTTCATTGAAGGAAACTCTCAAATTTCTACTGAAAATAAAGATGGGTATGTTGAAGTAAATGGAATGCCAACAAGGTATAATTTAACCGGAAAGATGAAGAGCAGCTATAAGCTGGACCCTGAATCTAACTGGATAGTTGAAGGAAGAATCGAACAAGAAATTTCCGGAGATGTTCAAATCAAAGACAACCCAAATTTACCGGGAGGTATCATTATTCCAATGGTTATAAAAAACGATATGACTATAGGTCAATAAAATCTATACCATCCAACTATCAACCATAAACTTACTTCACTAATTGGAGAATCTAGTTTATGGATGATAGATGTGTTTACTCCTCAGCCCCTGCCATTTCCATAATTTTATTCCATTCTGCTTCCCTAACCGGAGTGATGGATAATCGAGACAACCTGAACAGTTCCATATCATCGAGAGCCGATTCTTTTTTCATTGCTTCACGATCCACAGGGTTATCAAATTTATGAATGAATTTTACATCCACTAATATCCAGGTGGGATCTTCTTCACTGCTTTTGGGATCGAAATATTTTGAGTCAGGATCGAATTGTGTGGGGTCTGGGTACGGTTCACTGGCTACTTCCATCGTTCCTACAATTTCAGGGGGAGAAATACGAGAATGATAAAACAAAACCTTGTCTCCTATCTTCATTTCATCCCGCATGTAATTTCGGGCTGCATAGTTTCGAATTCCATCCCAAGGCTCAACCTGATCCCTTTCCAGATCATCTATGCTGTATGCATCAGGTTCAGATTTCATTAACCAATACTTACGTTCGCTCATCGCTCACTAATTATGAATTAAAAATTAATAATTAAGAATGTAGAGTTAGATAAAACTAATCTGCATTCTTAATTGATATTTGAATCATTGTTGATTGTTATTTGTACTTCTTTATGTACCACAAAACTGTGTCTCTCAGCATTCCACCGAAATCAGTAGATGGCTCCCAACCCAGTTCATTTTTAATTTTTGAGGCATCAATAGCATACCGGAAATCATGACCTAAACGATCGGTTACAAAACTGATGAGATTCTTGTAATCACCATTCGGACCGTTGCCAACTTCTTCATTCAATAAATCACAAAGTTTGTGAACCAGTTCAATATTTTTCCACTCGTTGTTTCCACCGATGTTATATACCTCACCGGCTTTTCCTTTCAGGAACGCAGTTTCCAGCGCCGAACAATGATCGATAACATTCAACCAATCACGAACATTTTCGCCTTTACCATACACTGGTATCGGATTGTGATTAATCGCATTTCGGATTACAGTTGGGATCAGTTTTTCATCATGTTGATGCGGTCCGTAGTTGTTAGAACAATTGGTTGTAACCACATTCATCCCATAAGTATGAAAATATGCTCTTACAATCATATCACTGCTCGCCTTTGATGCACTATATGGAGAATTCGGGGCATAAGGAGTTTGCTCTGTAAAAAAACCATCGTCTTCCAGTTCACCGTAAACCTCATCTGTGGAAACGTGTACAAAGCGATTATTTTTCCAGCTTTCTTCATCTTCCTGCCAAAGCTGTCTGCATTCTTCCAAAATATTGAACGTCCCGACCACATTGGATAAAATAAACGGCTCGGGTCCTGAAATGGAATTATCTACGTGTGACTCTGCTGCCAGATGAAAAACTCCGTCTGGCTGAAAAGTTTTTACGATGTCCTTAACCTCATCACGATCAACAAGATCTATTTTTTTGAAGTAATATCGCTCAGAATCCCTAAGAGGTTTTAGGTAACCTGTATCTGAAGCGTAGGTCAGTTTATCAATATTCATGATAGTCCAGTCAGGATGATCCTTGAATAATTTCAGTATCAAATTTGAACCAATAAAACCGGCACCTCCGGTTACTATGATCTTCTTCAAAATGTATCCTCTTCTTTAAGTGATGAAAATAGTGGGAGCTTTCTGTCCTTTTCGGAAAGAACAGGCTTACTTACATCCCAGTTGATTCTAATGAGTGGGTCATCCCAACGTATTCCCCTCTCTCCTTCTTTGTTATAATAATCTGAACATTTATAAGAAATGATAGCCTCCTCACTCAATACCGAAAAACCATGGGCAAAACCTTTCGGAACCAGTAGTGAGCGATGGTTTTTTTCAGATAACTTATATGCAACATAATTTCCGAATGTGGGTGATCCCTTTCGGATATCAACAGCTACATCTAAAACTTCGCCTTTTAAGCAGGTAATCAATTTATCCTGTGGACTTTCGATCTGATAGTGCAAACCTCTTATTGTTCCTTCATAAGACTTCGATACGTTATCCTGTACAAATTCTAAATCAAATCCTATTTGTTCTAAATGAGATTTTCTGAATGATTCAAAAAAGTACCCTCTGTCATCTTCAAAAACATTGGGTTCAAAAACGAACACTCCTTTTATTCTGCTTTCTGAGATTTTCATCCTTATAACTGTTTTAACAATCTTTGTAAACCTGCTTTCCAATCCAAGATCAGAACGCCGTCAACATTACTAATTTTTTGAGTACTTAACTTGGAAAAAAATGGTCTTTTGGCTTTTGTGGGAAAGTCTGCCGAACTAACGGGATTAACCTTTACATTTATTCCCTTCTGTTCGAATATCTCCTTAGAAAAATGATACCATGTTGTAATTCCATCAGAGCTTAAATGGTAAGTCCCGGATTTGTTTTGTTGAAGCAATTCAAAGGTTTGTTCCACAACCTGATCCGCAAAAGTAGGACTACCGAACTGATCATTTACTACATTTAATTCATCTCTCTCACCCCCCAACTTCAGCATCGTTTTAACAAAATTATACCCGTACTGCCCACATAGCCAGGAAACACGTAATACCAGAAATTCACATCCGGAGTCTTTGATCGCTTCTTCCCCTTTCAATTTAGAATGTCCATATGTATTTACAGGATCGGTAGAGTCCTCTTCTTTATATCCTTCAGGGCTGTTTTCTTTATCTGATTTATTACCTGCAAACACATAATCCGTAGAATAATGAACCAATTTTACATTATTTCTATTACAAATATTGGCGAGCTTTTTTACGGATTCCGAATTGATAGTTAACGCAACTTGTTTGTTGTCTTCAGCTTCATCTACTTTAGTATAAGCAGCACAATTTATCAGTACATCCGGAGCTGCATCAGCAATTACTTTAGCAACTACATCTTCATCAGTAATATCCAGTTCATTTGAAGAAAAGCTATTGAAATTAACACTATGTTCTTTACAAAAATCAACCCATTCCTGTCCCAGCTGACCGCCGGCTCCGGTGATCAAAAGCTTCATAAATTAACCCTGAACCAATTTGTTTGCATGTTTATAAGAATCAGGAGTTCCGGCATCAGTCCACCAACCTTCCAATACCGAACTTTTCATTTGTCCCTGTTTTATATAAAAATTATTTACATCAGTAATTTCTAACTCTCCTCTGCCTGATGGTTTAAGGGTTTTAATACACTCAAAGACATTAGCATCATAAAAATAAATACCTGTTACCGCGAAATTGGATTTTGGATCTTGCGGTTTTTCATCAATAGAAATTACTTTATCTCCCCTAAGTTCTGCTACGCCATAGCGCTCAGGATCTTCAACTTCCTGAATAAGAATTTGAGCTCCGGAACCGTCATAGTTCTTAACAGCAGTTTCGAGAGAGTTTTCAAAAATGTTATCTCCCAGTATTACAATTACCGGATCATTTCCCGCAAAATTCTCTGCAAGCCCCAAAGCCTGTGCAATACCGCCCGCTTCGTCCTGAACTTTATAAGTAAAACGACAATTAAAATCTTTACCGGATCCTAACAGGTTTACAACATCTCCCATATGCTCTGTACCGGTAACAATTAAGATCTCTTCAATACCGACCTCAGTAAGTTTTTCAATGGGGTGATAAATCATTGGTTTTTCACCAACCGGTAATAAATGTTTATTCGTCACTTTGGTTAAAGGATAAAGTCGGGATCCTGTACCGCCTGCTAAGATAATGCCTTTCATAATGTAGATCTGATGTCGATAGTTTTACTTGTCACTTAAGGTACAAATAGAATTGAAGTTTGGCTAAAAAACTACTCTTTCTACAGTTAATTATAAACTAATATTAGAGTTGATTAATCCTTATCAAATTTGATTAAATAATTCTCATACAGACGGTTAATGTATTTAATGGTTAGTTCTTTCAGTATATTTATTGATGCATGAAAGTTAAAGTTACATATCTGCTTTTAGTCGTTTTTGCTTTTTTCTCTGCTAAACAGAGCAAAGCTCAAGACAAGGTATGGACCGGAGCTGTTGATTCTTCATGGCATGTTGCCGGTAACTGGAACCCTTCCGGAGTTCCTACTTCAGGTCAAACAGTTTCAATGAGAGGAAATACCACTCCTTATCCGGTAATCACTTCTAATGTTACTGTTCGCTCAGTTACCATAAATCAATATTATTCCAATCCTGGAGACAAATTAACTATTCGCAACAATGCAACGCTAACCATTGCCGACGATTTCACCCTTAATGGCGCCGGAGTACTCAATATTGTAAACGGTCATCTGGAAATGACAGCAACTCAAAGTGGTCAGAATAATTTGAATCTGAATTCAGCTCAATCGGTAGTAAATATAACTAATGGTAGTTTCACAGTTGGAACGGCTTTGGAGGATGTTGATGCTGAAATAATCGGTACATTCAATCTTGGAAACGGAGATTTTACTGTTTTCGGAGATTTTGATGTGTCAAACAGCGATACCTTTAATGCGGAAGATGGGAATGTGATAATAAATGGAAACTCTACCATCAATGGTACTTATAATGGAAATGATGGAACCACTACTTTTAATGGTGAAGTAGATGTGCGTAGCGGTGGGGTTTTAAATCTTGATTCCGGAACTATAAATTTTAATGGCGAGACATTCGTAGGAAACAGTGGAATAGCAAATCTTGGAAATGGAACTGTTTTTGTCAATAACAATATTGAGGTAAAAAGTGGCGGTTACTTTAACGTTGAAGATGCTACCGTAACAGTAACCGGAAATGCAGATTTTACCAGTAATGGAAACCTTTCTATCGACAATGGAACTATAAACATTACTGGTAACGCCAATCTGAGTAGTGGCGGGAGTTTTGATCTTAATGATGGAAATCTGAATGTAGGCGGGGACGCTTCTTTTACCTCAGGAGGAACTGTAAATGCCGGAAATGCGAATATAACTCTTGAAGGTGACTTCACCGTCCAAAATGGAAGTAATTTCAATGCAGATTCAAGTACGGTTACTTTCAGCGGTGATTCCACTCAAACTGTTAGTTCTAATGGAGATGTAACTTTTTATAACGTAGTGGTTGATTCAGGTGCGGTTTTGAATACTGACGGAGGTTCCGGAAATACAATAGTTATAGAAAACAATTTGGTGGTTCAAGATGGTGGTGGTGTTGATATAGAGGGTGATGATCAAATCGATGTACAAGGAGAAATTGAAGGTGATGAAGAAGCTGTTAGTAGTCCAAATCCTTTTGCAGTTTCAGCAACTGCTCCTTCTGTTACTTCGGTAGTTATTACGTTCAATAAAGCAATGGATGAAGCTATTTCTGAAAATACAGGAAATTACAGCATTCGCAGGGTTAGTAATTCTGCTTCTGTTTCTATTAGTAATGCTGTTCTAAATACCGGTGGTAATAGCCGTGAAGTAACATTAACTACTTCTTCCATAACTGAAGATGTAGAATACGAAATCACCATGAATAATTTAGAAAGTGAAGATGGTGGTGAAATTTCTGATAACCATAAAAAACGATTCACTAAAGTTGGCGCTGTTATTTTTTATTCAAGACAGTCCGGAAACTGGGCCACGAATAGTACCTGGTCTCGAACCAGTCATAGCGGATCAGCTGCAACTTCAAATCCCGGAAATACAAACAACGCGACTATAATTGTTGGAGATGGGGATGTGGTTACTATTGCAAGCTCAACTTCTATAGTCAATCAAGCTTCTGTTCAGGTGAATGTCAGTTCTACATTAAGAGTTGGAAGCGGAGGGATTTTAACCACAGGATCAAAATCCATAACGGGAACAGGAACTTTTGAAGTCACTTCAGGGACTCTTCAAATTGGCTCTCCGGCCGGTATTTCATCATCAGGTTCTACAGGGAATATTCAAACCAATTCACGTACTTTTTCAACTTCGGGATCTTATACATATAACGGATCTGTTGCCCAGATTGTGGGAACAGGTCTTCCTACCTCTGTAAATAATCTTACCATTAATAATTCTTCGGGTGTAACACTCGATAATAATGTTGAAGTAAACGGCACTTTAAGTTTGACCTCCGGCGTCCTGATTATTGAATCCGGAAATAATTTAATTGCCAATACTAAATCTATCGGCTCTGGTAAACTTAGGATGAAGCGAACTATTTCGGGTTCAAATGGTTGGAGATTGCTCTCTTCTCCGCTTTCTTCCGATTATGCTGATCTATTTGATGCTATTACTACACAAGGTTATTCTGGATCTTCTTTAGGAAATGCTCCTATTGACAGTCTTCAACCCAACGTGCTTTATTATGTTGAGTCTTATCCAGGAACCGATAATCAACGATGGAGAGCTCCTTCAAACGCATCTGCTTCCACTCAGAATGGACGCGGTTTATATACTTATATATTCGGAAATATCGCCTCTGACTCCCGTTATAATAATCCTCTTCCTGTAGATCTCACCGTTGAGGGCCAGGAACCTTCAGGTGCAGTAGATTTCGGCGTTACATATACCGTTGCTGCCGATTCCGGCTGGAATCTGGTTGGAAACCCTTATACATCCACTATTGACTGGGATGACTCAGGAAACTGGACGAAAACAAATATTGATAACACCATTTACATCTGGGATTATACTACGAGTCAGTATAAAACCTGGAACGGAATAACCGGAGATTTAGGAGACGGATTGATTTCTCCTTTTCAGGGATTTTGGGTCAAAGCAAATGATGTTAGCCCAACATTAACTATCGAGGAAGATGCAAAAACTACGAATGGTGATTTTGTAGGCAAAATAGTTTCGGGAAACAACAACCCCGAACCAAAATTCTCAATTGAACTTTCAGATGATGTAAACAGAATCTCCACTCACTTTATGTTTTCAAAATCAGCAAAGCTTAACAAAGACACCAAAGATGCCTACCGGTTAGTCCCCCCCCCAGGAATATCTTCATATCTGGATTTAGCTTCGGTTTCAGAGAATAACAACCGGTTTTCTATTAATAACCTTCCCAGAGATTTTGGCATTCCAATTAAAATTCCATTGTCGATAGATGCTTATGAAAAAGGATATTCGGCTGACAAACCTCTTCATTTTGTATTCAAAGACTTTAAAAATATTCCAGTTGGCTGGTCGGTTTATCTTGTAGATACTAAATCAAATACAGAGATTGATATACTTACTGAACGTACTTATTTATTCAATCACACCGGAGAGCGCAGAAAGGCAGCTCCAAACAACGTTTTAGGAAGTAAGCCCAAAATTACTGTTAAGGCTTCTTCAAAAAACAGATTCTATTTAATAATTGATCCCGGTACTGATGCTAGTGGTCTCCCCGATGAATTTATGCTCAGTCAAAATTATCCAAACCCATTTAATCCTTTAACCAAAATCAAGTTCACACTACCTGTACAAAGTGATGCAGTACTGGAAGTATTTGATATTCTAGGCCGAAAAATTGCCACCTTAGTATCTGAAGAGTTACCTGCCGGCCAACACATTTATGAGTGGGATGCAAGCAGACAATCAAGTGGAGTGTACTTATACCGGTTGATAACTTCTCAGGGCATACAGATTAAAAGAATGACCCTACTCAAATAAATTCCCCTCTTTAAATTCAGTAGTTAGAATTGTTTAATGAAACCAATTAAGTACTAATAATTGGTATATTTAATCAACTTCATTTGCAAAAGAGCTACATTTTTTTGAATTCATACAAGAGAAACATACTTCGAGTTTTATCTGCAGTGGCACTGATTGTGATTTTCTCGGAAATTGCTTTATCACAAATATCCGGCTATACCAACAGGTTAAAAGGACAGGTAAATAGTGCTCAGGTAAGCGGTTCATCAGACTTAAGCAACTTCCCTGTATTGATGAGCTTTGCCCTTCCTGATCTTAGGTCAACAGGAAATGGAGGATTGGTTCAGAATGTAAATGGATACGATATACTTTTTACTTCAGCCAATGGTACTTCTATTCTTTCCCATCAGATTGAGACATATGACCCTACAACTGGTCAAATTGAGATTTGGGTAAGGTTCCCCACACTTTCAGCAACTTCCAATACAGAGTTCTACATGTACTACGGAAATTCCGGTATTGTCTCTGATCCATCTTCTCCTAATGTTTGGGATTCGAACTACAAAATGGTGTTGCATATGAATAACAACACTAATGATGCAGCCGGAGAAGGAACAGACGCTACTGATTCAGGAACTTCAGATGCTGCAGGAAAAATCGGAAGAGCTAGAAATTATGGACAGAATGAAGGAGACTTAATTCAGGTTCCGGATCCCGGTTCTTCTCCTTTGGATATTACCGGAAATATTACAATCTCATTTTGGATAAATATTTCAAATCTCAATGATGGGCCCGACCTTATTACAAAAGGAACTTATACCGATGGTTATTCAATCTGGATTACCAACAATGGAAATTTGAGATTTCAGATTAATAATAATGCTTTAAACGGATCATCCAATAATCAAATCAGTAACGGAACCTGGAGCTATCTGACATTTACCAGATCTGCTTCCGGAAGAAATATATACGTTAATGGGTCATTGGATGCCTCCGATGGTTCCGGTGTATCTTTCAACACTAACAATGACCCGCTTTACATCTCGACTACTGCTTTCGATTTTGAAGGAAGTATGGATGAAGTTCGAATTTCCAATACAACCCGCAGTGCTGATTGGATTGCCACGGAATACAACAACCAAAACTCTCCACTGTTTTTTGTTTCTCAATTGAATGCGGAACCTGTTCTGCAAACCATAGAAGGTTCAACCATTACTTTTAATTCCGGTGACTCCCCCAAGAACATTACATCCACAATTGATGTCTCCGATGGTGATGATGTTAACCTCGAAAGTGCTGAAATATCTATTTCTAACAACTTTGCCCTAACTGAAGACGAACTACTTTTCACAGATCAACTGGGTATTACAGGTAGTTACGCTTCGGGTACAGGAGTTCTGACCCTTACCGGAACAACTACTAGCGCTAATTATGAAACAGCGATTCGGAGTATCACTTACAGAAATGCTGATACTTCTCCCTCAGAAAATACCAGAACTATCAGCATCACCGTAAATGATGGAACGGACGATAGTAATACGCTAACGAGAAATATTAATGTTGTAAAAGTTAACAACGATCCTGTTCTCTCAAATCTTGAATCTTCTTCATTGATCTTTTTCTCAGGCAGCTCAGCAAAACAAGTTAGTAATACCATCGATATTTCTGATATTGATGACACCAATATGGAAAGTGCCACTCTTCAGATAACAGGAAATTATCTCAGCTCTGAGGATACTCTGATATTTCTATCTCAGAATGGAATTACATCTTCATGGAATGACATTTCGGGTACGTTAACCCTTTCAGGTTCAGCTACTAAAACAAATTATGAAAATGCTATCCGGAGTGTCACTTATCTGAATTCAAATCCTACACCTGATATGTCCGTTCGGACACTCAGCTTCACGGTCAGCGATGGAAGCGATAACAGTTCAACCCTTACCCGTGATATTGAAATACCGGATTCAATATCTGATCCTTCTACTGATTTTTCGAATACGGTTTTTCATTTTGATGCTTTTGATGTGGACGGAGATCTCCTCACCAACGATCAACCCGGTGATGGCACCGGTGTTTCTACCTGGGGAGACAGATCTGACAACGCCGGAGGAAGTTCTGCAGATCTTTCAGGTACAACGAGCCCGGCAAGTGATGAACCCACCTTTGATTCTGATTATTTTGGAGAAAGAGGCGGATTACTTTTTGATGGTACAGATGATAAGTTTGATGTGCCTGATAACACAATAAATAATACAGGGACATATACTGAAAAATCATATGCAGTTGTTTTCAGGACAGGGTCTAGCACCGCAGGATTACAGATAATTTATGAACAAGGTGGTGGAACCAGAGGCTATCAAATAAGCATTAAAGATGGTACTGCTTACGCTTTTGTTTGGAATAATAGTGAGTGGGGATCAGGCAACCAATATAAATCCATTAATCTGGGATCAGTTTCTGTAAATACAAACTATATAATTATTGCCAGCCACGATGCTACAGCCGGAGCATTGGTTGATAAAACATGGTCAGCAAATATTAATGGCGGTAGCATTACAACCCAAACAAGTGTTGATTTTCAGAGAGCTCACAGTGGAGATGCGGTTATTGGAGAAGAAGATGGTACCAGAGATCCCGCTACAACGGGAAATAATCCATCCGGAACTAATAATTTCAATGGTATCATTGGTGAATTTATTTCATGGAATGATGCTTTATCAGCAGGTGATTTCACAAACTTATATGCCTACTTAAGCGATAAATGGTTCAATAAAGCTCCTTTATTGTCATCAATTGAAGGCTCAGCACTTTCTTATTCAGAAGGTGATCCTGCAACAACAATAACATCATCTCTAGTAGTTTCAGATTCTGATAACTCTGTTTTGGAAAGTGCGGAAGTAAGTATATCAGAAGGATTTAATAATTCTGAAGATGTTCTTGCCTTCACTAATCAGTTAGGAATTACAGGAAATTGGAATTCAACCACCGGAATCCTGACCCTATCAGGTTCTTCTTCTGTTACAAATTATCAAACTGCGCTTCGTTCTGTAACTTATGAAAATACGAATGGATTAAATCCATCAACAGTTACCAGAGAAATTTCTTTTCAGGTATTTGATTTTGAAGATGCAAGCGGACTAATATCTAGAGAGATTGATATAGTACCCTCCAATGCTACTCCTGTTTTAGCAGCCATTGAAGGCTCTACAATTTCGTTTACAGAAGGTGACGGTCCTACTTCATTAACCTCAACTATTACAATTTCCGATTCTGATGATACAAATCTGGAAGAAGCAACCATTCAAATCACAAACAATTACTTTTTAGGAGAGGATGTACTTGATTTTGTTAACGCAAATGGAATAACATCCAATTTTGATTCGGGTACCGGTACATTAACACTTTCCGGAACAGCTACAGTTGCAAACTATCAGGCAGCCCTCAGAGCAGTTACTTTTGAGAATGTCAGCACCGACCCGGTCACCGGTTTAGATCGCACTGTAACCATTTCTGTAAATGATGGCTTAGATGATAGTAACACTCAAACCAGAGACATTTCAGTTTCAAGTGTAAATACCCCTCCTGTTCTTGATGATATTGAGCAGGATGCTATCTTGTACACAACTGGAGATTCTCTCGAAGTTTCAGATGACATAACTATTTCTGATTCGGATGATACGAATATAGAGTCTGTTACTGTTCAAATAACAGGAAATTATGACAGTTCTGAGGATACTCTTGTTTTCGCTGATATCTTCGGAGTGACAGATTCCTGGACTGAAGGTACTGGAACACTGACATTAACAGGCCCCGCAACAAAAGCGGACTTTCAAAGTGCCCTCAGAACCGTACGTTATGCTAATACTTCTTCCAATCCGTCCGATCAGCAGAGAACTATTACAATTACAGCAAATGATGGAGACGATAACAGTAATAGTGTTACCAGAAATGTGACCGTAAGTGTTCCCGCAACCATTAATGACCTTACGGTTTGGTTAAAAGGTGATGATGGTACATTCAATGCCACATCGGGTGGTAGTGCAAGCACTAATGGTGGAAATGTAAGACGATGGGAAGATCAAAGCGGGAATAATCACCATTTTATAACATCCGGAACTGCTCCAACATTACGTACTAACGTAGGAAGTATAAATTCACAAAACGCCATTGAATTTCCGGGCGGCGGAACTGTTGTTCGTTTAGAAGATGCCGATGCAGAAACTCAGTATTTGAATGGCTTGGATGAGTTTACCATATTCTTTGTGATAGAATCCGATATTACAAATACTGACAGAGGCTTTTGGACAACCTATCAACCGGATGGAAGCGGAGATGATAAATTTTTCACCATCAGATATGACGCAACCGGAACAAGTGGTACCAATATTATAACCGCCGGATTAAGAGAAGGTGAATCTTCTGATTTTATATTACAGAGTTTCTCTGATGCACAAACTACATCAGGACAGATAATCGCTTTAAAGTGGCAATCTGAAGAATTATTCGATATGTATGTGGATGGTGTTCTGAACAACCCTTCCGCCTCAGGTAATATTCCTACAGGTATACTTACCAACTTAACTACTGCAATACTTGGACAAAGTAGTAAAGACCAAAACAATAGTTGGGATGGCTTAATTGCTGAAATGTTGTTCTTTTCCAGAGAACTTAGTTTATCAGAGCAACAGAATATTGAGGATTACCTGTCTGTTAAATACGGAATTCCTATAAGAAACCTTACTGCTGCTACCGGTGGAGAAGCAATATCCGCTGACGACGCTTCAACAACTTACACTACTTTAACAGGACCACGAGTTCAGGAAAGCTTTATCGGTGAATACACTTCGAGTGGTACTTTTGTATTTAAAGCACCAACAGGATTTGAATGGGATACCGGCGGTGCAAATCCCTCTGCATCAGTAGCTCCAGCTTTCGGGGGAAGTACAAATCTGGCAATTTCTTTTACAAGCAGAACTTCATCTGAGATTACGTTTACTGTAACTACGGCTTCCTCAACTAATCCTGCTGAAATCACTTTCAATGGATTCAGAGTTAGGCCAACAACTGGGACTCTCCCTAATGAGGGGAATATCAGAAATATTGGAACTACAGGCTCCGGAGGTACAACCAATTATGGTACATTGACAATGGTTGCCGGAACTCAAATCGCAATGGCTTATTCACAACAACCGGGAACATCCACTGTAAATTCACCTATTTCTCCTTCAGTAAGGATACAACTTGTTGATCAATTTGGTAATTCCGTGGAAGAAGGTGGCGTCGATATTGATGTAGCGTTGAATGTAGTTAGTGGCTCAGGAGTTTTTACAGGGGGATCAACAACTACTATCAGGACAAATTCACTTGGAATTGCTGATTTTACCAATCTTCTCATAGACGATACCGGCTCATATACTCTTACCGCTACTTCTGCAGGGCTTTCCTCAGAACTTAGTAACGAATTTGATGTAGTTGTACTTGGGCAACTTACAGAGTTTAAAATTGAAAGGGTTCCCTCCGGAAATATTTCCAATAAACTGGCGGGACAAAGCTTTAACATTAAAATTTCAGCAGTTGACGGAACAGATGCCGTGGTTACAGACTTTTCAGGAACAGTTGAAATTTCTTCTTCCTGTACACTAGATGCAGGACAAGGAACCTCTCCTGCATTCACATCCGGGGTTTTATCATCTCTCACTGTTAGTATAAGTAGTGTAGGTTCATGTACCATCACCGCTACTAATTCAGCTGGCTCCGAAACAGGTGAAAGTAATAGTTTTAATGTTACTCCCGGTGCAGCATCAGCAACAACTACACAAATAACTGCAAGCCCAACGGTAATCTTTAATGATGGATTTTCTACATCAACTATAACAGTACAAGCACAGGATGCATCCGGAAATAATGTAACTGTTGGAGGTGCAACTATCGCTCTTTCAGCAACTGATGGTTCTCTGGGAAGTGTAACAGATAACTCTGACGGCACTTATACAGCAACTCTTACTTCTTCTATTGTTGAAGGAACTGCTACCATTACAGGAACTTTAAACGGTAACGCCATTTCTGATAATGCTCAGGTCGAATTTGCAGCTTTCAATAAAATCTGGAGATCTCAGGTGGGTTCAGTTGCAGATGCAAGAAACTGGGATGATCCCGCAAACTGGTCTTCCGGAAGTGTGCCTCTTTCTACTGATAAAGTACTTATCCCTGCAAACCCATCTGTAGGTAATCAACAACCTGTTGTAGATGTTACCAATACTACTGTTGCTCAAATATCGATTGAAAGCAGCGCTACAGTTACTGTTTCCGGAGGCGTCAACTTTGTCGTAACCGGTGAAGCATCCGGAGGGGGTAAAATACTTGGTAGTAATGCCGATTCCTTGACTGTGGGTGGAAATCTGGACCTACTTGATATTACTCTGGGAAATGTGATTCTGAACGGTTCCTCTAAACAGATCGTAACAAGCCCCAATGATTTTGTAGATCTTGAACTGGATAACTCCGCTGGCGCTGATTTCTCCTCTAACCTGACTGTGACCGGAGATTTAAACCTTACAGATGGTACTTTGTTTATACCAACCGGAAAAAACTTGATTGCCAATTCTAAAACCTATGGACCCGGTGGTTCTTTAAGATTCCAAAGGAGAATTTCAGGAGTAAGAGGTTGGAGAATGATTTCATCTCCTGTTAACACCACTTATGGAGATTTCCTGGATGGAACTTTAACTCAGGGATATACCGGTTCAACTTTAGGAAATGCGGCTCTGGATAGTCTGCAACCCAATGTATTAACATATCTGGAAACTGTAGTTGGTACTGATAACCAAAGATACCGAGCTCCTTCTAATGCCACGCAATCTGTGTCTCAAGGGCAAGGAGTTTTTGTGTTTGTCTTTGGTAGTATTGCTGCAGATTCCCGGTACAATGATCCACTTCCTGACACACTTGATGTTGAAGGTCAGGAATGGGAAGGCGACGGTACCGAAGTTGATTTTGGGATTACTTACACAGCCGCCGCGGATACCGGTTGGAATCTGATCGGAAACCCATTTGCCGCTACAATCGATTGGGATGATAACGCCAATTGGACAAAAACCAACGTTGAAAATACAATCTACGTTTGGGACCCTTCGGCAAATGGTGGAAATGGTGAATATTTGACATGGAATGGTACAACAGGAACTCTTGGCGGAGGTCTGATCTCTCCTTTTCAGGGATTTTGGGTAAAAGCAAACGCTTTAGCTCCTGTTCTTAAAGTAAATAAAGAAGTTAAAACAACAGGTGGTAGTTTTCTCCGCAAAGAAATTACAGAAGGACAAAACGATCCTCAGTTGGAGCTTTCTTTGAAAGCAGATGGATTGAACAAGAAAACAAATATTATGTTTTCCAATAGCGCCAGAAAGTCAAAAGACAACAGCGACGGCTATCGCCTTCTTCCTTTTTCGTTAACACATTTGGAGCTTCATACTTTCCTGGAAGATGGTACCGAACTAGCCATCAATAACTTACCGCTTGACTTCAACTCCAGGTATAAGATTCCATTACATGTAGCGGCGTATCGAGATGGCGTTCCTGTTTCAGGTGAAATGGAACTGGTTTGGAGTGGGCTTAGGAATATTCCTGATGATTGGATAATTACCTTAATCGATAATGACACTCAGGAAGAAATCAACATAAAGGAACAAAGTTCTTATACTTTTAATCATTCAACAAAAGCTAAAATCTCTAAAACAGATCCATTTTCTCCAAGTTTTAAGTTGAAATCAAAAGGCAGAAGCACTTCAGAAAGTGCCCGGTTCACTTTAAAAATAAGTACAGAACAAATTGAACTCGAAGTTCCTGAAGAAGTATTTTTGGCTCAAAACTATCCAAATCCATTTAATCCCAGAACTACTATTCCATTTGGTATCGACGAAGATGCTGATGTTAGTATTATTGTATATGATATACTTGGAAGAAAAGTGCATACTTTGGTTAATAAAAGGCTTACAGCAGGCACCTATGATGTAACTTTCAACGCAAACCATCTTGCCAGTGGGGTATATTTTTATCGTTTGATCACTGATTCAAAAGTACTTGTGGAAAAATTCACTTTAATTAAGTAAACACTTTCGCTTTATTAAATAGTTAGAATTACCTAATTCTCTCTCACTCATAATCCTTTAGTAGTATATTATTTACAAATGTGTCAAGACCTTATATGTCTCATTTGTAGGTATGAATCGCTATTTAAACAAATATCTCTTTTTTACTATAGCTCTCCTTTTTGGACTAAATGAGTTAGTTTATGCCCAGCTAGGCTCTTTTTCAGAACGAAAAAAATTCAATATAGAAAGTGACAGCGTAAGCGGAACTACTGACCTCACAAACTTTCCTGTACTTATAAGTCTTACCGACTCAGATTTTATTCACAATCCTGGAACAGGTGTTGAAAATGTAAATGGTTTTGATATTGCCTTTTCAGCTGCTGATGGCGCTACTGCATTAGACTTTGAATTAGAATCATATAATTCAGGAACCGGTGAGCTGATAGCTTGGGTTCGGTTTCCTTCTTTAAGTGCTACAAACGACACTCAATTCTTTATTTATTACGGTGACTCAGGGATTTCCACTGATCAAAGTACTTCCGATACCTGGAACTCAGATTACCAGCTGGTAATGCATATGGACGGTGGTGCTACGGAAAATGATGCAACTTCTAATGCCAATGATGGCACAGAAAACGGAACAGGAGGCATCCCCACAACTACGGGAAGAATTGGTGATGGCCGTGATTTTGAACGAGGAGATTCTGACTTTATCTCTGTTCCGGACGATAACAGCTTGGATATTACCAGTGAAATTACAATTTCATTCTGGTACAACCCGGAATCGACAAATGCGCCGGATATGGTTACTAAAGGAACTAACACTTCTTATGAGGCAACCTTCAGGGGCGGACCAAGAATGCAATTCAAAAAAGAAGGCGGATCAAACCTTACCGCTGATGCGTCTTTTTCGCTTTCAACTTCAACTTGGTATTACTTTACCTATGTTCAGAGCACTTCAGGTAGAGCAATCTTCCAAAATGGAGTTGAAATAAACAGCGATACTAATACAAACGCTTTTTCTACAAATAGTGATGCTCTACAAATTTCCAGATCAGCAGATGCTGCTGACGGAGTTATTGATGAAGTAAGAGTTTCTGATGTGGACAGATCTGCCGATTGGATTGCAACGGAATATAAGAATCAGCTAAACCCTTCCACATTTATTACAGAACTGGATGACCTTCCTAGTTTAGAGAACATAGAATCAACTGCTGCAACTTATACAGCCGGTGGTTCCGCAATATTTGTTACATCCGCTTTAACAATTGGAAGTCACCCTACTGTTACTACATTAGATAGTGCTGTAATTCAAATATCTGGTAATTTAGATAACCCTGACGATCAACTTAGCTTTGCCGATCAATTAGGAATTACGGGAACATATACTGCCTCAAACGGAAAACTTTTACTATCAGGAACAGCTTCTCTATCTAATTATCAAACAGCTCTGCGTGCCGTAACATTTAGTAGCATCGCTGGAACTCCAAGCCAACTTACAAGAACGGTTTCTATAACCGGTTATAATGGTTCTTCGGCTACCAACACACCGGTAAGAGATATTGATATTATTATCACATTAACAGATTTAACAACTGATATTTCAAATGTCGTTTTTCATTTGGATGCACAAGATCTGGATGGAGACGGAACACTGAATTCATCAGAAGGCTCCCCTCCTCTGAATGGTTCATCGGTATCTATATGGAATGATATCAGTACTAATAATTTTGCTTTTGAAACAGGTACAGCTGCCATTTTTGATTCTCTTGGTTTTGGTGAAAGAGGAGCTGTACAATATGATGGAGCAGATGATGAATTACAAGAAGCCGCAGATGCTTTAATAAACAACAGTTTATTTACTGAGAAGTCATTTGCTTTTACCTTCAGAGCAGGAAATGATGTTTCAGGATTTCAAGTCATTTATGAGCAAGCAAGTGGAGCCCGGGGCTACAATTTTACGATTGTAGACGGCACTCTTTACGCTCAGGCTTACAGCAGAGGGGACGCCAATTGGGGAGCTTCAAATGCTCTTCGCCATCGTGTTCTAGATCTTGGAACTGTACAAACCAACGAAAGCTATATTTTGATCGCCTATCATAATTCCAATGAATGGGCTGCACAAGTAAATAATGGATTTCTGGAATCTTTTGATGACGCTGATGACATGCCCTCAGTAAGCGAAAATGTTGTTGCGGGAGGAAATGTAGGCAATACTAGAAATCCTGTTACTCTTGCAAATGAAAACGGTAATTTTAACGGACAAATCGTAGAGTTTGCCTCATGGAATACTGCATTAAATGGTGGGCAAAGAGCTAGTTTATATAATTATTTTAATGACAAATGGGGAAACGTCCCTCCTGTTTTAGCAGGAATTGAAGGAACGAATATTGATTTCACAGAAGGTGATCCTGATACTCAAATTACGAACACCATAACAGTTTCAGATAGCGATCCTCATAACAATATGGACAGTGCCAAGGTATCCATAACCACCAACTTTATCTCCGGGCAAGATTCACTTATTTTTGCAAATACAGCAAATATTACCGGTACTTACGATGGAGCTACGGGAGTGCTACTTCTTTCCGGAAGTGATACTAAAGCTAACTATCAAGCAGCACTAAGAGCTGTCAACTACAGAAATACTCAGTTTAATCCTTCAACAAATACCCGAACTGTAGAATTTAACATTTATGACTGGGATGATGTAAGTAACACCGTGAGCAGAGATATCAATATTTCGGATCCGGCTTCAACACCGGTACTTGCAAATATTGAAGGAGGAGATTTAGCATACACAGAAGGTAACGGTACTGTAGCGATTACTTCTGCAATTACAGTATCTGACATAGATGACACAAACATAGAAAGTGCTACTATTTCCATTACCGCTAACTATTTTCTTGGTGAAGATTATCTCGACTTTTCAGATACCGGGAGTATTTCGGGAAGCTTTGCTTCTGGAAGCGGGATATTAACTCTGACCGGAAGCGATACCAAAGCGAATTACCAAACAGCGCTTAGGGGTGTTACATATGAGAATACCAGCTCAGACCCGGTAGATCTTGACCGTACCATTTCTTTTGTTATCAACGATGGTGATAATAACAGTAACACACAATCCAGAGATGTGACAGTAGCAACCATAAACTCGAAGCCTGTTCTAAGCTCGATTGAATCATCAAATATTCCTTATCCTGATGCTGCAGTTCAGATTACAAATACAATAGTAGTTTCGGATCCTGACGACACCAGGCTTGACAGCGCATTGGTTATTATCACAGAAAACTTAAAACCAGCCGAAGATTCTCTTATCTATTCTACCCTATTCGGAATCACAGGCAACTGGAACCCGAATACCGGAATCCTCAAACTTACCGGGAATAATTTATTAAGCGATTATGAAGCAGCTCTAAGATCTGTAGACTATATAAATACAGCAACCATAGCGTCAGGTCCCGAACGAGTAGTTAGCTTTATCGTTAGTGACGGAGAACTCAAAAGTGATACACTAAAACGAATCATTGATGTAAGCCCGGTGGAAACCATTTCCGATCTCGAAGTTTGGCTTAGAGCCGATGCAGGCATTTCAGAGGGTAATGGAGTTGCTGTTACAACCTGGGCTGATCAAAGCGGAAACGGGAATGATTATACTGGTACATCAGGGTCAGGAACTGCTCCAACTTTCGTAGCAAGTTCTGCGACATTAAATAGTAAGCCATCAGTTAATTTTGCTGGAAATGGTGATCATTTTCTGGATAGTGATGGTCAAACAAATTACATCAATAGTAACACTGAATTCAGCCTGTTTATAGTTTATAAATCTGATGTTACAAATTCAGATAAAGGACTTTTTATCGCGGACTCTCCCTCCGGAGCTGATGAAATTTTAACTATCAGATATGATGCATCAGGAGCAAATGGAGGAGGATCATTCAACGATGTGATAAAGACTGGTATTCTTGGTAACGATCCTGACAATCAATTAGAAAGCTTTTCTGACATCCAAACTACCGGCGCTCAAATAATCAGTTTGCAATGGGAAAGTGGTACAACTTACGATCTATATGTGGATGGAATTTTGAATAACCCCAGTTCTGCCGCTGACCCTCCCCCCTCAGGAACAATTACAACTGCTACTACTGCCTTGTTGGGTAAAGGAGGAAAAGATTCCGGAAATAATAGTTGGGATGGCGAAATCGCAGAATTTATTTTTTACAGCCGTAGCATTTCACAAATCGAGAGGGAAAGCATAGAGGATTATCTCGCCGATAAATATGATCAGGCAATTCGTAAGTTAACTCCTGCAACAGGAGGAGCCGCCATTTCTGCTGATGATGCTAATACAACATATACTTCTTTAACAGGCCCATTTGTACAAGAGGGTTTTATAGGAGAATATACTTCAAGTGGAACATTTGTACTTACTGCCCCAGCTGGTTTCGAGTGGAATACTGGGGGTACCATTGGTATTACAGAATCTCCCGCATTTGGAGGGTCTACAGAATTAGATGCTTCATTTACCAGTGTTACTGCATCTGCTGTAACTTTTACCGTAGATGTAGCTTCATCAACAAATCCCGGGCAACTTGAATTTACCGGATTGGAAATACGGCCAACTACAGGAACTATCCCAAATACAGGGAATATTACCAACACAGGAACTACCGGTCAAGGCGGTGGAACGAATTACGGAACCATAAATATGATTCCGGGAGCAAACGATAGTTTAATATTTGTTCAGCAGCCGTCAACAACTAATATAGACAGTTCTATTACACCTGCAGTCCGGGTCCAGTTAGTAGATCAATTTGGGAATAGTATTGAGCAATCAGGAGTAGATATTTCTATTTCACTTTCACCGGAAAGCAGTGGTAATCTAAACCAATCAACACCAATAGAAACCAATGCTCTCGGTATCTCGGAATTTGATACGCTTGCAATCGATGCAATTGGTGTAAAAAGACTTGTAGCTACCAGTTTAGGTTTAAATGCAGATACCAGTTCTACATTTGATATAGTAAACGCAGGTACACTCACCTCTTTTCTCATAGAGCGCGTTCCTTCCGGAAATATCAGTTCTAAAACTGCCGGTCAATCCTTTAACATTAAAATCACAGCTATTGATGGCACTTCAACCACTGTTACCACTTTCAATGGCACTGTAGTTATTTCATCCAGTTGTACCATGGATACCGGACAAGGAACTTCTGCCAATTTCTCTTCCGGAGTATTATCTTCTACAAGTGTAAGTATTTCCAATGTAGGCTCGTGTACAATTACAGCTACAAATTCGGCGGGCTCGGAATTTGGAACAAGTAACAGTTTTTTGGTTAGTGCAGGAGCAGCATCAGAAACAACATCTTTAATTACCGCTTCACCAACTGTTATTCTAAATGATGGAACAAGTACATCTGTCATCACTGTTAATTTAAAAGACGAATTTGGTAATAATATAACTACAGGTGGAGATGCCATAACCTTATCAACAACAACAGGCACTCTTGCAAGTACAAGTGGCTCTATAATCGATAATAGTGACGGAAGCTATTCTGATACTCTAACTTCCACTATGGTAGCTGAGACTGCTACTATAACCGGAACAGTTAATGCTGCGTCAATTACTGACAATGCTACAGTGGAATTTGCTGCTTTTACTCATATATGGGATAGCCAGTTAGGTTCTGCAAGTTTAGCATCTGATTGGGAAGACACGGGCAATTGGAATGTTGGCACTGTTCCGGGGCCATCTTCTGTTGTTTTTATACCTGTTACACCGGGAGTAGGAAACGAACAACCTGTTGTCGATGTAACCGGAGCTAGTGTCTCATCCGTTTCTATGGAAACCGGTGCTTCATTATCTATTTCCGGGGGAATAAATTTCACAATTACAGGCAACATATCAGGTGGAAGCGTACTTGGAACCAATGCAGATAGCATAACTGTTGGAGGTGATATTCTGGATGTAAGTGCTATAAATGTTGGTACGGTTGTTATGAATGGAACTTCATCCCAAAATATTACTAACCCCCATGCTTACACCAATCTTGTTATTGATAATGCTAATGGTGTAACCGTAGAAGAAAATCTCGCCATTAATGACAGTCTTATTATGACTTCTGGTGAATTGCTTATACCAAGCGGAAAGAATCTAGTCGTTGAAGGTATCAGATATGGAACCGGAACTTTACGTTTTCAAAGAAAAATATCAGGTGTAAGAGGATGGCGTATTCTCTCCTCTCCTGTTTCTTCTACATTTGGTGATTTTTTGGACGGAACATTAACTCAAGGTTTTACAGGCTCAACACTCGGTAATGCGGCTCTTGATAGCTTACAGCCTAATGTCCTAACTTACTTAGAAAGTTTTGAAGGTACTGATAATCAACGATACAGAGCACCAGTAAATGCTACTGACCCGTTAGTTCAGGGTCAAGGAATTTTTGTATTTTTCTTTGGTGATATTGCAGCTGACGCCAGATATAACAACCCTCTTCCGGATACTTTAGATGTTAGTGGACAAGAATTTAACGGAACAGCTGGTGAAGTGGATTTTGGAGTAACTTACACCGCTAACGCAGATACTGGCTGGAATTTAGTGGGTAACCCTTTTGGTGCCACCATTGATTGGGATGATTCTCCAAACTGGACGAAAACGAATATCGGAAACACTATTTATGTTTGGGATCCGGCGGCTAATGGTGGTAATGGAGAGTACCTAACCTGGAATGGAACTACAGGAACAATCGGCAGTGGTTTAATTGCTCCATTCCAAGGATTCTGGATTAAAGCAAATGCTTCAAGCCCTGTTTTAAAAGTTACTACTGATGCTAAAACAACAGGTGGGGCATTTCTGAGAAAAGAAATAAGAACAGAGCTAACAGATGAAGTCCCTTTACTTACATTGGAACTTACCTCGAACGGATTAAAAAAAGAAGTAAGCTTTATGTTTACTAAAAATGCTTCTGAAGCCAAAGATAATTTTGATGCATTTGAACTACTTCCTTTTACTTCAAATCGTTTAGAAATCTTTAGTTTGTTAGATGATGGAACTCCGTTGGTCATAAATAATCTTCCACTAGAGTTTACAAACAGATATTTACTTCCTGTTAATATAAACGGGTATAAAGAAGGGCTTCCGATTTCAGGTGATTTCAAAATCAGAGGTATAAATTTTGATAATATCCCTGATGAGTGGTTGATCTCATTGATTGACAATGAAACTAATAAGGAAATAGATCTAATCAATCAGGAAGAATATACATTCTTTCACTCAACCAAAAGCAAAGCCAAAGTTGCTAATCCATATACAAAACAAAAAGTTATCCGAAAAAAAGCCGATGATGCACGATTCACTCTGAAAATTACTACAGAAGAAATCGAACTTAATATCCCTGAAAAATCATACTTGTCACAAAACTATCCAAACCCTTTCAATCCAACTACTACAATTCCGTTTGGCTTAGATGTGGATTCAGAAGTTAGTCTGGTCGTATACGATATTCTTGGAAGAAAAATTTCTACATTGATAAATAAAAGAATGGCAGCCGGCAGTTACCTTATAAACTATAAAGCTGTGCACTTAGCAAGTGGCATTTATTTCTATCGTCTTTCAACAGATGCTCAAATTTATACTAAGCGATTTACTCTTATAAAATAGTTTCGACTTTTGAATGCTTTACGAAATTATTCTAAACATTAGAACGTTCTTATTAAAAAGAATTAACTGGTAATTATTAATTTTATATGCAATTATTAAGCATGAAAAAATTAGTCGTATCGCTCATAATTTTAGTTAGTACAAGTCATTTCCTGTTTGCTCAAGAACAAAATATTCAGGTTTCTGGAGACATTAAAGTAGGCGCAAATATAGTTTCCAGTATTGATTTAATTACTGTTCAGTCTATGACGTTTGGAAATGTACAGCCAGGACAACAGGAATTATATGTAAATCCCATCAACAGTATTAATGCTGGCTTTATGATTGCTACCGGTAATCCCGAAGCCGCTTTTAGATTAACATATCTTCCCGAAATTGTATTAACCCAAGTTGATGGTACATCAACATTAACTTTTATGTATGAGATTTCGGGTAACTCTATTGAAAACCAATCTACATCAGAACTTTTAGATACAGAGAATAGATCTATTCAATTTAGTCTTGAGGGTCGGTATTACTTTTGGATTGGTGGAAGAATTAATATTACAAATGCAGTTCCAGGTAATTATGAAGGAGACTTTACCATAGAGATTGATTACATATGATGTTGGCATTGTAATTTTAATGACCGTATACATTAATTAAATGAATAGCATTTTAAAAAATATAGCTTCTTTTCAAAAAGCATCGGTATGTGGTAAATATTCTGTTCTTTGTTGCATTGTCTTATTAATTACAAGTTTAAGTAGCTCAACATCTGTTTTTGCTCAGGAAATAGACTTTGGTCAGTATAGCAGTGCTTATAGCATTTCGTTATCAGAATTTAATCCTTCTGAAGAATTAGAATTCGGCACATTGATTCAAAATCAAGGCCCGGCTTCTATCGATTTAGTTAATGCAAAAGTATTGACCCTCGAGGGTGTTAAATATCTTGATGTGTTAGTAGATATTACAGCTGATAACTATCTTTTATTGAATGGTGATCTCGGATGTGAAACAGACCCCTCTTGTAGAATCCCTTTTACCTTAGAAGCTGCTTATGCTAACCGGGGTAACAACAATGTTAATGAATCAGTCAGCATCACAGTTTTATCTAATGTAGCAAGTGCTCAGTTTCAGATATTACAAAGAACTAATGGTCCTCCCGGCCCTCCCCCAACACCTGTCTATGAAGGTTATGATCCGAATATATTCAATGAAACTGCATACCTATATATATACGGATCAATTAATATAGGTAACGTTGATGCGGGCAGTTACTCTTCAAGTATTTCCGTAACGATAAATTATGATTAAGTCATCAATCATAATACTAATAAGCAGTATATGGGTAACACTTACCCTTATACCAGCTAATAGCCAGTTTATCAATCTACGCCTTAAAATTGAACCTGAATTAAATGTTACCGTTGAACAATCACTCGATTTTGGAAATGTGGTTTCAAATTCGGGGTACAGAGAAGTTCAGATTGGCGATGTAAGAATGGGAGTGTTTTCAATAAGAGCTTATTATACTCAAAATATACAGATCAACATGTTGGTTCCTCAAGAGCTCATTAATATTAATCCTGCAGTCACAGAGCGTATCCCTTTACAACTAGAAGCCTCATATAATAATTCAGGGGTAAATAACATCAACAATGCTGTGCCTTTAACTAATAATCAGGGATTAATATCAATCTATGATGGAGATGAAAATCTTTCCAACTCCGGAGATGTATGGCAGGAAATGTTTCTTTATGTGTATGGAGGTATTGATGTAGGAAACATACCTAATGGAATATACACTGCAGAAGTAGTTGTAAGTGTTACTTATGAATAATCACACTCTTTATTTTTATTTAGAAACATTAAAAAATCTTCATTAAAACACTCTAATTTGAAACAAATCAGATAGTCGTTAGCTTGAATAAAGAATACAACTCTACTTCACACAATTAAAAAAACTATGAAAAATTTAAAATATATTGTTACGGCTTTAGCTCTTATTGCTTTTGCGAATCCTGTAGCTAATGCACAGGAAACACAAGATATTAACACATCTGCTGTTATTCTTGCTGACATTGCGCTTACCTTCGTTTCTGATGTAAGTTTTGGAAACATTCAGGATACTGGTTCTCCAGTACTTGATCCTCAAGGTACTAACACTGCTGATGTTGGTGGTGCTGCAACTTTTGGAAAATTTTCCATTTCTGCTGCTAACTCTACTCAATTAGTTATTGACTGGGATCAAGCCACAGTTACTCTTAGTGACGGAACTAATTCAATGACTTTCACTCCTGATGTTTCTGCTAATAGTACAGATGCAATTGCAAGTTCAAGTGATGTTACTAAAGCAACAGCAGGTGCAGCTACTGAAACTTCTGCTGGCGGTGCTTTATTTGTATATATCGGTGGTAATTTAGGTGCACTTTCAGGTCAAGCTGCCGGAACTTATACTTCTGACAGTGGTACTGCAGGTGCTTCTGGAGACTTAACTTTCACTGTTAACTATCAGTAATAGATTAGTCTTTTAACGAATTAAAAGTCTCGTTCAAAACGGGACTTTTTTTTTATTAAAACTATCCAAAATATATTTGATTTTAATTCTTTACTTTACTGCATCATTTACAACTAAAAAGCAGTCATGAAAATAATAAGGGTTATAACAGGCGGGTTATTTCTATGTGCGATTTTATCTGCAACAGTTCTGTCTCAGGTTACAATTGCACCTACAAACATGTTTCTTGATGACAATTCCAGATTTGGAACATTTATGGTCATCAATAATTCTCAACAACCACAAGAGATCTCTGTAGATTTTCTATTTGGCTATTTTGACACTAATGAATTTGGCGACAAAAGTTTTGTGAGGGATAGTTCAGAAATTGCACAAAATTATTCCATAGCAGAAAACGTGAGGGCATTTCCTCAAAATTTTGTACTCCAAAGTGGTAGTCGTCAAATCGTTCGTTTAAGAATAAACGCATCTCGAGACTTGGCTGAACAGACTTATTGGGCTCGTATAAGAACTACTTCAACACCGGAAAGCCCTCCATTAGAGCTTGGAGCCTCTGACGCGGTAAACGCTCAAATTGGAGTAAAATTTGAACAAATTACCGGGTTATTTTATAAAGTTGGAGAAACAAATACTGGTATTAATATCAATCAAATCAGAACAAGAATGATTGATGAAAATACGATACAGATACTATCTGATTTTGAACGCACTGGAAACTCACCATTTTTGGGCACGGTTACTACGTCCATAATTAAAGATGGGAAAATTATGAGAACTTCATCATTATCTACCAGCTTTTATTTTGACGGCACCCATGGGCAAAACTTTAACATTGAAGATATGGAGCCTGGTAGTTATCAGGTTAAAGTAGAATTTGTATCAGAACGTAATGACGTATCTGAACAAGATCTAGTCCAAATGTCCCCGTCAGTTTCTAGTACCACCGTTCAAATACAATAAATTTGAAGAAGTATATAAAACATAAAAGTAATTTTTTTGAGAGATTGGTTCAAAATAACTGTAAAGATATGCTTCTTTCTCTTCTGTGGACTTCTAACACAACCTGAAGCCTTCGCTCAGAATACTTCTGATGAGTCAGAAGTATATCTTGAATTCAGGCATCGCGGAATAATAAATACTGTTGTTATCTCTTATTATAAAGAGGACAATTTTTACCTACCTGTAAATGAAATCTTCAGTCTCCTCGGTATAGAAAACAATCAGGATGGTTTGATTATATCGGGAAAATTCTCTTCAGAACAAACTCCATATACCATAAATCTCCAAGATAATTTTATCAGATTCGGTGACAAAACTCATCAAATTTCTTCAGATGATTTTTTAATCAAAGAAATAGATTTTTATTTAAAGCCTGAATTTTTCTATGATATATTTCAATTGGATTTTATGATTGACTTCGGGAATCTAAGACTTAGTTTGATCACACAGAAAGAACTACCTGTAATACAAAAAGTATTAAGAAACCAAAAGCGAAGAGTTGCCGACAACAACCGTTTCTCTGAAAATAATTACGCCCTTAAATTTAAAAGGAAGAAACCCTTCTTGGATGGTGGATTTGTAGACTACAATCTTTCAGCAAACTTATCCGATCAAATTAATATATACAACTACAATAGCAATATTGGTTTACAGCTTTATGGAGGGGATCTTCAGGGTTCGTTATTTGGTAGCTTTTCTGAAAATTTTTCAAACTTTTCCACTAATAACCTGAGGTGGAGAAGGTACTTTAGAGATCAAAATATAATTACAAAATTAACCATTGGTCAAACTCTTACAGATGGCGTAAATAAAAGCCCGTACAGCGGAGTTCGTTTTTCAAATGAACCGGTGGAGCCTAGACGACTGTTTGATGAGTTTGAGGTTCAGGGCACTACAATTCCTCAATCAGAAGTTGAACTATACCTGAATAATGCACTAATAGATTTTCAAATTTCTGATCAAGCAGGTGCATACAGGTTCTTAGCCCCACTCACTTATGGTGCAACTCAGCTTGATCTAAGAATCTATGGACCTACAGGACAAATCATAGAAAGGTCGAATCGTATTCAGGTTCCTTTTAACTTTCAGCCGGCCGGTGAGTTTAATTACATAGTAAATCTCGGTGAACTAGATAATCCATTGATTGGCACATCCAACCGAGTTCTAACAGCACAAGGATCGGGATCATATGGATTGACTGATTGGCTTACTGCTAAAGCTGGTATTGAATATTATGAAGGATTTCATACTACTTTGCCAACTTTTATTTCATCTCTTTCTTCCAGAATATCCACGAATTATATTTTTACTCTTGAAGGAGCGACCGATGCTTTCTATCGATCAACATTGAATGCTGTGTATCCTAATTCAGCAAGTTTTAATGTTGATTTTATAAACTACTCTTCCGGTTTTAGTATCTATAATCCTTCTAATGATGATAAACGAGTAAGCAGCACACTGTTCTACCCTTTTTCATTCGGCTCAACCCCTTTTAATTTGAGAGTTTCTGCATTTTCTCGTTTTGGTGAATCCTCCAATATTACAACATTCAGAGCCGACGCAAATTCTCGTTTTAATAAATTTAATGTCCGTATAGGTTATATCGATAGATATTTTGGACGGTTCGATATTCTTTCACCTACCAGCTTAGCTGCCATTGAAAGCTCAGTTACATATACACTTTCACGTAGTCGAAATATACCTTCCTACTTAAAAGGAACTTTTTTGAGAGCTCAAATGCGTTATCTGCCTATTCAAAAAGAAATCGAATCTGCACAATTATTTATCTCAAGAAGTATTTTCAAAAATGGACGATTTCAATTTTCAGTAGGCCGAAATTTCTTTAATCATTTTAACTCTGTCAGATTTAGCTTTAGTATCGATTTTAACAAGGTAAGATCAAGTTCTAACTTTAGTTCCATACGAGACAGTTATAACTTAACCCAAAACCTCAGAGGCTCTATAGGTTACGATACGAATTATAATAATTTCTTATTTACCAGTAGAGAACAAGTTGGTAGATCCGGTACTGCCGTTAAACTTTTCGTGGATAACAATAATAACGGAACTTTTGATGAAGACGACGACCTGATAAATGAGAATGCTTTGCGTGTCACAAGATCAGGTGCAATGAACTTTTCCAAAAACGGAGTCCATTATTTCACGCAGATGCAGCCTTACTTTTACTACAATATGGAATTGAATAAAGGAGCCATAAGAAATCCTATGCTGGTACCGGAGTTCGAAAATTTTGGTTTAATTACCGATCCAAATCGATTCAAAAAAGTGGAAATTCCATTTTACATGTCCGGTGTTGTCGAAGGAACAGTTGAACGATATTTTGAAAATGGAAGAAGATCCGGAATAGCCGGCCTTAAAGTATTAATTACTTCAGTTGGTGGCGACTTTTTTAAAGAAATCAGGACATTTTCAGATGGGAGTTTTTATTCTTTTGAGATACCTCCCGGAAAGTATAAACTAAATATTGATCAGAGCCAGTTGGATATTTTAGATTCAAAAGTACGTGATAGTTTACCTAACTTCGAAGTAAGATCTATACCGGAAGGAGATTTCATCGAAGGACTTAACATAGTACTTGTTCCAAAAGACTTTGACAACCGCACCATTGAAATAGTACCTGATACAAGTATAATAGCAGAAATCAGCCAATCAGATGAAATAATTCAACTTCAGGAAGAATACGATGAAAATATTGATCGGACATTAAGATTGATTATCCAGGCACAAACTGCTTTTTATAACAGAGATATTGATAGGGCTCTGACATTAGTCAACGAGTCTTTAAGCTTATTTGAAACTGCCCAGGGTTATGCTTTAAAAGGAAGCCTGTATTACTTACAAGGTGATAAAAAAGAAGCTCAAAAGAACTGGGATACAGC